>NZ_CP011863.1:0-2400000 GCF_001521715.1 Enterobacter asburiae
AGGATGGTATCGAGGCGGTACAACCGTTCTACGATTCGTACGGCAGGCCGATGCGCTGGAAACCGTTACTGGAAGAGTGGGCGCCATACAAAAAAATGCAGGAAGAGCGCGAAGAACATGATCGCAATGAGTTGCAACGCGGTCAGGATATTCGCGGGTTCAAAGATAAACACCGCGCGCTCGATGAACAATATAAACGTCTGCATAACGAGCGTATGGACAGGGTTAAAAATTACTTTTCGTGGAGCACTGAATAATGCCGGTATACGCCACTCCTGAAGAACTGAATAACGGATTCACTCCGGCGGGTAATGTTCTGGCAGCACCTACAGGATTTGATGTGCCTTTACCCGAAGGTACCAACCCTGAGCCTCAACAGGATGAGCCCTCTGTCTGGGGGCAGCATTTCGCCAGAATAACCTGCTTGGCGAAATGTTCCGCCCGGCCAAACAGTTTGAGCCGGTAGAGGGTTATAACCCTTATGCGGATAAAACCGAGCTGCACGGGTACGAACAGTGGGGCTCGGCGTTTGCTGATTCCCGATCGCCGGAGGAGACCGCCTGGCTGAAACAACAGATTGACGACGAAAACGAGGACCGCAGGGTACTTTCCGAGGCTGGCGGCGAAGGTGTCCTCGCCAGCATTGCAGCCGGAGTGGTAGACCCTGTCACCGTAGCTTCCATGTTTATCCCCGGTGCGCAGGGCGGCGCGGTTGCCCGTATCGCGTCGCAGGCTGCAATCGGTGCAGCTGCAACAGCAGCGAGCGAGGTTGTGCTGAATAATCAGCAGATAACACGCACGTGGGGGGAAAGCGCCTCCCACGTCGCAGCGGGTGCGTTGATGAGCGGCGTATTCGCTGCTGCCGGGGCTGCTTTATCGCCATCTGTTCGCACTGCGGCCACGCGCGAAGTGGCTGACGCGCTCGATAATATGAGCATCACGTCAGCGACGGACACAGCTGCTGCCTCGCTCCCCGAAGGGGGCAGCGTCGGCGCGGCGAGAATCAGTGAGGCAACGCTCGAGGATCTCACTCCTGCAGCTGGCGGTCCGGTTGGTAAACTGGCACGCAAGGCGGGCAGTTATCTGACGCCGTTCACCCGTCTTTATGGAGTCACCGTCCAAAACCTCCCGCCGTACGGCGCTGGAGCTGGCAGAAAATAACTACACACTGCAGGGTAACGCCCGGGGTATTGAGACACCCGTCGCGGCAGAAACCCGCGTTCGCGGGTGGCGTCGTGAAGAGGCCGCCGTCGTGGTGACGAACAAGCAGGCCTACAGCCAGTATAAAGCCGCTGGCGGTGACCTGAGTTTTTCCAGTTCCGTGAGGAAGTCGGTAACGCCATGCGCAGTGGCGATGTGCATGCTAACCCGGTGGTGCAGGAAGCGGCGCAGGCAATGCGCACCGTGGTTAACCGGGTGAAAGTGGCTCAGCAAAAGCTTGGCCTGCTGCCGCCGGACGAGGAACTGAAAGCCATCGGCCAGGAAAGCTATTTTCCCCGCGTGTACAAAGTCGGCAAGATCGTCAACGAGCGTGATAAATTCCGCGAGATGCTGGTCGACTGGTGGTCGCGCGGCGAAAAAACCATGTCCCGCGAAGAGGCGGAAATTACTGCTGATGCCACGATCAATAAAATCGGTCGGCGCAAAAATTCCTCAGGATTTTGCGAACGTCTTTATGGTGAAAGCGGCAGGCAGCACCCGTCGCGTACGCTCCAGCGTTCCCGATCGTCTGATGAAAGATTATCTGGAGAGCGACGCCAATTATGTACTCGCAGCGTCATATCCGCGAGGCGTCAGCAGAGGTTGAGCTGACGCGCGCATTCGGTAACAAATCGCTGGAAAAGCAGCTCAAGGATATTCAGGATGAATACGATGCGCTGATGCGTCAGAACCCCAAAGACCAGGCGAAGCTGGCGAAAGCCCGCGATAACGATATTCGTGATATCACTGCGCTGCGCGACCGTCTGGCGGGTACCTACGGCATGCCGGACGATCCATCATCATTTTTCGTACGTGCTGGCGCGTTCCTTCGCAGCGCTAACTTTGTTACCAAGCTGGGCGGTATGACCGTTTCCGCTATTCCTGATCTCGCCCGCGGTGTGATGGTTAACGGGTTTGGCAATACCATGCGCGGCTACTCTGCGCTGATAACCCGGTCGCCGGCATTCAAGGCCAGCCGGGCCGAACAGTTAAAAATGGCCGTCGGGCTGGAAAACCATCCTGCATACCCGTGCGCGTACGATGGGTGACCTGGTAGACAGTTCCGCCCGCACTACAGCGGTAGAAGCGGGAATGGAGCGCGTCACCGATGCGTTCGGCAAGCTCACGCTGATGGGCCACTTCGACGATATGAACAAATCGGTAAACGGGATGATCACCTCCGACGGCATTTTGTCCGGCGCGTTCGCTGGCCGCCGCCTTGCCAAGCTCGGCATTAACGACAATATGGCCGCGCGTATCCGCAGCGAATTCGAAAAGCACGGCGAGGTAATCAATGGCTGGCATATCGGCAATTTTGAAAAATGGGACGATCAGCATGTGGCTGGTGTCTTCCAGTCGGCGGTGCTCAAAGACGTTAACAATACCGTTATCACACCGGGGATCGGTGATACACCACTGTGGGCCAGCACGCCGCTGGGTAAAACTATCTTCCAGTTTAAATCGTTCGCTACCGCGTCCTACAACCGCGCAACGCTGGGCGGCCTGCAGGAGGGAACCGGCCAGTTTTATTACGGTACCGCTTTCCAGATTGGCCTCGGCGCACTGACGTACGCACTTAAACAATCTGCAAATGGTAAAGAGGTTGACTGGTCGCCTCAGAAACTGGCCATTGAGGGTATCGACCGATCCGGTATTCTCGGCCCGCTGATGGAATATAACAACATGGCAGAAAAAGCCTCCGGCGGTATGGTGGGGCTGGGTGCACTGCTCGGTACCGGAACGCAGTCACGTTATGCCAGCCGTGGTTTTATTGGCTCTGCGCTTGGTCCAACGTTCGGCCTGCTCGATACCGTTACCGATGTGACCGCTGGCGTGCTCAACGGTGATGCTGGCGATCGGGTACTGCATAACGTGCGTACGCTGCTGCCGGGTAATAATCTTTTCTGGATAGCGCCGCTGATAAATCAGGTTGACCCCGGCATGCGGTAATCGGTCGGGATTCCGACCTCTGGACTGCTCCATCATAGCCCTGTATTCACTACGGGGCTTTTTTATGCATCAGGATTACAAAACACGCCTTACCGCACTGAGTGATAAACTCACCGACGTGGTGCTCGAAGAAGCCGATCCGGAAAACTGGCCGGGGGCGGGGAAGAAACCGAGCGAACTGACCAAGGATGAACGCGGCGATCGCTACTGGGATAAGAAGAATGCAGCCGCATCGCTGACGCTGCTGATTAAGGTGCACTCCCTGATTGGCATGCAAACGCGCGGCGGTACGCCATCCGATAATCCAGGTCAGGATGATGAAGCCTTTGCGCTGGGCCAGCAGGTTTCAAAAGCTGAGCGAGAGGCGGCCGCCATTATTGAGCGCCTGCAGAAAGGGAAAAAATGATTTCGTTCCTCGCCTTCTTTTTAATGTGGGCGGAGCGAATGAACTGGGACGTTCCGGACTGCCACTATCAGGCCTGCCACTGGCTGGAGCATCGCGGAAACCTCGCGGTGCTTCGTTGTTTCCGTGGTTTCGGTAAATCAACGATCCTTGCGGTCTATAATGCCTGGCGATACTACTGCGATCGTCAGTACCGCATTCTTCACCAGTCGGAATCAGACGGAACCGCGTATAAAACCAGCCGTGACACTCAGAACGTCCTGCGTAATCATCCGCTGACCAAAGGCATGCTCCCTGACGGGCAGGGAACCGTTGAGCAATGGTGGGTTAATGGCGCGCTGGATTTACGTAACGGCAGCATGTACGCAAAAGGCATCCTGTCTAACGTAACTTCGGCGCGCGCCAACGAATGCCAGAACGACGACGTGGAGGTACCACGTAATATCCAGACTCCGGAGGCGCGCGAAAAGCTGCGCTATCGACTGGGAGAGCAAACCCACATCCTGATCCCCGGCGGCCGCAAGCTTTATATCGGTACACCGCACACACATGACAGCCTTTATGATGAGGTGGAGTCTATGGGGGCCGACTGTCTTACCATCCGGTTATTTGATAAAGAAAAGCGCATTGAAGCGAAAGAGGCCTCGCAGCTGCGCTACGCCGTGCCTTTTCGCCCGGATTATGTTTTTGCTGGCATCCACAAGGCGGCGCGGCTGTTGGTCGAAAATGTGGATTATAAGCTGACCGCCGACGGCGTTGAGTTTGCGGCCGCACCGGACACGGTTATCGATTTTTATGCAGACTGCGCCTGGCCTGAACGGTTCACCCGTGAAGAAATGGAAAACCGCCGCAAAGAAACCCGCACGATTAACGAGTGGGATAGCCAGTATCAGCTGCACAGTAAACCCGTTGGAGACGTTCGCCTCGACCCTGACCGCATCCGGGAATACAACATTCATCCTCAAATTCGCTATGCGAACCGTACGGCTTCGCTGTGGCTGGGTAACGTGCAAATCGTTGGTGCGGTCGCCTGGTGGGATGTGGCAACCGGTAAAGTTAAGGCCGACGCCTCGGCGTTCTCTCTGATACTTACCGACGCACGCGGCCACCTGTACTGGCATGTCTGCCAGGAGCTTACGGGGGAGCTGGCCGAATTCGACGACAACGACAAAATCACTGGCGGCCAGGTGGCGCAGATAAAAGAGTTGGTGCTCAAATATCAGATCCCGGTTGTGTGCGTTGAGGTAAACGGACCCGGCAGCTTCGCGGGTAAATTGCTGCGTCAGGCGCTCAAGGGTACCAGCTGTGGTGTTCGGGAAGAATTCAGCATCACTAACAAGCAGAAACGTATCCTTGACGCGTTTGAAGCGCCGCTGTCGTCGCGATTCCTGTGGGCACATACTGACGTGCTCGACGGCCCTGTGTACGACCAGATGCGTGACTTTAACCCGGCGTTGACCAACCAGCCGGACGACTTTATAGACTCTGGCGCGGGAGCAATAAGTCAGACCCCTGTACGCATCGGGAAAGTGGTCGGGATTCCGACCGGGCATGCGCGCGAAGATTGGCAGTTAAGTGACGGAGATCATCTGGTCGACGTCGATTACTAACCTGCCAGAGGTTTCCCATCATGTCGGTACCGAACCAGACTCCGTACATAATTTACAACGCTAACGGTCTGACGACCGTTTTTCCCTTCGAATTTTATATTATCAACGCCAGTGATATACAGGTGACCATTAACGGGACACCGGTCACCAGCGGTTATAGCGTCTCGGGTGCGGGCAACGTCGGTGGCGGAGATGTCATTTTTATCACTCCACCCGCCAACGGTTCTGTCGTGATGCTGGAGCGCGTGGTACCAACATACCGGCTCACAGATTACCAGGACAACGGCGACTTATTGGCTGATACGGTTAATAAAGACTTTGATCGTCTATGGATGGCTATTCAACGGTCATTTATTTATCTTGGGCTGGCACTTCGCCGGCCGCTTTTCGGTGGTCCATTTAATGCCGAAGGGTACCGGATTGAAAAGCTTGCGGATCCGGTGAACCCTCAGGATGCCGCTACAAAAAATTATATCGATAATTTCAGCCTGGTTCGCACTTTGCGAGTGCCTGAAAGTTCGATTGGTATGCTGCCAGGAGTGTCTGGCAGGCGAAACCTGCTTCTTGCTTTTGATAGTAACGGTAACCCCATAACGGTCCTGCCTGAGAGTGGTAGCGCAGCTGACGTTCTCATTTTATTAGCTGAGCTGGACGGTCTGAGGCGGATCGGCACGAAAGTTAATTATGGGATTCCGGCAGGGTCTTCACTGACAGAGGGGCTTACATTCGCATTTGATAATGTAAAAGGCTGGCTTCGGGTTGGCGGGGCTGACGTTTTGCCGCTGGATGATGAGAGAAACTTCTGGCGCGGTCTTCCAGATCCTAAAAATTCATGGTGGAACCCTGCTCTGATTGGGGATTATTCGGTTTCATTTAACCGTAATGGTGCTGCTTACGCAGTTTACTCATCTACTTTCGGGCATGACTGCGTTACTTATGGTGTTGCCTCATTAGCTGGTGGTGCCGGTAGTGCTTCTGGTGATCCGGATAACCCAATCAACCCATCCGAATCTCAGGGATATTGCTCATTTGCCTTCGGGAAAAATGTTATCGCCCTTGGCGCAAAATCTGCGGCTTTCTGTGAAGAAAGCGATGCTTTGTCTCGAGCTGCATTCGCTGCGGGTTACAGAACGCAGGCGCGTAAAGGGCTAAGCACAGACCCGGGCGGTGAGGCGAGCGACGGTATCGGAGCTACAGCTTTAGGTGAGAATACTCGAGCTGCAGGTGATGGGGCCTTTGCCGCAGGGAAAAACGTTCAGGCTTACGGTGGCTCGATTGCGATTGGGAGTGGTATCAATGACGGTAATCCAGCAGTCAATTCACATAAAGACTCAGTGATGCTGTTTGCAAAATCGCTTATTCCAGGTATTGCCGTTGTACCTGGTGGCGGCGGGCTGGGGGACCCCTCGCGTGTAGGGGTGCACACAAAATACCCTAAAGAAATCGTGGACGTCGTACTGGAAGGGGGAGGCCGCGCAGCCCTCAGAATACCAGGGACAGGAACTGGTAAGCTCTTGCTGCAAGGGACAGATAACAACGGCAATCCACTTACTATCGCGACGCTTGAATGGACAAGTGCCAATGGTGGTAGCGCAGTAGGAACCCTGAAAATCAATATGAACAATGATGCTGCATGTATTGAGCTATCGACCGCTGGAATGGTTGCGCTAAAGAACGTTAAAACACTGGGTGAAATATCTGGTGCCCCGGCGGGCACCATTTACAAAGACGCTTCTAACTTCCTTAAGATTGTTTAAGAGAAGTCATCGCCAAGGAAGGCGGTGAGTAGCGCCTCGGCTATTACTCTGTGACCAAAATCACCAGGGTGATTTACCCCATTTCCTGTTATTGCCCATATATTCTTGCGTTTCAGAATCTGATTCCACACATCTGTAATATCTATGAAGGTGGTGCGCTCATATTTTTTTGAGAGTCCTCTCAGCCCCTTCCTGTATCCTTCAAAGTACTCTTTCTTAGGCAATACCCATTCTGGGTTTGGGCGTGTTGGTGACATTAATACGATTCGCGCATGGTTATTTTTGGTTTTAATGTCTTTGATAAGCTTTTCAATGTTAGCAACGAATGTTTTAGGTTCTATATCATTGCTGTCATTCACGCCAAATGCAATCACATACACATCTGAATCAAACTTTAGCATTCGACCAGTTTCATCGCTAACTGCATTAGCACTGTTCCATCCTGGTACAGATGGATTGTACCACTGCACATCCCCGCCACGAATCATCGCAAGGTACGCTGAAGTAAGGTCAGTAAAAGGTGGTTGGTTGGGAGCGGAGTAGATCCCAGTAGCATTTGCGCCAAACGTTATGCTATCCCCGAAGTAAGTTATCTTTAGGTTTTTCTTATCTTTAATTATTTTTCTCAGGTCTGTAATGCTACCACTCATTAAAAGGCGCATACTTTCATTTTTTTTGTATGACACAGACATCTGATGGAATGGATATTCAAGTGTGACTCTTACGTTAAAATCCTTATCTTCTTTATCCGGCTTGCTGAAACCAACAGGTGCAAGGTCAACGGTTGTTGAAGAAGGGAACGACACATGATCGCCATGGACGGAAAAATCTTTACCGGCAACTAAAAGTTTGCCTGTCATCTGATTAAACATCATCACTGGACCTTCAGGAGTAAAAAGCAACCCTTCGTTCTTGTATTCCTTGGATGCATAAACCATGTCCGAATAAACATAATGACCACCAAAGAATGAAGGGTGGATGTTGAATTTATTAACGACATAATTGCTGCAAGAATCATCATTGCACGTTGTGTATTTATCAGCCAGCGCTGGAAGCTCCGCGCTAGCGGAAAGAGAAATAAACAGGCATGCAAGTATCTTTAAGTGTTTCATTTAGCTTTTCCGTATGCTTTTTTCTTTATCCAGCCATTAACAGGCTTTTCAATAAATTTGTAGCAGGCAAGGGCGATAACCTGACAGTAGATGTAATAGACGATTACATAAGGCACGATGCTAACAGTCTTATCGAGGCCAAACTGTGTCCAGATAAACAGAAATACCGGTGCTGAGATACCGTGAGACAGATACAGGCTGTACGAGGAATCGCCAAGCAGCAGGAAAGAGCGGTTATGAGGAATGACCCCCTCAAGGCTCAGAGCCGACCAGACAATCACGAACGCCGGGATGCCCCATGTGAGCAGCCGGGAATAATCGTTATAAGCGAAAACACCCGAGTTAGCGAACGCAAAAAGCGGAAAGAAAGAAGCGATGCCCACCCACGCTAGCCACTTCGGCAGTACGCATCCTGCGGAATACATACGGTACAGATACATGCCAAGGATAAATTCGATAAACATCTGGCTGGATAGCGTTACCAGAACCTTACTTTCGCCATGAACCAGAGCATTGCCAGCACCGAAAACTACAAGAGCGCAGACTGAATAAAACTCGAGTGAGTTGGCTTTTTTAATACCAATCGCAAGCAAGCCAGCGAGTAAGAAATAGAACAAGAATTCAAACTGTAAAGTCCAGCCGATACCAAGAATAGGGGGCTTGTCGAAGTTCATGAACGTCATTGTTTTGACGAACCACATCATGTCCAGTCTCGAGCCATTAAAGATATAAGCAAAGTCTGCGGTTGGTTGAGAAATGACGCCAGAGTCAACAAACCATGATATGCATATGACCACCAGCGTTGCTACAAGGTACAAAGGCCATATGCGAGTGATGCGGCGTTTAATGAACCCCACCGGCGTTAACTTCGGCATCATGCCATCATTATAGAGCCCGCCGTAAATGATGTACGGCATGATAAATCCGCTGATGATGAAGAATATATCCACACCGACACCACCCAGGTTTGTTATCTGAGGCGTGATGCCGTAAACAGCTAAGTTGGCATATGCATATATCACGAGGAAAGCAGCAAGAAACCGCAAATACTGAATGTTGGCAATCATGAATAAGATCTAATTATTAAGAAGGGGGAAAAGTATACCAACGAACCCGAAGCAGTTCATTACCTTTCATATGGTCAGGATTCCGACCTTAGCCTAACCATACTCTTGCGGGACTACATAAATTTCCCTCCGGGGTAAGGTTTGGGGATGAATCCGCAAAACAACTGGCTGTCCTGGATCGGCAATGGGTTAACCACCCTTGCAGCTTATCTCGGCATTACCACTCTTGATTTAACATATCTCGTGCTTGCAGTTCTCGGTTTCCTGCTCTCGTTTCTTGGCTGGCTTGACCGCCGGGCAAAGATTAAAGCTGATCGCCACGCATCCGCAGAACGTCTGGCATTAGACCGCCAGCGAACAAGAGCGGTTATCGAGTTCCTGAGCAAGTCGGATTCACACAACCTCGAACAAGCCGACGAAGTTGTCGCTAAAGTCCAGCGGGTGATGACTGAAACGGAGATTCAATCATGAATAGCCGGGCGAAACTAAGTGCCGCCGTTCTGGGGCTGGTACTCGCTGGTGCACCAGCATCGGTCATTCTCGATCAGTTCCTGAATGAGAAAGAGGGAAACAGTCTCACCGCGTACAAAGATGGCAGTGGCATCTGGACGATCTGCCGTGGTGCCACAATGGTTGATGGCAAGCCGGTGATACCGGGCATGAAAATGACGCAGGCGAAATGCGACCAGGTAAACGCCATTGAACGCAATAAGGCTCTGGCATGGGTAGACCGCAACATCAAGGTACCGCTGACAGAGCCGCAGAAAGCCGGGATTGCATCCTTCTGTCCGTACAACATCGGACCCGGCAAATGCTTCCCGTCAACGTTCTATAAGCGAATGAATGCCGGTGACCGAAAAGGTGCATGTGAGGCGATCCGCTGGTGGATCAAAGACGGGGGCCGTGACTGTAGACTGACCAAAGGCCAGAAGAATGGCTGCTATGGTCAGGTTGAGCGCCGGGATCAGGAAAGCGCGTTAGCGTGCTGGGGGATAGACCAGTGACGATAAAAGCAAAGCTGTTAGCACTGGCCGTTCTGCTGGCGTTTTTTGTCGGTACCTTTTATGTAGGTTACCTCAAAGGGTGGTATGCGCACAGCGAGCACGTTAACAGCCAGGCAAAAGCGAAGCAGAAGAAAGCTGAGAAAGCCGTCGCCATCGGCGAGCAGAAAGCGGCGGCGGCCAGTGCAGAGGGTAAAGTGATTTACCGGACCATTTACCGAGACGTGGTGAAATATGTTAACGACCCGAATCATGTTAAGTGTGATTTTGACGATCACGCTGTGCAGCTGCGTCAGCGAGCCCTCGACGCGGCTAACTCCATCAGCGGATTTGATGCAGGAGCCGTGCAAGGGAGCGAGTAAAGCTGGAACAGACAGCGACGAAGATCTGCAAGCAGACATCGAAACAGCGGAATGCCTGCGCCAGTTACGGCTGGATAAGTATCGTTGGCAAGCGTGGTACAGGGCTACGGAATAGCGTGTTTTGTTCCTCAATCGGGAGCGAAAACAAAACGGGTATCAATTCGGGTATCTATCTCATTGTTAAAAATAAATCACAGTAAATACATGTATTTATTTGCTGTGTTTTACTCCTATTATCGGCACCAGTCATTTCAAGTACTTATCTAAGATTTAATTAAACCACCTTCTCCTTTTAAGCCGTATTTGTGACATTTCGACTAATAGTTGAGTCTATTTTGCTTGCGTGTTCTGTTAAGTGTCCGGCTGAAAGATGAGCGCACCTCTGAACCATTTCGAGCGTTTCCCACCCACCCATCTCTTTAAGTGTAAGAAGGGACACGCCAGACTGAACCAGCCAGCTTGCCCTCGTATGCCTGTGGTCATGACAGCGGAAATTGCTAATGCCTGCCGGCTTTCGTTTCATCATGGGGCATCCATGCCATCCGTTTATCTAAGTCAACCAGTGACCATTCAAGACTCGTAACATTAGACCGGCGTAGCCCTGTTGTGATGGCGAATATTTCAACCGGAAAGAAGTAACGTGCTATCTCTTCAAACAGACGCTTCGATTCTTCCTCTGTAAACCATCTTATCCGCAACGATCCGGATCTGAACGAACAGGCAAAAAACCGCAGGGCAGGTGAAGCCCGGAACCCGGACACGCTCAAAGACTTTACCCGCTGGGTGGCAGCCGTAAGCGAGCAGGCCGCAAACATTCTCGATTACCTGAAGAATAAGCTCGCTCCGGTTAATCCCTTGGCAACTGATGATGTTCAGGGATTCATGCGTGACAGTGAAATGCGTCAGGCATTCGCCCGACTGGATCGCCGCAGCCAGGAAAAAATGCTGCTGTCGATGCACAGTGGAAAGCATCAGGAGCTGGCGAACGCTTTACTAAGGGCGCACGCAGTGTGTTCTGGACTCGATACGGAACAGCTAAAACGTCTCGGCTTCTCCCGTATCGCATCGGAGAACGGGCTGGTGATTAGCGCGGTTGCCGAGCTGGTCGATGCGGTAAGGAAAGACGTCGCACAAATTACAGCTGTCCGAACCTGGTATAACAATCTCCTTTACGGGAAGAACGACGATCCATCAGTAGTTCTGCCCCGTATGACAGGCCTTGATCAGTTAAGCGAACATGTCAGCGCGATGCTCAAAGGCAGCCAGCGCCAGATAAATTCAGAAGAGAAGCAGGCCGCCTGAGGGCGGCTTTTTTCTGCCCGGAGGGAAACATCACGATGCTGTTAAGTAAATCAGCCTACGCCAGGCATATGGGCGTCAGCCGGCAAACTGTTTACGGCTGGATAGCCCGCGGTGAAATTGTAATTTCAGGCGATAAAGTGGATGTCGAAGCATCGCAGGCTAAACAAAATTCTGCTGGTACTGGTACTGGTACTGGTACTGGTACTGGTGCTGGTGATCATCACAATGCAATGACGTGGGCGCAGGCCGCCGCGTGGGTATGGGGCATGACGGCGGGAAAGAGCTGCCGGCTGATATTAATGCTGGCCAGCGAATAGAGGCAGCAGCCGCTGAGCTGGGTTTTGATGTTCAGCACGAGCCCGATGAACAATTTCTGATTCTCTTCCGGCCGGATGAAGAAACCCACAGCTTCTATGGCAAAGACCGTGCAGCAGGCGCTTTACGGTTTCTTCGTTCTGAGCTGGCTTACGTTGCCACAATGCACCCCGATACGCCGGATGACTGGAACAAAACTGGTTTAATGTCACTCTGCCTGCTGGACGGCGAAAAACTGTAAACCCCCAGCCCCTCAAACTTGACACTTTTTCGCGAGAAACTGGGAAAAGTGTCAACCCAACCTAACGGATCCTGACGCCTACGAACAGCAGCTACAGCAGAAGTGTAAAGGGCTGGCGTTGAGATTTGTTGAGCCTTGGCTGTTAGCTTTTGTTCATCCTGATGCGAAGCAGGGCAGGTGTCAGCCTGTTATGGTTTGTTATGCCTTACCAGGGAAAACTAGGGGGAAAGTGTCAACCGCTACCGCTTCAGAAAACTTCAGGTACACGAACTCGTGAAGGGGAGGTGTTAAGCACACCCGCTCTGCAACCATCCTCGAGCCTCTTTCAGATCGATGTTCCAGTTTACCCGGAAGCTGGCGTTCAGATTGAGTTGTCAAAAGTTGTCACCCACCGGCAGCGCCAGTGGGGATTTTTGGCAGAACGCGCTCTAAGTTACAGTTGCTTCAGTCAGTAATTTAGATATATTTAGAATAACTTTTAACCTTTCTACTGCTTGTTCAAAGCGGCCAAGTTGATTGTCTCTGATGATGTAGAGCGCCAGAAGTGTCTCTTAGTGCTCGAATCGTTTATCGTGCATCATAGCTATGAAACTCTCATCATAATGTCTTGTTAATAATTAACAGCCTTATGATAACGTCATTTTAAAATAACGGGATTTGATTAAATGGCAAAGCAATTTATGTTGATGGAACCAAAAAATGAGAATTTTAATGAATTAATAGGTGGGCCTAACAAATATATTGTGCCTAGATTCCAGCGAGACTATGCATGGGATGTGGGACAATGGGAGGATTTGTGGGCAGATATAAATTCTCTTGATGATGAAGGTTTCCATTATATGGGCTACATTGTCCTTCAACAAAAAGAACAGTATCAGCATGAAATTATAGATGGGCAACAACGCTTAGTTACGTTATCGATTATAGTTCTGGCTGCAATGAAAGCGATCAAAACTTTAATTAATAATGGGGAGGATGTTCAGGGCAATACTGAACGACTCGATGGTATAACTCAGAATTTTGTCGGAAGTAAGAACTTCGTTACGCTTAAAGTAATTAATAAATTAGAACTAAATAGAAATAATAAGAGTTATTTTCAAAGAATGTCATCTCATTTAGAGGCTCAAAATTCTCGCGGTATAACATCAACTAATAAATTGATACGTAAGTGTTTTGACTTTTTCTGTAAGAAAGATTACGGCAAAACAGGTGCGGAGATTGCTCAGTTTATTGCAGATTTTTCTTCAAGTATGATTTTTACAAAGATAATTGTACAAGACGATCTTAATGCCTATAAAGTTTTTGAAACTTTGAATGCTAGAGGGGTCCAATTGTCTACTCCGGACCTACTAAAAAACTATTTGTTTTCAATTGTGACTAAAGATGATCAAATCGGAGAAGAAGAGCTCAATGATTTGGACGAGCAATGGTCAGAAATGATTGTCCAACTTGGAGAGAGCAATGTTTCTGATTACATTAGATATCACTATAATTCACAGAGAAGAATGGTTACTAAGAACAACCTTTTTTCCTCAATGAGAAAAATATTAACGAAACCGGAAGAAGCGTATCAGTATTTGAAGTCATTAATTGACTACTCACCTATCTATGCATCATTGATCAATCCCAATGATGCATGGTGGGGAGATCAAGATGTGAAATACAGAAATGTATTGCACTATCTTAATGGCATAAGATTATTTAATATCAAGCAACCACTAACAATATTTCTTGCTGCCTTTGGTAATTTTTCTCCAGAAGAGTTTGTTAAGCTCGTAAAATATATATATGTATTATCTATTCGATATAATATTATCTGCCATTTATCACCTAGTGAACAAGAGAATATTTATAATCAAATTGCGAACAAGGTTTATAATCGAGAGTTCTTAAGAGCTAGTCATGTGAAAAATAGCGAGGAATTTAAACGTTTGTATCCCGATGATAATACATTCTTTAATGCTTTTGAATTTCATAGAATGCCAAGTAGACAAACAGCGAAAAAAATACGTTTTTTACTTTCTGAAATTGAAGGCTATTTAGGTAATCCATGTGATTATGAAAAAACGACATTAGAGCATATTTGCCCTTATCATCCAGAAAAAGAGTGGAGCGGATCTTTTGGTGAAGGAATTAATGATGTAAAAGATAGACTTGGAAACATGATCTTAATGGATAAAGATAATTTAAAACGCTCATCCTTTGAAGAGAAGAAAAAAGAATATACAAAATCCGGATATAATTTGGCCTTAAAAGTGACAGAATATGCAGGTAATGACTCCAACTTACTGATAGTGTTTTATGTTCAGATAATGCCCGATGACTTTGTCATGCAGCTCCACCGATTTTGAGAACGACAGTGACTTCCTGCCCAGCCTTGCCAGATGCTGCCTCAGATTCAGGTTATGCCGCTCAATGCGCTGCGTATATCGCTTGCTGATAACGTGCAGTTCTCCCTTCAGGCGTGATTCATACAGCGGCCAGCCATCCGTCATCCATACCACGACCTCAAAGGCCGACAGCAGGCCCAGAAGACGCTCCAGCGTGGCCAACGTGCGTTCACCGAATACGTGCGCCACAACCGTCCTCCGTATCCTGTCATACGCGTAAAACAACCAGCGCTGGCGTGATTTAGCGCCGACGTAACCCCACTGTTCGTCCATTTCCGCGCAAACAATGACGTCACTGCCCGGTTGTATGCGTGAGTTTACCGACTGCGGCCTGAGTTTTTTAAGTGTCGTAAAATCGTGTTGAGGCCAACGCCCATAATGCGTGCACTGGCGCGACATCCGACGCCATTCATGGCCATATCAATGATTTTCTGATGCGTACCGGGTTGAGAAGCGGTGTAAGTGAACTGTAGCTGCCATGTTTTACGGCAGTGAGAGCAGAGATAGCGCTGATGTCCGGCAGTACTTTTACCGTTACGCACCACGCCTTCAGTAGCTGAACAGGAGGGACAGCTGATAGAAACAGAAGCCACTGGAGCACCTCAAAAACACCATCATACACTAAATCAGTAAGTTGGCACCATTACCGAATATGCAGAGTGGAATTTAGAATCTGTCAATGATTTTCAAAAGTGGATGTCACAACAAGCAGTTAACGTTTGGAAGGTTGATTAGTATCTGTAAAAACATCAACCATGCTGGCGGGCTGTCTATTAGACAGCCCGCAATTTTTTTGCTGTCAGAGTTCAGACGAGATCTGATTGGGGGTACTTTTGGGGGTACATTAAAAATCATGATGAATATAAATTACTGAAAATAAATAGGATGCATGGCTACGTTATGTTCCTATTATCCCATTTTAAAATAGCCTTCGGCTTATCAGCTATTTAATCCCTCCGACAGCTCCGGCAAACCATCACACATCTCCTGCAACTCATTAAACATCCTTGCCACATGGAAACCATCGCACACGGAATGATGGACCTGCACCGCCATAGGCAACAACACTTTCCCGTCCTGCTCGTAGTATTTTCCAAACGTGAACATAGGAGAAAAGAAGTTCTTCATGTGCGCAATGTTCATCGTAAAGTTCGTAAACGTTACCCAGGGAATAGATGATACGAAAAAGACATTTTCCCGTGACTCTTCCTTCGGCCAGTAAGAAAGGTTATTGCCATAGCGCGCAACGTCTTCTGCATAGGTGTTCTGGAAGTGCTGAATATTGCCGTCGAAGTGGCTCCACAATGACGAAAAAGTCTCGGTTTCAGGGTGGAAAATGGTATAGCTGGGATGAATTTCATTCCATATGACAAGCTCATTGTCCTTAATGGCCATACGGAATTCCGGATGCCGGTTCATGATTTTAGAGAGGAGGAAAATAATCGTCGGGTAAAACTTCCAGCCGACCTTTTTGATATGTTTCCGCAGCGCGGTGATGTCGATCAGAACCGTTTGGTTAATTGTACACTCGGCAAATGACTGGAATACTTCAAAATGCTCCTTCCTGGCCCAACGAGATAAATCAACAGGCGTATATTCTGGGGCTGTTTTTTTCATTGTTTAACCTTTGATTATCAATCGCCTAAAGGGTTTTGGGCCAGAAAAAGCCGCGCAACCATTTCAACCGTATCTAATCTTCCTGTCAATCTCAGCCTGTGGTTTTCCGAACAGATATCCCTGGACGAGATCGCAGCCAAGCGCCTGAAGACGTTCAAGCTGCGCTTCTGTTTCAACACCTTCTGCAATTACCCTCATATTGAGGCTCTTCGCCATGCCGGTTATCAATTTAACGATATTAAGGGCATCATCCTGCGTGGATATCGGGTTCACAAAGGATTTGTCGATTTTAATTTTATCAAAATTCAGTTCACTCAGACGTGAGAGCGACGAATAACCCGTTCCGAAATCATCGATTGAGATTCTTACACCCAGCGTTCTCAGCTTTTTGAGAATAGTAAGCGGCGTGTTGCTGTCGCTGAAGAGCGATGACTCCGTAACCTCTAATTCAAGACGGTTTGCCGGAAGTCCAGTCTCCTTCAGGATGGACTGTACCATCGCCGTAAATGATTTCGTGCCCAGCTGAACGGGTGAGACGTTCACAGAGATCCTTGCCGGAACCGCCCAGGAAACCGCTTCCCGGCAGGCAAGCTCAAGCACATTTTTACCGATCTGATTGATCATCCCCGTTTTTTCAGCGACAGAAATAAAGTAATCAGGTGACAGTATCCCCTTCACCGGGTGTATCCAGCGAATAAGCGCTTCATAGCCGTAAATTTCATTGCTGAATGAATCGACAATAGGCTGGTAATAAACAACGAATTCATGGTTATCGATCGCCAGTGCCATATCATGTTCAAGGGTTCGGCTTTCCTGTAACTTTTGCAGCATCCACTGACGGAAGACTTTTATCTGCTGTGAACCCTCTTTTTTGGCTTCGTAGAGCGCCAGATCGGCAAATTTATAAAGGTAGTCAGAGCGCCGCTCATTATCAGATAATACGATACCCACGCAGGTGGCGATTTTTATCAGCTGGTTATTAATCGTATAGGGCTGGCTGATGTGTTCGCTGATTTCTTTGGCGCGCGAAACGGCGGCTGCTTCGGTAAGCCCACTGGAAAGCAGGGCAAACTCGTCTCCGCCCAAACGGTAAAATGTATCCGTGGCGCTGCTCATTGAGGTGAGGCGTCTGGATACCTGATTCAACAGCAAATCTCCGGCATCATGGCCATAGGTATCGTTGACCTCTTTGAACCGGTCTAAATCAAATAACATCACCGTGACGGGGACGTGGTTTTTATCTGCCTGAAGATTAATTTTATTGAGATCGTCCCAGAAGAAAAGGCGGTTTTTCATGCCGGTGAGGGAGTCATGATAAACATCATACTCAAGCTTCGAGTTCTGAATTTGCAGCGTTTCTTTTGATATCTGCAGTTCGTCAGCAAGGCTTTTAACCTGCATGTGTGCTTTGAGAATGTTTTTATTCTGGTAGATCATTAAGAAACCAAGAATAAAGCTTAATATCACCAGGAGTAATGAAAGTGCGGAGTAAATATAGTAAAGGATCTGTATTTTATGGTTGGATTCATTAACCGTGTTAATATCTTTCGTCAGTGCCGTTGCAGAAAGCTGGCTCAGCGGCGCGTCGAGAGCATGCATATTTGTCAGGTAAGCCTGTAACTCTGGATGGCTCATTTTCTCTAGATGGCTATCCAGATAAGTCAGTATTTTCTCTAAGCGCAAAGCAAGCTCCTGATGCGCTTTATCGCTGTCAATATAGCGACCTAAATCTCCACCCTTCATTAAATCGCTCTGGCTGAGCATAATTTCGAGACGCATGCGGACCTGGTCTATCGTAACGTCATCGGTATCGGTTGCGTATAGACCAAGCCATGATTCAAAACGGTAATACTCTGATACCAGTTGTGCCACGGACCAGGACTCGGTGTATTGAGTCAGTTTTTGCAATTCTTGCTGTCGATCGTAAACAAGGAATGCAATATATCCTGTCGTGATAAAAAGAGAAAAAATGATACCAACCAGTATCCTGTTCATTATGTTCTCCTGAACGACTACTCAATCTTCATTTTGCTAACCTGCCATGCTGAACGCGAGTAATAAATCTGATTATTCAACTCAGGAAGACTGTCATAGGGGTATACAATGAATGATGGGCCTTTATCGCGGATGCGCATATATTCGCCATTGATCTTTAAGGCAAGTATGGCGTTGTATTTTTTAAAGTCGCTGAGAGGGATCACGGTAGAGTAATCATTGAGCGCAATAACATTAACGTTAGTTCCCTTCGCACCCACATAATCCATGAGTTTATTCATGGGAACACCCTCAAACTTCGTACGACCGTTATACCAGGGAGATGTCGTCTCGAAACTCACCACACCCAGTTTTTCTAGGCTGGCGAGATCAAACACTGCTTTCCCATTTTCATTGGTATTTTCTATATTACCGTAAATCGTTAAAATGGGTTTACCAACTGGTTTTGGCAGTTCGCCAGCCCAGGTTACACTTTGTACGAGACAGCATAACAGGTAATGGTGCCAACTTACTGATTTAGTGTATGATGGTGTTTTTGAGGTGCTCCAGTGGCTTCTGTTTCTATCAGCTGTCCCTCCTGTTCAGCTACTGAAGGCGTGGTGCGTAACGGTAAAAGTACTGCCGGACATCAGCGCTATCTCTGCTCTCACTGCCGTAAAACATGGCAGCTACAGTTCACTTACACCGCTTCTCAACCCGGTACGCATCAGAAAATCATTGATATGGCCATGAATGGCGTCGGATGTCGCGCCAGTGCACGCATTATGGGCGTTGGCCTCAACACGATTTTACGACACTTAAAAAACTCAGGCCGCAGTCGGTAAACTCACGCATACAACCGGGCAGTGACGTCATTGTTTGCGCGGAAATGGACGAACAGTGGGGTTACGTCGGCGCTAAATCACGCCAGCGCTGGTTGTTTTACGCGTATGACAGGATACGGAGGACGGTTGTGGCGCACGTATTCGGAGAACGCACGTTGGCCACGCTGGAGCGTCTTCTGGGCCTGCTGTCGGCCTTTGAGGTCGTGGTATGGATGACGGATGGCTGGCCGCTGTATGAATCACGCCTGAAGGGAGAACTGCACGTTATCAGCAAGCGATATACGCAGCGCATTGAGCGGCATAACCTGAATCTGAGGCAGCATCTGGCAAGGCTGGGCAGGAAGTCACTGTCGTTCTCAAAATCGGTGGAGCTGCATGACAAAGTCATCGGGCATTATCTGAACATAAAACACTATCAGTAAGTTGGAGTCATTACCGTAATCATCTTACACCACTTATTTTACCCGTGATGAAACGGCGAGCGTGCAACCGCTCAGCATGGGTATCGCCCTCTTGAAAGCGGCGCGGCCGGCGCTGTGCACAATTCGTCCACCTCACGTGAAAAGCCACTGGTTACGCAGCTCCCGACGGGATGAATACTATCCTGCCGGTTTGCGCGGGCAACACGCCTGCTAAAAACGTTAACGCCTGCAGAATGAGCTTTTTCTTAAGCCATGGCAGAAAATGTAAATAATGAAGAGAAGGGGGTGTGAGATATTATCGATGAGATCGTCAGTTTACGGTTTCAATCTGTGTCTGAATAATTGCCTGATTTTTGGACGCTTCTTCCACTGGGAAGCGTCCACTTTTTTCTGCCAGCAAAATGATATATATCCGGCATGTTAAAAATAGCGTTTATTCACTTTTTTGACGCAGGAGTCCTCTGTGCTATATGTAAACCGACTAAAATAGCGATCATTGTTCCCATATAGAATTGACCCATCACCGCTTCAAGCATCGCCAGATTGCGTGCAAAAAGATGTATTGCCAGAATATCTCCATAGCCAAGGGTGGTTAGCGTGGTGAGGCTGAAGTAAAGCATCGTTTCAATTGAGTTATCGTCCGATATTCCTGTATATGCATCTGGAATGAATCCCACCAGTAAACAGTCCAGCAGCGCAAACAAAAGTGAGATATTCAGATAGATAACCATGGCGCCGCGAATGCGATGCAGCGTCACAACACCCTCATCGAAAACCTGTTTCGCCACAATCCAGCTAACGTTGAGACAGAAAAAAATCCCTGACAGGAGAACCAGTACCCCTGTGGTTTTGTGCGTGGTCGTTGTTGACCCGACGGCCAACCCGACCAGACAAAAAGAAAAACTGAGGATAGCCAGATACCTTTTTATATCCTTCGAAACAATGAATACCGAAATCAAGGCCATTGCTGAGAACAGCGCATTGTTAAGCCAGTGATAGTTTTTATGTTCGCTCTCCGTAACGGGTGAAATGATAAAAATGGTTAAAACCTGCAGTATTAGAAGAATGGTGAGACAAACATCCTTATAATCGCTATTCTTTTCAATAAGACATTGAAAGTCACTCATTTTCATGATGTTAACCTGAATTTAGAGTTTTTATATATGTCACATCCGGAATGTTAATCAGCCGGGAAACGGCTTGCGGTTTATTACGTTACTTGCCTGATGGTTTCAAATCAGGAAGCCCGTCAGCCATGTTCTGTCAGGATGATTTTCAGGTAATTGTTCAAGGATATGAATTAACGTATTCTGGTTGTCCTGTCCGCTGTTGATAAATCTAAAGAAATTGCTGTCACATTTGCTTTTGATCTTGACCCTCCATCTCCGGACAGCTTTTGTATCTTAAGTTAACGATGTCCGCTGCCGCCGGTATTCCCTCGGGGAGTGATATCCCAGCGCGCTGTGCGGGTGGTTTTCATTGTAATGCGTGAACGCTACTGCAAGGTTTCGCAGTGCTGTTCTCACATCCGGTTTTGGCATGAACGCGATATAGTCTTCTTTCATCGTTTTCACGAACCGTTCGGCCATGCCATTACTCTGCGGGCTGCTCACCGCTGTTGTGCAGGGCTCCAGATTCAGCTCTCTCGCGAACCTCCGCGTTTCATACGCGGTATACGCTGAACCGTTATCCGTCAGCCACTGCACTGGTGTTTCCGGTAGCCTGTCGCCGAAGCGCTTTTCCACCGACCTCAGCATCACATCCTGCACGGTCGAACTGTCATAGCCTCCCGTGCTTGCTGCCCAGTCTATGGCCTCACGGTCGCAGCAGTCCAGCGCGAACGTTACCCGCAGTTTTTCGCCGTTGTCGCAGCCGAACTCGAAGCCATCTGAACACCAGCGCATATCGCTTTCTGCCACCGCTATCTTGCCCTTATGTTCACGCTTCGGTCGCTCTGGTTTGTCATGCAACAACAACAGGTTATGCTCGCTCATTATCCTGTAAAGCCGTTTGGCGTTCACAGGTGGCTGTCCCTCTGTGCGACGTTGCTTGCGCAGGATGCCCCACACGCGTCGATAACCATAACTCGGCATATCGCTGATGATGTCGAGGATAGCCGACAGTATTTCTTCGTCTGCTTCGTCATTACGCCGGTTACAGCGCCTGTCCTGCCAGTCGGCAGAACGGTTAATCCGCAGTGACAGCTGCGCACGCGACACGCCCATGGTGCGGCTGACCAGGGCTATTCCCCGTCCTTTGGCAACAAGGGCGCGTGCGCTATCCATTTTCGCGACTGGCCGTACTCCACGGCTTCTTTCAGGATCTCAACTTCCATCGTCTTCTTGCCCAGAAGGCGCTGAAGTTCCCGGACCTGCTTCAGAGCAGCAGTAAGCTCAGAAGCAGGAACGACTTCCTCTCCGGCCGCAACGGCGGTGAGGCTGCCTTCCTGATATTGCTTCTTCCACTTAAACAGCAGGCTGGGCTGGATACCATGCAGGCGGGCGACATGGGAGACATTCATGCCCGGCTCCATCGTCTGCTGGATAATGGCGATCTTCTCCTGAGGAGTTTTACGTTTACGGGCTTCTTGCCCTAACAGGATCCCGGTCATCTCAAAATTGGCGTTAGTGTTAGACATATATTCAAGCCTATCTCTTATCTGGAGATACAGCTACTGTCCGGTGTTTCAGGGGGCTACATCACTGTCACATTTGCTTTTGTGATATTGCATTTTATAGAACTCTTTTTTCCTTAAAAAAGTACGTTCTAGCCAGTTGAACTTTTTTATTTCCCTTTCAAGGTATTTCATTTCGGAAATTGAAAGGAATATTTTCTTGTACAGAATATCCCGGCTGCCCGGCGTATATGATTTACTGTCCATCAGATTTTCTCTGTTTTTTTGATACTCACGTCCTTGTGCTGAATAAATATCAGTGTCCTACAGATGCGGCATCCACCACGCGCGAAGGTTTAGGTGCTAATGCAATTGCAAATGCAGCGATAAAAAATATCACGCCGATCGACATCATCAGATTATTGGTCGAAAGCATCATGCTCTGGCTGTTTACCATCTTGTCAAAAAGCTCGCGCACAAATTGTCCACCTTGCTGAGGGGCCGAACTAATGTAGTGCGAAAGATCGCCAGTAGGGTCGACGACGGACGCCAGTTTGTCATGTGCTATATAGCGCTGGTCCTGCCATGACGTCGTTACGAGCGATGTGGCAAACGCACCCGATAACGTTCGAACAAAGTTCATTAGCCCCGCGGCTGAAGCCATTTCCGTTTCATCTACAGAGCCCATTGCAAGCCCCGTAATAGGGACATAGTACAGCGGCATGCCAACGCCCATGAATAACAAAGGTACGCAGATGGACCAGTAGTCCATATCGGTCGTCGCATAGGATCGCCAGAAGGTGTCGAGACCCAGCCAGGCGCAGCCAAAGAAGATAAGAATGCGCGGATCGATTTTGTTAGAAAGGTTAGCGGCAACCGGAGAAAATACTACCTGCAGAAGTCCGCCCCAGGCCACCACAATCCCTGCCCATGTTGTTGTATACCCTAAGTTATATTGTAGCCACAACGGCGTGAGGACATTCAGACCAAAAAAACATCCAAACGCGAGTGCGAGCACAAACATGCTGGCCGAAAAACCGCGATGGCGAAACACTCTGATATCGACAATCGGATGTTCAGCGGTCAGCTCCCAGATACAGAAACTTAAAAAGCCAATACAGGCAATAATCGCCAGAACGCAAATTTCCTCTGAGGCAAACCAGTCAAGGTCTTTCCCTTCATCGAGCATGATCTGCAGGGCACCAACCCAGATCACCAATAAAATAAACCCAACGATATAAATAGAGTTGTTTATCAGCGTATCTTCGAAGATTTTCAGTACTGACCACGCCACGACTGAAAAAGCGATTGCCATCGGAACGTTGATGATAAACACCCACGACCAGCTGTAATGATCGCAAATCCAGCCACCCAGCACCGGGCCTATCACGGGCGCGAGCAATGTTGTCATCGCCCATAGTCCCGTCGCCTGCATGGATTTTTCTTTCGGAAAAATACGCAGCAGTAACGTTTGTGATAAGGCCATCAGGGGGCCTCCCGCCATGCCCTGAAAAACCCTCATCAGCAGCAGCATTCCCAGCGAAGTGGAAAGGCCGCAAAGCAAAGAGAAAATACCGAACATGAACACGGAAACGGAGAAAACGCGCACGCCGCCGAACCGTGTGGTTAACCATCCTGATAGCGGCACCGTGATGGCTTCAGCCACGGCATAGGCCGTGATGATCCACGTGCCCTGGCTGGTTCCTGCGCCCAGGGCACCAGCCATGTTGGGTTGAGTGACGTTTGCAATGGTCATGTTGAGCACGGCTAAAAAGTTAGCCATTGCAAGTACCAGGGCACCAATCCATAACATACCGCCTTTCAGCGAAGGCGGCTGATTATCGATAACTAATGTAGACATGGCCTGGTTTCCGTTATTCACTTTTTAAGTTAACTGTCGCTTTCATGGACAGACCAACCCGCAACGGATGCGCTGCAAGCTCATCAGCATTGAGTTTGATGCGCACCGGCAAACGCTGAACAACCTTAATCCAGTTACCCGTTGCGTTCTGCGCAGGAATAATTGAAAACGCTGCGCCGGTGCCGCCATCAAAGCCTTCTACCGTTCCATGGAAAGGCACGCTATCGCCATACAGATCGCTTACCAGTTCTACCTTCTGTCCCACTTTTACATGCTGGAGCTGAACTTCCTTGAAGTTGGCATTGACGTGAATTTGCTGCACCGGCACCACGGACAGTAACGGTGTGGAAGGCTGGACGCGTTGTCCAAGCTCGACCTGGCGACGAGCAACCACGCCATCGACAGGCGAACGGATCACGGTTCTTTCCAGATCCAGTCTGGCCTGATCGCGCTTGGCTCTGGCGAGAGCAACTTCCGGGTTGGTCTCGGTATTTGCATCCTCAATCATCACGGCATTCGCCTGTCTTGCACCCACCGCCGCCTGTCTTGCCGCATCTGCTTGCGCCACGGCGGCTTTAGCGGCATTCAGGTTTGCCAGTGCGGAAGCATAAACGTTTTGAATACGCGTCAGTTCGTCGCCTGAAATCGCGCCCGTCTGCATTAAGGCTTCGCGTCGCTTGAGATCAACCGTCGCGCGCTGGAAGTCAGCGTTTGCGGCATCAACCTGGGCCAGCAGACGTTTTTGCTCTTTTTCATTCGCCACAACTTCTGCGCCGAGTTTTGTGTCAGTGGCCTTATATCCATTTACCCGCCGAATGGCCAGGTTCAGGTTTGCTTCCGCCTGATTAAGCGCTAACTCTGCGTCAGTAGGATCCAGCTGGATCAGAACATCGCCTTTTTTTACCACCTGAGAATCCGTGACCAGGATGGCACTGACCGTACCGGTGATCGCGGAAGAGAGCTGAGCGGACTCGACATCGGTATAGGCGTTATCGGTTTCAACATATCGGGAACCCACTAATTCCCAGTATGCGAACGAGCCTGCGCCAGCCAGCGCGATGCTTAATGCGAGATAAGAGAATAAACGTTTTCTTTTTTTCTTTTTGATATCGGATGATTCAATATTTTGATTTTCAATAGCTGCAGAATGACTCATTTTAT
Organism: Enterobacter asburiae; assembly: GCF_001521715.1. NCBI lineage: Bacteria > Pseudomonadati > Pseudomonadota > Gammaproteobacteria > Enterobacterales > Enterobacteriaceae > Enterobacter > Enterobacter asburiae. Next base: position 25,205 of record NZ_CP011863.1, read on the forward strand.
TTCCTTTCTTTCCACTATTTAGTAATTAACCTGGTGTTAAAAAATCACTGTTTGCTCGAGGTATATCCGCCGCCTAATGCGCGCGCTAATGCGACGTCAATCGTAAAGGCGCGAGAATTTACATCGGCTAATTTTCGGCGGGCCGCGACCAGTTCATCTTCCGAGGACAAGACGTCGAGATAGTCAGCAACCTTTCCTTCATATCTTTGTTTGGTGAGGGAATACGCTTTTTCTGCCGACGTGACTGCCCCCTGGGAATAAAGCATCTCGTCTTTCAGTGAGGCTCTGCTGGTGAGCGCATCGCTCACTTCCCGAAGTGCATTCGTTAACGTGTCGTTATAAACCTGCACCGCAATGTCATATTCACCGCTGGCGTATTTCAAATCACCCTGGAGCTTCTGCGTATTAAATATTGGCAACGATATGGCCGGGCCAAAGCTGCCAATTGCTGAGCCACTCCGGGTAAGGTTGTTAATACCCAGTGACTGGAACCCGGCAAAGGCAACCAGATTAACGCTTGGGTAAAAACCGGCTTTTTTCTGTTTGATTTGCTCTGCTGCCGCCTCGGCGCGTAAACGTGCCGCGACAATATCAGGACGGCGACCAATCAGATCCAACGCAATATTCGGAGGAAGTTCCTCATGCGCTAAGGAAGGTGCGAACAAGTCCCTGATATGAGATCATGTTTGTCATCTGGAGCCATGGAACAGGGTTCATCATGAGTCATCAACTTACCTTCGCCGACAGTGAATTCAGCAGTAAGCGCCGTCAGACCAGAAAAGAGATTTTCTTGTCCCGCATGGAGCAGATTCTGCCATGGCAAAACATGGTGGAAGTCATCGAGCCGTTTTACCCCAAGGCTGGTAATGGCCGGCGACCTTATCCGCTGGAAACCATGCTACGCATTCACTGCATGCAGCATTGGTACAACCTGAGCGATGGCGCGATGGAAGATGCTCTGTACGAAATCGCCTCCATGCGTCTGTTTGCCCGGTTATCCCTGGATAGCGCCTTGCCGGACCGCACCACCATCATGAATTTCCGCCACCTGCTGGAGCAGCATCAACTGGCCCGCCAATTGTTCAAGACCATCAATCGCTGGCTGGCCGAAGCAGGCGTCATGATGACTCAAGGCACCTTGGTCGATGCCACCATCATTGAGGCACCCAGCTCGACCAAGAACAAAGAGCAGCAACGCGATCCGGAGATGCATCAGACCAAGAAAGGCAATCAGTGGCACTTTGGCATGAAGGCCCACATTGGTGTCGATGCCAAGAGTGGCCTGACCCACAGCCTAGTCACCACCGCGGCCAACGAGCATGACCTCAATCAGCTGGGTAATCTGCTGCATGGAGAGGAGCAATTTGTCTCAGCCGATGCCGGCTACCAAGGGGCGCCACAGCGCGAGGAGCTGGCCGAGGTGGATGTGGACTGGCTGATCGCCGAGCGCCCCGGCAAGGTAAGAACCTTGAAACAGCATCCACGCAAGAACAAAACGGCCATCAACATCGAATACATGAAAGCCAGCATCCGGGCCAAGGTGGAGCACCCATTTCGCATCATCAAGCGACAGTTCGGCTTCGTGAAAGCCAGATACAAGGGGTTGCTGAAAAACGATAACCAACTGGCGATGTTATTCACGCTGGCCAACCTGTTTCGGGCGGACCAAATGATACGTCAGTGGGAGAGATCTCACTAAAAACTGGGGATAACACCTTAAATGGCGAAGAAACGGTCTAAATAGGCTGATTCAAGGCATTTACGGGAGAAAAAATCGGCTCAAACATGAAGAAATGAAATGACTGAGTCAGCCGAGAAGAATTTCCCCGCTTATTCGCACCTTCCCTAATGCAAGTTGAGATACAACGAGTTTCTTTTTCCATGTTTGCATTGGGTCATCCCTCCTCAGGGACGTAAGCAAGTTTGTCCATCAATGATTTTGCAATGTTTAATTGCGGAGGGAATTATGCATTTTCATTTCGAAAAGGTTCAATGAATGTTTCCATTAAGTCCGTATCCAGACTAATAACACATCAAAACCGAGAAAGCATCTATCACTACAGATAAACACCATAAAAACAAAGCATTAAAATAAACATGAAAAAACGAGATACATATAAAAATAAATAATGAATCATTTTAGATGATGTATTCTATTTATTATAAAAACAACATGAATATCTCATCTCACTTTCAGCGTTATACTGACCTATATTATATATTGATGCCAGAAAACCAGGCCCATCACATTTTACAAAATAAAATGCCCACTTTTACCAAAACACCTGTCTTCACTTTGAGGTACACTAGCCTTCTTTGTTCCACAAACATCAGGCATACCATGACCGATTTAATTGCACGTCCCCGCCGCCTGCGCAAGTCACCTGCACTGCGCGCTATGTTTGAAGAGACAACCCTGACCTTAAACGATCTGGTGTTGCCGATTTTTGTCGAAGAAGAGATCGATGACTACAAAGCCATCGAAGCCATGCCGGGCGTAATGCGCATTCCGGAGAAATATCTGGCGCGTGAGATTGAACGCATCGCCAACTCGGGGATCCGCTCGGTGATGACCTTCGGCATCTCTCACCATACCGATGCCACCGGCAGCGACGCGTGGAAAGAAGATGGCCTCGTCGCCCGCATGTCCCGCATCTGCAAAGAGACCGTGCCGGAAATGGTAGTAATGTCAGACACCTGCTTCTGCGAATATACTTCTCACGGCCACTGCGGCGTGCTGTGCGATCACGGCGTGGATAACGATGCCACCCTGCTGAACCTTGGCAAGCAGGCTGTAGTCGCTGCCGCTGCAGGTGCGGACTTCATCGCGCCATCTGCGGCGATGGACGGACAGGTTCAGGCGATTCGTCAGGCGCTGGACGCGGCGGGCTTTACCGACACCGCCATCATGTCTTACTCCACCAAATTTGCCTCCTCCTTCTACGGCCCGTTCCGTGAAGCTGCGGGCACGGCGCTGAAGGGCGATCGTAAAACCTATCAGATGAACCCGCTTAACCGTCGGGAAGCGATTCGTGAATCCCTGCTTGATGAAGCCCAGGGCGCAGACTGCCTGATGGTGAAACCAGCGGGCGCGTACCTTGATATCCTGCGCGACATCCGCGAGCGCACCGAGCTGCCGCTGGGCGCTTACCAGGTCAGCGGCGAGTACGCGATGATCAAATTCGCCGCGCTGGCCGGTGCGATTGACGAAGAGAAAGTGATCCTCGAAAGCCTCGGCGCCATCAAACGCGCAGGCGCGGATCTGATCTTCAGCTACTTCGCGCTGGATCTGGCCGAGAAGAAAATCCTGCGTTAATCCGCTTTAGCGCCGGGTGGCGGCTTCGCCTTGCCCGGCCTGCTCTCTGCGCTAATCTTCACCAAACTGCAATACAACCGACATCTGCGCCTTCTACTGTCTTCGCAAGACGGCAGGAGGAGTAATCATGTTTAGCCTCGATAGCGTTCTCGACGATCTTTGGCCTCAGGCGAGGCCTGCACCCTGGCAAAAAAGTCTGTTAAAAAGACTGTTTTACGAAGACGAATTTCAGCAATTTGCAGCAGCACACCGCCACCTGAAAGGACTGGATATGGTGGAGCAAGTTCTGGAACACCTTGATATTCTCTGCACCGTTTCCGCCCGCGATCTTGAACAAATCCCTGAACATGGCCCGCTGGTCATTATTGCCAACCACCCGACGGGTACGCTGGACGGTCTGGCGCTGATGTACGCCGTTTCCCGCGTGCGACGCGATGTTAAAGTCGTCACCAACAGGATGCTGACCCACCTTGAGCCCCTCAGCTCGCTGTTTATTCCGGTGGATAATATGGGCGGCAGGACGGCGAAATCGTCGCTAGTGCAGATGGAACAGCATCTGCAAAACGCGGGCGTGCTGATCTTCTTCCCGGCCGGAGAAGTTTCCCGCCCCACGCGCAAAGGCATTCGCGACAAAAAGTGGCACTCTGGCTTTATCAAACTCGCCAGCAAGCTGCGCGCCCCGCTGCTGCCGGTGCATATTCAGGCGCATAACAGCCTGCTCTTCTATGCCAGCACGCTGGTCTCCCCGACGCTGTCAATGCTGCTGCTTATGCAGCAGATGTTCCGCCGTCGCCATAGCCAGCTGCCGATTAAGATCGGCCAGCAGATTGCGTGGCATCACTGGCATAGCGCCACCCTTTCATCGCGTGAGATGGCCGAACAGTGCCGTCAGCACGTGATGCGTCTTGGCAAGGGAGTGCCTGGCGTCTTTAAAACCCAGTGCGCCATTGCCCGTCCGGAAGACCGGGCCACCCTGAAACGCGCGCTGGCGCAGGCCGAATGTCTGGGCAATACCAGCGACGGTAAAACCATCTATCTTTGGCAGCGCAACGGGCAGGAAGACGCCCCGCTGCTGCGCGAGCTGGGCCGCCTGCGCGAGATTGCCTTTCGCGCGGTGGAGGAAGGGAGCGGCAAGCGCCGGGACACTGACTGCTACGATGATGATTATCTGCACCTGATCCTCTGGGATGATGAAGATCTGGAGATCGTCGGCGCGTACCGCTTTATGCCGACCGCCAGACAGGTTGAACGTCGCGGTCTGGAGGGGTTGTACAGCTATAGCCTTTTCCACTACGACGACAAAATGCAGGACGTGCTGGAGCACGGCATTGAGCTGGGTCGCAGCTTTATTCAGCCGCGCTACTGGGGACGCCGCGGCCTGGATTATTTATGGTCCGGCATTGGGGCCTACCTGGCGCGTTATCCGCACTATCGCTACCTGTTTGGCCCGGTCTCGATTTCAGGCGGCTTACCGCCTGCCGCGCGGGATCTGCTGGTGGCCTTTTACCGCCTGTGGTTCCCGGCGACGCATCCGCTGGCCGCGTCTCGTCAGCCGTATCCCGCATCGCTGCCGGACGTGCTCGCGCAGTTTGGCGGCGTGGATTACGTGGACGACCTGACAAAGCTGAAATCTCTGCTCGGCAATCTGGGCTGCGGCATTCCGCCGCTCTACAAGCAGTATTCCGAGCTTTGCGAACCCGGCGGCGTGCAGTTTATTGATTTTGGCAGCGACCCGGCGTTTAACGACTGCGTCGACGGGCTGGTGCTGGTGGATTTGTGTTACCTGAAGGCGAACCGCTATCAGCGGTATATTGAGGCGCATTTAATGCCCTCACCCCAGCCCTCTCCCTAAAAGGGAGAGGGTGAAAACCGCACCGGCAGTCCCCTCGCCCCTTTGGGGAGAGGGTTAGGGTGAGGGATCAAGGCGCACGATAAAACGGCTTATCCCCCAAAATCGTCGCCCGCTGCATAATCCGGCGCTGCGGCAGATAGTCCGCATTGGCATAATGCTGCGTTACGCGGTTATCCCAGATCGCCAGGTCGTTCTCCTGCCAGCGCCAGCGCACCTGAAACTCCGGCTTGGTAATATGCGCGAACAGGAATCCCAGCAGCGCCTCGCTCTCTTTCTCGGACACGTCCACAATGCGCGTCGTGAACCCTTCGTTCACGAACAGCGCCTGCTTGCCCGTGACAGGATGGGTCCGCACCACCGGGTGCAGCAGCGGAGGATGCTTCGCAACCGCCTCCTGCCAGCGCTGATGCTCCTCTTCACTCTTGCGGTACTTGTACTCCTGGAACGATTTTTTGAAGTCGTGCTCCGCCCGCAGACCGCTCAGCAGCGTCCGGAACGGCGCGGAGAGCGCCTCATACGCCGCAATGCCGCTGGTCCACAGCGTATCGCCGCCGGTTTCCGGCAGCAGCTTCGCCGCCAGAATGGCCCCGGCGGGCGGCGTCTCGATAAAGGTTACGTCGGTGTGCCAGTTGTCGTTATCCGGCGGGTTATCGTTGTGGGTGTCCAGAACGATAATCTCCTCCACGCCTTCCGCATGTGGATAGACGGGGTGGATATGCAGATCGCCAAAGCGCAGAGCCAGCGCGCGCTGCTGCTGCGGGGTGATCGCCTGTTCGCGCAGGAAAACGACCTGATGGCGCAGCACCGCGTGGTACAGCTGCTCGAACTGGTTATCGCTCAGCGGACGGGTCACATCCAGGCCCGACACCTGCGCGCCAATGTACGGCCCCAGCGGGGTAATGGTCAGACGTTCACTCATTGTATTTCTCCATGCCAGGGCGTCAGGCGGCGCTGTAACGCGCGCAGCCCCAGTTCTAATCCGAAGGCGATCGCGGCGATCACCGCGATCCCTGCCAGCACCACGTCAGTCGCCAGGAACTCTCCCGCCGACTGCACCATAAAGCCAAGGCCGCGCGTGGCCGCAATCAGCTCTGCCGCCACCAGCGTGGACCAGCCCACGCCGAGGCCGATGCGCAGCCCGGTTAAAATTTCCGGCAGCGCGCCCGGTAAAATCACAAACAGCAGCACCTGCGTGCGGCTGGCACCCAGCGACTGCGCCGCGCGGATCCGCACCTGCTGGGCGCTCTTCACGCCCGCCAGCGCCGACATGGCAACCGGGGCGAAAATCGCCAGATAAATCAGCAGGATTTTTGACGTTTCACCGATGCCGAACCAGATCACCATCAGCGGCAGATACGCCAGCGGCGGCACCGGACGGTAAAGCTCGATCAGCGGATCGAGGATGCCGCGCACCGTCGGGCTAAGCCCCATCGCAATGCCCACGGGAATGCCGATGATGACGGCAGCCAGAAGCGCCACCAGAATACGCGCCAGACTTGCACCTAAGTGCTGCCAGAGCGTGGCATCCATAAAGCCCTGCGGCCCGGCGATGGTAATGAGCTTGGCCAGCACCTGGCCCGGCGGCGGCAGAAACAGCGGGCTGACCCACTGCTGGGCAGCAACCGCCCACCACACCGCCAGCAGCACCAGCAGCGTACCGACGCTCAACGTGATTTGGCGCGAGAAAGGCCAGCGCAGCGCCAGACGCGTGCGGCGCGTTTTTTCACTGAAGACGATGCTCATGAGAAAGCCTCCCGTTGTTCAAACACGCGGCTTAAGACGTATTCACGCTGTTCGATAAACAGCGGATCGGATTTGATGCTGCGCACGGGTTCTCCCGCGACGTAGCGGCGAGCGAAATCCAGCGGCAAACGCTCCAGCACGCGGCCCGGCCCCGGCGAGAGCAGCACCAGCTCCGTCGCCATAAACACCGCCTCTTCGATATCGTGGGTAATCAACAGCACCTGCTTGCCCGTCTCGTGCCACAGGCGCAGCAGCAGGGTTTGCATCTGCTCGCGGGTGAAGGCATCCAGCGCCCCGAACGGCTCGTCCAGCAGCAACAGCTGCGGGTTCGCGGCCAGCGCGCGGGCAATACCTACGCGCTGTCGCTGGCCGCCGGAAAGCTGCCAGATAAAGCGTTTTTCCGCCCCTTCCAGCCCCACTTTTTTCAGCATCGTCCGCGCCGTTTCCAGCCGCTGTTCGCGATTGATGCCCGCAAGCTGCAGCCCAAACGCCACGTTTTCCTGCACGTTGCGCCAGGGAAGCAATCCTTCGTTCTGGAAGACCACGCCGCGCTCGGCGCCCGGGCCTTCCACCTTTTTGCCTTCCAGTTGGATGGTGCCATGCTGATAAGGGACAAACCCGGCGATCAGATTCAGCAGCGTGGTTTTTCCGCACCCGGACGGGCCCAGCACCACCAGCAGCTCACCGCTGTCCAGCGTCAGGTTGATGTCCTCCAGCGCGGGCTTACCACCGTAATCGGCGTACAGGTTCGTAATATTCAGCATGGCGGACTCCTTATTTCACAAAACGATCGGTCACGTACTGGCTGTAATCCGCCGCCACCGCAGGCACTTTGCCCTGCTCTTTCAGGAAGGTGGCGGTATCCACAATCGCTTTGTTCACCGGCCCGGTCAGCTGCTGCACCTGCTGCGCGGGGGTCAGATAGGTATTGCCTTTCACCAGACCCGGCACGTCCGCTTCCGGCACGCCGCTCAGGCGGGAGAGTTTTTCCAGGTTGGCGGGCTGCTTCAGCCATTCATCCGGGTTAGAGATGTACGGCTGCTGGGCATCAATCGCGCTTTTGGCGAAGGCTTTCACCACCTCAGGATGTTTCTCGGCGAAGTCTTTGCGCACTACCCACACGTCGAGGGTTGGCGCGCCCCACTGACCCACTTTTTCAGAGTCGGTCAGCACGGTGCCGTCTTTTTCCAGTTCGTTCACTGCCGGTGCCCACACGTAGGCCCCGTCAATATCCCCGCGCTGCCAGGCCGCGATAATCGCCGGCGGCTGCAGGTTGATAATTTGTACCTGACCCGGCTTGATGCCCCAGTGTTTCAGCGCCGCCAGTAGGCTGTAGTGGGTGGTGGAGATAAACGGCACGGCGATGCGTTTGCCGATCAGATCTTCCGGTTTGGTGATGTTCTTCTTCACCACCAGCGCTTCAGAGTTACCGAGCTGCGAGGCGAGCAGGAAAACCTCGATTGGCACCTGCTGGCTGGCCGCAACCGCCAGCGGGCTGGAGCCGATATTGCCGATCTGCACGTCGCCAGAGGCTAACGCACGCACGACGGACGCCCCGCTGTCGAACTTGCGCCAGTCGACTTTCGCGCCGCTCTCTTTGGCAAAGGTGTTGTCCGCCTGCGCGACTTTCGCCGGTTCCGCAGAGGTTTGATACGCGACGGTGACGTCCACCGCCTGCGCCTGAAATGCCCACAGCGCCAGTGCGCCGAGAAGTGTGATTCGCGATGAAATTGCCATAGTGCCTGCTCCCCTTGTTGTTATGAGGGCAGTATTTCCGGCGCGGGAATTTTGATAAAGGAATAAAAATGAATCGCTCATAACGATTCGTTTTTAGATAAAAAGCGGGAAAGGATAGTGAATTTTGTGCGGTTGTTTCGCCGGGTGGCGCTGCGCTTACCCGGCCTACGGTTCGTGCAATTTGTAGGCCGGGTAAGGCGTAGCCGCCACCCGGCAAAGCACTCAGCGCTGCGCGTTCAGCTCAGCAATGTCTTTCGGCGTGGTCCGGCAGCATCCGCCAATCAGCTTAGCCCCGGCAGCCAGCCACTGCGGCAGATACCCTGCCAGCGTCTCGCACGCTTCACCGTGGTGGTGCCAGGTTTTGGTTACCGCGTCATAATGCTCGCCCGAGTTCGGGTAGACCACCAGCGGCAGGGACGTCAGGCTTTGCAGATGCTTCAGCGCCGCCGTGGTGTTTTCCAGGGCGATGCAGTTAATGCCCAGCGCGACAATGTGCGGAGAGTTTGCCAGCACGCTGACCACCTCACGCAGCGGCGTACCGTCGCTCAGGTGCTCGCTGTCGCGTAAGGTGAACGAGAACCACGCCCGGGCACGGGGGTACTCGGCAAGAAGCGCCGCCAGCGCCTTAATCTCCACAAACGAGGGCAGCGTTTCGCAGGCCAGCAGGTCAGCGCCCGCATCCAGCAGCGCTTCCACGCGCGGACGGTGGAAGGTAATAAACTCCTCAGTGCTGCGCACGTAGTCGCCGCGATACTCTGAGCCATCCGCCAGATATGCGCCGTACGGCCCAACGGATCCCGCCACCAGCAGCGTGCCCGCATGCGGGTTTTCGGCCAGATACGCTTCGCGCGCCTTACGCGCCAGCTCAACGCTTTTGCCGATCAGCGCGCGGGACTGCGCTTCGTCCAGGCCGCGCGCCGCAAACCCCGCAGGCATGGCCTGATAGCTGGCGGTGATCGCCACCTGCGCACCCGCGCGGTAGTAATCAAGATGCACTTCACGGATGAGTTCCGGGTTTTCCATCAGTACTTTGGCAGACCAGAGGCTGTCTGCCAGGTTACAGCCGCGCGCTTCCAGCTCCGTCGCCATCGCGCCATCCAGCACCACAAACGGCTGCTTTTCAAGGATGGCGGTAAGCGGGTTATTCTGCGACATGTTCAGGCTCCTGCGATGTCATATTTCGGGTCAGGTAATACGCACCATAACACAGGGCGACAAACGGAAGCCCGCAATAAAGGGCAATGCGCTGGCTTGGGTCAAACCAAAGGCCGACACAGGCCACCACGCAGAGGATAAAACCGAGCACCGGCACCAGCGGATACCACGGCGCGCGGTACTGCAGCGCAGACAGCGGCTGGCCGGACTGCAAATGGCGACGACGGAAAACAAAGTGCGACGCGCAGATGCTGATCCACACCGCCACCACCGCAAAGCCAGAAATCGCCGAGAGCGCGACAAACACCGTGTCCGGGGCCACGACGCTTGAGAACAGCGCCAATACGCCGCCGAGCATAGAGACAGACAGCGCCGTCAGCGGCACGCCGTTTTTGTTCACGCGGGCAAAGCAGCGCGGCAGCGTTTTCTCATTCGACAGCGACCACAGCATGCGCCCGGAAGCGTACAGGCCCGAGTTCGCCGCCGAGAGGATCGCCGTCAGGATCACGAAGTTAACGATGTCTGCCGCGTAAGGAATACCGACCTTTTCAAACACCAGCACGAACGGGCTCTTTTCCACGCCCGCCTGCTGCATCGGGATCAGCGCCGCCAGCACAAATACGGTGCCGATAAAGAAGATAATCAGGCGCGCGATGGTGGTGCGGATCGCAACCGGAATCACCTTGTGCGGATTTTCCGTTTCGCCCGCCGCGATGCCGATAAGCTCCGTCCCGGAGAAGGCAAAGTTCACTGCCACCATAGTCATCAGGATCGGCAGGCCGCCGTGCGGGAACCAGCCTTCGGCAGTGATGTTGCTTAAGCCCGGCGCGGGGGAACCGTCCTGCATCGGAATAAAGCCAAAGACCGCCGCCCCGCCAAGGATAATAAAGGCGATGATGGTAATGACTTTCACCAGCGAGAACCAGAATTCGCCTTCAGCAAAGAAGCGCGTCGAGATAACGTTCAGGCCAAAAATCACCACGCAGAAGACCACGCACCAGGCCCAGACGGGCACCTGCGGGAACCAGTACTGCATACAGAAGCCCGCGGCGGTGAAGCTGGAACCAAGCGCCACCGTCCAGGTGAGCCAGTAGAGCCACGCCACGGTGTAGCCCGTCGCCGGGCCAAGATAGCGGGCGGCATAGACGTGGAACGCGCCGGTTTCCGGCATCGCCACGGAAAGCTCGCCCAGACACTGCATCACCAGCCAGACCACCAGCGCGCCTATCAGGTACGCCAGCAGCGTGCCCGCCGCCCCGGTCGTGGAAATGATGTATCCGGTATTGAAGAATAACCCTGTCCCAATCACGCCACCCAGCGAGAGCATAATCAGGTGGCGTGTTTTCATGGTGCGCTTAAGCTGCCCATTTTCTTGTTGTGTTTGCATATTACCTTCTATACGTATGGACATCTAAACATCCAAAGAAGGTGTGTTATACCGCGATTGTTAATAAAAAGCTAGATGACCAGACGCAAACGGGCACGCCTCGCGCTGAGTCTGGGGTGGGTGGTGAGGATCACATAGAGAATCGGACGCCAGGCCATAAGCACCTCCGCAAGCAGATACTTACAGCATGGTGCGGGAAAAGGCGATCTTCGGTCAGTCGAAAGTGGTATCCGTGAAGAGCAGATTCATACCGCAACACTGCCCGCAGGACGGTTAAGGCGCAGCCGCTAACCGGCGCAAGGTTGGTAATTCTCACAATCAGTTCTATAGTCGACACAGTTTCTTAGTAACCAGGACTGACTGATGCGCTTTAACGGACTGACCAAAGGTTTCTTTATCTTCATTCTCGCCCTTGTGACCTGGGCCTTCTTCGACGTGCTGTCGCCCTACTTCTCCGCGATACTCTGGGCCGCAATTCTGACCGTCATCTTCAACCCGGTAAAAAACAGGCTGCGCGCCGCGCTGGGGGATCGCAACGGGCTTGCCTCGCTGTTGACCATTGGCATTATCTGCCTGATCGTCTTTATCCCGTTGATGGTGATCCTCTCCTCGCTCGCCATTGAGCTGAACATGGTGTACACGAAGCTCCAGGAGAACAACACCCAGTTTCCGGAAGTGGTGGCGAGCATCTTCAACCATCTGCCTGACTGGGCCAGCGGCTTCCTGGCGGATCACAACCTGACCAACGCGGCGCAGATCCAGAAAAAACTCTCCGACGTCGCCCTGCAGGGCGGGCAATATCTCGCCGGCAGCGCGTTTCTGATTGGCAAGGGTACGTTTGGCTTTGCGATTAGCTTCGGCATCATGCTTTATCTGCTGTTCTTCCTGTTGAAAGACGGCCCGTATCTGGTGCGCCAAATCCTCGACTCCCTGCCGCTGTCTGATTTCGCCAAGCAGCACCTGTTCGCCAAATTCGTCGGCGTGTCGCGTGCCACGGTAAAAGGTACGGCGGCGGTGGCGGTGGTTCAGGGCATCCTCGGCGGGATTGCGTTTGCTATTGCCGGTATTGACGGCAGCGTGCTCTGGGGCGCGCTGATGGCCTTCCTCTCGCTGGTGCCCGCCATCGGCTCGGCGATAGTCTGGGTGCCCGCCGCCATCTTCCTGTTCGCCACCCACCAGCTGTGGCAAGGGCTGTTTATTGTCGGCTTCTTCGTGATTATCGTCGGGCTGGTGGACAATATCCTGCGCCCGCTGCTGGTCGGGAAAGACACCAAAATGCCGGACTACCTGATTCTGATCTCCACCCTCGGCGGCATGGAGCTGTACGGCATTAACGGCTTTGTGATTGGGCCGCTCATTGCCGCGCTGTTTATCGCCTGCTGGAACCTCTTCTCAGGGCGCGATCACGAAGGTAACGCCGAAGAGCTGGACCCCGACTTCATCGAAGAAGGAAAAAATCCTCCAGAATTGTGAGGATGTGACGATATAGACCACACCAGGCGGCGCTGTGCCGCCTTTTTTTTCGCCTTAAATCAAACGTTTTCTATAATTTGAAAGAACGCCATCCTACTCATGTCGTAAAAGGATCATCAGGTGCGAATCGCAACGATTACAAACTGGGCCTATGGTGCCACGGTCTGCCTGACCATCGCCTCCGGCATTATCATGCTGATGGCGTCCAGTGCTGACACTGCTGAACGTCAGGCCGTTGAACAACGCCAGCGTTTTGATGAACTTACGGAAGATATCGAAACCGATGCCTGGGCGCAGTCGGATTTAGCACGCCTTTACGTCATCAAAAAAGATCCGCAAACGTTAAAGGAATATAGCCAGTCAGAAAACAACCTAAAAAGCGTTGAACTCCGGCTTGAAAAGCTGCGGGACAACGGCGCATCGGATGATGAGCTGTCCCTGCTGCGCGAAGGCATAAAAATTATCGATGAGCTGCAGGACGAACAGCAAACCGCCCTCTCAAGCCTTGAACGAGGAGAAGACGCACAAGCCGTTGCGCTGCTCTACGGTGCGCCCTATGAGCAGGAGCTGGAGCGCGCGCAGAACCAGATCGATCACTTCCGCCAGATACTCGACAAACGCGTCATCGCCTCCGTTCAGGACGCGACAAAAAAATCGAAAGCGCTGCGTACGGCCTCTGAGCTGATGGTCGGCCTGACCGCCCTGCTGTTCCTGTTTGTTCTCGGCTTTATATTGAAGCGCCGCGTGCTGCGTCCCGTGGTGCGCCTGAGCGACGTGGTACACCGTCTTGCATCCCAGGATTACGCGGTTGAAACGCCCAATTTCAACCAGATTGATGAGATTGGCGATATGGCCCAGGCCATCCGCATCTTCCGCGAAAACGGCCTGGCGCGACAGCGTCTGGAAAAAGAGCGCGATGCCGACTGGGCCATCCGCGAGCTGCTGGCGCGCATGACCCAGCGGCTGCAGGGGTGTGAGAACTTTAACGATGTGATTAACGTGGCGGAGCTGTTTGCGCCTAATATCGCGCCGGGGATCGCGGGCCGACTTTACGTCCTTGACCGGGAGCCGTGGCAGATGCGCTGCGTCGCGCAATGGCTTTCACCGGTTGGTGAAGAGACGTGCTTCCATCCTGACGAGTGCTGGGCCGTACGCCGCGGGCAGAGCCACCCGCCGGTAAACGGTGAGCCGGATATCGCCTGCTATCATCTTCCAGCCCCCCAGGCGGATAGCTCGCTGTGCGTGCCGCTTATCGCCCAGGGCGAGGCCATTGGCCTGCTCTCCTTTCAGAATATTACGACGGACAACGCCCCTTCCCGCGCGTATCTGGAACTGATGGCCGAAGCGCTCGGGCTGGCGCTGGCCAACCAGCGTCTGCGCGACGCGCTGCTGGAAAAAGCCTTGTTCGACCCGCTCACCGGCCTGCGTAATCGTCATCATCTGGAAGATACCCTGCAAACCCAAACGGCACAGGCGATGCGCACCGGCGAGCCGTTAAGCTGTATGATGATCGACATCGATCACTTCAAGAGCATCAATGACCGCTTCGGCCATGAAGCGGGCGATCAGGTGATTAAAAGCGTGGCGTCAATTGTTCAGCGGGCCGCACATGATAACGGGCTCGCATTCCGCTACGGGGGCGAGGAGTTTCTGGTGCTGCTTCCCGGAGCCGATGAACCAGAGGCGCACGCCTGCGCGCAGAAGATTTACAATAGCGTGCATGAGCTGTCGCTTCGCTACGGGCTGACCGAGATTGGGCCGGTGGATGTGTCGATTGGCATTGCCAGCTACCCGCAACATGCCCAGACTGACAACCTGCTGCGCGCCGCGGATGTGGCCTTGTACCGGGCGAAAGAGCTGGGCCGCGCGCGGATTGTGAGCTTTGGGATGCTGGAGGCGGGTTAGCGGATTATCGCTTTATTCGCGCGTTACCTCAGTAATCACCATCGACAATCCATTCATGTAATGACTTTTTTTAGCCTGCTCGCGGTATTTGGTTGGGGAGAGCCCATATTGATTCGAGAACGCTCTGCTGAACGTTGACGGCTCCTCGTATCCTAACATCGTGAATATATCTGAAACAGAGAGCTGCGTATGTCTGAGCATATGCGCGGCCTTTTCAAGTTTCCGGCTTCGGATATAGAGACCTATACTTATGCCACACTCCTGGCGAAAGTTCCGTTGAATGTAAGCCAGTGAATAACCGGATTTCCGCGCCACATCTAAAACGGTAATGGGCCGGTATAAATTCGAGTCAATCCAGTGAGTAAGAGACTTAATTACAGCTTCACGATCTTTTAAGAGAGTAAACTTTATACACATAAGTATCCACGAAATTTTATTTACAAGAAGGCCGCTGGCAAAGTCATCCAATGACAATTGAAAATAAATATTCCCAAAAGAAAAATCACCCTAATAATAGGGTGAAAGAACACTTACTGTATTTTATAAAGATGTCTTTGCTACATCTTCAATTTTTTCAGGACCATACAGTTTCATAAATGCATTAACGGAGGCTTGCGCCTTCATGACGATTTCACTTTCGTCAGGCTGATCCTTTCTTGCTTTTAAAAGCAAGGGTTCCAGTATGTCGGCCTGGAGAAGAGAACGAAAATACTCAGCCGCCAGCACAGGATCATCTTTCCTTAAGATGTTTTGATTCATTAAATCGGTAAACAGCGCCGAAACGTTTGAACGCAGTTTTTGCATTCGCGCATAATATAATTCTCCGATACCCGATCTTCCGGCCTCGGAAATCATTAATCTTTGCAAATCCACAATATCCGGAGAGCAAATATAGCGTAAAAAGGCAACGGCAAATTGCTCGATGACCAGCTGTGGTGATTTTCTGAAAAGGCGCACCTGCCCCGCAGTTTCAATAGTCATGCTCTTTATATACTGTTCAGTTTCTGAAGACATGCATTCTACAAATAGCTCTTCTTTCGAAGAAAAGTGACTGTAAATTGTCGATTTTGAGCCACCAACAATCACGTTAATTTCTGAGATAGACGTGGCATCAAATCCTTTTTGTCGAAACAGTCCGGATGCGACTTCCAGAATCTGTTGCCGTTTAAGCGCTCTTTTATCCATATGTTTCCTCGTTAGTTTAGGTGCCTGGCCGGGGCCAACACTTTTTGTTCTCTGATTTCGGAATCACGTCAGATAGTAGGGTTCGTAATCGTACTGTCGAGTACATTTTCATTTGACGGCGCTCAGAAGTCAAGATATAAAGTGTACCGTACTGTACGGTACTGCATTTGGACTTCTCTATGAACAGCATGACGAGCGTACTGATGAAAGGTTTTCAGGAGACACTCCTGGGGTGTCGTATTTCCGGTTTAACCCGGTCCAGCATAGTGATGGGCTGTGTTGTCATTTCCGCCATCAGTATGAGCGGATGCGCCATAATCCCCGATCTTGGCACCCCACCGTCTATGAAGACGGTCTCACAACTTAAAAGCGATCAAAGTTTCCCACACCAGAACGGCCAGTGGCCGAAAGATTACTGGTGGAAGAAATACGGTGACGAGCAGCTCAACGGGCTGATTGATGACGCGCTTAAAAATTCCCCTACGCTTAACATCGCCGAAGCTCGCGTGAAGCAGGCGCAGGCGATGACGCAAAGCGCGAGCGGATCGCTTTTCCCTGAGGTCACCGCAAACGCCAGCTTTATGCGGGACAAAATGAGTTACAACTATGTGACGCCTGAAAGCGCAACGCCTCAAAACTGGAACAGCTATGGGCGCACCACGCTTGATATGAGCTGGGAAATTGATTTTTGGGGTAAAAACCGCGCCGCGCTCGCGGCTGCGACGTCTGGTGAAATGGCGGCTGTAGCGGAAGAAGCACAAACAAGACTGGTGCTCTCTTCTTCTATTGTTACCGTTTACGCGGAGCTGGCGCATTTATACACCGTTCGCGAAACGCTTAACGACACCCTCACTATACGAACCAGTACGCTCGCGTTGTTCCAGCAACGACATGACGCGGGGCTTGAAGATTTATCCAGCCTTCAACAGGTCGAGACGCGTCAACTCAACGCAAAAGCAAACCTGGTGGCAATAGATGAAGCTATTGCGATCAAAAAACATGAGCTCGCGGCACTGATCGGCGATGGGCCTGACAGATCGCTGGCAATCACCGCGCCTAAGGCAACGCTTTTAGGGAAGGTGCGAATAAGCGGGGAAATTCTTCTCGGCTGACTCAGTCATTTCATTTCTTCATGTTTGAGCCGATTTTTTCTCCCGTAAATGCCTTGAATCAGCCTATTTAGACCGTTTCTTCGCCATTTAAGGTGTTATCCCCAGTTTTTAGTGAGATCTCTCCCACTGACGTATCATTTGGTCCGCCCGAAACAGGTTGGCCAGCGTGAATAACATCGCCAGTTGGTTATCGTTTTTCAGCAACCCCTTGTATCTGGCTTTCACGAAGCCGAACTGTCGCTTGATGATGCGAAATGGGTGCTCCACCTTGGCCCGGATGCTGGCTTTCATGTATTCGATGTTGATGGCCGTTTTGTTCTTGCGTGGATGCTGTTTCAAGGTTCTTACCTTGCCGGGGCGCTCGGCGATCAGCCAGTCCACATCCACCTCGGCCAGCTCCTCGCGCTGTGGCGCCCCTTGGTAGCCGGCATCGGCTGAGACAAATTGCTCCTCTCCATGCAGCAGATTACCCAGCTGATTGAGGTCATGCTCGTTGGCCGCGGTGGTGACTAGGCTGTGGGTCAGGCCACTCTTGGCATCGACACCAATGTGGGCCTTCATGCCAAAGTGCCACTGATTGCCTTTCTTGGTCTGATGCATCTCCGGATCGCGTTGCTGCTCTTTGTTCTTGGTCGAGCTGGGTGCCTCAATGATGGTGGCATCGACCAAGGTGCCTTGAGTCATCATGACGCCTGCTTCGGCCAGCCAGCGATTGATGGTCTTGAACAATTGGCGGGCCAGTTGATGCTGCTCCAGCAGGTGGCGGAAATTCATGATGGTGGTGCGGTCCGGCAAGGCGCTATCCAGGGATAACCGGGCAAACAGACGCATGGAGGCGATTTCGTACAGAGCATCTTCCATCGCGCCATCGCTCAGGTTGTACCAATGCTGCATGCAGTGAATGCGTAGCATGGTTTCCAGCGGATAAGGTCGCCGGCCATTACCAGCCTTGGGGTAAAACGGCTCGATGACTTCCACCATGTTTTGCCATGGCAGAATCTGCTCCATGCGGGACAAGAAAATCTCTTTTCTGGTCTGACGGCGCTTACTGCTGAATTCACTGTCGGCGAAGGTAAGTTGATGACTCATGATGAACCCTGTTCCATGGCTCCAGATGACAAACATGATCTCATATCAGGGACTTGTTCGCACCTTCCCTAATATCGACACGCTGACGGTAAACAATCAGTCTCAGGTTAACGTTGAAGACTCTGGTCTGCTGGCGGACTCCATCACCCTGACCAATGCTTCATCAATGAATATTGGAGACAGCGGTGCTGTGGCGACCGACCATCTGTATCTGGACAGCTATAGCCGTGCGGCACTGACGGAAGAAACGGCCCAACTGTATGCCAACACCATCACCGTGGATAACGGTGCTGAGCTGGCGCTGGGGCTGGGTCAGGTTGATACGCACAATATGGAACTGACCGATGGCGGGGTGCTGAACGTTGCCAGCCGTGATTACGTCCTGAACAGCGATCTGAACAACGCACGCTATATCACTAACGATAAGTACAATGCCGATTACGACTACGGTGTTGTGGCGATTAACTCAGACGGCCATCTGTCAGTGAACGGTAACGTTGCGGGTAACTACCAGGTGCGCATCGACGATGCGACCGGTGCCGGTTCCGTTGCTGATTACAAAAACAAAGAGATTATTCGCGTCTATGACAATAACGCGGATACTGCAGCCAGCTTTACTGCCGCAAACAAAGCCGATTTAGGCGCTTACACCTACCAGGCGCAGCAGCAGGGTGATTCCGTTGTCCTCCAGCAGAAAGAGTTGACCGACTCTGCCAACATGGCGCTGAGCATCCCATCTGCCAATACCAATATCTGGAATCTGCAGCAGGATACCGTCGGCACACGTCTGACCAACAGCCGTCACGGCCTGGCGGATAACGGCGGGGCGTGGGTGAGCTACTTCGGTGGCAACTTCGACGGTGACAATGGCGTTATCAGCTACGATCAGGACGTGAGCGGCATTATGGTGGGTGTGGACACCCTGATTGACGGTAATAACGCGAAATGGATCGTCGGTGGTGCGGCAGGTTTCGCGAAGGGTGATACCAGCGATCGTACCGGTCAGGTCGATCAGGATAGCCAGACTGCGATGATCTACGCGTCAGCGAAGTTCATGAACGATCTGTTCCTCGACAGCTCCCTGAGCTACACCCGCTTCAACAGCGATCTCTCCGCTAACATGAGCAACGGTCAGTATGTTGACGGCAATACCACTAATGATGCTGTTGGTTTTGGGCTGAAGCTGGGCTATGACTGGAAACCAAACCTCTCTGGCTACGTTACGCCATATGCAGCCGTATCTGGCCTGTTCCAGTCTGGTGATGATTATCGTCTGAGTAATGACATGCGCGTTGATGGACAATCTTACGATAGCCTGCGTTATGAACTCGGCGTTGATACGGGTTACACCTTCAACTACGGCGGCGAACAGGCTCTGACGCCTTACTTCAAACTGGCCTACGTCTATGACGACGCCGATAACAATGCCGATATTAACGGCGATAGCATTGATAACGGCGTGAAAGGCTCCGCTGTGCGGGTAGGGCTGGGCACCCAGTTCAGCTTCACGAAGAACTTCAGTGCGTACACCGATGCCACATATCTGGGCGGCGGCGACGTTGATCAGAACTGGGGCGCAAATCTGGGCGTGAAATATACCTGGAAATGAATAAAAGCGGGGGAGTGGTTATCTCCCCCGCTTTATACACAAGTAATAAAAATAATATTGAACCGACAAATACGGATGACTTGAGGTCTGCATGAACGTTAATGCGAAACCGCTTTCTGAATTACGCCGGCTCGAACAGCATTTAACAGCGGCCAGTACCCCTTTTACATGTGCGCCCCAGCAATTAATTACGTCAGACGAATGGAATGAGCCTTGTACGATCGTATTACAAACCGGTGTTATTGAGGTTTATCGAACTTCTGATGAACTGCTGGTGGGGATTGCAACTGCCCCTTTTATATTCGGGCTGTCTACGGTGGTGATTAATCACTCTCACGAATACAGGGTGATTGCTAAAACAGCCTGTACCGGTTTTTATTTGCCCACGGAAACCACCCGTCAACTCATCCAGCAGTATTCACTCTGGAAAGAGGCCTTCTGCTGGTTATCCTGGATAACTTACATTCTCGAGAAACGCGATAAGCAGCTGGTGGGAAATAACTCCTATCACCAGATCCGCTCGATGCTGCTGAATATGGCGGAATGGGATGAAACGCTGCGTTCAAAAATCGGTGTGATGAATCATATTCAACAGAGCACACGAATTTCACGCTCCGTTGTTGCCGAGGTGCTTGCCGCCCTGAGGCAGGGAAACTATATCAATATGAGCCGGGGCAAGCTGGTCAGTATCAACCGCTTGCCCACGGAATATTAAGATTAGTTAGACGCGGTGAGAACCTGTGCTTTATTGGCGCTCAGTTCAGCCACCAGGTTATTAATCCCGTCACTCATATTGACGAAACGCGTATGCGGGGAGCGGGTGACCACCACAAACGCGCCGACGTTTGACTGCGGGATCATGGCCATGTAGGTGATGAATCCACCGCCGCCGCCGGTTTTCTGAATAATACCCGGACGGCCATTTTTCGGTGCCATATAGACCCAGCCCATGCCTAGCGCATCGGCTTTACCCGGCACATCCATCCCGATGACGCGGTGAAGCTGAGTGCGCTGATAAATCAGGGTCTGCATGCGATCGGCCTGGCTGCTGCGGGCGTAGAAATCTGAGGAAAGGAACTGCTGCATCCAGCGCATCATGTCGCCAGGCGTGGAATAGACCCCGCCGCTGCCCACGGCCGCGAGCGTGTTATTACAGGGGCTAGCGCCTTTCTCCGCCACCATCAGGCGACGGCACTGATCCGGGGACGGGGTAAAGGTAGTGTCTTTCATACCCAGCGGACGGGTTATCTGCTCTTCAAAAAGCTGCGTGTAGGGTTTACCAGCCGCCGTTGAAAGGGCGTCCGCCAGCAGGTCAAAGGCCAGGTTTGAATAAGAGGCCTGCGAACCCGGAGCCGCCTTCAGCGTGGCGGTACTCAGGTAGTTCCAGCGCTGGTCGCGCGTTGGCCAGACAAATACGTCACGGTGCGCCGCCCCGCCCGGCTGCTCGCGCGGCAGGGCGCTGGTGTGTGTGGCGAGGTTCACTAGCCGGATCGGCGTACCCTGATAGGTCGGAACCCGGGCGCCTGGAGGCGCGTATTTGCTGAGCGGGTCGTCGAGTTTCACCACGCCCTGGTCGAGCAGCTTCACCAGCATTTCGCTGGTCATCAGCTTGGTTAAGGACGCGATGCGGATAACAGAATCCAGCTGCGGGTGAACGTTATTTCCTGGGCGCGTTTCGCCAAAGCTGCGGAACACACGCTGGTTGCCGTCGATGACGACCATCGCCATCCCGGTCGCGCCGCTGCCGTAATAGATAAGGTTCGCGTAGCGATCGGCAATATCTGAAGCTAAAACGGGCGCCGTCAGCGGTTGGGCTGCCTGGGCGGTAGAAAAGCTCACCGCACACAGCGCGGCAAAAGAGAGCAGACAACGTTTCAACGAAAAGCATCCATGAAGTGAATGAGGAAAGTAATGGGTATTTATACTACTAAACGGTACCGCGCAATGCCCCGAATTGCATAACGATAGCGAGAAAAACGTAACCATGGGTAAATATGAACAATTTACTTACGAGCCATCTCCCATTTTGTGACATCGGGCTTATGATAGGCACCAGTGTCACTCAATCTTACGGAGAACGGTATGTCTGAGAAGCGTGTGGTTATGGTTGTCGATATGCAGAACGGGGTATTTGAAACCCCTCGTCATCAGCGAGAAAAGTGTGTCTCTCTGATCAGCCAGCTTACGCAGGCAGCCGACAAGGTCATTTTTATTCAGCATACCGAGGCCGGGGGCCTGGAAGAGGGAAGTGAAGGGTTTGCGCTACTGCCTGAACTCCATCAGCCTGCTGACGCGCTTTACGTCACTAAAACCGCCTGTGATGCCTTCTATAACACCGCGCTTGAGGCGCTGCTGCGTGAGCAGGGCATTCGCGAGTTTGTCATCTGCGGCTGCGCCACCGACTACTGCGTCGATGCGACGATCAAGAACGGCGTTAGCCGGGGTTACCACATTACCGTGGCGGAAGATGCCCACACTACCGCCAATCGCCCGGCGGCAGATGCGCAGATCCTGATTAACCACCACAACGACGTCTGGCGTAACTTCATCGCGCCGGCGAATCCTCTCGCAGTGAAACGCACCGAAACAATTCTCGAAAACTGGAAAGCGAACTAATAATCAACCCTCGGGTCTGACCTTTTTGCCCGGGCCGGGAGGCTGGCTTGGGCAGGTTTTTCGTGTGGTAACGTGTTGTGCACAGCAACAGCCATAACAACAAGAAGGAAGCATTATGTTTAAGTCTTTTTTCCCAAAGCCGGGGCCTTTTTTCCTGTCGGCATTTATTTGGGCACTCATCGCTGTCATTTTCTGGCAGGCGGGCGGCGGCGCATGGCTGACGCGCATCACGGGAGCAACGGGCGAGGTGCCGATTAGCGCGGCGCGCTTCTGGTCGCTCAGCTATCTGCTGTTTTACGCCTACTACATGGTGTGCGTAGGGCTGTTTGCCCTGTTCTGGTTTATGTATTCTCCGCACCGCTGGCAGTACTGGTCAATTCTCGGCACATCGCTGATTATTTTTGTTACCTGGTTCCTCGTGGAGGTGGGCGTGGCGGTGAACGCCTGGTATGCGCCGTTCTACGATCTAATCCAGACCGCGCTGAGCTCGCCGCATAAGGTGACCATCAACCAGTTCTATCATGAAGTCGGCGTCTTCCTCGGTATCGCCCTTATTGCGGTGATCATCGGCGTGATGAACAACTTCTTCGTCAGCCACTACGTTTTCCGCTGGCGTACCGCGATGAACGAACATTATATGGCGCACTGGCAGCACCTGCGCCATATCGAAGGCGCCGCACAGCGCGTGCAGGAAGACACCATGCGTTTTGCCTCCACCCTTGAAGACATGGGCGTAAGCTTTATCAACGCCATCATGACGCTAATCGCCTTCCTGCCCGTGCTGGTAACGCTCTCTGCGCATGTGCCGGATCTGCCGATTGTCGGCCATATTCCTTATGGTCTGGTGATTGCCGCGATCGTCTGGTCGCTGATGGGCACGGGCCTGCTGGCGGTGGTCGGGATCAAACTGCCGGGCCTGGAGTTTAAAAATCAACGCGTGGAAGCCGCTTACCGTAAAGAGCTGGTTTACGGTGAAGATGATGCCAACCGCGCCTCGCCGCCGACCGTCCGCGAGCTGTTTGGCGCCGTGCGTCGTAACTACTTCCGACTCTACTTCCACTATATGTATTTCAACATTGCCCGTATTTTGTATCTGCAGGTCGATAACGTTTTCGGTTTGTTCCTGCTGTTCCCGTCGATTGTTGCGGGTACGATTACGCTCGGTCTGATGACGCAGATCACCAACGTTTTCGGTCAGGTTCGCGGGTCGTTCCAGTACCTGATCAGCTCCTGGACCACCCTGGTAGAACTGATGTCCATCTACAAACGTCTGCGCAGTTTTGAACGTGAGCTGGACGATCGTGACCTGCAGGAAGTCACCAACACATTTAGCTAATACAGGAAGTTGCTATGTCTTTTGCCGTACCGCGCGCGTTACCGTTGTCCTTGCTGGCCGCTCTTGTGCTGGCAGGCTGTGCCGAAAAAGGGGCCGCTCCGCTCAAAAAGGGGGAGAAGCCCGTAGATGTGGCGAGCGTTGTGCGGCAGAAAATGCCCGCCAGCGTGAAGGATCGCAACGCGTGGGCAGATGCGCTGGCAAAAACCTTTGAAAGCCAAAAGATCGCGCCGACCGAGGAGAATATCTGCTCGGTGCTGGCGGTGGCGCAGCAGGAGTCGATGTACCAGTCAGACCCGGTCGTGCCGGGCCTGAACAAAATTGCCTGGAAAGAGATCGACCGCCGCGCGGAATCTATGCATATCCCGGTGTTCCTCGTGCACACCGCGCTTAAAATCACCTCGCCGAACGGCAAAAGCTACAGCGAACGGCTGGACGCGGTGAAAACCGAAAAACAGCTCAGCGCCATCTTTGATGATTTCATCAGTATGGTCCCGATGGGGCAGAAGCTGTTTGGCTCGCTGAACCCGGTACACACCGGCGGCCCGATGCAGGTGAGCATTGCGTTCGCGGAGAAGCATACCGACGGCTACCCGTGGAAAATCGACGGTACGGTGCGTCAGGAGGTCTTTTCCCTGCGCGGTGGGCTGTGGTTCGGCACGTATCATCTGTTGAACTATCCGGCGAACTATAATGAGCCGCTGTACCGCTTTGCCGACTTTAACGCGGGCTGGTATGCCAGCCGTAATGCGGCGTTCCAGAGTGCGGTCAGCCGCGCAAGCGGCGTCAAGCTGGCGCTGGATGGCGATCTCATCGCTTACGGCAGCAGCGAGGCGGGAAGCACCGAGCTGGCAGTACGGAAATTATCGAACACGCTTGGCTTGAGCAACAGCGACATTCGCCGTCAGCTTGAGAAAGGCGACAGCCTGGCCTTTGAGAAAACGGATCTGTACAACAAGGTGTTTGCGCTTGCGGAGCAGAAAAGTGGGAAAACGTTACCGAGGGCGATCCTGCCGGGGATCCAGCTGGAAAGCCCGAAGATCACGCGTAACCTGACAACCGCATGGTTCGCAAAACGCGTGGACGATCGCCGGGCGCGCTGTATGGGGCTTTAACGGCGACGGCGAAAGCGCAACACTAACGCCACAACGCCCAGAATCATACATCCCGCGAGGAAGGGGATCAGGCCGAATAGGGTGCTGACGCCAAACCCAATCTCAACTCGCGGGCGTCCGTTATCCTGCACCTGCATCAGGTGTTCATAAACGCCTGGCGCATGGACCAGCATATTGAGCAGCTGGGAACCGGCCCAGAAGCAGAACAGGACAAACAGGGCATAAGCAATATTACCCGCCGTGGAGGTTTTTGGTTTGCCGCCAAAAATCGGTTTCGACAATGTAAAGTCAGCCATGTTGACCTCCCGTGGTATCACTCTGTTTTAATACGCGTCTTACGGGGTGAGTTTGACAGGTCATCGCATTTGTCAATATCAGAATCGTGGTAATTTGCGCTCAGGAATTCTCCTGGATTGTCGATTTCTGCAGCACATCACAATTTCATCACTTAAGTGAAATTGCGTCGCGTTTCAGAATTTCCGTATCTGCCACAGACCTGGCCGTAAAACTGTGAGAGGATGTCTTTTTTTCCTGCCGGAGTTGTTATGAAGCTCACGTCCAAACTACGCCGTGACTGGCACTACTACGCCTTTGCTATCGGGCTGATCTTTATTCTTAACGGTGTCGTGGGCCTGTTGGGGTTTGAAGCAAAAGGATGGCAAACCTATGCCGTCGGGCTGTTGACCTGGGTGATTAGTTTCTGGCTGGCGGGGCTGATTATCCGCCGTCGTCCTGAAGAGACGACAGCGGATGAGGCGAAGAGCGCCGATTAACCGTTTACGGAACTTTTAAGCGCGCTGTCGGCGGCGTGACGCTCCAGCGCCAGTTCGATCAGGCGGGTGATCAGATCCGGGTAGCTCAGGCCGCTGGCCTGCCACAGTTTTGGATACATGCTGATGTTAGTGAACCCCGGCAGCGTGTTGATTTCATTGATCACCACTTCGTTTTCCGGCGTCAGGAACACATCCACGCGCGCCATGCCGCAGCAGCCGAGCGTCTGATAAGCGCGAATGGCGATCGCCCGGATCTTATCGTTGATCGCCGGATCGATATCCGCAGGAACGACAACCTGCGCGCCTTTGTCATCGATGTATTTGGTGTCGTACGAGTAGAAGTCGCTGTTTAAGACCACTTCGCCGCAGGTGCTCGCCTGTGGGAAATCGTTGCCCAGCACGGCGCACTCAATTTCACGGCCTTTAATACCCTGCTCAACCACCACTTTATGGTCGAACTCAAACGCCTGACGGACGGCCTGCGTGAACTCTGCTTCGCTGGTGACTTTGCTGACGCCCACGGAGGAGCCCTGGTTTGCAGGCTTCACAAACAGCGGCAGACCCAGCTCTCCGCTGATTTGCGCGAAGCTGTGCTTGTCGCGGTTGGCGCGGGTGAGGGTCACAAATGGCGCAATATTCAGCCCGGCATCGCGCAGCAGGCGTTTGGTGACGTCTTTGTCCATGCACGCGGCAGAGCCGAGGACGTCCGAGCCGACGAACGGCAGGTTGGCCATGCGCAGCATCCCCTGCAGGGAACCATCTTCGCCCAGGGTGCCGTGAACGATAGGGAAGACGACGTCGATCTGGGCCAGAGCCTGAGCGTTGCCAGCGTCGATGAGCTGCCCCTTCACGACGCCGGGTACGGTGGCGACGCTTACTTCCGAAGGATTTAGGGCGATATGCGCCGGATCGTGAGCATTCAGCAGATACTGGCTGGCATCGTTAACGTGCCACTGGCCCTGCTTATCAATGCCCAGCAGCACGACGTCGAAACGGCTTTTATCGATCGCATCAACGATATTTTTGGCCGATTGCAATGACACTTCGTGCTCCGCTGATTTTCCCCCAAAGACAATACCTACGCGCTGCTTAGCCATCTCACTCTCTTCCAGTCTGACGAAAAGCCAATAACATACCACGATGCCCGGCGGGTTTCGCGGCCTTCTGCCATAATGTTTTGGGGAATGTTGAGGGGGGAGAGTGAAAGGAAAAACGCTGCTGACCGTATTCATCATTGTGGCCGTTTCAACGGTGGGTTACCGCTGGTTGCCGCCTTACTACAACCCTTTTATGCCGCTGACGCTTGACGACCCGCCGGGCCGAATCACCCAGTATAAGCTTCGGCGCCTAACCCCCGAGGCGTGCGCGAGCCTGCTTTCGCAGGCTAATCAAAGAGATCTCATCCGCACCCAGCCGGTGGCCGACAGCGGTGGCGCGTGTCCGCTTAACAACGTCGTGCGCGTGCGTGATTTCGGCCCGGTCGGCCTGAACAGCAGCTTTCTTGCCAGCTGTCCGCTGGCGCTCAGCTCTGCGCTATTTATCAGCCAGCAGGCCCGGCCGCTGACAAAACGCTATACGGGCAGCGACCTGGAGCGTATCGACCACCTCGGCAGCTATGCCTGCCGCAATATTTATCACCGCCCTGACGCGCGACGCAGCGAGCATGCCACGGCGGAGGCGCTGGATATCGCCGCCTTTCGGCTGGCGAACGGGGAGCGCGTCACGGTGCTGAACGGCTGGAAGGCGGCAACAACGCAGCCATGGCTGAAGGCCATGCTGGCGGCAAGCTGCGGCTACTACGGAAACGGCCTCGGGCCTGAGTATAACGCGGCGCATGCCAACCATTTTCATCTGGGAATGCGCGGTTTCGGACTCTGTCGGTGAAGCATAATATTCCGCCAGAAAATGGATGAATTGTGACTTATTTCACAAATATGATGACTGGGAAGATAAAACACCAAAGTCAGTCAGGCCGCATCTCTGGTGCGACGTCAAAACGCGTAACTTGCTAATCTGTAGGCGAATTCGCCTAAAAATGAAGACTATTTCTTTATGGAATCCTGGAAAGTTAATCTCATCTCAGTCTGGTTCGGCTGCTTCTTCACCGGGCTGGCCATTAGCCAGATCCTGCCGTTCCTGCCGCTGTACGTCTCGCAGCTGGGGGTGACTTCGCATGAAGCGCTCTCCATGTGGTCCGGCCTGACGTTCAGCGTCACGTTTCTGGTCTCCGCCATTGTGTCACCGATGTGGGGGAGCCTGGCGGATCGAAAAGGCCGAAAACTGATGCTGCTGCGCGCCTCGCTCGGGATGGCGATTGCCATTCTGCTGCAGGCCTTCGCCACCAACGTCTGGCAGCTGTTTTTCCTGCGCGCGGTGATGGGGCTGACGTCCGGGTACATTCCGAATGCCATGGCGCTGGTCGCCTCTCAGGTGCCGCGCGAGCGTAGCGGCTGGGCGCTGAGTACGCTCTCCACGGCACAGATCAGCGGCGTCATCGGCGGTCCGCTGCTGGGCGGCTTTCTGGCGGATCATGTCGGGCTGCGCGCGGTATTTATCATCACCGCGATCCTGCTGGTGGTCAGTTTTCTGGTCACGCTCTTTCTTATCAAAGAGGGGGGCCGCCCGGTTATCAGTAAATCTGAACGCCTGAGCGGCAAGGCCGTCTTCGCCTCGCTGCCCTATCCGGGACTGATGATCAGCCTGTTTGTGACCACTATGGTTATCCAGCTCTGTAACGGTTCGGTCGGTCCGATTCTGGCGCTGTTTATCAAATCGATGGAGCCGGAAAGCACAAATATCGCTTTTCTGAGCGGCATGATTGCCGCCGTGCCGGGCGTATCCGCCCTGATTTCCGCGCCGCGTCTGGGAAAACTGGGTGACAGGATCGGCACGGCCCGCATCCTGATGGCGACGCTGATCTTTGCGGTCGTGCTCTTCTTCGCGATGTCGTTTGTCACCTCTCCGCTTCAGCTTGGCGTATTGCGATTTCTGCTCGGGTTTGCTGATGGCGCAATGTTGCCTGCGGTACAAACTCTGCTGGTTAAATATTCCAGCGACCAGGTGACGGGGCGTATCTTTGGATATAACCAGTCATTTATGTATCTGGGGAATGTTGCCGGTCCGCTTATTGGCGCATCCGTTTCCGCGATGGCCGGTTTTCGTTGGGTATTTGCGGCCACGGCGATTGTCGTTTTAATCAATATTATCCAGCTGGCTATTGCGCTGCGTCGCCGCAGACAAATGGCGGAAGCGAAATCGTCGAGATAATCGTTTCGTTGATGTATTATATATTCTTATGGTAGCCGCATTTTTATATAACAAAATGCGGCGCTTTTTTATAGAAAAACGTTTCGCTCACCGCGTCGGTCCTTTATTTTTATTCCTGCATCACTTTTGCATACCATAATAAATTTCTTCTCTTTGCATTATGGATTCAGAATGCTAACTTCAGACAAAACTGAAAAAGGAACTGGCACGATGAAAAATCTCATTGCTGAATTGCTGGTCAAGCTGGCACAAAAGGAAGAGGAGTCAAAAGAGCTGGTTGCTCAGGTCGAAGCGCTGGAAATTGTGGTCACAGCGCTGCTGCGACAAATGGCGAAAACCGATCAACAGGCGTTGATTGAGAGCGTGGAAGGCGCGCTGGACAGCGTCAGGCCTGAATCGCAGGTTCCGGTTGAGGATGCCGAGATGCTCCACCAGTACGTAAAGAAGCTGTTAAGGCATCCGCGCAGCTAAACCGTCACAGGACGTAACGACGTGTCATAGAATTGTCATGCAGGATGCCTATAGTCGCTCTGTTTTTATTTTTATGTATTTGTACATGGAGAAAATAAATTGAAACAGAGCGCACTTTTCATCGCATTACTTCCCCTGTTAATTACCCCTGCCATTTATGCCGATACTGCCCAAACCAGCGTGCTGGATAATCGCGCGGCAAAAGGGGATATCACCCAGCCTGGCGGCGCACGCCGTTTATCAGAAGATCAAACTGCCGCTATTCGCGCTTCGCTGAATGATAAGCCGGCGAAAAATATTATTCTGCTTATTGGCGATGGAATGGGGGATTCCGAAATCACGGCGGCGCGAAATTATGCCGAGGGTGCGGGCGGCTTTTTTAAAGGCATCGACGCATTACCGCTGACCGGACAATATACCCATTACGCGCTGGATAAAAAAACCGGTAAACCGGATTACGTCACGGACTCCGCGGCCTCTGCTACGGCGTGGTCCACCGGCGTGAAAACCTATAATGGCGCGCTGGGAGTGGATATTCACGAAAAAGATCATCAATCCCTTCTGGAGATGGCAAAAGCGGCGGGCCTTGCGACCGGCAACGTCTCCACCGCTGAACTTCAGGATGCCACGCCCGCGGCGCTGGTGGCGCACGTGACCTCGCGTAAATGCTACGGCCCGTCAGTGACCAGCGAAAAATGCCCAACGAACGCGCTGGAAAAAGGCGGCAAAGGGTCGATTACGGAACAGCTGCTGAACGCGCGTCCTGACGTGACCCTGGGCGGCGGCGCGAAAACCTTCGCAGAAACCGCGACGGCGGGCGAGTGGCAGGGCAAAACGCTGCGCGAGCAGGCGCAGGCCCGCGGCTATCAGCTGGTGAGTGACGCAAATTCGCTGGCAGCAATCACCGACGCGAACCAGGACAAACCGCTGCTGGGGCTGTTCTCTGACGGCAA
Organism: Enterobacter asburiae; assembly: GCF_001521715.1. Taxonomy (NCBI): domain Bacteria; kingdom Pseudomonadati; phylum Pseudomonadota; class Gammaproteobacteria; order Enterobacterales; family Enterobacteriaceae; genus Enterobacter; species Enterobacter asburiae. The sequence continues at coordinate 55,296 of NZ_CP011863.1, forward strand.
CATGCCCGTGCGCTGGGAAGGACCAAAAGCCTCTTATCACGGCAATATCGATAAACCTGCCGTAACCTGTACGCCTAACCCGAAACGCACGGACAGCGTACCGACGCTGGCGGCGATGACTGATAAAGCCATCTCTCTGCTGAGCAAGAGCGAAAAAGGGTTCTTCCTGCAGGTGGAAGGCGCGTCGATCGATAAGCAGGATCATGCGGCGAATCCGTGCGGCCAGATTGGCGAAACCGTCGATCTGGACGAAGCGGTGCAGAAGGCGCTTGAGTTCGCGAAAAAAGACGGCAACACCCTGGTGGTGGTCACCGCGGACCATGCGCACGCCAGCCAGATTATTCCGCCAGATACCAAAGCCCCGGGACTGACGCAGGCGCTGAATACCAAAGATGGCGCCGTTATGGTGTTGAGCTACGGTAACTCTGAAGAAGAGTCCATGGAGCACACCGGCACCCAGCTGCGCATTGCAGCCTACGGTCCGCACGCGGCAAACGTGGTAGGCCTGACCGATCAAACGGATCTGTTCTACACCATGAAGGCGGCGCTGGGTCTTAAATGATAAAATCCCGGCGGAAATCACATCTGCCGGGTGGTTTTTTTCCTGTCACGAACCAGACTTACAGGGAATGTTCACAAAAGGATGGTGCAATGAAAACAACATTACTGGTTACTCTGCTCTCTGGCCTGTTCCTGATCGCATCGGCGAACGCGGAAGAGAAAACGTTAACGCCTCAACAACAGCGTATGACCACCTGTAATCAACAGGCGACGTCTCAGAGTCTGAAGGGAGATGCTCGCAAGACCTACATGAGCGACTGCCTTAAAAACGGCGCCGCGAAACCGGCTGAAAAAAGCCTGACGCCGCAGCAGCAAAAAATGCGCGAGTGTAATGCGAAAGCAACCGAACAGTCCCTTAAAGGGGACGACCGCAGCAAGTTCATGAGTGCGTGCCTGAAGAAAAAAGTGTAGTTCTAACGGGTGAGCGGCTCCGGCGGCTCACCCGAAATTTCATACTTTCCCCGCAGACCCCCTCTCTATAATTTGGGAAAATGTTTCAGAATATTCCCAAAAATGATGAATGATGAAACGTATTACAACAAAAAGCGCATTCGGGAAGAGTGGAATTTAACCCTTTCTCAGGATGACCCTCACCGCGCCGGCATTCAGTTTGCCCGGCGAGTTCGGCTGGCGCGCGCCGTCGGGCTGGCGGCGATGTTTTTCCCCGTTGCGGGGATGCTGGTCACCCATTTTTTACCCGGTGGCTGGTGGCTTTTACTCGTGGGGTGGTCGTTCGTCTGGCCCCATTTTGCCTGGCAGCTGTCATGCCGTGCCGCTTCACCCCATCAGCAGGAAATTTTCAATCTTAAAATCGATGCCATTATTGCCGGGCTCTGGATCGGCATGATGGGCATGAATGCGTTACCCACGGCAGCGCTGGTGATGATGGTAGGGATGAATATGATGGGCTCCGGCGGCTGTCGTCTGTTCATCCCGGGGATTGCGTTGACGCTGCTCTCCGCGCTGGTGACCCTGCCACTCGCCGGGAAGGTGGTTATCTTCAACCCCGACCCCATAGAGTGGAGCCTAACGCTGCCCGTACTCATGCTTTATCCCATGCTGTTTGCCTGGCTCAGCCACCGCACCGCCGTCAGGCTTGCGGAACATAAGCAGCGGCTGGAAATGATGAGCACACGAGACGGGATGACCGGGGTCTTTAACCGTCGGCACTGGGAAATGCTGCTGCGAAATGAATTTGAGCATTGTCGGCGCGACCACAGCACCGCCACGATATTGCTGATTGATATCGACCACTTTAAAAACATCAATGACACCTGGGGGCACGACGTGGGCGACGAGGCGATCATCGCCATTACGCGTCAGCTCCAGCGGTCGGTACGGTCAGGCGATGCGATCGGCCGGTTTGGCGGGGATGAGTTTGCGGTAATCATGTCGCAGACGGCGGCAGAAAGCGCCATTGCCGTGATGTCGCGGCTGCATGAGCGGCTGGAAAAGCTGACGTTACCGTGCGCGCCAAAAGAAGCGCTGCGCATCAGCGTCGGCGTTGCCCCCTGGGGACCGCAGTTTGGACACTATCGGGAATGGCTGAAGGCGGCTGACGTGGCGCTGTACAGGGCGAAAAATGCCGGGCGCGGCCGCACCGAGGTGGCCGCCTGACGCCCGGTCAGAAATCAGGATTTACTCAGCTTCTCTGATTTTTCCATGCATTTTGCCATCGCTTCAATGACGGCCGAGCGGAATCCGCGCTCTTCCAGCACCCGCACCGCTTCGATGGTGGTACCGCCCGGAGAGCAGACCATATCTTTCAGTTCACCCGGATGTTTGCCGGTTTCCAGCACCATTTTGGCGGAACCCATGACGGCCTGCGCGGCGAACTTATACGCCTGCGCGCGCGGCATTCCACCAAGCACGGCGGCGTCGGCCATCGCTTCTAAAAACATGAACACATAGGCTGGGGCTGAGCCACTCACGCCGACCACCGGATGGATCATCGATTCGGCAATCACTTCTGCTTCACCGAAGCAGCGGAAAATATTCAGCACGTCGGCCACTTCTTCTGTGGTCACCAGCGCGTTAGGCGTGACGGAGGTCATGCCGGCATTGACCAGCGAGGGGGTGTTGGGCATCGCGCGGACGATTTTACGATCGTGACCGAGCGCGCGCGCCAGCTGATCGAGCGTGACGCCTGCGGCAATCGACACGACCAGCGTCTCTTTATTCAGGCTGGAGGTGATATCGCTCAGCACTTTGATCATGATGTTCGGCTTGACGGCGCCAAAGACGATATCGGCGACCTGGGCCACTTCCTGCGCGCTTTCGGCGGCGTTGATCCCGTATTGATCGCGCAGCGCGGCGACTTTGTCTGGTGACGGGGTATAGACCCAGATCTGACCCGGCAGCACCTGCCCGCTGGCGATCAGACCGCCCAGGATGGCTTTGCCCATGTTACCGCAGCCGATAAACCCGATTTTCTTGTCCATCACGATTCTCCGTCATTATGCGTTGTTTTCTCTGATTGATAGCTTAACAACGAAATGCAGGCGACAATAGTCGGCAGAGTCATTATGGGGAGACAATATGGCGATTTGGGTTGATGCGGACGCGTGTCCGAATGTGATTAAAGAGATTTTATTTCGCGCCGCCGAGCGCGTTCAGATGCCGCTGACGCTGGTGGCTAACCAGAATATTCGCGTACCGCCTTCGCGGTTCATCCGCTCTTTGCGCGTGCCGGCCGGGTTTGACGTGGCGGATAACGAAATTGTTCGCCTGTGCAGCGCTGAGGATCTGGTGATCACGGCGGATATTCCGCTGGCTGCCGAAGTGCTCGAGAAAGGGGCGGCGGCGCTCAATCCGCGCGGTGAGCGTTACTCGCCTTCGACCATTCGCGAAAAGCTCACCATGCGCGATTTTATGGATACGATGCGGGCCAGCGGCGTTCAGACCGGGGGACCGGACAGCCTGTCCCAGCGCGACCGTCAGCAATTCGCTGCCGAGCTGGATAAATGGCTGCTGGAAGTGAAGCGCCGCACAGCGTAATGATAATTATTGTCAATTTGTGGTACAGTGTGGCCTCCACAGGGTTGTCATCCCGTACCGCTTTGCAGTAAAGTAATCGCAACATCTTCTGCAATTATTTCTTTACACTCTTCAGCCATTCGGCATCAAGGGGAACACCTGGCATGACCCAACCCATCTTTTTAGTTGGCCCCCGCGGCTGTGGGAAAACCACCGTTGGCCTGGAGCTGGCACGCGTGTGTCATCGCCAGTTTGTTGATACCGACCACTGGCTGCAAACCGAGGCCGGAAAAACCATCGCCGAGATCGTTGAACAAGAGGGATGGGAGAGCTTTCGCGCGCGCGAAACGGCCGCGCTGAAAGCGGTCACTACCCCGTCTGCCGTGATCGCGACCGGCGGTGGCATCGTTCTGGCGGAGTGCAATCGTCACTTTATGCGCGAAAAGGGGATTGTGATTTATCTCAGCGCGCCGGTGTCGGCTCTGGTAGGGCGGCTGGAAGCCTTTCCGGAAGAGGGGCAACGCCCCGCGCTGACCTCCAGGCCGCTCAGCGAAGAGGTGAGCGAAGTGCTGGCCGAACGCGATGCGCTATACCGCGAAGCGGCTCACCACGTGGTGGATGCGTCAGCCTCTCCCGAAGACGTTGTGATTCAGATTATTACCGCCCTGCGTTTGGCTTGTGCCAGCTAACCGGCGTCTATACTTATAGCTCAGACATAAAAAAAGGATGAGCTATGCCAACCAGACCTCCCTATCCGCGTGAAGCGCGCGTTGTTACCGTTGAAAAAGGCCATACGGGTCATACCGTGACCTGGTATCAACTGCGTGCCGATCACCCCAAACCGGACTCGCTGATCAGTGAACACGAGACTGAACAGGAAGCGCTGGACGCGAAACGGCGCTACGAAGATCCCGATAAAACCTGACCGTTTTCCTAAACGCTCCAATATCGTGCCTGAATCACACTTTTTACTCATCGGGAAAGTTAAGCAGGAGTTAATATTTAGTTATTACAAGTAACTCCGGTATCGGCAGGCGATCTTTACATTTCGATGTCGGGATCACCTGCTACGCTTGGTGCTGTTTTGTTGAAAAAATGAACTGTGCAGCGTAGTGAGCCTGTACCTGTGTGCACGATGTTGGAGTAATGGAAGGCGATCAAGATGAAGGCAACGTTGGCGATCCTCACCATTGGTGTGGTCCCTGTAAGCGAAGTGTTACCGCTCTTAACCGAGCATGTATCTGAACAACAGATAACGCATCTTAGCCTGCTGGGTAAGATGAGTCGGGAAGAGGTCATGGAAGACTACGCTGTCGAGGCGGGGGAGGATCCCCTGGCGACGTTATTAAGCGACGGTAAACTGGCGCATGTTTCACGTCAGAAAATCGAGCGCTCGCTGCAGGGCGTAATAGAAGTGCTCGATAATCAAGGTTATGACGTTATTTTGCTGATGAGTACCGCGCCCATTAAGGGCCTCACGGCGCGTAATGCAATTTTGCTGGAGCCGATGCGGATCATTCCACCGCTGGTGGCCTCCATCGTGGATGGTCATCAGGTGGGGGTGATTGTACCTATTGAGGAGCTCATGGATAACCAGGAGGCAAAGTGGCACGTGCTGGAAAAAGTGCCCTTGTATGCGCTGGCAAATCCGTTCTGGGACAGTGAGGCCAAGCTCATTGCTGCCGGGAAGGAGCTGCTTGAGAGAGGGGCAGATGTCTTGATTCTGGACTGCCTCGGTTTCCATCAGCATCATCGTGATCTGCTGCAAAAAGCGCTGGATGTCCCCGTGCTGTTATCTAACGTTCTGATGGCTCGCCTGGCCTCGGAACTCCTCATGTAATGATTTTTCGTGACAGGTGATGAGCATGGCCCCTATAGTGAATTTTTATCTAAAAATATAAGGGCCAGTTCATGCTTCAGAGTAACGAATACTTTTCCGGTAAAGTGAAATCCATTGGTTTTACCAGCAGCAGCACTGGCCGCGCCAGTGTCGGCGTTATGGCGGAAGGGGAATACACCTTTGGCACGGCGGAAGCTGAAGAAATGACGGTCGTCAGCGGGGCGCTGAACGTCTTACTGCCGGGTGAAACGGAATGGAAAGTTTACGCTGCCGGGCAAGTTTTCAACGTCCCTGGCCACAGCGAATTTCATTTGCAGGTGGCTGAACCTACCTCTTATCTGTGCCGCTACCTGAAATAAAAAATAAGCCGGGTGGCGCTCACGCTTACCCGGCCTGCGTTTTGCCTGTTATCTCTGCGCTTCACCGCCGAGACCTTCCACCAGATTCTGAATCAACGCGGCCAGCTCGCCGGTCATGAGGATGAAGTCCGCGTCAAAACGCTGGGCGTAATCTTCCCTGTCGATATCTTCGTTCTGATCGCGCAGCTCGTCGCAGAACTTCAGACGCTTCACGGAGCCGTCGTCGCACATCACGAACTGAATGCGCTGCTGCCAGTCGAGCGCCAGTTTAGTGACCACTTTGCCCGCTTCGATATGGACGGCGATCTCGTCGCTCACCAGATCCTGCTTCTTCGCGCGGATCACGCCGCCATCTTCCAGCAGGGCTTTCAGCTCGGCTTCATCAAGGATCTGGAAACCCTGAGCCGCAGCGCCGCTGCGTACCCATTCGGTCAGCGTCAGCTCGATCGGCGTTTCCAGCGCCAGCGGAACGACCGGTAAAGAGCCGATGCTTTTACGCAGCAGGGCCAGCGTATCTTCTGCTTTCTTGGCGCTGGCGCAGTCCACCATGATCAGCCCGTTGACGGTGTCGATCCACATCATGGTCTGGCTGAAGCGGCTGAAGGCGCGCGGCAGCAGGGAGTGCAGCACTTCGTCTTTTAGCGAATCTTTCTCGGTCTTTTTCAGCTTGCGGCCCTGTTCGGCTTCCAGCTTGAAAATTTTCGCTTCGAGCGCCTGCTTAACCACCGGCGTCGGCAGAATTTTCTCTTCTTTACGGGCGCAGACGATGATTTGACCCGTGCTGCTGGCGTGGGTCAGTGCATCGCTTTGTGAACCCATTGGCGGAACCCAACCGGTTTTCGCCATATCCTGGCTACCGCAAGGGGAAAAGGTATAAGCGGCTAACTGTTTTTCCATCTCTTCTGCACGCAGCGAAACGTCGCGGCTGAGACGGTAAACCATCAAATTTTTGAACCACAGCATGATAATTTCCACGGCCTTGTCGTTAAATCAGCGGGCATGATAACGAATTGTCGCATCGCTTGCATTGCTAATCGGGAAGCGTGCTTCTACTCTGTTGATAATCAAAATAATGAGGAGAGTCTTGTGCGTATTGGGATCGATTTGGGCGGCACCAAAACAGAAGTCATCGCACTGAGCGAGCAGGGGGAGCAGCTGTTCCGCCACCGTCTGCCGACGCCGCGCGATGATTATCGCCAGACTATCGAGACGATTGCCAGTCTGGTTGAGATGGCAGAGCAGGCGACAGGGCAAACCGGCAGCGTCGGGATGGGGATCCCGGGGTCGATCTCGCCGTATACCGGGGTGGTTAAAAATGCCAACTCCACCTGGCTCAACGGTCAAACGTTTGATAAGGATTTGAGCCAGCGTCTGAACCGGGAAGTGCGTCTGGCCAACGACGCTAACTGTCTGGCAGTGTCTGAGGCCATCGACGGCGCGGCGGCCGGTGCTCAGACCGTGTTTGCCGTGATCGTCGGTACCGGCTGCGGCGCGGGCGTGGCGTTCGGCGGGCGCGCCCATATCGGCGGTAACGGCACTGCGGGCGAGTGGGGACACAACCCGCTGCCGTGGATGGATGAAGACGAGCTTAAATACCGCGCTGAAGTGCCGTGCTACTGCGGAAAGCAGGGCTGTATTGAGACGTTTATCTCCGGCACCGGTTTTGCGACCGACTACCACCGTCTGAGCGGCCAGCCGCTTAAGGGCAACGAAATCATGCGTCTGGTCGAAGAACAGGATCCGGTCGCCGAGCTGGCCCTTAGCCGCTACGAAATGCGGCTGGCGAAATCCCTGGCGCACGTGGTGAATATTCTCGACCCGGACGTGATTGTGCTCGGCGGCGGCATGAGCAACGTTGACCGGCTGTACGCCACGGTACCGAACCTTGTCAAACAGTGGGTGTTTGGCGGCGAGTGTGAAACCCCGATCCGCAAAGCTGTCCACGGTGACTCCAGCGGCGTGCGCGGCGCGGCGTGGCTGTGGCCGGAATAAAAGCAAATAATGTTTATTCCCTCTCCCTGTGGGAGAGGGCCAGGGTGAGGGCACCAGACCGCACCATCCCCCCATTTATTCCACCGCAAACACCTTATCCAGCCTGCTGTACCCCAGCCCGTTGATCTTCTTCACCTTGATCTGCACCGGAATGCGCTCTTTCATCGCCTCTACGTGGCTGATCACGCCGATGGTTTTCCCGGTGGCGTTCAGCGCGTCGAGCGCATCCAGCGCGGTATCCAGCGTTTCACTGTCGAGCGTGCCGAACCCTTCATCCAGGAACAGGGAATCGATCCGCGTCTTATGACTCACCAGATCGGAAAGCGCCAGCGCCAGCGCCAGGCTGACCAGGAAGCTCTCGCCGCCCGAGAGGGTGCGGGTATCGCGCACCGCGTCCGCCTGCCAGGTATCGACCACTTCCAGCTCCAGCGCGTCGCTGGCCTTACGCTGCAGCAGATAGCGCCCGTGCAGACGGTTAAGCTGCTGGTTAGCAAGCCAGACAAGATTGTCCAGCGTCAGCCCCTGCGCGAATTTACGGAACTTGTCGCCGGTGCTGGAGCCGATCAGCGCGTTCAGATAACCCCAGTCGTCCGCCTGGCGCGCGGCCTCTTCAATTTGCTGCATCAACGCCAGCTGGTGCTGACGGTTATCGCTGTCCTGCTTCAGCTGCTGGCGGATCTCGCCCTGATGCGTCGTGTTCTCGCGAAGCCGTTGCGCCAGCTGCTGCAGCTGGCTTTGCAGCGCAGGAGCATCTGCATCGAGACCTTCCGGCCGCAGCGCCAGATGAGCCTGTAGCTGCTGGTTAGCCTGGCCGGAAAGGGCCGCGGCCTGCTGTATCTGGCTTTCCAGCGACTGTTTCAGCTGTTCGAGGCGACGTATAGCGTCGTCATCCAGCAGAGCGGCAAGGAAGGCGTCCCGATCGGCAAAACAGCTCGCTGAGAGCGCCGCGGTGAACTGCGTCTGCGACTGAAGCAGGCGCTCTTGCTCTAGCTTTTCCTGCTGCTGCTGCGCGGTGAGCTGGCTCTGTAGCGACACGCATTCGTCGTGCACATCGCGCCAGCCGTCAGGAATGGCCGGTTCGGCCTCTTCGCCGTTCGTTTCCGGAAGCGTGTCGAGCAGCGGCTTCAATGCGTTTATGCGTTCCAGAAGCACGCCGTGATGCGTTTGTTTCTCCTGCCACTGCGCGAATTCCGCTTCGCGGGCGTGCAGCCAGGCTGCTTCATTGCCGTCTTCAGGTACGTTAAGCGATAGCGAAAGCAGGGTGCTTTCCAGCGCCTGACGCGCGGCCGTCAGCTGCTGCTGATGCTGTCGCTCCTGCACTTCCTGATCGTTTAGCTGGGTTTGCAGGGTCAGACGCTGGCTGAGCTGATAGAGCTGGCGCTCGTACTGTTCCTGCTCGTTCATCCATGGTGTGATATCTTCCTGAATATTCAACGCGATGTTCAGGGAAGTGCAGGCTTCCATCCACTCTTTAGTGAGCGCCTGCTCTTCCTGAGAGAGCACCTGCGCGTCGTCACTCTCGCGCTGGATCTGCTGCGTCAGGGCATTAACCTGTCCCAGCACCAGCAGACCTTCCTCTTTAAGCGCGGCGACCTCTTTTTCCAGAGCATCACGGCGGCGCTGGTTATCCGTCAGCTCAAGAGACTGGTATTGCTCAACGGCGGGATGCTCGCTGGAGCCGCACAGCGGACAGGGTTTGCCTGCCTCAAGCCGGGAACGATAGCTTTCCAGGTCTTTAATCGTCGCTTCGCGTTCGCACAGGGCCTTCAGGTCCAGATAGTGCTGGTGTTTCTCTTTGTACTGCTGGCGGCGCAGCGTCAGCGTTTCATTGAGTTTATATTGATCGGCCTGGGCCTTCTGCACGCTTTCACCGCTCTGGCGCAGTCGCTTTTGCAGCGGCTGATAGCGGGCATGCAGCGACGTTAGCCGCTGGCGCAGCGTGCGTGACCGGGACTGCTGCTCCATGGCCGCGCTGACCTCATTCGCCGTCAGCGTCAGCGCATTTTCCGGCATCTCGGCCAGCCTGTTGCGTAATTCACTCATCTTCGCAGCAAGCGAGGCTAACTGCGTTTTATCGCGGTTAAGCTGTGAGAACTGAGCACGCCAGCCGGCAATCTCCTGCCCCAGCAGGCGATAGCGCTCGTGCTCCGCCAGCCACTGCGCCAGCGCCGTCAGTTCGGTCTGAAGCTGCTGATGATTCCGCTGGGCGGTATGACGGATCCGCGCGCGCAGCGCGGTTTTGGCTTGTAAGCGAGTATTTACTTCGATAATTCGCTGCTGGGTTTGCGTCAGGCGAGCGGTTTGCTCCTGCTGATGCTCCCAAAGCGGTCGAAGCTGGGCGGCAGGCAGAGCAAGCTGGAGCTTTGCCAGCTCTGGCGCAGCGTTCGTCAGCGCCTGCTGCGCCTGCTGCTGCATCGCGGTGACGCGCTGTTGCTCAAGCACGAGCTCATCATGGCGCGTAAGCCACTGAAAATCTTTCTGCTGGCTTTGCTGCTGAACCAGCAGAGTTTTCTCTTCGTCAGTAAGTGCCTGCAAACTTTGCTGCAACTGCTGCTGTTGCTCTTCGCTCAACAGCACGACGCCCGCCGCCTGCGCCTCGCATTTTTCAAGCACGCTGCGGGCGGCTTTGTGTTTCTCAAACACCATGGCGGAAATCTGGCCGTAGATCTCTGTGCCGGTCAGCTCCTCCAGCAGCTCGGCGCGATCGCTCGGCTTGGCATTGAGGAAGGCGGCAAACTGCCCCTGTGAGAGCAGCATGGAGCGGGTAAAGCGGCCATAGTCCAGCCCGGTGAGCGCGGCGGTTTGCTCCAGTTTATCCGTCACTTTATCGGCCAGGATTTTGCCATCTTCACAGCGCGCCAGCTCCACGCGCGGCGCCTGCAGGTTCCCGTCCGGCTGGTTGCGCGCCCGGTTCTGGCTCCAGAAGGCGCGATAGGCGGTGCCTTTTACCTCGAACTCCACTTCCGCCAGGCACTCGGCGGTGTCGCGCGTCATCAGGTCGTTTTGCGCCTGAGAAACCTTCTGCAGTCGCGGCGTTTCGTGATAAAGCGCCAGACAGATGGCGTCGAGCAGGGTGGTTTTGCCTGCCCCGGTCGCACCGGTGATGGCAAACAGACCGTTGCTGGCAAACGGCTCCGCGGTAAAGTCAATTTTCCACTCGCCCTTGAGGGAGTTGAGGTTTTTCAGGCGCAGGCTCAAAATTTTCATGCGTTTTCTTCCTCATCATTGAGCGCATGCAGGGTATGGCTGAACAGTTCGCTGAGTCTTGCACGCTTCGCGTCGTCAATTTCCTCCTGCGAGAGCCTGCGTTCAAACACTTCTTCAACCCGAAGCTCACTGAGCGTTTCGCGTTGCGCGCTTAACAGAATTTTCTCGCGCTGCTCGCGGCTGCGGCGTACCAGTAAGACTTCGACGGGCAAATCTTCCGTCAGCGCCTGAATTTTACGCTGCATATCGTGCAGGTAGTCATCGGTGGTGATTTCGATATCCAGCCAGACGGGCGGGTTAAGCGTCGCGCCGCGCCACTGCTCAAGCTGGGCGGTAATGGTGTCGAGATCGCCCTTCAGCACCGCCAGCGGCTGGGTGACAGGCACCGCCAGCGTCTCGACGGCGTGAAGTTTCCCTTCGGAGAAGCTCACCAGATGGACGGACTTGGCCTTGCCCGTTTCGTCAAAGCTGAGCGAAATTGGCGAACCGCAGTAGCGGATGTGCTCGCTGCCGCCGACGATCTGCGCCCGGTGAATGTGTCCGAGCGCAATGTAGTCGGCTGGCGGGAAGTTTTGCGCCGGAAAGGCGTCCAGCGTGCCGATATAGATCTCACGTACGGCGTCACTTTTACTGGCCCCGACGGTGGTGAGATGGCCGGTCGCAATCACTGGAATCGGCTGGTCGCCGCGCAGGGCGCAGGCATCGGCGTGCTGCTGGTGATAATAGTCGGTGATGGCCTGTAATAAATGCTGCTGCTTTTCCGCACCCGACAGCCCCGCCTGGCTTTGCACGATGTCGCGCGGGCGCAAAAACGGAATGGGGCACAGCACCGCCCCCGGCGTGCCGTCGCGTTTTTTCAGGATCTGCGGGGCGTGCCCGGCGCTGGCGACGACGGTGGTATTGAGAAATGCCAGGATGTCGCGGGATTCATTGAGCGTCGCGACGGAATCATGGTTACCGGCGACAATCACCAGATGACAGCCGGTTTGCTGCAAATTCACCACGAAGCGGTTGTACAGTTCACGCGCATAGCTGGGGGGCGAGCCGGTATCAAAGATGTCACCCGCCACAATAATCGCGTCCACCTCGTGCGTCCGGGCCGTTTCCAGCAGCCAGTTCAGGAACGCTTCATGTTCAGCCGCACGGCTTTTGCTGTAAAAATTTTGACCCAGATGCCAGTCCGAGGTGTGAAGTATGCGCATAGCTGATCCGTGGCAAAAAAGAGAAAGCAGGATTATAAACGTTCAGAGACGGGAAAATAACCGCTGTAATAAAACAACAGTTTGCCCGTTATCGTGGTACTGTTTTTCATAAATCTGTCATAAATCTGACGCATAATGGCGCCGAATTACAAACTTGTAACTTAAATAAGATAAGACAGGGCAAAGTATGGCGAGACGTATTCTGGTCGTAGAAGATGAAGCTCCAATTCGTGAAATGGTGTGCTTCGTGCTCGAGCAAAACGGCTTCCAGCCGGTTGAAGCGGAAGATTATGACAGCGCAGTGAACCAGTTGAATGAACCCTGGCCCGATCTGATTCTGCTGGACTGGATGTTGCCCGGCGGCTCCGGACTGCAGTTTATCAAACACCTGAAGCGTGAGGCGCTGACCCGCGACATCCCGGTTGTGATGCTCACGGCGCGCGGAGAAGAAGAGGATCGCGTTCGCGGTCTGGAGACCGGCGCGGACGATTACATTACTAAACCGTTTTCCCCAAAAGAGCTGGTTGCCCGCATTAAAGCCGTGATGCGCCGTATTTCGCCGATGGCGGTGGAAGAGGTGATTGAGATGCAGGGGCTGAGCCTTGACCCCACCTCACACCGCGTGATGACCGGTGAAAATCCTCTCGACATGGGGCCTACCGAATTTAAACTCCTGCACTTCTTTATGACCCACCCGGAACGCGTGTACAGCCGCGAGCAGTTGCTGAATAACGTCTGGGGAACTAACGTGTATGTCGAAGACCGGACGGTTGACGTACATATTCGCCGCCTGCGAAAAGCACTGGAACTGAGCGGCCACGATCGCATGGTGCAGACGGTCCGCGGCACGGGTTATCGTTTTTCTACCCGTTTCTGAACAATGACAGGAGTGTGACGCGTGCTGGAACGTCTGTCATGGAAAAGGCTCGTCTTTGAACTGATCTTATGCTGTATTCCGGCCTTCCTTCTGGGGGCCTTTCTTGGACACCTGCCGTGGTTTCTGCTGGCGTCGGTCACCGGGCTGCTGATCTGGCATTTCTGGAACCTGCTGCGCCTCTCGTGGTGGCTGTGGGTTGACCGAAGTATGACGCCGCCGCCGGGAAGCGGCAGCTGGGAGCCGCTGCTGTACGGTCTGCATCAGATGCAGATGCGTAATAAAAAGCGTCGCCGCGAGCTGGGAAGCCTGATTAAGCGTTTTCGCAGCGGTGCAGAGTCGCTGCCGGATGCCGTTATTCTGACAACCGAAGAAGGGACAATCTTCTGGTGTAACGGCCTTGCGCAACAGCTGCTGGGCCTGCGCTGGCCCGACGACAATGGCCAGAATATCCTCAACCTTCTGCGCTATCCCGAGTTCACGCTGTATCTGAAAAAGCGTGATTTTACCCGCCCGCATAATCTGAAGCTCAATAATGGTCGCCATCTGGAAATCCGCGTGATGCCCTACAGCGATAAGCAGTGGCTGATGGTGGCGCGCGATGTTACCCAGATGCACCAGCTGGAAGGGGCGCGTCGCAACTTCTTCGCCAACGTCAGTCACGAACTACGTACCCCGCTGACCGTGCTTCAGGGCTACCTGGAGATGATGCAGGAGCAAACGCTTGAAGGCGCGCCGCGTGAAAAAGCGCTGCACACCATGCGCGAGCAAACGCACCGGATGGAAGGGCTGGTCAAGCAGCTGCTGACGCTCTCGAAGATTGAAGCGGCGCCGACGCTCGCGCTAAATGACACCATTGATGTCCCGATGATGCTGCGGGTCGTTGAGCGTGAAGCGCAGACGTTAAGCCACAAAAAGCATCACCTGACCTTTGAGGTCGACAATACGCTGAAGGTGCTGGGCAGCGAAGATGAACTGCGTAGCGCCATTTCCAACCTGGTGTATAACGCGGTGAATCATACACCGGAGGGGACGAATATCGTGGTGCGCTGGCACCATGCCCCAACGGGGGCGGAGTTTAGCGTGGAAGACGACGGGCCGGGGATCGCGCCTGAGCATATTCCGCGCCTGACCGAGCGCTTTTACCGTGTGGATAAAGCGCGATCCCGGCAGACAGGCGGAAGCGGCCTGGGGCTGGCGATTGTTAAACACGCGGTGAATCACCATGAAAGCCGTCTCGATATTCAGAGCACGCTGGGTAAAGGAACCCGCTTCAGTTTCGTTATTCCGGAACGATTAATTGCCAAAAAAATAGCCTGACGGCAGGCGTGTCATTTTACCTTTCCACGGGTCAGCGTCTGCTGGCCCGTTTGCTTTGCAGTCAAGCGAAACGCGGATGAATTTTATACGGCTGACTGTTTTTTGTTCGCATGATTAGCCATGGGTTTTTCTTATAAATAGCGTATTATTCTAACGTGCATTTTCATGCTGGCATATTGTTCTGGTTTTACGATCCCACCTTGCCTTTAAACGTTATAAGCGTTTAAATTGCGCCCCAGATACTGTCAGACCGACTGTATTTGCGTGGTAAATCGAAAAACTATTCTTCTCCACGCCAGGACGGGAGCATTTCCCGCTGAAATTGAGCAAATTTTCGGCTGTATCGTCCCGTCTGGGATATCGAAAATCTCAATATTTTCAACACCACATCCACAGGCAGTAAGGTTTTATGACCCATCACTTAAAATCGCGTGACATCATCGCGCTGGGCTTTATGACATTTGCGCTGTTCGTTGGCGCAGGCAACATCATTTTCCCTCCAATGGTTGGCCTTCAGGCGGGTGAACACGTCTGGACCGCCGCGTTTGGTTTCCTGATTACTGCCGTGGGTCTGCCGGTTCTGACCGTTGTCGCGCTGGCTAAAGTCGGCGGTGGCGTGGATAGCCTCAGCACCCCGATTGGCAAAGTGGCGGGCGTTCTGCTGGCAACCGTCTGCTATCTCGCCGTTGGCCCGCTGTTTGCGACCCCGCGTACGGCAACCGTGTCCTTCGAAGTGGGTATTGCTCCCCTGACCGGTGACGGTGCGATGCCGCTGTTTATCTACAGCCTGATCTACTTTGCGATCGTGATTCTGGTTTCCCTCTATCCGGGCAAGCTGCTGGATACCGTGGGTAACTTCCTGGCTCCGCTGAAAATTGTGGCGCTGATTGTTCTGGCGGTTGCGGCCATCGTCTGGCCAGCGGGCCCGATTAGCGACGCGATGGACGCCTATAAAAACGCCGCGTTCTCTAACGGCTTTGTGAACGGCTACCTGACGATGGATACGCTGGGCGCGATGGTCTTTGGTATCGTTATCGTTAACGCCGCGCGTTCCCGCGGTGTGACCGAAGCGCGTCTGCTGACCCGCTATACCATCTGGGCTGGCCTGATGGCCGGCGTGGGGCTGACGCTGTTGTATCTGGCGCTGTTCCGCCTGGGCTCCGACAGCGCCATGCTGGTCGATCAGAACGCCAACGGTGCGGCTATCCTGCACGCCTACGTTCAGCACACCTTCGGCGGTGCGGGCAGTATGCTGCTGGCGGCACTCATCTTCCTGGCCTGTCTGGTCACCGCGGTTGGCCTGACCTGCGCCTGCGCAGAGTTCTTTGCGCAGTATCTGCCGCTCTCTTACCGCACCCTGGTGTTTATCCTCGGTATCTTCTCTATGGCGGTGTCAAACCTCGGTCTGAGCCACCTGATTCAGGTCTCGATTCCGGTGCTGACGGCGATTTATCCGCCGTGTATCGTGCTGGTGGTGCTGAGCTTTACTCGCCCGTGGTGGAACAACTCTTCACGAATTATTGCGCCAGCCATGTTTATCAGCCTGATTTTTGGTATCCTTGACGGGATTAAAGCATCAGCTTTCGCGCACATACTGCCGGCATGGACACAGCGTCTGCCGCTGTCCGAGCAGGGGCTGGCCTGGCTGATGCCTACCGTTGTTGCACTGGTTCTGGCGATTATCTGGGACCGTGCTGCAGGGCGTCAGGTCGCATCGAACGCTCATTAATCAACGGCAACAAACTGTTTAACCACGGGGCTTAAGGCCCCGTGGTTTTTTGTTTTTTTCGTGTTGAATGGCAAGATTTAAATGGAAAGCACTAACAAACTTAAACGTGGATTGAGCACGCGCCACATCCGCTTTATGGCGCTGGGCTCTGCTATCGGCACCGGTCTTTTTTATGGCTCGGCAGATGCCATCAAAATGGCCGGTCCCAGCGTTCTGCTGGCGTACATCATCGGCGGCGTGGCGGCGTATATCATCATGCGCGCCCTCGGCGAAATGTCGGTTCACAACCCGTCCGCCAGCTCCTTCTCCCGCTACGCGCAGGAAAACCTCGGCCCGCTGGCCGGGTTTATCACCGGCTGGACCTACTGCTTTGAAATCCTGATTGTGGCGATTGCCGACGTGACCGCGTTTGGCATCTATATGGGCGTCTGGTTCCCGGCGGTGCCGCACTGGATTTGGGTGCTGAGCGTAGTGCTGATCATTTGCGCCGTCAACCTGATGAGCGTGAAGGTGTTCGGCGAGCTGGAGTTCTGGTTCTCCTTCTTCAAGGTCGCCACCATTATCATCATGATCGTGGCCGGTTTCGGCATCATCATCTGGGGAATCGGCAACGGCGGGCAGCCGACCGGTATTCACAACCTCTGGAGCAACGGCGGCTTCTTCAGCAACGGCTGGCTCGGCATGGTGATGTCGCTGCAGATGGTGATGTTCGCCTACGGCGGTATCGAGATTATCGGTATCACCGCCGGGGAAGCGAAAGATCCGGAGAAATCCATTCCGCGCGCCATCAACTCGGTGCCGATGCGTATTCTGGTGTTCTACGTGGGTACGCTGTTCGTGATTATGTCCATCTACCCGTGGAATCAGGTCGGCACCAACGGTAGCCCGTTTGTTCTGACCTTCCAGCATATGGGCATTGCCTTTGCGGCCAGCATTCTGAACTTTGTGGTGCTCACCGCGTCGCTCTCCGCGATTAACAGTGACGTCTTTGGCGTGGGCCGTATGCTGCACGGCATGGCGGAGCAGGGCAGCGCGCCGAAGGTGTTCGCCAAAACCTCACGCCGCGGCACGCCGTGGGTGACGGTAGTGGTCATGACCGTAGCGTTGCTGTTCTCGGTTTACCTGAACTACATCATGCCGGAGAACGTCTTCCTGGTGATCGCATCGCTGGCGACCTTCGCGACGGTGTGGGTGTGGATTATGATCCTGCTGTCGCAGATCGCGTTCCGCCGTCGTCTATCGCCGGATGAGGCAAAAGCGCTGAAGTTCAAAGTTCCGGGCGGCGTTGCGACGACCGTCGTCGGGCTGATCTTCCTAGTGTTTATCATTGCCCTGATTGGCTACCATCCTGATACCCGCATTTCCCTGTACGTGGGCTGCGCGTGGATCGTCCTGCTGCTGGTGGGCTGGATGTTCAAATGCCGCCGCGACCGTCAGCTGGCAGAAGCGCAGTAATCTTTTTTCTCCCTCTCCCTGTGGGAGAGGGTTGGGGTGAGGGCATCAGGCCGCACTGATGCCTCCTCCTCCTTTCTCCTCCCCCAATAATCCCGAACGTGATGAGCTATCCTTAACCACCCTGTGGCAAGGTGACGTCAATTTCATCAAAGGGGATTCGTGATGTTAAACGCCTGGCACCTTCCGGTTGCCCCATTTGTTAAGCAAAACAAAGACAACCTTGTGATTACGCTCTGGCTGGCGGGGGAAAATCAGCCTGAACGCGTGACGCTCCGCGCCGAAATAGATAACGAAGAGACCGGGCTGAAAATGCACAGGCTGCGCAGCCAGCCGCAGCCGGGGATCACGGCGTGGCGGGCGAATATCGACCTGAGCAGCGGGCAGCCGCGCCGTCGCTACAGCTTTAAGCTTTTGTGGAATAACCGCCAGCTGTGGTTTACCCCTCAGGGGGTTAGCCGTTTCCCGCCTGCACGGCTGGAGCAGTTCGCGGTCGATTACCCGGATAACGGCCCGCAGTGGGTTAACGATCAAGTGTTTTACCAGATTTTCCCGGACCGTTTTGCGCGCAGCGAAAAACGCACCGCCGACCAGGATAAGATCTATCACCACCATGCGGCGGGCCACGACATTATTCTGAAAGCGTGGGACGAGCCCTTAACCGCGCAGGCTGGCGGCTCGACGTTTTACGGCGGCGATCTCGACGGCATCAGCGAAAAGCTGCCGTACCTGAAAAAGCTCGGCGTGACGGCGCTGTATCTCAATCCGGTATTTAAAGCCCCGAGCGTGCACAAATACGATACCGAAGATTATCGCCACGTTGACGCGCAGTTTGGCGGTGACGAGGCGCTGCTGCGCCTGCGCAAGAACACCCAAAACGAAGGCATGCGCCTGATTCTGGACGGCGTGTTCAACCACAGCGGAGATTCGCACGCCTGGTTTGACCGCCATAACCAGTCGATGGGCGGGGCATGTCATAACCCGGACTCGCCGCAGCGTGACTGGTACAGCTTTAACGAGGAGGGCCGCGCGCTGGACTGGCTGGGCTACGCGAGCCTGCCGAAGCTGGATTTCCAGTCGCCAACGCTCGTGAATGAAATCTACGGCGGCGAAGACAGCATCGTCCGACACTGGCTGAAGGCGCCGTGGAACATGGACGGCTGGCGGCTGGACGTGGTGCATATGCTGGGTGAAGCGGGCGGGGCGCGGAATAACCTTCAGCACGTCGCCGGGATTACGCGCTCGGCGAAAGCGGCCCAGCCGGAGGCGTTCGTCTTTGGCGAGCACTTTGGCGACGCGCGCCAGTGGCTGCAGAACGATGCGGAAGATGCGGCGATGAACTATCGCGGCTTTACCTTCCCGCTGTGGGGATTCCTCGCTAACACCGACATCTCCTACGATCCGAATCATATCGACGCTGAAACCTGCATGGCGTGGATGGAGAACTATCGCGCCGGTCTGTCTCATCAGCAGCAGCTGCGGATGTTTAACCAGCTCGATAGCCACGATACCGCCCGCTTTAAGTCGCTGCTCGGCAAGGATGCGGCGCGTCTGCCGCTGGCGGTGACCTGGCTTTTCACCTGGCCGGGCGTGCCGTGCATCTATTATGGCGACGAAGTGGGGCTGGACGGCAACAACGATCCGTTCTGCCGCAAAACCTTCCCGTGGGAGCCAGAGAAGCAGGACAAGGTGCTGTTCAGCCTGTATCAGCGGCTGGCAAAGCTGCGCAAGCAGAGTCTCGCCCTGCGCTACGGCGGCTGTCAGGTGGTGTATGCCCACGATAACGTGGTGGTATTTGCTCGCGTCTATAACCAGCAGCGCGTGCTGGTGGCGATTAACCGGGGCGAAGCCTGCGAAGTGGTGCTGGATGATTCACCGCTGCTGAAGGTGGCGGCGTGGAAGAATAAAGAGGGCAAGGCGACGATACAGGACGGCGTGCTGGCGCTGCCTGCGATATCCGCGACGATCTGGTTCGGCAGCTAAGACCTGCTAATGTTTCCACCTTTTAAGATGGCGCAAATGCAACTATTTGTGTCAATCTTAACGAATCGTTTACGGTGAAGGTGGAAACATGGACGAGCTTTACATCCTTGGCTGTTTGTTCCTGGTATTTGCGCTGGTGGTGGCACCCGTGCTTGCGGTTATCGGCTTTAACCGAAGTACGGCGGCGCGACAGGAGATCGCCCGGCTACGCCAGCGCATTGAGGCGCTTGAGCAGCGCGGCGTACCTGAAAGCGCGCCGGAGCCGGTGCGGGCCACCGCGCCGGTGGCTGTGACCGCGTCGGTGGTTGAGGACTCTCCCGCGCCTGTCGATCCCTGGCGCCCCGATACTCCAGCGGCCGTGGCAGATCCCGCCTCGGCCCATGCGCCTGCTGCAAAACAGCCTTCTGCCTTTGGCGGCATACTGACGTCGCTGGTGCGCTGGTTTATGCAGGGTAACCCGCTGGCGAAGCTTGGGATCCTGCTTCTCTTCCTCGGTCTTTCATTCCTGCTGCGCTATACCGTGGAACATTCCCTGTTCCCGCTTGAGCTGCGCCTCGTGGCAACGGCGCTGTTTGCCATCGTTCTGTTGGCGGCCGGGTGGCGGCTGCGGCAAAAGCAGCGTGTCTATGCGCTGATCCTCCAGGGCGGGGCGACCGGCGTGCTCTACCTGACGGTGTTTGGCGCATTCCGGCTCTGGCAAATGCTGCCGATGACGCTGGCCTTTGCGCTGCTGGTGGTGATTTGCGCGGCGAGCGTCGGGCTGGCGGTGCTGCAGAAGGCGCTGAGCCTGGCCATGCTGGCGAGCCTCGGCGGGTATCTTGCGCCGCTGCTCTTGTCTACCGGGGGCGGTAGCTTTGTGGCGCTGTTCTCTTTCTATCTCCTGCTTTCCATCGGCATTCTCGCTATCAGCATCTGGCAGCACTGGCGCGAGCTGAACCTGCTCGGTCTGCTGTTTACGTTCGGCGTGGGCGGCCTGTGGGGGCTGAATGACTATCAGCCTGAAGACTATTGGGTCTGCCAGCTGTTCCTGATTGCCAATACATTGATATTTGGCGTCCTGAGCGTGGCGCTGTCGCTGCGGGCGCAGGAGAAAGGGAAGCAGATTATCGACGGCGTGCTGCTGTTTGCCCCGCCGCTGATCGGTTTCGGGATGCAGTACGGCATGACCCGACACTGGGAGTATGGCCCGGCGATGAGCGCGCTGGGCTACGGCGCATTTTATCTGGCCCTCGCGTTCCTTGCGCTGCGGCGCTATCCCTCTATCGGGCGACCACTGGTCATGGCGGCGCTGGCAATCGGCGGAGGATTTGCCACGCTCGCCATTCCGCTGGCGCTGTCGGCGCGCTGGACGGCGATGGCCTGGGCGCTGGAAGGGCTGGGTATCCTCTGGCTGGGCGTGCAGCAGCACCAGCGTCGCATGAGCTATAGCGGGACGGCGCTGCTGGTGCTGGCGCTCGGCAGCGCGCTGTGGGCGCAGACAAACGGCGTTACCTCGCTGAGCCTGCTGCTGATCTTCACCATCCTCAGCCTTTGCTGGCTGGCTGCGGCCTGGCTGTGGCGGACTCTCTTCCTGCCGGTCAGCCGGGTGCTGCTGGCCGGCGGGCTGCTGTTCTGGCTCGTGGCGCTGCTGGGCGCATCGCGGCTGGTGCTGACGCAGGAATTACCGATTCTGGCGGGCGTGCTGGCGCTGACGGCGGCATCGGTCTGGGGCTGGCGGCAGGTGGCTGCGCGTCTGGCGTGGCGGGAGCTGGATGCCAGCAAATGGCTGCTGTGGCCGGTTATGCTGCTGATGGTGGGGTATCAGCTCTGGCACCAGCAGATCGTTGCCGCCGGCTGGTCAAATCTCGCCTGGTGCGTTGCGCTTCCTGCCGCGCTGATGCTGTTGCGGCGCGACGGTGAAAGACTCCTGCCGCGCATCGCGATGGGGCTGCATTTGTCGCTGTTCTGGATGATTTTGCTGGCGCTGGCCGCTGAGCTTTACTGGTTTGCCCGGTCGTTGCCGTGGGGCATGGCGGCCTGGGGCAGCGGAGTAGCGATGGCAACAGGCGGCGGGGTGATTATAGCGCTCTCTGCAGCCGTACGGCGTCGTGGGTGGCCGTTCCGGGAGTGGCCTGCGCTCTACGCCTGCCTGGCACCGATCCCCGCGGTCGTGGCGCTGCTGGTATTGCTGGTGGTGACCAATTTCCAGGACGGCGTGGTCTATCGTCAGACCTGGCTGCCGCTGGTAAACCCGCTTGAGGAAGGCGCGGCGTTCGCGCTGCTGGGGCTGGTGGTCTTTTATCGGGCGGTGGATCGCTACTACCCGGCGTGGCTCTCGCAGGCCCGACCGTGGCCTGCCGTCGCGATGATGGCGTTTGGCTTCTGGTGGCTTAACGGTGCGCTGATGCGCGCCCTGGCCTGGTACGGCGACGTGGCCTGGAATATGGCATCGCTGTGGGATTCGCGGCTTATCCAGACCAGTTTTGCCCTGTTCTGGATGCTGAGCGCGCTGGTGGTCATGATCCATGCCACCCGTCGGTCTTCCCGGCAGGAGTGGCTCTGCGGTGCCGCGCTGCTGGGCGTGGTGATGGTTAAACTGATGCTGGTGGACAGCGCGGGCGGAGGCGGTTTGTCGCGCGCGGTGGCGTTTATCGGCGTGGCGATACTGGTTCTGATCGTGGGGTATTTCTCACCGCTACCGCCCAAAACAGGAGATGAAAAATGAAATGGATGAAAGCGGTAGCCTGTACCGCGCTTCTGGCGCTTTCCGGCCCGGCGTTTTGCGACGAGGGACAAACGGAATCGCCCCGGGACTATGCTTTTGGTCTTTCACTCCATACGTCTGTTCCTTCCCAGTGGTATCGGGTGATGCTGCCGCTCGCCGTCTATGAGCAAAGCACGTCGCCGGATCTGCATGATGTCCGCGTCTTTAACCAGTCGGGCGAGCCGGTTCCCTTCAGCCTGGTCAGCGCGACGCGTCCGCAGCCGCCAGCGCAATCCACCGCGCTGCGCCTCTTCCCGCTGGACGCCTCGCCGCTTGCGGCTTCGCAAGGATCCGGCGATAGCGATAAGATCCTGCTTCGTTCCGGAAACGGCGTTGAGATTGTGCTGGAGGGGCAAAAAGCCGCCGCAGCCGGGCAACATTATCTGCTGACCCTGCCGGAACAGGCGACGGGCGAGATCGCTATATCCCAGCTGCAGCTGCTCTGGAATACCCCTCAGACGCCGTGGCAGGGAACGGCGTCGGTCTATTACAGCGAGGATCTTAAGCGCTGGTATACCCTGCGTGAGGATATGCCATTGCTGGACGTCGTCAGCGGCCAGGACCGTCTTAAGCTCGATCGGATCGATACCGATACCGTTTTATCTCCTGATGCAAATCGCTATCTCATGGTGGTGCTGAACGCGCAGAGCCAGGGGATAACCTTGACAGGCGTAAACGCAATCAGCGCACCTGCCCAGGCGGCCCCGGAAGCTATCGACCTTGAGGGGGAAGGGGAGCAGCTATCGACAAGCGAAGCACAGTGGCACTGGGCGCGCCCGCAGCCGCTGAGTGCTGTCAGCATCTCACTGAATGGCGATGGCGTCCTTCCCGTGGAGATCGCGTGGCGGAGTTCGGAAAAAGACGCATGGCATCCTCTGAAGAAAGAGGTCCTTTACCGTCTTGAGAGAAAAGCGTCGCCACCGGTTTCGCTTAACGGGGGCCTGGTGCAGGCCGTGAAAATCACGACGCTTAATGCGCGTCTGCCAGAATACCTTCCGAGCGTCACGGGACATCGCGACCGCTACGATCTGGTGTTCAACGCGCAGGGGAAAGGGCCGTACGTGCTCGCCTGGGGCAACGGCGCCGCAAAGCCTGCCAGCGTGGAGCCCGGCATGCTGATTCCGGCCGACCTGCGCAAGACCTATGATATGGCGAACCTGCCGCAGGCCGATATTCAGGCTGATGTCGCGTTAGGCGGCCAGGAGCGTCTGACCGCTACCTCTGCGGCCGAGCGGGAGAGCAGGATGAACACGCTTCTGGTATGGGGTGTGCTGATTGCGGGGGTGATTCTGCTGGCGGGCATGGCCTGGCGCATCTGGCGAGAGACGCAGCGTAAGGCATAAAAAAAGGCCCGCATAAGCGGGCCTTTTTCGTAAACCGTGCCGATTACAGGCTGGATACGTTCTCAGACAGGTATTTAGCCACGCCGTCTGGAGACGCGTTCATGCCTTCTTTACCTTTTTCCCACTGAGCCGGGCACACTTCGCCGTGCTCTTCGTGGAACTGCAGCGCGTCAACCATGCGCAGCATTTCGTCGATGTTACGACCCAGCGGCAGATCGTTCACAACCTGGTGACGAACGATGCCGTTAGCGTCGATCAGGAAGGAACCACGCAGCGCAACGCCAGCGTCCGGATGTTCGATACCGTAAGCCTGCTGGATTTCGCGTTTGATGTCCGCAACCATTGCGTATTTCACCGCACCGATGCCGCCTTTGTCGACAGGGGTGTTACGCCATGCGTTGTGTACAAATTCAGAGTCGAAGGAGACGCCAACAACTTCCACGCCACGCTTCTGGAATTCTTCATAACGTTTGTCGAATGCGATCAGCTCAGACGGGCAAACGAAAGTGAAGTCCATTGGCCAGAAGAACAGAACGGTCGCTTTACCGTTGGTGTGCTGTTTGAAGTTGAAGTTTTCAACGATTTCACCGTTGCCCAGAACTGCTGCAGCTGTAAAATCCGGAGCCGGACGAGTTACCAGAACCATATGATTCTCCTGTAGATACTAAGGTTATTTGGAACGCAACGCGAGCCAGTATAGAGAGTGTTCATGGATAAGACAAAGAGGTGGTGACAATCGTTCCGCCAGCTTTTACCTATCAATGTGAATTCTGTCAGAGCTGTTTGTTTTTCGCCTGCACCATCATCCGCGGGTAAAACTGCCAAAAACGCGCTTCCAGCGCATCGTAATGTTCATCCAGGTCATACCAGGAGTCGCGCAGCGCATCCAGTCGCGGTCGGCGGCTTGCCATCCCGTTCAACACGTTCTGGATGAAATCCATCTCGCGATAGCGCTCCAGCCAGCGTTCCGACCACAGATAGTTATTCAGATTCACAAAGCGCGGCGGCGAGTCGGGCAGAATGATCGACACCTGCTGGTGGGCATAGCGCACAAACGCCGGCAAGGGCATCTCCGGCGACAGCTGTTCCCAGTGGCGCGACAGAAAGTGGTCCCACATCACGTCGAGCGTGATCGGCGCAACGCGGCGCGTTTCAGGGCGAAACCACGCTTTGGCTTCCGTCACTTCCGGCAGCTTATCCGTCAGCACGTCGATGCGGCGGTGCATAAAAATCCCGTCGACAACCTCAGGGGAATAGTCCTCAGCGGGGTTGCCGCGTACGAAATCGGCCAGCAAATTGCCGGACAGGGAACTGTCAGCGAGGTGAGCGAGATGCAGGTGAGCGAGAAAATTCATGCGTTTTATTTGTCCGGGGGCGGCTAGTTGTTGCAGCAAAAGGGTGTGAGCACTAGACTATGCCGCCTGTTTTTAAGTCACGAGTATACGTCATGCGCGTCGCCGATTTCTCCTTTGAACTACCTGAATCCCTGATTGCTCACTATCCCATGCCTGAGCGCAGCAGCTGTCGCTTACTGTCACTGGATGGGCCAACGGGCGAGCTGACGCACGGTACTTTCACCGATTTGCTCGACAAGCTCAACCCTGGCGATCTGCTGGTCTTTAACAATACCCGCGTGATCCCGGCGCGCCTGTTTGGCCGTAAAGCCAGCGGCGGCAAGATTGAAGTGCTGGTCGAACGTATGCTCGATGATAAACGTATTCTGGCACATATTCGCGCCTCCAAGGCGCCGAAGCCGGGCGCTGAACTGCTGCTGGGCGATGATGAGAGCATCAAAGCGACCATGACCGCGCGCCACGATGCGCTGTTTGAGGTGGCGTTCGATGACGAACGCACGGTGCTCGATATCCTGAACGCCATCGGCCACATGCCGCTGCCGCCGTATATTGAGCGTCCGGACGAAGAGGCCGATCGCGAGCTGTACCAGACCGTCTACAGCCAGAAGCCAGGCGCCGTCGCTGCGCCGACCGCTGGCCTGCATTTTGATGAGCCGCTGCTGGAGAAACTGCGCGCGAAGGGCGTGGAGATGGCGTTCGTGACGCTGCACGTCGGCGCGGGAACCTTCCAGCCGGTGCGCGTGGACAGCATTGAAGATCACATCATGCACTCTGAGTATGCCGAAGTGCCTCAGGATGTGGTGGACGCGGTGCTGGCGGCGAAAGGGCGCGGTAGCCGCGTCGTGGCGGTCGGTACAACGTCCGTGCGCTCACTCGAGAGCGCCGCGCAGGCCGCGAAGAGCGATCTTATCGAGCCGTTCTTTGGCGATACGCAGATCTTTATCTACCCGGGCTATCAGTACAAAGTGATTGATGCGCTGGTGACCAACTTCCATCTGCCTGAATCGACGCTGATTATGCTGGTTTCCGCGTTTGCCGGTTATCAGCATACGATGGCGGCCTACAAGTCTGCGGTAGAACAAAAATATCGCTTTTTTAGCTACGGGGACGCGATGTTTATCACGTACAATCCGCTGGCTTTGAATGAGCGTGTCGGGGAATAAGTCCGCGGCACCGTTTTACAACGTTGGACTGTTTTTCTGACGTCGGAGAAAAAATGAAATTTGAACTCGATACCACCGATGGCCGCGCGCGTCGCGGTCGCCTGGTGTTTGATCGCGGCGTGGTGGAAACCCCCGCGTTTATGCCTGTGGGCACGTACGGCACCGTAAAAGGGATGACGCCGGAAGAAGTAGAAGCCACTGGCGCGCAGATTATCCTCGGCAACACCTTCCACCTGTGGCTGCGTCCGGGTCAGGAGATCATGAAGCTCCACGGCGACCTGCACGATTTTATGCAGTGGAAAGGCCCAATCCTGACCGACTCCGGCGGCTTCCAGGTCTTCAGCCTGGGCGATATCCGCAAGATCACCGAGCAGGGCGTACACTTCCGTAACCCGATCAACGGCGATCCGATTTTCCTCGATCCCGAAAAATCAATGGAGATTCAGTACGATCTCGGCTCTGACATCGTAATGATCTTCGACGAATGTACGCCGTATCCGGCCGACTGGGATTACGCAAAACGCTCCATGGAGATGTCTCTGCGCTGGGCGAAGCGTAGCCGTGACCGTTTTGATTCCCTGCAGAACAAAAATGCGCTGTTCGGCATTATCCAGGGCAGCGTTTACGAAGATTTACGCGATATCTCTGTTAAAGGTCTGGTAGAGATAGGTTTTGATGGCTACGCTGTCGGCGGTTTGGCTGTGGGTGAGCCGAAGGAAGACATGCACCGCATTCTGGAGCATGTCTGCCCGCAAATCCCGGCGGATAAACCACGATACCTGATGGGCGTGGGTAAACCAGAAGATCTGGTTGAAGGCGTACGCCGCGGCATTGATATGTTCGACTGCGTCATGCCAACCCGCAACGCGCGTAACGGCCATTTGTTCGTTACCGATGGCGTGGTGAAAATCCGTAACGCGAAGCATAAGAGTGACACCAGCCCGCTCGATTCCGAGTGCGATTGCTATACCTGTCGCAATTATTCTCGCGCGTATCTGCATCATCTCGATCGTTGCAACGAGATTTTGGGCGCGCGTCTCAATACCATTCATAATCTTCGTTATTATCAGCGCTTAATGGCTGGTTTACGTAAGGCTATCGAAGAGGGTAAATTAGAGAGCTTCGTGACCGATTTCTACCAACGTCAGGGGCGGGATGTTCCACCGTTGAACGTTGATTAATTTTAATAATGAGGGAATTTGAATGAGCTTTTTTATTTCTGATGCGGTAGCGGCAACAGGTGCTCCAGCGCAGGGCAGCCCGATGTCTCTGATTCTGATGCTGGTTGTGTTCGGTCTGATCTTCTACTTCATGATCCTGCGTCCACAGCAGAAGCGCACCAAAGAGCACAAAAACTTGATGAACTCCATTGCGAAAGGCGATGAAGTACTGACTAACGGTGGTCTGGTGGGTCGCGTAACCAAAGTGGCTGAAAACGGCTACATTGCTATCGCCCTGAACGACACCACTGAAGTGGTCATCAAACGTGACTTCGTAGCTGCCGTTCTGCCGAAAGGCACCATGAAGGCGCTGTAATCCCAACTTTTCCCAAAGGGAACTGCCGTGTTAAACCGTTATCCTTTGTGGAAGTACATCATGCTGGTCGTCGTGATTCTCGTCGGCCTGCTGTACGCGCTTCCCAACCTGTATGGTGAGGATCCGGCTGTTCAAATCACTGGCGCGCGCGGTGTCGCCGCCAGTGAGCAAACGCTGATCCAGGTCCAGAAAACGTTACAAGAAGAAAAAATTACCGCTAAGTCTGTGGCTCTGGAAGAGGGTGCAATTCTTGCTCGCTTCGACACCACCGACACGCAGCTCCGCGCTCGCGAAGCGCTGATGGGCGTGCTGGGTGACAAATACGTCGTGGCGCTTAACCTTGCCCCTGCAACCCCGCGTTGGCTGGCTGCGATGAAAGCAGAGCCAATGAAACTCGGTCTTGACCTGCGTGGCGGCGTTCACTTCCTGATGGAAGTGGATATGGATACCGCGCTTGGCAAGCTGCAGGAGCAGAATATCGACAGCCTGCGCAGCGATCTGCGTGATAAAGGCATCGCTTACACCACCGTGCGTAAAGAAGATAACTACGGCATGAGCATCACGTTCCGCGACAGTGCGGCGCGCGATCAGGCTGTAGATTACCTGACCCAACGTCACCGTGACCTGGTAATCACCTCTCAGGGCAGCAACCAGCTGCGCGCGGTGATGACCGATGCGCGTCTGAAAGAAGCGCGTGAATATGCCGTTCAGCAGAACATCAACATTCTGCGTAACCGTGTAAACCAGCTGGGCGTGGCTGAGCCGCTGGTACAGCGTCAGGGTGCTGACCGTATCGTGGTTGAATTGCCGGGTATCCAGGATACCGCGCGTGCGAAAGAGATTCTGGGTGCGACCGCAACCCTGGAATTCCGTCTGGTGAACTCCAACGTCGATCAGTCCGCTGCTGCCGCAGGGCGTATTCCGGGTGACTCCGAAGTGAAACAGACCCGCGAAGGTCAGCCTGTTGTGCTGTACAAGCGCGTGATTCTGACCGGTGATCACATCACCGACTCCACGTCGAGCCAGGACGAATACAACCAGCCGCAGGTTAACATCTCGCTGGATAGCGCGGGTGGTAACATCATGTCTAACTTCACCAAGGACAACATCGGTAAACCGATGGCGACCCTGTTCGTGGAGTACAAAGACAGCGGTAAGAAAGATGCAAACGGTCGTGCGGTGCTGGTGAAAGAGGAAGAGGTGATTAACATCGCCAATATCCAGTCTCGTCTGGGTAACAGCTTCCGTATCACCGGTATTAACAACCCGAACGAAGCGCGTCAGCTCTCTCTGCTGCTGCGTGCCGGTGCGCTGATTGCGCCAATTCAGATTGTTGAAGAACGTACCATTGGTCCAACTCTGGGTATGCAAAATATCCAGCAGGGTCTGGAAGCGTGTCTGGCCGGTCTGGTGGTCTCTATCCTCTTCATGATCTTCTTCTATAAGAAGTTTGGTCTGATTGCGACGTCCGCGCTGATCGCCAACCTGGTGCTGATCATCGGCATTATGTCCCTGCTGCCGGGGGCGACGCTGACCATGCCGGGGATTGCGGGTATCGTTCTTACCCTTGCGGTGGCGGTCGACGCCAACGTACTGATTAACGAACGTATCAAAGAAGAGTTGAGCAACGGTCGCTCTATTCAGCAGGCGATTGACGAAGGCTATAAAGGCGCGTTCAGCTCCATCTTCGATGCGAACGTAACAACACTGATTAAGGTTCTTATCCTGTATGCAGTGGGTACTGGCGCGATCAAAGGCTTTGCGATTACAACCGGTATCGGTGTCGCAACGTCAATGTTTACCGCTATTGTCGGCACCCGTGCCATCGTGAACCTGCTGTACGGCGGCAAGCGCGTCAAAAAGCTGTCTATCTGAGGAGTGCGTTGTGGCACAGGAATATACTGTTGAACAATTGAACCACGGCCGTAAAGTCTGGGACTTTATGCGCTGGGACTACTGGGCCTTCGGCATTTCAGGTTTACTGCTGATTCTGTCCATCGGCATTATGAGCGTGAAAGGCTTTAACTGGGGTCTGGATTTCACCGGCGGTACGGTCATTGAGATCTCCCTGGAAAAACCGGTCGATATGGACCAGATGCGTTTGTCTCTGCAGAAAGCGGGCTTTGAAGAGCCGCTGCTGCAGAACTTCGGCAGCAGCCGCGACATCATGGTGCGTATGCCGCCGGTGCACGATGCCAACGGCAGCCAGGAGCTGGGCAGCAAGGTAGTTAGCGTAATTAACGAAACAACCAGCCAGAACGCGGCGGTCAAGCGTATTGAGTTCGTCGGCCCAAGCGTGGGTGCTGATCTGGCGCAGACCGGTGCGATGGCGCTGCTGGTGGCGCTGATCTCCATCCTGGTATACGTCGGTTTCCGCTTTGAGTGGCGACTGGCGGCCGGTGTGGTTATCGCTCTGGCGCACGACGTGGTGATCACCATGGGCATACTGTCGCTGTTCCACATTGAGATTGACCTGACGATTGTGGCATCCCTGATGTCCGTTATCGGTTACTCACTGAACGACAGTATCGTGGTATCTGACCGTATCCGTGAAAACTTCCGTAAGATCCGTCGCGGTACGCCGTACGAAATCTTTAACGTGTCGTTGACCCAGACGCTGCACCGTACCTTGATCACATCCGGCACCACCCTGATGGTGATCCTGATGCTGTTCCTCTTCGGTGGTCCGGTATTGGAAGGCTTCTCGCTGACCATGTTGATTGGTGTGACTATCGGTACGGCGTCGTCTATCTACGTCGCGTCCGCACTGGCACTGAAACTCGGCATGAAGCGCGAGCACCTGCTCCAGCAGAAAGTCGAGAAAGAAGGGGCGGATCAGCCGTCCATTCTGCCGTAAGGCGACGTTTAGCGCGTTATCGAAATCCCGGTCTGTTGACCGGGTTTTTTTTTATCTGATCCTGACAAACACTCCTGACAGTATGCTGTCAGGAGCCCTGTCGTAGACTTCTCCTGAACCCAAACAACAGGCAGGAGAATATATGAAAAGCGTAATTAACTGGTTTGAAATTCCGGTCGCGGATATGGATCGCGCCATCAAATTTTATGAGCCGGTGATGCAGCTCGCGCTGCGTCGCGAGAAAATGGACTGCGCGGAGCTGGCCGTTTTCCCGCATGAGGATCCGTATACCGGCGGGGCGCTGGCAAAATTTGACGGCGTTACACCGTCTTTGCAGGGCGCTATTATTTACCTGCATACTGACAATCTGGCGGCCACGCTCGATCGCATCGCCTCCGCGGGCGGCGAGGGCGTGTTTGGCCCGCTGGAACTGCCGCATGGCATTGGAACGATCGCATTGTTTACCGACAGCGAGGGTAACCGCGTCGGCCTCCATCAACCTGCCTGAGAGCGGAATAAGATATGACCCGACGCGCTGACCGTTTGTTTCAGATTGTGCAGATCCTGCGGGGCAGGCGTCTGACAACGGCAGCGCATCTGGCGGACCGGCTTGGCGTGTCCGAGCGCACGGTCTACCGCGATATCCGCGACCTGTCGCTTTCCGGCGTGCCGGTGGAAGGTGAGGCGGGGAGCGGATATCGGCTGATGTCGGGTTTTGACCTGCCGCCGTTGATGCTGACTAATAGGGAATCAGAGGCGCTGATCGTCGCGATTCGCCTGCTCAAAACCTGGGGAGGGGAATCGCTGTCGCGCGAGCTGGAGTCGGCTCAGGAGAAGGTGTTGGCTATCCTGCCCGAGGAGAGTCGTCGAAAGGCGGAGCAGACGCGGATCTACGCCCCGGATTTTTGTATGCAAAGCCACTCCCGCAGCGATTTTGACAGGATCCATCAGGCGATTTCCGCCCAGCGCGTGCTGGCGCTGCATTACCGTGATGAAGCGGGACAGCTCTCAAAGCGTGAGGTTCAGCCGCTGCGCTTGTTCTTCTGGGGAGAGCGCTGGCTGCTGGCAGCGTGGTGCGAACGGCGCGATGACTATCGCTGTTTCCGGCTCGACCGGTGCCTCAATATCGTGCAGACGGAGAGGCGGTTTAGCGAGAGTGCGGACAGGTCTCTGGCAGATTTTTTGCGGAAGGTTAAGCAGTAAAAAGCCTGGCGGCGAGGTAAAAGCAAAACGGCAACGTATGTTGCCGTTTTTAGTATTTGTTCCCTCTCCCTGTGGGAGAGGGTCAGGGTGAGGGCATCAGCCCGCACAGTCCCGAACAGGTTAGAAGTTATAACCCACAACCAGGTAACCACCCCAGCCGGTAGAGCGGACGCTGAAGTCGCCGTTGCCGAAGTTCAGGCTCGCGTCGTCGTTCCACTGACCACCGTTGTGCCAGTAACGCGCAACAACAGAGTAGTGCCAGTGATCGTAGTTCAGCGCCAGGATGTGGCTGGAGGCGATGGAGTCGTTGGTGCGCGCTTTCTTACCGTTCAGGTCGCGGAAGTCGTTGTCGCCCAGATCTGAACCCCAGTCAAAGTTGGTGAAGCCGATATAGCTCAGGTTGCCGCCCCACAGCTGGGTAATTGGCACAAAGTATTTCACTTTGAAACGGTAGCCATCCCACTCGTTTTCGTTCGCGGCGCCGTAGTTCTGCCACTGGTACTTAGCATACACGTTCAGAGACAGGCTCATTGGCAGGCCGGTATCGATGTCCGTACCCAGACCCATGTACCAGGTGCTCTGGCGACCGGACTTGTTGCGGCCCATGTCGTAGATGTAGTTGTTCGCGAAGTACCACTCTTTGAACGGACCAAACGCCAGGCTGGTACCGGTCAGTTTATCAATAGAGAAGCGTGGTTCAATTTCCATGAACAGTGGGGAACCGTGGTTCCAGATACCTTTCGCGTCGGTGTTACCGCCGAAGAATACCGGGGCATCCATATAGCCGTAGAAATCAAACCAGTCTTTCTTGGCGAATGCTTCGTACTCCAGGTAGGTATCGTTGCGGATCTGAGGTCCGAAACGGGTGTGGTAGCTGCCTACCACGTTAACGCTCTGGTGCCACCAGTCGGAGAGGTATTGTGGTTTATCGTTTTCCGCTGCGTTAACAGTGAAAGAAGAGGAGAGTGCCAGTACAGCGCCAGCTGCGAGTAATGTTTTTTTCATAATCATGCCACTGATTGAAATTCCCTTCCGGGAGTGAAAAATGCGCGATTTGCGTATCAAAATATTTCGTGTTTCTGCGGAGCCTATTATAGGAATCCTTGCTCACAAAAATATGTGTTGTTTCACATATCTCTCACATGCGTAATCGATTGCGTTCACGTTTGCGTACTTTAAACGGCCGGGATTGTAGCGGCAATCATTTATGTTGCCAATCCATACGAAATGTAAATGTTAGCGGAGTGACATTGCACTCCGCTAAAAGAGGGGTTACTGCGCGGCGGGCTGGATATCGTGAATGCGGATGAAACCTAACTGCTCCGGAGTGAGTCCGTTAAGCTGTAGCGGAATGTCAACATCGCTTGGAGCCAGCACGCTGGCCGGTGCGGTGAACAGCTGACTGTTAACATTTACCTCCTGGTAGCTCTCAGTGGTGCCCTGGATCTGTCCCCATTCGACGGTGCCGCTGAAGGCTGGTAGCGGATCGTTGGACTCGCCCTGGATGCGTAATGTTGCGCGAGTACCATTTGCATTCGCCGCCACATTCACCAGAGACATTTTCAGCGTGCCAATCTGGCTATTGAGACGCGCAGGCGTATTCGCTCCCGGCAGGAGATAAACCCCGCTGCTGGATTTGGCGTTCAGCGCGTTTTGCTGGGTGATTTTCACCGTTTCTTTGTTCAGTTTGTCCATCGCCGTATTGAGCGTATTCACGCTCTGTTTCATCTGACGGACTTCGGTTTGCTGTGCACAGGCGCTAAGGGTGAAGAGGCTCCCCACCAGCAAAATTTTAAGGTAACGTCTTGTCATTGCGTTTATTTCCTTGAAATAACGGATCGCCTTAATGGTAGCCAGCATCACCGTCTAAGACATAGATCCTTTGTCTCAAAAAGCTCTTCCTTTGTTGTCAGGCCAGATCAGGGTAAAATGAAAATTAGTTAACCAGATAACAGGGATACCGTATGCATTGCCCATTCTGCTCCGCTGTGGATACCAAAGTCATCGACTCTCGTCTTGTGGGCGAAGGGTCTTCCGTACGCCGTCGTCGGCAGTGTCTGGTGTGCAACGAGCGTTTCACGACCTTTGAGGTTGCAGAGCTGGTAATGCCGCGCGTAGTAAAAAGCAACGACGTGCGCGAGCCGTTTAATGAAGAGAAATTGCGCAGCGGGATGCTGAAGGCCCTGGAAAAACGTCCCGTCAGCGCGGACGACGTTGAGATGGCGTTAAACCACATAAAATCTTACCTTCGTGGTTTGGGCGAGCGTGAAGTGCCGAGCAAAATGATCGGCAACCTGGTGATGGAGCAGCTGAAAAAGCTCGATAAGGTCGCCTATATCCGCTTCGCCTCGGTCTACCGCAGCTTCGAAGACATCAAAGAGTTTGGCGAAGAGATCGCCCGCTTACAGGATTAAGCTCATGCAGGATGAGATTTACATGGCGAGAGCCATGAAGCTGGCGCAGCGCGGTCGTTTTACTACCCATCCCAACCCGAACGTCGGGTGCGTTATCGTTAAAGATGGCGAGATCGTAGGGGAGGGGTTTCACTATCGTGCTGGCGAGCCGCATGCCGAGGTTCATGCGCTGCGCATGGCCGGTGAGAAGGCGCGCGGTGCCACAGCCTACGTCACGCTGGAGCCCTGCAGCCATCACGGGCGTACGCCGCCGTGCTGCGAAGCGCTGATCGCGGCGGGTGTTTCACGCGTGGTCGCCTCAATGCAGGACCCGAATCCGCAGGTTGCCGGACGCGGTCTGTATCGCCTGCAGCAGGAAGGCATTGACGTCAGCCATGGTCTGATGATGCAGGACGCGGAAGCGATCAACAAAGGATTTCTGAAGCGCATGCGTACGGGGTTCCCGTATATTCAGCTCAAGCTGGGCGCCTCGCTGGATGGACGTACGGCGATGGCAAACGGCGAAAGCCAGTGGATCACGTCGCCACAGGCAAGGCGCGATGTGCAACGTCTTCGCGCGCAAAGCCATGCTATTCTCACCAGCAGTGAAACCGTTCTGGCTGACGATCCGGCCATGACCGTGCGCTGGGACGAGCTTAATGCCGATACCCAGGCGCTGTACCCGCAGGAGAACCTGCGTCAGCCGCTGCGTATTATCATTGATAGCCAGAACCGCGTGACGCCGGCGCACCGCATCGTCCAGCAGCCGGGTGAAACCTGGATTGCCCGCACCAAAGAAGATACGCGCGAATGGCCGGAAGGCGTGCGCAGCATTATGGTGCCGGAGCATAACGGTCATCTGGATCTGGTGGTGCTGATGATGCTGCTCGGCAAGCAGCAGGTGAACAGCATCTGGGTTGAAGCGGGGCCAACGCTCGCCGGTGCGCTTTTACAGGCCGGGCTGGTGGATGAGCTGATTGTTTACGTTGCGCCTAAACTGTTAGGTCACGACGCGCGCGGCCTGTTTGTGCTGCCCGGCCTTGAAAAACTGGCCGACGCACCGCAACTCAAATTTAGCGAGATTCGTCCGGTAGGCCCGGATGTCTGCCTCCACTTAACGACAGCGTAATTGCTCCTGAAATAGGGAAGCAGTGCGCAAAGTATTATGATAAAATCCGCCCCCCTGCGGGGCCAAATGAACCCGTAAAGGAAGAGTATGAACATTATTGAAGCTGCTGTAGCTACCCCGGACGCTCGCGTCGCCATCACCATTGCGCGTTTCAACAACTTCATCAACGACAGCCTGCTGGAAGGTGCGATTGACGCCCTGAAACGTATCGGCCAGGTTAAAGATGACAACATTACCGTTGTTTGGGTTCCAGGCGCTTACGAACTGCCACTGGCGGCGGGCGCGCTGGCGAAAACCGGTAAATACGACGCGGTGATTGCGCTGGGTACCGTTATTCGTGGCGGCACTGCGCACTTCGAATACGTTGCGGGCGGTGCAAGCAACGGTCTGGCACACGTTGCGCAGGATGCTGAAATTCCTGTCGCGTTCGGCGTGCTGACCACCGAAAGTATTGAACAAGCCATCGAACGTGCTGGCACCAAAGCCGGTAACAAAGGTGCAGAAGCTGCACTGACCGCGCTTGAAATGATCAATGTATTGAAAGCCATCAAGGCCTGATTTTTTTGTAAGGGGAATTCCGTGAAACCTGCTGCTCGTCGCCGCGCCCGTGAATGTGCCGTCCAGGCACTTTACTCCTGGCAGTTGTCCCAGAACGACATCGCTGATGTTGAATACCAGTTCCTGTCAGAACAGGACGTAAAAGATGTTGACGTTCTGTACTTCCGCGAACTGCTGTCGGGAGTGGCGACTAATAGCGCGTATCTCGATGGCCTCATGAAGCCATACCTGTCCCGCCTGCTCGAGGAGCTGGGTCAGGTAGAAAAAGCAGTGTTGCGTATCGCGCTGTTTGAGCTGTCTAAACGTGATGATGTGCCGTATAAAGTGGCCATCAACGAAGCGATCGAGCTGGCGAAAACCTTCGGCGCTGAAGACAGCCACAAGTTTGTAAACGGCGTACTTGATAAAGCAGCACCTGCGATCCGTCCCCACAAAAAGTGATCCGCAAACCGGAGTCCTGCATTGCCTGACGGGCAGTGCGGCTCCGGTTTTTTCTTTTATTTGCTGAGGCATAACGTATGGCATGCGGCGAATTCTCCCTGATTGCCCGTTATTTCGACCGTGTCAGAACCTCTCGTCTTGATGTTGAAACCGGCATTGGCGATGACTGTGCACTTCTCAATATTCCCGAAAAACAGACGCTGGCAATCAGCACCGACACCCTGGTGTGCGGCCGTCATTTCTTACCCGATATCGATCCTGCCGATCTGGCGTATAAAGCGCTGGCGGTTAACGTCAGCGATCTGGCAGCGATGGGCGCCGATCCCGCGTGGCTGACGCTGGCTTTGACCCTGCCAGAGGTGGATGAAACCTGGCTGGAAGCCTTTAGCGACGCGCTGTTTGAACAGCTGAATTATTACGATATGCAGCTGATTGGCGGTGATACCACTGCCGGGCCGCTGTCGATGACGCTGGCGATCCACGGCTATGTGCCGCTTGGCCGCGCGCTGAAGCGCTCGGGCGCAAAACCGGGCGACTGGATCTACGTGACCGGTACGCCGGGCGACAGCGCGGCTGGGCTGGCGATCCTGCAGAACCGTTTAACGGTTGAAGATGCTGACGATGCGGCATATCTGGTGAAGCGCCACCTGCGGCCAACACCGCGTATTCTGCACGGCCAGGCGCTGCGCGAACGGGCAAGCTCGGCTATCGATCTCTCTGACGGTCTCATCTCCGATCTTGGCCATATTCTGAAGGCCAGCGGCGTAGGTGCGCGCGTTGACCTGGATCTCTTCCCGCTGTCTGAGCAGCTGCTACGCCATGTGGAGCCTGAGCAGGCCCTGCGCTGGGCGCTCTCCGGTGGTGAAGACTATGAGCTGTGCTTCACGGTGCCTGAGCTCAACCGTGGAACGCTGGACGTGGCGTTAGCGCATCTCGGCGCGAAATTTACCTGCATCGGTCAGATTATGCCGGAGAGCGAAGGGCTGAAGTTTGTAAAAGACGGTGCGCCCGTTACGCTGGACTGGCAAGGGTACGATCACTTCGCGTGATGTTGTGCGCTCTGTATTGCCGGGTGGCGGCTTCGCCTTACCCGGCCTACCAAAGATGGAGCTTACTTAAACCCCACCACCGGATGCTGCTGATACGGCGTCTCCAGCTCGGCAATCTGCTCCGGCGTCAGCGTGATATCCACCGCATTCAGCAGCTCATCCAGCTGTTCTTCCCGCGACGTTCCAATAATCGGTGCCGCGACCCCGCGCTTGCCCAGCAGCCACGCCAGCGCTACCTGCGCGCGAGTGGCACCGGTATCGTCGGCAATTCCGGCTAAGCGTTCGGCAATCAGCGCATCGCTGGCTTCTGTACCGGAATAAAGATTTTTTCCCACTTCATCCGATACCAGGCGAGCCGTGGTTTCCCCCCACGGGCGGGTCAGGCGGCCGCGCGCCAGCGGGCTCCACGGGATCACCGCCACGCCCTCCTGATGACACAGCGGCAGCATCTCGCGCTCTTCTTCACGATAGATCAGATTGTAATGATCCTGCATGGTGACAAAGCGCGCCCAGCCGTGCTGCGCCTGGAGATCCAACGCCTGGGCAAACTGCGACGCGTGCATAGACGACGCGCCGATGTAGCGGGCTTTCCCGGCTTTGACCACGTCATTCAGCGCTTCAAGGGTCTCTTCAATGGGCGTGTTGTAATCCCAGCGGTGGATCTGCAGCAGGTCGACGTAATCCATGTTCAGGCGTCTGAGGCTGTCATCAATAGAGCGCAGGATCTGCGCGCGAGAAAGACCCTCCGCCAGATCGCCCACCGGGTAGTAGACCTTGGTGGCGACGACGATGTCATCACGACGGGCAAAATCGCGCAGGGCGCGGCCGACAATCTCCTCGCTGCTGCCGTCGGAGTAGCTGTTGGCGGTGTCAAAGAAGTTAATGCCGCCCTCGATGGCGCGTTTGATGATCGGACGGCTGCTCTCTTCCGGCAGCGTCCAGGCGTGGTTTCCCCGATCGGGCTCGCCAAAGGTCATGCATCCCAGACAAAGTCGGGAAACCTTAAGGTCCGTTTTTCCTAATGTTGTGTATTGCACGGTTCCGCTCCTGCTGTTTAAACACCAGGTTTAAGCATAGCAGGAGCGGAAAAGGGGAAGGGGTCAGTCCAGCCAGGCGCGGATTTTGGCTTCGATACCGGCGGCGTCCAGGCCAATAGCCGCACGGGCTTCATCCTGGGTACCCTGAGGAATGAAATGATCCGGCAGGCCGAGGTTCAGCACCGGCACGGCTTTACGGTTCGCCATCAGCACCTCGTTCACGCCACTGCCCGCGCCGCCCATGATGGCGTTTTCTTCCAGCGTGACCAGCACGTCATGCGTCTCAGCCATACTCAGGATCAGAGATTCGTCGAGCGGCTTCACAAAGCGCATGTCCACCAGGGTGGCATTCAGCGCTTCAGCCGCTTTAGCCGCCTCTGGCATCAGCGTGCCGAAGTTCAGGATCGCCACTTTTTCACCGCGACGCTTCACCAGACCTTTACCGATCGGCAGTTTTTCCAGCGGCTGAAGCTCAACGCCTACCGCATTGCCGCGCGGGTAGCGAACG
Source organism: Enterobacter asburiae (assembly GCF_001521715.1). Lineage (NCBI taxonomy): Bacteria > Pseudomonadati > Pseudomonadota > Gammaproteobacteria > Enterobacterales > Enterobacteriaceae > Enterobacter > Enterobacter asburiae. The sequence goes on from NZ_CP011863.1 coordinate 94,106, forward strand.
GCGCTTGGGCCATCCTGATAGTGGTAGCCGGTAAACAGCATCTGACGACATTCGTTCTCGTCGCTTGGCGTCATGACAACCATATCCGGAATACAGCGCAGGAACGACAGATCAAACGCGCCCTGGTGGGTCTGGCCGTCGGCACCGACGATGCCCGCACGATCGATAGCAAACAGTACCGGCAGCTTCTGAATCGCCACGTCGTGGATCACCTGATCGTAGGCGCGCTGCAGGAAGGTGGAGTAGATAGCGACAACCGGCTTGTAGCCGCCAATGGCGAGGCCCGCTGCAAACGTCACCGCATGCTGCTCGGCAATGGCGACGTCGAAATACTGGTCAGGGTATTTTCTGGAGAACTCTACCATGCCGGAGCCTTCACGCATGGCAGGCGTCACCGCCATCAGCTTGTTGTCTTTGGCTGCGGTTTCGCACAGCCAGTCGCCGAAGATTTTTGAATAGCTCGGCATGCCGCCGCTGCTTTTTGGCAGACATCCGCTGGATGGGTCAAATTTCGGTACCGCGTGGAAGGTGATCGGATCTTTTTCCGCCGGTTCGTAGCCACGCCCTTTCTTGGTCATGATGTGCAGGAACTGCGGGCCTTTCAGGTCGCGCATGTTCTTGAGCGTGGTAACCAGACCCAGCACGTCATGGCCGTCAACCGGGCCAATATAGTTAAAGCCCAGCTCTTCAAACAGGGTGCCCGGCACGACCATGCCTTTGATGTGTTCTTCGGTACGCTTGAGCAGCTCTTTAATCGGCGGTACGCCGGAGAAGACTTTTTTGCCGCCTTCACGCAGCGAGGAGTAAAGCTTGCCGGAGAGCAGCTGGGCCAGATGGTTGTTCAGCGCGCCGACGTTCTCGGAGATCGACATTTCGTTATCGTTAAGGATAACCAGCATGTCCGGCTTGATGTCGCCCGCATGGTTCATGGCTTCAAAGGCCATACCGGCGGTAATGGCGCCGTCGCCAATGACGCAGACGGTGCGGCGCTGCTTGTTCTCTTTCTCGGCGGCAACGGCAATACCGATGCCCGCAGAAATGGAGGTGGAGGAGTGGCCGACGCTCAGCACGTCATACTCGCTCTCACCGCGCCACGGGAACGGATGCAGGCCGCCTTTCTGACGAATGGTGCCAATCTTATCGCGACGTCCGGTCAGAATTTTGTGCGGATAGGCCTGGTGGCCCACGTCCCAGATGAGCTGATCGAACGGCGTGTTATAGACATAGTGCAGCGCCACGGTCAGCTCAACCGTGCCAAGCCCGGAGGCGAAATGGCCGCTGGAGCGGCTAACGCTGTCGAGCAGGTAGCGACGCAGCTCGTCGCACAGCTTCGGCAGGCTCTCTTTCGGCAACAGACGTAACTCCTGGGTGGAGTCAACTAACGCCAGTGTCGGGTATTTGGCAATATCAAAACTCATCAAAGGCTCATCGAGATATATAGTTTATTTATTACGCTGGATTATATAGTCCGCTAGCGCTTCCAGTGCCGAGGTATCCAGCGATTGCGCGGCCAGTTCATTTAGCGACTGGCGGGCATCATCAATCAGATCCCGGGCTTTACGTTGGGCTTGCTCAAGGCCCAGCAGGGCGGGGTAGGTACTTTTGCCAAGCTGCTGGTCCGCACCCTGACGTTTACCCAATGTTGCAGTATCGCCCACCACATCCAGAATGTCATCCTGAACCTGGAATGCCAGACCGATACTTTCTGCATATCTGTCCAGAATCGGCAGGGCTTTGCGCCCTTGTTCACCCGCGCTCAGCGCGCCCAGGCGAACGGCGGAACGAATCAACGCCCCGGTTTTATGGCGGTGAATACGCTCCAGCTGTTCCAGATTAACCTGACGTCCTTCCGCTTCAAGATCCAGCGCCTGTCCGCCGCACATGCCGGCCACGCCGCTGGCCATGGCCAGCTCGGAGATCATCGCCAGGCGGTCGCGGTCGGCCACTTCCTCCATCGGCGCGTCGCTCAGAATCGAGAACGCCAGCGTTTGCAGGGCATCACCCGCCAGAATGGCATTCGCCTCGCCAAACTTGATATGGCAGGTGGGTTGACCCCGACGCAAATCGTCGTCGTCCATGGCCGGGAGATCGTCGTGGATCAGCGAGTAGGCGTGGATGCACTCAACGGCGGCTGCCGGGGCGTCCAGCGTGTTATCGCTGATGCCAAACATATTGCCCGTGGCGTACACCAGGAACGGGCGCAGGCGCTTTCCACCCAAGAGTGCGCCATAGTGCATGGCTTCAACCAGTGGAGTGTTCTGAAAAGGCTGTGGCGCAATAAAACGGCGCAGGGCGTCGTTGGCGCGTACGACACGCGCCTGAAGCTCGTTGGCAAAATCCATTTACTCGGCGTCCGGTGTGAAAGGCGTGGTTTTCGCGTCTTCGCTGTCGGAAAGCAGGATCTGCACGCGCTGCTCGGCCTGCTGCAGTTTGACCTGCCCCTGGCGCGCCAGCTGCACGCCACGCTCGAATTCGTTGAGCGCCTCTTCCAGCGGGAGATCGCCGCTCTCAAGACGGGTAACGATTTGCTCCAGTTCACTCAGCGCAGTTTCGAAACTGGCCGGTGCGTCGTTCTTCTTCGGCATAGTGAATTGACTCTTATATTCTCAGCCCCGACATGGTAACGGACTCAGGGCAATTATCAAATAACGCGCAATGTGCACAGGAGCGGCGCGATGGTGGTATACTTGCGCGCCTGGATGCAGCCACGGGTGTGGGCTGCTGTACTCTTTTCCATTACAAGCCTTAACACGCTTGCCTAAGAAACATTGCCGCCATGAAGTTTATCATTAAATTGTTCCCTGAAATCACCATCAAAAGCCAATCTGTGCGTTTGCGCTTTATTAAAATTCTCACCGGGAACATTCGTAACGTATTAAAGCTCTACGACGAAACCCTCGCCGTGGTGCGCCACTGGGACCACGTTGAAGTGCGCGCCAAAGACGAAAACAAACGTCAGGATATTCGCGACGCGCTGACCCGTATTCCGGGGATCCACCATATCCTGGAAGTGGAAGATGTTCCGTTCAGCGATATGCACGACATCTTCGAGAAAGCGCTGGTCCAGTACCGCGATCAGATCGAAGGCAAAACCTTCTGCGTGCGCGTGAAGCGTCGCGGCAAGCACGAGTTCAGCTCTATTGAAGTGGAACGTTACGTCGGCGGCGGTTTGAACCAGCACGTTGAAACGGCGCGCGTTCGTCTGACCAACCCGGACGTGACCGTGAACCTGGAGATCGAAAACGATCGCCTGCTGCTGGTGAAAGGGCGCTATGAAGGTATCGGCGGCTTCCCGATTGGCACCCAGGAAGACGTATTGTCCCTGATCTCCGGCGGCTTCGACTCCGGCGTCTCCAGCTATATGCTGATGCGTCGCGGCTGCCGCGTGCACTACTGTTTCTTCAACCTGGGCGGTGCGGCGCACGAAATCGGCGTTCGTCAGGTCGCGCATTACCTGTGGAACCGCTTCGGCAGCTCACACCGCGTGCGTTTCGTGGCGATCAACTTCGAACCCGTGGTTGGCGAAATCCTCGAAAAAGTGGACGACGGCCAGATGGGCGTGGTCCTGAAGCGCATGATGGTGCGCGCGGCGTCCAAAGTGGCTGAACGCTACGGCGTGCAGGCGCTGGTCACCGGCGAAGCGCTGGGCCAGGTCTCCAGCCAGACGCTGACCAACCTGCGTCTGATCGACAACGTGTCTGATACGCTGATTCTGCGTCCGCTGATCTCCCACGACAAAGAGCACATCATCGACCTTGCGCGCGAAATCGGCACCGAAGATTTTGCCCGCACCATGCCTGAATACTGCGGCGTGATCTCAAAAAGCCCAACAGTGAAGGCGGTGAAGGCGAAGATCGAAGCGGAAGAAGAGAACTTCGATTTCAGCATTCTGGAAAAGGTGGTGGAGGAAGCCTCCAACATCGACATCCGCGAGATTGCCCAGCAGACCGAGCAGGAAGTCGTTGAAGTTGAAACCGTGAGCGGTTTTGGTGCCAGCGATGTGATTGTGGATATTCGTTCTATTGATGAACAGGACGCCAGCCCGCTGAACGTCGAAGGCGTGGAGGTGGTTTCTCTGCCGTTCTACAAGCTGAGCACGAAGTTTGGCGATCTCGACAAGAGCAAAACCTATCTGCTGTGGTGCGAGCGCGGGGTGATGAGCCGCCTGCAGGCGCTGTATCTGCGCGAGCAGGGCTTTGCGAATGTGAAGGTGTATCGCCCATAGTTTCTAGCCGGGGAGTGCGGCCTGATGCCCTCACCCCGGCCCTCTCCCACAGGGAGAGGGAGAACACCTATTCATAGTAATTATAAATTCCCGCCGGCATCACCAGCGATGACGCTACTTCGTACGCTTTCTCGCGCCCGACCAGCAGGTCAATAATCTTTAAGCCAAAATCAATCGCGGTGCCTGGCCCCTGGCTAGTCAGCAGGTTGACGCGCGGATCCCAGACGACGCGTTTATCCACCCAGTGCTCTTCCGGGATCGTATCCTTAAGCCCCGGGAAACCGGTCATGTTGCCAATGGGGAAGATATCGTGCGGAATCAGAACCGTTCCGGCGGCGGCACAGATTGCCGCGACGATGCGGCCGGATAAATGAAACTGACGCACGGTCTCGACCAGCAGCGGGCTGTCGCGAAAACATTCCGCGCCTTTTAAGCCGCCGGGCAGCACGATGATGTCGTAATCGCCGTCAGCCACCTGAACAAGGGGGGCATCCGCGAGAATTTTCACCCCGCGTGAACAGGTGATTGCCAGATTGCCGTCGCTGGCGACGCTGGCGGTGGTGACCTTAATGCCGCCGCGCACCATCAAATCAATGGTGGTGACCGCTTCCATCTCTTCGCTACCAGGGGCGAGACAGATCAGTGCTGACGCGCTCATATTCACTCTCCTTACGTTTAACCAGGTCATACAGACGGGCGTTTTCCGGCACGGCGATGCCGTGCGCGCGGGCGCGTTTTAGCAGATAGCCGGTGATGTAGTCGATCTCCGTGTGGCGTAATGCCCGAACGTCCTGCAGCATTGAGGAGATATTTTCTGCCGTGCTCTCAATGACCTGCTCGACATAGCAGCGCAAATCGTCCGCCGAGGTATGCAGACCTTCCCGCTCAACGACCGCCGCGACTTCCGCACACAAAACCGCAACGTCCTGCGGATGATTTTTCAGCTCACCGTTCGGGCAGTCCCACAGTGCCGTCAGCGGATTGATCACGCAGTTTACCGCCAGCTTGCGCCACAGCTGAGGGCGAATATTGTTGTGCCAGGCCACGTCCGGCAGCACCTTTTGAAGCACATCGGCCAGATAGCTGTAGTCGCCATCCTGCGTTCTGGCGGGGCCGATGTGCGTCACGCCGCTGGCGACATGCACGATGATGTTGCCGTCGCGACGTGCAGCGTGCGTGGTCGTCGCCATCAGCAGGGGCTGCGGGACGTTTTTCAGCTCATCAAGCGTCCCCATGCCGTTATGCAGCAGCAGAATGGGGGAAGTGGAGGGGAGCTGCGCGGCCAGCGTTTTTACCGCGTCTGAGACCTGCCACGCTTTGAGCGTCACCAGTAAAAGATCGCTTTGCGCCAGGAAATCAGGATCGTTCGCGGTGAGGGATTCGTTAAAGATGCTTCCGTCTTCACCTATCAGGTTTACACTGCAATAGGGCTGGGGCACGCGCAGCCAGCCCTGAACCTCATGTCCGTGCTTGCACAGCGCGGTCAGCCACAGCTGACCAAGCGCTCCGCATCCGAGCACCGTAATTTTCATTGTTCCTCCTCACCTGCAACTGCGCCAGGTGTTACAGCTTAATTATACAGCTAAGCTTCTGTTGAGTTATGCCTCGTAGCGGGTATTATGCAACGCAACAAAAGTGAAGGGAGAAGAAAAGATGCCATCTTTCGATATTGTTTCCGAAGTTGATATCCAGGAAGTTCGCAACGGCGTTGAGAACGCAACCCGCGAAGTTGAGTCACGTTTCGATTTTCGCGGCGTTGAGGCGTCGTTTGAGCTGAACGACGCAAATAAGACCATTAAGGTGCTGAGCGAGTCTGATTTCCAGGTGAATCAACTGCTCGACATTCTGCGTGCCAAGCTGTTAAAGCGCGGCATCGAAGGGACGTCTCTGGACGTGCCGGAAGAGTTTGTGCACAGCGGTAAAAACTGGTTTGTTGAAGCCAAGCTGAAGCAGGGCATCGAGAGCGCGGTGCAGAAGAAGATCGTTAAGCTCATTAAAGACAGCAAGCTGAAGGTGCAGGCGCAGATCCAGGGCGAAGAAATTCGCGTGACCGGTAAGTCCCGCGATGATCTCCAGTCCGTAATGGCGCTGGTGCGCGGCGGCGATCTGGGTCAACCGTTCCAGTTTAAAAACTTCCGCGATTAATATAAAAAAGCCCGGTTTAACCGGGCTTTTTTTCACGCTTTGAGCGCCTGCTCGACTTCGAAGCGGTTGGTCATTTTACTGTCTATTTTGACGTAAGCGCTGCGCTCTTCCGGGACGATGAGCACTTCCGTCACACCCTCTTTGGCTTCCAGACGCTGCTTAAGCATATCGCTGATTTCCACATCATCCGGGATTTCCACGCGCAGGCTGCTCACGTAGCGTGGCTCTTTCATGGTGCTGGCGACCAGCAGCCAGACTGTTGCCAATAGCGCACCGGCGAGGAACACGGTTTGTGAATCAAACAGGCCGTCCACCCAGCCGCCGAGCGAGCCGCCGATCGCCACGCCGAGAAACTGGCTGGTGGAGTAGATGCCCATCGCGGTACCTTTATACCCGGCGGGGGATTCTTTGCTGATCAGCGACGGCAGCAGCGCTTCCATCAGGTTAAAGGCCAGGAAGAACAGCTGTACGCCGGCAATCAGTTCCCAGAAGTGCGGACCGGCACCCCAGAGCACAATTTCGGCAATCAGCAGGACCGCCACGCAGCCCACGAAGACGCGCTTCATTTTGCGCTTCACTTCGGCGTAGATGATGAACGGCACGACGGAGACAAACGAAATCAGCATCGTGACCAGATAGATTTTCCAGTGCTCAGCCGCCGGGAAACCCGCCGCGGCAAGCTGGCCGGGCAGGGCGACAAAGGTCGACATCAGCAGGATGTGCAGACACATAATGCCAAAATTCAGCTTCAGCAGGCGCGGCTCGACTATCACTTTGCTGAAGCAGCCTTTTACCATCCCCGATTCACGGTTCAGAACGTGGTTCTTGCTGTCCGGCACGACCCACAAGGTTAAGGCAATACCGATGGTTGCCAGCACGGCAATCATCCAGAACAGGGCGTGCAGACCCAACGTGTGCGTAATGATGGGGCCCAGCACCATGGCAATCGCAAACGTCACGCCAAAGCTCACGCCGATGAACGCCATCGCTTTGGTGCGGTTCTGCTCGCGGGTTAAGTCGGACAGCAGCGCCATCACCGCGGCGGCAATCGCGCCGGAGCCCTGCAGGGCGCGGCCGAGAATAATCCCCCAGATGGAGTGGGAGAGGGCGGCAATCACGCTTCCGAGCACAAAGACCAGCAGCCCGCCGACGATCAGCGGCTTTCGACCCACCCGGTCAGAGAGCAGGCCAAACGGGATCTGGAATACCGCCTGCGCCAGACCGTAGATGCCGATCGCGAACCCAATCAGCGCCTCACTGGCCCCCTGCAGCGCCATACCGTACGTGGTCAGAACAGGCAGGACCATAAACATGCCAAGCATCCGTAGCGAGAAGACAGTCCCTAAGCCCCAGGTCGCGCGTAGCTCGCCTGGCGTCATTTTATAATCGTTCATTACCACCTCAGTTCAAAAGCAGGCCATAGTGTAGTGCGGGGAAGGGGCGGGGTAAATAAAGGGTTATTTAACAAATATTACATGCGTTATTAGTAGATTCAGTGAAAAAAAAAGGGTGCCGAAGCACCCCTTTATTCGCCTGTTTTGGCTTACCAGACGTAAGTCAGCAGGTTGTGTGAATCTGGCACCATGAAGTCCACGGACATCATCACGGACAGCGAGGTGATGGCCACAATCGAGAACACAAACAGTTTGCGCGCCCAGACTTTGTCATCTTCCACTTTGTAACCGCGCAGCGCCATACCGAGCCACCAGACGCTCACCGCGGCCGCTACCGCCAGATATTTGTATCCAGCGTAACCGCCCAGAGAGAGCATCAGCGTTGCCACGGCAAAAGCGATGATGTACAGCGTGATGTGGTTCTTGGCAACGGAAATGCCCTTCACGACCGGCAGAACCGGGATGTTCGCTGCCTGATAATCCTTAAAGCGGAAAATCGCGATGGCATAGGAGTGCGGCATCTGCCACAGGCTAAAGATAGCCAGCAGGATCAGCGCACCGCTGTCGAACTCGTTCGTGACCGCGCAGTAGCCAATCACCGGCGGCGCAGCGCCGGAGAGAGAACCAATCAGCGTGCCGTAGACGGAATGGCGTTTCATATACAGGCTGTAGACGCCCACATACACCACGAACCCCATCACCCCCAGCCAGCAGGCCAGCGGGTTAGCACCAAACCACAGCAGCATAAAGCCAGCAATACCCAGCAAGGTGGCGTACACCAGCGAGACGGAAGGGGCGATCAGGCCTTTCACCAGCACCCGATTTTTGGTCCTTTCCATCTTCTTGTCGATATCCATGTCGATGTAGTTGTTAAATACACAACCGGACGCAACAACCAGTGACACACCGACCAGCGTGTAGATAAAGAGGGTGTAATCAATGCTGCCCTTAGAGGCCAGCAGGAACCCTCCGATCACGGAGATCAGGTTGCCAAAGATGATGCCTGGTTTCGTTACTTGCAGGTATTGCTTAAACATACTCGCCGCTCTTAGTGAACCATCATGTTGTAGTTGAGGTTCCACATAATCCAGATGGAACCGACTACCAGGATAGCGATGATAATCACGGTAAAGATAAAGGCGGTCATATTCCAGCCTTCATCGGACTTGGTGTTCATGTGCAGGAAGCAAACCAGATGCACCAGAATCTGAATCACCGCGGTCACCAGGATTGCACCCAGAATAACCGGCTTAGACGCAGAACCGCTCATCACCATCCAGAACGGGATCACCGTCAGGATGATCGACAGGATGAAACCTGTCATGTAGGTTTTTACGCTACCGTGGGAAGCGCCATGATCGTTTGAATGACTCATTACATCGCCCCCATCAGATATACAACAGAGAACACACAGATCCACACCACGTCCAGGAAGTGCCAGAACAGGCTCAGGCACATGATACGGGTACGGTTAGTGCTGGTCAGGCCGCGACGGGATACCTGGAACATCAGTACCGCCATCCAGATCAGACCAGAGGTCACGTGCAGACCGTGGGTACCGACCAGCGCGAAGAACGCTGACAGGAAGCCACTGCGATCCGGACCGAAACCTTCCAGAATCAGGTGATGGAATTCATAGATTTCCATCCCGATAAATCCAGCACCAAACAGCCAGGTCAACGCCAGCCAGGACACAACCTGGCTCTTGTTGTTTTTGTACATGGCGATAGCCGCCATGCCGTAAGTGATGGAGCTGAATAACAGCAGTGCGGTTTCAACCAGAACGAACGGCAGTTCAAAGATGTCCTTGCCAGCCGGGCCGCCCGCCGTGCCGTTCACCAGAACGGCATAGGTCGCGAACAGACAGCAGAACAGAATGCAGTCGCTCATCAGGTAGATCCAGAAACCGAAGACTTTAGTCGGTCCTGTATCGTGGTGCGCATGCTCATGCGCGTGGGCAGTTGAGTGCGCCAGAGTATCAGTTGCCATTTTTCAGCCCCGCTTTAGAAATCTCGTCGAAATGCTGGTTTTCCAGCTTCTCAACTTCACGGACTGGTACGTAGTAGTCCACGTCCTCGTCAAAGCTCTTCACAATCCAGCTGATTACGATGCCGGCGAAGCCAACAATCGCCATCCACCAGATGTGCCAGATCATTGCGAAACCAAATACCGTTGCGAAGGCGGCAATCACAATGCCCGCACCGCTGTTTTTCGGCATGTGGATCTCTTCGTAATGAGCAGGTTGCTTGTACGCTTCACCTTTTTCTTTCATTTCCCAGAATGCGTCGCGTTCATGAACCTGCGGCACGATGGCAAAGTTATAGAAAGGAGGTGGAGAAGAGGTCGCCCACTCCAGCGTACGGCCACCCCATGGGTCACCGGTCAGGTCACGGTTCTGGTCGCGGTCGCGAATAGACACGTAGAACTGAATCAGCTGAGACGCGATACCACAGGCAATCAGCACCGCACCGCCCGCTGCAACCATCAGCATTGGGTGGAACTGCGGATCGATCTGCTGGCTCAGACGACGGGTCATACCCATGAAGCCCAGCACGTACAGCGGCATAAATGCGACGAAGAAGCCGATGATCCAGAACCAGAACGCGCGTTTACCCCATTTTTCGTTCAGCGTGAAGCCGAACGCTTTTGGCCACCAGTAGGTTACGCCAGCGAAGCAGCCGAAGACCACGCCACCGATGATAACGTTATGGAAGTGCGCAATCAGGAACAGGCTGTTGTGCAGAACGAAGTCAGCACCTGGTACCGCCAGCAGTACGCCGGTCATCCCACCTACGGAGAAGGTAACGATGAAGCCGATAGTCCACAGCATCGCTGAGTGGAACACGATACGGCCCTGATACATGGTGAACAGCCAGTTGAAGATCTTCACCCCGGTAGGGATGGCGATAATCATGGTGGTAATACCGAAGAAGGCGTTTACGTTCGCGCCCGCACCCATGGTGAAGAAGTGGTGCAGCCAAACGATGAACGACAGAACGGTAATACACACGGTTGCCCACACCAGAGAGGTGTAACCAAACAGACGTTTACGCGAGAAGGTTGCCGCGATTTCGGAGAACACACCGAACACAGGCAGAACCAGAATGTACACTTCCGGGTGACCCCAGGCCCAAATCAGGTTGATGTACATCATCATGTTGCCACCCATATCATTCGTGAAGAAATGGGTGCCCAGGTAGCGGTCCAGGGTCAGCAGCGCAATGGTGACGGTCAGAATTGGGAAGGAGGCAATAATCAGGATGTTGGCGCACAGAGATGCCCAGGTAAATACCGGCATCTTGAACATGGTCATGCCTGGGGCACGCATCTTGATAATGGTCACGAAGAAGTTGATACCGGTCAGGGTAGTACCGACACCGGAGAGCTGAAGCGCCCAAATCCAGTAGTCGACGCCAACGCCCGGACTGTACTCAATTCCTGACAGCGGCGGGTAAGCCAGCCAGCCGGTCTGCGCGAATTCGCCCACACCCAGTGACAGGTTAACCAGGATAACGCCGACAACCGTGAACCAGAAGCTCAGGTTGTTCAGGAACGGGAACGCCACGTCGCGCGCGCCGATTTGCAGCGGAACGACAACGTTCATCAGACCGATAACCAGCGGCATCGCCACGAAGAAGATCATGATAACGCCGTGGGCGGTAAAGATCTGATCGTAGTGGTGCGGTGGAAGGAAGCCGGCTTCACCCGCAGAAGCGAGTGCCTGCTGGCTACGCATCATGATCGCATCCGCAAAGCCACGAATTAACATGACGATACCGACGATGCAGTACATGATACCGAGTTTTTTGTGGTCAACCGAAGTCAGCCACTCGTTCCACAGGTAGCTCCACTTACCGAAGTAAGTGATCAGGGCCAGTAAGGCCGCGCCACCAATGATAATTGCAGCCACCGTAACCACGATAATCGGTTCATGGTAGGGCACTGCATCCAGTGTCAATTTTCCGAACATTTTCTTCCTCGGCCCCTTAGTGAGCGGTTTCCGCGTGGCTCATGTCCATGCCTTCCATACCTTCGTGCGCGCTGTGCTCGCCTTCAGGCTGGGTCATGTCCATGCTCTTGCCGTGATCCATAAATTTGCCAATAACGTCTTTGAACAAATCTGGTTTCACATTAGAGAAGTACTCCACCTTGTTGTATTCGCTTGGTGCAGCCACTTTTTCGAACGCCGCCATGTCAGACATGGTGTTTGGAGACTGCTTCGCTTTTTCAACCCACTGGTCGAAAGCGGCACGGTCTGGCGTCGCAATAGCTTTGAACTTCATACCTGAGAAGCCCGGGCCGCTATAGCTGGCGGAGATACCATCATAGGTGCCTGCTTCATTCGCGATCAGGTGCAGGTTGGTCTGCATACCGGCCATCGCGTAAATCTGGCTACCCAGACGTGGGATGAAGAAGGAGTTCATTACGGAGTTGGAGGTCACTTTGAACTGAACCGGAGTGTTCGCCGGGAAGGCGATTTCATTCACGGTAGCAATACCCTGCTCTGGATAGATGAAGAACCATTTCCAGTCCATGGAGACCACTTCAATGGTAATAGGTTTCTCATCGTGAACCAGCGGTTTGCTTGGCTCAAGTGCGTGAGTGGTTTTCCAGGTCAGTACGGCAAGGAACAGGATGATCAGAATAGGAACCGTCCAGACCACAGCTTCCACTTTATTGGAGTGTGACCAGTTAGGGCTATACTTCGCATCTTTATTGCTCGCACGATACTTCCAGGCGAAACCAACAGCCATCAAAATGGCAGGAATAACCACAATCAACATCAGGCCAAAAGCCGTCAATATCAGTGAACGTTGTTCCAGTCCAATCTGCCCTTTGGGGTCTAGTAGTGCAGAATCGCAGCCACTGAGTAATACAGTGCCCGCGAATAATGACAACCATCCCAAACTTTTATTGTATTTCCCGAGTCTCATTTAACGACCTCAATTCCACGGAGTCTGGTGGCGTTTAAAGTGTGCGGGCATTTTACGGGAAGGTTACATTACTGTAAACATCATTAGGCCTGTGTCAGGAAGGTGTTACCGGGTTCTGCCGCACGTGTCACAAGTGTTGCAAATTATGTCGGTTTTTATGACCGAAGCCGCACGGCATGGGCTTTATAACGAAAGGACCCCCAAGCATACCCTAAAAGGGGCAATTGGTATAACCATTGTTAAAAATAAACAAAAAATTAACAATTAATTATCAATAAAAAGACATCTAAAAAACGAAAAATCAAACTCTCTTATGCTGAATCGTTTAATGAAAAATAGCGTTTTGGGATGGGAGCCAATAATTTCCAAATCCTATCCCGCACAAAACAACAAATATTTTTTTTAGCGGCCGGTGGCTATTTCACCGTTATAATTTCGCTTAGTGATTACAACGGGAAATAACCTTTCGCATTTTTCTTCAGGTCATCTGCGTTTTACGCAACGCCATGAAATCAAGCAGACCTCCGATCAGGATCCCGGCGATAGCCAGCAGGGCGCCTGCGTCCAGCAGAAGGGCTTCAAAGGGGAGTGCCAGTGACGTGCTGGCATTAATAATGAGCACCCCCAGCCAGAGTGCGAGAGCCGCGCAGCCCACCATTAACAGACGTAACGCAAAACGGTAGGCGCGGTGATATTCGGTGCGCGGCATAAAGTGTTCCGTCCGCTGGGTATATTCCAGCGTCTGACGGCAGACCAGCAGCAATAAAATTCCCGGTACGGCAGCCACGACCGAGAAGAGATAAAATGTTGGCCAGCCGTGGGCTTCCACGAACCAGCCGGCAATCGGGCCAACGTACACGCGGCCAACGGCGGAGAGCGCCGAGAGCAGAGCGAACTGGGTGGCGGAAAACGACTTGTTGCACAGAGTCATCAGCAGGGCAACAAACGCCGCGGTTCCCATGCCGCCGCAGAGGTTTTCGAAGAACACCGCCGCGGCCATGCTGATCGTATGTTTGTCGGTAATCGACAGCAGCCAGTAGCCTGCGTTAGAGGCGCCCTGAAGGATGCCAAAAATCAGCAGCGCGCGAAACAGCGTCAGGCGCTGCATCAATACGCCGCCATAAAGCGCGCCGACGATGGTTGCAAACAGCCCCAGCGTTTTATTCACCACACCCACTTCACCGGCGTCAAAACCGACGCCCCGGATCAGGAAGGTGGTGGTCAAACTCATGGCAAAGGCATCGCCCAGCTTATAAAGGACGATGAGCAGCAGGATCAGCCAGGCGTTGTTGCGGCCAAAGAAGTCACGGAGCGGTTCGGCGACGGCCTGCTCCAGCGAGCGTGGAACCGGGATGACGTCACTCGGTTCGGGCGCGAACAGCGTCGCGATAATGCAGGGGATCAGCAGGGCGGCCATCAGCCAGTACATGCCCTGCCAGCCGAGGTAACGGTCGGCGAGCCACAGCGCCAGCCCGCCGGAGACCAGCATCCCGAGCCGATAGCCCAGCACACTGATTGCCGCACCGGCGCCGCGCTCTTCCGCAGGTAAAACGTCCGTCTTCCAGGCGTCGAACACGATATCCTGAGAGGCGGAACAGAAGGCAATCACCACCGCAAGCGCGGCCATCCAGCGAAGCTGGGTGGTGGGTTCAAGAAATCCCATCGCCGCAATGGCCAGCAGCAGCAGGATCTGCGTCATCACTAACCAGCCGCGTCGACGCCCGAGGAAAGGCGGCGTATAGCGATCCATGACCGGAGACCACAGGAACTTAAAGACATAGGCCTGGCCGACAAGCGAGAAGAAACCGATGGTTTTAAGATCGATGTTCTCGACCGTCATCCATGCCTGTAGCGTGCCGGAAGTGAGTGCGAGGGGTAAACCCGAGGCGAAGCCGAGGATCAGCAGGATAGCTGATTTCGGTTGCTGGAAAATGCGTAAGTAATGGCTGGACATGTTTTTATAAAACTGACCCGGTGATACACCGGGCCAGAGAGCGGGATTAACGCGCGTTTTGCTTGATGAAGTCGTGAATGCTTGTGTCCTGCGCCATATCGGCGATGGTGTCGGTCAGCACGCTGTTCACGGCGTTAGCAATGTTCTGGTTAGAAGCCTGGAAGGCACCTTCAACAGAGTAGCTGGCGCGGTAGTTTTTGGTCATCTTGTTGCCATTCTTCGCGGTGGCAATGATGGCGATATCCGCTTTGGTCGCAATGTTGTAGCGCACGTTGCCCTGAGACACGTCAGCGTACAGGTTGTTGACGATGATCTGCAGATCGACCGCGCCGCTTGGGCCAATCATGTAGCCGCGAGCGGTCATCTGTTTCTCCAGCACTTCCTGGAGCAGGAAGCGCAGGTCGCGGGACGCGGTGAGGGTAACCTGCTGGTTATCGCGGGTCACTTTAGCCAGCGCCTGATCCTGACGCTGATCGGCACCGTTAATGCTCACGGTGACGCCCATCAGGCTTGGGTCCTGCTGAGGCAGGGTGATTTTTGGTGAGACATCAATAGTGGTAGGCGGGGTAGCGCAGCCTGCCAGCATGAAAAGGGCTACCAACGGAAAGAAGAGTTTTTTTAACATTTTCGGGTTCTCAACGAATCGTAAGCATATAAAGAGAAAAATTGCCGCCATCATAACATCGCCAACGGCGAGGGGAAGTGGTCAACGCATGTAAATTCATCGCCTTGTCCGAAAACTGACCAGATCACCCTTTTTCCCAATCCGTGTATGACAAAACGTATGAGTCTCACAGTGAACTTCATTCGTTTGAATGAGAAAATCAGACGAAAGCTAAATATTTGTTGTCAAGGTGTAATGGAAACGGTAAAAGCGGCTAACATTTAAAGGGATGGGTGACATCCTGGCGTTGTCGGAGGAGTAATTTCATGATGATACGTGAGCATATAGAAGATAAATTAAGGGCAGCGTTCAACCCTGTGTTCCTCGAAGTCGTCGACGAAAGCTATCGTCATAACGTGCCGGCAGGTTCTGAAAGCCACTTTAAAGTGGTTCTGGTTAGCGATCGCTTCACGGGAGAACGTTTCCTGAATCGACACCGCTTGATCTACAGCACCTTGACGGAAGAACTCTCCACGACCGTGCATGCGCTGGCACTGCATACCTATACCATTAAGGAATGGGAAGGTTTGCAGGATACGGTTTTCGCATCGCCGCCCTGTCGCGGTGCAGGCACTATCGCCTGATAAATCGGATTTGCAACGGCTGGAGCTTTTCCAGTATGTTGCTTACAGATTTCCTCAAAACGGCCTCCGGGCCGTTTTGTTTTGTTTGAGTTTTGAGCAGATGGTGCGATTTTAAGGCTAAAAATAGCCTTAAAGTGTGAAAAAAGCCGCAGCAACATGCCCCAACCGTTCTCGACTCACCTAAGTGATGCCGCTATAATGCCGCGTCTTATTGAATGTCTTCGGGATGATTCTGGCGACAGGGAATGTGAATCTGCACTAAGAGAGCATCCCGGTATAACAGACAGATTCAGAGTTGACCGAGCACTGTGATTTTTTTGAGGTAACAAGATGCAAGTTTCAGTTGAAACCACTCAAGGCCTTGGCCGCCGTGTAACGATTACTATCGCTGCTGACAGCATCGAAACTGCTGTGAAAAGCGAGCTGGTCAACGTAGCAAAAAAAGTACGTATTGACGGCTTCCGCAAGGGCAAAGTACCAATGAATGTTGTTGCTCAGCGTTATGGCGCTTCCGTGCGTCAGGATGTGCTGGGTGAACTGATGAGCCGCAACTTTATTGATGCGATCATCAAAGAAAAAATCAATCCGGCCGGCGCGCCGAACTACGTTCCAGGCGAATACAAACTGGGCGAAGACTTCACCTACTCCGTAGAGTTCGAAGTGTACCCGGAAGTTGAGCTGAAAGGTCTGGAATCTATCGAAGTTGAAAAACCAGTTGTTTCCGTGACTGACGAAGACGTTGACGGCATGCTGGATACCCTGCGTAAGCAGCAGGCGAACTGGAAAGAGAAAGAAGGCGCTGTTGACGCTGAGGACCGTGTCACCATCGACTTCACCGGTTCCGTAGACGGCGAAGAGTTCGAAGGCGGTAAAGCGTCTGACTTCGTACTGGCTATGGGCCAGGGTCGTATGATCCCAGGCTTCGAAGACGGTATCAAAGGCCACAAGGCTGGCGAAGAGTTCACCATCGACGTGACCTTCCCGGAAGAATACCACGCTGAAAACCTGAAAGGGAAAGCAGCGAAGTTCGCTATCAACCTGAAGAAAGTTGAAGAGCGCGAACTGCCAGAACTGACTGAAGAATTCATCAAGCGTTTCGGCGTGGAAGATGGTTCCGTAGCGGGTCTGCGTACCGAAGTGCGTAAGAACATGGAACGCGAACTGAACGGCGCGGTGCGTAACCGCGTGAAATCTCAGGCGATCGAAGGTCTGGTGAAAGCCAACGAAATCGACGTTCCTGCTGCCCTGATCGACAGCGAAATCGACGTTCTGCGCCGTCAGGCTGCACAGCGTTTCGGTGGCAACCAGCAGCAAGCGATGGAACTGCCACGCGAGCTGTTCGAAGAGCAAGCGAAACGCCGCGTTGTTGTTGGCCTGCTGCTGGGCGAAGTGATTCGTACCCACGAGCTGAAAGCTGACGAAGAGCGTGTGAAAGGCCTGATCGAAGAGATGGCTTCTGCATACGAAGATCCATCAGAAGTGATCGAGTTCTACGGTAAGAACAAAGAGCTGATGGACAACATGCGCAACGTTGCCCTGGAAGAGCAGGCTGTTGAAGCGGTACTGGCGAAAGCGAAAGTGACCGAAAAAGCGACCTCTTTCAACGAACTGATGAACCAGCAGGCGTAATTTCGCCCCAACGGTTTAAAGTTTGAACAGAAAACCCGTTGCCTTGCGGCAGCGGGTTTTTTTTATCGCAGCGATAGCCCAGGAAGAGTGCTAAAACGCCCTTTCGGTGTTAGCGTAACAACAAAAGGTTGTTATGCTTGAAATAGGGCACTGTGAACCCCATAAGTACGTAATCATGATGAATGAGACTGGCTGATAATCCGTCCGTAAGGTTACAATCAGTACAGCAGGTGTTTTCAATTTTGATCCAGGAGACGGAAATGTCATACAGTGGCGAACGAGATAACTTTGCACCCCATATGGCTCTGGTGCCAATGGTTATTGAACAGACCTCACGTGGTGAGCGTTCTTTTGATATCTATTCCCGTCTGCTCAAGGAACGCGTTATCTTTCTGACTGGCCAGGTGGAAGACCACATGGCTAACCTGATCGTGGCGCAGATGCTGTTTCTGGAAGCGGAAAACCCGGAAAAAGACATTTACCTGTACATTAACTCCCCGGGTGGCGTGATTACAGCAGGTATGTCCATTTATGACACCATGCAATTCATCAAGCCTGATGTAAGCACTATCTGTATGGGTCAGGCTGCATCTATGGGCGCATTCCTGCTAACAGCAGGGGCGAAAGGTAAGCGTTTCTGCTTGCCAAATTCCCGCGTGATGATTCACCAGCCGCTGGGCGGTTACCAGGGGCAGGCGACGGATATCGAAATCCACGCCCGCGAAATTCTGAAAGTAAAAGCGCGCATGAATGAACTTATGGCGCAGCATACGGGTCAACCACTCGAGCAGATCGAGCGCGATACCGAGCGCGATCGCTTCCTCTCTGCTCCAGAGGCAGTTGAGTACGGCTTAGTCGACTCCGTGTTGACCCATCGTAATTGATGCCCGCGACGCGAGTGTGCCGCTATACTAAGGTAGGGCGGCACGCTGCTGATTGCAGCTTGCGTCTTAGAATGGCATTTGCGTCGTCATGTGCGGCACAAAGAACTTAAAAAGAGGTTTGGACTCATGACAGATAAACGCAAAGATGGTTCGGGCAAACTGCTGTACTGCTCTTTTTGCGGCAAAAGCCAGCATGAAGTGCGTAAACTGATTGCCGGGCCGTCCGTGTATATCTGCGACGAATGTGTCGATTTATGTAACGACATCATTCGCGAAGAGATTAAAGAAGTCGCACCGCACCGTGAGCGCAGCGCGCTGCCAACGCCGCATGAAATTCGTCATCACCTTGACGACTACGTCATCGGACAGGAGCAGGCCAAGAAAGTGCTGGCGGTAGCGGTCTATAACCACTACAAACGTCTGCGTAACGGCGACACCAGCAATGGCGTAGAACTGGGTAAAAGTAACATTCTGCTGATCGGCCCAACCGGTTCCGGTAAAACGCTGCTGGCTGAAACCCTGGCGCGCCTGCTTGATGTTCCGTTCACGATGGCGGATGCCACCACCCTGACCGAGGCCGGTTATGTGGGTGAGGACGTCGAAAACATCATCCAGAAACTGCTGCAGAAGTGCGATTACGACGTACAGAAAGCCCAGCGCGGGATTGTTTACATCGATGAGATCGACAAGATCTCCCGTAAATCTGACAACCCGTCCATTACCCGTGACGTATCGGGTGAAGGCGTACAGCAGGCACTGCTGAAGCTGATCGAAGGTACGGTTGCCGCCGTTCCGCCGCAGGGTGGTCGTAAACACCCGCAGCAGGAGTTCCTGCAGGTTGATACCTCCAAGATCCTGTTCATCTGTGGCGGCGCGTTTGCTGGTCTGGACAAAGTCATCTCCCACCGTGTTGAAACCGGCTCCGGCATTGGTTTTGGCGCAACGGTGAAATCGACGTCCGAAAAACCAAACGAAGGCGAACTGTTGTCTCAGGTTGAACCGGAAGATCTGATCAAATTCGGTCTGATCCCTGAATTCATCGGCCGTCTGCCGGTAGTGGCAACGCTGAATGAGCTGAGCGAAGACGCGCTGATCCAGATCCTGAAAGAGCCGAAAAATGCGCTGACCAAGCAGTATCAGGCGCTGTTCAATCTGGAAGGCGTCGATCTGGAATTCCGTGACGAAGCGCTGGATGCTATTGCCAAGAAAGCGATGGTCCGTAAAACCGGTGCGCGTGGTCTGCGTTCAATTGTTGAAGCGGCACTGCTCGACACCATGTACGATCTGCCGTCGATGGAAGACGTTGAGAAAGTGGTGATTGACGAGTCCGTGATTAGCGGCCAAACCAAGCCGCTGCTGATTTACGGCAAACCGGAAGCGCAGCAGGCATCTGGCGAATAATTAACCAAATCATACAAGCAGTTAATCAAAAAGGGGGGATTTTATCTCCCCTTTACTTTTTCCGTATTCATAGCGTTGAATGTGTGGGAAACATCCCCATATACTGGATACATGTTAATGGTTATGTGAAGCACAGTGACATGACCAGCTTACCTGGCGGACACTAACTAAGAGAGAGCTCTATGAATCCTGAGCGTTCTGAACGCATTGAAATCCCCGTATTGCCGTTGCGCGATGTGGTGGTTTATCCGCACATGGTCATACCCTTATTTGTAGGGCGGGAAAAATCTATCCGTTGCCTCGAAGCCGCCATGGATCATGATAAAAAAATCATGCTGGTGGCGCAGAAAGAAGCATCAACGGATGAGCCGGGTGTAAACGATCTTTTCACCGTCGGGACCGTGGCCTCTATTTTGCAGATGCTGAAGCTGCCTGACGGCACCGTAAAGGTGCTGGTAGAAGGCCTGCAGCGTGCGCGTATTACCACTCTGTCAGATGACGGCGAGCACTTCTCTGCAAAGGCAGAGTACCTTGATTCGCCTGAGCTTGATGAGCGTGAACAGGAAGTGCTGGTTCGCACCGCGATTAGCCAGTTTGAAGGCTATATCAAGCTGAACAAGAAAATTCCACCAGAAGTGCTGACGTCGCTGAACAGCATCGACGATCCTGCGCGTCTGGCGGACACCATCGCTGCACATATGCCGCTGAAGCTGGCTGACAAACAGTCCGTGCTGGAAATGTCCGACGTTAACGAACGTCTGGAATACCTGATGGCGATGATGGAGTCTGAAATCGATCTGCTGCAGGTTGAGAAGCGCATTCGCAACCGCGTCAAAAAGCAGATGGAGAAATCTCAGCGTGAGTACTATCTGAATGAGCAAATGAAGGCCATTCAGAAAGAGCTGGGCGAGATGGACGACGCGCCGGACGAAAACGAAGCGCTGAAGCGTAAGATCGACGCGGCGAAGATGCCGAAAGAGGCGAAAGAGAAGGCCGAAGCAGAACTGCAGAAGCTGAAAATGATGTCTCCAATGTCGGCTGAAGCGACCGTTGTACGCGGCTACATTGAGTGGATGGTGCAGGTTCCGTGGAACGCCCGCAGCAAGGTCAAAAAAGACCTGCGTCAGGCGCAGGAAATCCTGGATACCGATCACTACGGCCTGGAACGCGTGAAAGACCGCATTCTTGAGTACCTCGCGGTACAAAGCCGTGTAAACAAAATTAAAGGCCCAATTCTGTGCCTGGTTGGACCGCCGGGGGTGGGTAAAACCTCTCTGGGTCAGTCCATCGCCAAAGCGACCGGACGTAAGTATATCCGTATGGCGCTGGGTGGCGTACGCGATGAAGCGGAAATCCGCGGTCACCGCCGTACCTACATTGGTTCTATGCCGGGTAAACTGATCCAGAAAATGGCGAAAGTGGGGGTTAAAAACCCGCTGTTCCTGCTCGATGAGATCGACAAGATGTCGTCGGACATGCGCGGTGACCCTGCGTCTGCACTGCTGGAAGTGCTTGATCCAGAACAGAACGTGGCGTTCAGCGATCACTACCTGGAAGTGGACTACGACCTGAGCGATGTGATGTTCGTGGCGACCTCCAACTCCATGAACATTCCGGCCCCGCTGCTGGACCGTATGGAAGTGATCCGTCTCTCCGGCTATACCGAAGATGAGAAGCTGAACATCGCTAAGCAGCACCTGCTGCCGAAACAGATTGAGCGTAACGCGCTGAAAGCCAACGAGCTGACCGTCGAGGACAGCGCGATTATCGGCATCATTCGCTACTACACCCGTGAAGCGGGCGTGCGTAGCCTTGAGCGTGAAATCTCTAAACTGTGTCGTAAAGCGGTGAAACAGCTGCTGCTGGATAAGAGCCTGAAACACATTGTAATTAACGGCGATAATCTGCATGCGTACCTGGGCGTCCAGCGCTTCGACTACGGTCGCGCGGATAACGAAAACCGCGTTGGCCAGGTGACCGGCCTCGCATGGACGGAAGTGGGCGGCGATCTGCTGACCATCGAAACCGCCTGTGTGCCGGGCAAAGGCAAGCTGACCTACACCGGCTCGCTGGGTGAAGTAATGCAGGAATCCATCCAGGCGGCGCTGACCGTGGTGCGCGCGCGCGCTGAGAAACTGGGTATCAATCCTGATTTCTACGAAAAACGCGACATCCACGTGCACGTTCCTGAAGGGGCGACGCCGAAAGATGGCCCAAGCGCGGGTATTGCCATGTGTACCGCTCTGGTTTCCTGCCTGACAGGTAACCCGGTGCGTGCCGATGTTGCTATGACCGGTGAAATCACGCTGCGTGGTCAGGTTCTGCCAATTGGTGGTTTAAAAGAAAAACTGCTGGCGGCACACCGCGGTGGGATCAAAACCGTATTGATCCCTTACGAAAACAAACGCGATCTGGAAGAGATTCCGGATAACGTGATTGCCGATCTACAGATCCATCCTGTGAAGCGAATTGAGGAAGTTCTCAGTCTCGCATTGCAGAATGAACCCTCCGGAATGCAGGTTGTAACCGCAAAATAGTGACCTCGCGCAAAGAGCGTCAATAAAAACAAGGCTGGTAAGTCATTTCGCACTTGCCAGCCTTTTTTTGTATAGCTAATTTAGATTGCTGATTAGGTCAGCCATCAACAACGGGTGTTGTAAGGTCATGGCAGGCCTGATATAACTGCTGCGCGGTCGCGTTGTGAAGGATTCAGGCGCGATATAAATTATAAAGAGAGGAAGAGAACAGTGAATAAATCTCAACTGATTGACAAAATTGCTGCTGGTGCTGATATTTCTAAAGCTGCAGCTGGACGTGCGTTAGATGCCTTAATTGCTTCTGTTACTGAATCTCTGCAGGCTGGGGACGACGTTGCACTGGTAGGCTTCGGTACTTTTGCTGTTAAAGAGCGTGCTGCCCGTACTGGCCGCAACCCTCAGACCGGTAAAGAGATCACCATTGCTGCTGCTAAAGTGCCGGGTTTCCGTGCAGGTAAAGCGCTGAAAGACGCAGTAAACTGATTGCTTTCCCGTTTCAGGGAAGCCGGAAAGTACAAGGGCGCATCATTTGATGTGCCTTTTTTGTTTGTCCAGACCTGATTTGTGCGAGTTTATGCGAGTTGTGGGCTGACAATCGCCCCGTTTTCTTGTCACAATACGCCTTCACGCGCGACGGGCAGGATTTTCCGTCAGCGTCAGGTAACCAGTCACCTACAGCGGAGTGTTGTTACACCATGATGGACAGCTTACGCACGGCTGCTAACAGTCTCGTGCTCAAGATTATTTTCGGTATCATTATCGTGTCGTTCATATTGACCGGCGTGAGCAGTTACCTTATTGGCGGTGGCGCAAACTACGCCGCAAAAGTGAATGGCCAGGAAATCAGCCGTGGTCAGTTCGAGAACGCTTTTGCCGGTGAACGTAACCGTATGCAGCAACAGCTGGGCGACCAATTCTCTGAACTGGCGGCGAACGAAGGGTACATGAAGACCCTGCGCCAACAGACACTGAACCGTCTTATCGACGAAGCGCTGCTTGATCAGTATGCCAAAAAACTGGGCCTTGGCATCAGTGATGAGCAGGTGAAAAAAGCCATCTTCTCCACGCAAGCCTTCCAGTCTAACGGTAAATTCGACAATGCGCGTTACAACAGCATCGTCAATCAGATGGGGATGACGGCCGATCAGTACGCTCAGGCGCTGCGTAACCAGCTGACCACCCAGCAGCTCATCAATGCCGTCGTTGGCACCGATTTCATGCTCAAAGGTGAAACGGACGAACTGGCCGCGCTGGTGGCGCAGCAGCGTGTTGTACGCGAAGCGACCATTGATGTGAACGCCCTGGCGGCGAAACAGCAGGTGAGCGATGCTGACGTTAACGCTTACTACGAGCAGAACAAGAATTCCTTTGTTTCTCCAGAGCAGTTCCGCGTGAGCTATATCAAGCTGGATGCGGCCGCGCTGCAGGAAACCGCGTCTGATGCTGAAATCCAGTCTTACTACGATCAGCATCAGGATCAGTTCACTCAGCCGCAGCGTAACCGCTACAGCGTGATTCAGACGAAAACCGAGGCCGATGCTAAAGCGGCGCTGGATGAGCTGAACAAAGGCGCTGATTTCGCGACCGTTGCGAAAGCGAAATCCACCGACATTATCTCTGCGAAAAACGGCGGTGATATGGGCTGGCTGGAAGACGCGACCACCCCTGACGAGCTGAAAAATGCCGGTCTGAAAGAGAAAGGTCAGCTTTCAGGCGTCATTAAGTCTTCCGTTGGTTTCCTGGTCGTGCGTCTGGACGACATCACCGCGGCGAAAACCAAGCCGCTGGCTGACGTTCGCGATGATATCGCGGCGAAAGTGAAACAGGAAAAAGCGCTGGATGCCTATTACGCGCTGCAGCAGAAGGTGAGCGATGCTGCCAGCAACGATAACGAATCTCTGGCAGGTGCAGAGCAGGCGGCGGGCGTGAAGGCGGTTGAGACGGGCTGGTTTGGTCGTGACAACCTTCCGGAAGAGCTGAACTTCAAACCGGTTTCTGATGCCATCTTCAACGGTGGTCTGGTGGGTGAGAACGGTACGCCGGGCAGTAACTCTGACATCATTACCGTCGACGGCGATCGTGCGTTTGTGTTGCGCGTCAGCGAACACAAGCCAGAAGCGGTCAAACCGCTGGCGGAAGTGAAGGATCAGGTTGTCGCTCAGGTTAAGCACAACAAAGCGGAACAGCAGGCGAAACTGGATGCTGAGAAGATTCTGTCTGACCTGAAAGCGGGTAAAGAAGATGCGCTGAAAGCGGCTGGCCTGAGCTTCGGTGAAGCGAAAACGCTGAGCCGTACCGGCCAGGACCCAATCAGCCAGGCCGCGTTTGGTTTGACTCTGCCTGCGAAGGACAAGCCAAGCTTCGGTACCACCACCGATACGCAGGGTAACGTCGTTCTGCTGGCGCTGGATGAAGTGAAAGCCGGTACCCTGCCAGAAGCGCAGAAGAAAGCGATGGTTCAGGGGATTACCCAGAACAATGCTCAGATTGCCTTCGAAGCCATGATGAGCAACCTGCGTAAAGAAGCCAAAATCAAGCTGGGTGATGTGATGACTCAGCAGCAGTAATTACGTGTCTGCTCGCAGTTTTTCGTAACGCTCTGCAAAAACTAAAGGCCGCTTTCGCGGCCTTTTCCATTTCTGCAATCTGCTGTTTGTGCCGGTTTTAACTGGCGGATATCGTGACGTGGCTGTCAACAAACAAGGAGATAACAGCATGAAATGTGGAATCAAAGCACTGTTAATTACGCTGGCTATTGCCACCACCGGGATGAGTGCGGGTGCGATGGCGTCAGCCCCCGCCGCCAAAACACAAGCTACCCAGAGCAAGTCCGACGCGGCAGCGCCGGTGCAAGGGCAAACCAAAGCGACAGACGCCGGTAAAAGTGCGGATGATGACGGTACGCGGGTCAGTATCAATTCGGCCTCAGCGGAAGATCTCGCCCGCGCGATGAATGGCGTGGGCCTGAAAAAAGCGCAGGCCATCGTCAGCTACCGCGAAGAGTATGGTCCTTTCAAAACGGTCGACGATCTCAAGCAGGTGCCGGGCATGGGCAGCGCGCTGGTTGAGCGCAACCTCTCACACCTGACGTTGTAATTACGCAATTTCTTGCACTGCGGCAAAATTTTGCCAGGATAAAGAGGTCATACCAGTTATGACCTCTCTTCCTACAATAACAGTAAAGGCTATTGCGCTATGCAGACAAAAATCAAAGTACGCGGTTTTCATCTCGACGTTTATCAGCATGTGAACAACGCTCGCTATCTTGAGTTTCTTGAAGAAGCGCGCTGGGACGGGCTGGAAAACAGCGAAAGCTTTCAGTGGCTGACCGCGCACAACATCGCGTTCGTGGTCGTCAATATCAACATCAACTACCGACGTCCGGCCGTGCTGGGTGATGTGCTCACGGTCACCAGCCAGGTGCAACAGATCAATGGCAAAAGCGGGGTGTTAAGCCAGGTGGTGACGCTCGATCCAGAAGGGCAGGTGGTGGCAGATGCGCTGATCACGTTTGTCTGTATCGATCTGAAAACGCAGAAAGCGCTACCGCTGGAAGGGGAATTGCGGGAAAAGCTGGAGTTGATGATCGCGTAAGACATGTCAAGGCGTACTCGTGCTGTCGATACCTGTTTGCGACAGCACGGTCAAGTAGCCCTATTTAAGCCCGGTTTTTTTCTGCATCGCGGCCATTACGCCGATTTTATCGGCGAGATAATGGTTCAGCCCGTTAGCGCGAAGATTACAGGCCGCGCACTGGCCGCAACCGTCGCCTTTGATACCGTTATAGCAGGTGAGCGTTTCGCTGCGAACAAGGTCCAGCTTGCCCCAGTAGTCCGCCAGCGCCCAGGTTTCGGCTTTATCCAGCCACATGAGCGGGGTTTCAAACCGCGTCTCTTTCGCCATCCCCAGATTAACGGCGTGGTTTAACGCCTTCACGAACTCATCACGACAGTCCGGGTAGCCGGAGAAGTCGGTCTCGCACACGCCCGTGATCACCGCTTCGGCCTTTACCTGGTAGGCGTAGATCGCCGTCAGGGTCAGGAAGAGGATATTACGGCCCGGCACGAAGGTGTTTGGAATGCCGCTGGCATCGGGTTCGTAGTCAGGTACCGGGATACTGTCGCGGGTGAGGCTGCTCACGGCCAGTTCATTTAACAGCGTAACGTCCAGCACCTTGTGCGCGCGTGCGCCCAGTTTCAGGGCTAGTTCACGAGCAACGTCGATTTCAGCGCGATGACGCTGACCATAATCGAAAGTGACACAGTGAACTTCATCGTACTGATGAAGGGCCTGAACCAGGCAGGTAGTAGAGTCTTGTCCTCCGCTGAACACGACGACGGCACGTTTCATAAATCATCTCGACTGTTACGATAAAAACGTTATGTTACCGTCTGACCACGACGGCGACCAGCTTCTTCACGATTTAGGCGCGGGCAGCCAGGCTTCGGTAAAGTCAAACCAGCCGCGGGTGTTGAGGCGTATACCATTCACGCCAGGCGGAGCACTAATTTGGTATTGATAATTAAAGAGTGGCGTCAGCACCGCACTCTCCATTAGCCGGTTGAAGATGGCTTGCAGCCCCGCGTGTCTATCCCGAGCCTCGGCCTGAGTCTGTACCGCATCCAGCGTGGCTTGCAGATGAGCGTAAGCCGGAGCGCTAAGAACGTGCGGCCAGAGGGCATCGCAGCGCAGCCACTGTTCAAGCGTATATTCCGGCGCTTCGCCAATTAGCCTGTCCCCCATCATGATGTCTGCATCGGCAAGCTCCAGGCATCCGTCCCACGTCTTGGCGTCGTGAAAGATGACGGTCAGTTCACACCCCTGTAGCGCCAGGTATGCCTTCAACTGGCTGGCCATGGTGTGAAGCTCAACAGGGAGATGGTAAACCAGCGTCAACGCCTCAGGGAGGGTTACGTCCGATAGATCAGGCCATTCGGGGATTGTCCAGTCGGGAAGCAGTTCCTGGGTGGGCGTGATGAGCCCTTCGTTTAGCGGAAGTGTGTGGAGAAGCCTGGAGAGATGAATGATATTGATAAGCCGTTTTGCCTGGATCTCACTCAGGCGCGCGCTCTGTTTTAGCGTGAGGTAACAGAACCCCAGGCTGGTGCTGCTGCTTACCAGCCGCAGACTTTCCAGCTCGTCAGCCTCGCCGATCGCGATTTGCACCGGGTGGCGACAGCTGGTGCCCAGGCTGTAATCAAAAAGCTGGGGAGTGATCCAGTATTCGATGGCTTTGAGCAGCGGATGGCTCAGATGATACTGCTCATGGCTTTCCAGACGAACCAGGTCGGGCTCAAAGCCGGCCAGCCGAAACGGGCCACTGCCAACCGCAGGATGGTCGGGATGCGCCAGACGGCTACAGTAGGTTGCCAGCCTGTGCGGCAGCCAGTAGTCCGGTTGATGCAGCGTAAACGTCAGACACTGTGGATGCGTTGTTTCAATGCATAAGACGCTCTGAAACAGAGTGCGCAGGGCAGGAAGCGTCAACAGCGCTGTCAGACTTCGCTGGAGTTGCGCCGTTTCTATTTTATCGCCGTTATGCCAGTGCAGGGTGGAGCGAATGTAGAAATGCCAGCGCAGGCCGTCATCAGAGACATCCCAGTGATGCGCCAGATCGCCCGCGGGTTCACTGCTGTTACCGTTAAAACGCGTCAGGCCTGAGAAGACCTGTCCCGCCAGATGCTGCTCTGCCCGGCCCGGTAAAAACCCCGGCTGAAACGGCTCCAGCGAGCGATAGTAGGGAATGCGCAGCGTCGGCGTGTCGTTTTGCCACTGCCCGCCCAAAAAAGGATGCAGTAATGACCGCAGCGCTTCAGGGGCAAGCTGGGCCAGTTCCAGCGCGTTATGCTGCTGCCCGCTTTTCAGCGCCTCTTCCATCATCGCATTGCGCAGTGACTCCGGGGCGACATGGAACGTTAGCTCACCGCGCTTACCGCGGCCAGACTGCGCTCGCCAGCTGAGCCAGCCCGCCTCCTGAGCCTGGCGCAGCAGGGTTCGGACATGCCGCTCGCTGCAAAAACAGCGGGCGGCAAGCTCGCTGATGGTGACCTGTTGCGTTGCACCCAGGGAAGGCTGCCAGAGGCGGTGATACTGGTTGAGTCGATTGAGCTGGCGCATAAGAAACCCGGAACAATAATTATCATCTATTCACTATTACTTCCGTATATCTCACACGATACTGATGCACAAGTTAACCGCATCACATTTCGGGAGTAATCATGGCTCGGCTCGCTGCATTTGATATGGACGGTACGCTGTTAATGCCGGATCACCGTTTAGGGGAAAAAACCCTGAACACGCTGAAGCGCCTGCACGAGCGTAATGTCACCCTGACGTTTGCCACCGGACGTCATGTGCTGGAGATGCGCCATTTGCTGGGGGCGTTTTCCCTCGACGCCTTTCTGATCACCGGCAACGGGACGCGAATTCACTCCGTAGAAGGCGATGTGCTGCACCGACAGGATCTCAACCCGGAAGTGGCGGATATCGTGCTGCACAGCACCTGGGACACGCAGGCCAGTATCCACGTCTTTAACGATCGGGGCTGGTTTACCGGAAGCGAAATCCCGGAATTATTGCACGCGCATGTTTACAGCGGCTTTAAATACCAGCTTATCGATCTGCGTCGGATCCCCGCCCATGCGGTAACTAAGATCTGCTTCTGCGGCGATCACGACGATCTGTGCCGCTTAAGGATTCAACTGAATGAGGCGCTGGGCGACCGGGCGCACCTGACCTTCTCGGCGGTGGATTGTCTGGAAGTGCTGCCGGTGGGCTGTAACAAAGGCTCCGCTCTGGCGGTGCTGAGCGACCACCTGGGCTTAACGCTGCAGGAGTGTATGGCGTTTGGTGACGCCATGAACGACCGCGAAATGCTGGGTAGCGTAGGTCGCGGTCTGATCATGGGGAATGCGATGGCGCAGCTGAAAGCAGAACTTCCCCATCTGCCGGTTATTGGCCACTGCCGCAATGAAGCAGTGTCCCATTTTTTGACACATTGGCTGGACAACAACAACCTCCCGTATTCCCCCGAATAGTGAGACCCTTCCAGCAAGCCAGACTTAGGTCTGGCTTTTTTTATTTCACAAGCTGTGCAATCTGCGCTTTCCACGGGGCGATATCGCCGATGTTGGCCTGCACCCACTCCGCGTTGTAGTAGGTATCGAGATAACGCTCGCCGCTGTCGCACAGCAGCGTGACGATGGAGCCGGTGCGGCCCTCTTCGCGCATACGGGCGGCAAGCTGCAGTGCGCCCCACATATTGGTGCCCGTCGATGCACCCACTTTGCGCC
This sequence comes from Enterobacter asburiae, assembly GCF_001521715.1. Classification (NCBI taxonomy): domain Bacteria; kingdom Pseudomonadati; phylum Pseudomonadota; class Gammaproteobacteria; order Enterobacterales; family Enterobacteriaceae; genus Enterobacter; species Enterobacter asburiae. The sequence goes on from NZ_CP011863.1 coordinate 123,749, forward strand.
CCAGCTGCGTTTCCAGCCAGTGCGCCGTTGCCACGCTTGCAGCATCCGGCACGCGCATCATCTCATCCACGACGTCGGGGATGAAAGAGGGCTCCACGCGCGGGCGGCCAATCCCTTCAATTTTACTGCCTACCGGGCTGCGCAGACCGGCATCGCGGTTTTGCCAGTAGTCGAGGAACACGGAGTTCTGCGGGTCAACCACCATCAGTTGGGTATCGTAGCCCTGACAGCGGATATAGCGTCCAATCGTGGCTGACGTGCCGCCGGTACCGGCGCTCATGACGATATAGGACGGAACCGGATGCGGTTCGTGGGTCATCTGGCGGAAAATACTGTCGGCAATGTTGTTATTGCCGCGCCAGTCCGTCGCGCGCTCGGCGAAGGTGAACTGGTCCATATAGTGGCCGTTCAGCTCACGGGCCAGCATTTCAGAGGCGGCGTAGATTTCGCAGGCGCTTTCCACAAAGTGGCAGTGACCGCCGTAAAATTCGATCTGCTCGATTTTGCGTTTTGCGGTGCAGGACGGCATCACCGCGATAAACGGCAGGCCCAGCAGGCGGGCAAAATAGGCTTCGGACACCGCCGTTGAACCGGATGAAGATTCTATGATGGTGGTGCCTTCTTTGATCCAGCCGTTACATAAACCGTATAAAAACAGCGAGCGCGCCAGGCGATGCTTCAGGCTACCGGTGGGATGGGTGCTTTCATCTTTCAGATAGAGCTGAATGCCGTCAAATCCGGGCAGGGAAAGGCGAATCAGGTGCGTATCCGCCGAGCGCTGATAGTCGGCATTGATTTCGCTGATCGCATGTTTAACCCAGGTGCTATTCATCATCGTTATCCGTTTGTCATTTTGTGCCTAGGATAGCGAAAAGCACAGAAAAAATTGTTGCTATCTGGCCTTTAAAATAGAATGAAGAGAGAAAAATTTTCTCTGTGAGGTGGGTATGCTAGATAAAATTGACCGCAAGCTCCTTTCATTGCTGCAAAATGACTGTACCCTCTCTTTGCAGGCGCTGGCAGATGCCGTTAATCTGACCACCACCCCGTGCTGGAAGCGCCTAAAGAAGCTGGAAGATGACGGCATTCTTCTGGGGCGCGTCGCGCTGTTAGATCCCGAAAAACTGGGGCTTGGGCTGACGGCATTTGTGCTGATAAAAACCCAGCATCACAGCAGCGAGTGGTATTGCCGCTTCGTTACTCAGGTGTCTGAGATGCCCGAGGTGCTCGGTTTCTGGCGTATGGCCGGAGAGTATGATTACCTGATGCGCGTCCAGGTGGCCGACATGAAGCGCTATGATGATTTCTACAAGCGGCTGGTGAACAGCGTACCGGGTTTGTCGGACGTCACCTCAAGCTTCGCCATGGAACAGATTAAATACACCACAGCATTACCTATTGAATAACTTCGTAAAATACCTTCAGGAACAAACCGCGTGCGATTATTTGCCCAACTAAGCTGGTACTTTCGTCGGGAGTGGCAACGCTACCTCGGCGCAGTATTCCTGCTTATTATCATTGCCATCCTGCAGCTGATCCCGCCGAAAGTGGTGGGGTACGTCGTGGATGGCGTCACCGAACAGCATTACACCACCGCACGGGTGTTGATGTGGGTCGGCACGCTGGTGCTGACGGCCGTCATTGTTTATCTGCTGCGCTACGTCTGGCGCGTGCTGCTGTTTGGCGCGTCCTATCAGCTGGCCGTTGAGCTGCGTGAAGATTTTTACCGCCAGCTGAGCCGACAGCATCCCGAATTTTATCTGCGTCATCGCACCGGGGATCTCATCGCCCGCGCGACAAACGACGTCGATCGCGTGGTCTTTGCCGCCGGGGAAGGGGTGCTGACGCTGGTGGACTCGCTGGTGATGGGCTGTGCGGTGCTGATCGTGATGTCCACGCAGATCAGCTGGCAGCTGACCCTGCTCGCTCTGCTGCCGATGCCGATCATGGCGCTGGCGATCAATCGCTATGGCGAACAGCTGCACGAGCGCTTTAAGCTGGCGCAGGCGGCGTTTTCATCTCTGAACGATCGCACCCAGGAGAGCATGACCAGCATCCGCATGATCAAAGCGTTTGGTCTGGAAGACCGGCAGTCTGCGCTGTTTGCCGCCGATGCGGCAGACACGGGGGCGAAAAACATGCGCGTCGCGCGTATCGACGCCCGTTTTGACCCGACGATTTATATCGCAATCGGCATGGCAAATATGCTGGCCATTGGCGGCGGAAGCTGGATGGTGGTGCAGGGCACGCTTACCCTGGGGCAATTGACCAGCTTTGCGATGTATCTGGGTCTCATGATCTGGCCGATGCTGGCGCTGGCCTGGATGTTTAACATCGTGGAGCGCGGCAGCGCCGCCTACAGCCGCATTCGCGCCATGCTGGCCGAAGCGCCGGTGGTCATCGACGGTAGCGAGGCCGTACCGGAAGGGCGCGGCGTCATGACCGTCGACGTCCGCAAGTTTGTCTATCCGCATACGGAGCATCCGGTGCTGGAGAACGTCAGCTTTACCCTGCAGCCAGGGCAAATGCTGGGCATCTGCGGCCCGACGGGATCCGGCAAAAGTACCGTGCTCTCTCTGCTTCAGCGCCACTTTGACGTCACCGAGGGCGATATCCGCTTCCACGATATTCCCCTGACCAGACTGCTGCTGGACGAGTGGCGCGGTCGCCTGGCGGTCGTCAGCCAGACGCCGTTTTTATTTTCGGACACGGTGGCAAACAACATTGCCCTCGGACGTCCTGCGGCAACGCAGGACGAGATTGAACATGTGGCGCGTTTGGCCAGCGTACATGATGACATTTTGCGTCTGCCGCAGGGCTACGAAACGGAAGTCGGGGAGCGCGGCGTCATGCTGTCCGGCGGGCAAAAGCAGCGTATCTCGATTGCCCGCGCGCTGCTGCTGAACGCTGAAATTCTGATCCTGGATGATGCGCTTTCCGCCGTGGACGGCCGTACCGAGCATCAGATCCTGCATAACCTGCGCCAGTGGGGCGACGGACGCACGGTGATAATCAGCGCCCACCGTTTGTCGGCGCTCACCGAAGCCAGCGAAATTGTGGTCTTACAGCACGGGCACATTGCCCAGCGCGGGCAGCATGAAACGCTTGCCGAGCAGCCGGGCTGGTATCGCGATATTTACCGCTATCAACAGCTTGAGGCGGCGCTGGACGATACACCGGAGCAGAATGAGGAGGCCGCCAATGCGTAAGATTGGAACGATGTGGCCGACGCTCAAACGTCTGCTGGCCTACGGCTCGCCGTGGCGTAAACCGCTCTCCGTGGCCGTGCTTTTACTCTGGATTGCGGCGATTGCTGAAGTGAGCGGTCCGCTGCTCATCAGCTATTTTATCGACAACATGGTCGCCAAAAGCTATCTGCCGCTGGGGCTGGTGGCGGGCTTAGGCGTGGCCTACGTTGGCCTTCAGCTGACGGCAGCAGGGCTGCACTATGCGCAGTCGCTGCTGTTTAACCGTGCAGCCGTGGGCGTTGTTCAGCAGCTGCGTACGGATGTGATGGACGCGGCGCTTCGCCAGCCGCTCAGCGAATTTGATATCCAGCCGGTCGGGCAGGTGATTTCACGCGTGACCAACGATACCGAGGTGATCCGCGATCTGTACGTCACCGTGGTGGCAACCGTACTGCGCAGCGCGGCGCTGATTGGCGCGATGCTGGTGGCGATGTTCAGCCTCGACTGGCGCATGGCGCTGGTGGCGATCACCATTTTCCCGGCGGTGCTGATTGTCATGGTCATTTACCAGCGCTACAGCACGCCGATTGTGCGTCGGGTGCGCGCGTATCTGGCCGACATCAACGATGGCTTCAACGAAGTGATCAACGGCATGAGCGTCATCCAGCAGTTCCGCCAGCAGGCGCGCTTTGGCGAACGCATGGGTGAAGCCAGCCGTTCGCACTACATGGCGCGCATGCAGACGCTGCGCCTCGACGGTTTCCTGCTGCGTCCGCTGCTCAGCCTTTTCTCTGCGCTGGTGCTTTGCGGGCTGCTGATGCTCTTCGGGCTAAGCTCAAACGGTACGATTGAAGTGGGCGTGCTGTACGCCTTTATCAGCTATCTCGGGCGTCTTAACGAGCCGTTGATCGAGCTCACCACCCAGCAATCGATGCTGCAGCAGGCGGTAGTTGCCGGTGAACGCGTGTTTGAGCTGATGGACAGGCCGCGCCAGGCCTACGGCAATGACGAGCGGCCTCTGCAAAGCGGGAGTATCGCCTTTGATAACGTCTCGTTTGCCTATCGCGAAGACCGGCTGGTGCTGCAGGACATCACGCTTGACGTTCCGTCGCGCGGTTTCGTGGCGCTGGTGGGGCATACCGGCAGCGGTAAGAGCACGCTTGCCAGCCTGTTGATGGGCTATTACCCGGTCACGCACGGCGAAATCCGCCTCGACGGGCGCCCGCTCGCGTCTCTCAGCCACACCGTGTTGCGTAAAGGCGTCGCGATGGTGCAGCAGGATCCGGTCGTGCTGGCCGATACCTTCTACGCCAACGTGACCCTGGGGCGAGACTACTCCCAGGAGCAGGTGTGGGACGTGCTGGAGAAAGTGCAGCTGGCAGAGCTGGCGCGCGGGTTTAGCGATGGGATCAATACCAAACTGGGCGAGCAGGGGAACAATCTCTCCGTCGGGCAAAAGCAGCTCCTGGCGCTGGCGCGGGTGCTGATTGAAACGCCGCAGATTCTGATTCTGGATGAAGCCACGGCCAGTATTGACTCCGGCACCGAGCAGGCCATCCAGCAGGCGCTGGCCGCGGTACGCGACCATACCACGCTGGTGGTGATTGCCCACCGTCTTTCCACCATCGTCGAGGCCGATACCATTCTGGTGCTACATCGCGGACAGGCCGTTGAACGCGGTACGCACCGTGAACTGCTGGAAGCAAAAGAGCGCTACTGGCAGATGTACCAGCTGCAGCTGGCGGGCGAAGAGCTGGCGGCCAGCGTACGTGATGAAGAGTCGCTTAGCGCCTGATGCACTAAAATGAGGCGTCGCGCTAACAGTCATTCCTGTTGGTGCAAAACTGAAACGCACCCTGCACCGGCATGGTGCGTTTTTTTTCACCTGCGCGTTTAACAGAACCGTGTAACGCTCATCGCACCGTTGTTCCCCCCTCGTTTTCATTTCTGGCACACCCCTTGCAATACCTTCTGCGTAAGCTACGGCCATTACCGAATTCTGACTGGAGGGGATCTATGAAGCTGGTTACGGTTGTAATCAAACCATTCAAACTCGAAGACGTGCGTGAAGCGTTGTCTTCAATGGGTATTCAGGGACTGACTGTCACCGAAGTGAAAGGCTTTGGTCGTCAGAAGGGTCATGCCGAGCTTTATCGCGGGGCGGAATACAGCGTTAACTTCCTGCCAAAAGTAAAAATTGATGTCGCGATTGCTGACGATCAGCTTGATGAAGTCATTGATGTCATTAGCAAAGCGGCCTATACCGGCAAAATTGGCGACGGCAAAATTTTCGTTGCCGAACTGCAGCGCGTCATTCGCATTCGTACCGGCGAATCTGACGAAGCGGCTCTGTAAGTAACTCCTGGCACACAGTGATAGGGATCGAGAAAATGAAGATAGCAACACTCAAAACGGGTCTGGGTTCGCTGGCACTGCTGCCGGGCCTGGCGCTGGCTGCTACCCCTGCGGTGGTCGACAAAGCCGATAACGCCTTTATGATGATCAGCACCGCGCTGGTGCTGTTCATGTCAATTCCGGGCATTGCGCTGTTCTACGGCGGCCTGATCCGTGGCAAAAACGTTCTCTCCATGCTGACGCAGGTTGCCGTGACGTTCGCACTGGTCTGCGTGCTGTGGGTGGTTTACGGTTACTCGCTGGCGTTCGGCACGGGCAATGCGTTCTTTGGTAACTTCGACTGGGTGATGCTGAAAAATATTGAGCTGACCGCGCTGATGGGCAGTTTCTATCAGTACATTCACGTTGCGTTCCAGGGCTCCTTCGCCTGTATTACCGTCGGGCTGATTGTGGGCGCGCTCGCCGAGCGTATTCGTTTCTCTGCCGTGCTGATCTTCGTGGTGGTCTGGATGACGCTCTCCTATGTGCCGATTGCGCATATGGTCTGGGGTGGCGGTCTGCTGGCAACGCACGGCGCGCTGGACTTCGCGGGCGGTACCGTTGTACACATCAACGCCGCGGTAGCGGGTCTGGTGGGTGCCTACCTGATTGGCAAACGTGTGGGCTTCGGTAAAGAAGCGTTCAAACCGCACAACCTGCCGATGGTGTTTACCGGTACGGCTATCCTCTACTTTGGCTGGTTTGGCTTCAACGCCGGCTCGGCAAGTGCAGCAAACGAAATCGCCGCGCTGGCCTTCGTGAACACCGTTGTGGCCACGGCGGGTGCAATCCTCTCCTGGGTGTTTGGCGAGTGGGCGGTACGCGGTAAACCGTCACTGCTGGGTGCCTGTTCGGGTGCCATTGCCGGTCTGGTTGGCATTACGCCAGCGTGTGGTTATGTCGGCGTAGGCGGCGCGCTGCTGGTCGGCCTGGTGTCTGGTCTGGCGGGTCTGTGGGGCGTGACCGCACTGAAACGTGTGCTGCGCCTTGACGACCCATGCGATGTGTTTGGCGTGCACGGCGTGTGCGGCATCGTCGGCTGTATCATGACCGGTATCTTTGCTGCCAAATCGCTCGGTGGCGTGGGCTACGCAGAAGGCGTGACCATGGTTCATCAGGTGCTTGTGCAGCTGGAAAGTATTGCTATCACCGTTGTCTGGTCTGCCGTAGTCGCTTTCATTGGCTATAAGCTGGCGGATATGACGGTTGGTCTGCGCGTACCGGAAGAGCAGGAGCGCGAAGGTCTGGACGTCAACAGCCACGGCGAGAATGCGTATAACGCATAATAAACAGCAAAACGGCAACTTCGGTTGCCGTTTTTAATGTGTATTCCCTCTCCCGGAGGGAGAGGGGCAGGGTGAGGGCATCAGGCCGTACACAATCACCCGCGATTACGCATTACCCCTTCCTGCACCGTAGAAGCGACCAGCACGCCGTCCTGAGTATAAAACTCCCCGCGCACAAACCCGCGCGCGCTTGACGCTGACGTACTCTCCACGCTGTAAAGCAGCCACTCATTCATGTTGAACGGACGGTGGAACCACATGGAGTGATCGATCGTCGCGACCTGCATCCCTTTTTCAAGGAACCCGACGCCGTGCGGCTGCAGCGCCACCGGCAGGAAGTTGAAATCTGACGCATACCCCAGCAGGTACTGATGCACGCGGAAATCTTCCGGCACGGTCCCGTTAGCCCGGATCCAGACCTGGCGCTTCGGTTCGGCGGGGTGGCCTTTCATCGGGTTGTGGAACTCAACCGGGCGGATCTCCAGCGGCTTATCGCAGAGAAACTTCTCTTTGACCTGCGGCGGAAGCAGATGCGCCAGCGCGCGAGCGATATCGGTCTCTGATTTTAGATCGTCTGGCGCGGGTGCTGACGGCATCACTTTTTGATGCTCGTAGCCCGGTTCCGGCGCCTGGAAAGAGGCGGTCATGTAAAAGATCGGCTTGCCGCTCTGAATGGCCGCAACGCGGCGAGCGCTGAAGCTGTTGCCGTCTCTCAGGACTTCCACGTCATACACAATCGGTTTTGCGCTATCGCCAGGGCGTAAGAAATAGCTGTGGAATGAATGCACCAGACGGTCTGCCGGGACAGTCTCCTTTGCTGCGTACAGTGCCTGTCCGACGACTTGCCCCCCGAAAACCTGACGTAAGCCGAGATCTTCGCTCTGTCCGCGAAAGAGTCCTTCCTCAATTTTTTCCAGATTTAGTAACGTCAGCAGATTGTTCAGTGCCTGACTCATAGTTGTCCTCAATAAACGCCGTAGCGAAAGATAGGCAGAGTATAACGCAGAAATGAAAGTGGTCCGATGGGTAGAATAATCTGAATATCGGCACGTTTTCAGGCATAAATCGGTGATCTGTGCCACACTTGGATACGTTATGTGATTGAAACGACATCGGATGGGATCGATCCCGCTGGTGCATTGATAAGGAGACTTCAATGAAACTCGTGCCCATGCTAAGTGGTGTAGCTATTGCGGTGGCGTTGTCCGCCTGTGCCGGTAAGAGTGCCCAGGTGCCGGTACCAGCAGCAGACCCGAACGGGATTAATACCCTTTCGCAGCAATCCATTCAGCAGCCTAATGTTTCCGGTACCATCTGGATTAAACAGAAAGTTGCGCTGCCGCCGGATGCGGTATTAACAGTAACGCTGTCTGATGCTTCTCTGGCTGACGCGCCGTCGAAAGTCGTGGCTCAGCGCGCCGTTCGTACTGAAGGCAAGCAGGCGCCGTTTAGCTTCGTATTGCCGTATAACCCGTCGGACGTGCAGCCTAACGCCCGTATCCTGCTGAGCGCAGCGGTAACCATCAACGGCAAGCTGGTCTTTATCACCGATACGGTCCAGGAAGCGATCAACAACGGCGGGACCAAAGTCGACCTGAACCTGGTGCCGGTACAGCAGACCGAAGTGCCGGTCGCACCGCAAACCAATCAGCCGTCCCTGCCAACCCCGCCGACTCAGATGTAATTTCTGCATTTCCCCTCTCCTCCGGGAGAGGGGTCAATACACCCAGAGAAATTTCTGCAAATCGATCTGACCCGATCCTGACACCTGCACACCCTCTGAAAGTAACGCCTGACGCTGACGCTGGAGATCCGGCCCGGTGAGCGAAATGGCGCCATGACGATTCACCACCCGATGCCAGGGCAGCGTACTGCCTTCCGGCAGCCGTTTCAGGACGCCGCCAACCTGTCGCGCCGCGCGCGGGGAACCGGCCAGACGCGCGACATCACCATAGGTGGTGACGTAGCCTTCCGGGATTGAGGCCACGATTTGCCATACGCGCTGTGGAAAGGAGTCGTGTTCGTCCATACCTTTACCTGTGGAGAGTGTTTGGAAAGCTATGGTAAACGAAGATCTTCTTGATTGCTGCGCCTCATTGCGCAAGAAACCAGCATCCGGTTGCTGGTCGCTTGCAATTGGGCTTTAGCACAGGGATAATGCGCCAGCGCGTTGGTTATCAACGCTCTCAATGGGGGCTCTGTTGGTTCTCCCGCAACGCTACTCTGTTCACCAGGTCAGGTCCGGAAGGAAGCAGCCAGGGCAGACGACGTGTGTGCCGGGATGTAGCTGGCAGGGCCCCCACCCATTTCTGGCCCTCATAAAATCTCCCTGCTTCACCTCTCCACTTAAACCGCTATCCCACAATAAAATTACGCCTATATCGTGTAATATATATTTCATTGCATTGAAATATTATTGTCATAAACCTGTAATAATAGACTGTCATTTTATAATTGGACGGTTATTTTCTTCCATAACTCGAAAAAATATATATCTGGATAACATTGTTAACTTCGTGTATTAAATAAAGTACTTGTTCCGAAGGGAAGTGACAAACATGGCTACAGCTGTATTAAACGTTAAGATTGATGACGCGCTAAAAGAAAGGCTTCGCCATTATGCAGAAGTCAATAACGAGAATTTAAGCGTGACGACAGAGAAACTGCTGCTGCTGGCATTCGAAGCAGTAGAAGAGGCGGGAGTATCGGAAGAGGATATTGATAATCAGCATACGGAAGAAGAGAGTGTTTCTCCATTTACTCCTAAAGAAATCAAGGCTCTACGTAAAATTCTGAAGAAGAGAAAATGAAACAACAACTGTCAACCGCCAGTGACTACAACGAGGCCTGCGATCTGTTGCGTTCAGGCTACGTGAAGCATGTACGTCTTGGCTGGAATGTTGGAAGCGATGAGTTCTTTCGAATTGCGTCTGACTGGTGTGATACCGGTGCAAAAATTAAGAAAGACGGTGATAACTTCGTTATTTCACTAAAAGGCTTTCCTATTCCTCCTCAGCATTAAACCCTGACCAGTGAAAACTGCTGACTGCATATGTTACAGTCAGCAGTTTTTATTTTATGATCTGCTTCAAATATTTTAATATTAGATCACGCTGCGTTTTAACGATGGCACGTTTTTATTCAGGGCGAGCCATAACGGTTTGATCCTCAGCAACGCCTGCTCAAGCTCTGTCGATTCCAGCGAGAAGGGCATACGTAAATAGCGGTCAAACGCCCCTGATAAACCAAATCGCGTCCCGGTTCCCAGGTTAATCCCGATTATTTCTGCCCGCGCTGCAAGCTGTGTCGCCAGCATGCCCGGAAGCTCTATCCAGTAAGAGAGCCCGCCTTCCGCCTCGTGGAATTTCCACTCCGGGAAATGTTCGCGCAGCAGGTCACCGCATCGATCGCGCCGTTCCGCAAGCATCTTCCGGCGTGCGGGCAGAAACGTCTCGCTGTTGTTAATGAGCCACTGCATTGCCAGCTGTTCGAGCAGCGGCGAGCCTAAATCCAGGGTATCCCGCGTCTGGGCAAGCGTGGCGATGATGCGCGATGAGGCGCGGATCCAGCCGAGACGCAGCCCGCCCCAGAAGCTTTTTCCGGCTGAGCCTAAGGTGATGACGGTGGCCTGCGGGTTAAAGGCGGCCAGCGGCGGCGGGGGAGGCGCATCAAACCAGAGATCCACCATTGTTTCATCTACCACCAGCGCCGTGCGGGTTTGGGCTGCGATATCCGTGATGGCCTGACGGGTGGCGATATCCATACAGCGCCCGGTCGGATTATGAAAATCTGGCATCAGGTAGGCCAGGCGCGGCGCCGTCTGGGCAAGCGTTGCCGCGAAGCCATCCGTATCCCAGCCGGTTTCCGGCAGCGACACCCCGACTGGCCGACACTGCGCCCCCTGAATGGCGGCAATCGCCAGCGGATAGGTGGGGTGATCGACCACGACGCGGTCCCCCGGCCCGGTCATCATCCGCAGCACCAGCGCTAAGCCGCTGACGGCGCCATTGACCACCATCACTTCGTCTGCGCGGGTGGGAAGACCCCGCGCGGTATAGCGCGCAGCGATGGCCTCCCGCAGCGTCGGCAGCCCAAGCTGATCGTAGCCCGTCAGCGAGAGATGCGGAGTAATGGCCGTGAGCGCATGGGCATAAGCCTGATGGATCTCCGGCCCGGCATTCAGGGCGGCAGTGGAGAGATCCAGTGCGGCGCTCGCCGCGGAAAGGGTCGGAACGGCGCGCGTGTCAGGGAGAATGACCCGCGACCCGCTGCCGTGGCGGCTTTCAAGGTACCCTTCTTCACGCAGGTGGGCGAGCGCGCTGCTGACGGTGGTTCGGCTCACGTCCAGCGCCGTGGCCAGCTCACGCTCGCCCGGCAGCCGGGTATTCAGTGCCAGACGTCCATCAAGGATTAACAGACGCAGCGCGTCGGCCAGCTGTCGCCAGAGCGGGGTGCGGGATGAGGCTTGCTGCCAGTGGCCTAAAAGGCGTACCAGAGACTGGCTTCCGAAGCGACGTGATGACATATGCAGTCCACTATTTGAAAACTGGACATTAATCATAGTGCCATTTTAGGTCAGGATGAAAGCCTGGTTCACTGGAGAAGATAAAAATGGTACGTCGTCTGCTACAACTCTATGTCGGTTTAGGACTGTATGGTCTTTCCACCGCGATGTTTATTCGTTCCGATTTGGGTGTCGATCCCTGGGATGTATTTCACCTTGGGGTGGGGATGCAGCTGGGGATGACTATCGGGACGGTGATCATTTTAGTCGGCGCTGCGGTACTGCTGCTGTGGATCCCGCTGCGCCAGATGCCGGGCCTTGGCACGATCAGCAACGTGATTTGTATCGGTCTGGCGGCGGACGCCAGCATGGCGCTTATCCCGGAACTGGATTCGCTAGCTGTTCGAATCGCTTTCCTGGTGTCGGGCATCGTGATGAACGCGATTGCGACAAGCATGTACATCGGAGCCGGTTTCGGGCCAGGCCCGCGCGACGGTCTGATGACCGGCATTCACGCCCGGCTGGGGTGGTCCATTCGCAGCGTGCGTACCTCAATTGAGGTGTCCGTTCTGCTGATTGGGTGCGTGCTTGGCGGCACGTTTGGGGTGGGAACCGTACTGTATGCTCTGACCATTGGCCCGCTTATCCAGCTCTGTCTGCCCTGGTTTCGCCAGAAGCCACGCATTGCCGAAATACCGCAGCCGGAGCGGGTTGTTTAATTTTGCGAAGCGCTCACATGTTTTAACGGCGTCGCTGTGCCAGAATAGACGCTTCGAAAATCGCGATGCCAGAAAGCATGAAAGCAATCACTCTCTATGATGTCGCCCTCCTTGCGGGGGTTTCTTATCAGACCGTTTCCCGCGTCATTAACGACGCGGAACATGTGTCTGCCCGCACGCGAGAAAAGGTGCAGCAGGCGATGGCGGAGCTGCACTACGTTCCTAACCTTCGGGCGCAGCAGCTGGCGGGAAAACGCACCCGTACGCTGGGCCTCATCACCACCGACCTGGCCCTGCACGCGCCTTCGCAAATTGTGTCGGCGGTCAAATCGCGTGCGGCGGAACAGGGGGCGAGCGTCCTGATTTCCATGGTGGAGCAACCCCAGCAGTGTCAGGCCGCGCTTCAGACGCTGCTGGCACAGCGGGTGGACGCGCTGCTGGTGAATGTGCCGCTTGACGATCCGCTCGCCGAAGAGCTCGGGGCGCTGGCGTCACCCGTCCCGGTGCTGTTCCTCGATGTGGCGCCCTCAGCGCGGGTAAACAGCCTCGTGTTTAACGCGGAGCAGGGGGCGCGTCTGGGCGTTGAGCATCTGCTTTCACTGGAGCATCGGAATATTGCCCTGTTGAGCGGGCCGGAGAGCTCGGTCTCTGCACGGGCGCGCCTGGCAGGCTGGAAAGCGACGCTGGCGCAGGCGGGTCTTAACGCGGCGGCTGTGGCCTACGGTGACTGGAGCGCGGCCAGCGGTTACGAGAAGGGACACGTGCTGCTGTCGGGTGCGGTATTACCGGACGCGATTCTGGTGGCGAACGATCAGATGGCGCTCGGGGTGATGCGCGCCTGCGCGGAAAAAGGGATTGCGATCCCTGGTCAGCTTTCGGTAGTCGGGTTTGACGATACGGCCGACAGCGCCTGGTTTTCCCCGCCGCTGACGACCATTCGTCAGGCGTTTCGCGAGGCGGGCGAACGCAGCGTGGAGTGGCTGCTGGCGTCTTCCGGGGGCGAAGCGTGCCGGCAGGTTCAGCTGCCGGTGACGCTGGTTACTCGTCATTCCAGCGCGCGGCGCAACCCTAAGCAGGCCGAACGCGAGGATCTGGCGCAGCAGCTCAGAAGTCTGGCACTCCTTGCCGAGCAGATTGCCCGCAAATAAAACTTTGTGATCGGACTCGCTACCCCGCGATTGAACGCTTTACCGTTGCCGGGTGCCAGGGCATGTTAACCAAAATTGTGAGCGCTTCGCAAAGAGGTTACTATGTCCACCACTTCACCGCTGACCCTCAGCGCCATTCTGGCCCGTCGGGACTGGGAAAATCCGGGCGTCACCCAGTGGAACCGCCTGGCCTCACACGCGCCGTTGCACAGCTGGCGCAATGAGTCCTCGGCAAGAGAGGACGCCGGATCCGCCAGCAGGAACGTTCTCAACGGGCTATGGCGGTTTAGCTACTTTACCGCGCCGGAGCGGGTTCCTCAGGCATGGGTAACCGAAGATTGCGCGGATGCCGTTGCGATGCCCGTGCCGTCTAACTGGCAGATGCAGGGTTTCGACACGCCGATCTATACCAATGTCACCTATCCTATCCCCGTTAACCCGCCTTTCGTGCCGCAGGAAAACCCGACCGGTTGTTACTCGCTCACATTTGAGGTGGATGACGCCTGGCTTCAGAGCGGCCAGACCCGCATCATCTTCGACGGCGTGAACTCGGCGTTCCATCTCTGGTGCAACGGTCAGTGGATGGGCTATTCCCAGGACAGCCGGTTGCCCGCCGAATTTGACCTCTCAGGGGCATTACGCCCCGGGCAGAACCGCCTTGCGGTCATGGTATTGCGCTGGTGCGACGGCAGCTATCTGGAAGATCAGGACATGTGGCGCATGAGCGGCATCTTCCGCGATGTGACCTTGCTGCATAAACCCGAGACGCAGATTGCCGATTATCACGTCGTGACGGATCTGAATGCGGAGCTGGACCGCGCGTTGCTGAAGGTTGATGTCACGCTGGCAGGCGCTGGCTTTGCGGACTGCGAGGTGGCCTTTACCCTGTGGCGCAATGGGGAAAAATGCGCCAGCGTCTCCCGGCGTCCAGGATCTGCCATCGTCGACGAGCGCGGCAGCTGGGCAGAGCGCTTAACGGCGGCGCTCCCCGTTGACCAGCCCGCGCTCTGGAGCGCTGAAACGCCGGAGCTGTATCGCCTGACGATTGCGCTTCTTAACCCGCAGGGTGAGGTGCTGGAGGTTGAGGCGTGCGACGTGGGCTTCCGCCGCGTTGACATCAGCAATGGGCTGCTGAAGCTCAACGGTAAACCGCTGCTGATCCGCGGGGTTAACCGGCACGAGCATCACCCGGAAAACGGGCAGGTGATGGACGAAGCGACCATGCGCCGCGATATCGAAATCATGAAGCAGCACAACTTCAACGCCGTGCGCTGCTCGCACTACCCTAACCATCCGCTGTGGTATCGGCTTTGCGACCGATACGGGCTGTACGTCGTTGATGAAGCCAATATCGAAACGCACGGCATGGTGCCGATGAGCCGCCTTGCTGACGATCCGCGCTGGCTGCCCGCCATGAGCGAGCGCGTGACCCGCATGGTGCAGCGCGATCGTAATCACCCATCGATTATCATCTGGTCGCTGGGCAATGAGTCGGGCCACGGCGCGAATCACGATGCGCTGTACCGCTGGCTGAAAACCACCGATCCTACGCGTCCGGTGCAGTATGAAGGCGGCGGCGCGAACACGGCGGCGACCGATATTGTCTGTCCGATGTACGCCCGGGTCGATCGGGATCAGCCCTTCCCGGCGGTGCCTAAATGGTCAATCAAGAAATGGATCGGCATGCCGGACGAAACGCGCCCGCTGATCCTCTGCGAATACGCTCACGCGATGGGAAATAGCTTCGGCGGGTTTGCGAAATACTGGGAAGCGTTTCGCAGCCATCCTCGCCTGCAGGGCGGGTTTGTCTGGGACTGGGTCGATCAGGCCCTGACGAAACGGGACAACGATGGCAATACGTTCTGGGCCTACGGCGGAGATTTTGGCGATAAGCCGAACGATCGGCAGTTTTGTCTTAACGGGCTGGTGTTCCCCGATCGCACGCCGCACCCGGCGCTGTACGAGGCGCAGCGCGCCCAGCAGTTCTTTACCTTTACGCGGGTCAGCACCTCTCCGCTGGTGATTGAGGTGCAAAGCGGCTACCTGTTCCGCCACACCGATAACGAAGTGCTGAACTGGACGGTTGCCCGGGACGGGGAAGTGCTGGCCGCGGGCGAGGTGACGCTGGCGATGGCGCCTGAAGGCAACCAGCGTCTGGAGATTGACCTGCCGGCGCTGAAAGCCGGGCCGGGTGAGGTCTGGCTGAACGTTGAGGTACGCCAGCCGCGGGCAACGCCGTGGTCTCCGGCTGACCATCGCTGCGCGTGGGAGCAGTGGCCGCTTCCGGCTCCCCTCTTTATTGCTCCGCCAGCCCCGGCGGGCGAGCCGCCGGTGTTAACGCAAAGCGATCTCCACCTGGAGATCGTCCATCGTCAACAGCGCTGGCAGTTCGATCGCGCAACCGGAAACCTGTCCCAATGGTGGCGAAACGGCGTTGAAACGCTCCTTTCACCTCTGACGGATAACGTCAGCCGCGCGCCGCTGGATAACGACATTGGCGTGAGTGAAGCGACGCAGATCGATCCGAACGCCTGGGTTGAACGCTGGAAAGCGGCGGGCATGTACGATCTCACCTCGCGCGTTCTGCACTGTGAGGCACAGCAGCACGCAGGCGACGTGGTGGTCACAACCCAGCACGTGCTTGAGTATCGCGGCAAAGCCCTGTTCATGAGCCGTAAAGTCTGGCGGGTGGACGATATGGGCGTTCTGCATGGTGACATTCAGATTGATGTTGCGTCTGATATCCCTGAGCCCGCGCGCCTTGGCCTGAGGGTTCATCTCGCCGAAACGCCGGAAAACGTTCACTGGCTGGGTCTGGGGCCGCATGAAAACTACCCGGACAGAAAGCTGGCGGCGCAGCAGGGGCGCTGGACGTTACCTCTCGAGGCCATGCACACGCCGTATATCTTCCCGACGGAAAATGGTTTGCGCTGCGATACCCGGGAACTTGTGGTGGGAACGCATCAGCTGAACGGCCGTTTCCATTTCTCGGTGAGCCGCTATAGCCAGCAGCAGCTGCGTGAGACCACCCATCATCACCTGCTGCGGGAAGAGCCGGGATGCTGGCTCAACCTCGATGCGTTCCATATGGGCGTGGGTGGCGACGACTCCTGGAGCCCCAGCGTCTCGCCGGAGTTCATCCTGCAGACACGTCAGCTTCGCTATACCTTCAGCTGGCAGCAGAACCCTTAGCTGACCATGAAGATGCGGCCACAGAGCGTGGCCGCAGTCTTACGCCAGAATGCCGCTCAGGCCATGCAGGCTCATGTAAATCCCTACTACGGTAATCAGCGCAGCGGAGATCCACGGCGCTTTACGGGATAATTCGCTAAACCCGGGCCAGCGTTTGGTCGCGTGCCTGAGGCTTAAGGCGGCAATCGCGCCGGAAGCGACCAGCGTTAACGCCAGACCAATACTGAAGCTGAACACCAGCATCGCGCCGAGGGCGAAATGCTTCAGCTGCAGGCAGATCAGCAGCACGGTGATGGACGCCGGACAGGGGATAAGCCCGCCGGTCAGGCCAAACATTACGATCTGTCCGGTGGTGACATTTTGACCGCTGAAGCGCCGGTTAATATCCTGCGCGTGAGCGCGCTGGTGGGCGTCCTGCCACTCTTCTTCAACCAGCGAGTGTTCGTGGTGATGATGATCATGATGGTGGTCATGGTCATGGTCATGGTCATGGTGGTCGTGGTGGTGATCATGGTCGTGATGATGATGATCGTGCGGCTGGCTCTCTTTCCAGGTTCGCCACGCCATCCACAGGGCGATCGCAACGATCAGCACCCCGGAGATCAGCTGGAACCAGGGTTCGGACGTGTGTGCATCCCAGCCCCGACCAAACCATAATCCCGCCATCGCAACGAGCCAGACCACCGCCGTATGGGAGAGCGTGGCCGCCAGGCCGAGCAGCACCGCCTGTTTCAGCGTGCCGCGGATGGCCACAATAAAGGCGGCCATCATTGTTTTTGAATGGCCCGGCTCCAGGCCATGTAGCGCACCGAGCAGGATAGCGCTGGGAACAAACAGCCAGGCATTGCCCTGCTGAAGGAGTGAAGCAAAATCGGTCATTGGAAATTCCGGAGTGGAAAGCGTGCGGAGATACTACTCCCCCCCAGTAGCTCGATACTACCCCCCCAGTAGAAAAATACTCAGGGGGAGTAGAGCGTGATATGCTTTAAAAGCCAAAAAATAAGGGATACAGAGATGTCACATACCGTTCGCGACAAGAAGATGTTACTGACTCGCCTGAAGAAAATTCAGGGGCAGAGCACCGCGCTGGAAAAAATGCTCAACAGCGATCACGAATGCGCCGAAGTGTTACAGCAGCTGGCGGCGATCCGTGGAGCGGTCAATGGCATGATGATGCAGGTGATCGAAGGGCATTTAACCGATCATGTGGTGAAAGAGCCTGAAGAAGCGCAGCGTGAAGCCGATCTTGACGTGGTGTTGCGGGTGATGAAATCCTATCTTAAGTAGCGTGCGTGCCGAGGTTATTTTCTGCCCAAAGAATAAATTCCGTCTTTGGCAGCGCTTTACTGTAAAACCATCCCTGACCGTACTGCACGCCGTGGCGGTGCAGCCAGGCGAGTTGCCCTGCGGTTTCGACGCCCTCCGCTACCATCGCCAGCTTCAGCGACTTGGCTATTTCAATGATGTGCGGCGTCACGTTTGGATACTCCAGCGCATCCACGAACGATTTATCAATTTTTAGCGTGTCGACATCCAGATCCTGCAGATAGCTCAGGCTGGAATAGCCCGTGCCAAAATCATCAATATAGACAGGGTGGCCCGAACGACGGAATGCGGCGATAGCCGGTGCGCTAATTTTGGGATCGGCAAAGCCCCGCTCGGTGAGCTCAAGGGCGATTTGTCGGGGATGGATTTGCCACTTATTCAGGAGCTGACTCAGCAGAGGCGGCAGGATGCCGGAGGTTAAATCGGCAGGCGCGAGGTTGATGGAGATATGCTGATCCGGATAGCGTTGCAGCCAGTGGCCCATATCTTCAAACACCTTTTCGATGACGAGCTGAGTCAGCTGCGAGATGAGCCCCGTTTGCTCGGCAAGGGGGACAAAAATATCCGGCGAGAGGCAGCTTCCGTCCGGCTGGGGCCAGCGCGTCAGCGCCTCGGCGCCCACAATTTTTCCGCTACAGAGCGCCACGATGGGCTGATAGTGGACTACAAAATCCCGGCTGTTAATGGCGTCAAGCAGGCGATTGCGCGGCGACTGGATACGCCGCAGGATCCGCAGGACAAACAGTGCGGCGAGCAGGCTTATCAACATGCCGAACGGTAACCAGAAAAGAAGCTGCCGGTGCCAGGTTTCAGCGAGCGGTTTGAGCGTTGCCCATGCGACGACGGTAAATCCAAGCTCAGGTACAGACTTCATGACGTACATTGAACCGTTGTACTGCACGCTTTTCACACCCCGCTCCTGAACCATGTCGCGGATGTGAGAGTCGAGCTTGCTGCTGCTGGCGAATATGCGGTGCGTTGCGCTTCCTACCAGGGCGGCATCAATCGCTATCTCGCCGAAAGGGATCACGTCCACCAGCGAGGCAGGATCGATCATGACAAGGTAGTGGCCTTTTCCCAGCACCGTCATGTAGCGGTTAAACCCAAGATCGTTTTGCGTGGTCAGCCACGCGCTGTAACCATCTTCGGTAATGCGCATCGGAGGAGGGAAAGGGGACGCATGACTGGTTTGCTCCAGGGAGGAGCAGAGCGGTCGAAGGTTGTCGATATAAATCACTTCCTGGACATATCGCCACGAGAAAGCGACCCGGCGCATTTCCCTCAATTGCAAGGGGCTACACGGCACTCCCTCAAAGGCCTGCAGGTGATCGAGCGCTTCTTTTGCCTGATCCACAACCCTGTCGGTGCGTACCAGCACGCGGGAGGCATAGTTATCCAGCGCATCGGCAAATTTATCTTCCGCCTGGCGGTGGGCCAGCCAGATGCTCAGGCAAATGGGGACCAGCACAGAAAAGATAAGTACGCCAGTCACCAGACTGACCAGATGTCGGGTTTTCATGCTGTCGTGTCCTTCCTCGTATACCCGTTCCTGGGCATTGAGTTCCCTGCCTGAAGAGAAAGATTTTACCGCGAAATGATATAGTTATAGCACGTGGTTGGCATGGTTTTCATTTTATCTCAGGCGACCAGAAAATATCGTCAGAAGAGAGGGGTTGTTTTTTCAACCTCGCCTGGATATTATTTTGTTATGTTATAACAAAACATAAAGGATTTACGATGAAACCCGATATCCACCCAGCCTATCGTACCGTGGTATTCCACGACACCAGCGCTAATGAATACTTTAAAGTCGGCTCAACCATTAAAACCGACCGCGAAATTGAACTCGACGGTGAGACATATCCTTACATCACCATCGAGGTTTCTTCAAAATCGCACCCGTTTTATACCGGTAAGCAAAAAACGTTCTCTACGGACGGCAGCGCAGCACGCTTCCGCAAGCGTTTTGGCGGTTTTCTCAATGCGAAGCGGGGCTAACCATGCAGGTACTTAACTCATTACGCAGTGCAAAGCAGCGCCACCCGGATTGCCAGATAGTCAAACGCAAGGGACGCTTATACGTGATTTGCAAATCTAATCCGCGCTTTAAGGCGGTTCAGGGACGTAAAAAAAGACGCTAAACGCGCGTTTCTCGCCAGCTTTCCAGGGATCTTTTCTGTTTGCCATCGGCAGTAAAATTGTCGGTGGCAAGCCAGCTTTCAAAGGCGTTAGCCAGCGCCGGCCACTCTTTATCGAGAATCGAAAACCAGTCGGTATCCCGGTTACGGCCTTTTATGACCAGCGCCTGACGAAAGTGCCCCTCAAACTGAAAGCCCAGACGCAGCGCCGCTTTGCGGGAAGGCTCGTTCAGGCTATTGCACTTCCATTCATAACGCCGGTACCCCAGGGTATCGAACACGTACCGCATCAGCAGATACTGCGCTTCTGTCGACCCTGGCGTGCGGCTTAACAGAGGAGAGAAGTGAACGTGCCCCACTTCCACGACGCCGTTTTTAGGATCGATCCGCATCAGGGACAGCGTCCCGACGGGGGACTGGGTCCGGTTATCCATAACGGTAAAGTGGATGGGATCGGATAACTCACTCACGCTCGCCACCCAGTCGGCAAACTCCTCTGCGGTGGCATCGGGTTCACGCAGCAGCCACGTCCAGCTGCGGGTATCTTCGGCCAGGGAATAGGCGGAGAACAACGCATGGGCATGCTCCACGCGCAGCGGCTCAAGCCGACAATAGTGACCCTGAAGGACCACTCGGGACGGGTGCTGACGAGGCTGCCAGTCGATAAGGGCTTCACCTACGGGCTGCCCAAACGCATTGAATGTATTCATCTTTATTTCCGTGACGTTGAAAAGATCTCCAGATTAGTGAATTGCTGGTTCCTTAAAAAGAACCACCAAGCTATGTTTTTCTGGTACCACAAGGAGGGAAGATGAATATACCGGGTGATGAGCTTTACGCTTTGCTCCATGCTGCGCTGAAAAAGCGTGGGCAAGAGACGCTCCAGCGCGCGCTCTATCTCGCTTTGCGGGAGGCCATTCTGGGCGGAAGGCTTCGGTCCGGCAGCCAGCTGCCCGGTTCGCGAACGCTGGCGCAGCAGATCTCGGTTTCCCGAAACACCGTCAATGCGGCGCTGGACCAGCTCACGCTCGAAGGCTATTTGCTGCGTAACCGTCAGGGTACGCGGGTGGGGCAATTCGCTCATCGTACGATTACCCGGGCATTGCCGGATCCTGACGTCAGGCTGACAAAACGGGTCGCCCTGCTGCCCGCGCCTGTGCAGCGCGACACCCCGGTGATGGCGTTTACGCCGGGAACGCCTGCCATTAACTATTTCCCCTTGCCGCTGTGGCGGCGATTGTACGATCGCGTCCTGCGCGAGGAGGGGAGTGCCCTGTTAGGCTATGGCGACCCGGCCGGCGAGCCGTCGCTGCGGGCCGCGATTGCCCGGCATCTCGCCCTGTCCCGCGGTATCGACTGCGACGCCAGCCAGATAGTGATAACCGAAGGAGCGCTTGAGGGCGTCAATCTCTGCACGATGCTGTTAAGCGAGCCTGGCGATGTCGTCTGGGTAGAAAACCCCGGCTATAGCGGGGCAAAGAGTGCGTTTGTTAAAACCGGCCTGGCAATGACGGGAATACCGGTAGATGACGAGGGAATGTGCTGGGAAGGGCTGGATGCGCCCGCTCCTTCACTGATTTTTACCTCACCTTCGCATCAGTTCCCTTACGGGAGCGTGCTCAGCGCGCGGCGGCGGCTGGCGCTGCTGGAGCTGGCCCGGCAGCACAACGCGTGGATCATTGAAGACGATTACGACAGCGAGTTCCGCTATGCCGGTGAGCCCGTACCGGCGATGCTGGGAATGGTCAACAATGCCCCTGTTGTGTATCTGGGGACGTTCAGTAAAACGCTGTTTCCATCGCTCAGAATGGGGTTCATGGTGTTACCGCCAGCTCTGGCGAAAGCGGCTCGCCCGGCCATCGGCTCGCTGTTGCGCGGAGGGCATCGTGCGGAGCAGCGTACCCTGGCGCTGTTTATTGAAGAAGGTCATTACGCCCGTCATCTTGCCGCCATGCGTCGGCTCTACCGTAAGCGCTACCGCCAGCTGCGGGAGGTGCTGGGCGCAGAGCTGCATTCTCCGCACCGCATTCTGGCAGGCGAAGGGGGAATGCATCTGGCGCTGGCGATAGACGGTATTGACGACCAGAGGCTGGTGGAGCAGGCGAGGGCGTTTCAGCTGGCACCCGCTGCGCTGAGCGGGTACTACCTGGAGGCGAAGCAGGGGCAAACCGGTCTGGTTTTAGGTTACGGCAATACCTCTGCTTCTCAGTTTGCGCCGGGGATCCGACGTCTGCAGACGTTAATTACGCAGCAGCAGGGCGGGAAAGGGTAAAGACATCATAGAAAGAGAGCTGACCTTTGGTGGAGACCATTTTCTGCAGCTTCTCTTTTTGCCCGGCTTCAACCGCCGGAGAGTGCATAATGTTTTCGATCAGCTCTTCTGGCACGTAACGCGTGTTGTACCATTCGCCGTTGTAGCAGACCCGGAAATCGAGCACGTCGATATCTTCGTAACGGTAGCGCGGATTCACGTCGAAAAAGAAAAAGGCGTTAAAGACGACAAACAGTACAACCAGCAGCCAGACGGAGTCCACCAGCGTTTCGGATGTCAGCATCACAACAAGCGTCGCCAGCCAGGCGGCATACATGGCGACAAACAGTCCAGGATGTTTGCGAATAAAGCTAATGCTAAAGCGCGGGCGATTGTCGCGCTTTTCGCGGAGGTTGAGATCGTCGATGGTGGCGGTAAGCAGGCGCTGTATCTCGGTCATTATTTGCCTTCATGAGAGTTGACAATACAGGGTGTCTGCCAATTTTAGGGGAGCCATCAGGCTGAAAAAAGTAACAGTCTGGCCCTAAAAGACCATAACAGTTGGCTCCCCGTAACCTCACAGCGTTTTGATGATTTTTGCCGGGTTGCCGCCAACGACGACGTTAGCCGGGACGTCTTTCGTCACGACGGCGCCGGAGGCCACCACCACATTATCACCAATGGTGACGCCGGGGTTAATGACCGCCCGGCCACCAATCCAGACGTTATTGCCAATATTGACGGGTTTTCCAAACTCCACGCCGCTGTTTCGTTCCTCCGCATCCAGGGGATGGGTAGCCGTATAAATATGAACACCCGGCGCGAGCATGCAGTTATCGCCAATATGGACAGGGCAGACATCCAGCATCACGCAGTCGAAGTTAGCGTAAAAGTTTTTGCCCAGATAAATGTTATATCCATAGTCGCAGCGGAAGCTCGGCTCTATATAAGCGCCTGCGCTTTGTCCAAGAAGTTCAGCCAGAATGTTCTGTCGTTCTGTTTTTTCATCAGGCGCGGTGTGGTTATAGCGGTAAACCAGATGGCGGGCCCGCAGTCGGTCAGCCCGTAACGTCTCATCGCCGGGGCGGTAATGTTCACCGGCAATCATTTTCTGTTTTTCTAAGCTCATTGGAAACCTCTCTGGATGTGATTACCGAAGGGTAATCGGAACAGGCCAGAAGGGGAACGTTCCCGAAAAGCCGATGTGACTGGCGTCACAACATTGCTGCTGATGAACACGTTTTACACGGAGACCTGGCTTACGCACAGGGAGCATAACGGGATAGGTAAATACTCAGAACGAGGCGTAGAACTCTACAGACACCCTTCAAAGATTAACGGACAAATTTCCACACAGAAGTAGGGATTTTGTCATACAGTTTATTCATTGTCAGTTCAGCAAGACGATGGTCAGCGGCTGAATAAAATACCGCCAGTTCATTATCAGAAAGCTCATATTTATTCTTTTCAATGACGCGCTCAAGCGTGTCAATTGACTGACAACGTCGTAAGCGCATCAAATAATCGATTTTTGTGAGTGGTTTATCAGACATAAATTCACCTTAGTAATTGTAATAATTTTAACAGGAAAGACTCACCGGGTTAGCTCTGCTCACGTTGACGAAACAGCGGAATAGCCGATTTCCCGATTTACGCCATTTTTGCAAATCCTGAGCGTTAATGCCGTAACTGCTGAACAACATAAAGGTGTCGTCCAGGTATTCATCAATTTGCTCAATGAGCTTATTATCTTCATTGTACTTAATTTTATAATTAAGTGCGAAGGTTGCGATATGCTCTATCAGCTCATTCAACTGTAAATTGATGGCAGACGTTGGGTCGTTTACCCAGCCATGGTTACTTTCATCAAGATTGGCAAGGCAGTCATGGTACAAGGATTCGCAGAGAAATTTCAACTGCGCGATATCATGCCTTTTTGGCGAGTACTCGTCCATAGCGCATCCCCTTCTGAGTGATTTCTTACTCACCGAACATCATTGTCGGGATGGATACAACTGACTTAGCTACATGAGTGCTGTGTTCCTGATAACCTAACTATAAGCCACTCCTTCCTGGATTTCACCGCGCTATTACGAAAAATTACAAATAAAACCGCAGGCTGGGAGCGTGCAAGCAAATGGTCATCCTGGACTCAACGTTTTTATCCAAATTAACGATGGGGTTTTATCGCTTCCTTACGTTTCATCGGCTTAGCAAAAATGATGAGAAAAGTTCAGATTCAGACTTATCTTTGTAAGAACTTCTTATTAGGAATATTCCTAATACCTTAAGCGGGGAAATGAAATTAAAAAAATCCTGAATTCACCGATTAAGTTATCAGTTAATTATGATATGTCTATTTAAGATGGCAGAAAATAAATAGAACCACAATAAGCGTAATTTATGATTTTTTCTGAAAATGAAAAAGGCCGCTAATGCGGCCTTTTTATCATGTGAAACCGGTATCAGTGAGGTTCTACCGAATGACTGTGTTCAACATCTTCATTCTTTCGGCTAAAGCGGCGGCGAACCACCACGAAGAACACCGGTACGAAGAAGATAGCCAGTACGGTCGCGGTAACCATACCGCCCATCACGCCTGTACCTACTGCGTTCTGCGCGCCGGAGCCTGCACCGGAGCTGATAACCAGCGGCAGTACGCCGAGGATAAATGCCAGCGACGTCATCAGGATTGGGCGCAGACGCATACGAACCGCTTCAAGCGTCGCCTCAATAAGGCCTTTGCCTTCTTTCTCCATCAGATCTTTGGCGAATTCAACGATAAGTATCGCGTTCTTCGCCGACAAGCCAATGGTTGTCAGCAGGCCTACCTGGAAGTAAACGTCGTTGGTCAGTCCACGGAACGTTGCCGCAAGCAGCGCACCGATAACCCCGAGTGGAACCACCAGCATAACGGAGAACGGAATCGACCAGCTCTCGTACAGTGCCGCCAGACACAGGAAGACCACAATCAGTGAAATGGCGTACAGAGCAGGGGCCTGGTTACCGGACAGACGTTCCTGATAGGACATACCGGTCCAGTCGTAGCCGATACCCGCAGGCAGTTTGCTTGCCAGTTCTTCCATCAGGTTCATGGCTTCACCGGTGCTTCGGCCCGGAGCAGCCTGACCCAGGATCTCCATCGATGGCAGACCGTTATAGCGTTCCAGACGCGGTGAACCGTATTCCCAGCGTGAGGTTGAGAACGCCGAGAACGGAACCATCTGACCATTGCTGCCGCGCACGAACCAGCTGTTGATATCGTTCGGCAACATACGGTACTGCGCCTCGGACATCACGTAGACTTTCTTCACACGACCGCGGTCGATGAAGTCGTTAACGTAGCTACCGCCCCAGGCAGCGCCCAGCGTGGTGTTGATGTCACTGATGGATACGCCCAGCGCCTGAGCTTTCTCCTGGTCGATATCGATCTTGTACTGCGGCGTATCTTCCAGGCCGTTTGGACGCACGCCAACCAGCAGGTCAGGGTGTTTAGCGACTTCACCAAACAGCTGGTTACGCGCCTGCGTCAGTTTTTCGTGACCCAGACCGCCCTGGTCAATCAGCTGGAAGTCGAAGCCGGTTGCGGTACCCAGTTCAACAATCGCTGGCAGGTTAAAGGCGAAGACCATCGCATCTTTAATCTGCGAGAAGGTGCCCATTGCACGGCCGGTGATGGCTTCAACCTTGTTCTTTTCGCCCGGACGTTCAGACCAGTCTTTCAGAGAAACGAAGGCAATACCGGTGTTCTGACCACGACCCGCAAAGCCAAAGCCGTTAACCGCAAACACGGACTCAACGTTGTCTTTCTCTTTGGTGAGATAGTAGTCGGTCACTTCATCCAGCACTTTCTGGGTACGCTCTTGCGAGGCACCTGCCGGAAGCTGTGCCATCGTCAGGAACACGCCCTGGTCTTCATCTGGCAGGAACGAGCTTGGCAGACGAACGAACAGGAAGGCCATGCCCACCACGATGATGATATAGAGCAGCAGGTAACGACCGGTGCTGCGCAGGATGTTGCCCACGCTGTCGGTGTAGTGGTGCGTGCTCTTATCGAACATGCGGTTAAACCAGCCGAAGAACCCTTTATGCTCGCCGTGACCGCCTTTCTGAATCGGCTTCAGCATGGTGGCACACAGGGCAGGGGTCAGGATCAACGCTACCAGCACCGACAGCGCCATCGCGGAAACGATGGTAATGGAGAACTGACGGTAAATCGCACCGGTTGAGCCCCCGAAGAAGGCCATCGGGATAAATACCGCAGACAGCACCATCGCGATACCGACCAGCGCGCCCTGGATTTGACCCATTGATTTACGGGTCGCTTCCTTCGGCGGCAGACCTTCCTCCGCCATCACACGCTCGACGTTCTCGACCACGACGATGGCGTCATCCACCAGCAGGCCGATGGCGAGCACCATCCCGAACATCGTCAGGGTGTTTATCGAGTAGCCAAATATCGACAGGATCGCAAAGGTACCGAGCAATACCACCGGCACGGCAATCGTTGGGATAAGCGTCGCGCGGAAGTTTTGCAGGAACAGGTACATCACCAGGAAGACCAGGATGATCGCCTCAACCAGCGTCTTAACCACTTCATGAATCGAGATTTTGACGAACGGCGTGGTGTCGTACGGGTAAACGATTTTCAGACCTGACGGGAAGAACGGTTCCATCTTCTTCAGCTCTGCGCGGATCGCCGTGGCGGTGTCCAGGGCGTTAGCGCCTGTCGCCAGTTTGATACCCAGACCGGAAGCCGGTTTACCGTTAAACTTCGCGATGATGTCGTAGTTCTCACCGCCCAGCTCAACTTTCGCCACGTCGCGCAGGCGAACCTGCGAACCGTCCTGATTCACTTTCAGCAGAATTTTGCTGAACTCATCGGCAGAGGTCAGACGGGTCTGCGCGATGATCGAGGCGTTAAGCTGCTGGCCTTTCACCGGCGGTGTACCGCCTAACTGACCGGCCGCTACCTGGGCGTTCTGCGCTTTAATTGCGCTGATCACGTCAACCGGGGTCAGCTGGAAGTTGTTCAGCTTGTTCGGATCCATCCAGATACGCATCGCGTACTGAGAACCGAACAGCTGCACGTCACCCACACCGGAAGTACGGCTGATGGCGTCCTTCATGTTGGCGCCCACGTAGTCGGAAATATCCTCCTGCGTCATGGTGCCGTTGGTGTTGATAACGCCGACAACCATCAGGAAGCTACTGGACGATTTCTCGACGCTCACACCCTGCTGTTGTACTTCCTGCGGCAGCAAAGGCATTGCCAGCTGCAGTTTGTTCTGCACCTGAACCTGCGCAATGTCCGCATCCGTACCTGACTGGAAGGTCAGGGTGATCTGCACCGTACCGGTGGAGTCACTGTTTGAGGACATGTACATCAGGTTATCGATACCGTTCATGTTCTGTTCGATAACCTGGGTGACGGTGTCCTGCACCGTTTTCGCATCAGCCCCCGGGTAGGTTGCGGAAATTGTCACCGCCGGTGGCGCAATCGTTGGATATTGCGCGACAGGCAGCTTCAGGATCGCAAGTCCCCCGGCCAGCATGATGATAATGGCGATCACCCACGCAAATATGGGGCGATCGATAAAGAAATTAGGCATGTCTTAACGGCTCCTGTTTAAGTTAAGACTTGGTTTGTTCTGACTGGCCAGCGGCCGAAGCTTGTTGTTTATCGTCAGATTTCACTTCCTGTGCTTTAACCTGCGCGCCAGGACGAACTTTTTGCAAACCAGTAACAATCACGCGATCGCCATCTTTCAGACCTTCCGTCACCAGCCATTTATCGCCAATCGCCTGGGTGGCGGTGATATTGCGCGTTTCGACTTTGTCATCAGCCCCAACAACCAGCGCGCTCGCATCGCCGCGAGGCGTACGGGTCACACCCTGCTGTGGAACCAGAAGTGCGGTTGGATTCGTTCCTTCTTCCAGACGCGCGCGAACGAACATACCTGGCAGCAGATTTTTGTCAGGGTTCGGGAAAATCGCACGTAAGGTGATGGAACCGGTAGTCTGGTCGACCGTCACGTCAGAGAATTCCAGGGTACCTTCCTGCGGGAACTTAATACCGTCGTTGGTAATCAGCTCCACCTTGGCTTTACCGTTTTCCTGTTTCAGGGTGCCGTTAGCCAGCTCCTGTTTAAGGCGCAGGAAATCGTTGCTGGACTGCGTTACGTCAACGTAGATCGGATCGAGCTGCTGCACGGTTGCCAGCGCATTGGTCTGACCGTTCTGCACCAGCGCCCCTTCCGTGACGGAAGACTTACCAATACGACCGCTGATAGGGGAGGTCACTTTGGTATAGGCCAGGTTAATGCGCGCGGTTTCGACGGCCGCTTTGGCTGCCACCACGGCCGCGTTAGCCTGCTGTGCATCGGCCAGAGCGGTATCGTAATCCTGTTGGCTGATGTACTTAGTGCCGAGCAGCTTTTGATAGCGGTTCAACGTCAGCTGAGCAATTTTGGCCGCGGCTTGTGCTTTTGCCAGGTCGCCTTTCGCACTTTCATAAGAGGCCTGATAGGTTGCTGGATCAATCTGATACAGAGACTCGCCGGCTTTCACATCACCACCTTCGGTGAAGTTACGCTTCAGGATAATGCCGCTGACCTGAGGACGCACTTCCGCAATGCGGTAAGCATTGGTACGGCCTGGTAATTCGGTGGTGATTTGTAGAGGTTCAGATTTGAGCGTCACGACGCCTACTTCTGGCGCCTGCTGAGCTCCTTGTTGAGCTGGTTTGTCGTCACATCCTGTTAGCGCTAAGCTGCCTGAGAGCATCAGAACGACCGCCAGAGGCGTTAACCCTCTGTTTTTGTTCATATGTAAACCTCGAGTGTCCGATTTCAAATTGATCAAGGGTCCTGAGTCTAAAAACCCATTGCTGCGTTTATATTATCGTCATGCTATGGTACATACATTCACAAATGTATGTAAATCTGACTCCTGTAAATTCACCCACCTATGGCACGAAAAACTAAACAACAAGCGCTGGAAACCCGACAACACATTCTGGATGTGGCAATACGTTTGTTCTCGCAGCAGGGTGTTTCATCCACCTCGCTGGCGCAGATTGCTCAGGCTGCCGGTGTGACGCGAGGAGCGATTTACTGGCATTTTAAAGATAAGTCAGATCTGTTCAGTGAAATCTGGGAGCTTTCAGAGTCCAGCATTAGCGATCTCGAGAGTGAGTATCGGGCAAAATTCCCTGACGATCCACTCTCAGTATTGAGAGAAATATTAGGGAAGGTGCGAACAAGTCCCTGATATGAGATCATGTTTGTCATCTGGAGCCATGGAACAGGGTTCATCATGAGTCATCAACTTACCTTCGCCGACAGTGAATTCAGCAGTAAGCGCCGTCAGACCAGAAAAGAGATTTTCTTGTCCCGCATGGAGCAGATTCTGCCATGGCAAAACATGGTGGAAGTCATCGAGCCGTTTTACCCCAAGGCTGGTAATGGCCGGCGACCTTATCCGCTGGAAACCATGCTACGCATTCACTGCATGCAGCATTGGTACAACCTGAGCGATGGCGCGATGGAAGATGCTCTGTACGAAATCGCCTCCATGCGTCTGTTTGCCCGGTTATCCCTGGATAGCGCCTTGCCGGACCGCACCACCATCATGAATTTCCGCAACCTGCTGGAGCAGCATCAACTGGCCCGCCAATTGTTCAAGACCATCAATCGCTGGCTGGCCGAAGCAGGCGTCATGATGACTCAAGGCACCTTGGTCGATGCCACCATCATTGAGGCACCCAGCTCGACCAAGAACAAAGAGCAGCAACGCGATCCGGAGATGCATCAGACCAAGAAAGGCAATCAGTGGCACTTTGGCATGAAGGCCCACATTGGTGTCGATGCCAAGAGTGGCCTGACCCACAGCCTAGTCACCACCGCGGCCAACGAGCATGACCTCAATCAGCTGGGTAATCTGCTGCATGGAGAGGAGCAATTTGTCTCAGCCGATGCCGGCTACCAAGGGGCGCCACAGCGCGAGGAGCTGGCCGAGGTGGATGTGGACTGGCTGATCGCCGAGCGCCCCGGCAAGGTAAGAACCTTGAAACAGCATCCACGCAAGAACAAAACGGCCATCAACATCGAATACATGAAAGCCAGCATCCGGGCCAAGGTGGAGCACCCATTTCGCATCATCAAGCGACAGTTCGGCTTCGTGAAAGCCAGATACAAGGGGTTGCTGAAAAACGATAACCAACTGGCGATGTTATTCACGCTGGCCAACCTGTTTCGGGCGGACCAAATGATACGTCAGTGGGAGAGATCTCACTAAAAACTGGGGATAACACCTTAAATGGCGAAGAAACGGTCTAAATAGGCTGATTCAAGGCATTTACGGGAGAAAAAATCGGCTCAAACATGAAGAAATGAAATGACTGAGTCAGCCGAGAAGAATTTCCCCGCTTATTCGCACCTTCCTTAGTATATATCCTTGAAGCAACGGTAGTTGAAGAACGTCGCAGATTAATGATGGAGATTATTTTTCATAAATGCGAGTTCGTGGGCGAGATGGCGGTGGTGCAGCAGGCACAACGCAGCCTTAGCCTGGAGAGCTATGATCGTATTGAACAGAACCTGAACCTGTGTATGCAGGCAAAACTATTACCGGCCAATCTCTTGACCCGACGGGCGGCAATCCTGATGCGCAGCTACATTTCCGGTCTGATGGAAAACTGGCTTTTCGCGCCGCAATCCTTTGACCTCAAAGAGGAAGCCCGCAGCTACGTGGCGATTTTACTGGAAATGCTACAGCTCTGCCCCACGCTGCGCAGCGACGCGCCTTCGCTAACGGCCTGATCCCTTTCCAGGATTTATCTCAGAGGATAACGTTCGCGCTATTCTGCTTTCAGCGAGCGTGATATTCTTCACGCCGGACTATTTTCGGTCATCTTCTGACATCATTCACAACTATGCTGCCCATCAATCGCTCGCAACATCCTGTTTTTGCATTGCTCTTTGCGATGCTGTTTTTCTTCGCCACGGCGCCGCTGACCTGGGCCCGCGCCGATAACAGCAATGATATTCCCTCGCGCGGCGATGTTCAGTCGCAGCTCGACACGCTGAACAAACAAAAAGATCTCTCCCCTCAGGATAAACTCGTCCAGCAGGACCTGACGGAAACGCTGGAAACGCTGGATAAAATTGAACGCATCAAAGCGGAAACCGTCCAGCTTCGTCAGAAGGTGGCGCAGGCGCCTGAAAACATGCGTAAGGCCACCGACGCGCTGAATGCCCTCAGCGATGTGGATAACGACGACGAGACGCGCAAGACGCTCTCGACGCTCTCCTTACGCCAGCTGGAGTCTCGCGTCGCGCAACTGCTCGACGACCTGCAAACCGCGCAGTCCGACCTCGCGACCTATAACAGCCAGCTTGTCTCGCTGCAGACCCAGCCCGAGCGCGTGCAAAACGCGATGTACGCCGCGTCTCAGCAGCTGCAGCAGATCCGCAACCGTCTGAACGGCACGACGGTCGGCGAAGGCACGCTGCGCCCGACGCAGCAAACCCTGCTGCTGGTTCAGCAGACCTTGCTCAATGCGCAAATCGAACAGCAGCGTAAAAGCCTTGAAGGGAATACGGTGCTGCAGGACACGCTTCAGAAACAGCGTGATTACGTCACCGCGAATATTAATCGCCTGGAACACCAGCTTCAGCTGTTGCAGGAGGCGGTAAACAGCAAACGCCTGACCCTGACGGAAAAAACCGCCCAGGAGGCCGTATCGCCTGACGAAACCGCCCGAATTCAGGCGAATCCGTTGGTGAAACAGGAGCTCGAGGCCAACCACCAGCTTAGCCAGCGCCTGATACTGGCGACGGAAAACGGCAACTCGCTGGTTCAGCAAAATATCAAAGTGAAGAACTGGCTGGATCGCGCGCTGCAGGCTGAGCGCAACATCAAAGAGCAGATTGCGGTTCTGAAGGGTAGCCTCCTGCTGTCGCGTATTCTCTACCAGCAGCAGCAGACGCTCCCGTCCGCCGATGAGCTGGAGGACATGACCAACCGCATTGCGGATTTACGTCTGGAACAGTTTGACGTCAACCAGCAGCGCGATGCCCTTTTCCAGAGCGATACCTTTGTCGCCAAAATTGAAGAGGGGCATTCCAGCGACGTGAACCCGGAAGTGCACGACGCGCTGCTCCAGGTCGTGGATATGCGTCGCGAGCTGCTGGACCAGCTCAACAAACAGCTGGGCAACCAGCTGATGATGGCCATTAACCTGCAAATCAACCAGCAGCAGCTGGTGAGCGTCTCGAAAAGTCTGCAGGAGATCCTGACCCAGCAGATTTTCTGGGTGAACAGCAACAAGCCGATGGACTGGGACTGGGTCAAATCCTTCCCGGAGACGCTGAAAACGCAGATTAAGAGCATGAAGATCACCGTAAACTGGGAGAAAGCCTGGCCTGCGGTGACGATTGCCCTGCTGGCGGGATTACCGCTGCTGCTGATTGCCGGCCTGATCCGCTGGCGTCTGGGCTGGCTGAAAAAATATCAGGCGAAGCTGGCCTCCGAAGTGGGGCAGCTGCGCAACGATAGCCAGCTCCATACGCCAAAAGCGATTCTCATCGATCTCATCCGCGCCCTGCCGGTGTGCCTGATTATTCTGGCCGTGGGCCTGATTCTGCTCACCATGCAGCTCAACGTCAGCGACCTGCTGTGGGCGTTCAGTAAAAAACTGGCGCTGTTCTGGCTGGTGTTTGGCGTGTGCTGGAAGGTGCTGGAAAAAGACGGCGTGGCGGTGCGTCATTTCAACATGCCTGCGCAGCTGACCAGCCACTGGCGTCGTCAGATTGTGCGCATCAGCCTGGCGCTCCTTCCGCTCCACTTCTGGTCGGTTGTCTCTGAGCTTTCTCCGCTGCATCTGATGGATGACGTGCTGGGCCAGCTGGTCATCCTGCTGAACCTGCTGCTGATCGCGATCCTGATGTGGCCGATGTGCCGCGACAGCTGGCGTGATAAAGAGTCCCACAATATTCGCCTGGCCACCGTGACGGTGCTGGCGATCATTCCTCTGGCGCTGATGGTGCTGACGGCAACGGGCTACTTCTACACCACGCTGCGCCTGTCCGGGCGCTGGATTGAAACGGTCTATCTGGTGATCGTCTGGAACCTGCTCTATCAGACCGTGCTGCGCGGCCTGAGCGTGGCGGCCCGCCGCATCGCCTATCGCCGTGCC
This sequence comes from Enterobacter asburiae, assembly GCF_001521715.1. NCBI lineage: Bacteria > Pseudomonadati > Pseudomonadota > Gammaproteobacteria > Enterobacterales > Enterobacteriaceae > Enterobacter > Enterobacter asburiae. The sequence goes on from NZ_CP011863.1 coordinate 157,095, forward strand.
ATCGCGCGTCGTCAGCATCAGGTGAAAGAAGGAGCCGAAGGCGCGGAACCGCAGGAAGAGCCGACCATCGCCCTGGAGCAGGTTAACCAGCAGACGCTGCGCATCACCATGCTGGTGATGATCGCCCTGTTTGCGGTGATGTTCTGGGCTATCTGGTCCGATCTTATTACCGTTTTCGCCTATCTCGACAGTATTACCCTCTGGCAATACAACGGTACCGAAGCGGGCGCGGCGGTCATGAAAAGCGTGACCATGGGCAGCCTGCTGTTTGCGCTGGTGTCGTCGGTGGTGGCCTGGGCGCTGATTCGCAACCTGCCAGGCCTGCTCGAAGTGCTGCTCCTGTCACGTCTGAATCTTCGCCAGGGGGCGTCCTACGCCATTACCACGATCCTCAACTACGTGATCATTATTGTTGGGGCGATGACGGTCTTTGGCTCGCTTGGCGTCTCGTGGGATAAACTGCAGTGGCTGGCGGCCGCTCTCTCGGTCGGTCTTGGTTTTGGCCTGCAGGAGATCTTCGGTAACTTTGTGTCCGGCCTGATCATCCTGTTCGAACGTCCGGTACGAATCGGCGATACCGTCACCATCGGCACCTTCTCCGGTACGGTCAGCAAGATCCGTATTCGTGCCACCACCATCACCGACTTCGATCGCAAAGAGGTGATCATCCCGAACAAAGCGTTCGTGACCGAGCGCCTGATCAACTGGTCGCTCTCGGATACGGTAACGCGCGTGGTGATCCGCCTGGGCGTAGCCTATGGATCGGATCTGGAGAAGGTGAAAGAGGTACTGCTCAAGGCGGCGTCAGAACATCCGAAAGTGATGCACGATCCGGCTCCGGCGGTCTTCTTCACCACCTTTGGGCCGAGCACGCTGGATCACGAGCTGCGTTTATACGTGCGCGAGCTGCGTGACCGCAGCTACACGGTGGATGAGCTTAACCGCTCTATCGATCGTCTGTGCCGTGAAAACGATATTAATATCGCCTTCAACCAGCTTGAGGTTCACCTGCGCAACGAGAAGGGTGATGAGCATACGGAATTGAAGCGCGACATCAAGGGTGACGATCCGACTCCGGCGTAATCTATTATTTTCCCTCTGCCCTCAGGGGCGAGGGAACGATTTCCCCCCTCTCCCTCAGGGAGAGGGCCGGGGTGAGGGTAATTTACCTTCAAAATCCCGCCGCACAATCTCCAGTGCCTTAAGCACCGTTTCGGCGGGGATCTCATGATTCTCCAGCAGCATAATCAAATCGACGGCCAGCTTGACCTCATCGGGTGCATTTTCCAGTGACATGGGTGTGGCTCCTGTTAACGGGTCAAACGTTCAATGACGCGCTCAATCTCATCCCGCGCCTGACGGCAGCGGACGATGCGTCCTTCCAGCGCGCTAATCTCGCGCATCAATAGCTGCTGCTCTTCCAGCGTTTCGCTGTTGTTCAGCCGCGTCTCGCGCTCGCGCTTCATCTCAAACAGCCGGCGCTCAAACTCCTGGTTCTCCAGCCGCTTGCGCTGCCATTTACCGAGCCCCGGCGAGGCGCTGTCCCAGGCGCGCAGCGGCCAGGCGGCGATTTCGCGATGCAGAGCGGTGATCTGTTCAGTGAGATGCTCCGCAAGCCACGCCACCTGTTCCTGCTGTTCACTCTCAACCGCATGGCGAAGCTCGTCGAGGTTCGTCTGCGCTTCCGCCAGGTAATCCTGAATGACGGTGCTGCGGGTACGAAAAAGCTGCCGGTCAAAGCGCGGTTTCAGCGTGGCGTGCCCCATTAGCGGTGTAGCCTGCTCCCGCAGAGCAATCAGCTGATTTTGCAGCCTCTCAAGAAGCAGTGCTGTTTTCAAGGCGCTCTCCAGTGGTAAAGTAGCCGTTCAGTTTGATAACGATTCGCATTATGAAGCGTACTATTTTAATCATCATTGGCTGGCTCGCGGTAGTGCTTGGCACGCTGGGTGTGTTTTTACCCTTGCTGCCGACCACCCCGTTTATCCTGCTGGCGGCCTGGTGCTTCGCCCGCTCGTCGCCGCGTTTTCACCACTGGCTGCTCTATCGTTCATGGTTTGGCGGCTATCTGCGGCACTGGCAAAAACACCGGGCCATGCCGCCCGGCGCGAAGCCGCGCGCGATCGCGGTGATCCTCATCACCTTCGCTATTTCATTATGGCTGGTGAAAATGATGTGGGTACGCATTCTGCTGCTGGCGATCCTCTCCTGCCTGCTTATCTTCATGTGGCGGATCCCCGTGGTTGATGAAAAGCAACAAAAGCACTGAAGCCTCATCATGGCTGTTGCAATTATCACGCGCAGCCAGTAAATTCGACCGTTTTCGAGCACAGGTGCGCCTGGTCAAAGGTTAAACAATTGTTGCCTTGGCCGACTCGTTGCGCGCTGTGAGTAACACTGTTTCATTTAGGCAAAACCGATGACCGCAACTGCACAGCAGCTTGAATATCTGAAAAACAGCATCAAAAGCATCCAGGACTATCCAAAGCCTGGCATTCTTTTCCGTGATGTCACCAGCTTGCTGGAAGACCCGAAAGCGTACGCGCTCAGCATTGAACTGCTGGTCGAGCGTTATAAAAACGCCGGGATCACCAAAGTAGTAGGTACCGAAGCCCGTGGCTTCCTGTTTGGCGCACCGGTTGCGCTGGCAATGGGCGTGGGTTTTGTGCCGGTGCGTAAGCCGCGCAAACTGCCGCGTGAAACCATTGCTGAGAGCTATGAGCTGGAGTACGGCACCGATCAGCTGGAGATCCACGTGGATGCGATCAAACCTGGCGACAAAGTGCTGGTGGTGGACGATCTGCTGGCAACCGGCGGTACCATTGAAGCGACCGTGAAGCTGATCCGTCGTCTGGGTGGTGAAGTGACCGACGCGGCATTCATCATCAACCTGTTCGATCTCGGCGGTGAACAGCGCCTCGAAAAACAGGGCATTACCAGCTATAGCCTGGTGCCTTTCCCGGGTCATTAATCCCGGTTTTCACAACCTCGCTCAATGGGTGAGGTTGTGATAGCATTCCCCTCCATAAATTCACCTTCCAGCGTTGCAGAGCCTGCCCATGAGTTATCAGGTGTTAGCCCGTAAATGGCGACCACAAACCTTTGCTGACGTTGTCGGTCAGGAACATGTGCTGACGGCCCTGGCGAACGGCTTGTCGCTAGGTCGCATCCATCACGCCTATCTTTTCTCCGGCACCCGCGGCGTCGGTAAGACCTCTATTGCCCGCTTGCTGGCAAAAGGTCTTAACTGCGAAACCGGGATCACCGCCACGCCGTGCGGCGTGTGTGATAACTGCCGGGAGATCGAGCAGGGGCGTTTTGTCGATCTGATCGAGATCGACGCCGCCTCGCGCACCAAAGTGGAAGATACCCGCGATCTGCTCGATAACGTGCAGTACGCCCCGGCGCGCGGCCGCTTCAAGGTCTACCTGATCGATGAAGTGCACATGCTGTCGCGCCATAGCTTTAACGCCCTGCTGAAAACGCTGGAAGAGCCGCCCGCGCACGTGAAGTTCCTGCTGGCGACCACCGATCCGCAAAAGCTGCCGGTCACGATCCTGTCGCGCTGCCTGCAGTTCCACCTGAAGGCGCTGGACGTTGAGCAGATCCGCGCTCAGCTTGAGCACATTCTTGATGAAGAGAAGATCGTTCACGAGCCGCGCGCCCTGCAGCTGCTGGCCCGCGCGGCGGACGGCAGCCTGCGTGATGCGCTCAGCCTGACCGACCAGGCGATTGCCAGCGGTGACGGCAAGCTCTCCACCGAGGCGGTCAGCACCATGCTCGGCACGCTGGATGACGATCAGGCGCTGTCGCTTATCGAAGCGATGATTGCCGCCAACGGCGAACGCGTGATGTCGCAGGTGAATGCCGCCGCTGCCCGGGGTATTGAATGGGAAGGGCTGCTGGTTGAGATGCTCAGCCTGCTGCACCGCGTGGCAATGCTGCAGCTTTCTCCGTCCGCCATCGGTGCGGATATGGCCGCTATCGAACAGCGGATGCGTGAACTTGCCCGCACCGTGCCGCCTGCCGACGTGCAGCTGTATTACCAGACGCTGCTGATTGGCCGCAAAGAGTTACCGTTCGCGCCGGACCCCAGAATGGGCGTTGAAATGACGCTGCTGCGCGCGCTGGCGTTCCACCCGCGCATGCCATTGCCGGAGCCGGAAGCGCCGCGGCAGTCTTTCGCGCCGGTCGCCCCTACGGCGGTGATGTCGCCGCAGCAGGTGCCACCGCAGCCGACACCGCCGCCACAGCAGAACGTGCCGCTGTCGGATGCCACCAGTTCGGTGCTTGCCGCACGCAGCCAGCTGCAGCGTGCGCAGGGAGTAACCAAACCAAAAAAGAGTGAACCGGCAGCGCCAGGAAGAGCGCGGCCGGTGAACAACGCCGCGCTTGAACGACTGGCCTCGGTAACGGAGCGCGTACAGTCGCGTCCTGCACCGTCCGCGCTCGAGCAGAAAGCCCCGGTGAAAGAAGAGGCTTACCGCTGGAAGGCAACCACCATCACCGAAGAGGTGAAGGAAGAGGTCGCCACGCCGAAAGCGCTGAAAAAGGCGCTGGAGCATGAGAAAACGCCGGAGCTTTCCGCGAAGCTTGCCGAAGAGTCCATAGTGCGCGACGCCTGGGCCGCCGAGGTCAGCAAACTTCAGCTGCCTAAGCTGGTGGAGCAGGTCGCGCTGAATGCCTGGAAAGAGCAGGACGGCAATCAGGTGCGTTTGCACCTGCGTCCGGGTCAGCGGCACCTCAATTCCCCTGGCGCGCAAAAGGCGCTGGCCGAGGCGCTCACCGCATTACAGGGCGCGCCGGTTGAATTGACTATCATTGAAGATGATAATCCGGCAGTGCGAACGCCGCTCGAGTGGCGCCAGGCCATTTATGAAGAAAAGCTCGCGCAGGCGCGCGAGGCGATTATTGCGGATAACAACATTCAGACCCTGCGCCGGTTCTTCGACGCCGATCTGGATGAAGAGAGTATTCGCCCCATTTGATCGTGAGTCTGACTTACGGTTGTAATCCTTAAACGTGAAAGAAGAGAGAAGCCTATGTTTGGTGGAAAAGGCGGTCTGGGTGGCCTGATGAAGCAGGCTCAGCAGATGCAGGAAAAAATGCAGAAGATGCAGGAAGAGATCGCTCAGCTGGAAGTCACGGGTGAGTCCGGTGCCGGTCTGGTCAAAGTGACCATCAACGGTGCGCACAACTGCCGTCGCGTGGAAATCGACCCGAGCCTGCTCGAAGACGACAAAGAGATGCTGGAAGATCTGGTTGCAGCCGCGTTTAACGATGCCGCTCGCCGTATCGACGAAACTCAGAAAGAGAAAATGGCCTCTGTATCCAGCGGTATGCAGCTGCCGCCTGGCTTCAAGATGCCATTCTGATGCAAACCAGTCCGCTGCTCACGCAGTTAATGGAAGCACTGCGCTGCCTGCCGGGCGTTGGCCCGAAGTCGGCGCAGCGCATGGCGTTTACGCTATTGCAGCGCGACCGCAGCGGCGGGATGCGCCTGGCGCAGGCTTTAACCCGCGCCATGTCAGAAATTGGTCACTGTGCGGATTGCCGCACCTTTACCGAGCAGGACGTGTGTAACATCTGTACGAACCCGCGTCGTCAGGAAAACGGTCAGATTTGCGTGGTGGAGAGTCCTGCGGACATCTACGCCATCGAACAAACCGGGCAGTTTTCCGGCCGCTACTTCGTGCTGATGGGACATCTCTCCCCGCTGGACGGCATTGGCCCGGATGATATCGGTCTTGACCGCCTTGAACAGCGTCTTGAGTCCGAAACCATCAAAGAGGTGATCCTCGCCACCAACCCAACGGTGGAAGGGGAGGCAACCGCCAACTACATCGCCGAACTGTGCTCGCAGTACGGCGTTGACGCCAGCCGCATCGCCCACGGCGTGCCGGTGGGCGGCGAGCTGGAAATGGTCGACGGCACCACGCTGTCGCACTCTCTGGCCGGTCGTCACAAGATTGTTTTCTGACCAAACGGAGGCTGCGCGCGCGGCCTCCGCTTGAAAATTTCCCCCCTTATCCCCATCTCTCACTCAACGTTTTAAAACCCCGTTAAATGGCATTGTTGAGGTCGACTTAGATGAAAGGACAAGAAACCCGTGGTTTCCAGTCAGAAGTAAAACAGCTTCTGCACCTGATGATCCATTCCCTGTATTCCAACAAAGAAATTTTCCTGCGTGAGCTGATTTCCAACGCCTCGGACGCGGCGGACAAGCTGCGCTTCCGCGCGCTGTCCAACCGGACCTGTACGAAGGCGACGGCGAGCTGCGCGTGCGCGTCTCGTTCAATAAAGAGAACCGCACCCTGACCATCGCCGATAACGGCATCGGGATGAACCGCGATGAGGTGATCGACCACCTCGGCACCATCGCCAAATCCGGCACCAAAGCGTTCCTCGAGTCCATGGGCTCTGACCAGGCGAAAGACAGCCAGCTCATCGGCCAGTTCGGCGTGGGCTTCTACTCGGCGTTTATCGTGGCCGACAAAGTTACCGTCCGTACCCGTGCGGCAGGCGACAGCGCCGAGAACGGCGTGCTGTGGGAATCCAAAGGGGAAGGCGAATACACCGTTGATGACATCACCAAGGCGGATCGCGGCACCGAAATCACCCTGCACCTGCGCGAAGGGGAAGATGATTTCCTGAACGACTGGCGCGTGCGCTCCATCATCAGCAAATATTCCGATCACATCGCCCTGCCGGTAGAGATTGAAAAACAGGAAGAGAAAGACGGCGAAACCGTGGTTTCCTGGGAGAAGATCAACAAGGCGCAGGCGCTGTGGACGCGCAACAAGTCTGAAATTAAAGACGACGAATACAACGAGTTCTACAAGCACATCGCCCACGACTTTACCGACCCGCTGACCTGGAGCCACAACCGCGTGGAAGGTAAGCAGGAGTACACCAGCCTGCTGTACATCCCGGCACAGGCGCCGTGGGACATGTGGAACCGCGATCACAAGCACGGCCTGAAGCTGTACGTGCAGCGCGTGTTCATCATGGACGACGCCGAGCAGTTCATGCCGAACTACCTGCGCTTCGTGCGCGGTCTGATAGATTCTAACGATCTGCCGCTGAACGTCTCGCGTGAAATTCTGCAGGACAGCACCGTCACCCGTAACCTGCGCAACGCCCTGACCAAACGTGCGCTGCAGATGCTGGAAAAACTGGCGAAAGACGATGCTGAAAAATATCAGACCTTCTGGAAACAGTTCGGCCTGGTGCTGAAAGAAGGCCCGGCAGAAGACACCGCGAACGTTGAAACCATCGCCAAACTGCTGCGCTTCGCCTCTACGCACACCGACTCCTCCGCGCAGACCGTGTCGCTGGAAGAGTACGTCTCCCGCATGAAAGAAGGGCAGGAGAAGATCTACTACATCACCGCCGACAGCTACGCGGCGGCGAAGAGCAGCCCGCACCTGGAGCTGCTGCGCAAGAAAGGCATCGAAGTGCTGCTGCTTTCTGACCGCATCGACGAGTGGATGATGAACTACCTGACCGAGTTCGACGGTAAGGCGTTCCAGTCCGTAGCCAAAGCGGACGAATCCATCGACAAGCTGGCGGATGAAGTGGACGAAAGCGCGAAAGAAGCCGAGAAGGCGCTGGAGCCGTTCGTTGAGCGCGTGAAAACCCTGCTGGGCGAGCGCGTGAAAGAGGTGCGCTTCACGCACCGTCTGACCGACACCCCGGCGATTGTCACCACCGATGTGGACGAAATGAGCACCCAGATGGCGAAGCTGTTCGCTGCGGCGGGCCAGGCGATGCCGGAAGTGAAATATATCTTTGAGCTTAATCCGGATCATCCTCTGGTGAAACGCGCGGCGGATACCCAGGACGACGCCCGCTTTGCCGAGTGGGTTGAGCTGCTGCTGGATCAGTCCCTGCTGGCCGAGCGCGGCACGCTGGAAGATCCTAACCTGTTCATTAAACGTGTGAATGCGCTGCTGCTGGCGTAATTGACCACGCCTCCCCTGGTCTTCTCCCTCTCCCGTGGGAGAGGGCCGGGGTGAGGGCACCAGACCCCACCCTCCCAAATAATCTCCCCCCGTTAACCGTTTCAGCCTTCCCGCCTTCCTTGAGCGATGCCCGTTCTGGTGGTATTGTTTAGCGCTTTTGAAAAATTGAAACGACTTTTGAGGGGATTTTCGCAATGCGTATTATTCTGCTTGGCGCTCCGGGCGCGGGTAAAGGAACTCAGGCTCAGTTCATCATGGAGAAATACGGTATTCCGCAAATCTCCACCGGTGACATGCTGCGCGCCGCTGTAAAATCTGGCTCCGAGCTGGGTAAACAAGCGAAAGACATCATGGACGCAGGCAAGCTGGTAACCGACGAGCTGGTTATTGCTCTGGTCAAAGAGCGCATTGCTCAGGAAGACTGCCGTAACGGTTTCCTGCTGGACGGCTTCCCACGCACCATTCCTCAGGCTGACGCCATGAAAGAAGCGGGCATCAACGTGGACTACGTTCTGGAGTTCGACGTGCCGGACGAGCTGATCGTTGACCGTATCGTTGGCCGTCGCGTACACGCTGCTTCTGGCCGCGTTTACCACATCAAATTCAACCCACCTAAGGTTGAAGGCAAAGACGACGTGACCGGAGAAGAGCTGACCACCCGTAAAGACGATCAGGAAGAGACCGTGCGTAAACGCCTGGTGGAATACCATCAGATGACCGCACCGCTGATCGGCTACTACACCAAAGAAGCGCAGGCGGGTAACACCAAATACGCGAAAGTTGACGGCACCAAAGCCGTGGCTGACGTACGTGCAGAGCTGGAAAAAATCCTCGGCTAATCGCGCGCCTCTCACCCGGGCTCCCGGGTGAGAAATATTCTCATCTTACCTATTACAGCAATGGGTTTCGTTTAAACGCATTTCCGCTACAATTGACAACCTATCAAATGGTTAAGAGGCGTGAATGAGTCAGGCGAAAACCGGCATCCTGCTTGCCAATCTGGGCACTCCAGAAGCACCTACATCAGACGCGGTAAAACGCTACCTGCGACAATTTTTAAGCGACACGCGCGTCGTGGATTTCCCGAGACTGCTGTGGTGGCCGCTGCTGCGTGGCGTCATTCTGCCGATTCGTTCTCCGCGCGTCGCCAAACTCTATCAGTCCGTCTGGATGGAAGAGGGCTCGCCGCTGATGGTTTACAGCCGTCGCCAGGAAAAAGCGCTGGCCGCCCGCCTGCCGGATATGCCCGTCGCGCTCGGCATGAGCTACGGAAAACCGTCCCTGAAAAGCGCGGTGGAATCACTGCTGGCGCAGGGCGTGGACCATATCGTCGTGCTGGCGCTCTACCCGCAGTATTCCTGCTCGACGGTGGCCGCCGTCTGGGACGAGCTGGCCCGCATTCTGGCGACCCGCCGCCGCATTCCGGGCGTGACCTTTATTCGCGACTACGCGGATAACGATCTCTACATCCAGGCGCTTGCCAACAGCGCGCGCGCGTCGTTTGAAAAGCACGGCGAGCCGGATCTGCTGCTCCTTTCCTATCACGGGATCCCGCAGCGTTTCGCCAATGAAGGGGATGATTATCCGCAGCGCTGCCGCGATACCACGCGCGAGCTGGTTTCCGCCCTTGGCCTGCCGCCGGAGAAGGTGATGATGACCTTCCAGTCGCGCTTTGGCCGCGAGCCGTGGCTGACGCCGTACACTGATGAAACCCTCAAAATGCTGGGCGAGAAGGGCGTGAAGCACATTCAGGTGATGTCGCCGGGCTTCTCGGCCGATTGTCTGGAAACGCTGGAGGAGATCGCGGTGCAAAACCGGGAATTTTTCCTTGAGGCTGGCGGCGAAAAGTACGAGTACATTCCGGCGCTTAACGACTCGCCTGAGCATATCGACATGATGGTCTCGCTGGTAACGAACAGCCGCTGATCGCACTCCGGGCCGGGTTTGTGCTACCATTCCCGGCCCATATTCTTCGTACAGTTCAGACCATGAAATTTCCCGGTAAACGCAAATCCAAACACTACTTCCCCGTCAATGCCCGCGATCCGCTCCTGCAGCAAATCCAGCCAGAAAACGAAACCAGCGCGGCATGGGTCGTCGGTATCGATCAGACGCTGGTGGACATTGAAGCGAAAGTGGATGATGCGTTTGTCGCCCGTTACGGTCTGAGCGCCGGTCACTCGCTGGTGATTGAGGACGACGTTGCCGAAGCGCTGTACCAGGAGCTGGTGCGCGAAAACCTGATTACCCATCAGTTCGCCGGTGGCACCATCGGCAATACCATGCATAACTACTCCGTGCTGGCCGACGACCGCTCGGTGCTGCTCGGCGTGATGTGCAGCAATATCGAAATCGGTGGCTATGCCTACCGCTATCTCTGCAACACCTCCAGCCGTACCGATCTGAACTACCTTCAGGGCGTCGACGGGCCTATTGGCCGCTGCTTTACGCTGATTAGCGATTCCGGCGAGCGTACTTTTGCCATCAGCCCGGGTCATATGAACAAGCTGCGCGCCGAGAGTATTCCGGAAGAGGTGATTGCGGGCGCCTCGGCGCTGGTGCTGACTTCCTACCTGGTGCGCTGTAAGCCGGGCGAGCCGATGCCGGAAGCGACCATGAAGGCGATCGAGTACGCGAAGAAATACAACGTGCCGGTCGTTCTGACGCTGGGAACAAAATTCGTTATCGCCGATAACCCGGAATGGTGGCAGGCCTTCCTGAAAGAGCACGTCTCGATTCTGGCAATGAACGAAGAAGAGGCCGAAGCGCTGACCGGCGAAAGCGATCCGCTGCTGGCGTCTGACAAAGCGCTGGACTGGGTGGATCTGGTGCTCTGCACCGCCGGCCCGGTTGGGCTGTACATGGCGGGCTTCACGGAAGAAGAGAGCAAGCGCAAAACCCAGCACCCGCTGCTGCCCGGTGCGATTGCCGAGTTCAACCAGTACGAGTTCAGCCGCGGCATGCGCTACAAAGACTGCGTGAATCCGCTGCGTATCTACTCTCATATCGCGCCATACATGGGCGGGCCGGAGAAGATCATGAACACCAACGGTGCGGGCGATGGCGCGCTGGCCGCGCTGCTGCACGACATCACCGCGAACGCCTACCACAAAACCAACGTGCCGAACTCCAGCAAGCATAAGTTCAGCTGGCTGACCTATTCCTCGCTGGCGCAGGTGTGTAAATATGCCAACCGCGTGAGCTATCAGGTGCTGAACCAGCATTCTCCGCGCTTAACGCGCGGTCTGCCTGAAAGAGAAGACAGCCTCGAAGAGGCTTATTGGGACAGGTAAAAGAAAACCCTCACCCTAACCCTCTCCCCATAGGGGAGAGGGAACTTGAACACCCTCTCCCCTATGGGGAGAGGGCTGGGGTGAGGGGATCAGACCGCACCAAACTTACCCGTCACAGCCTCTTCAAGCGGCGGATTCTCCAGCAGCGTCAGCATCGTATTCGCAATCTCGCGCTCGCCCATCACCACCTTATTTGCACCGCGCTCGGTAATGTACTCCACCTCGTCGTCATAGTGCGCCCGGGCGATAATCTCAATCGTTGGGCACTTCTCGCGCGCGGAAGCCACAATCTCGCCCGCTTCATAGCCGTTAGGTATGGTCAGCAGCAGCCAGCGCGCGCAGTCCAGATGCGCCAGATTCATGATCTCTTCGTTTGCCGCATTGCCCAGCACCGCACGAATACCGCGCTCGCGCAGCTCGTCGACGCGGGTGCGTGAGGTCTCAATCACCACCAGCGGAATGCCCTGCGCCATCAGCTTCTCACCGAGCAGACTGCCCACGCGGCCAAAGCCGACCAGCAGGGCGTGATTGCAAATATCGACCGGAATCTGCTTCTCTTCTTCGATGGCCTCTTCGAGCGTCTGTTCTTCCAGCGTTTCGGTTTTATCGAGGTATTTTTCCAGCAGGGCAAACAGCACCGGGTTCAGCATAATCGACAGAATCGCCCCCGCCAGCACCAGGTTTTGCCCCGCCTGCGGCAGCAGGTTCAGGGCCATGCCCAGACCGGCCAGAATAAAGGCGAACTCACCGATCTGCGCCAGGCTGGCGGCGATGGTCAACGCCGTCCGCGGGGAGTGGCCGAACATCCGCACCAGGAAGAAGGCGGCAAGCGACTTGCCAAAGATGATGATCGCCAGCGTGCCCAGCACGGCCAGCGGTTGATGAATCAGGACCATCGGGTCAAACAGCATTCCGACGGAGACGAAGAACAGCACGGCGAAGGCATCGCGCAGCGGCAGAGTGTCGTGCGCCGCGCGGTGGCTCAGCTCGGATTCGTTCAGTACCATCCCGGCGAAGAACGCGCCCAGGGCAAAGGAGACATCAAACAGCTCAACGGCACCAAAAGCGATACCCAGCGCCAGCGCCAGCACGGAGAGGGTAAACAGCTCGCGTGAGCCGGTTGCCGCGCTGCGGGACATGATCCACGGCACAAGACGGCGGCCCACCAGCATCATGATGGCGATAAACGCCACCACCTTACCGATGGTGATGCTCATATCCAGCGCCAGCGAGGCAAAGCCAACGTTGTCTTTTTCCATCATCCCGGCGACGGCTGGCAGCAGCACCAGCGTCAGGACCATCACCAGATCTTCAACGATCAGCCAGCCTATCGCGATTTGCCCGCGCTGGCTGTCTATCAGCTGTCTCTCTTCAAGCGCGCGCAGCAGCACCACGGTACTGGCGGTTGAGAGACACAGCCCAAAAACGATACCGGTCATTAACGACCAGCCCAGCACCGCCGAAAGCGCCATCCCCAGCAGCGTCGCCACCCCTATCTGGGCGATCGCTCCCGGTATGGCAATCGACTTTACCGCCATCAAATCCTTCAGGGAGAAGTGCAGGCCGACGCCAAACATCAGCAGAATCACGCCCAATTCCGCCAGCTCAGGGGCCAGTTTGGTATCCGCTACGAAGCCTGGCGTAAACGGTCCCGCCAGTACACCCGCTAACAGATAGCCGACAAGAGGAGAAATACGAAGCTTATTGGCAATCATGCCGAGGATAAAAGCGAGCACAAGTCCACCAACAATGGTGGTGATAAGCGGTGTGGCGTGGTGCATTCCGTCTCCTTTCGTTGTGGGTGTTCCTTTTTGGCGAAAACCAAAAACCGAGTAATAGTTTATGACAATTTTTACCCTTATGTTTATGAATAATTGTTGAAGTTTGAATAAAACAGCAATATGCCCGTAAAAAAGCGCAAATTGATAAATTCAGCGAGGGGATGAAGAAGAAACCCTTATGGCATCAGGGTATCAGGTAGCCAAAGTAAAACTTTGGCTACCCGTAATTCAGGCTTTATGACGGTTATCAGGCAGGAATATGGTTAACATCCCAAGAAGCGGCAGGAAAGCGCAGATTTTATAAACCAGGAAGATGCTGGTGTGATCCGCCACCATCCCTAACACCGCCGCGCCAAGCCCTCCCATGCCGAAGGCGAAACCGAAAAAGAGCCCGGAAACCATACCGATACGGCCAGGCAGCAGCTCCTGGGCATAGACCAGAATGGCGGAAAAGGCGGATGCGAGAATAAAACCAATGATCACGGTTAAAATCCCCGTCCATTCAAGGCTGGCGTACGGCAAAATAAGGGTAAACGGCGCCACGCCGAGGATAGAGCCCCAAATGACATATTTACGCCCAATCTTATCACCCACAGGCCCGCCAATAACCGTACCGGCCGCAACGGCAAACAGGAAGGCAAACAGGTGGATTTGCGCATTCTGTACCGATAATCCGAATTTTTGCATCAGATAAAAGGTGTAATAGCTGCTGATGCTCGCCATATAGAAGTATTTCGAGAAAATCAGTACCAGCAGCACAGAGACGGCCAGAATAACCTTATTGCGCGGCAGGGGATTGATAACCTTCGCTTTAGGTTTCCCTTTATTCACGCGATGCTGAGCGGCATACCAGCGGCTGATCTGCGCCAGCACGATGATCGCCAGCAGCGCGGCCAGTACAAACCATGCCACGTTGCCTTTGCCGTAAGGGGCAATAATCACCGCGGCCAGCAGCGGGCCCAGAGAGCTACCAAAGTTACCGCCTACCTGGAACAGCGACTGCGCCAGACCGTGACGTCCCCCGGAGGCCATGCGCGCCACGCGAGAAGACTCCGGATGGAAAACGGACGAGCCGGTGCCCACCAGCGCGGCGGCAATCAGCACGGCTTCAAAGCTCCCCGCCATGGCCAGCAGTACCAGCCCGCTTAGGGTGAAGCACATGCCTATCGGCAGCGACCACGGCATCGGGTATTTATCCGTCCAGTAGCCCACCACCGGCTGCAGCAGTGAGGAAGCCAGCTGGAAGGTCAGGGTGATCATCCCGATCTGCACGAAAGTTAACGAAAACTCGGACTGCAGCAGCGGATAAATGGCCAGAATCAACGACTGGATCATATCGTTGAGCAGGTGCGAGAGACTGATTGCGCCTAAGACTTTAAAGGAGGTGCGCGAAGCCGGTGCGCCCGGAACGGGCTGGGTTGATTCACTGATTGCCATAGAGAGAAGTACCACGTCTTTAGTTATTAGTTATGCAGGGTGTAATTATTATCCGACTAACATACCCGCCCGGGACATTTGAAGAAAGTCGCAATTCTGAAAACTTATTTGTCTATTCTTGTTAGTCACTGTAATTTTTGCCTTTGTCTATTGGTCAGGGAGAGAGAAGATGAAGTTAATGAAGCGGGGCGTCGCGCTGGCGCTCATCGCCGCATGGGGCCTGGTAAGCCTGCCCGCGCAGGCGTATGAAAAAGACAAAACCTATAAAATCACCATTCTGCATACCAACGATCACCACGGTCATTTCTGGCGCAGCGAATACGGCGAATATGGCCTGTCGGCACAAAAAACGCTGGTGGACGGCATTCGCAAAGAGGTAGCGGCCCAGGGTGGCAGCGTGCTGCTGCTGTCGGGGGGTGATATCAATACCGGCGTGCCGGAATCCGATTTACAGGACGCGGAACCTGATTTTCGCGGCATGAACCTGATTGGCTACGACGCGATGGCCGTGGGTAACCACGAGTTCGATAATCCGCTGACCGTGCTGCGTCAGCAGGAAAAATGGGCCAAATTCCCCTTCCTCTCCGCCAATATTTACCAGAAAAGCACCGGCGAACGCCTGTTTAAGCCCTGGGCGCTGTTTAAGCGTCAGGATCTGAAGATTGCGGTCATCGGCTTAACCACCGACTGATTAGACGTGAGATAAATAGACGGGGGGTCGTAAGATAAATGGGAAGTTGTGGTACGTGATGGAACGTTGTGGAACGGAACGAGTGAAAATCACTTACACTATCTGAAAAATAAGAGGGGGCATTTCCCCTCTGCTATCAAAATCCAAATAACGCCCATTTTAGTATTGCATCAGCGTCATTTTTCAAACTTCCAAGGTCTTTCTGTGGTGATAAGACTGCGGCGACATTTAATGCTGTAAGCCGTAAATGGGATTGGTGGAACTTACTCACTTCCTGTAGGCTGAGTATCTCATTTTTATGTGCCACCGCATATCGTTGTAGCGCTGATTTAGAAACAGTAAATCCTTTATCAGCAAGCCATGAAGACAACCACTCATAGCAAGTAAAGTTTGTCCGCAATAACTCAGCGTGAAGCTCAGCACGAACATTCTCCGGGAGCTTATCGATATTACTTGGTCTTGCCATTGTCGCCCACCCCGTCTAGTAAAAAGCTCATTTTTTCACACACCAGCGCTTTGAAAACCTTCGCACGCTTTTTTAAACTCGCTAGCGCTACAATCTACGAGCATCGTTGCATCTATCATTAGCTCTGCCTCACGCAGAACCCGTCGAGCCTGCCCTACTGGTAGCCCGTTAAGATGGTGCTTGATGAGAGTCAGTGCGGCTCTGGTGATGTCGGTATGGCTTAATTCGATACTGCTGTAATTTTCGTCTGGCATTTTAATAACCTTTATGTTGGATAACCCGGTAAAAATCATTAACCAGAACAGTAATAACTAATTCTAAAACGCTTTAATCATCACGACAGGCCCAGAAATAAAAGAGATTCGAGCCGTCAGTGAGACCTTAAATCCGGCGTTGCCGCCACAGCCTGCTTTAAATGAATGGCAGTTCGGCGGCGACGCGACTCAGAAATGTTAAAGGCCACCGGGGGTGAGCCGGTGGCCTTACTTACGTTTCCTGACCGCTTATGGTAAGCAGGCCAGAATCAACTCAATAAAGGCAACAATCGCCTTAAGAGCGATGACAGCGATTTGAAGAAATCCCTTCATCCGTTTGCTCCAATACAGGAGCGCGGCACCATCGTTAAAGCCCTTCCACTGCCTGGTTAACGGTGTTGCATTGTTAGTGGATGCGTGACGCGCTCAGGTTGAGGCACTGGAGCGGCACCACCCGTAATCCAGCCAGGGCTTGAACACGTTTCACATGCCTGCGTTGTGTCAGAACGCGACACCCACTAACGCCGTGATTATAAGGGTATCAGCAATGTAATCAAAGGACTGGAGTAAATAACGGACAAAAAAAAGCCCAACTGGTGAGGTCAGGCTTTTTTCTTTGGGTGCTTAAGGTGATGAACCGCTGTTCAAGGTAATTAGCCTCAACCTGAGCGCGTCACGCATCCACTAACAGGGATAAGTGTACTAACTTGGAACAGATGATGCAAACTTCATTAGCTTATTTAAGCCTCAGCAGGCATCTGTAAGCCTCATACCATCCGGTGAAACGGATTTTAGTTCCTAGCTTCTCAAAGGCGCAGACGTCTGCGCCTTTGAAACAGTCACAGAACAACACAATCTATATCACTCTTTCGTGCCAAAACGGCAGGCGCTTGCCGTTTTGGGGATGATTCCCAGCGCTGGGACATTTGTGATTCGAGACCATCAATCAAATGCGGTATTTGCAAATCTGCCAACGTTGGCAGATCTAGATTGTAAAAAAGCCACAGAACCGCTCAGCGCTGAGCGGTTTAGATGCTACGTTTAAAACCGACAGAGATGTTGGATTCACAGTTAAAGCTGCGTAAGTTTGCTACTCAAGATTTGCTGTTTGGGGTGGCGACAGCACTTTTATTTGTGTTCAGAATTGACACCGAGCGGGAGCGGTCAACGTTGTCCGCTTTGAACGCTGGATCACTTCCTCTCAAAAGCGCAAGCGCCTGCGCTTTTATCGGAGTAACGTACCATTCAAAGTTGAGCGTTTTAGGGTAAGCATGTTGTTTTTTACTGATGGAAAGCGGACAGCGCTGTCCGCTTTAGTGAGTGCATCCGCTCTCTTAGCCATAAAAGCGAAAACGTTTTCGCTTTTTATACCTGATTAGCCCTACCCTTTTGGAGAAATACCTCTCCTGCGTAGTTCATCTCGTGCAATGCCTTTGAGCCAATTGGCCAAACTTACACCATCTTTAAGAGCTTCTTTATCAAGCTGTTCCCTAAGTTCAGGTGTAATACGTATTTGGAAGGTTGGGGAACGCCCTGCGGAATTTTTAGGCGTGTTATCTTTTACTCTTGACATGATACGTACCATTGTTTAGATTGAAATCAATGGTACGTACATTACATTAAGTAGATGTAAAACCGCAAGCGGCAGGACATGATAGGTTCAGTATCACATCCTGCCTGACCACCATTGTTATTGAGGATAACAATCATGGGTATCAACAAGTCTAACCGTTCAGGCATCGCAAGCCAAGTTGATGTACTTCGCGAAAAAATTTTAGATGCTGTACTCCTTTTGCCAACCCCGACTGAAACTTTAGTGCATCGTGGTAAAGATATGCTGGCACTTAAGGAAGCAACAAAAACAAATGAGGAATTTGCAAAGGCGCTTTCAGTGGGGGGAATTAAAAAACGTGAAGCCTATAATGCTATGCGCGTTGCACTGGTATTTGGCGTAACCAATACTCCCCGCGCCGCAATTGTCAAAACGGGTATCGGTAAAACGAAGTTAATCCTGCTTGCCCGTCTGGATGAAGAAAAATTGGATCTCCTTGCCTGCGGTGGGGCGTACAACGATTGCACGCTTGATGATATTCTTCGCATGAGCGCCAGAGAGTTGCAGCGCGTAATTCAATCTGGCGAAGATATTATTTGCGAAAGAACACTAACCAATAAACAGGATATCCCGTCTTTGCATGTTGAGGATAAATCCGACAAAGAGACAGATATAAAGCAATCAGGTAAAAATGAAGAAAATAAAAAACAATATTGCCGTGAATTACTCAAGGTGGCTTTACGTTATTCAGACGAGAGCGAACTTACCGCAATAACAAAATTCATTGAACATATGATTGCCTGTGCGTTGGCTGGTAAATACAGTCCGGGGCTGAATGCTGCCAGTTATGAAGTTTATAATAAATTTGCCATTAGCCGGAGGGCTGCAAAATGAAAACTACTGCTAATTTCAGAGCCTGCCCTCATGAGTCACAGGGAACGTCTTACGATGTTCTGTTTGTTAATGTGGATGCCCCGAGTACAGAAATATGGGAAGCCGCTTTTAGCCGCCTTGAGGCCGTTCGTCGCCTGAATGATGAACTTGCCGCTGCTGTTGATGATAAATCAACGCAGACCCCCTTAGCGGTTGTTAACAGTATTCTGCTATCTGACGCAATGGCGATGGTCAGCCTGATAGGAGATCGCCTTAACCAGAACGACAAGTAGTAGTCAAGCAAAAATAGCCTTTCGCTTTAGCCCCTCCTGTGAGGGGCTTCTTCATATCTAAAGTACATTAAAAAACATCCCCGCCCCAAAGCCATATTCTTAATCCACGTTAGTAACCCGCGCTTAAATGCTCTGTAAGCCGTTTTGAGGTGTTACTGGTGTATATTCCAGTTTGTTACCAGTGAGACACCTTATAAAGCTTTATAAAGGCTTTTTTGCGCACATCTTTACCGTTACCGGGGTGTGATTATGATTACAAGAGAGGGATTGTACGCTTCATCTGATACTTTGGGGGCAATGGGCGACGCTATCGAAGCGCTTTTAATAGACGGGGGGAATTCACAGCAACAGTCCTGCGGTGCAGCTAATAGTATTGTTGTAGGTATCTCGGACAGGCTTGGTGGTTGTCAGGGGTATATGCCGGAGTACCGTGAAAGAGCGCCTAAAGCTGTTTGCTTCCTGAATGAACTGACTGAATCTATTGAGCAGGCATTAGAAACCATACCTTACTTTTGTTCGCAGGCCGAAATACTCTCTCCCGCTATCACTGAGTGTCTCAGAAAAACGTTTTCCGGGGTGAATATTTATATCCCTATGGGGGCATCAAAGAATACCTTCGACAGGAATGCAAAAGTACTGGCTGATTTCTATCAGGGTACTTCTATCTTTGAATTATCTAAAAAACACAAGCGTTCCATTCAGTGCATTTATCAGATTATTGCCGCCGAACGTAAGAAAAACAAAGCGCAGCGCGATATGAAACAAGGGCAAATTTAAAATGACAGATATCAATATTGGTAACTGGAGAACTATTGAGATATTCAGGGCGGGGACGCATACCGCGATGGAAGGTCAGGAGATCAGCTTTTCCGATGAGGATATCGACAGCATAGCTGCGGCCTATAATGGCTATCATCGCGCGGGTTATGGTGCGCCGCTGTGTCTGGGGCATCCTGCCAGTAACGGCCCGGCCTATGGTGAAACAGCCGGGTTGATAAGCAAAAATGGCAGACTTTTCGCGCTGGTTAAGCCTGATAACAGGTTGCTGGATATGGTTCAGTCAGGTCTATATAAAAAAGTGTCTGCCGCTTTCTACAAGCCGGGAGAAGCGCGTAACCCGGCCGGAACTGGTGCCTGGTATCTTCGCCATATTGGTTTTCTCGGCGCACAGCCGCCAGCCGTAAAGGGGCTTGAGCAGGTGGAGTTTATGGAAAGCGCTTACCCGGTTTGTTTTGGTCACAATGAATCACACGTTTATTTCTCAGAGTTCGACGGCATAGCCGACAGCCAGAGGGCAGCGCAGCACCTTTTAGTAAAGGATGTGAGCGAAGCCTGCAACGTCTCCTATTCCGAAGCGCTCACCCTCACCACACCTTTTATCTGGAGTTATTAAAATGAAACCTGTTATTTCCCTCATTGAAGCACTGAACGCCGTTAAAAATAATCTTGCCTCCCTGAATGAGCAGAAAGAAAAGCTCTCTCGTCGCATTGGTGATATTAATGGCGAAATAACCGCATTACAGGATATGCCGTTATCACTTAATGATTACTGTTCCTTTATTCCTGAATATATTGAGCGATTCGGGCAGGAAGAATACCGGTCATTCAAGCATGCTCTTTGCAACGGTTCCGGCAGTGAAGGAAACGCCGAACGCTGGGGCAATCTTGAGAGTGAGAACGGCGATATTTCCGGCCTGTTCCGTCTGGTGGGGCTGGGTGGAAACATCTCCCCGGCTGATACCGGGATGGCGGTTATGCGCAAGCTCTGCTTTTTCTTCCCGGATGTAGTCGCCAACCGACTAACCGAAGCACTTGAGAAGGATAAAAGCGTGGCATGGGGTAATGACAAACTTCCCTCACTGGCAGAGCGCCGTAAGACCGTGGCGGCACTGGTCAGCGAACGCACCGGGCTTGAAAGTGAACTGGCAGCCGTCAGCGAAGAAATTGCCGGGATTACCGGAATCAGCGGCCTGTCCCTGACTGAATGACGCCCACCGAACCACTCAACCGGAGTGAACCATGAGCAATAATTTTTCTGTTGGTGTGATGATTGGCGGCATTGTCGGGAGCAGCTTCCGTTCCGCCGTCAGCGGTACACGGCGGGCGCTGGATTCTCTCGGCGACACATCGCGCCGACTGACGGAGCAGCAAAGCAGCCTGTCACGCGCCATGCAGCGTTACGGTCAGGTAGGTTCTGGCGTAGCCTCACGTCTGAACAATGACCTGCAACGGGTCGGCAGAACGCTGGAGCAACTCAACCGCCAGCAGTCCCGCCTGTCGGCAGCGTCTGCCACAACCGATGCTCTGAGAGCCAACCGGATGGCGCTTTATGGTCAGGGGATTGAGACGTGGGCGCAGGCCAAAGCCGCTTACAGCCTCGTTTCCCCGGCGATTCAGCAGTCAGCCTCGTTCGACGACAAGATGATTGATATGTCAATCACGGCGAAATATGACGATAAAACCCGCGCCAGTCTGGGGCAGCAAATCCGTGACTGGTCGCTAAAATACAACCAGTACCAGAGCGACTTACAGGAGGCAGTCGGTTCGCTTATCAGTGACAATATCGACAGCGTGTCCGAAATTGGCAGCTTCATGCCCAATATAGCCCGCGCCGCTACTGCCACACGCACCACAGGGACGGAATGGGCGAAGGTTGCCGCCGTCTGGAAAAACTCGATGGATGGCAGCGCTAAAGAGTTTGCCAAAGTACAGAACATCATGGCCTTTGCAGGCGACCAGGGGTCTTTTGAAATCCCTGACCAGGTGAAATGGATGCCATCTCTTGCCCCGATGATGCGCGGTATTGCCGAAGGTAAAGAGGCGATGGCGGAAATCGGAGCGAGTTTACAGATAGCCCGAATTGGTGCCGGGTCATCTGACGAGGCTGGTAACAACTTCCGTAACTTCCTCACCAAGATTTTTGCCCGCGACACGCAGAAACAGTTTGCCGATATCGGGATTGACCTTCAGGGGTCACTCATGGCTTATAAATCTGCTGGCGTCTCACCCATTGAGGGCATGATAAGCGTCATGGGCAGGTATCTGGAGGCCAAAAGCCCGGAAGCGCTGGCAGGCTTCAAGAAAGCAATGAAAATCAAGGACGATAACTCCCGCGACCTTGCGTTACAGGAACTGGCGAAGAATTTCGGTCTGGGTGAGATGTTCGCCGATATGCAGGTCATGGCGTTTGTCCGTCCGATGCTCGCCAACATGGACAAATACCGCGAAATCAGGGCTGGCGCACTTAAGGCGGCGGATAAAGACCTGCTGGCCTCATCCTACACGGAGCGGCTGAAATCGCCACTGGAGGCGACCAAAGCGCTGATGGTCAGCACCCGCGAACTGTCCATTACCCTTGGCAGTCAACTGTCTCCCTCGTTCGTGTCAATGACGCAGCAACTGATTCCGCTGATTCATTCCACCGGGCAATGGATAGCGCAACATCCCGGCATTGTTCAGGGTGTGGCAAAAACCGTGGGCGTACTGCTGGGGCTGAAAATCGCCACTGTCGGGCTGAAACTCGGCCTGAATCTGCTGGTATCACCGTTCGCCGGGTTGTGGAAAAACGCCGTACTGCTGCGCACTAACTGGCTGTTGCTCAAAACCGACCTGAGCGACGGCGGCAAGCTGCGCTGGCTGGCTACCGGATTCAGTACAGTGGCGAAGGGAGCCGGAATGCTGGGTAAAGCGCTGGCGGGAGGTCTGTTCAGGGGTGTAATGGTCGTCGCAAAAGCGTTTCTCTGGTTTGGTCGGGCGCTGTTAATGAACCCCATAGGCATTGCGATAACCATCATCGCCGGGGGCGCGTACCTGATTTACCGCAACTGGGGCGCGATAAGTCGATGGTTCTCGCAGCGATGGGAGGAAGTGAAAACCGCCTTTAATGGCGGCGTTCTCGGCGTGAGTAAGCTAATCCTGAACTGGTCGCCGCTGGGGCTGTTCTACAAGGCGTTTGCGGGGGTAATGAAGTGGTTTAACATCGACCTTCCCGGCCAGTTTACAGAGTTTGGCGGTCATCTGATTGATGGACTGGTGAACGGTATCAAAAACAAGTGGGAGTCACTCAAAAGTACCGTCACCGAAATGGGTGACAGCGTCGGCGGCTGGTTCAAGGAAAAGCTGGGGATTCACTCCCCAAGCCGTGTATTTATGGGCTTCGGGTCGAATATCTCACAGGGTGCCGCTATCGGTCTCCAGAGGACTATCCCACTTGCAGCACTCGCAGGGCAGCGACTGGCAGAGGAAATGATACCGGAGATTCCCCGCCTTCCTCCACCGGAAATTATGAGAGCAGGGTATTCGGGACAAGGAGCGGGAATTACAGCCAGAGGCACCAGAGGGGGAACATCTGGCGGCGGGATTAACGTAGTTAACCATATCTACATTGATGGCAAGAACAAGGCACCAGCGCCGGATGTGGCTAATGCGCTTAAGCTATCCATTCCTGAACTGGAAAGAGCACTGGAAACTCTCCTTGCCCGTAAGCGCCGGGTTGCTTATGACTGATAATCTGTAATTCCTTTGCCGTATATGAAAAGCCGCACCGGGTCATTTATCTCACGGATTGCGGCTTTTTTATCGCGCGGTGGATCAACCGACGACACGGCGAAAATTGGTAATCCCGAGTTCTTTACCGATATCGAATTCCGCAAACCGGCAGACGAAGCGAAGCTGGTGATTCAGGAGCTGCAGCAAAACGAAAAGCCGGACGTGATTATCGCCACCACGCATATGGGGCACTACGACAACGGCGAGCACGGCTCTAACGCGCCCGGCGACGTGGAAATGGCGCGCAGCCTGCCCGCGGGCTCGCTGGCAATGATTGTGGGCGGTCACTCACAGGATCCGGTGTGCATGGCCTCGGAGAACAAAAAGCAGGTGGACTACGTGCCGGGCACGCCGTGCGCGCCGGACCGTCAGAACGGTATCTGGATTGTTCAGGCGCACGAGTGGGGCAAATACGTCGGCCGGGCGGATTTCGAGTTCCGTAACGGCGAGATGAAGCTGGTCCATTATCAGCTCATCCCGGTCAACCTGAAGAAGAAAGTCACCTACCCGGACGGGAAAAGTGAGCGCGTACTTTACACGCCAGAGATCGCAGAAAATCAGCAGATGCTCTCCCTGCTGACGCCGTTCCAGAACAAAGGCAAGGCGCAGCTGGACGTGAAAATCGGCACGCTGAACGGTCGTCTGGAGGGGGACCGCAGTAAAGTTCGCTTCGTGCAGACCAACATGGGCCACCTGGTGCTGGCGGCGCAAATGGCGCGTACCGGCGCTGATTTTGGCGTAATGAGCGGTGGCGGCATTCGTGATTCCATCGAAGGTGGAAACATTACCTATAAAGACGTCCTGAAGGTGCAGCCGTTCGGCAACCTGGTGGTCTATGCGGACATGAGCGGGAAAGAGGTGATTGAGTACCTGACCGCCGTGGCGCAGATGAAGCCGGATTCCGGGGCCTATCCGCAGTTTGCTAACGTCAGCTTCGTCGCGAAAGACGGCAAGCTTAACGACCTGAAGATCAAAGGCGAACCGGTTGACCCGGCTAAGACTTACCGTCTGGCGACGTTAAGCTTTAACGCCACCGGCGGCGACGGCTATCCGCATATTGATAACAAACCGGGATACGTGAATACCGGCTTTATCGATGCGGAAGTGCTGAAGCAGTTTATCGAGCAGAATTCGCCGATTGACGTGAATGCCTACGAGCCGAAAGGTGAGGTGAGCTGGCAGTAGTGGTGTGCGGCCTGATGCCCTCACCCCAACCCTCTCCCGGTGGGAGAGGGCGCGAACACAAAAAACGGTAACGCCTGTTACCGTTTTGTTTTTACCTCGCAGCCGCCACCGGGCAATTTTCTCAATCCCGGCGCGCAATATCCGCAAACTTCGCGTCCAGCATTTTCGCCAGGTCGCCCGCCGCCAGCTCGATATCCAGCCCGCGTTTACCGCCGGATATAAATATGGTGTCAAACTCCTGTGAAGGCGCATCGATCAGCGTCGGCAGGCGTTTTTTCTGCCCGAGCGGACTGATCCCGCCCACCAGATAGCCCGTGGTGCGCTGCGCCACCATCGGATCCGCCATATCCACCTTCTTCGCCCCCAGGGCTTTGGCGACTTTCTTCAGATCCAGCTGTCCCGCGACCGGGGTAACCGCGACGGCGAGGTGTTTCATATCGCCATTCACCGCCACCAGCAGCGTTTTGTAAACCTGGTCCGCGTTCAGGCCCAGCTTGCGCACCACTTCATCACCAAAGTTAGTTTCATTCGGATCGTGATCGTAAGTGTGGATCCGGAAAGAAATGTTGTTTTTTTCGAGTAATTTAACGGCGGGAGTCATAGCTATCCTTCTTACGACAGACAAATCATGCCATCAGCATACGCCTGACGTTTGTCTAAAAAATAGCACCATCTTGCGCAATAGTATTGGCAGTGATGGTCACTTTGAGCGACAATCGGCTCAACCGAAGGTCTCCTTCGGCATAATAAAAACGATGAAATTCCTCTTTGACGGGCCAATAGAAATATTGGCCATTTTTTTATTTCAACAGTGACGGCAAATTCCCTTCTCCGTACAAATGTAACGCCCCAACCGCCACCACGTAATGCCCCGCGGGCAAAGCATGCAGCGTCTGTCGCCAGGCTTTGTTGCGCGCATTCATCAGCACATCATACAGCGATTCGCTGAACGTCGATGGTAACGCCAGCTTACCGTCCTCAGGCGGCGCGTCCAGCCACCAGCCAATCATGGTCTGCAGCAGGCGCGCGTTGGTGTGCCAGTGGGTCAACGTATCATCCAGCAGCATCAGGCCGTCGTCGGGAAGCTGCCGCAGAAGCGCAATCTGGCTGTCCGTCCCTTCCAGCTCGATGACGGGCAGGCTGCGCGCCCTTGCCGCGTTCAGCAGCT
This sequence comes from Enterobacter asburiae, assembly GCF_001521715.1. Classification (NCBI taxonomy): domain Bacteria; kingdom Pseudomonadati; phylum Pseudomonadota; class Gammaproteobacteria; order Enterobacterales; family Enterobacteriaceae; genus Enterobacter; species Enterobacter asburiae. The sequence continues at coordinate 182,597 of NZ_CP011863.1, forward strand.
GGTAATCAATGCCGTAGTCACCGCGCAGCCCCAGACGCTGCGCCTGCGTGGCCTGCAGCACCATCGCAATTTGCCAGAGCGGCAGGGTGTCAATCATGGAGAGCGACACGCCGGTTTCATCCGCGACGCGCGTCAGTTCGGCAAGCCGGACATCATCCAGACGTTCCGCCAGGGTGAGATCGCTCTCGAGCCCGGCAAACGGTGACTCCTGACCCGAAATGTCCGCCTCAACGACCAGCGCGTCGGCGCGTTTCAGCAGTTTTATCAGGCCGGGTGGCAGGGGAGACATATCCTGCGTACCCATATGAATACTGCCGACCAGGTGCAGGTGCTGCCCGCCGGGGAGAGAGATATCCAGACCGGGCCAGGCGTAACGGCGAGGAAAGAGGGCGCGAAACGATGCTTTTATACGATTAAACAGACCCATACGCGCTCCATGAATGGAAAGGTTCATGCTAGCGCGTACGGGTACAAGGTTCAATCCTTCGGTTTAAAGCGCAGCAGACGGTTGGCGTTGCTCACCACGGTAATGGAGGAGAGCGCCATCGCCGCGCCCGCGACCACCGGGTTAAGCAGCGTGCCGGTCAGCGGCCACAGAATACCGGCCGCGATTGGGATACCGAGGGTGTTATAGACGAACGCTCCCAGCAGGTTCTGCTTCATGTTGCGCAGCGTGGCTTTTGAAATGGCCAGCGCGTCGGCAACGCCCATCAGGCTATGGCGCATCAGCGTAATGGCGGCGGTTTCGATGGCGACATCGCTCCCGCCGCCCATGGCAATCCCCACGTCCGCCTGGGCCAGCGCCGGGGCATCGTTGATGCCGTCGCCGACCATCGCCACCTGACGGCCCTGACTTTGCAGTTTCTTGATGGCGTCCGCTTTACCGTCCGGCAGTACGCCTGCAATGACCTCATCAATTCCGGCTTCTTTCGCGATGGCGTTTGCCGTTGTCGGATTGTCCCCGGTCAGCATCACCAGACGGTAGCCCGCACTGTGCAGACGCTGCAGGGCGTCCACGCTATCCTGGCGAAGCGGATCGCGCACGGCCAGCAGCGCGGCGGCTTTGCCATCCACCGCCAGCAGAACCGGCGTAGCGCCCTGAGACGCCTGCGCCTTCAGCTCGCTTTCCAGCGCGGCGGTATCAATACCGTTTTCATTGAGCAATGCCTGGTTGCCCAGCAGCAGCGCGTGGCCTTCTGCTTCACCGCTGACGCCGAGCCCGCGCAGGGTGCGGAAATTGCTGACCTGCGGCAGGGCAGAAGCATTCGCTTTATCGAGAATGGCGCGCGCCAGCGGATGGCTGGATCCTTGCTCCAGCGCGGCGGCGAGACGCAGCGCCTCCTCTTGCGCAATGCCTGCGGTAGTGACGGCCACCACCTGCGGTTTGCCTTCGGTCAGCGTGCCGGTTTTATCAAACACCAGCGTGTCGAGAGTGCTGGCCCGCTGCAGCGCGTCCGCATCCCGCACCAGTACGCCAAATTCGGCCGCGCGGCCTACTCCGGAGATAATCGACATCGGCGTCGCCAGGCCAAGGGCGCAAGGACAGGCGATGATCAGCACCGTGGTGGCGATCACCAGGGTGTAAACAATCTGCGGTGCGGGGCCGAAGAAATACCAGATAGCCGCGCTTAGAAGGGCAATGCCGACCACCACCGGCACAAAAATGGCCGAGATTCTGTCGGCAAGCTGGCCAATTTCCGGCTTGCTGCTCTGGGCCTGGCGCACCATGCGGATGATACGCGACAGCGTCGTGTGGCTGCCGACGGCGCTGGCGGTAAACAGCACGCTGCCGTCCTGCACCACCGTACCGGCATGAACGGCGTCGCCGTCTGATTTCTGCTGAGGGATAGGCTCGCCGGTCAGCATCGCTTCATCCAGCCAGGCTTCGCCCTGGGTTATCTTACCGTCAACGGGAACGCGATCGCCCGTCGTCAGGCGCAGCGTCATGCCGGGCTGAACTTCCGCCAGCGGGACGCTTCTCTCCCCCTCGTCCGTGACCACGCGGGCCGTCGGCGGGGTTAAATCAAGCAATCTTTCCAGCGCTTTCGAGGAGCGCTGGCGGGCGCGGGCTTCCAGCATGTGGCCCAGGTTAATCAGGCCGATAATCATCGCGCTCGCTTCATAGTAGAGATGGCGCGCCTCCATCGGGAACCACTGGGGCCAGACGTTCACGCTCATAGAATAGAGCCACGCCGCGCCGGTACCGAGCGCCACCAGCGTATCCATCGTCGCGGTGCGGTTTTTCAGGCTCTTCCAGGCGCTAGTGTAAAAATGCCCGCCTGCAAACACCATCACCGCAAGAGTAATCAGACCAATCACCAGCCACAGCGTGCGGTTGTCGTCGGTGACCATCATGTTGTCACCCATCATCCCCCACACCATCACCGGAATACCCACCAGCAGGGCGACAATCGCCTGCCAGCGGAAGCGATTCATGGTGGCGATAGCCGTTTCCTGCTGGCGCTCGCGGCGCTCGGCATCATCTTCGATAGCCTCCGCCCCGTAGCCCGCTTTCTCAACGGCCTGCACTAAATCTGCGGCGGAGGCACTGCCCATCACCAGCGCAGTACGCTCCGCAAGATTGACCCGTGCCTGCGCGACGCCCGGTACGGCCTGCAAGGCGTTTTGTACCCGGGAGACGCAGCTGGCGCAGCTCATGCCGTTGATCAGCAGCTGTTGGCTGTCGTCAATATCATCAGCTGCCGGAAGCTCAGGAGTGGCCGCTGTCAGCGCTTCCGACGGGGATGATGACTCTGCCAGCGGTTTAGCCTTTGGGTGGCTTAACTCCGCCCCGTAACCGGCCTGCTTAATGGTATCGATCAGCGCATCCGCGCTGGCGCTGCCGGTGACGGCGGCATGATCGATAGTCACGTCAGCGCTTTCAACGTCAGGGCGCTGTTCCAGGCTTTCTTTAACGCGTTTGACGCAGTGGCCGCATGAGAGGCCGTCCAGCGTCAGGTCGATAGTGTGAGACATAACAAAACTCCCGTATAATGAACTGGTCAGTAGTTGACCGGAGTAACGCTTTTCGCTAACTGTTATGAAGGTTAAACCTTCCATCAAGGGGAAGGTCAAGGGGGAAATGTGAATATCAGTGACGTGGCAAAAAAAACCGGCTTAACCAGCAAGGCAATCCGCTTTTATGAAGAGAAGGGGCTGGTGACGCCACCGCTGCGCAGCGAAAACGGCTACCGCAGCTATACGAAACTGCATATTGATGAGCTAACGCTACTGCGCCAGGCAAGGCAGGTCGGGTTTAACCTGGAAGAGTGCGGCGAGCTGGTTAACCTGTTTAACGATCCGAAGCGTCACAGCGCCGACGTGAAAAAACGCACGCTGGAAAAAGTGGCCGAGATCGAACGCCACATCATCGAGCTGCAGGCGATGCGTGAACAGCTGCTGCAGCTCGCGGAATCCTGTCCGGGGGATGACGGCGCCGACTGCCCGATTATCGATAACCTTGCAGGCTGCTGTCATCGTAAGGCTTCTGCCTAACAGGCCTTCACCCGCAGGGTAATGCCTTCCACAGCAATGACCTCAACCCGCGTGCCGGCGCTGAGGTCGTCGTCGGCGACCACCGGCCACGAGCTGTCGCCCACGCGCATATGCCCGCGCCCGTTCACCAGCGCGGTGTCGAGCGTAAAACGCTTGCCGACAATCTGCTGCCCGCGCTGGTTAAGGTGCGCGTCCAGCGGCTTCTGCTCATTAACCCGCCGGTTTAGCCAGCGCCACCACAGCCAGGCGGCCACCAGCGTGAGCACGGCAAATAGCGCACCCTGCCACGCCCAGTCCAGAGGAAGGATCCAGACCAGAAGGCCCGTAATGACGGCGGCAACACCGCTCCAGAGCAGGTAGCCGTTGCCGCCCAGCATCTCCGCCGCCAGCAATAAGCCGCCGAGGCTTAGCCAGAAGGCATGAGGATGTGCAGCGATCAGCTCAATCATTTTTTACGCTCGTTTCCGCTGTCTTTAATCAGTTCGGCAATACCGGCGATAGAGCCCATCAGGCTGCTGGCCTCCAGCGGCATCATCACCACTTTGCTGTTGTTCGCCGATCCGATCTGTTTTAGCGCGTCGGTATATTTTTGCGCGACAAAGTAGTTCACGGCCTGGATATCACCGGCGGCAATCGCCTCGGACACCATCTGAGTGGCGCGGGCTTCCGCCTCGGCCGAACGTTCACGCGCTTCCGCCTGTAAGAATGCGGACTGACGATCGCCTTCCGCTTTCAGGATCTGCGACTGTTTTTCCCCTTCCGCTTTGAGGATCTCCGCCTGACGCACCCCTTCGGCTTCCAGAATGTAGGCGCGCTTGGTTCGCTCGGCCTTCATCTGGGCGTTCATGGAGGCGATCAGCTCCGCCGGCGGACGCACGTCGCGGATCTCGATACGGGTGACCTTGATCCCCCACGGGTTGGTTGCCTCATCGACAATATGCAGCAGGCGGGTATTGATGCTGTCGCGCTGGGAAAGCATTTCGTCCAGCTCCATCGAGCCGAGCACAGTACGGATGTTGGTCATCGTCAGGTTGACGATCGCCAGCTCCAGGTTGCTGACCTCATACGCCGCTTTCGGCGCGTCAATCACCTGAATAAAGCAGACGGCGTCGATGGTGACGTTGGCGTTATCCTTGGAGATGATCTCCTGAGACGGAATGTCCAGCACCTGTTCCATCATGTTGATCTTGCGACCGATTCTGTCCATGAACGGGACGATCAGGCTTAAGCCCGGCTGGAGGGTGTTGGTGTAGCGACCGAAACGCTCGACGGTCCACTGATAACCCTGAGGGACAATTTTGACGCCTGCGCCCACAATAACCAGCGCAACGAAAATAAGGACAGGAACAACGATAAGCATAAAAACCTCCTGTTTTGCATGCTGTGATGAGTGAAAGTGTGTGTTTATTGCTCGTAAGTATAGGTAAAGTCAGAGATGAATCCATCACCCGCTTCGGCAATGGCTTTGGATAATCCCTGGTAGTACTTCTCCAGCCCCAGCGCTTCGATACGCTGGATCTGTTCGCGGATAGGGGCGCAGAACAGAACGGCATTCCCCGCTTCAACGCGCTTGTTATTAGGGGGAAGGTCGCCCGCGATGGCCTTGAACCACGTTCTGATACCCTGCTTTAAATTATGCGGCGCTTTTGTCAGGTTATCCATGCCCGTCAGAACCTGCAGGGTAGGGAACTCATCGGCCAGCACGGCGGTTTTCATGCGCGCAAAGAACTGGCTGAACAATTCAAACGATCCCAGATCGGTCACGCGCGGTTTGGTGGTTTTACCGTTCTTATTGCCGATTTTACCCGCTTTCGACGCTGCGGCCGGAACCGCATTCACCTTTTCCAGCTCCAGCCCGAATAACAAATTACAGTGCGCGCGGCGCTCTTTCAGCGGGTAGGACATTAGCACGTCAATGAATTGGGTGGCCTTTACATCCGCAAGATCGTGGTTGATAAGCCACTGGGTACGAGAAAATTCAGCCGGAGAGACGAACCAGTCGGGTACTTCATTGAAACGTTTTGATTTTCCCTTGCCGTCAAATTCCAGGAAGTGTGTCCCGTTGTCGAAGGCGAAATAGCAATTTTTGAAACTGCCGATCGTGGTGTTCACGATGAGCGCCTTCTTAACAAAATCCACCACCTCTGCACCGATGACAAAACGCGTGAGTTCCGAAGATTTGATGACTTCCATTAATGTTTCGACATCAGGAACACCAGGCTTCAGGGAAGGAAACTCATAAAAGATATGTGCCATGCTGCTTACTTCCTGTAGTGATGGTGGAGACAAATGACAAACAAAAAGTTTAACACTTGCTTTAGCGTGAGGCTATTCGCTCTGTGCGCACGAAAGGATTATGCTACAGGCGGTTATTACACGAAGCGGTTAACGGAAGCGTAATGAACGATAAAAAAGAACTATTACATCTCAGGGATATTGGATTTCGTGTTGGAGAAAACATTATTCTTCAGCACGTCGGGTTTAGCCTGTCGCCGGGCGAGTTTAAACTCATCACGGGCCCCTCAGGCTGCGGTAAAAGCACGCTGCTGAAAATTGTGGCCTCACTCCTCAGCCCGACGGAGGGCACCCTTCTGTTTGAAGGACAGGATATCGCGTCGCTTTCCCCGGAAAACTATCGCCAGCAGGTCTCCTACTGCGTGCAAACCCCCGCGCTTTTTGGCGATACGGTTTATGACAACCTGATTTTCCCGTGGCAAATCCGCAATAAAACGCCGGAGCCGGAAAAGTTTATCAGCGATCTGGCCCGCTTTGGCCTGGCGCAGGAGACGTTAACCAAATCTATCACCGCGCTGTCGGGCGGAGAAAAGCAGCGCGTCTCGCTGATCCGCAACCTGCAGTTTTTACCGAAAGTGCTTTTGCTGGACGAAATTACCAGCGCGCTCGATGACGTCAACAAGCGCAACGTTAACGAGATTATTCATCGCTACGCCCGGGAGCAGAATATTGCCGTGCTGTGGGTGACGCACGATGCTAATGAAATAACCCATTCGGATGACGTCATTACGCTTCAGCCGCACGGCGGGAAAATGCAGGAGGCTAACCGTGGGTGAGCATAACATTACCAATGAATCACTGGCGTTTTCGATGGTGCTGGTGCTGATTGCGATTGTGGTCAGCTACCGGGAAAAGCTGGGGCTGGAAAAAGATATTGTGTGGAGTATCTGCCGCGCGGTGGTTCAGCTCATCATCGTCGGCTATGTGCTGAAGTATATTTTCAACGTCAACCACGCGGTGCTGACGCTGCTGATGGTGCTCTTTATCTGTTTCAACGCGGCGTGGAATGCGAAAAAACGCAGTAAATACATTGATAAGGCGTTTATCTCGTCGTTTATCGCCATTACCACCGGGACGGCGCTCACGCTGGCTGTACTGGTGCTCTCCGGCTCGATTGCCTTTACGCCGATGCAGGTTATCCCCATCTCCGGCATGATTGCGGGGAACGCCATGGTGGCCGTTGGGCTGTGTTATAACAATCTCGGCCAGCGCTTCAGCAGTGAACAGCAGCAGCTACAGGAGAAATTAAGCCTGGGAGCGACGCCTAAAGTGGCCTCGGCGCGGCTGATTCGTGAGAGCATTCGTTCATCGCTGATCCCAACGGTAGATTCAGCCAAAACGGTGGGGCTGGTGAGCCTGCCGGGCATGATGTCGGGGCTGATTTTTGCCGGTATCGATCCGGTAAAAGCGATTAAGTATCAGATCATGGTGACGTTTATGCTGCTTTCCACGGCAAGCCTGTCAACCATCATTGCCTGCTACCTGACCTATCGGAAGTTCTACAACGCGCGCCACCAGCTGGTGGTGACGCAGTTAAAGAAAACGGGTTAAGCCTGTTTTGTAGGCCCGGTAAGCGTTAGCGCCACCGGGCATTTTTTTGTTAGTAGAGCAACGCGTACAGCTGACGACGATACTTCGACGCCAGCGCGTCTCCGGTGCCCAGCGCGGCCAGAATTTCCTGGAACATCTTACGCGCCTGACCGTCTGCGGCGGCCAGATCTTTTTGCAGGTGGCTAAACAGCAGCTCCAGCGCCTCTTCGTTACGCCCCACCTGGTGCAGCTGCAGCGCCAGCTGGCTTGCCAGCGCGGCATCGGCCGGGTTATCGGCGACCTGCTGCTGCAGCTGCTGAATTTCTGGGGTGTCCGCGGCCTGTTTCAGCAGCTCAATCTGCGCGACCAGACCCTGATAGCGGGTGTCCTGATCCTGCAGCGGAACCGTTTTGAGTACGGCTTCCGCGTCTTCTGAACGGTGCAGGGCGATCTGCGTTTCCGCCAGCAGCAGGCCAATCTGGCTGTTCTGATTCGACAGCTGCCACGCCTCTTTGAGCAGCGGTAGCGCCTCGTCGTATTTACCTTCCTGCATCAGCGCCATGCCTTCCTGCGCTTTCAGCTCTTCTTCGCGCGGCAGCACTTTATCCAGCAGGGCGCGAATCGCCTCTTCCGGCTGCGGCCCCTGGAAGCCATCAACGGGCTGGCCGTTCTGGAACAGATAGACGGTAGGAATGGCGCGCAGACCAAACTGAGACGCCACCATCGGCTCGGCGTCGCAGTCCAGCTTGGCGAGAATGAACTGACCGTTGTACTGGGCAGCAAGGCTTTCCAGCACCGGCGTCAGCTGCAGGCAGTGTTGGCTGCGTTCAGACCAGAAGTAGAACAGGACCGGTTTGGTCATCGACTGTTCAAGGGTCTGTTGCAGGTTAGCTTCTGTAATATTGACGATATTCTGTACGGACATGCGGCTTTCTCTTTTGTCGGTTTGTTCTTTACATGGGGATGAGCGTCGTCGCTTCAACTCAACCGTGCAAAATTTTGTCCATCATCCGGCCCGGCAGCAGGCGTTTTAACCAGCCTACGGCGTGGGTGACCAGCGTTACCGGATAGCGCATTTTGGGATGTTCGCTCTCAAAAGCATGGCGCACTTTGGCTACCACCGCCTCTGGCCCGAGGGTAAAACGTGCGGCAATGCCGGGGTTCTCGACCGGTTTATCCGCCTGGGTCTGGTTCACGTTTTCGGTAAAGCGGGTGCGGATCGGGCCGGGTTCAATCAGGCTGACCTTGATGCCGCTGTGGCGTAGCTCCATGCGCAGGGCGTCGGACCAGGCCTCCAGCGCATATTTGCTGGCGGCGTAGGCGCCGCGGCCCGGGGTGGAAATCAGCCCCATCACTGACGATGTCATCACGATGCGCCCTTCACCGTGGGGCAGCATCGCGGGGAGCAGACGCATGGTGAGCTGATGCACGCCGAAGAAGTTGGTCGAAAACTGTTTCTCCAGCGTTTCGCGGGAGAGCGTATCCAGCGGACCATACACGCCGTAGCCGGCATTGTTAAAGAGCCCATAGAGACGATTGTCGGTCAGCGCGATCACTTCATCGGCGGCGCGTTCAACGCTCTCCGGCGAGTCCATATCCAGCAGCACGCCGGTAAAGCCCAGCCCGTTCATGCGTTCGACATCGTCGGGTTTGCGACAGGCCGCCAGCACCCGAAACCCCTGGCGCTTCAGTTCGAGCGCGCTTTCCAGGCCGATTCCACTGGAACATCCTGTAATTAAGACCGATTTTTGCATAACTTTACCTGTCAGGATCTCCGCTTAATCAGGAGTCATGTTTAACTAAAGGAGCCAGCCGCGTTGCCATCCAGTCGGCAATAAACGGCTGAGCATCGCGATTGGGGTGGATCCCGTCGTCTTGCATCCACTGGGGTTTGAGATAGACCTCTTCCATGAAAAATGGCAGCAGCGGAATATCAAACTCTTTGGCAAGCTTAGGGTAGATCGCGCTAAAGGCTTCATTATACCGACGACCGTAGTTGGCGGGCAGGCGAATTTGCATCAGCAGCGGCTGGGCGTTTGCCGCTTTGATATCCTGCAAAATGGTGCGCAGCGTTTGCTCGGTTTGCTGAGGCTGAAAACCGCGCAATCCATCGTTACCGCCAAGTTCCACCAGCACCCAGCGCGGCTGGTGCTGTTTGAGCAGCGCAGGCAGGCGCGACAGGCCCTGCTGCGAGGTATCACCGCTGATGCTGGCGTTGATTACCGGCGTCTTGCTCTGCCATTTGTCATTGAGCAGGGCGGGCCAGGCCGCGCTGGCCGCCATGCGATAGCCTGCGCTGAGGCTGTCGCCGAGAACCAGTAACGTGTCCGCTGCCGCCGCGCGGAAGGTCATCAGAATCAAAAACAGGAAGGGCAAATGCCAGCGGAAAACAGTGTTGAAGTTCATCATCTTAAGAAGTCCGTCGGTCAGGGGGAACACGAGCTTTCCATCCTTACTGGAGTTGAACTCGTTGTCAAACGCGCTGAAACCATCGCGCTGATTGGCGAATCCGGCTCCGGCAAATCCACGCTGCTGGCGATTTTGGCCGGTCTGGACGACGGCAGCAGCGGCGAGGTCCACCTTGTCGGGCACCCGCTGCACCAGCTTGATGAAGAGGCGCGGGCCGCGCTGCGCGCGCGTCACGTTGGTTTTGTTTTTCAGTCCTTTATGCTGATTCCCACCCTGAACGCGCTGGAAAACGTCGAACTCCCGGCGCTGTTGCGCGGTGAAAACAGCCGTGAAAGCCGCACGCATGCGAAGGCGCTGCTGGAACAGCTCGGTCTGGGGAAACGTCTCTACCATCTTCCCGCGCAGCTTTCCGGCGGCGAGCAGCAGCGCGTGGCGCTGGCGCGGGCGTTTAACGGTCGACCCGAAGTCCTGTTTGCCGATGAGCCCACCGGTAACCTTGACCGTAAAACCGGCGACAAAATTGCCGACCTGCTGTTTTCGCTCAACCGCGAGCACGGCACCACGCTGATCCTCGTGACCCACGATCCTCAGCTCGCCGCCCGCTGCGACCGTCGCCTGCGTCTGGTCAACGGTATTCTTCAGGAGGAGGCATGATTACCCGCTGGTTCTGGCGCGAGTGGCGTTCCCCCTCGCTGCTGATCGTCTGGCTGGCGCTCAGCCTGGCGCTGGCCTGCGTGCTGGCGCTCGGCAGCGTCAGCGACCGCATGGAAAAAGGGCTCAGCCAGCAGAGCCGGGAGTTTATGGCGGGGGACAGGACGCTGCAAAGCTCCCGCCCGGTGCCGTCGGGCTGGATTGACGAAGCGCGCAAAGAAGGGCTGAAGGTGGGGGAGCAGATAACCTTCCAGACCATGACCTTTGCGGGCGACACGCCGCAGCTCGCCAGCGTGAAGGCCGTCGATGATATCTACCCGATGTACGGCGAATTGCAGACCAACCCGCCCGGGCTGAAGCCGAAGCCCGGCACGGTGCTGCTGGCATCACGTCTGATGGCGCTTCTGAACCTGAAACCCGGCGACAGTATCGACGTCGGCGACGCCACGCTGAAAATCGCCGGGGAAGTGGTCCAGGAACCCGACTCCGGCTTTAATCCCTTCCAGCTCGCGCCGCGCCTGCTGATGAATACTGCGGATGTCGCGGCAACCCATGCCGTTCAGCCGGGCAGTCGCGTCACCTGGCGCTATAAGTTTGGCGGCACGCCAGCCCAGCTTGACGCGTACGAAAAATGGCTTCTGCCGCAGCTGAAATCAGAGCACCGCTGGTACGGGCTGGAACAGGACGAAGGGGCGCTCGGCAAATCTCTCGAGCGTTCTCAGCAGTTCCTGCTGCTTTCGGCGCTGTTAACCCTGCTGCTGGCCATTGCGGCGGTTGCCGTGGCGATGGGCCACTACTGCCGCAGCCGTTACGACCTGGTGGCGATCCTCAAAACCCTTGGGGCGGGCAGGGCGCAGCTGCGCAAGCTTATTGTCGGCCAGTGGCTGATGCTGCTGATTCTGTCCGCGCTGACCGGCGGAATAATGGGGCTGCTGTTTGAAAAACTGCTGATGGTGATGCTGAAACCGGTGCTCCCGGCCGCCTTGCCGCCGGCCAGCCTCTGGCCGTGGCTATGGGCAATCGGCGCGATGACGGTGATTTCGCTGCTGGTAGGGCTACGCCCGTACCGCCTGCTGCTCGCGACGCAGCCGCTGCGCGTGCTTCGCAACGATGTGGTAGCGAACGTCTGGCCGCTGAAGTTCTACCTTCCGGTGATTATTGCCGTAGCGGTGGGGCTGCTGGCGTGGCTGATGGGGGGCAGCACGCTGCTGTGGGCGGTACTGGCCGGGGCGGTTGTGCTGGCGCTGCTGTGCGGCGTGCTGGGCTGGATACTGCTCAACGTCCTGAAGCGGCTGACGGTGAAATCCCTGCCTGTGCGCCTGGCGGTCAACCGCCTGCTGCATCAGCCCTGGTCAACGCTCAGCCAGCTGTCGGCGTTTTCGCTGTCGTTTATGCTGCTGGCGCTGCTGTTAGTGCTGCGCGGCGATCTGCTGGATCGCTGGCAGCAGCAGCTTCCCCCGGAAAGCCCGAACTATTTCCTGATCAACATTGCCCCTGAGCAGGTCACGCCGCTGAAGGGCTTCCTGTCGGAGCATCACATTATTCCTGAATCGTTCTATCCCATCGTGCGCGCGCGTCTGACGCAGATCAACGGTCAGCCAACGGAGGGGAATAAGGACGAGTCGCTGAACCGCGAGCTGAACCTGACCTGGCAGGAAAAACGCCCTGACCATAACCCGATAACCGCCGGCACCTGGCCGCCGAAAGCGGGGGAAGTCTCGATGGAAGAGGGGCTGGCGACGCGGCTGAACGTGAAGCTCGGGGACAGCGTCACCTTTACCGGCGATACCCAGGATTTTACCGCGAAAGTCACCAGCCTGCGTAAAGTGGACTGGGAAAGCCTGCGGCCAAACTTCTTCTTTATCTTCCCGCCGGGCGCGCTGGACGGGCAGCCGCAGAGCTGGCTGACCAGCTTCCGCTGGGAAAACGGCAACGGCATGCTGACCCAGCTCAACCGGGAGTTTCCGACGGTCAGCCTGCTGGATATCGGGGCGATCCTGAAGCAGGTAGGGCAGGTGCTGGAGCAGGTGAGCCGCGCGCTGGAGGTCATGGTGGTGCTGGTGACGATCTGCGGCGTGCTGTTGCTGCTGGCTCAGGTGCAGGTGGGGATGCGCCAGCGCCATCAGGAGCTGGTGGTCTACCGCACGCTGGGGGCCGGAAAGCGGTTGCTGCGGATGACGCTCTGGAGCGAGTTTGCGCTGCTGGGGCTGGTGGCGGGTCTGGTGGCGGCCATTGGCGCGGAAACGGCGCTGGCGGTGCTGCAGGCAAAGGTCTTTGACTTCCCGTGGGAGCCTGACTGGCGTCTCTGGTTGATCCTGCCTTTCAGCGGCGCGGTGCTGCTTTCTCTTTGCGGAGGCTGGCTCGGCACGCGGCTGTTAAAGGGGAAAGCCCTGTTCCGTCAGTTTGCAAGTTGATTTAGAACCGTGATAGTTGCGCGCCGGTTTTTAATGCCGGTGCGCAGTATTAAAATAGCACAAAGTGATAATACCCACTCATTTAGTAGCACAAAACATTAAAAACCCGACCACACGGCCCGATTATTTCCAGTTAATATTCACCCGCTAAATATTTAGCAGCGTGTCTATTAAGGAAAAATAATGACTATAAAAAAATCAGCGCTGGCGGCAACGATCGGCGCGGCAGTGGCATTGACTACCTTCGCTTCTCAGGCGGAAATCACCGTTCTTAAGCAGGATCCTCAGGCGGGTAACCCGCTGAGCCGTCTGAACTTCACCGTTGGCGGCAGTATTCGTCCTCAGTTCCAGAACATGACCGGCGACGACGGTAAAAACAGCTACAAGCGTAACGGCTTTGACGGCGGCACCCGTTTCCGTTTCGCGGCTGATTACTACCTGTTTGATGACATCAGCTGGATCAGCTACTACGAGCTGGGTGTCAATATTCCTGCGCAGTTTAACTGGGATCACCACTACGCCGACGGCGCACACGACACCACTCGTCGTATGCTCTACACCGGTCTGAAGAGCGATACCTGGGGTACGCTGACCTTCGGTCAACAGAACAGCGTTTACTATGATGTGGTGGGCGCGAAAACCGATATCTGGGACTACGACATGATCGGTCAGGCTCCGGGTAACGGGATCAACGGCGATTACGACGGTTCTTACCGTTCACGCCAGATGCTGAAATATAAGAAAACCGTGGGCGATGCCGACATCTACGCATCTTACCTGTTTGAAGACAGCGAATACCTGCCGGGCAACGGCCTGCGCTACAAGCGTAAAGGCGGCGGTTCACTGGGTCTGGATTACCACCTGACTACCGATCTGACCTGGGGCGCCGCGTGGAACTACACCCGCGCGGACATGCGTAACCCGGACAACGGCGACAGCAAAACCTACGACCAGAACATTCTCGGTACCGCGCTGAGCTGGACCCCGGACAACTGGACCTTCTCCGCAGGCGGCGGCTGGTACCAGAACTTCCTGACCACCAAAAAAGTGTCTGTTAACGACTACTTCGCCGGTGATGCATGGGGTATTGAATACTTTGCGGGCTACAAGTTCCCAATCGGCCAGTACGCGGTTAAATCCATCCAGCCTTACTTCATGGGTGACCGTATTGAGTACGTGAACGGCCGTAACTACCAGCGCATCGACAACGGCGTGGGTATCAGCTTCCAGCTGGATTACGGTTTCCGCGTGGATTACGAACACGTGTTCACGTCCAGCACCGACAACCTGGGCGACATGAACCTGGTGCGTCTGCGTTACGACTTCTAAGTCGTCTTGTAGGGTGCGGCCTGATGCCCTCACCCTGACCCTCTCCCACGGGGAGAGGGAACAAACATTAAAAACGGCAACCCTGGTTGCCGTTTTGCTTTTACCTCGCCACCCGGCTTTGTTTTAGCGATTAAGCCAGTCAGCGACCTCGCCATACGTCCCGCGATACACAATCTTCTCCGCCTTTTTCTCCAGCTGATAGCCGTACATCGGGTCGTAATAGTCCTTCAGCAGCGGCGCAAGCCAGCTGAAGTGCGCCTCTGTGCTGCCGGAGCGTTGCTGTTCCAGCAGCGCGGAATCTAACAGCGCGGTGAATTCTGCATACCGCTGCAGCCCCAGACGGCGGCGAATGGCGAACAGGCCGTGATGCAGATACTCGCTGTACTCCTTCCAGCCCGCGTCTTCACCGTAGGCAGCAGAAAAATCCGCCCACATGTGATCGAAATACTCTTCGCGCAGGCGCTCAAGGCGGACGTCAAACGGGTCTTCGACGACAACGATAGGGGCTTCAACCATGCGGTCGCGCAGACACTCCGGCAGGTGGTTGGAGCCAATCATCCGCCCCTCGTCTTCCAGCACCCAGCGCGCGGCGTCTTTTTTCAGGAGCTCAGCCGCAAGGTGATTTTCAAAGCTGGCCTGGGAAAGCTGCGGCGTGAGCGTGCGGCCAAACGACGAACCGCGGTGGTGCGCCAGCCCTTCCAGATCGATACCCTGCGCGTGCTGCTTCACCAGCAGGGTTTTGCCGTTTCCGGTACAGCCGCCGATGAGCACCATCGGCTTTTGTGACTGCTCGATGGTCACCTGAATCGCCGTCTGACGCAGGGCCTTATAGCCGCCGCGGATCAGCGGGTAGTCGATGCCCGCCTCTTTCAGCCAGGCCTGCGAGATATGCGAGCGCTGGCCGCCGCGCGCGCAGCAGAGAAAGCCCTCAGGATGGGTAAGGCTGGCTTCCCGCCAGGCGTTGATGCGTGCCTCACGCGTCTCGCCGCTCACCAGACTGTGGCCGAGCGCCAGCGCGGCGTCGGGCCCCTGGCGTTTATAGCAGGTGCCGACGGCGGCGCGCTCGTCGTCGTTCATTAAGGGCAGGTTGACCGCCGCAGGCATCGCGCCCTGGGCAAATTCGATCGGCGCGCGAACGTCGATTAAAGGGGTATCAGACGCGAGGATCGCGCGATAGTCCGTTCCATCGTTCATGGTTATTCCAGAAGAAAACTCAGCAGCAATGGGCGGGGATTGTACGCCGGGGAAGGGGAAGATCAACTCCCCGGCGCAGATGTCTTACTTGAGCTTTGACTGTGCCCAGACAATACCGCTCGCATATTCCGGCGGCAGGAGCGGGATCATGGCTTCCAGGGTGGCGCTCAGGCGGCCCGTGTCGCTGTCGTTCAGGTTCAGGTGACCGACCTTACGACCCGCGCGGACCTCTTTGTCATACCAGTGCAGATGCACGAGCGGCAGCTTCAGCCAGTCGTAGTTCAGATCGGTGCCGATCAGGTTGATCATCACCGACGGGCTGTTCACCACCGGCTGCGGCAGCGGCAGGTCGGCGATCGCGCGCAGGTGCAGCTCGAACTGGCTGATGGACGCGCCGTTTTGCGTCCAGTGCCCGCTGTTGTGCACGCGCGGCGCAAGTTCGTTGATCAGCAGACCGGACGGGGTGATAAAGCACTCCATCGCCATGACGCCCACATACCCGAGTTCGTGCATGATGGCAGAGAGCATATCTTCCGCCTGCGCCTGCTGGTCAGCATTGGCGTGCGGGAAGGCGACGCTGGTGCGCAGAATGCCGTCCTGATGCAGGTTATGCGTCAGCGGATAAAAGACGGTATGCCCGTCGTGCCCGCGCGCGCCAACCAGCGACACTTCGCCGCTGAAGTTAATGCCTTGCTCAACGATGCACTCGCCGTAGCAGTCGTCCGGCAGTTCTGCCGTTTCATCTGCACGCAGGCGCCACTGGCCGCGGCCGTCGTAACCGCCCACGCGGCGCTTCACGATTGCCAGCTCGCCCAGCATCGCGAAAACGTCATTCCACTCGCTTTTATCGGACAGGAGCTGCCACGGCGCGGTCGGCAGACCGAGCTTGTCGAACAGCTGCTTTTGCGTCAGACGGTCGGCGATGATCGGGAACACGTCGCGGTTAACGAAGGCGTTATGACGCGCCAGCTCGCGGGTCAGAGCCGTTTCCGGCCAGCGTTCGATCTCGGCGGTGATCACGCTCTGGTGGAACGGTACGGCTTCCGGTTCGGCGTCCAGCCCGACGGGCCAGACGGTAATACCCAGCGGCTCACCGGCCTGACGCAGCATGCGGCCTAGCTGGCCGTTACCGAGGACGCAAACCTGCTTCATGCCGCACCCCGCGGGTCCGGATTGTCCAGCACCTCGTCGGTCTGGGCTTTACGCCACTCCGCCAGACGCTGGTGTAATGCTTTATCGTGCGTCGCAAGAATTTGCGCCGCCAGCAGGGCGGCATTCGCAGCACCCGCTTTACCAATCGCCAGCGTGCCGACAGGAATACCGCGCGGCATCTGGACGATGGAGTAGAGGCTATCCACACCGCTTAACGCGGCGCTTTGGACCGGAACGCCCAGTACCGGCACCAGGGTTTTGGCGGCAATCATGCCTGGCAGATGTGCTGCGCCGCCCGCACCGGCAATGATCACCTCATAACCGTTCTCTTCGGCGCTTTCGGCGAAGCTGAACAGTTTGTCCGGTGTACGGTGCGCGGAGACCACTTCAACGTGGTGCGGAACATTCAGGATTTCAAAGATTTCGGCGGCGAACTGCATGGTAGCCCAGTCGCTTTTGGACCCCATCACGATGGCGACACGCGCCGGATTATTGCGGGAAGACATGCGTCTTAAAACTCCTGTGGTGCGAAACACACTGCTTTCGAGGGCACAGAGAATAGCATGTTATACGGGCAAGGAAAACGGTTGCGCGGTTAAAAGGCGAGCAGTTATGGCGAGAAAGAGATAACAAAAAAGACCGCACGATGGCGGTCTTTTATGTGATGTTACTGAAGATCCCCTGCGGACAGGTTCTCGTTGTCAAACGCGCGGCTGACATCGATATGATTCACCATGCTGGTGTCGGCATTCGAGCCTGATTTTGGCACGGAGAAGCGATTCTCCGCGGCCTGTGCGCCAGTGGACACCACGACTGCCAGCAGCAGGGTACTTACGATGCTGATGTTTTTCATTCTCTGTTCCTTCCTCATCGTATTGTCGCTGCTGCACGTCTTAGCTGGCGGCACGGCAATCAGGATTTTTATTTAGTCAGTTCTGCGGTCATGTACACGCGGTTGTTGACCTTCGCGCTCGTGATTTTATAAGAGGCATTCTGCTCGGCGGCCTGCGCGGCAATTTTCGCTTCTGCGCGGTCAAGGGTAGAGGCGGTTGCGCTCACGCTTTGAGCGAAAGAACCGAAAGAAACCAGGGAAAGAGCGGCAACTGCAACGAAAGTTTTGATAGATTTCATGGTCGTATTCCTTAAGTTTTTTATCTGGGATAGGGCGTGTTGCCCTGATGTGATAAATAATAGGCCGACCACGGGCTGATTAAAATCGAAACAATTTGCCGATATTGTTCAAAAAAATAGAATGATAGTGTGAGGGGTTAGAACGGAAACGCGATCAGCTCCACGCCCTCTGGCGAGACTTTGACCATGGAGCCTTCGGTGTGCCAGGCACCCAACACCACGCGATGGGCCGGTTCGCCGTTGGCGATAAGGGAATGGACGTCAGGACGATGCGTATGACCGTGGATCAACCACTGAACACCATGCTTTTCCATCACGCTCGCCACGGCCTGCGGGTTCACGTCCATGATGGTCATGGATTTGCTGCTGTTGGCGGCTTTACTGCCCGCGCGCATTCTGGCGGCGATGCGGTTGCGGATAAACAGCGGCAGCGCAAGGAACACCTTTTGGATCCACGGGTGTGGACTTTGGCGCGAAACGCCAGGTAGCCGGTATCGTCGGTGCAGAGCGTGTCGCCGTGCATGATCAGAACCCTGCGGCCATAGAGGTCGAGCACCTGCTCTTCCGGCAGCAGCGTCATGCCGCTTTCGCGGGCGTAGCGCTTGCCGATCAGGAAATCACGGTTGCCGTGAATGAAGTAGCAGGGGACGCCGGAATCCACGAGCGCGCGAATGGCGGCGGCCATTTCACGGTGCAGCGGGTTAGGGTCGTCGTCGCCAATCCAGGCTTCAAAGAGATCGCCCAGGATGTACAGCGCATCGGCGCTTTTCGCTTCACCGCGTAAAAAACGCAGAAAACCGGCGGTTATCGCCGGTTCTTCTGTTTGCAGATGCAGATCCGCAATAAAGAGTGTCGCCACGAATTACTCGCTGACGGTCACGCTTGTAATCACAACGTCTTCTTTAGGAACGTCCTGGTGCATACCGCTGCGGCCAGTAGCGACGGCTTTGATCTTGTCAACCACGTCCATACCTTCAACCACTTCTGCGAATACGCAGTAGCCCCAACCCTGCAGGCTTTCGCCGGAGAAGTTCAGGAAGTCGTTGTCCGCCACGTTGATGAAGAACTGCGCGGTGGCAGAGTGTGGCGCCTGAGTACGGGCCATTGCCAGCGTACCGCGGGTGTTTTTCAGACCGTTGTTCGCTTCGTTTTTAATCGCTTCTTTGGTCTCTTTCTGGTTCATGCCAGGTTCGAAACCGCCGCCCTGGATCATAAAGCCGTTGATCACGCGGTGGAAAATGGTGTTGTTGTAGAAACCTTCGCGGCAGTAGTCCAGGAAGTTTTTAACTGTTTCAGGCGCTTTGTCATCAAAGGTTTTGATTACGATATCGCCATGATTAGTGTGGAAAGTAACCATTTTTGCATCCTGTTCCGTTATTGTGGTACGTCGACCCGCGTTCGGGTCATCTACAGGGGCTTGTTATAGCATAACCACAGGATGCGATCACCTTGCATTGTGTGCTGCTTCGGGTTTGAATTACGGGTAGAATAGCCGGTTTTCAACCACACACGTGTTTACATGGAATCTTCGATGTTAAAAATCTTTAATACAATGACGCGCCAGAAAGAGGAATTTAAACCTATCCATGCCGGGGACGTCGGCATGTACGTGTGTGGTATTACGGTTTACGATCTCTGTCACATTGGCCATGGCCGTACCTTTGTCGCTTTTGACGTGGTGTCACGCTACCTGCGTTTTCTGGGCTACACCCTGAAATACGTGCGTAATATCACCGACATCGACGACAAAATCATCAAGCGCGCTAATGAAAACGGCGAAAGCTTCGTTGCGCTGGTCGATCGCATGATCGTCGAAATGCACAAAGATTTCGACGCCCTGAATATTCAGCGCCCGGACAGCGAGCCGCGCGCGACCCACCATATTCACGAAATCATCGAGATCACCGAAAAGCTGATCGCACGCGGTCATGCCTACGTTGCGGACAACGGTGACGTGATGTTCTCGGTGCCGACGGACCCAACCTACGGTTCGCTTTCCCGTCAGGATCTGGACCAGCTTCAGGCCGGCGCGCGCGTTGACGTGGTTGACGTGAAGCGTAACCCGATGGACTTCGTGCTGTGGAAAATGTCCAAAGAGGGCGAGCCAAGCTGGCCATCACCGTGGGGCGAAGGCCGTCCGGGCTGGCACATTGAATGTTCCGCGATGAACTGCAAGCAGCTGGGCAAGCACTTCGACATTCACGGCGGCGGTTCTGATCTGATGTTCCCGCACCACGAAAACGAAATCGCGCAGTCCACCTGCGCCCACGGCGGCGAGTACGTGAACTACTGGATGCACTCCGGCATGGTAATGGTTGACCGCGAGAAGATGTCTAAATCGCTGGGTAACTTCTTCACCGTGCGCGACGTGCTGAAGTATTACGATGCGGAAACCGTGCGCTATTTCCTGATGTCCGGCCACTATCGCAGCCAGCTGAACTACAGCGAAGAGAACCTGAAACAGGCGCGCTCTGCGCTGGAGCGTCTGTATACCGCGCTGCGCGGTACCGACAGGTCTGTTCCTGCTGCAGGCGGCGAAGCGTTTGAAGCCCGCTTCGTTGAGGTGATGAACGACGACTTCAACACCCCGGAAGCGTACTCCGTGCTGTTCGACATGGCGCGCGAAGTGAACCGCCTGAAGTCAGAAGATATGGCCGCGGCGAATGCGCTGGCGTCCCATCTGCGTAAGCTCTCCTCCGTGCTCGGCCTGCTGGAGCAGGATCCGGACGCGTTCCTGCAGAGCGGTGCGCAGGCGGACGACGGTGAAGTGGCGGAAATTGAAGCGTTGATCAAAGCGCGTCTGGAAGCGCGTCAGGCAAAAGACTGGGCGGCGGCAGATGCGGCGCGTAACCGTCTGACCGAGATGGGCATCATTCTGGAAGATGGCCCGCAGGGGACGACCTGGCGTCGTAAGTAAGTCTGTAACGCCCGGTGGCGCTTCGCTTACCGGGCCTACAAAAGCACGACCGTAGGCCGGGTAAGGCGTAGCCGCCACCCGGCTTTTCTTTTATCTCCGTTTCCACCACAACAACCCCATCAGCACTGCCCCCGGCAGCCACACCCACAGCAGTTCTGACACGATCACCTGATGCCCGTACGGCGTGGTATAGCGCGATAGCGCAAACGGCGCGACCTTAATGACCTGCCACGGCGCAAAGAAGCGTTCATCTGACCACGGCCACAGCCAGCCGACGCCTTTTCCGCCCGTGGTAATCGAATCCAGCAGGCTGTGCGACAGCAAAGACACGGTTAAAAACAGCCAGCACCGCGTCAGGCTGGCCCGGAACCATCGTCGGCCGATCAGCACGCAGAGTATCGGCACTACAAACGCGAACAGCAGGGAGTGGGTAAAGCCGCGATGGCCGAAAACATTGCCGTACGCGACGCCGAACTTGAACGCCAGCACGTCGGCATCCGGCAGCATGGCGAGGACAATCCCGGCAAACAGCAGGCGGGGAGGAATCACTTTGGTTCCCAGGCCTAAGCCCAGACAAAGCGGAACAGCGGCGTGTGTAATAACGGTAGGCATTGCGATTATCCATGGCAAATCATGGAAATATAGCAGCAATCCCGCACCAGCAGACCCGCGTCAAATTCTTATTTTTACGCCGACTCGCGCGCGATAAGCTGTCCGGAAAGCGTAATGCGCTGGGTTTGCAGCGTCGGCTCCTTCAGCGTACGAATAATCAGCCCGGCAGCCTGGCGCCCGGTCTCTTCGCTGGCGGACGAGACGTAGGTAAAGGACGGCGAGGTGAGGTTAACGTGGAGCATATCTTCGAAACCGACCAGCGCGACCTGCTGCGTCAGAAACACATCTTTACCCACCGTTCGTCCAACCTGATGAATACCGGAGATGGAGCCGATCATGGCATCCGGAGAGTGGCAGAGCAGGGCGGTGATGGTGTTGTTTTTTTCCAGCAGCTGGCGGGTGGCGAAACCCGCAGCCAGGGTGTCATCGCTGCAGGCCGGAGAATATTCATCGCGCCAGACCAGCCCGTTCTGCGTCATCGCGCTGCGAAAACCGAGCAGGCGCTGTTCGCGAATAAGGCAGCCTTCACGTCCGCCAATGTAGGCGATATTGCGATGGCCGCGCTCGATAAGATAACGCACCGCCAGATTTGCCGCCTGACGGTTATCGCGCATCACCAGATTGCATTTTTCATCCAGCAGCGACTGCGAGACCACCACCAGCGGCAGCGGGCAGCGGCGAATCTGTTCCGGCAGGGTAGACGTGCGGGTATCGGAGGCCAGATAGATAACCCCGGCGACGCCCTGCTGCTTAAACGACAGCAGACAGCGCTCAAGATGGTCATGGTCGTTCTGGGGCTGGCCGAGAAAAACCATATACCCCTGTTTTTCAAGATCCTGGACGATGCTCGCCATCACCTTGATGGAGAAACTGTCGCTAAAGTCACGGAGGATCAGGCCAATCAGATTGGACGTATTGGCGCGGAGATTGGCAGCGGCAACGTTATGAACATAGCCCAGCGTATTGATGGCAGCGTTGACCTTCTCGATCGTTGCCTCTGAGATTTTCCCTTTCTGGCGCAAAACCAGCGAGACGGTTGAGACCGACACGCCCGCGTGCTTTGCGACATCAATAATGCTGACTTTCTTCAAAACCGCTCCCTGAAATTCACCGATTATCAGTCAGATACGACAATGCGTCTCCCAGACTACAGGAGACGCGTCGTTCAGGCATCTTATTATTTGCCGATCATGGTGGACATGGTCTGGGCGATAAACTGTGCTCTGGCACCGAAAATCACCTGAATACCGTTGTCGCCGACGAAGACCACGCCGCGCGCGCCGAGTCCGTTCAGGCCATCCTTATCGACCACCTCGCTTTTTGCCACTTCCAGGCGAAGGCGGGTGATACAGGCGCCGACGGAGTCGATGTTGTGCGCCCCGCCCAGCAGGGTGATGATCTCGGTCGCGAGTTCTGAATCAGACTTATCATCCGCGTTGGCGGTCACTTCAGTGCGGCCCGGCGTTTTCACGTCGAAACGACGGATCACAAAGCGGAACGTGAAGTAATAAATCAGGCCCATTGGAATGCCGATGATAATCGCATTCAGGAAGTTGGTCTTGTAGCCGTTAAATGACGGCAGGATCCCGAATGACAGATAGTCGATAAAGCCTGCGGAGAAGGACTTGGCGATATGCGCATGCAGCAGATACATGGTCATGTAGGCCAGGCCCGCCATGATGGCGTTAAAGATGTACAGAATCGGCGCCACGAAGATAAAGGTAAACTCGACCGGTTCGGTGATCCCCGTCAGGAAGCAGGTCAGCGCCGCAGAGAACAGAATACCGGCCGCGATTTTCTTATTCTTCGTATGGGCTTCGTGATACATCGCCAGGCACGCGGCGGGCAGCGCGAACAGCATCAGCGGGAATTCGCCCTGCATGAATTTACCGGCATTCTGGTAGGTGTCGCTGCTGAAGGACTTCACTCCTTCTTCCAGCATCTTGAACCAGATGGTCTGGTCGCCGTGGATCACCTGTCCTGCCTGGGTGGTGTAATCCCCGAACGAATACCAGAAGGACGGATACCAGATGTGGTGCAGGCCGAGCGGGATCAGCGCGCGCTCTACCAGACCGAAGATAAAGGTCGATGCCGCCTGATTATCGCCGTTAACCACCACGGAGAGCGCGTCGATACCGGCCTGGATATGCTGCCACACGTACGGCAGCAGCAGCCCCATCAGGAACGACAGAAACGCCGTTGCAATGGCCACGAAGCGCTTGCCGGAGAAAAAGCCCAGGAACTCCGGCAGCTGCATGGTGTGGAAGCGGTTATAGCACCAGGCCGCGAGAATACCGCAGATCAGGCCGCCGAAGACGCCCATCTGCAGCGTCGGGATGCCGACGACCATGGCGTATTTCCCGCCCTGGGAGGCCATTTCCGGCGTGATGCTCAGCACGGTGCTGATGGTGATATTCGTGACAAACACCGACACCGCCGCAGACAGCGCCGCGATGCCGGATTCTGACGCCAGACCCACGGCGGAGCCAATGGCAAACAGCATCGGCAGGTTATCAAAGATAACCCCGCCCGCGTTCATCATCAGCGGCAGATGGAACTTATCGCCGAAGGCCAGCAGCAGGCCCGCAGCGGGAAGCAGTGAAATTGGCAGCATTAAGGCGCGACCAATCATCGATAACTTAGACAGCGATTTAACAAACCCTGATATCAGACTCATGCTGATTTCCCCCGAGTAGCGCTTTTTGGCGCTGTTATTGTAAGTAGAACGTTTTAGTAGAACGTTCTACTTATCGTGGGCAAAGAGTGAAAAACGCGCAACAGAATTTTCATGTTTCAACAGATGAAATAGTGATTATTTGAAGTTGATCGATAAATAACCGTGATGGGTGTGAGGGGATTTTATATCCCCTCTCCCTGTGGGAGAGGGTTAGGGTAAGGGCATAAAACGGCTCAGGCCGTAACGGTTACGCTCTGCCCTTCAAAGCTCACGGTCTGACCCGCGACAATCTTGCAGCGCTTGCGCGTTTCTACCACGCCGTCGACTTTTACCAGCCCGTCGGCGATAACGATTTTCGCCTGCGCGCCGCTTTCGCTCCAGCCTTCCAGCTTCAGCAGATCGCACAGCTCAACGTGCGGGTGTTTACCTAATGAAAAAGTCGCCATCTTACGCGTCCTCTACGTCATGATATTCTTCGCACGCCTGCAGCGTGTTCTGAATCAGCGTTGCTACGGTCATCGGGCCTACGCCGCCCGGTACGGGGGTGATGTAAGACGCGCGCGCGGCGGCATCTTCGTACACCACGTCGCCGACCACTTTGCCGTTTTCCAGACGGTTAATCCCGACGTCCACGACAATCGCGCCCTCTTTGATCCACTCGCCCGGAATAAAGCCCGGCTTGCCGACCGCGACGATCAGCAGATCGGCGTTCTCGACGTGGTGACGCAGGTTTTTGGTGAAGCGGTGGGTCACGGTGGTGGTGCAGCCCGCCAGCAGCAGCTCCATGCTCATCGGGCGGCCCACGATGTTGGACGCACCGATAACCACGGCGTTCAGACCGTAGGTGTCGATGTTATAGCGCTCCAGCAGCGTTACAATGCCGCGCGGCGTACACGGGCGCAGACGCGGCGCGCGCTGGCACAGGCGGCCAACGTTGTACGGATGGAAACCGTCCACGTCTTTATCCGGTGCAATACGCTCCAGCACCTTCACGTTGTCGATACCCGCCGGCAGCGGCAGCTGAACCAGAATACCGTCGATCTCTTTATCGGCATTCAGAGTGTCAATAAGTTCCAGCAGCTCTGCTTCGCTGGTGGTTTCCGGCAAATCGTAAGAGCGGGAGACGAAGCCCACCTCTTCACACGCTTTGCGCTTGCTGCCGACATAAATCTGCGATGCCGGGTTGCTGCCAACCAGCACAACGGCCAGCCCGGGGGCGCGTTTTCCGGCAGCTTTACGCGCCTTCACTTTTTCCGCGACCTCAGAGCGCACCTGCTGCGCAATCGTTTTACCGTCAATAATCTTTGCTGCCATCAGAGAGAAGATTCCGTCTGTAACGTTTGAAAGGGGGGATGGCGTGTATTTTGTCAGAAGCGAGCGTCGCTGTCAGTCACCCTTTACGCGTTTTTATCAGTGAGACGCAAAAACCCTTCTTAGGGGATGGTCAATTTCTTAGGCGGTATTAGGATGTGACCTGGCGAAATGGCAGCGTTTTGACATATTTAAAAAACGCGTCCTGAGCTACTTTGTCTCCTCCGAAATAAGCTTTCAATTACTCAATTGAACGTATTTCTTATTCCCGATTATTCGCGGGAAGGGTTATTTACATTTTAAAGGAATAGACATGAAACTCAGCAACATTGCTTCTACTGTTATTGCTACTTTGGCCCTGGTTGCAGGTGCCGCAAATGCAGCAGATCCTGCTGCGCCGGTTTCCGTTAATGGCGGTACCGTACATTTTAAAGGTGAGCTGGTTAATGCGGCTTGTTCAGTAAATACTGATTCTTCCGAGCAGACCGTTAATCTGGGCCAGTATCGTACCGCGAAATTTACCAAAGTGGGCGATACCACCTCTAATATTCCATTCAATATCGAACTGAATGATTGCGATCCGCTGGTTGCCAAAACTGCTGCTGTTGCGTTCACCGGTCAGATCGACCCAACCGACAAAACCCTGCTGGCCGTGACCTCCGGTAACAACGACAACACCGCGAAAGGCGTGGGTATTGAGATCCTCGACAGCAAATCCAGCGTTCTGACCCCAGACGGTGCGACCTTCTCTGCTGCGCAGACGCTGATCGAAGGGACCAACACCCTGAAGTTCACCGCACGTTACAAATCAACGGCTGCCACCACTGAGCCAGGCCAGGCGAACGCTGACGCCACCTTCGTAATGAAATACGAGTAATTCCTCCGCACAGGGATGTTCAGGCCTCACGGACGAGGCCCGTCATACGCAAATGCCAGGAACGAAGGATGACAAGGACTGGAACACTACTGCTGTTAACGCTTGCGATGGCTTGTCCGGCATCGGCGCATACCGTGGTGATCGAAGGTGGCAAGGTTCATCTCCGGGGTGAACTGGTGAACGGCGGCTGCGCCGTGGCGCCCGACAGCCAGAATATGCGCATCGACATGGGGCAGTACCGAACCAACTCATTTTCCGGTGTGGGCAGTTTTTCCACGGTTAACGTGCCTTTTACCGTGCGGCTGCTGGACTGCAGCGTTGATGTTTCGCGCACTGTGGGGATCCAGTTTCAGGGCGTGACGCCCGCAGAAGATCCGCAGGTCTTTCTGGCGACATCGCGGCCGGGTGAAACACCTGTCAGCAGCGGCGTGGGGCTGGCGCTCTTTGACGAACAGCAGCGTCAGATTATCCCAAACGCCACGGCCGTCAGCTGGCTGCCGATCGATACCCGCGAGCTCGCGTTCCATTTTAGCGCCCGCTATCGGGCTATTTCCGAACACCTCGAGCCAGGCAAAATTCAGTCGGATGTCTGGTTTACGTTGATTTATCCATAACACCTGCGAACTCATTATTAAAGGTACGGTTGTGATGAATACCCTAATTAAACCAGGACTTTTTTTATCGTTTATTTTGATGATGGTTTCTGCCTGCGCAAATGCTTCCGGCGGTATTGCGCTGGGGGCCACGCGCGTTATTTATCCCGCAGAGGCAAAGCAAACGTCGCTGGCGATCACCAACAGCAACAAACAGGAACGCTATTTAATTAACGCGTGGATCGAAAATGCGAGCGGGCAAAAAGAAAAAACCTTTGCTGTCACTCCGCCCTTGTTTGTCAGCGAGCCGAACAGTGAAAACACGCTGCGTATTATTTACGCCGGGCCGGCGCTGCCAGCCGATCGCGAATCGCTTTTTTACATGAACGTGAAGGCGATCCCATCGGTGAACAAAGCGAAAACGGAAAACAATAACGTGCTGCAGCTGGCGATCCTCTCACGCATCAAGCTGTTTGTGCGCCCGAACAACCTGGCGATGCAGCCGGAAGAGGCGCTTTCCCAGCTGCGGTTTGAGCGCGCGGGCAGCCATCTCAAAGTCAGCAACGCTTCCCCGTATTACATCACCCTCGTCAATCTGAAGATGGGCGGGCAGACGCTGGAAAACCTGATGGTTGCGCCGAAAAGCTCGGCACAGCAGGTGCTGCCAGCCGGTGCCAGCGGCACGCTTTCCTGGCAGAGCGTGAATGACTACGGTGCTATCACCCCGGCGCGTAGCGTTAACCTGTGAGCAGAGTCAGGGCGATGAAAAACCACCAGGGACGTTACTGCCCGGTTGCACTGGCGCTGATGGCTGCGCTCTGGCCGCAGGCTGGCTGGAGCGAAAGTTATTTCAACCCGGCCTTTTTGTCCGACGACGCCGCCAGCGTGGCGGATTTGTCGCGTTTTGAACAAGGACACCAGCAGGCACCCGGCGTTTATCGCGTGGATATCTGGCGTAACGATGAGTTTATCGGTACCCAGGACGTGCGTTTCGAGCAGGCCGAGAACACGCCGCCGGTAGCGGGCGGTTTATCGGCCTGCATTACGCGCGCGATGCTTGATCGCTTTGGCGTCAACGTCGCGGCGTTTCCCGAGCTGGCTAAGGTACAGGGCGACACCTGCGTTCCGTTGACCACGGCCATACCCGGCAGCGAAACGGCTTTCAACTTTGCCTCACAGCGTCTGGACGTCAGCCTGCCTCAGGTGGCGTTGCAAAACAGCGCCCGGGGCTACATTCCGCCCGAACAGTGGGATGAAGGCATTCCCGCCGCGCTGGTGAACTACAGCTTCACCGGTAACCGGGGAAGCGAAGACGACAGCTATTACCTCAACCTGCAAAGCGGGTTGAACTATGGCGCCTGGCGTTTACGTAACAACGGCGCATGGCGGTACACGCAGAATAACGGGCAGCGGCACAGCGAGTGGCAGAATATTGGCACCTGGGCGCAGCGCACCGTCATCCCGCTTAAAAGCGAACTGGTGCTGGGCGACAGCAATACCGGGAATGACGTCTTCGACAGCATGGGTTTTCGCGGCGGACGGCTTTTCTCGTCTGACAGCATGTACCCGGACAGCCTGCAGGGCTACGCGCCGACCGTGCGCGGGATCGCCCGTACGCCCGCCAAAGTGGTGGTTCGCCAGAACGGCTACGTTATCTATCAAAGCTACGTCCAGCCGGGCGCATTTGCCATTACCGATCTTAACCCGACCTCCTCAAGCGGTGACCTGGAAGTCACGGTCGAAGAGAAAGACGGCACCCAGCAGCGCTATACCGTGCCGTACTCCACCGTCCCGCTCCTGCAGCGCGAAGGTCGCTGGAAGTACGACCTCGTCGCGGGGGATTACCGCAGCGGGAACAGCGATCAGGACACACCGTTCTTCACCCAGGGCACCCTGGTTACCGGTCTTGCCAACGGTTACACGCTCTACGGCGGTACGCAGCTGGCGTCACGCTATACCGCGGTGGCCGTCGGGGCCGGGAAAAACCTGGGCGACTGGGGCGCGGTCTCGCTTGATATCACCCATGCCCGCAGCCAGCTTGCGGACGACAGCAAGCATGAAGGGCAGTCTCTGCGCTTCCTCTACGCGAAATCTCTTAACGGCTTCGGCACTAACTTCCAGCTGCTGGGCTATCGCTACTCCACAAAAGGGTTTTACACCCTCGACGATGTGGCCTGGCGCTCAATGGAAGGCTATCAGTATGCCGATAGCCAGAACGATAACGATGTGCCGGACGTGCAGAGCTATCACAACCTGACGTGGAATAAAAAAGGCCGCTTCCAGCTCAACGTTTCTCAGTCGCTGGGTGACTACGGCTCGGTCTATATCTCCGGCAGCGAGCAGACCTACTGGGGAACAGACGAGACGAACCTCTGGTACCAGCTGGGCTACGCGGGTGGCGTGAAGGGGATCAACTACTCCGTCTCGTGGTCGTGGAACAAATCCGTTGGGATAGACGGCACCGATCGGATCGCGTCGTTTAACGTCTCCGTGCCGTTCAGCCTCTTTACCCGTCAGGGCTATCGCCGGGACAGCGCGATTGACCGCGCCTACGCTACGGCATCCGCCAGTCGAAACAGCGATGGCGACACAAGCTGGCAAACCGGCGTCAGCGGAACGCTGTTGGAGGACCGCAACCTGAACTACAGCGTGACCCAGGGACACGCCAGCACCAACGGCTCAAGCGGAAGCGCCAGCGCCAACTGGCAGGCGACCTACGGCACGCTGGGCGTGGGCTACAACTATTCCCGCGATCAGCACGATCTCAACTGGCAGCTCTCCGGCGGGGTGGTCGGCCACGCCGACGGCGTGACCTTCAGCCAGCCGCTGGGCGACACCAACGTGCTGATCAAAGCGCCGGGGGCATCGGGCGTCAGTATTGAAAACCAGACCGGCGTGAAAACCGACTGGCGAGGCTACGCGGTCATGCCGTATGCCACCGTCTATCGCTACAACCGCGTGGCGCTGGATACCAACACCATGAGCAACAACACCGATATCGAAAACAACGTGAGCAGCGTGGTGCCGACCAAAGGCGCGCTGGTACGCGCCAGCTTTGATACCCGCATTGGCGTGCGCGCCCTGCTGACGGTGATGCGCGGCAACCAGCCGGTGCCGTTCGGCGCGGTGGTGCGTGAGACCAAAAGCGGCGTCACCAGCATGGTGGGGGATGACGGACAAATATACCTGAGTGGGCTGCCGCTGGAAGGCGAACTGCTGATCCAGTGGGGCGACGGGGCGCAGTCCCAGTGTCGCGCACCTTACAGCTTGTCTGAACAGAGCCTGCAACAGGCAATCACACTTAAGGGGATCGGCTGTGATTAAAACTCAACTCTTTGCCTTGTCGCTGCTGGCGCTACTGCCCGCGACAAACGCATTAGCGACCGTGTGCGTCAATGAAAAAGGCGTGCCGACGGAAGTGCATTACGACCTGACGGATAAATTCAACAGCTCGAATAACCAGATTGGGCAGGTCGTGACGCTCAGCGAGAAATCGCAGTGGGTAGGGGTGAATGCCGTCTGCCCGAAGGGCACGACCGGGAATACCACCAAGCGCAGCTATGTGACCGATTATCCGGTAACGGGGACCAGCGATGGCTACCAGTATCTGAAGCTTAATGACTATCTGGACGGGGCGATGAAAATTACGGACAGCTTTGCTGGCGTATTTTATCCGCCAAAAAGCTATATCCAGATGGGGAGCCATCCTAACGTCTCCAAAAACAAACCGTTTGGCGTTCAGGACTCCAGCCTGGTCTTCCGTCTTAAGGTGACCCGGCGTTTTATCAACATGGTGGTGATCCCGCGTGCCACCATGTTCCGCGTTTACGTCACCACTACCTCTTCCGATCCGCTCACCACGCCGGTCTATACCATTAGCTACAGCGGAACCATTCAGGTGCCGCAAAGCTGCGCCATCAATGCCGGTAACGTGGTGGAGTTTGATTTCGGCGACATCGGCGCCTCCTTGTTCAGCAAGGCGGGCGTGGGTAACAAGCCGGAGGGGGTCTCATCGCAAAGCAAAACCATCGCCATCAAATGCACCAACGTGGAGGCGAACGCCATGCTGACGATGCGCGTCGAGGCGGAAAAAGTCTCTGATAACGTGCTGGTATCGGATAACCCGGATGTGGGGTTCATCATCGCCAACGAGAGCGGGGCGCCGCTGACGCCCAACAACCTGACGAGCAAAATTCCGTTCCGTCTCGACGACAGCGCGCAGGCGCAGGTGGGGATCCGGGTCTGGCCGGTGAGCGTGACGGGCAATAAGCCGGCGGAAGGGCGCTTCACCTCGCGCGGGTATTTGCGCGTGGATTACGACTAAGGAGCCGATATGCGAAACGGGATCCGTTTTCTCACCGTAGCGCTCTTTGCGCTTTGCACCCAGGCTCAGGCGGACACCGCGTTGGGCGAGATTAACATTCGGCTCTACGGCAATATCGTCGATTTTACCTGCGTTGCCGAGGGCAGCGACAGCGACAAGGCCGTCCCGCTGGGCACCTGGCCCACGAAACAGCTCAGCACCACCGGAAGCCGCACGCAGCCTATGCCGTTTACGCTGAAGCTGACCGGCTGACCGGCTGCCCGCCGGGCGCGGCGTCCATTACGTTTTCGGGTAAAGCTGATGGGAGCAATAGCGGCTTGCTGGCGCTGAATGACGCCAGTACTGCAAGCCATGTCGCCGTTGAGATCAGGGATGCGGATAAAACGCGCCTGGCGCTTCAGCAGGCCAGCCAGCCGGTCTCGGTTGACGCACAGGGAAATGCGACGCTGTCGTTTTATGCCAATTATATTGCCACTGCCGATAACCCTCAGCCCGGACGGGCTGATGCGGATGCCACATTCATGATTAATTATAATTAGCACTGACCGCACTCCCTGCAGCTCAGATAAGCTGCAGGGAGTGAATTCAGGTTATAGCAGCTCGTGAGCTTTGGCGTAATCAATTAATTCCACGATGCTTTGCACACCCAGCTTGGAATAAATATTGGATTTATGCGCGCTAATGGTCTTGTTGCTTAATAGTAGCTGTTCAGCTATTTCCTTGTTGGATAATCCATTCGCCAGATACCGTAATACCGTGACCTCGCGATTCGATAATGGCATATCTACTGCCATCCCTTTCCCGGAACCCAAATGGTTTATAAAGTTCAACGTCTCCGACGGGAAAAAGGAATAGCCCATCAGAATCATTTCTACGGCGTTGTAGATCTCACCCAAATCTTTTCGTTTACTGACGAAGCCATTTGCCCCGGCGCGAATGGCGCGACCTGCGTAAAACAACTCTGATTTAGACGAGAGGAACAGAACCTTAATGTTTTTGTTTAAGTTCCTGATTCTCTTTAGTAAAGAGAAGGCATCCGTGCCCGTGAGTTCAATGTCAAGGATCACCAGATCGATAGGGTGATTGCGGATACAGTCAAGGACTTCATGGCTATCGCCAGACTTGAGCTTGACGGTGATGCTGCCAACTTACTGATTTAGTGTATGATGGTGTTTTTGAGGTGCTCCAGTGGCTTCTGTTTCTATCAGCTGTCCCTCCTGTTCAGCTACTGACGGGGTGGTGCGTAACGGTAAAAGTACTGCCGGACATCAGCGCTATCTCTGCTCTCACTGCCGTAAAACATGGCAGTTACAGTTCACATACACCGCCTCTCAACCCGGTACGCACCAGAAAATCATTGATATGGCCATGAATGGCGTTGGATGCCGGGCAACCGCCCGCATTATGGGCGTTGGCCTCAACACGATTTTACGTCACTTAAAAAACTCAGGCCGCAGTCGGTAACCTCGCGCATACAGCCGGGCAGTGACGTCATCGTCTGCGCGGAAATGGACGAACAGTGGGGCTACGTCGGGGCTAAATCGCGCCAGCGCTGGCTGTTTTACGCGTATGACAGGCTCCGGAAGACGGTTGTTGCGCACGTATTCGGTGAACGCACTATGGCGACGCTGGGGCGTCTTATGAGCCTGCTGTCACCCTTTGACGTGGTGATATGGATGACGGATGGCTGGCCGCTGTATGAATCCCGCCTGAAGGGAAAGCTGCACGTAATCAGCAAGCGATATACGCAGCGAATTGAGCGGCATAACCTGAATCTGAGGCAGCACCTGGCACGGCTGGGACGGAAGTCGCTGTCGTTCTCAAAATCGGTGGAGCTGCATGATAAAGTCATCGGGCATTATCTGAACATAAAACACTATCAATAATTTGGAGTCATTACCGAGCTTGACTGCGATATTCTTATTTTTCTGTAGCAGGACCTCTATCGACATTCTGACGATAGGATGTTCGTCCATAATGATAACGGATGCCGGTTTCATTTTTAATGCCTCAGATTGTTAAAAGCGTTATACAGAGTTTGGTAAAACTCTCGAAATGCCGGAAGGATATAATGTGCAGATCCCTGTACCGTAGTATTTCCCTGGGAAGAGCGAAAGCATCCTTGTTTACGTAATGAAAAGAACTATGCCTCAGCGCGGTCATCTCATTAGGCTGGTGTTGGCAAAAAGGTTTTTCTTATTCAGATTTGATACGCATCTTATTATACAGGGTAAGTTTTTTCCGAAAACCCTGTAAATTAATATGAGGGTATTGGTTTGTATTATCTTCTGGATATGAATCGCTATTTTTTTAAAAATAGCGGAAATATCCTGTTATCCCATTTACTGCATATTTTCATCTTTATGTAATAACAAAAAATAACAGATATCGCTGTATGTTGATTAATTGTTAACAAAAATACGCCTGTTTTTAAGTTGTGAACCCGCAAAGATGAGGTTAAAAATTGCCCTCGCAGGCCGTCAGACCTTCATCCGAAAGTGCTTACGTTGACCAGGACAACGGCGTCTGATGCACAGGAGAACATGCTACCCGCTTCGCTTTTTACTCCTGGCTGTTGTCGCTAAGCTGCTTGTTTTTACATCATTATCATCTTGTTAACGCCTTCTGCATTCACTTAACGGATGGAGGAAAGTGCTGCCGTTCCGTTAATCTGTGGCATTTCACAAGGTTCACGCCCATAAATTAGGAATAGTTATAATTTCGAGTTTATTGTTAAAAATTAACATTTTTGCAACGCGAGTGGTAAGTAATTTCCTAAACCGGTTTAGGAAATAAGGGGTTAGGAGGTGAGTGAAAACGTGCAGTCTGAGAGGTTATTAAGAAGATGGAGCAATTCCTGGCGATGGCTTAGCCCCAGCTTTAGGAGAATGCAGCTGAGACGATAGATAATGCGGCTATAGGGGCGATTCTGCATAAGGGCAATCTGACGCAATGTCTTGCCCCGGGAAAGCTCCTGCAGGATGGGCCATTCGTTGCGCGAGAACCAGTCTTTCTCGGTACCCAGCGGAGGTAGGGTATCCAACAGGCTGTGCTGGAGCGCAGTGGCGTTCAGCTGACGTTCGAGCACATGAAAGGGACCCGCCGCTTTGCAGAAGAGGCGGGTGTCGTAATTATCGGCCCGGACCAACAGCCAGGGCGTCAGGAACGGAGGAAACAGGCTATGTCGTCTCAACTGATCCAGTTTCTCCAGAAGCCCCGTGGATCGGCTTTCAATATCCACGACCAGACGGGCTGAAGGCCACTGGGTCTGAGCGATAAGGGCGTCGTCCAGCGTGGCGTAGTCGCAGCAGCTGCTCAGGGGAAACTGCCCGTTGAGAAAACCGGTGCGCAGGTAGTGATCCTCCGTCACCAGAAGGATAAACGGGGCGTCGGTTTTGCGGGGCTGGCTGATAGACTGGCTCAAAAATTCGAGCCGGTCGAAAAAGGGGGGAGCAAAAGGTGAGCGCGTAAATCCCAGTGCATCACTTCCTGTACGCCGCCGCCGGTAACGGCGCACTGTCATTCGCATGGTCTCCCTCCTGGAAATGGCTTTTTAATCCTCCGGCCATGTCCAGGACGGCCAGTAATATCCCTGGCCGAGGTCTGCGCCTGCCTGCAGTGCCCAGGTACGATCGCGTTCAGTCTCAATACCTTCAATAAGCACTTTCCCGGCAAGCTGAAAGCAAAGGGAAACCAGTTGCCTCAGCGCAGGGGTGTCGCGTAAACGCCAGAATGCTTCCTTATCTATTTTGATGCCGCTTAACGGGAGTCGGCAGGATAAAAACGACTGCACTGTGACGTCATCCACGTCATCAAGCCAGATTGCGTGTCCCTGTCTGCTAAGTTGCCGCAAATTTTGAACGACATGCTGCTTCTCGACGAGGGTCAGCGCTAAAAAGGACGCGAGATCGACAATCTCAATATTGAGCGACACGTCTGGCAACCGGATAAGTCGCTGAAAAGAGGCTGTCTCTGTCAGGACGGTTATCGGCAGATTAATAAAAAGATTATGACCGTGCGGCGCATTTTTTAACGCGGCAAGCTGCGCTTCAAGCAGCGCTATCGACCAGTCTGCGGACCGTTCGCAAAAAAAGTCCTCGCTGTGCCGCGTGTCGGACAGAACGCTTAGTACCTCCACGCCAACCTGGCGCAAGGAGGAAAGGGCGACGATGGGCTCAAGCTTAATGCCGACGATGTCCTGAGAAATGTACTGTAACCGGGGGGGCGTATCGATCAGGTTTTGCGCTGTCACTCCATTGTCCTGTTGTCTGCCAGCCTCCAGGCGGCCGGGATACCTGACTCTAGTGTGACGAGCTGACGTTCAGGAAAACAGCAGGCGTTACTTAAATGCAACTAAGCCTTTTCGCAGCGCCAAATTTTACGGTGAAACAGGGCGAAATGTTGAGAAAATAGCCGTATTTACAATCGGCTAGCGGTAATTGCCGTGGAAAACGGAAAAGGCATTGACTCACCTGCCATTGACCGTATAATTCTTCGCGTTTCACCACCGCGAAGTACACGCATATCAGTGCGCCCTTAGCTCAGTTGGATAGAGCAACGGCCTTCTAAGCCGTAGGTCGTAGGTTCGAATCCTACAGGGCGTACCATTTCATTTCATAGAGTACGCCTCCTTCACATCCTCTAATTTCCGTTGTGGGACATATTTGGGACATCGCCCCTAACATTTACCGGTCAAGAAGGACATTTATGTGGTATCTACTCGCAACTTCGCTTGCCGCACTTTCCCGGTAATGGTGCCAACTTACTGATTTAGTGTATGATGGTGTTTTTGAGGTGCTCCAGTGGCTTCTGTTTCTATCAGCTGTCCCTCCTGTTCAGCTACTGAAGGCGTGGTGCGTAACGGTAAAAGTACTGCCGGACATCAGCGCTATCTCTGCTCTCACTGCCGTAAAACATGGCAGCTACAGTTCACTTACACCGCTTCTCAACCCGGTACGCATCAGAAAATCATTGATATGGCCATGAATGGCGTCGGATGTCGCGCCAGTGCACGCATTATGGGCGTTGGCCTCAACACGATTTTACGACACTTAAAAAACTCAGGCCGCAGTCGGTAAACTCACGCATACAACCGGGCAGTGACGTCATTGTTTGCGCGGAAATGGACGAACAGTGGGGTTACGTCGGCGCTAAATCACGCCAGCGCTGGTTGTTTTACGCGTATGACAGGATACGGAGGACGGTTGTGGCGCACGTATTCGGTGAACGCACGTTGGCCACGCTGGAGCGTCTTCTGGGCCTGCTGTCGGCCTTTGAGGTCGTGGTATGGATGACGGATGGCTGGCCGCTGTATGAATCACGCCTGAAGGGAGAACTGCACGTTATCAGCAAGCGATATACGCAGCGCATTGAGCGGCATAACCTGAATCTGAGGCAGCATCTGGCAAGGCTGGGCAGGAAGTCACTGTCGTTCTCAAAATCGGTGGAGCTGCATGACAAAGTCATCGGGCATTATCTGAACATAAAACACTATCAGTAAGTTGGAGTCATTACCCACTTTCCCTTAATAAAAGCCTCGCTTATCTAATGCTGGGATTAACGGCATTTCTCGGCTGGAAACAGGGCATTCTTGACGCCCCGGCGCTGCTGGTTATTGCATCAATCGTTGTTGGCTGGTCTGCTGTTGAATGGCTACGTAATAAAAATAATAAATATACATATCTGGTCGAAGGCCTGTGTGTGGTCATCGCCGTTGCCCTGGTTTTGCATGTGATCCCGGGCTTCCATAACCCCAAAGTGCTGGATGCTGTCGTCGTTGGTCCGCAAAGCATACCGTTCAGTATGTACTTTAATATGGACAAGGCAGTGGTGCCTTTCTTTTTAATTACGTGCATGCCAACGTTATTCGTAGCAAAGCCCCTCTATCAAGCTGGCAAGGTCGGTTGGGGAATATTGGTTCTTGCGATACCCGCGCTGTTACTTCTGGCTGTTGCGTTGGGCGGACTTAGAATTGAGCCGCATGCGCCAGAATGGTTCGCTCAATTTGCCCTTGCGAATATTTTCTTCGTCTCTTTGGCCGAGGAAGCCTTGTTCAGAGGCTACCTACAGCAACGCTTGTCCCGGGTTATTCATCCTGTTGTCGCGCTATTGATTGCCTCAGTCATCTTTGGGCTGATGCATTATAGCGGCGGTTTACTACTGATCATTTTTGCCAGCCTCTCCGGCATTATTTACGGCCTGGCGTGGATGTGGAGCGGTAAGCTCTGGG
The DNA here is from genome assembly GCF_001521715.1 of Enterobacter asburiae. Classification (NCBI taxonomy): domain Bacteria; kingdom Pseudomonadati; phylum Pseudomonadota; class Gammaproteobacteria; order Enterobacterales; family Enterobacteriaceae; genus Enterobacter; species Enterobacter asburiae. The sequence goes on from NZ_CP011863.1 coordinate 219,737, forward strand.
TTGCAACGTTATTCCATTTTGGCCTGAACTGCGTGCATTTATTGCTCTTCACCTATCCGATGTATGCCCCCCACGCTGCGATGTGATGCGTTTTTAAATAGTCGCCTAATAATTTGGCTACCTCTGAATAAACATAAAAAGCCCCGAAATATCGGGGCTTTTTTATATATGCCGGGCGCGTAAATAACAAATTTCACTTCGCGGGAGAATGAATAGAAGGCTAATGAATTTCATTGCTGTCAGACTTAAGGTTTTCTTAATCTAAATATTATCTCAGATTAAAATCTGGTTTTTTATTTTTACAAACTCCGCAATAAAGAAATTTTACACTTTTACTCCTAAACTGGATTGATACTAATTATCATTAGCGTTGTTGTATGCTTTAATCCTGTCCCACAAAGCTATGAGTCGTTAATCCCGTTGGTCTATTAAGGATATGTTCATGAATTCTCGCCTGCTGTCCTGCTTCTCGCTTGCCTTGTTGTCTTCATCACTTTTCCTTTCTACACAATCGGTTGCGGCCGATAACAACGAAGGCATCGTTGTTTATAACGCGCAGCACGAAAACCTGGTGAAGTCGTGGGTTGACGGTTTTACTAAAGAAACCGGCATTAAGGTCACTCTGCGTAATGGTGATGACAGCGAGCTGGGTAACCAGCTGGTTCAGGAAGGCAGCGCGTCACCGGCAGACGTGTTCCTGACGGAGAACTCGCCGTCAATGGTGCTGGTGGATAACGCCAACCTGTTTGCGCCGCTGGATGCAGACACCCTGAAGCAGGTACCGGCAGAATATCGTCCGGCGCACGGTCGCTGGATCGGCATCGCGGCCCGCAGCACGGTATTTGTGTATAACCCGGAAAAACTGAACGAACAGCAGCTGCCTAAATCGCTGATGGATCTGGCTAAGCCCGAGTGGAAAGGCCGCTGGGCGGCATCACCGTCAGGTGCGGATTTCCAGGCCATCGTGAGCGCGATGCTGGCGCTGAAAGGCGAGAAGGCCACGCTGGAATGGCTCAAGGCGATGAAAGCCAATTTCGTTGCCTATAAAGGCAACAGCACCGTGATGAAAGCGGTCAATGCCGGTCAGATTGATGGCGGCGTGATTTATCACTACTACCGTTTTGTCGATCAGTCCAAAACCGGTGAAAACAGCAAAAACACCCAGCTCTACTACTTCAAACATCAGGATCCGGGCGCGTTTGTGAGCCTCTCTGGCGGCGGCGTGCTGGCATCCAGCAAGCACAAAGCGCAGGCGCAGGCCTTCATCAAATACATTACCGGTAAAGAAGGCCAGGAAAGCCTGCGTACCAACAACGCCTTTGAATATGCAGTGGGCGTGAACGCAGCCTCAAACCCGAAACTGGTCCCGCTGAAAGATCTTGATGCACCGAAAGTTGAACCTTCAACGCTTAACAGTAAAAAAGTTATCGAGCTGATGACGCAAGCCGGCCTGCTGTGATCCTGAGAGTAAAGTGAACGTCTTATGTCTGGTCTGAGTCTCGACATCGGAAAAAACAGAGTGCAGGAGCCTGCCCGCAGGCGTCCTGCACTGCCGATGGTTGCGTTAGCTGTGTTGTTTTCATTAATGGCGCTTCTGCCTTTGGGTTTTATCATTGCCATTGGCATTGAGACCGGCTGGGAAACCATTAAGGCGCTGGTGTTTCGCCCGCGTGTTGCTGAGCTGCTCAGCAACACGCTGTGGCTGACGGCTTTAGCGGTTCCGCTGTGTATCGTGACGGGAGTGGCAATCGCCTGGCTCACGGAGCGCACGCAGCTTGCCGGGCGAGGGATCTGGTCCGCACTGGCGGTCGCCCCGCTGGCGATCCCCGCGTTTGTGCAAAGCTATGCCTGGGTGAGCGTTGTCCCGTCCATGCACGGGCTCTCCGCGGGCGTGTTCCTCTCGGTTCTTGCCTACTATCCGTTTATCTATATGCCGGTTGCGGCGGTGCTGCGTCGCCTTGACCCGACGCTTGAAGATGTCGCCGCTTCGCTGGGTACACCGCCGTGGTGGGTCTTTTTCCGCGTGGTGCTGCCCCAGCTCAAGCTGGCTATCTGCGGCGGCGCGCTGCTGGTGGCGCTGCACCTGCTGGCGGAATATGGCCTGTACGTGATGATCCGCTTTGATACCTTCACCACGGCAATTTATGACCAGTTCCAGTCTACCTTCAGCGGCCCGGCGGCGAACATGCTGGCGGGCGTGCTGGCCTTGTGCTGTCTGGCCATATTAATACTGGAAGGCGTGACGCGCGGAAAAGCACGCTACGCGCGCATTGGCGCCGGGGCCGCGCGCGAGCAGAAACGCTGGCCGCTGAAGCCTGCGGCTGCCGCGCTGGGCCAGCTGTTTTTCATCGTGCTGATCGTGCTGGCGCTGGGCGTGCCGCTAATTGTCATGTGTCGCTGGATTTGGCTCGGCGGCGTGCAAAACTGGATGAGCGCCGATCTCTGGCATTCGCTGCGCCAGACGCTGATGCTCGGCGTGGGCGGTGCGCTTCTGACGACCGCGTGCGTGATCCCCATCGCGTGGCTGGGAATTCGCTATCCGCACCGCATCTTCCGGATGCTGGAAGGGTGCATCTATATCACCAGTTCGCTGCCGGGCATCGTCACGGCGCTGGCGCTGGTCACCGTCACCATTCATTACGCCCGTCCCATTTACCAGACGGAAATTACCCTGTTCCTGGCCTACCTGCTGATGTTTATGCCCCGCGCGCTCATCAACCTGCGGGCGGGGATTGCGCAGGCGCCGGTTGAGCTGGAAAACGTGGCGCGCAGCCTGGGCAGCACGCCCGCGAAGGCGCTCTGGAGCGTCACGATGCGGCTGGCCGCGCCGGGTGCGGCGGCAGGGGCCGCGCTGGTTTTCCTCGGCGTCAGCAACGAGTTAACCGCCACGCTGTTGCTCTCTCCGCTGGGCACGCGCACGCTGTCCACCGGATTCTGGGCGCTGACCAGTGAAATTGACTATGTTGCCGCCGCGCCTTACGCGATGCTGATGATCCTGATTTCACTCCCGCTGACCGCCATTCTCTATATGCAGTCGAAAAAAATTGCAGGGCTATGACATGCTTGAATTAACCGCCATTTCTAAATCGTTTTCTGATGTGCAGGTGCTCGACAGCTTAAACCTGAGCGTGGCGCCGGGGAGCAGGACGGCGATTGTCGGGCCGTCCGGGTCGGGGAAAACCACGCTGCTGCGTATTCTTGCCGGGTTCGAAACGCCTGACACCGGGCGCATTGTCATGCAGGGGAGAACGCTGTTCGATGAAAACAGTTTTGTTCCCGCCCACCTGCGCCGGATCGGTTTTGTGCCTCAGGAGGGCGCGCTGTTCCCGCACCTCAACGTGGCGGACAACATTGCCTGGGGGCTGGACGGCACCCGCCACGAAAAGCGCCAGCGCGTTGAGGCGCTGATGGAGATGGTTTCTCTGGACAGGCAGCTCGCGACGCACTGGCCCCACGAGATTTCCGGCGGACAGCAGCAACGCGTGGCGCTTGCCCGTGCGCTGGCCCAGCGACCTTCACTGATGCTTCTGGATGAACCGTTCTCGGCCCTGGATACCGGCCTGCGCGCCATGACGCGTAAGGCAACGGCCGATCTGCTGGCCGAAGCGGGCGTGGCCTCGATTCTGGTCACCCACGATCAGAACGAAGCGTTGTCCTTTGCCACGCAGGTTGCCGTCATGCGCTCCGGACGCTTCACCCAGGTCGGCACGCCTTATGACGTCTACACCCGTCCCGTTGACGAAGAGACGGCGCTATTTCTTGGCGATGCCGTGATCCTGCCTGCTCGGCTCGCTGCCGGGTATGCGGTGTGCGCGCTGGGCGAAGTGCCGACGGACAACGCGCATGCGACAGGAGAGGGCAGGGTAATGATGCGGCCTGAACAATTACGCGTGACGGCATGTGCAGCGCATGAAAGCCCGATCTCGATTCTTGATGTGGACTTCACCGGCCAGCTGTCGACGCTCACCCTGGGATTAGCCGGACAGCAGCAGCCGGTGATTCTGAAGACCGTAAGCCAGCCAGGATGGAACCCGGGCACGGCGGTACGCGTTGATATTGCTGGCACCGCGCGGGTATTCGAATATTCTTAATACTCGTTAGTAATTTCATGCAACGGGTTGTTATAAAAGAATTTTCCTGAACGTATGGCAATTCCTGAGATTCTCTACCATGCTCATAAAACCTCACCACACTGCGTGAGGTTTTTCGTAGTTGCTGATTAATCTCAAGGAAAAAGGTTATGAAAAAGACGACTGCTATTTTGTTGGGAACGGCGTTACTGTTTACAACCAATGCTTTTGCTGCACAGCTGCTCACTAAAAGCGAGTTCAAGAAAGTTGCATCTCAATATAAAAAAATCGGTACGGTAAACACCTCGAATGAAGTATCGGTTGATGATGCAAAAAAAGAACTGATTGAGAAAGCCGATAAGAAAGGCGCGGATGTCCTGGTGCTCACGTCAGGGAACACCAACAATAAAATTCACGGTACGGCCAATATCTACAAGAAAAAATAACGTCATTGCAGCCACCCCCGAAGCGGGGTGGCCGTTCCCCCTCTTTTCTCGCCAAACCTCCTCATGAACGCGGTTACGCTTGCCAACGCATAGATAATGCGTATAGTTCTCATTTGCATTGCATTCAACATATTCTAAGGCCCGACAACGGGTCATTTTTGCGCGCACTTTAAAATGAGTTAACGATGAACAACACCATCATGCACAAGACGCTGCTGGCGCTCGCCGTTGGCGCGGCGACACATTCCGCCTTCGCGGCGGACGATCAAAAAGAGGACACCCTCGTTGTCCAGGCTGCACCAGCCAGCGATTTCAAACCCGGCGGCGACCAGCTGGTACCTGCCTTTCTTGACGGACAGGTGGCGAACGGCGGGCGCATGGGGATGCTGGGCCAGCAAAACGCCATGGACGTGCCGTTCAACATCATCAGCTACACCTCGAAGCTGGTGGAAGATCAGCAGGCGAAAACCATTGCCGATGTCGTCGCGAACGACGCGGGCGTGCAGTTCGTTCAGGGGTACGGCAACAGCGCGGAGACCTACCGCATCCGTGGCCTGAAGTTCGACGGCGACGACATGACATTTGGCGGCCTGTCCGGCGTGCTGCCGCGCCAGGTGGTGGATACCCAGATGGTTGACCGCATCGAGATCTTCAAAGGGGCCAACTCGCTGATGAACGGCGCGGCAAGCTCCGGCGTGGGCGGGATGATCAACCTTGAGCCAAAACACGCGGGCGAACTCCCGCAGGCGAAAGTCGGCGTGGACTACACCTCGGATTCCCAGATTGGCACCACGCTGGATGCGGGCCGTCGCTATGGCGACAGCGACCAGTTCGGCGCGCGGGTGAACCTGGTCCATCGCGAAGGGGAAACCGGCATTGCGAACGATCGCCGCCGCACCACGCTGCTCTCTACCGGCCTGGATTACGCTGGCGACCGCTTCCGCACCTCGCTGGATCTCGGCTATCAGAAGAAAACCTTCCACGGCAGCCCGACCAGCGTCAATATTTCCGCGGTGGACTTCGTGCCCGAGCCGCCGAAAAACGATCGCAACTTCTCGCAGAAGTGGGCCTACAGCAACATCGAAAACGAATTTGGGATGTGGCGCAGCGAGTACGACATCACCGACGGCTGGACGGCCTATACCGGTCTGGGCGCGCAGCACGCGCATGAGGAAGGGATCTACAGCGCGCCGAAGCTGGTGGATAAAAGCGGCAAGGCAACGGTCAGCCGTCTTGATACCAACCGCATCAGCGATTCCGTCAGCGGCATGGCGGGCGTTCGCGGGAACTTCACTACGGGATTCGTCTCGCACAAGGTCAACGTTGGCTATTCGGCGATGACAAAGAACGAAAAAATCGCGTGGAAAATGTCGGCGACGAAGGATAATCCGACCACCAACATCTATCACAATACCGGCGTCGATATGCCGGACAGCACCAACCTCAACGGTTCCGGCGGAAAGTACAGCGATCCGCTGACCAGCGGGCGCACCCGTACCCAGGGCTGGCTGCTGAGCGATACGCTGGGCGTGCTGGACGACAAGCTGCTCTTCACCGCAGGCGCGCGCCATCAGAAGGTGGTCGTTCGCGGGTATAACAAAGTCACCGGTGCGGAAAACGCGGCGGACGGCTTCGACGGCAGCCGCTGGATGCCCACCTACGGCGTGGTCTACAAGCCGTGGGAGGCGATCTCCCTCTATGCAAACCACACCGAAGCGCTGCAGCCGGGCAAAACCGCGCCTAACACCGCCACCAACTATGGCCAGAGCACCGGTATCGTTCACTCTAAGCAGAACGAAGTGGGCGTGAAGGCCGACTTCGGCCGCGTGGGCGGATCGCTTGCGCTGTTTGAGATCAAAATGCCGTCGGCGATCCTCGACGACAGCGGCCACTACGGCCTGGACGCCGAGCAGCGAAACCGTGGCGTTGAGCTGAACGTCTTCGGCGAGCCCGCGCTGGGGATGCGCCTGAACGCCAGCGCCACCTGGCTGCAGGCCGAGCTGACCAAAACCAAAAATGGTGTGAATCAGGGCAACGATGCGATCGGTATTCCAAACTTTTACGCGGTAGTGGGCGCAGAGTACGACATCAAGCCGGTTGACGGCCTGACCGCGACCGCCCGCGTGAACCATTCCGGCGTGCAGTACGCTGATCTGGCAAACACCAAAAAGCTGGACAGCTACACCACGCTGGATCTGGGGATGCGCTATCGCTTCGCGGTAAACCACAATGAAAACCAGATGACGGTTCGCGCGGGCATCGACAACGTGACCAATGAAAACTACTGGGCCAGCGTGGACGACTCCGGTACCTATATTACGCAGGGCGAACCGCGCACCTTTAAGGTCTCGGTTGGCTACGCGTTTTAAGCGTTCCATCTCGTTATCCGGGGCAGGGATGCCCCAATCCCTTGCTACCTCCAGCATGAAGTGTTAAAACGTGCCCCTTCTAAAAAAGAGACAGGGGTAGGACGTGAAAGACGCGTCATCCGCTTCAGGCCATGGTAGCGCTGAAGCCTCGTCGGATCAGAATCCGACGCTGCAACGTGGTTTGCAAAATCGACATATTCAGTTAATTGCCCTTGGCGGCGCGATCGGTACCGGACTGTTTCTCGGCATCGGCCCCGCTATTCAGATGGCTGGCCCGGCGGTTCTGCTGGGTTACGGTATCGCCGGGATTATCGCCTTCCTGATCATGCGCCAGCTTGGCGAGATGGTCGTTGAAGAGCCGGTTTCAGGCTCCTTCGCGCACTTTGCTTATAAATACTGGGGCCCGTTTGCAGGCTTCCTGTCCGGCTGGAACTACTGGGTTATGTTCGTGCTGGTGGGAATGGCGGAGCTGACCGCCGCAGGCATTTACATGCAGTACTGGCTGCCGGACGTGCCGACGTGGATCTGGGCGGCGGCCTTCTTCATCATTATTAACGCCGTTAACCTCGTCAACGTGCGCCTGTATGGCGAAACGGAGTTCTGGTTTGCGCTGATCAAGGTGCTGGCGATTATCGGGATGATCGGCTTTGGCCTGTGGCTGCTGTTCTCCGGCCACGGCGGCGAGCGGGCCACTATCGACAACCTGTGGCAGCACGGCGGCTTCCTGGCGACCGGCTGGAAAGGGCTGATTCTCTCCCTGGCAGTGATCATGTTCTCCTTCGGTGGACTCGAGCTGATTGGCATTACCGCTGCGGAAGCGCGCGACCCGCATAAAAGCATTCCCAAAGCGGTCAACCAGGTCGTGTACCGGATTCTGCTGTTCTATATCGGCTCGCTGGTGGTGCTGCTGGCGCTCTATCCGTGGGTGGAAGTGAAGTCCGACAGCAGTCCGTTCGTGATGATTTTCCATGACATGAACAGTAACCTGGTGGCCTCGGCGCTGAACTTCGTTATTCTGGTGGCGTCTCTGTCGGTCTATAACAGCGGCGTTTACTCCAACAGCCGCATGCTGTTCGGCCTCTCCGTGCAGGGCAACGCGCCGAAGTTCCTCACCCGCGTCAGCCGTCGCGGCGTGCCGGTGAATTCCTTGTTCCTTTCCGGCGCTATCACCTCGCTGGTGGTGCTGATTAACTATCTGCTGCCGAAAGAGGCCTTTGGCCTGCTGATGGCGCTGGTTGTCGCCACGCTGCTGCTGAACTGGATCATGATTTGCCTGGCGCACCTGCGCTTTCGCGCCGCGATGCGCCGCAAGGGACGCGAGACGCAGTTCAAAGCGCTGCTTTATCCGGCGGGGAACTACATCTGTATCGCGTTCCTGGGGCTGATTCTGGTGCTGATGTGCACCATGGATGAAATGCGCCTTTCGGCGATGCTGCTGCCGGTATGGGTTATCTTCCTGTTTGTAGCGTTTAAGCTTTCCCGCAAAAAGTAGCGCGGTTTTCGCCCTCTCCCTGCGGGAGAGGGCCGGGGTGAGGGCACCAGACCGCACTTGCCTTCGCGCCCGGTGTCCGAAACAGATTATCTGGCGATAACGCCCGCCAGGGATCGAATATCGTTCCCGGTCGGGGACTGGTGAATACGCAGCCCAAATTCATCCACCACCGCGAAAATATGGTCGAAGATGTCGGCCTGAATCTCTTCATATTCTGCCCAGACCACCGTATTGATGAAGGCATATATTTCAATCGGCAAACCATTCGCATCAGGCGCTAGCTGGCGCACCATCAGCGTCATATCTTTGCGAATACGCGGATGGTTGCGCAGATATTCATTCAGGTAGGCGCGGAAGGTGCCAATATTGGTCATCTTACGCAGGTTTAATACCGACTCCCCTTCACCGTTCTTCTGATTCCACAGGTTAATTTCCTCATGTCGCGCGGCCAGATAGGGCTTCAGCAGCTTCGCCTGAATAAGTTTTTGCTGCTCCTGCTCGTCGAGAAAATGAATGCTGGTGGTATCAATATTCAGGCTGCGCTTAATGCGTCGCCCGCCGGAGGCAGACATGCCGCTCCAGTTGATAAAGGCGTCAGAGACCAGGGCCCACGTCGGAATGGTCGTAATCGTATTATCGAAGTTGCGTACTTTCACGGTTGTCAGGCCGATGTCCGTCACCGTGCCGTTGGCACCGTATTTCGGCATCTCCAGCCAGTCGCCGAGCTTGAGCATGTCGTTGGCGGAGAGCTGAATCCCCGCCACCAGTCCGAGTATCGGGTCTTTAAACACCAGCATCAGCACGGCGGCCATGGCGCCGAGACCGCTTATCAGAATCGCCGGAGACTGGCCGATCAGCAGGGAGATAATCAATATCCCCACCAGGATGGCGCTCACCAGCTTGATGCCCTGGAAGATCCCCTTCAGCGGCAGCTGTGAAGCGGTGGCCATTTTCTGCGACAGATTAAAAATCACGTCCAGCAGCGAGAAGAAGGAGAGCAGGGCATACACCATGACCCACAGCTTTGCACATGTCGTGAGAATTTCCGCCGCTTCGCTGCCTTTTTGCAGCCACAGTACCGCCTGGACGTTGACGATTATCCCCTGAAGGGTGAAGGCCAGACGGTGAAATAATTTATTCTGGGTGATGATCTGCAGCCACAAATGGCTGCTGGCCTGCGCACGTTTTTCGAAAGCGCGAAGCACCACTTTGTGCAGAATAAAATGAACGATAATGGCGGTAAGAAAAATAATACCAAAGATAATCACTAAAGAGGTGGTGTGATTAATTTCAATGCCTAACTCTTCAATCTGAGCAATTAATTCCTGCATAACGTCTCCTGTATTGATGCAGCCCCATAATGGCGGCTGCGGATCTATTATGCAAATTCACGGGCTTATTTGGTGGCCTGGCAGACCTTTACCATCGGCAGGCACAGGCGATGGCGGATGCGCAGCGTCGCCAGGGCAAGCACCACCATCATCGCCGTTTCCACCATCAGGAAGACGTTCACCGCCTGGGTGTAATCCCCGTGATGGTTCTGCAGCGCGTGGAGCAAAATCGCGCCAAAAATGGCCGGGCCAAGCCCCAGCGCGGCCTGCTGCAGCGTGCTGAGAATGGCGCTCGCGGCCCCCGCGTCGTCAGGCTGAATATCGCGCATCCCGATGCGGTAGAAGCTGTTCACGATCAGCGCCTGCCCGTAGCCGACCAGCCCGGTTGCGGGTGCCAGCGTCAGGGCGGTATTCTCCATTCCCCAGACGCGGAACGTGGCGATCAGCGCCAGCAGGCCGGCAATCTGGATCGCCAGACCGGTCAGCAGAATGGTACTGGTGCTGTAGCGAGCAATCAGCCGCGGCGCGAACCACGCCGAAATAAAGTAAGTTACGCCCAGCGCGATAAAACTGTTTCCCGACTGCCACGGTGCCATCCCCAGACCGGTTTGCATGGTCAGCGCCATACAGAACATAAACCCGGACCAGACGCTGAAAAAGAGCATCGCAATCAGTATGCCAAAGCGAACGCTGCGAAGCTGCAGCAGGCGCGGCGGGATCAGCGGGTGGGCGTTCTCACGCTCCTTTTTGCGCGCATTCAGCGCCGTCAGCCAGCCCAGCGGAATAATGGCGACAAGCATAACCTTCAGCGGCCACGACCAGTGCCACTGGGGGCCGAGCGCCATCGGGAACAGCAGGCAGCAAAGAATGATCGCCAGCAGCACGGTTCCGGTCCAGTCGATGCGTGATGGCGTCTCGCGACGGGTTTCGGGTACGAAATGGCGACTCAGCGCCAGCACCACCAGACAGATCGGCACGTTGATGAAGAAGGCGTTACGCCAGCCCAGCCCGGCGATATCCGCCGACACCAGCCAGCCGCCGCCCATTTGCCCGACGATAAACGCAATCCCACCGATGCCGCCAAACAGGCTGATGGCTTTAGCGTGCGCCGTACCTTTCAGCGTCACGTGCAGGGTGGCAAGAATTTGCGGCACGATCAGTGCGGCTCCCGCCCCCTGAACGATGCGCGCGGCCAGTAGCTGTTCAATGTTCCCCGCCATCCCGCAGAGCAGCGAGGCCAGGCCAAAGCTCGCGACGCCCCACATGAACAGACGCCGACGGCCAAAGTTATCCCCCAGCTTGCTGCCGAGCGCGAGGCAGACGGCGAAGGCCACGCCGTAGAGGGCGACTATCAGCTCCAGCTCGGTGGCGGTGGCGTTCAGCGAGTGGGTGATGGCGTCCAGCGCCACGTTGGTGATTGAGGTATCAATCATCGGCAGCATCTGGCCGGTTAGCAGCAATATCAGGCCAGCGCGGCCCGGTGAAACAACTGACGTATTCATGGTAACTCCATTGCGTCATTCATCAGATGGTCGTAGCATCAACCATCTGATAAACGGGTACCAGTTCTTGCTTATACTGGTACTGGCACTACCATGCAGGGGGATTTATGGCCTTGATGTCTGAACCCGTCGTCTCACTTCAGGATGACACCCGAAAACAGCTGGGGGCATTTTTACGCGCACGACGTGAAAGCCTCGATCCGCAGCGTCTCGGCCTGCCGCGCAGCGGTCGCCGCCGCACGCCGGGCCTGCGCCGGGAAGAGGTGGCGATGCTCGCTGACGTGGGCGTGACCTGGTACACGTGGCTGGAGCAGGGCAGGGACGTCAATCCGTCGAGCGCGGTGATGGCCGCTGTGGCAAAAGCGCTACAGTGCACCCCGACCGAGGCCCGACACCTGTTTGTGTTAGCCGGGTTGCCGCCGGGTGAAGCGCCGCAGGCGGTCTGCTGCGAGGGCATCAGCGAGGGCACGCGGCGCCTGCTGGATACGCTTATGCCTAAACCCGCCAGCATTCAGAAACCGAATTTCGACATCGTGGCGTGGAACGACAGCTTCGGGCACCTGATGGGCGTCGATTTCAATGAAATCCCGCCGGAAGACCGCAACTGTATTTACCTGTTCCTTACCCACCCGGCGTGGCGCGCGCGTCTCGGCAGACGTGACGATGTGCTGCCCACATTTGTCTCCTATTTCCGCGCGGCGATGGCCGAGCATCGGGGTGACCCGCTGTGGGAGGCCAAGCTGGCGCGCTTCTTTGCGGTGTCCGAAGAGTTCAAAACCCTGTGGCACCAGCGCAACGACGTGCGCGGCGTGGAGAACCAGCTCAAGCTGTTTACCCATCCCGAGCTGGGGGATTTTACGCTGCAGCAGATGTACTGGTACTCCGCGCCGCGAAACGGGTCGCGGCTTCTGGTGTATCTGCCGGTGGATGAGGCGGGGGAGCGAGCGATGGAATGGCTGGCAGAAAAAAGCCGAACGTAATACTCATCGCCCGAAAGTGCTAATTTTTCACTCTGCCCTCAGTACTGCCATTGCACCGAAAATCCAAGCGTGACGGGACTGGTATGCATCTCATCCGGTTTTGCCAGAGGCACACCCGCAAAAAGGTCATAACCCAGATGGCCTTTTACCCCACGTACGCCTGCGACCGCACCGGCAATGTGCTCCCCGCTCCAGTAATCATTTTCTGAGCCGCTGACTTCGCCATAGTCTGCGCCAATATACGGCTGCATTCCCCATACCGGCAGATTCAGATTGATATCATTACGCAGATACCAGCCTTTGTCGGCATACAATGAGGACTCTCCGTCAAAGCCGCGCACCGTCCAGCGGTTGCCGATGGTGAACTTATCGGGCTGGGTCAGCCTGTCCGGAGTGGTCTGTTGCTTGAAATGCGGCTCATAGCTGAGGGCGAACTTGCCCAGCTTGAACGGGAAAGTACCGTCTGCACTCAGCGTAATGATGCGCGCCTGTGCGTCGGCGCTGCCCACCATCTCTTCGGCATCGGCTTCTTCACCAAACCAGGGTGCGGCATGTTGATAACCGAGGCTTGCCGTAAGCTGGCCGAATGGAAGATAGGCTAAATGCTCCAGGCTAAGCTGCCAGCTGCTGGTGTCCCGGTGCTGAACCTCCACTTCCACGTCGTTAAGATCGTAGCGGGAATCACGCTTAATCCCTTTAAAGCCCAGCGTGGTTTTCTGGCTCGCGCTGCGGTAAACCACACGGTTAAGCGCGGCGGTCATTAACTTTTCATCGCTACTGTACCGGTAGTGAAAATCACCGCTATGGATAGTCTGCGTCGTTCTGTACTGGCTGGCATAAAGTTCCAGCGCCCAGTATCCCCAGGGAACGGAGTAAAACGCCGAGCTATTATCGTTACGCTTGCCGTTTTCATTTTTGAAACCACCGCCATACGCTGCATAAAACATATCGTTGAGCGAGGTGGGGTTATCCAGATATAGCGCCAGACCCCCCTGATACCGTCCGGTATATTTACTACCGGAATCATCAAACCAGCTGCCCAGTCGCCAGGCTTTACGCTTGTCGCGCTTGATCTCTACGCGGGTATCGCCAGGATTTTCCCCCGGCATCAGACGAATACTCGCCTGCGAACCGGGAATACGCTGCAGGTTTTCCAGCCCCTGTTCCAGACCGCGTAAATCGAGGAGATCGCCCGGTGCTTGCGGGACGTTATTCCAGCGATGAACGGGGAGCCCGCTTTGATCCTGAATAATGACATCACTGACGCGTCCAGGCAGGATTTGCAGGGTTAGCGTTCCCGGTAATGGTGCCAACTTACTGATTTAGTGTATGATGGTGTTTTTGAGGTGCTCCAGTGGCTTCTGTTTCTATCAGCTGTCCCTCCTGTTCAGCTACTGAAGGCGTGGTGCGTAACGGTAAAAGTACTGCCGGACATCAGCGCTATCTCTGCTCTCACTGCCGTAAAACATGGCAGCTACAGTTCACTTACACCGCTTCTCAACCCGGTACGCATCAGAAAATCATTGATATGGCCATGAATGGCGTCGGATGTCGCGCCAGTGCACGCATTATGGGCGTTGGCCTCAACACGATTTTACGACACTTAAAAAACTCAGGCCGCAGTCGGTAAACTCACGCATACAACCGGGCAGTGACGTCATTGTTTGCGCGGAAATGGACGAACAGTGGGGTTACGTCGGCGCTAAATCACGCCAGCGCTGGTTGTTTTACGCGTATGACAGGATACGGAGGACGGTTGTGGCGCACGTATTCGGTGAACGCACGTTGGCCACGCTGGAGCGTCTTCTGGGCCTGCTGTCGGCCTTTGAGGTCGTGGTATGGATGACGGATGGCTGGCCGCTGTATGAATCACGCCTGAAGGGAGAACTGCACGTTATCAGCAAGCGATATACGCAGCGCATTGAGCGGCATAACCTGAATCTGAGGCAGCATCTGGCAAGGCTGGGCAGGAAGTCACTGTCGTTCTCAAAATCGGTGGAGCTGCATGACAAAGTCATCGGGCATTATCTGAACATAAAACACTATCAGTAAGTTGGAGTCATTACCAAAAATTGTATGCGAAATTTCTGATGTGAGTATTTCTGTGCTGTTACAAATTATTTGCCTGCTAACGGATGCATCTATACACAACGGGAGTATACGGTAGTGAAAACAGGCACGCCGGAACCCAGCGTGCCACAAAGGATCAGCACTCAGTTACAATCGTGCTCAGGGGCAGGCGAGACTTCGGCAGCGTGGCGTTGAAATCTTCCACGCTGTGGTGCCCAACCGGTACCACCACCAGGCTGGTAAAGCCTTTCTCTTTCAGGCCAAATTCTTCGTCGAGAATGGCGGCGTCGAAACCTTCAATCGGTACCGCGTCCAGGCCCATCGCGCCCACGCCCAGCAGGAAGTTACCGACGTTCAGGTAAACCTGCTTCGCCATCCACTGGTCGTCATCTTTCAGATCCACGCGGTGCATGTCGGCGAAGTAGGTGCGGCCCTTATGGTTTGCGGCTTTGGCTTCCGGCGTGTTGAAACGGCCATCGGCCTCTTCCTGATCCACGACGCGCTCCAGCCAGGCGTCATCCATCGCGGTTTTCGCGCAGAACACCACCACGTGGGACGCATCCAGCATTTTGCGTTCGTTGAACACATAGGTGCCCGCGGCGGATTTTGCCACGCGCGCTTTTCCTTCCTCGGTGCTGGCTACAATGAAGTGCCACGGCTGGGAGTTGGTGCTGGACGGGCTGTACTGCAGCAGGGTTTTGATTTTTTCCGCTTCTTCCGCGGTCAGTTTTTTGCTTGCGTCGAACGCCTTGGTAGAGTGGCGTTTCAGGGCGACAGAAATGATATCCATAACAACTCCTGGTGATGAAATTCGCCCGCTCGCGGGCGCGAAAGGAATGCAGATTACAGCGGGACGCGGAAAAAGATAAGTGCAATTCGAGCGCTTAATCTGTTCGTCTCAGACGAACAATCAGACCGGCCGGATCCACTTCTGGTCTTTTTTCGGCAGCTTATCCACCACCAGATTCCACGAATCATTAATGAGGTCGGTAACCAGTTCCGGCGTCACGTCGTCAGTGCCGTAAAGGGAAATCCAGTGCTTTTTACTCAGATGGTAACCCGGCTCTATCCCGCGATAGATCTGCTGATTTAACAGTGATTTCTCCGGGTCTGACTTCAGGCTGACGTGCGGTCGCCCGTGCGCGACCGCGACGATCATGAAAATCTTTCCGCC
The DNA here is from genome assembly GCF_001521715.1 of Enterobacter asburiae. Taxonomy (NCBI): domain Bacteria; kingdom Pseudomonadati; phylum Pseudomonadota; class Gammaproteobacteria; order Enterobacterales; family Enterobacteriaceae; genus Enterobacter; species Enterobacter asburiae. Next base: position 235,171 of record NZ_CP011863.1, read on the forward strand.
CACTTTAAACACATCAAACTCCGGCCCAAACGGCCAGCAGTGTTCGGTGAAGGGCAACTCAAGGGCCACGCGCATTGCGTGCTCCTGCAAGGATTTACTGTCCATCGCTCTCTTCCTGGGCCAGCCCGCGCCACATCACTTCAAAACCGAGCGCTTTAAAATCAACGGCGCGGGAAGGGTCGCGAGTGGCAAATTCCATCGTGGATTCGGCCAGCGATAAGAAAAGCGCATCGCCAAACGTTTTAAATTCATCTGACATAAACACCTGACGCACCGAGCGGCGGCACAGTTCATGGAGTTCCGGGAACATCTCTTTCACCGCCTGTTCCGTTTCGGCGCTCAGCTTTTCACTGACGCCGATCTGGCGGATAGCCGCATGAGAAACGGGGTTACGAATACCCCAGTCCACGTAGCTGTTCCAGATATTGCGGGTATGTTCTTTGGGCAGCGTGATGGTGCGATCGAGGTTTGCCAGCATGGCCTGGCAGAGATCCTGCTTCAGGTGCAGATAGAGGGCATTCAGCAGATCGTCTTTAGTGGGAAAGTAGCGAAACAGGGTCCCTTCGGCGACGCCCGCGTTACGGGCGATTAACGACGTTGAGGCGGCAATACCTGACTGTGCAAATGCCACCGTTGCGGCTTCCAGTAAGGCCTGTTTTTTATCTTCACTCTTCGGACGTGCCACTAAATTTTTCCCCCTGTCAATTATAAAAACCCTGATTGAAACACGTGCTTTGACACGCTGCAACGCGGAATGTCAAAGATCGAAAACGTCTTGACGACTTTATCATCATATCTATAATGAGTGCTTACTCACTCATAATCAAGTTTACCCCGCGCAAACTATCGGATGGGGCGCGTTTTCGGGTCTGGATATGAAAAAACCTCTCTTCATCTGCGTGGTGTTAATCATGATTATTGCTTCAGCTGCGAGTTTACCGTTTGTACTGAATGCCGGATTTGGTCAGCCACCGCAGGGTGAGCAGCTCACCGAAGTGGAGGCCTCCCCTCAGTATCGCGAGGGGAAATTCCACAATACGCTGCCGACGCCGGGTTATAACGGCGACAAAAACATGCTGGTCGCGACGTGGGATTTTCTGATCAAAAAAACCGAAAACGCGCGCCCGGCCCAGCCGCTGCCGCTGGTGAAAACCGATCTTGCGAGCCTGCCGCTGGAGCAGGACACCCTGGTGTGGCTCGGTCACTCCTCGTGGTACCTGCAGCTCGCGGGCAAACGCATCCTGATTGACCCGGTGCTCAGCAACTATGCCGCGCCGTTCTCGTTTCTGAATAAAGCCTTTGCCGGGGAGTACCCGTGGCGCGCTGAAAGCATGCCGGAAATCGACCTGCTGATAATCTCGCACGATCACTACGATCATCTGGATTACGCCACCATCAGGGCGCTACTGCCGAAGGTGAAGCGCGTGGTGACGCCGCTGGGCGTGGGATCCCATCTGCGCTACTGGGGGATGAAGCCTGAGATTATTGACGAGCGCGACTGGAACCAGTCGGTACGCATCAGCGATGAACTGACGGTGCATGTTCTGCCGGCGCGCCACTTCTCCGGGCGCGGCATCAAGCGCGATCGAACCCTGTGGGGCAGCTTTATGTTCGTCACGCCAGAGCAGAAGGTTTATTACAGCGGGGACTCCGGCTACGGCCCGCACTTTAAGGCCATCGGCGAGCAGTTTGATGGCGTGGATGTCGCCATCATGGAAAACGGCCAGTACGACCAGGACTGGAAGTACATCCACATGCTGCCGGAGGAAACGGCGCAGGCCTCTGTGGATCTGAACGCGAAAGCCGTAGTGCCCGGGCATAACGGACGCTTCGTGCTGGCGAAACATACGTGGAACGATCCGCTGATCCAGCTGGCTAAAGCCAGCAAGGATAAAAACTATCGGCTATTGACACCGGCGCTGGGCGAGCCCGTCCGGGTGAATGACGCCACGCAAACCTTTCGCGCGTGGTGGGAATAATGTTTAAGCGAGAAGCAGAGGGGGACAGCAGCATGACCATTTCCGCTCAAGTCATCGACACTATCGTCGAATGGATCGACGACAATCTGCACCAGCCATTACGTATAGAAGAGATTGCCCGCCACGCGGGCTACTCGAAGTGGCACCTGCAGCGGTTGTTTATGCAGTACAAAGGGGAGAGTCTGGGGCGTTATATCCGTGAGCGCAAGCTGCTGCTGGCGGCGCGCGATCTGCGTGAGTCCGACGCTCGGGTCTACGACATCTGCCTGCGTTACGGGTTTGACTCGCAGCAGACGTTTACCCGTATCTTCACCCGGACGTTCAACCAGCCGCCTGGTGCGTACCGCAAGGAGAACCACAGTCAGGCGCACTGAGCTGTTTTCCGCCCTGGCGGGTCTGGAAAATTGCCATCACAGGCCGGGTAAGGCGAAGTCGCCACCCGGTTTTTTTATTGGCTTACGAGGCCAGTGAAAACCAGCGGCGCCAGACGAAACGCAGGACGAAGAATTCGATGGCACCCAGCAGTAAAAACCACACGCAGAACAGAATGGTGTAAAGCTGGTTCAGATCGACCATGTGAAAGGTCTGAACCAGCTTCTGCGCCAGCACCAGACCCAGCGACGGCGCGGGTAACAGCAGGCAGGAGAGCAGGGCCAGCAATAAAATGCCGCCTGCCGTAAGCAGCGATTCTAGCGGGTGTTTCATCGTAATGTTAATCGTCAGTTAAAAATGTCATTGTCCGGCATCCTGTAACGTAAAGCAATATCAGCGATTCAGACGTTATTGAATAAAACGAGGATATTATTTAGCGGATAAATAACAAAATACGACCCGGCATTTATATTAATATCGCGTTATGTAAATAAACGTCTTTATCAGGAAAATAATTTTACAAATGTATAGGTGCTATAACCAATTAACGTGGCAATAACAATGGCTGCGACAATGTATAACGCCAGGCGTCGTCCGCGATAAATACCAAACATGGTTCCCCCTCGTTTAATGTTGGTTTAGAAATATTTTGTAAAAATCAGGTCATCGAAATAGTTTTAATCAGTTTTGAATAACCGAGAAGTCATTATATTGCGTTAGATCAATTTTACCCGCAAGACTTAAAAATGAATTTATTTAAGCCAGAAAGGAATTCAGGCTTCTGTTCACCGGATATTGAAGGAAAAATACGATGACCGAAAAAAAATTGTCCCCAAACGTGCCGCCTTCCGGCGGGCTGGCATACCAGCAGACCGTAGAGCAGGTGCTTACCCACACGCAGAGCCAGGCCAGCGGTCTGGATCGTGCAGAGGCGCAGGCGCGTCTGCAAAAATCAGGTCCGAACGCGCTGCCGGAGAAAAAAGGCAAACCCGCCTGGCTGCGTTTTCTGGCCCATTTTAATGATGTGCTGATTTATGTCCTGCTGGCCGCCGCCGTATTAACGGCAATAATGGGCCACTGGGTTGATACGCTGGTTATTCTGGGCGTGGCGGTAATCAATGCCTTAATTGGCCATATTCAGGAAAGCAACGCGGAAAAATCCCTGAAGAGTATTCGCAATATGCTCTCCAGCGAGGCGCGCGTTATTCGTAACGGCACTCACGAAACTATACCCACAACTGAAATAGTCCCGGGCGATATTATTGTATTACGCGCGGGAGATCGTATTCCGGCGGATATGCGTTTAATCGAAGCGCATAATTTACGCGTGGAAGAGGCGATTCTGACCGGTGAATCTACCGTGGTGGATAAACACATTAATCCGCTGAACGGCGAACTGCCGCTGGGCGATCGCACCAATATGGTCTTTTCCGGGACGACCGTAAGCGCGGGCGGCGGCGTAGGTGTGGTCACCGCGACCGGTAAGGATACGGAGCTTGGCCACATCAACCAGATGATGGCGGGCATCGAAAAGCACCGCACGCCGCTGCTGGTGCAGATGGACAAGCTGGGTAAAGCGATCTTCGCCATTATCCTGGCGATGATGGCCGCGCTGTTCGTCTTCAGCCTGGTGTTCCGCGAGATCCCGATGGGCGAGCTGCTGCTCTCCCTGATTAGCCTGGCGGTGGCCTCCGTGCCGGAAGGTCTGCCGGCGATTATCTCCATCATCCTCTCGCTGGGCGTGCAGGCGATGGCGCGCAAGCGGGCAATTATCCGCAAGCTGCCGACGGTTGAAACCCTGGGCGCGATGACCGTGGTCTGCTCGGATAAAACCGGCACCCTGACCATGAACGAGATGACGGTCAAAGCCATTATCACCGCTGACGCCTGCTACCGCGTGGACGGCAACAGCTACGAGCCGGTCGGCAACATCTACCTGGAAGGCAGCGATGAGCCGGTCCACATCCAGCCGGGCACCGTGCTGGAGCAGTACCTGCGCACCATCGACCTGTGTAACGACAGCCAGCTGATTCAGGACGAGCGCGGCCTGTGGGGCATCACCGGTGGCCCAACCGAGGGCGCGCTGAAGGTGCTGGCGGCGAAGGCCAGCCTTGAGCCGGTCATGACCACGCTGGTTAACAAGATCCCGTTCGACTCGCAGTACAAGTACATGAGCACCCACTACCAGATTGGCGGTGAGGAGCAGATCCTGATCACCGGCGCGCCGGACGTCATTTTCGCCCTGTGCGCCGAGCAGCAGACCCGCAACGGTGCGGAAGTCTTCAACCGCGCGTACTGGGAAAGCGAGATGGAGCGCTATGCGCGTCAGGGGCTGCGCATGGTGGCCGCGGCATTTAAGCCAGCGAACGGCGAGCAGGCGCTGACCCACGACGACCTGAGCAACGGCCTGATCTTCCTCGGCATCGCCGGGATGATGGATCCACCGCGTCCGGAAGCCATTGATGCGATTAACGCCTGCCAGCAGGCGGGGATCCGCGTGAAGATGATCACCGGGGATCACCCGCAGACGGCGATGAGCATCGGCCAGATGCTGGGGATCACCAACAGCGAGCAGGCGGTCACCGGCTACGAGCTGGAGAAAATGGACGACGCCGCGCTGGCGGAAGCCGCGGTGAAGTATGACATCTTCGCCCGTACCAGCCCGGAGCATAAGCTGCGCCTGGTGAAAGCGCTGCAGGACAAAGGCGAAATCGTCGGCATGACCGGTGACGGCGTGAACGATGCCCCGGCGCTGCGTCAGGCTGACGTCGGCATCGCGATGGGCATCAAGGGCACGGAAGTGACCAAAGAGGCGGCGGACATGGTCCTGACGGACGATAACTTCGCCACCATCGCCAGCGCGGTGAAAGAGGGGCGTCGCGTTTACGATAACCTGAAGAAGACCATCCTGTTCATCATGCCGACCAACCTCGCGCAGGGGCTGCTGATTGTGATTGCGCTGCTGGCGGGGAACATCATTCCGCTGACGCCGGTGCTGATCCTGTGGATGAACATGGCCACCTCCGCCACGCTCTCCTTCGGCCTGGCCTTTGAGGCCGCCGAGCGCAACATCATGCGCCGTCCGCCGCGTCAGACCGGGCAGCACGTGATGGACGCCTACGCCGTGTGGCGCGTGGCCTTCGTTGGCACCATGATTGCCATCGCCGCCTTTGCGCTGGAAGCCTGGCTGGCCCCGCGCGGCCACAGCGCGGAGTTCATCCGCACCGTGCTGCTGCAGATGCTGGTCTGCGCCCAGTGGGTGTACATGATTAACTGCCGCAACACCGAAGGGTTCTCCCTGAACCGCGGCCTGCTGGCGAACAAAGGGATCTGGCTGGTGACGGGCGTGCTGTTCCTGCTCCAGGCGGCGATTATCTACCTGCCGTTGATGCAGATGCTGTTCGGCACCGAAGCGCTGCCGCTGCGCTACTGGTTTGTGACCCTGGCGGTAGCGGGCGTGATGTTCTTCGTCGTCGAAATCGAGAAGCGACTGACCCGCAGGTTCCGTAAGGCTGCATAACCTTTTGCCCTCACCCTAACCCTCTCCCATGGGGAGAGGGGACTCTGACCTCCCTCTCCCTGTGGGAGAGGGCCGGGGTGAGGGGAACACATCTGAGGTACCTCTTAATGAAACTCCCACTCCTGTTCGCGCTCCTCGCCTGCACCCTGCAACCCGTATTCGCTGCCGCCATCCCCGTTCGTGTCGCCACCGTGGAGCAGACCGCCCACGCCGCCGAGCGCCAGATCCCGGGCCGCATCGAAGCCATCCACACCGTTGAGCTGCGCGCGCGTACCGAAGGCGCGATCGCCAAAATCCACTTCCGCGACGGGCAGTACGTGAAAAAAGGCGATGTGCTGTTTGAGCTGGACGACGCCGAGCCGCGCGCCGCCCTGCGTCTGGCGCAGGCCGAGGTAAGAAGCGCCGAAGCCACGCTGCGTCAGGCGCAGCAGCAGCTTTCCCGCTTTGAAAGCCTGGGCAGCAGCAACGCCATCAGCCGTCACGACGTGGACAACGCCCGCATGCAAAGGGACGTGGCGAGCGCCGCGCTGGAGCAGGCCAAAGCCCGGCTCGAAACCCGTAATGTCACCCTGAACTACACCCGCATTACCTCGCCGATCGACGGTCGCGTGGGGCACAGCCAGTTCCACGTCGGCAGCCTGGTCAACCCTGCCAGCGGCGTGCTGGTGGAGGTGGTGCAGCTCGATCCCATTCGCATCGCCTTTGCGCTGGAAGAGGGCGCATTTGCCACCAAAGCCGGACAGCATGCGGATATCAGCGCCATGAAGCAGGCCTGGCAGGCGTTCATTGACAGCAACGGCCAGCGCGTCATCGGCGAGCTGACGTCCGTGGACAACCGCATCGATCCGCGCACCGCCAGCGTGATGCTGCGCGCCGAGTTTGCTAACCCGCGCCATCAGCTGCTGCCCGGCGGCAGCGTGAACGTGACGCTACGCCCGGCCAGCGAGCAGCCGGTTCTGACCCTGCCCGCCGCGGCGGTCCAGCAGAACGGCGACGGGTTCTTTGCCTGGGTGGTTAACGCCGACGGCAAAGCCGAAATGCGGCCGCTGAAGGTCGCCGGACAGATCGGCCAGCAGTTCCGGATTACCTCCGGCGTGAAGCCCGGTGAGCGAGCGATTACTGACGGCGCGCAGCGCGTGCAGCCCGGCGCGGCCGTCCAGATACTGAATAAGGAGCCATCATGCTGACGTTTTTCATCAAACGCCCGCGCTTCGCGATGGTGATTGCGCTGGTCATCACCCTGCTGGGGGCCATTGCGCTGAGAATTATCCCGGTGGAGCAGTACCCGCAGATCGCGCCGCCGGTGGTGAATGTGTCTGCCAGCTGGCCGGGCGCCAGCTCGGCTGACGTGGCGGAGGCTATCGCCACGCCGCTGGAGACCCAGCTGAACGGCGTGGATCACATGCTCTACATGGAGTCCACCAGCTCGGACGAAGGCTCGTATAGCCTGAACATCACCTTCGCGGCGGGCACCGATCCGGACCTCGCCGCCATCGACGTGCAGAACCGCGTCTCGCAGGCCGTGGCGCAGCTCCCGACCGAAGCGCAGCAAAACGGCGTGCAGGTGCGCAAGCGTGCCACCAACCTGATGATGGGGGTAAGTCTTTACTCACCGGAAAACACCCACACGCCGCTGTTTGTGAGTAACTACGCCAGCACCCAGGTGCGCGAGGCGCTGTCGCGTCTGCCGGGCGTCGGGCAGGTGCAGATGTTTGGCGCGCGCGACTACAGCATGCGCATCTGGCTGCGTCCGGACCGCATGAACGCCCTGAACGTCACCACCGACGACGTGGCGCAGGCGCTGCGCGAACAGAACGTGCAGGGGGCGGCAGGCCAGGTCGGCACGCCGCCGGTGTTTAACGGCCAGCAGCAGACCCTCACCATCAACGGCCTGGGGCGCTTAAGCCAGGCCGAAGACTTTGCCGACATCATCATCCGCGCGGGCGAGATGGGCCAGCTGGTGCGCCTGAAGGACGTCGCCACCATCGAGCTCGGCTCGCGCAGCTACAGCTCCGGCGCGCGGCTGAACGGGCACGACTCCGCCTACCTCGGCATCTATCCGACGCCGTCCGCCAACGCCCTGCGCGTGGCCGACGCGGTGCGTGCGGAGCTGGATCGCCTCTCGACGCGCTTCCCGGACGATCTGGTCTACGAGGTGAAATTCGACACCACCTCCTTTGTTGCCGCCACCATTAAGGAGATCGGCGTCTCGCTGGCGCTCACCCTGCTGGCGGTGGTGGTCGTGGTGTCCCTGTTCCTGCAAAGCTGGCGCGCGACGCTGATTGTCGCGCTCGCTATTCCAGTATCGCTGGTGGGCACCTTCGCGGTGCTCTACACGCTCGGCTACTCCGCCAACACGCTCAGCCTGTTCGCCATTATTCTGGCGCTGACCATGGTGGTGGATGACGCCATCGTGGTGGTTGAGAGCGTCGAAACGCTGATGGCGGAAGGGCAGAGCCGCACGGCGGCGACCGCGCTGGCGCTGCGCCAGATTGCCGGGCCGGTCATCGCGACGACGCTGGTGCTGCTGGCGGTGTTTGTGCCGGTAGCGCTCCTGCCGGGGATTGTCGGCGAGCTGTACCGCCAGTTTGCGGTGACGCTCTCGACGGCCGTCACGCTCTCGAGCCTCGTGGCGCTGACCCTGACGCCCGCCCTGTGCGCGATGCTCCTGCGTCCGCGCCCGGCAAAGCCCGCAGCGATTTTCCGTGGGTTCAACCGGGGGCTGGAGGCCACGCGTGGCGTCTACACCCGCATCGTGACTGTCTTCAACCTTCGCCCGTGGCTGGCGCTGCTGGCCACCGCAGGCGCGGCGGCCGTGGTGGCGTTCAGCTTTACGTCGATGCCAAAAGGCTTCCTGCCGCAGGAGGATCAGGGCTACTTCTTCGCCAGCGTTCAGCTGCCGGAGGCGGCCTCGCTGGAGCGCACCGAAGCGGTGATGACCACGGCGCGCGAACTCATCGCTAAAAATCCGGCGGTGGAGGACGTGATTCAGGTCTCCGGGTTTAACATTCTCAACGGCACCAGCGCCTCCAACGGCGGGTTTATCTCCATCATGCTGAAGGACTGGAGCGAGCGTCCGCCGCTGGACGAGGTGATGGGTACCCTGCAGCGCCAGCTGCTGGCCCTGCCGGAAGCGACCATCATGACCTTCGCGCCGCCGACGCTGCCGGGGCTGGGCAACGCCTCCGGCTTCGACCTGCGCATCCAGGCGCAGGCGGGGCAGAGCCCGGCGGAGCTGGAGCGCGTGACGCGTGAGGTGCTGGCGAAAGCCAACCAGCACCCGCAGCTGAGCCGCGTGTTCACCACCTGGAGCAGCAACGTGCCGCAGCTGACGCTGACCGTTGACCGCGAGCGCGCCGCGCGCCTCGACGTGCCGGTGTCGCGCATCTTCAGCAGCCTGCAAACCGCCTTTGGCGGCACGCGCGCCGGGGATTTCAGCGTCAACAACCGCGTCTACCACGTGGTGATGCAGAACGAGATGCAGTGGCGCGAGCGCGCCGAGCAGATCGGCGAGCTGTTCGTGCGCAGCAACAGCGGCGAGCGGGTGCGCCTGAGCAACCTCGTCACCATTACGCCGAGCGTCGGCGCACCGTTCCTGCAGCAGTACAACCAGTTCCCGTCGGTGTCGGTGAGCGGCTCGGCGGCGGCTGGGGTGAGCAGCAGCACCGCGATGGCGGCGATGGGCGAAATTCTGGCGGAAAACCTGCCAGCCGGGTACGACTACGCCTGGAGCGGCATGTCGTATCAGGAGCAGCAGACCGGCAATCAGGCGATATGGATCGTGCTGGCGGCGGTGGTGATGGCGTGGCTGTTCCTCGTAGCCCAGTACGAGAGCTGGACGCTCCCGGCGAGCGTGATGTTCTCGGTGCTGTTCGCCATCGGCGGGGCGCTGGTCTGGCTGTGGATGGCGGGCTACGCCAACGACGTGTACGTGCAGATAGGCCTGGTGCTATTGATAGCCCTTGCCGCCAAGAACGCAATTCTTATCGTGGAGTTTGCCCGCGCGCGGCGCATGGACGGAATGGCGATTGTCGATGCCGCGCGGGAAGGGGCCTCGCGCCGCTTCCGCGCGGTGATGATGACCGCCGTGTCGTTCATTATCGGCGTCCTGCCGATGATGCTGGCGACCGGGGCGGGTGCCCAGAGCCGCCGCATCATCGGCACCACGGTGTTCAGCGGCATGCTGGTGGCGACCGTGGTAGGGATCCTGTTTATCCCGGCGCTGTTCGTGCTGTTCCAGCGCCTGCGCGAGTGGGGCCACGGCCTTACGGACTCGTCGCCCACAGCTCGCAGTGCTTCTGAACCAGAGAAATCAGCGAGCCGCCGTCGGCGATAAACTCCCGCATGCGCTGCGCCTCGCTCTTGCCCTGCTTTAACAGCAGGGCAATTTCATTGATTGCGCTCGTCGCGCCGAGCTTCTCGGCCGACGGCGCAACCTGCTCCAGCAGCCAGGCGATATCTTCCGCCACGGTTTTGTGCTCGCCGGTGTGCACGTCCGTCAGGATCCCCTCCAGCCCGTAGCGACAGGCCTGAAAGCGGTTAAAGCGGTACAGCAGAAAATCTTTTTCCTGATGCTTATAGGGCCGCGCGGTCAGCAGCCAGTGCGACGTCGCCTGAATAAGCCCGGCGATGTTAATGGCGTGGCCGAGCGTCAGCGGCGTATCCATCACCCGCACTTCGACGGTGCCGAAGTGCGGGCTGGGGCGAATGTCCCAGTGCAGATCCTTAATGCTGTCGATCATGCTGGTGGAACTCAGGCGGCGGAACAGCCCCTCGAACTCCTGCCAGCTGTTGACCCACGGCATCTGGCCGTTATCCGGAAATCCCGAGAAGATGTTGAGCCGCGACGAGGAGAACTTCGTGTCCGTGCCCTGCATATACGGCGAGGCGGCCGCCAGGGCGATAAAGTGCGGCACGAAGCGCGACAGGCCGTGCAGCAGGTAAATCGCGTCGTCCCCGGTCCGGCAGCCGACGTGCACGTGCTGGCCGAATACCGTCGCCTGCAAAATCAGGTAGCCAAAGCGCTCCAGCGTGACGTTATAGCGCTCGTCGTCGCACACCTCCTGCCGCTGCCACTTCTGGAACGGGTGCGTCCCGCCGCCGCAGATCTGGATATGCTGCTCCGCCGCCGCGCGCAGGATGCTCTGCTGCATCACCGAGAACTGCGCCGCCGCCTGGTCGATGTTCTGGCACACGCCGGTGGCGATTTCGAGCATGCTTTCGGTGATGTCGTGTTTGACCTCGCCGCCTTTGATGTCGTCTTTGACGGCGGCGATGAGCGCGGAGGAGTCCTGGCTCAGATCGTAGCCCGGCGGGTTAACCACCTGCAGTTCGAGTTCGATGCCGAGGGTGAAAGGTTCAGAGGACTTAAAATCAGGTAAAGGCATGGCGCACTCCGTTGTCTGTTGTGTGTTGAGTATAGACAACGGGTGTGGCGCGCTCGTCTCAGGGTGGTATAACTGATAGCAGGCTTAGCAAAAGGGGAGTGATTCATGTCTGACTATCCAACCATTGCGCTGATTGGACCGGGTGCGATTGGGACCACCATTGCCGCGGTGCTGCATGACGTTGGCCGCACGCCGCTGCTGTGCGGACGCACCGCGCACCCGGAATTGCGCCTGCGCCACGACGAGGGTGAAACGGTTGTGCCCGGCCCGGTATTGACCGATCCGGCCGTCATCACGCGCCCCGTCGATCTCGTTTTTGTGGCGGTAAAAACGACGCAAAATGCCGACAGCGCCGGATGGCTGCGGGCCCTGTGCGATGAAAACACCGTGATCTGCGCGCTGCAAAACGGCGTGGAGCAAAAAGCCCAGCTTGAGCCGTGGGTTAACGGCGCAGCGGTGCTGCCGTCGGTGGTGTGGTTCCCGGCCCAGCGCGAGCCGGATGCTTCCGTCTGGCTGCGGGCGAAGCCGCGCCTGACGCTGCCGGACGTGCAGCAGGCGCAGCGGGTGGTGGAGGCGCTTCGCGATACGCGCTGCGCGGTTGAGCTCTCAACAGATTTCGCCACCGTCGCCTGGCGCAAGCTGCTGCAAAACGCGGTCGCCGGGCTGATGGTGCTTTCTAACCGCCGCGCCGGGATGTTCAGGCGGGAGGATATCAGCGAGCTTTCGCTGGCCTACCTGCGCGAGGGGCTTGCCGTCGCCCGCGCCGAAGGAGCGAAGCTGGACGATGGCGTGGCGCAGGAGATCCTGGCGAACTTCCAGCGTGCACCTGAGGACCTGGGCACCTCGATCCTTGCCGACCGTCAGGCCGATCGCCCGATGGAGTGGGATATTCGCAACGGGGTTATCCAGCGCTACGGCCACAAACACGGTATTGCGGTGCCCATCAGCGACGTGGTGGTGCCGCTGCTGGCGGCGGGGAGCGAGGGGCCGGGCTAACGGCCGCTGTTTTTCCGTTCGGCAAAGTAGTGGGCGGGCGTGCTGCCCATCGCTTTTCGGAACATGGTGATAAACGCATTCACCGATTCGTACCCGAGCGTTGCCGCCACGTTCTGGACGGGCACGCCGCTTGCCAGCTCCCGCAGGGCAATAATCAAATGCAGCTGCTGGCGCCATCGCCCGAAGCTCAGCCCGGTCTCGCGCTGCATCAGCCGGGCAAAGGAGCGCTCGCTGAGGGCGAGCCGTTTCGCCCAGTCCTTAAGGGTGCTTCTGTCCTCAGGTCGGCTAACCAGCGCGTCCGCCATGGCGCGAATTTTCGGATCGGTCGAGACCGGCAGGCTCAGCTTCTGCTGCGGCATGCTGGCGAGCTCGTCAAGCGTGACACGGGTCAATCTGGCGACGTGGCCGTCGGGGGGATAATCCACGCCTTCGCGCGTCAGACGATCGACCAGCTCCTTAATCAACGGCGAGATCGCCAGGGTGCAGCATCTCTCCGGCAGCGCCGCCGCGCCGGGCTCAATAAACAGATAGTTAAGATGCGCGTTCCAGGTCGCTTTGGCGCTGTGCGGGATCCCGCCGGGGATCCAGACGGCGCAGTCCGGCGGCACGATCCAGATATCATTCTCCGCGTAACAGCTGACCGCACCGTATCGGGCAATAATCAGCTGCCCCTTGCGGTGGGTATGCACCGGCACTTCCGCGGCGTAGTCCACGAAGTCCAGATGACGCGCCACCGCCGGGCTGGCGGTAGAGTCGGGGTCATACAGCGTAGTTGCAGGTTGAGGCTTCACGATTCTGGCAATATTTAGGTATTTTTTGACAGAATAGAGTATTTAAGCGGGTCTGCAAGCCGGTAATAATCCCGGCATGAAAAACATCCTATCTCATCCCGTGCATCTCCCCGCCGCGCTGCGCAACGATGCGGGCGCGCTGATCTACGCCGCTAAGAGTTTTGCCGCGGCGATGCTGGCTTATTACCTCGCGCTGTCGATCGGCCTTGAGCGTCCCTCGTGGGCCATTATTACGGTTTACATCGTGTCGCAGACCTCGGTCGGAGCATCGCTGAGCAGAAGCCTCTACCGGCTGGCCGGTACCGTGGCGGGTGCCAGCGCGACCGTTGTGATTGTGCCTGCCTTCGCGAATACGTCAGTCCTGTGCAGCGCGGTGCTGACGGGCTGGATCGTATTCTGTCTGTGGCTCTCCCTGCTGGAACGCACGCCCCGGGCGTACGCCTTTGTGCTGGCAGGCTATACCGCGAGCCTGATTGGTTTTCCGGCGGTGTCCGATCCCGGCGGCATCTTTAACGTCGCAATCGTTCGCGTGCTGGAGATCGCGATTGGGATTTTCTGCGCGGCGCTGATCCACCGCTACGTGCTGCCCGCGCGCGTATCAGGGCTGTTCAACGCTAAATTATCCCAGACGTTACAGGCCGCGCGCGATCGGGTGGCTGACACCTTAGCGGGTAAACCCGATGCGGCTTCCGGCCCCCTGCATCTGGCCCTGGCGCTGCAGTTCCTGCAGGGCATCAGCCACCATATTCCGTATGATTTTGCCCTCTCAGCCCCGGTGCGGCAGGCCAGAAAAGCGATCCACGATCGGCTGGCGCGGCTGGTCATCGTCAACTGTGAACTGCACGATCGCCTGCCAGCGATCGAAACCCTGCCCGCCGACGCGCAGGCGTTGCTGGAGGACGTTCAGGCCTGGCTTGCCGCTGAAGGCGCGGGTGCCAGCAGCACGGCAGAGGCGCTGCGACTCCGCTGTGCGCTTCTCATCGATCGGTTTGCCGTGCAGGCACAGTCGTTTGACGACGCGCTGCAGGTCAGTTTTATCCGCTACCTCTCGGAGGCTATCGCGCTTCTGCAGCAGTGCGAGCGTCTTTCCGGGGCCATACTCCACGCCAAACCCGTGTTTGGGGAGGTGCAAACCCGCGCGGCGAAAGGCTACGTTTTCCATCGCGATCCTCTTACTGCCGCCCGCACGGCGCTGGGGGCTTTCGGCATCATCCTGAGCGGCTGTCTGGTCTGGATCTTCTCGGCGTGGCCGGATGGCGGTACGGCGGTTTCGATACTCGGCGTCTGCTGCACGCTGTTTGGCAGCTTCGACACTCCGGCGCCGCACATCGTGAAATACATCATTGGCTCATTCTGGGGCGTGGTCATTAGCCTGTTCTACAGCTTTGCGCTGCTGCCGCTGGTGAGCGATTTCCCGGTGCTGGTGGCGGTGCTTGCCCCTGCGTATCTGCTGGCCGGGTCGCTTCAGGCGCGCCCGCCCACCACGTTTATGGCGATGGGCATCACCCTGACCCTGCCCATTCTGTGCGAGCTGGGGGCGCACTACAGCGGAGACTTCGCCGTTGCGGCCAACACCGCCATCGCGCTATTTGCCGCGACCGGCTTTGCCGTCATCAGCATGAGCCTGCTGCAAACCGTGCAGGCGGACGGCGCCATCGCGCGTCTGCTGAACCTCTGCCAGCGCGACATTCGCCGCAGCGTGAAGGGCGCGCTGCGGGTTGATGAAACGCACTGGACAAACCTGATGATGGACCGAACCGCCCTGTTGCTGCCGCGTTTACAGCGCAGCGCGCGCGCGCCGGAGCAGGCGCTCGAGCGGCTTTTACACGCGCTGCGTCTGGGGCTGGCGGTCATGCATTTACGCCGCAGTGACGCGCCGTCCGGCAGTGAGGTTGACGCGCTTTTTCAGCAGATAAACGCCGCAGACCGCCACGCCTTACGCGAACGCATCGTCACCCTTATCGAACGCCATCTGCCTGCGGCAGATGAACATACGCGCCAGTTGGTCTTCAGGCTGGCGGATCTGCACTGCGCATTACGGGGGCCAGACCATGGTTAACGATCTCAATATCGGCGGCGTTTTTATTCCGGGGCTGCTGACGGTCGCCCTCGCGGCGCTGGTCTGCACGCTGGGCCTCGTCGCGCTTTTCTCTCTCAGCAGGCTCTACCGGCGCTTGCCGTTTCGCCCGCTGATGGATGTTTCAACCTGGATTGTCACCTTTTTCCTGCTGATGCAGGGCCTGACCGCGTTGGGGTTATTGTCATGAAATCACTGCTCTCTTTACTGGCTCGCTATGCGCTGACGCTGAGCGTCGTCGCGGCGGCCACGCTTCTGGCGTTTATGATGTGGAAACACTACGCGCAAACGCCGTGGACCCGCGACGGCCGCGTGCGGGCGGACGTGGTGCAGATTGCGCCGGACGTCTCCGGGCCGGTCATCAGCGTGGCCGTGGGGGACAATCAGTGGGTGAACCGGGGCGATGTGCTTTACACCATCGATCCGCGCTGGCTTAAGCTGGCGGTGGTCAGCGCGCAGGCGGACGTCGAGTCGAAACGCCATGAGATGCTGATGCGCCAGGACGCGGCCCATCGCCGTACCCTGATTAAAAACGCCATCTCGAGCGAGGATTTGCAGCAAACCGGCAGCGCGGCAAACGTCGCGGCGGCCAATTATCACGGCGCGCTGGCCGCGCTGGATCTTGCAGAGCTGAATCTGGCGCACGCCACCGTGCGCGCGCCGGTCTCGGGATACGTCACGCACCTGCGGCTTCGCCCCGGAGACTACGCGACGGCGGGGGAGACAAAGGTCGCCATCGTCGATGCGCACAGCTTCTGGGTGGTAGGGTACTTTGAGGAGACCAAGCTGCGCCATATTCGCGTCGGGGATGCCGCGCAGGTGGTGCTGATGGGGTACGAGCCTGTCATCACGGGGCACGTGGAGAGCATCGGGCATGGGATTGGGGACAGCAACGACGAAACGGGCGGGCTGGGCCTGCCCGACGTCGAGCCCACCTTCAGCTGGGTGCGGCTTGCGCAGCGCGTGCCGGTGCGCATTCATATCGACAGGTTGCCGGAGGGCGTTGAGCTGGTGGCGGGGCTGTCGGCGAGCGTGGCGGTGGGGGATAGGGAGGGTGGGGGATAAAAGTGAATATGAATGTCTGCTTTGTGCCAGAAGCGGACGTTGCTCATGAAGCAGCAAACCTGCGCGTATTGGTCATTAATGCAGTTGATGTTTTATTGTAATGAGTGATCGCCCTCAGGTTGAGGGGAGACTCTCATTTATAGCCAAGTATTCACTTTGGGTGGGTAAGAACAGTTCAGCTATTCGCCGGAGATCCGCAAAGCCATCTACACCACAAACGCTAACAAATCGCTGAAGAGTGTGATTCTAGCCGCGATTAAGAAACACAAAGTGTTTCCGACAGATAACTCGGTACGAAAGGTTATTTATCCGGCGATCAAGAATGCGTCGAAAAAATGTAGTATGCCCATCCAGAACTGCGGCTTGCGATGAGTCGTTTTATTATCGAGTTTGGTGACCGCCTGAGCGATCACCTTGAACGAGTAGGCAGTTATACAGGATTACTGACAGGCTCATGACTTCGCCTTGTTTTCGCTTACAAAAAAATATGTATGTTAGTTTTTTTCTTAGGAAGTCTATCGCACTTTATTCCTATTTCCACATTATTATCCAATGCTGAAAATACCGCATCCACGTCGTCGTCATTTAATTTTACAGTACTGAATTTTTGCGTGTAAAAGTTAAAAGAATCTTCAAACACATAATTCACACTCAAGCTAATGAGCGATTTTTCATTAACTTTAGCCACAGATGCCCCAGCCCTGTTAAATACCTCAGTTATATTACCAATCTTGAGCGTTTTTCCAGCCATTTGTAAAAGCATAAAAATCTCCCTTTCAACAAAGGACGTAATGCTGCTAACTAATAAAAATATTAACTCACAGTGCCGTTGGAGTATGCTCTGACTACCTATTTGCTCAGGCACACCATGTGAGGAATCATTTCTAACTTCAATGAAATTATTAAGCTCTGACTCGAGCTGTTCCTTAATCCTTTCCTCACTGTCATATAAACCATACTCTTTTGCAGACATAATTAGCCAAGTTTCAAGACCAGTCAAACCTAGCCGGCTAAAAAGCTCGAATAAGACATTAGGTCTTAAATTATTATCATGCCTTATCAAGGCCTCTGCTATAAATTGATAATTAGAGACTCTTTCATTAATAGCTCTATGATATTTCTCTATTAAATCCTCATGATTGAGAGAGCTAAATCTAGGCTGATCTATTCTACTTAAAACATGAGAGAAGCCAATCCTATACTCCCTCTTCAGACCAGGAGATAAATCCGCAAAGGTTTTATTTTCTGACAAATAATCCAAATAGGTCGAAAGTGTTTTTTCTATAAAGTGTTCAAAAATTGCGTATAGACGAGTTACGGCCGTAGCGTACGCGTATTGTCTTATTTTTGTCACTTTAATTGGTGATACTTTTGTCAGTCCGGAATAAATATCATTAAAAACATCCAAAACAACTATGATATCTTTTTCTGTATTATCCTTGATAACTTCGAGCATCATTAGCTTCCAATTACATTAATCAGTATTTGTCGAAAATCATTTACTCTTAATTCAATATCTTTCTTAGTGCTAGCACGCCCTGTAAAAGATGAAACACCTTTAGCATCGAAAAGATCTATTGTCTGTTTTAATATTGACTCTTTGTTATTAATTATCAAATCGTAGTTATCTAATCGCTCGCTAAATGCAACCATCACTGCATCATAAACTCCTTTCACTGGACGACCGTAAAACTCGCCATTCTTATACAACTTAAATATATCATCACCATAGATACTATAAGCTAACATTTGTGTTTTCAGAAATATATCTTTCAATACGTCAACGTCGTTATGCGTAAATTCTTTCGTACGTATCAAATATAAATCTAAAAAACCCTGAATCCCATATTTAAAATGCTGCAAATGTCTTAAGGCAAAAAATCTCAAGATAACCTCAAGATCTTCCATTTTTTTATAAAAAGATTCTTCATAAATTTTAGATTTGTGATTTTTCTCCTCCTCTTCCGTAAAAATAGGAAGTCCCCATATTTTCCTAAAAAGATCATCTCTTGCAAGTATGAAAAGCATGTCATTCACCAATCCCTTACTTAAAGAATTTCTTATTTCCTGCCTTTCCAGGCGTACTCCGCCTGTGTTCAATCTTTCAAAAACCAATTGGCGTAAAAATATTGCATCTTCTTCATCCGGAGCTGACTCTTTTAATAAGACGATTGAAGAAATGGAACGACGATCAAGGCCTGATTTAATTTTATTGGGTAGATCAGAATAATACATACCATTCAGTTCAGGCCACAAATCCAATCCAGTTAATTTAAATCGATTGTTGTAATAATCAGAAATGGCTGTGATTCGCTGCTGACCATCCATTACCTCATAAGCCCCAAAAGATTTCTCGTATAAAAACACCGGTGGCACAGGAATATTTATTATGAAAGACTCAATAAGTTTCGATTGTCTTTCCTCATCCCAGCGAGATCTTCTTTGGTAAAATGGTCTGATTTCCATGTAATTTTGCCGATCAAGCGCCTGAACGAAATTTGGCAACTTCTCATTATTCGTCTCAGTTACAATTCTATGCTCTCCTCGCTCATATTTTTCATTTATTTCACTCGCATTCATTCTTGTAGGTCTATCCTTAGGTTCAACATCCCACATTGATAGTTCTGACCTGCTCCCCGTTGATTAATACATTGCAATTTTAGTAAGGCCATTATCACTTCTTAGAACAGTTATCAACTTCAGCTCTTCGCTCTTAACGGACATTCAACAAACAACGTTGTCCTTTGCGTAAGGTCGAAATCCTGCTTCTACCCAGCAGGATTCCGGCCACCTATTACCCGCCTCAATGTGCCGAAATATAAGGCTCCTTCACAAACTCCGCCAGCAGCCAGACCATATCATGCAGCAGCCCGGTGAGTTCTTTCGCCACGCTCACAGGCAACGTCCCTCCCATTACCGCAAGCGTTAACGCTACGGCATAGTCCACCTGCAGCGTCGTCTCCTGCCAGCAGTCCGGTACGCAGGAGGTCATCTTTTCCCCCGCAATCAACTGTTCAACCAGATGCGAAGGCAGCTCGGCATCGCAGCACTCCCGCAGCCGCTTCAGCGCAGCCAGCAATCGCGTACAGAGCGTGGCAAACGTCACTGCGTCGTCAGTTTCCACCAGCACGCTTACATACGCAGTGCAGGCGTCGGCCAGCTCGAAAAGATCCGCGGAATCGGAAATTGAAGTGCTGATGAGGTGATGAACTGCGCTTTCCTCAGAGAGCGCGTAAGAAAATCCAGGGGTAGTCGCCATTTAGCATCCTCTTTGTCTAAAAAAACGTCATGTTATGCTAACGGGTTCCTACGCCCGGTTACGGATGTGTCGCAACGCAGGCACTTTACGGCGGCGAAAAAGGGAAGGAAAGGGATAACCCTGAGTTACATAAGGTTGCTTGAAAGTTTGCGAGGCGGCTTCCAGAAGGGCATTGCCGGGTGGCGGCTACGCCTTACCCGGCCTACAAAACTGCCAACCAACCTACCCGCGACACGAACCGTAGGCCCGCGCAAGCGCAGCGCCGCCGGGCACAGTTTGCACCGCTGTTACTCCTTATGCAGACCTTTTCATTTTGAGTAACCTTTCTACTCACGTCTGCGTCGCCAGGGAAGATGTCCCTCCCGCCGAACCGATGTCTGGCACCGCGAGCAGCCATCCGGGCGTTTAAATGGTTAAAATAAATAATAATAATCATTGCGCAATAAATTTCGCTGTGTCTTAATAGCGTCATCGGTTTGGAATACAGACCTTATGAAAGCAGTTTTAGTAAAGCAGTCCTCAGTTCAGGTGTTATCCATAGATACTCCTTCTTCGTGAGCCTCCTCCTAAGTGCCAAATAAGTAACTCTCGAAATACAGGCCATCATCGCCGCGTTTAAGTGGCTCATAAATTAAGGATTTATCTATGTCTAATAAAATGACTGGTTTAGTAAAATGGTTCAACGCAGATAAAGGTTTTGGCTTTATCACCCCTGACGACGGCAGCAAAGATGTATTCGTACACTTCTCAGCTATTCAGAGCGACAATTTCAAAACGCTTGATGAAGGTCAGAAAGTTTCCTTTACCATTGAGAATGGCGCAAAAGGTCCTGCAGCTGGAAATGTTTCTCCACTGTAACCCGCGCTAAATATCAGTGTGGCGTACGATAGCGATGAAGACAATAGTCCGAGCAGTTAAGCTGTACTGATAAAAATTAACCCGCACCTGTGCGGGTTTTTTATTTTAAAGGGTAATGGTGCCTGAGTTTTATATGGCAGCCTGCCCATATTCCCTTCAAATTAAGCCTCAAAATCCGCTTCACCGTTCGCGAGCGTTCAAAACGCCGTCAGCAGCATTTACAGCAAATGCGCCGAGTATGAGCAAAAGTGTGAAAACTCGTATAGTCATCAAAACCTCCAGTGTTCAGGGCATTTCACAGGAATCCCTCACTTCTGATTTTCAACATGCGACCTGACAGCCTCCAGCGTCCTTTTACGGATCCAGCCGCTCCCTGCCCGTATTGCCAGCCAGTAGGCCGCCATTTTGAGTTGAGTACGTTTGTCCGGACAATAGACGAAGGTCTCAGTACAGAGTTCATGTTGACCTGGCGCCAGTTCCGCTACCTGGTAGCGCAGCAACAGTTTTGCGCTGCCCGGCGCGGAGGGTGCCTGAAAAGCAATCGCGTCGGGCGCGTTTTCCAGACCGAAATCTATCCGCCAGAATTGCCCTCTTAAGCCATAGCAGAGCTCGGATGCTGAGCTTTTCAACAGAGTAAAACTGTGCAGCCCAAAGTTGCCCGTCGAGTTAGCCTGCTGATTGTGCAGAAATTTCTGCGGTAATTTCCGCAAAGACATCAGCCGCCGAATTACGGGGTCTTGCTGGACGTCAAAGCTTGCAATCAACGGCAGAATATTTTCAGGCCTGGAAGTGTGAATGACCGCTCGATGTTTCTCATGGAACTGAAACTGGGGTAAAAAAGCAGGAACATCCCGCCAGAGAGCAAGTGCTTTGCGGGTAACGAATCCGGGGTTTAGCATTTCACTTCCTTGTCATCCTTTGCACTCTGTCAGAGTAACAGATGGCATGCTGCAGACAATTACCAGGAAAACGTAGTACTGAAGCGTGCATCAATAAAACAGCAAAGTCCTGGATCCGACCCCGCGTTGCCTGCAACGACTTTCCAAACCGCACCCGATGCGTTTATGGTGTTGTTTCACCCTTGCAGGGCATCAGGTGTCATATATGTCGAAGGCAAAAGCCAACAAAGACTGGGTCAGACTGGCGCAACAACCCGGGAAAATAGAGCGCATAGAGGCGTATTTCAGCGGGCATGGCTATGAACCGCATCGTCACGACACTTACGCCATAGGCCGGACCTTATCCGGGGTGCAGAGTTTTCACTATCGGGGAAGTAAACAACATAGCCTGCCGGGCGGGACAATGGTCCTGCACCCTGACGAAATACATGACGGAGAGGCGGGAACGAACGACGGATTCCAGTATCGGATGCTGTATATCGATCCGGCGCTCATTCAAAAAATCCTGGGCGGAAAGCCTTTGCCGTTTATTCCTGGCGGGATTTCATCCGATCCCCGGCTTTTTGCAGCGACCGAACCGCTGTTAAAAGCGCCGGAAGAATCTTTCGATACGCTGGAAGAAGACGATGCGCTCTACGATCTCGCCCACACGCTGGCCGTCGTCGGAGGACAACGTTTTCGCCGAAACCTGGTGGATTATCAATCAGCAGAACGCGCGCGCGAATATATACACACTGAATTCATTCACAACATTAAGCTGGATACCTTATCCGCCGTCAGTGGCAGAGATCGCTGTAGCCTGAGCCAGGATTTCCGTGCGCTTTATGGAACGAGTCCTTATCGATACGTGACCATGCGTCGACTTGAATACTGTCGACGCCTGATTCAGGCGGGCCTGTCGCTTGCTGAGGCTGCCGCTACTGCGGGGTTTTCAGATCAAAGTCACATGACTCGTCAGTTCATCAAAACGTTGGGTATGTCGCCGGGGCGCTGGCAAAAATTCATCAAAGGTCATCCTGCCTGATTTGCACGATCGTTCAAGACCGGCACTTCGGCCTTATTCTATCCTGGACGCTTCTCAACCATAGGAAGTGTCACAATGTATAGTCCTGTTAATTTAGACAATAAATTCTCTCTCTTCGACGCGCACTGGCAGCCGAAAGTCATCGCCCAGATGAATGACTATCAGTTTAAAATCGTCAAAATATCGGGTGATTTTATATGGCACGCGCACCCTGAAACCGATGAGGCATTCATCGTGGTCGAGGGCGTGTTACGTATTGATTTTCGTGACGGACATGTGCTCGTCAATCCAGGAGAAATGTACGTTGTGCCGAAAGGCGTTGAACATAAAACGTCTGCTGAATCAACGGTAAAAATGATGATGATAGAACCTTGTGGGGTCCTGAATACCGGACACGAAGGCGGGGAGCGCACCGCAGAGAACGACGTCTGGATTTGACGACGGGGGCTATGTTGCCGGGTGGCGTCTGCGCCTTACCCGGCCTACAAAAAACCATACCCCCTGTATTGCCGCTACCCCTCGCTCATCATCATCAAAAACCGCTTCACCGTCCGCGAGCGTTCAAAGCGCCGCCAGCAGAGCGCGATATCGGTATAAAGCTCCGGCGAGCTCAGCGCGTGATAGGTGACATTCGGCGGTGAAATGGCCGCCATGGATTTGGGCACCAGCGCGAACCCGCCGCCCGCGGAAACCATGCTCAGGGAGGAGGAAAGCTGCGACGACTGTAGCGCGTGCTGCACGTCAATCCCGGCCCGCTCGCAGCAGCCGTGAACCCGGTCGTACAGCCCCGGCGCGACCTCCTGCGGGAACAGCACCACCGGCGTATCCCGAAGCTGCTCTAACGCCAGTGATTCGCACGCCGCCAGCGGATGATCGCGATGCAGCGCCACCACCATCGGCTCCCGGTCGAGGATTTTTAACTCGAACGCCTTGCTGCTCTCGCACGGCAGGCGCACGAAGGCAATATCCAGTTCACCCTCCGCCAGCATCGTCGTCAGCGACGACATATTGGCTTCCACCTGGTGATGCCAATCGACAGATTGCCGTTCAGCCCGCGCGCGATGCCGCGGGCCTTCTCCAGCGCGGCGTCGCTCAGCGCCAGGATCTTGCAGGCGTCCTCGTAGAAGGCTTCTCCCGCTTCGGTCAGCTCCACGCCCCGCGTCAGGCGTCTGAACAGCGGCGTGCCCACTTCCTCTTCGAGCCGTTTGATCTGCTGACTCAGAGGAGGCTGTGAAATACCCAGCGCTTCGGCCGCCCTGGTGAAGTGTCGCTCGCGTGCAACCGCGACAAAATACCGCAGATAACGAAGTTCCATATCTAAAACGTCTCAAACCAGCATGGTTTCTATATTGGAACTCTCTGCTGAATCGGGTCAACATTTATTTAACCTTTCTAAATAAAGTTGAAGAGGACGAGCACGATGATGCATTCATCTGCCTGCGACTGTGAGGCCAGCCTGTGCGAGACCCTGCGGGGATTCTCCGCCCAGCATCCTGACAGCGTGATCTATCAGACATCGCTAATGAGCGCCCTGCTAAGCGGCGTGTACGAAGGAGAGACCACCATCGCCGATCTGCTGGCACACGGTGATTTTGGTCTGGGTACCTTCAACGAGCTGGACGGTGAAATGATTGCCTTCAGCAGCCAGGTGTACCAGCTGCGCGCCGACGGCAGCGCCCGGGCCGCGAAGCCGGAGCAGAAAACGCCGTTCGCGGTGATGACCTGGTTCCAGCCGCAGTACCGCAAAACCTTCGATGCACCGGTCAGCCGTCAGCAGATCCACGACGTCATCGACCAGCAGATCCCCTCCGACAACCTGTTCTGCGCGCTGCGCATCGACGGCAACTTCCGCCACGCCCACACCCGCACGGTACCGCGCCAGAAGCCGCCGTACCGCGCGATGACCGACGTGCTGGACGACCAGCCGGTGTTCCGCTTTAACCAGCGCGAAGGGGTGCTGGTCGGGTTCCGCACGCCGCAGCATATGCAGGGCATTAACGTGGCCGGCTATCACGAGCATTTCATCACCGACGACCGTCAGGGCGGGGGCCATCTGCTCGACTACCAGCTGGAGAGCGGCGTGCTCACCTTCGGTGAAATTCACAAGCTGATGATTGACCTGCCCGCCGACAGCGCGTTCTTACAGGCCAACCTTCACCCCAGCAATCTTGATGCAGCGATCCGTTCCGTCGAAAACTAACAGGAGAACTACCGTGAACAGTGAGAAACAGTCACGTCAGTGGGCGCACGGCGCCGATATGGTTGTCGGCCAGCTGGAAGCGCAGGGCGTGAAGCAGGTGTTCGGGATCCCGGGTGCGAAAATCGACAAGGTCTTTGACTCCCTGCTGGACTCCTCCATTGAGATTATCCCGGTACGCCACGAGGCCAACGCGGCGTTTATGGCGGCGGCGGTCGGGCGTCTGACCGGCAAGGCCGGGGTCGCGCTGGTCACCTCCGGGCCGGGCTGTTCCAACCTGATCACCGGCATCGCCACCGCCAACAGCGAAGGCGACCCGGTAGTGGCGCTGGGCGGGGCGGTGAAGCGGGCGGATAAAGCGAAGCTGGTGCACCAGAGCATGGACACCGTTGCCATGTTCAGCCCTGTCACCAAATACGCCGTGGAGGTCAGTTCGTCGGACGCGATTGCCGAGGTGGTTTCCAATGCGTTTCGCGCCGCCGAGCACGGCAGGCCGGGGGCGCGTTCGTCAGCCTGCCGCAGGATATTGTCGACCAGCCCGCGACGGGCGCGATTTTACCCGCCAGCGGCCCCGCGCTGATGGGCCCGGCACCGGAATCCGCCATCAACGACGTGGCGAAGCTTATCGAAAAGGCCAAAAATCCGGTCATCTTACTCGGCCTGATGGCCAGCCAGCCCGCGAACAGCGCCGCGCTGCGCAAGCTGCTGGAGAAAAGCCGTATTCCGGTGACCAGCACCTATCAGGCAGCCGGGGCGGTAAATCAGGAGCACTTCACCCGCTTCGCCGGACGCGTCGGTCTGTTCAATAACCAGGCGGGCGACCGGCTGCTGCATCTGGCGGATCTGATTATCTGCATCGGCTACAGCCCGGTGGAGTACGAGCCGTCCATGTGGAACAGCGGCGACGCGACGCTGGTGCACATCGATGTGCTGCCCGCCTATGAAGAGCGTAACTACGTGCCGGATCTGGAGCTGGTGGGGGACATCGCCGAAACGCTGAACCTGCTCGCTAACCGCATCGACCGTAAGCTCGAGCTGAGCCAGCGAGCCTCCGAAATTCTGGTCGATCGCCAGCATCAGCGCGATCTGCTCGACCGCCGCGGCGCCTCGCTCAACCAGTTTGCCCTGCACCCGCTGCGCATCGTGCGCGCCATGCAGGACATTGTGAATAACGACGTGACGCTCACCGTCGACATGGGCAGCTTCCACATCTGGATCGCCCGCTACCTCTACAGCTTCCGGGCGCGTCAGGTGATGATCTCCAACGGTCAGCAGACCATGGGCGTTGCGCTGCCGTGGGCGATTGGCGCGTGGCTGGTGAATCCGGGCCGCAAGGTGGTATCGGTCTCCGGCGACGGCGGCTTCCTACAGTCGAGCATGGAGCTGGAAACCGCGGTGCGCCTCAACGCCAACGTGCTGCACATCATCTGGGTGGATAACGCCTACAACATGGTGGCGATTCAGGAAGAGAAAAAATACCAGCGCCTTTCCGGCGTCGAGTTCGGCCCGGTCGATTTCAAAGCGTATGCCGACGCCTTCGGTGCGAAAGGCTTTGCCGTGGAGAGCGCCGAAGCGCTTGAGCCGACGCTGCGTGCGGCGATGGATGTGGATGGCCCGGCCGTGGTGGCCATTCCCGTCGACTACAGCGATAACCCGCTGCTGATGGGCCAGCTCCATCTCAGCCAGATTTTGTGACTCACGATAAGGACAGAGAAATGCAAAAAGTTGCTCTCGTAACAGGCTCAGGCCAGGGGATTGGTAAAGCGATCGCGCTTCGACTGGTGAAAGACGGCTTTGCCGTCGCCATCGCCGACTATAACGTTGAGACGGCAAGAGCCGTCGCCGATGAAATCATCCGTAACGGCGGCAACGCCGTCGCCGTGAAGGTCGATGTCTCTGACCGCGAACAGGTATTTGCGGCGGTTGAGAAAGCGCGCACCGCGCTGGGCGGCTTTAACGTTATCGTGAATAACGCCGGGATTGCGCCGTCTACCCCCATCGAATCCATCACGCCGGACATTGTCGACAAGGTTTACAACATCAATGTGAAAGGGGTGATCTGGGGGATCCAGGCCGCGATTGACGCCTTCCGCAAAGAGGGGCACGGCGGCAAGATCATCAACGCCTGCTCCCAGGCGGGCCACACCGGCAACCCTGAACTGGCGGTCTACAGTTCCAGCAAGTTCGCGGTGCGCGGCTTAACCCAGACCGCGGCACGGGATCTCGCGCCGCTGGGGATCACCGTTAACGCCTACTGCCCTGGCATCGTCAAAACGCCGATGTGGGCGGAAATCGACCGTCAGGTCTCCGAGGCGGCGGGTAAACCGCTCGGCTACGGGACTGAAACCTTTGCCAAACGCATTACGCTTGGCCGTCTGTCCGAGCCGGAAGACGTGGCCGCCTGCGTTTCATACCTGGCAGGCCCGGATTCCGACTACATGACCGGCCAGTCGCTCTTAATTGATGGTGGAATGGTGTTTAATTAAATTCTAATAAGCTCTGACATGAGTTTTCCCCTGCACCCGTGCAGGGGCTTTTTTTTGTCTCCTCCGTCATTGTGCATTACACTGCGCGCTGCAAAACTTTAGTCATTACGATCTGACAGGCGGTAACAGCGATGAACGGTACAATCACAACGTGGTTTAAAGATAAAGGCTTTGGATTTATCAAAGATGAAAACGGCGACAACCGCTATTTTCATGTGATTAAGGTCGCGAACCCCGATCTGATTAAGAAAGATGCCGCGGTGACCTTTGAGCCGACCACCAACAACAAAGGCCTTTCCGCCTATGCGGTGAAGGTGATCCCCGAAAGCAAACATCTCTTTATTGCGGGCGAGCGCGTGAAGCTCTCCTCGATCAAATCCTTCGTGGTGTTTAACGAAGAAGAGCCGGCTGATACCAAAATCGACAAAGAGAACGCGGTGCTGTCGGTGGGGCTGCTGATGAACAGCATCAAGCCGAAATCCGAGAAAAAGCCGGGCGAAATGCGCACGGTGAAGAAGCTGGCGATCACCACCTTCCAGAATACGACGCTGATCTTCACCGAAGATGAGATCGACATTGATGCCACGGTGAAGCTGCTTAAGTAACGTTTTGCCGGGTGGCGGCGATGCCTTACCCGGCCTACGAAAAACCATCAACGCGGCACGAAACGTAGGCCCGGTAAGCGCAGCGCCACCGGGCATCGCCGCGCGCGCTTACCCCATCCGGTGCTCGCCCCGCAACATCGCCTCGCGGTCAAACACCCTCTGGATCTCCCCGTGAGCCATAAACGCCGCCCGGTCGGACATATGCGCAATCACGTCCGCATCGTGGCTCACCAGCAGGTAGGTCATGCCGTGCTCGGCTTTCAGGCGATTGAGCAGGTTCAGGATCTCCGCTTGCACCGACATATCCAGCGCCGAGGTCGGCTCGTCCAGCAGCAGAAGCTGCGGGCGCAGCAGCAGCGCGCGGGCAATCGCCACGCGCTGGCGCTGTCCGCCGGAAAGCTGATGCGGATAACGCTTGCCCGCCTCAGCGGAAAGCCCCACCTGCTGCAGCGCATCCGCCACTTTCTCCGCAATCTGCGTTTCGCCGTGGATGTTTAACGGCTCCGACAGCGTGCGCGCAACGGTGTGGTTCGGGTGCAGCGACGCCCACGGATCCTGAAACACCATCTGCACGTTGCGGCGAAGCTCGCCTTCAAAACGTAGCCCAGGCCGAAGCGCGTCTCCCAGGAGCGAAATGCGGCCGTTCCACTCGCGCTGCAGCCCCGCCAGCACGCGCAGAATAGTCGATTTCCCGCATCCGGATTCGCCGATCAGGCTGAAGGTTTCGCCTTTCTCGATGGCAAAGCTGGCGGCGGACACCGCCGTTTTCTCCCCGAAGCTCACCTGGAGAGCGTTAACCTCAACGAGCGTCATTATCGGCCTCCTTCCACGGCTGCGTGCGGTCCAGCGTCGGCAGCATCTGGCCGAACGTTTCCGCATTGGGTCGGCAGGTCCACAGGGTGCGGGTGTACGGGTGCGTCGCCTGGGGCAGCCGGTTCGCCGCCATCTCATCGACCTTCTCGCCCTGGTACATCACCAGCACGCGGTCACAGTGTTCCGCCACCAGCGGCAGATCGTGGCTGATTAACAGCATCGCCATCTGGCGCTCTTCGCTCTGCTGCACCAGCAGTTCGAGGATCTGGTTGCGCAGGCGGGCGTCCAGCGCGGAGGTGGGTTCGTCGGCAATCAGCACCTGCGGGTTGTTGATCAGCGCAATGGCAATCATCACCCGCTGGCCCATGCCGCCGGAGAGTTCGCCGGGGTAGCGCGTGAGGACATGTTCGTTGAGCCCGACGGCGCGGATAATGTCGTGAATGCGCGCCAGGCGCTCGGCGCGGGGCAGGCGCTGATGCAGGGTCAGCGCCTCATCAAGCTGAGCGGCGACGTTTTGCACCGGATTCAGCGCGTAGCGCGGGTCCTGCAGGACCATCGCAATCCCGTTACCGCGCAGCGCCTGCCAGCGGCGGGTGCTCAGGGTCAGCAGGTCGTTGTCGAGCACGTTAAGCCGGTTCGCGCTCACGATGCCGGGCTTACGCACCAGCCCCATCAGGGCGCGGGCGGACATCGATTTGCCCGAGCCGGATTCCCCCACCAGCGCCAGCCGCTCGTTGCCCAGCGTGAAGCTCAGGCTGTTGACCACGCGCGCGGCGGGGTAGTCGATATTCAGCGCATCGACGATGACGCGTTGTTCAGTCATGCTGTGGCTCCAGTACGTCGCGCAGGCCATCGCCCAGCAGGTTAAAGGCCAGGCTGGCAAACAGAATCGCACCACCCGGAACGGCGGCAATCCACCACTGGTCGAAAATGACCTGCATGCCGTCGGCAATCATCGCGCCCCATTCGGCCATTGGAGGGCGTGCGCCAAGGCCGAGGAAGCCCAGACCGGCAGCCGCCAGAATAATCCCCGCCAGATCCAGCGCCAGACGCACAATCGCGGACGGCAGGCACAGGGGCAGAATATGCCCGACCAGCAGGCGCGGGCCGCGAATGCCCATCATCTCGGCGGCGGCGAGATAGTCGCTGTGGCGCAGGCGCTGAATTTCACTCCGCGCCTGCCGCGCGTAGGCGGGCCAGGTGGTTAAGGCCAGCGCCAGCGCGCCGTTAACCAGCCCCGGGCCAAGCATCGCCACAAACGCGAAGGCGAGGATCAGGCGCGGCATCGACATCACCACGTCGGTAAAGCGCATCAGGATGCGCTCCATCCAGCCGCCATAGTAGCCGGACAAAATCCCCACCAGCAGCCCGGCGGGCAGGGTGATTACGGTGACTAACGCCACCAGCCCGAGCGCCGGACGGGTGCCGTAAATCAGGCGCGAAAGCAGGTCGCGCCCGTAGCTGTCGGTGCCCAGCCAGTGCTGGCTGTTCGGTGCCTGCAGGCGCGCGGCGGCGTCCTGCCAGTTCGGGTCAAGCGGCGCTAGCCACGGCGCGAACAGGGCGATAGCTACCAGCAGCGCGATGGCAATCAGCCCGCAAAACGCGGCGGGGGAGCGGCGCAGGCGGCGTAAGAAAAGATAAAACGGCATCAGCGCACCCTGGGATCGGTCGCCCGCACGAGCAGGTCGGTAAGGTTATTGATCAGCACAAAGCAGACGCCAATCAGCAGCGTGCCGCCCATGACGGCGGTGGTGTCTCCGGCGAACAGGGCGGTGGTGAGGTAGCGCCCGATTCCCGGCCAGGAGAAGACGGTTTCGGTCAGTACCGCGCCTTCCAGCATGCTGGTGTAGGCCAGCGCGATCACCGTCAGCAGGGTGCCGCGAATGTTCGGCAGCACGTGGCGCAGCAGGATGGCTATCTCCCCGGCGCCCTTGGCGCGGGCAAGCAGGATGTACTCTTTGTTCATTTCGCTCAGGCAGGCGGAACGCGTCAGGCGCGTGATGCTCGCCAGCGAGTAATAGGCCAGCAGCAGCACCGGCAGCACCAGGTGGCTGAGGGCGTTGCGGAACGCCTCGCGATCGCCGGAAAGCCAGGTATCCACCAGCGCAAAGCCGGTGCGCGGCTCGACGGTAAACTGCCAGATATCATCCAGCCTGCCGGGACCCGCGCTCCACTGCAGCTTCGCGTAGAACAGGGCCAGCATCAGCAGGCCGAGCCAGAAAATGGGCACCGAGTTGCCGAGCAGGGTGAGGGTTCTGATGGCGAGATCGAGCGGTGAACCGGCGTAGCGGGCGCACAGCACCCCGGCAATCACGCCGAGCACGGCGCCGATGATTAAGGCCAGCGTCGCCAGCTCCAGCGTGGCGGGGAACGCGTGCAGCAGGTCCTGCAGCACCGGCTGCCCGGTGGCGGTGGCCGTGCCTAAATCACCGTGGGCAAGATTTTGCAGGTAGTGCCAGAACTGCACGGGCAGGGGGCGATCCAGCCCAAGCTGGTGGCGAACCTGATCGTAGGTTGACTGGCTGGCGTGATCGCCCACGATCTGCAGCACGCGATCGACAGGTGAAAACGCCGACAGCGCAAACGTGACGAGCAGCAGCCCGAGGAGCGTGAGCAGCAGGGTCAGCAGACCCTGGAGCACGCGGGTGGAAAGATGTGGCATGGGAAAACATTATCCTGAAAATATGCACGGACGACCCCCTCTCCCTCTGGGAGAGGGAGAAGGAGAAGGGCTACTTCGTTACGCGATCGTACCAGACCATATCCGCGTTCAGCCCCTGCTGATACCCCTTCACGTTATCGCGCACCACGATCTGGGTTTTACCCTGATCGACGAACACGTACGGCGAACTCTGCTGCAGCTGCTCCTGCATCGTCTTATACAGATCCAGACGCTTCGCCGGATCCGGCTCGGCTACCGCCGCCAGCGTGGCTTTGTTCAGCTCCGGGATTTTCCAGCCGTTCAGCCCGGCCACGGTGCTGGATTTGCCGTCGTTCCACGCAAAGGCGCTGGCGTTAGAGTGCGCGTCGAAATAGTCCGGGATCCACAGACGGATCGCCGCCTGATGCTGCTTCGCGCGCACGCGGGCATAGACCTGGCTCCCGGCGGCAGGCAGCAGATCGACCTTCACGCCGCCCTGAGCAAAGCTCGCCTGCATGGACTGGGCGATGGTGATAAACGGCGGCTTGTTCTCCACGTCCAGCGTGAAGTGCGCGTCTTTAATGCCCGCTTTGGCGAGAATGGCTTTCGCTTTTGCCGGGTCAAACTTAAACGGGTTGTCTTCCAGCGCGCCCGGCAGCCCGACCGGCAGGAAGCTCTGGTGAACAAAGTACTGGCCTTTCAGCAGGTTTTTGGTGATACCCTCATAGTCCACCAGCCAGCGCGAGGCTTCCCAGAACGCCGGGTTGTTCAGCAGCGGGTTGGCGCTGTTGCCGGTGTTAAACACCAGGTAATTTTGCTCGGCGGACGGAATGCTCAGCACCTTAACGCCCGGCTTGTCGTCCAGGGCGCTTATCTGATCTGCACCGAGATCGCGCGCCACGTCCGCATCACCCTGCTGGATCAGCAGTCGGCGCGAAGCCGGGTCGGGGACGTTTTTAATGATGATGCTTTTGAGCTTCGGCGCACCGCCGGGGGCGGAGTCGTTGGCTTCCAGCACGATAGCCTGATGCGGCTGATAGACGCGCATTTTGAACGCTCCGCTGCCCGCCGAGTGCATTTTCAGCCAGGCGTTACCAAAGTCATTATCCTTCACGTTTGCCGCGACCTGCTTTTCATCGACGATGGAGGCAATCGGCGTGGAGAGAATATTCAGCGCCACCGACGGGCTAACGTCCGCCGTCCAGTGAAGCTGGAGGGTATGGTCGTCCACCTTTTTCAGCTGGCTGGCGATGTTGCTCGCGTCCCAGCCCAGCACGTTCAGGATGAATGCCGGGGATTTGTTCAGCGTCACGGCGCGGGTGTAAGAGAAAATCACGTCTTCCGGGCGCAGCGGGTTGCCGGAGGCGAATCTGGCATCGGGCTTAAGTTTGATCGTCAGCGTTTTTGCTGCCGC
Source organism: Enterobacter asburiae (assembly GCF_001521715.1). Taxonomy (NCBI): domain Bacteria; kingdom Pseudomonadati; phylum Pseudomonadota; class Gammaproteobacteria; order Enterobacterales; family Enterobacteriaceae; genus Enterobacter; species Enterobacter asburiae. The sequence continues at coordinate 267,554 of NZ_CP011863.1, forward strand.
GTCCGCTTCCCAGCTTTCTGCCAAAATTGGGGTGATTTTTTCCGGGTTATCGCGGTCCGGCTGTACCAGGCGCTGATACAGGCTAGGCACGGTCTGGATGCTGGAAAGCTCGTTGGCTTCGGCCGGGTCGAGGCTCACGATGTCATCAAGCCCCTGGGCAACAACCAGCGTGTTGGGCGGAGTAGCGGCGTGGACAGCGCCTGAGAGCGCAGCCAGCACCAGTAACGGCAACAGTTTTTTCGTCATAGCGATCCCTGAGAAGAATATATTGTGATTGTTTTATGCTCCGCTACGTTAGGTCGACTCTTAAATTCCGCAAAGTCGAAATTCAGCTTTGCTTATATCTTGCGGGAATATCGCATGCGCTCGGGCTATTAAAATACGCTGCTTTTCGCCCGCTTTTTAACCTGCTATAACAAACTCCTTACCTTTCAGGGAGTCACCGCCGTGCCCGAAATCAATCAACATGGTCAAACCGTTAACGATATCGTTCCAGACTGGAGAGGCGCGCGCGTATTAACCCGCACGCCGCTGTTCGGCCAGTATTGCCGCCTGGAGCCGCTGGATGACGATCGCCACGCGGCCGATCTCTATGAGGCCTACGCGCTGGGCGACGACAGCGACTGGACGTGGCTTGCCAGCACGCAGCCAGCGAGCGTGGAAGCCACCGCGCACTGGATCGTGGCTAAGGTTATGGACGATGAGCTGGTGCCGTTTGCCGTCATTGATTTACGCACCGAACGCGCGGTGGGGCTGGTGAGCTATATGGCTAACGAGCGGCTGCTGGGGTCGGTGGAGATCGGGCACGTGACCTGGTCGCGCAAGATGAAAGGAACCCGGATGGGTACCGAAACGGTGTGGCTGCTGCTGAAAAATGCGTTTGAGCACGGCTACCGGCGCGTCGAGTGGAAGTGCGATTCCATGAACATTGCGTCACGCAATGCGGCGGAGCGGCTGGGATTTGTCTGGGAAGGACGCCTGCGCCAGAAGCTGGTGCGCAAAGGGCGCAACCGCGACAGCGATATGCTTTCTATTATTGACGGCGAATGGCCGCAAAGAGACGCCGAGCTGCGCGCCTGGCTGGCGGCGGAGAATTTTGACGGGGAAGGGCGGCAGATTAAGCGGCTTGAGGCGTTTCGGTTATAAGTGTTTTATGTAGGGTACATCTGAAACGGTCGATCAATCTGCGGAAATGGCAATTTCAATCAAATTGGTTTTTCCGGACTGTAGCCCCTGCGTCACCGCCGTGGCGATATCCGCGGCCTGGGTCACCTGGCAGCAGCGGATACCCATCGCGGCGCCCAGCGACTGGAAATCAATTCGCGGGTTAATCAGATCCATCCCGATAAAACGACCCAGCTTTGTCGAACTGTAGCCCGGCTGTCCTTTCATGAAGTTTTTCAGGATGTTGTACTCCAGGTTATTCATCACGATAAAGGTGACGGGCAGATTTTCGTGCGCCGCCGTCCAGAGCGCCTGCGGCGAGTACAGGGAGGCGCCGTCGCCAACCAGACACACAACCGGCTCGCGCCCCAGCCCCAGCGAGTGACCGACTGCTGCAGGCATTCCCCAGCCCAGACCGCCGCCGCGCATAAAGTAATAGCGCGGGTGCTGCTGGTCGGAGATAAACCGGCGAACGTGTCTGGCCGTTGCAATCGCTTCGTCGACAATCGTTATGCCAGGCGGAACGGACTTTATCACCTCGTAGGCCGCGACCATCGGCGAAATCGCCGGGCGCAGCCGCTCGGCTGCCAGGCGCTCTTCCTGCAGTTGCCACTCTTTTTCACGTTCTGCGCGTGCCGCTTTGAGCAGCCGCTGATGCGTCAATTTGCTTGCCACCCGGCGTTGCTCAAGCTTCGGCAACAGTTCCTTCAGGGAGAGTTTTATATCCCCCATCACCGAGAGGCGGGTGGCGTAGGTGCGTCCCAGCTCGTTCATATCCGCCGAGAGCTGATACACCGCGCAGGTTTCCGGAATGGCCTCGCCCTCGCTATACAAAATGGTAATCAGGCTTCTGCCGCCGATGATAAACACCGCATCGTAGGCATTAACGACGCTGGCGATTTCATTTGCGGTGGTGGGCATATTGCCGCGCCAGAGCGCGTGCTGCGTGGGGAAGGGCAAATTCAACGGCCAGGAGGAGCCGTAGACGTGGGCACCGAGCGCTTCCGCAAGCTGGACAATCTCCTGCGTCGAGCCGCTGGAGTGAACTTCATCCCCCGCCACAATCATGATCCTGCCGGGCGTAACCTGGCTCAACTCTTCGGCCAGTTCGTCCAGCGAGCCCGCCACGGTGTGGTAGTTCACTTTAGAGGCCGTTTGTATCCCGGCGTCGCTCAGCTCTTCCATCACGTTCATTGGCAGGGATAGCAGCACCGGACCCGCGGGAGGGTAGCTGGCGGCGTGAAAGGCGCGGCGCACAAGAACCGGGAGCTGATCGGCGCTGGTGACCTCCTGCGCCCATTTCACCACCGGCGATCCAATGGAGACAATGTCATCGTACAGGAGCGGGTCGCGCACGTAGTGCCGCGTGTCCTGTTGCCCGACGGTGACAACCAGCGGCGTTTTCATGATCCGCGAATTAATGAGATTCCCCATGCCGTGCCCAAGACCGCTGGCGGTATGCAAATTGATAAAACCGGTCTTGCCGGAGGCTTTCGCGTAGCCGTCTGCAATGGCGACCACGCTGCTCTCCTGGAGTGCCAGAATATAGTGAATATTTTCATGGCGAAGAAGGGCATCAATGAGCGGGAGTTCGGTGGTTCCGGGGTTGCCAAAAATATATTCCACACCTTCACTCTCCAGCACTTCAAGGAGAATATCGGCACCCGATCGCATATTTAAATCTGATATGGACGTTAATGATTTAATCATAATGACACCTCATTCAGCGTTATTTAACTCATGCTAAAATTCTTCCTGCGTAGGACGGACAATTATTTCATTTACATCAACGTCGCCAGGCTGTTCGATAGCAAATAATACGGCTCTGGCAATCGACTCTGCCGGAATAGCCTGCTTATAAAATTCATGCAGGAACTGTTTGCTCGGGGCATCAGAGCTGCCAAACTGCAGCTCGCTTTCAACGGCGCCGGGGGAAATAAGGGTCGTCCGAACGGTTTTCCCCGCTTCCTGACGTAAGCCTTCACTCAGGGCGCGGACGGCGAATTTCGTGGCGCTGTACACCACGCCGCCGGGGGCAAGGACCTTGATACCCGCCACGGAGGCCACGTTAATAAAGTGTCCGCTCCCCTGGCGCTGGAATACCGGGAATGCCGCTGCGATACCGTACAGCACGCCTTTGATATTGGTATCGATCATCCGGTCCCACTCATCGGTTTTCAGCTCGCTGAGGGGGGCAATCGCCATAAAGCCCGCGTTGTTGATCAGCACGTCGACGCGCTGGTACGCGACGACGGCAGCGTCAATCGCGCGCTGAACCTCCTCCTGTCGGGTCACGTCCGCCTTCACGGCAATCGCCCGGCCGCCCTGCTGAATAATGCGATCCACCAGGGCGTTAATTCTCTCCAGACGACGGGCAACCAGCACCAGAGAGAAAGGTTTATTTGCCAGATGAAGGGCAATGGCCTCACCAATACCGCTGCTGGCACCGGTGATAACAACAACTTTGTTTGCACTATTATTCATGATCTTATCTCACTGTTGTGTGATTCAAAAAAAATAAAATGCAGAGAAGGATTAAAGAATGATGACGAATTCTTTAACCCTTTTTAAAAATATATTGTATATATCGAATTAAATAGCATTCGATTTAAACTTAATGGAGTTGCAGGGAGAGTGTCAATAAAGTTTCAAATAATAAAATTGATTGCGGTGCTAATATTTAATTCTTATATGTAACAGTCAATATTATGTACAGGATTGAGTATTGAAAAATCTCTCTTTTCTTATCACGCGGGCGTAAAGCCGGGGAAGGCAGATTAAGAGGCGCGCGGCCCTGCGAACAAGGCCGGAGGATTAAATCTTGCCGCTGTACAGCACGGGGCCGGTGGGTTGACCGGTGGGTGATCCCCCCTCAGGTTCAAGGCTTATGGCTATCATCGCGTCAGGGGTAAGGGTGTTGTTCCTGAGGGCAACATGAGTCGGTATATCACTTTGCAGCAGCCCAAGGGATATCGGGGCCTTCCCGGCAGGAATAAGCCAAAGCTGCAGGCTGTTTTGCGCCGCGACAGCGTTCGGTCTGAGAGGGGTGATGCTCAGATACTGGCGGCTACTGTCCGCACTGACGATCCATTGCCCGTGCTGTTGGGCATCGTTGAGCACCATCAGCGGTGCGAGTTCCGGCGTGCGGGTGGAATACCACGCTACCGCGCTAACGGCGGCGATGCCGGCCGCGACCATCCAGCCGAGATAAGGCCGGCTTTGGCGCAAAGGCTTCTTAGGCGGCAGATCGAGGGCGATCCGCTTCCACACCGTCTCGGGTGGGTTAACGGGCGCGAGATGACTGTCGAGCGTGCAGAACGTCTCCTGCCAGTACGCCACGCGGGCGGCCAGACCGGGCTCAGCGGCAAGTCTTTTCTGGAACTGAAGCCGCGCCCCTCCGCGCAGGGTACCGAGGGCATACTCCGCAGCCAGCATGTCATCGCATTTTTCGCTGTCATTCATAGGCCCACGCACTCCCGAAGATGATCCATCGCGCGGCGGATCCAGCTTTTTACCGAGCCCACGGGCTGCTGGAGCCAGTCGGCAATGTCGCTGTGGGACATGCCCTGATAGTAGGCGAGCGTAATGCTCTGGCGCTGTTCATGACTCAAATGATCCAGACAGTGCCTGAGCCGTGCTGCCTGCGCGTCGTCGTGCCAGTTGTTTTGCTCATCGTTTTCGCTCAGCAGACTCTCTTCGGAATACGACTCCTCGCGGGCGGCAGCCCGGGTTTGCCCGCTGCGCAGCCAGTCAACACAGCGGTTGCGAACAATATGCGTAAGCCAGGTCATCGGAGAGCTCAGGGCGGCGTTATAGGTTTCGGCTTTACTCCAGACGGTGACAAAACAGTCGTGAAGGATCTCTTCTGCCCAGGCGCGATGATGAAGCATGCGCAGCGCGACGGCAAACAGGTGAGGCGATGTGAGTCGGTAAAGTTGTTCAAATGCGCGGCGATCGCCGTTAGCGATCGCCTGCATTAATTTCAACTGCTGTTGAGCCTGCGCGTTATCCATGTTTTTCCCGGAAGGCAACGTCACACTTCCGAAGTATAGACAACTACTTAGGCATCAGGACGGTATCAATCACATCGATCACGCCATTTTTCTGATGGACGTCATAGGTACTGATATTCGCCACGTTACCTTTGCCATCCTTGAGCTGAATGTTGTGCGGGCCGTTACTCATGATCCACAGCGGTTGACCGTTAACGGTTTTCAGCTCCGCGTGGCCGCCGTCCTGTTTAATTTTCTGCTCCAGCGCTTTCATATCGTAATTACCCGCAACCACGTGATAGGTCAGGATACTGGTGAGCAGCGCTTTATTTTCCGGCTTCACCAGATTGTCCACCGTACCCGCAGGTAATTTTGCAAATGCCGCATCGGTGGGCGCAAAAACGGTGAAGGGCCCTTTGCTCTGCAGCGTATCCACCAGCCCGGCCGCTTTCACCGCCGCCACCAGCGTGGTGTGATCTTTTGAGTTCACGGCGTTTTCAACAATGTTTTTGCCAGGGAACATTTCCGCTCCGCCCACCATTACGGAGCCAGACGTCATGGCCGCTGATGCGCCTGCGCAGAAGAATAAAGCGCTGGATACGAATGCAACACTGAGTAGCTTTTTCATCATTTATCCTCGGATTAAGGAGCAAAGGCGTTGCTCACATACTCACATACGAGGGCAGGGGGGAAACTGGATGCAGGCAAATGAAAATAAATTTTTGGGGGGGTAGGTTAATCCCCTATGGGGCTGAGGGGGCCCCACAAAGTAATGCCAGCACGGAACAGTCCCCTCGCCCCTCCGGGGAGAGGGTTAGGGTGAGGGGAACATACAGCTGTGGTGGTCATTCCGTTCACTTTATGTTCCTTGCTACTCTGTAACCCCGTAACCGGTGAACGTGCCAGGGTGGCTCAGTCGCCACCACCCTGGCGACCCGGGCTCCCGGCGGTAAATCGCCGCTTCGCGGTGCCCTCGGCGTATTCCTTCCGGCTTATCGGGGACGGGCGGAGGTAACGTCCCTGTAAAGCCCGCCCTCTCGGCGCATCCATGCGCCTCGCCCCGGCCGGAAGGCAAACGCCTCAGCGATTTACAGCCGGACCAGGGCATCGCTGAAAGGCTTCAGTCGTTCTTAAACAACATTATTGCTGCTGCTTAAAAATTACTGGGGATCCCTCAGCCTATGGGGAGAGGGCCAGTGTAAGGAGAAATATTTTCAGCGTCGAACCGGCGCCCCGTTCGCCACATAATACGCCGCGGTGCTCTTCGCCAGCGGCTCGCGCCCGCGGATTGCGTCGGCAATTTTTTCGCCAATCATAATAGTGGTGGCGTTCAGGTTGCCGGTGATGATCTGCGGCATGATCGACGCATCCACCACGCGCAGCCCTTCAAGCCCGTGAACGCGGCCTTCGCCGTCGACCACCGCCATCTCGTCGTAACCCATCTTGCAGGTGCCGCACGGGTGGAAGGCCGTTTCGGCGTGGTTACGCACGAATTCGTCCAGCTGCTCGTCGGTCTGGCATTCGATACCCGGGCTGATTTCGCGACCGCGATATTTGTCCAGCGCGGGCTGGTGCATGATCTCACGCGTGATGCGGATCGCGTCGCGGAACTCCTGCCAGTCCTGCTCGTGGGACATATAGTTGAACAGAATCGCCGGATGCTGGTGCGGATCGCGGGACTTGATGCGCACGTGGCCGCGGCTCGGGGAGCGCATGGAGCCGACGTGGCACTGGAAGCCGTGCTCTTTTACCGCGTTCGAACCGTTGTAGTTAATCGCTACCGGCAGGAAGTGGTACTGAATGTTCGGCCATTCGAACTCTTCGCGGCTGCGGATAAAACCGCCCGCTTCGAAGTGGTTGCTCGCGCCCACGCCGGTGCCGCCAAACAGCCACTCGGCGCCAATCTTCGGCTGGTTCCACCACTGCAGGGCAGGGTAGAGGGAGACCGGCTCTTTGCATTCGTACTGGAGGTACATCTCCAGGTGATCCTGCAGGTTTTCGCCCACGCCGGGCAGGTCGTGCACCAGCGGGATATCGAACTGCTTCAGCAGCTCCGCGTTGCCCACGCCGGAGCGCTGGAGGATCTGCGGGGAGGCAATCGCGCCCGCACACAGCAGCACCTCTTTATTCGCCGTCGCTCTGGACGGGATAGTGCTTTCGCCCTCCAGCCACTCGACGCCCACCGCGCGCTTGCCGTCAAAAATAATATGATCGGTCATGGCGTGGGTGCGGATGGTCAGGTTCGGACGCTGCTTTGCCTGGTCCAGATAGCCGCGCGCGGTGCTGGCGCGTCGGCCCTGCGGCGTGACCGTGCGGTCCATCGGGCCGAAGCCTTCCTGCTGATAGCCGTTGAGATCGTCTGTGCGCGGGTAGCCCGCCTGCACGCCCGCCTCCACCATCGCCTCAAACAGCGGGTTCACGCCCGGTTTCGAGGTGGTGACGCTCACCGGACCGTCGCCGCCGTGATAGTCGTTCGGCCCCACGTCGCGCGTCTCTGCCTTGCGATAGTAGGGCAGGCAGTTGAGGTAGCTCCAGTGCTCAAGGCCAGATTCTTTCGCCCAGTTGTCGAGATCCATCGCGTTACCGCGGATGTAGCACATGCCGTTGATCAGCGACGAGCCGCCCAGCCCTTTGCCGCGTCCGCACTCCATGCGGCGGTTGTTCATGTAAGGCTCTGGCTCGGTTTCATACGCCCAGTTGTAGCGCTTGCCCTGCAGCGGAAACGCCAGCGCGGCGGGCATCTGGGTGCGGAAGTCAAAGCGGTAGTCCGGCCCGCCCGCCTCAAGCAGCAGGACGGTAGTATTCGGATCTTCAGTCAGTCGCGTTGCCAGCACGTTGCCGGCAGAGCCGGCCCCGATAATGATGTAGTCAAATTGCAAATAAACCTCCCGGTTAAAATATGGACTGGAATTTACCCATCTCAACCTGGATGGACTTCACCTGGGTGTAGCTCTGCAGCGTCATCACGCCGTTCTCGCGGCCAATACCGGAGTGTTTGTAACCGCCGACCGGCATCTCTGCGGCGGATTCACCCCAGGTGTTGATCCAGCAGATGCCCGCTTCGAGCTGATGAATGGCGCCGTGCGCGCGGTTCAGGTCGGCAGTGACGATGCCCGCCGCCAGACCGTAGTCGGTGTCGTTGGCGCGGCGAATGGCTTCTTCATCGGATTCATAGGTGAGGATGGACATCACCGGGCCGAAGATCTCTTCGCGCACGATGGTCATCTCGTCGGTGCAGTCGGTGAACACGGTCGGGGCGACCCACGCGCCGTTGTCGAAGCCTTCGCCCCTCAGCGCGTCGCCGCCGCACAGCACGCGCGCGCCTTCCTCTTTGCCTTTGGCGATGTAGCGCAGCACGCTGTCGCGGTGCGGGAAGCTGACCATCGGGCCGAAGTTGGTGCGTTCATCGAACAGATCGCCCGCGCGGATGCGGCCCACGCGCTCGACGATTTTCTGCTCAAACGCGGCCTTGAATTTCGCGGGCACGAACACGCGGGTGCCGTTGGTGCACACCTGGCCGGAGCTGAAGAAGTTCGCCATCATGGCGATGTCTGCCGCGAGATCCAGATCGGCGTCGTCGAAAATAATCAGCGGGGATTTACCGCCCAGCTCCATCGTCACCTCTTTCAGGGACGAGGCCGCCGAGTTGGCCATCACCTTTTTGCCGCTGGCGACGCCGCCGGTGAAGGAGACTTTCGCGATGCCCGGATGCTCGGTCAGGTACTGGCCGGTCTCCGCGCCCACGCCCGGCAGGACGTTAAATACGCCGTCCGGCACGCCCGCTTCGGTGTAGATTTCTGCGAGCTTCAGGGCGGTGAGCGGCGTCACTTCGCTCGGCTTGAAGATCATTGCGTTGCCCGCCGCCAGCGCCGGGGCGGATTTCCACAGGGCGATCTGGATCGGGTAGTTCCACGCCCCGATGCCCGCCACCACGCCCAGCGGCTCGCGGCGGGTGTAGACGAACGAGGTGTCGCGCAGCGGGATCTGGCTGCCTTCCAGCGCCGGGATCAGCCCCGCGTAGTACTCCAGCACGTCCGCGCCGGTGACGATATCGACGGTGGAGGTTTCGGAATACGCTTTACCGGTGTCGAGGGTTTCCAGCTTCGCCAGCTCATCGTTGCGCTCGCGCAGGATATCGACGGCGCGACGCAGAACGCGCGAGCGCTCCATGGCGGTCATCGCCGCCCAGATTTTTTGCCCGCGTTTTGCGCTTTCGACGGCGCGGTCCACGTCTTCGCGTCCGGCGGCCTGTACGCTCGCCAGGACTTCACCGTTGGCCGGGTTGATGGTCTCGAAGGTGCGACCGCTGGTGGCGGAGGTATAACCACCATTGATATAAAGCTGCTGTTCTGCCATTCGGGACATAATTTCTCCTCGGTTATTCGGTCGGTAAATGCTGGCTGATAAAGTGGCTGGTAAGCGACTGCGCCAGGGTTTTATCCAGCGGCTTGCCGCTCAGCGCGGCGCGCAGCCACAGCCCGTCGATCAGGGCCGCCAGGCCGTAGCCCGCCTCTTCGGCCTGTTCTCGCGGCAGCTCACGGCGGAACTCGTACACCAGGTTCGACAGCAGACGACGGCTGCTCACCTGCTGCAGGCGGTACAGCATCGGCTGGTGCATACTGCTCGCCCAGAAGGCCAGCCAGGCCTTCATTGCCGCACTGCTGGTCTGGGTTTCATCAAAATTGCCGCCGACAATTGCCTGCAGGCGCTGCTCCGCGCTGGCGTTCGGCAGGGCGCGTAAGCGGCTCAAAACCGCGTCGCGCAGCTGGCCGGTGATGTCGCGCATGGTCGCTTCCAGCAGACCGTTTTTGTCTTTGAAGTAGTGACTGATGATCCCCGTGGAAACGCCCGCCCGACGGGCGATCTGCGCGATCGTCGCGTCGTGCATTCCCACTTCATTTATTGCTTCCAGCGTGGCGTCGATAAGCTGCCTGCGCCGGATCGGCTGCATCCCCACTTTGGGCATTTTTGCCACTCCATTCATCAGCGTTGGTAATACATTAAAGCGGTTTTTGATTGGACGTTCAATATAAAATGTGTCTTAATTGTTGCGGATTTGGATTTTAATAGTTACAAAAACAGTGGGGATACTGGATGACAGACCTTTCACAAGACAGAGAAAAAGACAAAATCAACCCGGTCGTTTTTTATACGTCCGCCGGGCTGATTTTGTTGTTTTCCCTGACGACCATCTTCTTTCGTGATTTTTCTGCCGAGTGGATTGGGCGCACCCTGAACTGGGTGTCGAAGACCTTCGGCTGGTACTATCTGCTGGCCGCGACGCTCTATATCGTCTTCGTGGTCTGCATTGCCTGCTCGCGCTTCGGCTCGGTGAAGCTCGGGCCTGAGCAGTCCAAGCCCGAGTTCAGCCTGCTGAGCTGGGCCGCGATGCTGTTTGCCGCGGGCATCGGCATCGATCTGATGTTCTTCTCCGTGGCGGAACCGGTCACGCAGTATATGCAGCCGCCGGAAGGGGCGGGGCAGACGATGGAGGCCGCGCGCCAGGCGATGGTCTGGACGCTGTTCCACTACGGCCTGACGGGCTGGTCGATGTACGCCCTGATGGGCATGGCGCTCGGATACTTTAGCTATCGTTATAATTTGCCCCTCACCATCCGCTCCGCGCTGTATCCGATTTTCGGTAAAAAAATTAACGGCCCGATTGGCCACAGCGTCGATATCGCGGCGGTGATCGGCACCATCTTCGGTATTGCGACGACGCTCGGGATTGGCGTGGTGCAGCTCAACTACGGGCTGAGCGTGCTGTTTGATATCCCGGATTCGATGGCGGCCAAAGCGGCGCTGATTGCGCTCTCCGTCATTATCGCCACCATCTCGGTGACGTCGGGCGTGGATAAAGGCATCCGCGTGCTGTCCGAGCTGAACGTGGCGCTGGCGCTGGGCCTGATCCTGTTCGTGCTGTTTATGGGCGACACCTCGTTCCTGCTCAATGCCTTAGTGCTCAACGTAGGCGACTACGTCAACCGCTTTATGGGCATGACGCTGAACAGCTTCGCCTTCGACCGTCCGGTGGAGTGGATGAACAACTGGACGCTGTTCTTCTGGGCGTGGTGGGTGGCGTGGTCGCCGTTTGTCGGCCTGTTCCTGGCGCGTATTTCACGTGGCCGCACCATCCGCCAGTTTGTGATGGGCACGCTGATTATCCCGTTCACCTTTACCCTGCTGTGGCTGTCGATTTTCGGCAACAGCGCGCTGCATGAGATCATCCACGGCAATGCAACCTTCGCGCAGGAAGCGATGGCGCACCCGGAGCGCGGCTTCTACAGCCTGCTGGCGCAGTACCCGGCGTTCACCTTTAGCGCCTCCGTGGCGACTATCACCGGCCTGCTGTTCTACGTCACCTCGGCAGATTCCGGCGCGCTGGTGCTGGGCAACTTCACCTCGAAGCTGAAGGACATCAACAGCGACGCGCCGAACTGGCTGCGCATCTTCTGGTCCGTCGCCATCGGCCTGCTGACGCTCGGCATGCTGATGACCAACGGCATCTCGGCGCTGCAGAACACCACGGTGATCATGGGCCTGCCGTTCAGCTTCGTCATCTTCTTCGTGATGGCCGGGCTGTATAAATCGCTTAAGGTGGAAGACTACCGCCGCGTCAGCGCCAGCCGCGACACCGCGCCGCGTCCGATGGGCGCGCAGGACAGGCTGAGCTGGAAGAAACGCCTCTCGCGCCTGATGAACTACCCGGGCACGCGCTACACCAAACAGATGATGGAGACGGTCTGCTTCCCGGCAATGGAAGAGGTGGCGCAGGAGCTGAAGCTGCGCGGTGCGTACGTGGAGCTGAAAAATCTGCCGCCGGAGGAGGGCGAGACCCTGGGGCACCTGGACCTGCTGGTGCACATGGGCGACGAGCAGAACTTTGTCTATCAGATCTGGCCGCAGCAGTATTCGGTGCCCGGTTTTACCTACCGGGCGCGCAGCGGGAAATCGACCTACTACCGGCTTGAGACCTTCCTGCTGGAAGGGAGCCAGGGAAATGATTTAATGGACTACAGCAAGGAGCAGGTGATTACGGACATTCTGGACCAGTATGAACGGCACCTGAACTTTATCCATCTGCACAGGGAAGCGCCGGGGAATAGCGTGATGTTCCCGGATGTTTGAGATTTGAGCTGAATAACCTATAAAGGCATCGCCGTCGCCCTCAAGCCGGGTGGCGGCGATGCCTTACCCGGCCTACAAAACCGGTTTACCGCAGGCCTGATAAGCGCAGCGCCATCAGGCATTTAGCAGTGTCCACACGTTCCCGTTATCATGTTGCCAGACGAGGGTGAAGCGTTTACCCTCAGGATATTGTCCAGCCGGGCGCGAAAGCGCCAGCGTGATTGTTTTTTCCGTTACCTCTGTGACTCTCGCACACTCAAAACTCATGTAAATCTTCACCTGCGGGAAGAGGGCTTTAAACAAACTCTCTTTTGCGCTAAAAGCGAGCGTCAATGCCAGCGCAAAAGGGTAGCCCGAGTGCGTCAGGCACATCGCTTCCTGCGCATCAACGATGCCGTCCTGGATTTCGCGGGCTTCGTGGTCTGGAAGAATGGCTTCGCAATCAATACCTACGAGCGCATCTTGATGACGGACGACAACCGCCATCGCCTGCGTGCCGCTGTGGGTAATGCTGCCCGAAACCCCTTCCGCCCAGAGCGGTTCGCCGCTGGGGCCGATGCCTGGAACGATGCGATCGGGTAAGGCATGCGCGGTGGCGATGCGTCCGGCAAGATGCTCGGCCTTACGTTTGCGCCCGGCGTTTGAAAGCTCAGCGTGGTGAGGGAGCCAGAGGAGATCGGCGTCGGTGAAGGTGGTGGGATCGAAGGTGACGTGGTGGACGATGTGGCCGGCAAGAGAAAATGTGCTGTGGATGGTGTGCATGGTTTTCCTCTATCAGCAAATAGTGCGGCCTGATGCCCTCACCCCGGCCCTCTCCCACAGGGAGAGGGGGGAGTTACTGCCTGTATCAGAAACGCGTATTCACGCTCATGTACCAGGTGCGACCCGGTTCATTATACGTATACGCACCCGCACCGTACATATACGCACCTGTGGTTGCATTTCCGGTCGTCTGGGCATTACCCGCGCGCCACTGGCGCTTGTCGAAGACGTTGTCCACGCCGCCGGTCAGGCTGACGTTTTTGGTCATGTCCCACGTCGCGCTCAGGCCAACGATGCTGTACGGGCTGACTTCGTCTTTCTCAGACCCGGTCACAGGCTGACCTTTGTAGTTGTACTTCTTCGGCTGCTGCTTGCCGTACCAGGTAAAGGTCGACTGGAGCGACACGTCCTGATGAACCTGCCAGCTCAGGGTTGAGTTCAGCGTGTACTCCGGAATGATCGACAGACGGTCGCCGGTCTCCTTGTTCTTGCTCTGCAGCATGTAGGTGATGTTGTTGGTCCAGTTGATCGTGTCGCTGACCGGCACGTTCAGGGAGCCTTCCAGCCCTTCGACCACCGCCTTCGGCACGTTTTCCCACTGGTAAATATCGGTAGTGACTTTACCGGTGGACGTCTGGCCAATCGGCGCGTAGCCCGCTTCGATCTTGTTGCGATAGTCGTTGCGGAACCAGGTCACGCCCGCCAGCCAGCCGTCGCGTTTCCACTCCAGACCAATCTCTTTGTTGATGCTGGTTTCCGCTTTCAGGTCGTCGTTGCCCATCATGTAGCAGCCCACGCCGTCGGAGCTGGCGTAGCAGCCCTGGCCTTTGCTGTAGAGCAGGTAGTTCGGGTTGGTCTGGTACAGGCTCGGCGCTTTGTAGGCGCGCGCGATCCCCATCTTCAGCGTAAAGTCATCGCCCAGACCCTGCGACAGGTTGAGCGACGGGCTCCAGTTGTTGCCGACGATGGTGTGATGGTCGAAGCGCAGCGCCGGGGTAAGCATGGTGCTGTCGGTCAGCTCCATGTTGTTTTCCGCGAACAGGGAGAAAATCTCCGCCGAGGTGTACGGGCTTCGATCGTCGCTCATGCCCGGAATGGTGCCGCCCTGCTGGGTTTGCGTAAAGGAGGTCGAGTCCTTCATGCGCTGCTGGTTCCACTCGGTTCCCAGGGTCAGGTTCTGGTTGACGAGGAAATCAATCGGCAGGTTGATTTCACTGTGCAGCATTACGTCGGCCAGGTCGGTGTCGGTGAATTTATTGCTATTGAACAGGCCTTCCAGCCCGCCCGCCAGCCCTTCGCCCAGGCGGGAGTTGCGGGTGTGTTCGTACTGCGCCCAGCTGCTGGTGGTGATGCCGTTATCCCAGCCGCCGTTCCAGGTCACCGCGAAATTCTGACGATAAATACGGTTAGTTTCTTTACCGTAGTTTTTCTTCACCAGCGCGTTGTCGTTATTGGTGTTCTGCGTGTCGCCCGCGTAGAGGTTGTTCTGGCGGCTGTAGCCCGCTTCGAACTCCAGGGACTGCATGGGCGCGAAGTCCCAGCGCACCACGCCGTTGATGTCTTTGTTTTCCACGCCCTCGCGGCCAGCCGGCAGGGTGTTGGCGTAGGCACCGGTACGATCGGACTGGTGACCCTGGTTGATGTCCCACGCGTCGGCCTGGGTTTTATCGAGGTTACCGAACATGCGGAAGCTGAAGTCGCCGCCCAGTGGGCCGCTCAGGCTGAAGTTGGTGCGTTTGGTGGAACCTTCATCTTTATGTTCAGGCGCGTTCAGGTAGGTGTTCCAGGAGCCGTGCCACTGGTCGTCGAATTTTTTGGTGATGATGTTCACCACGCCGCCTGCCGCACCGTTGCCGTAGCGCGCGGCGGCCGGACCGCGGATCACTTCGATGCGCTCGATCATCTCCGGCGGCACCCAGCCGGTATCGCCGCGGGTGTCGCGCTCGCCGCGCCAGCCCAGACGAATAGAGTTGCGGCTGGTGACCGGCTTGCCGTCGATCAGGATCAGGGTGTTTTCCGGCCCCATGCCGCGAATGTCAATCTGACGGTTGTTCCCGCGCTGGCCGCTGGTGGAGTTTCCGGTCAGGTTAACGCCCGGCATGGTGCGGATGATTTCCGCCACGTCGCGCGCGGGCGGATTTTTGCGGATCTCGTCGGCGGTGATGGTCGATACGCCCGGCGCCTGTAAATTCTGCTCGGCGGCGGTGATCACCATCGTATCTTCGTGCTGCGCAGAGTCGGTTTTGTCGTCTGCCACAGCGGGCAGCGCGACACCATAAATCCCTAAATTGACCAGCAAGGCCAGAGAGTGAATCTTCTTATTCATTGTACGTCCCGCTTTTATGGTTATTTAATGAGCGCGCTTCCCACAGCGCGGGCATTACGCTATTGCAAATGCAAATAGTTATCAATAATATTATCAATAAAATTTGTCCTGAAACAAAAAAGTCTGTTAAACATGGGGTTATAAGGGTGACGACGTTAACAACCGGAAGTGAAGCGTGGTGGCAGTCGAAAAACGGACCTGAATGGGAACGTCTGAAGGAGAACTGTCGCGTCACCTTCTGGTGGCGTGATCCGGCAGGCACGCAGAAAACCTCATCGGTCAAACGCGTCTGGCTCTACGTTACCGGCGTGACCGATCACCATCAAAATGCCCGCCCGCAGTCCCTCGAACGCATCCCGGATACCGATGTCTGGCAGTGGCAGGGCGAGTTCAGCCCCGAGTGGCGCGGGAGCTACTGTTTTATCCCTTCTGTAAATGAAAACGATTTTGCCGATACCGTGTTTGAAGGCGAGCTGCCGGACCGTCTGGCGCTGCGCGAAGGCTGGCGCAAGCTGCTGCCGCACGCGGTTTCCGACCCGCTGAATCCGCAGAGCTGGCGCGGCGGGCGTGGTCATGCCGTCTCGGCGCTTGAGATGCCGGACGCGCCCGTTCAGCCCGGCTGGGATCGTCCCGATACGCCGTATCAGCCGCCGGTCTGCATTGAGTGGAACAGCGAGCGTCTGAACAACCGTCGGCGCGTGTGGATTTTTACCTCCGGGGATGACGGCCCCGAGCGCCCGCTGGCGGTGCTGCTCGACGGGCAGTTCTGGGCCGAAAGCATGCCCGTCTGGCCTGCGCTGGCGTCGCTCACCACCGAGTGCAAACTGCCCTCTGCGGTCTATGTATTGATCGATGCGATCGACATGGAACATCGCAGCCGCGAATTGCCCTGTAATCCCGATTTCTGGCTGGCGGTACAGGAAGAACTTCTCCCTCTTGTAAAACATCTCGCGCCCTTCAGCGACCGCGCCGATCGTACCGTGGTGGCGGGCCAGAGCTTTGGCGGCCTCTCTTCGCTTTATGCTGGCCTCAACTGGCCGCAGCGGTTTGGCTGCGTGCTGAGCCAGTCCGGCTCGTACTGGTGGCCGCACCGCGGTGGGCAGCAGGAAGGGCGCCTCATCGAACAGCTCAGAGCCGGTGAGCTGGCCGCGAGCGGGCTGCGTATCGTCCTTGAGGCCGGGCGCAACGAGCCGCTGATTTTCAATGCCAATCAGGCGATTTATGCCGAACTACACGCGCAGCAGGTTACCTGGCGTCAGGTTGACGGCGGACACGATGCGCTTTGCTGGCGCGGTGGGCTGACGCAGGGGCTGATGACCCTCTGGCAGCCGTTCATTCAATAACGGAGTCTGTATGGAATTCAGCAATCCTTTCGATAATCCGCAGGGACAGTTCGCCATTTTGCAAAACGACCAGGGGCAGTACAGCCTGTGGCCGCAGCAGTGCGAACTGCCGGCGGGGTGGCGCGTAGTGTGCGAAGCGCAGTCTCAGGAGGCGTGCCAGCAGTGGCTGGCCGGGCACTGGCGCACGCTTGAACCGTCCCATTTTGCGGAGGGGAGCGCATGAACCGTCTTCCTCTCGTCGCCGCCCAGCCGGGTATCTGGATGGCGGAACAGCTTTCTTCCCTGCCAAACGCCTGGAGCGTGGCGCACTACACCGAACTGAAAGGCGATATCGACGCGCCGCTGCTGGCAAAAGCCATCGCTGAGGGCATGACGCAGGCCGATACCCTGCGGATGCGTTTTGCCGAGGAGAACGGCGAGGTGTGGCAGTGGGTGGATGACACCTACGTTCTGCCGGAACCGTCCATCGTTCGCGTTACCTCTCACGACGCCGCCGTGGCGCTGATGGAGGCCGATCTCAACCAAAACCTGCGCGTCGACAGCGGTCAGCCGCTGGCGTTTCACCAGCTGATTCAGGTGGGAGAAAGCCACTGGTACTGGTATCAGCGCTATCACCATCTGGTGGTGGATGGCTTCAGCTTCCCGGCTATAACCCGCCAGATCGCCGCGATTTACGCCGCGTGGAAAAAGGGTGAACCGACGCCCGCATTCCCGTTTACGCCGTTTGCCGAGGTGGTGGACGAGTATCAGCGTTATCGCGACAGCGAGGCGTACGCACGCGACGGTGCGTTCTGGGCGGAGCAGCGCAGGCAGCTTCCTTCTCCGGTCTCGCTCTCTTCCGCGCCGCTGCCGGGACGCGCCGCTACTACCGATATCCTTCGCCTGAAAATTGCCGCCGACGGCCGTGCCTTCAGCCAGCTTGCACAGGCGGCAGGGCAGGCGCAGCGCACCGATCTGGCGCTTGCGCTGGTGGCGCTGTGGCTGGGCCGCCTCACCGGACGGCTGGACTACGCCGCCGGGTTTATCTTTATGCGCCGCATGGGCTCCGCCGCGCTGACCGCGACCGGGCCGGTGCTCAACGTCCTGCCGCTGGGGGTGAATATCAACCCGCAGGAGAGCCTGCCGGAGCTGGCGCTGCGCCTGGCCAATCAGCTGAAAAAAATGCGCCGCCATCAGCGCTACGACGCCGAGCAGATCGTGCGCGACAGCGGGCGTGCCGCAGGCGATGAAGCCCTGTTTGGCCCGGTGCTGAACGTCAAGGTGTTCGACTATCAGCTGGATATCGACGGCGTGGAGGCCATCACCCACACGCTGGCAACCGGCCCGGTGAACGACCTTGAGCTGGCGCTGTTCCCGGACGAGCAGGGCGGGCTGAGCATTGAGATCCTCGCCAATAAACAGCGTTACGACGAAGCGACGCTTTCCCGTCACGTCGCGCGTCTGAACGCGATGCTGATGCAGTTTGCGGCTAACCCGGACCTGCGCTGTGGCGACGTGGAAACCGTTTCAGAGCAGGAATATCAGCAGCTGGCGCGCATCAACGATACCGGGCTGGCGCTGCCGTCCACCACGCTGGCGGATCTGGTGGCGGAGCAGGCGAGCAAAACGCCGGACGCCCCCGCGCTGGCAGATGCAAACGTCGAATTGAACTATCGGCAGATGCGCGAGCAGGTGGTCGCGCTGGCAAACCTGCTGCGCGAGCGCGGCGTGGAGCCGGGCGACAGCGTGGCGGTGGCACTCCCGCGCTCGGTGTTCCTGACGCTGGCGCTGCACGGCATCGTCGAGGCCGGTGCCGCGTGGCTGCCGCTGGATACCGGCTACCCGGACGACCGCCTGCGGATGATGCTCGAAGACGCGAAGCCGTCCCTGCTCATTACCACCGACGAGCAGCTCCCGCGCTTTAGCGATCTGTCGATTACGGCGTTTAGTTACAACACACTTTTACCGGCTGCGGGTACTGAACCGCTGCGGCTGGCGACGCCGGAGCAGACGGCGTACATCATCTTTACCTCCGGTTCGACGGGCCGCCCGAAAGGGGTGATGGTCGGCCATACCGCCATCGTTAACCGCCTGAAGTGGATGCAGGACCATTACCCGCTGGACGCGACGGACGTGGTGGCGCAGAAAACGCCGTGCAGCTTTGACGTGTCGGTGTGGGAGTTCTGGTGGCCGTTTATCGCCGGGGCGAAGCTGGTGATGGCCGAGCCGGACGCGCACCGCGATCCGCAGGCGATGCAGAGCTTC
This sequence comes from Enterobacter asburiae, assembly GCF_001521715.1. Taxonomy (NCBI): domain Bacteria; kingdom Pseudomonadati; phylum Pseudomonadota; class Gammaproteobacteria; order Enterobacterales; family Enterobacteriaceae; genus Enterobacter; species Enterobacter asburiae. The sequence continues at coordinate 286,513 of NZ_CP011863.1, forward strand.
TTCGCACGGTACGGCGTGACCACTACCCACTTCGTGCCGTCGATGCTGGCGGCCTTTGTCGCCTCGCTGACGCCGGAAAACGCGGCATGCTGCAAAACCCTAAAGCAGGTTTTCTGCAGCGGCGAAGCGCTGCCGACCGAGCTGTGCCGCGAGTGGGAACAGCTGACTCAGGCGCCGCTGCACAACCTCTATGGCCCAACCGAAGCGGCGGTAGACGTGAGCTGGTATCCGGCGTTTGGCCCCGAGCTGGCGGCGGTGGAAGGCAACAGCGTGCCGATTGGCTTCCCGGTGTGGAACACGGGGCTGCGCATTCTGGACGCGATGATGCGCCCGGTGCCGTTCGGCGTGGCGGGCGATCTGTATCTCACCGGCATTCAGCTGGCGCAGGGGTATCTGGGCCGTCCGGACCTCACCGCCAGCCGCTTTATTGCCGACCCTTTTGCCCCGGCGAGCGGATGTACCGCACCGGTGACGTTGCCCGCTGGCTGGACAACGGCGCGGTGGAATATCTCGGCCGCAGCGACGATCAGCTAAAAATTCGCGGCCAGCGCATCGAGCTTGGCGAGATCGACCGGGCGATGCTGTCGCTGCCGGACGTGGCCCAGGCCGTGGCGCACGCCTGCGTGTTCAACCAGGCGGCGGCAACCGGCGGCGATGCCCGCCAGCTGGTGGGGTATGTGGTTTCCGAATCCGGCTTACCGCTGGACCGCGACGCGCTGCTGGAATCGCTCAAAGCCCAGCTGCCGCCGCACATGGTGCCGGTGGTGCTGCTGCAAATTAGCGCGCTGCCGCTCAGCGCGAACGGCAAGCTCGACCGCAAGGCGCTGCCGCTGCCGGAGCTGACCAGCAAAACCTCCGGTCGCGCGCCGGAGACGGAAACCGAAGCCGCCGTCGCGCAGGCGTTTGCCGCGCTGCTGGGCTGCGAGGTCAACGACATTGAGGCCGACTTCTTTGCCCTCGGCGGACACTCGCTGCTGGCGATGCGCCTGGCGGCACAGCTTAGCCGCGCGTTCGAGCGCAGGGTTACGCCGGGGCAGATTATGGTCGCCTCCACTGTGAGTAAGCTCAGCGCGCTGCTGGACTCGCAGATGAGCGACGAGCAGGCGCAGAGGCTGGGGTATGAAACACTTCTTCCGCTGCGCGAAAGCGACGGCCCTACGCTGTTCTGTTTCCATCCGGCGTCCGGCTTTGCCTGGCAGTTTAGCGTCCTGGCGCGCTATCTCAGCCCGCGCTGGTCCATCGTCGGCATTCAGTCGCCGCGCCCGGACGGGCCGATGCAGCAGCGTGCGGATCTGGATGGAGTGATTGAGCATCATCTGGCTACGCTGCGTCAGCAGCAGCCGCAGGGGCCGTATTATCTGTTCGGCTATTCCCTCGGCGGTACGCTGGCACAGGGCATTGCCGCCCGTCTGCGCGAGCTGAATGAAGAGGTGGCCTTCCTCGGCCTGCTGGACACCTGGCCGCCGGAAACCCAGAGCTGGGCGGAGAAAGAGGCCAACGGCCTCGACCCGGAGGTGCTGGCGGAAATCGAGCGCGAGCGTCAGGCGTTTATCGCCGCCCAGCAGGGTCAGGGCTCCAGCGAGCTGTTTAACGCTATCGAGGGCAACTACGCCGACGCGGTGAGGCTGCTCACCACGGCGCGCAGCGCGCGCTTTGACGGCAAAGCGACGCTGTTTGTCGCCGAGCGCACGCGAACGATGGATCCGCAGGTCGCCTGGGCGCCGTGGGTGGCGGAGCTTGAGGTGTACAGCCAGGACTGCGCCCACGTGGATATCATTTCACCGCAGGCGTTTGAGAAGATAGGGCCGGTGTTGAGGGAGATATTGGGGTAACGTCAAAAGCGCCTCTCCCACAGGGCGAGGGGAGGGGGTGCTCCCTCTCCCTGTGGGAGAGGGCCGGGGTGAGGGCATCAGCCCGCACGCTTCCCCAGCGGCACCACCAGCGGCGTACCCGCCACCGGATCGTCAATAATCATGCAGCGCATGCCGTAGATCCGCTCGATCAGCTCCGGCGTCACAATCTCCTTCGGCGCACCCTGCGCCACGATCTCACCGTCGCGAAGCGCAATCAGATGCGTCGCATAGCGGCACGCCTGGTTTAAGTCGTGCAGCACCGCCGCCAGGGTATACCCCTGAGTGCGGTTCAGCTCGCTCAGCAGCTCCAGCAGGTCAATCTGATGGCTGATGTCGAGCCAGGTTGTCGGCTCGTCCAGCAGCATGATCGACGTTTCCTGTGCCAGCACCATCGCGATCCACGCCCGCTGACGCTGCCCGCCGGAGAGGGTGTCCACGCTCTGCTGGGCAAGATCGGTGATGCCCGTCGCCAGCATCGCGCGGTTCACCGCCTCGTCATCCTCTTTACGCCAGCGGGTAAACAGCGGCTGATGCGGGTAGCGCCCGCGCGAGACCAGCTCCTGCACCGTGATGTCTCCCGGCGTGGTGGCGTTTTGCGCCAGCAGACCGATGCGTCTGGCCACCTCTTTGCTGGCGAAGCGCTGGATCTGCTCCCCGTCGAGGAACACGCTGCCTTCAGCCGGCGTCATCAGGCGGCTCAGGGTGCGCAGCAGGGTCGATTTGCCGCAGCCGTTCGGGCCGATAATCGCGGTGAAATGGCCGTCCGGAATGGCGACGGATAAGTCACGGGCAATGATTTTTTTGCCGTAGCAGAGGGTTAAGTTTTCGCCGCGCAAGCGGGGGGTTGAATCAGTCATTTCCTGCGTGACTCCTGAACGAGCAAGACGATGAGGTAAATCCCGCCGAGGCTGACGGTCACCACGCCCACCGGCAGTTGATAAGGCATAAACAGCCGCTGGGCGCAGAGATCGGCGGCCAGTAGCAGGAGCGCGCCGCACAGCGCCGCCTGAGTTAATCCCCAGCGCGCCGTGCCGCTAAGTCGCCGGGCGATGTGCGGTGCCACGAGGGCGATAAACGAGATTGGCCCGGCAATCGCGGTGGAGGCGGCGGTCAGCAGTACGGCGACCAGCATCAGCATCAGGCGCGAGCGCTCGACGCCCACGCCCAGCGCGCAGGCGCTGTCGTCGCCCATCTCCAGCAGACGCATGCGCCGCACCAGCAGCAGCGCGCCGATAAACATCAGCAAAATCAGCGGCGCGGCGGGCCAGGTTTTGCCCCACGTCAGGCCGTTGAGCGATCCGGCGTACCACAGCCCGGCGGAGAGCGCGGTTTCCAGCGAGGCCTGCAGTAAAAGCCAGGTGTTAAAGGCCATCAGCATGGCGCGGATGCCGATCCCGATGATGATCAGGCGAAAGGTGTCGATACCGTTGCGCCAGGCCAGCGCCCAGATCAGTAATGACGTCAGAATGCCGCCCGCCATCGCCGTAAAGGTAATGGCCGTCAGGTGCTGACCAAATAGCACCATCGCCACCAGCACGCCGCTCCAGGCCCCGGTGTTAAGGCCCATCACGTCCGGGCTGCCGAGCGGGTTGCGCATCAGCGACTGGAATATCGCACCGCTCACGCCGAGCGCCGCGCCGACCAGAATCGCCATCGCCACGCGCGGCAGTCGCCACTCCGTCACCACCATGGTGATGTTGCGCGGCGCGCTGCCGAGCAGGGCGTTGAATACCTGAGTAAAGTCGAGCGTCACCGCGCCGCTGCGCAGGCTCCAGACAGCCAGCAGCAGAATGACGATAGTCAGCAGGCATACGCTGGTGAGTAAACGACGGGACGGGGCCATCATGCGTCACCTCCGCGTTTACGGCGTACCAGGAAAATCAGCACCGGCGCGCCGATAAAGGCGCTGACCACCGAGACGCGCAGCTCGCCGGGCACCAGCAGGCGGCCCAGCACGTCGGCAAACAGCAGCAGGGCAGGGGTCGCCAGCAGGGTCACCGGCAGCGACCAGCGGTGATCCGCCCCCACCAGCCAGCGCGCCATGTGCGGCATCATCAGGCCGATAAAGGCGATCGGACCGACCACGGCGGTCGCGCTGCCGCACAGAATCGTGATGGCCAGAAGTCCAGTCAGCTGCGTGCGCGCCACGCGGTTGCCGAGGGCGGTCGCGGTGTCGCTGCCGAGGCTCAGGCTGTTGAGCGACCGGCTTAAAAACAGCGCCACGGCGGCGGCGATAATGACCGGGATCGCCACCACTTTTAGGGTTTCGAGGGTGCGGATATCCAGCGAGCCGGCCTGCCAGAAGCGCAGCTGGTCGTAGACGTCCGGGTTGAGCAGGGCGATGCCGTTGGACAAGCCCTCCAGCACCGCCGCGAGCGCCACGCCCGCAAGCGTCAGGCGTACCGGGCTCAGCTGCCCGCCGCCCTGGCTGCCGGTAAAGGCGACCACCAGCGAGGCGGCCAGCGCGCCGCAGAAGGCCATCACCAGCTGTTCGGAGGGCGAGGTCAACCCGAACAGCGCCGCGCCGAGCACGATGGCAAAGCTGGCGCCGGAGTTAACGCCGAGAATACCGGGATCCGCCAGCGGGTTACGGGTAAGGGTTTGCATCAGGGCACCGGCAAGGCCGAGCGCGCCACCGGACAGCAGTCCGGCAAGCGTGCGGGGCAGTCGGGCGTCGAGCACGATGACGCAGTCGGCGCTCTGGCAGGTGCCGGAGAGCGCATCAACGATAACGGACGCGGGCAGCGGCTTCGCGCCGACCAGCAGGCTGAGTGCAGTCGCAAGGATCAACAGCAGCAATAAAACGGGCACGGCAACGGCGCGCACCGCGGAAGAGGAAAACGACATAGCAACATCCATGATTTGATAATGATAGTGATTATCGTTATCTATCTTATTTGGCTATGTTAGCATGTGCGCCCATGGAATGGGTAGAAATAGACTCAAGGCTTTGTCATGAATCAAAAATCCTGGCTGCTCAACCTCAGCCTGCTGAAAACGCACCCGGCGTATCGCGCCGTTTTTATCGCTCGCTTTATCTCCATTTTGTCCCTCGGGCTGCTCGGCGTGGCCGTGCCGGTCCAGATCCAGACCATGACGCACTCCAGCTGGCTGGTGGGGTTATCCGTCACCTTAACCGGCGGGGCGATGTTCATCGGCCTGATGGTCGGCGGCGTGCTGGCGGACCGCTACGAGCGTAAAAAGCTGATCCTGCTGGCGCGCGGCACCTGCGGCGTGGGCTTTATTGGGCTGTGTCTGAACGCGATGCTGCCGGAGCCGTCGCTGCTCGCGATTTATGCCCTGGGGCTGTGGGACGGTTTCTTCGCCTCGCTGGGCGTGACGGCGCTGCTGGCGGCGACGCCCGCGCTGGTCGGGCGCGAGAACCTGATGCAGGCGGGGGCGATCACCATGCTCACCGTGCGTCTGGGCTCGGTGATTTCGCCGATGGTGGGCGGCCTGCTGCTGGCGACCGGCAACGTGGCCTGGAACTACGGGCTTGCGGCGGCGGGAACCTTTATCACCACGCTGACGCTGCTGCGCCTGCCGCTGCTGCCGCCTCCGCCGCAGCCGCGCGAGCATCCGCTGAAATCGCTGATGGCCGCGATTCGTTTCCTGTTCAGCAACCCGCTGATTGGCGGGATTGCGCTGCTCGGCGGCCTGCTGACCATGGCGAGCGCCGTGCGCGTGCTCTACCCGGCATTAGCGGGAGAGTGGCAGATGAGCGCCTCGGAGATTGGCATTCTCTACGCCGCCATTCCGCTCGGCGCGGCGTGCGGGGCGCTGACCAGCGGCAACCTGGCGCAGAGCGCGCGTCCGGGGTTGATTATGCTGCTTGCCACGCTGGCCTCGTTTATCGCCATTGGGTTCTTCAGCCTGATGCCGGTGTGGGCGCTGGGCGCGTTGTGCCTGGTGATTTTCGGCTGGCTGAGCGCCATCAGTTCGCTGCTGCAGTACACCCTGATCCAGACCCAGACGCCGGAAGGGATGCTCGGGCGCATTAACGGCCTGTGGACGGCGCAGAACGTCACGGGGGATGCGATTGGTGCGGCGATCCTCGGCGGGCTGGGGGCGATGATGACTCCGGTGGCCTCGGCGAGCTGCGGCGGGTTTGTACTGGCAATTATTGGCGTGATTTTGTTAGTGGCGCTGGTGGAATTGCGGCGGTTCAGGCAGGAGAGTGTGTTGAACGACGGTGCGGCCTGATGCCCTCACCCCGACCCTCTCCCACAGGGAGAGGGAGGGAAAATGCCTACTTAAACAACGCATTCAATCTGTTTAATACTAACATTGCGCTGTAATAATCCAGGCGGAACGTCTCCGTTCCCAATGCCCAGACCCGTTTGTTTTTCACCGACGGCAGATGCGCCAGCAGCGGGTTGGCGTAAATCGCATCCACGTCTTTCTGGTCGCCGGCAAACACAAACAGCCCTTCGCCGTTTAGCCCCGTCGACAGGTTTTCACCGCCCAGCTGAATAATGTCGTGGCGTTTGCCCTGGCTTTTAGAGGTCTGCAGCCCGGCGGGCAGATCGGCCAGCGTAAAGCCCAGCTGGTGCAGCAGCTGGCCCTGCGCGGATTCCGCGGTCCACAGGTTGGCGCTGTGCGCGGCGGCGGTGTAGACGATGGCGTTCACCGGCTGCGGCGGCAGCTTCATCTGCTGTTTCACCTGCGCGAGCTGTTTATCAAACGCGGTAATGCGCTCTGCGGCCTGTTTTTCCTGCCCGGTTATTGTGCCCAGCTGCGTCAGCAGTTCCTGCCAGCTCCTGTCGTCGTAGTTGATGATAAGCGTTGGGGCGATGGCGGAGAGCTGATCGTACAGCGCCAGCGCGGAATCCCCGCCGGTAGCGCCGATCAAAATCAGATCCGGCATTTGCGCGGCGACCGCTTCGGCGCTCGGCTCGCCGATGTACAGCCGCGCAACCTTGCGCTGTTTCGCAATATCACCCCACTGGCGCAAAAAGCCCTGCGCATCCGCCACGCGGTTGTTCGGCGTGGTGGCGCCGCTGGCGACGACCGGTGCGTCAATCGCCAGCAGGGAGCCGGTTAAGGTCACGCTGGTGGAGACAATGCGCGTCGGTTTGCTCTCAAGCGTGTGAACGCCTCGGCTGTCGGTCACCTGACGCGGCCAGTCAGCGGCAGCGGATGAGGCAAGTCCTAAAACAAAAAGTCCAGATAAAAGCAGGGTATTACGGAATAGGGCAAGGAATCTCACAGCGCGACATCCTGTTTTTGTTGAAGATAATGCTTCTCATTTTCATGTTTGCCGCGAAGGGATGCAAGCTTTTGTCGCATAAGTTATTTGTCCGACGGTTGACAGCGAAGCGATGTGGGATTAGGTTAGCCGACGAAAATATAAATGATAATCATTATTGCTTCTTTTATCATTTTGAGGAGGATGATATGGACACGTCCCTGGCTGAGGAAGTTCAGCACACCGCGACCACGCTGCAATCAGACAGCTTTTTCTTTATGTCGCCTTACCGCAGTTTTACTACCTCAGGCTGTTTTGCCCGCTTCTCTGAACCCGCCGTCGGCGGCGACGATCCGGCGGGGCACTTCCAGCAAAAATTAGCCCAGGCTTTCCAGAATGCGAAAGCTAACGGTATCGCTCATCCGGTGATGGTAGGGGCTATTCCGTTCGATACCCGCAAGCCATCTTCTCTGTTTATTCCGCAGCGCTGGCAGACCTTTTCCCGCCCGTCACGTCAGCAGTCCGCACGCTATTTTTCCGGTTCGCAGGCGCTGAAGGTGGAACAACGCACCGAGATCCCGCCGCAGCCCGTGTTCGAAGAGATGGTCGCTCGCGCCGCGTCGCTTACCGCCACGCCGCAGGTAAACAAGGTGGTGCTGTCGCGCCTGATTGATATCGCGACCGACAAAAACATGGACAGCGGCGCGCTGATGGAGCGGCTGATCGCCCAGAACCCGGCGAGCTTTAATTTCCACGTGCCGCTGGAAGACGGCGGCGTGCTGCTCGGCGCCAGCCCCGAACTGCTGCTGCGCAAAGAGGGCGCGCACTTTAGCTCGCTGCCGCTGGCAGGCTCGGCGCGTCGTCAGCCGGACGACGTATTGGATCGCGAAGCGGGCAATAAGCTGCTGGCCTCCGAAAAGGACCGTCACGAGCACGACCTGGTGACTCAGGCAATGAAGGCCATTCTGGCACCGCGCAGCCACCACCTGAGCATGCCGTCTTCGCCGCAGCTCATCACCACGCCGACGCTGTGGCATCTGGCGACGCCGGTTGAAGGTGACGCGCGTGAAAATGAAAACGCCCTGACGCTGGCCTGCCTGCTGCACCCGACCCCGGCGCTGAGCGGCTTCCCACATGAGGCGGCGAAAGAGCTGATCGCCGAGCTGGAGCCGTTCGACCGCGAGCTGTTCGGCGGCATCGTCGGCTGGTGCGACAGCGAGGGCAACGGCGAGTGGGTGGTGACCATCCGCTGCGCGCGTCTGCAAAAAAATACCGTTCGCCTGTTTGCCGGCGCGGGCATTGTGCCTGCCTCTTCGCCGGTGGGCGAGTGGCGCGAAACGGGCGTGAAGCTCTCCACCATGCTCAACGTGTTTGGTTTGCACTAAGGAAGACTCATGACCATCCCTTTTACCCGCTGGCCTGAGGAATTCGCCCGCCGCTACCGCGAAAAAGGCTACTGGCAGGATCTGCCGCTGACCCACATCCTGACGGATCGCGCGGACAGCGATGCCGTGGCGATTATCGACGACGAGCGGCACATCACCTACCGCGCGTTTAATCAGGCGGTGAACAACCTGGCGTCTGCCCTTAAGGCACGCGGGCTGCAGCGCGGCGAGACGGCGCTGGTGCAGCTCGGCAACGTGGCCGAGTTCTACATCACCTTCTTCGCGCTGCTGCAAATCGGCGTCGCGCCGGTGAACGCGCTCTTTAGCCATCAGCGCAGCGAGCTGAACGCCTACGCGGAGCAGATCAAACCCGCCGTGCTGATTGCCGATCGCGACCACGCGCTGTTTGCGGGCGATGATTTTCTTAACACCTTTGTGGATGCGCACCGCTCGGTTCGCGTCGTGCTGCTGCGCGGCGATAGGGACGAACACGCCCTGGAAGCGGCGATTGCGCGTCCGGCGGACAACTTCATCCCGAACCCGACGCCCGCCGACGAAGTGGCGTTTTTCCAGCTTTCCGGCGGCAGCACCGGCACGCCGAAGCTGATCCCGCGCACGCACAACGATTATGACTACAGCATTCGCCGCAGCAACGAGATCTGCGGCATCACCGCCGAAACGCGCTACCTGAACGCGCTGCCCGCGGCGCATAACTACGCCATGAGCTCGCCGGGATCGTTAGGCGTCTTCACCGCGGGCGGGTGCGTAGTGCTGGCGAACGATCCAAGCGCCACGCTCTGCTTCCCGCTGATTGAACGGCATCAGATTAACGTCACCTCGCTGGTTCCTCCGGCGGTGAGCCTCTGGCTGCAGGCGATTGCCGACGGCGCGGGGAACGCGCAGCTTAAATCCCTCAGGCTGCTGCAGGTGGGGGGCGCACGCCTCTCCGCCACGCTTGCGGCGCGCATTCCGGCGGAAATCGGCTGCCAGCTTCAGCAGGTGTTCGGCATGGCGGAAGGGCTGGTGAACTACACCGCGCTCGACGACTTGCCGGAGCGCATCATCAACACTCAGGGCCGCCCGATGTGCCCGGACGACGAAGTGTGGGTGGCGGACGAGCACGGCAACCCGCTGCCGCGCGGCGAAGTCGGGCGTCTGATGACGCGCGGGCCGTATACCTTCCGCGGCTATTTCAACAGCCCGGAACACAACGCCAGCGCTTTTGACGCCGACGGCTTTTACTGTTCCGGCGATCTGATCGCCATCGACGAGCAGGGCTACATCACCGTGCAGGGGCGAGAGAAAGATCAGATCAACCGCGGCGGCGAGAAGATTGCCGCCGAAGAGATTGAAAACCTGCTGCTGCGCCACGAGGCGGTGATCCACGCCGCGCTGGTGAGCATGGAGGACAGCCTGCTGGGCGAAAAAAGCTGCGCGTATCTGGTGGTGAAACAGCCTCTGCGCGCGGTTGAAGTGCGCCGCTTCCTGCGCGAGCAGGGCGTTGCCGAATTCAAGCTGCCGGACCGCGTGGAGAGCGTGGATGTGCTCCCGCTGACGCCGGTCGGTAAAGTCGATAAGAAACAGTTGCGCCTGTGGCTTGCTGAACGCGCCCGGGGCTGAGGAACAGAGTATGGCCATTCCAAAATTAACCGCTTACGCGCTGCCGACCGCCGCAGAGCTGCCGACCAGTAAAGTGAACTGGGCGTTTGAGCCGGAGCGCGCGGCGCTGTTGATCCACGATATGCAGGAGTATTTCCTGAACTTCTGGGGCGAAAACAGCGCGATGATGCAGCAGGTGGTGGCGAATATTGCCAGACTGCGCGCTTACTGCAAAGCGCACAATATTCCCGTCTACTACACCGCCCAGCCGAAAGAGCAGAGCGACGAAGACCGCGCCCTGCTGAACGACATGTGGGGGCCGGGCCTGACCCGCTCGCCGGAGCAGCAGCGTATCGTCGCTGAACTGACCCCGGACGAAGCGGACACGGTGCTGGTAAAGTGGCGCTACAGCGCGTTTCACCGCTCGCCGCTGGAGCAGATGCTGAAAGAAACGGGCCGCAACCAGCTGCTGATTACCGGCGTGTACGCCCACATCGGCTGCATGACCACCGCCACCGATGCCTTTATGCGCGACATTAAGCCGTTCTTTATTGCCGACGCGCTGGCGGATTTCACCCGCGACGAGCACCTGATGTCGCTGAACTACGTGGCCGGACGCTCGGGCCGCGTGGTAATGACCGACGAGCTGCTGCCGTTCGTTCCGGCGACCAAAGCCGCGCTGCGTGAGCTGATCCTGCCGCTGCTGGACGAGTCCGACGAGCCGATGGATGACGAAAACCTGATCGACTACGGCCTGGACTCGGTGCGCATGATGGCGCTGGCCGCCCGCTGGCGCAAAGTCCACGGCGATATCGACTTCGTGATGCTGGCAAAAAATCCCACAATCGACGCCTGGTGGGCGCTGCTTTCCCGCGAGGTGAAGTGATGGCTCTGGATTTCACCGGTAAAACCGTCTGGGTAACGGGCGCGGGTAAGGGGATTGGCTACGCGACGGCGCTGGCGTTTGTGGAGGCGGGCGCGCAGGTGACCGGCTTCGATCTGGCGTTTCCGCTGGGTGATTATCCGTTCGCCACTGAAACCCTGGACGTGGCGAACGCCGCGCAGGTGCATGAAGTGTGCGGGCGCGCGCTGGCGTCGCTTGAACGGCTGGACGTGCTGGTCAACGCGGCGGGCGTTCTGCGCATGGGGGCGACGGACCAGCTTTCGCAGGAGGACTGGCAGCAGACCTTCGCGGTCAACGTCGGCGGCGCGTTCAACTTGCTCCAGCAGACGATGGGCCTGTTCCGCCGTCAGCAGGGCGGGGCGATAGTCACCGTGGCGTCCGACGCGGCGCACACGCCGCGCATCGGCATGAGCGCCTACGGTGCGTCGAAGGCGGCGCTGAAAAGCCTGGCCCTGACCGTCGGGCTGGAGCTGGCGGGCAGCGGCGTGCGCTGTAACCTGGTGTCGCCGGGCTCAACGGATACCGATATGCAGCGCATCCTGTGGAAAAGCGACGACGCGGAGCAACAGCGTATTCGCGGCTTTGGCGAGCAGTTTAAGCTCGGCATTCCGCTGGGCAAAATCGCTCGTCCGCAGGAGATAGCCAGCACGGTGCTGTTCCTTGCATCCGATGCCGCCAGCCATATCACCCTGCAGGATATCGTGGTGGACGGCGGCTCCACGCTGGGGGCGTAAGATGATCTGGAAACGTCATTTACCGCTCGAGGAGCTGAACGCGACCAGCCTGAATACGCTGGTAGCGCATCTCGGTATCGTCTATACCCGCCTCGGCGACGACACGCTGGAAGCGGAGATGCCGGTGGATGCGCGCACCCATCAGCCGTTTGGCCTGCTGCACGGCGGCGCTTCGGCGGCGCTGGCGGAAACGCTGGGATCGATGGCCGGTTTTCTGATGACCCGCGACGGGCAGAGCGTGGTGGGGACGGAGCTTAACGCCACGCACCATCGTGCGGTCTCTCACGGCAAAGTGCGCGGGGTATGCCAGCCGCTGCATCTGGGGCGTTCGAGCCAGAGCTGGGAGATTGTGGTATTCGACGAGCAGGGGCGGCGGTGCTGCACCTGTCGGTTGAGCACGATGGTGTTGGGCTAAGCCAGGCAGATCAAAGTGATCGGCTTAACACTGTGGTGTAAATCTCTGGTTCGACCACGCATTATTGCGTTTCAAAGTTGTTAAATTTTTCCGGTTGTTCTAGAAACAAAATGTAACATCTCACTGTTTCACAACAACGGACAACAACTATGAACAACTCAGGGAAATACCTTATATGGGCAGGGCTCTCCGTTGTGGGAGCCTTTGCCCTGGGCTATATCGCCCTCAACCGGGGGGAACAGATCAATGCGCTCTGGATCGTCGTCGCCTCCGTCTGCATTTATCTGATCGCGTACCGTTTTTATGGCCGCTATATCGCGAAGAACGTTCTGGGCGTTGACGCTACGCGCATGACGCCTGCCGTCCGCCATAACGACGGGCTGGACTACGTGCCGACCGACAAAAAAGTGCTGTTCGGTCACCATTTTGCGGCGATTGCCGGAGCGGGGCCGCTGGTAGGGCCGGTGCTGGCGGCGCAGATGGGCTACCTGCCGGGGATGATCTGGATCCTCGCGGGCGTGGTGCTGGCGGGCGCGGTGCAGGACTTTATGGTGCTGTTCGTCTCGACCCGCCGCGACGGGCGTTCGCTGGGTGAGCTGGTGAAAGAGGAGATGGGGGCAACCGCTGGGGTGATTGCGCTGGTGGCGACCTTTATGATCATGGTGATCATCCTCGCGGTGCTGGCGATGATCGTGGTGAAAGCGCTGACCCACAGCCCGTGGGGGACCTATACCGTTGCCTTCACCATTCCGCTGGCGCTGTTTATGGGGATTTATATTCGCTACCTGCGCCCCGGCCGCATTGGTGAGGTGTCGGTAATTGGCCTGGTGTTCCTGGTGTTCGCCATTATCTCCGGCGGCTGGGTGGCGGAAAGCCCGACCTGGGCGCCGTTCTTCGACTTTACCGGCGTCCAGCTGACCTGGATGCTGGTGGGCTACGGCTTTGTGGCGGCGGTGCTGCCGGTATGGCTGCTGCTGGCTCCGCGTGACTATCTCTCTACGTTCCTGAAAATCGGCACCATCGTCGGGCTGGCGATCGGCATTCTGATTATGCGCCCGACCCTGACCATGCCTGCGTTAACCAAATTCATCGACGGTACCGGCCCGGTCTGGACCGGTAACCTGTTCCCGTTCCTGTTTATCACCATCGCCTGCGGCGCGGTGTCCGGCTTCCACGCGCTGATCGCTTCCGGAACCACGCCGAAGATGCTGGCGAATGAAAATCAGGCCTGCCTGATCGGCTACGGCGGCATGCTGATGGAATCCTTTGTCGCCATCATGGCGCTGGTCTCTGCCTGCATCATCGACCCGGGCGTGTATTTCGCGATGAACAGCCCGATGGCGGTACTGGCACCGGCTGGCACCGTTGACGTGGTGGCGTCCGCCGCGCAGGTGGTGAGCGGTTGGGGCTTTGCAATTACCCCTGATACGTTGACGAGCATCGCCAGTGAAGTGGGCGAGCAGTCGATTATCTCCCGTGCGGGCGGGGCGCCGACGCTGGCGGTCGGCATGGCGTATATTCTTCACGGCGCGCTGGGCGGGCTGATGGACGTGTCGTTCTGGTATCACTTCGCCATCCTGTTCGAGGCGCTGTTTATCCTGACGGCGGTGGATGCGGGAACCCGTGCGGCGCGCTTTATGCTGCAGGACCTGCTTGGCGTGATCTCTCCGAACCTGAAGCGTACCGATTCGCTCCCGGCGAACCTGCTGGCAACGGCGCTGTGCGTGCTGGCGTGGGGCTACTTCCTGCATCAGGGCGTGGTCGATCCGCTGGGCGGAATTAACACCCTGTGGCCGCTGTTTGGTATCGCCAACCAGATGCTGGCAGGTATGGCGCTGATGCTCTGCGCGGTGGTGCTGTTCAAGATGAAGCGCCAGCGTTACGCGTGGGTTGCACTGGTGCCAACCGCGTGGCTGCTGATCTGTACCCTGACGGCGGGCTGGCAGAAGGCCTTCAGCCCGGACAACAAGGTGGGCTTCCTGGCGATTGCCAACAAGTTCCAGGCGATGATCGACAGCGGTAAGATCCCGGCGCAGTACACGGAGTCCCAGCTGTCTCAGCTGGTGTTTAACAACCGTCTGGACGCCGGGCTGACTATCTTCTTTATGGTGGTGGTCGTGGTGCTGGCGTTGTATTCTCTCAAGACCGCGCTGGCTGCGTTGAAAAACGATAAGCCAACGGCGAAAGAGACGCCGTACGAGCCGATGCCTGAAAACCTGGAAGAGATTGTGACCCAGGCGAAAGGGGCGCACTAACCTGTGTGCCGGGTGGCGGCTTCGCCTTACCCGGCACACATTTCTTCTCCGGCCTTTCCCTTCGGGAGAGAGCCGGAAACAAACGAGAAACTGATTATGTTCGACACCCTTTCCAAAGCAGGTAAGTACCTGGGCCAGGCCGCCAAAATGATGATTGGCGTGCCGGACTACGACAATTACGTCGAGCATATGCGCGTCAACCATCCGGACCAGACGCCCATGACCTACGAAGAATTTTTCCGCGACCGCCAGGACGCCCGCTACGGCGGCAAGGGTGGGGCGAAGTGCTGTTAACCCTCTTTCGGTAAATAGAGGCTGATCTGTTCCTGCTTGCAGCCGTAGATAGCAGCCAGCTTTTCACGGGTGCGCTTTTGCGGACGGGAGTCCAGCGCTTCCAGTTGTGACACGGCGGACTGGGTGATGCCGAGTTTCTCAGCTACCTCCTGCTGGGACATGCCGCGCAGGATACGCCACGCGGCCTGCAGGCTGACGTTCTCGTTATGCATGACGTCGCATACTTCACCAGGTAATCCTACGTCATCATAACAATCGTGTTCGACTTCAATATCCTCTAGATCATCATCGGTTTCGTCGTCGATTTCTGCCATCTGTAAGCACATACGAAAGTATTCATCATAGGGAATAACGACGTACTGCGCTTTTCCGTCATCGTCCTTAATTAGCTGAACAGCCATAGGGGGCTTTCTCCTCGTGAAGGTAGGTCGTTGATGTTCTGCGCTTGACGGCCAAAACATAACAATGGTTATCGGGATCGTCCCGAAGTGTAATCAGAATGCGGTAATCGCCAACGCGTAGCCGGAATTGATTTTCTATCGCCGATATTTTTTTGATATCGGGCCGGGGAGCTGAGCGATCGTCCAGCTCAGCAAGTTTTGCTTTGATTCTTCGCTGATATCGGCCATCGATTTTGAAAAACTCTTTCTTTGCATTCTTTGACCAGACAATCTTCATCCGTACCTCCACTGTACGCCCACACAAAGTATAAGGGAATAATAAGGCTATTAGATAAATTCCGAATTTCTAATGGGGTACTGTAGAGCGGGGAAATAACCGGAGAAAGCGGCAAAACGCGAACCGTCGAGGGCGCTCGGAAACGCCTCTGCCGGACGACAGAGGCTTGCAGGGAGATTGCGATCAGGCGTTCAAACCGCCGTCCACGTCCAGACCGGTACCGGAGATCTGACCGGCAGCCGGGCTAGCAAGAAACGTGACCGCCGCCGCGACGTCTTCCGGCTGGCCGTAATGGCCCAGGGCAATAAGCTGACGCTGAGAGTCAGCCTGTTCCCCGTCTTCCGGGTTCATATCGCTGTTGGTAGGGCCGGGGTGCACCAGGTTAACGGTAATGCCGCGCGGCCCTAAATCACGGGCCAGCCCGCGGGTGAGGGAGTTCAGCGCCGATTTGGTCATCGAGTAAACGGCAATGCCCGGCATAGCCACGCGGTTTGCCAGACAGCTGCCGATGTTGATAATGCGTCCGCCGTCGGACATGTGCACCAGCGCTTCCTGAATGGCGATCACCACGCCGCGAATATTGACGTTGATTAGGGCGTCAATGTCCGCCAGCGTCATGGACTCCAGCGGGCCGCCGCGCGCGATCCCGGCGTTGTTGACCAGAATGTCCAGCCCGCCAAGAGAACGCGCCGCATGGGTGACGGCATCCTGAATCGCCTGCGCGCTGGCGCTGTCGGCCTGAACGGCTTCGCTGTGTCGTCCCAGCGCCTTAATCTCATCGGCGACCGCCTGGGCTTTATCGGCAGATTTTTCATACGTAATAATCACATCCGCACCGGCGCGCGCCAGCGACAGGGCAATCGCACGACCCAACCCGCGGCTGGCACCGGTAACCAGCGCCTTTTTACCTGTTAAATCGATCTGCATGATGACCTCGTTACGAGAGTGGTAAGAATCATCATTAGGTATAGCCTGTCGGGGCGATTAACGGCTGAAGGATTCCACTTTCTCAAACGCGGCGCGCAGAACGTCAGGCGTTAACGCAACCGGTAAATAGTGAATCGACTCCACCGGGCGCAGGGTGTGGGCTATGACCTTATCCAGCTCGTCGCGGTTATTGATGTCGACGTCCAGCTCGCGAAGCGTGGTCGGCAGGTTAAAACGCTGGTAAGCCGTCACCAGCTGCGCCAGCACGTCGTCCTGGCCGAGCAGGGCGCTTTGCACCAGAATGCCGAAGGCCACCTTGGTACCGTGCAGGTATTTTTCCGTCTGCGGCAGCACGGTTAAGCCGTTGTGTACCGCATGCGCCGCCGCCACGCGGGTATAGCGCTCGCCCAGGCCGCCGACCATCCCGCCACCGGCGATAATCGCATCCACCACGTCCCGGAAGGCCTGCGTCTGTTCGCCGCGCTGCTGGTCGGCCAGCGCCTCTTCGCTGCGCGACAGCAGCACGTCGCGGATCGCCAGCGCGCCGTTAATGCCCAGCCGCACGGTCAGCGGCAGGTTCTCCGGATCAGGTGCCAACACCACTGCTTCGTACCACTTCGCCAGCGTATCGCCGATGCCCGCCAGCAGATATTCCGCCGGAGCGTTAAGGACGATCTGCGGCTCCACCAGCACCAGGAAGTTGGCGTCGTCGAAGATCTCAAAATGCAGCGCCTGACCGGCATCGTTGTACCAGACGGAGAGCGGGGTCCACGCCGCACAGGTGGCGGCAATGGTGGGGATGCCCACAAACGGCACCCCTAAGCGGCGCGCCACGGCCTTGACGGTATCCATCACCGCGCCGCCGCCGACGCCAATCACCACGCTGGCGTTGCTGCCGGATTCATTCACCAGATGGGTGACGTCGCGCTCGCTGCAGTGGCCTTTAAACAGCAGGCGTTTCGCCCCTGGCGCGTTAAAGCTCGCCGGCAGGAAAGGGCGCGCGCCTTCGATAGCGCGCTCGCCGTAGATCCACACCGCGCGGGAAAGCTGTTCCGGGGTAAAGAAGTTATCCAGATGCGCAAGGCTCCCTGGATGAGAGAAGTAGTTCGCCGGGCCAGGCACGACGCGGATATCGGTGTTGCTCATGATGGTGTCCTTTTTTAGCAAGCGCTAACCCGATGTTATGTCTGGACATCCGGATGGCTAATAATATTTCGCTTTAACTTATGCCTTTTCCGTCGTTGTCAGTCAACCAGAGCTGTGAAAAATTCGATAAATCAGAAGAGTAATGAAGGATTTACGCGGATGGTTTCCAGTCGCCTTGAGATGCGCGGTATCAGCCTGGCCTTTTCCGGCTTTCAGGCGCTGTCGCGCGTGGACTTTACCTTAACCGGCGGATCCGTACACGCGCTGACCGGCGCCAACGGCGCGGGGAAATCGACGCTGATGGCGGTGCTGTGCGGGACGCACGACCACTATGAGGGCGAGATCAGCATTAACAACCAGCCGGTGAGCATCCGTGAACCGCTTGACGCCAAACGGCTGGGGATCCACCTCGTACAGCAGGAGGTGGACGTGGCGCTGATCCCGGGGTTAAGCATCGCCGAAAACATCATGCTCGACCAGCTGGCGCAGCCGGGGCATCGCTTCAGCTGGCGCGCGATCCGCCAGCAGGCGAGACAGGCGCTGGCGCAGCTCGACGTGACGCTGGACGTTCGCCGTTCCATCGACGGCTGTTCGCTGGCTGAAAAGCAGCAGATTTTGCTGGCGCGGGCCCTGTCCCACCACTGCCGTTTTTTGATTCTTGATGAGCCCACCGCGCCGCTGGACGCGCATGAGAGCGAGCGCCTGTTTAGGGTAGTGAGACGTTTAAAGCAGCAGGGCATCGGCGTGGTGTTTATCTCTCACCGCATTCACGAGCTGAAGGCCATCTGCGACACCTTAACGGTGCTGCGCGACGGCAAGCTGATCGAGTCCGGCCCGATGGCCGATCTTAGCGGCGAAGCGATCGTCGAGAAGATGCTCGGCCACGTGCTGAGCGATATCTATCCGCCCGCGCGACCGCCGCACGGCGACGAAACGCTGCTGCGCGTTGAGGGGCTTCACGATGACGCGCTGCTGAAAGATATCTCCCTGCACCTGCGCAAAGGCGAAATTCTCGGGATTGCCGGGCTGGCGGGGGCGGGGAAAACCGAACTCTGCAAGGCGCTGTTTGGCGCCACCAAAAGCCGCGTGGCGCGCGGCGAGCTGAATCATCAATCCTGGCAGCCGCGCGATCCGGCCGACTCCGTGCTGCGCGGTCTGGCGCTGGTGCCGGAGGAGCGCCGCAAAGAGGGCATTTTTATCGACGAGCCGGTGAGCATGAACCTTGCAGTGAGCGCCGATAACAGCTTTTCGCGCTGGAGCCTGTTTGGCCATCGTCAGGCGTGGCGCTGGGCGGAAGAGGTGATTGCCCGCGTCGGCGTGCGCACGCGCGGGCCGGGGCAGGTGCTGCGCCGCTTATCCGGCGGCAACCAGCAGAAGGTCGCCATCGGTAAATGGCTGCGCAATGACGCCCGCGTGCTGATATTCGACGAGCCAACCAAAGGCGTGGACGTGAAGGCCAAAACCGATCTGTTCCAGCTGATTGATGGCCTGGCGCGCGAGGGCAAAGGGGTGATTTACGCCTCGGGCGAATTTGCCGAGCTGGTCGGGCTGTGCGACCGCATCTGCGTCCTGTGGGACGGGCGCATCGTGGCGGAAATCGCCGGGGCCGAGGCTCGAGAAGAGACACTACTTTATTATTCAACCGGAGGAACGGCGTCGTGAGCAAGGCCCTTTCAGTGAACGCGGCGGCGTCTGGCCGCCAGCAGATTTTCGATTTTCTCTACAGGTGGGGCATGCTGTTAACCGTCGTCGCGCTGGTGGCCGTCTTTGGCCTGGCGTCGGACAGCTTCCTCGATCCGAACAACATCATCAACATTCTGCGCTCGATTGCCATCGTGACGGTGATTGCTATTGGCGTGTCGATATCATTGACCATCGGCGGGTTCGATCTCTCTGTCGGATCCACCGCCTCGCTGGCGAACGCGCTGGTGATTTCCCTTTTCGTCTGGCACGGCTTTGGTACCACCGAGTCGATTCTGATCACCCTCGCGCTCTGCACGCTGGTGGGTTTGTTTAACGCTTTTCTGATCGTCATCCTGCGTATTCCGGACATGCTCGCGACGCTTGCCAGCCTGTTCGTCATTCAGGGCGTGGCGATGACCTACAGCTACGGCGGGTCGATTACCGAGAACATGGTGCTGCCGAGCGGCGACATGGCGGAAGGCACTATTCCGGCGGCGTTCAGCCTGCTGGGGCAGGTGCCGACCATCGTGATCGTCATGCTGGTGGTGACCGTGCTGGCGCAGCTGGGCCTCTCGCTGACCACTCACGGGCGCCGGATGTACGCCATCGGCGGCAACCCGAAGCCGCGCGTCTCTCCGGCATTCGCACCACGCGCTACAAGGTGGCGGCCTACGTGATTGCCTCGCTGCTGGCGGGACTGGGCGGGATTTTGCTGGCGTCGCGCATCGGTTCGTCGCAGGTGAATGCGGGCGGCGGATACCTGATGGATGCGGTGGCGGCGGCGTGGATTGGCTTCTCCCTGGCAGGCTCCGGCAAGCCGAACGCGCTGGGAACCCTGGTCGGGGCGGTCATTCTCGGCGTGCTGTCGAACGGGCTGGTGATGCTCTCCGTGCCGTACTACGCCATGGACATTATAAAAGGGCTGGTGCTCGCGGTAGCGCTGGCGATTACCTACATACAAAAACGCTGACAACACAACGGGATAAAAAATGAAAAAGATTGCACTCTCTTTGGTGGCACTTGGGTTGCTCACTGCTCTGCCAGGCTTCGCGGCTACGCCCGCGCCGCTTCCGGCTGCCATTGCGAACCATGACGGCCCGATCCGCATCGCGGTGATCCGTAACCTTGGCTCAGACGACAACACCACGCAGTTTATTGCTGGCGCAATTCAGGAAGGGAAAAAGCTCGGCTTTAAGGTCAGCACCTTTTTAAGCAACGGGGATGACGCCAAATTCCAGGACTTCGTTAACCAGGCGATCAGCCAGAAATATGACGGGATTATTCTCTCTCAGGGGCGCGATCCGTACTCCACCGCGCTGGTGAAGAAAGCGGTGGATGCCGGGATCAAAGTATCCGTCTTTGATACGGCGGTTAACGGCGAGATCCCTGGCGTGACCGTTACCCAGCAGGACGATGCCTCCCTGACGAACCTCTCCTTCGGCCAGCTGGCGAAAGATTTCAACGGAAAGGCCAATATCGTCAAGCTGTGGGTGGCGGGCTTCCCGCCGATGGAGCGTCGTCAGGCGGCCTATAAAGAGCTGCAAAAGCAGTATCCGGACATCAAAGAGCTGGAGTCCATCGGCGCCGTCTCCTCTGACGTGCAGGGTGATACCGCCAACAAGGTGGGGGCGATCCTCGCGAAATACCCGAAAGGCAAAATCGACGCCATCTGGGGCACCTGGGACGCCTTCAGCCAGGGCGCGTATAAGGCGCTGAAAGAGAACGGCCGCACTGAGATCAAGCTCTACAGCATTGACATCTCCAACCAGGATCTGCAGCTGATGCGCGAGCCGGGCAGCGCGTGGAAGGTGAGCGTGGCGGTGGATCCGAAGCTGATTGGCGCGACGAACGTGCGCCTGGTGGCGAACAAGATTGCCGGGGAAGCAACGCCTGCAACCTACGATTTCAAAGCGGCGGCCATTCCACAGGCGCTGCTGACCGCCCAGCCGGGCCCGGTGAACGTGGCGTCTCTGGGGAAAATCATTCCGGGCTGGGGCCAGACGGAAGATTTTATCGCGCCGTGGTTTGCGACGCTGGAAGCGAAAAACAAGTAAAACCAGGCCGGGTGGCGTCAGGTGCGGCCTGATGCCCTCACCCCGGCCCTCTCCCACAGGGAGAGGGGGAAAACCCAAAGGAGCTAACGGTGACGCAAGTACCCCTTCCAGAATACAGCCGCAATATGCGGCTGATTGGCCATAGCGACCAGGGCGGTCGCCCGGACGGCGTGCAGCTGATGGTGCATCGCGGTTTCGCCTATATCGGCCACATGGTGTCGCAGGGCTTTTCGATTGTCGACGTGCGCGACCCGAAGAACCCGAAAGCGGCGGGCTACGTGCCCGCGCCGCCCGGCACCTGGAACGTGCACCTGCAGGCGCATGATGACCTGCTGCTGGTGATTAACGCCCGGGATCTGTTTGCCGATGCCCGCTTTGCCGACGAGAAGATCTACTACACCCGCCAGGTGGGGGAGACCGTCAGCGACGTGCAGGACAAAGGCTGGAGCGCCGGGCTGCGGGTGTTTGATATCTCCACGCCCGACAGGCCGAGCGAAATCGGCTTTCTGTCGCTGAGCGGCATCGGCATTCACCGCATCTGGTACGTCGGCGGCCGCTGGGCCTACGTGTCGGCGCTTATCGACGGCTTTACCGACTATATCTTCCTGACCATCGACCTGGCGGACCCGCGCAAGCCTGAAGTGGCGGGGCGCTGGTGGCTGCCGGGGATGAACCAGGCGGAAGGGGAGACGCCGAACTGGCCGGAAGGGAAACGCTACGCGCTGCACCACGCGATTATCGCGGGCGATACCGCCTACGGCAGCTGGCGCGACGGCGGCCTGACGCTGCTGGACGTGAAGGACCGCACCCGGCCGAAGCTGATTAGCCACCGCAACTGGAGCCCGCCGTTTGGCGGCGGGACGCACACCGCGCTGCCGCTGCCGGACCGCGATCTGCTGGTAGTTCTGGACGAAGCGGTGCTGGATAACCAGCAGGACGGCGAAAAGTTGATCTGGCTGTTTGATATCCGCGAGCCGTCGAACCCGGTGAGCATCTCGACCTTCCCGCAGCCGGATGAAACCGACTACGTGGCGAAAGGGGCGCATTTTGGCCCGCATAACCTGCACGAGAACCGGCCGGGGAGTTTCGTCAGCTCGACGCTGATTTTTGCGACGTATCAGAACGCGGGCGTGCGTGCGTATGACATTTCCAATCCGTATCGACCGGTGGAAACCGGTGCGCTGGTGCCCGCCGCGCCGGAGAGAATGATGGACACGCGGCCAAATCGTCCGCGGGTGATCCAGTCGTGCGACGTGTTTGTGGATGCGCAGGGGATTATTTACAGCACGGACTATAACGGCGGGCTGTCGGTGATTGAGTATTTGGGGTAAGTGCGGTTTTATGCCCTCACCCGGCCCTCTCCCACAGGGAGAGGGAGAAAACCAAATGTAATCAGCTGTACTGCCGCACTCGTGCCACCAGATCTTCCGCGCTGTCGATGCGGTCGGCAATGACAATCAGCGCTTTACCAAGCGTTATGGCGTGGCGCAGGCACTCGTGGCGCATCGCCTCGTCCTGAATGGTGTCGATATCCGCGACGTGGGAAAGCCCGACGCTGCGGCGAATGAGCTCGGTGCCGCAGAAGCCGATGGCGTCATGCCAGACCTTTTTCAGGAACGCGGAGGCATAGCCCGGCGCGCCGAGCGCGGCGTCGCGCGTTTTCTCGTTTGCCAGCGCCTGGAAGCGTTCCGCGAAGGTGTTCCACAGCTCCTGAATATCGGTCAGGCGCTGCTCGCGCGCGGCGGCGGCATCGCGAATGCCCAGGTGCCCCGGCAGGCCGCAGAAGTTCAGCAGCAGGTTGCCGATGGCGGTACCGACGTCAAAGCCAATCGGGCCAAAGTAGCCGAACTCGGCGTCGATGGCCTTCAGGCTGCCGTCGGCCACAAAAATCGAGCCGCTGTGAATATCGCCGTGCAGGAGCGCTTCGGCGTGCGAGAAGAAGCGGTGCTTCAGGGAGGCCACGGCAATTTTAAGCTGAGCGTCGTCGCGCAGGGCTGCGACGTCATTTTCCAGCTCTGCCGGGTAGCTGTTGCGCTCGTGGATCTGGTACGGATCGTTGAAGAACAGATCTTCGGTGATCTCGCACATCTCCGGGTTGATGAATTTCGCCACCTGCGCTTTTTTCTCGTGCGGCTGCAGGTAGAAATCGCTGGTGTGGAACAGCGCGTGCGCGAGGTATTCGCCCAGCTGCTGCGCCGCCTGCGGGTAGTAAATGTTGTTGATCAGCTCGCCGCGCCAGATGCGATGGCTGGAGAGATCTTCCATCACCATCACCGCCAGCTCCGGGTCAAAGTGGTGGATTTTCACGGTGTGCTGCGGGCTGTGCTGGTAGTGCTCGACCAGGGTTTGCGCTTCAAGACGGGCGCGGTCCAGCGTCAGCGGCCAGGACTCGCCGACGCAGCGCACGTAGGGCAGCGCCTGCTTAACGACGATGCGGCTCACGCCCGCGCCGTCGAAAATTTTAAATACCAGATTGAGGTTGCCGTCGCCTACTTCCTGCGCCTCTACCAGCGATGAAGGATCGTCAAGTCCGCCAAACCGCCTGGCATACTCCACGGCGTCCTGAGCGGTAAAGGTACGGTATTGCGACATGGCCTGCTCCTCACGAGTTTT
This sequence comes from Enterobacter asburiae, assembly GCF_001521715.1. Taxonomy (NCBI): domain Bacteria; kingdom Pseudomonadati; phylum Pseudomonadota; class Gammaproteobacteria; order Enterobacterales; family Enterobacteriaceae; genus Enterobacter; species Enterobacter asburiae. The sequence continues at coordinate 310,241 of NZ_CP011863.1, forward strand.
CTAATTAAGACATGTAGACGTCTATACATCTGGATTTCATCCTGACACAATGTGCTACAACAACGCAACAGGGAATTAACGACATGCAGACATTACAGACGACCAGCCTGCGGGTGGCGGATAATCAGCTCTATATTCTCGATCAGCAGGCGCTTCCGCAGGAGAAACGCTGGCTGGATGCCTCGACGGTCGAGGCGCTGGTCGGGCATATCCACGCCCTGCGCGTACGCGGCGCGCCGCTGATTGGTCTCTCTGCAAGCCTGCTGCTGGCGCTGCTGGCGGAAAACGGCAAAAGCCAAGACGAGCTGGCGGCGGCGCTGGAAACCCTGCGCGCGTCCCGCCCGACGGCGGTGAACCTGATGAACAATCTCGACCGCATGAAGATTGCGCTGTGGCAGGAAGAGTATGTTCCGGCGCTGGTGGCCGAAGCGCTGCGCCTGATTGACGAAGACAAACGTCTTTGCGACGCGATTGCCAAAGCCGGCAGCGCGCTGGTGAAGCCCGGCAGCCGTCTGCTGACCCACTGCAACACCGGTGGGCTGGCAACGGCGGGCGTTGGCACCGCGCTGGGCGTGATTGCCCGCGCGCATCAGGAGGGCAACGTCAGCAGCGTCTGGGTGGATGAAACCCGTCCGCTGCTGCAGGGCGGCAGATTAACCGCATGGGAGCTGGGCGAGCTGGGCGTGCCGTATCGGCTGATTACCGATTCCATGGCCGCCAGCCTGATGGCAAAAGGGCAGGTAGACGCCGTGTGGGTGGGCGCAGACCGTATTGCCGCCAACGGCGACGTGGCGAACAAGATCGGCACCTATTCTCTGGCGGTGCTGGCGAAATTCCACGGCATTCCGTTCTACGTTGCCGCCCCGCAAACGACCCTCGATCCGGACTGCCCGAACGGTGACGCGATCCCGATTGAGCAGCGCGCCGCCAGCGAGGTGACGGGCGTGGCCGGAAGCTTTGGCGCGGTGCAGTGGGCGCCGGAAAACGCGCAGGTCTATAACCCGGCGTTTGACGTTACGCCTGCCTCACTCATTAGCGGCTGGGTGCTGGACACGGGCGTGGTCACGCCGGAAGCGGTGGCAAACGGGAAATTCGCCTGAGTCCGGCTATCCTTTAAGGGGTTCCCTTAAGAGGACAATATCGTGACGCTCGATCCTGAAACTGACTTAAAACTGGAGCGCGTGGTGGACGCACCGCGCGACCTGCTGTGGCTGTGCTGGACCACGCCGGAACACATCAAAAACTTCTTCATTCCTGCTCCCCATAAGGTGACCGAATGCGACCTCGACCTGCGCGTGGGCGGGCGGTTCAACACCGTGTTTGATGTGGACGGTCAGCGGATGGATAACCGGGGCGTATTTCTTGAAATCGACCCGGGTAAAAAGCTGGTCTTTACCGACGGCTATACCGAAGGCTGGAAACCGGCCGAGAAGCCGTTTATGACGGCGATCCTGCTGCTGGAAGATGTGGGTGAGGGCAAGACCCGCTACACGGCGATTGCGCGTCATCCAACGAAGGAAATCCGCGAGCAGCATGAACAGATGGGCTTCCACGAAGGGTGGGGGATTGTGCTGGATCAGCTGGTGGGGTATGTGAAAGGACTGAAGCGTTGAAGCTCGAGCGGCCTGATGCCCTCACCCCGGCCCTCTCCCACAGGGAGAGGGAGAAAAGATTATGCTAACCGTGGATACGCATCCGCGATGGCATCGCCCGTAAACTGGGCCACCCAGCCTTCCGGATTGTCGAAAATACGAATGGCGGTAAAGTTCGGCTCGGAGCCCATATCAAACCAGTGCGGCGTGCCCGCGGGAACGGAAATCAGATCGTTTTTCTCACACAGCACCTGATACACCTCATCGCCAATGTGCAGGCAGAACAGCCCTGCGCCTTCCACGAAAAAGCGCACTTCGTCTTCGCCGTGGGTATGTTCGTTCAGGAACTTCGCGCGCAGCGCCTCTTTCTGCGGGTTGTCGGCGCGCAGGCTGATCACGTCCCAGCTCTGATAGCCTTTCTCCGCCACCAGCTTGTCGATCGCATGCTGATACGCCTCGATCACGGCTTCGGGCGCGGGATCGTGGCCTAAATCGTGATCCGCAGCCCAGCGTTCAAACCGCACGCCTTTAGCGTTGAGCTGCTGGGCGATCTCGGCGGCGTCGGTGCTGTGCCACTGGTGTTGACTGGCATCTTTATCGGAATAAATGGTCAATGCGCTCATGAAGGGATCTGCTCCGGATTAATCTCGTCAAACTGGTGGACCTGATGGTGATGGCTTGCGCCGTCATCATCACCGCGAATCAGCTGCAGGGTGCGAAAACCTGCCTGTTCAGCCGCGTCCAGCTCCTGATGAATATCGGACAGGAACAGGATCTGCGACGGGGCGATGCCCGTTTGTGCCGCAATATTCTGATAAGACTGCACTTCGCGCTTGGCGCCGATGTGGGTATCAAAATAGCCGCTGAACAGATGAGTAATATCACCTTCGTCGCTGTAGCCAAATAACAGTTTCTGCGCGGCGACGGAGCCAGAGGAATAAACATAGAGATCAATCCCTTGCGCTTTCCACTTTTCCAGCGCAGGCAGTACGTCCGGATAGAGGTGGCCGGTAAAGTCGCCGTTCACGTAGCCGTCATGCCAGATGATCCCCTGCAGGGCTTTGAGCGCCGTGGATTTGCGGTCCTCATCCATAAAGGCAAAAAGGGCCTCGATAAGCTCGCTGACGCTGGCGTGCGGGTTACCGATTTCATCACGCAGGTTGTCCAGAATGGATTTGACCGGCTCGGCGTACTGCTGCGCGGTCACGAAGGCCGCCAGCCGCTCACGCGCGTAGTGGAACAAAACATCATGGACAAAACGGATATCGCTGGTGGTCCCTTCAATATCCGTCACAATCGCGCGAATCATACTCTCTCCAGTTGTCGTAAACGCATTTCGCATTCAAATAAGAATTCTAGTCCTTCCAGATGACGGCGGGCCTCGGCCACGTCGCGTCCCCAGCAGGTTAAGCCATGACCGCGCAGAAGAAAACCATAATTAAGCGGGCGTTCCTGTGCGTAATGGGCGATTCGGGAAGCGAGGGCGTCAATATCCTGGTCGTTATCAAAGACCGGGATAGCCACCGTATCCAGATGCGTGGTCTGCCCGGAGAGGGACTTTTGCATCTCAAAGCCGCTGATGTTGAGCTCGGCTTCTTTGACCAGACGCGACAGCACCGTGGCGTTGACGGTATGAACGTGCAGGACGGCGTTGGCTTCCGGGAACAGGCGATAAATCAGCGTGTGAAGACCGGTCTCCGCCGACGGCCTGCGGCCAGACGGCGCCCGGTTGGTGGCGATTTCAACCTGCAGAAAATCCTCCGTTGTCAGGCTGCCTTTGTCTTTGCCAGATTCGCTGAGCCAGCAGAGGCGTTCGTCCTGGCGCACCGACATATTGCCGCCGGTGGCGGGGGCCCAGCCTTTGGCGCCAATCCAGCTGCAGGCGTCGACAAGATGTGTGAGTTGCAGGTTGTCTGTCATTTCCTTTTACCCTCGCGGCCAGGAATATTCATATGGTTTAGACGTCTAAGCGTCTTGATTGCCAAAGACTAACATCGTGTTATAGTGGCAGCAACATAAGTATTACAAGCAGGCACGACACAATGAGCAATAACGCATTGATTCCGCAGAGTAAACTTCCCAATCTCGGTACTACCATCTTTACGCAGATGAGCGCTCTGGCGCAGCAGCACAACGCCATTAACCTTTCTCAGGGCTTTCCGGATTTCGATGGCCCGGCGTACCTACAGGAGCGTCTGGCGTACCACGTGGCGCAGGGGGCGAATCAGTATGCGCCGATGACGGGCGTGCAGGTGCTGCGGGAAGCCATTGCGGATAAAACGGCGGAGCTGTACGGCCATAAGCCCGATGCGAACACCGACATTACGGTGACGGCAGGGGCGACCGAAGCGCTCTATGCGGCCATCACCGCGCTGGTGCGTGCGGGCGATGAAGTCATCTGCTTTGATCCGAGCTACGACAGCTATGCGCCTGCGGTTGAGCTCTCCGGCGGCGTGGTGAAACGCGTGGCGCTTCAGCCGCCGCATTTTCGCCCTGACTGGCAGGCGTTTGCCGCGCTGCTGAGCGACAAAACCCGCCTGGTGATCCTGAATACCCCGCACAACCCGTCGGCGACGGTGTGGCAAACGGCCGATTTCGCCGCGCTCTGGCACGCGATTGCGGAACGTGAAATTTACGTGCTGAGCGATGAGGTCTACGAGCACATCTGCTTTGCAGAAGAAGGACACGCCAGCGTGCTGGCCCATCCACAGCTTCGCGAGCGCGCTATCGCCGTCTCGTCATTCGGTAAGACTTACCACATGACCGGCTGGAAAGTGGGCTACTGCGTTGCACCGGCCGCCATCAGCGCCGAGTTGCGCAAGGTGCATCAGTACCTGACCTTTGCCGTGAACACGCCGGCTCAGCTGGCGCTGGCGGATATGCTGCGTGCCGAGCCGGAGCACTATCGCGAGCTGCCGCACTTCTATCGTGAACGTCGGGATCTGTTTGTGACAGCGCTAAGCAAAAGCCGTCTGGAAATTTTGCCCTCAGAAGGGACCTATTTTCTGCTCGCCGACTACAGCGCGATATCGGATCTGGACGACGTGAGTTTCTGCCAGTGGCTGACGAAAGAGGTGGGCGTGGCCGCCATTCCGCTGTCGGTGTTCTGCGCCGATCCTTTCCCGCATAAGCTGATTCGTCTTTGCTTTGCGAAGCAGGAATCGACTCTGCTGGCGGCGGCAGAGCGTCTGAACACGCTCTGATTATTTCATCGTCCAGGCTTCTGAGTCACGGCGGTCTGCAAACAGCTCCAGCAGACCGTTGATTTGCCTGAGGCGCAAGACTTCATCGCCGTCCATTCCCAGCGCCTGGCTTATTCTCATCCTGCGGAATAAATACCAGACTGTAGCGCCAATATTAAAGAGAGGATGATATCAGGCAATAATTAAGTGGATATATGCCGCTTAATTCTATAACGGTGATGCCTTTTTAAAGACGTGGTTCTCATTTTGTGCGAGAACCACAGCAATATCTTACGGTAAGGATATCTCTTCAATAAAACTCGCGAATGCCGAGCTATTGAGCGCGGAACGGTTGTACATCATGTAAATATCAATACTGGGGAATTGAATATCTGTTTCCACTTTGCGCAGGTTGAGGGCTGGTCCATATTTTTCGAAGGCCGGCATAGGCACTAATCCTATGAGGTCGGATGAACCGATCATCGACAGAAGGGATATAAAAGAGTCGCTACGATAGACGATATTTCTTTTGGTTAACAGGCTTTCGGCCTTTTCCTGATAGTCTTTGAAGCTGTTCTCGTCGTTCAGGTAGGCGGTGAAGTTTTCATTTAGAATCTCTTCACGCGTGGGATTTTCGCTGAGGCGGGGATGGCCCTCCCGACAAACGAGAACGAAAGGAAGCTTATGGTAGAGGCTACAGGCGACGGAATGACTGTTAGAGGACGAAAACGAAAATATCAGGTCGGCTCTTCTGTAGGCTAAGAGATCTTCCGCTGAATCAGATGAAAGAAAAACATCATGTAATTCAATTGAATAATTATGGTTATCCATGAGCAGTTTTATAGGGTCAAGCGTTGCTTTCGTACTCATAAAATGCGGGCAGTAAATGACAAAATTCTTCTTTAACCCGCTGCTGTGCATGATATTGATAGTCTGCTCCAGCTGGTTCAGGTTCTGTTCCAGATGATGATGCAAATTGACGCCGACGGTCGTGGGCGTGATCCCTTTACCGGAACGGATAAACAGAGGATCGTTGAGTTGTCCTCTCAGACGTTGCAGTGACTGGCTCACGGCAGAGGGTGTGATATACAGCGTCTCGGCGGCTTTACTGATACTAAGGTGCTGGTAAATGCACTCGAAAATGACTAACAGATTAAGATCGAATTTTTTAAGGTCATACAGGTTTGCCATGTTTCGTCCTGAGGGTGCTGCGTTTGCTGTGGTTATCATATAACTGATAACAATAGTTTGAGGCTAACCATTTATAATTCTTTCGGTTAATTCTCTTAGTTTTAAATTAAAACTACCTTAATATATCACGGTGGCAGATTATTGAAATAGCGCTTCAAAGGTGAGGAGGATAATTTTATCTTAAAAGAGGGAGTGATCGTATTAAATGACAATTGTCATTTATATATTGTGATAGTTTTATAATAAAAATAAATTTATAACGCTACGGAATGGTATTCGACACAACCTATCACAGCCATAGGCAGGAATGCCTCTCTTATGGATTGCTCAATCCCTGCGCGGGTGGTGTAATCAAAAGGCTGTTACCGCCTTGATATAGAGGGTTGTAGAGCGCAACGCAACGCCAGTTTCGGCTGGCACTGAATGTACCTGCGGGGAATTCAGGTATCAGGGCCGCCCGTTGAGGCGGCCTTTTTACTTTCAGGCTTTCCTGTAAAAGGTTCACCTTGTTGTCTTGTCGACGTTGTAAGGTTTGGCTGATTGATTTGATAAAGCATACGCATTAGCCCCGATGAATAAAGTTGGTTACCTTACATCTCAACGAAAACACGGAGGAAGTACAGATGTCTTTGATTAATACCAAAATTAAACCTTTCAAAAACCAGGCGTTCAAAAACGGTGAGTTCATCGAAGTTACCGAGAAAGATACCGAAGGCCGCTGGAGCGTCTTCTTCTTCTATCCGGCTGACTTTACCTTCGTTTGCCCGACTGAACTGGGTGACGTTGCAGACCATTACGACGAACTGCAGAAGCTGGGCGTAGACGTTTACTCTGTCTCTACCGATACCCACTTCACCCACAAAGCATGGCACAGCAGCTCTGAAACCATCGCGAAAATCAAATACGCGATGATCGGCGACCCGACTGGCGCCCTGACCCGTAACTTCGACAACATGCGTGAAGATGAAGGCCTGGCAGACCGCGCCACCTTCGTTGTTGACCCGCAGGGCATTATCCAGGCTATCGAAGTTACCGCTGAAGGTATCGGCCGTGATGCTTCTGACCTGCTGCGTAAAGTGAAAGCTGCTCAATACGTGGCTTCTCACCCAGGCGAAGTATGCCCGGCGAAATGGAAAGAAGGCGAAGCGACTCTGGCTCCATCCTTAGATCTGGTTGGTAAAATCTAAGTTTTGCCCATCCGGCAATCAATGGGCGCCCCGCGCCCATTTTATTCCAGCACCATGATGCAAGTTGCATTCAGGCCGCCCGTATAAGGCAGCTTGCATGATGACGTCTTAAGAGAGGGAAGAACAATGCTCGACACTAATATGAAAACCCAGCTCAAGGCCTACCTTGAGAAACTGACCAAACCCGTTGAGCTGATTGCTACGCTTGACGACAGCGCCAAATCGGCAGAGATCAAGGAACTGCTGGCGGAGATCGCCGAGCTGTCGCCGAAAGTGACCTTCAAAGAAGACAACGCGCTGCCGGTCCGTAAGCCCTCCTTCCTGATTACCAACCCAGGATCCGATCGGGGACCGCGCTTTGCCGGTTCTCCGCTGGGTCACGAATTTACCTCACTGGTGCTGGCGCTGCTGTGGACCGGTGGTCACCCGTCAAAAGAAGCGCAGGCGCTGCTGGAGCAGATCCGCGATATCGACGGTGATTTCGAATTTGAAACCTATTACTCGCTCTCCTGCCACAACTGCCCGGACGTGGTGCAGGCGCTGAACCTGATGTCGGTCCTGAACCCGCGCATCAAGCACACGGCGATTGACGGCGGTACCTTCCAGAATGAAATCACCGATCGCAACGTGATGGGCGTTCCGGCGGTCTACATGAACGGCAAAGAGTTCGGCCAGGGCCGTATGACGCTGACCGAAATCGTAGCCAAAGTGGATACCGGTGCTGAAAAACGTGCGGCGGAAGAGCTGAACAAACGCGATGCCTACGACGTGCTGATCGTCGGTTCCGGCCCTGCGGGCGCGGCGGCAGCGGTGTACTCCGCGCGTAAAGGTATTCGTACCGGCCTGATGGGCGAACGCTTTGGCGGCCAGGTGCTCGATACCGTGGACATCGAAAACTACATTTCCGTGCCGAAGACCGAAGGCCAGAAGCTTGCGGGGGCGCTGAAGGCGCACGTCAGCGACTATGACGTAGACGTGATCGACAGCCAGAGCGCCAGCAAGCTGGTTCCGGCAGCGGTCGAGGGTGGTTTACACCAGATTGAAACCGCGTCCGGCGCGGTGCTGAAAGCGCGCAGCATCATCATTGCCACCGGTGCGAAATGGCGCAACATGAACGTTCCGGGCGAAGATCAGTACCGTACCAAAGGCGTGACCTACTGTCCGCACTGCGACGGCCCGCTGTTTAAAGGTAAACGCGTGGCGGTGATCGGCGGCGGTAACTCCGGCGTGGAAGCGGCTATCGACCTGGCGGGGATTGTTGAGCACGTTACCCTTCTGGAGTTCGCTCCAGAGATGAAGGCCGACCAGGTTCTGCAGGATAAAGTTCGCAGCCTGAAAAACGTCGACATCGTACTGAACGCGCAGACCACGGAAGTGAAGGGCGACGGCAGCAAAGTGACCGGACTGGAATACCGCGACCGCGTGAGCGGCGACGTGCACAGCGTTCAGCTGTCAGGGATCTTCGTGCAGATTGGTCTGCTGCCAAACACCACCTGGCTGGAAGGCGCGATTGAGCGCAACCGCATGGGCGAAATCATCATCGATGCGAAATGTGAAACCAGCGTGAAAGGCGTATTTGCGGCGGGCGACTGCACCACCGTGCCGTACAAACAGATCATCATCGCCACGGGCGAAGGGGCGAAGGCGTCTCTGAGTTCGTTTGACTATCTGATTCGCACCAAAACCGCATAATAGAAGAAAGTAAGGCTACACCTGCAATAGCGAGAGGCCACCGAAAGGTGGCCTCTTTTTTTATCTTACGACCATCACCGGTATGTGGGTGTGGCGGATCACGCTGGAGGCGTTAGAGCCCAGCAGATGCGTGGTAATGGAAGGGTTGCGCGAACCGATGACCACCACGTCTGCTTTCAGCTCGTTCGCCAGTTCGTTTACCGCATCGCGTACGCTGCCGAATCTGACGTGCGTTTTGATCCGTGAAGGGTCGATGCTGAAGTGGCTGACCATGGTTTGCAGGCGAGTTTCCGCTTCATGCTGCAAATGCTCCTCGAAGCGACGCACGTCGGCGGCAAAGCGGTGCAGGCTCAGGCTGGCGGAGCCCGGCAGTACGTGCAAAAGATGGATGACACCGTCCTGCTGCGCCAGGAACTCCGCATGGCGTACGGCCTTGTCGCTCAGCTCCATCTCAAAAACATCAACCGGCATAATAATTCTCTGATACATACCCGTTTCTCCTTGTTTATAAACGCTGAACTCATTTAACCATAAAATATTAGTGGTTTCTGTAAGCGCCCCGTCAGTTTTCTTATCTCGCCAGGATAAATCTCAAAAGGCCCATATTCCGGGGCAGCCCTTGAGGGGTAGCTACCCTTATACACTTACCTGGAACCTTTCGGAGGTCGCATGAAAGCACTTACGTATCACGGTCCGCACCATGTTCGCGTCGAGAATGTCCCCGATCCCATTATCGAACAGCCCGACGATATCATTCTGCGCGTCACGGCCACGGCGATCTGCGGCTCCGATTTGCATCTCTATCGCGGAAAGATCCCGAAGGTGCAGCACGGCGACATTTTTGGCCATGAATTTATGGGGGAAATCGTCGAGTGCGGCGCAGAGGTGAAGAATTTGCAAAAAGGCGATCGCGTGGTGATCCCCTTTGTCATTGCCTGCGGAGACTGTTTCTTCTGCCGTATGCAGCAATACGCGGCCTGTGAGAATACCAATGCCGGTCAGGGCGCCGCGCTGAACAAAAAGCAAATTCCCGCGCCGGCCGCGCTCTTTGGCTACAGCCATCTCTACGGCGGCGTGCCGGGGGGACAAGCAGAATATGTCCGCGTGCCAAAAGGCAACGTCGGGCCGTTTAAGGTCCCGCAACTCCTCTCCGATGATAAGGCGCTGTTCCTTTCCGATATTTTGCCCACGGCCTGGCAGGCGGCAAAAAATGCGCAGATTGAAAAAGGCTCAAGCGTTGCGGTTTTCGGCGCCGGGCCGGTGGGGCTACTGACTATTGCCTGCGCGCGGCTGTTAGGGGCTGAGCAGATCTTTGTTATCGATCACCACCCGTACCGTTTGCGATTTGCCGAGGCGCGTTACGGCGCAATCCCCATCAACTTTGATGATGATAACGACGCAGCGGAAAAAATCATCGAGCAAACCGCTGGCCAGCGCGGCGTTGACGCCGTGATTGATGCGGTAGGGTTTGAAGCGAAAGGCAGCACCACCGAAACGATCCTCAGCAATCTTAAAATTGAAGGTAGCAGCGGCAAAGCGCTGCGGCAGTGCATTGCTGCCGTTCGACGCGGTGGCGTGGTTAGCGTACCCGGCGTGTACGCCGGGTTTATTCATGGCTTCCTGTTTGGCGATGCCTTTGATAAGGGGCTGACGTTTAAGATGGGCCAGACGCACGTCCATGCCTGGCTGGGCGAGCTGCTACCGCTGATCGAAAAGGGGCTGCTTACGCCGGAAGAGATCGTGACCCATTATCTTCCCCTTGCTGATGCGGAACGCGCCTATAAGGTATTCGAAAAACGGGAGGAGGAGTGCCGGAAGGTGATTCTGGTCCCTGGTGCAGAAACGCCCGAGGCCGCAGAGCAGAAAGTTAAGGGCCTGGTGAATGCTTTCCCCGGTGGGGTTGCATAAATACTCGCCTAGCTGTGGCGTTCAAGATAAAGCACGGCCATGACGATAATCGCCGCAATAATCAGAAAAATAAGTGTGATAGCCAGTATCTCACTCATGACCGTCCCCACGGCACCAAAACAGATTAAGCGTGGATTAAGGGCTTTTTGCGCGATATAAGAAAATGGGGTGAATTTACGGAAAGAGGATGCGGCTGCATCCTCTGTGCAAAGCGGGTGGGCGCTTGTTCAGAAGTGGTTAACGCAGGTAATCGCCCGCGGCTTCTGGCTGGTAGAGCAACGCCAGCACTTCAAGATGGGCAGAGGCGCCGCCCGGCAATTCCCAGTGGATGGTATCGCCCGTGCGCAGGCCCAGCAGTGCGGCACCTACAGGCGCAAGAACAGAAAGCTGGGCGCTGCTGTCGGTCATCTGAGCCGGATAAACCAGCGTGCGGGTCAGCTCTTCACCGGTGGTGAGGTTGCGGAATTTTACCTGGCTGTTCATGGTGACCACGTCATGCGGCATCGTCTCAGGCGTGCACATCTGCGCCCGGTCGAGCTCCTCATTCAGGGCGTCGGCCACGGGAAGTGAGGCAAACTCTGCTTTTTCCAGCAGCCTGTCGATACGTTCTGCGTCGAGCTCGTTGATGATAATTGTAGGTCTGGACATTTTTACTCCATGTCGTTAATGCTGCGCGTAACGCAGAAACCAATCCAAAAGAAAACCCTCGCCGTCTGGCAGCGAGGGTTTAACTCTCCCGATGATACTGGCTGAGCGCGCAAGTTTGAAGTGATGAAGGTCACATTCATGGTCCATATGAATTTTCGCTGAAATTTATTCAGTCTTCATTCCGGGCAGAATACGTTACGCTGAGTGTCCTGAACCCGGGCGTTGCGCGAAGCGCAATTCGCGTCAGCCCACCAACGAGAGAGAATTATGTATTTCTACCAACCGTCTCAGGGTCACGGCCTGCCGCACGATCCGCTGAACGCCATTATTGGTCCACGTCCGATCGGCTGGATCTCCTCATGCGATAAGGCCGGTCAGCTCAACCTCGCACCGTATAGCTTCTTTAACTGCTTTAACTATCGCCCGCCGATCATCGGCTTTTCCAGCAACGGCTGGAAGGACAGCGTGCGTAATATTACCGAAACAAAGGAATTTGTCTGGAACCTGGCGACGCGCGATCTCGCGCAGGCGATGAACCAAACCTCAGCAATGCTTCCCCACGACCGGGATGAATTTAGCTTTGCCGGGCTAACGCCAGCGGCGAGCCAACTGGTCAATGCGCCCCGCGTCGCCGAAAGCCCGGTGAACTTTGAGTGCCGCCTGTCGCAGTGCATTCAGCTTACCGGTGCCGACGGCACGCCGGTCGATACGTGGCTGGTGCTGGGGGAGGTGGTCGGTATCCATATTGCCGAAACGCTGCTGGAAGAGGGGATATACCAGACGGCTAAAGCGCAGCCCATCCTGCGTGCGGGTGGGCCGACGGCGTATTATGGCATCAGTGATGAAAACCGGTTTGATATGGTGCGCCCGGGCGCGGATCAGTAACCGGCTTTATCAATCACGAACTGTTTTCCGCAGTTACCCGGATGTGGCTGCGGTGCAAATGACGCCGATGAAAGCGGGTTGTTAATGGTGTCCGCCTTAAGCGAAATCTGCATCTCGGTCAGATACGCCGGATTGCCGTTGCAGGTCAGCTTGATCGCTTTGATGTTCTCCTTGCCCCAGCTTTTGGCAACGGCACTGTCAAAGTCGCTGCGATTGACGGTTTTCCCGTAGTTATCGGCGAGGAATTTACCGACCGCGCTGTTTTTAACTTCCTGATTCATCCGCACCATCGTGCCGAAATAGGCATCTGGATCGAAACCAAAGCAGACGCCATGTTTGGCATATTCGTAACGTTCCAGGCAGGAATTACCGCCCGCACCCGGCATGACGTCGTTGAGCTTAGCGGCAGCGGAAAGCGAGAGTCCGGTTTCGGCGGCATCGCATTTGCGGCTGGCCTTCACTTCCGGCATGTTCGGAATGGGGCGGGTGGCGCAGCCAAAACGCATCCATCGACGTTCATCCACGCCGCGTGCGGCAATAGATTTTGGCAGGCCAGGCCATAGACCGTGGACGGTCAGAAAATCGGCTTTATTATCGCGCTCTTTTTGCAGGCGACATTCGTCAGGTTCATTGCGGTTACGCTCGACCATGCTCTGGCAAAACCCGGTTTGCCAGGACAGAGCCAGCACATAGCGATCGAAATCGCCATACTGTGTTGCCTTCAGCGGTTCCGCCTGTGCGGAGAAGAGACAGAGAGAAAGCGCCATTGCGCCAGACGGGATGACGATATCCTTCCTGAACATATGATTTCCTGATCGAATGAGCACGATTTATTTCTGGAAGTTATTAAAGCACAAAAAGCGCCCGGAGGCGCTTTTTGGATATCCATAATTTAGCTTAGGCCGCGCCGGGTACCAGCACTTCCGTGGCGATAATCACGATAATCAGGCCAACTATAACGGGCACTGAAGTGCGTTTGACGACTTCGAATGGCGAGATTTTCGCCATCCCGGCAACGGCGACAACCACACCCGATACCGGCGAAATGGTACGGCCGAGGTTTGACGCCTGCAGCATGGGAATGGAAAGGTAGGCCGGGTTAATACCGGAGGAGTGAGCCAGTTTCGGGATCATCTCAACGAAAGCGTAGAAAGGCGCATTACCGGAACCGGTGGTCATCGCCGCAAGCATGGTGAGCACCACCAGGACCAGCATCAGGATAATACTGGCCGAGCCGAATGAGGTGGCGATAGAAATCAGGCTCTGGATAAAGCCGATCGTGCTCAGACCCTGGGCAAAAACGCCCGCGGCAACCAGCAGGATCACCACGCCAGCGAAGGCATCCGCCATACCGCGATACGCAACTTCCAGACCCGAGAAGACTTTTTGCGTGTTAAAACCGCGCACAAACTCCAGCACGGCGGCCAGCAGCATACAGATGACCAGAATGGTGATGATGTGCAGCTGTGGACCCCATTTGCCGTCAAAAATCAGCACTCCGACGATCGGGGTGAACGGCAGAATGGCATAGAACGCAGGAGCGGTCGTGGTGATTTCACTCACGTCCATCATTTCATGGCTGATGTTTTCTTTCTTATCGAGATAGCGCTGCCAGAAGAAATGCGCGATCCCCATGCCCACGATGGCAACAATCGAGATCGGTAACGTGGTTTTAAAGGCGAAGTCGATGAGAGACATCTCCGCCGCCTTTGCCGCCAGCACAACGTCACCGGAGGTCGGGGAGAGAATAATCGCTGCCGGAGACGCGCAAATTGCCGCGGCCGCGCCACGGCTGATGCCGACATTCACCATGACCGGGAACAGCGTCGCCATGAGCAGTACGCCAAGTCCGGTAGCTGACGAAACGGCCAGCGACATGAGGCAGGCGAGGAAATAGGCCGCGACCATCAGCAGGTACGGCGAGTTGATGTATTGCAGGGGTTTGGAGGCAAGCTTAACGACCATGTCGTTGGCGCCGATGTGGGTCATGTAGGCTGCAAAACCGCACAGCATCATGATCATCATACCCAGGTCACCGCCGCGGCTCATGAGCAATATTTTAATGTATTCAACGATATCTGTAGCAGTGTAACCGGTGCTGGTCGCGCTGGCAGGTAACACCTGGTGCCCCATTATTGCGCTGATAATCAGCAGCGTTAAACCGCCGACAAATAATACGCCCGTGGCCGAGTAGCCTTTAATGATGTAGCGTGCGACGCCGACAATGACGACGACTCCAATAAGGAGTTCGAATAACGTAAGCATGATTTCCCCTGTATCTCTGCTGCTATGGAGCACAAAAAATCAATAAAAAAAAGAAGGATGAAAATGTGCCGAATAATTGGCCTGTTCTTGCTGATTAAAATCAATAAACAGACGACTAGAGAACTGAAAAACCGTGTTTTTGCCATGGCCCATACATTTATGTCATGCGGCCCTTGACCGTCAGAAATAGCGCAACACTTCCCTTTAATGATAACAAATTGTTAATGTTTTGTGTTGTTTTGCATGTCACTGATTAACAAGGCTTAATGGAAAAAGTCACACCCCTTGTGGGCTTATTTGCACGTATCTCTCACTTTCTTTAAGAATATTCCCGGAAAAAGCCCGAATAATTAGGAATAACGCCGATGCCGTTAAGCCTTGATTCAACTATTTTATGGTAAACTTTGCCTCGAATACTAAGAATGGTAATTGCATTGTGATCGTACGTAATACATTTTTCTCTATTTTGTTGTTTATTTTTGGGCAGTTAACGTTTTCTTCTGTTGCACAGGCAGAAGGCAACGCGGCGGATAAAGGCTGGTTCTCCACCTTTACGGATAATGTTTCCCAGACCTGGACGGCACCTGAACATTACGATCTCTATGTTCCGGCAATAACGTGGCATGCGCGTTTTGCTTATGACAAAGAGAAAACCGATAAATACAACGAGCGTCCGTGGGGCGCGGGTTTTGGCCAGTCGCGCTGGGATGAAAAGGGAAACTGGCATGGCATCTATCTGATGGCCTTCAAAGACTCGGGTGATGCTGCCAACTTACTGATTTAGTGTATGATGGTGTTTTTGAGGTGCTCCAGTGGCTTCTGTTTCTATCAGCTGTCCCTCCTGTTCAGCTACTGACGGGGTGGTGCGTAACGGTAAAAGTACTGCCGGACATCAGCGCTATCTCTGCTCTCACTGCCGTAAAACATGGCAGTTACAGTTCACATACACCGCCTCTCAACCCGGTACGCACCAGAAAATCATTGATATGGCCATGAATGGCGTTGGATGCCGGGCAACCGCCCGCATTATGGGCGTTGGCCTCAACACGATTTTACGTCACTTAAAAAACTCAGGCCGCAGTCGGTAACCTCGCGCATACAGCCGGGCAGTGACGTCATCGTCTGCGCGGAAATGGACGAACAGTGGGGCTACGTCGGGGCTAAATCGCGCCAGCGCTGGCTGTTTTACGCGTATGACAGGCTCCGGAAGACGGTTGTTGCGCACGTATTCGGTGAACGCACTATGGCGACGCTGGGGCGTCTTATGAGCCTGCTGTCACCCTTTGACGTGGTGATATGGATGACGGATGGCTGGCCGCTGTATGAATCCCGCCTGAAGGGAAAGCTGCACGTAATCAGCAAGCGATATACGCAGCGAATTGAGCGGCATAACCTGAATCTGAGGCAGCACCTGGCACGGCTGGGACGGAAGTCGCTGTCGTTCTCAAAATCGGTGGAGCTGCATGATAAAGTCATCGGGCATTATCTGAACATAAAACACTATCAATAATTTGGAGTCATTACCAAAGACTCGTTTAATAAATGGGAGCCGATTGGGGGGTATGGTTGGGAGAAAACCTGGCGTCCGCTATCGGACGAGAACTTCCACGTCGGTTTGGGCTATACCGCCGGGGTCACTGCACGTGACAACTGGAACTACATTCCGATCCCGGTCCTGCTGCCTTTAGCCTCAATTGGCTATGGTCCCGCAACGTTCCAGATGACCTACATCCCGGGTACGTACAACAACGGTAACGTTTACTTCGCCTGGATGCGTTTTCAGTTTTAACTGACAAAACGTTACATGCTGGTGATAAAACTCGCAGGTGTTGATTCATAAGCGATAAAAATCTGTCAGTGAAAATTAACGCGACTTTAGTCACTTTTTATCAAAGATCCGCTGGACAAAAGGTCCCACAATTGATGTACTGATAACCGACATAGCATTTGTGTCGTTTTTTAATGTAAAGGTAATTTTGATGTCTAAGATTAAAGGTAACGTTAAGTGGTTTAATGAGTCCAAAGGATTCGGTTTCATTACTCCTGAAGATGGCAGCAAAGACGTGTTCGTACACTTCTCTGCAATCCAGTCTAATGGTTTCAAAACTCTGGCTGAAGGTCAGCGTGTAGAGTTCGAAATCACTAACGGTGCCAAAGGCCCTTCTGCTGCTAACGTAATCGCTCTGTAATTCAGACGCGTCAGCAAGAATTTCAAAACCCGCTCACTGAGCGGGTTTTTTTCGTTTTGAATCAGCCAAGCAGATACATTTTCAGGAAGCTGGCTACGATCAGCACGCTCAACAACACCATTCCTGCGCTCATCAGACTCTGTTTCATTCTGTCACCCTCGTTCAGTACTGCATCCAGAGTGACAGAGAAAAATTAAGCCAACATTAACGGTTCGGCTGTTAATGCGCGCTTGCGGAAGAAAATAGCCAAAATGCGATCCCCGTCATCGCAAACGAGCCGAACATATTGATCGCCATATTCATCAGCGCCCAGCCGATACGGCCTTCCTGAAAGAGAAATACCGTTTCCGCAGAAAAGGTTGAGAAGGTGGTTAATCCACCGCAGAATCCGGTGGTAATCAATACCTTCCACATTGGGTCGATGTGCGTCATTCGGTTAAACCAGGCCAGCCCCATGCCGATGATAAAGGCGCCAATCAGGTTTGCGGCAAGTGTCCCCATAGGAATCGCCTGATGCAGGGGGTTAAACCGCATACTCAGAAACCATCGCGCAACGCTACCCGTTCCCCCACCAATAAAAACGGCTAAAAGTAGTTGTAACACGCTAAATACCTGCTATTTGATGTGTAAGAGTAGCGAGTTTAACGCCGTTTATGATGAGGGGACAAATATGTATGTAGCGGTAGGGCAATTTGTGGTCACGCCTGACTGGCGTGAAAATGCGCTCACGTGCGTCGAACTGATGATGCAGGCCCGGCAGAAAGGCGCGTCGCTGCTGGTTCTCCCCGAGGCGCTGCTGGCCAGGGATGATAATGACCCGGATTTATCCGTGAAGTCCGCGCAGCCGCTGGACGGCGAATTTTTGCAGCTGCTGCTTGCCCAGAGCGCGGGCAATACGATGACGACGATTTTAACGATCCATATACCCTCAACGCCGGGTCGGGCAGTCAATACGCTGGTGGCGATTCGTAACGGGACCATCGTCGCACGCTACGCCAAGCTTCATCTCTATGATGCGTTCAGCATTCAGGAGTCGCGTCGCGTTGACCCCGGAGACGGTATCCCCCCGCTGCTGGAGATTGACGGATTTAAGATCGGGCTGATGACGTGCTATGACCTGCGTTTCCCCGAGCTGGCGCTGCATCTGGCGCTACAGGGGGCGGACGTACTGGTGCTGCCTGCCGCGTGGGTCAGAGGGCCGTTAAAAGAGCACCACTGGGCAACGCTACTTGCGGCGCGCGCGCTGGATACAACCTGCTATGTCGTTGCCGCAGGGGAATGTGGCACGAAAAACATCGGGCAAAGCAGGGTGGTTGATCCGCTGGGGGTGACGATCGCCGCCGCCGCTGAAGCCCCGCATTTGCTGGTGGCGGAGATAAACTTAGAGAGAATTGCGCTTGCGCGTCAGCAATTACCCGTTCTTCGCAATCGTCGGTTTGCGCCACCGCAATTATTGTGATGTTTTTTTCAACAATGCTTGATTCACCTTGTTACAGATTGCTATTGTGTGCACGCGCTAAATGACCGTTAATACAGTCAGGTTTTGGCGCTGAATGCAGCCTGTTTTAAGTAAAGAAGGTATCTATGGGTGAGATTAGTATTACCAAACTGCTGGTGGTTGCCGCACTGGTCGTCCTGCTGTTTGGTACCAAGAAGTTACGCACGCTGGGTGGTGACCTGGGGGCTGCCATCAAAGGCTTTAAGAAAGCGATGAACGATGATGATGCAGCGGCGAAGAAAAGCGCCGAGGATGACGTCCCGGCAGACAAGCTTTCTCACAAAGAGTGACAGCAACGCCTGAGGGCTTGCGAAAAAAAACCGGCTCAAGAGGCCGGTTTTTTTGTATTACTGTAAATGAATATTACAGCATTATTTAACTTCTTCGCCTTTAGCCTGCATATCGGCATGGTATGAGGAGCGAACGAATGGGCCGCAGGCAGCATGGGTAAAGCCCATCGCCATCGCTTCGGCTTTCATTTCATCGAATTCGTCCGGGCTCACGTAGCGCTGTACCGGCAGGTGGTGGCGGCTTGGCTGCAGATATTGTCCCAGGGTCAACATGGTCACACCGTGGCGGCGAAGATCGCGCATCACCTCGATGATTTCATCATTGGTTTCACCCAGGCCCACCATCAGACCAGACTTGGTCGGAATATGCGGATGCGCTTCTTTGAAACGCTCCAGCAGTTTCAGGGACCAGTTATAGTCAGCGCCAGGACGGACCTGACGGTAAAGACGCGGCACGTTCTCCAGGTTGTGGTTAAACACATCTGGCGGCGTTGCGGTCAGGATATCCAGCGCGCGGTCCATACGGCCGCGGAAGTCAGGGACCAGCGTCTCGATTTTAATGTTAGGGCTTTTCTCGCGAATGGCCGTAATGCAGTCGGCGAAGTGCTGAGCACCGCCGTCACGCAGGTCGTCACGGTCAACTGACGTGATAACCACATAACGCAGCGCCATGTCGGCGATGGTCTGCGCCAGTTTCTGGGGTTCGTTAGCATCAGGCGCGACTGGACGGCCATGAGCAACATCGCAGAACGGGCAGCGGCGGGTGCAGATAGCACCCAGAATCATAAACGTCGCGGTACCGTGATTGAAACATTCAGCAAGGTTCGGGCAAGAGGCTTCTTCACAGACGGAGTGAAGGCCATTCTTGCGCATCGCCGCTTTGATCCCCTGGATACGCGAAGAGTCGGCCGGAAGTTTGATTTTCATCCATTCCGGTTTTCTTAACAGCGCCTCGCGCTCTGTAGCCACGTTTTTAACCGGGATAAGGGCCATTTTATCGGCATCGCGGTATTTAACACCGCGTTCCATCACAATGGGTTTACTCATAGCGTGCGTGTTCCAGTTGCGAATATCGAAGGAAAGCGTTTCAATTCAAGGGAATGTCGTATTTATCAACTATTTTTGAACGAACGACAGGCAGTATATCATTGAAACGGTCGTTAAAGCAGCCTGCCAGATCGCCAATTTGTAAAATAGTTGTTGTTTTGTGCCTTTTGCCCTGCGGGTTGCAGGGACTTGTGCTGGCTAAACCTGTCAGAAGGCCTGACGGATAATGCGGATGACGTTTTCCAGGACCGGATCGCGCAAACTCAGCTTGTTGTAATGCAGTGAAATCTCGATAGATTCCGCATTAAGCTGACTGAGCGGGATGCTTTCCAGCGGCCAGCATTTTTGTAGCAGGCTGTACAGGCGTGATGGCATAACGCACAGCATGTCGCTGCTGCCGATCAGGGATGCGGTGGTAAACATATTGTAACTGCTGAAGCTGATCTGACGTTCCGGGAAAATTTCATCAATGTGTGGGGAGGTGATCGTTTCTGCATGGTGGTTATGTGGGGGAAGAAAGGCGCTGAGGTCATGAATGACGGGGGTTGCGAGGCGCGGTGAGGATTCCGCACAGCTCGACAGAAAATGATAGATTATGAGAAATAATGCGCTAACTTTTGCACTGGTTTGAGAGCAATGAGATCGGTATTAAACATGTTTTAAAAACTGTTAAATGACCCGCCCATACCAGACCACTTTGCCAACAATACAAAAATCCGATGGGACATTGTTAAGGTCAATGTTGAACGGCTTGTAAACCGGGTTTGTGCTCGTAACAATGAGTTGTGCTCCTGGCAAGCGCTGCACTCGTTTTACGATTAATTGTCCATCGAGTCGCAATACATAGATTCCCTCTCTAGGTTCCCGATCACCATGATTTACAAGGATGATATCTTTGTCGTTCAGGACGCCTTCCATCGAGTCGCCTTGCACGCTGATAACAGACAGCTGTTTGGGATCAGCCTTTAAATGATTAACCACCCAATAACGTCTAAATGATACCGTGAACATAGGCGTTTCATCATCATTCCAAGCACCGTAGCCCGCAGACGCAGTCACGTTATAGCGCGGCACAAAAATGAACTCTTCTAAATCAACTTCATTTCCATGCACATCATTTATGGCTGTACTTGGTGGAGTTGCTGGCCTTGAAATTAAATTGGTACCAGTACTGCTCTGCTCACCCGTAGCAAGCCATTCGATACTCACTCCAGCTGTACGGGCCAGCACAACTAAGTTGTCCAGTGTCGGTTGTGTGTGGCCAGCAAAGTACTTATGCATCGCCCCATAACTAATTCCGCAATCAGCCGCAAATTGACGGATGCTCTTGCCGTCTATCGCTTTCCGCAACCTGTCGCTAAAAGTGGTTCCTTTTTGATTATCACTTAAAGGAACTTTTGGGCCGTTTTCGTTCTGCGGATCCTTTTCTGTATAACTCATTGATTCCTCCAGTGTTAGATGCATGTTCGCGATAGTTGTCATTTGAGTCACAAAAGGAACCAATAAAAGCTTGTAATTTTCCTTTTAGTGATCAACACTACTATTACAGTGTGTAAGACAGATGAGTTATTACTATGTATAAACGAGTAGAATCTCAGAAAACATCAACAAATGGAATCACTTCTTGTGATTGGCATCGTGCTGACATCATTGCCGAGTTACGTAAGAAAGGGACCACCCTGGCTGGTTTATCCCGTAACGCTGGTTTAAATGCCCGCACTCTCAATAACGCTTTAGACCGTAAATACCCTAAGGGTGAGCGCATTATTGCTTCCGCAATAGGCGTTGAACCGTCGGTTATCTGGCCTTCAAGATATTGTGAGGTGCTGTGATGTGGTCGACGGTATCTGAGTTAGCTGGATGTGCTGGTGTACCAGCAACAGAGAGAGGTTGTCGGAAATTTTTGGACAATCTTGCATCCAAGAATCCATCAATGAGAAGAAAACGCACTGGTACAAAAGCGTTTGAATACCACATTGATTCGTTACCGATTGTGACTCAGGAAGAATTAAAGAACCGTTATTACAAAGAAATATTATCAACTCAACAGGTAAGTACAAAAGAAACCAAAACCAGTTCGAATATAGGTTCATCTGATAACGGTAAACTTGCTCTGATTCGCCAGTGCCCGGCTCTTCTTGAGCGTGAAGTGGGCTCTCTGACTGATAAACAGAAAGAGATCGCCGATGCTCGTGCTGTTCTGGCAATGGAAGTGGAGAAACTGCGCGATGCCGGGATGTCCCGTACCGCAGCGGTTAACTACATCTCTATCGAGTCTCGTAAAGGTACACTGCCTGCACATCTGCTTAAGGCTGCTGAGATGGCCAATGCCCGCAAAGGCTCCAGCCGTGCCGGTGTTGGTACCCGTAGCCTCCAGGAATGGCTGACCATTTTTGAATCCACAAAGCCAGGCGTTGAGCGTATGGCCATGCTGGCCCCTGGCCATCTTAAAGCGAAGAAGCCTGAGCAGATTACCTGGCTCCCGGCGTTCCTTGCTCACTGGCGTAACCGCAAAGGCCCAAGCCTGCGCGAGGCATACCGGGATTTCCAGGAGGAATGGTCTGTTATCTATGCTGACCAGCCTGCAATGGCTGCTGCATGTCCCTCTTATGATGCCGTTCGTCGGGCCATGGAGAAGCTGCCACGTCGCGAGAAAGCTCGTGGCCGCGTAAGTGGCTCTGCTGCGCTGGCTTATGAATGCTTCCAGAAGCGTGACTGGTCCCTTATGCCGGTTAATGGCTGCTGGATTGCGGATGGTAAATCTCTTGAGATGAAAGTGGCACACCCTGACCATGGTCGCCCGTTCACTCCTGAGCTGACGTTAATTATTGATGGCCGGACACGCTTTATTACGGGCTGGAGCCTGGCACTTTCAGAAAGCGTTATTGCTGTTGCTGATGCCTACCGTTACGCCATGCGTCATTTCGGAAAACCGTTATTTGTGTATTCCGATAACGGCGGCGGTGAAACAAACAAAACGCTTGATGCCGATGTGACGGGTATTTTCAGCCGCCTTGGTATTGAGCACCCGACCAGTATTCCGGGACGTCCTCAGTCTCGCGGCATCATCGAACGGCTTAACAAGGGTGTTCCCCGCCGTGTGGCCATGCAGTTCGATACGTTCAGCGGCGACAGTGCTGATCGGGAGCATGCCCGCATCACGTCGCGTGCAATCCAGTCAGCCATCAAGGCGCAGGAGAACGGACGGGAGCTGACACCTGTACAGCGTAATGCCCTGGGTAAATTGCCCTCCTGGCAGCAGCTGCTTGACGCAATCGCCAGCGAAGTTGACGCATACAACAACACGCATGAACACCGCGAACTTCCAAAACGTAACGGGCGTCACATGACTCCGGCTGCCTATCGTCGGGCCGTTCTTGAAGCTGAAGGTGACGATATTGAATATCTGACTGATGTTGAGCTGCGTGAAGCCTTTATGCCGGAGATGGTGCGTACCGCTCAGCGTGGCTGGTTGCGTCTGTTTAACAACGACTACTTCTCTGAAGAATTGATCCAGGTGGATAGCGAAGAGGTTCGCGTGGCTTTCGATATTCACGATCCCTCTTCCGTTATCGTTCGCCGGATGGATGGTACCTACGTCTGTACTGCGATCTGGAACGGTAATAAACGTGCAGCAATACCGGTGAGCGCAATGGATGTGGCAGTTGAGAAACGCCGCCAGCGCCGCCTCAACCGTATTGAAGACAAACGCCAGGAAATTGAGGCAGAGGGCCGCTCTGTATTACCGGGCCAGCGCTTCGACGATCTGGGGAGCTTTATCCCGGCTGAATTCAGCCGGATTACGGAAGAAGAACATTATTTCTTCCTCGAAACCGACCGTGAAGAATATCTGAAAAAAACCGGTAATACCCGGTAAGTGAGAGACATATGAGCCTACAAACAGAACTGAATGAACTTATGTCCCGCAAGGGTTACAGCCAGACACAGGTGGCCCGCGCTTTTGGTAAAAGCCCGGCAGTGGTTAATCAGTACCTGCAGGGAAAATATCAGGGTGATGTGGACAGCATCGACGAGCTGGCTCGCAGCTTCATTGCCCGCGAAGCCGACAAGGAAAAATCGCGTCGCATCACGCCGCGCTATATCCCCACAGTGACCTCCCGCAAGGGGATCGAGGTCATTCGCCTGGCGCACCTGGATGGTGAGATTAACGTTCTCTATGGCGCTGCTGGCCTGGGTAAAACCATGATTTTGCGTGAATACGCGTCCAGGCATCGTGATGCGCTGCTGATAGAGGCCGACCCCGGCTATACCGCCCGTGTTGTGCTCGAAGAGCTGTGTGGGCTGCTTGGCCTCAGCAAACGCGGCAACATGCATGAACTCAGCGAAGCCTGCATTGCTGCCCTGCGTGATTCAGGTCGCCTCCTGATGGTCGATGAGGCTGAGAACCTTCCATACCGTGCGCTGGAAACACTGCGCCGCATCCACGACAAAGCCGGTATCGGTGTCGTTCTGGCCGGGATGCCTCGCCTCATTATCAACCTTAAAGGCAAGCGCGGTGAGTATCAGCAGCTTTTCAGCCGCGTGGGTCTGGCGCTCAACATCGGCGAATCCCTGCCGCAGGCCGATATCAGCGATATCGCGATCAGTATGCTGCCGGATGCTGAGAACCCTGACGTATCTGAGGCGCTATTCCGGGCGAGCAACGGAAACGCCAGACGTCTTTTCAAACTGGTGCGCGGTGTCAGCCGTCACAGCGATATCAGTGGCCATGCAGTCAGCGCAGGCGCTGTCCGCAAGTTCGCAGAAATGCTCATTAACTGAGGATTTAACCATGACCAGAACATCAGGAAACACCGACAACGCAGGCGTTATCTCTGCGTTGATCCGGGCAGAAACGCTGATTTTATTTCTGTCAGCACAGGGAGTTCAGGTGAAAAGTGTATCCCTGCGCAACACACAGCCGGTCATTCGTATCGTGCGCCATGCATGGTGCGAGCGGATGAAAAAAGAGGGTCTGGCTCGGTTTGATATCACAGGCAATGACCGCCACGTGCGCTTTCGCCAGGGCGTTTATCAGGATGAAAGTGGATGTCGGGTGGTCTGGTCTGAATCACTTCATTAAGCAGAGGGATATATGGCAAAGATTGTTATTGAAATAAAAGACAAATCTCGCGGTTTTGAAGTCGGTTGCAGGGTTATCCCTGATGACGGCGACAGCGATATCGTCAGCAAAGTGGCTGACAAAGTGGGTAAAGGTCTGGCTGGTCATGTGCTGGCAAAGGTTAACGAAGCAGTTAAGAAAGTAGCGCGTCAATTTAAGGAGAGTAAAAATGTCCACTGAAAACAAGCAATTCACTGAAAAAACAGCGCCAGAGGGTTACTGGATTGACGCCAAGGGCGTACTGACCCCTGTCAGTCTGATTAAAGATACCGACCAGATGCGTGACGATCTGGTGCGTAGCATCGTCGAAAAAGCGACAGCCCTGAGTGCTGCACTGGCAGAGTTCAAGCTTAGCGGCTTTTCCGATATCGGAGCCTTCGTTGATATCTCCGCCAGTCAGTACGGCGTCAACCTGGGCGGTAAAAAAGGTAACGTCACGCTCTACAGCTATGATGGCCGCTATAAGGTTCAGCGTGCCATGCAGGACCGTATCGCATTTGACGAGCGCCTGCAGGCTGCTAAATCGCTGATTGATGAATGTCTGGCAGACTGGACCGAGAATGCCCGCCCGGAGATTCGCGCCATCATCACCCGTGCATTCCAGACGGAAAAAGAAGGTGAAGTGAATACCGGCGCTGTACTTGCCCTGCGCCGCCTCGATATTACAGACGTTCGCTGGGTCAAGGCGATGGAGGCTATCGGCGAGGCCGTTCAGGTTGTCGGAAGCCGCTCTTATATCCGTGTTTATGAGCGCGTTGGTGAAAGCGATCAGTATCGCGCAATTCCTCTCGATATCGCTGGCGTGGGGGTGTGAGATGGCCATTCTGTTTGATCGTGCTAAAGCGGGCAAGCCTTGCAGCCCATTCATGTCGTATGCAACCAGCGCTGTCATTGCCGAACAGAACGGCGAGTTTCAGCGGGCGGCGGATTCATGGAAGCTGGCATTCAGTCTGGCAAAACTGGAGGTGAACTCAATTTATGCGGCTTCGCGTATGGAATTCTGCCGCCACGCTGCGCATCGCGGATGGGGAGTACCGTATGAAAGCTAAAGAATTCAATGCCCTTTACCCTAAAGGCAGTTCATTTATCTATCAGCCAGCCACAGGTTTACGCGGTGGCCGTGTAGTCAGAACGGTAGATGTGGCAAATGACCTTTATAAGGTCACGGTCGTGGAAATAAATCAGGAGCCATATTTCGCGAATATTAAATCGCTGAAACCCGTGAACTGATTTTAACCGTAATTTAAATCACTTTTAAAAATGGCGTAAACCCGCAGGGGCTGGCTTACGCCAAATTCAGGAGTTGAACAATGGAAAATAAAGAGAAATATATCCAGAGAATTAAAAAACTGCTCGCGATGGCGCGTAATAACTCCAGCGTCGAAGAAGCAGCACTTGCCCTCCGCCGCGCTCAGTGTCTGATGGAAACCCACAAGCTGACTGAGGCTGATGCTGATTTGATGGATATCAATGAAGCTTCTACCCAGAAGGCCCCCTCTCATGCTGAGAAGATGCCGGAATATATGGCAATACTGGCAGAGATGGTCGCCCGCGTTTTTGGCGTGAAGTTTTACACCAGCCATGGCACTGAGCAGTGGGGCAAGCCAGCAAAACGCACCATACACTATTACGGCCCCGACGAACGCCCTCAGATAGCGGCATATTCATTCGAAGTCCTGGGTAAGCAACTGGCGAAAGCCCGCCGAGATTACCTCTCCACATTACGCAAGAACATCAAACAGGCCACAAAAGTTGCCCGCGCCGATACCTTCTGCTCCGCCTGGGTCAACGGTGCTTATGCCGTTGTCAGTGATTTCGCCGTCACGGAGGCGGAGACAACTCTGATGGAGTGCTACCGCAGCAGGAAATTAAGTGAAGGAATGAAAAAGCTGGAGCCGCGTAAACCCGGCAAAGCCAGGGGAACGGATAAGGCGGAAAACGAGGGGTATCTGGCTGGCCGCAATGCGCAGCTGCATCACGCGGTAAGCAGTTCAGCTAATAAATGCGAACAGATCGGAGTAACAAAATGAAAACCTCGCCTCAACTGGAAACATCACCAGTCAGAGAACTGGTGCGAGCTGGCCACGAACTCGCAGCAGCAATGGATGCTGATACCCCCTTAATCGAGATCGCAAAGCTGGTCAGCCGACTGGCTACAGAGCTTGATGTCCAGCTCGCTCGGGCAAACGCGCTGGTTAAACCATTGCCGTATGGTGGAGGGCGTGCAATCGCCATCAAGCACCCCAAACGCCTTTATGAGTGGCACGGAGCAACCGTTGTTCTTAAGCGAGAAACAGCAAATGGCTGGGCTAAATTGCCCGCTGGCACGGAGGGAACAATCAAAACGTTGAAAGGTTCTAGACGGGGCCTGGAGTTTGTTAGTAACCCGTGTCGGTGCTGTGGCGTGCAGGTCAGTATCAACGGTATGCGCCCGGAGCATTTCGAACTGCTGGAATTGGTGAAAGGCAATACAGGAGAAGACAAGTGAAATATCTGTTTTATGCCATTGCATTAGTGCTGGCCATCTATTTCATGGCGACTGGCGATGATATTCGATCTGATATCTACACTGCCGCTGTATTCGTAATGTCTTACGTAGAGCTGAGGAAGGCAGCATGAGCGAACTACCGCGTAAACCTGTCGTTTTCATAGCAGGGCCGATGACCGGTTATCACAACTTTAACCGTGATGAATTCAACGCTGAGGCTCGCATCCTGGAAGAACGCGGCTTTACCGTTCTCAATCCGGCCATTCTTCCTGACGGCTTGCAGCATGAGCAGTACCTGCAAATTACATTGTCCATGCTTGAGCAGGCTGATGGTGTTTTCCTCCTGAACGGGTGGGAAAAGAGTACCGGCGCTACCAGAGAGTTTGATCGCGCCTGTGAGCTGGGCCTGCTGTTCCTTTACCAGAGCTGGGAAAGTGTGTCGATTGCGATCCACCGTAAGCTTCACCCATTAGCGGAGGTGAGTTATGCATAGCGTAACGGGCTGCCAGTTTCAGGATAACGGAAACCGCCGAGTCTGGTTCTTCCGCGATAACAGCCAGGTTGTTGAGTTGTTGTCGGTACCTCTTAAGCTGCGATTCAACTATTACGATGCGAGTAACCGCAACGTTCGTAACAAGGGGACTCAGGCTGATATGAGAAAGGCGATTGAGTCTTTCAAGAAACTTAGGGGTATTCAGTGATGGATATAGCTTTGGTCCTCATATTTCTGGCGATGTATTTAACTCTTGGCTGGTGTTGGGCATGCATCCTGGTCCGATTAGTGGGATTAGCTAATTTATCCTGCCAGAATTGCTGGTTTGCCTTTCTCTTATGGCCTTTGAGTATTATCGCGACCGATGCGAACCTGGAGGAAAACGATGAGACATCTCCTGAGAAATCTGACAGCAAAGACCTTTAACCAGCGCTTCCCTATTGGCTCACAGTTCCATTATTACCTGACGCCAGGTGTATCGGAGCGGGAAACTGTAATAACCCGCTCAGCAGCCTGGCATATGCGCAATGGTCGTCTGGTTGTCAGGGTCGAAGGGAAAATCGGTGGCATATCAGTCAGCAAAATGGAACCTTTAAAGTAAGTCATTACAGCAGGCACTTCACAAAGTGCCTGCGATAATGGCAACCAACAGGAGAAATATTATGTCCACGCCAGCAAAACGAGGCCTTATCGGGGCTATTAAAGCGGGTCAGGCATATTTAGGATGGGATGATGTTACTTACCGCAGCGTGTTATCTCGCTTATGCAACGGTAAAACATCATCCACTAAATGCACCCTCGACGAACTTCAGGCAGTCAGGGAATATATGCATGATAAAGGCTTTCCTCGCTACTCTGCAAAGCACGGTCGACGTCCAAAGGTTGCCAATACGCGCGAGTCAATTCTTGCTAAAATTCATGCATTACTTGCAGATGCAAAACGTCCGTGGAATTATGCCGAGAAAATGTGCGATCATATGTTCCACGTCAAATACATCGAGTGGTTGACGACAGAACAGTTAACCAAACTCATGCAGGCTCTCAGCATTGATGCGAGTCGGCGAAAAAAGCGGGAGCGTAATAATGAATCTGGAACAGGTAACGGAGCTGCTGCCATCAGCAGTGATACAAATAGCTGACCTGATAGGCTTCCCGGCGACCGAGCAGC
Source organism: Enterobacter asburiae (assembly GCF_001521715.1). NCBI lineage: Bacteria > Pseudomonadati > Pseudomonadota > Gammaproteobacteria > Enterobacterales > Enterobacteriaceae > Enterobacter > Enterobacter asburiae. The sequence goes on from NZ_CP011863.1 coordinate 339,086, forward strand.
TTCTTTCTGCTTTTGGTGGCACCACGTTCCCGATAGGTAAAGGCCTCCGCGCTATGGGGGCCAGCCGCGCAGCCCTCCTGCGCGATACTATCGGCGATGATAAAACCCAATTACTCATCAAGAATTTTGGCGGAGAAGTTCTCTATTTACCCCGCTGTGATCGTGCCCTTCGCGAATTACGTAACCGTCGCTTTCTTGCTGAGTTCGCCGAAGCGCGTGAGCAGGGTTCCTCCTCTCTTATGGCCATGACCTTTCTTTGCCCTAAGTATGGATTCAGCGATCGTTTTGGATGGCAGTTACTAAGCCAGCACAGACAAAACACATCAATCAATCAACAAGAACTTTTTTAAAAAGGTAATATACATGGAGTTTTTAATTGCTTTAATTATATTCGGTGCTTCTGTTGCTGTTTACAAAGATGCTATCACCAATAACATTGCAAGACCTGCCCGTTGGGGGATTGGTTCAGCATTCATATTCTTCATTGTCATTCCATTGTATCTATTTAAAAGAAAAAAATTAATCGGAAGTGCATTATCAGAGTCGGATGATGCCAGTAGTGTTCAAGGAGGAAAAAATGTTAGCCCTTTATCAGTTTATGTCCTGATGTTCATTTTCGCATTTATTGCCCCAGTGATTAATTTTTACAAAGGTGATTTACCTGGCTGTGATTCATCCGATGTCCATTCTGTTCTTACCGAGTTGCTGAATGGAGAAAAATTCTCTGAACCTGCGCAAATGAGTTATGACCGGGTTAATGCGGTCAGACATTGTAACTTGACGGTTTCTGATAGAGTGTTTTCATATACAGTGAAATGGTACAGTGAAGAAAAAGATCAGTTTGTTGTACAGTTTGACAACTAATTCCACTGAACCCCTTCACCTGATTATTCACCTAACCCGATGAAATACTGACGCCATCCCTTTTTAACCGGATGGCGTTATGCTTTTAACACTCCCACAATTTCAGCGAGCCGCAGGCCTTTCGCCAGTAATGGCGCAACGCTGGTTTGAACCATTCAGTAAAGCCACCGCTGAATTCGAAATTAATACATCAGCCCGACTTGCCGCCTTTATTGCTCAAACCGGCCATGAGAGCGCGGGTTTCAGTCGGCTCAGTGAAAATCTCTATTACTCAGATGCTGAGCGCGTGGCGCGTATTTTCCGCAGCGACTTCGATCTCAATAAGAATCGTATTATCGAGCCGAGCGAGGTTGAATTTGCCCGCCGCTATACCCGTAACCCTGAAAAAATGGCCAATTATGTTTACGCAAATCAGGGTGGTAACGGTAATGAAGCGTCAGGCGATGGCTGGCGCTTTCGCGGACGTGGCCTGATTCAGATTACCCTGCGCAATAATTACCGCCTTTGCGGTAAGGCGCTGGGCCTCGACCTCATCGCGAATCCCGATTTGTTACTGGAGTATCTCAACGCAGCCCGCAGCGCTGCCTGGTACTGGAAGGCAAATGGCTGCAACGAGCTGGCGGACAAAGGCGATTTTCTGGCTGTCACCCGCCGTATAAACCCTCCGGCTGAAGGTCAGGCTGACCGCGTGGCGCGGCTGAATGTCGCTAAGGCGGCGCTATGAAAATATCTCTGCGCGATCTGGTGACGAACCCGGCCACCGGTCGTCTCTCAACGTCAGACACCATCGTTTTTCTGGCCTTCCTGGTCAGTTCATTCGTACTGGTCTGGCTCACCGTTACCCGCCCCGAAACACCTGGTGAGCTGTATCTCACCTATCTGGGCGCATGGGTGGCGCAGAGCCAGGCATCAAAACATATGTCCATCAAACGAGCCAGAGAGGTGCGCGATGTGGGAAGCAGCCAAGAAAATCCTGAGGGTTAGCTGGAAACCGCTGCTCGTCGTCGTGGTTCTGACAGGCAGCGGGATATGGTTCGGCACCTTCATCACAGCCAACAAGCTGGACGCTCAGGCGCTGGCCTTCAGCCAGGAGAAGCAACGCCTGACTGATGGTTTCAGTGAAAAAGAACGGCAGTGGGATCAGGAGCGGCTCAGTGCTGCGAATCAGTATGCCGCTGATCTGAAGGCTGCTCTTGATAAGCAGAACGCCTGGCAGCAGAAAGCGGATGCGCTGACGCGCGAGCTGGCTGAAAAGCAAAAGAAACATGACGAGACTGTTCGCGATCTTAAAAGGAGGCTCGACGATGCACTTGATAAAGATGGTCCTGGTTATACCGGCATTGGTCCTGGTGGCCTGCAGCTCTTCCGTGAAGCCTTCGGCTACCCCGGAGCAGAAGGCCTCCCCGCTGATCAGCATCTGCCAGCCACCGCCAGAGGCACTTCTGGTCATTCCGGTCAGGCCACAGGCACCGGTGGCGGACTCTCCCCCACTGGAATAGTGTCGTTTTCAGCGGAATACGGCGCATGGTGCCAGCTCCTTGAGGGCAGGCTGCAGGCAATAAATGAGTATTACAGGAAGTGAAGAACATTATGACTCTTGATATGGCCTTTCAGATTGCGCTGGCGCTGGCTGCAACCTTTGGCACCATCTGGATACGTCGTCTGCAAAAAGACATCACCGACCTGGAAAAGGCGGTTGATCGCATCCGGGATGAATACCAGCGACGTGAGGATGCCAAAAGTAATTACACCGCAATGATGGATGCGATGAGGGAGCTGCGAGCGGCTATCGAGCGCATTGATAACAAACTGGACAGGAAACAGGACAAATGAAAGCCAGACATAAGCGCCGTACCCGCCGCGCGACAATCAGCCAGAGCGAGCAGGAAACGCTGAGCCGGATTTCCGCTCAACTCGACCGCCTGCAGGCCCCCGTCAGCCCGGACATTCTGGGCGGGATTAATGACAAGCTGAGCCGGATTGATGTTCGCCTCACTACCATCAGCGACGATGCTGCTCGCCGTGGTGCGTCTGCCGGTGCGATTACGGGTGGAATTGCAGGCGGTGTCATCACGGTGGCGATTCTGCTCATTCGCGCAAAACTGGAGCTGTGATATGGCGCATCCGCAGGAAACACGGGAAAAACTGCGACGATCTTATATCTTCGGCCAGATGTCGCTTGAAATCGCCTCCGCTCAGGCTGGCGTGGCATTTGCGACAGCTCGCCGCTGGAAGAAGGAAGCACAGGATGCAGGCGATGACTGGGATAAGTTACGCGCCGCTCACCTTATGGCTGGTAATGGGCTTGAAGAGATTGGCCGCGCCATTCTCACCGGGTTAATGACCCAGTATCAGACCACGCTGGAACTGCTTACAACCGAGTCTCAGCTCCCTCCAGGAGAGCGCGTCGAGCTTCTGGCAAGCCTTGCCGATGCATTTAACAAAGCCGTCGCAGCCAACAAGAAAATACTGCCGGAGGTGAGTCAGCTGGCGGTGGCGCTGGATGTTATTCAGAAGCTCAGCGCGTTTGTCGCAGAGCACTATCCGAAGCACCTGGCGGCATTCGTTGAGATCCTTGAACCTTTCGGCAAGGAAATGGAGCAACACTATGGCTGACCAGTTAATCCGGGTTAACAGTGAAAATTATGTGATGGCCAGTGACGTGCTGGGGGTCCGGTTCGCGGGCGGTAGAAACGTAACCGTCGCGACGTCGACAGGTTGCTACAGCCTTGACGTTGATCGAGATAAAACCGGCATCGAGTCGATGAACCGCTTCATCAGCGAGGTTAATAAAGCCCTCCGTAATCACCATTAACAGGCTGTTAAGGGCAAATTAATCATGGCCAGAACTAAGTTATCCAGCAAAGATTTTCTTGCCGAACTGGCGGAACTCTCCGCCAGTCTTCGTCGCACCATTGAAGCCGAAGATGTGGGCTTTGACCCCTCTGCAGCGGCAATTGCTGAACGTCGCGGCCTCGTTGCAGACCCTGTAACGGGGTTTGAATACTTTGTGCAGCATTATTTCCCGCACTATGTTCGCCATTCCGCCCGCAGTGAGTTGCATAACTATCTTTACAAGCGCCTTCCTGAAATCATCCAGGCCACGGGGAGTCAGAACGATGCAATAGCGGCTCCGCGTGGTGAAGCCAAATCCACCATCGTGAGTCAGCTTTTTGTCATCTGGTGCATTGTGCTGGCGCTCAAGCATTACCCGGTCATCATTATGGACTCCATCGACCAGGCCTATCCGATGCTGGAGGCGATAAAGGCGGAACTGCAGTTTAACCCCCGCCTGCTGATGGACTTCCCTGAAGCGACGGGCGGCGGCCGCGTCTGGCAGGCCGGGACAATTCTCACCCGCAACGACATTAAGGTGCAGGTCGCCGGTAGTGGTAAAAAGCTGCGTGGCCTGCGCCATGGCCCGTATCGACCTGACCTAGCTGTGCTCGATGATATCGAGAACGACGAGCTGGTGCGTAACCCTGAGCAGCGTGACAAGCTCGATAACTGGCTCAAAAAAACCGTCCTGCCGCTTGGCGGCGCGGGGGCCAAGTTCGATGTGGTGTATATCGGGACAATCCTGCACTACGATTCCGTGCTTTCCCGCACCCTTAAAAATCCGCTATGGACGCGGGCCCGGTTTAAAGCGCTCATCAGCTGGCCGCACAATATGTCGCTGTGGGATAAATGGGAAGAGATCCTGCGTAACAACGACGAAGATGGTCAGATGCTGGCGCAGGCATACTACCGTGAGCATCAGGCTGAGATGGATGAAGGAGCTGTTGTGTCATGGGCTGCGCGTCCGCTTTATGCCCTGATGCTCATCCGTGCCCGTGATGGCCACAGCACCTTTGATGCGGAATATCAGAACGATCCCGTCAGCGGCGAAGATGCGCCATTTACCGGCTGCATTAACTTCTGGGTCAACCGCCTTAACGAGTGGCGCTTCTATGGTGCATGTGACCCCAGTCTGGGTAAACACGGTAACAGCCGTGACCCTTCTGCGTTGCTGGTCGGCGGTTTCAACCGCTTCACCGGCATTCTGGATGTTGTTGAAGCGCGTATCCGTAAGCGTGTGCCGGACAAAATTATCTCTGACGTTATCGAGCTGCAGCAGGATTATAACTGCCTGGTCTGGGCGGTCGAGTCCGTCCAGTTCCAGGAGTTCCTGCGCACAGAACTGGTGAAGCGTTCCGCTGCGATGGGTATCCCCGTTCCTGCCAGGGCCGTCACGCCTTCGGTTGATAAGCTCCTGCGCATTGAGTCACTGCAGCCACATATGGCCAACGGCCTGATACGTCTGCACCCTTCCCAGACCACACTTATCGACCAGCTCCGGCATTTCCCCAAAGCTGACCATGATGACGGGCCTGATGCCCTGCATATGCTCTGGATGCTGGCCGTTTCCGGCGCTGGTAATTTCGAGTTTAAAGCTGTTCCCCGCCGTGGCCATAGCGGGGACAGGTTCGGTCCTTCAGGAGGATTTTGATAATGGTTCAGATTCTTGACCAGTATGGTCGCCCGCTAAATAAAGAGGTGCTTAAAGCCCCCCAGTCCTCCCGCACGTTCGAGCTGCAGCGTGACTGGCCAACTCACCCCTCACGGGGAATGACCATTGCCCGTCTTCCTCGTTTGCTTGAAGCGGCAGAGCGCGGCGACCTGGCAGCTCAGGCTGACCTTTTCGAAGATATGGTTGAGCGGGACGGGCATATCTTTTCTGAAATGGCCAAGCGCAAGAATGCGCTGCTTACTCTGGACTGGAGCATCGAGCCACCGCCGAACGCGACGGCGGAAGAAAAGCAGATCGCCGCGATGGTGGCCAGCTGGTTCGCTGACCTTCAGGAGATGGAAGATATTACCCTGAACGCAGCGGAAGCTATCGGGCATGGCTTTTCCGCTCAGGAGATTGAAAAGTGGGAGCTTGACGGCAATCTGTGGCTGCCCGTCAAAATCAAACTGCGTCCGCATCGCTGGTTCTGTACCACGCCGGAAGCCGGGGACGAGGTGCGTCTTAACACCGGCACGCTGGGTGGAGAAGAACTCTGGCCGTTTGGCTGGCTGGTGCATACGCACAACGCCAAGTCAGGTTATATCGCGCAGTCAGGGTTATACCGCGTGCTGGTCTGGCCGTATCTGTTTAAAAACTACAGCGTGCGCGATCTCGCTGAGTTCCTTGAAATCTACGGACTGCCGCCGCGTATCGGGTCGTATATGTCCGGGGCCAGCCAGGATGAGCAGGATAAACTCATGGAGGCACTAGTCAGTATCGGTCATAACGCATCGGGGATTATTCCTGACAACACCAAAATCGAATTTAAGGATGCCGCCGAGGGGCAATCCGATCCTTTCATGGCGATGATTAACTGGTGCGAACGCACCGCGTCAAAAGTCATTCTTGGCGGCACGCTGACGTCACAGGCGGACGGTAAGTCCTCAACCAATGCGCTCGGAAATGTGCATAACGAAGTCCGCCACGATCTGCTGACCGCTGATGCCCGCCAGCTGGAAGGGTTTTATCGTGGCTTCATTCGTATGCTGCTGGCCATTAATGGTTATAACGTCAGCCCCCGCCGTCAGCCGCGCCTGGTATTTGATACCCGCGAGCTGGAGAGCATTGAAACCTTCGCCAATGGTGTTTCCGCGCTGGTACGCGCCGGGATGGACACTATCCCGACCTCATGGATACACAAAAAGGTCGGGATTCCGGTACCAAAAGATAACGAAGCTGTGCTGACGCCGCCTGCTGCACCCTCTCCGGTGGGGCTGAGCACCACGCCGGTATTCCGCCATTTCACGGCACTGAGCACCACGGGTGAGGTTATTGACCCTGCGCAGGATGCGCTGGACAGCGCCACATCGCCAGGGGAGAGCATCGCGGTGGCTATGGATAAGCTGATTGCGCCGCTGGTCTCGGCCCTGAGCAAGGGGCAAAGCCCTGATGAGGCACTGGATATCATTGCTGCGAGTTATCCTCAGCTGGATGATGCGCAGCTGCAACAGCTGATAAAGCAGGCGCTGTTTGTCAGCGAGGTCTGGGGACGACTCAATGCCGAAAGCTGATGTTGATCTGGGGTACGCCATCCGGTTAAAGCCCGAAGAAGCAATTGCCTACTTCGAATCGAAGGGCTACGTCACTGGCTTTAACTGGCACGATGTTGAAGCCCGCGCCCACGCCACCAGTTTCACCGTGGCGGGCGTCCTTAAACAGGATGTACTTGAGGATATTCATAAATCGCTGCGCGAGCATATTGTTAACGGCGGCACGCTCCGGGACTTCGAACGGCAGATTACCCCAACGTTGATCCGTAAGGGCTGGCTTGCCGACCGTGCCAGGCTGGTCGCCGATGAAGATGGCGTTCTGGAGGGTAAACAACTCACGCCACGCCGTCTGCGCACCATCTTTGAAACCAATATGCAGGCGGCGTATGGTGCCGGTCGCTATGCGGAGCAGATGGCCAACGCGGAGTTTCGCCCCATATGGGAACGCGTGGCCGTCATGGACATGCACACCCGGCCACTCCACGCCAGGCTCAATGGTTTCACTGCCCGCTATGACGATCCTGTGTGGCAGTTCATGTACCCGCCTGACGGATACCACTGCCGCTGCCGCATTCGCGCCCGAACCCAGGCGGATGCTGACCGCATGGGGATTGAGGTCAAATCGTGGGAGCAGGACATTGTCACGGTACAACAGGCATGGGGACCAAAAGAAACCCGTGACGTTAAGGCATTACGCTTCAACGGTGAGCTTTACACCCCTGATGCCGGATTCGGGCACAATCCAGGTCAGGGCTGGCTCTCTTCTCTCGGACAGCGCCTTATGGATAAATCTGCAACCACCACGCCCCGGATTGCCTCTCAGGCCATCCATGAAACACTGTCTGAACCTGCTGTGCTGGATGCCGTCAGCGATGATGTGCGTCGCTGGGTCGACACCGTCAGCGTGCGGCAGAAGACCCGTGGCGACCTGAGGCGCGTCGGCGGTATCCAGCCTGAGCTGCTGAATCGCCTCGAAGAGCGTGGTGTTAACGGTGCGATCACATTAAGCATTCACGAAGAGGATGTCCGGCTGGCCCCAGGCCCGATGTGGTCAGAGCTTCCCGTACTGCTCCGTCAGCCAGCTGGTGTCTGGCTTGATGATGATGCTCTGGTGTGGCTCCTCTCCGGGCAGAACGGCATCCGCGCGGTGCGTGGTGTGGAGTCTGACGATGGCTGGCGTCTGTCGCTGATGAACGCAGGTGCCACAGTCACCCCAGGCGATGTGTTATCTGAACGCGCGGCGCAGCTGCTGGAGCTGAAACCATGAGCTACGCCATCAAATATGACATTGGTGACTTTGAGCGCTCACTCGGGGAACTCATTAAAAAGCTGGAAAACCGCGCTCCCCTGATGCGCGAGATGGCCGCTGCCATGGGCGATGCCGTCGAAGAAAACTTCGCGCAACAGGGTCGACCGGCGTGGATGGGCTGGAGCCCGGCATACGCCCGTCAGCGCCGGGGCGGTAAAATTCTCCAGAAGAGCGGTCGACTGGCGGCAAGTATCACCCAGTACAGCACGAATGATGAGGCGACGGTCGGGACCAATGTGAAATACGCCCGCATCCACCAAGAGGGCGGGGAAATCAGCATTCCGGCCCGCAGCCAGAAAGCCTACTATCGCCAGAACAAGGATGGTTCAGTGGGTAACCGGTTCGTTAAAAAATCCCGCTCCAACTTTGAGCAGTGGAACACTATCGGGGCGTATAAAATTAAGATGCCCGCGCGTCCTTTCCTCCATCTCACCGAAGATGACGTGGAGAAGATGGAGAATACGGCTGAGCAGTATCTGAAACGTATTTTAGACTGAGGGCAAATTCGTCCTGTAACGCGCTGTGACGCGTTCAGTCTGATTGTGCTAGAGTGATTCGCCAAAGAGGTGTTCAGACGTTTTTAAAAGCGGTTTAAAAAGGTCTGGGCTCATAAATGCATTACGGGAGCGAGCAACTGGACACATTCAAAGCTTTCCTTGATTATTTCACCCCGCAGCAGTGGGTTTTCATTGGCATCTTTGGGGGCCTGGTTATAAAGGTTGCTGAGTGGTTCACTGACCGATACTTTTCCCGCAGGCATCAGAAGCGTCAGTCTGCTAAACCCGATAAGCCGACAACCAAAGAAAACGATCCTCAGCGTTAATCCACTGAACCCCTTCATCTGAACCTCCCCGCAGTGGTGCCGTATCGTCGGCACCATGAAAAAGACACTCATCGCTTCACTCACCCAGGAAATAAACACCGCTACCCCCGGTGTCATTCAGCTCTTTCCGGCTGGTGAATTCCGCGCCCGTGATGGTCGCCCGACCGAATGCGCCGCCTGGCTGATGACGCGGGAAATTGCAGAGCGCCTTATTGCCGCAGCTGATGCCCGCGATACCCCTTACGTCCTGGACTACGAACACCAGACCCTTCGGGCCGCTAAAAACGGTCTGCCTGCTCCTGCAGCTGCATTCTTCAAAAAGCTGGAGTGGCGGGACGGTGAAGGTTTGTTCGCCATCGATGTCGAGTGGACAGCCGCTGCGGCTGCGATGGTCGAGGCGAAGGAGTATCGCTTTATTTCCCCCGTATTTTCTTACGACAAAACCGGTCAGGTGATGGAGTTGCTCAACGCCGCTCTGACCAATACACCAGCGGTCGACGGGATGGAGGAAGTGTTACTTGCTGCCGCCTCCCTGATGGCCGCGCATTTAACCACAGAGGGTCAGACCGAAATGGATGAAGAATTTCTCAACGAGTTACTGAGCAACCTGCGCTGGATGCTCAATCTGCCAACCGCTTCAACGAAAGAAGAGATCATGGCTGAGCTGCAAAAAATCATCACCATGATTTCCGGTGGCCAGGGGACTGCAGCGGCGTCGGTCAGTCTGCTGGATATCCTGAACCAGAACGCGCAGAACATCGCTGACCTGACGGCGAAACTCGACACGCCTGACCCGGCTAAATGGGTTTCGGTGGAGGTCATGCATTCAGCCGTTCAGCAGGCGACAGAGCGTGCCGGTGCGGGTAATACCGCCGCACTCGCCATGCAGCAGGCTGAAGCGTTGATTACGGTTGCCCTCAGCGACGGTCGTCTGCTTCCGGCGCAACAGGAATGGGCTGCATCACTGGCGAAATCCGATCCGGCCAGTCTTACCGCCTTTATCGAAAAAGCGCCAAAGATTGCCGCACTGACTACCAGTCAGACTCAGGGGCAACCGCCTGCAGGCCTTCCGTCACGCCCGTCACAGGGTGCTGAAGATGATGCGATTGACCCGGCCATCTGCTCAATGATGGGCAATGACCCGGAAAGCGTCGCGAAATACCTCAAATAAAGGAGAGCGAAATGGATCGTCATACCCCTTATCGCGACGGCCAGCTGTTTGCCGTCCCGGTTGCGGCAGCCACTGAACTCTTTGGCGGCCACATTATTGCGGCCAACGCAGCGGGCTTTGCTGTACCAGGCAGCGCCACGGCAGCCAATACCACCCTCGGCATCTGTGATGGCTGGGTGGATAACTCTGCCGGTTCCGCCGGTGATGCGAGTGTGCTGGTTCGTCGCGGTAAAGCCTGGTTCCTTGCCAACAGCACTGCTGACGCGGTCACGCAGACGCAGATTGGCAAGGATTGCTACGTGGTGGACAGCCAGACCGTGGCCAAAACCAGTGATACCAACGCCCGTCCGATCGCCGGAAAGGTGCTTGGTCTTGAGAATGATGGCGTCTGGGTTCTGATTTAATAAGGAGAGAACCGTGTTAATTAACGTAAAAAATGTACGTCAGATTTTCATTAATCTGAAAGCGACCTTCCAGAACGCCTTTGATCAGGCTCCGTCCGACTGGCAGAAGATTGCCATGGTGGTGCCGTCGACCGGGAAAGAAAACGACTACAGCTGGCTAAGCCGTTTCCCGAAAATGCGTGAGTGGATTGGCGACAAGGTGGTTAAAGCGCTCGCCGCGTTCAACTACACCATCCGCAACAAAGACTGGGAAGCGACGGTAGAAGTTGAACGTAACGATATCGAAGACGATCAAATCATGGGATATGCCCTGCAGGCGAAAGGTGCGGGCCAGTCCGCTGCAGAACTGCCTGCCGATATCGTCTTCGCTCTCCTGAGCAAAGGTTTCACCAATCTTTGCTACGACGGTCAGCCCTTCTTTGATACCGACCACCTTTCGGGGGGCAAGTCGGTCTCTAACAAAGGCACGAAAAAGCTTGCCGTTACCTCGCTTGCCGCCGCAAAAGCAAGTTACGGGGCTGCACGAACGGCCATGCGCAGCCTGAAGGATGATGAAGGCGCGTCCCTGAAAATTCGCCCGACCATCCTGGTTGTGCCTCCGGCTCTTGAAGACGATGCCAACTATCTGATGACGGCTGACCGCTTCCCTGACAATACGCCAAACCCATACAAGGGGACGGCTGAAGTTCTGGTTGTCCCAGAGCTGACGTCAGATACCGCCTGGTTCCTTCTGGACACGTCAAAACCCGTGAAGCCCCTGATTTATCAGGAGCGTAAAAAACCGGTCTTTGTCGAGCAGACCGACTACAACGCTGACAACGTCTTTATGCGCAAGAAGTTCATCTTCGGTGCTGAAGCCCGTGCAAATGGTGGCTACGGCTTCTGGCAGATGGCGTATGGCTCCACCGGGGAGGACGCATAATGCCGATTCAAATCACTGCCCGCCGCGATGGCTTTCGCCGTCTCGGCATCGCCCACAGCGCGAATACTGTCACCTGGCCGGATGACCATTTCAGCGACAGCGAACTCCAGATTCTGGAAAACGATCCCAATCTGATTGTGGTTCGTTTGCAGGATGTGCCTGAAAACGCTGGCGACGGCGATGCTGTTTCCGCCCTGACCACCGAGCGTGACGGCCTCAAGGCACGCGTCAGCGAGCTGGAGGCGACGGTTCTGCAGCTCAACCAGGATGGCGACGCGCTTAAGCAGCAGCTTGCCAGTGCAAACGGCACCATCACGGAGCTGGAGACGGTACGTGATGCACTGAGTCAGAAGCTGGATGCGCTGCAGGCCGGTTCGGAAAACCCGGACAAAAAGGCCAAGGGGTAAGCCATGTACGCGAACCGGGAGGACATGGTCAGGGCGTTTGGTGAGCGCGAATGCGTGTCGCTCACCGACCGCAACTACACCGGGCAGATTGACGATGATGTGCTGAACGGCGCACTCGTTCAGGCCAGCGCTGAAATCGACGGATATCTCTGTGGTCGCTATCCGGTGCCCTGGGCTGATGAGCCCCGTGTTCTCGTTGGTCGCTGCTGCAACATCGCCCGCTATCTTCTGTGCGGCTCTGAGACCCAGATGACAGCAGAAATCCGCGAGCGGTATGAAGACACCGTTCGCTACCTGGAAAAAGTTGCATCCGGGCGAATCAATCTGGGCCGCACGACGACAGGTGAAGTGGTGAAAAGCGGAACCGGTGCGCGGATGGTGTCAGGTGGTCGCGTCTTCGGGCGTGACCAGACTGGCGGAGGAAGTTTCTGATGGTGATTACGGATATTGAAAAAGCCATCGTGGAGCGCCTTCGCAAAGGTATGGGGCGTATGGCGAAGAATGTGCGCTCCTACGGTGGCGAGCTGGATGGCGAGCCTGCAGAGGTACTGCGCCAGCTGCCTGCGGTCTGGGTGACCTTCGGCGGGGTACAAAAAACCGAGCCATACAGCACAGCACGGCAACGGTTTGTGACCCACGGTCGTTTTGTCGTGGTGGTTGGCGAGCGCAGCCTGCGCAGTGAAGAAGCGGCCAGAATGGGTGGGCCGCATGTGCAGGAGGTGGGGACGTATATTCTGGTCGCCGCCGTTCGTCGTCTGCTGTCGGGTCAGGATATGGCCGATACGGGTATCAAGATTGCCCCGCTCAGCCCCGGTCGCGTACGCACGCTCTTCAACACCCAGATAGAGGCACAGGCTTTTTCCGTTTTTGCCTGTGAGTTCGACACGAAGTGGATTGAATCTGCACTCGAAAACGGGCGTTACCCGCTTACGGATGCACCTGAAGGTCATGCTGACCATATGTTCCAGATTTATGACGGTGTCACCTCAGACGGCGACCCGGACTGGCTGAGAACACGGCTCAGTTACGACCTTAAGCAGCCTGATAAAGACAATGCAGCAGAGGACATTATCAGTCATGAGCAAAATTAAAGTGATAGCCGCCAAAGGATTGAACGTGCCGCGCGAGGATAATGCGCGTCGCTACATCACCGATGCGGCCTCCCTTGAGGTGGAGAACACCGCTTATTACCAGCGTCAGGTAATGGCCGGTGATCTGATTGTTGTCACGGACAGTGACAAGAACACCAAAAACAAAAACAACGCAGTCAGCACGGAGGTGAACGGTGAGCAGTCCTAATATCAGTTTTGACACTATCGGTACGAACCGCAAACCGGGACAGTATTTTGAGTTCAACACCCGCCTGGCCGTTCGTACCCTGCCGGGTAACACCCAGAAGGTGCTGATGATTGCGCCAATGCTGGCCTCCGGTTCGTCTGCGCCGCTTGTCATTCAGTCTGTTTTCTCTGATGAAGAGGCCGCGACGTACTTTGGCCGTGGCTCACTGGCGCATCTGATGGCCACTGCGGCCATCGGAGCATACCCCTACCTGCAGCTGCAGATCGTCGGGGTCAGCGATGCGGCCACTGCAACAGCCGCGACGGGCAAAGTCACTGTGACCGGCACAGCATCTTCCAGCGGGAAGCTGAGCGTATCCATTAATGGCACGCGTATTGATGTCGGTATTTCGGCAGCAGATACGGCGGAGACCATTGCGGCAGCGCTGACGGAACTGATTACCCAGAAAGACGGGTTGCCAGTGACGGCAACGGCAAACGCGGGGGAAGTGACCCTGACCTGCCGCCATAAAGGGGCGGTTGGTAACGATATTATTGTCTCTTCCGGGGTGACGGCAGCGGGTATCACAGCGGCGGCGACCACGCTTGCAGGCGGCAATGTTGATCCGGATATTACGCCAGCGCTGGCAGCGGCGTTTTCTGCAGGTCATAACATTGTTGTTTGTCCGTTCTCCACCCAGGAGGCGATGACGGCGCTGCGTAACCATCTGACAAACGTCAGCAATGCGATGGAACAGCGCGGCGCAATCGGTGTGGGTGGGTGGCGCAAGTCCCTTTCCACCGGCATTGCACTGGCTGCCTCACTTAATGACGGGCGTATCACGCTGGGCTGGCATAGCGGTTCGGTAAAAACCCCGGCGCAGATTGCTGCTGCCTATGCCGCTGTTATCGCCAGTGAAGAGGACCCGGCCCGCCCGCTGAATACCCTTGCGATGAGCACGCTGGATGTGACAGCTGTTGAGAGTCAGCCTGGTCGAACCGAGCAGGAAAATGCCCTGCGTAATGGCCTTACGCCGTTTGAGATTGGCCCCGGCGACAAAGTGCAGATCGTCCGCGCTATCAGTACCTACACCAAAAACGCCCAGGGCGTGGATGATGTGGCACTGCTGGACATCACCACTATCCGAACGCTGGACTATGTGCGCAAGGCCTGCCGTGAACGCATCGCACTGCGATTCCCGCGCGACAAGCTCAGCTCAAGGACGCCACCTAAGGTGCGCAGTGAGCTGCTGGATGTGCTTTATAAGCTCGAAGAGCTGGAGATTGTCGAGGAGGTGGATGCCAACAAAGACGGTCTTATTGTCGAGCGCGATCTGCAGGATGCTAACCAGCTGAACGGTCGCATTCCTGCGGATGTTGTGAATGGCCTGCACGTCTTTGCCGGTCGAATTGATTTGCTGCTCTGAGGGGGAAACCAGAATGGCTCTTGAAGAATATGTTGGCGCGATCGTCATGGAAGTCGACGGCCAGGAAATTGAAGTAACCGACCTCAAGGAAGATGTGACCACCGGGCGTAAGCTGGTGAAGACGATGAACAAGACGGGCCGTGCCAAAGGTTTCTCCCGTGGCATCGAAGAGATCCAGCTGACTGTTACTGTGGTCATACCGGAGTCCGGCGACCTGAACTGGGGCGGTATTGAAGGTGCGAAAATCACCCAGTACCCGCTGAACAACACGGGCAAACGTGTTTCGTACCTGGACTGCTTCAGCACTCAGGCCGGGGCTCAGTATACCGTCGACAACGAAGCGAAGCGCGATATCACCATGAATGCGCTTCGTCGGGTGGAGGAATAAATGGAAAAGCAGCAGCTTTTATATGGCGTTAAATACGGTGATAAAGTCCATTTTGACTTTGCCGTCAGGCTGCCTGTGGTGAACGATACCATTGAAGCGCTGCGGGCAACCGATGAAGCCTGCGGCACTACCGAAGGCGCAGCCGCAAACATGTATTATCGCGTTGCGGTGATGGCGTGTGCAATTACTTCCCTCGGAGACCTGCCGAAGGAGGAAATCACGGCAGAGCTGTTACTTAACGAGCTGAATGACGATGATTTCGATCTCATCGATGCTCAGATTGAAGCCATTAAAAAAAAGCGGATGGATTTGAACAAAAGCTCACCGGGTACCGAACCCTCGTCCTTGCCCTCGGGCGATACGGGATCAGTGAACAACAAATCGGAAGCATGACCCGAACGGAACTTGACGGCTACACCGAAGCGCTTGCCCGGTTACATGGAAAGAAAACCGGGCAAACCACCACCCGCACAACCCGCACTGTCAAATCGCAACGCCGGAAGAAAGTCGGCAAACGGAGATAATCCATGGCGCGTAACTTACAACTGGCGCTGCAGCTGCTTGCCCGTGATACCGGCTCCAAAGTGCTTAAGCAGGCGCTGCAGGGCATCAGCCGTGATACCAAAGCGGCGCAAAAGACCGATGACGAGCTGGCGAAATCCCGCCAGCAGAACTCAACCACAGCGATTCGCGCCTCCCGTTCTCTGATTGAGGAATACCGTCGCGCCAGTTCGGCGCGAGCAACTCTTGGCATTCGCTCAGAGCGCGAAATACAGCGCGAAATACAGCAGACCATGGCGGCCTATAATCGCCTTACCCGCACAGGTATGCTGTCCGCAAATGAGCAGAACCGGGCTTTCAGGGCCATGACTGACAGGGTCAAGACGCTTAGAACTGAGCTTGGCGGCGTGAATGACTCAATGACACGCATGCAGCGCTTGCGTGCTGCAGGTTCAACCGTGGCAGCAGTAGCCGGTGGGTTAACCGCTGCGGGTATGATTATAAAAGACCCGGTTCAGCGTCAGATGGCTTACGAACGGCGTAATGCTGAGATTGCAAATACCGCTTATAACAACCTCTCAGCGCCAGACCGTATTAATAAAATACCTGAGATCAATAATGCAATCCGTGGGGCTGTTCGTTATGGCGGTGGAACACCGGAGGCTGCACAGGAAACTATTAATTCGCTTTTCGCAGGTGGTCTTGATGATAAAACGGCATTAAAAATCCTGCCGGATATTACTCGTTATGCTACGGCCTCAGGTGCAAACCCTAATGACCTTGCTCGTATTGCTATTGGTGCAATTAAGAACTTTGATATAAAGGCTGAGGATTTGCCAGCGGTATTTGATAAAACCATCAGGTCTGGGGAGAATGGTAAATATGAACTTGCTGATATGGCTGGTTCATTACCTTTAACCATGACAAAAGCTAACTCTGTAGGTATGTCAGGGTTAAAAGATTTGGATGTAATTCTCGCTATGCTACAGGCTAACGCTGAAACAGCAGGTGATAATAGCGCTGCATCAACAAACGTTAATAACCTGCTTGATAAATACACCAGTGCTGACACTCAGAATGCGTTAAAAAATAAAAGATTCAGGACTAAAGACGGAAGGATGCTTGCCTATGCTGATTATATGGCTGACCAGCGATTTTCAGGCGTAAATACTTCTGATGCATTCACCAATGCAGTATCAGGTATTGTTTCAGCCGACCCACGCGTGAAGAAATTACGGGCTCAGGCTACGAAATTTAAAGGGACGGACAAGGAGAAAGATATCCTTGCCTCACTGGATATTATAGTTTCCTCAATTACATCGAAAATAGTTGCTGACCAGCAGGCCAGTACCGCACTAAAAACAAGCATAATGAAAAAAGACTTCATTAAGGAGCAGATTTCAGGAACGCGTGATTCCGTTGGCGCTGGTGCTGCTTCATATGATGTGATCTCATCAACCAATGATTTTAAATCACAACAATTTGAATCAGAGAAAATGTTCTCTGAGCAGGATGCAATGAAACCTGTCGCCGATTTATATGGTGATTTGACGTCAAAACTTTCTGATTACGCTAAAGAATATCCTGAGCTAACCACGGCTATTTCTGGTGCCACCACAGGTATTAAAGCCATGACTGCAGCGGCGGTAGCTTTTGCAGGGCTAAACTTCCTGACTGGTGGGGGAATAAAAATGCCAGGCTCTCCAGGCGGTGGAGTGCCGACTGCAGGGGGATCTGCTCTTGGGCGTGCCTGGTCCGTTATTCGTGGCGGAGCTGGCAAGGTATTAGCCCCACTGGCCCTCTATCAGGGTATGCAGGATGCGCCACTTGTTCATGTTGAGCGAGGTGATGCTGATGCACGTGCGCGGCTTAAGGTTGACAACTATTCCAGTGAGTCAGCACGCATGCTGGATGCAGTAAAAGCCCGCCCCGGATTGCTGGATGTCGTGGATGAGGTCAAATCATGGTGGAGTTCTCCGGCCACGATGGGGCAAAACACACCAGCAACAACAGGCGTGCCGTCTTATCTTTTGCCCCAACAGCAACAAAAATCACAACCCATTAACCTCACCACAAAGTTGATTCTGGACGGCCGTGAAATTGCATCAGCGGTCAATGAATACAACGGCCAACAATCCGTTCGCGGCTCAACAGGAGGCCCGCAGTGAGCTGGGAAGATTCATTACAGGATGCCTCATTCAGGGGCGTCCGCTTTGATGTGGTTAATACCCGTGACAGCGCCAGCCGAGACATTGCAACGTATGAGTATCCCTATGTGGATGGTGGTGATGTTGATGACCTTGGCCGCAAGCCTCGTAACCTGCGAATGACGGTCCTTTTCTGGGGCGACGATTACGATGTGCGACTGCAGGCGTTTCTGGCCGCGCTGGATACCCGCGGCAGTGCGGAATTAATTCATCCCGTTTTCGGCTCCATGACGGGCATGCAGTGCATTGAGTATCAGGCATCGCATGAAGCGGAAAACGTTGATTACTGCGTTGTCGAAGTAGTCTTTATCCAGGGGGGACGTAATCTGCCTTTCTTTGGCAGCGACTTCCCGCTGTCGAAAGCCGATATCATTTTCAACCAGGCGCAATCCGCTCTGGAGAAAGCCCAGACGGCCATCGACAATATTCTCTCGCCTCTGCGTACAGCGAAAAAGTGGATGAAAAAAGCGAAATCGCTGGCAACCACGACGCTGAACATGGTGACCGTGCTTAAGGGGGAACTGACGGGATTTGTCAGTACCACCTCGGATTTTGTTAATTACCCGAAAGCGTTCATGAATGACCTGCAGAGTGCGCTGAGTCTGACGTCGTTTCAGTCCAAATCAAGTGTCAGTAATAATCCCGGAAGCTATTCACAGTCCTCAGACGTTTCCGGCACAGCGGGCATCGTGATGGCCGACTGGAAGAATGGCCGTAATAATCTGCAGGATGTGGCCGCATTACCTCAGCAGATAGTGACCGGGCAAAAGACGGTTGCTGTTGCCGTTCCGGCAGGGTCATCAACCTCGGATATTACCGAGCTGGTAACGGCGGTAAAAATTCAGGTTGCAATCCAGCTGGCACTTGATGCTTCAGACATACTCAGTGACAGCAGCATCAGCGATATTCTGTCTCCTGTCGATATTGAGCAAATCACCAATGACACCAGGACGGCCATTCAGGAGGCAATCGACCAGACGCGGGACACCTTTGCTGCCGATACGCAAAACGTGAGTGCCGGTGAAACACCTGGTGGCGTGACCTGGCAACCCGTGGTTGAAGGACTCAAGGATATCGCCCTGACCGTTCAGGAGCTGGGAGCAGCGGTTATTACCAGCAGACCACCACTGACTACGCGAGTGGCATTGTCCGACACTAACCTGCATTTGCTGGCCCACCTGTGGTACGAGGACTACACGCGCGCCGCCGAGCTGCTGCACCTTAATCCGACACTACGTAATCCTAACAATATCAAAGCCGGTGACGTTCTGAATGCCTACTCAAGATAAAGATTCGCAGAATACAGTGAGCCTGGTTATTGATGGCAAAATCCATAGTGCATGGAGCCGCTATCAGATTGACTCCGATTATCTGATCCCCTCCGATGCATGGAGCGTAACGCTTGGGCTGCCTGATGGTATTTTCCCTCCGGCCATTAAACGTGGTGTGCCGGTGCTGGTCAGGGTGGGTAATGATGTTGTCATGTCCGGTCGGGTGGATGTGGTTCAGCGCCGGGTATCCCGTCAGCAGGTCTCTTTATCGCTTTCCGGTCGCGATGGCGCAGCCGTGCTTGTTGACTGCGCTTCACCCGTTTTCACCTCCCGCCAGCTCAGTCTTGAAGAAGTGATCGCCCAGGTTGTCAGGCCGCTGGGGATAACGAACATCCGCATCGAGGCTGAATCATCCCTGCGTAATGACAAGGTCAGCGTGGAGCCCGGAGAGCGTGCGTGGGATACCCTTGAACGTGCAGCTGCCGCACGCGGGTTATGGCCATGGTTTGAGCCAGATGGCACGCTGGTAATTGGAGGGCCGGACTACACAAAAGACCCCGTGGCCACGCTTGTTTTGAATCGTGACGGTCGGGGAAATAATGTCCTCGATCTCAGTGACCGGTCATCCATTACCGGTGCGTTCTCTGAACTGACAATGCTGGCACAGGGACACGGCCAGGGGAAAAAGTCAGGGAAACTGGAAGTTATTGACGTTGATGACCAGAGCGCCGAGGCTGAAGACGATGATGATGCCGACGCAATTTATGACAGCACCGGCTCTGCAGAGAATGGCTTTCATGGCTTACGTAGTACCGTTCGCGACAGTACCGTACCTTTCTATCGTCCGCAGATTATGGTTGCCGGTGATGCTGATAATCAGGCGCAGGTTGATTATCGCGCGAGAAAGGCCATGGCTGACGCCCGTCTGAACGGGTTTGATCTGACGGCTATTGTTAAAGGCCATCGCATGGATAACGGTCAGTTATGGCAACCGGGCCAGCGTATTCGTGTCCGAAGCGAGCCACATGGCATTGATGACATTTACTTCCTCATGGGAAGAGAGTTTTCAGGTGGACGGCCAGACAACACCATTACCACCCTGCGTCTCAAAGAGGACGCCATATGGATACCGGATGCTTATCCGAAAAAACGCAAATCACGTAAGCGTCGCGCCAAAGTAAATAAAGAGCTGGAGATTATCGATGTGGAACAAAATTGATTCTCGTATTAACACGGCGTTAAACCGTATAAGACAGGCCTTCAGGGGCGTTTTAATAAGGGTTAACAGCGGCGGTGATATTCAGACCATTCAGGGTAAAGGCCTGGCTACTGAGTCTCTGCAGGATGTGGAGATGTTCCAGCAGTACGGTTTTACATCCAACCCGCCCAGGGGGACTAAAGCCATTATGCTCCCGCTTAACGGGCGCACCAGTCATAGCGTGGTGATTGCCACGGAACACGCTGCATACAGGCTAAAGAACCTGAAAAGTGGTGAGCTTGCCATTTATTCGGATGAAGGAAGCAACATTATTCTGAAGCGCGGAAAAATAATTGAAGTAAACTGCGATGAATATATCGTTAATACTAAAAAGCACACGGTGAATACCGAACAACATATTGTTAATACCAGAACGTATAAAACCACAGCCTCAGAGCGGGCAGATTTTGATACACCACTGCTGAAAGGCAGTAATGAAGTCGCTGACGGTAAGTCTACGCTGAACACCATGCGTGAGACTTATGACGGTCACGACCACAACCACGGCGGCGACGCAGGCACAACGCAGAAACCTAATCAGCAAATGTAATTTGTGGTAACGTAAGTTCTCCTTCAAAAGCAATACCCACTGAACCCCTTCACCGATAATTTAAATTTCCATGCCGATAGTATTACGGCATGGAAATGTTGATTGATCCAACGACCGGCGATTATACCGGCGACAGCTCAGACTCTTTAGCGAATGCCGTCTACTTACGGCTGATGACGCCCCTTGGCTCATGGTGGGCAGATCCAACGCTGGGCTCTCTTTTACATACACTCCGCCGCGAGAAGGATGTGTCCCGCGTTCAGAGACTCGCGGTGCAGTATTCGCAGCAAGCCCTGCAGCCGATTATTGACGACGGTCGTGCTCTGTCCATTTCCATCACCGCCGAGCACTGGCAACAAGGCTGGATGCTGCTTCATATCATCGTCACGTCTGCGAGCGGAACACCGCAGACGTGGAAATATCCGGTTAAGGTCAGCTGATGCCATTCATTACCAAAAATGCCGCACAAATCCGCACTGACATGCTGCGTGACATCAAGAACCTGCTGCAATTACCTGATGACAAGCTGGGGCCAGACAGCGACTGGTATGTACGGGCATCGAGTGTGGCCAGCGTTGCCGAAGGTCTGTATCAGCATCAGGGATGGATAGTCCGCCAGATTTTCCCGGATACGGCAGACGCTGAATTTTTGTACCTGCATGCCCGTTTACGCGGGTTAACCAAAAAAGCCGCCAATAATGCCTCCGGGCCCGCCACCTTTACCGGCGAACCAGGAGCAATTGCTGCTGCGGGGCTTGTTTTCAAACGCGACAGCGTTTCATGGACAACCACCGAAGACATAACTATCGGGCCAGATGCGAAAGCCTCCGTTAATGCGATTTCTTCTCAGGCCGGAACGACAGGCAACACAACGTCCGTCATATCCGCCACACTGACCACCACACCTGATGGGTTCGACAGCACTGTGATGGTCGGCCTGATGACCGGAGGCACGGATGAAGAAAGCGACGCCGAACTTCTTGCCAGGCTGCTTGAAATCATTCGTCGCCCACCTGCCGGAGGTAATAAGTACGATTATAAACGCTGGGCGCTGGAAGTATCAGGTGTGTCCGCAGCATATGTGTATCCCTTAAGGCGAGGTCTCGGAACGGTCGATGTTGCTGTTACATCTGCCGGAGGTTTACCGTCGCAGGACGTTATAAACAGAACCCAGGCACATATTGATGAAATGCGCCCGGTGACTGCCAAAAACACAATGGTCATTATTCCTGCTATTCAGACATTTAATGTGCTGGTCAGGGTGTCACTGGATGGCATCACGCTGACCGATGCCAGAACCGCCATTAAAGCTGCTTTAGAGGATGATGACCTGCGTCGTGAGCCCGGCGTGGCGTTTATCCGAAGCCAGGCGGGAACATTGATCTCACTCATTCCAGGTATAACGGACTATGACATCGTCACTCCGGCCGCGAATATTTACCCGGCAATAGACGAGGTCAAAGTTGAATGGCTTCGCCTGGGGGATGTGGAGGTTGAGCTTCTGTGAGTTACTACAACCTTCTGAACCGCCTGTTACCCCTGTCTTCATATAGCCCAGGACAGCCATTGCTTGATGCCTCCATTCGCGCTGAGGCTACGGTATTTGATGTTGTAGAAAACTCTGCCGGGCTGGCTGAATGCGGCGTTACGCCCTTCTATGCACAAAGCCTTCTCCCTGACTGGGAGCGTGTGCTGGCTATTACCCCACCAGAGGGCGCGACCTATCAGCAACGTCAACAAAGGGTTATTGCAAAGCTGTCAGAAGTTGGCGGTCTCAGTATTCCTTATTTCATTCAACTGGCAAAGAACCTTGGTTACACCATCACAATTGATGAACCTCAGCCATTTCGCGCAGGGATAAACCGCGCCGAAGATCGTCTCTGGATAAAGGACATCATCTGGGTATGGCGCGTCAATATTCAAAATTCTGGCGCTCAGATTTACCGATTCAGGGCGGGTAGTTCAGCCGCTGGCGAACGTCTGACAGAGTTCGGCGATTCAATTATTGAAGAGGTGTTTCGCGATCTTAAACCCGCACACACCTTTTGTTACTTCGCGTATCAGGAGTAAGTAGAAATGCAAAATTTAATGCCACCAGTAAACACACCAGATAACCTCTTTCATGATGGTAATCCGGTGACGGGCGAGCTGGGAACAATAGTCGAAGCTGAACATCTCAATAATGAGCAATCAGCTATTCGTGATGTTCAGAGAGAACTGATTAATGTTCTTACTGCTGCAGGAATCGATGTTGACCCTAATAATCATCAACAATTACTTACAGCGTTAACAGTCATCTTAGTCTCTGCTACAGGCGGTGACTACAATGGCACTTTCCGTTTCAAAAAAGTCAGTACATTACCCTCTATCGACAACCCATCCTCCCTTTTCAGCGCAGAGGGGAATCCCGCCCAGAACACCCTTGTTGCGGGTGTAGAAGCTGCATGGCATGCGCATAAAGTACGTGCGGGTGTTCTCCGTGACAGCGGTATTAACGTCTTAGGTTATGCTGTTGAAATCGACGGAAACAGGCAATTTCAGACCGACCTCAACGGCAATCTGATTGCAACAGCAGCACTCTACGAATCAGGCGGGACTGGAAATCCGGTCCGAGCCTATTCCCCGAATAACCCTCCACCGCAACAGGACTTATCAGGTTATCTGAAAAAAACTGACGTTGGTACGACAGCTGGCTCTGTCGCAGCAGGTAATGATTCCAGGATAATCGGCGCTCTGCAGTTGAATAATCGTCTGTCTGAAATTGCTCAGGCTGGAGCTGCGGCACAACAGCAAGCGATTGATAATCTTGGGGGCATTCATGGGCGGCTTGTTGGCTCCCGTGCGTATACCTCTTCGGGTACGTATGTTCCCGGTGCGGGCATTAAATATGCACGCGTCACCGTCACAGGTGGTGGCGGTTCGGGTACGGGGACGCCGGGCGGGGGATATCGCGGCGCAGGTGGTGGAGCCGGTGGCACGGCCATTAAGTATCTGGCCCTCACTGCTGGAAGCTATCAGGTGAATGTAGGTGAAGGCGGGAAATCAGGTAATGCTGGCGGCACCAGTTCCTTCGGCACTCTGGTTTCAGCTACTGGCGGAAGTGGTGCCACTGGTGCCACTGGTGGTTATGGTGGTGAAGGGGTTGGCGGTGATATCAATATTGCTGGCGGCGCTGGAGATGACTCTCCTGGAGATAACACCGGTTCAACTGGTGGCGGTGGCGCTGGCCATGGTGGTGCTTCTTACTGGGGCGGAGGTATGAGATCCAGCACTGAAACGGGCGCTATTAGCATCAAAGCAGCTGCCGGTGGTGGCGGTGGTGGCAACGTATCCAATGGTGGTGCGAATGTTCAGCCAGGTAGTAATGGCATTGTATATATTGAGGAGTTCGTCTGATGAAATATGCACGCATTGATGGCGGGATTGTCGTTGAGTTATTCGAAACCGATGGTGATATATCTCAGATGTTCCATCCTGACCTTAAGTGGGTGGATGTCACGAATATCAAACCACAGCCGGATTTTAACTGGTGCTATGACGGTAAGGCGTTTACAGCTCCAGTCGTCGATTTTATGAAACTGGCAGAGCAGGAAAGGTCGTATCGCCTGCTTGAAGCGGAGCGGATTACCGCCGACTGGAAAGTTGAGCTTTCGCTGGGGATCATCATTGATGATGACAAAAAATCGCTGATTGCATGGATGGAGTACATCAAGGAAGTTAAGCTGGTAGATACTTCAACAGCCCCGGACATCACCTGGCCTGTTAAACCGTAAATTCGATAAAGCGTTTATTATTGCACCGTGCGTAATCCTGTTTTTTTTCAGGGTTCGGCGGTGCAATTTTTTTTGCTTTTCAGTGCGAAAAATTTCGCCGCGCTACAAATGCGCTGACGAAGTGCATGATTAGATTGCCCTTTGGTCATGAAAGATGAGTGATCGTAGTTGCGCAGGTTTTCGATGGTTAACGGCTCGCTAAGAGCAGGATGCTGCTGGCGGCAAACCAGTACCAGGTTATCCGCATAAAGCACATTTTGCCCCAGCGCTCTGGCACTGAAGCTGCCGCTTTCAATAATCAGGTCCGTCTGGAACTGGGCAAGCTGAATGTCAGGTTCATTGAGAGGCACATTGCGAAGCAGGAGCTGCGGAGCATGTTCTTTCACGGCCTGGAAGATCGCCGGCATCACCAGCACCCCCACAGAAGGGGAACAACCGATGGTGATGGTTCGCTGCTTATCATAGCTCCCGGTTAAATCCAGTGCGCCCAGAATCGACTCCAGCCCCTGGCTGATGTACTCATGGAGATGCGTGGCATAAGCCGTCGGCGTTACCCCCTGGCCCTTGCGGATAAATAATGGGTCAGGAAATATAGCGCGAAGCTTTTGGATTGACTGGCTTATTGCTGATGGCGTGAGATTAAGAATTTTCGCAGCGTTAACGATACCCTTATGGACATATACCGCCTCAAAAATAGTCAGTAAATTGAGATCAATATTACGTAAAGTCCGAAAAATTTGCGGCTTGTCTTCGCCACCGGGTTCATTCAGTCGTTTGGCTGGTAAATTATTATACTCCACGCTTTCACTCCGTATACATTCACAATATGAATGATAGTTGAATTTATTTATTATGCTTGTAGAGATTCGTAAAGTGTTGGTTTTGTTTCACTTGTTTATCAAAAGCAAACAGTTGAGTGATTATTGCTCACGTTACTTATGCCGTGTTTGCCTTGCTTGCTGGAGGCTAAATAATATGTAGCGGTAATATTCGGGCGCTTCGAAAATATAGAATCTGTGGATTATTGTAAAGTGCAAAAGCGGTAAATAAACAGTGGCCCGCCAAATTATCGAGCCCTGTTGTATGATGTATTAAGCAGAGATATATTCGTGTGGTGGATTGTTAAGTAGTGCTAAAACGTTCTTCAAAAGCACTGGACGAATAGTTTCTGGCGTAGCGGTTTCAACCCAATGGCGTACCTGCGTCATTTCCATGCCGGCATAGCCGCAGGGGTTAATGCGCTGGAAAGGCGCGAGGTCCATATTAATATTCAAGGCCAGGCCATGGAATGAGCAGCCTTTACGAATACGCAGCCCCAGGGAGCAGATCTTCATTTCCCCAACGTAAACGCCCGGCGCATCGGCGCGTGGATGCGCGTCAATACCATATTCCGCCAGCGTGTTGACGACAGTTTGTTCCAGTAAGGTAACCAGTTCACGTACGCCAAGCTTTCTGCGTTTCAGATTGAGCATGACGTACATCACCTGCTGTCCGGGCCCATGGTAAGTGACCTGACCGCCGCGATCGCTCTGGATAACCGGGATATCTCCCGTCATTAGCAAATGTTCTGCTTTACCCGCCTGGCCCTGCGTAAATACCGGCAGGTGTTCGACCAGCCAGATTTCATCCGGGGTGCTGTCATCGCGTGAATCGGTGAAGTCATGCATAGCCTGGGAGACAGGCTCATAAGGTTGCAGGCCGAGGTGACGGACCAGAATTTTATCCTGATACAAAACTGCGTCTCCGAAGACGAGGGACAAAAGGTGTGGGGGAGTATATCACAGCGGGGAGAGGGGTTACCCGGCAAACCGGGTAACCGCAAAGGGACTACAGCACCATACGAACAATTTCGATATTGCCGAGCTCTTCGTACAACGTTTCAACCTGCTCAATGTGTGTCGCAGTGATGGTAATAGAGACAGAGTGGTAGTTGCCCTTGCTGCTTGGTTTTACTGACGGAGAGTAGTCACCCGGCGCATGGCGCTGTACCACTTCAACCACCTGATCAACCAGCTCAGGTTTCGCCAGACCCATTACTTTGTAGGTAAATGAGGTAGGGAATTCAAGCAGTTCGTTAAGTTTGGTTTTCATGTCAGCTCCGGCGTAACGTCAAAAAATAATAACTCCCACGTCAGGTGGGAGTTATCAGGATACTTAGTATATGGGGATCAAAATCACACTTTCAAGTGTTCAATTTTTAACCAAACCAGTGGTGGAACATCAATTTAATGTAATCAATGATTTTGCCGAAGAAATTGCCTTCAGGAATTTCTTGCAGGACAACCAGCGGACGCTGATCGATCGTTTTTCCATCCAGCTGGAAGTTGATTGTGCCCACAACCTGGTTTTTCTGCAGCGGGGCATGCAGCTCGGTGCTGTTCAGCACGTAGCTGGCTTTCAGATCCTTCATACGACCGCGTGGAATGGTCAGGTAGAGATCTTTATCAACGCCGAGTGAAGCACGGTCGTTGTCGCCGAACCAGACGGGTTCAGACGCAAATTCTTTGCCTGCTTTCAGTGGGTTCACGGTTTCGAAGAAGCGGAAGCCCCAGGTCAGCAGTTTCTTGCTTTCTGTTTCACGACCTTTAAAGGTGCGGCCGCCCATCACGGCAGAGATCAGACGCATCTGACCTTCAGTGGCAGAGGCCACCAGGTTGTAGCCCGCTTTGTCGGTGTGGCCAGTTTTGATGCCGTCAACGTTCAGGCTGTTATCCCACAGCAGGCCGTTACGGTTGGTCTGACGAATGCCGTTGAAGGTGAACTCTTTCTCTTTATAGATAGAGTATTCATTAGGGACATCGCGGATCAGCGCCTGACCAATCAGGGCCATATCACGTGCGGAGCTGTACTGACCGTCTGCGTCCAGGCCGTGTACGGTCTGGAAATGGCTGTTTTTCAGACCCAGCGCGGTAACGTAGCTGTTCATCAGGCCCACAAAGGCATCCTGGCTACCGGCGGCGAAATCGGCCATCGCCACGCAGGCATCGTTACCAGACTGCAGGTTGATACCACGAATCAGCTGGGAAACAGGAACCTGCATACCCGGCTTCAGGAACATCAGAGAGGAACCTTTGAACACAGGGTTTCCGGTTGCCCACGCATCGTTACCGATGGTGACCAGATCCGATTCTTTGAATTTACCTGCCTTCATCGCCTGGCCGATAACGTAGCTGGTCATCATTTTGGTCAGGCTGGCCGGATCACGGCGGGCATCGGCATTCTGTTCTGCCAGCACTTTGCCAGAGTTGTAATCGATCAGGATGTAGGATTCCGCGTCGATTTGCGGAACGCCAGGGATCATGGTCTTGATATTCAGGTCATCGGCGTGAGCTGCAGAGAGCGCAGCAGCGCAAAGGGCCGTGGTCAGCGCCATGCGCTGCACAAAACGAGCAGAAAAAGTGGTCTTCATGGTCAGAACTACGACATCCGTGATGGAATTAAAAAAAGTGCCTTACTATAGCAAATGCTATTCAGGCAGGCATCCGACTTTAAGCATGAGTTTGTGAATGTGTTTTACACTAACTGACAATTCGGATACCGCCGGTTAATTATTTCGCAACAGCGATAAATGACTGAAGTTGAGCTTCATTCTGCAGACGCTGCTGCAGGGACGCGGCCTGCGATTTGCTGGCAAACGGCCCCATCTGAATGCGCCAGACCGCGCCGTTTTGCTCAACGCGTCCTGGTACGCCAAACTGCTGGCTCAGACGCTGTTGATACTGTTTGGCCCGGGCCTGATCGCTCACTGCGCCTACCTGAACCACATAGCTGCCGCTGGCCGCTGCTGGAGCCGCCACCGCCGCACTTTGCGTGGCCGCTGGCGCCGTTACGGGAGCCGGCTGGGTCGCTGGCACAGCAACGGGAGCAGGGGCCGGAGTTGGCTCACTGCCTTCCAGCACGCCCGAGGCTAAGGTCGTCGGTGCGCCAAGAAAGCCGCTACTCTTTACCGGCGCGCCGGTAGAATCCTCGCTTTGCAGCGTGTCATTGCTGATCGGGCGTATTTCTCCCCCCGGCTGAGCAGGCTCTGCCGGAGACGAGACGCTTCCCATTCCGCCGTCAAGATTTGGGCGGTCAGGAAGGGCATAGGTCTGTTTTGCCACTGTCGTACAGGCGGTACCCGGCCCGGAGAGCGAACCATCCTGTGCGACGATAATCGGATCAATACGGACTTTGGTGTTGTTCGAAGTGTTCAGGCGATCGGCAGACGCGCGCGACAGGGAAATCACCCGGTCATTTCCGTAAGGACCACGGTCGTTGATCCGCACGACGATCATACGGCCATTCGCCAGGTTGGTGATACGGGCGTAGCTCGGGATCGGCAGCGTCGGGTGTGCTGCCGTCAGCTGCATTGGGTCGAACGCTTCCCCGGAAGCCGTCAGGTTACTGCCTGGCTCGGCATCATAAATGGCGGCAAAGCCCGCCTGACTGAAACGGGAAGGATCCTGAACAATTTTATAGCTTTTGCCGTCGCGCTCGTAATCCTGATTGGCACTGGCATTCAGCGGTTCATAAACGGGATCGGCACCGCTGATTTCAACGATCGGGCCATTACACACCGCAGGCTGCGGCGGCGCGACGGTTGCCTGTTGCTGACCATCATCACTTGTGCAGGCCGCAAGTAAACTTGCCGCGATGCAGATCCCCAGCCACTGCTTACGCATTCCGATCCCCTTATTTTTATACGCTTTTTGACAACATTTTTCTGTGGGTATGGATCGACATCACGATACCAAACCCGGCCATCAACACGATCAGTGCCGAGCCTCCGTAACTCACCAGCGGCAGCGGTACGCCTACCACCGGCAGAATACCACTCACCATACCAATATTTACGAAGACATAAACGAATAAAATCAGCATCAACCCGCCAGCCATGACGCGACCAAAAGTGGTTTGCGCGCGTGCTGCAATCCACAATCCCCGCATGATCAGCAGTACGTACAGCGCCAGCAATATTAAGATGCCAACCAGCCCCAGCTCTTCCGCCAGTACCGCAAAAATAAAGTCGGTGTGGCGTTCCGGTAAGAATTCCAGCTGCGACTGCGTGCCGTGCAGCCAGCCTTTACCGCGCAGGCCGCCGGAGCCAATCGCAATCTTGGACTGAATAATATGATAGCCCGCGCCCAGCGGATCGGTTTCCGGATCGAGCAGCATCATAACGCGCTGGCGCTGGTAATCATGCATCAGGAAGAACCAGAGGATAGGAATGAACGCCGCAATCAGCACCACCGCGATACCAATCAGGCGCCAGCTCAGTCCCGACAGGAAAAGAACAAACAGGCCGGAGAGGGCGATAAGAATTGAGGTGCCAAGGTCA
Source organism: Enterobacter asburiae (assembly GCF_001521715.1). Taxonomy (NCBI): domain Bacteria; kingdom Pseudomonadati; phylum Pseudomonadota; class Gammaproteobacteria; order Enterobacterales; family Enterobacteriaceae; genus Enterobacter; species Enterobacter asburiae. The sequence continues at coordinate 368,994 of NZ_CP011863.1, forward strand.
GGCTGTGCCGCAACCAGCAGCGTCGGCAGGAAAATCAGCACCAGCGCGATGGCCGTGTTTTTCAGCGACGGCGGACAGACGTCGCGGTTGATAAAGCGCGCCACCATCAATGGAACGGCGATTTTGGCAATTTCCGAGGGCTGGAAGCGGACAACGCCCAGATCCAGCCAGCGCTGCGCCCCTTTTGAAATGGCGCCAAACGCATCTACCGCAACCAGCAAAATAATACAGAAGATGTAGAGGTAGGGCGCCCAGCCTTCGTAGACGCGCGGCGGGATTTGCGCCATCACCACCATGATGATCAGACCCATAGCGATCTGGCCGATTTTGCGCTCCATCATGCCGATGTCCTGGCCGCTGGCGCTCCAGATAACCAGGGCGCTGTACACCAGCAGAGCCAGCAGGATCAGCAGCATGGCTGGGTCGATGTGGATTTTATCCCACAGCGATTTTTTATTTGGATTATCCGTCATGATTATTGGTCCTCCGCCGCAGCGGCGGCCGGGTTTTCAGCCGGCAGTTCGGTGTTGTTATCACCCAGCATAATGTGGTCAAGGATCTGGCGCATGATGGTCCCTACTGCTGGCCCGGCACCGCCGTTCTCCAGAATCATCGCCACCGCGACCTGCGGGTTATCATAAGGGGCAAACGCCGTCATCAGCTTATGGTCACGCAGACGTTCAGCAATGCGGTGCGCGTTATAGGTTTCATTGGCTTTCAGACCAAATACCTGGGCAGTACCGGACTTTGCGGCCACTTTGTACGGCGTACCGGCGAAGTACTTGTGCGCGGTACCGTTCGGGCGGTTTGCCACGCCGTACATACCGTCTTTCGCAATTTCCCAGAAGCCGGAATGAATGTCACCCACCGGGGCCTCGTGCGGCTGGTTCCACGGCACTTTTTTGCCGTCTTCAACCGTGCTCTGCAGCAGATGAGGCACTTTTACCACGCCGTCATTGATGAGGATCATCATGGCTTTGTTCATCTGAATCGGCGTCGCTGTCCAGTAGCCCTGGCCGATACCCACCGGAATGGTGTCACCCTGATACCACGGTTTTTTAAAGCGCTTCAGCTTCCATTCACGCGTTGGCATGTTGCCAGAACGTTCTTCTGAAAGGTCCACGCCGGTGTAATGCCCGTAGCCGAATTTGCTCATCCACTCTGACAGACGGTCGATACCCATGTCATACGCCACCTGATAGAAGAAGGTATCCGCAGACTCCTCCAGCGATTTGGTGACGTTCAGATGACCGTGGCCCCATTTTTTCCAGTCACGATAGCGCTTGTCTGAACCCGGCAGTTGCCACCAGCCCGGGTCAAACAGGCTGGTATTACGGTTGATGACGCCGGCACTCAGCGCAGAGACCGCCACGTACGGTTTAACCGTTGATGCCGGCGGGTAAACCCCTTGCGTCGCGCGGTTGACCAGCGGCGTGTTCGGGTCATTCAGCAGACCGGAATAGTCTTTACTGGAAATTCCGTCAACAAAGAGGTTCGGGTCATAGCTAGGCATGGAGACCATCGCCAGGATGCCGCCGGTACGAGGATCGGTGACCACAACGGCTGCACGGCTGCCCGCCAGCAGGGTTTCGATATACTGCTGAAGTTTAAGATCGAGCGTCAGATAGACGTCATGCCCCGCCTGAGGCGGCACTTCTTTCAGCTGGCGGATCACGCGGCCGCGGTTGTTAACCTCAACCTCTTCATAGCCGGTTTGCCCATGCAGGACGTCTTCGTAGTAACGTTCGATCCCCAGCTTACCGATATCGTGCGTAGCAGCGTAGTTGGCCAGCTTGCCGTCTTTATCAAGGCGGTCGACGTCTTTGTCGTTAATCTTGGAAACGTAGCCAATCACATGCGTCAGCGCGGAGCCGTAGGGATAGTAGCGACGCTTATATCCTTTCACTTCCACGCCGGGGAAACGGTACTGATTCACCGCAAAGCGGGCCACCTGGACTTCCGTAAGATTGGTTTTAACCGGAATCGAGGTGAAGCGGTGAGAGCGGGCGCGCTCTTTTTTGAAGGCCGCGATATCGTCATCGTTAAGGTCGACAACGCTTTTCAGCGCTTCCAGCGTATCCTGAACATTATCGACTTTTTCCGGCATCATCTCGATTTGATAGATGGTGCGGTTCAACGCCAGCGGAGTGCCGTTACGATCGTAAATAATGCCGCGGCTGGGTGCGATAGGCACCAGCTTAATGCGGTTTTCGTTTGAACGCGTCTGGTAGTCGGTAAAGCGGACAATTTGCAGATTATAGAGGTTGGCAATCAGCACGCCGGTAAGCAGCAAAATCCCGGTAAAGGCGACCAGCGCCCGGCGCACAAACAGCGCGGACTCAGCCGTATAGTCGCGAAAAGAATTCTGTAGTTTCATCCGCTGCTTAATCTACCCTGGTCAGTCATTACTCGCGGTGATAGGGGTGGTTGGTAGTAATGCTCCACGCGCGATACAGGCTTTCTGCCACCAGTACCCGGACGAGCGGGTGGGGAAGCGTCAGCGCGGAGAGAGACCAACTTTGTTCAGCCGCCGCTTTGCAGGCAGGGGATAACCCTTCTGGTCCGCCAATCAACAGACTGACGTCACGACCATCCTGCTTCCAGCGCTCCAGTTCTTGCGCCAGCTGCGGCGTATCCCAGGGTTTACCTGGAATATCGAGGGTGACGATGCGGTTTTTGCCTGCGGCAGCCAGCATCAGTTCGCCCTCTTTATCGAGAATACGTTTGATATCAGCGTTCTTGCCGCGCTTACCGGCGGGAATTTCCACCAGCTCGAACGGCATGTCTTTTGGAAAACGACGCAGATATTCAGTAAAACCGGTTTGTACCCAGTCCGGCATTTTGGTGCCGACGGCGACCAGCTGCAACTTCACGCATTAACCCCAGAGTTTTTCCAGCTCATACAGGCGACGGCTCTCGTCCTGCATGACGTGGACAATCACATCGCCGAGGTCGACTACTACCCAGTCAGCCGTCGCTTCACCTTCAACACCCAGCGGTAACAGCCCTGCTGCACGCGATTCCTGAACCACGTGATCGGCAATTGAAACAACATGACGCGTCGATGTACCGGTGCAGATGATCATGCAGTCGGTAATACTGGATTTACCCTTAACGTCGATAGCGATGATGTCCTGACCTTTCAGGTCATCAATTTTGTCAATAACAAAATCCTGGAGTGCTTTACCCTGCAAGTTTTCCCCCTGGGGTGAATGAGATTGTAAAACTTTGAATTCGTAGCCAGACAGTATACCTGAACTCACGCCTGCGTCGGGACAAATGTCTCCGGCCGGGCTTTTGAAGGCGGGTATCATCCCACCCTCCGCCTGAGATTGCATTGCCATTTTTGTAAAACAATTTCTGTAAAGCAACGATCGGCGGGAAAGTCTGGCAGCGGAGAATAACAGTATGGCTTACCCTGTCAAGGCAGGATAAACAATAAGACGCTTTTTATGCTCTCCGGCTATTCATCTGCGCTTTTCTGGTACAAACCGTGCGCATGGATATAGGCCAGCACCGGGGTTGGCAGCAGATCGTCACACGCTAAACCCTGCTGTAAACGCTCGCGAATGAGGGTTGCAGAGATATCGAACCACGGCGTTTCCGCCAGATAGATCTTCCCGGCAGGCTGGTTGTGAAGATCTTCAACATTATCGGTGAGATGGTCTTCCAGCCACTGCTGGTACTGCTCTTCGCGCATGGTCAGCGGATAGCCAGGACGGCGGCAGACGAGCAGGTGGCTGTTCTCCAGAATGGTTTCATACTGATGCCACGTAGGGAAATTCAGCAGGGAATCCTGGCCGATGATAAAAGCCAGCGGCTGGTCTGGTCCTTGTTCGGCGCGCCACTCCTGAAGCGTCTGAGACGTCCAGGAGGGCGTGTCGCGACGCAGCTCACGCTCGTCAAGGCGGAATAGCGGTTTATCTGCGATGGCAAGGGCAAGCATCTCTTTTCGCTGCTCGCTGGTCGCCTCGGGCTGTGGACGATGGGGCGGGACATTGTTGGGCATGATGGTGACGCGCTGAAGTCCGATCAGATTCGCCAGAATTTCAACCGGCTTCAGATGGCCGTAATGTACCGGGTCGAAGGTGCCGCCATATAAGGCCTGTAAAGAATGCATACTATCCATCAATAAAAACGTCTGCCAGCGCCTTGTGGCAGAGCAGCAGAGAAAGGCTTTCCAGCTCCGCCCAGACCGACTGGCCGTAATCTTGTTTTAACGTGAGCTCAGCGCGCATCAGAAGCTGCACAGCCTGACGAAGCTGTTCATGACTCAGGCGGTTGACGGCCTCGGTGATCAAAGCGCGGCGATTTTGCCACACGCGGTGTTTATCAAACAGCGAACGCAGCGGCGTATGGGTAGACTGACGCTTGAGCGTAATCAGCAGCAGCAATTCGCGCTGTAGCGTACGCAGCAGAATAACCGGTTCGCTCCCTTCGAGACGCAGCTGTTGCAGAATATGCAGGGCGCGTTTGCTCTTCGCCGACAGCAGCGCGTCCACCCAGTGGAACGGCGTGAAGTGCGCCGCGTCGTTAACGGCCTGCTCGACGCGCGGCAAGGTCAGCTTGCCATCTGGCCAGAGCAGGGAGAGTCTGTCCAGCGCCTGCGCCAGGGCCAGCAGGTTACCTTCATAGCAGTAGCAGAGCAGTTGGTTCGCCGCATCATCCAGCTGAAGGTTGTTCTGCTTCGCTCTCGCTGCCACCCATTTGGGCAGATGCGCCTGTTCAGGCGTCTGACAGGTGACCTGCACCGCGTGGGCTGCAAGTTGGGTGAACCACGCCGCATTTTCCTGCGCTTTGGTGAGCTTGTTGCCGCGCACAATCAGCAGCAGATCGCTGTGAAGCAGGCTGACCAGCGTCGCCAGCTGTTCATTGATGGCCGCGTTAGGGCCGTTCTCAGGCAGCAGGATCTGAATAGTCTGGCGCGACGCAAAAAGGCTCATCGCCTGACAGAGTGAGAAGAGGGCATTCCAGTCGGTGTTGTTATCCAGCTGGACGGTGTGGTGTTCATCGAAGCCCTGAGAGGCGGCCTCATGCCGCACGGCATCCAGGCTTTCCTGAAGTAATAACGGATCGTTTCCAAGAAGCAGATACGCCGCGCGCAGCCCTTCTTTGAGCTGCGCGCGGAGTTGTTCAGGATACAGCCTGATCATCATTTACCCAGAGAGTTAGCAGCAGGAAGCGTGCTAGCAACCGGTTTTTCAACAATGTCAGAGCCTTGTCTGGTAGACGCTGCAATAGCTGGCAGTTTACGGATCAGCTGTTCTGCCACCTTGTCGTACATTTCGTTGATGATAATCTGCTGTTCGGCATCTTTTGCCAGCGCCGTCTGCGGGTTATCGAAGAACGAACGGTACACTTTAGCGCTGATTGGGTAGATGTCTTTGCCTGGGATCAGAACGGCTGCGTTGACCGTCATAACCATCTGGTATTCAGCGGTACGACCATCCTGGAAGATAGATGCCGTATCTTTGCCGAGAGTCATCCCCAGGACACGCAGAGAGGGAATGTCCTGGCGCAGCGTTTGTTTCTCAACAAGCTCAACGCCGTTCAGACGCAGCTGATTACGAATTGCCCGGCTGAGTGGACCATTCGGATCTGATGAGTCGAAAATCATCGTTTTCATCTCAGCAGGCACCGCCGTGGTATTGCGCAGGTGCCAGCCACAGCCGGCGGTGACAAGCACCGCCAGTGATAAGAGTATTGTTGCCAGTTGTCGCACGTTTCCTCCCGCGCTTAGCCAACGACCAGATTGAGCAGTTTACCCGGTACGTAGATCACTTTACGTACGGTAACGCCCTCAAGATATTTTGCGACCAGAGGTTCCTGGCCCGCGCGCTCGCGAACCTGTTCTTCGGTTGCATCGACCGCCACGGTAATTTTACCGCGGACTTTGCCGTTTACCTGGACCACAACCAGCGTCGTGTTTTCCACCATCGCTGATTCGTCAGCCTGCGGCCACGGCGCGTTGTCGATATCGCCTTCGCCTTTCAGCTCCTGCCACAGGGTGAAGCTGACGTGCGGAGTGAACGGGTTCAGCATGCGAACAACAGCAAGCAGCGCTTCACGCATTAAGGCACGATCCTGCTCGCCGTCCTGCGGAGCCTTCGCCAGCTTGTTCATCAGTTCCATAATAGCCGCAATTGCGGTATTGAAGGTCTGACGACGACCAATATCATCGGTCACTTTCGCAATCGTTTTATGAACATCACGACGCAGTGCCTGCTGATCTTCAGTCAGTGCGGCGGCGTTAAGCGCCGGGGCATCGCCCAGTGCAGTGTGTTCGTAAACCAATTTCCAGACGCGTTTCAGGAAGCGGTTCGCCCCTTCCACGCCAGACTCCTGCCATTCCAGGGTCATGTCCGCCGGAGAGGCAAACATCATGAACAGACGCACGGTATCCGCACCGTAACGCTCAACCATCACCTGCGGATCAATACCGTTGTTTTTCGACTTGGACATCTTGCTCATGCCGGTGTAGACCAGTTCATGACCTTCGGCGTCTTTCGCTTTAACGATACGGCCCTTCTCGTCACGCTCGACGATCGCATCAACCGGTGAAACCCAGTTACGCTCGCCGTTGGCACCAACGTAATAGAACGCATCTGCCAGTACCATGCCCTGACACAGCAGCTGTTTTGCTGGTTCGTCAGAGTTCACCATGCCTGCATCGCGCATCAGTTTGTGGAAGAAGCGGAAGTAGAGCAGGTGCATGATGGCGTGTTCGATGCCACCAATGTATATATCTACCGGCAGCCAGTAGTTTGCCGCATCGGAATCGAGCATACCGTCCTGATACTGCGGGCAGGTGTAGCGCGCGTAGTACCAGGATGATTCCATAAAGGTGTCAAAGGTGTCGGTTTCACGCAGCGCAGGCTGACCGTTAACGGTGGTTTTTGCCCACTCCGGATCGGCTTTGATCGGGCTGGTGATACCGTCCATGACCACGTCTTCCGGCAGGATCACCGGCAGCTGATCTTCCGGGGTTGGCATCACGGAGCCATCTTCCAGCGTCACCATCGGGATTGGCGCACCCCAGTAACGCTGACGGGACACGCCCCAGTCGCGCAGACGGAAGTTAACTTTACGCTCGCCCACGCCCAGAGAGGCCAGCTTATCGGCGATGGCGTTGAAGCCCTCTTCGAAGCTGAGACCGCTAAATTCACCGGAGTTGAACAGGGTGCCTTTTTCAGTCAGCGCGTGTTCAGACAGGTCTGGTTCTGAACCGTCAGCCGCCAGGATAACAGGCTTGATGGTCAGGCCATATTTGGTGGCAAATTCGTAGTCGCGCTGGTCGTGACCCGGAACAGCCATCACGGCGCCTGTGCCGTATTCCATCAGAACGAAGTTGGCGGCCCAGACAGGGATTGCTTCGCCAGTCAGTGGGTGAATGGCTTTAAAGCCGGTATCAACCCCTTTTTTCTCCATCGTCGCCATGTCGGCTTCGGCCACTTTGGTGTTGCGGCACTCGTCGATGAAGGTGGCCAGCTCCGGATTGTTTTCCGCTGCTTTCTGCGCCAGCGGGTGACCTGCGGCTACGGCCAGGTAGGTCGCGCCCATGAAGGTGTCCGGACGGGTGGTGTAGACAGTCAGGGTCTGGTCGTAGTTCTCAACGTTGAAGGTAATCTCCACGCCTTCAGAACGGCCGATCCAGTTGCGCTGCATGGTCTTAACGGTATCTGGCCAGTGATCCAGGTTATCCAGATCGTTCAGCAGCTCATCAGCGTAAGCGGTGATTTTGATAAACCACTGTGGGATCTCTTTACGCTCAACTTTGGTGTCACAGCGCCAGCAGCAACCGTCGATAACCTGTTCGTTCGCGAGAACGGTCTGGTCGTTCGGACACCAGTTAACGGCAGAGGTCTTCTTATATACCAGGCCTTTTTTGTACAGCTCGGTGAAGAACTTCTGCTCCCAGCGATAGTATTCCGGGGTACAGGTTGCCAGCTCGCGGCTCCAGTCATAGCCAAAGCCCAGCATTTTGAGCTGGTTTTTCATGTACGCGATGTTGTCGTACGTCCAAGGTGCCGGTGCGGTGTTGTTTTTGACCGCCGCGCCTTCCGCAGGAAGACCGAACGCATCCCAGCCGATAGGCTGCAGAACGTTTTTGCCCAGCATGCGCTGGTAGCGTGCAATCACATCGCCGATGGTGTAGTTACGCACATGGCCCATGTGTAGTCGACCAGAAGGATAGGGAAGCATCGACAGGCAGTAATACTTCTCTTTGCTCTCGTCTTCGGTTACTTCAAAGGTGCGCTTCTCGTCCCAGTGTTGCTGGACTTTTGATTCTATCTCTTCCGGGCGGTATTGCTCTTGCATGGCAGCCAGTGGTCCTGTTTTCAATACAGCTACAAATGTAGCCAATGGATGTGGTAATTCAGATCCGCATAGCATAGCCCAAACGCCCGCGTCAAAACAGCCTTTCGCACAAATGCGCTTTGCAGGAATTTACCGGGTCTGTGCTTCACCTGACAAAGCGGCGATGAAATAAGGTCTATTATTAGAAATAGTTACTTACCCGGGAGGCAAAATGATGAACAAGGTTGCTCAATTTTACCGCGAACTGGTGGCGACACTGACGGAACGGCTGCGTAACGGCGAGCGAGATATCGACGCGCTGGTGGAGCAGGCGCGTGCCCGCGTGACGCAAACGGGTGAGTTAACGCGAACCGAAGTGGAAGAGGTGACTCGCGCCGTGCGTCGCGATCTGGAAGAGTTCGCTCGCAGCTACCAGGAGAGTCAGGAGGAGGTCACGGACAGCGTTTTTATGCGGGTGATTAAAGAGAGCCTGTGGCAAGAGCTGGCCGACATCACGGATAAAACGCAGCTGGAGTGGCGCGAGGTCTTTCAGGATTTGAACCATCACGGTGTTTATCACAGTGGTGAGGTGGTCGGCTTGGGAAATCTGGTGTGCGAGAATTGCCACCATCATATTGCGGTGTATACGCCGGATGTTCTACCGATGTGCCCGAAATGCGGCCACGATCAGTTCCAGCGTCGGCCGTTTGAGCCCTAGAAAAGCAAAACTGTTTGCACCCTCTCCCCGTGGGAGAGGGTTGGGGTGAGGGCATCAGGCCGCACTATAGTAAGCAAGTCTCTCCGCCAGCAAATCCACAAACGCCTCGCGATCGATGTCCACCATCACCGTGGTATTCGCTTTATTCCCCGTCAGCGAGTAGTAATCCACCACCGTCATTCCCTGGGTGTATTTTCCCTGCGTCTCAACGCCGACCCATCTGTCCACCGTGGTGAACATCTCCGGCTTCAGTAGCCAGGCAATGGTGCTCGGGTCGTGCAGCGGCGCGCCGTGGAAGCCCCACTTCTCGGCTTTGTGATACTCCATAAAGAAGTCGAGCAGCTCGGCCACGGTTGTCGCAACCGGGTTGCCCACCGAGCGGAAACGCTCAATATCGTCCGCCATAATCTGCGCGCGGTGGGTAACGTCCAGTCCGGCCATCACAATAGGCAAGCCGGACTGGAAGACGATTTCCGCCGCTTCCGGATCGACAAAGATGTTGAACTCCGCCGCAGGCGTCCAGTTCCCCAGCCCCATGGCCCCGCCCATAATCACAATACGGGCAATTTTATTATGCAGCTCAGGATGGCTGTTCAGCAGCAGCGCAACGTTGGTTTGCGGTCCGGTTGCCACCAGCGTTACCGGTTCCGCGCTTTCGCGCAGCACCTTCGCCATCAGCTCCACGGCGGTACAGTTTTGCGGCGTGAAACCCGGCTCCGGCAGTGCCGGACCGTCCAGCCCGCTTTCACCATGAACGCTGTCGGCAATAATCAGCTCGCGCATCAGCGGCTTCACGGCCCCGCCGGCGACAGGAATATCGGTGCGTTTGAGCAGCGTGAGCATGCGCAGCACGTTGCGCAGGGTTTTGTCTGGCGTCTGGTTTCCGGCGGATGAGGTGACGGCTTTCACGTCGAGTTCAGGGGAGGCAAGTGCAAGGACGAGCGCGATCGCGTCATCATGACCCGGATCGCAATCGAGAATAATAGGCTGTGCCATAGCGTTCTCCATACGTAGCGTTATTTTGTGACAAGGTTAACGCTGCAATGTGACGCCGACGAGAGGAAGTGAGTGAAAGCGTGAAGCAGTGCGCAATCCGCAGATTGCGCACCGGGAAGATTAGTGCAGGATTTTCGCAAGGAAGTCTTTGGCGCGGTCGGATTTCGGGTTAGCGAAGAACTCTTCTTTCGGTGAGTCTTCGACAATTTTCCCTTCGTCCATAAAGATCACGCGGTTGGCCACTTTACGGGCGAAGCCCATTTCGTGGGTCACCACCATCATGGTCATCCCTTCGTGAGCCAGCTCGACCATCACGTCCAGCACTTCGTTGATCATCTCTGGATCGAGCGCCGACGTTGGCTCATCAAACAGCATTGCCACCGGATCCATACACAGCGCGCGGGCGATCGCCACACGCTGCTGTTGGCCGCCAGAAAGCTGTGCCGGGAACTTATCGGCATGCGCCGAAAGCCCAACGCGTTCCAGGAGTTTCAGACCTTTCTCGCGCGATGCTTTTTTATCACGCTTAAGCACTTTTACCTGCGCCAGCGTCAGGTTCTCAATAATGGAGAGGTGAGGGAACAGCTCAAAGTGCTGGAACACCATGCCAACATGAGAGCGAAGCTGAGCGAGGTTGGTTTTCTTGTCGTTGACCCTGGTGCCGTTGACGACAATCTCACCCTGCTGCACCGGCTCCAGTCCGTTGACGGTTTTGATCAGCGTCGATTTACCGGAGCCGGACGGCCCGCACACCACCACCACGTCACCTTTTTTCACTTCGGTGGAGCAGTCGGTCAGCACCTGAAAGTGCCCATACCATTTAGAAACATTTTTCAGGGAAATCATTATACCGTCCTTTTCTTCAGCCAGCTGACCAACAGCGACGCGCTTAAACTAATCACAAAATAGACCGCACCCGCGAAGAGCACCATCTCGACCTGCGTACCATCACGTTCACCGATGGTTGACGCGGTACGGAAGAAGTCTGCCAGACTCAGAACGTAGACCAGGGAGGTATCCTGGAACAGCACGATGCCTTGGGTCAGCAGGAGCGGAACCATGGCGCGAAACGCCTGCGGCAGAATAATGAGCTGCATGGACTGCCAGTGCGTCATCCCCAGCGCCAGCGCAGCGCTGGATTGCCCGCGGGAAATACTCTGAATGCCCGCTCGGATAATCTCCGAGTAGTAAGCGGCCTCGAACATTGAGAACGCCACCATGGCGGAGATCAGACGGATATCGGTTTTCGGCGACAGCCCCAGCACGTTCTGCAGGAAGCCGGGCACAATCAGGTAAAACCACAGCAGCACCATCACCAGCGGGATGGAGCGGAACACGTTAACGTAGGCGGTCGCAAACCAGGCGAACGGCTTAAAGCTCGACAGGCGCATGACGGCCAGCAGGGTACCCCAGACGATACCAATGATGATGGCGATAACGGTGATTTTTAAGGTAATCACCAGGCCATCAAGCAGGTAAGGCATGGATGGAACGATAGAACTCCAGTCAAATTCGTACATTATTTGCCCCCCAGATTACCCGGCAGGCGGATTTTGCGTTCAACCAGGTTCATCACCAGCATGATGAAAGCGTTAATCAGAACATACGCGAGCGTGATCGCGGTGAAGGATTCCCACGCGTGAGCGGAGTAATCCAGCAGCTTGCCCGCCTGCGCGGCCATATCGACCAGGCCGATGGTTGAGGCGATGGCCGAGTTTTTCACCAGGTTCATCATCTCAGAGGTCATCGGTGGAACGATAACGCGGTAGGCGTTAGGCAGCAGCACGTAGCGGTAGGTTTGGGGCAGCGTCAGGCCCATTGCCAGGCCCGCGTTTTTTTGTCCGCGCGGCAATGACTGAATGGCGGCACGCACCTGCTCGCAAACGCGCGCAGCGGTAAAAAGCCCCAGACACATCATGGAGGAGACAAAGAACTGCACGTTCGGATCCAGTTCCGACTTGAACCACATGCCAATATTTTCGGGCAGCAGTTCAGGGATGACCAGATACCAGGTAAAGAATTGCACGATCAGCGGAACGTTACGGAACAGTTCCACATACAGGGTGCCAAGCGTTGAAAGAAAACGGTTAGGGACGGTGCGCAGAATACCGAACAAAGAACCGACAAGAAACGCGATGATCCACGCCGTTATCGATAATGCCACGGTGACCTGAAAGCCGCTCCACAGCCAGCCAAGATAGGTGGTGTTGCCGAACGGGGCTTGTTGCAGGAATATGCCCCAGTTCCAGTCTATTGACATAATAAACTCCAGAAAAAAAAGGGTAGCAGCGCTACCCTCGAAGATTGGTGAGAAGCTCATTTTTCGCGCTGAGTGGGGAACGACCACTCAACGTATAGTCTGTCCATGCTTCCCGACAATCGAGAGGGCAGGAGATCCCGCCCCTGTTGTTCTAATTAGTTAAGAGCCTTGTCATTTGGAGATTTGAACAGCGCTTTCATGTCGTCAGACAGTTCAAAATTCATGTTCAGGTTTTTTGGTGGAATCGGGTTCTTGAACCACTTATCGAACCATTTTTCGGCTTCGCCGGAGGTCTGCACCTGAGCGATGGTGTCATCGATCAGCTTTTTGAACTGCGGATCGTCTTTACGCAGCATACAGCCGTAGGCTTCTTTGGACTGCGCGGTACCGACGATATCCCAGTTGTCTGGTTTTTTCGCTTTCGCACGTTCGCCCGCCAGCAGGGCGTCATCCATCATAAACGCGACGGCACGACCGCTTTCCAAGGTACGGAAGGAGTCGCCATGGTCTTTCGCGCTGATGATGCGCATATCCATTTTCTTCTCGTCGTTCAGCTTGTGCAGCAGCACTTCTGACGTGGTACCGGAGGTCACAACAACCGCTTTGCCTTTCAGGTCAGCGAAGTCTTTGATCTCACCGCCTTTCTTCGTCAGCAGACGGGTGCCCACGACAAAGATAGTGTCAGAGAAGGCAGCCTGTTTCTGGCGCTCGAGGTTATTGGTGGTGGAGCCACACTCGAAGTCAAAGGTGCCGTTTTGCAGCAGTGGAATACGGTTCTGTGAAGTGATTGGGATCAGCTTCACCTGCAGGTCAGGTTTGTTCAGCTTTTTCTTCACAGCTTCAACGATGGCGTTGGAGTAATCCTGTGAATAGCCCACGACTTTTTGCGTGTTGTCGTAGTAAGAGAACGGGACTGAAGATTCACGGTGGCCGACCACGATCACGCCGTTTTTGGCAATCTTGTCGAGAGTGCTGCCTGCTGCAGGCGCATCTTCAGCGTGAACCACGCCTGCAGACATTCCCATAACCAGCATTGCTGTGGCCAGTTTACGTAATTGCATACCCAACTCCTTTTTTATCAGCGCCAGAGACGCTTTGATACCCATTGTGATGTTGTTATATCTCGCGCAGTGCGAGTGCAGTGTTATGCAAGCTTGTTAACATTTAGTCTGGCTTAATGTAAAGATTTTGCTGCGTTATTGTTTATTTTTGCGAAGCGCGCCGCACCAATCAGAGGCAAATATCTCCCGTTGCACCGTTTCGGTGCTACCGATGATCTACGCTGGTGCGACAAAGTTGCACGTTAAGCCAAACTGCGTTTACCTGAATAAACAAAGCAATATCCGTGCCAGAATGGGAGTCTGGAGAAAATTGTCGGGTGGCGGCAACGCCTTACCCGACCTACAGCATGGGAAACCAGGCCGGGTAAGCGTCAGCGCCACCCGGCAACAGAAGGGAAGGTTTTATTTACGACGCTGACGCAGGCTCATCAGCACTGCGCCAAAGCCGAACAGCACGGTCAGTATCCACAGCGGCCAGTTGCCGGTGCGCGCGTATGGCGTCAGCCCCGTGGTTGGCGTGACTTTAGTGGTCAGTACCTCACGGGTAAACTGCGGGATCATCGCCTGAATCTCGCCCTGCGGACCAATCACGGCGGTGATGCCGTTGTTGGTGCTGCGCAGCAGCGGACGCGCCAGCTCCAGGGAGCGCATACGTGCCATCTGGAAGTGCTGCCACGGGCCGATTGACTTACCAAACCACGCATCGTTGGAGATGGTCAGCAGGTAGTCAGTATCCGGGCGGAAGTTATCGCGCACCTGCTCGCCGAGAATGATTTCGTAGCAGATGGCCGCCGTCAGGGCCAGGCCGTGCGCGTGCAGCTGAGGCTGTACGTACGGGCCGCGGCTGAAAGAGGACATCGGCAGGTCAAAGAACGGGGCCAGCGGGCGCAGAATCGACTCCAGCGGGACAAATTCACCAAACGGCACCAGATGATTCTTGTTGTACCGATCAGTGGAGTGATAGCTGTACTCGCTATCTTTCCCGAGCGTAATGATGCTGTTGTAGGTGTCGTAGCGGTTCTGCTGATTCAGACGCGCATCGACAATCCCGGTGATCAGCGTGCTGCCGCGCGCCAGCAGCAGGTCGTTCATCATGTTGAGGAACGGCTGCTGGTTAATTTCCAGATCGGGGATTGCAGATTCCGGCCAGATAATCAGCTGGGATTTACCCATCACCTCTTCGGTGGCGTTGGCGTAAATCTTCAGCGTATTCAGCAGCTCTTTCTCATCCCATTTCATAGACTGCGGGATATTCCCCTGGACCATGGAAACCTGCATGGCGCGCTCTGGCACAGGCGTGAACCACTGGATATAGCGCAGCGGGAAGGGCAGGGCAAACAGCACCAGCGCCACAGCCAGCGGCTTCCAGCAGCGTGTGACCAGCGCTAATACCAGCAGGCCGCTCACCACCATCAGCAGGAAGTTGATGGCCTCAACGCCCATTACCGGTGCCAGCCCTTTCAGCGGGCCATCAATCTGGCTGTAGCCAAACTGCAGCCACGGGAATCCCGTCAGCACCCAGCCTCGCAGGAACTCGGTTATTTGCCAGACCACCGGTGCGGCAATAGCGACGCGCAGCCACGTGGTTTTTGGCCACAGGCGAGAAAGGATGCCGGCGAACAGACCGGTATAGAGCGAGAGATACGCGGCGAGCAATACCACCAGGAAGACGTTTACCGGGCCTGGCATACCGCCAAACTGGGCGATGCTGACATAAACCCAGTTGATGCCTGAGCCAAAGAGCCCCAGCCCCCAGAAGTAACCGATGGCAGCAGCCTGTACCGGACGACGATTCAGGGTCAGGCCCTGAAGCCCCATCAGGGAGAGAATGGCCGCGGGCCAGATATCGTAAGGAGAGAAAGCCAGCGTACCGCTGGCTCCAAGTAACAGCGCCAGCAGCAAACGGACGCGCTGGCGTTCAAGCAGTGGGGCAAATGCCATTTACATTAATCTTCCAGTTTTGGCACCGGTGAGTCGTCCGGCGTTCTGACGTGAACCTGTATAATACGTCGGCTGTCGGCCATTGCCACTTTGAACTGGTAACCGTCGATGTCAACGGTCTCACCGCGCGCCGGGAGGTGACCAAAGGCCTGCATCACCAGCCCGCCAATGGTATCGACCTCTTCATCGCTGAAGTGGGTACCGAAGGCGTCGTTGAAATCCTCAATCGAGGCCAGCGCACGCACGGTCCAGGTGTGGCGGCTAAGCTGACGGAAGTCGATATCTTCTTCTTCGTCGTACTCGTCTTCGATTTCGCCCACGATCAGCTCAAGGATATCCTCGATCGTGACCAGACCGGAAACGCCACCAAATTCATCAATAACAATCGCCATGTGGTAACGCTGAGAGCGAAACTCTTTCAGCATCCGATCCACACGTTTACTTTCCGGCACAACCACGGCCTGGCGTAACACTTTTTCCATGCTGAAGGCTTCGGCATCGCTGCGCATAAACGGCAGCAGATCTTTCGCCATCAAAATCCCTTCGATGTGATCTTTGTCTTCGCTGATGACCGGGAAACGCGAGTGGGCGGATTCGATGATCACATCGAGGCACTCGTCCAGCGTCTGGTTACGTTTCAGGGTGATCATCTGCGAGCGGGGGATCATGATATCGCGAACGCGCTGGTCGGCGATGTCCATAACCCCTTCGAGCATTTCGCGCGTATCTTCGTCGATAAGGTCGTTCTGCCCGGAATCACGAATCAGCTCCAGCAGTTCATCACGGTTTTTGGGTTCGCCGTGGAAAAGCTGGTTCAGAATGAGGGAGAAAAATCCCTTTTTACTGGTTGTCGTGTCGCTACTGTGTGAATTGTCGTCGCTCATGGCGTTTGTTAAGGGTTCTCTTGTTAGTTCAACGTTTACCGCCACGCGATGTCCTTTCGTGGCGGCATGTGAGTCAGTCAGGTGACGGACTATTCTTTCTCGGCAATGTACGGATCCTCATAGCCCAGAGCAAGCATTATCTCTGTCTCGAGGGACTCCATCTCTTCCGCTTCGTCATCTTCAATGTGATCGTAGCCCAGCAGGTGCAAGCTGCCGTGTACCACCATATGCGCCCAGTGGGCCTCAAGCGGCTTTTGCTGTTCTTTAGCTTCCTGCTCAACCACCTGACGGCAGATGATCAGATCGCCCAGCAGCGGCATCTCAATGCCCGGCGGCGCTTCGAATGGGAAAGAGAGCACGTTGGTCGGCTTATCTTTCCCACGATAGGTCAGGTTAAGCTCATGGCTTTCTGCTTCATCCACCAGGCGAATCGTCACTTCTGATTCTTCCTGAAACTGAGGAATAACGGCATCCAGCCATTTCTGAAACTGTGCCTCATCTGGCATGCCGGAATTGTCTTCACAGGCCAGCTGTAAATCGAGGATCACCTGACTCATTTCTGTTCTTGCTCCTGCGCTTCGCGCTTACGTTCTGCGGCCAGTTCGGCCTTACGCTTCTGATCCGCCTCTTCCCAGGCTTCATAGGCGTTAACGATACGCGCGACCACCGGGTGGCGTACCACGTCTTCACTGTGGAAGAAGTTAAAGCTTATTTCGTCGACCTCGGCCAGCACCTCAATGGCGTGGCGCAGGCCTGATTTGGTGCTGCGCGGCAGGTCGATCTGGGTGACGTCACCGGTGATGACCGCTTTCGAGTTAAAGCCGATACGCGTCAGGAACATCTTCATCTGTTCGATGGTGGTGTTCTGGCTCTCATCAAGAATGATGAACGCATCGTTCAGCGTACGACCGCGCATGTAGGCGAGCGGGGCAACTTCAATAACGTTACGCTCAATGAGCTTCTCGACCTTCTCAAAGCCCAGCATTTCGAACAGCGCATCGTATAAAGGACGCAGATACGGGTCGACCTTCTGGCTTAGATCGCCCGGCAGGAAGCCCAGCTTTTCGCCCGCTTCAACGGCCGGGCGGGTCAGCAGGATGCGACGGATCTCCTGGCGTTCCAGCGCATCTACCGCAGCGGCAACGGCAAGATAGGTTTTACCCGTCCCCGCCGGCCCCACCCCGAAGGTGATGTCGTGGTCGAGGATATTGGCGATGTACTGCGCCTGGTTTGGCGTACGCGGCTTAATGACGCCACGTTTGGTCTTGATGTTAATGGCCTTGCCGTAGTCCGGCACGCTTTCCGCGCTTTGCTCAAGCACGCGCGCCTCTTTAATGGCGAGGTGAATTTGTTCCGGTTCGATATCCTGAATTTCGCCGCGCATGGGGGATGTATCCACATACAGGCTACGCAGAATGTCCGCAGCGGCGTTGACGCAGATAGGGCGTCCGGTAAGTTTGAAATGATTATCGCGACGATTGATTTCGATACCCAGACGTCGCTCCAGTTGTTTGATGTTGTCATCAAACGGCCCGCACAGGCTCAGCAGGCGAGCGTTGTCTGCTGGCTCAAGGCTAATTTCACGCGTATCTATATTCAAACTGTTCCTCTTTAATTGGTTAACTGACCTAATGCGATAGGGCGTAATAAAACGGTCATTACCGAAATTATTCACGCCACAGAATAAAGGCGCAAGCGTTGCGGAAGATATTGGGGACGATGAGAGGAAATACAAGGCCTGCCGGAAAGGCAGGCCAGGAGGATTAAGGCTGGTAAATCCCCACGCCAGAATCGTTTTCTTTGCGGGTACGAGAGATCACGGATTCCGGTGACTCGGCAATACGCAGGCCCATTTCGTCCTCGGTGCGTACCAGCTTAGCGCGCAGCGAGTTGGTCAGCACTTCGACAATCTCGACGTCCACGAATTTACCGATCATATCCGGGGTGCCTTCAAAGTTCACCACGCGGTTGTTTTCGGTACGACCGGAGAGTTCCATAATGCTCTTGCGGGAGGTGCCTTCCACCAGAATGCGCTGAACGGTGCCGAGCATACGGCGGCTCCACGCGTTGGCCTGCTGGTTAATACGCTCCTGCAGAATATACAGACGCTGCTTTTTCTCTTCTTCCGGCACATCGTCAACCATATCGGCCGCAGGTGTTCCAGGACGCGCAGAGAAGATGAAGCTGTAGCTGACGTCAAAATTCACTTCACCGATGAGCTTCATGGTGCGCTCGAAGTCATCAGCGGTTTCGCCAGGGAAGCCGACGATAAAGTCGGAGCTGATCTGGATATCCGGACGCGCTTCACGCAGCTTGCGAATGGTGGACTTGTACTCCAGCACCGTATGCGGGCGGCCCATCAGGTTCAGCACGCGGTCAGAGCCACACTGAATCGGCAGGTGCAGGAAGCTCACCAGCTCTGGCGTATCGCGATACACGTCAATGATGTCGTCGGTAAACTCCATCGGATGGCTGGTGGTAAAGCGAATGCGGTCTATACCGTCAATCGCGGCCACCAGACGCAGCAACTCGGCAAAGCTGCCGGTGGTGCCGTCGTAGTTTTCTCCGCGCCAGGCGTTTACGTTCTGGCCCAGCAGGTTCACTTCGCGAACGCCCTGTGCGGCAAGCTGTGCAATTTCAAACAGAATATCATCTGCCGGACGGCTGACTTCTTCACCACGGGTGTAAGGCACCACGCAGTAAGTGCAGTATTTGTTGCAGCCTTCCATGATGGAGACGAAGGCGGTCGGGCCATCTGCGCGCGGCTCCGGCAGACGGTCAAACTTTTCGATTTCCGGGAAGCTGACGTCAACGACCGGACTACGGTTGCCGCGAACCTGATTGATCATCTCCGGCAGGCGGTGAAGGGTCTGAGGGCCAAAGACAATATCCACATACGGGGCTCTCTGGCGGATCAGCTTACCTTCCTGCGACGCGACGCAGCCACCCACCCCGATGATCAGGTCCGGATTTTTTCGTTTGAGAAGCTTCCAGCGGCCTAACACGTGAAAGACTTTTTCCTGCGCTTTTTCACGAATCGAACAGGTGTTCAGCAGCAGTACGTCCGCTTCTTTCACATTTTCTGTCAGCTGGTATCCGTGGGTTGAATCCAGCAGATCGGCCATCTTGGATGAATCGTATTCGTTCATCTGACAGCCCCAGGTTTTTATATGGAGTTTTTTAGTCATCGACTTGCTCAGCTCAGGAATGCAAGCCGCGTATTGTAATGCTTTGGTGGGGTTGTGACCAGTATGAAGGTTATGTGTCTCAGGGCCGCAAAAATCCGGTAAACTTAAGGGATTCTCCAATAAGGAAAATTGACCATGACACTCCTACACACCGAAGTTGCCGTTGTCGGCGGCGGTATGGTCGGCGGCGCGCTGGCGCTGGGGCTGGCGCAGCAGGGATTTGAGGTAACGGTAATTGAACAGGCTGCTCCGCCGGCCTTCGATCCCGCCAGCAAACCGGATGTGCGCATTTCCGCGATCAGCGCGGCGTCCGTCGATCTGCTGCGCGGGCTGGGCGTCTGGGAGGCGGTGCTGGCGATGCGCGCCCATCCTTACAGCCGTCTTGAAACCTGGGAGTGGGAAAATGCCCACGTCGCGTTTGATGCCGCTGAGCTGAAGCTGCCGCGCCTGGGTTATATGGTGGAAAACAACGTGCTTCAGCAGGCGCTCTGGCAGGCGCTGGAGGCGCATCCGAGGGTGACGCTGCGCGTTCCGGCGTCGATTAAGGAACTGCATCCTCACGAGAGCGGGTATTTGCTGACGCTCGACAGCGGCGATGAACTGGCCGTGAAGCTCGTCGTCGGAGCGGACGGCGCTAACTCGCAGGTCAGACAGATGGCGGGAATTGGCGTTCATGCCTGGCAGTATGAGCAGTCCTGCATGCTGATTACCGTCGAGTGCGAGAATGCGCCGGGAGAAAGCACGTGGCAGCACTTTACGCCGAATGGCCCGCATGCGTTTTTACCGCTGTTTGATAACTGGGCTTCGCTGGTCTGGTACGACAAACCGGCACGCATTCGCCAGCTGCAGGGGCTTTCAATGGAACAATTGCAGCGGGAAATCCGCCTGCATTTCCCGGGCCGTCTGGGCAACGTTACGCCGGTGGCTGCCGGGGCGTTTCCCCTCACGCGACGCCATGCTTTGCAGTATGCCCGTGAAGGGCTGGCGCTGGTGGGCGATGCGGCACACACCATTCATCCGCTGGCCGGGCAGGGCGTGAACCTGGGGTACCGTGATGTCGATGCGTTACTGGATGTGCTGGGCAGCGCCCGCGGGCACGCGGAAAACTGGGCCAGCCATCAGGTGCTGAAGCGTTATCAGACGCGACGCATGGCGGATAACTTTATTATGCAGTCAGGGATGGATCTGTTCTATGCCGGATTCAGCAATGACCTGGCCCCGGTGCGCATACTGCGTAATATTGGACTGATGGCAGCGGAGCGTGCAGGTGGTTTGAAGCGTCAGGCGCTGAAATACGCCTTAGGACTTTAGTTTTCATTCCCTCTCCCCGTGGGAGAGGGTCAGGGTGAGGGCATCAGGCCGCACAATTCTGAACAACAAAAACAAAAAAGCCCGCAGAGCGGGCTTTTTGTTACTTAAGTGGCTGGGGTGCAGGGATTCGAACCCCGGAATGCTGGTATCAGAAACCAGAGCCTTACCGCTTGGCGACACCCCAATTGCGTTAAACAAGCTGCTTAACGACTTTTTAAATTGGCTGGGGTACGAGGATTCGAACCTCGGAATGCCGGAATCAGAATCCGGTGCCTTACCGCTTGGCGATACCCCAACAATTTTTCTTGATTACCGAAAAATCGACAATCTAAATTTGGTGGCTACGACGGGATTCGAACCTGTGACCCCATCATTATGAGTGATGTGCTCTAACCAACTGAGCTACGTAGCCAGTACTGCAATCTTCGATGGCTGGGGTACCTGGATTCGAACCAGGGAATGCCGGTATCAAAAACCGGTGCCTTACCGCTTGGCGATACCCCATCCGTGCAACGCTTACCTGGGAATGGTGCGGGAGGCGAGACTTGAACTCGCACACCTTGCGGCGCCAGAACCTAAATCTGGTGCGTCTACCAATTTCGCCACTCCCGCAAAAAAGATGGTGGCTACGACGGGATTCGAACCTGTGACCCCATCATTATGAGTGATGTGCTCTAACCAACTGAGCTACGTAGCCATCTTTTTTCGCGTTACCTTATCGGCGTTGCGGGGCGCATTATGCGTATAGACCCTTGCAGCGTCAACACCTTTTTCAACGAAAATAGCCGGAATGTGACTGTTTGGTTAGGTTGCGAACAGCGTGACCGAATATTCGGCAATTATTGGTTATTAATCAGATTTAGGCGGTGAAATACGAGGCAAAAAAATCAGGCCCCTGAGGGGCCCGATTGCGATCTGAGTGATTATTTGTAGGCTGACTGGTGAACGCCTACCGCGCGTCCTGATGGATCGTTCATGGATTTGAAAGATTCATCCCATTCAATCGCTTTGGCAGAAGAGCAGGCGACGGACGGGCCACCCGGTACGCACTCCGCGGCGCTCGGTACCGGGAACAGCTCTTCAAAAATTTCACGGTACAGATAGGCCTCTTTCGAACCCGGCGTGTTGTACGGGAAGCGGAAGCTTGCGGTTTCCAGCTGTTGGTCAGAAACCTGTTTTGCCGCGACCTCTTTCAGGGTGTCGATCCAGCTATAGCCTACGCCATCAGAGAACTGCTCTTTCTGACGCCATGCCACGCTCGCCGGCAGGTAGGATTCAAAACATTCGCGCAGGATATGTTTTTCCATTTTGCCGTTGCCGCACATTTTGTCCTGCGGGTTGATGCGCATCGCCACGTCGAGGAATTTCTTATCCAGGAACGGCACGCGCGCTTCCACGCCCCATGCGGACATCGCTTTGTTGGCACGCGCACAGTCAAACATATGCAGGGCCTGCAGCTTGCGCACGGTCTCTTCGTGCAGCTCTTTGGCGTTCGGCGCCTTATGGAAGTACAGGTAGCCGCCAAACACTTCGTCAGAACCTTCGCCGGAGAGCACCATCTTGATGCCCATCGCTTTGATCTTACGCGACATCAGGTACATCGGGGTCGAGGCGCGGATGGTGGTCACGTCATAGGTTTCAATGTGATAGATCACATCGCGGATCGCATCCAGACCTTCCTGCACGGTGAAGTGAATCTCATGGTGCACGGTGCCGAGGTGGTTCGCCACTTCCTGCGCGGCTTTCAGGTCAGGTGCGCCTTCCAGGCCAACGGCAAAAGAGTGCAGCTGTGGCCACCAGGCTTCTGAGCGCTCCTGATCTTCCACGCGACGGGCCGCGAATTTCTTAGTGATCGCGGAGATCACGGAGGAGTCCAGACCGCCGGAGAGCAGCACGCCGTAGGGCACGTCAGACATCAGGTGGCTTTTCACGGAATCTTCCAGGGCCTGACGCAGCTCGGCTTTGTCCGTGACGTTGTCTTTTACCGCATCATAGTCGAACCAGTCGCGCTGGTAATAGGAGCGGATCTCGCCGTCTTTGCTCCACAGATAGCTGCCAGCCGGGAACTCTTTAATGGTGCGGCATACCGGCACCAGGGCTTTCATTTCAGAGGCGACGTAGAAGTTGCCGTGCTCATCGTGGCCCATGTACAGCGGGATAATGCCGATATGGTCACGGCCAATCAGGTAAGCGTCTTTTTCGCTGTCGTACAGGGCGAAGGCAAACATGCCCTGCAGGTCGTCCAGGAACTCGGGCCCTTTCTCCTGATACAGCGCCAGGATCACTTCACAGTCAGAGCCGGTCTGGAACGCGTAGCGGTCGCCATATTCGGCGCGCAGCGCCTGGTGGTTGTAGATTTCACCGTTGACAGCCAGCGCGTGCGTTTTTTTCTCGTTATACAGCGGCTGTGCACCGGCGTTGACGTCAACAATAGACAGACGTTCGTGAGCCAGAATCGCTTTGTCACTGGCGTAAACGCCTGACCAGTCCGGGCCGCGATGGCGCATCAGGCGGGACAGTTCGAGTGCTTTTTTACGCAGTTCGCCCGCGTCAGTTTTAATATCCAGTACGCCAAAAATTGAACACATAACCTTCTCCGTTAACCCTGTTGCTTTGTAATGTTGCTTGCTTATGAAAATGCCGCAAAGGGGCAGGGCGCGCAAGCGTTTTACGGGTGAAAACGCAAATAGTGCAACAGTGATTGCGGAATAGTGAAAAAAGAGTACGCCATAAATTCTTTTATTGATGATTATGCAATGAAATGTGCTTTTTGTTAGATGAGGCTTTATTTTTGTAGGCCATAAATGAAAAACCACGCCCTGAGGCGTGGTTCGGTATCAGATGATGTCGATTTCATCGACGGAGGGGTAAATCCAGCTTGGCCGGAACGGCATCGAATCAATGTCATCAAGTTGAGAGACGCCGGAGAGAACCAGGATGGTCTCAAGACCCGCCTGGAAACCAGCCAGAATATCGGTGCGCAGGTTGTCGCCGACAATAACGGTTTCTTCAGAGTGGGCCTGCATTTTGTTCAGCGCGGCACGGATGATCCACGGGCTAGGTTTCCCGACCACAAACGGCTTACGGCCAGAGATTTTCTCGATACCGGCGCACAGCGCGCCGCAGGCCGGATAAAAACCACGGCCGTGCGTATCCGGGTTGGTGGCGATAAAGCGCGCGCCGCTGGCGACAAAGTATGCAGCTTTATGCATCATTTCCCAGTTAAAGGAGCGCGTCTCGCCGACAATCACAAAGTCCGGATTAACATCGGTGATGGTAAAGCCTGCTTTGTACAGCTCATGGATCAGCGCACCTTCACCCACCACGTAGGCTTTTTTCCCTTCCTGACGCTTCAGAAAATCCGCCGTGGCCATTGCCGAAGTATAAAACACGCTGTCCGGGACGTTGACACCCGCCGTGGCGAAGCGGTTAGCCAGGTCCTGACCGGTTTGGGAAGGGTAGTTCGTGAGCAGAACCAGAGGCATTCCTTTGTCGATGATGCGGTGAAGAAACTCCGCAGCACCCGGCACGGCAACGTTGTCGTGCATCAGCACGCCGTCGATATCACAAATTACATTCTTAATGGTCATGGACAGTCCGACATCAAAAAAAGAAGGCGTTACTATAAGGTCCGATCAACTTTCCAGCAAATGCTGCAGCAGAATTCCGTTGAGCATGGCGCGTTTGACCAGCGCGAACGCGCCGATCGCCGAGCGATGGTCAAGCTTTGAACGAACCACCGGGAGGTTCTGGCGGAATGCTTTCAGCGCCTGGGTGTTAATACAGCCTTCAATGGCGGGGAGCAGCACCTTTTCCGCCTCCACAATTTCACCGGCAATCACCACTTTTTGAGGGTTAAACAAGTTAATGGCGATGGCGATGGTTTTCCCCAGGTGGCGTCCTACCTGCTCGATCACTTCGCAGGCCAGCGCGTCGCCCTTATTGGCGGCTTTGCAGATGGTGCCTATCTTGCAATCGTCCAGCGTGACGCGGCTTTGGTAGCCCTGTTCAAGGAGATGGCGAACCCGCTGCTCGATGGCCGTGTTTGCGGCAATGGTTTCAAGACAACCGAAGTTGCCGCAGTGGCAGCGCTCCCCGAGGGGTTCAACCTGAATGTGGCCAATCTCGCCGACGTTACCGTTGCGACCAATAAAAATACGGCCGTTAGAGATTATACCGGCGCCCGTTCCGCGGTGAACGCGCACCAGAATAGAGTCTTCGCAGTCCTGGCTCGCACCAAAGTAGTGCTCTGCCAGCGCCAGCGAGCGAATGTCGTGGCCCACAAAGCAGGTCACCTTAAAACGCTTTTCCAGCGCGTCGACCAGCCCCCAGTTTTCAACCTGAATGTGCGGCATATAGCGGATCACGCCGCTTTCCGGGTCGACCAGGCCGGGCAGAATCACGGAGATGGCGATGAGTTCGCGGATCTTGCGCTGACAGCTTTCAATAAACTGCGCGATGGTATTGAGCAGCGCATGCTCCAGCGTCTCCTGGGTGCGCTCCGGAAGAGGGTAGTGTTCTTCTGCAATGGCTTTACTGCTCAGATCGTACAGCGTGAGCGTGGTGTCATGACGGCCCAGACGGACGCCAATGGCCTGAAAATTGCGGGTTTCGGTAATAATCGAGATGGCGCGGCGGCCCCCGGTGGAGGCCTGCTGATCGACTTCTTTGATCAGACCGCGCTCAATGAGCTGGCGGGTAATTTTTGTCACGCTGGCGGGAGCAAGCTGGCTTTGTTCGGCTATCTGAATTCGCGAGATTGGTCCGTGCTGGTCAATCAGGCGGTATACCGCCGCACTGTTAAGTTGTTTAACGAGATCGACATTACCGATTTGAGCTTGTCCGCCAGGTGTCATACTTTTACTTACTCAGTGACGACCTCGTTACCATTAACGATGGTCTTAATAATTTTATAATCGTGTGTGAATGCCGTCAGGTTTGCAATCATACCTGGTGCAATTCCGCCGAGCTGCTTATCTACGCCCATTGCGCGAGCCGGATAAAGGGTTGCCATACGCAGGACTTCATCAAGCGCAATCCCGCAATGTTCAACCAGGTTACGCACCCCTTCAATCATGGTCAAAGAGGAACCGCTCAGCGTACCGTTTTCATCCACACACAGTCCATTGCGGTAGTATATTGTTTTACCGGCAAAAATGAACTGCTCAATATTTGCACCTGCCGGCGCGGTGGCATCCGTCACCAGACAAAGCTTGTCACCTTTCAGCCGCTTAGCGTTGCGGATGTTGGTGTAATCGACATGTAAGCCGTCAGCAATAATGCCGCAGTAGACGTCTGGCTCATCCAGGATCGCCCCGACCAGACCCGGTTCACGGCCTGTGATATACGGCATGGCGTTGTAAAGGTGCGTTGCGAAGGTAATGCCCGCGCGGAAACCGGCTTTCGCTTCTTTCAGCGTCGCGTTTGAGTGACCTGCTGAAACGATAATCCCGGCACCAGCCAGTTTGCTGATGACATCCGTACCCGTCATTTCAGGCGCCAGCGTCACTTTGGTGATCACATCGGCGTTCGCACACATGTAGTCAACCAGCTCCGCATCAGGTTTACGCACGTAATTCGGGTTATGCGTTCCTTTCTTAACCATATTCAGCCATGGCCCTTCAAGGTGCAGACCCAGCGCCTGATTAGGGTGTTTGGCCAGGTATTCGCGCATCACGCGGATACCCTGCTTCATGAGATCATCACTGCTGGTGATGAGCGTTGGCAGATAGCTGGTGCAGCCCGATTTCTCGTTGGCTTTCTGCATGATCTCCAGCGTTTCGACCGTCACCGCATCCGCGGTGTCATTGAATTGCACACCGCCGCAGCCGTTGAGCTGTACGTCGATGAAACCGGGGGAGATTACTGCTCCATTGAGTGAGCGCTGTTCAATCTCCGGCGGCAGTTCTGCCAGCGGGCAAACACGTTCAATCAGGCCATCAGCGATAACAATCGCATGGTCATCCAGAATTTCATGGCCGGTATAAATCCGACCGTGGGTTAAAGCGTACATAACGACCCCCGGTTAAAAAAAGCGGCCGCCTCTTGATGAAGAGGCGGTTATTCAATTACAGACCTTTGATGTTCTCAGCTTCTAACTCGTTGAAGTATTTCAGCGTTTTAACCTTCAGTTCCATCGTGGACGGTTCGTCGCAGACGATGACTGATTTCGGATGCAGCTGCAGGCAGCTTATGGTCCACATATGGTTAACGTTGCCTTCAACGGCAGCCTGGAGCGCTTGCGCTTTCACGCCGCCCAGCACCAGAATCATCACTTCTTCGGCATCCAGCAGGGTGCCTACGCCTACGGTCAGGGCGTATTTTGGAACCTGGTTCACGTCGCCGTCAAAGAAGCGGGAGTTTGCCACGCGCGTGTCATGGGTCAGCGTTTTAATACGGGTGCGGGAAGCCAGAGATGACGCCGGTTCGTTAAACGCGATATGACCATCATTGCCTACACCACCCATGAACAGGTGGATCTTACCGTAAGAACGGATTTTTTCTTCATACTGACGGCATTCTGCGTCAATATCAGGCGCGTTTCCATTCAGCAGGTTAATATTTTCAGATGGAATATCAACGTGATCAAAGAAATTGCGGTGCATAAAGCTATGGTAGCTTTCCGGGTGGTCTTTCGGTAAGCCAACGTATTCATCCATATTGAAGGTCACAACATGTTTGAAGCTAACCTGGCCTGCTTTATGCATCTCAACCAGCGCCTTATAGGCGGTCAGCGGGGTACCGCCGGTTGGAAGACCAAGAACGAAAGGACGATCGGCGGTCGGTTTAAACGCGTTAATACGATTAACGATATGGCGAGCGGCCCATTTACCGACTTGTTCAGCAGTTGCCAGGGGAATCAGTCTCATTGTTCACCTCAAGAGTTAAAGTAGAAGAGTGGGCGGATGGCTATCGGAACCTGATACTTAAGCGTAACCTGGAAACTTTCAGGCCGGATCAATCCGTCTTGATTTTTTGAATGATAAAATAAGTTTTCGCTGTTAGCCAGTATGAGGGAGGGTAAATAACGATATTTGGTGACAAAAATCACAAAAAGTACGCGTTTAATTTGCGATACGAATTAATTTTTCACACACTCACAATGCCAGTGAAGCATCAACGGTATCTATCGTTCGTGACACAATAAAAAACAGAGCTGAGAACATGCCTTAAACGGGGTCTCATAGGGGGAAGAAAGTGAGTATTCTAGGTTATTTACAAAAGGTTGGTCGCGCACTGATGGTGCCGGTCGCCACGCTGCCTGCCGCAGCCATCCTGATGGGTGTCGGCTACTGGATCGACCCCAACGGCTGGGGTAATACCAGCGCGCTGGCGGCGTTCTTTATCAAGTCAGGTTCCGCCATTATCGACAACATGTCCGTGTTGTTCGCGATTGGTGTGGCCTACGGTATGTCAAAAGACAAAGACGGCGCCGCTGCGCTGACCGGTTTTGTCGGTTTCCTCGTGTTAACCACCCTCTGCTCGCCTGCAGCGGTGGCCATGATCCAAAAAATTCCGGCGGACCAGGTTCCGGCGGCGTTCGGTAAGATCAGCAACCAGTTCGTCGGTATCCTTGTGGGTATCATCTCCGCCGAACTGTATAACCGCTTCAGCAGCGTAGAGCTGCCGAAAGCGCTCTCCTTCTTTAGCGGACGCCGTCTGGTCCCCATCCTGACCTCGTTTGTGATGATCGTTGTTGCGTTCATCATGATGTACGTCTGGCCGATGATCTTCGACGGTCTGGTGAACTTCGGTGAGCACATCCAGAAGCTGGGTTCTGTCGGTGCGGGCGTGTACGCGTTCTTCAACCGTCTGCTGATCCCGGTCGGTCTGCACCACGCGCTGAACTCCGTATTCTGGTTCGACGTTGCCGGTATTAACGATATCCCTAACTTCCTGGGGGGCGCACAGTCCATCGAAGCAGGTAAAGCGGTTGTCGGTATCACCGGTCGTTACCAGGCGGGCTTCTTCCCGATCATGATGTTTGGTCTGCCGGGTGCTGCGCTGGCTATCTACCACTGCGCGCGTCCAGAGAATAAAGCGAAAGTGCTGGGTATCATGATGGCGGGGGCATTCGCAGCCTTCTTCACCGGTATCACCGAGCCGCTGGAGTTCTCCTTCATGTTCGTGGCGCCGGTTCTGTATGTGATCCACGCCGTGCTGACCGGTATCTCCGTGTTCATCGCTGCCAGCATGCACTGGATTGCCGGTTTCGGCTTCAGCGCCGGTCTGGTGGATATGGTGCTGTCGTCCCGTAACCCGCTGGCGACCCACTGGTGGATGCTGATCCCGCAAGGTCTGGTGTTCTTCGCGATCTACTACATGGTGTTCCGTTTCACTATCACCAAATTCAACCTGATGACCCCGGGTCGTGAACTGGCCGTGGCCGGTAGCGAAGCGGATGGTCAGGATGTGAACGTAAGCGGTGCTCAGGATCAGGACGTTTCAGGCCTGGCGCGTCAGTACATCGCCGCTGTCGGCGGTTCTGACAACCTGACCGGTATCGACGCCTGTATCACTCGTCTGCGTCTGAACGTCAAAGACTCTTCCCTGGTGAACGAAGCGCTGGCCAAACGTCTGGGTGCTTCCGGTGTTATTCGCCTGAACAAAACCAGCGTACAGATTATCGTTGGCTTTGTGGCAGAGAAAATTGCTAACGCCATGAAAACTACCGGTCCGGTAGCCGCAGCAGAAGCTTCTGCCGCACCTGCCGCCGCGCCAGCGGCTGCAAAACCGCAGGCGGTACCGAACGCCAAAACGGTAGCCGCGCTGGTTTCACCGGTAACCGGTGAAGTGATTGCGATTGAGCAGGTGCCTGACGAAGCCTTCGCCAGCAAAGCGGTGGGTGACGGTGTGGCGGTGAAACCAACGGAAAAAACCGTTGTGTCTCCGGCGGCCGGTACCATCGTGAAAATCTTCAACACCAACCACGCGTTCTGCCTCGAAACCGAAAATGGCGCGGAGATCGTTGTCCACATGGGTATCGATACCGTTGCGCTGAACGGTCAGGGCTTTACTCGCCTGGTGGAAGAGGGTGCTGAAGTGGTGGCCGGGCAGCCGATTCTGGAAATGGATCTGGACTTCCTCAACGCCAACGCGCGCTCCATGATAAGTCCGGTCGTTTGCAGCAACATCGACGACTTCAGTGGCTTGGTCATTCAGGCGAAAGGTCAGGTTGTTGCGGGTCAAACGCCGCTGTATGAGATTAAAGGCAAGTAATCGCTCCTGAGTAGAGTCATGCCTTAAGCGGCGGGGGATATCCTCCGCCGCTTTTTTTTGCAGCAAAAGCCCCCATTATTTTCTTCAGAGACGTTTTAAGGGTTGTCACTACGTCCGGCTTATAAGATCATATGCCGTTATACGTTGTTTACGCTTTGAGGAATCCACGATGAGTGAGGCAGAAGCCCGCCCGAGTAACTTTATTCGTCAGATCATCGATGAAGATCTGGCCAGTGGTAAGCACACCACAGTTCATACCCGCTTCCCGCCGGAGCCGAACGGCTACCTGCATATCGGGCATGCGAAGTCCATCTGCCTGAACTTTGGCATTGCGCAAGACTACCAGGGACAGTGCAACCTGCGTTTCGATGACACCAACCCAGTAAAAGAAGACATCGAATACGTTGAGTCCATCAAAAATGACGTGCAATGGCTGGGCTTCAACTGGTCTGGCGATATCTGCTACTCCTCTGACTATTTTGATCAGCTGTACGCCTACGCGGTTGAACTGATCAACAAGGGTCTGGCGTATGTTGACGAACTGTCTGCTGATGAAATCCGTGAATATCGCGGTACGCTGACCGCGCCGGGCAAAAACAGCCCGTTCCGCGATCGCAGCGTGGAAGAGAACCTGGCGCTGTTTGAAAAAATGCGTGCAGGTGGCTTCGAAGAAGGCAAAGCGTGCCTGCGTGCCAAAATCGACATGGCGTCTCCTTTCATCGTGATGCGCGATCCGGTGCTGTACCGCATCAAGTTCGCAGAACACCACCAGACCGGCAACAAGTGGTGCATCTACCCGATGTACGACTTTACCCACTGCATCAGCGATGCGCTGGAAGGCATTACGCACTCCCTGTGTACGCTGGAGTTCCAGGACAACCGTCGTCTGTACGACTGGGTTCTGGATAACATCACCATTCCTGTGCATCCGCGCCAGTACGAGTTCTCTCGTCTGAATCTGGAATACACCGTGATGTCCAAGCGTAAGCTGAACCTGCTGGTGACGGACAAGCACGTTGAGGGCTGGGATGACCCGCGTATGCCGACCATCTCCGGTCTGCGTCGTCGTGGCTACACAGCCGCCTCTATTCGTGAGTTCTGCAAGCGCATCGGCGTGACCAAGCAGGACAACACCATCGAGATGGCCTCCCTTGAATCCTGCATTCGTGAAGATCTCAACGAAAACGCCCCGCGCGCGATGGCCGTTATCGACCCGGTGAAGCTGGTTATCGAAAACTATCCGCAGGGTGAAAGCGAGCTGGTCTCCATGCCTAACCATCCGAACAAACCGGAAATGGGTAGCCGTGACGTGCCGTTCAGCGGTGACATCTGGATTGACCGCGCTGACTTCCGCGAAGAAGCCAACAAGCAGTACAAGCGTCTGGTGCTGGGTAAAGAAGTGCGTCTGCGTAATGCCTACGTCATCAAAGCCGAACGCGTAGAGAAAGATGCGGAAGGGAATATCACCACCATTTTCTGTTCTTACGATGCAGAGACTCTGAGCAAAGATCCTGCTGACGGCCGTAAAGTGAAAGGCGTGATTCACTGGGTGAGCGCTTCCCACGCGCTGCCGGTAGAAATCCGTCTGTACGACCGTCTGTTCAGCGTGCCTAACCCAGGTGCTGCGGAAGATTTCCTGGCGACCATCAACCCGGAATCTCTGGTAATCAAGCAGGGTTATGCGGAGCCTTCTCTGAAAGCCGCTGAAGCGGGCAAAGCGTTCCAGTTTGAACGTGAAGGCTACTTCTGCCTGGACAGCCGTTACAGCACGGCGGAAAAACCGGTATTTAACCGTACCGTAGGCCTGCGTGATACCTGGACGAAGATCGGCGAATAATATTGCTGGTCTGGTCAATGAGAGACAAACGCCGCATTATGCGGCGTTTTTTTATTTAACGATCAGGGCATTAAGCCAGGGCTTAAAGAGGCGCCATGAAAATATCAGGTCAATGAGGTGCTACTTATTTTTTAAAAAAAAGTTTGTGTCATTACGAAAATCAAAAAGGTGATAAAAAAAGAAAGAGAACCCACGTCTAGCCACTGAAATACCTGATTATTCCCCGTCATTGCTCGCCTCTCTGCAAATGTTACAAATCACTACCAATTATGTGCACTTCGTCATAATCCTGACTTTTGTCCGCTAAAAAGCATTGATAATTCGTGTCGCGAAAAATAACCTAAAGACGGTAGTTAATTCGAGGGTATTTAAAACTACCCCTGACCATTTGGTCTTTTTTATTTACGCCGTTTCAGGCGTTTTAATTCGTCAAAGAGGAATAATCTATGCGTACGTTCAGTGGCAAACGTAGTGCGCTGGCGCTGGCTATTGCCGGTGTAACAGCAATGTCGGGCCTGGTGGTGACACCAGAGGCGAAAGCGGCAGGCTTCATCGACGATTCTACCCTCACGGGCGGTATTTATTACTGGCAGCGTGAACGTGACCGTAAAGACGTCACCGAAGACAAATACAAAACCAACCTTTCTCACTCCACCTGGAACGCCAACCTGGACTTCCAGTCAGGCTATGCCGCGGATATGTTCGGTCTGGATATTGCTGCGTTTACCGCGATTGAAATGGCGGAAAACGGCGACAGCGCGCACCCGAACGAAATTGCCTTCTCCTCCAGCAATAAAGCCTATAAAGAAGACTGGTCCGGGGATAAGAGCGGTATCAGCCTTTACAAAGCCGCTGCAAAATTTAAATACGGTCCGGTTTGGGCGCGCGGCGGTTATATTCAGCCAACTGGCCAGACTCTGTTAGCACCGCACTGGAGCTTTATGCCGGGTACCTATCAGGGTGCAGAAGCCGGGGCGAACTTTGACTACGGTGATGCGGGCGCGTTGAGCTTCTCCTATATGTGGACCAACGAGTACAAAGCGCCGTGGCACATCGAAATGGACAAGTTCTACCAGAACGATAAAAAAACCAAAGTCGATTACCTGCACTCGCTGGGCGCGAAGTACGACTTCAAAAACGATCTGGTGCTTGAAGCGGCATTCGGTCAGGCACAGGGCTATATCGATCAGTATTTTGCCAAGGCCAGCTATAAATTCGATGTCGTGGGTAGCCCGCTGAGCACCAGCTACCAGTTCTACGGTACGCGCGACAAGGTCAGCAACGGTGGCGTCAACGACATTTATGACGGCACCGCGTGGCTGCAGGCGTTAACCTTCGGCTACAAGGTTGGTCAGGTTGATTTGCGTCTGGAAGGCACATGGGTGAAGGCGGAAGGGCAGCAGGGCTACTTCCTGCAGCGTATGACCCCGACCTACGCCTCCTCCAACGGTCGTCTTGATATCTGGTGGGATAACCGTTCTGACTTCAACGCCGACGGCGAGAAAGCGGTCTTCTTCGGCGCAATGTATGATCTGAAAAACTGGAACCTGCCTGGCTGGGCAGTGGGCGCTTCTTACGCTTACGCCTGGGACGCAAAACCTGCCGATATGGCCACGCCGGATGCATACTACGATCCCAACTATCGCCTGAAAGAGTCTTCCTACAGCCTCGATGCTATCTATACCCTGCAGGATGGCCGCGCGAAAGGCACGATGTTCAAACTGCACTTCACCCAGTATGACAACCACTCTGATATCCCGAGCTATGCGGGCGGTTACGGCAACATCTTCCAGGATGAACGTGACGTGAAATTCATGGTTATCGCCCCATTCACCATCTTCTGATGAACGCACCGGCGGGCTGAGTCCCGCCGGTATGGAGACTGCACATGATGAAAAAAATCGTAATCGTCGCGCTGCTGGCATCAGGGCTGGTGGCGTGCGCTCAGACGCAGGCGCCGAAAGAGGACACCCGTCTGAAGGAGGCGTATAGCGCCTGCATTAACACTGCGGAAGGATCGCCGGAGAAGATTGAAGCCTGTCAGAGCGTGCTGAACGTGCTGAAGAAAGAGAAAGCGCACGAGCAGTTCGCGACCCAGGAGAACGTCCGCGTCATGGATTACCAGGCCTGTATCCAGGCGCGTAAAACCGGTAACGATCAGGAAGTGGCGAAGCGTTGCGATAAGATCTGGAACGAGATACGCAATAACAATAAATAAGTGCTTTACGCCCGGTAAGCGCTGCGCTTACCGGGCTTTTTTAGGCAAAAAAAAGCCAACCTTGCGGCTGGCTCAGAGTATGAATACTGATTATTTCGCGTCGTGCGCGTGGTCGTCTTCGCGGCAGTCGCCTTCAGCGCAGTGACCGTAAAGGTACAGGCTGTGGTTGGTCAGGCGGATGCCATGACGCGCCGCGATTTCACGCTGGCGTGATTCAATGGAATCATCGCTGAATTCAATGACCTTGCCGCAATCGAGGCAGATCAGGTGATCGTGGTGCTGCTGCTGGGTCAGTTCGAAAACAGATTTACCGCCTTCGAAATTATGACGGGTAACAATGCCCGCGTCATCAAACTGGTTCAGCACGCGATAGACGGTAGCCAGCCCAATCTCTTCACCCATGTCAATAAGACGTTTATAAAGGTCTTCCGCACTGACATGGTGATTGTCTGGACCCTGAAGCACTTCAAGGATTTTTAACCGAGGAAGCGTTACTTTCAGGCCAGCCTTCTTTAATGCGGTATTGTTGTCAGTCATGCGGAATCTGTCCTGTTGCTAAACGATTCACTTCTGTAGGAAGTGACAGAAAATGCACCCGGGATAATGCGTCTCATTATAGAACTGCCATGGCTAAATGAAAACTGCAAGTCTCAGGCAAAATATGCTTATAAAAATGGGGTATCACCAACAAACTTGCTCAATGGAAAACCACATTTTATCAGGGAGACATTGTACAGGTCTGGGCGAAAAAGTTAAAAGATTGTAGCGATTAATTTAATCGGTTTGACCTGGAGCACGGGCGCAGCCGCCGCTGCGCCGTGATAAAAATCAGGCGTTCAGAATATCGTCCAGGTGCAGTTCCTCACGGATCTGCTTAACCCATTTCTCTACGCGCTCTGCAGTCAGCTCTGGCTGACGGTCTTCGTCGATGGCCAGACCCACGAAATGATTGTCATCGGCCAGGCCTTTAGACGCTTCAAAGTGGTAACCGGCGGTCGGCCAGTGGCCTACGATAACCGCGCCATTCGGCTCAATGATATCGCGGATGGTGCCCAGCGCGTCACAGAAGTATTCAGCGTAGTCTTCCTGATCGCCACAGCCAAACAGGGCGACCAGCTTACCGTTGAAGTCCACTTCTTCCAGCGTCGGGAAGAAATCATCCCAGTCGCACTGGGCTTCACCGTAGTACCAGGTTGGGATACCCAGCAGCAGAATGTCATAGCCTTCCAGATCTTCTTTGCTGCTCTTGGCGATGTCATGCACATCAGCAACGTCTTTACCGAGCTGTTTTTGAATGTTTTTTGCGATATTTTCGGTATTGCCGGTATCACTGCCAAAGAAAATGCCGATGATTGCCATGAGTAAAATAACCTCTTGAAACTTAATAGTATGGTGGCGCAATTCGGCCACGGATAAGGGCAATAATAGCAGAACTGGCAACCCTGCGGAAACAGCTATCGCGCAGGACTGCACTCTGTGCTACATGAAAAGGGCGATAAAGGGGATTTTCAGACTTATGCCTGGCTGCGTAACGTCTCAAGCTGGGCGATCAACATCTCTTCAATGAGCTCGCTGCGGCTGATATTTCGCGCGTCAGCCAGCTCGTTCAGCGCATCGACGGCGTCGGCGTTAAGCTTCAGTTCGACACGCTTAAGCCCACGATTTTTATCGCGTTTAAGCTGGTTGCGTTTATTGATACGCAGCTGTTCATCACGCGAAAGCGGATTCGTCTTGGGTCGTCCCGGGCGACGCTCATTCGCGAACAGATCTAGTGTCGTACGGTCCGTTTGTTCTTTGGCCATGATTCTGAGACTTCGGGGGAAACACGCCGCCCTGCTAATGCCCGGGCGATAAGCGCGCCATCATACATCACCAAAAACGGCACGCCAACGACTGGAAGCCCGCAGCCTTCCAGTCGCTTTCTTTTTAATCAATTTGCAGTATCAGCGAGATAGCGGCGAATGGCGCGCAGCACAGCGTCCGGTTTTTCCGCATGCACCCAGTGCCCGGCACCGGCAATCACGTGGGCGCGAGCCTGCGGGAATTGGGTCAGCAGCGTGTCGCGGTACGCGTCGGTAACGTAAGGCGAGTTGCCGCCGCGAATAAAGAGGGTAGGGTGTGGCCAGGCCGGGACGGTTTCCCAGCCGACGATGTTGTTGTACTGCTCCCAGAGCACCGGCACGTTAAAACGCCATTGCCCGTCAACAAACGACTTCAGCAGGAACTGGACGACGCCTTCTTCATTAAGATGCTCACGCATGACGGCAGCCGCCTGTTGGCGCGTCGCGACACCCGCTTCTGTGACCGCATTAATGGCGGCAAAAATCTCGTCGTGACGACGGACGTCGTAATCCACGGGCGCGACGTCAATCACCACCAGGCCGCTAATACGCTCCGGGGCCAGTGCCGTCAGGGCCATCACCGCTTTTCCACCCATTGAATGCCCGATGAGGGTCACCTTTTGCAGATCGTGGGCATCCAGCGTATCCAGCAGATCCTGCGCCATCGCCGCGTAGGTCATCTCGTCGGAACGCCCGGAAAGACCGTGATTGCGCATATCGACCTGCAAAATATCGTGGTCGGTAACCAGATCGCGCGCCAGCACGCCCAGGTTATCCAGGCTGCCAAAAAGCCCGTGAACCAGTACGATGGGAGAATTATTGTTCGGCGATTGTGCAGTTTGCGCTCGGGTATTCAATTTCATGGCA
Organism: Enterobacter asburiae; assembly: GCF_001521715.1. Lineage (NCBI taxonomy): Bacteria > Pseudomonadati > Pseudomonadota > Gammaproteobacteria > Enterobacterales > Enterobacteriaceae > Enterobacter > Enterobacter asburiae. The sequence goes on from NZ_CP011863.1 coordinate 405,633, forward strand.
AAGTTCTTTTTTTACGTATGTCAGGTTAGGGTATCATGTTGACCATTCTGCCGCCCGGCTGCAAGGTTCCAGTTTAATCTGACTTTTGCTGCCAACCTGGTTTGACGCTATCCGCTGTTGGGATTTGACCTTATAATCCCAATGACTTGTATTCAGATAAGATATCGCACTGGATTAAGATGAAAACAATCGAAGTTGATGACGAACTCTATCAGTATATTGCCAGCCAGACGCGGCATATCGGGGAGAGCGCGTCCGACATTTTACGGCGCATGCTTAAAATTTCCGCCGCTTCACAGCCTGCTACCCCAGCCACCAAAGATGTCGTGTCTCAGCCGAGCGTTGTTGCACAAGCAAAACCTGCCGTGACGCCGGCAAAAGATAAAGTGCGCGCGATGCGCGAGCTGCTGCTCTCCGATGAATACGCGGAGCAGAAAAAGGCGGTAAACCGCTTTATGCTGGTGCTGTCTACACTTTACTCACTGGATAACAAAGCGTTTGCTGAAGCGACCGAGTCGCTTCACGGCCGTACTCGCGTCTATTTCGCGGGAGACGAGCAGACGCTGCTGCAAAATGGCAATCAAACCAAACCCAAACATGTTCCTGGCACCCCGTACTGGGTGATCACCAATACCAATACGGGCCGCAAGTGCAGCATGATTGAACACATCATGCAGTCCATGCAGTTCCCGGCGGAATTGATTGAAAAGGTTTGCGGTACAATTTAACCCTTGCATCAGAAGGACCCGGTAATGGCAAATCACAGCCGTGCAGGCCAACCTGCACAACAAAGCGATTTGATTAACGTCGCTCAGCTGACCGCGCAGTATTATGTGCTGAAACCGGTCGTGGGCAACGCAGAACACGCAGTGAAGTTTGGTACATCCGGTCACCGCGGCAGCGCGGCGCGCCACAGCTTTAACGAACCGCACATTCTGGCTATTGCTCAGGCCATCGCGGAAGAGCGCGCTAAAAACGGCGTTACCGGTCCGTGCTACGTGGGGAAAGATACCCATGCCCTGTCTGAACCGGCGTTCATCTCTGTGGTGGAAGTGCTGGCGGCAAACGGCGTCGACGTGATTGTTCAGGAGAACAACGGCTTCACCCCAACGCCTGCGGTCTCTAACGCCATCCTGGTGCACAACAAAAAAGGTGGCGCGCTGGCTGACGGTATCGTTATCACGCCATCCCACAACCCGCCGGAAGACGGTGGTATCAAATACAACCCGCCTAACGGTGGCCCGGCCGACACCAACGTCACCAAAGTAGTGGAAGATCGTGCGAACGCGCTGCTGGCTGATGGTCTGAAAGGCGTGAAGCGCATTTCTCTGGATGCTGCCATGGCGTCCGATCACGTGAAAGAGCAGGATCTGGTTCAGCCGTTCGTGGAAGGGCTGGCGGATATCGTCAATATGGTGGCCATCCAGAAAGCCGGCCTGAAGCTGGGCGTGGATCCGCTGGGCGGCTCCGGTATCGAATACTGGAAACGTATCGCCGAGCATTACAAGCTGGATCTGACCATCGTGAACGATCACGTCGATCAGACCTTCCGCTTTATGCACCTGGACAAAGACGGTGCGATCCGTATGGACTGCTCCTCCGAGTGCGCGATGGCGGGCCTGCTGGCGCTGCGTGATAAATTCGATCTGGCGTTTGCTAACGACCCGGATTATGACCGTCACGGTATCGTCACCCCTGCCGGGCTGATGAACCCGAACCACTATCTGGCCGTCGCGATTAACTACCTGTTCCAGCACCGCCCGCAGTGGGGCAAAGAGGTGGCCGTCGGTAAAACGCTGGTTTCCTCCGCGATGATCGATCGCGTGGTCGAGGCGCTGGGCCGCAAGCTGGTGGAAGTGCCGGTGGGCTTCAAATGGTTCGTTGACGGTCTGCACGACGGCAGCTTCGGCTTCGGCGGTGAAGAGAGCGCGGGGGCATCTTTCCTGCGTTTCGACGGCACGCCATGGTCAACCGATAAAGACGGCATCATCATGTGCCTGCTGGCGGCGGAGATCACCGCGGTCACCGGTAAGAACCCGCAGGAACACTACAACGACCTGGCGGCACGCTTTGGTGCGCCAAGCTATAACCGTATTCAGGCTAGCGCGACGTCAGCCCAGAAAGCGGCCCTGTCCAAGCTCTCTCCGGAGATGGTCAGCGCAAGCACCCTGGCGGGCGATCCGATCACTGCTCGTCTGACGGCTGCACCGGGCAACGGCGCATCCATTGGTGGTCTGAAAGTGATGACCGAGAACGGCTGGTTCGCCGCGCGTCCGTCCGGTACGGAAGATGCGTACAAAATCTATTGCGAAAGCTTCCTCGGCGCTGAGCACCGTCAGCAGATTGAGAAAGAAGCGGTAGAGATTGTCAGCGAAGTGCTGAAAAACGCGTAAGTGCGGTTTGGTGCGGGCTGGTGCCCTCACCCCGCCCCTCTCCCACAGGAGAGGGGGAAAACACTAAAAACGGCAACCCATGGGTTGCCGTTTTGCTTTTACTTAACTGTGCTTGTTCTTCAATTCAAACCGCGGTGACACCAGACCGTACAGCGTCCAGCCCATAAAGGTCACCATCGCGCCATACAGCATCGCTTCCTGGCCGGATGAGTAGAGCGCATAGAAGCTGTAGATTGCCCCGATCAGCGCCACGATATTGGCCGCACGCGCTTTGCGTGGATCCACCTTCGCCACCTTCTGGATGATCACCAGCGCTGCCATCGACAGAATATACGGAATGATGTTCGTCACCACCGCCAGGTTGACCAGCACGTTGAACTGGCTGTTCAGCGACGGGCTAATGGTCATCAGCGACAATCCGCTCTGGAAGATGACAATTGCCAGCATCCCCTGCACCGGCGCATCCGCTTTGGTCACGCGGGAGAAGATTTTTGGGAAGTAACCTTCATCAGCCGAGGATTTAAACACCTGTGCGATGGTGAACTGCCAGCCGAGGAGTGAACCGCAGCAGGACATGACCATCAGACCCATGATCACTTTCCCGACCTCAGGCGTGAACATCTGCGCGAAGGCCAGCCCGAACGGCGCCGTGGAGTTAGCCAGATCCATATTCGGTACGATGCCCGCAATCACGTTAGTCGAGACGATATAGATCACCGCCGCGCCCAGTGTGCCGCCGAGAACCGCAATCGGCACGTTCTTTTCCGGATTCTCTACCACTTCCGCGTTCGCGCAGGCGGATTCCAGACCCAGGAAGGCCCACAGCGTCATGGCGATGGATGACCCAACAGCGGTAAAGAACGGCACATGGTGCGGGTTCCAGGAGTTGGCGTAGAGCGTCGGGCTAAACCAGAACCAGCCGATGATGCACAGGCCGACAACCGGTATAATCACGCCCCAGACGGTGATGCTGGAGAGCTGTCCGGTGATACGCGCGCCGCCAAAGTTAGCGACGGTGCAGATCCACAGCACCCCGATGGTCGCCAGCCCAATTTGTACCGGGCTGAGCGTCGCGCCAAACAGCTCCGTTCCGTAACCCACTGCGGAGATGGCAATCGCCACGTTGGCGATCAGCAGCGACACGCCGTAGGTATAGTTGGCCATAAAGTTGCCCGACTTGCCAAAGGCGTATTCGGCATAGCCCCCCATGCCCCCTGACTTACGGCTGAACATCCCGCACTTGGCGAACGCCCACGCCAGCGCCATTGAACCGACTGCCGTCACCAGCCAGGAGATGATAGAGATGGTACCCACCTCTGCCAGTTTGGTGGGCAGCATGATAATCCCGGATCCCATCATGTTCACCATGGTGAGGATGGTCAGCTGCACCACGCCCATCTTATTGGACTTACTCATAATTTCTCTCCTTTCAGCAGCGCGGGCTGAGCGGCGGGTTGTTTGATGACGTTACAGCGAACCTGTTTGCGACCCTCACACTCCTCGACGTACACACCCTGCAGCTCCGGCGCGAAGCCCGGCAGCAGGTTGATGCCTTCTTCCAGCGCGGCAAAGTAGCGCAGCACCGAACCGCCCCAGACTTCCCCAGGAACCACGCACAGCACTCCCGGTGGATAAGGGAGCGCGCCTTCGGCGGCGATACGGCCTTCCGCGTCGCGCAGTGAGACCAGTTCAACCTCACCGCGCAGATAGGCGTAGTTGGCGTCCTGCGGGTTCATCATCACGCGCGGGAAGTGAGACTTGCGGAACATCTCTTTCTGCAGCTGCTTCACGTTGTGGCGGGCGTACAGGTCGTGCATTTCCTGGCAGATCTGGCGCAGGGTGTAATCCGCGTAACGCTCCGGATGCTGTTTATAGAGAGAAGGCAGGACGTCTTTCAGCGGAACATCGCTCTCGAGCAGTTTTTCGAAGCGCACCAGCTGCGCCACCAGCTGCTGCAGTTTGCCCATATCTTCCGCAGGCGTGAGCAGGAACAGGATCGAGTTGAGATCGCATTTCTCCGGCACGATGCCGTTTTCACGCAGGAAGTTGGCAAGGATAGTGGCGGGCACGCCGAAGTCGTCATACTCCCCGGTGCGGGCGTTGATGCCCGGCGTGGTCAGCAGGAGCTTGCACGGGTCGATAAAATACTGATGCTCAGCGTAGCCTTCAAAAGCGTGCCAGTTTTCACCCGGTACGAAGTGGAAGAAGCGCAGATCGGTCGCAATTTCCGCGGTGTCCCAGCTTTCCCACGGGCGGCCATCTACCGTTTCCGGCACGAAGGGGCGCAGATACCGGCAGTTCTCCAGGATCAGCTTGCGTGCTTCGATACCGTTCACCACGCAGTCCATCCACATGTTGCGGCCGCTCTGGCCCTCATGCATACGGGCGTTAATGTCCAGCGCAGCGAACAGCGGATAAAACGGGCTGGTGGAGGCGTGCATCATAAAGGCATTATTCAGCCGCTTATGCGGGACATAGCGCTGTTGCCCTTTGATATGGCTGTCTTTCTTATGGATTTGCGAGGTCTGCGAGAAGCCGGCCTGCTGTTTATGCACGGACTGGGTGACCAGGATCCCCGGATCGTTTTCGTTCAGCTCCAGCAGCAGCGGAGAGCAGTCGGCCATCATCGGAATAAACTGCTCATAACCCACCCAGGCCGAGTCAAACAGGATGTAATCACACAGGTGTCCAATCTTATCAACCACCTGACGGGCGTTATAGATGGTGCCATCGTAGGTGCCCAGCTGGATCACCGCCAGACGGAACGGACGCGCATCGCGTGCACGGCCCGGCGCCACCTCTGCCACCAGCTCGCGCAGATAACTTTCTTCAAAGCAGTGGGCGTCAATGCCGCCAATAAAGCCGTACGGGTTGCGCGCGGTTTCCAGATAGACCGGCGTTGCACCGGCCTGGAGGAGGGCACCGTGATGGTTAGATTTGTGGTTGTTACGGTCGAACAGCACCAGGTCGCCCGGGGTGAGCAGGGCGTTAAGCACCACTTTGTTGGATGATGAGGTGCCATTCAGCACGAAGTAGGTCTTATCGGCGTTAAAGACCTTTGCCGCATGCTGCTGGGCGATGCATGGCGCGCCTTCGTGGATCAGCAGATCGCCCATCGCCACGTCGGCGTTACACAGGTCGGAGCGGAAAAGCGTCTCACCAAAGAAATCGACAAACTGATTACCGGCAGGATGACGGCGGAAGAACTGGCCACCCTGATGCCCCGGGCAGTCAAACGCGCTGTTGCCCTGCTTCACATAGTCGACCAGCGCGCGGAAAAACGGCGGGCGCAGCTGGGTTTCATACTTCTGGGCTGCCGCTTCCAGCTGGCGTCCATAAAAGTCGTTGCTGGTGTCTGAATACTCAAATACGCCATGAATGCGCGATAAATAGTCTGCCGGGATGAACTCTTCTTTGTGCGTCGCGACAAAAACAGGAATGCCAAAACCGGTGGCTTCTATTTCGTCCAGGATACCGCTGGCAATATCCGTGACCGCCAGAACAATGGCGGCAACATCAATATAATCAGAGGCTCGGACATCCACCAGTTCACGCTGGGTAGTAAAGCAATCCGGACATGCACGGCTGGCTGCGATTTTTAAACTTTTCATCTTTCTCTCTTTATTTTAGGTAATAAGCGTCCCTCGATTTCCTGCAAGAAAGAAATCGATAATTTACCGGAAAAAAAGCAAAGGGTGGCCGCTGATTAAAATCAGTGAATTGCTTTTTTGATGATTGAAATTCAGTCCGCCCGGTGCGGATGAGTCTGAATTAAAATGAATGAGCGCACGAGTTCACAGGCAGTAGCCTGTAAAATAAGGTGTTTCAGGATAACCTGTAAGCGGGTGCGCCAGAAGTCGAAGGACTACCGGGCATTAAAGAGATGAAAGTCAAAGCAGTGTCGGTGGGCAAACATCATGATATGTGTTGTCCGCCTTATATGGGGCATTAAGCGATTGTTGTTTTCCATGTTTCATTTTCCTTTCAGTAATTGAAAGCATGGTCATTTTATCCAGGAAAAGGCGATTAACCGTGAGATAGATCACCGTTAACCGATCAAATCAGAAATAAATATTCGTTTTGGATGAATACCGCAGATCAAAATTCTGATTTGTTGGTGTTGCGTTAACAGATTGTGTTATCAATGTTTTAAATGAGCAAAAATAGCCCGTAAAAATAATGTATGGGTTATTTATGAAATATTGTCTGAGGTATTTAGATTTTATTTAAAAATAAAATGAATAGTTATTCAAAGCATAAACCGATAACCGATACCGGTTTCAGTTAATAAATGGCGAGGGCGAGCGGGGTCAACTTCGAGTTTCTGACGAAGATGTCCCATATATATGCGTAAATAATGACTATGTTCTACAGCGTTGGGTCCCCACACCTGACTTAACAGCTGGCGTTGGGTGAGTACCTTGCCGTGGTTGTTGAGCAGCACGGCGAGCAGGCGAAATTCTATTGGCGTCAGATGGATTTCTTCTTCACCGCGCACAATGCGTCGCGCGGCCAGGTCAACCCGGATATCTCCAAACGTGTAGGTTGGGTCAGCGGGCGTGGTTGCGCTGTGGCGGCGCAGCGCCACGCGAAGGCGAGCCTGTAGCTCGCCGATACCAAAAGGTTTAATCAGATAGTCATCCGCACCGGCATCCAGCGCCGCGATTTTATCCGTCTCTTCAGTACGCGCGGAGAGCACGAGGATCGGCATCTGGCTCCACTGACGAACTTCCCGGATAAAATCGATACCGTCGCCGTCCGGCAGGCCAAGATCGAGGATCACCAGGTCCGGCTTGCGGGTGGCGGCTTCAATTAAACCCCGCTGAAGCGTACCCGCATCATGAACGCGCAGACCGTCCCCTTCCAGCGCAGCGCGCAGAAAACGGCTAATGGCGATCTCATCTTCAACAATCAGAACGTTGATCACAAATCCTCTGGTAATTCATTAAGTTCTGGCGGGGTTTCCAGAGGAAGTGTAACACAAAACCGCGCGCCGCCTTCGGGACGATTCTCTGCGGAAATAGACCCACCGTGGACGTCAATGATCGCCTGGCAAATGGCCAGCCCCAGCCCGACGCCCGGAATGGCCGACTCCTTATTGCCGCGCGCGAATTTTTCGAAAATAGCCAACTCCTGCCCGCTTGGAATGCCGGGTCCTGTATCCCAGACGTCAAGGTGAAGCGTGCCATCGTCCACCGTCGCATCCACGCCAATTTGCGCGCTGGCGCCCGCATATTTGCCGGCATTTTCCAGCAGGTTGATCAGCACCCGTTCAAACAGCGGGCCATCAACGTGAATTAAGGTCAGGGGCTCGGGCATGTTCAGCGCGATATGTCGCCCGCCCAGGCCGGGTTCGAGCATTTTCAGGGCGCTGCCCACCACCTCTTCAAGCGTGAGCCACTCTTTTTTGAGGTTAAAACCGCCTGACTGGATACGCGCCATATCGAGCAGGTTATTCACCAGGCGCGTGGTATTCAGCACATGCTGGCGGATCTCGCTGGCCTGTAGAGCGTGTTTAGAGCCTTCCGCCGCCAGGTCCAGCGTCAGAATTTCTGACTGACCAAACAGGACGGTGAGCGGGGTTCGCAGATCGTGAGAGAGCGCCGCCAGCAGCGAGTTACGAATGCTTTCCCGCTCGCTCGCCAGCCGGGCCTGCTCTTCGCTGGCGGTGAGGGCCAGCCGCTCCAGCGCGCTGGCAACCAGCAGCGTAAAGGTCTCCAGCAGCCGCTGCTGTTCGGGGATCATCAGCTGGCGCAGGTTTGAGGGCTCAACAATCACCAGACCCTGATTTTTATCGGCGCTGCGCAGCGGCAGAATTTGATAGGGCACGCCGGGCAGGGTGTCGGTCCCTGCACCCGCAGGTAGTCCTTTATCAAAGCTCCAGCGCGCGATGGCTTCGTCCCAGGGCGTCATGCCTGAGGCCGACGTCAGCGGTCGCAGCTTGCCGTGTTCGTCCGGGAGCAAAATCAGGTTGCTGGCATGAAAGGTCGAGCGAATAAACTGCTCGCTGGTCTGCACAATATCCAGCGGCGTGCGTCCCACCGCCAGCGATTTCGACATCTCATAGAGATGGCGCGTGCGCTGCTCGCGATAGCGGGCAATACGCGCCTGATAGCGCACGCCCGCCGTCAGATTCCCGATTACCAGCCCGACGGTGAGCATCACCGCAAAGGTGAGGATGTACTGCACATCCGACACGGCGAGCGTCCCGCGGGGGGCAATAAAGAACAGATCGAAGCTGATGACGTTGATGACCGTCGCCAGTACCGACGGCCAGCGACCGTAAAAGAGCGCCACCACCACTACGCCAAGCAGGTAGATCATCACCAGGTTGGCGGCATCAAACGCGATCAGCCACTGGCTGGCAATCACGGTAATCAGGGCGCAGAGCACGACGGCGACAAGACAGCCGCGCAGCTGAATGCGCCATTTATCGCTGAAGGCACGGCTGTCCGGCGCGCGGCTGGGTAACGGCGTGGGCTTATCATCCAGCGCCACGATCACCAGATCCAGATCCGGTGCGCGGTGGGCCAGCTTGTCGGCAAACGATTCGCGGCTAAACCAGCGGCGATGCTGGCGACGGCCAATCACGATTTTCCCCAGATTGTGCTCACGGGCGTAACGCAAAATGGCTTTATCTTCCTGTGGGTCGGAAAGGGTGGCGGTTTCGGCACCCAGCTCCTGCGCCAGGCGAAGCGAACTCAATATCGCGCGACGCTGGTTTTCGGGCAGAGCGTGCAGCTGCGGCGTTTCGACATACACCGCATGCCAGACGCTGCCAAATTTAGCCGCCAGGCGCGCGGCGGTGCGGACAAGCTTTTCATTGCCGCTGCCGTGGCCTACGCACAGCAGGATGGCATCTCGCGTATGCCAGACACGCTCCTGGCCCTGCAGGTCACGCCAGGCGCGCATCTGATCGTCGACGCGATCGGCAGTACGACGCAGGGCCAGCTCGCGCAGGGCAATCAGGTTACCTTTACGGAAGAAATGTTCGATGGCGCGCTCGGCCTGTCCGGCAATATAGACTTTGCCTTCATGCAGGCGCTGGCGCAAATCATCGGGGGGCAGGTCAACCAGCACCACTTCATCGGCGGAATCAAAGAACGGATCGGGCACCGTCTCGCGCACCTGAATGCCGGTGACGCCGCTCACCACGTCGTTCAGGCTTTCAAGATGCTGAACGTTAACCGTCGTGAAAACATCGATGCCGGCTTCGAGTAGTTCTTCTACATCCTGCCAGCGTTTTGGATGGCGTGAGCCTGGCGCATTGCTGTGCGCCAGTTCGTCCATCAGGATAAGGGCGGGACGGCGGGCGAGGGCGGCATCGAGATCGAATTCGGTGACTAACCGACCGCGGTGGCTGATGCGGCGGGGCGGCTGGGTGGCCAGCCCCTTCAGCAGCGATGCGGTCTCTTTGCGTCCGTGGGTTTCTACCACGCCAATCAAAATATCAAGCCCCTGCGCCCGAAGCCGCTGGGCTTCCGTCAGCATGGCGAAGGTTTTCCCGACGCCTGCGCAGGCGCCAAAGAAAATTTTCAGTTTGCCGCGATGGGCTTCGGCCGTCTGTTCAAGCAGCCTGTCCGGATCCGGGCGCATGGGCTCGTCGGTCATTTAGTTTTTCCTTAGCGCGTCCAGCGCCAGATTCAGCTCAACAATATTCACCACGGGCATGCCGATAAAGCTGACCAGCGGCTTTTGCGTGTGCTCTGCAACCAGCTGGCTAACCTGTTCGATGGTCAGCTGACGGGCCGCGGCGACGCGCGGGATTTGCCATGCCGCTGCTGCCGGCGTCAGGCTGTAGTCCAGCCCGCTGGCCGAGGCGGTCACCAGCTCTACGGGCACCTCACGGCTGGCCTGCGGATTAGCGGCGCGCAGGGCTGCCACGCGCTCAGCAACGGCTTTGTCCAGCTCGGGGTTGCTGCCCGCCAGGTTACTGCCGCCGGATGCCATCGGATTATACGGGCTTTCGGCAGTGGCGGAAGGGCGTCCCTGGAAGTAACGGGCATCCGTAAAGTTCTGACCAATCAGGCGTGAACCGCGGTTTTCACCGTTTTGCATAATCAGCGAGCCGTTGGCCCGATCCTTAAACCACCACTGGCCCAGCGCGGTGGTCACCAGCGGGTACAGCCCGCCGGTAATAAGAGACAGCAGAATAAACAGAAGTATAGCGGGGCGTAACATCGTCATTTGAATCACCTTTTAAACCAGGCCGAACAGCGTCAACAGCAGGTCGATAACCTTGATACCGATGAAGGGCACCACCAGCCCGCCCAGGCCGTAAATCCACAGGTTGCGGCGCAGCATGGCGGCGGCCGTGAGCGGCTTATAGCTCACGCCTTTCAGCGCCAGCGGGATCAAGAAGACAATAATCAGGGCGTTAAAGATTACTGCGCTCAGAATGGCCGATGCCGGAGAGTGCAGGTGCATCACGTTCAACGCGTTTAATTGCGGGTAGGTCGCAGCAAACGCCGCCGGAATGATGGCAAAATATTTCGCCACGTCGTTGGCGATACTGAACGTGGTCAGCGACCCGCGCGTCATCAGCATCTGCTTACCAATGTGCACCACTTCAATCAGCTTGGTCGGGTTAGAGTCGAGGTCGACCATGTTGCCCGCCTCTTTTGCCGCCTGGGTACCGGAGTTCATTGCCACCGCCACGTCGGCCTGCGCCAGGGCAGGGGCATCGTTGGTACCGTCACCCGTCATCGCCACCAGGCGGCCTTCCGCCTGATACTGACGAATCAGCGCCAGTTTCGCTTCCGGTGTGGCTTCAGAAAGAAAATCATCCACGCCCGCTTCGGCGGCAATCGCCGCGGCGGTAAGACGGTTATCCCCGGTGATCATCACCGTTTTGATCCCCATTTTCCGCAGCTGGGCAAAGCGCTCCTTGATGCCGCCTTTGACGATATCCTTCAGGGCAATCACCCCCAGCACGTGTGCGCCTTCGGCCACCACCAGCGGCGTCGCCCCCTGACGGGCCACGCTTTCGACCAGGCTGTCCACTTCCGGTGGGAAGTGGCCGTTGTTGGCCTCAATGTGGCGACGGATGGCGTCAACAGAGCCTTTACGGATCATGCGATCCTGAATGTTAATGCCGCTCATGCGGGTTTGCGCCGTGAAGGGCACGAAAGTGGCGTGCAGGCTCTGAACGTCGCGCTGGCGCAGGTTAAAGCGCTGCTTGGCGAGGATCACGATACTGCGTCCTTCCGGGGTTTCATCGGCAAGCGAAGAGAGCTGTGCGGCATCTGCAAGCGCTTTTTCATCCACGCCCGGGGCGGGTAGAAAATCTGACGCCTGGCGGTTACCGAGGGTAATAGTCCCGGTTTTATCCAGCAGTAAGACATCCACGTCACCGGCGGCTTCCACCGCGCGCCCGCTGGTGGCGATGACGTTGGCACCGAGCATACGGCTCATGCCGGCCACGCCGATGGCTGACAGCAGGCCACCAATGGTGGTTGGGATCAGGCAGACCAGCAGCGCCACCAGCACCGTGATGGTGACCGCGGTGCCGCCATAGGCGGAGAACGGCCACAGCGTCGCGGTTGCCAGCAGGAAGACGATGGTCAGAGCCACCAGCAGGATGGTCAGGGCAATCTCGTTCGGCGTTTTACGACGCTGGGCGCCTTCCACCATGGCGATCATCCGGTCGAGGAAGGTTTCCCCCGGGTTAACGCTACACTGGATCACCAGCCAGTCGGAGAGAATGCGCGTCCCGCCCGTCACGGAGGCGAAATCGCCGCCGGATTCACGGATAACCGGTGCGGATTCTCCGGTAATGGCGCTTTCATCCACCGAGGCGCCCCCTTCGATAACTTCACCGTCGCAAGGGATAATGTCCCCGGCCTCTACCAGCACCACATCGCCTTTACGCAGTTCATCCGCCGGAACGTGGTCCATCTGCGCGCCGTATTTCGGCTCACGTAGCTTGCGCGCGAAGGCGGTTTTTTTCACCCCTTTCAGGCTGTTGGCCTGGGCTTTACTCCGGCCTTCCGCCAGCGCTTCCGCAAAGTTGGCGAACAGCACGGTAAACCACAGCCACAGGCTGATGGCGCCGGTAAACATCGCATTCCCCGGCATGTGGCCCGTTCCCATGGCAATTGCCAGGGCGGTGGTCAGCACGCTTCCCGCCCAGACGATAAACATCACCGGGTTGTGCCACTGCACGCGCGGGCTCAGCTTTTTCACCGCATCCATGAGCGCCTGGCGAACTAATGACGGTTCGAACAGGGCCAGTTGTTTACGACTCATGACAATTTCTCCGCAAAATCAGCGTAAAGAGAGGTATTCCGCGACCGGGCCTAACGCGAGGGCGGGGATAAAGGTCAGGGCGCCGACCAGTAACACGGTGCCCGTCAGCAGGCCGATAAACAGCGCGCCGTGGGTCGGTAATGTCCCGGTGGTGGTCGGTTGGATTTTTTTATTCACCAGCGATCCGGCAATCGCTAACACCGGCACAATGATCCCAAAGCGACCCACAAACATGCAGAACGCCAGCAGGCAGTTCCAGAACGGTGAGTTGGCGCTTAGGCCCGCAAAGGCGCTGCCGTTGTTGTTGGCGGCAGAAGAGACGGCATACAGCACTTCGCTAAAACCGTGAATGCCGGGGTTAAAGATGCCGCTGCGTCCGGCCTCGGTCATCAGCGCCAGCGCAGTGCCGAGCAGCACAAGCGCAGGGGTGACCAGAATTGCCAGCGCGGTTAATTTCATCTCGCGAACGTCGATTTTTTTACCAAGGTATTCCGGGGTGCGGCCAATCATCAAACCGGCAATAAACACCGCCAGCAGCACGAACAGCAGCATGCCGTAAAGACCCGAGCCCACGCCGCCAAAGACGACTTCGCCAATCTGCATCAGCCACATCGGGATCATGCCACCCAGCGCCGTAAAGGAATCGTGCATGGCGTTGACCGCCCCGCACGAGGCCGCCGTGGTGACCACCGCATACAGGCTGCTGGCGAGAATGCCAAAGCGGCTCTCTTTACCTTCCATGTTAATATTGCTGTTGGCCCCCAGCTGCATGAAATGGCTGTTGCCGTTCCATTCAGCCCACATCACCAGCGCCACGCAGACCACAAAGATAAGCGACATCGTCCAGAGCAGGGTGCGGCCCTGACGGCGATCGTTGACCACGTCACCAAAGGCAAAGCAGAGCGCGGCGGGGATCAGGAAAATCGCCAGCATCTGCACAAAATTGGTCAATGCGGTAGGGTTTTCAAACGGATGCGACGAGTTGGCGTTGAAGAAGCCACCCCCGTTCGTCCCGAGCATTTTGATGGCTTCCTGTGACGCCACTGGCCCCATCGGCAGGAGCTGTTTTGTGCCTTCCAGCGAGGTATAAGGCGCGTAAGGCATCAGGTTTTGCAGGGTGCCCTGCTGAATAAAGAACAGCGCGATCAGCAGCGCAATCGGCAGCAGGATCCACAGCGTAATGCGCGTCAGATCCACCCACGCGTTACCCAGGGTATTGATTTTCTGACGCGCAAACGCACGCGTCAGCGCGAAGATCACCGCGATACCGCTGGCGGCCGAGAGGAAGTTTTGCACGGTTAACCCGACCATCTGGCTGAAATAGCTCAGCGTGGTTTCACCGGCGTAGGACTGCCAGTTGGTGTTAGTGACAAAGCTCACCGCCGTGTTCAGCGCAAGATGCCAGGACAGGCCCGGTAACTGTTGCGGATTCAGCGGCAGGATGCCCTGCAACATCAGCATCGCAAAAAGCGCAATGAGCCCAACGATATTCAGCAGCAAAATGGCGATCAGATACTGACGCCAGCTCATCTCCCGATCGTCTATTCCCAGTACGCGCCAGATCCCTTTTTCAACGCTTCCCGTGCCGGGCAGGGGGACGTTGTTGATTAATCGTGCCAGTCCCGATCCCAGTGGCCTTGCCAGAATGAACAGTACCACTAAGAAGCTGGCAATAAGCAGAAACGCCTGAGCAGCCATCAGAAGGCCTCCGCATTTATCAGGGCATAGACCAGATAACCCAATAACAGGAACACCAGCACGATGCCGGCAATAAGACCTGCACTCACAATCCACCTCCGGGTGACTTTCGTTGTTGTACTAACGGTAGGATTTCCGGCGCAAAGATTTCGCAAAAATGGGGAGGGCGGGTGTAAAAAAAGTATAAAAATGGCAAAGCCCACAATTTAACTATTGATAAGTAAATCGTTAACTTTTTTGTAACTTAATTACGGAGTGAATGTAAATATTCACGAAATGGGCAAAAATAAGTGGTCGGATGAGTAGTAAAATTACAAACAAAGCGATATTATTTTAGCCAGGTCACAGATTTTGAATTTTCCGGATGACGTTTCCGGCCAACTATAGGGGAGAAAAATATGGATCTTTATAAAGAGTATCCGGCTCATATCGTGTTCTTGCGCCGCGCTTTCGCCGTAGTGGCTGGCGTGCTGGCTCTGCCGGTGATGCTGTTCTGGAAAGATCGTGCACGTTTTTACAGCTATCTGCACCGCGTCTGGGCGAAAACCAGCGAGAAGCCGGTGTGGATGGATCAGGCCGAGAAAGCGACCTGCGATTTCTACTGATACGAAGACTACACATAGCAATAAAAAAACCGCCACATTACGTTGGCGGTTTTTTTTTCCCTCGGTATTCGCGCTCCGTTGGGTGGCTTCAGGCCTTCGTCAGAGGTTACAGGCATATATTTAGCCCTCTTTCTTGCCGGGTGACGCTGCGCTTACCCGGCCTACACAGTGCAAAGATATCAAGTTTTGCATGTTTCATTGTAGGCCCGTGCAAGCGTAGCGCCGCCGGGCGAAACGCACATCAAGCACTTTGTTAGCACTCTGTAAGGCCGCCCTGGCGGCCTTTTTTATTTCATCCCGTCTACACTTCATGGCAAAGTAGTTCAATGCATGCTTTTTCCTTTTACGGCATGCCCTTATGGACATAATGGACAATAGCCTGGAGTTTTATGCCCACCCATCTGGTTTGGTTTCGCGCGGACCTGCGCGTACATGACAACATCGCACTCGCGGCGGCCTGTCGCGACAAAGACGCTAACGTACTGGCTCTGTTTATGGCCACGCCCGAGCAGTGGCGGCAGCACGATATGGCTCCCCGCCAGGCGGCCTTGCTGCGTGCGTATCTGACCGACCTGCAGCACTCGCTCGCCGGAAAAGGCATACCGCTTCTCTATAAAGAGGTGGGTGATTTTGCCGCACAGCTGCAGACGGTGCAGGAGATCTGTAAGCAGCACAAGGTCACGCATCTTTTTTACAACTATCAGTACGAATTCAACGAGCAGCAGCGCGACCGTCAGCTGGAGAAGATGCTGGAAGGGGTGGTCTGCGAAGGGTTTGATGACAGCGTGATGCTGGCACCGGGCAGCGTGATGACCGGCAACCACGAAATGTATAAAGTTTTTACGCCGTTCAAAAATGCCTTTATCAAACGTCTGAAAGAGGCGCTGCCGGAGTGCGTTGCCGCGCCTGCCGTGCGAGGCGAAACCATAAAAGAGCTGCCTGAGCTGACGTTTGATTACCCTCAGCAGCCGTTTGATGAAACGCTGTTCCCCGCCGACGAGAAAGCGGCTATCGCCCAACTGCGCCAGTTCTGCAAGCAGGACGCAGCCAGTTACGACGCGCGTCGGGATTTTCCCGCCATCGAGGGCACCAGCCGCCTGTCGGCCTGTCTGGCGCTGGGCGCGATATCACCGCGCCAGTGTTTACATCGTCTGCTGGCGGAGCAGCCGCAGGCGCTGGAGGGCGGCGCAGGGTCCGTCTGGCTGAATGAACTTATCTGGCGCGAGTTCTACCGCCATCTGATGACCTTTCATCCTGGTTTGTGTAAGCATCGGCCCTTCATTGGCTGGACCGATAATGTAAAGTGGCAATCGAATGATAAGCAGCTGAAAGCCTGGCAAAGCGGGCAGACGGGCTATCCGATAGTCGATGCCGCCATGCGGCAGCTTAATGAGACGGGGTGGATGCACAACCGCCTGCGGATGATTACCGCCAGCTTTCTAGTGAAGGATCTGCTTATCGACTGGCGTATCGGAGAGCGCTATTTTATCTCTCAGCTGATCGATGGCGATCTCGCGGCGAATAACGGCGGCTGGCAGTGGGCGGCCTCTACCGGCACCGATGCCGCGCCTTATTTCCGGATTTTCAATCCGACCACGCAGGGACAAAAATTTGATGCGGACGGCGAGTTTATCCGCCGCTGGGTTCCTGAACTTAACGCTATACCTGCTAAAGCGATCCACGAACCGTGGGCATGGGCGGATAAACAGCGTGTAAAGCTGGATTACCCTCGTCCGATTGTCGACCATAAACAGGCGCGCGTCGCCACGCTGGCGGCGTACGAAGCTGCCCGCAAAGCATAAGAGAGTGATGATGAAAAACAGCGAACTGGAAAGCCTGATTAACGAAAAACTGAACAGTACCTCCTTCAGCGATTACGGCCCTAACGGGCTCCAGGTCGAAGGTCGTGAGACGGTGCAAAAAATTATCACCGGCGTGACGGCAAGCCAGGCGCTGCTGGACGAGGCTGTTCGTCAGAATGCCGACGCGGTGATTGTCCATCACGGTTACTTCTGGAAAAACGAATCGCCGATTATTCGCGGGATGAAGCGCAATCGCCTGAAAACGCTGCTGGCAAATGACATCAACCTGTACGGCTACCATCTGCCGCTGGATGCGCACCCGGAGCTCGGCAACAACGTCCAGCTGGCGCAGCTACTGGGCATTACCGTGATGGGCGAAATTGAGCCTCTGGTGCCGTGGGGCGAGCTGGCGATGCCGGTACCAGGACTGGAGCTGGCATCGTGGATTGAAGCGCGCCTGGGCCGTCGTCCGCTGTGGAGCGGTGATACCGGTCCGGATACGGTGAAGCGTGTCGCATGGTGTACCGGTGGCGGTCAGGGCTTTATCGACAGCGCCGCGCGTTTCGGCGTCGATGCTTTTATCACCGGCGAGGTTTCCGAGCAAACCATTCATTCGGCGCGTGAACAGGGGCTGCATTTTTACGCGGCTGGCCATCACGCCACCGAGCGCGGCGGCATTCGCGCCCTCAGCGAGTGGCTGACGGAAAATACCGATCTGGATGTGACCTTTATTGATATTCCTAACCCAGCCTGACGAGAGGTAGTTAAGTGCAGCGAGCGCGTTGTTATCTTCTGGGTGAAACCGCAGTGGTTCTGGAGCTTGAACCACCGGTGACGCTTGCCACGCAAAAGCGTATCTGGCGGCTGACCCAGCGTCTGGCCGACATGCCTGAAGTGGTTGAGACCATTCCGGGTATGAATAACATAACCGTCGTGCTGCGTAGCCCGCATACCCTTGCGCTGGATGCCATTGAACGTTTGCAGCGCTGGTGGGAAGAGAGCGAGGCGCTGGAACCGGAGTCGCGCGCCATTCAGATCCCGGTTGTTTATGGCGGTACGGGTGGGCCGGATCTTGGCGTGGTGGCAGATCACTGCGGATTAACAGAAAAGCAGGTTGTTGAGCTGCACAGCTCGATTGACTACGTGGTCTGGTTCCTGGGGTTTCAGCCCGGATTCCCGTATCTGGGCGGACTATCTCCCCGGCTGCATACGCCACGCCGTGCCGAGCCGCGCGTGAGCGTGCCGGCGGGTACGGTGGCTATCGGCGGCGAGCAGACCGGCGTTTATCCGCTGACATCGCCTGGCGGCTGGCAGCTTATTGGGCATACCGCTATACCGTTATTTGAACCCGGGCTGGAGACGCCAATACTCCTGCGTCCCGGGGATACCCTTCGCTTTATCCCGCAGAAGGAGGGGGTATGTTAACGCTTATTCGCGCCGGGCTTTACACCTCCGTACAGGATGCCGGCCGCTTTGGTCTGCGCCAGTCGGGCGTGAGCTACTGCGGTGCGCTTGACCGTCCTTCGCTGGAGATTGCCAACCTGCTTGTGGGCAACCCAGGCAGCACGGCGGCGCTAGAAATTACGCTGGGTCAGTGTGTGATTGAGTTTGGTCAGGAAACCTGGTTTGCCTTAACCGGCGCAGGGTGTGAGGCGACGCTGGATGGCAAAGCGGTGTGGACCGGCTGGCGGCTGCGGGCGAAAGCCGGGCAGCGCCTGACGCTCAAACGTCCGCTGCACGGCGTGCGTAGCTATCTCGCGGTGGCGGGCGGCATTGACGTGCCGGAGGTGCTGGGCTCATCCAGTACCGATCAGAAGGCCGGGATCGGCGGTCACGAAGGACGTTTGTTGCGCGACGGCGATCGGCTGGCAATCAAACCCTCCGCGCGCCATTTCTCGACCACGCAGGGCGTAAAACAGCTGCTGTGGGGAAACCAGATCCGCGCCTTACCGGGGCCGGAATATCATGAGTTTGACGAGGCGTCTAAAGAGTCCTTCTGGCGTGCGCCGTGGAAGATCAGCCCGCAGAGTAACCGCATGGGCTACCGCCTTCAGGGGCAGCCGCTGACCCGCACGACGGACCGGGAACTGCTCTCCCACGGTTTATTGCCGGGGGTTATTCAGGTGCCGGGAAACGGTCAGCCCATCGTATTAATGAACGATGCGCAAACTACCGGCGGCTATCCGCGCATTGCCTGCATCATTGAAGCGGATCGCTACCATCTGGCGCAAATTCCCCTCGGCCAGCCGATTCACTTCGTGCAGTGTTCGCTGGAGGAGGCGCTTAAGGCGCGGCAGGATCAGCAGCGTTATCTGGAGCAGCTGGCGTGGAGGCTTGATGGTAAAGATTGATTTGAACGCCGATCTGGGGGAGGGCAGCCGCGCTGATGCGGAACTGATGACCCTGGTCACCTCGGTCAACATCGCCTGCGGCTTTCACGCGGGCGATGCGCAAACCATGCTGGAGAGCGTACGTAATGCCATTAAAAACGGAGTCGCGATAGGCGCTCATCCGAGCTTCCCCGACCGGGAAAACTTTGGCCGCACGGCGATGGATCTGCCGCCTGAGACGGTCTACGCGCAGGTGCTCTACCAGATCGGCGCGCTGGAGGCGATGGTGCGCGCCCAGAACGGCGTGATGCGCCACGTGAAGCCGCACGGCATGCTCTACAACCAGGCGGCGAAAGATACGGATCTGGCGGACGCCATTGCCCGCGCGGTGCGGGACTGTAATCCGCAGCTGATTCTGGTAGGCCTTGCTGGCAGCGAGCTTATTCGTGCCGGAGAACGGCTGGGCCTGACCACCCGTCAGGAAGTGTTTGCCGATCGGGGATACCTGCCGGACGGCAGCTTGGTTCCACGTACGCAGGCCGGGGCGCTGATTACCGATGAAGCTAAAGCGCTGGCGCAGACGCTGGAGATGGTGCGCACCGGGCGGGTGACCGCCGTGGACGGAACATTGGCGAACGTGCAGGCCGATACGGTGTGTTTACACGGCGACGGCGAGCATGCGCTCCAGTTCGCGCGCCGCTTGCGGGCAGCGTTTTCTGAAGAGGGTATCCTCGTCAGCGCCGAATAATGACGATAAGGACACAAAAATGCCTGAAGGTCCGGAGATCCGCCGCGCGGCGGATAGCCTGGAGGCGGCGATAAAGGGCAAACCCCTGACGGATGTCTGGTTTGCTTTTCCTCAGCTAAAACCGTTTGAATCACAGCTGGTGAGCCAGACGGTGACCCATATAGAAACGCGCGGCAAGGCCTTGCTCACGCACTTTTCCCATAACCTGACGTTATATAGCCATAACCAGCTTTACGGCGTCTGGCGGGTGGTGGAGGCGGACGAGCAGCCGCAAACCACCCGCGTGCTGCGCGTCAGGCTGCAAACGGCGGATAAGGCGATCCTGCTCTACAGCGCGTCGGATATCGAAATGTTAACGCCGGAGCAGCTGCTGACGCACCCGTTTCTACAGCGGGTCGGGCCGGACGTGCTGGACATGCGCCTGACGGCGAGCGACGTTAAGGCCCGGTTGCTATCCCCAAAATTTCGTAACCGACAGTTTTCCGGTCTGTTCCTCGACCAGGCCTTTCTGGCCGGGCTGGGTAACTACCTGCGGGTAGAAATCCTCTGGGAAGTCGGGCTGGCGGCGCAGCATAAAGCGTCTCAGCTGAATGATGAACATCTGGAGGCGCTATCCCACGCGCTGCTGGATATTCCGCGACTGTCGTACAACACGCGCGGCGTGGTGGATGAGAACACGCATCACGGGGCGCTGTTCCGCTTTAAGGTGTTTCATCGGGCGGGGAAAAAGTGCGAGCGGTGCGGCGGGATTATCGACAGGATTATGCTCTCTTCCAGACCTTTTTACTGGTGTCCACACTGCCAGCAATAAAAGTAAAACGGTAACCCATGGGTTACCGTTTTTAAGGTTTTCCCCCTCTCTCTGTGGGAGAGGGCCGGGGTGAGGGCATCAGGCCGCACCCAACTCCTGTTAGCGCTTAATATCAGACTTAAAATCACGCTGCTCGTAGCCGGTATACAGCTGACGAGGACGGGCGATTTTCATGCCTTCGCTGTGCATTTCGTTCCAGTGCGCAATCCAGCCTACGGTACGGGCCATAGCGAAGATCACGGTGAACATGGAAGACGGAATGCCCATCGCTTTCAGAATAATGCCAGAGTAGAAATCGACGTTCGGGTAGAGTTTCTTCTCGATGAAGTACGGGTCGTTCAGCGCGATGTGTTCCAGCTCCATCGCCACTTCCAGCAGATCATCTTTGGTACCCAGCTCTTTCAGCACTTCGTGGCAGGTCTCACGCATGACGGTAGCGCGCGGGTCGTAGTTTTTGTAAACACGGTGACCGAAGCCCATCAGGCGGAAGGAGTCATTCTTGTCTTTCGCGCGACGCACGAACTCAGGAATGTGCTCAACGGTGCTGATCTCTTCCAGCATCTTCAGTGCCGCTTCGTTCGCGCCGCCGTGCGCCGGTCCCCACAGGGAGGCGATGCCCGCAGCGATACAGGCGAACGGGTTCGCGCCTGAAGAGCCCGCGGTACGGACGGTAGAGGTAGAGGCGTTCTGTTCGTGGTCAGCGTGCAGGATCAGAATACGGTCCATTGCGCGTTCCAGCACCGGGTTCACTTCGTACTCTTCGCACGGCGTGGAGAACATCATGCGCAGGAAGTTACCCGCGTAGGAGAGGTCGTTGCGCGGATACACAAACGGCTGGCCGATAGAGTATTTGTAGCACATCGCCGCCATGGTAGGCATTTTGGACAGCAGGCGGAACGCCGCGATATCACGGTGACGCGGATTATTCACGTCAAGGGAGTCGTGGTAGAACGCCGCCAGCGCACCGGTAATCCCGCACATCACCGCCATTGGGTGAGAGTCACGGCGGAACGCATGGAACAGACGGGTAATCTGCTCATGGATCATGGTGTGACGGGTCACGGTGGTTTTGAATTCATCGTACTGTGCCTGCGTCGGTTTTTCGCCGTTCAGCAGGATGTAGCACACTTCCAGATAGTTGGATTCGGTGGCTAACTGATCGATGGGGAAGCCGCGATGGAGCAGGATACCTTCGTCACCGTCAATGTAGGTGATTTTGGATTCGCAAGATGCGGTAGAGGTAAATCCAGGGTCAAAGGTGAATACACCTTTAGAACCCAGCGTACGGATATCAATAACATCCTGACCGAGCGTGCCTTTTAGCACATCCAGTTCAATAGCAGTGTCACCATTTAGGGTGAGCGTTGCCTTTGTATCAGCCATTTACGGTCTCCTTAGCGCCTTATGCTTAAGACTGCGCTTTACCGGATTTGCTTTCAGCTGTTAATCACCGTTACCAGATTGTTATTTGGCTTACCGCTCAGCTCACGAGGACAAACCAGGGTACAGAGCTATGGCGCCTTGCAGGTAAACGAATGAAATATCAGTGAAACAACAGCAAATCAGCGTTTTTGCAGTCCGAATTATTCAAACCTGTATATCACTAATAACTGTCCTGATAACTTCGGTCAATACCATCACACTGTTACATAACTATTTGTCAGGTGAAAGAGAGACCTCATAACTTTTGCGCATTATATGCCTTTTCTGATGACGTTTGTAACAATATTGTTTAACATTTGTCAAATCAGATGATTAAAAATTAAAAAGATGTTGTTATCGTGACCCTGATCACTGTTCCAGAGAAAACCCGACAAACTGTATGTAGGTTAATTGTAATGATTTTGTGAACGGCCTATACTGCCGCCAGGTCTCCGGAACACCCTGCAATCCCGAGCCACCCAGCGTTGTAACGTGTCGTTTAAGCATCTGGAAGCAGTGTTTTGCATGACGCGCAGTTATAGAAAAGGAACGCTGCTTGACCCGCATCGCAGTCCGGAGGAAGGAAACAATAAGAACAGCATGTGGGCGTTATTCATGATAAGAAATGTGAAAAAACAAAGACCTGTCAATCTGGATCTCAAAACGATCCGGTTCCCTGTAACAGCAATAGCGTCCATTCTGCACCGTGTTTCTGGTGTGATTACGTTTGTGGCGGTCGGTATTTTACTGTGGTTACTGGGCACCAGCCTCTCTTCCCCTGAAGGATTCCTCCAGGCCTCTGCCATCATGAACAGCTTCTTCGTGAAATTCATCATGTGGGGCATTCTGACCGCGCTGGCGTACCACGTCGTTGTGGGTGTTCGCCATATGCTGATGGACTTTGGCTACCTGGAAGAGACTTTCGAAGCCGGGAAACGCTCCGCTAACATTTCATTTGTGATTACAGTCGTGCTCTCACTTCTCGCAGGAGTTCTCGTATGGTAAGCAACGCCTCCGCATTAGGACGCAACGGCGTACATGACTTCATTCTGGTCCGTGCTACCGCCATCGTTCTCACTCTTTACATCATCTATATGATCGGTTTCTTCGCGACCAGCGGCACGCCGACGTGGGAAATCTGGAGTGGGTTCTTCGGATCCGCCTTCACCAAAGTGTTCACACTGCTGGCTCTGTTCTCCATCCTTATTCATGCGTGGATTGGCATGTGGCAGGTGTTGACCGATTACGTTAAACCGCTGGCGATTCGCCTCCCACTGCAGCTGGCCATTGTTGTTGCACTGGTGGTTTACGTTATTTATGGATTCGTTGTGGTGTGGGGTGTGTAATGAAACTGCCAGTCAGAGAATTTGATGCTGTTGTAATTGGTGCCGGTGGCGCAGGTATGCGTGCCGCACTGCAAATTTCCCAGAGCGGCCAGACCTGTGCGCTGCTCTCTAAAGTTTTCCCGACCCGTTCCCACACTGTGTCTGCGCAGGGCGGTATCACCGTTGCGCTGGGTAACTCCCATGAAGATAACTGGGAATGGCACATGTACGACACGGTAAAAGGTTCCGACTACATCGGCGACCAGGATGCCATCGAATATATGTGTAAAACCGGCCCGGAAGCGATTCTGGAGCTGGACCACATGGGTCTGCCGTTCTCCCGTCTGGAAAATGGCACTATCTATCAGCGTCCGTTTGGCGGCCAGTCGAAAAACTTCGGCGGCGAGCAGGCGGCACGCACCGCGGCGGCGGCTGACCGTACCGGTCACGCGCTGCTGCACACCCTGTACCAGCAGAACCTGAAAAACCACACCACCATCTTCTCCGAGTGGTACGCGCTGGATCTGGTGAAAAATGCCGATGGCGCAGTCGTCGGCTGTACCGCGCTGTGCATTGAAACCGGTGAAGTGGTTTACTTCAAAGCCCGCGCTACCGTGCTGGCTACCGGCGGCGCAGGCCGTATCTATCAGTCCACCACCAACGCCCACATCAACACCGGTGACGGTGTCGGTATGGCTATCCGCGCTGGCGTGCCGGTGCAGGATATGGAGATGTGGCAGTTCCACCCAACCGGTATCGCCGGCGCGGGCGTTCTGGTAACAGAAGGCTGCCGAGGTGAAGGTGGCTACCTGCTGAACAAACACGGCGAGCGCTTCATGGAGCGTTATGCCCCGAATGCGAAAGACCTGGCGGGTCGTGACGTGGTGGCGCGTTCCATCATGATCGAAATCCGTGAAGGCCGCGGCTGTGACGGCCCATGGGGGCCACACGCCAAGCTGAAGCTCGACCACCTGGGTAAAGAAGTTCTGGAGTCCCGTCTGCCGGGCATCCTGGAACTGTCCCGCACCTTCGCACACGTCGACCCGGTGAAAGAGCCGATTCCGGTTATCCCAACCTGCCACTACATGATGGGCGGTATTCCAACCAAAGTGACCGGTCAGGCGCTGACCGTGAACGAGCAGGGCGAAGACGTGGTTATTCCTGGCCTGTTCGCGGTAGGCGAAATTGCCTGCGTATCCGTACACGGTGCAAACCGTCTGGGCGGCAACTCTCTACTGGACCTGGTGGTGTTTGGTCGTGCAGTGGGTCTGCATCTGCAGGAGTCCATTGCCGAGCAGGGCGCGCTGCGTGACGCGACTGACGACGAAATTGATGCCTCTCTTGAGCGCCTCAACCGCTGGAACGGTAACCGCAATGGCGAAGATCCGGTGGAAATCCGTAAAGCGCTGCAGGAATGTATGCAGCACAACTTCTCGGTATTCCGCGAAGGCGACGCGATGGCCAAAGGTCTTGAGCAGCTGAAAGCGATCCGCGAGCGTCTGAAAAATGCCCGTCTGGACGACACCTCCAGCGAGTTCAACACCCAGCGCGTCGAGTGCCTGGAGCTGGATAACCTGATGGAAACCGCGTTCGCGACGGCGATGTCGGCAAACTTCCGTACCGAAAGCCGTGGCGCGCATAGCCGCTTCGACTTCCCGGATCGTGATGACGAAAACTGGCTGTGCCATTCCCTGTATCTGCCAGAGTCGGAATCCATGACGCGTCGTAGCGTCAATATGGAACCGAAACTGCGTCCGGCGTTCCCGCCGAAGATTCGTACTTACTAATGCGGAGACAGGATAATGAAACTCGAATTCTCAGTTTATCGTTATAACCCGGATGTTGATGACGCTCCGCGTATGCAGGACTACACCCTGGAAGCGGAAGAAGGTCGCGACATGATGCTGCTGGATGCCTTAATCCAGCTGAAAGAAAAAGATCCTACGCTGTCGTTCCGCCGCTCCTGTCGTGAAGGGGTTTGTGGCTCTGACGGTGTGAACATGAACGGCAAAAATGGCCTGGCCTGCATCACGCCAATTTCAGCGCTGCAGCGTCCTGGTCAGAAAATTGTTATCCGTCCTCTGCCAGGCCTGCCGGTCGTGCGTGATTTGGTGGTAGACATGGGGCAATTCTATGCACAATATGAGAAGATTAAGCCTTACTTATTGAATAATGGGCAAAATCCACCTGCTCGCGAGCACTTACAGTCTCCTGAGCAGCGTGAAAAACTCGATGGGTTGTACGAGTGTATTCTCTGCGCATGCTGTTCAACGTCCTGCCCGTCGTTCTGGTGGAACCCGGACAAGTTTATCGGCCCGGCCGGTCTGCTGGCTGCCTATCGCTTCCTGATCGATAGCCGCGACACCGAAACCGACAGCCGTCTGGAAGGACTGAGTGACGCTTTCAGCGTATTCCGCTGCCATAGCATCATGAACTGCGTCAGTGTGTGTCCGAAGGGGCTGAACCCGACGCGCGCCATCGGCCATATTAAGTCGATGCTGCTGCAGCGCAGTGCGTAAGTAGTGAGAGGGGAGCGGTGTTCCCCTCACCCTAACCCTCTCCCTAAGGGAGAGGGAATAGAGTGCAGAAACCTTTAAAAACTGCCCTGAAGTCTAGACAGTTTCTAAAGGTTCCTTCGCGGGCCACAAAGAGCTCGCAGGTGAACCCCGGCACGTACACGTGGTGTGCGTGGTAGTTTCTACGGCGAAAGTAAGCATAAAAATGCTTAAGGGATCACGATGCAGAACGGCGCAATGAAAGCCTGGCTGGACTCTTCTTTCCTTTCTGGTGCGAACCAGAGCTGGATTGAACAGCTCTATGAAGACTTCTTAACCGATCCTGACTCAGTGGACGCAAACTGGCGTTCCATGTTCCAGCAGTTGCCTGGCACAGGGGTCAAACCGGATCAATTCCATTCCAAAACACGTGATTATTTCCGTCGTCTGGCGAAGGATGCCTCACGTTACTCTTCTGCGATTTCCGACCCTGACACCAATGCGAAGCAGGTCAAAGTCCTGCAGCTTATCAACGCTTATCGCTTCCGCGGTCACCAGCATGCGAATCTCGATCCGCTGGGACTGTGGAAACAAGACCGTGTGGCCGATCTCGATCCGGCGTATCACGATCTGACCGAGGCCGATTTCCAGGAAAGCTTTAACGTAGGTTCCTTTGCCATCGGCAAAGACACGATGAAGCTGGGCGATCTGATTGACGCGCTCAAGCAAACCTACTGCGGCTCCATCGGCGCGGAATACATGCACATTACCTCTACCGAAGAGAAACGCTGGATCCAGCAGCGCATCGAATCCGTAGCGGGCCACGCGACCTTCTCGGCTGACGAGAAAAAACGCTTCCTGAACGAACTGACCGCAGCGGAAGGGCTTGAGCGCTATCTGGGCGCGAAATTCCCGGGCGCAAAACGCTTCTCGCTGGAAGGCGGCGACGCGCTGGTGCCGATGCTGAAAGAGCTGATTCGTCACGCAGGCAAGAGCGGCACCCGTGAAGTGGTTCTGGGCATGGCGCACCGTGGTCGTCTGAACGTGCTGGTCAACGTGCTGGGTAAAAAACCGCAGGACCTGTTCGACGAGTTCGCGGGCAAACATAAAGAACACCTCGGCACCGGCGACGTG
Organism: Enterobacter asburiae; assembly: GCF_001521715.1. Taxonomy (NCBI): domain Bacteria; kingdom Pseudomonadati; phylum Pseudomonadota; class Gammaproteobacteria; order Enterobacterales; family Enterobacteriaceae; genus Enterobacter; species Enterobacter asburiae. The sequence continues at coordinate 432,644 of NZ_CP011863.1, forward strand.
AAGTACCACATGGGCTTCTCGTCGGATATCGAAACCGAAGGCGGTCTGGTTCACCTGGCGCTGGCGTTTAACCCGTCACACCTGGAAATCGTTAGCCCGGTGGTTATCGGTTCCGTGCGTGCGCGTCTGGATCGTCTGGACGAGCCGAGCAGCAATAAAGTTCTGCCAATCACCATCCACGGTGATGCGGCGGTTACAGGGCAGGGCGTGGTTCAGGAAACCCTGAACATGTCGAAAGCGCGTGGTTACGAAGTGGGCGGTACCGTTCGCATCGTGATCAACAACCAGGTGGGCTTTACCACCTCTAACCCGCTTGACGCGCGTTCTACCCCGTACTGCACCGACATCGGTAAGATGGTGCAGGCGCCGATCTTCCACGTTAACGCGGATGACCCGGAAGCCGTTGCTTTCGTTACCCGGCTGGCGCTGGATTTCCGTAATACCTTTAAACGCGATGTGTTCATTGACCTCTTCTGCTACCGCCGTCACGGCCACAACGAAGCGGACGAGCCAAGTGCAACCCAGCCGTTGATGTACCAGAAAATCAAAAAACACCCGACCCCGCGCAAAATCTATGCTGACAAGCTGGAGAGCGACAAAGTGACGACGCTGGAAGATGCGACCGAAATGGTCAACCTCTACCGCGACGCGCTGGATGCGGGTGAATGCGTGGTCAAAGAGCTGCGCCCGATGAACATGCACTCCTTTACCTGGTCGCCGTACCTCAACCACGAGTGGGATGAGAGCTACCCGAACAAGGTTGAGATGAAGCGCCTGCAGGAGCTGGCTAAACGCATCAGCACCGTACCGGACGCTATCGAGATGCAGTCTCGTGTGCAGAAAATCTACGCTGACCGTCAGTCCATGGCGGCAGGCGAGAAGCTGTTCGACTGGGGCGGCGCGGAAACGCTGGCCTACGCAACGCTGGTTGACGAAGGTATTCCTGTTCGTCTGTCCGGTGAAGATGCGGGTCGTGGGACCTTCTTCCACCGTCACGCGGTTGTTCACAACCAGTCCAACGGTTCAACCTACACCCCGCTGCAGCACGTGCACAACGGTCAGGGCCAGTTCAAGGTTTGGGACTCCGTGCTGTCTGAAGAAGCGGTTCTGGCCTTCGAATACGGTTACGCCACCGCTGAACCGCGCACCCTGACCATCTGGGAAGCGCAGTTCGGTGACTTCGCCAACGGTGCGCAGGTGGTGATCGACCAGTTCATCTCCTCCGGCGAGCAGAAGTGGGGCCGTATGTGTGGCCTGGTAATGCTGCTGCCGCACGGTTATGAAGGTCAGGGTCCGGAGCACTCCTCCGCGCGTCTGGAACGTTATCTGCAGCTTTGCGCCGAGCAGAACATGCAGGTCTGCGTACCGTCCACCCCGGCTCAGGTCTACCACATGCTGCGTCGTCAGGCGCTGCGCGGTATGCGCCGTCCGCTGGTGGTGATGTCGCCGAAATCCCTGCTGCGTCACCCGCTGGCGGTGTCGAGCCTGGAAGAACTGGCGAACGGAACCTTCCTGCCAGCCATCGGTGAAATTGACGAGTTGGATCCGCAGGGCGTGAAGCGCGTGGTGATGTGTTCTGGTAAGGTTTATTACGACCTGCTGGAACAGCGCCGCAAGAACGATCAGAAAGATGTCGCCATCGTGCGTATCGAACAGCTTTATCCGTTCCCGCATCAGGCGATGCAGGAAGTGCTGAAACAATATGCTCACGTACATGATTTTGTCTGGTGCCAGGAAGAGCCGCTTAACCAGGGCGCATGGTACTGCAGCCAGCATCATTTCCGTGAAGTGATTCCATTTGGGTCAGCCCTGCGCTATGCAGGTCGCCCGGCCTCCGCCTCTCCGGCGGTAGGGTATATGTCCGTTCACCAGAAGCAGCAACAAGATCTGGTCAATGACGCGCTGAACGTCGATTAATTAAAGGATACAAAATGAGTAGCGTAGATATTCTTGTTCCCGACCTGCCTGAATCCGTAGCAGATGCGACCGTCGCTACCTGGCACAAAAAACCAGGCGATGCCGTTAAGCGCGATGAAGTGCTGGTAGAAATCGAAACTGACAAAGTGGTACTGGAAGTACCGGCTTCGGCGGATGGCGTTCTGGACGCGGTGCTGGAAGATGAAGGTACTACCGTAACCTCTCGTCAGATCCTGGGTCGCCTGCGTGAAGGCAACAGCGCGGGCAAAGAGTCCAGCGCGAAATCTGAAGAGAAAGCCTCTACGCCGGCTCAGCGCCAGCAGGCTTCGCTGGAAGAACAGTCTAACGACGCCCTCAGCCCGGCGATCCGTCGCCTGCTGGCTGAGCACAGCCTTGACCCGGCAGCCATCAAAGGCACCGGTGTGGGCGGTCGTCTGACCCGTGAAGACATCGACAAGCACCTGGCGAAAGCGCCTGCTCAGGCAGAAGCGAAAGCCCCTGCGGCAGCACCAGCAGCACAGCCTGCACTGGGCGCCCGCAGCGAAAAACGCGTGCCGATGACTCGCCTGCGCAAGCGCGTGGCCGAACGTCTGCTGGAAGCGAAAAACTCCACCGCGATGCTGACCACCTTCAACGAAGTGAACATGAAGCCAATCATGGACCTGCGCAAGCAGTACGGTGACGCGTTTGAAAAACGTCACGGTATCCGTCTGGGCTTTATGTCCTTCTACGTAAAAGCGGTAGTTGAAGCGCTGAAACGCTACCCGGAAGTGAACGCGTCTATTGACGGTGATGACGTGGTTTACCACAACTATTTCGACGTCAGCATGGCGGTTTCTACTCCACGCGGCCTGGTAACGCCGGTTCTGCGTGATGTGGATACCCTGGGTATGGCTGATATCGAGAAAAACATTAAAGAGCTGGCTGTTAAAGGCCGCGACGGCAAGCTGACCGTAGACGACCTGACCGGCGGTAACTTCACCATTACCAACGGCGGCGTATTCGGCTCGCTGATGTCTACCCCGATCATTAACCCGCCGCAGAGCGCGATCCTGGGTATGCATGCCATTAAAGATCGCCCTATGGCGGTAGACGGTAAAGTTGAGATCCTGCCAATGATGTACCTGGCGCTCTCTTACGATCACCGCCTGATCGACGGCCGCGAGTCCGTGGGCTTCCTGGTCGCGATTAAAGAGCTGCTGGAAGATCCAACCCGTCTGCTGCTGGACGTCTAGTTTTGCAGTCTTGCCCGGCGGCGTATGGCTGCCGGGCCAATAAAAGCACGACCTAACGATTACCTGAAGGATGGATAGAACACATGAACTTACATGAATATCAGGCCAAACAGCTGTTTGCCCGGTATGGCTTACCGGCTCCGGTGGGTTATGCCTGTACTACCCCGCGTGAAGCAGAAGAAGCCGCATCTAAAATCGGTTCCGGCCCTTGGGTAGTTAAGTGTCAGGTTCACGCTGGTGGCCGTGGTAAAGCGGGCGGTGTGAAGGTTGTTAAGAGCAAAGAAGAGATTCGTGCGTTTGCTGAACATTGGCTCGGCAAGCGTCTGGTAACCTACCAGACAGATGCGAACGGCCAGCCGGTTAACCAGATCCTGGTTGAAGCGGCGACCGACATCGCGAAAGAACTGTACCTGGGCGCGGTTGTTGACCGTAGCTCCCGTCGCGTGGTGTTCATGGCGTCTACCGAAGGCGGCGTGGAAATCGAAAAAGTGGCGGAAGAAACCCCGCATCTGATCCACAAAGTGGCAATCGATCCGCTGGCGGGCCCGATGCCTTACCAGGGGCGCGAGCTGGCGTTCAAACTGGGACTGGAAGGCAAGCTGGTTCAGCAGTTCACTAAGATCTTCATGGGTCTGGCGAACATCTTCCTTGAGCGCGACCTGGCGCTGATCGAGATCAACCCGCTGGTGATCACCACCCAGGGCGACCTGATCTGCCTCGACGGCAAGCTGGGCGCTGACGGCAACGCGCTGTTCCGCCAGTCCGATCTGCGCGAAATGCGCGATCAGTCTCAGGAAGACCCGCGTGAAGCGCAGGCTGCACAGTGGGAGCTGAACTACGTGGCGCTGGACGGCAACATCGGCTGTATGGTTAACGGTGCGGGCCTGGCAATGGGCACCATGGACATCGTTAAGCTGCACGGCGGTGAGCCAGCAAACTTCCTCGACGTAGGCGGTGGCGCAACCAAAGAGCGCGTAACCGAAGCGTTCAAAATCATCCTCTCTGACGACAACGTGAAGGCCGTTCTGGTTAACATCTTCGGCGGCATCGTCCGTTGCGACCTGATCGCCGACGGTATCATCGGTGCGGTAGAAGAAGTGGGTGTTAACGTTCCGGTTGTTGTGCGTCTGGAAGGTAACAACGCTGAACTCGGCGCGAAAAAACTGGCTGACAGCGGCCTGAATATTATTGCAGCGAAAAGTCTGACGGATGCAGCTCAGCAGGTTGTTGCCGCAGTGGAGGGAAAATAATGTCAGTTTTAATTAATAAAGATACCAAGGTTATCTGCCAGGGCTTCACCGGTAGCCAGGGGACTTTCCACTCCGAACAGGCGATTGCCTACGGCACACAGATGGTTGGCGGCGTAACGCCAGGTAAAGGCGGCACCACGCACCTGGGCCTGCAGGTGTTCAACACCGTGCGTGAAGCCGTAGAAGCGACGGGCGCAACCGCGACCGTGATCTACGTTCCGGCTCCGTTCTGCAAAGACTCCATTCTGGAAGCGATCGACGCAGGCATCAAACTGATCATCACTATTACTGAAGGCATCCCGACCCTGGATATGCTGACCGTGAAGGTGAAGCTGGATGAAGCAGGCGTGCGCATGATCGGCCCGAACTGCCCTGGCGTTATCACCCCGGGCGAGTGCAAAATCGGCATCATGCCGGGCCACATTCACAAGCCGGGTAAAGTGGGCATCGTGTCCCGTTCCGGTACGCTGACCTATGAAGCCGTTAAGCAGACCACCGACTACGGCTTCGGCCAGTCCACCTGCGTGGGCATCGGCGGTGACCCGATCCCGGGCTCTAACTTCATCGACATCCTGAAGCTGTTCCAGGAAGATCCACAGACCGAAGCGATCGTAATGATCGGTGAGATCGGCGGTAGCGCGGAAGAAGAAGCCGCTGCTTACATCAAAGAGCACGTGACCAAGCCAGTTGTCGGTTACATCGCGGGTGTGACTGCGCCGAAAGGCAAGCGTATGGGTCACGCAGGCGCGATCATCGCCGGTGGTAAAGGTACGGCTGATGAGAAATTCGCAGCGCTGGAAGCCGCAGGCGTGAAAACCGTTCGCAGCCTGGCGGATATCGGCGAAGCACTGAAATCCATCATTAAGTAAGTCCTCTCTGCTCCCCGAAAGGGGGGCGTTGAAGTATAAAAATGTCCGTTTCGACATGGTTGGCCGCTGTAAAGCGGCCTTTTTTATTGCCTGCCGAGCGTCATGCAATAGTCACTGAATGGTGTTAATTAGAGAGGGGGATAAAAGTAAAATAATTGTTATTTATTTACCTTAAAGAGAGCGGATGGAAAAAAACGAAAAACGCACTAAAATTTATGTCCTGAATAAATTAGGCATTCGGGCTTCTGAGTTAATAAAAATCACTTCTGTTTATATTCATCAATCGACTTGATAACCTTAATTGTATTTTATATACATATCTTTAACATGGTTTTTACTATGTTCACCGCATCAAAACACATTTAACACAACGGATTGTTTTTGATTTAAATCAATGTTTAATCCTTGGAAAAACCCATCAAAAGGCGGTAAATTGTCCCCGATCAAAATGGCCGAAAAGTGGTAATTTTGCTATAAATTGATCGCCGTCGAAAAACGTAAATGTGATTCAATAAAAACCTGTTTATTGTAAGGGTTTTGCAGCGTATTATATTTGCGGGATCAATTTGAGTTTTTTATTAACGTATTTGTAACCTCACGTCATCGTTTTTATCCTCCTTCAGGGTAATAACGACGACAAGGATGCGAATAATTTGTATTGGGGCATGCGTGTGGATCTCTCTCTGACGGGGTTCACTCTCGGAGTCTTCATGCGATGAGCAAGGAGTCATGATGTTAGATATAGTCGAACTGTCGCGCTTACAGTTTGCCTTGACCGCGATGTACCACTTCCTGTTTGTGCCACTGACGCTCGGTATGGCGTTCCTGCTGGCCATTATGGAAACGGTATACGTTCTCTCCGGCAAACAGATTTATAAAGATATGACCAAGTTCTGGGGCAAGTTGTTTGGTATCAACTTCGCGCTGGGCGTGGCAACCGGTTTGACCATGGAGTTCCAGTTCGGGACTAACTGGTCTTACTATTCCCACTATGTCGGGGATATCTTCGGTGCGCCGCTGGCCATTGAAGGTCTGATGGCATTCTTCCTCGAATCCACCTTTGTAGGTCTGTTCTTCTTCGGTTGGGACCGTCTGGGTAAAGTCCAGCATATGGCGGTGACCTGGCTGGTGGCATTAGGTTCGAACCTGTCCGCGCTGTGGATTCTGGTGGCGAACGGCTGGATGCAGAACCCTATCGCGTCTGATTTCAACTTCGAAACCATGCGTATGGAGATGGTCAGCTTTGCCGAGCTGGTCCTGAACCCGGTTGCGCAGGTTAAATTCGTTCACACCGTTGCTTCTGGCTACGTGTGCGGCGCGATGTTTATCCTGGGTATCAGCTCTTACTACATGCTGCGCGGTCGTGACTTCGCGTTTGCTAAGCGCTCCTTTGCTATCGCTGCAAGCTTCGGTATGGCTGCAATCCTCTCTGTTATCGTTCTGGGTGATGAATCCGGTTACGAAATGGGTGACGTGCAGAAAACCAAACTGGCCGCCATCGAAGCCGAATGGGAAACCCAACCGGCGCCTGCTGCCTTTACGCTGTTCGGTATTCCCGATCAGGACGCGCAGGAAAACCGCTTCGCTATTCAGATCCCTTACGCGCTGGGTATCATCGCCACCCGTTCTGTTGATAAGCAGGTGACCGGTCTGAAAGAGCTGATGGTTCAGCACGAAGAGCGTATCCGTAACGGTATGAAAGCCTACTCGCTGCTGGAACAGCTGCGTGCCGGTTCTACCGACCAGGCCGTTCGCGACCAGTTCAACGACGTGAAGAAAGATCTGGGTTACGGTCTGCTCCTGAAACGCTATACCCCGAACGTTTCTGATGCGACAGAAGCACAGATCCAGATGGCCACCAAAGACTCGATTCCACGCGTTGCGCCTCTGTACTTCGCATTCCGTATCATGGTGGGCTGCGGCATCATCATGCTGCTGATCATTGCGGCGTCCTTCTGGTCCGTGATTCGCAACCGCATCGGCGAGAAAAAATGGCTGCTGCGCACTGCGCTGTACGGTATTCCACTGCCGTGGATCGCTATCGAATCCGGCTGGTTTGTTGCGGAGTATGGCCGTCAGCCATGGGCGATTGGTGAGGTACTGCCAACGGCGGTAGCGAACTCTTCCCTGACAGCGGGCGACCTGATCTTCTCCATGCTGCTGATTTGTGGTCTGTACACCCTGTTCCTGGTGGCTGAACTGTTCCTGATGTTCAAGTTCGCGCGCCTTGGCCCAAGCAGCCTGAAAACCGGTCGCTATCACTACGAGCAGTCCACTGCGACTACTCAGCCGGCACGCTAAGACAGGAGTCATCAAATGATCGATTATGAAGTATTGCGTTTTATCTGGTGGCTGTTGATCGGCGTTCTGCTGATCGGTTTTGCCGTCACGGATGGTTTCGACATGGGGGTGGGGATGCTCACCCGTTTCCTCGGTCGTAATGACACCGAGCGTCGAATCATGATCAACTCCATCGCCCCTCACTGGGACGGTAACCAGGTGTGGCTGATCACCGCAGGCGGCGCGCTGTTCGCTGCCTGGCCGATGGTCTACGCGGCTGCGTTCTCCGGCTTCTACGTGGCGATGATTCTGGTGCTGGCCTCTTTATTCTTCCGTCCGGTCGGTTTCGACTACCGTTCCAAGATTGAAGACACCCGTTGGCGCAACATGTGGGACTGGGGCATCTTCATCGGTAGCTTCGTTCCACCGCTGGTGATCGGCGTGGCGTTCGGTAACCTGCTGCAGGGCGTACCGTTCCACCTGGACGAATACATGCGTCTTTACTACACCGGTAACTTCTTCCAGCTGCTGAATCCGTTTGGTCTGCTGGCCGGCGTGGTGAGCGTGGCGATGATCATCACTCAGGGCGCAACCTATCTGCAGATGCGTACGGTTGGTGAACTGCACCTGCGTTCTCGCGCGACGGCTCAGGTCGCTGCGCTGGTCACACTGGTTTGCTTTGCACTGGCCGGCGTATGGGTGGTGTACGGCATCGATGGCTACGTGGTGACGTCTGCAATCAACCATACTGCGCCGTCTAATCCGCTGACCAAAGAAGTGGCGCGTCAGGCAGGTGCATGGCTGGTGAACTTTAACAATACCCCTGCGCTGTGGGCTATCCCGGCTCTGGGCGTATTGCTGCCGCTGCTGACCGTGTTGACGTCTCGTCTGGAGAAAGGCGCTCTGGCGTTCGTGTTCTCATCACTGACCCTTGCGTGCATCATCCTGACATCGGGTATCGCGATGTTCCCATTCGTCATGCCATCCAGCACCATGCTGAATGCTAGCCTGACCATGTGGGACGCAACGTCCAGTCATATGACGCTGAACCTGATGACGTATGTTGCTTGCGTGTTCGTTCCGATTGTTCTGGCCTACACCATCTGGTGTTACTGGAAAATGTTCGGTCGCATCACTAAAGAACATATCGAAAGCAACACCCACTCTATGTACTAAGTAAGGAGCTGAATATGTGGTATTTCGCATGGATTTTAGGGACGCTTCTTGCCTGTGCATTTGGTGTCATCACTGCCCTGGCGCTTGAGCACGTCGAAGCGACCAAAGCGGGTGAAGAAAAACACTGATGAATATTATCGCGACGCTTTACGCGGTAATGGATAAGCGCCCGTTACGGGCGCTTTCTCTAGTGATGGCATTACTGCTGGCAGGTTGTATCTTCTGGGACCCTTCGCGCTTTGCAGCGAAAACCAGCGAGCTTGAAATCTGGCACGGCTTCCTCATTATGTGGGCGGTGTGTGCAGGTGTGATCCACGGCGTGGGCTTTCGTCCGAAAGCCGTTCACTGGCAGGGAATTTTTTGCCCGCTGATTGCCGATCTGGTGCTTCTCGCCGGTTTGATTTTCTTCTTCTTCTGAATAAGAAATGTCCGTTAACGTTATGGGCTTACCCGAGCCCATAAAAATTTACTCTCCGTTTACTTTCTCCCATTCCCAACCCTCTTTCCCGCGCGTATAGTAGCGAAGTTTAAAAGCATTAACTTTTGTTGCATTACCGGGATGTAAAGTGAATACAACGCTGTTTCGATGGCCGGTTCGTGTCTATTACGAAGATACCGATGCCGGTGGTGTGGTTTACCACGCCAGCTACGTTGCTTTTTATGAACGGGCACGCACAGAGATGCTGCGCCATCATCACTTTAGTCAACAGGTGCTGTTGGCTGAGCGAGTTGCCTTCGTGGTACGCAAGATGACGCTTGAGTATTTTGCGCCTGCCAGACTCGACGATATGCTCGAAGTCCAAACTGAAATTACATCAATGCGCGGGACCTCACTGGTTTTCACGCAGCGGATAGTCAACGCAGAGAATACCGTACTGAACTCAGCTGAAGTACTGATTGTTTGTGTTGATCCAACCATAATGAAGCCTCGTGCGCTTCCTAAGTCTATTGTCGCGGAGTTTAAGCAGTGACTGACATGAATATCCTTGATTTGTTCCTGAAGGCAAGCCTTCTGGTTAAACTTATCATGTTGATTTTGATTGGTTTTTCAATCGCATCCTGGGCCATCATCATCCAGAGAACGCGTATCCTCAATGCCGCTGGCCGTGAAGCTGAAGCGTTTGAAGATAAGTTCTGGTCGGGTATTGAGCTTTCTCGTCTGTATCAGGAAAGCCAGGGGCGCCGTGAAAACCTTACAGGCTCCGAGCAGATTTTTTATAGCGGTTTCAAAGAGTTTGCCCGTCTGCATCGAGCAAACAATCATGCGCCGGAAGCGGTTGTAGAAGGTGCCTCGCGTGCGATGCGCATTTCTATGAACCGCGAGCTGGAAAATCTCGAAACCCATATTCCATTCCTCGGCACTGTCGGTTCCATCAGCCCGTATATCGGCCTGTTTGGTACCGTGTGGGGGATTATGCACGCCTTTATCGCGCTGGGCGCGGTGAAGCAGGCGACGTTGCAGATGGTTGCACCGGGTATCGCTGAAGCACTGATTGCGACCGCTATCGGTCTGTTTGCGGCAATTCCTGCGGTTATGGCTTACAACCGTCTGAACCAGCGCGTGAACAAACTGGAACTGAACTACGACAACTTTATGGAAGAGTTCACTGCGATTCTGCACCGTCAGGCGTTTACCAGCACCGAGAGCAACAAGGGGTAAACCATGGCCAGATCGCGTGGACGAGGTCGTCGCGAGCTCAAGTCCGAAATCAATATCGTTCCACTGCTGGACGTCCTGCTGGTACTGCTGCTGATCTTCATGGCGACAGCGCCAATCATTACCCAGAGCGTGGAAGTGGATCTGCCGGATGCGACAGAATCACAGGCGGTGAGCACCAATGACGATCCTCCGGTAATCATTGAGGTTTCCGGCGTAGGGCAATACAGCGTCGTGGTCGAGAAAGATCGTATGGATCAGCTGCCGCCTGAGCAGGTGATTGCTGAAGCGCAGCGTCGCCTGGAGTCAAATCCGAAAACGGTCTTCTTAATCGGTGGCGCGAAAGACGTACCCTACGATGAAATTATTAAAGCGCTGAACTTGCTACATAGTGCGGGTGTTAAGTCAGTTGGCTTAATGACCCAACCTATTTGATCATCCGCGTAGTTTTTGGGAACCGATAGTGTCAAAGGCAACCGAACAGAACGACAAGCTTAAGCGAGCGATAATCGTCTCCGCAGTGCTGCACGTGATTCTCTTTGCAGCGCTGATCTGGAGTTCGTTCGACGAGCATATTGATGCATCAGCCGGCGGCGGTGGAGGGTCTTCCATTGACGCCGTGATGGTGGATCCCGGTGCGGTAGTACAGAACTATAATCGCGAACAACAGCAGAAGGCGAGTGCTAAACGGGCTGAAGAGCAGCGTGAAAAACAGTCGCAACAGCAGGCGGAAGAACTGCGTGAAAAGCAGGCCGCAGAGCAGGAGCGTCTGAAGCAGCTTGAGAAAGAGCGTTTGCAGGCGCAGGAAGCTGCGAAAGAGCAGGCGGAACAGCAGAAGCAAGCCGAAGAGGCCGCGAAGAAAGCACAGGAACAGCAAAAGCAGGCGGAAGAGGCGGCAGCAAAAGCCGCAGCGGACGCGAAAGCACAGGCTGATGCCCAGGCAAAATTAGCGGCAGAAGCGGCGAAGAAAGCCGCTGCTGATGCTCAGAAGAAAGCTGAAGCGGAAGCCGCGAAGAAAGCCGCTGCCGATGCTCAGAAGAAAGCTGAAGCGGAAGCCGCGAAGAAAGCCGCTGCTGATGCTCAGAAGAAAGCCGAAGCGGAAGCCGCGAAAAAAGCCGCTCAGGAAGCAGAGAAGAAAGCTGCTGCCGAGGCCGCGAAGAAAGCGGCTGCTGCTGAGAAAGCGGCTGCAGAAAAAGCTGCCGCTGCTGAAAAAGCCGCTGCCGATAAAAAAGCTGCAGCTGAGAAGGCTGCCGCCGATAAGAAAGCTGCAGCTGAGAAGGCCGCTGCCGATAAGAAAGCTGCTGCTGATAAAGCGGCTGCCAAAAAGGCCGCTGCCGCTGAAAAAGCAGCTGCTGCCGCAGGGGTTGACGATCTGCTGGGCGATTTGAGCTCAGGTAAGAATGCACCGAAAACGGGCGGTGGGGCGAAAGGAAACAACGCAGCGCCGACGGGAAGTGGTAACACTAAGAGTAACGGTGCGACAGGGGCTGAAATCAACGGTTATGCCGCGCAGATTAAATCCGCTATTGAAAGCCGATTCTATGATGCGTCTTCCTATACCGGTAAAACGTGTACGTTGCGTATAAAACTGGCTCCGGACGGCATGCTGCTGGATATTAAGTCTGAAGGTGGCGACCCGGCTTTATGTACTGCGGCCCTTGCTGCAGCGCGTCAGGCGAAGATGCCTAAACCGCCGTCTCAGGCAGTTTATGAAGTCTTCAAAAATGCGCCGCTGGACTTCAAACCTTAAGTTACATTTTCCCCGTGCAAACGGGGAAAAATAGACCAGGTTTAGTCACAGGGTTCTGGTAGTTTTGTCTATTTGAGTTTGTTAACATTCTGCTAAATTATCGTGGGTAAGGTTACCCGGATAAGGGAGATATGATGAAGCAGGCATTACGTGTAGCATTTAGTTTTTTAATGCTGTGGGCAGCAGTACTGCACGCAGAAGTACGTATCGAGATCACCCAGGGGGTGGACTCGGCACGCCCAATCGGTGTTGTTCCGTTCCAGTGGGCCGGTCCTGGCGCTGCACCTGAAGATGCCGGCGGCATCGTGGCGGCTGACCTGCGTAACAGCGGTAAATTCAATCCGTTAGATCGTTCTCGTCTGCCTCAGCAGCCGGGTAGCGCGCAGGAAGTACAGCCTGCAGCATGGTCTGCACTGGGTATTGATGCCGTGGTTGTGGGTCAGGTTACGCCTAACCCGGACGGCTCTTACAACGTGGCCTGGCAGCTGGTGGATACCGGCGGTGCACCGGGTACCGTTCTGGCACAGAACTCTTACAAGGTCACTAAGCAGTACCTGCGCTACGCGGCACACGCTGCCAGCGATGCGGTATTTGAAAAACTGACCGGCATTAAAGGGGCGTTCCGTACCCGTATTGCTTATGTGGTACAGACCAACGGTGGTCAGTTCCCGTATGAGCTGCGTGTATCTGACTACGACGGCTACAACCAGTTCCTGGTGAAACGTTCTTCTCAGCCGCTGATGTCTCCAGCCTGGTCTCCAGACGGTTCTAAACTGGCCTATGTAACCTTCGAAAGCGGTCGTTCAGCGCTGGTTATCCAGACGCTGGCAAACGGTGCTGTTCGTCAGGTGGCCTCTTTCCCACGTCACAACGGTGCGCCTTCCTTCTCTCCGGACGGGTCTAAACTGGCGTTTGCGCTGTCAAAAACCGGTAGCCTGAACCTGTACGTGATGGACATTGGCTCTGGCCAGATTCGTCAGGTGACCGACGGTCGCAGCAACAACACCGAACCTTCGTGGTTCCCGGACAGTCAAAACCTGGCGTTTACCTCTGACCAGGCTGGCCGTCCACAAATCTACAAAGTCAACATCAACGGCGGTGCTCCGCAGCGTATTACCTGGGAAGGTTCTCAGAACCAGAACTCAGACGTGAGCAGCGACGGTAAATTTATGGTAATGGTGAGCTCCAACGGTGGGCAGCAGCACATTGCCAAACAGGATCTGGTAGCGGGTGGCGTTCAAGTTCTGTCGTCAACGTTCCTGGATGAAACGCCGAGTCTGGCACCTAACGGCACGATGGTAATCTACAGCTCTTCTCAGGGGATGGGATCTGTGCTGAATCTGGTTTCTACAGATGGGCGTTTCAAAGCGCGTATTCCGGCAACTGATGGACAGGTAAAATCACCTGCCTGGTCGCCGTATCTGTAAATAATAATTAATTGATTACTAAAGGAATCATAGAAATGCAACTGAACAAAGTGCTGAAGGGGCTGATGATCGCTCTGCCTGTAATGGCAATCGCAGCGTGTTCTTCTAACAAGAACGCCAGCAATGACCAGAGCGGCGAAGGCATGATGGGTGCCGGCACCGGTATGGACGCGAACGGCAATGGCAACATGTCTTCTGAAGAGCAAGCGCGTCTTCAGATGCAGCAGCTGCAGCAGAACAACATCGTTTACTTCGATCTGGATAAATACGACATCCGTTCTGACTTCGCTGCGATGCTGGATGCTCACGCTAACTTCCTGCGTAGCAACCCATCTTACAAAGTCACCGTAGAAGGTCACGCGGACGAACGTGGTACTCCAGAGTACAACATCTCCCTGGGTGAACGTCGTGCTAACGCTGTTAAAATGTACCTGCAGGGTAAAGGCGTTTCTGCTGACCAGATCTCCATCGTTTCTTACGGTAAAGAAAAACCTGCAGTACTGGGTCACGACGAAGCGGCTTACTCCAAAAACCGTCGTGCCGTACTGGTTTACTAAGAGAATTGCATGAGCAGCAACTTCAGACATCATCTGTTGAGTCTGTCGTTACTGGTTGGAATAGCGGCCCCCTGGGCCGCTTTTGCTCAGGCACCAATCAGTAGTGTCGGCTCAGGCTCGGTAGAAGACCGGGTCACTCAACTCGAGCGTATTTCTAACGCTCACAGCCAGCTTTTAACCCAACTCCAGCAACAACTTTCTGATAACCAAAACGATATTGACTCTCTCCGCGGCCAGATTCAGGAAAGCCAGTATCAGTTGAACCAGGTTGTGGAACGTCAGAAGCAGATTTTGCTGCAGATAGATAGCCTGAGCAGCGGTGGTGCAGCAGCACAAGCACAGCCAGCCGCGGGCGATCAGACCGGTGCGGCGACATCAGCTCCGGCTGCGGATGCTTCTGCTGCAACAGGTGCGCCTGTACAGAGCGGTGACGCGAATACGGACTACAACGCGGCCATTGCCCTGGTGCAGGATCAATCTCGTCAGGATGACGCGCTTGCTGCGTTTCAGAACTTTGTTAAGAAATACCCTGATTCCACTTATCAGCCAAATGCGAATTACTGGCTTGGTCAGCTGAATTACAACAAGGGTAAAAAGGACGATGCGGCGTTTTATTTTGCCTCAGTGGTGAAAAATTACCCGAAATCGCCAAAAGCGCCTGATGCGATGTACAAAGTAGGCGTCATCATGCAGGACAAAGGCGACACTGCGAAAGCCAAAGCGGTTTACCAGCAGGTAGTCTCCAAATTCCCAGGTACCGAAGGTGCCAAGCAGGCGCAAAAACGTCTGAATTCGATGGGATGATTATCGCATGACCAGAAATCGCGTTATTTCTGGTCGTGCAGCATGATTCGTAAGCAGTTAAGTGATCTTCATCGAAATTTTTGTTGCGCTGAATTCTTAAATCAGTAATATATGCCGCCGTTGCCACGGGATATCAAACAACGTGAAAACAGCGTAAAAGTGGGTCGTTAGCTCAGTTGGTAGAGCAGTTGACTTTTAATCAATTGGTCGCAGGTTCGAATCCTGCACGACCCACCACTAAGTCAGGTGGAAGTAGTAGTAAAACGTGAAGGATAACGTTGCGTCAGCAACGGCCCGTAGGGCGAGGCGAAGCCGAGTCATCCTGCACGACCCACCACTTAACGCACACCAGCAGTACAGAGTGGGTGATTAGCTCAGTTGGTAGAGCATCTCCTTTACACGGAGGGGGTCGGCGGTTCGAGCCCGTCATCACCCACCACTCGGGTCGTTAGCTCAGTTGGTAGAGCAGTTGACTTTTAATCAATTGGTCGCAGGTTCGAATCCTGCACGACCCACCAATTTTATTGGTTCCGAGTGATAATTCAGGCAACACCCAAAAGGGTCGTTAGCTCAGTTGGTAGAGCAGTTGACTTTTAATCAATTGGTCGCAGGTTCGAATCCTGCACGACCCACCAGCCTGAATAAATTAGAAGTACATCCCGCAAGGGGTCGTTAGCTCAGTTGGTAGAGCAGTTGACTTTTAATCAATTGGTCGCAGGTTCGAATCCTGCACGACCCACCAGTGTAGAAAGGCGCCCTAAAGGCGCCTTTTTGCTATCTGCCGTCTGTGCAGGTCGGGCAAGGCGAAGCCGCCGGCCGACAAATGCTATCCGCACCTATTTCCGGTGACTTTTCCTCTCATATTCGCTATCTTGTTTAGTATACGAAACACAATTGCCACGCGTTTTGCTATGTCATGCAAAAGAAAGGCAATATTGTTAAGCCCGTAAAACGAGAAGCCATAATGAGTGTGATGTTTGATCCTGAAGCCGCAATCTATCCGTTTCCGCCAAAGCCTGTCCCGCTGAGCCAGGACGAAAAGCAATTCTACCATGAGAAGATCAAACGTCTTCTCAAAGAACGAGATGCGGTGATGGTGGCCCATTATTACACCGACCCGGAAATTCAGCAGCTGGCGGAAGAGACCGGGGGCTGTATTTCTGACTCACTGGAGATGGCACGCTTTGGTGCAAAACATCCTGCTTCCACGCTGCTGGTTGCTGGAGTGCGTTTTATGGGCGAAACGGCAAAGATCCTGAGCCCTGAAAAAACCATTCTGATGCCGACGCTTAATGCAGAGTGTTCTCTGGATCTCGGCTGCCCGATTGACGAATTCACGGCCTTCTGTGACGCCCATCCTGACCGGACCGTGGTGGTTTACGCCAACACCTCTGCGGCGGTAAAAGCGCGGGCAGACTGGGTTGTAACCTCCAGCATCGCCGTTGAGCTGATTGAACATCTGGATAGCCTGGGCGAGAAAATTATCTGGGCGCCTGACCGCCATCTTGGAAATTATGTCCAGAAGCAGACGGGAGCTGACGTTCTCTGCTGGCAGGGTGCCTGCATTGTGCACGACGAATTCAAAACCCAGGCGCTGGCGCGCATGAAGGCACTTTATCCTGACGCCGCGATCCTCGTTCACCCTGAATCACCGCAGTCGATAGTCGACATGGCGGATGCCGTGGGCTCAACCAGCCAGCTTATCAACGCGGCCAGAACGCTGCCTAACAGGCAGCTCATCGTGGCAACCGATCGCGGTATCTTCTACAAGATGCAGCAGGCCGTGCCGGAGAAAGAGCTCCTTGAAGCGCCAACGGCAGGCGAGGGCGCAACGTGCCGCAGCTGTGCGCATTGCCCGTGGATGGCGATGAACGGCCTGAAGGCCATTGCCGAAGGGCTCGAGACGGGCGGTGCAGCACATGAAATCCATGTGGATGCTGCCCTGCGTGAAGGTGCGTTAATTCCGCTTAACCGCATGCTGGATTTTGCGGCTACACTACGTACTTAATTCAAAACGCCCCGGGGAAAAGATGGATTTTTTTAGCACGCAGAACATTCTGGTTCATATACCGATTGGTGCAGGTGGCTATGACCTGTCATGGATTGAGGCCGTCGGCACGCTGGCGGGGTTACTCTGTATCTGGCTGGCAAGCCTGGAGAAGATCAGCAACTACGCGTTCGGGCTGATTAACGTTACGCTGTTTGCGATTATCTTCTTCCAGATCCAGCTGTACGCCAGCCTGCTTTTGCAGCTGTTCTTCTTCGCCGCCAATATCTACGGCTGGTACGCGTGGTCGCGTCAGAACAGCCAGCAGGAGGCAGAGCTGCAGATCCGCTGGCTGCCCTTGCCGAAAGCCATCGCCTGGTTTGTCGCCTGTCTGGTCGCCATTGGTTTAATGACCGTCTATATCAACCCGGTGTTTGCGTTCCTGACCCGCGTTGCCGTTTCGGTCATGTCCGGTTTCGGCCTGAACGTGACGATGCCTGTCCTCCAGCCGGATGCTTTCCCGTTCTGGGATTCCTGCATGATGGTGCTGTCGATTGCGGCGATGATCCTGATGACCCGTAAATACGTTGAGAACTGGCTGCTGTGGGTCATCATCAATGTGATCAGCGTGGCGATCTTCGCCCTGCAGGGCGTCTATGCGATGTCGCTGGAATATCTGCTGCTGACCTTCATTGCGCTGAACGGCAGCCGGATGTGGATTAAGAGCGCGCGTGAGCGAGGTTCTCACGCGCTTTCCAGCTAGTGGTGATGCTGATGTGAATGTCCGGACTGCGCCTCGTTAAGGTGGCAGTCCGGCCCGTTACAGGGCTGATACTCCATCTGGATGGTGACGTGGCCAATTTCGTAGTGATGTTCAAGAAAATGCTGGATGCGTTCAAGCAGCGCATCGTGGTCGTGAGGCGGGATCACCTGGACGTGCAGCGTCATGACCGGTTTTTCCCCCACCAGCCAGACGTGCACGTGATGAACATTGCGGACTTCCGGGACTGAACGGCGCAGGTTGCGCTTCAGCTCGTCAATATCCATCGATGCCGGTGCCCCTTCAAGCAGTTCATTCACGCTCTCCTTCAGCAGCCGCCAGGCGCTGCGCAAGACCAGACACGACACCAGCACGGACAGAATCGGATCGACAGGCGTCCAGCCGGTGTAGAGGATCACCAGCGCGGCGACAATCGCCCCGACTGAGCCGAGCAAATCACCCAGAACATGCAGAGCCGCAGCGCGTACGTTGAGGTTCTTTTCCCCGCTGCCGCGGTGCAAAATCCAGAAGGCCAGGATATTTGCCAGCAGCCCCGCCACGGCAATCACCATCATTGTCGCCCCGGCGATCGGCTGCGGGTGCCGGAAACGCTGTACGGCCTCCCAGACGATAAGAACGGTAATGACCACCAGCGCAATGGCGTTAACAAACGCGGCCAGGGTTGTCAGCCTCAGCCAGCCGAAGGTATGGCGCGCATTGGGAGGACGACGCGCAAACTGCACCGCCAGCAGGGCGAAGAGCAGCGCTGCGGCATCGGTCAGCATGTGCCCGGCATCAGCCAGTAGCGCCAGAGAGCCGGAGATCAGGCCGCCAATGACCTCGATAACCATAAACGTTGCCGTGACGCCAAAGGCCAGCATCAGTCGTTTAGCGTTGTCGTTGCCGGGAGTGTGTGAGTGGGAATGGGAGTGCGCCATGTCTGCTTTCCTGATGTGTTATTGTTTTTAGTGTAGCGTTTTTAATAGGTTACTCCAAAAAGAAAGGAGAGCCAGAGCTCTCCTTTTTCTTTCCGAGCACCCCCGTTACTGGGTGGTGCCATCGGTTTTAGTATTCGCGTCGTTTCCTACTTTGTCATTAGGGTCAGGGCATTTGCCGTCCTTGCACATTGAGTTCTTATGAACCTCGTCCGAACTCATATTGTCATGATTCATGGTGCCGGAACCGCTGCCGTTGGGATGCAGCATGGTGCCGCCGGTGTTGGTATTACCGGTATTGATCTGGTTGTTGTCGACATTATTCGGGGCGATATTCTGTTTCGCATCAGGTGCGGGCTGGCCTGCTGCCGCAGCGGCATTCGCATCACCGTTGCTGTCTGATGTGCCCGTTTCCGCGGCCAGGACGCTGCCGCTGGCCAGAGTGAGTGTGGCGGTCAGGAAGAGGGTTGCCAGTTTTGTCATTTTCATCATGGTGCTCCTGTTCTTGTCGTTACGCTGGATAACATTCTCCAACAGTGCATCTTTTTCTGAGGCGAAAGATTCCGCCTTACGGACTTACGTCAGTAGGGAATCGCGTTTAAACGTATAAAATTGGTTGTTACAGTTAAAAAGCTTAGGTTAGATCTCATATTTCGCTATTTTGTGGCGATTTTTAGGCGAATTCCAGGAATTATCTGCGTGAAGTGTAAAACCGTGTTTACACTTCCTGGTCGACAAGATAGATTGAAAGGATTGCTTTCATTACTAAAGATATGGCAGAGCTGGAAAGAAAATGAATTATCAGAACGACGATTTACGCATTAAAGAGATCAATGAGTTATTACCTCCTGTAGCGCTCCTTGAGAAATTCCCCGCCACTGAAAATGCCGCAAATACGGTTTCTCATGCTCGTAAAGCGATCCATAAGATCCTGAAAGGTAATGACGATCGTCTTCTGGTGGTGATTGGCCCGTGCTCCATTCACGATCCTGCAGCTGCGAAAGAGTACGCTGCCCGTCTGCTCACCCTCCGTGAAGAGCTAAAAGACGAGCTTGAAATAGTGATGCGCGTCTATTTTGAAAAACCGCGCACCACCGTGGGCTGGAAAGGGCTGATTAACGATCCGCATATGGATAACAGCTTCCAGATCAACGACGGTCTGCGCATTGCGCGCAAGCTGCTGCTGGAGATCAACGACAGCGGCCTGCCAGCGGCCGGTGAATTCCTCGACATGATTACGCCGCAATACCTGGCAGACCTGATGAGCTGGGGCGCAATTGGTGCCCGCACAACCGAATCTCAGGTGCACCGCGAGCTGGCGTCCGGTCTCTCTTGCCCGGTGGGTTTCAAAAACGGCACTGACGGCACCATTAAGGTGGCTATCGACGCCATCAACGCAGCGGGTGCGCCGCACTGCTTCCTGTCCGTAACCAAATGGGGCCATTCCGCCATCGTTAACACCAGCGGGAACGGTGATTGCCATATCATTCTGCGCGGCGGCAAAGAGCCAAACTACAGTGCGAAACACGTGGCAGAAGTGAAGGTCGGGCTGGAAAAAGCCGGGCTGCCACCGCAGGTGATGATCGATTTCAGCCATGCCAACTCCAGCAAGCAGTTTAAAAAGCAGATGGAAGTTGGGGCAGACGTCTGCCAGCAGATTGCCGGCGGTGAGAAGGCGGTGATTGGGGTGATGATCGAAAGCCATCTGGTTGAAGGGAACCAGAACCTGGAAGGCAGCGAACCGCTGGTGTATGGCAAAAGCGTCACCGATGCCTGCATTGGCTGGGACGATACCGATACCATCCTGCGTCAGCTGGCGAATGCGGTAAAAGCGCGTCGCGGCTAAAATATCTGGCACAAATAAAAAAGCGCGGAAGGCTCCGCGCTTTTTTTATGCCTTGCGAAAATTACTTCGCTTTACCCTGGTTCGCTACAGCCGCTGCTTTCGCCGCGATCTCTTCTGCGTTACCCAGATAGTAGTGTTTGATTGGCTTGAAGTTTTCGTCGAACTCATACACCAGCGGTACGCCAGTTGGGATGTTCAGTTCGAGGATTTCGTCTTCACCCATGTTGTCCAGGTACTTCACCAGCGCACGCAGGGAGTTACCGTGAGCCGCGATGATCACGCGCTCGCCGCTTTTCAGGCGTGGCAGAATGGTTTCGTTCCAGTAAGGCACAACGCGGTCGATGGTCAGCGCCAGGCTTTCGGTGGTTGGCAGCTCAGCGTCGGTCAGCTTCGCGTAACGCGGGTCGTGGCCCGGGTAGCGCTCGTCATCTTTGGTCAGCTCTGGTGGGGTGATTGCGAAGCCGCGACGCCACTGTTTAACCTGCTCGTCGCCATATTTCTCAGCGGTTTCCGCTTTGTTCAGACCCTGCAGCGCACCGTAGTGACGTTCGTTCAGTTTCCAGGACTTCTCAACCGGCAGCCAGGCCTGATCCAGTTCGTCCAGCACGTTCCACAGGGTGTGGATGGCACGTTTCAGCACAGAGGTGTAAGCAAAATCAAAGCTGAAGCCTTCTTCCTTCAGCAGTTTACCTGCTGCTTTTGCTTCGCTTACGCCTTTCTCAGACAGATCAACGTCGTACCAACCGGTAAAGCGGTTTTCGTTGTTCCACTGGCTTTCGCCGTGACGCACCAGGACCAGCTTAGTTATAGCCATCTCTTACTCCTCAAGCATTTTTAGAATGATAACAATTCTCATTATATTGCCGTGGCCGTGCCACCAGCAACGCTTAACCCTAACCATAGCGAAAATAGTCTCTGAGTGTAAGATGCTTGTGAATCCAGGGTTATGATTTTGTCTGCGATCGGCGCTATTTTCAGCAAGGCGCGCAGAAAAAAGCCCTCCTGAGGGAGGGCTGGATATTAATGCGGAATAAAATGATATTCCGTCACGCTCACGTACTCTTCACCTGGGCGCAGCACGCAGTCCGGCTGTGGCCATTCCGGATGGTTCGGGCTGTCCGGCAGGAACTCGCTCTCCAGCGCCAGGCCTTGCCAGTCGCTGTACTCATCGTGTTCGCGCGCCGTCGTGCCGCCGAGGTAGTTGCCTGAGTAAAACTGCAGGGCAGGGGCGGTGGTATAAACCGTCATCTGCAGTTTCTCATCCGCAGACCAGACCTGCGCGGCAGGCTGTTTCACATCGCCTTTGGCCTGCAGCAGGATAGCGTGATCGTAGCCTTTCACCTTGCGCTGATCGTCATCACTCATGAAATCCTGGGCGATGGTCTTAGCGCTGCGGAAGTCAAAGCTGGTGCCGCTCACGTCTTTGAGGCCCTGATGCGGAATGCCCATCTCGTCAACCGGCAGATACGCATCCGCCAGGATCTGCAGCTTGTGGTTGCGAACGTCGCACTGGCTACCGTCCAGGTTGAAATATGCGTGATTGGTCAGGTTGACCGGACACGGCTTATCGACCGTCGCACGGTATTCGATGGCGATACGGTTGTCGTCGGTCAGCGTAAAGCGCGCGGACGCGACAAGGTTCCCCGGGAAGCCCTGATCGCCATCAGGCGAATCCAGCGAGAACAGCACTTCGCCATCGTTTTGACGGACAATCTTCCAGCGGTGTTTATCGAATCCGTCCGGACCGCCGTGCAGCTGGTTCTCACCCTGGCTTGGAAGCAGGGTGTACTGCACGCCGTCGAGTTCAAAACGGCTCTTCGCGATGCGGTTAGCATAGCGACCAACGGACGCGCCCAGATAGGCGGACTGATTGATGTACTGCTCAGGCGAGGCGCAGCCGAGCAGAGTCTCGCGCACGCTGCCGTCCGGCATCGGTACGCGGGCAGAAAGAAGGGTTGCCCCCCAGTCCATCACCGTAACGACCATCCCCGCGCTGTTGCGCAGGGTTAACAGGCGATACGGCAGACCATCCGGTGCAAGGGTAGGTGTTTCGTTTAGCACTGTCCGGCTCCTTGTGATGCTTTACAAACATAGAAGGTTTCTTTGATGCCCGTTTTTGCTTCGTACTGCTTCGCCACGGCATCCTGTACGGCAGGGACCAGCTCTTCTGGCACCAGCGCAACGATGCAGCCGCCAAAACCGCCGCCCGTCATGCGCACGCCGCCTTTGTCGCCGATGGTGGCCTTAACGATGTCCACCAGGGTGTCGATCTGCGGAACGGTGATTTCAAAATCATCGCGCATGGAGGCGTGAGATTCCGCCATCAGCTCACCCATGCGTTTCAGGTCACCTTTCGCCAGCGCGGACGCGGCTTCAACGGTACGGGCATTTTCCGTCAGCACGTGACGAACGCGTTTGGCGACAACCGGATCCAGCTCGTGCGCCACTTTGTTAAATTCATTGAGCGTTACGTCGCGCAGGGCAGGCTGCTGGAAGAAGCGGGCGCCGGTTTCGCACTGCTGGCGGCGGGTGTTGTATTCGCTGCCCACCAGCGTGCGCTTAAAGTTGCTGTTGACGATCACCACAGCCGCGCCTTTTGGCAGGGGAACGGCTTTGGTTCCCAGCGAGCGGCAGTCAATTAACAGGGCATGCTCTTTTTTGCCCAGCGCGGAGATCAGCTGGTCCATAATGCCGCAGTTACAGCCCACGAACTGGTTTTCTGCTTCCTGACCGTTCAGGGCGATTTGTGCGCCGTCCAGCGGCAGATGATAAAGCTGCTGGAACACGGTACCTACGGCGACTTCCAGAGACGCAGAGGAGCTTAAGCCCGCACCCTGCGGCACGTTGCCGCTGATAACTAAATCCGCACCGCCAAAGTTCTTGTTGCGCTTCTGAAGGTGTTTCACCACGCCGCGCACGTAGTTAGACCACTGCTGGCTGTCGTGTGTCACAATGGGGGCATCGAGGGAAAACTCGTCCGTCTCATTACCGTAATCCGCCGCAATCACGCGTACTTTACGGTCGTCGCGCTTCGCGCAGCTGATGACGGTCTGGTAATCGATGGCGCACGGCAGCACGAAACCGTCGTTATAGTCGGTGTGTTCACCGATCAGGTTAACGCGGCCTGGCGCCTGGATAACGTGGGTGGCAGGGTAGCCAAATTTCTCAGCAAACAGGGATTGGGTTTTATCTTTCAGACTCATTTTTTTTAGACTCCTGATTCGCGATAGTGGACGTCGCTAACGGCTCGCAGACGTTCTGCCGCCTGTTCCGCCGTCAGGTCACGCTGGGTTTCCGCCAGCATTTCATAGCCCACCATAAATTTACGTACCGTCGCAGAGCGCAGCAGCGGCGGATAGAAATGGGCGTGCAGCTGCCAGTGTTGATTCTCTTCGCCGTTAAACGGGGCGCCGTGCCAGCCCATGGAGTACGGGAAGGAGCACTGGAACAGGTTGTCGTAACGGCTGGTGAGCTTTTTCAGCGCCAGGGCAAGGTCGTCGCGCTGCGCGTCGCTAAGATCGGTGATGCGCTGCACGTGCGCTTTCGGCAGCAGCAGCGTTTCAAACGGCCAGGCGGCCCAGTAAGGGACGACGGCCAGCCAGTGTTCAGTTTCCACCACGGTGCGGCTGCCGTCGGCCAGCTCGCGCTGGGTGTAATCCACCAGCATCGGCGAACCGTTTTCCGCGTAATACGTTTTCTGCAGACGGTCTTCACGCTCGGCTTCGTTAGGCAGGAAGCTGTTCGCCCAGACCTGGCCGTGCGGGTGCGGGTTTGAACAGCCCATCGCCGCGCCTTTGTTTTCGAACACCTGCACCCACGGATAGCGCTGCCCAAGCTCTGCGGTTTGCGCCTGCCAGGTGCTGACGACCTCTTTCAGCGCGTCCACGCTCAGCTCCGGCAGCGTTTTGCTGTGATCGGGCGAAAAGCAGATCACGCGGCTGGTTCCGCGCGCGCTTTCGCAGCGCATCAGCGGATCGTGGCTTTCCGGCGCGTCCGGCGTGTCGGTCATCAGGGCGGCAAAATCGTTGGTGAAGACGAAGGTGCCTTTGTAGTCAGGGTTTTTGTCTCCGGTGACGCGCGTGTTGCCCGGACAGAGGAAGCAGTCCGGGTCGTGCTGTGGCAGCGTCTGTTTTGCAGGCGTCTCCTGCGCCCCCTGCCAGGGGCGCTTGGCGCGATGCGGAGAAACCAAAATCCATTGCCCGCTTAACGGGTTAAAACGACGATGCGGATGATCGACGGGATTAAATTGCGTCATGACGGATCCTTAGTCCGGATAGCCTTGCGGGTGGCGTGACTGCCAGTGCCAGGTATCCTGTGCCATTTCATCAAGCGTGCGCGTCACACGCCAGTTAAGCTCTTTGTCGGCTTTGGTGGCATCGGCCCAGTAAGCAGGCAGGTCGCCATCACGACGCGGAGCGAAGTGGTAGTTCACCGGCTTACCGCAGGCTTTGCTGAAAGCGTTAACCACGTCCAGCACGCTGCTGCCGACCCCGGCGCCGAGGTTGTAAATATGTACGCCCGGTTTGTTGGCCAGCTGCTGCATGGCCGCAACGTGACCGTCGGCCAAATCCATCACGTGGATGTAGTCGCGCACGCCGGTGCCGTCTTCGGTAGGGTAGTCATTGCCAAAAATTGCCAGCGAGTCGCGGCGACCCACTGCAACCTGCGCGATATACGGCATCAGGTTGTTCGGGATGCCCTGCGGATCTTCACCCATGTCTCCAGAAGGATGCGCGCCGACCGGGTTGAAGTAGCGCAGCAGCGCGATGCTCCACTCCGGCTGCGCTTTTTGCAGGTCGGTCAGGATCTGCTCCACCATCAGCTTGCTTTTGCCGTACGGGCTTTGCGGTGTACCGGTCGGGAAGCTTTCAACGTAAGGGATTTTGGGCTGATCGCCGTAGACGGTGGCGGAGGAGCTAAAGATAAAGTTTTTGACGTTGGCCGCACGCATGGCGGAGATGAGACGCAGGGTACCATTGACGTTGTTGTCGTAATACTCAAGCGGCTTCGCAACGGATTCACCGACCGCTTTCAGACCCGCGAAGTGGATCACCGCTTCGATGGCATGGTCGTGAAGGATCTCGGTCATCAGCGCTTCGTTGCGGATGTCGCCTTCCACGAAAGTCGGTTGTTTACCGCCAAGACGTTCAATCACCGGCAGCACGCTGCGCTTACTGTTGCACAGGTTGTCGAGGATGATGACGTCGTGACCATTTTGCAGCAGTTGCACGCAGGTATGACTACCTATGTAACCGCTACCACCTGTTACCAGAACTCGCATATTTCGCTCCATTGGGCTTATGGTATGTAATAACCATAGCATAACAGAGACGCGAAAAGTGTGACATGGGATAAAATAGTGGAATCGTTTACACTCGTTTTCACACTCGCTTTTACAATGACTCCGAGCATTCTAGATCAAAGAGATAGCGATGTATTGATGCAAGTTATCTGAAAAAGAGGAGGGCAGAGCCCTCCACGGTTAATCGACGTTGCTGAGAAGGTAGCGATAACCCTCACCGTCGGGAACAAACTCCAGGCGATGCGTGATGCAGGCGGGGGCATCTTCGGCATGGTGTGAAACGAACAGCAGCTGCGTTTCACCTTCGCTAATCAGCACGTCCACAAAGCGGCGGATAAGCTGTCGATTCAGCGGATCGAGTCCCTGCAGCGGTTCGTCGAGGATCAGAAGCGTAGGGTGTTTCACCAGCGCGCGAACGATCAGGGCCAGGCGCTGCTGCCCCCACGACAGACTATGAAACGGCGCGTCAGCGACCCGGTTGTCCATGCCCAGGATATCCAGCCACTGCTGGGCCAGCTTGTGCTGTTTGTCCGACACCGCCTGATAAATACCGATGGAATCAAAATACCCGGAAAGGATCACGTTGCGTACCGTGGTACTGACCCGGTAATCCAGATGCAGGCTGCTGCTGACGTAGCCGATATGTTTTTTAATATCCCAGATGGTTTCGCCGCTGCCGCGACGCCGACCAAACAGCGTCAGATCGTTGCTATAGCCCTGCGGGTGATCGCCGGTGATAAGGCTCAGCAGCGTGGATTTTCCCGCGCCGTTAGGGCCGACAATCTGCCAGTGTTCGCCGGGATTGACCGTCCAGCTAAGACGGTTGAGGATCGGGCGATCGTCATAAGAGACAATCCCATCCCGCAGCACGATGCGCGGCTGGTGGGGATCGAGCGCATGGCGGGCCGAAGGGGCGTCAGGTTCCGGTAGGGTTATACCGTCGAGTTGTTCACTGTGCGCGAGCTGGGCAATGAGCGCCTGCTTGAGCAGCGCTGTTTTTTCACCGGTCTCGGTCAGGTTACAGTCAGCCAGTACGCCTGCGTGCTGAATAAAGTCCGGAATTTCATCGAAGCGGTTAAGCACCAAAACCAGGGTATATCCCTGCTGATTAAGCGATTCCAGCAGGGCCGCCAGCTGCGCACGGGACTGCACGTCAAGACCGTCAAACGGTTCGTCGAGGATAAGCAGCTCGGGCTCGCTCATCAGCGCCTGGCAAAGCAGCGTTTTTCGCGTCTCGCCGGTAGAAAGGTATTTAAAGCGCCGGTTCAGCAGGGCGGTGATGCCGAACCGTTCTGCCAGGCGCTGACAGCGGGCGGGATCTTTCACCTCATCCTGAATAATTTCCGCCGTCGTACGGCCGGTATCTTCTTCGCCAGGGCTGAGTAAATCGGTGTTGTTGCGCTGCCACTCGTCGCTTACCAGCTTTTGCAGTTGTTCAAATGACAGGCGCGTCAGGCGCGTAAAATCGCTCTGGTATTCGCCCTTGAGGAGGGGGAGCTCGCCGGCCAGCGCGCGGGCCAGCGCGGATTTACCGCTGCCGTTAGTGCCGACAAACGCCCAGCTTTCACCCGCGCGTATCGTCAAATCAGCAATCGTCAGCGTTCGGGTATCGCTAAGACGAAACGTGCCTTGCGAAATATGCAATGATGACATGATTTATCCCTGTTTTTGCAGCAATAGATATCAGGGATACGCACTGTCGGCGCGATTGTCAATGCGCTCAGCACAATGTGGCGATAATCACCCGGTCTGCGTTGAACCAGGCGGTAACGACAGAACCTTCTTCTAAACCTTCCGCTTCGCTAAGCGGTATCGTCGCGCAAAGCTGTTGCCCGTCTGCCAGGGTCATCAGCACTTCGCACTGCGCCTGGCCGCGTTCGATATGGCTAATTGCGCCCTGGAGCTGGTTATCGGCCGCCTTTGCGGCGTCGGGATCGCGCGTGATATTGACCCACGGCGCTTTCAGCAGCACCAGCACCTCTTTACCTTCATCGAGCTCAAGCCGCTCTGCGCTCTGCGCCGTTATTGCGGCTTTCAGACGGGTGGTGCCATCGGCAAGCAGGATCTCAATATGCTCCTGTACCTGGTGATTGTCGCGCGCCGTCACCGTACCAAACCACTGGTTGCGGGCGCTGGTTTGTAACGAGAAGCGGGAAATGGCGGCCAGCAAGCTGTCCAGCGGAACGTTATCGTCGTCGCTCAACGCGTCAAACGCCTTTTGCTGGATCTGGGCCAGCAGATCGTAAAGCTGAATAAGGCGCTGGCCATAGCGCGTCACGATCGCACCGCCGCCGCCTTTGCCGCCTGTGGCTCTGTCCACCAGCGGTTGTTCGCTCAGGGTGTTCATTTCGTTGATGGCGTCCCATGCACTTTTGTAGCTGATGCCCGCGTTTTTCGCCCCCTGGCTAATCGAGCCCGTTTGTTCTATTTGTTTAAGCAGGGCGATACGTCGCGGATCGGCGAAAAGCTTTTGCTGAAGTCGTAGAGTGAGGAGAATTTCGGCCTGCATAACAGTGTCCTGGCAAAAAGAGTATTGTGACCCAAATGGTGCAGGGCGCAAAGGGTACCGCACAAAAGGGGATGCTTTTCTCACTTGAAAAGGTAGAATGAGTCATTCACAATATCTGGAGAAAACCATGTTAGAGTTGTTGAAAAGTCTGGTATTCGCCGTGATCATGGTACCAGTAGTGATGGCCATCATCCTCGGTGCCATCTACGGCCTGGGTGAAGTGTTCAACGTCTTTTCGAACATTGGTCACAAAGACCAGGCTAAAAAGCAGCATTGATTCCCCACAAAACGCCCGGCGAGTCCGGGCGTTTTGCTCTCAAGATTTTCCCGTTTACGCCGATATTATTTAACGCATCACGCCGGTTTACCCCTTGAGCGGTACGATTAAACGCTGGGATCTCCCTGACGTTACCGTTATATTAATATGTATATAACGCTACTCACAGGAGTTACAGATGGCACGTTCATGGGTACGCCTTTTCGCAGGGGCAACGCTGACGCTTTCACTTACCGGACACGCGCTGGCGGACGAAGGTAAAATCACGGTCTTCGCCGCGGCGTCGCTGACCAACGCGCTGCAGGACATCGCGGCGGCGTATAAAAAAGAGAAAAACGTCGAGGTGGTCTCCTCTTTTGCCTCTTCCTCGACGCTGGCGCGCCAGATAGAAGCGGGCGCACCGGCGGATCTGTTCATCTCGGCTGACCAGAAGTGGATGGATTACGCGGCGGAGAAGAAATCGATTGATGAGACAACCCGCGAAACGCTGCTTGGGAATAGCCTGGTTGTCGTGGCGCCAAAAACCAGCGCGCAGGCAGACATCACCATCAATAAAGAGACCAACTGGACGAGCCTGCTGAACGGTGGCCGTCTGGCGGTGGGCGACCCGGAGCACGTTCCGGCCGGGATTTATGCCAAAGAAGCGCTGCAAAAGCTGGGTGCATGGGAGACATTGTCACCGAAGCTGGCCCCGGCGGAAGACGTGCGCGGCGCGCTGGCGCTGGTTGAGCGCAACGAAGCCCCGCTGGGCATTGTGTATGGCTCTGATGCCGTTGCCAGTAAAGGTGTAAAAGTGGTCGCAACGTTCCCGGAAGACTCCCACAAGAAAGTGGAATATCCTGTTGCGATTGTTGATGGACATAAAAATGCGGCCGTGACGGCCTTCCGCGATTACCTGAAAGGGCCGGAGGCGTCCGCAATCTTTAAACGTTATGGATTTACGACTCACTGATGATATTGACCGATCCTGAATGGCAGGCTGTTCTGCTGAGCCTAAAAGTCTCTTCCCTGGCGGTTGCGCTGAGTTTGCCCTTTGGGATCTTTTTTGCCTGGCTACTGGTTCGCTGTCAGTTTCCCGGCAAAACGCTGCTCGACAGCGTGCTGCATCTTCCGCTCGTTTTGCCGCCCGTGGTGGTCGGTTACCTGCTGCTGATTTCGATGGGGCGACGCGGTTTTATCGGCGAGAAGCTCTACGACTGGTTTGGGCTGACGTTTGCGTTTAGCTGGCGCGGTGCGGTGCTGGCGGCGGCGGTGATGTCATTCCCGCTGATGGTGAGGGCGATACGCCTCGCGCTGGAAGGCGTGGACATGAAGCTCGAACAGGCGGCCCGTACGCTGGGCGCAGGGCGCTGGCGCGTCTTTTTCACCATCACGCTCCCGCTTACGCTACCGGGCATTATTGTCGGGACGGTGCTGGCCTTTGCCCGCTCGCTGGGCGAGTTTGGCGCGACGATCACGTTTGTGTCGAACATCCCCGGCGAGACGCGAACCATCCCGTCGGCAATGTACACTCTGATTCAAACGCCGGGCGGTGAAGGCGCGGCGGCGCGGCTGTGTATTATTTCAATTGTGCTGGCGCTGGTATCGCTGATGGTGTCTGAATGGCTGGCGCGGCTCAGCCGCGAGCGGATGGGGAAATAAGCATGCTGGAACTCCATTTCACCCAGACGCTGGGAAACCATACCCTGACGCTTAACGAGACGCTGCCGGCAAGCGGTATCACCGCCATCTTTGGCGTGTCGGGGGCGGGAAAAACGTCGCTGATTAATGCCATCAGCGGCCTGACCCGCCCGCAGTCTGGCCGTATTGTCCTGAATGACCGCGTCCTGAATGACGTGGAGAACAAAATTTACCTCTCGCCGGATAAACGCCGCATCGGCTATGTTTTCCAGGACGCGCGCCTGTTCCCGCACTACAGCGTGCGCGGCAACCTGCGTTACGGCATGGCGAAAAGCATGGCCGGGCAGTTTGACAAGCTGGTGACGCTGTTAGGCATTGAGCCTCTGCTTGACAGGCTGCCATCGTCGCTCTCCGGCGGAGAAAAACAGCGTGTGGCCATTGGCCGCGCGTTGCTCACCGCCCCCGAGCTGCTGCTGCTCGACGAACCGCTGGCCTCGCTCGATATTCCGCGTAAACGCGAACTTCTGCCTTATCTACAGCGCCTGACGCGCGAAATTAATATTCCGATGCTCTACGTCAGCCATTCGCTGGATGAGATCCTCCATCTGGCCGACAGGGTGCTGGTGCTGGAAGAGGGCAGCGTGAAGGCCTTCGGCAACCTGGAAGAGGTGTGGGGCAGCAGCGTAATGCACCCGTGGCTACCCAGGGAGCAGCAGAGCAGCATCCTGAAAGTGAGCGTTCTGGAACACCATCCACACTACGCAATGACCGCCCTGGCGCTGGGCGACCAGCATCTGTGGGTCAATAAGATCGACAAACCGCTACAGTCCGCGCTGCGGATCCGCATCCAGGCGTCGGACGTCTCGCTGGTGCTGCAGCCGCCGCTGCAAACCAGTATTCGAAATATTCTGCGCGCCAAAGTCGCGGAGTGTTTTGATGATAACGGTCAGGTGGAAGTGAAGCTTGAAGTCGGCAGCAGGACGCTCTGGGCGCGCATCAGCCCGTGGGCAAGGGATGAGTTAGGGATCAAACCCGGCCTGTGGCTTTACGCGCAAATTAAGAGCGTCTCGATCACCGCCTGATTACAGCAGGTGGGTGTAAATGTACTGTGCGATGCTGTCGGTGGTGTTGTCACCAATCACCACGTTGGCGCGGGCTTTTACCGCGTCGTCGGCATTGCCCATCGCCACGCCGGTACCGGCGGCTTCCAGCATGCTGATGTCGTTGTAGTTGTCGCCGAAGGCGATCACGTCACGCATCGACCCGCCCTGTGATTCCACATACTGCGTCAGGCCCTTGCCTTTGCTGTTGCCTTTGCGGGCAATGTCCACCTGGTCATGCCAGGACCATTCGCACTCCAGACCCAGCGTTTGTTCCACGTGTTTTGCGAAGGTATTCAGTTTGGCGGTGTCTTCATCCGTCAGGGCAAATTTCCAGATGGCCTCAACGTCCTGGGCGGCCTGACGCAGGGAGGAAACCTGGGTAAAGACCGGACGCTGCGCTTCAGGCAGGGACAACGCCCAGTTGCTGGTGCGCACCACATGGCCAGTAGGGCGCTCGTACACCATCGCGTTATCCACGTACATCAGGCCGTGAACGGAATGCTCATCCAGCAGCTCGATCAGCTGCAGCGCCTGGGGAACCGGCAGCGGGTCGGAGGCTAAAACCTTTTTTGCCTGATAATCATACAAATAAGTGCCATTACAACAAATTGCAGGTGTATCTAAAGCCAGTGCCTGATAAAAAGGGTGAATGGCAACGTGATGTCGACCCGTTACGATAAGGAGTTGATATCCCACTTCCTGCGCGCGTTTAAGCGCCTCAAGGGAGGAGGGGAGAAGGGTTTTTTGCGGCGTCAGTAAGGTACCGTCTAAATCCAGAGCAATCACACGCGAGGTCATCTGTTTTCCAGGGTTAATATTGAATTTACGTTTTGATGGGATGGTACACCGAGAGGCGAACGCTTCAAAATTCCTGTCGACAATTCAGCATTCACCGTCAAAAGTTAACTACTTTCATGCGCAGTGAGGAGTGAATATTCATGAAACAAACCGTTTATACCGCCAGTCCTGAAAGCCAGCAGATCCACGTCTGGCGTTTAAATACCGAAGGGACACTCACGCTGGTTCAGGTTGTTGACGTGCCAGGCCAGGTGCAACCGATGGTCATCAGCCCGGATAAACGTTTCTTGTACGTGGGTGTGCGCCCGGAGTTCCGCGTGCTGGCCTATCGCATTTCTCCGGACGATGGCGCGCTGACGTACACTGCCGAAGCACCACTGCCGGGCAGCCCAACCCATATCTCGACCGATCGTAAAGGCAACTTTGTCTTCAGCGGCTCTTATAACGCGGGCTGCGTCAGCGTAACGCGTCTGGAAGATGGCATTCCGATCGAAACCGTGGATGTGGTGGAAGGGCTTGAAGGCTGCCACTCGGCGAATATCACGCCGGATAACCGCACGCTG
This sequence comes from Enterobacter asburiae, assembly GCF_001521715.1. NCBI lineage: Bacteria > Pseudomonadati > Pseudomonadota > Gammaproteobacteria > Enterobacterales > Enterobacteriaceae > Enterobacter > Enterobacter asburiae. The sequence goes on from NZ_CP011863.1 coordinate 465,266, forward strand.
TGGGTGCCTGCGCTGAAGCAGGATCGTATCTGCCTGTTCACCCTGAGCGACGATGGTCACCTGGTGGCGCAGAATCCTGCCGAAGTGACCACCGTTGAAGGCGCCGGTCCGCGCCATATGGTCTTCCATCCGAACCAGCAGTACGCCTACGTGGTCAATGAGCTGAACAGCTCTGTGGACGTATGGGAGCTGAAAGATCCAAACGGTCAGATTGAGTGCGTGCAGACGCTGGACATGATGCCGTCTGATTTCTCCGATACCCGCTGGGCGGCGGATATCCACATTACGCCAAATGGCCGCCATCTGTACGCCTGCGACCGTACCTCCAGCCTGATTACCGTCTTTAGCGTCTCTGAAGACGGCAGCGTGCTGGCGATTGAAGGGTTCCAGCCAACGGAAACCCAGCCGCGCGGCTTTAATATCGATCACAGCGGTAAATACCTGATTGCGGCGGGGCAGAAATCCCACCATATCGCGCTGTATGAAATTAAAGGCGAGCAGGGGCTGCTGGAAGAGAAAGGGCGTTATGCCGTAGGCCAGGGGCCAATGTGGGTCGTGGTAAACGCTCACTAAGCGGCTAAAAATAAAAAACCTCGCGAATGCGAGGTTTTTTTATCTCTGTAAGCCGGGTAAGGCGAAGCCGCCACCCGGCAAAACAGCTTACTGCTTCGGCTCAGCAACCACTTTGCTACCCAGACCGCGGTTGTTGTATTCCCACATGCGGTTGAAGTTAGCGTCGTTCAGGTTGCGCTGCACGTTCCCTTTATCATCCACCGCACCGGTATTGCCGGAGAATGGACGTTTGGAGATCGCGGCATCAGCCCACGGCTTCGCCATGTTGAAGCCTTCGTTGATCACGCTGTCGCGAATCACGACCTGGCCGTTGGTCGCAGAGTCCACGTCCAGGGAGCGTCCCAGCTGCGCTACGCCGTCACCGGCAGCATTAAAGCGGCTGTTCACGGCCAGGAAGCCGTAGAAGAGGTTAGACTGGGTTGCCGGAGCAAACACGTAACCTTCCTGCTGAGTGCGTGAGTTCACCACGCGGAAATCGGTATTATCAAACACCACCGCGCCGCGACCGGACACCAGATCCACGTCACCTTCAACGTAGCTGTTGGTCACCAGGGTACGGGTCAGGCGGTTGTTCTGCAGGGTATTCTGCACGCCGCTGTTGGTCACGAAGAAGGTGTTCTGACGACCCAGAATATTGACGTTGTTAATCTGCACCTGATCGCCATCGCTACGCAGCGCAACGGCCTGGTGGTTACCTGCATCAACGCTGTCGCCCAGGGTATTCTGAATGGTCAGGTTCTGCAGCTGCAGACCGTTATTCTGAGACCAGAACACCGCCGAGCACATCACGCCAATGGTGGCGGAACGCTTGCTCTGGCAGTTATCAAACATATACCACGCCGGTTTACCCGGCATATATTTACCGGCCGGGTTCACCAGGTGACGCCAGGTGTTGCTGTCGATTTCGGAATCAATCGCCAGGCCAATTTTTACGTCGATCGCTTTTTCGCCCAGACCGTAAAGCGTAATGCTGCCAGGGGCCGCCGGAACATACACGGTGCCTTCATATTCACCCGGCAGGATCGCGATGTACTGGCGAGACGCGCTGTGTTTAGTGATGGCCGCATCAACCGCAGCCTGAATAGAGGTATGCGTTACGCCCTGCGCACCCGCCGGGCCAACCACGAAGTCAGGCTGTTTAGGCAGGTTAATAGAAGACGGTGTCCACGGCGCAGCGTTAGGATCCATCGCCGAGAAGTAGTGCGCACGATCGAAGTTCTTCGCTTCATCAGCGGACAAAATCGGGCGGGAGGCGGTACCGGGCGCAACCTGCTCAGATGGACGCTGATCCGGTGGTGTTGAACTGCATGCGGATAAGGTCACTCCAAAGGCGAGTGCTAACGCCAGACGGGAAATCCTGGAAATGTTCAAGGTAGAGCTCCTGGGTATGCAAGTCTTAAACGGGATAGACGAAATAGCCTGCTTTTTTATACTAAGTTGAGCGAAACGGGAAGATAAAAAGGGTAAAAGTTGCATTTTTAGCCCAGCAGCGGCAGGTAAGTGATCACAAATAAATAACATTTTCAGTCAAGGCGGTTGACAGTAGACGGTGGATGCAAATAAATGTCTATACAACCTAAGACAAGTGGAATGCCCCATGCAGCAGATTCATCCCGACGATGTAATATGGCGAAATGCGCGACTGGCTACGATGGCGCCGGACGTACCTGCGCCTTATGGACTGAAAGAGCAACACGCCCTGGTCGTGCGCGGCCACACTGTTCTGGCCGCGATCCCTGAATCTGACATTCCTTCCGGACACCGACACTGTGTCGATCTTCAGGGACGTCTGGTCACGCCTGGCCTGATTGACTGCCATACCCACCTGGTGTTTGGAGGCGACCGCGCGGCGGAGTGGGAGCTGCGTCTGAACGGCGTCTCTTATCAAACAATCAGCGCCCAGGGGGGCGGGATTAACGCTACCGTGACGGCGACGCGCACCAGCTCAGCCGAAACCTTGCTGAAACTGGCGCAGCAGCGGCTCCAGCGTCTAATGAATGAAGGCGTGACGACCGTTGAAATCAAATCGGGATACGGGCTCAACGCCGAGACCGAAGAGAAGATGCTGCAGGTTGCCCGCCAGCTGGGCCGCAATAATCCGATCGATATCAGCCCAACGCTGCTGGCGGCCCATGCGGTTCCGCCGGAATACCGGCAGGATCCGGATGCCTACCTCACGCTGGTCTGTGAGCAGATACTGCCCACGCTGTGGCAAAAAGAGTTATATGAAGCAGTCGACGTGTTTTGTGAAAACGTCGGCTTTACCCCGTCGCAAACCGAGCGCCTCTTCAAGGCCGCCGCCGCGCTGGGTATCCCGGTGAAAGGGCATGTCGAACAGCTGTCGAATCAGGGCGGCGCGGCGCTGGTCAGCCAGTACAAGGGCCTTTCCGCCGATCATATTGAATATCTCGACGACGCAGGCGTTCAGGCGATGGCGGAAAGCGGCACGGTTGCCGTCCTGTTGCCGGGTGCGTTCTATTTTCTTCAGGAGCGCCAGCGCCCGCCGGTTGAACGGCTCAGAAAACAGGGCGTGCCGATGGCGGTCGCCACCGACTATAACCCCGGCACCAGCCCGTTTGCGAGCCTGCACCTGGCGATGAACATGGCCTGCGTCCAGTTTGGCCTGACGCCTGAAGAGGCCTGGGCTGGCGTCACGCGGCATGCCGCGCAGGCGCTGGGCCGTGGCGCAACCCACGGGCAGCTGCGGGCAGGGTTTGTCGCCGATTTTATCGTCTGGGATGCTCATCATCCGGTTGAGATGGTCTACGAGCCGGGACGCAACCCGCTTTATCAACGTATTTTCCGTGGGGAGGCAGTATGAGGTTATGGCGGCCCGTAGCCGAAACCGTCTGGCAGGGGCGCGACGACAGTGCCGAGGCCAGCAGTGCAAAGCGCATTTTCCAGACGATAAAGCAGCAGGGCCAGTTCACGCCGCTTGCATCCGGCATCGCGCTGATAGGCTTTGAATGTGATGAAGGGGTAAAACGCAATCAGGGCAGGCCCGGCGCCGTGCAGGCACCGGATATGCTGCGAAAAGCGCTGGCAAATATGGCAAGCCATCAGGGGCATGACCGGCTGGCGGATATGGGCTCGGTGTACGTTGAAGGCGGCGAGCTGGAAGCGGCACAGCAGGCGTTAAGCGATGCCGTCACGGCCTGTCAGCAGTCCGGGATGCGCACGCTGGTGTTTGGCGGCGGTCACGAAACCGCCTGGGCGCACGGTCGCGGCGTGCTGGACGCCTTCCCGAACGAGCGGGTTGTCATTATCAACCTTGATGCCCATCTCGATCTGCGCAAGGCCGACCGGGCCACATCCGGCACCCCGTTTCGCCAGCTGGCGCGCTACTGCGATGAGCGCGGGCGAGAATTTCACTATGCCTGCTTTGGCGTGAGCCGGGCGGCGAACACGCTGGCGCTGTGGGATGAGGCCGAACGCCTGAACGTCACGCTGGTGGAAGATCTCCATTTCAGGCGCGATGCGCTATCCGCCCTGGCAAGGGTGCTGGCGCAGGCCGATCGTATCTATCTGACGATCGATCTGGACGTCCTGCCCGCCAGCGAAATGCCTGCCGTGTCCGCACCGGCTGCGTTAGGCATACCGGCGCTGGATCTTCTCCCGGTTATCGAACAAATCTGCCGTAGCGGTAAGCTACAGGCCGCCGATCTGGTAGAGTTTAACCCGCAGTACGATCGGGACGGGCAGGGCGCTAAGCTCGCCGCCCGCCTGGCCTGGCAAATTGCTCACTGGTGGGCATAACACTATTCAAGGAGTCACGATGTTTTCACGCTCACCTCTGCCGCAGTCGAGCCCTCCCGCGCCTTTCTATGAAAAGGTGAAGCAGGCAATTAGCGAAAAAATCGCTACCGGCGTCTGGCGCCCGCACGATCGCATTCCCTCGGAGGCCGAGCTGGTGGCGCAGTTTGGTTTTAGCCGGATGACCGTCAACCGGGCGCTGCGCGAGCTGACTGACGAAGGGCTTCTGGTGCGCCTGCAGGGCGTGGGGACGTTTGTGGCGGAACCGAAAGGACAATCTGCCCTGTTTGAAATCCGCAGCATTGCGGACGAGATAGCCGCGCGTAATCATCAGCACCGCTGTGAGGTGCTGGTGCTCGAAGAGACCCAGGCCAGCGCCGAGCAGGCCACAGAGCTTAACGTCAAGGAGGGAAGCCGCATTTTCCACTCCGTGATGGTGCATTTCGAAAACGACATTCCGGTGCAGATTGAAGATCGCTGCGTTAACGCTGAGCGGATACCGGACTATCTGAACCAGGATTACACCCAGACCACGCCGCATGCTTATCTCTCGCTCGTCGCACCGCTGACGGAAGGGGAGCACATTGTGGAGGCCGTGCGCGCCACGCCGCAGGAGTGTGAAAGGCTACGCATTAAAGAGCACGATCCATGCCTGCTGATCCGCCGTCGGACCTGGTCCTCGTCGCACATTGTGTCGCATGCCCGGCTGCTTTTCCCGGGGAATCGCTACCGGCTGCAGGGCCACTTCATGTCATAAGTTTTATAAGCGTGATCGCTAACGCAATATAACAAAATTGTATCTTTTTTGTTAAATCTGACCTTGTGTGTGCTTGTCTATACAAGTATATCTAAATGCATCATCTGTCCCCTATGAGGAGCACACAATGTCGTCAGGTAAATACCGCCAGCAGGACGTCCGCGCCGCGCGCGGCACCACGCTTACCGCCAAAAGCTGGCTCACCGAAGCCCCGTTGCGCATGTTGATGAACAACCTCGACCCTGAGGTGGCGGAAAACCCCCACGAGCTGGTGGTCTACGGCGGCATAGGCCGCGCCGCGCGCAACTGGGAATGCTATGACGCAATTGTAAAATCCCTGAGCGAACTCGAACACGACGAAACCCTGCTGGTGCAGTCCGGCAAGCCGGTGGGCGTGTTCAAAACGCACAAAAACGCGCCGCGCGTGCTGATCGCTAACTCTAACCTCGTGCCGCACTGGGCCACCTGGGAACACTTCAACGAACTGGACGCAAAAGGGCTGGCGATGTATGGCCAGATGACCGCGGGTAGCTGGATCTACATCGGCAGCCAGGGGATCGTGCAGGGCACCTATGAAACCTTCGTGGAAGCCGGTCGCCAGCACTATAACGGCTCGCTGAAAGGCCGCTGGGTATTGACCGCGGGTCTTGGCGGCATGGGCGGCGCGCAGCCGCTGGCCGCCACGCTTGCCGGCGCGTGCTCGCTGAACATTGAGTGCCAGCAGAGCAGAATTGATTTCCGTCTGCGCACCCGCTACGTCGATGAGCAGGCAACCGATCTGGACGATGCGCTGGCGCGCATCAAAAAATACACCTCCGAAGGCAAAGCGGTGTCGATTGCCCTGTGCGGCAACGCGGCGGACATTCTCCCGCAGCTCGTCGCCCGCGGCGTGCGTCCGGATCTGGTCACCGACCAGACCAGCGCCCATGACCCGCTGCACGGTTACCTGCCAAAAGGCTGGACGTGGGAAGAATATCAGCAAAAAGCGGAAACCGACCCGGAAGGCACGGTGCTTGCCGCGAAACGCGCCATGGCCGAACACGTCTCCGCCATGCTGGGCTTTAGCCAGATGGGCATTCCGACCTTTGACTACGGCAACAACATCCGCCAGATGGCGAAAGAGATGGGCGTGAATAACGCGTTCGACTTCCCGGGCTTCGTTCCTGCCTATATTCGCCCGCTGTTCTGCCGCGGTATCGGTCCGTTCCGCTGGGTTGCCCTGTCCGGTGACCCGGAGGATATCTACAAAACCGACGCCAAAGTGAAGGAGATCGTCGCCGATGACGAACACCTGCATCACTGGCTGGACATGGCCCGCGAGCGCATTAACTTCCAGGGCCTGCCGGCGCGTATCTGCTGGGTAGGGCTGGAGTGGCGTCAAAAACTCGGCCTCGCCTTCAACGAAATGGTGCGCAGCGGTGAAGTCTCCGCGCCGATCGTCATCGGCCGCGACCACCTGGATTCCGGCTCCGTCGCCAGCCCGAACCGCGAAACCGAAGCCATGCGCGACGGCTCGGATGCGGTCTCCGACTGGCCGCTGCTGAACGCTCTGCTGAATACCGCCAGCGGCGCGACCTGGGTGTCGCTGCACCACGGCGGCGGCGTGGGGATGGGCTTCTCCCAGCATTCCGGGATGGTCATCGTCTGCGACGGAACCGATGAAGCCGCCGCGCGTATCGCTCGCGTGCTGCACAACGACCCGGCCACCGGCGTGATGCGTCACGCGGATGCGGGTTACGAAATTGCCATTGACTGTGCCAAAGAGCAGGGCCTTAACCTGCCGATGATCCCTGCCACACAAGGAAAGCATTAATGAACGCATTAACACTCACTCCCGGCTCGCTGACGCTCAAGCAGCTGCGTAACGTCTGGCGTAAACCGGTCACCCTTTCGCTGGATGAAAGCGCCCACGCCGCCATTAACGACAGCGTCGCCTGCGTCGAAGCCATCGTTGCTGAAGGGCGAACCGCCTACGGGATTAACACCGGCTTTGGCCTGCTGGCGCAGACCCGCATCGCGACGCACGATCTGGAAAACTTACAGCGTTCGCTGGTGCTGTCGCATGCCGCTGGCGTGGGTCAGCCGCTGGACGATGAGATTGTCCGTCTGATGATGGTCCTCAAAATCAACAGCCTGGCGCGCGGTTTCTCCGGCATTCGCCTGAGCGTGATTCAGGCGCTGATGGCCCTGGTCAATGCGGAAGTCTATCCGTGGATCCCGGCAAAAGGTTCCGTCGGCGCATCCGGCGATCTTGCGCCGCTGGCGCACATGTCGCTGCTGCTGCTGGGCGAAGGCAAAGCGCGCTGGCAGGGCGAGTGGCTTCCTGCGAAAGAGGCGCTGAAAAAAGCCGGGTTAAACCCGATCACCCTGGCGGCGAAAGAGGGGCTTGCGCTGCTGAACGGCACGCAGGCATCGACCGCTTTCGCGCTGCGCGGCCTGTTTGAAGCGGAAGATCTGTTTGCCTCGGCGGTAGTATGCGGTGCGCTGACCACCGAAGCCGTGCTGGGCTCGCGTCGCCCGTTCGATGCCCGCATCCACGAGGTGCGCGGTCAGCGCGGGCAGATTGATGCCGCCGCGATGTACCGTCACGTGCTTACCGACACCAGCGAAATTGCCGATTCACACCATAACTGCGAAAAGGTGCAGGATCCGTATTCCCTGCGCTGTCAGCCGCAGGTGATGGGCGCGTGCCTGACGCAACTGCGCCAGGCGGCAGAGGTGCTGCTGGTGGAGGCCAACGCGGTGTCCGACAACCCGCTGGTGTTCGCCCAGGAAAACGAGGTGGTCTCCGGGGGCAACTTCCACGCCGAGCCGGTGGCAATGGCGGCGGATAATATCGCCCTGGCGATTGCCGAAGTCGGCGCGTTGTCCGAGCGCCGTATTGCGCTGATGATGGATAAACATATGTCCCAGCTGCCGCCGTTCCTGGTGCGTAACGGCGGGGTCAACTCGGGCTTTATGATTGCCCAGGTGACCGCGGCGGCGCTGGCGAGCGAGAACAAAGCCCTGTCGCACCCGCACAGCGTGGACAGCCTGCCAACGTCAGCGAACCAGGAAGATCACGTTTCGATGGCACCGGCTGCCGGACGTCGTCTGTGGGAAATGGCCTCCAACACCCGCGGCGTGCTGGCGGTGGAATGGCTGGCGGCATGTCAGGGTGTCGATCTGCGTGAAGGGCTAAAATCCAGCCCGCTGCTGGAGCAGGCGCGTCATGCGCTGCGCGAGCATGTATCGCACTACGATGACGACCGCTTCTTTGCGCCGGATATTGATAAGGCGATGCAGCTTCTGGAAGAGGGAAGCCTTGTAGGACTGTTACCTTCGGTGCTGTGATTTTTACCCTCACCCTAACCCTCTCCCACTGGGAGAGGGAATTGCCCGGTTTTCTCCCTCTCCCTGTGGGAGAGGGCCGCGGTGAGGGCATCAGCCCGCACTATTATGAATACATCGCCGTAATCGACGCGCTGCCCAGCGAATGGAAATGCACGTTAAACCCTACCATCGCGCCGCTCGCCCCTTCATCGACCTCAATCTTCTCCACATCCAGCGCGTGCACCGTGAAGATATAGCGGTGGGTTTCCCCTTTTGGCGGCGCCGCGCCGCCGTAGCCCGCTTTACCAAAATCGGTGCGCGTCTGAAGGGCGCCTTCAGGCAGGGCAACCAGGTCTGAACCGGAGCCCTGCGGCAGGACGCGCGTGTCGGCAGGCAGGTTCGCCACAATCCAGTGCCACCAGCCGGAGCCGGTAGGCGCATCCGGGTCGTAGCAGGTTACGACAAAGCTTTTGGTTCCGGCCGGAACCTCGTCCCACGCCAGGTGTGGGGAGATATTGTCTCCCTGATACCCCATGCCGTTGAATACGTGGCGCTCCGGCAGTTTTTCACCGTCGCGCAGATCTTTACTGATGATTTTCATACGGTTTACCCTCGTTGATCGCTCGTCCAGCAAGTGTAATGCATAGGGTTACATCGTGAAATGCGCGGGAATGTTAACGGCTGTTACAACCGCGTCGGTTAATTTACGCAGCTGCTCCGGCGTAATGCTGTACGGCGGCATCAGGTAGATAAGCTTGCCGAAAGGCCGCACCCAGACGCCCTGCTCAACGAAGAAGCGCTGCAGCGCCGCCATATTCACCGGATGGGTGGTTTCAATCACGCCGATGGCGCCCAGCACGCGCACGTCTGCCACGAAATTCGCGCCCGAGGCGGCGCTCAGCTCGTCTTTCAGCTGCGCCTCAATCGCCGCAACCTGCGTCTGCCACTCGCCGCTCTCCAGAATGGCCAGGCTTTCGCTTGCGACGGCGCAGGCCAGCGGATTACCCATAAACGTCGGGCCGTGCATAAAGCAGCCCGCCTCGCCGTCGCTGATGGTGTCGGCAACCTGACGGGTCGTGAGCGTGGCGGAGAGCGTCATGGTGCCGCCGGTCAGCGCCTTGCCCAGACACAGAATATCCGGCGCAATGCCTGCATGCTCGCAGGCAAACAGCCTGCCGGTGCGGCCAAAGCCGGTGGCGATCTCATCGGCAATCAGCAGAATGCCCTCGCGGTCGCACATCCTGCGAATACGTCTCAGCCATTCCGGATGGTACATCCGCATTCCGCCTGCGCCCTGCACAATCGGCTCGAGGATCACCGCGGCGATTTCATGGCGATGCGCCGCCATCAGCCGGGCGAAACCTACCATGTCCATCTCGTTCCACTCGCCGTCGAAACGGCTCTGCGGGGCAGGGGCAAACAGGTTTTCCGGCAGATAGCCTTTCCACAGGCTGTGCATCGAGTTGTCCGGATCGCACACCGACATCGCCCCGAAGGTATCCCCGTGATAGCCGTTGCGGAAGGTGAGGAACCGCTGGCGCGTTTCGCCCTTCGCGTGCCAGTACTGCAGCGCCATTTTCATCGCCACTTCCACCGCCACGGAGCCGGAATCGGCCAGGAACACGCACTCCAGCGATTCAGGCGTCATTGCCACCAGACGACGGCATAAATCCACCGCGGGCTGATGGGTGATTCCGCCAAACATCACGTGCGACATCTGGTCAATCTGGGCCTTCATCGCCGCATTCAGGCGCGGGTGGTTGTACCCGTGAATGGCCGCCCACCACGAAGACATCCCGTCAACGAGCTGTTCGCCGCTGGCGAGGTGCAGCTCGCAGCCGTGGGCCGAGGCCACCGGATAAACGGGAAGAGGGCGGGTAGTGGAAGTGTAAGGGTGCCAGATATGCTGCTTGTCGAAGGCGAGATCGTCCTGGGTCATAATCGACTTGTAAACCATTTTGAAAAGTTTTAGGTTTACGAGTATAAACCGAACCGAAAATTAACAAAACCCTTTGGAGAAGCCCGATGGCTCACCACGCACGCTGGACGATGTCGCAAGTCACTGAATTATTCAATAAACCTTTCCTTGAGCTGATGTTCGAAGCCCAACAGGTGCATCGTCAGCACTTCGATCCGCGCCATGTTCAGGTCAGCACGCTGCTGTCGATCAAAACCGGCGCCTGTCCGGAAGACTGCAAATATTGCCCGCAGAGTGCGCGCTACAAAACCGGCCTGGAATCTGAACGGCTGATGGAGGTGGAGCAGGTGCTCGACTCGGCGCGGAAGGCGAAAAACGCCGGCTCGACCCGCTTCTGCATGGGCGCGGCGTGGAAGAACCCGCACGATCGCGACATGCCGTATCTGGAGCAGATGGTGAAGGGCGTGAAGGAGATGGGCCTCGAAGCCTGTATGACGCTCGGCACGCTGAACGACGAGCAGGCGCAGCGCCTCTCCGCCGCAGGGCTGGACTACTACAACCATAACCTCGACACCTCGCCGGAATTTTACGGCAACATCATCACCACGCGGACCTATCAGGAGCGTCTGGACACGCTGGATAAAGTGCGTGACGCGGGGATCAAGGTCTGCTCGGGCGGTATTGTCGGCTTAGGCGAAACGGTGAAAGACCGCGCGGGCCTGCTGCTGCAGCTGGCGAACCTGCCGACCCCGCCGGAAAGCGTGCCGATCAACATGCTGGTGAAGGTTAAGGGCACGCCGATGGCGGACAACGACGACGTGGATGCGTTTGATTTTATCCGCACCATCGCGGTGGCGCGCATCATGATGCCGACCTCTTTCGTGCGCCTCTCCGCCGGTCGCGAGCAGATGAACGAGCAGACCCAGGCGATGTGCTTTATGGCCGGAGCCAACTCCATCTTCTACGGCTGCAAGCTGCTGACCACGCCGAACCCGGAAGAGGACAAAGACGTTCAGCTGTTCCGCAAGCTGGGGCTTAACCCGCATCAGACCGAGGTGCTGACGGGCGATAACGAGCAACAGCAGCAGCTGGAGCAGCAGATTTTCAACGCCGACACCGACCAGTTCTACAACGCGGCAGCCGTATGACCTGGCAGGCGCGCATTAATACCGCGCTGGACGAACGCCGGGCGGCAGAGGCGTTTCGCGTTCGCAGAGTGGTGGAAAACGGCGCGGGCCGTTTTCTTACCCGCGAGGGGCGGCAGTTTTGTAATTTCTCCAGCAACGACTATCTCGGGCTGAGCCAGCATCCGTCCATCATCCGCGCCTGGCAGCAGGGTGCGGAGCGGTTTGGCGTGGGCAGCGGCGGCTCGGGACACGTCAGCGGATACACCACGGCGCATCAGGCGCTGGAAGAAGCGCTTGCCGACTGGCTCGGCTACCCGCGCGCGCTGCTGTTCATCTCCGGCTTTGCCGCCAATCAGGCGGTCATTACCGCCCTGATGGGAAAAGAGGACCGCATTGTCGCTGACCGCCTGAGCCACGCCTCGCTGCTGGAGGCGGCAAATTTAAGCCCGGCGCAGCTGCGCCGCTTTGCCCATAACGATGCGGGGCAGCTCGCCGCGCTGCTGGATAAACCCTGCGACGGACAGCAGCTGGCGGTCACCGAAGGGGTGTTCAGCATGGACGGCGACAGCGCGCCGCTTGCCGCGCTGCACGAGGCCGCAAAGCGGCAAAACGCCTGGCTGCTGGTTGACGATGCCCACGGCATTGGCGTAATGGGCGACGAAGGTCGCGGCAGCGCGTATCAGCAAAACGTGAAGCCGGAGCTGCTGATCGTCACCTTCGGCAAAGGCTTTGGCGTCAGCGGCGCCGCCGTGCTGTGCAGCGATTCCGTCGCCGACTATCTGCTGCAGTTTGCCCGACACCTGATCTATAGCACCAGCATGCCCCCGGCGCAGGCCGTGGCGCTGTCTGCGTCGCTGGCGGTGATCCGCAGCGCAGAAGGGAATGAACGTCGTCAGCGGCTGGCGGAGCATATCTCCCGCTTCCGCCAGGGGCTAGCGGCGCTGCCCTTCCACAGCCCCGATTCGCAAAGCGCCATCCAGCCGGTGATTGTCGGCGAAAACGGTCGCGCGCTGGCGCTGGCACAGGCGCTGCGCGAGCGCGGCATGTGGGTGACCGCCATTCGCCCGCCAACGGTCCCGCCGGGTACCGCGCGGCTGCGTTTAACCCTGACGGCGGCGCATGAGGCACGGGATATCCAGACGCTGCTGGAGGTGCTCCATGATGCCGGTAAATAAACAGGCCGTTGCGGCGGCATTTGGCCGGGCCGCGCAGAGCTATTCGCAGCACGATGAGCTGCAGCGTCAGAGCGCGGAGGGGCTTCTGGCCGCGCTTGGCGAGAACCATTTTCCGCAGGTGCTGGACGCCGGCTGTGGTCCCGGCAGCAACAGCCGCTACTGGCGCGGGGCGGGAAGCCAGGTCACGGCTATCGACCTCTCAGAGCAGATGCTCGACGAGGCGCGTCAGCGACAGGCCGCGCACCATTATCTGCTGGCCGATATCGAGGCGATCCCGCTGGCGGATGCGCAGTTCGATCTGGTCTGGAGTCATCTGGCGGTCCAGTGGTGCAGCAGCCTGCCGCAGGCCTTACGCGAGCTTTATCGCGTGGCGCGACCGGGCGGGAAGGTGGCCTTTACCACCCTGCTGGAAAGTTCGCTGCCGGAGCTGAATCAGGCGTGGAAAGCGGTGGATGAGCAGCCGCACGCTAACCGCTTTTTATCGCATGACCAGGTGACGCAGGCGCTGGCAGGCTGGCGCTACCGCAGCACGGTGCAGACCATCACCCTCAATTTTAGCGATGCGTTCAGCGCGATGCGCTCGCTGAAGGGCATCGGGGCCACGCACCTGCATGCCGGACGGGAGAAAAAACCGCTGACCCGGGGCCAGCTGCAGCGTCTGGAGCTGGCCTGGCCGCAGCAGCGGGGACATTTCCCGCTTTCTTATCAACTTTTTCATGGGATTATCGAACGTGAGTGAACGTTATTTTGTCACCGGAACGGATACGGAAGTGGGCAAAACGGTGGCCAGCTCGGCGCTGCTGCAGGCGGCACGACTGATCGGAAAAAACACCGCCGGGTATAAGCCGGTTGCTTCCGGCAGCGAGATGACGGTGGAAGGGTTACGCAACACCGACGCGCTGGCGCTCCAGCGTAACAGCACGTGTGAGCTTGCCTATTCAGCGGTCAATCCGTACACCTTTGCCGAGCCGACCTCGCCGCACATCATCAGCGCTGACGAAGGTCGTCCGATTGATTTCACCGTGCTGTCAGCCGGGTTACGGACGCTGGAAAGCCAGGCCGACTGGGTGCTGGTGGAAGGCGCAGGCGGCTGGTTTACGCCGCTTTCGGACACGCAGACGTTTGCTGACTGGGTGCAGGCCGAGCAGCTTCCGGTCATTCTGGTCGTCGGCGTCAGGCTGGGCTGTATCAATCACGCCATGTTGACCGCGCAGGCCGTGCAGCAGGCCGGGCTGCGTCTGGCGGGCTGGATAGCCAACGACGTGGTTGCGCCGGGGAAACGACACCAGGAGTATCTGGCGACGCTCAGGCGCGTACTTCCCGCCCCGTGCCTCGGGGAAATTCCCTGGCTTGCAGACGGCGCGGAAAATGCCGACACCGGACGTTATCTCGATCTCAGCGTCTTGCTTCCCGCGACATCCAGTGCGCGATAAGCTCGTCATCCAGTTCGTTAACGTGGCCCTGCGCCACGTTACGCCCGCGATAAAGCATACAGAAACGGTCCGCAACGCGGCGGATAAACGACAGCTGCTGCTCCGCTAGCAGTACCGTCATACCTAACTCCCGGTTTAAGCGCACCAGCAGCTGCCCCAGCCTCTGGGCGAAGCTGTGTCCTGCGCCGTGCAGGGGCTCATCGAGGATCAGCAGGTGCGGACGGTTCACCAGCGCATTAGCCAGCGCCAGCTGGTACTGGTCGTCCGGAGAGAGCGTGTTGGCGCGGGCCTGCCGCAACGCGTAGAGCGCCGGAAACAGGTCGTAAACGTCACTTTTTGCTTCCGGGTTGGGTTTACCCATCGCCCGCATGGCGATATGCAGATTCTCCTCAATCGTTAGCTGGGAGAAGATCCGCCTGTCCTGCGGGACATAGCCTATCCCTGGTCTTGAGCGCTGTTCTGGCGGCAGGTTAAGCAAGTCGCGCGGCGGCGCGCCCGCCTCGTGCCAGATGATGCTGCCGCTTTCAACGGGCACTCTCCCGGCGATGCAATTCATGAGGGTGGTTTTCCCCATCCCCGGCAGGCCAACGACGCCAGTACACATCCCTTGCGGAAAATCCAAATTCACGTTCCATAGCGTATGTTGGCTTCCGTAAAACTGATTCACAGCACGCAGACTCAACATCTTTTTCTCCTTAAAAATGTGTGTAGGTGAGGCTCGTGTTTGAATCTGCAAAACCCCTGCCAGAAACGGAAAAGTGTTCAAATAAACGGCTTTTTTAGGAATAAATCACCGGAAAGCGGTTTATAAAAAACCGGATTGCACATCGACGGTGCTGGAGGTGGTGAGTTGTGGTGCAGAACCCAAAATGATGAAAATGTGAGCAAGATCCCATCGGTTGGTTATGAATGACGCAACTGTTAATCATCAAAAAATAGCTATAAAATTTTTTTACTGCCGTCTCGTGGGAAAAACCGGGAATTTGCCGAGCGCCAGTCTGCATGGGCTGGAAGCAGTTATCCACTATTCCTGTGGATAACCATGTGCATTAGAGTTAGAAAACACGCGATAAGCGAGAGAAGACGCGGCTTACGCCCAAATTGGCGCGAAACGCGGCTTTAGAAAATATCGTTTATTATTTAATTGCTTAGATAAAAGCAATTCCCGTCATGAAAGTGTCACCGGTTGCCACAAAACTATCATTACCTGGCTTGACAAATGTTAAAAAAGAAAAAGTTCTGGGGATAACCTGACCTGACTGGTGTTTTATATTGTCACAGTCCAAATTTTGGCCGTTATCCCACTAATCATTCAGGCGCTATGCTAAATATCCTGACATGATACTGGTTTTTCATCCAGTGTTTTTTACTGGCATTCCTGGCAACAACGAGTAAAATTACTCACCTGCCGCTTATAACGTCATCAGGTTGTCGCCCATGAGTAAACCGTTCAAATTGAATTCTGCTTTCCGTCCATCTGGCGATCAGCCTGAGGCGATCCGTCGTCTGGAAGAGGGGCTGGAAGATGGGCTGGCGCACCAGACGCTGCTGGGGGTAACCGGCTCGGGTAAAACCTTCACCATCGCCAACGTGATTGCGGATCTCCAGCGCCCAACGATGGTGCTGGCGCCCAATAAAACCCTGGCCGCACAGCTTTACGGCGAGATGAAAGAGTTCTTCCCGGAAAATGCGGTGGAGTATTTCGTCTCCTATTACGATTACTACCAGCCTGAAGCCTACGTACCGAGCTCTGACACCTTCATCGAGAAGGATGCCTCGGTGAACCAACACATCGAGCAGATGCGTCTGTCGGCCACTAAGGCGCTTCTGGAGCGTCGCGACGTGGTCGTCGTTGCGTCGGTTTCCGCGATCTACGGTCTGGGCGATCCGGATCTCTATCTCAAGATGATGTTGCACCTGACGCAGGGGATGATCATCGACCAGCGCGCCATCGTTCGTCGTCTGGCGGAGCTGCAGTACGCCCGTAACGATCAGGCGTTCCAGCGCGGGACGTTCCGCGTACGCGGTGAGGTGATCGACATCTTCCCGGCGGAATCGGACGATATGGCGCTGCGCGTCGAGCTGTTTGACGAAGAGGTTGAACGCCTGTCGCTCTTCGACCCGCTGACCGGACACGTTGAGTCGGTGATCCAGCGCTTTACCATCTACCCGAAAACGCACTACGTGACGCCGCGCGAGCGTATCGTGCAGGCGATGGAAGAGATCAAAGTGGAGCTGGCCGAGCGCCGTAAGGTGCTGCTGGCGAACAATAAGCTGCTGGAAGAGCAGCGCCTCAGCCAGCGCACCCAGTTCGACCTTGAGATGATGAACGAGCTGGGCTACTGCTCCGGCATTGAAAACTACTCGCGCTTCCTCTCCGGACGCGGGCCGGGCGAGCCGCCGCCGACGCTGTTTGATTACCTGCCGGCAGACGGTTTGCTGGTAATCGACGAATCCCACGTCACGATCCCGCAGATCGGCGGGATGTACCGCGGCGACCGGGCGCGTAAAGAGACGCTGGTGGAGTACGGGTTCCGACTGCCGTCGGCGCTGGATAACCGCCCGATGAAATTTGAAGAGTTTGAGGCGCTCGCGCCGCAAACCATCTACGTCTCGGCCACGCCGGGCAACTACGAGCTGGAGAAATCCGGTGTAGACGTTGTCGATCAGGTTGTGCGTCCGACCGGGTTGCTCGACCCGATTATTGAAGTTCGTCCGGTGGCCACGCAGGTGGACGATCTGCTCTCAGAGATCCGCGCTCGTTCCGCTATCAACGAGCGCGTGCTGGTGACCACGCTCACCAAGCGCATGGCGGAAGACCTCACCGAGTATCTCGAAGAGCACGGCGAGAAGGTGCGCTATCTGCACTCGGATATCGACACCGTGGAGCGCATGGAGATTATCCGCGATCTGCGTCTGGGCGAGTTTGACGTGCTGGTGGGGATCAACCTGCTGCGAGAAGGTCTGGATATGCCGGAAGTCTCGCTGGTGGCGATTCTGGATGCGGACAAAGAGGGCTTCCTGCGTTCTGAACGCTCCCTGATCCAGACCATCGGCCGTGCGGCGCGTAACGTCAACGGTAAAGCGATTCTGTACGGTGACAAAATCACCCCGTCGATGGCGAAAGCGATTGGCGAAACGGAGCGCCGCCGCGAGAAACAGCAGCGCTACAACGAAGAGCACGGCATCACGCCGCAGGGGCTGAACAAGAAGGTGGTGGATATTCTGGCGCTGGGTCAGAACATTGCCAAAACCAAAGCGAAAGGTCGCGGCAAGGCGCGTTCAGTGGTGGAAGAAGATACCGTCGTGCTGACGCCGAAAGCGCTGCAGCAGAAAATCCACGAGCTGGAAGGGCAGATGATGCAGCACGCGCAGAACCTGGAGTTCGAAGAGGCGGCGCAAATCCGCGACCAGCTACATCAGCTGCGGGATCTTTTCATCGCGGCATCGTGAGTAAAGCAATGTTTTCTCCCTCTCCCTGTGGGAGAGGGCCGGGGTGAGAGCAACAGGCCGCACAAAATGAACCTAACCCAGCGCCTGAATCGCCTTCTCCAGCGCCTCGCGCAGCAGGTGACGGTCATGGCGATATTTAATATCACTCGCTTCCAGCGGCTCCTGCACCACCACGCGGTCGCCAATACCCGACACATCCACCTTCGGCCCCACCACGACGCCGTCGATGATTTTTTTACCGACGTACTGCTCCATTAATTCAAGCTTGTCTGCCAGCGACAGGCTCGCCGCCGCCGGGCTCAGTTCACGTCCCAGGTTACCGATGTAAACCATCGGGGCAGGGGTGCGGCGCAGCGCCTGCGCCAGCTCTTTTACGAGTAGAATTGGCATCAGGCTGGTGTAAAAACTGCCCGGGCCGATCAGGATAAGATCCGCTTCCCCAATGGCCTCCACCGCTTCTCGCGTGGCGGGTACGCTCGGGTAGGTCATTAACTCCGTGGGCGGCAGGATGAGCTGGTCAATATTCACCTCGCCGTAAACTTCATGCCCTTCGGCATCGATCGCCATCAAGTCAACCGGTTGTTCGGACATGGGGATCAGGAATGCGTCCACTTTGAGCAGATTACGGATTAAGTTGATGGCTTCCAGAGGCCTTACGCTCAGGTGATCGAGCGCCTTTAACATCAGATTTCCGAGGTTATGCCCGGAAAGTTCGCCATTACCGCCAAAACGGTACTCAAACATCGCCGACGCGACGCTTGGCTCGGTAATTAACTGGTTCAGACAGTTGCGCATGTCTCCCCAGGCAATGCCGCCTTCGGCACGACGAATGCGCCCGGTTGAGCCGCCGTTGTCGGTGGTGGTCACTATCCCTGTCAGCCTTGAGCCGAGTGACGACAAAGAGGACATAACCCGGCCTAAGCCGTGTCCTCCGCCAAGAGCGACCACTCGGTCAAGATCCGCAAAAGTGCGATTGCGCATACGTATTCCTTATCACGTTCGATCGCGTAACAGTAACCTAACTACCCCTAAAAGACGATGCCTCACCCGATGCAAAATGACGTATATCAATGTGAAAATGCGGTTTTTAGGTATTCTGTAGCGAAAATGCAGGATCGATTCGCTATATAGATAATTATATAGCGTGAAGCGATAATGGCGTCGTCAGAATTTCCGCGCTACTATCGCCCTAACCACGTTTTCAAAATTGAAAACATACACTCTAGCCTTTGTGCCTGTGTCGAAAGATATGGCGCTCTGGCCGTGGCGAATTTGCCACCAGGGTACAGAAAGAAATGACTGTGCCTCCCGATCTGGAAAGGTGTACATGGCTTCACAACTTACTGATGCTTTCGCGCGTAAGTTTTATTACTTACGTCTGTCGATTACCGATGTGTGCAACTTCCGTTGCACCTACTGCCTGCCCGATGGCTACAAACCGGGCAGCGTCACCAATAACGGCTTTCTCTCCGTGGATGAAGTGCGCCGCGTCACGCGCGCCTTCTCTGAGCTCGGCACCGAAAAAGTGCGTCTGACCGGCGGCGAACCCTCTCTGCGCCGTGATTTTCCCGACATCATTGCCGCCGTGCGTGAAAACGAACGTATCCGCCAGATTGCCGTGACCACTAACGGTTACCGCATGGCGCGTGACGTGGCGAACTGGCGCGATGCGGGGCTGACGGCGATCAACGTCAGCGTCGATAGCCTGGACGCCCGTCAGTTCCACGCTATTACCGGCCAGGATAAATTCCAGCAGGTTATGGACGGCATCGACGCGGCATTTGCGGCCGGGTTCGAGAAGGTCAAAGTCAACACGGTGCTGATGCGTGATGTGAACCATCATCAGCTCGATACCTTCCTGGCGTGGATCAAATCCCGCCCTATACAGCTGCGTTTTATCGAGCTGATGGAAACCGGCGAGGGCAGCGAGCTGTTCCGTCGCCATCACATCTCCGGCATGGTGCTGCGCGACGCGCTGCTGAGACGCGGCTGGATCCACCAGATCCGCCAGCGCAGCGACGGCCCGGCGCAGGTCTTCTGCCACCCGGATTACGAAGGTGAGATAGGGCTTATCATGCCCTATGAGAAAGACTTCTGCGCCAGCTGCAACCGCCTGCGCGTCTCCTCCGTTGGCAAGCTCCATCTTTGCCTGTTCGGCGACGGCGGCGTAGATCTTCGCGATCTGCTGGAAGACGATGCGCAGCAGGACGCGCTTGAAGCACGCATTTCTGAAGCTCTGACGCATAAAAAACAGACCCACTTCCTGCATCAGGGCAATACCGGTATTACTCAGAACCTGTCCTACATCGGCGGGTAATCAGGCTTAAGAAGGAATCAGAAGATGAGTCAGGTAAGCGCAGAATTTATCCCGACACGCATTGCTATCCTTACCGTTTCCGATCGCCGCGGCGAAGAGGATGATACCTCCGGCCACTGGCTGCGCGAGGCGGCCCATGACGCGGGGCATCACATCGTCGATAAAGCGATAGTGAAGGAGAACCGCTACGCCATTCGCGCGCAGGTTTCGCAGTGGATTGCGAGCGATGAGGTGCAGGTGGTGCTGATCACCGGCGGCACCGGTTTTACCGCAGGCGATCAGGCCCCCGAAGCGCTGATCCCGCTGTTCGACCGCGAGGTAGAAGGCTTCGGCGAGGTGTTCCGCATGCTCTCCTTTGAAGAGATTGGTACCTCCACGCTCCAGTCGCGCGCGGTGGCTGGGGTGGCTAACAAAACCCTGATTTTCGCCATGCCGGGCTCGACCAAAGCCTGCCGCACCGCGTGGGAAAATATCATCGCCCCGCAGCTGGACGCCCGTACCCGTCCGTGTAATTTCCATCCCCATTTAAAGAAATAAGCTATGTCACAACTGACCCACATTAACGCCGCCGGTGAAGCGCATATGGTGGACGTCTCCGCCAAAGCCGAAACGGTGCGCGAGGCGCGCGCGGAAGCGTTTGTCACTATGCTGCCGGAAACGCTGGCGATGATTATCGACGGCAGCCACCATAAGGGCGACGTCTTTGCCACCGCGCGCATCGCCGGTATTCAGGCCGCCAAACGGACCTGGGAGCTCATTCCGCTGTGCCATCCGCTGATGCTGAGCAAGGTGGAAGTGAACCTGCAGGCGCAGCCGGAGCACAATCGGGTGCGGATTGAATCGCTGTGCCGCTTAACCGGCAAAACCGGCGTGGAGATGGAGGCGCTGACGGCGGCCTCAGTTGCCGCACTGACTATCTACGACATGTGCAAAGCGGTGCAGAAAGATATGGTGATTGGCCCGGTTCGCCTGCTGGCAAAAAGCGGCGGCAAATCCGGTGATTTTAAGGTGGATAGCCATGATTAAGGTGCTCTTTTTTGCGCAGGTGCGCGAGCTGGTGAATACCGACAGCCTGACGCTGGATGCGTCCTTCGAAAACGTCGCCGCCCTGCGCGCGCATCTGGCGGCACAAAGCGACCGCTGGGCGCTGGCGCTGGACGAAGGCAAGCTGCTGGCCGCCGTTAACCAAACGCTGGTGGAGTTCACCCATCCGCTGAAAGAAGGCGATGAAGTGGCCTTCTTCCCGCCAGTAACGGGGGGCTAAGATGGCTGAAACCCGAATTCTGGTGAGCCCCGAGCGTTTTAACGTAGGGACAGAATACAGCTGGCTGGCGGAACGCGATGAAGACGGCGCGGTTGTCACCTTCACCGGCAAAGTGCGCAACCACAACCTCGGCGACAGCGTGAAGGCACTGACGCTGGAGCACTATCCGGGGATGACCGAGAAATCACTGACGGAGATTGTCGACGAGGCGCGAGGCCGCTGGCCGCTTGGCCGCGTCACGGTTATTCACCGCATCGGCGAGATGTGGCCTGGCGAGGAGATTGTCTTCGTCGGGGTGACCAGCGCGCACCGCGGCAGCGCGTTTGCGGCAGGGGAGTTCATTATGGATTACCTCAAAACCAAAGCGCCGTTCTGGAAGCGCGAAGCCACGCCAGAAGGTGACCGATGGGTAGAATCTCGCGACAGCGATAAACAAGCTGCCAGCCGTTGGTAGTCGGTTTACGTGGATGTGTTAATCTTAACGTGTGTGTCTACTTAATCTTAATCAGGAGTGAATCATGGACCGATTTCCGCGTTCCGATTCAATAGTACAGCAGACCCGTAGCGGCCTGCAGACGTATATGGCTCAGGTGTACGGCTGGATGACGGTTGGCCTGCTGCTTACCGCGTTTATCGCGTGGTATGCGGCGAACACGCCTGAACTGATGATGTTTATCTTCTCCAGCAAAATCACCTTCTTTGGGCTGATTATCGCGCAGCTGGCGCTGGTGTTTGTGCTGTCGGGTCTGGTGCAAAAGCTCAGTGCCGGAATGGCGACCACGCTGTTTATGCTCTATTCGGCGCTAACGGGGCTGACGCTTTCCAGTATTTTCATCGTCTACACCTACTCTTCCATCGCCAGCACCTTTGTGGTGACCGGCGGGATGTTCGGCGTGATGAGCCTCTACGGTTACACCACGAAGCGCGATCTGAGCGGTTTAGGCAGCATGCTGTTTATGGGGCTGATTGGGATTGTGCTGGCGTCGCTGGTAAACCTGTGGCTGAAGAGCGACGCGCTGATGTGGGCTGTGACCTACATCGGGGTGGTGATCTTCGTTGGGTTGACGGCGTATGACACCCAGAAGCTGAAAAACATCGGCGAGCAGATCGACGTACGCGACAGTTCAAACCTGCGCAAATACGCGATTCTGGGCGCGCTGACGCTGTATCTGGACTTCATCAACCTGTTCCTGATGCTGCTGCGTATTTTCGGCAACCGTCGTTAA
The DNA here is from genome assembly GCF_001521715.1 of Enterobacter asburiae. Taxonomy (NCBI): domain Bacteria; kingdom Pseudomonadati; phylum Pseudomonadota; class Gammaproteobacteria; order Enterobacterales; family Enterobacteriaceae; genus Enterobacter; species Enterobacter asburiae. Next base: position 487,574 of record NZ_CP011863.1, read on the forward strand.
GGTTATTTTGCCGGGTGGCGGTGCGGTCTGGTGCCCTCACCCTGACCCTCTCCCACGGGAGAGGGAATAAACACTAAAAACGGCAACAAGGTTGCCGTTTTGCTTTTATTTCGCTAAGGCCTTCTCGTTCTTCGCTCTCAGCTTTTTCGCCCGACTCTCCAGCACCAGATAACAGACCGTTGCCAGCGCCAGCGGCAGGAAGTAATACAGCATGCGGTACGCCAGCAGGGCCGCGATAATCGTTCCCTGAGAGACATGCTCCCCGGCCAGCAGGGCGATAAATACCGCTTCCAGCACGCCGATCCCCGCCGGAATATGCACAATCACGCCCGCAATGCTGCTCACCAGCAGCACGCCCAGCACGAAGAAGTAGTTCACGTCCTCGCCAATCAGCAGCCAGATAATGGCCCCCATCGCCATCCAGTTGGCGCTGGAGACTGCCATCTGCAGCACCGCAAACTTCCACGAGGGCAATACCAGCTTTTGCCCCTTGATGGTCATATGGCGGCGTTTGGCAAAGGCGCAGGCCCACAGATACACGGCGATAATCAGCAGCAGTACGATGCCCAGAATGCGCAGCGTGGCCTCATCGATATACCAGTGCGCGGGCAGCTGCACTACGCCGATGGTGAAGATCACCCCGCCGAGCAGAATATAGCCCAGCCAGTTGGTGGTGATGCTTAACGAGAAAATGCGCGTGATGGTCCCGCCCGGCAGGCCGAGCCGCGAATAAAGGCGATATCGCATGCCGATGCCGCCGACCCAGGTGCTCAGCGTCAGGTTAAAGGCGTAGCAGATAAACGACACCAGCATAACCTGACGTTTGGCCAGCTTGTGGCCGCAGTAAGCGCGGCCCAGCAGGTCATAGCAGCCGTACATCAGGTAGCTGACAATAACTAACCCCACAGCGCCCAGCAGCACCATCCGGTTATAGTTGCGGATGACTTTCCACACCTCTTCCCAGTCAACTTTCTGCGCGTAGACCACCAGCAGAACCGCGACCGCAATAAAAAACAGCCAGGTCAGGATCTTTTTTGCCAGCCGCCAGCGCGGATGCGATTTCGACATCAGGGTTTGCCTCCGTCTTCCGCTTCAATACGGTCCTGGGTTTCCATTTCCGGTTGTACCGGCGGATCCACCTGCGCAAGCTTAGGCGTATGCGCTGGCAGCCAGCCGACCATGGCCGGGAAATGGCGTAGAAAGTGGAACACCACCACGCTGATGCCCAAGTTCCACCAGGTGCGTTTAGGGACCATGGATTCGTCCACGCGCACGCTGTCGTTAACGATTAGCGCCTGCAGGTTATCCCGCAGGGTCTGGTTAAACTGGCGATCGTGAATGATCAGGTTAGCCTCGAGATTGAGCGATAAGCTCAGCGGATCGAGATTACTGGAACCCACGGTTGCCCAGTGATCGTCCATCAGCGCTACTTTGCCGTGCAGCGGTCGGCGTCGATATTCGTAGATCTGTACGCCGCCCTTCACCAGATAGTTATACAGCAGCCGCGCGCCGACTTTGACTATCGGCATATCCGGCTCGCCCTGCACAATCAGCTTCACGCGTACCCCGCGTCGGGCCGCATTGCGCATGGCGTGCAGCAGACGGTAGCCCGGGAAAAAGTAGGCGTTGGCGATGATGACCTCGCGCTTCGCGTTGGCGAGCATCTTGAGATAATGACGTTCAATGTCGTCCCGGTGCTCGCCGTTATCCCGCCAGACGAAAAGGGCCTGCGCTTCGCCGGGCTTCCGGTTCTCTTCCGGGCGATGGCGGCGTCTCCACCAGCGGCGAACGGCCTCTTTCCCCGGCAGGTTCTCCAGTTCAAACAGCAAAATGTCCTGCACCACCGGGCCTTCAATGCGAATCGCGTAGTCCTGCTTCGCTTCCGGGCCGTAGTCGGACATATGCTCAGCGGAATAGTTAATGCCGCCGACAAACGCCACCGTCTCGTCCACCACCACAATTTTGCGGTGCATCCGGCGGAAAAGATTGGTACGCATGCCGAACAGGCGAGGGCCGGGATCGTAGTAGCGGAACACCACGCCCGCGGAGGTCAACTCATTCACAAACGCATCGCTGAGATCCGGCGAACCATAGCCATCAAGCAGCACTTCAATTTTGACGCCGCGCCGGGCGGCGCGCAGCAGCACGCTGTGCAACTGCTTGCCGACGTTATCTTCGAACCAGATAAAGGTTTCGAGGATCACCTTCTGCTGCGCGTTATCAATTGCCTTAAACACGGCCGGGTAGTACTCGTCCCCATTGACCAGCAGCGTGATCCGGTTGCCTTCCTGCCAGGAACATTTCATAGGTGGATCTCCGCGCTGAGCGGGGCGTGGTCGGAAAGATGTCGCCAGTTAAGGAGCGCCAGGGCGGTCGGGCTGCTGGCGTGGGCATTTTTCACGTAGATGCGGTCAAGCCGAAGCAGCGGGAAACGGACCGGGAAGGTGCGCGCAGGCCTGCCGTTGGCGCGAGTAAAAATCTCCTCCAGTCCGGCATCCACCTTCAACGGATGGTTTGCCCGCTGTCGCCAGTCGTTGAAATCGCCCGCCACGACCACCGGTTCACCTTCGGGAAGGGCGTTGGCCCATTCGGCCAGCATTTTCAGCTGCGCCTGACGATGGGCTTCGCGAAGGCCCAGATGAACACAGCCGACATGTACGGGTCGCTCGAGGTCGGGCGGCGTAATGCGGCAGTAAAGCAGGCCGCGTTTTTCGCTTTCCCCGACGGAAACGTCGCGGTTTTCGTAATGTTCAATGGGGTAGCGGGACAGCACCGCGTTTCCGTGATGCCCTTCCGGGTAGACCGCGTTGCGGCCGTAGGCGTAATCACTCCACATGGTGTCGGCCAGAAATTCATAGTGCGGCGTGTCGGGCCAGTTCTCAAAGTGGAGCGGATGCACTTCGTGTGCGCCCATCACCTCCTGCAGGCAGACAATATCCGCGCTGACGGTGCGAACCGCGTCGCGCAGCTCCGGTAAAATGAAGCGGCGATTAAATGCTGTGAAGCCCTTATGAATGTTTATCGTCAGCACCTTAAGCGAGAAATGCTGCATTTTTTGAGTCATAAGCTCCTTCCTGAGTGACTATCCCAATGAAAATAAAGTGTAGTCGGCGTCACAAAAAGATGCGGCGTTACGGAATTTTCCGTAAAGTGCGGTAGTCTGATTAAGCAGAGAAAAATCCTTCAGGAGAGAAGCCATGAAGTGGCAACAACGTGTTCGTGTCGCAACTGGCCTGAGTTGCTGGCAGATAATGTTGCATTTACTGGTCGTGGCCGTACTGGTGATGGGCTGGATGAGCGGCACGCTGGTGCGTGTTGGCCTGGGGCTATGCGTCCTTTATGGCGTCACCGTACTGTCGATGCTGTTCTTACAGCGCCACCACGAAGCGCGCTGGCGCGAGGTGGGTGATGTGCTCGAAGAGCTCACCACCACATGGTATTTTGGTGCGGCGATGATTGTGCTTTGGCTGCTGTCGCGCGTGCTGCAAAACAACCTGCTGCTGGCCCTGGCGGGTCTGGCAATCCTCGCAGGGCCTGCGGTCGTCTCGCTGCTGACCAAAGAGAAAAAGCTACGCAATGTTGCGTCTAAACATCGCGTACGCCACTGAGCCCGTCGTGGCCGCAATCACCAGTAGCGGCCACAAACTTCCCCAGACAATATCCAGACTCGCATCCTTCAGATAGATTTGCTTGGTGATGTCCGTAAAGTGCCGAATCGGGTTTACCCACGTCAGATCCTGTAGCCACACCGGCATGTTCTCGACGGGTGAAACATACCCCGAGAGCAAAATCGCGGGCATCATAAAGACGAACACCCCAATAAACGCCTGCTGCTGCGTCGAGCAGAGCGCCGAGATCAGCAGTCCAAACCCCACCAGCGACAGCCCGTAAATCACCATCGTGAAGTAAAACAGCGCCAGCGAACCGGCGAACGGGATCTGGTAGGCCCAAATCCCCACACCCAGCACGATGGTGGCCTGGAACGTCGCGACGATCAGCGCCGGGACCGCTTTGCCGACGAAAATTTGCCAGGTGGCGAGCGGGGAGACCAGCAGCTGGTCCAGCGTGCCCTGTTCGCGCTCGCGGGCGACGGAAAGGGAAGTCACGATCATCACCCCGATGGTGGTGATCATGGCGATCAGCGACGGCACCACGAACCACTTGTAGTCCAGGTTCGGGTTGTACCAGTTGCGCACCACCAGCTCGCTGTTGTTGGGCTTCGGTTTGCCCTCCATCAGCTCCTGCTGATAATCCTTCACCACCTGCTGCAGATAGTTGGCCGCTATCTGGGCGCTGTTGGAGTTACGACCGTCGAGAATCAGCTGCATAGGTGCGGTCTGGAAGGTATCCAGATTGCGGGAGAAATCCGCCGGGAACCGCACCAGCAGCAGCGCTTTTTGCGTGTCGATGGTGGGCTGGATCTCCTGCGGGCTTTTCAGCAGCAGGATGTGGGTAAAGGCCTTCGCGCGGGCAAAACGCTGCGTTAGCTCGACGGAATGCTTGCCGTTGTCTTCGTTGTAAATGGCAATGGTGGCGTTGGTCACCTCAAGTGTGGCGGCAAACGGGAACAGTAAAACCTGGATCAGCACCGGCAAGACCAGAATGGCGCGGGTTTGCGGCTCGCGCAGCAGGGATTGCAGCTCTTTGCGTATCAACGTCCATAATCGGTGAAACATGTTCGCTCCTTAATCCAGTCGCCGTTTGGTTTTCATCCACGTCAACCCGATAAACATCGCCGCTGACGCCATTAAAAACAGCGTGTTGACGATCAGCACCACCGGAATATTCCCCGCCAGGAACAGGCTTTGCAGCGTGCTCACGAAGTAGCGCGCCGGAATAACATAGGTCACGGCGCGGATCACCGCAGGCATACTGTCTATCTGGAAGATAAACCCGGACAGCATAATCGACGGTAAAAAGGCGGCGTTGAGGGCCACCTGCGCGGCGTTGAACTGGTTGCGGGTGATGGTGGAGATGAGCAGCCCCATGCCCAGCGTGCTGAGTAAAAACAGGCTGGTGATAAAAAACAGCACCACCAGCGAGCCGCGATACGGCACGCCGAGGATAAAGACCGAGACAAGCATACAGAGCAGCATCGCCAGCATGCCGAGGAAATAGTAGGGGATGAGCTTGCACAGCAGCAGCTCGACGCGCGTCACTTCGGTAGAGAGCAGCGCCTCCATGGTCCCGCGCTCCCACTCGCGGGCGATCACCAGCGAGGTCAGGATCGCGCCGATTACCGTCATGATAATCGTCACCGCGCCTGGGATAATAAAGTGCTGGCTGATGGCGGCGGGGTTAAACCAGTAGCGCGTCTGCACGTCGATCAGCGGTTTAAATTCTTCACCCCGATCTTCCGCGCGCTGCATCTGCCAGAGCTGCCAGATCCCCTCCGCGTAGCCCTGTACGAAGTTGGCGGTGTTCGGCTCGCTGCCGTCGGTAATCACCTGGATCGGCGCATCGGCATTCGCCCGCGCCATATTGGCGGCAAAATCCACCGAAATGACGATCAGACCGCGAATTTTCCCGGCCTGCATTTTCTGGATCAACTCCTGCCTGTTATCGCTGATGGTGGCGTCAATGTAGGGTGAACCGGTCATGGCGTGAGTAAAGTCCAGCGCATCTTCACTCTGCTGCTCCAGCAAAATCCCGACCCGCAGCTTGCTGGAGTCCAGGTTAATGCCGTAGCCAAAGATAAACAGCAGCAGCAGGGGGATCACTACCGCAATCAGCCAGCTGCTGGGGTCACGCACGATCTGCCGCGTCTCTTTAACGCACAGCGCGCGCACCCTGCGCCAGGAAATGGCATTACTGCGCATGGGCATTCTCCTTATCCCAGTCGTGGATGAGGGTGATAAACGCCTGCTCCATGGTCGGGTCCGGGACCTCAGCGTCGGCGGCCTGGTTTTTCAGGTCGTCCGGGGTACCGTGGGCAATCAGCTTGCCGCGATACACCAGCCCGATGCGGTCGCAGTACTCCGCCTCGTCCATGAAGTGGGTGGTCACCATCACGGTCACCCCTTTTTCCACCATGCTGTTGATGTGCAGCCAGAACTCGCGGCGGGTAATGGGATCAACGCCCGAGGTCGGTTCATCCAGAAACAGAATATCCGGCTCGTGCATCAGCGAGCAGGCCAGCGCCAGCCGCTGCTTAAAGCCGAGCGGCAGCTCGTCGGTGGCGTGGGAGGCGATGTTAGTTAAGGCGAAGGCGTCGCTCATGCGGCGAATTTTTTCGTTCTGCGCCCGCCCGCGCAGGCCGTACACGCCGGAGAAAAAGCGCAGATTCTGCTCGACCGTCAGGTTGCCGTATAGCGAAAACTTCTGCGCCATATACCCGAGATGCTGGCGCGCCTTGCCGGAGCTGACCTTCAGGTCCATATCCAGCACCAGCGCCTTGCCGGACGTCGGCACCAGCAGGCCGCACATCATCTTGAAGGTGGTCGATTTTCCCGCGCCGTTCGGCCCGAGCAGGCCAAAAATCTCGCCGCGTTTAACCGCGAAATTGACGTTGTCGGTGGCGGCGAAATCCCCGAACTTTTTGGTGAGCGATTTGGCTTCAATCACCGTTTCGCCCGGCGTGCCTTCCACCGTATGCAGAATGGCGGCAAGCGGCGACTCTGACGTACCCGCGCCGCCCAGCAGGTCGATAAACGCGTCCTCAAAGCGCGGTGCGGTCTCTTCTATCTCGACCTCAGGCATCCCTTGCGCCTGGCGAATATCGTCGACGGTGGCCTCTTTTTTGAGGATCACCCGTACCGAGCGGCCCTGGATCATCCCGTCGCTGACCTGCGGCAGCCTGAGCACCCGCTGCAGCAGCCTGCGGTTGGACTCCTGCGGGCTGTGCAGCAGGAAGCTGCGTCCGGCCATGCTCTGCGTCAGCGTCGTCGGCTCGCCCTGATAAAGCAGTTCGCCTTCGTTCATCAGCAGCACGTCCCGGCACTGTTCCGCTTCGTCGAGGTAGGAGGTGCTCCAGAGGATCAGCATTCCGTCGCCCGCCAGCTCGTGCACCATCTGCCACAGTTCGCGGCGCGAAATGGGGTCTACGCCGACGCCGGGCTCATCCAGCAGCAGCACTTTCGGCTCGCCGACCAGCGTGCAGGCCAGCCCCAGCTTCTGCTTCATCCCGCCGGAGAGCTTGCCCGCCAGCCTGTCGGTGAACGGGCCGAGGGAGGTAAACTCCAGCAGACGCGCGAAGGTTTTCTGTCGGGTTTCGCCGGTGACGCTGCGCAGGTCGGCGTACAGGTTCAGGTTTTCCATCACCGTCAGGTCTTCATACAGGCCAAACTTCTGCGGCATATAGCCGAGCATGGCGTGGAGCGCGCCGTCATCCTCGATCGGGTCAAGACCGAGCACGCTGGCCGTGCCTTCGTCCGGCTTGAGCAACCCCGCCAGCATCCGCATCAGCGTGGTTTTCCCCGCACCGTCCGGACCGACCAGCCCGGTCACGTAGCCTTTCTGGATAGTGCAGTTCAGCGGCGCGACGGCCGGTTTGTCCATTCCCGCGAAGCGTTTAACCAGATTGTTGAGCTGAATAACCGCGTCATTCATGTCGTTCCCCGCTGTCTACTTTTACGGTGACGGGCATGCCCTGACGCAGCGCGTCGTCCGCATCGGTCACGATGATGCGCAGGCGATACACGAGGTCGGTACGCAGGTCCGGTGTTTCAACGGTTTTCGGCGTGAATTCGGCGGTAGGGGAGACAAAGCCCACTTTGCCGTGATACGGCTTGTCCGGGCGACCGTCGGTATAAAGCAGCAGTTCGCGGCCCGGCTGCATCTGGCCAAGGTTTGGCTCGTCAACGTAGGCGCGTACCCAGACCGGGCGGGTCAGGGAGAGCGTTAAGACGGTGCTGCCCGCGCTGAGCATGCTGCCCGGCTCCACGGCGCGGGTCATCAGCATGCCGTCAGACGGCGCGATTAAGGTGGTGTCGTGCAGATCAAGCTCTGCCTGGGCCAGCTGCGCCTGCGCCTGTTCAAGGCTGGCCTTCGCCTGGGCGATATCCTGCGGGCGGTTACCGGTGTGGTACTGGCTTAATTTATCCTGCGCGGACTTCAGCGTGGCCTGCGCCTGGTCGCGGGACGAGCGCGCATTTTCCAGATCGTTGGCGGAAATGGTACGGCTTTTCCACAATCCCTGCTGGCGCGCGTAGAAGTTCTGCGCGTAGTCATAGGCGGCTTGCGCCTGCTTAACTGCGGCGGCGGCCTGAGCGATCTCTTCGTCGCGATAGCCTGCCAGCATCAGGTCATACTGCGCCTGGGCGACGGACACGCCCGCTTTGGCCTGCATCAGCGCATTCTCATAGGGCGCTTTATCCAGCATCCCCAGCGTCTGCCCGCTTTTGATGGCATCGCCTTCGTCAACGCTCAGCGAGGCGAGACGTCCGCCCACGCGGAAGCTCATGTTCACCGTACGAATATCCACGTTACCGTACAGCGTCAGGCCTTTATCCTGATGGCTCTGATACCACAGCCATCCACCGACTCCGGCAGCAAGCAAAACAACAACCACCAGAATGATGGCGACAGGTTTTTTCATGACTTCAGGCTCCTTTGCGTTAAGCCTTGCAGGATCAGATCGACGTGACAGGCGATGACCTGGCCAATCTGCGCGGCTTTATCCTCATCAAATTGTGTCCAGCCGGTGCGTAACAGGATGGTTTCCCTGCCCAGACGGAAGGCAAGGATTTCACCCAGCAGGGCGTGGGTATGCAAAATTGTCTCAGTATCACCGGCATCCCGACCGGTGTAGGCGGCGATCAGCCGGGTCAGATGCGAGTGCATTGGCTCAATCACCCGATCGTGTACACGCTGGTAGGCGACGGTCGGGGAGAGCTGCTCCCGGGAGATAAACTTGCTCAGGTTGAGCGTATCGTCGTGCGTCAGCAGGCGGATCATATCGTGGCAGGCATTGAGAATAAGCTGGCGAACGGCGGCGCGGTCGGGAGACGGCTGGCCGAGCAGCGCGGTGGCTTCCTCAACGTGCGGGTGAAACTGCGTGCCGATAAAATCGGCGATCCACTCGGCGCAGGCGAGGTATAAATCCTCTTTTGAGCCAAAATAGTAGGTAATCGCCGCAATGTTCTGCCCGGCCAGCGCGGCAATATCGCGCGTGGTTGCATGCAGCCCGTACTCACCAAACTGCGCCAGCGCGGCGGCGATAAGCTGATTTTTGGCCTGTTCACCTTTGGTTGTTGTGGGTGTCGTATTCATGGCGGCATTAAGAATTAATCAATCGATTTATTAAGATTATGCCTGATTCCTGCTTTCGTCGAGGAAACGCTGAGGGATATTTTATGCGCCACGTCACAAAAGCTGCTACACTCCGCTCCTTCGCGACATTGTGGTTTTTGTCCTCCCCTATTCGTTATATCTCCCTGAAAACTACACCTGTGATGGTCGGGGCGGTTCGGAGTTTTTATGTCTTTTGATTCCCTTGGCCTGAACCCGGAAATTCTGCGCGCGATCGCAGAACAGGGCTACGTTGAGCCAACCCCAATCCAGCAGCAGGCGATCCCCGCCGTTCTTCAGGGCCGTGACCTGATGGCGAGCGCCCAGACCGGTACCGGCAAAACCGCGGGCTTTACCCTGCCGCTGTTAGAGCTGCTGGTAAAAAACCAGCCGCACGCCAAAGGCCGTCGTCCGGTGCGTGCCCTGATCCTGACCCCAACCCGCGAGCTGGCGGCGCAGATTGGTGAGAACGTGCGTGACTATAGCCGCTATCTCAACATTCGCTCGCTGGTGGTTTTCGGTGGCGTCAGCATCAACCCGCAGATGATGAAGCTGCGCGGCGGCGTGGACGTGCTGATAGCAACGCCGGGCCGTCTGCTGGATCTCGAACACCAGAACGCGGTGAAGCTCGATGGCATCGAAATTCTGGTGCTGGACGAAGCCGACCGCATGCTCGACATGGGCTTCATCCACGATATTCGTCGCGTGCTGGCCAAGCTGCCCGCGCGTCGTCAGAACCTGCTCTTCTCCGCGACCTTCTCCGACGAGATCAAGGCGCTGGCGGAAAAGCTGCTGCATAACCCGCTGGAAGTGGAGGTGGCGCGCCGCAACACCGCCTCCGAGCAGGTGACGCAGCACGTTCACTTTGTGGATAAAAAGCGCAAGCGGGAACTGCTCTCCCAGATGATCGGCCAGGGCAACTGGCAGCAGGTGCTGGTCTTTACCCGCACCAAGCACGGCGCCAACCACCTGGCGGAACAGCTGAATAAAGACGGCATCCGCAGCGCCGCCATTCACGGTAACAAGAGCCAGGGCGCGCGTACCCGTGCGCTGGCGGACTTCAAATCCGGCGACATCCGCGTGCTGGTGGCGACCGACATCGCTGCCCGTGGCCTCGACATTGAAGAGCTGCCGCACGTGGTGAACTACGAGCTGCCAAACGTGCCGGAAGATTACGTTCACCGTATCGGCCGTACCGGCCGCGCGGCGGCAACCGGTGAAGCGCTCTCTCTGGTCTGCGTGGACGAGCACAAGCTGCTGCGCGACATTGAGCGCCTCCTGAAGAAAGAGATCCCGCGCATCGAAACCCCGGGTTATGAAGTGGATCCGTCGATCAAAGCCGAGCCGATTCAGAACGGTCGTCAGGGCGGCGGTGGACGCGGTCAGGGCGGCGGCGGTCGCGGTCAGCAGCCGCGTCGTGCCGAAGGCGGCGCGCCGAAATCATCCGGCAAACCGCCGCGTCGTAACAACGACAGCAAACCGGCGGGTGAAAACCCGTGGCGCAGCGGCGAAGGGAAACCGGCAGGGGAAGGGCAGCGTCGACGCCGCCCGCGCAAGCCTGCTAACCCGCAGTAATCTGGAAGCCCGGTCGTAAAGCCGGGCTTTTCTTTTTGCGGCAGCGAAGAGAAAGTGCCACAATAGTGGCTGTTTATACAGTGTTTCAGGTTTTCCGATGGCTTTAACCGCTGCGCTCAAGGCGCAAATTGGCGCATGGTATAAGGCGCTACAGCAGCAGATCCCCGACTTTATCCCCCGAGCGCCGCAGCGGCAGATGATTGCTGACGTGGCAAAAACGCTCGCCGGGGACGACGGGCGACATCTGGCGATTGAAGCCCCGACCGGCGTCGGGAAAACCCTGTCGTATCTCATTCCCGGCATCGCGATTGCGCGGGAAGAGGACAAAACGCTGGTGGTCAGCACCGCCAACGTGGCCTTGCAGGACCAGATCTTCAGCAAGGATTTACCTCTGCTGCGCAAAATCATCCCCGACCTGCGGTTTACGGCAGCCTTTGGGCGCGGGCGTTACGTGTGCCCGCGTAACCTGGCGGCGCTGGCCAGCAGCGAGCCGAATCAGCAGGATCTGCTCGCGTTTCTGGATGACGAGCTAACGCCAAACAATAAGGCCGAGCAGGAGCAGTGTGCAAAACTTAAAGCCGAGCTCGACGGCTATAAGTGGGACGGCCTGCGGGATCACACCAGCCAGGCCATCAGCGACGACCTGTGGCGCAGGCTCAGCACCGACAAAGCCAGCTGCCTGAACCGCAACTGTCACTATTACCGCGAGTGCCCGTTCTTTGTCGCCCGGCGCGAAATTCAGGAGGCGGAGGTGGTTGTGGCAAACCACGCGCTGGTGATGGCGGCGCTCGAGAGCGAAGCGGTGCTGCCAGAGCCTAAAAACCTGCTGCTGGTGCTTGATGAAGGCCATCATCTGCCGGACGTGGCGCGTGACGCGCTGGAGATGAGCGCCGAAATCACTGCTCCGTGGTTCCGCCTGCAGCTGGATCTCTTCTGTAAGCTGGTGGCGACCTGTATGGAGCAGTTCCGCCCGAAAACCACGCCGCCGCTGGCGGTGCCGGAGCGGCTGAGCGACCACTGTGAAGAGGTCTACGGCCTGATTGCCTCGCTCAATAACATTTTGAATCTTTATCTTCCGGCAACCCAGGAAGCTGAACACCGCTTTGCGATGGGAGAGCTACCGGAAGAGGTGATGGCGATCTGCCAGCAGCTGGCGAAGCATCTGGAAAAGCTGCGCGGGCTGGCGGAGATGTTCTTAAACGATCTCAGCGAGAAAACCGGCTCGCATGACGTGGTGCGTCTGCACCGCGTTCTGCTGCAGATGAACCGCGCGCTGGGGATGTTCGAAGCGCAAAGCAAGCTCTGGCGGCTGGCCTCGATGGCGCAGGCGTCCGGCGCGCCGGTCACCAAATGGGCGACCCGCGACGTGCGGGACGGGCAGGTGCACCTCTTTTTCCACTGCGTGGGCATCCGCGTGGCCGATCAGCTGGAAAAGCTGATCTGGCGCAGCGTGCCGCACGTGGTTGTCACCTCTGCCACGCTGCGCTCCCTGAACAGTTTTTCTCGTTTGCAGGAGATGAGCGGGCTCAAAGAGAAAGCGGGCGACCGTTTCGTGGCGCTGGACTCGCCGTTTAACCACTGCGAGCAGGGCAAGCTGGTCATTCCGCGCATGAAATTTGAGCCGCTCATCGACAACGAGGAGCAGCACATCGCGGAAATGGCGGCCTACTTCCGCGAGCAGGTCGAGAGTAAAAAGTACCCCGGTATGCTGGTGCTGTTTGCCAGCGGGCGGGCGATGCAGCGCTTCCTCGAACACGTCACCGATCTGCGTTTACTCCTGCTGGTGCAGGGGGATCAGCCGCGCTACCGGCTGGTGGAAACCCACCGCAAGCGCATTGATAACGGCGAGCGCAGCGTGCTGGTGGGGTTGCAGTCGTTTGCTGAAGGTCTGGATTTGAAAGGCGACTACCTGACGCAGGTGCACATCCATAAAATCGCCTTCCCGCCTATCGACAGCCCGGTGGTGATCACCGAGGGGGAGTGGCTGAAAAGCCTCAACCGCTATCCGTTTGAAGTGCAGAGTTTGCCTGCGGCGTCGTTTAACCTGATTCAGCAGGTCGGGCGCTTGATTCGTAGCCACGGCTGTTGGGGCGAGGTGGTGATTTATGACAAACGTCTGCTCACCAAAAATTACGGCCAACGCCTCCTGAACGCGCTGCCGATCTTTCCGATTGAACAGCCAGAGGTACCTGAGGTAAAAAAACGCCCGGCAACACTGACTTCCGGGCGTAAGAAAAGCCTCCGTGCTAAGGGGCGCGGTCCTACTGGTAAATGAAGGTCACCTGCACCACGCTGCTAAACGTTCCTGCCGTGACCGGCAATGAGGTGGCGTAATAGCGGGCGGCCAGCGGGAAATCCGCCGTGTGATTGTCCTGGTTGATCAACACGCTGAAGCTGGCGTCCGGGGCAAGCGAGATCTGATCCTGCGGGTCGGCAAGCTCCAGCGCCAGTCCTTTCGCGGTTCCGGTGCTGGCGAATTTCGTCGGATGAATACTGTCTGGCTGACCGTGAAAGGTTGCCGTGGCCAGCACGGAAGTGGTTGGACATTTCGACAGGGTTAAGTCGAATGAATTCCATTGTCCGGTATCGCCTACATTCTTAAAATCCCCGGTATTCGCTTTGCCCAGATTGACCGTCAGGTTCTGGCTGGCGCTGTCTACCTGGCAGGCGTTGGCGTAAATGTTTCCGCGAATATCGAGCTGAATCTCTTCCGCCGGGCTCTGGCTGGCCACTCCAAGGAGTAAAAGGGCTAATAAGGTTTTCATTTGTAGGCCACCGTAATGGTTGCGACGGCATTCGCCGTTCCGGGCGTCACCTCCGAGCTGGTTTGTTCGTAAGAGACGCTGAAGGGATATTGCGAGCGGATATTGGCATAGGCGGTAAAGGTATTCATATATTGCCCGAAAACAGGTATCTGACCGTTAAAGAGCATTCTCACCCCCACGCCGGTCGCCACGCCGTTTTCCGGCGTTAATTTGATTACGCCAGGAAAATTCGGTTCATAGCCATTGGCGCTGGCGATCATCATTTCCGGCTGTACATCCTGATCGCAGAGCATGTCGATATTGAATACCGACTGGGAGACCAGGGTTCCCGGACCGGTAAAACGGCTCACCGGAAAATCCCCCAGCGTGACGGTCAGAGATTTGGGTGATACGGTGCAGGTAACTGCTTTAACCACCACGTTACCTGAGTAGGAGAGGGTATTTGGATAACTCAAGCTTTCTATTTGCTCAACACCAAAGCCAAATTGGGTATTACTGGATGTGAGCGTACCGGCGGTTACCACCTCGCTGGTTTTCACCAGTTCCAGCGAGACGTCGAAGCTAAACGCAAATGAACCATCGCTACCCGTCGAATCAGACACTTGACCCACGGAAGACTTAGTTGTGCAGATTTGGTCTGCTGCTCCCATCACACGCTCCCCTTTACTATTTCGGAGCGACACGCCGATCCCGGCAACACCCGACTCATAAACACCAGGGATATTGGGAGTCTCTCTACCCAGGCCGTGGTAACAGGCAATGATCTGACGACCTGCGTCTTCGGCTGTATAGCACCCCCCCGCAATGTGAGCCGAACGTTCCGTTCCCGGGATGGTCTCTCCCACGGGAAGGCTGGTAGGTACTGAAATAGACGCTAACGATAGCAGCGCTGGTAAATTTGGTGAGACACAGTTGGCCTTTGCATGCGGCATAAAGAGTGCTGCCGTCGCCAGAACTACAAGTAAGAAAAACGATTTTGCTATCTGCATCATGATCGGTCCGGTGTTAATCAGTGACACTGCGCGGCAGCGTTAATAATGTTGGTGTCATCCTTGTCTTGCATCAGGGCGTAATCGGCGACGCAATGTTCGCTCGCCTCCTTGCCCCAGGAAACGAAAAGGCGTCCGTGCTGCGGCAGTCCGGTGAGATACACCAGGCCGTCGTTACCGACGATAAATTCACTGCTCTTGTCTTCCGTGGTGACCGTTGCGCCGAAGGGCAGCGGTTTGTCTTTCCAGGCCAGCGTCATTAAGACGCGGTTGCCCACGCGAGTATCGAAGCTGGCGCGAACTATCGCGCCGCGTGTTGGTGTTACCGTCTGCGAGGCGTGTGTCACGTCGGCATCTTCTGGCAGCGTCTCGGTATCCAGCGAAATTGGGTTGTGGCGCCACGGAGTGACAAAGGGCACCAGCGTATAGCCGCGATAGTCCGTTTCCACGCCCGTCTGGTTGGCAATGTGCGTGCCATGTGTTCCCGGCGCTTTAATCAGCACCACGGTTTCGCCCAGGGTCTGACCAAAGGTGACGCCGTCAGAGTGGGCGACGATGCCGCCCTGGATCCCGGCGTTAACGGTATGCTGATGGCTGTCCTGGCTTACGCCGCCTTGCACTTCACCGTAGGTGCCTTTGTAATCCGCATTCATACTGGTAGAGGTGTTGTTATTGGCGCTGTCCAGTCCCTGCTGAACGTTCCAGCTCAGCTTGTCTCCCTCCAGCGCGGTACCATTCAGGCCCAGGTTGTGGGTGCTGCCGTCTTTACTGTTGTTCAGGCTGTAGTTTGCCCAGGTGTTAGGCAGCCAGCGGTCGAGCGGAACCGACACGTTGAGGCCGATTTGTCGGTCATAGCTGATGGATTTACCGTCCTCGTCCATGTCGTCGTTGTTTTTATTGACGCTGTAGCTCAGGCTATAGCTCACGCCGTGCCAGCTATTGTTGTAGTTAACGCTCAGGGAGGTCATATCCTGACTCTGGCTCCAGTAACTCTCTTTCACCAGGCTTAGCGTCACCGAACCCCACTTGTCGCCCAGCGTCTGGTCGATGGTGGCCTCCGCCCGTGCGCGGCGCTGCTGTGGAGCGGACCAGTCGTTTGCACTGGTCCAGGACTCCATGGTGTCCTGCAGGGTGTAAAAGCCTTTGCTGTTGTAGCGATAACCCGCCAGCGAAAAGTGAGTGCCGGTCGCGGTAATATTTTTGCTGTAGCGCAGACGAAGAGATTGCCCTTTGCTGGTTTTGCGCTTTTTCAGTAACGCTTTGGCGCGGGTAACGTCTAAGGAGAACGCGCCGAGGTCACCAAAATTTTTCCCTGCGCCGAGCGCGGCGGAGTGGTAATGCGAACTCTGCTGCGTACCGCCGTAAACGGTGACGCCGTGTGACAGACCATAGATGGCGCTGCCCTGGGCGAAAGGGGTCTTCTCAATCTCTTTATCGTATGAACGGTAGCGCCCTGCAGCGATGCTGTACTTAAGGTGTTTTTCACGCTGCAGCACCGGCACGGAGGCAAACGGCACCACGAAATGACTCTCGCTGCCGTCGGTCTCTTTTACCGTGACGTTCAGATCGCCGCTGCTGCCGGTGGGGTAGAGATCGTTAATCTCAAACGCGCCGGGGGCGACGGTGTTTTGATAGATAACGTAGCCATTCTGGCGAACCACCACCTGGGCGTTACTGTGCGCCGTACCGCGTACCACCGGGGCATACCCGCGCTCGCTGTCGGGCAGCATGTCGCTTTCGGTAGCCATCTGTGCGCCAGTGTAAGAGACACTGTCGAAAACGTCGGCCTGGGTGCTGCTCTGTCCCACGGTCAGCTCGCTCTTCAGCCCCACGATATCGCGCTGGGCATAGGTATAGACCGGGTTCAGCTTGCCGTCGTCCTGACCGCCATCCGAATTGTGGTTCCAGGTGCTGTAATTACGCACGCGCCAGGCACCGGTGTTAAAACCGGGTCGCAGGTTAATAAACTGGCTGCTGTTGTCCGCTTTCCCATGCTGGCGGGCATGGCTTTGGCTGGCGTTAACGCTATAGTTCAGGATGCCCGCTGTGATCCCTTCGTCATACTCTTTCGGATCGATGTAGCCGCGAGGCACCTGGCCCAGCGCCGACTGGGGAATACTCAGCAGTAGTTGCTGGTTTTTGATGCGGAAAGTCGCCGAGGCCGAAGGGATCGCGCTGAGATCCGCGCATTCCCCTTTTGCCGCCAGCTTTGGATAATCTTTGGTTTTGATGCCCAGATGGGCTTTGTTGAATAAATCGAACTTTTGCTGAGTTGAAGGATCAGATCACGCATCTTCCCGACAACGCAGACCGTTCCGTGGCAAAGCAAAAGTTCAAAATCACCAACTGGCCCACCTACAATAAAGCCCTCATCAACCGTGGCTCCATAACTTTCTGGCTGGATGATGAAGCTATTCAGGCCTGGTATGAGTCAGCAACACCTTCTTCACGAGGCAGACCTCAGCGCTATTCTGACCTTGCCATCACGACTGTGCTGGTCATTAAACGCGTATTCAGGCTGACCCTGCGCGCTGCGCAGGGCTTTATTGATTCCATTTTTTCTCTGATGAACGTTCCGCTACGCTGCCCGGATTACAGCTGTGTCAGCAGGCGGGCAAAGTCGGTTAATGTCAGTTTCAAAACGCCCACCCGGGGTGAAATCGCACACCTGGTAATTGATTCCACCGGGCTGAAGGTCTTCGGTGAAGGCGAGTGGAAAGTCAAAAAGCATGGCCAGGAACGCCGCCGTATCTGGCGTAAGCTGCATCTCGCCGTTGACAGTAAAACACATGAAATCATCTGCGCTGACCTGTCGCTGAACAACGTTACGGACTCAGAGGCCTTCCCCGGGTTAATCCGGCAAACCCACCGGAAAATCAGGTCAGCCGCCGCCGATGGCGCTTACGATACCCGGCTATGTCACGATGAACTGCGGCGTAAGAAAATCAGCGCGCTTATCCCTCCCCGAAAAGGTGCGGGTTACTGGCCCGGTGAATATGCAGACCGTAACCGTGCAGTGGCTAATCAGCGAATGACCGGGAGTAATGCGCGGTGGAAATGGACAACAGATTACAATCGTCGCTCGATAGCGGAAACGGCGATGTACCGGGTAAAACAGCTGTTCGGGGGTTCACTGACGCTGCGTGACTACGATGGTCAGGTTGCGGAGGCTATGGCCCTGGTACGAGCGCTGAACAAAATGACGAAAGCAGGTATGCCTGAAAGCGTGCGTATTGCCTGAAAACACAACCCGCTACGGGGGAGACTTACCCGAAATCTGATTTATTCAACAAAGCCGCCCAGATGCGTTAATTCATCCAGACTCAGGCAAGGCTGCAGAGAATCATCTCCCTGCGCATCTTTTTGTAATGTAAAAAGGACGTCACGGGTGTCGATTTTATTGTTATTGACGAACATCGTGACCTGATATTTGCCTGGCGCCTGACCGGGACCATTTTCATAAACAGAGAGATCGGTCTTTGCCTGCTCTGGATTATCAATATCCAGCAGGGCAGGGTTAAAATAATCATCAGCGTGGGCCTGCAGCGCGCAGCATGTCACCGCTACCCCACAAAAAGTGGGCAGCATTTCATGCAGTCGACGTAATAGCGGCTTAGTTGTGGTGTACATGATTATCCAGGCGTCGAATAGAGTATTAACGAACGGATGCAGACCAGGTTTTACTGATGCTTCCGTAATCGTTAATGACCGACCAGCTCACGGTGTTACCGCTCATATTTGCCGGAAGGGCAAAGCGGGTAGAGGTATCTGGCACAGCCCAGGTCGCTTTTGCCACTTTTTGGCCGTTCAGCGTTACGCTCTGGAAATTCATATAGAAAGGCGTAGGGTTGTTGACCACCAGATCATTACCTTCGCGGTGCCATTCCAGTTTATCTGCCACTTCTTCGGGTTTGCCTTTAATCGATGCAGGGCGATACAGCAATTTAATACGGGTATTGATGGCTATCTGTAATGTATTAACGCCCTCTTCATGACTTGAAGAAGGAATGGCTTTAATATTTAACCAGTACAAAGACTCGCGATCTTCTGGCATATTTCCGCCGGTGCGCACCACACGTAATACGTTATCTTCTTTAGCGTTCAGACGGAACAGAGGCGGGGTAATCAGAAATGGCGCTTTATCATCTTTTTTTAAACCGGTATCTACCCAGGACTGTACCAGATAGTTAATTTCATCCGGGTTGGAAATCCCAATCGAGGACTCTTTTTTCTCTCCCTGATAAACCAGTCGGGTGCCATTAATAATCACACCTGCATGGGCTGTTACTGCGGTCAGTAAAAGTGCGCTTAATAAATAACTGTGTCGCATAAATCTGTCTCAAAGAAAGAGGAGATATTAACCTTCACGTGAAGGAGAATATCTCCGTATTGATCGTATCAGTTATAAATAACTGTAAAAGTAGACGCTGAGTTAGCCTGGCCGGCAGTGATCGATTCCTGAGTCTGAATATAACGTGCGCCAAACTCCAGATGATTTACCGTCGTGCCAGCAGCTAAAGGATACTGCTTTGAAGGCGTATATAAACTGACTGGCTGGTCGGAAGAATCAACCAGCTGAATCGCCACGCCAGTTGCAGTCGCAGCACCCGGGGTCAAGGCCAGCGTGGTGTTATTATCCGCATCTGGCGTACCACCGAAATTGATGGCTGCAGACGTGACCGTTTCCGGGCAGTCTTTTAACTGAATATCAAATTTCGTTAAGGTGCTGGTAGAGCCTGCGCCAGTAAATGTTGTTTTGGAGACTTTGCCCAGCGCAACATTCAGCGGACTGCTTATGCCGTTAACCACCTGACAGGCGGAATCGATAATTTCACCTGTGAAGTTAATTTGCCCCTCACCGGTGGATGCCGCGAAAGAAGATGCAGAGCATCCCAAAGCGGCAGTAATGAATAAACCTAAAGTGATTTTTTTCATATTTAAACCTGTATGTTTCTCCTTTCGACCTTTGCATCCCGCATTATTCGAAGTTATGTCTCAACTACTCACCGCTGGCTATTTAATCAGAAAACTCAGGCAGGGAAAGGTCCCGCGCGGCTTACAAATAATTCAATTAATTCTTGCAAAATACTTTTTCTTACCAAAACAATTGATTATAAAAAACCGCAGGGTGGGCAAAAAAACTAACAGCGGCGTTATCATCAGGGCTATATTGTTGATAACCTGCTGTAAGGAGAAATGTCGTGGATTATCGTAAAATTATCAAAGAGGTAGGGCGCGGGAAAAATCATGCCCGCGATCTGGACCATGAAACCGCGCGTGCGCTTTATACCCGCATGCTGGAGGGCGACGTCCCCGACCTGGAGATGGGGGGCATTCTGATCGCGCTGCGTATCAAAGGCGAAGGTGAAGCGGAGATGCGCGGCTTCTATGAAGCTATGCAGGCGCAAACGCTGCGCTTAACGCCGCCGGTGGCAAAACCGATGCCGATCGTGATCCCGAGCTACAACGGCGCGCGCAAGCAGGCAAACTTAACCCCGCTGCTCGCTATCCTGTTACACAAGCTGGGGTTCCCGGTGGTGGTGCACGGCGTCAGCGAAGATCCCACCCGCGTTCTGACGGAGACCATTTTCGGGATGCTGGGCATCGAGCCTACGCGTCATGCCGGCCAGGCGCAGGCGAAGCTGGATGGCCATCAGCCTGTTTATATCCCGGTCGGCACGCTCTGCCCGCCGCTGGAAAAGCAGCTCGATATGCGCTGGCGCATGGGGGTGCGCAACAGCGCACACACGCTGGCGAAACTGGCTACGCCGTTTGGCGAAGATGCCGCCCTGCGTCTTTCCAGCGTTTCGCATCCGGAATACGTGGCGCGCGTGGGGCAGTTCTTTGAGGCTATTGGCGGAAGGGCGTTACTGATGCACGGCACGGAGGGTGAGGTTTATGCGAACCCGCAGCGCTGCCCGCAGGTGATGCTGATTGATTCTGCCGGAACGCGTGCCGTTCTGGAACGCGGGGAAGAGAATGCCGGTGTGATACTGCCTGAGGCAAAAGATCCCCATACTACAGCCCACTGGATTGAGCAGTGCCTTGCCGGAAATGTTCCTGTTCCGCATTCGATCAAGCTGCAGATGGCCTGCTGTTTGCTGGCAACCGGAGAAGTGGAATCCGTCCAGGCCGGGCTTGAACGCGTGGCGCAGGCGTTTTAGACAAAAAAAAGCCCGTCCAGTGGCGGACGGGCAAGCAAGGGTAACAACAACAGGGTCAATGAGGGTGGAGCAGCTCACCAGAGGGTATGGCGAGGGTACAGCATTCGTTCAGTCGATTATTTGTAGATAACCGCGGTACCGCTCAGCTTGTTATTGCCGTTAGCGGAGGTAATGGTGTATCCGCTTGCACCGGCAGCAGCGGCTTTCTCAGCCAGTTTGGCTTCCAGGCCGTCCAGAGTGGTTGCGCCATCAGCACTTACCACACCGACTTTGTTCATGTTCTGTGCCTGAGTAGAAGAGACAGGCTCGACAGCGAAAGCGCCGAAAGACAGAGCGGACAGGGCAACAGCAGCTACAGCATATTTGATGGTTTTCATAATTAATCTCTCGCAGGTGTTTCTGTTAAGGGGACGATGTTCCGTCGATGTGATAAGTATCACGGTTTTTTGCGAGTGATAAAATCGAAGAGAATTGACGTGGTTGCTCAAAAAAATTGAATGACAAATAACTTATTGAATATTAATAAATTCAAAGCACCCCTTTACACTTCTTGCGGATGCGCTTTACAGAAGCGATACGAAGGGCACGTTTTGCTACGCGTCTGGCTAAAAACCGTGAGCGTAAAGGAACGCGCGCGCTCGGTTAGCTTTGGTAAAGCAAAGTCAACGTAACTGGCTGTCTTTCGAACCTCTGCGATTATATCCCGAGTGTGATGAATTTTTTGAATCTTTATGCTGCTGGCAGGTAATGCAAAGCCGTACGCCGGGAATGGCTTTTCGGCGCGCCTCCGGAATGGGTTCTCCGCATTCTTCGCATTCCGTTAAGCTTTCGCCGCGCGGAATTTCACCGCGGGCACGCGCAACCGCATCTTCAATTGTACTGTTGATCTGTTCGTTAACAGCGTCGTCATTTGCCCAGCCGGAAGCCATAGCGTCCTCCTGAAATTGGTTTAGGCCATACGTTTACTATGGGGTTAAAAAATGAACAATCAAGGCGAAGGGAGAAGAGAACTGCACCCGTTGGGCAGATGCAGTCTTGCGGAAGAGACAGGTTATTTATAAATGGTCGCAGTGCCGTACATATGGTCATCTCCGCCAGCGGAGTTCACTACGAATCCTTTTGCACCTTCCTGACGGGCTTTTTCGGCGAGCTTAGCCTGCAGATCGTCAAGGTTACTGGCACGGCTTACCGAAACGGTGCCTGCAGGACGTAGCTGGCTCGTATCGGTACTCTGGGTGAGTGACTGAACGGCCATGGCAGAGAAGGACGCGGTCGCCAGGGCGGCTGCGATAACAGCAAGGGTCAGGTACTTTTTCATAATCACATCCTCATGAGGAAACAACAGGTGATTCCCTTTAAGTTTAGAAGCCTGACTAGTGTGACTTAGCGCAAATATTTGATGATGATCTGCTTATTTTTTGAACAATGTAGATTGGCAATTCGCTGACGGATCATAAACATAAAGGTATTTGATTTATGGCTAGTTTTTGAGCGTCGCAGAGAAAGATTTACCGTTGGGCCTGCAAAGGGTATCTTACGCCGCTGTTTAAAGGAGAATGCCATGACTGCCCAAAAGCCGGGATTGCACCCGCGAAATCGCCACCGCAGCCGCTACGACATGAACGCGTTATGCCTGAGCTGCCCGCCGCTGCAGGACTATCTTGTTCAGACCCCAGCGGGTGAGCCCTCGGTCAACTTTGCTGACCCGCAGGCGGTTAAAATGCTGAACAAAGCCCTGCTGGCGCATTTTTACGGTGTGGCTCACTGGGATATTCCGGAAGGCTTTCTCTGTCCACCTGTGCCGGGCCGCGCTGACTACGTTCATCACCTTGCCGACCTTCTTGCCGAAGGCAATGAGGGTGTCGTTCCACAGCAGGCCACCATTCTGGATATTGGCACCGGGGCGAACCTGATTTACCCGCTGATCGGTGCGCATGAATATCAGTGGCGCTTTACCGGAAGCGAAATCGGTGACGAGGCCTTTGCCAGCGCCCAGGCGATTATCAGCGCTAACCCAGGATTAAGTCGCGCCATTCGCCTGCGTCGTCAGAAAGACGCGGCGTCGATCTTCAACGGCATTATTCACAAAAACGAAAGCTATGACGCCACGATGTGCAATCCGCCGTTCCATGATTCGGCGGCATCGGCCCGTGCGGGCAGCGAGCGCAAGCGCCGTAACCTGGGCCAGGCTGAAGACGCCGCGCTGAACTTCGGCGGACAGCAGCATGAGCTCTGGTGTGAAGGGGGCGAAGTGGCGTTTATCCTTCGCATGATTTCGGAAAGCGAACAGTTTGGCCGTCAGGTGAAGTGGTTCACGACGCTGGTTTCCCGCGGGGATAACCTGCCGCCGCTCTACCGGGCGCTGACCGAAGCGGGCGCCGTAAAAGTGGTGAAAAAAGAGATGGCGCAGGGCCAGAAACAGAGCCGCTTTATCGCCTGGACGTTTATGGACAATCACAAACGTCGCAAATAGCACTCCGTCGTAGGCCGGGTAAGGCGAGGCCGCCACCCGGCAACCAGGTTACAGCGTCGGCTCCTGCGGAGGGAGCGGCGATGCGGGCGGCGGCAATACCTGATAGGTCTGCACGGGCATCCGCACGTTCGCCAGATCAAAGTGTTTCTTCACCATGCTGTCGAGGGCAAAGCGCACCGTCCATTGCTTCAGCGGCTGGGTGGTGAACGACACGCGCAGGGTAAACGCCGTGTTCGTCAGCCCGACGATGCCGGCAAATGACGGCTCTCCGATCACCAGCCCGCGAATATCCTCCATCTCCATCAGTTCTTCTACCGCATCGCGCAGCGCCTGCTTCGCTTTATCTGCATCCTCGTGGCGATCCACATCGTAGTTCGCCACAACGGAACCAATCCCGCGCACAAAGTTGGCGAAGGTGGTAATCGAAGACCAGGGAATGATGTGGTAAGCCCCGGTGTCCTGACGCACGCCAACCGAACGGATGGACATCCTCTCCACGGTGCCGGTTAAAGGCCCGATGGTCACCAGATCGCCCGTGTTCATCCCGTTTTCAAACTGAATGAAGATGCCGGTAATAATATCCTTCACCAGCGTTTGTGAGCCGAAGGAGATAGCCAGCCCCAGGGCACCGGCACCCGCCAGCAGCGGGGCGATATTCACGCCGATTTCCGACAGCACGATCATGATGGTGATGGTGCTGATAATCACCGCCAGCGCGTTGCGGAACAGGGTTAACAGCGTTCTTGCCCGCGCGCTGGGCAGGGGCCTGCCGTGAATATCTGAGACCAGGCGGTTCTCAATAAGGCTCGCCAGCAGCGTCCAGCCGACGGCGGAGAAGAACAAAATCAGCGCGATGCGAATCAGGATATCGACCGTTTTTTCACCCGCACCGTTGTGCAGCCAGTTCCAGAAATCAAACAGGCTCCACGCATTCAGAAGCAGCATAATCGCCACGCAGACGGTGAGAATGCGCGCCACTTTGAGCGATACCGACATCCAGCCGTTTACCCGCTTTTGCAGTTCCGGGTAATTACGCTGCACCTGCGGCGACAGGGTGATGGTTTTCGAGATCCAGCGCGACAGCAGCCCCGACACAAAGGCCGCAATGCCAATAATGGCCAGGCTTTTGAACGTCGCCCCCATCATAAATTTCAGGCTATTGCCCGGGTCAAACAGCGAAAAGAAGCACAGTACGATGAAGTAAGCGCTTGCAAGCCAGTGCCACACCAGGGCGAACGCGCGAATAAAGAGGCTAAAGAAGGAGAGGGAGCGATCGGCCAGATTCAGCAGGCTTTGGGTAATGGTTTTTTTATTGTTGAAGATAAGGTACAGCGACCAGACGGTAATGCAGATCATGATCAGCACGTTTGCCAGCGCGCCAAACTGGACGTTCACCTGGTTGGAGATGATCGGCACGGCAACCAGCAGGCCGTAGCCAATCAGCCCGCTGAGCACGCTCAGACGCAGCGCCCAGTACTTCGCGCTCGCATCCCGAATGGAGAAGGGACGCAGCTCCGGCACGTGCGGACAAAAGAGTAACCTCAGCAGCGCCTTGAAGAACTCAATCAGGGCAAAGGCATTAAGGAAAAGCGACTGCTGGAAGGCGATGGTTTTGTTGCCTGCATTCAGCCTGTCGGCCAGCATCTGGCCTAAAAACAGCGTCAACGCCAGCAGCAGTAAATCGATGATAAACGCTGAGGCTATCATCAACGGCAGGTGCAGCCAGCTGCTTTTCTGCTGATTCTTCCTGCGTCCCCATTGCCCCATTTTGCGGTACAGCGGCCACGCGCACAGGCGCACCAGCCAGTAAAAAAGAAATACCGCACCCGCCAGCATCAGGAACTGCGTGGCGGCGGCAGTAAACGTTTGCGGGTTAAATGCCTTATGCGGTGAGCCAATCAGGTTGCGGTAAAGCTGAGCGAAGCGTGAGGAGAGCGCTTCCCCATAGTGGCGGCTCACGTCGGTGACGTTTTCCAGCACCGTTTTTTGCTCCTCAACCTGCGGAGGGGTGAGGGTTGGCACCGACTCCTGCGGCGGCGTGGCGGCGGCTTTGCGCAGCTGACCAATGAGCTCCTGTCGGGAAGTGTCGTTTTCAAGGACGTCGGCAAGCGCACCGTAGGCGGCTTTTTTCTGTTCAACATCGGGTTCCGGAGGCGGCGTACTTTGCTGGGTAGCGGTGTTTCCGGTGGTCACTCCGGGGATCGCGACGGCGAACGATGGCGCACTAAACAGGCTTATCAACAGCAACAGGATCCACGGCACGGCGTCCTCCGGTGAAAATGTCGAACAAAATGATAAGTATAGAAGTCGGGGCGCGGCGGGGGATTTTTGGGAACAATCTGGCGTAAAAAAGCCGGGCAAGCCCGGCTTACGTTTGAAGCGAACGATCAGGAGACGTGCTGTAGGAACTCCTGCAAACGCTGGCTCGGCGGGTTCGCGATCAGCTCCTGCGGGTTACCGTCTTCCGCGATGCGGCCTTTATCAATAAAGATCAGGCGGGACGCCACTTTTTCAGCAAAGCCGATTTCGTGGGTCACGATAACCATCGTCATCCCTTCTTCCGCCAGATCCTGCATGACCTTCAGCACCTCGTGACGCAGCTCCGGGTCGAGTGCGGACGTCGGCTCATCAAACAGCATCATTTTCGGTTTGACCGCCAGGGCGCGGGCAATCGCCACACGCTGCTGTTGACCACCGGACAGCTCGGAAGGGTAGTGGTGCGCACGTTCTGCCAGGCCAACTTTCGCCAGCAGATCTTTTGCCAGCGCTTCCGCCGCCGCTTTGCTGGCACCGCGTACGCGCAGTGGGCCAAACATCACGTTTTCCAGCGCCGTCAGGTGCGGGAACAGGTAGAACTGCTGGAACACCATGCCCGCTTCCTGACGAATCAGACGGTCGTCCACTTTCGGGTCGTTTACCTTCAGGCCGTCGACGATCAGATCGCCGCTGGTGATCTCTTCCAGCTTGTTGATGCAGCGCAGCAGGGTGGATTTACCGGAGCCGGATGGCCCAATAATCACCACTACTTCACCCTGTTTAATGTTCAGATCGATATTGTGCAGCACCTGGGTTGGGCCAAAGTGCTTGGAAACGTTTTTAAATTCAATCACAGGATTTTCATCCTTCTTTCAAGACGACGCAGAACGAAGCTCAGAACCAGAGTAATGATCAGGTAGACAACGGCTACCGCACTCCAGATTTCCAGCGCGCGGAAGTTGCCAGCAATGATCTCCTGCCCCTGACGGGTCAGCTCTGCCACGCCGATAACAATGAACAGCGACGTATCTTTAATACTGATGATCCACTGGTTACCGAGCGGCGGCAGCATGCGACGCAGCGCCAGCGGCAGAATAACGTGGCGGATCGTTTCGCGACGAGAAAGACCTAGCGCCAGACCGGCTTCACTGAAACCTTTATGAATCGACAGCACCGCACCGCGGGTGATTTCCGCAATGTAGGCGCCTGAGTTGATCATAATGGTGACGACGGCCGCGCTGAACGGGTCGATGCGCAGGTCGGTGAACGCCATAGGCAGGGCGAAGTAGATGAACATGACCTGCACGACAATAGGCGTGCCGCGGATCACTTCGATGAAAACCAGTGCGATGTGGTTTGCGATCCAGCCGCCGTAGGTGCGGGCGAAACCGGCGACAAGACCGATAATCAACCCACCAACCAGACCCAGGACCGAAATCCACAGGGTCATTTTAGCGCCTTCAAGCAAGATAGGAATGGCAGGCCAGATGGCGCTCCAGTCAAACTGCATGATAATTTCCTGTTACTGTTACCGTGTTTCAAAAATAGCAGGGGCGAAAGGTCGCCCCCGAGTGAACGTCATTTTTACGTCTTATTATTTAGGCTCGGTACCGAACCATTTTTTGTAGATTTCGTTATAGGTGCCGTTCTCTTTCAGCGTTTTCAGCGCGCCGTTAACTTTCGTGCGCAGGTCGTCGCTGCCTTTCGGGAATGCGATACCGTACTGCTGCGCTTCCAGAGACTCGCCAACGGCTTTGAACTTGCCATTACCGGCTGTCTTGATGAAGTACAGGATGTTAGGCGTGTCGTGCAGAACAGCGTCAGCACGGTTGGTGCCGAGTTCCATGTACGCGTTGTCGATGTTAGGGAACTGACGCAGGTCTTTGGTTTTGATATTTGCTTTCGCGTAATCAACAGAACCGGTGCCGCTCTTCACTGCCACCACTTTGCCGTCGAGATCTTTCACGCTTTTTACGTCGTTATTATCGGCTTTGACCATGACCAGCAGGCCGCTTTTGTAGTAGCCGTCAGAGAAGTCGATCGCTTTTTTACGTTCATCGGTAATGGTGATGCCTGCCAGTGCCAGATCAACGTTTTTGGTTTGCAGGGCCGGGATGATGCCGCTGAAGTCCATAGGCTTCAGGGTGTAATCCAGCTTGAGTTCTTTTGCGACAGCGGCCCACAGATCCACATCAAAACCAACGTATTTATCACCCTGTTTGAATTCAAACGGAACGAACGCCGTGTCGGTCGCCACAACCAGTTTGTCGGCAGCCTGAGAAGACACTGCAAAAGCCAGGGTAAGTGCAGCCAGTGAAACTTTTAATACAGACTTCATAGCATTTCCTTTTATATCCACGGGGCGATCCCCTGCGAGAACAGGTGGCACAATGAAAAAATCGTGCCAACTTTACAAGCTCTTGTTTTGCAAAGGGGATGATGTCATGCATTGCACAATTAATGGGGCAATGAGGCTTTGTTGCACCAAACTGGAGCACCGTTTTGGTGCGCTTCGTTTGGCGCAACTGACGGGGAGATATTTAGCGTAAATTCTGACGAAAAAACAATCTTCCGTTAACGGTTGTGTGAGGTGATTATTACATTTCGTTCACTTTTGCAGGTGTGCAGGCAAAAACTGTGCACCATAGATGTGCAAAACCCTCACCAATGGCACAGGTGACAGGCAGCTGAAATTGAAAGTGTCAAAACAGGCACTGAAAGAGAAACCTTCACTGCCAGAGTACTGATATGTCCGAGGGATATCTTGTGAGGTGCACGGCGTGGAGAAAATGGTGCTGACATCGCTCCCGCGGACAGCTATTACGGCGTGAGGCAACAAACGCCCCCGACCAGCAAGGCCGAGGGCGATTAAGATAGCAAAAACCGTTCTCCGGTGAATTGGCTGCGGAATCCAATAATTTCCCCTGTTAACCCGGAGGAAGGAACGTTAAATCAGCTCCATTAATTTGCTTTTTTTGGCCTGGAATTCTTCTTCCGAAATGATCCCGCTCTCTTTGAGTTCGGAAAGCTTTTTGAGCTGCTCATAGGGATCCTGGTGGGTCATAGCCGGTTCGGCTATTGGTGTTTCCGTCTTCACTCCGCGGCCAGCTTCAATCGCCTCAATCAGGGCGAGTTCTGCATCCTTGCTGAACATCTTAAATTCCAGATCGTCGTGGGAAGTATGGATCCGAATGACCCGGTGACCCAGCGTGGACTTGCGTTCAATCGACGTAATGGATTTTAACGGGATAGTCTCAATCACCTCGCCGAGAAAACCTTTACGGTAGAATGCCACTCGCTGGCCCGTAACGATCAGTACACCGTTGTGCTGTTTGTCCTTACCCTGTCCCATCACTTTGCCGATATAGCCTTCTCCCCACTGCAGAACGGCTTCACCAGGATTGAGATGGTTTGCTTCGAATTTGCTGACGTGTTTATTTTCTTTCATCAAAAAACTCCCTTTAAGAAGACCGATGCATTTGGCCTGCATCGGATTGAAGTCACTGCAAAATGAATCATCTATCATATTGCATACCCGGGATAACTGCACTTCTTGAAAGGCGATTGTGTACACGGTATTTACCGGATGATCTGCTTCAGACGCGGAGAGGTCAGCGAGCGGATGCGAAGAAAGAATCCTGCCGGCAGAATGAAGACGACTGCCACGTCTCTTCCAGTGCTGGCGCATAAGAGTGAATTACTCCCTAATTAGATCTTATTTTCTGATAATATGGCATTGTTTTTTAATGGATATATACAGTCAAAAGGATAACGATGAGCACTTTTCTTTCTTTAATCGCATTTATTTTGTTTGTGGCCTTTATTATTGGCCTGATTAAACCCTCGCTTGTCAAAATGCCCGGTCGTAAGCAATCCAGTGCCGTTTATCTGGGCGGTTTTCTGGGCCTCTGCGTAATCAATGCCATCCTGCTACCGGCCGACCGCAGTCCGGCCGTCGTGAAAAAACAGGATCAGCCGCAAAATGCGGATGTCTCCCCGCCGCCTTTCAAATATGCCGATAAAACCCTTACCGAGTATCGTAGGGAGCGTAAGGATACGCGACACAAGATTGTGGCTGCTTATATGGCATATCGTCAGGTGCCCGTCGCGTCAGAAGAGGGGTTTTATGCCTGCGTGAGCCAGAACAGCTACACCACGCAGGGTGATACACCGTTTGGCGTGATAGCGAACTGGTGTGTCACTGAATACCGTTCCAGTCCTGAGATGCTGGCAAAACGCATCAACTTCGATACATTCCAGGATAATTTTAGCGGTTGGAACGGGGCTTATCGTCCGTTAGAGGCCATGATCAAAGCCGACATGCATGATGATTCTTCCTACAAACACCTCTCCACACGGTATCATCTGGTTCTGACCGACGATCCGCATGCCATGATAGATACCACATTCCGTGGCACCAACGCCTTTGGTGGCGTAGTCAAAGAGACTGTCTCTGCGCGGGTAGATCTGCGAACCGGGAATGTTATTTCGATCGTTGAACAGTAAGGGCAGCAAGCTTCCTCGTCTGTTCGGGCGCGTGAAGGGCCAACAGCGAGGCTGCTTTTTTAACATTCATTGAAAATATGATTTTTATCATATGTCTTGCTCTCTTTTTTCGCCGAAAAATTAAGCATTAGCGTTTGGCGGCAGAGCGATTATGCGCTCTGCCGTTTTTTTATCCTCGACCCGACGTTAACACCTTGCTCAAGATCGCGTACTTGCTTATAGCGACGGACAGGCTAGTGCTGGAAATAGAGCGTCACCAGGAACCATCTCGAAAAAGCAGGAACATCTGCGTGGAAATCTGGAAGCGTTGTTCATAATAAAACGCCCCCGACCATGAAGGCCGCGGGCGGTTAAGATATCAAAAACCCTTTATTCAGTGAAACACAGTGCGGCTCCGCTTATGTGAACGGCATCGCGTCATGGCGAGGGTTTAATAGAGCAATTATATGAATTACTCGATGTTAGATTCGATAAACCACAGGAACTGATCCAGGTCGCGGGACGCGGCGGTGAAAATGTCTGCGGTATCTTCGTCTTTGGCTTCGCCAATGGCTTTGCGCACGTCATTGGCCACAATCGCGTAGCGGTCCGCCAGCTCTTTCAGGTGATCCTGAACGGTATGGATATCCAGCGGATAACTCTTCAGTGGCGTTTTGCTGTTGATCACCTGTGTGGTACCCAGCGCCACGCCTCCCAGCTGAACGGCACGTTCAGCCATCGTATCGAGGTGGGTAACCAGTGCTGTGCGGAAGCCATCCAGCATTTCATGAACGGCAATAAAGTTTGCACCGCGCATATTCCAGTGGGCCTGTTTGGTGATCAGCGAAAGATCGATGAACTGGATCACCTGGCGATTCAGCAACTCAATGGTCGCCTTTTTGTCGCTATCCGATACATCGTTACGGGTATAAAGCAGATTAGACGCTTTCGTTTTCACCAGTTTAGCGGTACTCATAATCTCATATCCTCTTGATGTTTATGTCCCAGGTAATTACGGAACTAAGTATAGCACCGGATTTTTTGCCTGCGGTTTGGCTGTGCCTATCGGTTTAATAGCGAGAAGGAGGTTTAGGTTTTAAATTATTGAAATAAATAGATAATTTTTAAATTGATACAGATCAATCTTAATTGCTGGATGGGGATGTAAACGCAGAGGGATATTTCGAAAATAGCGCAAAGTGTGTAAGAAATTATAACGTCTGTCTTTCTGGCCTTTATCTGCATGGCGTGGAAGCCATGCAGAATATATGGCCTTAGCTGATATCCACTTTCTCAACTTTAGGTTCCGGGCGCATGGTGAGCGTCGAGCCCATTGATGCCGCGATAATCGAGCAGAGCGCCAGCGTCTGGGTCAACGTGAGGGTTTCGCCGAGAAACACCATTCCGGAAATGGCGGCTAGCGCAGGTTCCATGCTCATCAGCGTGCCAAATATGCGCGTCGGCAGACGCGTAAGGGCAATCATCTCCAGAGAGTAGGGGAGTGCGGTAGAGAGAATCGCGACCGCCAGTCCTATGGGCATGACCGACCATTGCCAGATAGATTCGGTTGCCTGCGCCATGCCGATGGGCACAAAGACGATAGCAGCGATCAGTGACCCCAACGCGACGGTCGCCGGACCGTGCTCTTCTCCTGCACGCTGTCCCGTGAGTATATAGACCGCCCAGCAGGCACCAGCACCCAGCGCCAGGGCTGCGCCCGTCAGATCAATCTCAGCGACGCTCTGGCCCAGCGGCAGCAGGAACCATAAGCCCAGAACGGCTAACACGACCCAGATAAAATCGACCGGACGTCGCGAGGAGAAAAGCGCCACCGCCAGCGGGCCGGTAAACTCCAGCGCGACGGCGATCCCCAGCGGTATCGTCTGAATAGAGAGGTAGAACAGATAGTTCATTGCCCCAAGGGAGAGTCCATAAAACAGCAGGGGTAAACGCTGCTCCTTCTTGAAGCGCAGACGCCAGGGTTTGAAAATGACCACCAGTATCGCCGTGCCCAGCACGATACGCAGGGCAGTCACCCCGGGTGCACCGACCAGCGGAAAAAGTGATTTTGCAAGCGAAGCACCGCTTTGAATGGACAACATGGCAATGAGTATGACTGCGACCGGCAACCAGACCGACGACGTGCGGGATAACCCAGGCATCCTTTCTCCTGTCAGCTTATGTCAAATGAGGTAAAGGTTGCAGTGTAAAGGAAATAAGCGGCTACGGTTGAGGCGCTGTTGAAAAAAAACTGCGTTAAATCCGTAAAATGATTAAGCGCTGGTGGATTTATCGCCTGATAGATTAGGAATAATCTGGATGAATGTAACGGCGCTTGCGCGCAATATTCGCATTTAGTAGTGAAAATTGCATGTGATTTGAAAGAGATAGCTGATGCTGGAAACGTTCTGTTACAGGAAAGGTTTCATTAGACATCACGAATCACAAAGAGTTTCGCAAATTTTTTTGATATATTTAAAACTTACGGACTTACTTGAAGCACATTTGAGGTGGTTATGAAAAAAATTGCATGTCTTTCAGCACTGGCCGCTGTACTGGCTGTTTCCGCAGGTACCGCTGTAGCTGCTACTTCTACTGTTACTGGTGGTTACGCTCAGAGCGACTATCAGGGCGTGATGAACAAAGCTAACGGTTTCAACCTGAAGTATCGCTACGAGCAGGACAACAACCCACTGGGCGTGATCGGTTCTTTCACCTACACCGAGAAAGATCGTTCTGAAAACGGCGCATACAACAAAGGCCAGTACTACGGCATCACCGCTGGTCCAGCTTACCGTCTGAATGATTGGGCGAGCATCTACGGTGTTGTAGGTGTTGGCTACGGTAAATTCCAGCAGACTGAAAACCAGAGCGAAAGCCGCACTGCAAGCAACAGCGACTACGGTTTCTCCTATGGCGCAGGCCTGCAGTTCAACCCAATCCAGGACGTTGCTCTGGACTTCTCCTATGAGCAGAGCCGTATCCGCAACGTTGACGTTGGCACCTGGATCGCGGGCGTAGGTTACCGCTTCTAATCACTCCGGTGATTAAATAAAAAATCCGCCCATTGTGGCGGATTTTTTTTGGCTTTTCCCTCTCCCCGTGGGAGAGGGTCAGGGTGAGGGCATCAGACCGCTACTTACTCTTAATATCGAAAATATCCGTACCCAGATGGTTGTAGTCAACTTTCTGTAACTTGAAGTTAGTAACGTACACTGGGGGAGCTTTCTTGTTAGAGACAAACGGGTAAGCCGTTTTTATCTGCTCGGCCTTAATCCCCGTCCACTGCGAGAAGAACTGCAGGAAATCATTTGCCGAACGGCGCGCTTTAATCACGCGATGCGTTTTATCATCACTCGACAGCACCATAAACGGCACCTGGAAGTTCTGCTGGAACTTGTCATCGTGCGCCAGGTACTGCACCTCTTTACCGCGCTCTTTAAACGCCAGCCCGTGATCCGAGAAATAGACCATGGAGAAGCTGTCGCCCGTATTGCGTAGCTGATCGTACAGCTTGCTCAGCAGGTCGTCGGTTTGCGTCATAGTGTAGAGATAGCAAGACGTCTCTTTGGACTGCACGAACTCCGCGTACTTTCCACCGGTCCGATCGCAGGCCTGCGGGTGCGACCCCATCAGGTGCAGGACGATCAGCTGAGGCTGGGTGCGCGGCGTGGCGAACACCTGTGCCGTCATTTTCAACAGCGCTTCGTCTTTGGTATTTTTGTCGGCTTCAAAGTCGCCGTTCTTCAGGAACTGCACTTCGTCGGCACGTTTGGCGATACTGGCGATGGCCGTATCATATTCGCCAATTTGCCCCTGATTGGAGAACCACCAGGTCTGATAACCCGCGCGGTTTGCCAGGGTGACAAAATTATCCTGATACTGAGGTTTGCCGTCGACGACCCGGTTAAGCGTCAGGCCGAGCGATTTCTGCGTCGAGCCGCTGGCCGCGACATAATCGGTAAACAGCGTGCCTTTGACCGAACTGGCAAACGGTGTGTTATCCCAGTGTCCACCGAAGGCTCCCATTGCATCGCGACGGGCACTTTCCCCAATCACCACCACATAGGTGTGATATTTCGGCTTAACGGCCAGCACGTTCCAGGTGTCTTTCATATTGGAAAGCTCCGCCATGCGCGCCTGTTCGTCGAGAACCTCTTTATTATTGACAACGACGTCTTTCACGAAGCGGAAAACCGGATAGCCGATATTGGTGAGCCTGAGCTTACCGTCCCAGGGAATATTCTGGATGGGGGCGACAAACGCCACGGCAACGCTGAACACCAGACAGAGTATTTCGATCTTACCCCAGGATTTTTTCTCTCCCGGCTGACGGCGGATGGCGATAACGCCCAACGCGAAGATAAAGATCCCGACCACGTAGCTGTACCACGGGAAGATCGTCAGGATCTCCGTTGACTCTTCCATATTGGTCGAGTGCAGCGCCAGCAGGGTATTAAAGTTTGGCGCGCCGTAAGCCTGGCCAAACGGGAAATAGAGTGCAGCGACCAGCGAGCAGATCCCGATTAACGCTTTTTGCACGCGCGGTGCGGATCGCCACAGCACATGCAGAACGCAGGTGAACGCCACCGCGTAGAGCAGACTAAAGGGATAACCCAGCGCAAAGTTAATCAGTAATGACTGCAAAAAGTAAAAACCCGTCCACGAGCTTAAGGCCCGGCTGCGGGTCACAACGGTATCTATCAGGGTTACATTCATAGGTCACTATCATGGATGAAAACGCCATGTGCTCACCCTGGCGTCAAGGGTCATAACCTGCCTGACAGTGCGTGGAGAGGGAATGAGGGTCCGCTTCAGCGAGCCGCAAATTGTGCAGGGCTGCAAGAAGATAGTGCGAGCGCTAAATAATATCAACAGTTGCTAAGCAGATGTTTTGCGAAGGGGATTGCAAATCCGTAAAAAAGATCGGGAATAAGGCGGCTGGAAGCCAGTTTACAGCGAGATTGTGACGGGAAAATGAAGCGGCGTACCGCAACGCCGCTTAGTGGGAAGGTTTGTCGTCCTGATGCGGTTTGTTGTTAAACATATCGCACAGCATGTTCAACAGCATTAAGCGCACTTTAAAGGGAGAGTGGGTAAACACGGTCATGCACCTCTTGAATTCGTTCATAAGACCTCCTGAGTTTTGATCCCTTCGATCCATGAAGGGTGACTGCATTACATACAGATATAGCACAGGCTATATTGTATAGCTACGGCTATTTCGTTAATTTTTTGTGCTTGCGGAGCTATGGTTTACAATGTGCGCTCTCCAAACCGGGCGCTGGAAGCGTCACCCCACTGAGGAAGTACAATGAACCGTCGCGCAGGTCATCCGACAATAAGGAAAACGACGCAACTGGTGAATGTTGAAGAACATGTCGAAGGTTTTCGCCAGGTCCGTGAAGCGCACCGGCGTGAACTGATTGATGATTATGTTGAACTCATTTCCGATCTGATCCGTGAGGTTGGTGAAGCGCGCCAGGTCGATATGGCCGCCAGGCTGGGGGTTTCACAGCCAACTGTCGCTAAAATGTTAAAACGCCTGGCCTCCGTGGGCTTAATTGAAATGATCCCCTGGCGCGGTGTTTTTCTGACGCCTGAAGGGGAGAAACTCGCGCAGGAGAGCCGCGAGCGCCATCAGCTTGTCGAGAATTTTTTACTGGTGCTGGGCGTCAGCCCGGAGATTGCCCGCCGGGATGCGGAAGGAATGGAACACCACGTGAGCGAAGAGACGCTGGTGAAGTTTCGCGAATTTACCCTTAAATATGGTTCCTCCGCTGAATGAAAATCCCCGGACTACAGGCCCTGGCACGCGATCGTTTCTTCCATCTCTTATTAATCATTGGCGCAGCGTTAAGCCTCTTTGTGCCGTTTGCGCCACATGCCTGGCCCGCCGCAATTGACTGGCGCACCATTATTACCCTGAGCGGCCTGATGATGCTCACCAAAGGGGTCGAACTGAGCGGCTACTTTGACGTTCTTGGCCGCAAAATGGTGCGCCGCTTTGCCACCGAGCGCAGGCTGTCCCTGTTTATGGTGTTCTCCGCCGCGGTGCTGTCGACGTTTCTAACCAACGATGTGGCGCTGTTTATCATCGTGCCCCTCACGCTCACGCTGCGTAAGCTTTGCGAGATCCCGGTCAGCCGGCTGATCATCTTTGAAGCGCTAGCCGTCAATGCAGGCTCGCTTCTGACGCCAATTGGCAACCCGCAAAATATCCTTCTGTGGGGACGGTCCGGGCTGTCGTTCGCCGCCTTTACCTGGCAGATGGCCCCTCTGGCGCTGGTGATGATGCTGTCGCTGCTGGCGGTATGCTGGTTCGCGTTTCCGGATAAAAAGCTGCAGTACCACAGCGGCACAACCGGCCCGCAGTGGCAGCCGCGTCTGGTGTGGAGCTGTCTCGGTTTGTACATTGTCTTTCTGTTCGCGCTGGAGCTGAAGTATGAGCTGGCGGGCGTCCTGCTCGTTGCCGCGGGGTTTGTCGTCCTGGCGCGTCGCGTGCTGGTGAGCGTGGACTGGACGCTGCTGCTGGTCTTTATGGCGATGTTTATTGATGTGCATCTTCTTATCCAGCTTCCGGTGCTGCAAAACGTTCTGCACAGCGTCAGCACGCTGTCTCAGCCGGGACTGTGGCTGACGGCGATTGGCCTGTCGCAGTTTATCAGCAACGTACCGTCCACCATTCTCCTGCTCAACTATGTTCCGCCCGATACGCTTCTGGCCTGGGCGGTCAACATCGGCGGGTTTGGGCTGCTGCCCGGCTCGCTGGCAAACCTGATTGCCCTGCGTATGGCCAACGACCGTCGTATCTGGTGGCGTTTCCACGTCTGGTCGATTCCGATGCTGGTTTGGGCCGCGGCGATCGGTTTCGGAATATTCCTTCTCATATAGTGCGCAATTTGTCAGTTTTTCCTGGCAAACGTATAGCAACGTCCTAGCTTTAGTGAACGGCATAGTGTGATGCCGCTCACTGACAGGACCGTTGCTGAACTATGGCTGAAGATCAAAACCCGCCTGCTGACGAGCAGGACAAAAACAATAATGAGCGTAAGCGCCCGGGCAAGAAACCGTTAATTATCCTCGGCATTGTCGTGGTGGTAATGGTGGTCGTGGCGCTGGTCTGGTGGTTTTTAACCCGTAACGAAGAGACGACCGACGACGCCTTTACCGACGGCGACGTGGTGACGATTGCCCCCAAAACGGCGGGCTACGTTACCGAGCTGCGAGTGCGCGATAACCAGCGCGTGAAAAAGGGCGATCTGCTGGTGGTTATCGATCCGCGGGACACCACCGCGCAGCGCGATCAGGCTCAGGCCCAGCTTGGGCTGGCTATCGCGCAGCTGCATCAGGCCCAGGCGCAGCTGGCGCTTTCAAAAGTCCAGTATCCCGCCCAGCGTGACGAAGCCAAAGCGCAGGTGCTGAAAGCGCAGGCCGATCTGGCGAACGCGCAGGCAGAGTACCGTCGTCAGCGCGGCGTCGACCCGCGTGCGACCACCCAGCAAAGCATCGATTCCGCGAACGCACAGCTGCGTAGCGCACAGGCAGGGCTGGCCAGCGCTCAGGCGCAGCTGGAAGTGGCAGAGCAGGTTCAGCTGCAGATTCGCCAGCAGGAAACCAACGTCGAAGCGCGCGAGCGTCAGGTCGATCAGGCTAAAGCGCAGCTGGAAACCGCCAACCTTAATCTCTCCTATACCGAAGTCCGCGCCCCGTTCGACGGCGTTGTCACCAAACGCAACGTGCAGCCCGGCACGCTGGTGCAGGCGGGAACGGCGCTGTTCTCGCTGGTTTCCCCGAACGTGTGGGTGGTCGCGAACTTTAAAGAGTCGCAGCTCGAGCGCATGAAGCCGGGCGACAAGGTCACCGTGTCCGTCGACGCGTGGCCGGATATGGAGCTTGAGGGGCACGTAGACAGTATCCAGCAGGGCAGCGGCTCGCGCTTCTCCGCCTTCCCGGCAGAAAATGCCACCGGTAACTTTGTCAAAATTGTGCAGCGCGTGCCGGTCAAAATCGTGATTGATAAGGGCCTGGATCCAAACAAACCGCTGCCGCTGGGGCTGTCGGTTGCACCGAAGGTGACGGTGGAATGACGGATCACAGCCACGACAGCTGGAAACCCGCCAGCAATCCGTGGGCGGTGGCGATTGTCGTCACCCTGGCGGTATTCATGGAAATTCTGGACACCACCATCGTAAACGTGGCGCTCCCCCACGTGGCAGGCTCGCTCTCGTCCAGCTATGACGAATCCACCTGGGTGTTAACCAGCTATCTGGTCGCGAACGGTATCGTGCTGCCCATCTCGGCGTTTCTGAGCCGGGTGTTTGGTCGCAAGCAGTTCTTCCTGATTTGCATCGTCATGTTCACCGTCTGCTCGTTCCTGTGCGGGATTGCCACCGAGCTGTGGCAGATAATCCTGTTCCGCGTGATGCAGGGTTTCTTTGGCGGCGGGCTGCAGCCCACGCAGCAGTCGGTGCTGCTCGACTACTTCAAACCCGAAGACAGGGGCAAAGCGTTTGGTCTGTCCTCCATTGCGATTATCGTTGCGCCGGTGCTCGGCCCGACGCTGGGCGGCTGGATCACCGACAACTATTCCTGGCGCTGGGTGTTCTTTATTAACATTCCGGTGGGGATTGTGACGGTGCTGGCGATCTACCAGCTGCTGGAAGATCCGCCGTGGGAGAGCAAATCAAAAGAGAAGCTGACTATCGACTGGACGGGGATCGGCCTGATCGCGCTGGGGCTGGGCTGTCTGCAGGTGATGCTCGACCGGGGAGAAGATGAGGACTGGTTCTACTCGAACTTTATCCGCACCTTCGGCGTGTTGACGCTTGTCGGCATTATCGGCGCCATCTACTGGCTGGTTTATGCCAGAAAGCCGGTGGTGGATCTGCACTGCATGAAGGACCGCAACTTTGCCATCTCCAGCCTGCTGATGGCGGGGATGGCGATGATCCTGTACGGCAGCTCGGTGGTGATCCCGCAGCTGGCGCAGCAGGACCTGGGCTACACCGCTACCTGGTCGGGGCTGGTGCTGTCGCCCGGCGCGGTGCTGATCGTGTTAACCATTCCGCTGGTGCTGAAGCTGATGCCGGTGGTGCAGACGCGCTGGATTATTGCCTTTGGCTTTACCTGTCTGGCGGTGTCGTTCTTCTGGTCGCGCACGCTGACGCCGGATATCGACTTCGAAACGCTGGTGCTGTTCCGCAGCGCCCAGTCAATTGGGCTGGGGTTCCTGTTTGTGCCGCTGACCACCATTGCCTTTATTTCGATTCCGAGACGGCTCAACGCCGATGCGGCAGCGCTGTTTACCATGTTCCGCAACGTTGCGGGCTCGATTGGGATATCGCTCTCGACGGCGGCCATCACCGAACGCGCGCAGGCGCACAGCGCGCATCTGGCGTACCACGCCTCGCCGCTTAACGAGCAGTTCCAGCAGGCGATACGCGAAAGCGCCCAGGCGATCCAGAACTTCACTACCCAGGTGGGCGACCCCACCTGCATCGCCACCGGACGCATGTACCAGACGATGATCGAGCAGTCGCGCTTCCTGGCCTACATCGACGTATTCACCATTCTGAGCGCGGTGGCTTTGTTACTGATTCCGTTTTGTTTGTTGCTCTCGCCGGTTAAGAGCGAGGGGAGTGCAGGAGCACATTGATGATACACAGACGTTTACACCCCCTGATGATAATGATGCTGCTGGCGGGATGCGCCGTCGGGCCGGACTACCAGCAGCCTGCGCCGCCCGCCGTTACGCACTGGAACGATAAGGGCGACAGCGCGGTGAAATCGCAAACTACTTCCGCCGCGACTAACCCGCGCTGGTGGAAGACCTTCGGCTCGCCGCAGCTCGACAGCCTGGTTGAGCGCGCCATCGCCGGAAACCTGACGCTGCAGCAGACGGTGCTGCGCATCGCCGGGGCGCGAGAGCAGATTAACCAGGCGGGCGGGGCGTTTTATCCGTCGGTGAACGGCAATCTGCAGGCGACGCGCCAGCAGCTTGGCCTGGAAGGAGAGCTGAAATCCCATGGCGTGTATGACCAGGTGGATAGTATCGATCCAAACCTGAAGGGCGCGCTGGGGCCGCTGACGCAGCCGATTAACCTCTACCAGGGCAGCTTCGACGCCCAATGGGAAATCGACCTGTGGGGCAAGGTGCGTCGTCAGGTGGAAGCCGCCGAAGCGCAGCAGAAAGCCGCCATCGAGCAGCGTAACGACGCGCTGGTGTCGCTGGAGGCCGAAGTGGCGCGCGCGTGGCTCCAGCTGCGCGGGGCGCAGAGCATTATCGCCACGCTGAACACCCAGATTAAAAGCGCGCAGCAGACGCTGGATCTCACCGAAAGCCGCCAGCGCGGCGGGCTGTCACCGCAGATGGATGTGGAAAACGCCCGGGCGCAGTTAGGCAACCTTGAGGCCCAGCTTCCGCAATATCAGGCGCAGGAGCGGCAGGCGATGAACGGCCTGTCGATCCTGCTCGGCAAGCCACCTGGGGCGCTGGATGCGGAATTGCAAAGCGTGCAGCCGATGCCGGCCCTGCCGGATATTGTGCAAACGGGCATTCCGTCCACGCTGGCGCGACGCCGTCCGGACGTGCGCGAAGCGGAGGCGAACCTCCACGCCGCGACGGCGCAAATCGGCGTCTCGGTGGCTGAGCTGTTCCCGAGCTTTACGCTCTCCGGGCAGTTTGGCCTGCGCAACAGCGAAACCAACTGGCTGACCGACTGGAGCAGCCACTTCTACAGCTTCGGCCCGCAGGTCTCTATTCCCATCTTCCAGGGCGGTCGACTGGTCTCCAGCGTGAAGGTGGCGCGCGCGCAGCAGGGGGCGGCGGTGCTGGACTATCGCCAGACGGTGCTGACCGCGCTCGGCGATGTGGAAAACGCGCTGGTGAGCTATCGCACCGACCAGCAGCGTGAAGCGGGTCTCGCAAAAACGATCGACGCCCTGCAAAACGCCTTTGATTTAGCGAGCGACAGCTACCGGCAGGGGATCGCCAGCTTTATCGACGTGCTGGACGCCCAGCGTCAGCTGGCGCAGGCCCAGCAGCAGCGCGCACAGGCGCAGGTGCAGAGCGCGCTCGATCTGGTGGCGCTCTACAAGGCCCTCGGCGGCGGCTGGGAGCCGTATCAGCAGGTGCAGTTACCGAACTACAGCGTCTTTGGCGACGCCCCGCGCGGATAAATTCAGAGGATTGGGCAAGAAACGGACAGGAACACCACATTCGCGATGGCTGAGGGGCGGGTATAACTATCGGGTACCCAATCGACATGCGAGGAATAAGTTATGCGTTATCAAAAACTGGGCAACACCGGTCTGTTTGTTTCTGAACTGTGCCTCGGCACCATGACCTTCGGCGGCGAGGGCGGCATGTGGGGCAAGATTGGCCAGCTCCAGCAAAGTGAAGCCGAGCAGCTGGTGGGCCGCGCGCTGGATGCCGGGATCAATTTTATCGACACCGCGGACGTTTACTCGGAAGGGCGCTCGGAGGAGATCACCGGTCAGGCGCTGAAAAACCTGAAAATCCCGCGCGAGAACGTGGTGGTCGCCACGAAAGTGTTCGGCGAAACGGGAACGGCAGGGGTGAACTCGCGCGGCAGCTCGCGCTATCACATCATCAGCAGCGTGAAGGAGAGCCTGCGCCGCCTGCAGCTCGATCATATCGATCTCTACCAGCTTCACGGCTTCGATCCCGCAACGCCGATTGAAGAGACGCTCTACGCGCTGGATAACCTGGTGCAGCACGGCCACGTGCGCTACATCGGCGTCTCGAACTGGGCGGCGTGGCAGATTGCCAAAGCGCTCGGTATTTCTGAACGTCTTGGGCTGGCGCGTTTCGCGTCGCTGCAGGCGTATTACACCATTGCCGGGCGCGACCTGGAGCGCGAGCTGGTGCCGATGATGCAGAGCGAAGGCGTTGGGCTGATGGTCTGGAGTCCGCTGGCGGGCGGCCTGCTGAGCGGAAAATATGGCCGCGACGGGCAGAGCGAAGCCGGTGGTCGTCGTCTGGAGTTTGACTTCCCGCCGGTGAACAAAGATCGCGCCTTCGACTGCGTAGACGTGATGCGCACTATCGCCGAAAGCAAGGGCGTCTCCGTCGCGCAAATCGCGCTGGCCTGGCTGCTGCATCAGAAAGCGGTGACCAGCGTCATCATTGGCGCGAAACGCGTTGAACAGCTGGACGACAATATCGCCGCGACCGGGATACGCTTAAGCGAAGATGAGCTTAAGCAGCTTGATGCGGTGAGCGCGCTGCCGCGCGAATACCCGGGCTGGATGCTGGAGCGGCAGGGTGAATATCGCCGCAATCAGCTCGCGCAACAGTAATGCACTTTTCCCCGGTGGCGCATCGTTCACCGGGGGAGTGACAGAGGTGTGTTGAAAGGAATCAACAAGCTTCCCTTAGACATTATTTCTGTCGATGAGTGAACAGGAGTTCAACTTTTCAGGATAGGGACATCAATTTAAGAGCGTGATTAATACGGGTGACAACGTATCCTTTAAGGCGTTGCAGCAGTGACGGCGCGGCGCGGCCTCTCAATAGTTTTCCGGCAGGTGCTTCACCTCTTTAAGTACACCTTTGACGATGACGATATATCCTCCGTCTTTCAGATCTGAAAGGATGCGCATAATGCCGCTGCGGGAGAGTCGGGTTTTACTGCGGATATAGGTCTCTGCCAGGATGGTTTCACGAATTTCCGCCGGGATATTGATCAGCTCATACAGTTGGTGACGAACAACATTATAGGTTGTTGGGGTAATCAGCTTAAACATCTTCTCGATTACCATGCTGCCAATAGCAAGCTGGTGGCGGGAAAAGAGTTCCCACAAATTATGCTCAGTCAAAAGGGCGAACAGTTTTTCCCGCTCAAGGATGGCAATTTCTGACGGGACGATGGTTTTAATGATATAGGTTGAAAGTGTGTCTGCCGGAAGCGAAATCACGCCGCGAAGGGTAGGGGCATCAAACAGATCAATGAGAATATCATCCGGCTGACGGTACATTGAGATCGCACCCGAGCGGACGAAATAACATTGTGATTGTTGCTGTGCTGAGATGACATAGCGGGTGTTAACCGCGACAGGGTGATAATGCAAAAAAGGATCAAGTTGTTTCATCAACGCCAGCAAAGGGGCTGGCTCGGTTCGCGTTGACCTGATATTAATATTAGGGAAGGTGCGAATAAGCGGGGAAATTCTTCTCGGCTGACTCAGTCATTTCATTTCTTCATGTTTGAGCCGATTTTTTCTCCCGTAAATGCCTTGAATCAGCCTATTTAGACCGTTTCTTCGCCATTTAAGGTGTTATCCCCAGTTTTTAGTGAGATCTCTCCCACTGACGTATCATTTGGTCCGCCCGAAACAGGTTGGCCAGCGTGAATAACATCGCCAGTTGGTTATCGTTTTTCAGCAACCCCTTGTATCTGGCTTTCACGAAGCCGAACTGTCGCTTGATGATGCGAAATGGGTGCTCCACCTTGGCCCGGATGCTGGCTTTCATGTATTCGATGTTGATGGCCGTTTTGTTCTTGCGTGGATGCTGTTTCAAGGTTCTTACCTTGCCGGGGCGCTCGGCGATCAGCCAGTCCACATCCACCTCGGCCAGCTCCTCGCGCTGTGGCGCCCCTTGGTAGCCGGCATCGGCTGAGACAAATTGCTCCTCTCCATGCAGCAGATTACCCAGCTGATTGAGG
The DNA here is from genome assembly GCF_001521715.1 of Enterobacter asburiae. Taxonomy (NCBI): domain Bacteria; kingdom Pseudomonadati; phylum Pseudomonadota; class Gammaproteobacteria; order Enterobacterales; family Enterobacteriaceae; genus Enterobacter; species Enterobacter asburiae. The sequence goes on from NZ_CP011863.1 coordinate 531,200, forward strand.
TCATGCTCGTTGGCCGCGGTGGTGACTAGGCTGTGGGTCAGGCCACTCTTGGCATCGACACCAATGTGGGCCTTCATGCCAAAGTGCCACTGATTGCCTTTCTTGGTCTGATGCATCTCCGGATCGCGTTGCTGCTCTTTGTTCTTGGTCGAGCTGGGTGCCTCAATGATGGTGGCATCGACCAAGGTGCCTTGAGTCATCATGACGCCTGCTTCGGCCAGCCAGCGATTGATGGTCTTGAACAATTGGCGGGCCAGTTGATGCTGCTCCAGCAGGTGGCGGAAATTCATGATGGTGGTGCGGTCCGGCAAGGCGCTATCCAGGGATAACCGGGCAAACAGACGCATGGAGGCGATTTCGTACAGAGCATCTTCCATCGCGCCATCGCTCAGGTTGTACCAATGCTGCATGCAGTGAATGCGTAGCATGGTTTCCAGCGGATAAGGTCGCCGGCCATTACCAGCCTTGGGGTAAAACGGCTCGATGACTTCCACCATGTTTTGCCATGGCAGAATCTGCTCCATGCGGGACAAGAAAATCTCTTTTCTGGTCTGACGGCGCTTACTGCTGAATTCACTGTCGGCGAAGGTAAGTTGATGACTCATGATGAACCCTGTTCCATGGCTCCAGATGACAAACATGATCTCATATCAGGGACTTGTTCGCACCTTCCATAGCAAAGATTCAAAAGTCTGTTTTACTCCCGATGTCGTGAGCAAGATGGGATTCAAAGCCGACAGTGAGAAGGCGTTTACTTTCTGGCACAACAACCAGTGCGTCGACATTACGGCCCTGAAAGGTGTGCTGGTGAATCCTGATTTGAGCGCCGGGGTATTAACCATCAATGTCCCTCAGGCCTACGTCGAATATTCCGATGACAACTGGGTGCCGAGCAGCATGTGGGATGAAGGCGTGCCGGGCCTGCTGGCGGACTATAACCTCAACGCTCAGGCACGGCAGAACCAGCATGGCAGCGATGACGATAGCGTCTCGGGTAACGGCACCTTCGGCGCCAACCTCGGTGCATGGCGCGCTCGCGCAGACTGGCAAACAAACTATGACGATAGCACTGACGGGGAAAATGGTTCCGATCAAAAAAGGTGGAGCTGGAGCCGGGTCTATCTCTATCGCGCACTGACTGCTCTCAAAGCGAAGCTGACGCTGGGCGAGGACTATCTGAATTCAGATTTATTCGACAGTTTCCGCTTTGCCGGGGCGAGCGTGGTTTCCGATGACAATATGCTGCCACCGAACCTGCGCGGCTATGCGCCGGAAGTAACCGGTGTGGCGAAAACCAATGCCAAAGTGACCATCTCCCAGCAGGGGCGAGTGATCTATGAAACGCAGGTGGCGGCAGGCCCATTCGCGATTCAGGACCTTAACAATGCCGTCGCCGGGATGCTGGATGTTCGGGTACAGGAACAGGATGGCTCGGTACAGACCTTTAAGGTCAGCACCGCGAGTATCCCTTATCTGACCCGTCCGGGCAGCGTTCGCTATAAGGTGTTTGCCGGTAAACCGACAAGCTATGACCACAGTACCGAAGGCGATACTTTTGGCTCTGGTGAGTTTTCCTGGGGCATCAGCAATGGCTGGTCGCTTTACGGCGGGGCGGTGAGCAGCAACGACTATCTCTCTCTGGCTGCCGGTATTGGTCGCGATTTGATGGTGCTGGGCGCCCTGTCGTTCGACGTCACCCGTTCAGATGCAAAACTCGACGAGGAGGACCGTCACGGGCAGTCATACCGCGTCAGTTACTCAAAACGTTTCGACGAAACCGACAGCCAGGTGACATTCGCCGGCTACCGTTTCTCTGAAAAAGATTACATGAGTTTCAATGACTACCTGAACTACAAGACGAACAATGATGACTTTATGCAGAGTAAGGAGATGTACACAGCGACGTTCAGCCAGCAGTTTAAATCGCTCGGACTTTCCGCGTACCTGAACTATGCACACCAGACCTACTGGAATACCCCTACTGAGGATCGTTACAACCTGTCATTGTCGCGCTTTTTCGACATTGGCAAATGGAAAAACATTAACGGCTCGCTGACGGCCTATCGCAACAAATTCAACGGTGAAAACGATGATGGCATGTACGTGTCGCTTTCCGTGCCATGGGGTGAATCCGGGTCGCTCAGCTATAACGGCTCGGTTAACGGTAACAATAACAGCCATAACCTGGCGTACTTTGACCATCTGAAAAATGGCGATAACTACCGCATTGCGGCGGGCGGTAGCGACGACGGCGGTACCCTGAGCGGTTACTACGACCATTCAGCAGATGTGGCCGACATTACGGCTAACGTCGATTACCAGCAGAACCAGTACACCTCCGCCGGGCTCTCCCTTCGCGGCGGGATGACGGCCACCACCCACGGTGCGGCGCTGCATCGGTCGAACAACCTGGGAGGTACCCGAGTGATGGTGGATACCGGGGATGCAGCGGATATTCCGGTGCAGGGCTACAGCGATAGCACGCGTACCAACCGGTTTGGCAAAGCGGTTATTACCGAGGTCAGCAATTACAACAAGAACAACCTGAGCATCGACATTAACGATCTTCCTGATAACGCGGAAGCTTCTTCCTCCGTTGTACAGGCAACGTTGACCGAAGGCGCCATTGGCTACCGGAAATTTAATGTAATTTCCGGCGAGAAAGCGATGGGTGTCATTCGCCTGGCTGACAGCAGCTATCCACCGTTTGGTGCCAGCGTGCAGAACGCCGAGAAACAAGAAATCGGCATTGTTAACGATGACGGTCAGACGTATCTCTCCGGCCTCAAGCCGGGCGCGAAACTGAATGTGAGCTGGGATGGTGAGGTGCAGTGTGCCGTCACCGTGCCGGAAAAATTATCAGGACTCAACCAGAACGGAAATCTGTTACTGCCGTGCCAGTAAGCCACGGTTCAGAAAACCTTTAAACGAGTGAAATAGATGAAGATGTTAAACCGTAAAAATACCCTTTCCGTTCTGGCTGTAGTGCTGGGTGGTCTGATGGCCGCGCAGCAGGCGAACGCTGCAATTTCGCTGGATCGCACCCGTGTGATCGTGAACGGCGGCGAGAAATCCGTCAGCCTGAACATCAGTAATGAGAACAAAAACCTGCCGTATCTGGCACAGGGTTGGATTGAAGATGCGCAGGGCAACAAGGTGTCCTCACCGATGACGGTGCTGCCGCCGGTGCAGCGCCTGGAAGCAGGAGCCAAAAGCCAGGTGAAGGTGCAGACGTCACCGGCCATGAGCGCACTGCCGCAGGATCGTGAATCGCTGTTCTACTTCAACCTGCGCGAAATTCCGCCGCGCAGCAACAAGCCGAACACGCTGCAAATTGCTCTGCAGACGCGTATCAAACTTTTTTACCGACCCGCAGCCATTGCGCTGGACAAGACTCAGGCAGCAACCGGGGACTGGGTGGAGAAAGTGACGCTTACGCGTAACGGGGATAAATACGTGCTGAACAATCCCACGCCGTACTTCCTGACTATCGTGGAAGGACGTACGTCAGAAAAGGGGAGCCCGGTGAGCTTGCAGCCAGTGATGGTGGCGCCTAAAGATAAGGTGACCATTGAGGCCTCTGCCGCAGCCCTGGGGACCTCACCGGTACTGACCTACGTGAATGATTATGGCGGACGTCCAAAAGTTCAGTTCACCTGTAGCGGCGCTAACTGCACGGCAAAACTACTGAAAAACCAATAATCAGGACGTAAGGGATAACAACAATGAACGGAATGACGAAGACGGTTCTGGCCGTTAGCCTGCTGCTCGCGGTATCCGGGGCAGCCCGTGCGGAAGATGAGAAGCCGCTGGTAGATACCGGCACGTTATTTGTCCATGGCGATCTGCTGGAAAACACCTGCCGGATGACCATGGACTCAGCCTGGCAGGATGTGGATCTCGGCAGCACCAGTCGGGCCGACGTGAACCAGGTCGGCAAAGCGGCAGCCCCGGTGAAGGTCAATATCTATCTGCAGGACTGCCCGGAACTGGCGAACTGGAGCACCAACATCACGCCGATGACGACGACTTTCAGCACGCTGCAGCCGCCTTACAAGGCAAGATTTACGGCGGTACAGGACGAGAGCAACCCGGCGCTGATTAAAGTGACGGGTGCATCGGGTATCGGCCTGCGCCTGCGCGACAGTCGCGGCGAAACGGTGATGCTCTCGCGTAACAGCGACAGTATTTTGCTGAACCCGGGGCAGAACCAGGTGACGTTTACGCTGCAACCGGAGCGGACTTCCGCACCGTTTGTCGCCGGGCCGTATCACGCGCTGGTTAACTTCAGCATGATTTACCAATAGGAGACGCCATGAGCAAAATGAAATGGCTGGGCGTCGTGCTAGCGCTGACGGCGTATCAGGGGGCATGGGCGGCTCAGAATACGGCAATGGTTACAGTGAATGTGACCATCAACACCTCGCCGTGCGAGATAAACAACAATCAAATTATTGACGTGGATTTCGGCGATAACGTGATTACCACCGACGTAGCGAAAGGGGTTGTGGAAAAAGAGGTGAATTACACGTTCGATTGCACAAGCGCGGACCAGAGCAAAACGTTGGCGATGACCATTAAAGGCGCTGGGGCAGATTTTGATGCTGATATCCTCAAAACCACTATCCCGGAACTGGGGATCCGCATCAAAGCGGACGGTATCGACTATCCGCTGAACACGAAACTGGCGCTGGCGAGCTCGACCAGCAAACCCGCGCTGAAGGCGCTGCTGGTACAGCAGCCAGGCGCACATCTGCCGACCGGCGCTTTTACCGCTGGGGCAACAATGACGGTGAACTACCAGTGAAAAAGCGAATCATCACGTTAAGCCTGGCAGGGCTGCTGTCTCTGGGCGCTCAGGCGGCTGAAAATATGGCGTTTCACGGCACGCTGGTGGCACCCCCGTGTAGCATCAATAACGGTCAAACCATTGAGGTGCTTTTTGGCACAAATCTTGGGGTGAATAAAATCGATGGAATCAACTATAAGCAACCTGTGAATTACAGCGTGGACTGCGATGCGGGGTACAGCGTTAACAATCTGGCGATTGTAATCGATACCGCCACGCCCGCAGCCTTTGATGGCTCTGCGGTAGTGACGAACAAAACCGGCCTGGGCATTCACATTCTCGTGGACGGTGTGGCGGCCACCTTCGCTAAGCGTGTTGCTGTAGCAGACCCGGCGTCGCCGCCGAAGATAGAGGCGGTTCCGGTGCAGGACTCGGCGGTTACGCTCACCGAAGGGGCGTTTGAAGCCACAATGACGCTGCGTGCGGATTACCTCTGAGGAGCCAACATGAAATTTGTACTATTCCTTCCGGCTTTGCTGGCCGGCATGCTGACGGTGAATGCGTCGCGGGCTGCGGAAAACGTCCACTTCTCGGGAGCCTTAGTAGCTGAGCCCTGTACGCTGCCTGATGCCGACACGGATATTCATGTCGATTTCGGTACGGTTGTTGTTAAGTATCTTTATCAGTATCAGCGTACTAAGGGCCAGTCGTTTACCCTCCATCTGGAAGACTGCGATCCTTCGCTCATGAATACAGTGGGCGTCACGTTTGAAGGGCAAGCGGACAACGAACTCAAGGATATGCTGGCACTTGACCCAGCGAGCAGTGCAAAAGGCGTGGCGATTGGGTTTTCGATGCCGGATGGTTCTTCTCTGGCCGTGAATAAAATCAGTCCTGTCAAGCAGCTGAGTCAGGGCAAAAACAACCTTGATTTCTACGCTTACGTTCAGGCTCGACCTACTGCGATTACGGCAAAAACGCTCGCTGTTGGTGACTTCAGTGCTATCAGTACTTTTGTATTAACGTATCAATAAACAGAGAAAAAGCATGAAACGTTTTTTTGTTTTTCTAGTCTTGTTTTTTTCAATATCGGCGCAAGCAGGGCTTTGGCCAATTATTACCAGCATTCGAAATGAAAGTGTTGGAGGTGGTACGTATCATTACTATATTACTCAAAAGCCTCTGGAAATAGGGCCTTCTGTGGATGTGGTAATGGATAAGCAATATATAGAATTAACTCATCGACATAACCCGACAACAAATGATAATACCGGTACATGGGAAGTAGAGGAACCAACTAACGCATCTCAGACGATTAGTGAAATTGCTATGCACTTATATAATACCTCTGGGAAAAATGTAGCTTATGTTACTCATACCGGCAATTCTCCATCACCACAAGAATGTGTTGCATATATCGTGACGCCATATTTAGGTACAATATGGAGCTCCGTTTTTGTGCCGGGCGGTTGTTTGCTTATTCCACCAGCCCAGGAATGGTGCAAAATTACCTCTCCAGAAATAGTCCTTGAGCATGGGACGATAACGTTAAAGCAGGCTGAGGGCGATGTGGCCACCACGTCGATGGGTGTACAGTGCTCTGTACCGGCTTCGGTTACGTTCAACCTGATTACGAAAGATAAATATGTGTATCTTGATGAGGGGAAATCCGAATTAACCGTTGCTGATAAACCGCTGAACACAAAAATCGATCTGCCAGAGGGCGATTCGCTGGTGCCCGTTAAAGATCTTCTGACAGGCGTGACCAAAGAGGGTTTCCATACGGGGTCCAGCGTTATTGTGATGATGCCTTACTAATATGATTCCGCGTCGGGAAGGGGTTACCTTCCCGAACGTGTGAATATAGCGCTCGTCTTTAATCGTACAAACTATAATCATGGATTATGATTAAAATACTCATCAATATTCCTGATGTTTTTTTTGCCTATGGACTAAAAGAAAGATTAAGGATTTTTTTTCACAATGCCGGAATGGACGTTTTATTTGAATTTGGTGAGGGAGGGGCGTTAAATTTTTCACCTGATCTGAGCATTCATCACTTTGCACGTGGAGAAATATTTACTTGCCCAGGTGTAATAAATTGCAATCATGCCCATATTACTATCGGTATAATTGAACAAGAGTTTGTTGTGAACGACTTGCCGAATTGTCTAAAAAATATTATCCCTGTTGATTATAATTTAAGCTTGCAGGGGCTGGATAATATATTAAAGCGTATTGTTTTACCGAAACTACAAGCGAACTTCACAAATATGTATTTTTCTAAAGTTGGGTGTTATAACTGTAGGCACGTTAAGCTTACTGTTCAGCAAACTAACATATTAAAATACGTCACAGCAGGGATATCAATGAGGGAAATTTCAAAGCTTATGGATGTTAATATAAAGACTTTATATTCTCATAAGTATATTATTTATAGGAAGTATGGTTTGAAAAGCCTAACTGATATTATAAGTTTAATGCGAAAAATAAAAGTTCTCTGATTATCCTCTTTCCTTCTGATGTATATCCATACTCTGTCTTTGCTCATAAGATAAATTGCCCGACGCGATAGTAAACGGGCCCGCGTAACGGCGACGTGATTGCGTCTGTATCCCTCTTTTTCCGGCAAGGCTCACAAAAAATGAACCTTCCGTTTGATCGCGTCTCAATCTTACCCTATATGACTAGTCATGAAATTTAAAATGACTAGTCATATAGGGAGAGAGCATGAACAATTCGCTGCCGGCCAATTTTTTATGGGGCAACTCCGTGTCCAGCATGCAGACGGAAGGGGCCTGGAACGAGGGCGGGAAAGGGATGTCGGTGTACGACATTCGCGAAGCCGGGGAGAACATCTCCGACTGGAAAGTCGCGACCGACTCCTACCACCGCTACCGGGAAGATTTCGACCTGATGCAGGATCTGGGCATGAACTGCTACCGCTTTCAGATCTCATGGAGCCGCGTCTGCCCGCAGGGCGACGGCGCGTTCAACGACGAGGGCATCGCGTTTTACGACCGCTTTATTGACGATCTCATCGCCCGCGGCATCGAGCCGATGGTCTGCCTGTACCATTTCGATATGCCGCTGGCGCTGGCGCAGGAGTACAACGGCTTCAACGACCGCCGCGTGATGGACGCCTTTATCCGCTACGGCAAAAAGATGATCGACTGCTATGGCGACCGCGTGAAGTACTGGCTGACCTTCAACGAGCAGAACATCTTCCATATGCCGGAAGCGTTCCGTATTTCCGGCTATATGCACGGCGAGAAAACCCTGCGCGAGCTGTACGAGTTGCAGCACCATACGATGGTGGCGCACATGGCGCTGACCGAGTATCTGCACCAGACCAGACCGGGCCAGCTGATGGGCGGCATGCTGGCGCACCAGCTGATCTACCCGGCCACCTGCAAACCGCGCGATATCTTCTGCGCCCAGCAGTACGACGAATTCCTCAACCAGAACCTGCTGCGCGTCTTCGCAGGGCAGGGCTACAGCCCTGCTGTGATGGCGGTGGTGGAGCAGGAGGGCTTTGGCGATATCTACCGCGCCGAGGATTTAGCGCTGCTGGCGCGCACCAGAAACGACTATATGGCCTTCAGCTACTACGCCAGCAAAACGCTGGACAGCGATGCGATCCCGGAAGGCACGCCGGTGAACTATTACCTGCTGCACGGCGAGAAAAACAACCCCTACCTGAAGGCCACCGAGTGGAACTGGCAGATCGATCCGCTGGGCTTTCGCACCATCATCACCCGCTACGCCAACGACTGGCGGATGCCGGTCTTCCCAATCGAAAACGGCATCGGGGTGATTGAGTCCTGGGACGGCGTGAACCCTATTGAGGACACCTACCGCATCGACTACCACCGGGCGCATATCAATGCCATGAAGGAGGCGATGTTCGAGGACGGGGCAGAGGTAATCGGCTACCTCGGCTGGGGGTTAATCGACATTCTCAGCTCCCAGGGCGACATGCGTAAGCGCTACGGCGTGGTCTATGTCAACCGGGAAAACCACGACCTGAAAGACCTGAAGCGCGTGCCGAAGAAGAGCTACGCGTGGTTAAAACAGGTTATCCATACCAACGGACGCGAGATGTAAGCCGTACGCTGCCGGGCCGTTTTTGTGACTGATTGATGGGAACTATCCGCTATGTCTGAAACAAAAATAACACCGCACATGCAGTCTTTTGTCGATAAATTTGTTGAGTTCTCGGCGCGCCTGGCTAATCAGGTGCACCTTCGCTCCCTGCGCGACGCCTTCGCCACGGTGATGCCCATTTTCATCCTCGCCGGTCTGGCGGTACTGGTGAACAACGTGGTTTTTCCGTGGATTTTTCACGGCGACACGCTCGCGCAGTTTAAGGTGTGGGGCGAGGCGATTATCAACGGCACGCTGAACATTGCCGCGCTGCTGCTGGCGCCGATGATTGCCTGGTCGCTGGCGCGCAACAAAGATTTCGACAATCCGGTCTCGGCAGTGGTGATCGCCGTCAGCAGCTTCATCATCATGATGCCGATGCGCCTGCAGATTACGCCCGTCGGCAGCGATGCCGCGGTGAACGTCACCCAGGTGCTGACGTTCGCCAATATCGGCTCAACCGGGATTTTCGCCGGGGTGCTGATCGGGCTGCTCTCAACGGAACTGTTTATCGCCATTTCGCGCCTGAAGGCGCTGAACATTTCCCTAGGGGAAAACGTGCCTCCGGCGGTGAGCAAATCCTTTACCGCGCTGATCCCGACCATCCTCACGCTCTCCCTGTTCGCCGTGCTGGCGGCCGTGCTGGCAAACGTGCTGCACACGGACCTGATCCATCTCATTACCACCTTTATCCAGCAGCCGCTGCGGCTGATCAACACCAGCCTGCCGGGAACGATTTTCATCTACAGCTTCGGTAACTTCCTGTTCACGCTGGGTATTCATCAGTCTGTCGTTAACAGCGTGGTGCTGGAGCCTTTCCTGCTGATCAACACCAACGAGAACATGCTGGCCTTCGCCAACGGCCAGCCCATCCCGCATATCATCAACAACATCTTCGTGCCGACGTTTGGCATGGTGGGCGGCACGGGCAGCACGATCTCGCTGCTGATTGCCATCTTTATCTTCTCCAGACAAAAATCGGCGAAGCAGGTGGCGCGTCTGTCGCTGGCGCCCGGTTTATTCAACATCAACGAGCCGGTGATTTTCGGCCTGCCGATCGTGTTTAACCTGCCGCTGATGATCCCGTTTGTGCTGCTGCCCGCCATCGGCATTTACTTCGCCTGGCTCTGTACCACGCTGGGGTTAATGTCGCGCTGCGTGGTGATGATCCCGTGGACCACGCCGCCAATTCTCAGCGCCTGGCTGGCGACGGCGGGGGACTGGCGGGCGGTGGTGGTGCAGTTGGCAATCATCGTATTTGGTGTATTCTTCTACCTGCCTTTCCTCAAGATTGCCGAGAGAGTGGCGTTGAAAAACAGCGGGATAGAAAACTAACTGAAAGGAAGGACGATGGCGGCGAAGTACATCACCATAGCGCGGGAAATTAAGAAACGCATTATTAGCCAGCAGTACGCCGCCAACGAACCCCTGCCGGACCAGTTTGCGCTGGCGGCGGAGTTCAGCTCCAGCCGGATGACCATTCAGCAGGCGATGCGCCAGCTGATCGTCGAAGGTCTGGTCTATACCCGTCAGGGGCAGGGCACGTTCATCCGCAAAAACTTTCTTCAGCTCTCGCAGTGGGATCTCTCCGGCAGCGACTACTTTGGTGCGACCAAAACCTGGGAACATCTGGGAACGGTGACCAGCCGGGTGGTGCATTTCGAGCTGCGCTTCCCGAACGACAAAGAGCAGGCGTCGCTGATGATTAACGCCGATGCGCCGATCTATGACTTCATTCGACTCCGTTTGCTGAACGGCGAACCGATGTCGCTGGATTCCACGGTGATGCCGATGAATCTGGTGCCGGGCCTGACGAAAAACCATCTTGAAGGTTCAGTGTTCCAGTACGTGCAGGAGACGCTGGCGTTGAAAATTATGGGGTCGTATCGGGTGGTGCGGGCGCTTAAACCCAACGCGCTGGACAGGGAGCATCTGGTCTGCGAGCAGACCGATCCCGTACTGGAAGTGGAGCAGGTGATTTATCTGGAGGATGGCACGCCGCTGGAGTATGCGCACTGCCACTATCGGTACGACCACGGCGGGATCGTGATCGTGAATAACGGATAAAAAAAAGCGGGCAACGAGGCCCGCTTTTTTAATGCTTCTTTATCAGTTCAAACGCACCGGCATACCGGAGCGGTTCTGCACGGCCTGGTCAACAATCGCCGTTTCTACGTCTGGCTGAGAAGTCACCGCCTGCACCGCGCTGTTCAGCGTAACAGGGACGATTTCGTTGTTGTTGATCTGGTCTTCGCTGGTGGACAGCGGGTTGTGCACTTCGATGTAGCGGCTGCCGTCTGGCTCAGAGGTCGCTTTCACCGGTTCGTTGATGAACTGCACGCGCGTACCGACCGGCACGTTTTCGAACAGGAACTTGATGTCGTCGTTACGCAGGCGCACGCAGCCGTGGCTTACGCGCAGGCCGATACCGAAGTTGGCGTTGGTGCCGTGGATAGCGTACAGGCGGCCAATGTACAGCGCGTACAGACCCATTGGGTTATCCGGGCCTGCCGGCACAACGGCTGGCAGCGGTTCGCCCGCAGCGATGTATTCCGCGTGCATTTTAGCGGTCGGCGTCCAGGTTGGGCCCGCTTTCTTACGCTCAACTTTGGTGGTCCAGTTCATCGGGGTGTCTTTACCCAGCTGGCCGATACCGATTGGCAGCACGATAACGGTGTTGGTGCCTTTCGGGTAGTAATACAGACGCATTTCGGCGCTGTTAATCACGATACCTTCATGAACGGTATCCGGCAGGATCAGCTGCTGAGGGATATTCAGCACGGTACCCGCTTTCGGCAGATACGGGTCAACGCCCGGGTTCGCTTCCAGCATGTTAGACAGGCCCAGCTGGTACTGCGCAGCGAAATACTCCAGTGGCTGAGAGTTACCTTCTGGTACCGTCACAACCTGGTTCTGGCCTACCAGACGGCTACCGTCTGTTGGCAGGGGATACGTCACCGCAGACGCGGTCTTACAAAAACCTACTACGGCTAACGCCGCCGCAAAAAGCGTTGTTAATTTCATGTTCATGTTGTGCGAGGTATCTAAGCCATTCTGGCGATGAGTTGATAAGTCTGAATCTGTGATGGGAGCGCATTATATGTGCATTCCCGCTTACAGGGAATTCAGATGTGTACGAAATCACATTTTTTTCGATTTTGTTAAAGTTTAGTGGATTGCCGCAACACGGGATCTCAATTCGGAATTGTGGCATAATGCCGTGTTTATCACACTTTTCGCAGGAATCTCCCCGTGTTAGTTACCAGCAACGTCACTATGCAGTTTGGCAGTAAGCCGCTGTTCGAAAACATTTCCGTCAAATTTGGCGGCGGCAACCGTTACGGCCTGATTGGTGCCAACGGTAGCGGAAAATCCACCTTTATGAAGATCCTCGGCGGTGACCTGGAGCCGACGCTCGGCAACGTATCGCTCGACCCTAACGAGCGTATCGGTAAGCTGCGTCAGGATCAGTTCGCCTTCGAAGAGTTCACCGTGCTTGACACCGTGATCATGGGGCATGGGGAACTGTGGGAAGTGAAGCAGGAGCGCGATCGCATCTACGCGCTGGCAGAAATGAGCGAAGAAGACGGCTATAAAGTGGCCGAGCTGGAAACGCAGTACGGCGAGATGGACGGCTACTCTGCGGAAGCGCGCGCGGGCGAGCTGCTGCTGGGCGTGGGCATTCCGGTTGAACAGCATTACGGCCCGATGAGCGAAGTTGCACCAGGCTGGAAGCTGCGCGTGCTGCTGGCACAGGCGCTGTTCTCTAACCCGGACATCCTGCTGCTCGACGAACCGACGAACAACCTGGACATCGACACCATCCGCTGGCTGGAGCAGACGCTGAACGATCGCGACAGCACCATGATCATCATCTCGCACGACCGTCACTTCCTGAACATGGTCTGTACGCACATGGCGGATCTGGACTACGGCGAGCTGCGCGTTTACCCGGGCAACTACGACGAATACATGACGGCGGCCACCCAGGCGCGTGAACGTCTGCTGGCGGATAACGCCAAGAAGAAAGCGCAGATTGCTGACCTGCAGTCCTTCGTCAGCCGCTTTAGCGCTAACGCCTCTAAGTCGCGTCAGGCGACCTCGCGTGCGCGTCAGATCGACAAAATCAAGCTGGACGAAGTCAAAGCCTCCAGCCGTCAGAACCCGTTCATCCGCTTCGAGCAGGACAAGAAACTGTTCCGTAACGCGCTGGAAGTGGAAGCTCTTGAAAAAGGCTTTGAGAACGGCCCGCTGTTTAAAAAATTCAACCTGCTGCTGGAAGTGGGCGAGAAGATTGCCATCCTCGGTGCCAACGGCGTGGGTAAATCCACCATGCTGAAAACCCTGGTGGGCGAACTGCAGCCGGACAACGGCACCGTGAAGTGGTCTGAAAACGCGCAGATTGGCTACTACGCGCAAGACCATGAGTACGAGTTCGAAAACGACCTCACCGTCTTCGACTGGATGAGCCAGTGGAAGCAGGAAGGCGACGACGAGCAGGCGGTGCGCAGCATTCTGGGTCGTCTGCTGTTCAGCCAGGACGACATCAAAAAACCGGCTAAGGTGCTCTCCGGTGGCGAGAAGGGGCGCATGCTGTTCGGCAAGCTGATGATGGAAAAACCAAACATCCTGGTGATGGACGAACCGACTAACCACCTGGACATGGAATCTATCGAATCCCTGAACATGGCGCTGGAGATGTATCAGGGTACCCTGATCTTCGTCTCTCACGACCGTGAGTTCGTCAGCTCGCTGGCGACCCGCGTGATCGAAATTACGCCAGAGCGCGTGGTGGACTTCACCGGTAACTATGAAGATTACCTGCGCAGTAAAGGTATCGAGAACTAAAAAAAGCCGGGTGGCGGCTTCGCCTTACCCGGCCTACGTTCTATTCCCTCTCCCTGTGGGAGAGGGTTAGGGTGAGGGCATCAGGCCGCACTACACCACCCACTCGCCCCCTTCAACTCCGTTCACCAGCAGCGTACGTTTTTCCCCTACAGGTAGCGACACCTTAAGCGCTTTCCACGCCGGACGATAATCCCCGCGCGCATTGACCTTCAGGTTGATGGTTGCGCCGTCACACACCATTTCCCACTCCACCCACAGCGCATTGCCGTTCTGATAGCCCCAGCTTTCGCCGTCGTCTTCAAACAGCATGCCTGAGGTTGTCCCGACGCCCTTCACCGGGAACAGCTTCAGCTCGCGGGTGTTGTCTTTTTCAGCGGACACGTGGGTAATGCGTTCGCTCAGCGGCAGACCGGCACCGGCGCGCACCAGCAGCGGCAGTTTTTCCAGCGGCGCGTCGAGGACGATCGACTGGCCGCCCGCATACCACGCGTGGGTGTAAAAATCATACCAGCCGGTGTCGTTCTCCGGCAGCCAGACGCGGCGCTCGCGCTGCCCGGCTTCGACGACGCTGGCGACCAGCAGGTCGCGGCCCAGCAGGAAGTCATCGCACTCCTCAAACGTCTGCGCATCGTGCTCGTGGTCGAGGAAGGTCGGGCGCAGCATCGGCTCGTCGTCGGCATGCGCCTGCCAGAGCAGGGTGTAGAGGTACGGCAGCAGGCGGTAGCGCAGCTCAACCGCACCGCGAATGGCTGGCGTGACGCCCGGGTACATCCACGGCTCGTTCACGGTGTGGTCATCGTTCCACGAGTGAATGGTAAAGCGCGGGTGCATCACGCCGTTCTGCACCCAGCGCACGAACAGCTCGGCGTCAGGCTTGTCGCCGGAGAAACCGCCGACGTCATGGCCGACGTTGAACAGGCCGGACAGGCTCATGCCCAGCCCCATGCGGATGTTATAGCGCAGGGTGTCCCAGCTGGTGCGGTTGTCGCCGCTCCAGGTCTGAACGTAGCGCTGCATCCCGGCGCAGCCGGAGCGGGAGATGAGATACGGACGTTTTTCCGGCGCGAAACGCTGCTGCGCTTCCAGCGAGGCGCGCATCATCAGCAGCGGCATCACCGGGCGAATGTGCTTGATGGCGATCTCCTTGCCGAAGCCAAAGCAGCGCGCTTCTCCGTCCCACACTTCATATTCGTTGTTGTCGTTCCAGGTAGAGTCGATGCCCATCTCCAGCAGCTGCGTGGTCACGCCGTTCTGCCACCACTGCACCGTCTGCGGGTTGGTAAAGTCGAGGTGCGAGCCTTCGTCATCCCAGAAGCTGGAACGTTCCGGTGCATCGGTTTCTGAATCGCGAATGAACAGGCCGCTCTCCGCCACTTCGTTATAGCGCGGATGGTCCTGCAGCAGGCACGGCTTGATGTTGGCCGCCAGCTTCAGCCCGGCGTCGTGGAAGGCCTGGCTCATCACCTTCGGCTGCGGCACCTTGTCATAGTTCCAGTTAAATACGTAGCGCTTGCCGTTGATGGAGGTATAGCCGGAGGAGAGCTGGAACGAGTCGCACGGAATGGCGTGCTCTTCGCACAGGCGGATGAAGTTCATCAGCTGGTTTTGCGCGTCCGGCGCGTCGGTGTAGTGCATGGTCGAGCCGCTGTAGCCCAGGCTCCACTTCGGTCCGAACAGCGTTTTCCCGGTCAGGCGCACGAAGGCTTTGGTGACGTCCAGCACGCGCGTGCCGGTAAAGATGTAGTAATCGATGTCGCCCGCTTCCGCCTGCCAGCGACGGTAGGCGGTGTGGTAGTTGTCGATCTCGTTGCCCAGATCCAGCCAGCAGCTGCTCAGGTTGTCGTAGAACAGGCCGTAGCTGATATCGTCGCGGCGGGCGATAGTGAACGGAATATGCTTGTAGAGCGGGTCGGTGCTGGCCGCGTTGTACCCCATGGCGTCGAGGTTGCGCATCTCATAGCGCTTGCCGTTGCGCTGCAGATCGCCCGCTTTTTCGCCAAGGCCATAGAAACGCTCGTCCTTGCGGCGGCTGAGGTAATGCGCCACGCCGTCGCCGTGGGCGTTCAGCAGGTAGGCGCTGGTTGGACGGTCGTTGACCAGCGGCTGCCACTCGCCCGCCTCATTGCGGTAGTGCCACTCCAGCCACAGCGGCTGGTGGACCGTCACGCGCAGCTGTTCGGTTGCCACGGTGAGCGTCTCATCCTGCTGCGTCAGGGTCCAGGCCGGGCAGGAGAAACCGCTTATATCGTCACGAGGGCGGCCTTCCCACGGCACGTCTTTTTCCGGCGCGATGCTCCAGGTGCGGTCCAGCGCCAGCCCGCCTTTGCGTTTGATCAGCACGCGGAACAGGTTCTCTTCCAGCACATACAGGCACAGGCGGTGCTGGTTATCGACCAGCAGTTCCAGATGGTTTGCCGACTGCGTATCAAGGGTCCAGTTTTTCAGGGTTTTCATATGCAATACATCCACTATCAGGCGCGCTTGGCGCGACGTTCAGCAATAAATGCTACCAGGAAGACAGCGCCAATCAGGTCAAAGAAGCCCATGGCAATAAAGAGCGGGTTAAAGCCGATTTTGTCGGCGGTCACCCCGATTAACAGCGAGAACAGGAAGCTGGCGATCCACGCCGCAGAGCCTCGCATGCCGTTTACGGTCGCCATCTGGCCTTTGTCGAACGACTCAACGACCAGGGCGCTCAGCATGCAGGAGATAATCTGGTGCCCGAAGCCGCCGATGGAGATCAGCACGATGGTGATATACGGGTCGCGGGTAATGGCCACGATGCCCAGCGAGATCATCAGGAACGCGCCCGTCACGGAGCTGGCAACGACCGAGTTAACGCGCGAGCAGCCGAACAGACGGGTGTACAGACGCGTCAGGTAGCCGCTCGCCACGCTGCCGAGGTCGGCGGCGAGGAACGGCAGCCAGGCAAACATCGCAATCTGCTTCAGATCCATGCCGTGCTCTTTGGCGAGGTACAGCGGCACCCAGAAGCTCAGCACCGCCCAGGCGGGTTCAGCCATAAAGGCCGGAATGGCGATACCGTAGAAGCGTTTGTTTTTCGAGACGGTTTTCAGCGCGGTCAGGAAGGGCAGTCTCACCGCAGGCGGTTCGTTGTCCTGCTTGATAAACGCCAGCTCGTCCTTGCTCAGGTTCGGGTGCTGCTCCGGGTTGTGGTAGAACGCCCACCAGAGGATCACCCACAGCAGCGCCAGCACGCCGGTAAACATAAACGCGCCCTGCCAGCCGAACGATGCGTGAGCAAAGTAGATGATAGGCGGAGCCAGCATCGCGCCGATGGAGAAGCCCACGCCAGCCCAGCCGGCGGCAACAGGTCGCTCTGATTTCGGAAACCATTCGCCGATGGTTTTGGCGTTTGCCGGGGTAGCGGCGGCCTCAGAGGCACCCATAAAGAAGCGCAGAATAGCGAGGTGCAGCCAGCTTCCGGCGCCCGCGTGGAAAATACACATCAGCGCCCAGATCCCGGCGCAGACCATAAAGCCAATCTTCAGGCCGATGACGTCAATCAGCCAGCCGCACAGGGGCTGGAAAATGGTATAGGCGATCTGGAACGCGCCGACGATCCAGGAGTATTGCTCGGTGGTGATCCCGAGGCTCTCTTTCAGTTCCGGGGCGAGGATCCCGAGTGAGTTTCGGGTGATGTAGTTAACGGTGACGCCAAGTAAGAACAGCACCAGCACGTACCAGCGCAGGTTCTTGATGACGCGACGGGTTTTGCTTGTCGCTACGGTGTTATTGATGTCCTGACTCATTTTACTCTCCACAAGACGGACGGTAAGGGGACGGAGGTTCAGGTGTCACACGGATTTTTATGCCTTTGATTTCTATCCGTTTAAAATGCCTAAGTTGGTATACAACTAGTATGGAAGTTGTGTGACAAGTTCACCTTAAGGAAGAAAATGAGTGGGCAAAAGTGGATTTTGTGCAAAATTTCTCATAACTGACATAAACCCTCTGGCATGATGGCCTTTATGTCAGCTATTGCCTGACCAATACGCTATGAAAATTTTTTCATTTCGCAAATGGAGCCAGATCACAAAATGGACAAAAGGCTAAAAATCACCGAAATCGCGGCCCGGACGCAGCTCTCGATCAGCACCGTGTCGCGGGTGCTGGCGGGAAAAGCGAATACCAGTGAAAAAGCACGCGCGAAGGTGCTGGTGTGCGCGCGAGAGCTGGGGGTGATGGACGGTATGGCGGCAGGGCGCCTGCTGCTTAATAGCCTGGTGGTTTTTGCCCCGCAGCGGGCGTTTGACGAGCGGTCCGACATCTTTTACTACCGCGTGATCCAAAGTGTGAGTAAAGGCCTGGCGTCCCACGATGTGCGCCTTCGCTACTGCGCGCTGGAGGAGAACGACAGCGACGCCCAGCTGTTTCTGGCACGCATGAACGAAGGGGATACCCAGGCGGCAATCCTTCTTGGCATCGACGATCCCCATATCCACGATCTGGCAGTGGACGTCGGTAAACCCTGCATGCTGATTAACTGCCGCGACCGGCACGTGCGTCTGCCTGCCGTCGCGCCGGATCATCGCGCCATTGGCGAGCGGGCGGCGGAATATCTGTTCGAAATGGGACATCGTGAGGTGATGAACGTGCTGTGCCTGCGCCGCTACACCATGGAGCTGCGCCTGGCGGGGATCCGCGACGCGTGGCAGTCTCACAACCTGAAATTCAACGATAAACGCGATCTGCTGGTGGTGCCCAGCTTCAGCGCGCGCGAAACGGAACAGATGGTCAGCAGCTGGCTCAGTGAAGTGCGGGGGAAGGATTTACCTACCGCGTTCCTGGTTGGCGGCGACTTCATGGCGGCGGGCACCATTAGCGCCTTACAAAACCACGGCCTGCGCGTGCCGCAGGACGTGTCGGTGATGAGCATTGACGGCTTTAACCTGGCGGCAATCCAGGATGTGCCTTTGACGGCCGTGCATGTCCCCCGCGATGAGCTGGGAACAGAAGCGGTTTATATGCTCCAGCAGCGGCTCATGCGCCCGGACGCGCCGGTGGGGACGTTACTGCTTAACGGCACGCTGGCCGTGCGGGAATCGGTACGGCGGATACGTCAGGGGAAACGACGCACCGCCGTGGAGCGGGAAGGGCTGTACGACAGTTAGACCATACCCAGCGCGCGCTTGCCGTGGATGTTGAGATCGTTCACGGTAAAGCGGTCCTGCCAGCTCTTTTCATAATCCTCGCGCGGGAAGTCTCCCGGCGACGCGCCGGTTTCCAGCGCTTCCTTGACCTTCTTCGCGTAGGCGAGGTTTTTCTCGCACATCGGCGCGGCAGGGATGTACATCACGTTGCCCCAGCCCTGCTGATTTTCCACCGGCGCGACGGAGTGGATCACATCGCAGTGCCACCACACGGAATCGCCTGCCTCGAGTGCCGGAATGCTGGTCAGCGCCTCGATCAGCAGCGGGTGCCACTTCTCGGAAACCGGCAGCACGCGCCCCGGCGACACGCCGCACTGCTCGTCTTCCGGCACGTCGTCCAGCAGCGGCCGCAGCAGTATATAGGCCATCGCTTCCGGGATGGGCACCACGTGCAGCAGCCCCTGACCTGGGATCATGTCCGACAGGGCCGTCCAGCCCTGGAAGGTCCGGAAAACGGAGCATTTGGTGGTGTTATCGACGGTGTACTCTTCCACTTCGGTACGGTGCGCGGCGTTCCACGGATCGTACTTATCGACGTTGCCGTCGAACACGCGGGCAAACACCTGCTGATAGGCCGGAAGCAGCCAGCGCTCCAGCGCGCCGGAGTCGGTATGCGCACCCAGCCCTTTCGAGGTGGTTCCCGGCGGACGGCGGCGGATACGGTCCGGGTAAATCACGCTCACGTCCGGGTTGAACCACTGCTTGCCGTTGCTCTCGAATGTCCATAAACGGTTCAGGAACGACTGCACCTGCGCCATCTCTTCGCTCTGGCGCGCCTGCATCTGCGCCTGCGACCAGTAAATCGGGTAAATCTCCGGGCGGGAGGCCGTCAGGGTGCCGAAGAAGTTATCGCCCGGACCTTTGTAGACCTCGTCAAACTTATTCAGATCGAGGTAGTCGAGCATCGACCGATCCCACGCCAGCGCCTGCTCGCGCGGGAAATGACCTTTAATGACCGCGCAGCCGCGGCGTTTAACGACTTCGCGCTGTGCGTCTGTAATCGTGCCGTTTTTCACATCCGCAAACGGGATCACCGGCCAGACGGATTCGCCTTTGTTCTTAAGAGCGTTGATTTCCGCCACGCGGGTGGCAATTTTGTCGCTGAGCTTATTAAACACCGCCTGCACGTCGCCGATCTGCGCGCGCAGCTCACGTTTTAACTGACGGATTGCCGCTTTGTGATCCGCTGGCAAAGTTTCACTGGTAAAGGTCATAACTGCCTCGCATCTTTCATTCGAAAGTAAAAATGTCTACAAGTGATACTTTAAGTTAAAAATAAGTTAATGCAAGTTTAAAAACTTGACGCAAGCCACAGGTCGGAAAAAGAGTGAGAGGCCGGAGCGACGCTCCGGCGAGGAAAGGATCAGAGGTCGAACGGGGAATGGTTGTCGAGCACGGCCTGAATGACGTTCAGCGCGCCCTGATGGTTGTTGTCGTCGGTGCCGTAGCGGCTGATTTCTTTGATGCTCTCTGCCGCGTTGCCCATCGCAAAGGAATATTTCACCAGCTTCAGCATCTCGGCATCGTTGCCGCTGTCGCCAATGGCCACGCACTCCTGCGGGGAGATTTTCCAGCGTTTCAGCAGACGACTGATGCCGTTGGCCTTGTGCAGGCCGGGGATAATCAAATCGACAAAACCAAAGCCGCTGGTGACCGGCTTCATAATGCCGTCCAGGGAGACGTGCAGTTTATCCACCAGATTAGGGATATCGCTGTCCGGCAGGTTCAGGGAGAACTTAAACAGCACGTCGTCAATTTCGCGGTAATCGCTGATGCGCTTTAAGCGGTGATAGTGCTTTGACATCAGCGCCACGAATTCTTCAGGAGCCTGGTCGCTGACCCAGGCGCTCTCCAGCCCGCAGGCCACGAAGTTCAGCCCTTTATCCTTCAGCAGTTCGCCAATCACGATCTGCGATTCATGACGCGTCAGCTCGCCGTGGAAAATCTGTTCGCCGCGATCGAACACCAGCGCGCCGTTTTCCGCCACGAAGGAGATCCTGTCTTTCAGCTCCGGAAAGAAGGAGATGAGCTGGTAATACTGGTTGCCGCTGGCGACAACGAATTCAACGTCGCGGGCTTTAAGCTGATCAAACTGTGCCTGGAAGCGGTCACGATCGTACTGCTTGGCATCATCAAGGAAAGTTCCGTCCATATCGGTGACGATAACTTTAACGGTCATACTGTGCTCCTGGGTCACTGCGTTTTGAAACATTCTAATAACAAGGTGACGGGGAGCACAAATTTAATTTCATTCGAAAGTAAAAGCAAAACGGCAACCTGGGTTGCCGTTTTTAGTATTTTCTCCCTCTCCCGTGGGAGAGGGTCGGAGTGAGGGCATCAGCGTGCGCATTTCCCCTTAAGGGATACACCGTTACAGCGTATGCTCAGTACGGGCGATAATATCGTCCTGCGCATCCGGCGACAGGGCGGTGAAGAA
Source organism: Enterobacter asburiae (assembly GCF_001521715.1). NCBI lineage: Bacteria > Pseudomonadati > Pseudomonadota > Gammaproteobacteria > Enterobacterales > Enterobacteriaceae > Enterobacter > Enterobacter asburiae. Next base: position 552,594 of record NZ_CP011863.1, read on the forward strand.
CGCCGAGTAGCCCGCGACGCGCACCACGAGATCGCGATACTGGTCAGGATGTTTCTTCGCTTCCAGCAGCGTTTCGCGCGAGACGATGTTGTACTGTATATGCCAGCCCTTATGCACCTCGAAGAAGGTGCGCAGCAGCACCATCAGCTTCTGGCGATCGCTGTCGTTTTCCAGCGTCGACGGGTTCAGCTTCTGGTTCAGCAGCACGCCGCCGAGAATCGCTTCCGTCGGCAGTTTACCCACCGAGCCAATTACCGCCGTCGGGCCGAGGTGGTCCGTACCGGAGGCCGGGCTTGCCCCTTCCGCCAGCGGGGTGTGCGCCTTACGTCCGTCCGGGGTGGCCATCGTTGCCGCACCAAACGGCACGTTTGCAGAGATGGAAGAGGTGCCCGCGTAGTAGTTACCGCCAATCGGGCCGCGACCGTAGCGCGGGTTGTGGTACTGCTTCAGCTCTTCGATGTAGGTCTGATAGGCGCGCGTCAGCAGCATGTCCACGCTGTCGTCGTCGTTGCCGTACTTCGGCGCGCCGTTGATCAGACGCTGGCGCAGCTGCTCGTGGGTCAGCCCGTCGAAGTCATCCGCCAGCGCCGCCGCCAGCTGCTGTTGACCAATAGTGCCCTGCTCGAACACCAGCTTCTTCACCGCCGCCAGGCTGTTACCGAGGTTGGCGATGCCCACCTGCAGGCCGGAGACCCAGTCGTACTTCGCGCCGCCCTGCTTGATGCTTTTCGCGCGCTCGATGCAGTCGTCCACCAGCGCCGAGCAGAGAATATCGTGGACGTTCTCTTCCAGCATGGTGTCCACCACGTACTCAATCTCGATGGATTTGCGGGTGTAGTAGCGGATCTGGCTGTCCCACGCCGCCATCACCTCCTCGAAGTTGTCGAAGTTACCGGCGGAGAGCGCTTTTTCCTGCGGCAGGAACACCTTGCCGCTGGTGGCATCGCGCCCGCCTTCCAGCGCGGCCAGCATCACGCGGGCGAAGTTGATAAAGCTCATGCCTGTGCAGCGGTAGCCCCACTTGCCGCCCACCGCGGTTTCGATACAGCCGATGGCCGCGTAGTCGTAGGCGTCGTCTCGTTCAACGCCGAGCTTGATGAATTCCGGAATGACGATTTCATCGTTGTTGAACGCGGGCATCCCGAAGCCGCAGCGGATCACCTGCACGCAGGCGTCGAGGAAGTCGTTGCTCATCCCCGCGTGGTAACGCACGCTCAGGTTCGGCTGGGTGGAGCGCAGGCGACCGCAGGATTCCAGAATCGCGTAGGAGAGCGGGTTTACCGCGTCCATCGGCTCACCGTTGACCAGCTTCTGGCCGCCGATGGTGACGTTCTGGTACAGCGGGCTACCGGCGGAAGCCTTGGAGTGCGAGCCGGAGCGGATCTTGTTCACTTCCAGCAGCTTCAGCCAGCAGCTGTGCAGCAGCTCGATGGCGTGTTCGCGATCCAGGCTCTGGTTCAGCTCCACGTCGCGGCGGTAGTACGGATAGAGATACTGGTCCATACGCGCGAAGGAGACGGAGTGGCCGTTGGACTCAATCTGCAGGATCAGCTGAATGAAGTAGCACAGCTGCAGCGCCTGCCAGAAGGTTTTTGGCGGCTCGTGGGCAATCACGTCGCAGTTTTCCGCCATCGCCAGCAGCTCGTCGCGGCGGCTTTCGCGGGTCTCGGTGGACGCCATTTCACGCGCCAGATCGGCAAAGCGTTTGATGTGCAGGCTCACCGCTTCCAGCACGATATCGATCGCCTTCAGGAACTGGTCGCCGTGCAGGTCTTCCAGCACCGTCAGGTTGATGCGCGAGCGGCGCTCGGCCACTTTGGCGCGCAGGCCGTCGAGGCCTTTCTCCAGCACCAGCGGGAAGTTCACCGCCAGGTGCGCGTCGCCGGAGGTCATGTTGCCTTCGGCTTTGATAATGCCGGTTTCCAGCAGGCCTTTCTGCTCGTCGGTGAACATGCCGTAACAGCGATCCTGCACCGTCTGGCCGCGCCACCACGGGCAGATTTCATGCAGCACGCGCTTGTTCTCTTCGCTCACCGCAAAGCCCGCGCCCGGGCGGTCCGCCAGATCGTCGATCTCTTTCTCAATCCAGGAGACGGTGTATTCCGGGAAAATCGGCGCGGCGCGCACTTCGCTTGCCTGGTTACCGATAATCAGCTCGTCGTGTTTGATCCAGATGGTGCGTTCCGCCAGGTGATGCGCCAGCGCCAGGGCGCGGCGTACCGGGATCGGCTTGTCCATGTGCTGCTGGTACATTTCGGTGTAATGCTGCGCGCGCTCGGTACAGACCGGCGGCTTGACGATATGCACCAGCGCCGTTTTGTGCGCCTTAATGCGCTCGCTGAGGGTGTTGAGATTCAGGGTTGTCATAGGTTTATCCTCGTAAGGTCGCGGTTAACCCTTTCTGGCAGGCGTACTGCTGCGCGAAGTCCAGCAGGGCAGGGTTATCCAGCGGTTTGTCAGGGGCAGAGTAAGGTTGGCCGAGCAGGGTGTATTTGTTCATGCCCAGCGTGTGATACGGCAGAAAATGAATATCCTCGACGCCGAGCTCGTCGGCGGCGAAGTTGGTAATGGCGGTTATGGATGCTTCATCGGCGTTAAAGCTCTGGATCAGCGGCACGCGGATGGTGATTTTTTTCCCGGCCGCGGCAAGGCGTTTCAGGTTATCCAGGATCCGCTTGGCCGAACCGTCCGTCCACTGTTTGAACACGTCACCGTCGACGTGCTTCAGGTCGGCGAGGAACAGATCGACGTAGGGTAATGATGGCTCGATATAGTGCCACGGCACGTGAAGGCAGGTTTCGACGGCGGTGTGGATCCCCTGTTCGTGGCTGGCTTTAAACAGGGCGTGCGCCAGCTCAGGGTTCATAAACGGCTCGCCGCCGGAGAGGGTGATCCCGCCGCCGCTGCGGTCGTAGAAGGGTTTGTCGCGCAGTACGGTCGCCATGATCTCCTCGACCTGCTGTTCTTCACCGCAGACGGTCAGCGCCTGCGTCGGGCAGCAGTCGGTAAGGGCGTTGAGCGTGGCGTCATCAAGCTTCTCACGATGGATGACCAGCCCGTTCAGCGCGCGTTCGATGCAGCCCGGTGCCGCCTGCTGGCACAGGTCGCAGCCGTCAAGGCACAGGCGCGCGTCAAACAGCACGTCCCGGCTGCGGGAGCGGCTTTCCGGGTTCTGGCACCAGCGACAGCCCAGCGAGCAGCCTTTCAGGAACACCACGGTTCGAATACCGGGGCCATCGTGGGTAGAGTAACGCTGAATATTGAAGATCATGATTTCGCCTCTCGTGTTGCATATGAAGATTAAATGACTTTCGAATGAAAGTTATCTTGATGCAGGTCAACTACTGAGCAGGTTTTGTCGTGATAGGGTAAGTGCAGGCTAAATTTGAGGGTGACATCATGGAACTTTATCTCGACACATCTGACGTTGCGGCAGTCAAAAAGCTGGCGCGTATCTTCCCGCTGGCGGGCGTGACCACCAACCCAAGCATTGTGGCGGCAGGTAAAACGCCGCTGGACGAGCTGCTGCCGGAGCTGCACGACGCGCTGGGCGGCAAAGGCCGTCTTTTCGCTCAGGTGATGGCGACCACCGCCGAAGGGATGGTGGAGGACGCGCGCAAGCTGCGCGCCATCATTAACGACCTGGTGGTAAAAGTGCCGGTGACCGCAGAAGGGCTGGCGGCGATCAAAATGCTGAAAGCCGAAGGGATCCCGACGCTGGGCACGGCGGTGTACGGCGCCGCGCAGGGGATGCTCTCCGCGCTGGCGGGGGCAGAGTATGTGGCCCCTTATGTTAACCGCGTGGACGCGCAGGGCGGGGACGGGATCCAAACTGTTGTGGAATTACAGCAACTGCTGACGCTGCACGCTCCGCAGTCAAAGGTGCTGGCCGCGAGCTTTAAAACGCCGCGTCAGGCGCTGGACTGCCTGCTGGCAGGGTGCGAGTCCATCACGCTGCCGCTGGACGTGGCGCAGCAGTTTATTACCGCTCCGGCCGTGGATGCGGCGATCGTGAAGTTTGAGCAGGACTGGCAGGGGGCGTTTGGACGGACGTCGATTTGACGGGTGCGGCCTGATGCCCTCACCCCAACCCTCTCCCACAGGGAGAGGGAGCAAACACTAAAACGGCAACCTGAAGGTTGCCGTTTGCTTTAACCTCCGCAAACCTCACACCCCGGGTTACGCATCAGATTCATCTCGCGGAACTGGCAGGTCATCGCGTCATACATCACGATTTTCCCCGCGGCAGGCGTGCCGTAGTGCGCCAGGACTTTGATCGCTTCCATCGCCTGCAGGGAGCCAATCACGCCGACAAGCGGCGCCATCACGCCCGCCTCAACGCAGGTCAGGGCGTTCTCGCCGAACAGACGGCTCAGGCAGCGGTAGCAGGGTTCGCCTTCCGCGTACGTGAAGACGCTGATTTGCCCCTCCATGCGGATCGCCGCGCCGGAGACCAGCGGGATTTTGTGGGCAAAACAGCCCGCGTTAAGCTGGTTACGGACGGCGACGTTATCGGTGCAGTCGAGCACCAGGTCGTGCTGCGCAATCTGCGCCGACAGCGCGTCGTCATCCAGCATCGCGTCAACCAGGGTGAACTGAACGTTGGGGTTGATGCGCGCCAGCGCCGAGCGGGCGGAGTCCACTTTAGGCTGTCCAACCGTCGCGTCGCTGTGCAGCGTCTGGCGCTGCAGGTTGGACACCGATACGGTATCGAAATCCAGCAGCGTCATCCTGCCCACGCCCGCCGCCGCAAGATACTGCGCGGCGGCGCAGCCCAGACCGCCCAGACCGACAACCAGCACGCTTGCTGCTTTAAGCGCTTCCTGGCCCTCGAAGTCAAAACCGCGCAGCACAATCTGGCGGTTGTAGCGCATCATCTCCGGGTCGCTCAGCTCCACCGTCATGTCAGCCTCCGAACAGGTGGTTAAAGCGCTCTATCTCAACCCACTCGCCTGCTTCCACATTGCCGCGCTCGCGCTCCAGGACGATAAAGCAGTTGCCCTGGCTAAAGGAGCTGAAAATGTGCGAGCCCTGATGGCCGGTGGTGCTCACTTCGAGCTCGCCGTCCGCGTTGCGCGCCAGAATGCCGCGCTGGAAATCGAGACGGCCCGGTGATTTTTTCAGGCGCGTGGCGGCGCGCACGCGCTGGCGTTCAGGCAGCGGGCTGGCGCTGTTGCCGGAAAGCTTCGCCAGCAGCGGGATCGCCAGCTGGTAGAAGGTGAGTGCCGCCGAGACCGGATTACCCGGCAGGCCACAGAACCAGCTGTGTTGCAGCTTGCCAAACGCGAACGGTTTGCCCGGCTTGATGGCCAGCTTCCAGAAGGCGATCTCGCCCAGTTCTTCAAGGATGGTTTTGGTGTAATCCGCTTCGCCCACTGAGACGCCGCCGGAGCTGATGACCACGTCGGCGGCGTTATCCGCCTCGATAAACGCGGCGCGCAGTTTTTCCGGATCGTCAGGAATAATACCGAGGTTAATCACCTCGCAGCCCAGCTGCTCCAGCATCAGGTGTACCGCCAGGCGGTTGGTGTCGTAAATCTGGCCCTCCTGCAGCGGCTGGCCCGGAAGCTGCAGCTCGTCGCCGGTGGAGAAAACGGCGACGCGCACTTTACGGATAACGTCGATTTCAGCAACGCCAAGCGAGGCCAGCACCGGCAGTTCACCTGCCGTCAGCTTCTGTCCGGCGGCAAAGACCGTTGCGCCAAGGGTGATATCTTCACCCGTGCGGCGGATGTTCTGGCCCGCTTTAACGTTCGCGGTAAAACGCACGCCGTCGTCGGTCTGTGCGGTCTCTTCCTGCATCACCACGGCGTCGCAGCCGGCCGGAACCGGCGCGCCGGTCATGATGCGCACGCAGGTGCCCGCAGGCCATTCACCGCTAAACGGCTGACCCGCAAAGGCTTTACCCGCCACCGGCAGGGCGTTCCCTGTCTGGAGATCCGCCAGGCGTACCGCGTAACCGTCCATCGCGGAATTATCAAACCCCGGCACGTTAAGCGGAGAGACGATATCGCGCGCGGCAATACGGCCAAAACAGCGCACGAGGGGCACCGTCTCAACGTCATGCAGCGGGGAAATTCGGTCAAGCATCTGCGTGAGTGCCGTCTCAAGCGGCATCAGTCCGGCGGTAAAATCCATGGTGGGCTCCTGCGGAGTAACAACGAAAGCGCTCATTATGGCAGAAAAGTGCGGCTAACTGTATGACCCGATGGGTGTACGCTTTACATCACAGTTACGTCTTTCTATATTCAAAAATCATCTGAAGTTTCATCGACGATAATGATATTTATAGAAAAAGCCGCAAATCAGGCTAACGGGTGATGCGAATGGTTAATGCGGTAATCGCAATTCATGGTGGCGCCGGGGCAATCACCCGAGCACAGCTCAGTCCCGAGCAGGAAAAGCGCTATATCGACGCGCTGTACGCCATTGTGGAAACGGGCCAGAAAATGCTGGAAGCGGGCGAAAGCGCGCTGGATGTGGTCACCGAGGCGGTACGCCTGCTGGAAGAGTGCCCGTTATTTAATGCGGGGATCGGTTCGGTCTTTACCCGGGATGAAACGCACGAGCTGGATGCCTGCGTGATGGATGGCGTCACCCTGAAAGCGGGCGCCGTGGCGGGCGTGAGTCATCTGCGCAATCCGGTGCTGGCCGCGCGTCTGGTGATGGAAGCGAGTCCGCACGTGCTGCTGACGGGGGCCGGGGCAGAGGCGTTTGCCTTCGAGCACGGAATGGAACCGGTATCGTCGGATCTGTTTTCCACCGAGGAGCGCTATCAGCAGCTGCTGGAAGCCCGTTCGGCGGGCATGATGCAGCTTGACCACAGTGCGCCGCTCGATGAAACCACCAAAATGGGCACGGTCGGCGCGGTGGCGCTGGATAAGGCCGGAAACCTCGCGGCGGCGACCTCCACGGGCGGGATGACCAACAAGCTGCCCGGGCGCGTCGGCGATAGCCCGCTGCCGGGCGCCGGCTGCTATGCCAATAACGCGACGGCGGCGGTGTCGTGTACCGGAACCGGTGAAGTGTTTATCCGCGCCCTCGCGGCCTACGACATCACCGCGCTGATGGATTACGGCGGTTTAAGCCTCAGCGAAGCCTGCGAGCGCGTGGTGATGGAGAAACTGCCTGCGCTTGGCGGCGTCGGCGGACTCATTGCGGTGGATCGTGAGGGCAACGTGGCGTTGCCGTTCAACAGCGAAGGCATGTATCGCGCCTGGGGCTATGCCGGTGATGAACCGAGCACGGGCATCTATCGTGAATAAGGGGGCAGCGCGTGCCGCACAGTGAAGAACTGGACAACCGCGAAGTGCTGGCTGTCCATCAGCTCAATATTGCGTTTCAGGAAGAGCGGCAGTTCATCCCCGCAGTACAGAATTTATCGTTCACGCTCAGGCGCGGCGAGACGCTGGCGATTGTTGGCGAGTCCGGCTCCGGTAAATCGGTCAGCGCGCTGGCGCTGATGCGCCTGCTGGAACAGACGGGCGGGCAAATCAGCAGCGAGAAAATGCTTCTGCGCCGCCGCAACCGTCAGGTCATCGATTTAAATGAGCTGAGCGGTTCGCAGATGCAGGGCGTGCGCGGGGCGGATATTGCGATGATCTTCCAGGAGCCGATGACCTCCCTGAACCCGGTTTTCCCGGTCGGGGAACAAATCGCCGAGTCCATCCGCCTGCATCAGGGGCTGAGCGGCGATGAAGCGCTCAGCGAGGCCCGACGGATGCTGGAGCTGGTGCGCATTCCGGAGGCGCAGGCCATTCTGGGTCGCTACCCGCATCAGCTTTCCGGCGGCATGCGCCAGCGCGTGATGATTGCCATGGCGCTCTCCTGCCGTCCGGCGGTGCTGATTGCCGACGAGCCGACGACGGCGCTGGACGTGACGATTCAGGCGCAGATCCTGCAGCTCATCAAAGTGCTGCAGCAGGAGATGGAGATGGGGGTGATTTTTATCACCCACGATATGGGCGTGGTCGCCGATATCGCCGATCGGGTGCTGGTGATGCACAAGGGCAGCGCGGTGGAAACCGGTCCGGTTGAGCAGATTTTTCACGCGCCCGTGCATCCTTACACCAAAGCGCTGCTGGCGGCGGTTCCGCGCCTGGGGGCGATGAACGGCAGCGATTTGCCGCGCCGTTTCCCCCTGATTTCTCTCGAGGCGTCTGAGCAGCAGGAGGATGAGCGCGAGCAGGACACCGTGGTGCCGGGTAAGCCCATTCTGGAAGTGCGCGATCTGGTCACCCGTTTTCCGCTGCGCAGCGGCGTATTGAACCGCGTTAAGCGCGAAGTGCACGCGGTGGAAAACGTCAGTTTCGATCTCTGGCCGGGCGAAACGCTGGCGCTGGTGGGGGAGTCCGGCTGCGGTAAATCCACCACCGGGCGCGCGTTGCTCCGTCTGGTGGAGTCACAGGAAGGCAGCATTACCTTTAACGGTGAGCGCATTGATACCCTTCCGGACAGCAGGCTGCAGGCGGTGCGGCGGGATATTCAGTTTATTTTCCAGGATCCGTATGCCTCCCTCGATCCGCGCCATACGGTGGGGTATTCGATCATGGAGCCGCTGCGGGTGCATAACCTGCTCGACGGCGAAGCGGCACAGCGTCGCGTGGCCTGGCTGCTGGAGCGCGTTGGCCTGAAGCCGGAGCACGCCTGGCGTTATCCGCACGAGTTTTCCGGTGGACAGCGGCAGCGTATCTGCATCGCCCGCGCGCTGGCGCTAAACCCGAAAGTGGTGATTGCCGATGAGTCCGTTTCGGCGCTGGATGTCTCTATTCGGGCGCAAATCATCAACTTACTGCTGGATTTACAGCGGGATATGGGCATCGCCTTCCTGTTTATCTCGCACGATATGGCCGTGGTCGAGCGCATCAGCCATCGCGTGGCAGTGATGTTTATGGGGCAGATCGTGGAGATTGGGCCGCGAAGGGCGGTGTTTGAAAACCCGCAGCACCCGTACACCCGCAAGCTTATCGCGGCGGTACCGGTTGCCGATCCCGCGCATCGTCACGGCCAGCGCGTGCTGCTGCAGGATGAAATGCCGAGCAATATTCATAAACGCGGCGAGGCCGTGGAGCGCGTGACGCTGCGCGAGGTCGGGCCGGGTCATTTCGTGGCTCCCCCGCGTCAGGACAACGCTTTTTCGCGGTTATAACTTACAACAGGCAGGAGAACACAATGGTTACATTTGTAGCGCGTAGATGGTTGTTAGCCGCGAGCGTGACGGCAGCCCTGGCCGCTGCCCCCGCGTTCGCTGCCAAAGATGTGGTGGTTGCCGTCGGCTCTAATTTCACCACGCTCGATCCGTATGACGCCAACGACACGCTCTCTCAGGCGGTGGCGAAATCGTTCTATCAGGGCCTGTTTGGCCTCGATAAAGAGATGAAGCTCAAAAACGTGCTGGCGGAGGGGTACACCGTATCCGAGGACGGGCTGGTGTATACCATCAAGCTCAGGACCGGCGTGAAGTTCCAGGACGGGACAGACTTCAATGCGGAGGCGGTGAAGGTTAACCTGGACCGCGCCAGCAATCCGGAAAATAGCCTCAAGCGCTATAACCTGTATAAAAATATCGCCAGCACCGAAGTGGTCGACCCGGCGACGGTCAAAATTACCCTGAAAGAGCCGTTCTCCGCGTTTATCAATATCCTGGCGCATCCGGCAACCGCGATGATTTCCCCTGCCGCGCTGAAAAAATACGGCAAGGAGATCGGTTTCCACCCTGTTGGCACCGGCCCTTACGAACTGCTCACCTGGAACCAGACCGATTTTGTGAAGGTGAAGAAATTCGCCGGATACTGGCAGCAGGGGCTGCCGAAGCTCGACACCATCACCTGGCGCCCGGTGGTGGACAACAACACCCGCGCGGCGATGCTGCAAACCGGCGAGGCGCAGTTTGCCTTCCCGATCCCGTACGAGCAGGCCGCCATTTTGCAGAAAAACAGCAAGCTGGAGCTGGTCGCCAGCCCGTCGATCATGCAGCGCTACATCAGCATGAACGTCACGCAAAAGCCGTTCGATAATCCGAAGGTGCGTGAAGCCATCAACTACGCCATTAACCGTCAGGCGCTGGTGAAGGTCGCCTTTGCCGGCTATGCCACTCCGGCCACCGGCGTGCTGCCGCCGGCGATCGCCTACGCGCAAAGCTATCAGCCGTGGCCGTACGATCCGGCCAAAGCGCGCGAGCTGCTGAAAGAGGCGGGCTTCCCGAACGGTTTCAGCACCACGCTGTGGTCCTCGCATAATCACAGTACCGCCCAGAAGGTGCTGCAGTTTACCCAGCAGCAGCTGGCGCAGGTGGGTATCAAGGTGCAGGTCACCGCAATGGATGCAGGACAGCGTGCGGCGGAAGTGGAGGGGAAAGGGCAGAAAGAGAGCGGCGTGCGGATGTTCTACACCGGCTGGACGGCGTCGACCGGTGAAGCCGACTGGGCGCTGTCGCCGCTGTTTGCCTCGCAGAACTGGCCGCCAACCCTGTTCAACACCGCGTTTTACAGCAACCCGCAGGTGGACAAAGACCTGGCCGATGCCCTGAAAACCACCAAACCGGAAGAGAAAGCGCGCCTCTACAAAGACGCGCAGGATATTATCTGGAAAGAGTCACCGTGGGTGCCGCTGGTGGTGGAGAAACTGGTGTCAGCCCATAACAAAGCGTTGACCGGGTTCTACATCATGCCGGACACCGGCTTTAGCTTTGACGATGCGGATTTAAAATAAACCTCATGCTGAATTATGTTTGTAAACGCCTGCTGGGGCTTATTCCGACGCTGCTGATTGTGGCGGTTCTGGTGTTTCTGTTTGTCCATATGCTGCCGGGCGATCCGGCGCGTCTGGTTGCCGGGCCTGAAGCGGATGCCACCGTCATTGACCTGGTGCGTAAGCAGCTTGGCCTCGACCAGCCGCTGTATATGCAGTTCATCCATTATATCTGCAACGTTCTGCAGGGCGATTTTGGTATCTCGATGGTGTCGCGCCGTCCGGTGTCGGAGGAGATTGCCAGCCGCTTTATGCCGACGTTCTGGTTAACGATAGCCAGCATGAGCTGGGCGGTCGTGTTTGGGCTTGGTGCCGGGATTATCGCGGCCGTCTGGCGCAACCGCTGGCCGGACAAGCTCGGCATGGCGCTGGCGGTGACCGGCATCTCCTTCCCGGCGTTCGCGCTGGGGATGCTGCTGATGCAGATCTTCTCCGTCGAACTGGGCTGGCTGCCGACCGTCGGGGCCGATACCTGGAAGCATTACATCCTGCCTTCCATGACGCTGGGCGCTGCCGTTTCGGCGGTAATGGCCCGCTTTACCCGCGCCTCGTTCGTTGACGTGCTGAGCGAAGATTATATTCGCACCGCGCGGGCGAAAGGGGTCAGCGAGAAGTGGGTCATTCTCAAGCACGGCTTTCGCAATGCGATGATCCCGGTGGTGACGATGATGGGGCTGCAGTTTGGCTTTCTGCTCGGCGGCTCGATCGTCGTGGAAAAGGTCTTCAACTGGCCGGGGCTGGGACGCCTGCTTGTTGATTCCGTCGAGATGCGCGACTACCCGGTGATTCAGGCGGAAGTCCTGCTTTTCTCGCTGGAGTTTATTCTTATCAACTTAGTGGTGGACGTGCTCTACGCCGCCATTAACCCGGCTATCAGGTACAAGTAAGATGCGATTGTTGAACTGGCGACGTCAGGCCGTTTTAAACGCGATGCCGGGGCTAAAACCGGACCACGTCCGCACCCCGTGGTCTGAATTCTGGCGGCGTTTTCGCCGCCAGCCGGTCGCGATGACCGCGGGGCTGTTTGTGCTGCTGCTGATTGCGGTGGCGGTGATTGCGCCGTGGGTGGCGCCGTTTGATGCGGAAAACTATTTTGACTACGACCGTCTGAACGACGGACCGTCGATGCTGCACTGGTTCGGCGTGGACTCCCTCGGGCGCGATATCTTTAGCCGCGTGCTGGTGGGGGCGCAGATCTCGCTTGCCGCCGGGGTATTCGCGGTGCTGATCGGCGCGGCCATCGGCACCGTGCTGGGTCTCGTTGCCGGGTATTACGAAGGCTGGTGGGATCGTATCATCATGCGTATCTGCGACGTGCTGTTTGCTTTCCCCGGCATTTTGCTGGCGATTGCCGTGGTGGCGATCATGGGCAGCGGCATGGCGAACGTCATCATTGCGGTCGCGGTCTTTTCGATACCGGCCTTTGCCCGTCTGGTGCGCGGCAACACGCTGGTGCTGAAACAGCAGACCTTTATCGAGTCCGCCCGCAGCATGGGGGCCAGCGATGCCACCATCCTGTTCAGCCATATTCTGCCGGGTACGGTGTCGTCCATCGTGGTCTATTTCACCATGCGTATCGGCGTGTCGATTATCTCGGCGGCCAGCCTGTCGTTTCTGGGGTTAGGGGCGCAGCCTCCAACGCCGGAGTGGGGCGCGATGCTGAACGAGGCGAGGGCGGATATGGTGATTGCGCCGCACGTGGCGATCTTCCCGAGTCTGGCGATTTTTCTGACCGTGCTGGCGTTTAACCTGCTGGGTGACGGGCTGCGCGACGCGCTGGATCCGAGGATTAAGGGGTAGGTTTATTGCCCCTCACCCTAACCCTCTCCCCGGAGGAGAGAGGGGACTGCTCGGTGCGGTTTTCCCCCTCGCCCCTTTGGGATGAGGGCCGGGGTGAGGGGAATGTAATTAAACCCGGCTACCCCACAGGTCATACTCGTCCGCGTTTTCAACCTTCACGCGAATAATATCACCCGGCTTAACGTTGGTTTCGCCGTTCAGGTACACCGCGCCGTCGATCTCAGGGGCGTCCGCCATGCTGCGGCCAATCGCGCCTTCTTCGTCCACTTCGTCAACGATGACCATGATCTCGCGGCCTACTTTTTCCTGCAGACGCTCGGCAGAGATCTGCTGCTGCAGCTGCATGAAGCGGTTCCAGCGCTCTTCTTTCACCTCTTCCGGCACCTGGTCCGCCAGCTCGTTGGCGGTTGCGCCTTCTACCGGGCTGTACTTGAAGCAGCCTACGCGGTCCAGTCGCGCTTCTTTCAGGAAGTCGAGCAGCATCTGGAAGTCTTCTTCGGTTTCACCCGGGAAGCCGACGATGAAGGTGGAGCGCAGGGTCAGATCCGGACAGATCTCGCGCCACTGCTTGATGCGCGCCAGCTGGCGATCAACGGAGCCAGGACGCTTCATCAGCTTCAGGATACGCGGGCTGGCGTGCTGCAGCGGGATATCCAGGTACGGCAGAATTTTGCCTTCCGCCATCAGCGGGATCACATCGTCAACGTGCGGGTACGGATAGACGTAGTGCAGACGCGTCCAGATACCGAGCTTGGACAGCTGCTCGCACAGGCCGACCATGCTGGTTTTCACCGGCTCGCCGTTGTGGAAACCGGAGCGGTGCTTAACGTCCACGCCGTAAGCTGAGGTGTCCTGGGAGATGACCAGCAGCTCCTTCACGCCCGCGTCGGCCAGACGTTTAGCTTCCGCCAGCACTTCGCCAATCGGACGGCTCACCAGATCGCCACGCATGGACGGGATGATGCAGAAGGTGCAGCGATGGTTGCAGCCTTCGGAAATTTTTAAGTAAGCATAGTGGCGCGGCGTCAGCTTCACGCCCTGCTCTGGCACCAGGCTCAGGAACGGGTTGTGCTTTGGTTTTGGCACGTAGTGATGAACATGTTCCAGCACCTGCTCGTAGCTGTGCGGGCCGGTGATCTCCAGCACCTTCGGGTGCACTTCGCGGATCTGGTCTTCTTTGGCGCCCAGACAGCCGGTAACAATCACTTTGCCGTTTTCCGTCAGGGCTTCACCGATGGCTTCCAGTGATTCCTGAACCGCGCTGTCGATAAATCCGCAGGTGTTCACGATCACCATATCGGCGTTGTCGTAGCTTGGCACCACGTCATAGCCCTCGGTGCGCAGTTCGGTCAGGATGCGTTCGGAATCCACGAGGTTTTTCGGGCAGCCCAGGGAGACGAAGCCGATTTTCGGCTGGTGCGTAACATTGCTCATAGGTTAAAAATTCATCAATTATGGAGTTATCAGGGCGGGATTTTACAGCGTATCGCGGGGGATTTATACACTCTTTGCAAGGCGGATGACTCGGGCAGACGTTGTAACATTGTAAATAATGTTAATCAGTTAATAAAAATTGATCCCAGGCATTAAACTGTACAAAAAATGAACTTATCCTGACTATGCACAATGGCTGACAGAGGAGGAAAGAGCATGACCGTTGACAGACTTAAACGCGATCTGCTTAACAAGCTGATCAACGCCCGAATCGACCTCGCCGCGTACCTGCAGTTGAGGAAGGCGAAAGGGTATATGTCAGTCAGCGAAAGCGAACATCTGCGTGATAACCTGTTTGAACTTTGCAATTTCATGCGTGAAAAAGCACCGACCCTGAAGGCGAAATACGGCGAAAGTGAGCTGATCGCCCTGCGCCGCGCCGCTGAGGTGCTCTCCATCGCTGGGGTATGTTTGATGAATGGACGCCACGACTGCCCGAATTTTATCGCTGTTAACGCGGAGAAGCTTGAAAACTGCCTGACCACGCTCTCTCTATGCATCATGTGCCTGAACGAGCACGAGAAGCTTGAACAGCACTGACCCAGGGGGAGGCAACTCCCCCTTCTGATTAAGCTTTTGTAAAAGTGGTAACGCGGCCGGATACAGTGGCTAACCTTTATGCCATATGCCGATAAAGGAGCGCGTTATGCCTCAATCCTCGCTAATTTCCCTGCCTGCGTTGTTCATTCCGTTTTCGCTTCTTGCTGCCCCAGAGGCGGTCAAGGTCGAGGTGCTGCAAAATAAACTCGATCACCCCTGGTCTCTGCCGTTTCTGCCGGACAATCAAGGCCTGCTGGTGACCCTGAAGGACGGTCAGCTCAAACGCTGGCAGGCCGGAAAAGGGCTGTCCGATCCGATTGTCGGCGTGCCGAAGGTCTGGGCAAACGGTCAGGGAGGATTGCTGGACGTGGTCCTCGCCCCGGATTTTGAACAATCGCGCCGCATCTGGCTGAGCTTCGCCGAAGCAGGGAGCGACGGCAAGGCCGGAACGGCGGTGGGCTATGGCCGGTTAAGCGACGATTTTACGCGCATTGACGCTTTCCAGGTGGTGTTCCGCCAGATGCCGAAACTCTCCACCGGTAACCATTTTGGCGGGCGACTGGTATTCGACGGCAAAGGCTCGCTCTTTATCGGACTCGGCGAGAATAACCAACGTCCAACGGCGCAGGATCTGGATAAATTGCAGGGTAAAGTGGTGCGCCTCACCGAAGACGGAAAAGTGCCGCCGGATAACCCCTTTGTGAATACCCCCGGCGCGCGACCCGAAATCTGGTCTTACGGCATACGCAACCCGCAGGGGATGGCGATGAATCCCTGGAGCGACACGCTGTGGCTGAACGAGCACGGCCCGCGCGGCGGGGATGAGATCAACATCCCGGAGAAAGGAAAGAACTACGGCTGGCCGCTGGCGACGCACGGCATTAACTACAGCGGTCTGAAAATTCCGGAAGCCAAAGGCGAGCACGTTGAGGGCACCGAAAAACCGCTGTTCGTCTGGAAAGTGTCACCTGCCGTGAGCGGCATGGCGTTCTACAACAGCGACGTTTTCCCGCAGTGGAAAAACAAGCTGTTTATCGGCGCGCTGAAGGAAAAGGACGTTATCGTGCTGAGCGTGGACGGCAATAAGGTGACGGAGGACGGGCGAATTCTGGGCGACCGGAATCAACGAATTCGCGATGTGCGGGTGGGGCCGGACGGCTATTTATATGTGCTGACCGACGAGACGGACGGGCAGCTGTTAAAAGTCAGCCCGTCCGGTGCGTAATCAGGTGACCGGGATCATTACCACGTTGCGGTATGCCGGGCGATCGCTCAGCTGTTTTAGCCAGCGCTCAAGATGAGGGCGCGGCGTCCACTTCAGGCCCATATTGGTCAGGTTCCAGACGAACGGCGCCACGGCGATATCGCCCACGCCGAACGCCTCACCGGAGAACCAGGCGTGCTTCGCCAGTTCTTCATCCATCATCGCGAACAGATTTTCGCAGGCGTCCTGGGCGGCATGAATAGCCGGATAGTCGCGCTCGGCTTCCGGCGTACGGATAAGCCCCATCAGGATCACGCGGTGGGTGGGGGAAAGCGTCTGGTTCGCCCAGTCCATCCACTTTTCGCCCTGAGCGCGACGGGCCGGGCTTTCTACCCACAGGCGGCCCTGACCGTACTGGGCGGCGAGGTAGCGGACAATGGTGTTGGATTCCCAAAGCGTCGCGTCGGTTTCATCATCGCGCAGCAGCGGCACCAGGCCGTTCGGGTTCATGGCCAGATAGTCGGCCTCTTTGTTTACGCCGAACGACATGCCGGCCATGATTTGATTGAACGGTAAATCCAGCTCCTCGAGCGTCCAGAGCACTTTCTTAACGTTGGTCGAGTTGTTCCTGCCCCAAAGCGTAATCATATTTACTCCTGATGAGATGTGAATCCGGGTCAGCTTTCGCCATGGTGAGATAAACCTAACAATTACGCAACAGAAGACAAAAAAATCGTCTGAATCAAAGCGTATCTGAATGTTATTGCATAAACTTTAATAACTTTACCCTCGTTGGGTTTCTTTAACCGTTTTAGTGCGCTATTACTCATCGCTTCTTGCGACACGGTGATGTGACGTAATTTTTGAATGGACACTCGGGTGGCATTTATGACGCGTAAAATGACTTCTCTGCGCAGCCTTGCGACAGGCTCTGCGCTCCTTTTCCTGTTTGCACCAACTCTCTATGCAGCTGAACAGGCTGCGCCCGAAGCGCCGCCTGTGGATGCGCGCGCCTGGATCCTGATGGATTATTCCAGCGGTAAAGTGCTGGCGGAAGGGAATGCGGATGAGAAACTCGATCCGGCAAGCCTGACCAAAATCATGACCAGCTACGTGGTCGGCCAGGCGCTGAAAGCGGGCAAGATCAAGCTGGACGATATGGTCACCATCGGGAAGGATGCCTGGGCCACCGGCAACCCGGCGCTGCGGGGCTCTTCCGTGATGTTCCTGAAGCCTGGGGATCAGGTCTCCGTTTCCGATCTGAACAAAGGGGTAATTATTCAGTCGGGAAATGATGCGTGCATCGCGCTGGCCGACTACGTTGCCGGCAGCCAGGATTCTTTCATTGGCTTGATGAATGGCTACGCGCAGAAACTGGGCTTAACCAACACCACGTTCAAAACGGTTCACGGTCTGGATTCGCCGGGACAGTTCAGTACCGCGCGCGACATGGCGCTGCTTGGGAAAGCGCTGATCCACGACGTGCCGGATGAATACGCCATCCATAAAGAGAAAGAGTTTACCTTCAATAAAATCCGCCAGCCGAACCGCAACCGCCTGCTATGGAGCAGCAACGTTAACGTGGACGGGATGAAAACCGGCACCACGGCGGGCGCGGGCTATAACCTGGTGGCCTCCGCGACCCAGGGCGACATGCGCCTGATTTCGGTGGTGCTGGGCACCAAAACCGACCGTATTCGCTTTAATGAGTCAGAAAAACTGCTGACCTGGGGCTTCCGCTTCTATGAAACCGTGACGCCGATTAAACCGGATGCCACCTTCGTCAGCCAGCGCGTCTGGTTTGGCGACAAGAGTGAAGTCAATCTCGGGGCGGGTGAAGGCGGCTCGGTGACCATTCCGCGCGGTCAGCTGAAAAACCTGAAGGCCAGCTACACCCTGACCGACCCGCAGCTCACGGCGCCGCTGAAAAAAGGCCAGGTGGTCGGGACGATTGATTTCCAGCTAAACGGTAAGTCGATTGAACAGCGTCCGCTGATTGTAATGGAAGCGGTGGAAGAGGGCGGCTTCTTCAGCCGGATGTGGGATTTCGTGATGATGAAATTCCACGGGTGGTTCGGCAACTGGTTTAGCTAAACCTTATGGGTTTTCTCCCTCTCCCTGTGGGAGAGGGCCGGGGTGAGGGCATCAGGCCACACCCCTCTAATACATCAACTTCACCTGCTGCGCCTTCGCGTGGGCCACAATCTCGTCGTCCGGGCGGCAGTCGCTGACGATGGCGTCAAACTGCGCCAGCTCGCCCATTCTTGCCGAACGTACCTTGCCAAACTTGCTGTGATCGACCACCAGCACATGATACTGCGCCGCGCTTAACGCCCAGTGTTTCACCGGCAGCTCTTCCAGGTTAAAGCAGGTCGCACCCTGACGCACGCTGACGCCTGCGGCGGAATAAAACGCGATATCCGGGCAGAGATTGCTGAGCGTGTCGTGCAGGTTAAGCGGCTTAAAGATGGCGTTGCTGGCGTGAAACTCGCCGCCGCAGAGAATAACCCGGCACTCGGGTTTCTCCTGAAGCGCCAGAAAGGTGTTCAGGGAGTAGCACACGGCGGTAAAAGGGATGCTGCTGTCGATGGCTTCGATAATCCACGGCGTGGTGGTTCCGCAGTCAAAAAACAACGTCTGGTGCGGCTGTACCAGTGAGGCCGCAAGCCGGGCGGCTTTGCGTTTCTCTTCCACCAGGCGCGTCTTCTGGTCGCTGATCAGGTAATGGCTGGCGCTACGCGGCTCAAGCACAATATACCCGCCCAACAGCACGACGGGCGCGCTTTCGCTGTTCAGATCCCGACGAATGGTCATCTCTGAGACGCCGAGGAGGTTGGCGGCTTCCTTAAGATGCAGCTTATCGCTGCGCTTCAGCGCCTGTAGCAGCTGAGCAATGCGGTCATCGCGACGTGTTTCCATAGTTCCTCGGGATAAAAAAGTGAACCCCCGCAGGGCGGGGGTTCAAGTGTAACCTGTCAGGTTGGGGTTAGTCACGTATCCAGCCTTTGCGGATCGGGATAGCGAAAATGGCGCGATAGAGCGAAGACAGCGTGCGGTAGAGCGCTTCACCGAAGAGGCTCCACAGGATAGCCGCGCTCACGCAGCCAATCAGCCCGACCAGGAAACCGCCCACCATATCCAGCGGCCAGTGAACGCCCAGGTAAACGCGAGACCAGGCGATTGCCAGGGCCGCCACCATCAGGACCGCACCGGACCACAGGCGATGCCAGAACAGGAAAGCCAGCGCGAAGGTGAAGATTACCGTACCGTGATCGCTCGGGAACGAGTCATCCGGCGCGTGGTGCAGGAAGGTATAGCCGACATGATCGACAAAAGGACGATCGTGCGGGAAGGCGTGACCCAGAATGTAGCTCAGCAGTACGCTTACCCCGAGCGCCATCGCCACTTTAATCACAAGCTGGCGCTGCGCCTTCACCTGGCTGCGGGGCCCCCACAGCCAGAGAATCGCAGCCAGTGCAGGCACGATGCTGATCAGATCTTTTGCCAGAAAGGTGGCAAAATCGATCGTCCACTCAGGCGAGGCTGGCGTGGCGTTGATCAGATAAAACAGCTGATAATTCAGATTCTCTAACATAGCGTTATCACTCTTTAGCAAACCGGGTGGAAATGAGTCCGTAGACAACCACCTGGGAAAACCAGACCCACCACCCGGCCCACAGGTTGTGAGAGAAAAAATGCGCCCCGCGCATGACCTGGCCATAGCCCATCGCCAGACCTAACACCACGCCCAGCGCGACGAAGCACCAGGCGAGACGCGGACGCTCGCGCCAGAAGGCAAAAAACAGCCCCATCACCATAAAGCCGCTGGAGGCATGACCGCCGGGGAAACAGCGCCCCGGACCGCTGTCAGCAGGGACGGCGCTGAACAGGGGATAAGACATAGCCTTACCGCCATATTCCACCAGATCCCACGGGCAGCTGTGATGGCTCACGCTTTTCAGCACGCCCACCACCAGCGCGCCAACGCCCATCAGCAGCGCCGCCGTGACCAGCCTTGCGTTACGCTTGTAGGCACCGTAAAACAGCGCCACGGCGCCTAAGGCGATGGCAATGTACTTCGCCAGACGGTGGTTCAGCAGATCCAGCAGATGATCTTTCTGCAGCGGAAAGGTCTGCGTTGCCGCGTCATACCAAAAGCCGGTGATCCACCTGTCGAGCGCTTCATTGCGCGATAGCCATGTAAACACCACGGCAAGGGCGATCAGTACGAAAAGCTGATAACCATAAAAGCGGGTCGGTAAGCGGTAAAGTCGTTTTGTCTTATTTGTCTGTAAGTTAGACAATTCTGAACGGCTGGAGGTGAGTGCCATAATTTGGGATCGTTGACGAGTAATCGGGCTATCATAAAACTGTCAACTTAAGGAAACCTTAAACGAAGACGATATGTGCTTTATTTCTGTTTATCCTCGATAAATCACTATCTCGGGCTGCGGCATTTCATTAAACTCGTCGCGATTTTGTCATTATAAAGAGATTGCATGTTAAACCGTTCTTCTTCTGGTTCACGTCTGGGTCGTCAGGCGTTGCTTTTCCCTCTGTGTCTGGTGCTCTACGAATTCTCTACCTATATCGGCAACGATATGATCCAGCCCGGTATGCTGGCCGTTGTGGCGCAGTACAACGCGGGTATTGAGTGGGTGCCGACCTCCATGACCGCCTATCTGGCCGGCGGCATGTTTTTACAGTGGCTGTTAGGCCCGCTGTCGGATCGTATTGGTCGTCGTCCGGTGATGCTCACGGGCGTGGTGTGGTTTATCGTCACCTGTCTCGCCACGCTGCTGGCGCAAAACATTGAACAATTTACCCTGCTGCGTTTCCTGCAGGGGGTGAGCCTGTGCTTTATCGGCGCCGTGGGGTATGCCGCCATTCAGGAGTCGTTTGAGGAGGCGGTGTGTATCAAGATTACCGCGCTGATGGCGAACGTGGCGCTGATCGCCCCCTTACTCGGGCCGCTGGTGGGTGCCGCGTGGGTGCACGTTGCGCCGTGGGAAGGGATGTTTGTGCTCTTTGCGCTTCTCGCCGCCTTCGCGTTCTTTGGCCTGCACCGGGCGATGCCGGAAACGGCCACCCGCATCGGCGAGAAACTCTCGCTGAAAGAGCTGGGTCGGGATTACAAAGAGGTGCTGAAGAATGGCCGCTTTGTGGCGGGCGCGCTGGCGACCGGGTTCGTTAGCCTGCCGCTGCTGGCGTGGATCGCGCAGTCGCCGGTCATTATCATCAGCGGTGAAAAGCTCAGCAGCTACGAGTATGGTCTGCTGCAGGTGCCGATCTTTGGCGCGCTGATTATCGGTAACCTGGTGCTGGCACGTTTGACGTCACGCCGGACCGTGCGTTCCCTGATTATCATGGGTGGCTGGCCAATTGCGGCAGGGCTGATTCTGGCTGCGGTCGCGACCGTGGCGTCATCCCACGCCTACCTGTGGATGACGGCGGGGCTCAGCCTCTATGCGTTCGGGATTGGCGTGGCCAACGCCGGGCTGGTGCGCCTGACGCTGTTTGCCAGCGAGATGAGTAAAGGCACGGTCTCAGCAGCGATGGGGATGCTGCAGATGCTGATTTTTACCGTCGGTATTGAGGTGAGCAAACATGCCTACGCGATGGGCGGCAACGGGCTGTTCAGCCTGTTTAACCTCGCCAACGGCGTGCTGTGGGTTGGCTTAATGGTGGTGTTCCTGAAAGACAAGCGCGTCGGAAACGCCCTGCAACCTTAATTCTTATTCCCTCTCCCTGTTGGCGAGCACGGAACAGTCCCCTCTCCCTGTGGGAGAGGGCTAGGGTGAGGGCACCAGACCGCACGCGGTCAATTAAACGGCGCCTCCCCGTTCAATACCTTCTCAATCACGTTTAAAACGCCTTCATCGTTATTATGTGGCGCTTCAAAACGCGCGGCCGCTTTAATATGCGGTCTGGCATTCGCCATCGCAAAGCTGAACCCGGACTGGCGCAGCATCTCCACGTCGTTGCCGCTGTCGCCGAAGGCCACCACTTCGCTATCGTCAATGCCCCAGCGCTTTTGCAGGATCCGCAGGCCGTTAGCTTTGTGCACGCCGGGGATGATCAGATCGATACTGCCGTGGCCGGTGGTGACGGGGACCATGATGTCACTCAGCTTTTCATGCAGCAGCGCCTGAATACGCGGAATTTCATCGTCAGACACGTTAAGCCCGAACTTAAAGAAAATATCGTTCAGATTGTCGAAATCGCTGACCATTTCGAGGCGGTGGTAATACTTCGCCGCGATATCCTTAAAGCCCTCGTCATAGCATTTCAGCGTGTACGCGCTGCTTTTCCCGCAGGCGATAATCTCAATGCCTGGAACCTCGTTTAACACGTTCGCGACGGTCTCGAAATGGGCTTTCGACAGTTCGCCGTTAAAGACATCTTCACCTTCGCTTACGACCCAGCCGCCGTTCTCCGCGACGAAGGCAATCTCATGCGCAATCTCCGGGAAAAAGGAGATCAGCTGGTAATACTGGTTGCCGCTGGCGACCACGAAGCGTATGCCTTGCGCCTTCATGCGGGCATACTGCGCCAGAAAGCGCGGGCGATTATAGGTCTTGGTATCGCTCAGGAAGGTACCATCCATGTCGACGGCGATCAGTTTAACGCTCATATCCCTTCTCCAGTGTCGTTTTATTCGTTTCCGGCTTTGCCACCGCGCGCGCCACCAGCGCCGCGATGATGAC
The DNA here is from genome assembly GCF_001521715.1 of Enterobacter asburiae. Taxonomy (NCBI): domain Bacteria; kingdom Pseudomonadati; phylum Pseudomonadota; class Gammaproteobacteria; order Enterobacterales; family Enterobacteriaceae; genus Enterobacter; species Enterobacter asburiae. The sequence continues at coordinate 575,088 of NZ_CP011863.1, forward strand.
CAACCCTAACACCACCAGCATGGCGCTGCGCAGTCCGTAGTGCTCGCCGAGGAAGCCGAGCAGCGGCGGCCCGACCAGGAAGGCGAGATAGCCCGTGGTCGCCACCACGCTGACGCGCGTCGGGGCATCCGGGCCGGTATCGCTGGCGGCTGAAATGGTCAGCGGGAAGCCGAGCGACGCGCCCAGTCCCCAGAGGATCACCGAGACGCCGGCAATCCAGTCCACATCCACAAAGATGATCATCGCGATACCCAGGCCGCCCAGCAGGGCGCTGGCGCGCACCACTGCCACGCGGCTGTAGCGGTCGATAAACCAGCCGCCGGTGAAGCGACCCACGGTCATCCCCAGCGTAAACCCGGCGTAAATCAGCGAGCCGGAGGTCGGGCTAAAGCCGTGACCGTCGACCATCAGCAGCGGCAGCCAGTCGTTGGCGGAACCTTCGGCGAACGCCATCGCCAGCACCACCACGCCGATCAGCATCAGCTGGAAGTCGCGGTAGAAGGGCAGCCCTTTTTCGGCCGAATGCTGTTCGTCAGCGGAGTTCTTACCGGTGCCGTCCGGGATCGCCCGGATGCCGGTCAGGATCGGAATGATGCACACCAGCGCCGCCAGCAGGATATGCAGATTCGCGCTTACGCCGGTGGCCGTCAGCGCCATCCCCACGCCCGCGCCGGCCAGCGTGCCGAGGCTGTAAAAACCGTGCATCATCGGCAGCACGGTTTTGTTCATCTCACGTTCGACCGCCGCCCCTTCAACGTTGATGGCAACTTCAGCCGAACCGAAGCTGCCGCCGAATACCGTCAGGCCCAGGGCGAACAGCAGCGGCGAGGCAAACCACAGCGCCACGCTCAGTATCCCCATCCCGAACACGGCAAAGCACATGGTGGTGTGGATCACCGCTCGCGTACCAAAGCGCTTTACCAGCCACGCGGAGCAGAGGATGCCGCTCATGGAGCCTATCGACAGGCCGAACAGCACGATGCCCATCTCGGCGGTAGAAACGGACAAAATATCGCGAATAGCGGGGGTGCGCGTGGCCCAGGAGGCCATCAGCAGTCCGGGAATAAAGAAGAACATAAACAGCGCCCACAGGCGTCGCTGCAGGGCTTTACGGGGGGAGGTCAGCGTCATTGGGGTAGCACCAGAAGTACAACAATAGCGACAACACTAGCAAGTTTGTGTACATTTGTACACAAACCACGTGAGGAATTTATGAGCAGACCACCGAACGATCCGCATCGCAGGGAAAAGATCCTGCAGGCAACGCTCGATACTATCGCCGAGCACGGTATTCACGCCGTCACGCACCGTAAAATCGCCACCTGCGCGGGCGTGCCGCTGGGGTCGATGACCTACTATTTCGACGGCATGGAGCCGCTGCTGGAGGAGGCCTTCACGTGGTTTACCCGGCAGATTTCGCAGCAGTACCGGGATTTCTTTGCGGGCGTCACCGGGCCGGAAATGGCGTGCGAATCTATCACCACGCTGATCCACAGTTCCCAGGTGACCACGCCGCACAACATGGCGCTAATGTATCAGCTCTACGCCTTTATGCACCGCAGCGCGGCGCTGAAAACGGTGATGCAGGACTGGATGAGGATGAGCCAGACCACGCTGGAGCAGTGGTTCGACCCGGTCACCACCCGCGCGCTGGACGCGTTTATCGAAGGGATGACGCTGCACTATGTCACCGACCGGGCGCCGTTAACCCGCGAAGAGATCCGGGCGATGGTGGGCAGGATTGCGGGCGAGAGCGGCCGCTAGGTTGCGCCCGCGGTCATATTGACGGTAGTTCCCGTGATGGCGCCCGCCGCATCTGAGGCCAGAAACTTAATCGTGTCTGCCACCTGTGCCAGCGTCGGCAGGCGATGCGTCAGGGTGCTTTGCGCGGCACCGCCGAGAAACTGCTCAACCGTGATCCCCATCGCCTGCGCCCTGGAGGCGAAAATGGTCCCCACATACGAACCCGCCTGCACCGCGTCGGCTATCGCGTGTGAACGCACGCACAGCACGCGAATATTGTGTGTACCCAGTTCCGCAGCCAGCGCCCGGGTCAAGGCTTCCGTTCCGGCGCAGCCGACGATATGCCCGAGGTGGCCCGCCATTGTCATGTTGGCGGCGGGGGCGACGACGGTAATTATGGTCCCGCCATGCTCGCCGCCCATGCGGGGCGACGCGGCTTTTGCAATGTTAAAGTACGCGGCCAGGAAGGGGTCGAAACCCTGCCTGAACTCGCCGAGCGTTAACGCCTCAAGGCGTTTACCCTGATCGTGCATAAAGCCCGTGGCGTTGACGACGACATCAATGCGGGCAAGATCCGGGAGCTGCGAGGAGTCATCGAGCACATCGAAAATAAACGTGCTGGCAGACCCTCCGGCGGCGCGAATACGGCTGGCGACCTGCTCCAGCCTGGCGTGGTCACGCGCGGCGAGGTACACATCCGCCCCTTCACGCGCCAGAACGTGCGCCGCTGAACTGCCGATGGCGCCGCTGCCGCCGAAGATGACGGCGGTTTTATTTTTCAAGCCCATACCTGCATACCCTCACCAGGATTACCCCTCAAAAGTATGTGCCGGGTTTCGGCTGATGCAACCCGGCCGGTGGGTGAGGTATGCGGCTGGCAGGCCTTACTGCGCCATTATCAACGGGTTACTTTGGCGAGATTTTTTTCCCGCTGGCGTCCACGACGGCTTCGCCATCCTCTTTCGTAAACGCCCCTTTCTGCGCATCCGGCAGGATGTCGAGGACGACTTCAGACGGTCGGCACAGGCGGGTACCCAGCGCCGTCACCACGATCGGACGGTTAATCAGAATCGGGTGCTGCAGCATAAAATCGATAAGCTGGTCGTCGGTGAAGCTATCGTCGGCAAGGCCGAGCTGTTCATAGGGCTCCACGTTTTTACGCAGCAGGTCCCGCACCGAAATGCCCATATCGGCAATCAGGGTGGTCAGCTCATCGCGCGACGGCGGGGTTTCCAGATAGAGGATAATCTCTGGCTCCTTGCCGCTGTTGCGGATCATCTCCAGCGTGTTGCGCGACGTGCCGCAGGCGGGGTTGTGGTAAATGGTGATGTGGCTCATATCAATGGCTCATTACAGTGTGAAGGAGAGACGTAGCGCCAGCGCGGCGAGCGTCACAAACAGGACCGGCAGCGTCATGATGATGCCCGTCCGGAAATAGTAGCCCCAGGTGATCGTCATGTTTTTCTGCGCCAGCACGTGGAGCCAGAGCAGGGTGGCGAGGCTGCCGATAGGCGTGATTTTCGGCCCCAGGTCGCAGCCAATCACGTTGGCGTAAATCATCGCTTCCTTGATCAAACCTGTCGCCGTACTGCCCTCGATGGAGAGCGCGCCAATCAGCACCGTGGGCATATTGTTCATTATGGATGACAGGAACGCGGTGATGAATCCGGTCCCCAGCGTGGTGGCCCACAGCCCGTGTCCGGCCAGGCTATCCAGTACGCCGGAGAGATATTCCGTCAGCCCGGCATTGCGCAGGCCATACACCACCAGATACATCCCCAGCGAGAAGATGACGATCTGCCACGGCGCGCCGCGCAGCACTTTTCCGGTGTTTATCGCATGTCCGCGTTTTGCGACAGCGAATAAAATCAGCGCGCCGACGGTCGCGATGGCGCTGACCGGAATGCCGAGAGGTTCAAGCACAAAGAAACCGACGAGCAGAAGGAGCAGGACGAGCCAGCCCGTTCTGAACGTCGGGAGATCGTGAATGGCCCGCGCGGGCTCGCGGAGTTTTGCAAGGTCATATTCCGGGGGAATTTCCTTGCGGAAGAAGAGATGCAGCATCATCAGCGTTGCGGCAATGGCGGCGATATCTACCGGGATCATCACCGAGGCGTATTCGCTGAACCCCAGCTTAAAGAAGTCTGCCGACACGATGTTGACCAGGTTGGACACAATCAGCGGCAGGCTGGCGGTATCGGCGATAAAACCCGCCGCCATCACAAACGCCAGCGTGGCCTGCTTGCTGAACCCCAGCGCCAGCAGCATGGCGATAACGATAGGCGTCAGGATCAGCGCCGCACCGTCATTGGCAAATAGCGCCGCCACGGCTGCGCCCAGCAGCACGATATACGTAAACAGCAATCGCCCGCGACCGTTCCCCCAGCGGGCAACGTGCAGCGCCGCCCACTCAAAAAAGCCGGACTCATCCAGCAGCAGGCTGATGATGATGACGGCAATGAACGTTGCCGTGGCGTTCCAGACGATATTCCACACGACCGGAATATCGTTAATGTGAATCACGCCGCTGGCCAGCGCCAGTACGGCGCCAATGCTGGCGCTCCAGCCGATACTGAGCCCTTTGGGCTGCCAGATGACCAGTACCAGCGTAAACAGAAAAATAGCCCCTGCCAGAAACATCTCTTACTCCGTTATATCTGTTTTTGTGAATGTGTTTCGATCAGCACGAGCCTGAAAGTCGGTTTTTCAGCTTCATGCGCGTCTCTTCCCGCAGGCAGTTCCAGCTGTTGTCGATAACCGCTGCCGCCCATGCAGGCATGTTGGGAGAGAGACGGTAATGGACCCATTTCCCTTCACGGCGATCGATAACCAGCCCGGACTCGCGCAGCAGGGCCATGTGGCGGGAGACCTTCGGCTGCGACTCGGTGGTCGCGGAGCAGAGATCGCAGACGCACAGCTCGCCTGCTTCACGGAGCAGCATGACGATGGCGAGCCGCGTTTCGTCGGAGAGGGTTTTGAAGAGCTGGAGCGGGTGGAGCATAGGCGTTCCTGCAGGTGTGATTTTATATATGTTTAATCATATATGTTTTGGTGGCAAGAGAGAAGGTGAGATTTGAGGAAGGGGAATTTCAGGCAACAAAAAACCCATCAACCTTGAACCAAAACGGCGGGGTTGATGGGCTCCACAAATTGGGGACATCAAAGAAAAGCAGTGGCACTAGTTATGACTGCCCCCTGATAAAAAAGTTCTGCGCGTAACGAAAATATTTTCCATCACGCGCAAACTTAGGAGTTATCCGAGTCCCGGCCAGATGATAACGATCAGCGTACCCGCCAGCGTAAGCAGTACGTTAGCGATAGCGTACGTGCCCGCATACCCCAGCGCCGGGATGTTGCTGCGCGCGGTATCGCTGATGATTTCCATCGCAGGCGCACAGGTACGCGCGCCCATCATTGCCCCAAAGAGCAGGGCGCGGTTCATGCGCAGCACATAGGCGCCGAACAGGAAGCAGATCACCACCGGTACCAGGCTAACGATAAGTCCGGAAACCAGCATCTGCCAGCCGACGGCGCCCAGGCTGTGGCCGATACCGCTTCCCGCGCTTAAGCCGACGCCTGCCATAAAGACCATCAGACCGAACTCTTTCACCATGTTCAGCGCACCTTGCGGAATGTAGCCGAAGGTTGGATGGTTCGCTCGCAGGAAGCCCAGCATGATCCCGGCAAACAGCAGCCCGGCGGCGTTACCGATGCCGAAACTGAAGTTGCTGAACTGGAAGGTGATCATCCCGATCATCAGGCCAACAATAAAGAAGGCGCAGAAGGCCAGCAGGTCGGTGACCTGGCTGTGAATGGAGATAAAGCCGATGCGGTCGGCAACGGTTTTCACGCGACGCGCGTCGCCGCTGACCTGCAGAACGTCGCCTTTGTTGAGCACGACGTTATCGTCGATAGGCATCTCAATCTGGCTGCGGATCACGCGGTTGAGGAAGCAGCCGTGGTCGGTCAGCTTCAGCTGCGCCAGACGGCGGCCCACGGCGTTATGGTTTTTCACCACGATCTCTTCGGTGACGATACGCATGTCGAGCAGGTCGCGGTCGAACACCTCCTTGCCGTTACGGAAGCTCGGGTCGAGACGGGCGTGGGCATCCGGGTAACCCACCAGCGCGATGTCGTCGCCCATCTGCAGCACCGCGTCGCCGTCCGGGTTCGCCAGAATGCCGTTGCGGCGGATACGTTCGATATAGCAGCCCGTCTGGCGGTAAATCCCCAGCTCGCGCAGGTTTTTGCCGTCAGCCCATGCCACCAGCTCTGGCCCGACGCGATAGGCGCGGATCACCGGGAGATAGACTTTACGTTTGGAATCGGTATCGAGACCGCGCTCGCGGGCGATTTGCTGGGCGCTGGTCTGCAGATCCTGATGCTGAAGTTTTGGCAGGTAGCGCGCGCCAACGATCAGGCTCACCAGACCAATCAGATAGGTCAGGGCATAGCCCAGGCTCAGGTGGTCGAGCGCGGTAGAGAGCTGCGCGCCGGCCATGCCGGAATGGCGAAGAGTATCACCGGCACCCACGAGCACGGGGGTGGAGGTCATGGAGCCTGCCAGCATACCGGCCGTTAACCCGATATCCCAGCCAAACAGTTTACCCAGCCCTAACGCGATCAGCAGCGCGCTGCCGACCATCACCAGCGCCAGCATCAGATAATTTTTGCCGTCGCGGAAGAAAATTGAAAAAAAGTTCGGTCCTGCTTCCACGCCAACACAAAAAATAAACAGCATAAAACCTAAGTTGAGCGCGTCCGTGTTAATGCTGAAGTGCTGCTGGCCTAATAATAAGGAGACGACTAAAACGCCAATGGAATTACCAAGTTGAACTGAACCCAGGCGCAATTTACCCAGGCAAAGGCCCAGCGCCAGTACCACAAATAATAACAGGATGTAATTCCCATTTAACAAGTCTGCGACGTTTATATTCACGGAGGCTAACTTCTTGTTTACCAGTAAGTTGTTGAATGAAAGGACTATTTGGGCTACTGTTTTCTGGGTCAGGGAAAGGCGTTAACGCTCCCTGTTTCCTGCTTTATTCCCTAAAACATTAGCTGGCGTGTAGTTTAATCGCATTAGCTACTGACAGCTACCTATTATCGCATCACCCTGTGCGTACTTTGGCAAGGATTGCCGCACTGCTTTATCTGACTGGGCGTCTACCCGACGAAGGTGTATTTGATAGAGATAAGTCAGGAGGATAGTTTGAACATTAAACGAAACTGGGCGGGGGTGATCAGCTGCTTTTTGCTGTTTACCGTCGTGTGCATGTCGCTCGCTTTTAATGTGAAAGGGGCATTCAGGGCTGCCGGACATCCGGAGCTGGGGCTGCTCTTTTTTACCCTGCCGGGGGCCGCTGCCAGTTTTCTTTCCCGTAAAGGGGAGGTGGTCAAGCCGCTTATTGGCGCAATGCTGGCGGCACCGCTGTGTCTGCTGCTGATGCGCATGCTGTATGTATCAACGCGAAGTTTCTGGCAGGAGCTGGCGTGGTTGCTGAGCGGTGTCTTCTGGTGCGCCCTTGGCGCGCTGTGCTATTTGTTTGTGTGCAATCTGATTAAGCATCGACGGCACCACAATTAAAAACGCCCTCAGGGTGAGGGCGTCTTCGCATTACTGAGCGGCAAACAGGCCCAGATGCTCTTTGGCGTAAGCTTCAAAGTCAGTGCAACCGCCGATGTGTTTCTGATCGAGGAAGATCTGCGGTACGGTTTCAACCGGCTTGCCGACGGTTTTTTCGAGATCCGCTTTGGTGATGCCTTCCGCGTGGATATCCACGTAGCGGAAGTTGAAGTCATCGCGCTCTTCGGTCAGTTTCTCAGCCAGCTCTTTCGCGCGCACACAGTAAGGGCACCCTGGACGACCAAAAATTACTGCAAACATTTCTCTCTCCTCAAAAAACAAGCCTGACGGCGAATAGGACATATAGTGCCCGATAACCTGCCGCCATTAAAGAAGGTTTCGCCTGTCGCTTTGATACAGTAAGGCTATGTTTCGCCAATTACACCGCGCAAATCATTGCCTATACTGGCTGCCATACGGTTTAAGCAAGACAAAGAGAGACAAGATGACGCCAACCATAGACCTGCTCACATCCCACCGTTCCATTCGCCACTTCACCGATGAGCCGATTACCGAGGCGCAGCGCGAAGCGATTATTAACAGCGCCAGGGCGACCTCCAGTTCCAGTTTCCTGCAGTGCAGCTCGATTATCCGCATCACCGACCCGACCATGCGTGAACAGCTGGTCACGCTGACCGGCGGGCAGAAGCATGTGGCCCAGGCCGCGGAGTTCTGGGTGTTCTGCGCCGACTTCAACCGCCACCTACAGATCTGCCCAGAGGCGGAGCTGGGGCTGGCCGAACAGCTGCTGCTGGGCGTGGTGGATACCGCGCTGATGGCGCAAAACGCCTTTACGGCGGCGGAGTCGCTGGGTTTGGGCGGTGTCTACATCGGCGGCCTGCGTAACAACATCGAAAGCGTGACCGAGCTGCTGAAGCTGCCAAAACACGTCCTGCCGCTGTTCGGCCTGTGCCTCGGCTGGCCTGCGGATAACCCGGATCTGAAGCCGCGCATTCCTGCCGCCATGCTGGTGCACGAAAACCACTACCAGCCGGTCGATCAGGACGTCCTGAATCAATATGATGAAGAGCTGGCGAACTACTACATGACCCGCGGCAGCAATAACCGCCGCGATACCTGGACTGACCATATTCGTCGCACCATCATTAAAGAAAATCGCCCGTTTATTCTTGATTACCTCCACAAACAGGGCTGGGCGACGCGATAGTCCATTCCGCCTGCGCCAGCCTGCGTATATGATATGCAGGCTTTTTCCATGTCTTCAGAGAGGTGCAGGGTGAAAATTGCCATATTGTCCCGGGATGGAACGCTCTATTCATGTAAACGCCTGCGTGAGGCGGCGGCGAAACGCGGGCATCAGGTTGAGATCCTCGACCCGATGTCCTGCTATATGAACATCGACCCGGCCGCTTCGTCGATTCACTACAAAGGCCGCAAGCTGCCGCACTTTGATGCGGTGATCCCGCGCATCGGCTCCCAGATCACCTATTACGGCACCGCCGCGCTGCGCCAGTTCGAGATGCTGGGCAGCTATCCGCTCAACGAATCCGTCGCCATATCCCGCGCCCGCGACAAGCTGCGCTCGCTGCAGCTGCTCGCCCGTCAGGGGATCGATCTCCCCGTCACGGGGATTGCCCATTCACCGGACGACACCAGCGATCTCATCGATATGGTGGGCGGCGCGCCTTTGGTGATTAAGCTGGTGGAAGGCACGCAGGGCATTGGCGTGGTGCTGGCGGAAACGCGTCAGGCGGCGGAGAGCGTTATTGACGCCTTTCGGGGCCTCAATGCGCACATCCTGGTGCAGGAGTACATCGAAGAGGCGAAAGGGCGCGACATCCGCTGCTTCGTGGTCGGCAATGAGGTGGTGGCGGCCATTGAGCGCCAGGCGAAAGAGGGCGATTTCCGCTCTAACCTTCATCGCGGCGGCGTGGCGCGGGTAGCCGATATTAGCGATCGCGAACGGGAAATTGCCGTGAAAGCGGCGCAAACCCTGGGGCTGGACGTGGCGGGCGTAGACCTTCTGCGGGCGACGCGCGGGCCGCTGGTCATGGAGGTGAACGCCTCGCCGGGGCTGGAAGGCGTGGAAAAAACCACAGGTGTCGATATTGCGGGTAAAATGATCGCATGGATCGAGCGACATGCCACGCCGGGCTACTGTCTGAAAACGGGCGGTTAAATGGTATTGAACGCACTTTTTGCGTAATCTATGCGAAGTTTTTATTGAAGAGGCTGCACAGCGATGGATTTACAGATCGTACCTACACTGGATACGTTACGTCAATGGCTTGATGATGCCGGAATTACGTTCTTCGAATGCGATTCCTGTCAGGCGCTGCATCTGCCTCATATGCAGAATTTCGACGGCATTTTCGATGCCAAAATCGATCTCATTAACGACGTGATCCTTTTCTCCGCGCTGGCCGAAGTGAAGCCGTCCGCGCTGCTGGCGCTGGCCTCCGACCTGTCGGCGATCAACGCCAGTTCTTTGACGGTGAAAGCATTTCTCGACATACAGGATGATAATCTGCCAAAACTGGTCGTTTGCCAGTCTTTATTCTCCGGTGCCGGGCTGTCGTTCAAGCAGTTCTCCTGGTTTATGCGCTTGAGTGAAGAGCAAATTTCCATGGTCATGATGGAAGCCAATGCACACCATCTGCTGTATAGCGCGGAAGATGATGCAGAGAATAATGATGCATCTCCCAATTTTCTTCACTAAGCCTGTCTGACTTTTGCGCAGTCGCTGCCATAGCGGCTGCAGAAGGCCATTTTTTCTGCTGCTTTTAACCTTTCTTTAAAGAATTTTTCACCTCCCTGAAGGCCGTTTCGGCTTATCACGTAGACATAACCTGCATAAAAAATTGATAAAAGGCGTTTTTTCGTCTGGGCTATAGCCGGAGACACGGGCTACAGTTATTCTTGCGATGCTTAAAAAAGCGAGCGGAAGCTGCCGGGTAAAGAGGTTTCTTTTTATTTTAGGCAGAGCGACAAACTATGCATGATTATTGCATATCTTCAGATTGCACAGTTTTAGTTCGTTTGTTAACGAGCTTTCAGAAGGAATAAAGATATGATCGCCTTGAATAAAAAATGGTTATCGGGTCTGGTTGCGGGTGCTCTGATGGCCGTCTCTGCCGGCACGCTCGCTGCGGAACAAAAAACGCTGCACGTTTACAACTGGTCTGACTATATTGCGCCGGACACGGTGGCGAATTTTGAAAAAGAAACCGGCATTAAAGTGGTCTACGACGTTTTCGATTCCAACGAAGTGCTGGAAGGAAAACTGATGGCGGGCAGCACCGGGTTTGATCTCGTGGTGCCTTCTGCAAGCTTCCTCGAGCGCCAGCTGACGGCAGGCGTCTTCCAGCCTCTGGACAAGAGCAAGTTACCGAACTGGAAAAACCTCGATCCGGAAGTGCTGAAGCTGGTGGCGAAGCATGACCCGGACAACAAATACGCGATGCCTTACCTGTGGGCGACCACCGGTATCGGCTACAACGTGGATAAAGTCAAAGCGGTGCTCGGCCCGGACGTCAAACTGGACAGCTGGGACGTGGTGCTGAAGCCGGAAAACCTTGAGAAGCTGAAAAGCTGCGGCGTCTCCTTCCTCGATGCGCCGGAAGAGATTTTCGCCACCGTGCTGAACTACCTGGGCAAAGACCCGAACAGCAGTAAAGCCGATGATTACACCGGCCCGGCGACCGATCTGCTGCTGAAGCTGCGTCCAAACATTCGTTATTTCCACTCGTCTCAGTACATCAACGACCTGGCGAACGGCGACATCTGCGTCGCGATCGGCTGGGCAGGGGACGTGTGGCAGGCGGCTAATCGCGCGAAAGAGGCGAAAAACGGCGTGAACGTCTCTTACTTCATTCCGAAAGAGGGGGCGCTGGCGTTCTTTGACGTCTTCGCGATGCCGGCTGATGCGAAAAACAAAGACGAAGCCTATCAGTTCCTCAACTACCTGATGCGTCCTGAGGTGATCGCCCACATCAGCGACCACGTTTACTACGCGAACGGTAACAAGGCCTCGGTGCCGCTGGTAAGCGAAGAAATCCGTAACAACCCGGCTATCTATCCGCCAGCGGATGTGTTCGCTAAGCTCTTCACCCTGAAAGTTCAGGATCCAAAAATTGACCGCGTGCGTACCCGCGCGTGGACCAAGGTGAAAAGCGGTAAATAACGGCGTTTGGTATTGTTGCCCGGTGGCACTGTCGCCTACCGGGCCTGTACAACCCGTAGGCCGGGCAAGCATTAGCGCCGCCCGGCGATGCGCACCCTGACGGTGCGTTTGCACCAGTACTGATCTATGCCGGAGAACACCCCGTGAATGACGCGATCCCCCGCCCGCAGGCGAAAGTCCGTAAAGCGCTCACCCCGCTTCTTGAAATTCGTAACCTCACCAAATCTTTCGATGGCCAGCATGCCGTGGACGACGTCAGCCTGACTATCTATAAAGGCGAAATTTTTGCCCTTCTGGGGGCTTCTGGCTGCGGAAAATCGACCCTGCTGCGTATGCTGGCCGGTTTTGAACAGCCCACCGCCGGGCAAATCATGCTCGATGGCGTGGATCTCTCCAGCGTGCCGCCGTATCAGCGCCCGATTAACATGATGTTCCAGTCTTACGCGCTGTTCCCGCACATGACGGTGGAGCAGAACATCGCCTTTGGCCTGAAGCAGGACAAGCTGCCGAAGGCCGAAATTACCGCGCGCGTGGCCGAGATGCTGAGCCTGGTGCACATGCAGGAGTTCGCGAAGCGTAAGCCGCACCAGCTCTCCGGCGGCCAGCGCCAGCGCGTGGCCCTGGCGCGCAGTCTGGCAAAACGTCCGAAATTATTGCTGCTCGATGAGCCGATGGGGGCCCTGGATAAAAAGCTGCGCGACCGCATGCAGCTCGAAGTGGTGGATATCCTGGAGCGCGTGGGGGTGACCTGCGTGATGGTGACCCACGACCAGGAAGAAGCGATGACCATGGCCGGGCGTATTGCGATCATGAACCGCGGGAAGTTCGTGCAGATCGGCGAGCCGGAAGAGATTTATGAGCACCCGACCACCCGCTACAGCGCGGAGTTCATTGGCTCGGTTAACGTTTTCGAAGGGCTGCTGAAAGTTCGTCAGGAGGATGGGCTGGTCATCGAATCGCCGGGGCTGCAGCATCCGCTTAAGGTCGATCCTGATAACTCCGTGGTGGACAACGTGCCGGTCTACGTCGCGCTGCGTCCGGAGAAAATCATGCTCTGTGAGGATCCGCCTGCCGATGGCTATAACTTTGCCGTAGGCGAAGTGGTGCACATTGCCTATCTGGGCGACCTGTCTATCTACCACGTGCGGCTGAAAAGCGGGCAGATGCTCAGCGCGCAGCTGCAGAACGAACATCGCTACCGCAAGGGGCAGCCAACATGGGGTGACGAAGTGCGCCTGTGCTGGGATGCTGACAGTTGCGTAGTGCTGACGGTATAGGAGCGGCAAATGAGTGCACTTGAACCTCCAGCCCGCGCAGAAAAGCCGGGCGGCTTTGCCCAGTGGCTGACGCGCATGCAGATGAACCACGGCCGCAAGCTGGTGATCGCCATGCCGTACGTGTGGCTGATCCTGCTGTTCCTGCTGCCGTTTCTGATTGTTTTCAAGATAAGCCTGGCGGAAATGGCGCGGGCGATCCCGCCCTATACCAACCTGCTGGACTGGGCCGACGGGCAGCTGACGCTGACGCTTAATCTCGGCAACTTCCTGCAGCTCACCGACGATCCGCTCTATTTCGAAGCGTATCTACAGTCGCTGCAGGTGGCGGCAATTTCGACGCTCTGCTGTCTGGTGATGGGTTACCCGCTGGCGTGGGCGGTGGCGCACAGCAAGCCGTCGACGCGTAATATCCTGCTGCTGCTGGTGATCCTGCCGTCGTGGACCTCGTTCCTGATCCGCGTTTACGCCTGGATGGGGATCCTGAAAAACAACGGCGTGCTGAATAACTTCCTGATGTGGCTCGGGGTTATCGATCAGCCGCTGACGATCCTGCACACCAACCTCGCGGTCTATATCGGCATTGTGTACGCCTATCTGCCGTTTATGGTGCTGCCGATCTATACGGCCCTGACGCGTATTGATTATTCGCTGGTGGAAGCGTCGCTCGATCTCGGCGCCCGCCCGTTAAAAACCTTCTTCAGCGTCATTGTCCCGCTGACCAAAGGCGGCATTATCGCCGGATCAATGCTGGTCTTTATCCCGGCGGTAGGGGAGTTTGTGATCCCGGAACTGCTCGGCGGCCCGGACAGCATCATGATTGGCCGCGTGCTGTGGCAGGAGTTCTTCAATAACCGCGACTGGCCGGTGGCCTCTGCGGTGGCGATTGTTATGCTCCTGCTGCTGATCGTGCCGATCATGTGGTTCCACAAGCATCAGCAGAAACAGATGGGAGATCACGGATGAACAACTTACCGGTAGTGCGCTCCCCGTGGCGAATAGCGATCCTCGTTGTCGGCTTTACCTTCCTGTATGCGCCGATGCTGATGCTGGTGATCTACTCCTTCAACAGCTCCAAGCTGGTGACGGTCTGGGCAGGCTGGTCGACGCGCTGGTACAGCGAGCTGTTCCACGATGATGCGATGATGAGCGCGGTGGGGCTGAGCCTGACGATTGCCGCCCTGGCGGCGACAATGGCGTCCGTTCTGGGTACGATCGCCGCGCTGGTGATGGTGCGCTTCGGGCGTTTTCGCGGCTCAAACGGTTTCGCCTTTATGATCACCGCGCCGCTGGTTATGCCGGACGTGATCACCGGCCTCGCTCTGCTGCTGCTGTTCGTGGCCCTGGCGCACGCCATCGGCTGGCCGGCGGATCGCGGCATGCTCACCATCTGGCTGGCGCACGTCACCTTCTGTACGGCGTACGTGGCGGTAGTGATCTCCTCGCGCATGCGCGAGCTGGATCGCTCCATTGAAGAGGCGGCGATGGATCTTGGCGCGACGCCGCTGAAGGTCTTTTTCATCATTACCCTGCCGATGATTATGCCGGCGGTGATCTCCGGCTGGCTGCTGGCGTTTACGTTGTCGCTGGACGATCTGGTTATCGCCAGCTTTGTCTCCGGACCGGGCGCGACGACGCTGCCGATGCTGGTCTTCTCCAGCGTGCGCATGGGGGTTAACCCGGAGATTAACGCCCTGGCTTCCATCATCCTCGGCGTGGTCGGAATTGTCGGATTTATCGCCTGGTATTTGATGGCGCGCGCGGAAAAACAGCGCGTGCGCGATATCCAGCGTGCAAGACGCGGCTGAAGGATTTAAAATTTCCAGTGAAGTGCCGCGCATGACGCGGCACTGTTTTTCAGGGAAGTAAAACATTGGGATTATTAAATAAATCACGTACTACGCACGCGCGTCCTAACGTACCTGCACTGGTTCAGGTGGCGGCGCTCGCCATTATTATGATCCGCTGCCTGGACGTGCTGATGATTCTGAACACCCTGGGCGTGCGCGGCATCGGTGAATTCATTCACCGCAGCGTGCAGACGTGGAATCTGACGCTGGTCTTTTTGAGCAGCCTGGTGCTGGTGTTTATCGAGATCTACTGCGCGTTTTCGCTGGTCAAAGGACGCAACTGGGCGCGCTGGGTCTATCTGCTGACGCAAATTACCGCCGCCAGCTATCTGTGGGCCGCCTCGCTGGGATACGGCTACCCGGAGCTGTTCAGCATTGCCGGGGAATCCAAACGCGAGATCCTGCGCGCGCTGTTTATGCAAAAACTGCCGGATATGCTGGTTCTGTTTCTGCTTTTTATCCCCGCCTCCAGTCGGCGGTTCTTCCGCCTGCAATAATGTGTATAATCGCAGCCCTCGTGATTCTTAAGGTTTTCATATGCAGTGCGCACTCTATGACGCCGGACGCTGCCGCTCCTGTCAGTGGATAGAACAGCCGGTCTCTCAACAACTCACCGCCAAAATGGCCGACCTGCAACAGCTGCTCGCAGCGCACGCGGTGGGCGAGTGGTGCGCACCCGTCAGCGGCCCGGAGCAGGGCTTTCGTAATAAAGCCAAAATGGTGGTCAGCGGCAGCGTGGAAAAACCGCTGCTGGGGATGCTGCACCGCGACGGCACGCCGGAAGATTTAACCGACTGCCCGCTGTATCCCGCCTCCTTTGAGCCCGTCTTTGCCGCGCTGAAACCGTTTATCGCGCGTGCAGGATTAACGCCATACAGCGTCGCCCGCAGGCGCGGCGAGCTGAAATACCTTCTGCTGACGGAAAGCCAACTCGACGGCGGCATGATGCTGCGCTTCGTGCTCCGCTCCGAAACCAAGCTGGAGCAGCTGCGCGCGGCGCTGCCGTGGCTGCAGGAACAGCTGCCGCAGCTGAAGGTCATTACGGCGAATATTCAGCCGGTGCATATGGCGATCATGGAAGGGGAGAAAGAGATTTTCTTCACCGACCAGCACGCGCTGGCCGAAAGCTTCAACGGCGTGCCGCTGTGGATCCGCCCGCAAAGCTTCTTCCAGACCAACCCGACCGTGGCAAGCAGCCTGTACGCCACCGCCCGCGACTGGGTACGTGCGTTAAACATCCAGCATATGTGGGATCTCTTCTGCGGCGTGGGCGGCTTTGGCCTGCACTGCGCCACGCCCGAGATGCAGCTCACCGGCATTGAGATCTCTGCCGAAGCGATTGCCTGCGCGAAACAGTCTGCCGCCGGGCTGGGGTTAACGAATCTGCACTTCCAGGCGCTGGACTCCACGCAGTTTGCGACCGGCCAGGGCAACGTGCCGGAGCTGGTTCTGGTCAACCCGCCGCGCCGCGGCATCGGCAAGTCGCTGTGCGACTACCTGAGCCAGATGGCGCCCGAGTACATCGTCTATTCCAGCTGTAACGCCCAGACCATGGCAAAGGATATCGGCAGCCTGCCGGGCTACCGCATTGAACGCGTTCAGCTTTTCGATATGTTCCCGCATACTGCGCATTATGAAGTGCTGACGTTGTTGGTGAAAACGCGCTAATCCTTAACACAGCGCCACCCGGCATGAACCCCGCACAATGTTCAACAAAATGTGAACTCTTCCCCCGCTCGAAATCAGGTAAGCTTACGTCATAAGAAATGATTGAAGGCTTACCCATGAAGCAGATCCTGCTGGTGGAAGACGACCACGATATCGCGGCGCTTCTGCGACTCAATTTAGAAGACGAAGGCTACGCCATCACCCACGAGCCCGACGGGGGCAAGGCCTTACAGCGCCTTGAAAAACAGCCGTGGGATGCGGTGATCCTCGACCTGATGCTGCCCAACGTTGACGGTCTGGAGATTTGCCGCCGCATCCGTCAGATGACGCGCTACCTGCCGGTGATCATCATCAGCGCCCGCAGCAGCGAGACCGACCGCATTACCGGGCTGGAAACCGGCGCTGATGATTATCTTGCGAAACCATTCTCGGTTCAGGAACTCATTGCACGCATCAAAGCGCTGTTCCGCCGCCAGCAGGCGATGGGGCAGGCGCAAACCGACGGTCAAATTCAGGCCCACGGTCTGACCATCGATCCGCTGGCGCGCAGCGTGCTGCTTCACGGCCAGGTGGTGGATCTCACCCCGCGCGAATTCGAGCTGCTGTACTTTTTTGCCCGTCATCCTGGCGAGGTCTTTTCGCGTCTGGCGCTGCTGGAGCAGGTCTGGGGCTATCAGCACGAAGGCTATGAGCACACCGTTAACACCTATATTAACCGCCTGCGCATCAAGATTGAGAAGGATGCCGCCGAGCCGGAGATTATTCGCACCGTCTGGGGCAAGGGCTATAAGTTTGCGGAGCCAAATCATGATGCGCCGCTTTAGCCTGAGCCAGCGCCTGACGCTGCTGTTCATCCTGCTGATGATGCTCTGCGCCACCGTCGCCTGCGCGGTACAGCTCTACACCAGTACACAGTACGGTAATGCGATGGTGCAGCGGCTGTCGGGAGGGCTGGCGCAGCAGATCGTTCAGCGTGAAGCGATTCTGGACGCGCAGGGCAGGGTCGACCGAACGGCACTCAAGCCGCTGTTTGATCGGCTGATGACCTTTAATCCGAGCGTTGAGCTGTACGTCGTCTCCCCTGACGGCGATATCCTGGCCGACGCCGCACCGCCGGGGCACATTCAGCGGCAAAAAATCGATCTGGCCCCGGTGCAGACCTTCCTGAGCGGTACCGCCATACCGGTCCTGGGCGACGACCCGCGCAGTAAAAATAAAAAGGTCTTTAGCGCCACGCCGCTGCGGCAGGACGGCGAGCTAAAAGGCTACCTGTACATTATTTTGCAGGGCGAGGAGTCAAACGCCCTGGCGGAGATGGCCTGGTACAAGGCGCTGTGGAGCACGGTGCTGTGGTCACTGCTGTGGGTTGCGCTGTTTGGCCTGCTGGCAGGTTTACTGGTCTGGTACTGGGTTACGCGCCCGGTAAAACAGCTAACGGTCGAAGTCGCCGGGCTGGAGCAGGACAGCATCAGCGCTATCAGGCAGCTGGCGGCACAGCCGTCGGACGCGGCGGCAAAGGATGAAGTGGCGATCCTGCGCAACAGCTTTATCGAGCTGGCGCGCAAAATCTCCCGCCAGTGGGACCAGCTGGCCGACAGCGATCGCCAGCGCCGGGAGTTTATCGCCAACATTTCGCACGATCTCCGTACGCCGCTGACCTCGCTGCTGGGCTACCTGGAAACCCTGTCGCTAAAAGCCGCCACGCTGACGCCGCAGGAGCACCAGCAGTATCTCGCCACCGCGCTGCGTCAGGGGCAAAAAGTCCGTCATCTTTCGCAGCAGCTGTTTGAGCTGGCGCGCCTTGAGCACGGCGGCATTAAGCCGCAGCGCGAGCGTTTTGCGATGGGGGAGTTAATTTCCGACGTGGCGCAGAAGTTTGAGCTCACCGCCCGCACGCGCGAGGTGAATCTGCATATTGACGTGCCGGGACCGCTGCCGCTGATTAACGCCGACGTGTCGATGATCGAACGCGTAGTGACCAACCTGCTCGATAACGCGATGCGCCATACGCCAGGCGGCGGGGAAATTCGTCTGGCGGTCTGGCAGGAGAATGAACGGCTTCAGGTCGAAGTAGCAGACAGCGGAACGGGCGTGGATGCCTCGCTGCGCGACGATCTGTTCCAGCGCCCATCGGCGTTGAATACCCAGGCATCGCGGGAGAATCGCGGCGGGCTGGGGCTGTTAATCGTGAAACGCATGCTGGAGCTGCACGGCGGCGGGATTAGGCTGATGGAGTCGGCGAGCGGTGCACGGTTCAGGTTCTTTGTGCCGCTTTAAGAAATTGCCGGGTGGCGGCTTTCGCCTTACCCGGCCTACAGACTACCACCCCCGCAGGCCGAGTCACCCGGCAAAAAACGTTACTGCGGGAACCACTGCTCGCTGATTTTCTGATACGTACCGTCCGCTTTAATCGCTTTCAGCGCGCCGTTCAGTTTTTCCAGCAGGGCCTTGTTATCCGGACGTACCGCGATGCCGAGGCCCGTACCGAAGTACTGCGGATCGGTCACTTTCTCGGTTGCGGTGCCCAGCTGCGGATTGGTTTTCAGCCATTCGTTCACCACGGCGGTATCGCCGAACACGCCGTCGATGCGGCCATTTTTCAGGTCGATAATCGCGTTCTGATAGCTGTCATAGGCGACGGTTTTCACTTCAGGATGCTTGTCCTGGAGGTATTTCTGGTGCGTGGTGCCGTTTTCCATCCCGATGCGTTTGCCTTTCAGCTGCTCGAAAGAGGTATAAGCGCCTTTCTTCGCAATCACGACCGCAGAGTTGGCATAGTACGGGTCGGTGAACGCGACCTGCTTGCTGCGCTCAGGCGTGATGTCCATCCCGGAGATCACCGCGTCGTATTTTTTAAATTTCAGCGACGGGATCAGGCTGTCGAAGGCATGGTTGGTAAAGGTGCAGTCGGCCTGCATTTGTTTGCACAGCGCTTTCGCCAGGTCGATATCGAAACCGACGATCTGGTTGCTGGCATCCAGCGATTCAAACGGCGGATAGGTGGCGGACACGCCAAAATTGATTTTATCAGCTGCGGATGCGCCAGCGGCGAAGGTGGCGAGTAATGCGGCCAGAACTAACTTTTTCATTGTAATGCTCCCGTCTGTCTTATTTATGCGCCGTGTCTGCGGCATGGATGTACAATGCCATTTAATGAATTTATATGCAATAAAAATGATTAAATATTATTTAATGGTAAAAAAAAAGCGGATAACCCATCAGGTTACCCGCTCCATAAATACCGTTTTATGCACTCGCGTAGTTAATTTCTGCGCTCAAACGCCAGTGCTCTGCGCTCGATCAGGCGCATCATCAGCGTCAATAGACCGTTAACCACCAGGTAAACCACGCCTGCCGCACCGAACACCATCACGTCATAGGTGCGTCCGTACAGCAGCTGTCCGTGACCCATCACCTCCATCAGGGTGATGGTATAGGCCAGAGAGGTACTCTTGAACACCAGTACCACTTCGTTGGAGTAAGAGGAGAGCGCGCGCTTAAAGGCGTACGGCAGCAGGATCGCCAGCGTGTCTTTCTTGCTCATGCCCAGCGCTCCGCAGGACTGCCATTGTCCTTCCGGAATGGCGCGGATCGCCCCGTAGAACAGCTGGGTGGTATAGGCCGCACTGTTCAGCGAAAGGGCAATCAGAGCGCACAGCCACGGTTCAGAAAGCAGATGCCAGATAACCGGATACTCCTGCAGCGACGGAAACTGGCCCGGGCCGTAGTAAATCAGGAAGATCTGCACCAGTAGCGGCGTACCGGTAAACAGGGTGATGTACCCGCGCACAATCCACACCAGCACCGGCGTTTTCAGCGTCAGGATGATGGTGAAGATAAGGGCCAGGATCAGCGCCACGATAATGGACGCCACGGTCAGCGTCAGGCTGGTGTGGAGCCCTTTCATCAGCTCGGGGAAATATTCAAGCATCAGCCTGGTCTCCGTTCAAAGCGCGTCGCACGCAGGTCAATACGCTTGAGGATGTACTGACTGAGCAACGTGATCACCAGGTAGATAGCCGCCGCCACAATGTACCAGGTAAAAGGCTCCTGGGTGCGGGTGGCGATGCTTTTGGTTTGCAGCATCAAATCGTTAACGCTTATCAGGCTCACCAGCGCGGTATCTTTCAGCAGCACCAGCCACTGATTGCCGAGGCCTGGCAGGGCATGGCGCCACATCTGCGGCATGACCAGACGGAAGAAGATCGCTGATTTCGACAGACCTAACGCCTGACCCGACTCCCACTGACCCTGCGGCACGGCTTTCAGCGCACCGCGCAGGGTTTGCGACGCGTACGCGGAGTAGAGCAGGGAGAGGGCAATCACGCCGCACAGGAACGGGCTGACGTCGAAGTTTTCAATCTGCATCTGCACCGGGATCTGCGCAAAGCCAAGATTGATCGTGAAGCCGTCCGACAGCGTCAGCAGCAGCTGTGAGGAGCCGAAATAGATAAACAGGACCACCAGAATTTCCGGTAGCCCACGCAGCACGGTGACCAGCGCGGAGCCTGTCCAGGCGACGGGGAACCATTTCGCGGATTCCCACACCGCAAAGAACATCGCCAGCACGAGGCCGATAATCAGTGCGCAAACGGCAAGGCCGACGGTCATCCCGGCGGCGCTTGCTAAAGGAAAAATTTCATTCATCAGGAATTACTTCTGGAACCATTTTTTGTAGATGGTTTCGTAGGTGCCGTCTTTCTTCACTTTTTCCAGCGCAGCGTTGAATTTCTGCTGCAGCTCAGTGTTGCCCTGACGAACGGCAATCCCCAGACCGGTACCGAAGTAATCCTTATCGGTCACTTTGTCGCCCACTGGCGCCAGTTTATCGTTGGCTTTCAGCCACTCGGTCACGACCGCGGTATCACCAAATACGCCGTCGATACGGCCATTTTGCAGATCCAGCTTCGCGTTCTGGTAGCTGTCATACGGAACGGTGGTAATTTCCGGATGTTTATCCATGATGAATTTCTGGTGCGTGGTGCCGTTCTGCACGCCAACTTTTTTGCCTTTCAGCTGATCGACAGAGGTGAATTTCCCTTTCTGACCAATGAACAGGGCGGAGTTGTCGTAGTAAGGGGTGGTGAACAGCACCTGCTTTTCACGCTCCGGGGTGATGTCCATACCGGCCATCACGGCGTCGATACGGCGGAACTTCAGGCTTGGGATCAGGCTGTCGAACGCCTGGTTGCTGAAGGTACAGGTCGCGTCGATCTCTTTACACAGGGCGTTAGCCAGGTCCACGTCGAAGCCAACAATTTTGTTGTTCGCATCAATCGACTCAAACGGAGGGTAAGAGGCTTCCGTGGCGAAACGAATGGTCTGGGCTGCGGTAGCGGAAAGGGTAACGCCAGCAAGCAGCACGGCAAGTAATACTTTTTTCATTATATTTCCCCTGACACAATCAATGAGATAAATAGTTTTTGAAGGCATCGGTTTGCGGGTTCGCGAAGCAGCCCGCATCACCTTGCTCAACGATATAACCGTTTTCCATATAGACCACACGGCTGGCGGTTTTACGCGCCACTTCCACTTCGTGGGTGACGATAACCTGCGTAATATTGGTTTCCGCCAGCTCGCGAATGATGCTGACGATCTGGGCGGTAATTTCCGGGTCCAGCGCCGCGGTTGGCTCATCAAACAGCAGTACCGCGGGCTCCATCATCAGCGCGCGGGCAATGGCCACGCGCTGCTGCTGACCACCGGAAAGGTGCAGCGGATAGCGGTCGCTGTAAGGCTTAAGACGCAGACGATCCAGCAGCTTTTCGGCACGCGCGATCGCCTGATCCTTGCTTAACCCCAGCACGCGGCACGGCGCTTCAATCAGGTTTTGCAGGACGGTCAGATGCGGCCAGAGATTGTATTGCTGGAAGACCATGCCGACGTTTTGACGCAGTTCGCGAATCGCTTTATCAGACGGCGTTTTTGCGAAGTCAAAATGGTTACCGGCAATTGCCAGCGTACCTGAACGGGGCATTTCAAGCAGATTAAGGACACGCAGAAGGGAGCTTTTGCCTGCACCGCTTGGGCCAAGCAAAACCAGCGTTTCGCCTTCCGGGCAGTTCAGCGTGATGTCAAACAGCGCCTGGTGTGCGCCGTAGAAGCAGTTAATGCCGTTTAGTTTAATACTCATCGGGGCAGTCTTTACTCATCCAGGCAATCTATAGCAATTGAGGCCGCAGATAGTACCGTTGACAGAATAGTTATGCAATATTTATGCGTTAAAAGTTAAATATAACCCGTGTTTCCTCTTAAACATAGCACAAAATAGCGAACGGTAAGGTCGGCGAGTATAAATGTCGGCATTCCGCATGAAATGCCGCACATTTTACGGGGGTTACCAGGTTGTATCGGCGGGTTTAGCGATTCTCAATCGACTGGCGAAGGGTGCCTGCCGGGGCATGAACGCTGCCGCCAACGTAGCGCACGTCGTCTACCGCCCAGCACTGTCCTTCACGGATCATCAGCACTTCATCCTGCCAGGTTTGGGTTCCCTGCGTCAGCTTCACGCGCAGCGGAATATTGCGGGCATCGGTGTTCGGGATGGTTGACGCGCTGGCCACTTCGGCGCTGTCCGGCAGCGTGGTACGGCTGGAGAACGGATCGGATTTCAGCAATGTGTTGTGCTGAGGATCGCGGGTAGCGTCGTTAAGCAGTTTTGCCAGACCGTCGCTCAGATACGGGCGCAGGCCGGTGAGATCGTTGCTGCGGTGCTGAATGCGATAATCATAGAACTGCTGCGCCACGGTGTCCGGGCCGCCCTCAATGCAGGGGCCGCTGCGGGTACCGATATCCTTAAAGGCTGGCGTGACCGTGGTGGTACAGGCGCTGAGCACCAGCGCGCAGGGCACCAAAAGTGTTAAAGCAGAATAGCGCATGTTGATTTCCTTATTTATTAACTATCCTTTCAATCATAGCGTAACGAACCGATAATGCTGTGCCTAAGGCATTGAACGCTAAAGAAGGAGAGAAACCATGCAGTTTTCAACAACGCCAACCCTGGAAGGGCAGACAATAACCGAGTATTGCGGTGTGGTTACCGGCGAAGCGATTCTCGGCGCCAATATCTTCCGCGACTTTTTTGCCGGTATCCGCGATATCGTTGGCGGCCGCTCGGGCGCATACGAAAAAGAGCTGCGCAAAGCGCGTGAAATCGCCTTTAAAGAGCTTGGCGAGCAGGCGGAAGCCCTCGGCGCTGATGCGGTCGTGGGGATTGATATCGACTACGAAACGGTCGGAAAAGATGCCAGCATGCTGATGGTGAGCGTAAGCGGTACGGCGGTGAAAACCCTCCGATGAAGCGTTCGCTTGCCACGCTCCTGCTGGCGCTGCTGCTGGCAGGGTGTGCCACTGAAAAAGGGATCATCGATAAAGGCGCCTACGAGCTGGACACGCGCCATCAGGCGCAGGCGGCTTACCCGCGTATAAAGGTGCTGGTGATCCACTACACCGCAGATGACTTTGACAGCTCGCTGGCCACGCTGACGGATAAGAACGTCAGCTCTCACTATTTGATCCCGGCTAAACCTCCGGCACCGGACGGTAAGCCGCGCATCTGGCAGCTGGTACCCGAAAGCGAACTGGCCTGGCATGCGGGCATCAGCTTCTGGCGCGGCACCAACCGGATTAATGATACCTCGGTCGGCATTGAGCTGGAGAACCGCGGCTGGCAAAAAACGTCGGGCGTTAAGCATTTTACGCCGTTTGAGCCTGAGCAAATTGCGGCGCTGGTTCCGCTCGCCAAAGACATTATTACCCGCTACAACATCAGGCCTGAAAATGTGGTGGCCCACTCGGACATCGCTCCGCAGCGTAAAGACGATCCCGGCCCGCTGTTTCCGTGGCAGGCGCTCGCCATGCAGGGTATCGGGGCGTGGCCCGACCCGGCGCGGGTGGCGTTTTACCTGAACGGCAAGCCGCGCGACGAGCTCGTGGAGCCGAAGGTGCTGCTCGATCTGCTGGCGCGCTACGGCTATGAGGTGACCGATAACATGACGAACGCGCAGCAGAAGCGCGCGATCGTCGCGTTTCAGATGCATTTTCGCCCGGCGCGCTGGGACGGCGTGGCCGATCGCGAAACGCTGGCTATCGCGGAGGCGCTGTTAGAGAGCTACGGGCAGGGGTAATCCTTCGGGTTACCCGACGCCACTTTACACGATCTCCTTTTGGACTGATTTTTAATCACATTCACGGGTAATGACTCCAAATTATTGATAGTGTTTTATGTTCAGATAATGCCCGATGACTTTATCATGCAGCTCCACCGATTTTGAGAACGACAGCGACTTCCGTCCCAGCCGTGCCAGGTGCTGCCTCAGATTCAGGTTATGCCGCTCAATTCGCTGCGTATATCGCTTGCTGATTACGTGCAGCTTTCCCTTCAGGCGGGATTCATACAGCGGCCAGCCATCCGTCATCCATATCACCACGTCAAAGGGTGACAGCAGGCTCATAAGACGCCCCAGCGTCGCCATAGTGCGTTCACCGAATACGTGCGCAACAACCGTCTTCCGGAGCCTGTCATACGCGTAAAACAGCCAGCGCTGGCGCGATTTAGCCCCGACGTAGCCCCACTGTTCGTCCATTTCCGCGCAGACGATGACGTCACTGCCCGGCTGTATGCGCGAGGTTACCGACTGCGGCCTGAGTTTTTTAAGTGACGTAAAATCGTGTTGAGGCCAACGCCCATAATGCGGGCGGTTGCCCGGCATCCAACGCCATTCATGGCCATATCAATGATTTTCTGGTGCGTACCGGGTTGAGAGGCGGTGTATGTGAACTGTAACTGCCATGTTTTACGGCAGTGAGAGCAGAGATAGCGCTGATGTCCGGCAGTACTTTTACCGTTACGCACCACCCCGTCAGTAGCTGAACAGGAGGGACAGCTGATAGAAACAGAAGCCACTGGAGCACCTCAAAAACACCATCATACACTAAATCAGTAAGTTGGCAGCATCACCCGGCTGGTGTTCTTCATAAAACGAAAACTGCTCCCGGGTTTATTTATTAAATGATTAATAAATAAACCGCGAAACAATTAACTTTTATAGACCCTTAATATAATTAAGAGGACAATTGACATGAACAAAAGAACATTACTCAGTGTTCTTATTGCGGGCGCATGTATTGCACCCTTTATGGCTCAGGCAACCCAGCTGCAGGCCAGCAGCGAACCTTACACCGTTAAGGCCAGCGATCTGCAGAAGAAAGAGCAGGAGTTGACCAACTTCCCGCTGATGGCTTCAGTGAAGTCAACCATCCGCACGCTGGACAACAGCGTGGTGGAACAAATTGAGCCGGGTAAATCGACAAACCCGGAAAACGTCAAGCGCGTGGAAGGGATTATCAAGGCCAGCGACTGGGAATACCTCTTCCCACTGCGTGCGCCGGAATATACCTACAGCAACTTCCTGAAAGCGGTCGGTAAATTCCCGGCGCTGTGCCAGACCTATACCGATGGTCGTAACAGCGATGCCATCTGCCGTAAGTCTCTGGCAACCATGTTCGCGCACTTCGCGCAGGAAACCGGCGGCCACGAGTCCTGGCGTCCGGAAGCCGAGTGGCGTCAGGCGCTGGTTTACGTGCGTGAGATGGGCTGGAGCGAAGGTCAGAAGGGTGGCTATAACGGCGAATGTAACCCGGATGTCTGGCAGGGGCAGACCTGGCCGTGCGGTAAAGACAAAGATGGTGATTTCGTTAGCTACTTTGGTCGCGGTGCGAAACAGCTCTCCTATAACTACAACTACGGCCCGTTCTCTGAAGCGATGTACGGCGACGTCCGCGTACTGCTGGACAAACCTGAGCTGGTGGCGGACACCTGGCTGAACCTTGCTTCCGCGATCTTCTTCTTCGCCTACCCGCAGCCGCCAAAACCGAGCATGCTGCAGGTTATCGACGGCACCTGGCAGCCGAACGATCACGATAAGGCGAATGGTCTGGTTCCGGGCTTCGGCGTAACCACGCAGATCATCAACGGCGGCGTGGAGTGCGGTGGTCCGACAGAGATCGCCCAGTCTCAAAACCGTATCAAATACTACAAAGAATTCGCCAACTACCTGAAGGTGCCTGTTCCGTCTAACGAAGTGCTGGGCTGCGCCAACATGAAGCAGTTCGACGAAGGCGGTGCCGGCGCGCTGAAGATCTACTGGGAACAGGACTGGGGATGGAGCGCGGATACCCCGTCAGGCCAGACCTACTCTTGCCAGCTGGTGGGTTACCAGACGCCATTCAGCGCCTTTAAAGAGGGTGACTACACCAAATGCGTGAAGCATTACTTCAACGTCAACGTGGTGGGTGAAGACGGGACTTCCGACGGCGGTAGCGTCACGCCAGCCCCGACGCCGACCCCTGTCGACCCAACGGACGAAGGCAATACCACGCCGGTGCCGGACGATAACACCCCGGCTCCGGACGATACTACGCCAGCGCCGGTAAACCATGCGCCGGTAGCAAAAATCGCCGGTCCAGTGGGGGCGGTTGAAGCGGGTAAATCTGTTTCTCTGAACGCGTCTGGCTCGACTGACGAAGACGGTAACCACCTGACTTATACCTGGACGGCTCCGAACGGCCAGACCGTAAGCGGCGATGATAAAGCGATTATTACGTTCAATGCACCGGAAGTGGCGGCGGCGACGCAGTACCCGATCAACCTTACCGTCAGTGACGGCGAGCTGAGCAGCACCACAACCTATACGCTGAACGTACAGGCTAAGCAGACCAACGGCGGCCAGACCGGGACTTACCCGACCTGGACTTCCAAAACCAAATGGAAAGCAGGCGATATCGTTAACAACCGCGGCCAGCTGTTCCAGTGCAAACCTTATCCGTACAGCGGCTGGTGCAATAACGCGCCATCCTACTACGAGCCAGGTAAAGGGATTGCATGGCAGGACGCGTGGACTGCGCTGTAATCGGCAAAATGACAAACGGCAACCTTCGGGTTGCCGTTTTTTTTCTCATCGCAAAAAGGCAGGGCCCGATCTACCGATGAAGCTTCCCGTGATCCCGCAGCCACGCCGCCGTACGCGTAATCCCTTCATCCAGCGTCACAACCGGTTTATACCCAAGCTCGTTCTCCGCCCGCGAAATATCCAGGGTGAAATCAAAGTTAAGCTTCGATACGCCGTAATGCGTCAGCGCAGGCTCTTTGGCCGATTTACTGCCAAAACGCTCCATGCTGCGGGCAATCATATCCAGCATTGGGTAAGGGACTGAACGGATGCGGCAGTCGATCTGCAGCTCGTCAATTAAGCGCTGCACAATGCTGCGCAGCGTGCAGGGTTCGCCGTTCGTGACGTTGTAGGCCCGACCGGAGATCAGCTTATCGCAGTCCGGCTGGCTTGCCAGCCACATGGCGTGGACGGCGTTTTCGTAATAGGTCATATCCACCAGCGCATCGCCGCCGCGCGGCAGCAGCACGCTGCCGTAGTGGTGCATCATCTGCGCCAGGCGCGGAATAAACACTTTGTCGTGCGGCCCGAACAGGCTCTGCGGACGTAAGACCGTAAAACGGGTATGCGGGTTCGACTGTGCCAGCAGGTCAATCACCTCTTCGCTGGCAGCCTTGCTGCGGGCAAACTCGCAGGCAAAGCGAGCAGGGCGGAAATCTTCCTGCACGTCACGATGGTGGTGATAGTCAAAATAGAGCGACGGTGAGGAGATATGAATAAAGTTGCGCACGCCCCAGGCGACGGCCCATTCGCCCAGACGGCGGGTTGCCCGCACGTTGGCGAGATCGAAGGCTTCCTGGGTACCCCACGGGGAGGTGAAACTGGAGCAGTGCCACAGCGTGTCGATACCGGCGAGCATCACTTTCGCCTGAGAGGAAACCAGCTCCGTCAGGTCAGCAT
Source organism: Enterobacter asburiae (assembly GCF_001521715.1). NCBI lineage: Bacteria > Pseudomonadati > Pseudomonadota > Gammaproteobacteria > Enterobacterales > Enterobacteriaceae > Enterobacter > Enterobacter asburiae. The sequence goes on from NZ_CP011863.1 coordinate 603,242, forward strand.
GGACGAACTCCGCGCCCATTTTTTGCAGCAGTTTTCCCATCGCTTCGTTGCGACCGGTAGCCCTGACGCTGATGCCCTTGTTGCGCAGAAATTCGACCGCATTTCGGCCTAAGCCGCTGGTCGCCCCGGTAACCAGTACCTTCATATCAATCCACTGTGTTGAAAAGAATTTCGTGCGCATTCTTTCGTGAATTACGGCGCTATGCAATGGGAAAGGTGAAAGAAAGAGAGTTTTATTTAGATCTTTTCCGTCTTTTGTTCTGCCCGTTGCGCAATCCGCTTTGCCATCCCGCGGAAGATAAACAGGTGGGCGGGGATCATCAACAGCCAGTAGAACAGACCCGGCATTCCGTGGGGATGCCACCAGGCGCGGACGTCCAGTTCACGACAATCGCCTTTGTCTTTCAGGGTAAAGCAGAGCCGGCCCAGCCCCGGGGCTTTCATGCCGAACAGCATCGCCAGCTGCTTTTCCGGCTCGACGATGATCACCTTCCAGCTGTCGACCGCATCGCCCACCTCAAGATACGGGCGTGCCGGGCGGCCTTTTGCCAGCCTGTGCCCCACCAGCAGATCCATTGCTCCGCGCGTTTGCCAGAGGATATTGCCGAAGAAATAACCGTCTTTGCCGCCAATCTGGTTCACGACTTCCCACAGATCTGCAAGGCTGGCGGAAGTTTTCACCGTGCAGCCCGCCTGTTTCGGGTAATAGCCGTACTCCGGCCGCCAGCGGGCAAACGCCTGGGCGTCGTAGCCCCAGTCGCTGGAGTTCACCAGCTGCTCTTCCTCTTTCAGCGTATTGCGCACGGCATCATCAAAGCGGATCAGATCCTGGGGAATGAGTGCCCGCAGTTCGCGATCGTCCGCCAGTAAATCGTGTTTGAGCCCCTGGATCAGCGCTTTGGCGGTCGTCGGCGGCACCGAGGTGATCACATTCAAAAACCACACCGAAATCCAGCGGGTCGGGAAGGGGATGGGGATCAGCCAGCGGCGGCGGCCGCTGACGCGCATGAAATGTTCGAACTGCTCCTGATAGCTCAGCACTTCAGGGCCTGCCGCCTCCAGCACGCGGTGTTGCTCCGCCGGGTGATCCAGCAGGGCCACCAGATAATGCAGTAAATTCTCCAGCGCAATCGGCGTGGTGCGCGAGCGCACCCAGCGCGGCGGCGTGAGTACCGGCAGGTTGTAGACCATATCGCGCATCACTTCGAAGGCGGCGGAGCCTGCACCGACGATGATCCCGGCGCGCAGTTCGGTGACGGGGATATTCGCCCCGCGCAGGGTTTCAGCCGTCAGCTGGCGGGCGCGCAGGTGATCGGACTGCTCGTGTTCAGGCGCCTGGAGCGAGCTTAAAAAAATGACCTGCTTCACCGGGGTTTTTTGCAGCAGGGCATCGCGGACGTTCATCGCCACCTGACGCTCGTGGGCGATAAAATCCCCGCCTTCGCCCATGCTGTGCACCAGGTAGTAAAGCGTGTCGACCCCTTCCAGCAGCGCGGGAAGTTCCTTCGGCCAGTTGAGGTCAACGCTGTGGCAGGTGACGCCGGGCAAGCTGAGTCTTTGCAGGCGTTCGGTGTTGCGTGCCGCTGCCAGCACCCGGTGTCCCTGCTGGCTTAACGCCGCGGTGAGATGCTGACCGATATACCCGCTGGCGCCGAGCACCAGAATGCGTTGCGGCACGTGATGCTCCTTATCGCTGTAAAAACGCCTGCCAGTGTTTCACCACGTCCGCCAGCTGTTCGCGGCTCACGTCGAGATGCATAACCAGGCGCACGACAGGTGAGGCGTTGATCAGCACGCCACGTGATTTCATAAATTCACCCAGCGCGGCGGCGCGATCATCGCCGACGCGAACAAACAGCATGTTGGTGTCGTGACGCATCACGTCGGCACCAATTTCGCGCAGCTGCGTAGCCATCCACGCGGCGTTGTCGTGATCGTCCTTCAGGCGCGCCACGTTGTTTTTCAGGGCATACAGCCCGGCAGCCGCCAGAATACCTGCCTGACGCATGCCGCCGCCGGTCATTTTGCGCCAGCGGTTGGCGCGCTTGATGTAGTCCGCGTTGCCCACCAGCAGAGAGCCCACCGGCGTGCCCAGACCTTTAGAGAGGCAGATGGTGAACGAGTCGCAGTATTGCGCAATCTCTTTCAGCTCGCAGCCATACTCCACGACGGCGTTAAAGATACGCGCGCCGTCAACGTGCAGGCCGAGCCCGCGCTCGCGGGTGAATTCCCACGCTGCTTTCAGGTATTCGCGCGGCAGCACTTTGCCGTTGTGGGTGTTTTCGAGGCTGAGCAGCCGGGTGCGGGCGAAGTGAATATCGTCAGCTTTGATTTTCGCCGCGACCTTATCGAGCGGCAGGGAGCCGTCCGGCGCGACGTCAATCGGCTGCGGCTGAATGCTGCCGAGTACGGCGGCACCGCCTGCTTCATACAGATAGTTATGCGCGCCCTGGCCGACGATATACTCTTCCCCGCGCTCGCAGTGGCTGAGGAGCGCCACCAGGTTAGCCTGCGTTCCGGTCGGCAGGAACAGCGCGGCCTCCTTGCCGCTCAGTTCAGCCGCGTAGCGCTGCAGCTCGTTGACCGTCGGGTCATCGCCGTAGACGTCGTCCCCGACCGGGGCGGCCATCATCTCTTCGAGCATGGCGCGGCTCGGGCGGGTTACGGTATCACTGCGTAAATCGATCATGGCATGTCCTTATTATTAAAAAGGCGATGCCAGATGTTTTACCTGAGCCAGTTGGTTTTTGCCAGTTCGATCACCTCATCGCCGCGCCCGCTGATGATGGCGCGCAGCATATACAGGCTAAAGCCTTTGGCCTGTTCCAGCTTGATCTGCGGCGGGATCGCCAGCTCTTCTTTGGCGACGACGACATCCACCAGCACCGGACCGTCGATGGAGAAGGCGCGCTGCAGGGCTTCATCCACCTCTGAGGCTTTCTCCACGCGAATACCGGTGATGCCGCAGGCCTCGGCGATGCGCGCGAAGTTGGTGTCGTGCAGCTCGGTGCCGTCCGTCAGGTAGCCTCCGGCCTTCATCTCCATCGCCACGAAGCCCAGCACGCTGTTGTTGAAGACCACAATTTTCAGCGGGAGCTTCATCTGCAACACCGACAGGAAATCCCCCATCAGCATGCTGAACCCGCCGTCGCCGCACATCGCCACCACCTGACGCTCCGGGGCCGTCGCTTTTGCGCCCAGCGCCTGCGGCATGGCGTTGGCCATCGAGCCGTGGTTGAACGAGCCGAGCAGGCGGCGTTTGCCGTTCATCTTCAGATAGCGGGCCGCCCAGACGGTTGGCGTGCCCACGTCGCAGGTAAAGATGGCATCGTCGTCAGCGAAATGGCTGATCTGCTGCGCCAGATACTGCGGGTGAATGGCTTTGTCGCTCGGTTTGGCGAGGTCGTCCAGCCCCTTGCGGGCGTCGCGATAGTCACTCAAGGCCTTATCAAGGAACTTGCGGTCCGTTTTTTCTTCCAGCAGCGGCAGCAGGGCGGAAAGGGTAGATTTGATGTCGCCCACCAGCGCCATATCGACCTTGCTGTGCGCGCCGATGCTGGCCGGGTTGATATCAATCTGAATGATTTTGGCATCCGCCGGATAGAACGGACGATACGGGAACTGGGTGCCGAGCAGGATCAGCGTGTCGGCGTTCATCATGGTGTGGAAGCCGCTGGAGAAACCGATCAGCCCGGTCATCCCCACGTCGTAAGGGTTGTCGTACTCGACGTGCTCTTTACCGCGCAGGGCGTGGACAATCGGCGATTTCAGCTTACCGGCAAATTCAAGCAGCTCCTTGTGGGCGCCCGCGCAGCCGCTGCCGCACATCAGGGCGATATTGCTGAAGTAACGCAGCAGCTGCGCCAGCTTTTTCAGCTCCTCTTCGGCAGGCGTTACCACGGGCTGTGGGGCGTGATACCAGTGGGTGCTGGCCCCTTCCGGCGCGGCCTTGAGGGCCACATCGCCCGGGATAACGACCACAGAAACGCCGCGGTTCAGCACGGCCTTGCGCATGGCGATCGCCAGCACCTGCGGGATCTGCTCCGGGGATGAAACCAGCTCGCAATAGTGGCTGCATTCACGGAACAGCTCCTGCGGATGCGTCTCCTGAAAATAGCCGCTGCCGATTTCGGAAGAGGGGATATGGGCGGCAATCGCCAGCACCGGCACGTGGTTACGGTGACAGTCGAACAGCCCGTTGATCAAATGCAGGTTGCCGGGACCGCACGAGCCCGCACACACAGCCAGTTCCCCCGTAAGCTGTGCTTCAGCGCCTGCGGCGAAAGCGGCAACCTCTTCATGGCGGGTGGGCATCCATTCGATAGTCTTCATCTTGTTGAGGCTGTCGCTAAGTCCGTTCAGGGAATCGCCGGTTACGCCCCAGATACGTTTCACGCCAGCCTGTTCGAGCGTTTTCGCTATATATGCAGCCACGGTTTGTTTCATGGTTTTCCGTCTCCTTTTTGTGATTTCGCTTACAAGCTTAGAAGAAAGTCTCCGTATTGCCCGTCGCATCCCCCCAATTAAAAGGTGCTTTTCACGCGCAATTATTCGGCATAATCTGGTGATGTCTCGGTGAAAACAGGAATAATTTCAAATGGTTAAATCATTGTTAATTGCTGTTAATGAAAAGCTATCGTGCGACGATCTTGGCAAACTCTTGTTACGACTTGCCGTCGGCGGGCTGATGCTTTTTCACGGTTTGCACAAGCTTTTTGGCGGCGTGGGCTTTATTAGCGGCATGCTGGTGGAAAAAGGGCTGCCGGGATTTATCGCCTACGGCGTGTTGGTTGGAGAAGTGGTGGCACCGGTTCTGATTATTGTCGGGCTTTTTACGCGTCCGGCCGCGCTGGTGCTGGCCTTTACGATGATTGTGGCGTGGCTGATGGTGGGAATGGGTGAAACGCTCGCCCTCGATAAAGTAGGCGCATGGGCGATTGAAAGCCTGGTGTACTTCTTTATCGGCTCGCTGGCGGTCGCGTTTTTAGGCGCAGGGCGGTTTGCGCTGGGTAAAGCGCCCGCGTGGCGGTAGGGTTGTTGTAGGTCGGGTAAACGTAGCGCCACCCGACAAAAAGCCCGGTGGCGCTAGCGCTTACCGGGCCTACGATCGAACGTTTAACCCTTATGCGAGGACCAGATCGCCCTGCGGGTGGCATGAGCACGCCAGCACGTAACCCTCGGCAATTTCCGCGTCGGACAGCGTCATGGTGCTGGTGACGGTATACTCCCCGGAAACGACCTTCGTCTTACAGCAGCCGCACACGCCCGCGCGACAGGCAGCCGCTACCGGCACCTTGTTGCTTTCCAGCGCCTCCAGCAGCGTGGTACCCACGCGACCAAAGAAGATCTGCGCAGGCTGCAGCTTGGTGAACTTAACGCCGCTGGTTGCCGCTTCCGCCACCGGCGTGAAGAACTGCTCTTTGAAGAAGCGGGTCACGCCAAGCGCTTTCACCTCTTTCTCGACGATATCCATGTAAGGCGCCGGGCCACAGGTCATCACGGTGCGGTTCGCCATATCCGGCACGCTTTGCAGCAGCTCGCGGCTCAGGCGACCGGGCACAAAGCCGTGGGTCGCGTTGTGCTCCGCCACCAGCGTCACTGGATAATCACGCCACTCCTCGGCAAAAATCACGTCTTCCGGGGAACGTACGCTGAAAATAACCTGCACGTCGGCCAGCGGGCGGTTCTTCGCCAGCCAGCGGCGCATCGACATAATCGGCGTTACGCCACAGCCCGCCGCCAGCAGCAGGAATTTATCGTCTGCTTTGTCGTCACAGGTGAAATCACCCTGCGCGTCAGACAGCCAGATATAATCCCCGCGCTTCACGTCCCGCGTCAGCCACTGCGAGCCCGCGCCGTCCTCAATGCGGCGGACGGTGAGCGTAATGTACTCGCTCACCCCCGGCGTTGAGGAGATCGTGTAGGCGCGCAGGGTGTCCGCCGAATTGCGAACGCTGACCAGCGCGTACTGGCCTGCACGGTACGGATAGTAGTCATGGCACAGCAGCGACAGCGTCCACACATCCGGCGTCTCCTGATGGATGTGATGAACCTGCATCCGCCACGAACATTGTGAGGTTGGCATGGTCATGAATAACTCCTTACGCGCTCAGCAGCTGTTTCATATCATCTTCAACGTTGGTCACGGAACGCAGGCCGAATTTCTCCTTCAGCACCGCCAGCAGGTCCGGCGTCAGGAAGCCTGGCGCGGTCGGGCCGGTCACGATGTTGGTGACGCCGAGAGAGAGCAGGGTCAGCAGGATGACAATCGCTTTCTGCTCGAACCACGACAGCACTAGAGACAGCGGCAGGTCGTTCACGCCGCAGCCCAGTTTCTCCGCCAGCGTGACCGCGAGAATGATGGCCGAGTAAGCATCGTTACACTGGCCCGCATCGATCAGGCGCGGCAGACCTTCGATGTCGCCGAAGTCCAGCTTGTTAAAACGGTATTTGCCGCACGCCAGGGTCAGGATCAGGCAGTCTTCCGGCACGCTGGTGGCGAAATCGGTGAAGTAGTTACGCTCGCCGCGCGCGCCGTCGCAGCCGCCGACGAGGAAAATGTGGCGCAGCTTTTCACGGCTGACGAGATCGATCAGCGAATCAGCGGCGCCGAGCAGGGTTTCACGACCGAAGCCGACGGTAATCAGGTGCGGGATCTCGCTGTACGGGAAGCCTGCCATCTGCTGCGCCTGGGCGATAACCGGACCGAAATCGTCACCTTCAAGATGGCTCACGCCAGGCCAGCCGACGATGCTGCGGGTCCAGATGCGGTCGTCATACGCGCCTACGGTAGGGTCGATGATGCAGTTAGAGGTCATCACGATAGGGCCAGGGAAGCGGGCAAACTCCACCTGCTGGTTCTGCCAGCCGCTGCCGTAGTTACCGATCAGATGCTTAAATTTACGCAGCTCCGGGTAGCCGTGCGCCGGGAGCATTTCGCCGTGGGTATAGACGTTAACGCCGGTGCCTTCGGTTTGCTTCAGCAGGTTGTAGAGATCTTTCAGGTCGTGACCGGAAATCAGGATGCACTTGCCTTCGGTCGCCTTGACGTTGACCTGAGTCGGCGTCGGGTGGCCGTAGGTGCTGGTTTCACCGGCATCCAGAATGCTCATCACGCGGAAGTTCATCTGACCGATTTCCATTGAGCATTCCAGCAGCGCGTTCATATCGGCAGGCCAGGTGCCCAGCCACGCCATGATTTTGTGGTACTGGGCGTAGATGTCATTGTCGTACTGGCCGAGCACGTGCGCGTGTTCCATATAGGCCGCAGCGCCTTTCAGGCCGTACAGGCACAGCAGGCGCAGGCCGAGAATGTTCTCGCCAATCGCCGCTTTGTCTTTATTCGGGGTGAATTCTGCCGCCTGACGCTGGAGGTCGCCGAGATCGTCGCTGACCAGCTGCAGTTCAGACATCGGGTTTTCCACGCGGGCGCCGGCATCCGCCTTCAGGCACTGGGCTTTCAGCGCTTCACGCAGGGCAATAGCTTCGCGGGCATAGCCGACAATGCGCGGGGAATCGAAGTTAACGTTGGTCAGCGTGGAGAAAAACGCGCGCGGGGCGAAGCTGTCGACGTAGTGGTCGACAATGCCGTATTCGCGGGCTTTGAACGCCCATGCGGAAAGGCCTTGCAGGGCAGCAATCAGCAGGTCCTGCAGGTCAGATGTTTCTGCGGTTTTGCCGCACATACCCTGTGCGTAAGAGCAGCCATTGCCTGCCGGGGTACGGATGGTTTGTTCACATTGCACACAAAACATAATCACACCTGTTAAAGTTATATTTGATATACATGTTTAAGGTTATGCCTGTGCCAGAACGGAGAAAAGGGCTTTCTGCTACAAAATAGAGGGAGATTGATTTAGCGCAATTTTGGCGGCAGGAAACCTACCGCCAAAGAAGTATCAGGCAGAGAAGAAGGCCATCATGATCGGAACCAGCAGGCTTAAAATAAAGCCGTGCACGATAGCCGCGGGCACCATCTCCAGCCCCCCGGAGCGCTGGAGTACCGGCAGGGTAAAGTCCATCGACGTCGCGCCGCACAGGCCCAGCGCGGTAGAACGACTGCGGCGAACCAGGCCTGGGATCAGCATGATGGCAATCAGCTCGCGCGCCAGATCGTTAAAGAAGGCGGCGCTGCCGATCACCGGGCCGAATGATTCGGTTAGCAGAATACCGGAGAGGGAGTACCAGCCAAAACCTGATGCCATCGCCAGGCCGGTTTTCAGCGGCAGATCGAGAATAAAGGCATTAATGACGCCCGCCACCATTGAACTGGCAACAACCATGACGGCAACCATCATCCCCCGACGGTTCAGGACAATTTGTTTCAGCGTCATGCCATTATTTCGCAGCTGAATACCAATCAGGAACAGCAAGAAGATCAGCGTATATTCACTGGCCTCTGTCGCGTGCTGTAAAAATGCCCAACCGGTCAGCCCAAGAAGAAAACCGAGCACCACGACGCCGCATAATTTTAATGATTCAAGCGCCATTGCAATTCGAGAAGGGAGCTTTTCCTGATGATGGTGATTTTTCCATGGAATAGTGCGTTCCAGCCACAGCAGCGCGGCAATATTGCACAGCAAAATAACCACCACGGTGACGACAGAATAATGGAGGATGGAGAGTAAATTCGCCGACAGGTTGTCCAGAAATGCCAGGCTAATCCCCATAAAGAAAAGAATAACGTAGACAATCCAGCTCAGGAATCGATTAATGAGCCTTAATGCGGATTCACGATGCAGCGGAATAAGATAGCCCACGATCAAGGGCAGCAAAATGATGAGGAGTCCTGAAAACATGAACAGCCGGTCCTTTTTAGTATCGGTTAAGCGCCAGTGACACTACCCAATAAAGGCTGTTCAGTAAAGCGGCAAAATAAAGCCGGGTGGCGGCTGCGCCTTACCCGGCTTGTGTCAATGTGGGGTGTGCGGCCTGTGGCCCTCACCCCGGCCCTCTCCCACGGGGAGAGGGAGGGAAAGATTAATCGCGTTTTTCCAGCAGGGTGCGATACAGCACGCCGCCCAGGATACCGCCGATAATTGGCATTACCCAGAACAGCCACAGCTGCTCAAGCGCCCAGCCGCCCTGGAAGATAGCGACGGCGGTGCTGCGTGCCGGGTTAACGGAAGTGTTGGTGACCGGAATAGAAATCAGGTGGATCAGCGTCAGCGCCAGACCAATCGCAATCGGGGCAAAACCGGCCGGCGCGTGTTTGTCCGTTGCGCCGTGGATCACCAGCAGGAAGCCGGCGGTCAGCACGATTTCAATCACGATGGCAGACAGCATGGAGTAGCCGCCCGGGGAATGCTCGCCGAAGCCGTTAGAGGCAAAGCCGCTGGCCGCCGCGTCGAAGCCGGCTTTACCGCTGGCAATCACGTACAGAACGCCTGCCGCAATAATACCGCCAACTACCTGCGCCACAATGTAGCCAATTACGTCTTTCGCCGGGAAACGGCCGCCCGCCCATAAACCTAACGTCACTGCCGGGTTAAAATGACCGCCGGAAATATGTCCCACGGCAAACGCCATGGTTAATACGGTTAAACCAAACGCCAGCGCGACGCCGACAAAACCGATACCTAATTCCGGGAATGCTGCTGCCAGAACGGCGCTACCGCAGCCACCAAATACCAGCCAGAATGTACCAAAGCATTCTGCTGCCAATTTTCTAAACATAACCACCTCAAATAATTATCCGCACGCATTCCCGCGTGCGGGATATATCGCCATAAAGGGATGACGACTCAAAGAGCCCGTATTTTAAAAACCAACAACACCCCTTCGCCACTTAAATAAATTCGATTAATTTGATTTAAGGCAATGTGATGTCAATCCTTGTTCAAACTGGAGGTAAATAGAGCATAGTCCAATTTGCGGGCGGTAGTATCTTGCGAGATGTGGGTTATTTCAAATGAAACCTGATGGATAAATTCTGAATTTTTCGTGCTTCCGCCAGGTTATGGAGACGGATTGCAGTGTCAAGCCTGTATGCATCCCGCTATACTGCTGATTACTTGAAGGAAAAAGTGATCATTTGTCGGGGGATTTATGCTTCTCGAACGTGTGGAAATTGTCGGGTTTCGCGGTATTAACCGTCTGTCGCTGCAGCTGGAGCAGAACAACGTCCTGATCGGCGAGAACGCGTGGGGTAAGTCCAGCCTGCTGGATGCGTTGACGCTACTGCTTTCGCCCGAAGACGATCTGTATCACTTCGTCCGCGACGATTTCTGGTTCCCGCCCGGCGACGTAACGGGGCGCGAGAAGCACCTGCATATCATCTTGACGTTCCGCGAATCCGAGCCCGGACGTCACCGCGTGCGTCGCTTCCGCCCGCTGTCACCCTGCTGGGTGCCGTGCGACGACGGTTTCCACCGGATTTTCTATCGGCTGGAAGGCGAGATGGCGGAGAACGAGGGGGTACTCACCCTGCGTGATTTTCTCGATGAGAAAGCCAACCCGATCCCGCTGGACAATATCGACGATCTTGCCCGTCACCTGATCCGCCTGACGCCGGTGTTACGCCTGCGCGATGCGCGTTTTATGCGGCGTATTCGTAACGGAACCGTACCCAATATGCCGGAAGTGGAGGTCACCGCCCGCGAGCTGGATTTTCTGGCAAGAGAGCTGGTGTCGCGTCCGCAGAATCTGACCGATGGTCAAATCCGACAGGGGTTGTCCGCAATGGTGCAACTCCTGGAGCACTATTTTTCCGAGCAGGGAACCTCGGAGTCGCGCCATCGTCTGATGCGCCGCCGCTCTCATGATGAGCAGCGAAGCTGGCGTTATCTCGACATCATTAACCGGATGATCGACCGGCCCGGCGGTCGTACCCATCGGGTGATTCTGCTGGGGCTGTTTTCAACGCTCCTGCAGGCCAAAGGCACCGTTCGTCTTGACCGGGACGCCCGGCCGCTGCTGCTGGTGGAAGACCCGGAAACGCGCCTGCATCCCATCATGCTCTCCGTGGCCTGGCATCTGCTGAATCTGCTGCCGCTCCAGCGCATTACGACCACTAATTCCGGGGAGCTATTATCGCTGACGCCGGTAGAACACGTCTGTCGCCTGGTGCGTGAATCCTCCCGCGTCTCCGCTTTCCGGCTTGGGCCGGGCGGTTTGAATGCGGAAGACGGGCGGCGCATCGCGTTTCATATTCGCTTTAACCGGGCGTCGTCGCTCTTTGCCCGCTGCTGGCTGCTGGTCGAGGGGGAAACGGAAACCTGGGTCATCAACGAGCTGGCGCGCCAGTGCGGCCACCATTTTGATGCGGAAGGCATTAAGGTGATTGAATTCGCGCAGTCGGGATTAAAGCCGCTGATAAAATTCGCCCGACGGATGGGGATCGAGTGGCACGTGCTGGTAGACGGTGATGAGGCGGGTAAAAAATATGCCTCGACCGTGCGGAGCCTGCTGAATAACGAGCGCGAGGAAGAGCGCGATCATTTAACCATACTCCCCGCGATGGACATGGAACACTTTATGTATCGTCAGGGGTTCGACGACGTCTTCCACCGCATTGCCATGGTGCCGGTCGATGTCCCGATGAACATGCGGCGGGTGATCGCCAAAGCCATTCACCGTTCGTCAAAACCGGATTTAGCCATTGAAGTGGCGACGGAAGCGGGTAGGCGGGGCGTGGAGGCGGTACCGACCCTGCTACGGAAGATGTTCTCCCGCGTGCTGTGGCTGGCACGCGGGAAAGCGGATTAGCGTTGGGTCGCCTGTTTCATCTGCTGAATCAGGCTATCCAGCAGCGCGTAGCGGCGGCGATATTCGGCTATCCAGCAGCGCGTAGCGGCGGCGATATTCGGCGCGTTTTTTGCTGGCGATCTCTTCCATCGGTTTACGCGGCATGACGAGCGGCAGCATAAAATTACCGTTGTCCTGTTTTTCACCGCCGATGGAGAGCCAGAAACTGTCGTAATCGGCCAACAGTTTGCCCTCTTTTTTCTTGCGGTAGCGCCAGCTGCGATAAATATGGGTATCGTTACTGACGGCGACAATCTGCTCTACCGGGAACGCGGCGCCGAGCGTCATTGCGGCCTCGACCAGCAGACGTTTCGGGAACAGACCGTGGCAGGCTTTCGTCGCTCCCTGGATCAGCTCATGGGGAACATGCGCTTTTGCGCCCTGCAAACCGCCAATGAACAGCGTCGATTTTCCCTCAAACTGGCACAGCGTAAAGGTCATCTCCGCCAGCGCCGTATTTTGACCGTCACAGAAAACGAGGGTAGCTTCTCCCTCTTTATCCATAAACGCGTCGGCACACAGGCGGACGCTAAATTGCTGTTCATCTTTTCCGGTTAAGGTCAGCAGAGTCACGCCCTGTTTTGAAAGGTAACCATGAGTCAGCGTCGCCGGCAGCTGACGACACATCGTCTGATAGTGCCAGGACAGCGATTCCAGCGCACGCTGCCGATCCATATTGACCGTTAACCACGGACGATGAAGGCGGCAGGGCAGCCCTGGCTGAACCTGGAGCATTTGCATCAGGTGCGGATGTTTCGCAAGATCAGACAGCAGGCGAGCAGTGCTGAGCGGTGTCGCCAGTGAACGCAGCATGAACTTGCGTCGATAGGCGGTTTTTTCCCATGCCAGCCCGGGTGCGATCTCACCGAAAGCCAGGTTTTTGAAGAGCTGCCAGCCGGATTTTGGCTGCGGCAGGTTTGAAAGTGATGTATCGACGATAGAAGACATGGTAGATCCTGATCCTTTTGGAATATCGCTATTTCAGCAGGAGAAATGTCAACATCTCGTAAACAAATTAGGACGATTTCGGAGAACAGGGCTTTCGTTGAAGAGTCGTTTAGTTAGAATCAACGCTTATCATTGCCAGAACATTTATTTGGAATATTTATGAACCTCAAGGGAAAACGCAGAACGCTGTTTCTGCTGCTGGCGGTCGCGATTTTAGCCGGTGGGTACTGGCTATGGCAGGTGCTGAATGCGCCGGTGCCGCAGTATCAGACGCTGATTGTTCGCCCGGGCGAACTGCAGCAAAACGTCCTCGCGACGGGCAAGCTTGACGCGCTGCGCAAGGTTGACGTCGGCGCTCAGGTCAGCGGCCAGCTGAAAACGCTGTCGGTTGAGATTGGCGACAAGGTGAAAAAAGGCCAGCTGCTCGGCGTTATCGATCCTGAGCAGGCTGAGAACCAGATTCGCGAGGTGGAAGCCACGCTGATGGAGCTGCGCGCGCAGCGTGCGCAGGCGCTGGCAGAACGTAACCTGGCCCAGGTGACGCTGACTCGTCAGCAGGCGCTGGCCAAAACCCAGGCTATTTCGAAACAGGATTTAGATACTGCCACCACTGAACTGGCGGTGAAACAGGCGCAGATTGGCACGATTGACGCGCAGATCAAACGCAATCAGGCCTCGCTGGATACGGCAAAAACCAACCTCGATTACACCAAAATCGTCGCGCCGATGGCGGGCGAAGTGACCCAAATCACCACGCTGCAGGGCCAGACGGTGATTGCCGCGCAGCAGGCGCCAAATATTCTGACGCTGGCTGATATGAGCACCATGCTGGTCAAAGCCCAGGTCTCAGAGGCGGATGTGATCCATCTTAAGCCGGGACAGAACGCCTGGTTTACGGTGCTTGGCGACCCGCAGACGCGCTACGAAGGCGTGCTGAAAGACATTCTGCCGACGCCGGAAAAAGTGAACGACGCTATCTTCTACTATGCCCGCTTCGAAGTACCCAACCCGCAGGGCGTGCTGCGTCTGGATATGACCGCGCAGGTGCATATCCAGCTGACCGGCGTGAAGAACGTGCTGACCATTCCGCTCTCTGCGCTCGGTGAATCCGCCGGGGAGAGCCGTTATAAAGTGAAAGTGCTGCGCAACGGCGAAACGCGCGAGCGCGAGGTCGTGATAGGCGCGCGCAACGACACCGACGTGGTGGTGGTGAAAGGGCTGGAAGAGGGCGAGGAGGTTGTTGTCAGCGAAAGCCTGCCCGGAGCCGCTAAATGACGGCGCTGCTTGAGCTGAATAACATTCGTCGCAGCTATCCGTCAGGCGACGGCCCGGTGGAGGTGCTGAAGGGCATCTCCCTGCGCGTGGAAGCGGGCGAGATGGTGGCCATTGTCGGCGCGTCGGGTTCCGGTAAATCGACGCTGATGAACATTCTCGGCTGTCTGGATAAACCGACCAGCGGGACCTATCGCGTGGCCGGGACGGATGTCTCCACGCTGGACGGCGACGCGCTGGCGAAGCTGCGCCGGGAACACTTCGGCTTTATCTTCCAGCGTTATCACCTGCTTTCTCACCTTAACGCGGCCCAGAACGTGGAAGTGCCTGCGGTGTATGCGGGCGTCGAGCGTAAAAAGCGCCTTGAGCGCGCGCAGATGCTGCTGACGCGTCTGGGGCTGGCGGAGCGGGTGGAGTATCAGCCCTCGCAGCTTTCCGGCGGCCAGCAGCAGCGCGTGAGTATTGCCCGCGCCCTGATGAACGGAGGGCAGGTGATCCTCGCGGATGAACCGACCGGCGCGCTCGACAGCCATTCCGGCGAAGAGGTGATGGCGATCCTCCATCAGCTTCGCGATCAGGGGCACACGGTGATTATCGTTACCCACGATCCGCAGGTAGCGGCGCAGGCGGAACGCATTATTGAGATCCACGACGGCGAGCTGGTCAGCAACCCGCCGCCGCGTGAGTCCAGGGCTGCGGCGCCGAAAGAAGTGCTGCCGGCATCAACCGGCTGGGGACAGTTCTCCAGCGGCTTTCGCGAAGCGCTGACCATGGCCTGGCTGGCGATGGCGGCCAACAAAATGCGCACCCTGCTGACGATGCTCGGCATCATCATCGGTATCGCCTCTGTGGTGTCGATCGTGGTGGTGGGCGACGCGGCCAAGCAGCTGGTGCTGGCCGATATCCGCGCCATCGGCACTAATACCATTGACGTTTATCCCGGCAAAGACTTTGGCGACGACGAGCCGCAGTATCAGCAGGCGCTAAAATACGACGACCTGGCGGCGATTCAGAAGCAGCCGTGGGTGAACTCCGCCACGCCTGCGGTTTCGCAGAACCTGCGTCTGCGCGTGGGCAACGTTGACGTGGCCGCCAGCGCTAACGGCGTGAGCGGAGACTATTTCAACGTCTACGGCATGACCTTCAGCGAAGGCGCCACCTTCAACGCCGAGCAGCTGGCGGGCAGGGCGCAGGTGGTGGTGCTGGACGCGAACTCGCGCAGGCAGCTCTTCCCCAATAAAGCCAACGTGGTGGGCGAAGTGATCCTGGTCGGTAACATGCCTGCCACGGTCATCGGCGTGGCGGAAGAGAAGCAGTCGATGTTTGGCAGCAGCAAGATCCTGCGCGTCTGGCTGCCCTACACCACCATCTCAGGGCGGATTATGGGGCAGTCCTGGCTCAACTCCATCACCGTACGCGTGAAGGAGGGCTACGACAGTGCGCTGGCCGAACAGCAGCTTGAGCGGCTGCTAACCCTGCGCCACGGGAAGAAAGATTTCTTCACCTGGAATATGGACGGCCTCTTGAAAACGGCGGAAAAGACCACACGTACTCTTCAGCTGTTCCTCACGCTGGTGGCGGTGATCTCGCTGGTCGTCGGCGGCATCGGGGTGATGAATATCATGCTGGTGTCGGTCACCGAGCGCACCCGGGAGATCGGCATCCGCATGGCGGTCGGCGCCCGGGCCAGCGACGTGCTGCAGCAGTTTTTGATTGAAGCGGTACTGGTATGTCTGGTCGGCGGGGCGATGGGCATTGCGCTCTCGATGATGATCGCGTTTGCGCTCCAGCTCTTTTTACCCGGCTGGGAGATTGGTTTCTCGCCGGTCGCCATTATTACCGCGTTTTTGTGTTCGACCTTTACCGGCATTTTGTTTGGCTGGTTGCCCGCCCGCAACGCGGCGCGGCTGGATCCGGTGGACGCGCTGGCTCGGGAATAACCCGAAAATAAAAATGCCAGCCGATCGGGCTGGCATTTTGACTGCGGGATGTACACAATAAAACAGAGAGCTATGCAACCGTCTCTGCTTCAACGGGTACGATTAGGCTGGCATGATTGCCTTTTGGTCCCTGATGTACATCGAACCGGACGGACTGCCCGGCTTTGAGCGTTCTGTAACCATCCATCTGAATGGTGGAATAGTGAGCGAAGATATCCTCGCCGCCGCCTTCGGGGCAGATGAAGCCAAACCCTTTGGCGTTGTTGAACCACTTAACAGTACCCATTTCCATGCTTCGACATCCTTCGTAAATCTTATAAGTTAAGATGGAATGAACCGGTGGTGGAGTGGGGGCTGTTCAAAACCTCGCCATCTCACGCTTGTACAATTTAGAGAAACGAAAGAAGTCGTCAAGCGTTTGGCGCTGGAGATGGGACAATAATCAACCAAAGTTTGAAGCAGTTAACGCTATTGCAACAGTTTGTGACAGACATCGCGGATGACAGTAATAGATGATTGTTATCTAACATCTGAGGTAGATTCAAAGTGGTTATGCATAATGGGTAAGACCAACGATTGGCTGGATTTTGACCAGCTGGCGGAAGATAAAGTGCGCGACGCGCTAAAACCGCCATCTATGTATAAAGTTATGTTAATGAACGATGATTACACGCCGATGGAATTTGTTATTGACGTGCTACAAAAGTTCTTTTCTTATGATGTAGAACGTGCAACGCAACTGATGCTTACCGTTCATTATCGTGGCAAAGCTATCTGCGGCATCTTCACAGCCGAAGTGGCGGAAACCAAAGTAGCGATGGTGAACGACTATGCGAGGGAGAACGAGCATCCGTTGCTGTGTACGCTGGAAAAGGCCTGATAAGGCATAAAATTGGGGGAGGTGCCTATGCTCAATCAAGAACTGGAACTCAGTTTAAACATGGCTTTCGCCAGAGCGCGTGAGCACCGACATGAGTTTATGACCGTCGAGCATTTACTGCTCGCACTGCTTAGCAACCCATCTGCCCGCGAAGCGCTGGAAGCCTGCTCCGTGGATCTGGTGGCGCTACGTCAGGAACTCGAAGCCTTCATCGAACAAACCACACCGGTGCTGCCAGCCAGTGAAGAAGAGCGCGACACGCAGCCGACGCTCAGCTTCCAGCGCGTGCTGCAGCGCGCGGTATTCCACGTCCAGTCTTCCGGACGTAGCGAAGTGACTGGCGCAAATGTCTTAGTCGCCATCTTCAGCGAGCAGGAGTCACAGGCTGCCTACCTGCTGCGCAAACACGAAGTCAGCCGCCTCGACGTGGTTAATTTTATTTCTCACGGAACGCGCAAAGACGAGCCTAACCAGGCATCGGATTCCAGCAATCAGGTCAATAACAATGAAGAGCAAGCAGGCGGGGAGGATCGTATGGAAAACTTCACCACCAACCTTAACCAGCTTGCTCGCGTTGGCGGTATCGACCCGCTGATTGGTCGCGATAAAGAGCTGGAGCGCGCGATCCAGGTGCTGTGCCGTCGCCGCAAGAACAACCCGCTGCTGGTGGGCGAGTCAGGCGTGGGTAAAACCGCGATTGCCGAAGGGCTTGCCTGGCGCATCGTGCAGGGCGACGTGCCGGAAGTGATTGCCGACTGCACCATCTACTCGCTGGATATCGGCTCGCTGCTGGCGGGCACCAAATACCGCGGTGATTTTGAAAAACGCTTCAAGGCGCTGTTAAAACAGCTGGAGCAGGACACCAACAGCATCCTGTTTATCGATGAGATCCACACCATCATCGGCGCAGGTGCGGCCTCCGGTGGCCAGGTGGATGCCGCGAACCTGATCAAACCGCTGCTCTCCAGCGGCAAGATCCGCGTGATTGGCTCCACGACCTACCAGGAGTTCAGCAACATCTTTGAGAAAGACCGTGCGCTGGCGCGCCGCTTCCAGAAAATCGACGTGACCGAGCCGTCCGTCGAGGAGACGGTGCAGATCATCAACGGCCTGAAGCCGAAGTACGAAGCGCACCACGACGTGCGTTACACCGCGAAAGCGGTCCGTGCGGCGGTGGAGCTGGCGGTGAAATACATCAACGACCGTCATCTGCCGGATAAGGCGATTGACGTGATTGATGAGGCAGGGGCGCGTGCGCGCCTGATGCCGGCCAGCAAGCGTAAGAAAACCGTTAACGTGGCGGATATCGAGTCCGTGGTGGCCCGCATCGCGCGTATCCCTGAGAAGAGCGTTTCTCAGAGCGACCGCGACACGCTGCGCACCCTCGGCAATCGCCTGAAAATGCTGGTCTTTGGTCAGGATAAGGCCATTGAGGCCTTAACCGAAGCGATCAAGATGACCCGCGCCGGGCTGGGGCATGACCACAAACCTGTCGGTTCCTTCCTGTTCGCTGGCCCGACCGGCGTGGGGAAAACCGAGGTGACGGTTCAGCTCTCCAAAGCGCTGGGCATTGAGCTGCTGCGCTTTGATATGTCCGAGTATATGGAGCGTCACACCGTCAGCCGTTTGATTGGTGCGCCTCCGGGCTACGTGGGCTTTGACCAGGGTGGCCTGCTCACCGACGCGGTGATCAAGCATCCGCACGCGGTCCTGCTGCTCGATGAAATCGAGAAGGCGCACCCGGACGTGTTCAACATCCTGCTGCAGGTGATGGACAACGGGACGCTGACCGACAACAACGGGCGCAAGGCGGACTTCCGCAACGTGGTGCTGGTGATGACCACCAACGCCGGCGTGCGTGAAACCGAGCGTAAATCCATCGGCCTGATCCACCAGGATAACAGCACTGATGCGATGGAGGAGATCAAGAAGATCTTCACGCCTGAGTTCCGTAACCGTCTGGACAACATTATCTGGTTCGATCACCTGTCTACCGACGTGATCCATCAGGTGGTGGACAAGTTCATCGTCGAACTGCAGGTTCAGCTGGATCAGAAAGGCGTGTCGCTGGAAGTGAGCCAGGAGGCCCGCAACTGGCTGGCCGAGAAAGGCTACGACCGTGCGATGGGTGCCCGTCCGATGGCGCGCGTGATTCAGGACAACCTGAAGAAACCGCTGGCGAACGAGCTGCTGTTTGGCTCGCTGGTGGACGGCGGCCAGGTGACCGTGGCGCTGGATCAGGCGAAGAACGAACTGACGTACGATTTCCAGAGCGCGGCGAAGCACAAGCCGGAAGCGGCTCACTGAGTTAAATGTTAATGTTAAAAACCGGGCATTTGCCCGGTTTTTTTATGCCTGCCAAGGTAAAAGCAAAACGACAACAGTGTTGTCGTTTTTAGTGTTTTCTCCCTCTCCCTGTGGGAGAGGGCTGGGGTGAGGGCAACAGACCGCAGAGAAATTTTGCGAGGCGCTTTCCAGTTTCTTTCGAAGTCAGTTGCTGGATAAATCCACAGTAATAAAATGGCGGCGCACCTGCAAAATCAGGTGCCGGGATTGGCGTCCTGAAAGTGTGCACAAACAATCTTACGTGCATAAAGGATCACATATGACTGATATTAATAACTTCGCCCAACTTTACAGCGAACTCTCCCTCAACCCCGATCTCCCAACCCTGGCCGAGCGCTGCAAACTGCTCACCGAAATCCTCCTCGACTGCAAATCACTCCCGCAAACGCAGCCCGTTTGCCGCTGTCTCGGAGCCTACCTGGAAGAGGTTAAATCCGGCCTCACAGAATCCATGCGTGATTTTCAGATAGTGGAATTTGAGAAAGAAGCGGAACAACCGCGACAAAAAGAGTGGTTGCTGGAAGATACCGCAACACAGTGCGATTACTGCCGCGCGTTAAACCATATACTGCTGGTATCGCATTTTGACCGCGATATGTTGCCGCACCTGACGGGACTGCTGCATGACATTACGCATTCGATGGCCGCAGATGTCGTTGCACCTCAAAGTGCAAAAACGGTAATTCACATTATTTCCTGACGTCGATCCGAGGCGTCGGGGGAGTTCCTCTGACGCCAAATGGATAAATCTTCGGAAAAGTGGGTAATGATACCAACGTGTTGATTTCGTATTTTCACTGACACCAGGATCATCCTGATGTTACAAGGATTGAATGACTACAGATTAAAATAGTCATCAACAGGTTGACAGCATTACCGAAAAGTGGGTGTTACAGGAAGACGTTAATAACTTTTGATGACAATAAAACAGTGCAGTTCGCTGCCGTACAGCTCGCGTTATTAAGCCCTTAACTACCTGAATTTTCCTTCATCTGTTGGTTATAAATACAGCCAAGACCCACTAAATGCTGGCTCACTACCCGTGCCCCATAGTTATGGCACTGTAATGACCATGGATGGGATTTCAGCCAGACAGCAAATGCAGTGCAGGATGCAAGTGAAATTAACGCGGGCTCCGCTGTACCTTGCTGTCCGGTCAGTAGGCCAATCATCTTGCATATTTCGCCATTATCCCAACGCTGCCACACATTTTTCCACCATCCCATTTTCCAGCTACCAGTAAGGCAAAATGCTTTGTCAGAGAGGTTGGCGTTTTCAGTATTTTCAGACACAAACCAAAGATCGGTTTTTCCAAGTCGGACTTCTGTTGACCAGGCAGTTATAGCCCCGCCGCGCAAAACGCACTCATGGGCGAGATAATGATCGGTTACACCCGGGAAGCGTCGTTTTAATCGCTGGAAATGACCGTGTATGGTAATGACAGGACGGACCATGCTTCCCCGGTCGTTTCGCTTAAGCTCGGCACTACCGTACTGAATTTCATCAAATTGACTCCGTTTAAGAAATTGCATTTCTTGCTCCCGAATAAGATCGGTATTGCTCGACGGTAGTATCGAAGAAGGGAAAGACTTAGAACCCTGATAGAGCAACGAATCACCTGCCTTCCAGTCGCAATAGTTGGTTGTTATTTGAATAATTTTGCCGGAGCCAGCATCGGCACTGATCACAACATACAGTTTCTGCCTCGCAGAATGACCCTGAAACGGTATAACCATTGTGGTCGTTGACACCCTTGTTAGCGCAGGGAGTGAAACATGCAGATCGTGTTCGAACCCGTTAACCGCTTGCGCAAGGACCCTTTTGTTTGTCGTTTCACCAGAGTGCACCCCTTGTTCGAGCTGGGAAAGAAGGGTGATATTTTTATTCAGGCATACAGCATTGTCATAGTGTGGAGTAAACACATGGCGGCAGGTACAACACTGAAGGCGTGGGTTTCTGGCTTTTGTGTATCCATAGCGAATGACCTGAGCGGTAAAACAGCGGGGGCAACCTTGTCCTGTATGTCCTAATTTTCGCTGCATGAATTGTCTGAACCACTCGTCACATTCTTTTTTATTAAACAGTGGAGGAAGGCTGCCACATTTTTGACATTCAAGAGCAGCGTAGCCCAGACGATAAACAGGAAAAACATAATCACTCGCATCTGGTATTCCGAGATTTGGACATGACCAGCTTTTACAAACATTGAGATCTATTTTTGGAGCGGATTCCATGTGCTTCACCAACTCATTCTGTTAGTCGTAAATTTTCGCGTCTCCCTTTTCCATATGTCGTGAGAAGGTTCACAAAATCTGTTTTTTGCTAATCGATAATGAAATTGTTTCTTTAATTCGAGAGTTAAAAAATGAAAAAAACAGTAATCGCGTTTTTATTACTATCGGGATATGCTTCGCTAAGTCCAGCGCAGGACGTTACCGTCATTTATACCAATGACCTGCATGCACATGTTGAGCCCTATAAACTCCCTTATGTTGCAGAAGGTAAAAGAGCTGTCGGTGGCTTCGCAAATATTGCGACTTACGTTAAGCAAGAAAAGCAAAAGAATAAGGCTACTTTTTATTTCGATGCTGGAGATTACTTTACCGGTCCATACATTAGCAGCCTGACAAAAGGGCGGGCAATCATAGATATTATGAATACAATGTCATTTGATGCTGCATCTGTCGGCAATCATGAGTTCGACCATGGTTGGGATAATACGCTGATACAGCTCAGTCAGGCTAAATTCCCGATACTGTTAGGGAACGTTTTTTATAAAAATAGTAATGCCCCCTTCTGGAATAAGCCGTATACCATCATCGAAAAGGATGGCGTTAAAATTGGGGTTATTGGGTTGCATGGCGTGTTCGCTTTCGATGATACCGTTTCATCGTCAATGCGTCAGGGCATTGAAGCGCGTGACGAGGTGAAATATCTCCAGCGTTATCTGGACGACCTACGTGGAAAAGTGGATATTACCGTTGCACTCATGCATGAAGGTTTCCCCGCACGCCAGTCCAGTATCGGCAATACTGATGTCAAACGCGCCCTTGATAAGGATATCCAGACGGCGAAGCAGGTGAAAGGACTGGATATTCTGATTACCGGACATGCGCATGTTGGAACGCCGGAGCCGCTTAAAGTAGGTAACACGCTGGTGCTTTCGACTGACAGCGGTGGGATTGATATTGGTAAGCTGGTCCTGGATATGGATCTAAAAAAACATCACAACAAAATAAAAAGCTTCGAACTTAAAACCCTTTATGCTGATGAATGGAAACCCGATCCGGCGACTCAGAGTGTTATTGATAGCTGGAATAAAAAGCTCTCCGAAACGGTTCGCCAAAAAGTTGGAGAGACGCCTGTTACGCTTACGCGCGCCTACGGGGAATCATCTTCGCTGGGCAATTTATTTACCGATGCAATGCTTGCTGCTGCGCCCGATGCGCAACTGGCGCTCACTAATTCAGGTGGTCTGCGGGCTGATTTGAATGCCGGTCCGATAACTCTCGGCGATGTTATTAGCGCGTTCCCGTTTCCAAATGAGCTAACCGTAATGGATTTGAAAGGGAAATCCTTACGAAATCTTATGGAGCATAGTGCATCACTCACTAACGGTGTTTTGCAGATGTCGAAAGGACTGGAAATGCGCTACGACCAACATAAACCTGTTGGGCAACGCGTTGTGCTACTTACGCTTAATGGCAAGCCAATTGTAGACTCAGATACCTATCGCGTAGCGACAAATAGTTTCCTTGCTCCTGGTGGCGATGGTTTTACTGCATTCATTGATGGCCAGAACAAACAGGTAAAAGGTGGATATAACCTTTCCGATGCGGTTATTGATTATCTGGTGAAAGGAAATAAGATCATTCCCCAACAGGTGAATGAGATGCGAGTAAAAGAAGTTACACAGTAATAATTAACAACAGGTGAATAATATGGCAATTACCTATCTTGGAATGGATCTCGCTCCTGCTAACAACCAGCTTGCGGTCTATCTGAAGTTTATAATTGATGAGGCGATAACATATTCCTATACGGTACTGGGAAGATCGACTAGCACGACAAGTTTAGACTTTACGTATTCTTCAAATGACATTGTCTCTTTACCAGAGATAAAAATTCCGGTTATTGGACTGTATGCAAACTACCTTAACCAGGTGCAGGTTGTCTTTAAAAACCTTAGCGGAGTGGAAGTTTTTAATCAAACCATCCAGGTAAGCACACAGGAACAACTCTACCGCGATGGGACAATTTTCCATATCGATATTGAGCAAACGGATCCCTCTAACTTCACGACCGTATGGGGAAACAGTTGGGTAATGACTACCAATTGTGATGGCTACGACCGGAACGGCGACCTTCGCTGCTATTATGCTCAGCCCTACCGTAATCAGATGCTAAAAACGCATAATGGTTATTTCTATATCGGCAGTGATGAAGATGAACACTGGTATGGGCGACGCTTTTTCAAAATCGATATTTTAGGCAACGAGATTCTGGAGTTTGATTTACGTGACCGCGATGGTAACCGCTACGCTAACACCCACGATCTTATCTGGGATTCAGCCGATAATCTTTTCATGATTGGTAATGATAACCCGGACCGTTCGACCAACACGATGAGACAGGACGCATCAATTTTAAAATTTGATGAAAAGACAGGCGTGATGTTGTGGGCAAAAAATTATACTCGTGCATTTGATAATACTCAGATCCTGAATAATAGCCCCACAAACGATGCTCATCTTAACTCGCTTTCCTGGATCCCCGCAGGCGAGGCAAATGCTGAAGCGATTGTTGTCCATACTCGCTCTGCAGGCCTGACGTTTGGTATTTCTCCTGCCGATGGTGAGATATTATGGAGTATTAATACCGGGGGTTTAACAGTAATTTTGCAGCAGGACAGGGCGTTACGCAGATAGATACTTCCGGTATTGAGAATTTTGAAAATGGCGCTCATACCGTGTTCGTCACTAAAAATAGTGCTTTTGCTGGGTTAAGCAATGAGACTGAGGGAAAATTTGTTCTTTCGCTCTTTGATAATCGCTCCTGCGTCGATAATGTAGGCAATGCGGTTACTCGAGATATTACACGTGATTCAACGGCTGATTCTTACAAAACCGATCCTGCGAGAGTCATGTTCTATGCTGTTGATCTCGTCGCCAATACAGCAACCCAGGCAGGTAGTATTATCCAGTTACCCTCCGATCGTGTTCCTCAAGTCACTGATTTTATGGGAGCAGCAATAGATTATGGTGACTACTATGGCATCTACACCAACCACGCACGCTCTTTCTTTATCAGCGATGCAACAGGCCATATTATTGCCACAATCTACGATCTGATTTGCTCGATGGATGGCTATCCAGAGTTCCCTGGTGAATGCTACCGGGCAAGGTTGTTTGCAAAAGGCGAGCTTGATGCTTTGATAAATAAAGGTTATCAGGTGGCAAACGGCTGATAGCATAGCCAGACACAGCCATTAAAAGGGCATTGCGGCTGCTAATGTCGGTCACTTACAGTGGCTGGCCTTGCTGTCGACCAGACAGCCCTGACGCTGAAACGAACGGCTAAATAATTGTTCAAATAATCGCCTGCAGCACAAAAAAGTAAGGCCGGGAAAATCCCGGCCTTATTTAATATTCATCTGCCATTACAGGCGAAAACAATTAGCGACTACGGAAGACAATGCGGCCTTTGCTCAGGTCGTACGGGGTCAGTTCAACAGTCACTTTGTCGCCCGTCAAAATGCGGATATAGTTTTTGCGCATTTTACCGGAGATGTGCGCAGTTACCACGTGACCGTTTTCCAGCTCTACGCGAAACATGGTATTAGGCAACGTATCAAGTACGGTACCCTGCATTTCAATATTGTCTTCTTTGGCCATCTAATCCTCTGGGGTATCACTACCAAGTTTTGAACCGGCAAGATAATGCCGAAATTCATCAATTAAGTAAAGAATTGCGCGATTAAAACGCAGCAAAACAGTTTCGGCGCATTGCCCAAGCGTCACGGTACAACCGAACAGGAAGCGCATTCGTAAAGGGGAGACAACAGGATAAACGTCAGGACGTTATCTGAAGCGAGGGTCCCAAACGGCGGCGGGGCAACAGGCAGAAGCTACTCTGCGGCATAATTATAACACCCTCACAAAAAATATGCGGAAAACATTTAGGCATTGGGCATAAAGAGCGTTCCCGGTATCCAGAAGTCGCGCGGGAGCTTCTCCTGACGGCTGGCATCCAGTTGTTCGATGTACTGGCGTCGCGGAATTTCAACCGCACCCAGGGAGGCCGTATGCTCGTTGAGCACCTGACAATCGATCAGGCGTCCGCCGCGCTGAGCAAACGCCTCGCAGAAGACCAGCAGCGCGGTTTTCGAGGCGTTAACCGCACGAGAGAACATCGACTCGCCGCAAAACAGCGTCCCCTGCGCCACGCCGTACATGCCGCCGACGAGTGCTCCGCCTTCCCACACCTCTATGGAGTGGGCGTAGCCAAGCTCATGGAGCTGGTGGTAGGCGGTAATGATATCGCGGGTTATCCATGTCCCTTCATAGCGGTCTTCAGCGCAGCCTTCAATGACCTGACCAAAAGCGTGGTTGAGGGTGACGCGATAGGGTGATTTCGCATGGAAACGCTTCATGCTGCGGCTCACGTGAAACTGCGCTGGCCACAGCACGGCGCGCGGATCGGGGGACCACCATAAAATCGGATCGCCGGGGGAAAACCAGGGGAAGATACCGCGCTGGTACGCCATTAATAGCCGCGCGGGACTGAGGTCACCACCAAGGGCCAGCAGCCCGTTGGGCTCACGCAGCGCCCCTTCCGGAGAAGGGAACGCGATGTTATGACGAGAAAGCTGGACCAGGCGCATGACAGCAAAACTCCAGTACGCGAGTAAGGACGCTACAAATATAGTCTACAGACGCTGTTTAAACTGGTAGTAGCGACCCTGTTTCGCCAACAGCTCTGCGTGACTACCTTGCTCAATAATGTGTCCGTTGTCCATCACAATTATCTCATCAAAACTCGCCAGTCCGCGCAGGCGGTGTGTGACCATCAGCACGGTTTTGCCGGCCATGACATTCGCCAGTAAATCAAGGATTTGGCTTTCGGTCGTGGCGTCCAGCCCTTCGGTGGGTTCGTCGAGCAGCATCAGCGGCGCATCGTGCAGCAGCGCGCGCGCAATGGCCAGACGGCGCAGCTCGCCGCCGGAGAGCTGACGGCCGCCATCGCCCAGCCAGCTGTTCAGCCCGTCGTCCTCAAGCAGTTTTTGCAGTCCGACCTGCTCCAGCACGGCGCGAAGCGCATCATCAGAGGCCTCTGGCGCGGCCAGCAGCAGGTTATCACGCAGGGTGGCGCTAAACAGATGCACGCGCTGCGGAACGACGCTCACCGTCTTGCGCAGGGCCTGCTCGCTGAAATCGGTCAGCAACGTGTTATTAAAACGAATATGACCGCGCTGCGGATCCCAGGCGCGGGTCAGCAACTGCAGCAGCGTCGATTTACCGCAGCCGGTACGGCCGAGGATCGCAATCCGCTGTCCTGCCTTAACAGAAAGGTTGATACCTTCCAGCGCGTTCTGCGTCTGCTTGTCGTAGGCGAAGGTGACATCTTCAAGCGTTAGCGCAACCTGCTCTGGTACCGCAGTTTGCCCGGCACTGAACGTGACTTCAGGCTTCTGTTCGGCAATCTGCGTGATGCGCAGGGCAGAGGCGATCACCTGACCAAGATGCTGGAAGGCGCCAGTCACCGGGGCCAGCGCCTCAAACGCCGCCAGCGCGCAGAAGACGAAAAGGGCAATGAGAGGACCCGGCTGTGAATTTCCCCCGACATCGCCGGAAGCCAGCCACAGCATGGCAATCACCGCCACGCCGCCGATTAACATCATCAGCGCCTGAGAGAAGGCCGTCAGCTCCGACTGGCGGCGCTGGGCCTCATGCCAGTTAAGCTCCGTACTTTCCATCCGCGCACGGTAGCGCTTGCTGGCGCCAAAAATCGTCAGCTCTGCCTGCCCCTGAAGCCAGGAGGTAAGCTGCTGGCGGTAGTCCCCGCGCAGGCGCGTCAGGTTTTCCCCGGTGGATTTCCCGGCGCGGTAAAACAGCGGCGGCAGAATGATGAGCGTCAGCAGCATGATCCCGCCCAGCGTCAGCGCAACGGAAACATCCAGAACAGACAGCCCCAGCGTGACCACCACAATCACCACAAACGCGCCCACGATCGGGGAAATCACGCGCAGGTAAAGGTGATCCAACGTGTCGACATCCGCAACAACACGGTTAAGTAATTCACCCTGACGAAAACGCGCCAGCCCGGCAGGGGAGAGGGGTAGCAGTTTGCTGAAGGTGTAGATGCGCAGGTGCTGCAGCACGCGGAAAGTGGCGTCGTGGCTGACCAGCCGTTCGAAATAGCGTCCGGCAGTCCGCGTGATGGCGGTACCGCGAACGCCGGCAGCCGGGAGCATATAGTTGAAGCTGTATAAACCGGCAAAGCCCGCGACGGCCGAGGCCGACAGGAACCAGCCGGAAAGCGTGAGCAGGCCAATGCTGGCGAGCAGCGTGACAATCGCCAGCACAATCCCCAGCGTCAGCATCCATTTGTGGCGTTTATAGAGCGCAAGATAAGGCAGCAGAGCACGCATCAGATGTCCTCCTGACGGTTCGCCAGCAGGGCGGCAAACGGTCCCTGCGCGGCAACGAGAGAGGCGTAATCGCCTTGCTCAACAATACGGCCGTTCTCCATCACCCAGATCTGGTCCCAGTCGGCAATCCCCTCCAACTGATGGGTAACCATCAGGGTGGTTTGCTGCCGGGAGGCGGCGTTCAGGGCCTCCATTACGCGCTGCTCGCTGTGGGCGTCCAGGCTGGCGGCGGGCTCATCCAGCAGCATCAGCTGACAAGGATTCAACAACGCGCGGGCAACGGCTACGCGCTGCGCCTGTCCGACCGACAGCCCGGCGGACTGATCGCCGACCACGGTATCTACCCCCTGCGGAAGCAGCGGCAGAAACTCGCTGACCCAGGCGCGGTCGAGCACCGATAGCAGTTCATCTTCACGCGCGTCCGGGCGCGCCAGCAGAACGTTTTCACGCAGCGTAGAGGCTGGAAGCTGCGGGTTTTGTCCTACCCAACTGAGCTGTTTACGCCAGGCGTCTGGATCGAGGTCGCGCAGTTCGGTTTTGTTGATCCGCAGTGAACCCGTGTAGGCCATAAAGCCGGATAGCGCATTCAGCAGAGAACTTTTACCGGAACCGCTGGTGCCGACGAGCACCACCCGTTGTCCGGCAGGTAAGGTAAAGTTCAGCGGACCCGCGAGCACTTTGCCTTCCGGTGACAGAATAGAAAAGTCCTGCGCTTCAATGGTCACGGGGTCTTTAGCATTCAGCGTCACGTCACCCCGCTCCGGATGAGCCAGCGGCGTTT
Organism: Enterobacter asburiae; assembly: GCF_001521715.1. Lineage (NCBI taxonomy): Bacteria > Pseudomonadati > Pseudomonadota > Gammaproteobacteria > Enterobacterales > Enterobacteriaceae > Enterobacter > Enterobacter asburiae. The sequence continues at coordinate 631,804 of NZ_CP011863.1, forward strand.
CAAGGAACGTTTTCAGGCTATCGGCTGCGCCAACCGCCTGCGCTTTGGCGTGATAGAAGGTTCCCAGATCGCGAAGCGGCTGGAAAAACTCCGGGGCCAGGATCAGCGCCAGGAAACCGGCAGAAAGGGTCACCGCCGTGCCGTAATGGCCGAAATCCAGCGCGCCAAGGTAGGAGAAGCCAAAGTAGACCGCCACGAGGGCAATCGACAGTGAGGTAAAGAATTCCAGTACGCCGGAAGACAGGAAGGCGAGGCGTAGCACTTCCATGGTGCGCTGACGGAAGTCCTGCGATGCCTGGCGAATATTTTCGGTTTCCGCTTCACCGCGGCCAAAAATGCGTAACGTCTCCATGCCGCGCAGACGATCGAGGAAATGGCCGCTCAGGCGACCCAGTGCCAGGAAGTTACGGCGGTTGGCATCCGCTGCCCCCATGCCGACCAGCGCCATAAACAGCGGGATCAGCGGGGCGGTGCCCATCAGAATCAGCGCAGCCATCCAGTTCACCGGGAAGATGGCGATCACGATCAGCAGCGGAACGAAGACGGCAAGGGCCATTTGCGGCAGATAGCGCGCATAGTAGTCGTGCATATCGTCAATCTGCTCAAGGATCAGCGTCGCCCAGCTACCGGCCGGTTTACCCTGGATCCACGCGGGCCCGGCTTCCTGAAGGCGATCCAGCACCTGACGGCGGATCTCGTAGCGGATGTGCTGTCCGGCGTGAAAACCGACGCGCTCACGCAGCCACACCACCCAGGCGCGCAGGATAAAAATCAGGATCAGGACAATAAAGGGCAGCAACAGCGCTTCGCGCGGGATGTTCTCCATGATCATGTGATTAAGAATGCGGGCCAGCAGCCATGCCTGGGCAACAATCAACAGACCGCTAACGAATCCCAGGAGACGGGAAATCGTAAGCCAGCGGCGGGAAATAACGCTTTGCTGTTTCAGCCAGCGTGTTAACTCTTGTTGACGGGTTTTTTCCATTGCGTACTTTGCAGGTGACGTTATTAGAAATTGGGCAGCGCAATGTTACAACGGGGAGACAATAAAGGCGACTTATCGCCGCCTTTATTTACGTTTGTTACTGACTTGTAAAGATTATTTACCTTGTTCAGCCAGTCCATCGAGGTAGCGTTCAGCGTCCAGAGCGGCCATACAGCCGGTGCCCGCAGATGTAATCGCCTGACGATAAATGTGGTCCATCACGTCGCCAGCCGCGAACACGCCCGGGATGCTGGTCTGGGTCGCATTACCGTGAATGCCGGACTGCACTTTGATGTAGCCGTTTTCCAGCTCCAGCTGACCATCGAAGATTGCGGTGTTCGGGCTGTGGCCGATCGCCACAAACAGACCCGCCACTTCAAGCGTTTCGACGTTATCGGTGTTCTGGGTATCACGGATACGCAGACCGGCAACGCCCATCTGGTCGCCCGTCACCTCTTCCAGGGTACGGTTGGTATGCAGCACGATGTTGCCGCTTGCCACTTTATCCATCAGGCGTTTGATCAGGATCTTCTCCGCGCGGAAGGTTTCGCGACGGTGGATCAGGTGCACTTCAGAGGCAATGTTCGCCAGGTAGAGTGCTTCTTCCACTGCGGTGTTGCCGCCGCCGATGACCGCGACTTTCTGATTACGGTAGAAGAAACCGTCACAGGTTGCGCAGGCAGAGACGCCGCGGCCTTTGAACGCTTCTTCGGATGGCAGACCGAGGTAACGGGCAGAGGCGCCGGTGGCGACGATCAGCGCGTCACAGGTGTATTCGCCGCTGTCGCCCGTCAGGCGGAACGGACGGTTCTGCAGATCGACCTTATTGATGTGGTCGAACAGAATTTCAGTTTCGAATTTAGCGGCATGCTCGTGCATACGTTCCATCAGCAGCGGCCCGGTCAGGTCGTTCGGGTCCCCTGGCCAGTTTTCCACTTCGGTGGTGGTGGTCAGCTGACCGCCTTTTTCCATACCGGTGATGAGTACCGGGTGCAGGTTAGCGCGTGCAGCATAGACCGCTGCGGTATATCCCGCAGGTCCAGAACCAAGGATTAGCAGCTTACTGTGTTTGGCCGTGCCCATGAGATCCCCATTGTTGTTGGCAGACATTTGGCTGGATTGTAGGGAATTTGTTGTCGTAAAAAAAGAGCGCAGCAATTTTGATATCAATCTGTGTAATAGCCACGGACGATGAGTGGCGCGCTATAACATCACGCTTTCGCCTGAAAACCGGTCGTTTGTAAGGCAATAAAATGAGGATTAATACCCTGCCGTAATGAATATCCGGCATGTTGTACTAAAAAACGATGTTTTGCTTTGACAATCCCCTGCGCTTTTGCGAAAACATTCAAGGAAGAAAAAAAACCGCGTTAACCGTATGCCGCATAGGCATGCACGTAAATGCCATTTTTACCGGGTCAGTGAAATCTACGCATGGCGTGGACAGACGCCATACGTGATGTCGGTGACTGCCTTCGGGCAACGGTCTTCTTACCAACAGAACCCGAATCCGCATCGCGTCTAATACAAAACCAGGCGATGTGATGACTAACGGGTACAGGCTCTGAACAGTGATGTGCACAGGGTCCAGGCAGGAGTAGGGAAGGAATACAGAGAGACAATAATAATGGTAGATAGCAAGAAGCGCCCTGGCAAAGATCTCGACCGTATCGATCGTAACATTCTTAATGAATTGCAAAAGGATGGGCGTATTTCCAACGTCGAGCTTTCAAAACGTGTGGGACTTTCCCCGACGCCGTGCCTTGAGCGTGTGCGCCGACTGGAAAGACAGGGTTTCATTCAGGGCTACACTGCTCTGCTGAACCCGCATTATCTGGATGCCTCACTTCTGGTATTTGTTGAGATTACTCTGAATCGTGGTGCGCCGGATGTGTTTGAGCAATTTAACGCCGCTGTACAAAAACTTGAAGAAATTCAAGAGTGTCATCTGGTATCCGGTGATTTCGACTACCTGTTGAAAACCCGTGTGCCTGATATGTCCGCCTACCGTAAGCTGCTGGGGGAAACCCTGCTGCGTCTGCCAGGCGTGAACGACACCCGTACGTATGTGGTGATGGAAGAGGTCAAACAGAGCAATCGTCTGGTTATTAAGACGCGCTAACACGGAACAGGTGCAAAATCAGCGTAGTTTGATTACACTCCTGTTAATCCATACAGCAACAGTGCCGGGGAGTCCCGGCGCTGTTGTCCGTTTTAGCAAAAAGGCAGGATATGCCTGATACCTGGAGAGCCTTTTTTGAGCCAGGAATACACTGAAGACAAAGAAGTCACACTATCGAAGCTAAGCAGCGGACGTCGTCTCCTCGAGGCTTGGCTGATTGTTATTGCCCTTTTTGCCGTCTGGCTGATGGCAGCCTTACTCAGTTTCAACCCCTCAGATCCCAGCTGGTCACAAACTGCATGGCATGAGCCTATCCATAATTTAGGCGGTGTCCCCGGTGCCTGGCTTGCGGACACGCTGTTCTTCATTTTCGGTGTGATGGCCTACACCCTTCCCGTCATTATCATTGGCGGATGCTGGTTTGCGTGGCGTCATCGTCAGAACGATGATTACATCGACTATTTTGCCTTGTCGCTGCGCCTGATTGGCGCGCTGGCGCTGATCCTCACCTCGTGCGGGCTGGCGGCAATCAATGCAGATGATATCTGGTACTTCGCCTCTGGCGGGGTGATCGGCAGTTTACTCAGTTCTGCACTGCAGCCGATGCTGCACAGCAGCGGCGGCACGCTGGCGCTGCTGTGTATCTGGGCGGCCGGGCTGACGCTGTTTACCTGCTGGTCCTGGGTGAGCATTGCCGAGAAGATCGGAAGTTTTATCCTCACCATTCTGACTTTCGCCAGCAACCGTACTCGCCGTGACGATACGTGGGTTGATGAAGAAGAATACGAAGATGAAGAGGAAGATGACGCGCCTGTGCAGCGTCGCGAGTCTCGTCGTGCGCGTATTCTGCGCAGCGCGCTGGCCCGTAGTCAGCGTGTTGCTGAGAAATTTGCCAACCCGCTGGGTCGTAAAACCGATGCGGCGCTCTTCTCCGGTAAACGCATGGATGAAGACGAGCAGGTAGCGTATCGCGCGGCGGGTGTCGCCGTCGATCCTGACGATGTGCTCTTCTCCGGCAGCCGGGCCACTCCGGGTGACTTCGACGAATACGATCCGCTGTTAAATGGCCATTCGGTTACCGAGCCGGTTGCGGCCGCCGCAGCCGCGACGACCGCTGCGCAGGCGTATGCCGCGCCTGTCGACGCCGTGACGCCATCCGCGCCGGTTTCGCCACCGGAATCCGTTATTCAGCAGCCTCAGGTTGACTGGCAGACTGCGCCGGGCGTTCACACGCCGGAGCCCGTTATCGCGCCTGAACCTGAAAGCTACATCCCTGTACAGCAGGAGCAGTGGCAGCAGCCGTATCAGCCGCCGCAGCCTGCGTATGAACCGCAAGATTACCCGCACTATGAACAGCCTGTGGCCCAACCTTATCAGGGGTATGTGCCTGAGCCGGTTGAACCTGTGCAGCCTTATGTAGAGCCGGAGCCTGAACCTGAAATCGTGGAAGAGGTAAAACCCTCTCGTCCACCGATGTACTATTTTGAAGAAGTTGAAGAGCGTCGTGCGCGTGAACGCGAGCAGCTGGCGGCCTGGTACCAGCCTGTGCCTGAACCGGTGCAGGAGCCGGTGACGAAAGCGCCTTCTGTTTCCGTTCCACCGATCGACCCGACGCCTGCAGTCGCACCCGTAGCGGAAAGCGTGAAGCAGGCTACCGCTGCCGCTGCCGCTGCCGTAGCTGCACCTGTCTTTAGCCTGGCAACAGGGGGCACGCCACGTCCTCAGGTGAAGGAGGGGATTGGTCCGCAACTGCCTCGCCCTAACCGCGTTCGCGTTCCAACCCGCCGTGAGCTTGCCTCTTATGGCATCAAGCTGCCTTCCCAGCGTATGGCCGAAGAGAAAGCGCGCGAGCCTGAGTACGAAGATGACGCCGATGAAATGCAGCAGGACGAGCTGGCCCGTCAGTTCGCTGCGCAGCAGAATCAGCGCTACGGTGAAGAATACCAGCACGATGAACCGGTGCTGGAAGACGAAGAGGACGCGGCTGAAGCAGAACTGGCGCGCCAGTTTGCCGCCACCCAGCAGCAGCGCTATTCCGGTGAGCAACCGGCTGGCGCAAATCCGTTCTCGCTGTCTGATTTTGAATTCTCGCCGATGAAGGATCTGGTGGATGATGGCCCGAGCGAGCCTTTATTTACCCCGAGCGTGATGCCGGAAGCGGAGCCTGTGCGTCAGCAGCCAGCACCACAAGCCTACGTGCAGCCGCAGCAGCCTGTTCAGCAGCCGTATGCGCAGCCGCATCAACCTGTTCAGCAACCGCAGCAGCCACCACAGTTCCAGCAGCCTGCGCCTCAGCCGCAGGAAAGTCTGATTCACCCGCTGCTGATGCGTAACGGTGACAGCCGTCCGCTGCAGCGTCCAAGCACGCCGCTGCCGTCTCTGGATCTGTTAACGCCGCCGCCGTCAGAAGTGGAGCCGGTTGATACCTTCGCGCTTGAGCAGATGGCGCGTCTGGTGGAAGCGCGTCTGGCTGACTTCCGCATCAAGGCAGACGTGGTGAACTACTCGCCGGGTCCTGTTATCACCCGTTTTGAACTGAACCTGGCGCCCGGCGTTAAAGCCGCGCGTATTTCCAACCTGTCCCGCGACCTGGCGCGTTCTCTGTCGACCGTGGCGGTACGTGTGGTGGAAGTGATTCCGGGCAAGCCTTACGTTGGCCTCGAGCTGCCGAACAAGAAACGTCAGACCGTCTACCTGCGTGAAGTGCTGGATAACACCAAGTTCCGCGATAACCCGTCCCCGCTGACCGTGGTGCTGGGTAAAGATATCGCAGGCGATCCGGTGGTGGCAGATCTCGCCAAAATGCCTCACCTGCTGGTTGCGGGTACCACCGGCTCCGGTAAGTCTGTCGGGGTGAACGCCATGATCCTCAGCATGCTCTATAAAGCGCAGCCGGAAGATGTGCGTTTCATCATGATCGACCCGAAAATGCTCGAACTGTCGGTCTACGAAGGCATCCCACATCTGCTAACCGAAGTGGTTACCGACATGAAGGACGCCGCCAACGCCCTGCGCTGGAGCGTCAACGAGATGGAACGCCGCTACAAGCTAATGTCTGCGTTGGGCGTGCGTAACCTGGCCGGTTATAACGAGAAAATCGCCCAGGCTGTGCGCATGGGACGTCCAATCCCGGATCCTTACTGGAAGCCGGGTGACAGCATGGATGCCCAGCATCCGGTGCTGGAAAAACTGCCTTATATCGTCGTGCTGGTCGATGAATTTGCTGACCTGATGATGACCGTCGGTAAGAAAGTGGAAGAGCTGATTGCCCGTCTGGCGCAGAAAGCGCGTGCGGCCGGTATTCACCTTGTGCTCGCGACCCAGCGTCCTTCCGTGGACGTGATCACTGGTCTTATCAAAGCGAACATCCCGACGCGTATCGCCTTTACCGTATCCAGTAAAATTGACTCACGTACCATTCTTGATCAGGGCGGCGCAGAGTCGCTGTTGGGTATGGGTGATATGCTCTATTCCGGCCCGAACTCCACCTCTCCGGTGCGTGTCCACGGTGCGTTCGTCCGCGATGAGGAAGTACACGCCGTCGTGCAGGACTGGAAGGCGCGCGGTCGTCCGCAATACGTTGACGGTATTACCAGCGACACGGAAAGCGAAGGCGGCGGCGGTGGCTTCGACGGCGGCGAAGAGCTGGATCCGTTATTCGATCAGGCGGTTAACTTCGTTACCGAAAAACGCAAAGCGTCCATCTCAGGCGTGCAGCGTCAGTTCCGCATCGGCTATAACCGCGCGGCGCGCATCATCGAGCAGATGGAAGCGCAGGGCATTGTGAGCGAGCAGGGGCATAACGGTAACCGCGAGGTGCTGGCGCCGCCGCCGTTTGATTAACCTTCAGCGATTGCAAAGAAGGGTAAATCAGCCAAAATTAAGCATTTTCTTCTGTCGCCTGCCTTCGGGCAGGTCCAGAATAGAAGACGGAAACCCCATATCGGGAAGACGTATTTTAAGGAATAACAATGAAAAAAATCGCCATCGCCTGTGCATTACTCACCAGTTTTGTCGCCAGCAGCGTCTGGGCTGATGCAGCCAGCGACCTTAAAAGCCGACTGGATAAAGTAAGCAGCTTCCACGCCAGCTTCACGCAAAAAGTGACGGACGGCAGCGGCAACGCGGTGCAGGAAGGTCAGGGAGATTTGTGGGTAAAACGCCCGAATCTGTTCAACTGGCACATGACCCAGCCGGATGAAAGCATCCTGGTCTCTGACGGTAAAACCTTATGGTTCTTCAACCCGTTCGTTGAGCAGGCAACGGCGACCTGGCTGAAAGATGCCACCAGCAATACACCGTTTATGCTGATTGCCCGTAACCAGTCCAGCGACTGGCAGCAGTACAATATTAAACAGACGGGTGACGAGTTTGTCCTGACGCCGAAAGGCAGCAACGGCAACCTGAAGCAGTTCACCATTAACGTAAGCACCAACGGTACCATTAATCAGTTCGGCGCGGTTGAGCAGGACGATCAGCGCAGCAGCTACCAGCTTAAATCTCAGCAGAACGGCGCCGTTGATGCATCGAAATTCACCTTTACCCCGCCGCAGGGCGTAACGGTGGACGACCAACGCAATAAGTAAGAGGCGTGAGTGGGCAATCTGTCGCTCGATTTTTCAGATAACGCGTTTCAACCTCTGGCCGCTCGTATGCGGCCAGAAAATTTAGCGCAGTACATCGGCCAGCAGCACCTGCTGGCTGCCGGTAAGCCATTGCCGCGCGCCATTGAGGCCGGGCATCTTCACTCCATGATCCTCTGGGGCCCCCCTGGCACCGGCAAGACCACGCTTGCAGAAGTGATCGCCCGCTATGCCAACGCGGACGTTGAACGCATCTCGGCGGTCACCTCCGGCGTGAAAGAGATCCGTGAGGCGATCGAGCGTGCGCGGCAGAACCGCAATGCCGGACGTCGCACCATCCTCTTCGTGGACGAAGTCCACCGCTTCAACAAGAGCCAGCAGGATGCCTTCCTGCCGCATATTGAAGACGGCACGATCTTCTTCATCGGCGCGACCACCGAAAACCCATCGTTTGAACTGAACTCGGCGCTGCTTTCCCGCGCGCGCGTTTACCTGCTCAAATCGCTGACCACCGAAGATATCGAAAAGGTTCTCACCCAGGCGATGGACGACAAAGCGCGCGGCTACGGCGGACAGGATATCGTTCTGCCTGACGACACGCGTCATGCGATCGCCGAGCTGGTCAACGGCGATGCGCGTCGGGCGCTGAATACGCTGGAAATGATGGCCGATATGGCCGAAGTCGACGATGCCGGGAAGCGGGTGCTGAAGCAGGAACTGCTCACCGAAATTGCGGGTGAACGCAGCGCGCGTTTCGATAACAAAGGCGACCGTTTTTACGACCTGATCTCGGCGCTGCATAAGTCCGTGCGCGGCAGCGCGCCGGATGCGGCGCTTTACTGGTACGCGCGCATTATCACTGCGGGCGGCGATCCGTTATATGTCGCGCGTCGCTGTCTGGCGATTGCGTCAGAAGATGTCGGCAATGCCGATCCTCGCGCCATGCAGGTCGCGCTGTCGGCCTGGGACTGCTTCACCCGCGTTGGACCCGCGGAAGGCGAACGTGCCATTGCGCAGGCGATTGTTTATCTGGCCTGCGCGCCGAAAAGTAATGCGGTATATACCGCTTTCAAAGCGGCGATGTCGGATGCGCGCGAACGCCCGGACTACGATGTGCCGGTTCATCTGCGTAACGCGCCGACCAAACTGATGAAAGAGATGGGGTATGGGCAGGAGTATCGTTACGCTCATGATGAACCCAACGCCTACGCTGCCGGGGAGGAATATTTCCCGCAGGAGATGGCACAAACGCGCTATTATTACCCCACAAACAGAGGTCTTGAAGGCAAGATTGGTGAAAAGCTCACCTGGCTCGCCGGACAGGATCAAAATAGCCCTATAAAACGCTACCGTTAGTTCAATCGTTGCGGTAATGTTGGCATAGTATCCTTGTGGCCGCAGGCTGTGGTCACATTTTCCTATTTTAATTCGATAAGCACAGGATAAGCATGCTCGATCCCAATCTGCTGCGTAATGAGCCAGACGCAGTCGCTGAAAAACTGGCACGCCGGGGCTTTAAGCTGGATGTAGATAAGCTGCGCGCTCTCGAAGAGCGTCGTAAAGTTCTGCAGGTACAAACTGAAAATCTGCAGGCAGAGCGTAATTCTCGATCGAAATCCATCGGCCAGGCGAAAGCGCGCGGGGAAGATATTGAGCCATTACGCCTGGAAGTGAACAAACTGGGTGAAGAACTGGATCAGGCAAAAGCTGAGCTGGACGTTCTTCAGGCCGAGATTCGTGATATTGCCCTGGCTATCCCGAATATTCCTGACGACAGCGTGCCTGTCGGCAAAGATGAAAATGACAACGTTGAAGTGAAACGCTGGGGTACGCCTCGTGAGTTTGACTTCGAAGTGCGCGATCACGTGACGCTGGGCGAAATGCACGCGGGCCTGGACTTTGCTGCAGCGGTTAAGCTGACCGGCTCCCGTTTTGTGGTGATGAAAGGCCAGATTGCCCATCTGCACCGCGCACTGGCGCAGTTCATGCTGGATCTGCACACCGAGCAGCATGGCTACAGCGAAACCTACGTGCCGTATCTGGTCAACCACGATACGCTGTACGGTACGGGTCAGCTGCCGAAATTTGCAGGCGATCTGTTCCATACCCGTCCGCTGGACGAGGAAGCAGACAGCAGCAACTACGCGCTGATCCCAACCGCTGAAGTGCCGCTGACTAACCTCGTGCGTGATGAGATCATCGATGAAGACGACCTGCCAATTAAGCTGACGGCACACTCTCCGTGCTTCCGTTCTGAAGCAGGTTCTTACGGTCGCGACACGCGCGGTCTGATCCGTATGCACCAGTTCGACAAAGTTGAGATGGTGCAGATCGTCCGTCCTGAAGAGTCCATGGACGCGCTGGAAGAGATGACCGGCCACGCTGAGAAAGTGCTGGAGCTGCTGGGTCTGCCGTACCGTCGTATGGCCCTGTGCACCGGTGATATGGGCTTTGGCGCCTGCAAAACCTTCGATCTGGAAGTGTGGGTGCCTGCGCAGAACACCTACCGTGAAATCTCCTCCTGCTCTAACGTCTGGGATTTCCAGGCGCGTCGTATGCAGGCACGCTGCCGCAGCAAATCTGACAAGAAAACCCGTCTGGTGCATACCCTGAACGGTTCTGGTCTGGCTGTGGGCCGTACGCTGGTTGCCGTGCTGGAAAACTATCAGCAGGCAGACGGTCGTATTGAGATCCCTGAAGTGTTGCGTCCATACATGAAAGGCCAGCAGTACATCGGCTAATTCTTTGCCTCACAACAAAAAAGCGCCTTTAGGCGCTTTTTTTATGCCGCTGAATTGACACGACGCAATACCCCCTCCCTCTAAAGTAGTAATACTCCTCCGAATGAAAGTCAGCATAAAAAGCTGATTACGTAAAAATTCGTTGTATATAAAACTACATAGCGGTTTGCGCCGCCACTCTTTTCTTTGTGAGCAACCAAAGTGAGTCTCTATGAAAATCAACGCGCCTGAAGCATTAATGGCTGCCGAGGTCACTCGCCGTGGGTTGATGAAAACCACGGCAATAGGCGGCCTGGCCGTAGCCAGCAGCGCCTTCACGCTCCCTTTTACCCGACTGGCTTCAGCGGCGGATGCATTATCCCCAGCTTCAGCTCCGGAAAAAGTGGTGTGGAGTGCCTGTACCGTTAACTGCGGTAGCCGTTGTCCGCTGCGTATGCACGTGGTGGATGGCGAAATTAAATATGTCGAAACCGACAATACCGGGGACGATAACTATGAAGGGTTACATCAGGTTCGCGCCTGTCTGCGCGGCCGCTCCATGCGTCGTCGCGTGTATAATCCGGACCGCCTGAAATATCCGATGAAGCGCGTCGGTAAGCGTGGGGAAGGGAAGTTCGAGCGCATTAGCTGGGACGAAGCCTATGACATCATCGCCACCAATATGCAGCGCCTTATCAAAGAGTACGGCAACGAATCCATCTACCTGAACTACGGCACCGGGACGCTCGGCGGCACGCTGACCCGCTCCTGGCCGCCGGGAAAAACGCTGGTGGCGCGCCTGATGAACTGCTGCGGCGGTTATCTTAATCACTACGGCGACTACTCATCGGCGCAGATTGCTGCTGGCCTGAACTACACATACGGCGGCTGGGCGGACGGCAACAGCCCGTCCGATATCGAAAACAGTAAGCTGGTCGTGCTGTTTGGTAACAACCCGGGCGAAACCCGCATGAGCGGCGGCGGGGTAACCTACTACCTGGAACAGGCCCGCGCAAAATCCAATGCCCGCATGATCATCATCGATCCGCGCTATACCGACACCGGCGCCGGACGTGAAGACGAGTGGATCCCAATCCGTCCGGGTACCGATGCGGCATTAGTGTCAGCGCTGGCATGGGTGATGATCACAGAAAACCTCGTCGATCAGGCTTTCCTGGATAAATACTGCGTCGGCTATGACGAGAAAACCCTGCCAGCCAGCGCGCCTGCTAACGGTCACTACAAGGCGTATATTCTCGGGCAGGGCAGCGACGGCGTGGCGAAAACGCCCGAGTGGGCGTCCACCATCACCGGTATTCCGGTGGAGCGTATCGTTCAGCTGGCGCGCGAGATTGGCTCGGCCAAACCGGCCTACATCAGCCAGGGCTGGGGACCGCAGCGCCATGCGAACGGCGAAATCGCGACCCGTGCCATCTCCATGCTCTCCATTCTAACCGGCAACGTCGGTATTCACGGCGGTAACACCGGCGCGCGTGAAGGCTCGTATGAAGTGCCGTTTGAACGTATGCCGACGCTGGATAACCCTGTTCAGACCAGCATCTCCATGTTTATGTGGACCGATGCGATCGAACGCGGCCCGGAAATGACCGCCCTGCGCGACGGCGTGCGCGGCAAGGACAAGCTGGACGTGCCAATCAAGATGATCTGGAACTATGCCGGTAACTGTCTCATCAACCAGCACTCCGAAATCAACCGCACCCATGAAATCCTGCAGGATGATAAGAAGTGCGAGATGATTGTGGTGATCGACTGCCACATGACCTCCTCGGCGAAATACGCCGATATCCTGCTGCCGGACTGCACCGCCTCTGAGCAGATGGATTTCGCGCTGGACGCCTCCTGCGGCAACATGTCCTACGTGATTTTTACGGATCAGGCCATCAAGCCGCGCTTCGAGTGCAAAACCATCTATGAGATGACCTCTGAACTGGCGAAACGTCTTGGCGTTGAGCAGCAGTTTACCGAGGGGCGTACACAGGAAGGGTGGATGCGCCATCTGCATGAACTCTCCCGTAAGGCGGTCCCTGATCTGCCTGATTTCGATACCTTCCGCAAGCAGGGTATGTACAAACAGCGCGATCCGGAAGGGCACCACGTGGCGTACAAAGCGTTCCGTGAAGATCCGCAGGCGAACCCGCTGACCACGCCGTCGGGCAAAATCGAAATCTACTCCGAAGAGCTGGCAAAAATCGCGTCGACCTGGGAGCTGCCGGAAGGGGACGTTATCGATCCGCTGCCGATCTACACGCCGGGTTTTGAGAACTACAACGATCCGCTGACGGCGAAATTCCCGCTGCAGCTGACCGGTTTCCACTACAAAGCGCGCGTGCACTCCACCTACGGCAACGTCGACGTACTTAAGGCCGCCTGCCGTCAGGAGATGTGGATCAACCCGATGGATGCCAAAGCACGCGGCATCAGCAATGGCGATCGCGTGCGTATCTTCAACGGGCGCGGCGAGGTGCACATTGAAGCCAAAGTGACGCCGCGCATGATGCCAGGCGTGGTGGCGCTGGGGGAAGGGGCCTGGTACAGCCCTGATGCCAACCGCATCGACCAGGCGGGCAGTATTAACGTGCTGACCACGCAGCGTCCGTCGCCGCTGGCGAAGGGCAACCCATCCCACACAAACCTTGTCCAGGTTGAAAAGGTTTAAGGAGTAGCCGATGACAACCCAGTATGGATTTTTTATTGATTCCAGCCGTTGCACCGGGTGCAAAACCTGCGAGCTGGCCTGTAAAGATTACAAAGACCTGACTCCTGACGTCAGCTTCCGCCGCATCTACGAATACGCCGGTGGCGACTGGCAGGAAGATAACGGCGTCTGGCATCAGAACGTCTTTGCCTATTACCTGTCGATTGCCTGCAACCACTGTGAAGATCCGGCCTGCACCAAGGTCTGCCCGAGCGGGGCGATGCACAAGCGTGAAGACGGCTTTGTGGTGGTGGATGAAGATGTCTGCATCGGCTGTCGGTACTGCCACATGGCGTGCCCGTACGGCGCGCCGCAGTACAACGCCGCCAAAGGTCATATGACAAAATGCGACGGTTGCCACACCCGCGTGGCGGATGGCAAAAAGCCGATTTGCGTCGAGTCCTGCCCGCTGCGCGCGCTGGACTTCGGCCCGATTGAAGAGCTGCGTGAAAACACGGTCAGCTTGCCGCAGTGGCGCCGCTGCCGTCTGCGCACTTCACGAAGCCGAGCATTGTGATTAAACCTAACGCCAACAGCCGTCCTACTGGTGACACCACCGGCTACCTGGCAAACCCGAAGGAGGTGTGAGATGGGAAGTGGATGGCATGAATGGCCGCTGATGATCTTCACGGTCTTTGGTCAGTGCGTGGCGGGCGGTTTCATTGTGCTCGCGCTGGCGCTGTTAAAAGGGAACCTCAATGCCGAACAGCAGCAGCGTTTGGTGTTGAGCATGTTTGGCCTGTGGGTGCTGATGGGAATTGGCTTTATCGCCTCTACGCTGCACCTGGGTTCGCCGATGCGCGCGTTTAACTCTCTGAACCGCGTAGGGGCATCGTCCCTCAGTAACGAGATTGCCAGCGGGGCAATTTTCTTTGCCGTCGGTGGGCTGGGCTGGCTGCTGGCCGCTTTGAAGAAATTGCCTGCGGGTCTGCGCAGCCTGTGGTTGATCGTGACGATGGTTCTGGGCGTGGTGTTCGTGTGGATGATGGTGCGCGTCTATAACACTATCGATACCGTTCCAACCTGGTACAGCGTCTGGACGCCGATGAGCTTCTTCCTGACGATGTTTATCGGCGGACCGCTGCTGGGCTACCTGCTGCTGCGCGTGGCGGTCGTAGACGGGTGGGCAATGCGTTTGCTGCCCGCTGTTTCGCTGCTGGCGCTGGTGGTGAGTGCGATGGTCGCCCTGATGCAGGGGGCTGAACTGGCAACCATTCACAGCTCTATTCAGCAGGCTTCTGCCCTGGTGCCGAACTACGGTTCTCTGATGGCCTGGCGCATCGTTTTGCTGGTCGCTGCGTTGGTATTCTGGATTGCTCCTCAGCTCAAAGGCTATCAGCCCGCGCTGCCGCTGCTGTCACTGGCCTTTGTGCTGGTCCTGGCGGGTGAACTGATTGGCCGCGGCGTGTTCTACGGGTTGCATATGACCGTAGGTATGGCTATCGCCAGCTAACGTTGCATTTCGTTATATCAAGCCGGGCCTGAGTGCCCGGCTTTTTCTTTTTTCGATCATGAAATTTTTCGACTGTCGTTTTGTTTTAATTTTGCCCATTAATAAATAAAAACAGATACATAATTAATATCTATAGCAGGCGTGGCATTAGCAGGATAAGTTTTTTAAATCGACAGGGAACATATTGTGCGAGGCGGCTAAGTCAGTGGATTGACTTTGTTTTTGCCAGTGGCATGATGCGCACGAAATCTGAACTTCCTCACGGTTTTTAATCCATGACCACCTATACCCGGCCAGTGCTTCTGTTGCTCTGTGGCCTGCTTCTGTTGACCCTGGCGATCGCAGTGTTAAATACGCTCGTCCCGCTGTGGCTCGCCCATGAAAACTTACCAACCTGGCAGGTGGGTATGGTCAGCTCGTCCTTTTTTACCGGCAACCTGCTGGGTACGCTGGTGACCGGGAGCCTGATTAAGCGCTTTGGCTTTAATCGCAGCTATTATCTGGCTTCGCTGATTTTCGCCGCCGGGTGTGCCGGGCTGGGCCTGATGGTCGGCTTCTGGAGCTGGATGGCATGGCGCTTTATCGCTGGCGTAGGCTGCGCGATGATTTGGGTGGTGGTTGAAAGTGCGCTGATGTGCAGCGGCACCTCCCGCAACCGCGGACGCCTGCTGGCGGCCTATATGATGGTTTACTACGTCGGCACCGTGCTGGGGCAACTGATGGTCAGCAAGCTGCCAACCGACCTGATGAGCGTTCTGCCGTGGGTCACGGGCATGGTGCTGGCCGCAATCCTGCCGCTGCTCTTCACGCGCATTGTGAACCAGAACAGCGAGCATCAGGAAGCGACCCACGTCTGGCCAATGCTCAGACTGCGCCAGGCGCGTCTGGGCGTTAACGGCTGCATTATCTCGGGGATTGTACTAGGCTCGCTCTACGGCCTGATGCCGCTCTATCTGAATCATCAGGGCGTCAGCGATTCCGGAATTGGCTTCTGGATGGCTGTCATGGTGAGTGCGGGCATCGTCGGGCAGTGGCCGATTGGCCGTCTGGCGGATCGTTTCGGCCGTCTGCTGGTGCTGCGCGTTCAGGTCTTCGTGGTCATCATGGGATGCCTTGCCATGCTCAGCAACGCCGCGATGGCGCCTGCGCTGTTTATCCTCGGGGCCGCCGGCTTTACGCTCTATCCGGTCGCGATGGCGTGGGCCTGTGAGAAAGTTGAACATCACCAGCTGGTGGCAATGAACCAGGCGCTGTTACTGAGCTATACCATCGGCAGTTTATTAGGGCCGACGTTTACCGCGATGCTGATGCAGAATTACTCTGATAATTTATTGTTTATCATGATCGCCAGCGTATCGTTTATTTATCTCTTAATGCTGCTGCGCAAAGTGGGCGAACACCCAACGCCTGTGGCTCATGCCTGATTAATTAAAAGCCTGTCGATGACAGGCTTTTTTGTCCCTGTCACAACTAAGAGTTTTACTTATTGTTTGTTTATTGCGCCAGGCGATAATTCATGTGAGTCCTACCACTATAAGGCAGCAATCATGTCTATTCGTCGTTTTTCCACTACCGCACTTGCCGTAGTGTTGTCTTTAACGTTTGCAACGGCTCCGGTCATGGCTAATCCTGGAAACGGGAATGGCGGTGGGCACGGAAACGGTGGCGGGCAAGGTAATGGCGGCAATCATGGTAACGGGAATTCTGGTAACCATGGCAATAAGCAAAATAACGGTCAGGATAACCCTGGAAAATCGGATAAGAGCTTTAAAAACAGTAAAGATGTCGGTAACGATGTCGACGCGCGCGTGAGCTTCGATCATGCCCGCCATCTGGCGCTGAATTATGGCTTAACGGGCTATGACTCTCTGCCTCCGGGGATCGCGAAAAACCTGGCGCGCGGTAAGCCGTTGCCTCCGGGCATTGCGAAGAAAACCGTACCGGCCTCAATGCTGGGTCAGCTTCCTTCCTATCCAGGCTATGAATGGCGCGTGGTCGGAGACGACCTGGTCTTAATTGCGCTGAGCACTGCGATTGTGACGTCCGTTATTAACGGCGTCTTTAAATAGAATATAAAAAGGCCCGGTTCTCACCGGGCCTTTTCTTTAATACATCACCTTGTGGCCGTACTGTTCTAGAATACCTTTGACGCGTTCCATCGTCTCTTTTTTCGGCGGCTTCACGCCATCAAGTTTGTACTCTTCGCCCATCGCCACCCATTTATGTTTACCCAGCTCGTGATAGGGCAGAAGCTCGATTTTCTCGACGTTGCCCATGTCGCGGGTAAATTCCCCGAGGCGGTGCGCGGAGTCGTCGTCATCTGACCAGCCGGGAACAACTACGTAGCGGATCCAGGTTTTGATGCCTTTATCGGCAATGTATTTGGCAAATTCCAGCGTGCGGTGGTTTGAGACGCCAACGAGGTTCTGGTGGATCTCATCGTTCATCTGTTTGAGATCTAGCATCACCAGATCGGTCACTTCAAGCAGCTCGTCGATAACCGGATCGTAGCGGCGTACGAAGCCGTTGGTGTCCAGGCAGGTATGAATGCCTTCTTTGTGGCAGGCACGGAACCAGTCGCGGACAAATTCAGCCTGCAGAATGGCTTCACCCCCGGATGCGGTGACGCCGCCGCCGGATGCGTTCATAAAGTGGCGGTAGGTCACCACCTCTTTCATCAATTCTTCAACGGTCACTTCTTTACCGCCATGGGTATCCCAGGTGTCACGGTTATGGCAGTACAGGCAGCGCATCAGGCAGCCCTGGAAAAAGGTAATAAAGCGGATGCCCGGGCCATCGACGGTGCCACAGGATTCAAAGGAGTGAATGCGACCAATAATTGACATTGCGGTGATATCTCCAGCATCGGCCCGTCCGGGGCCTGAGTATGCACAGCTCAAAGCCGGCTGTGTTGAAGTCTGTTTTGGCTGATATCCATAGAGTATAGATAGCGGACAAAAGAGACTGAGGTGGAGAGGGTGCTAAAAAGGCCCCACTGACGTGGAGCCTTTATTGTACGCTTTTTAACGCGTGATTTCAGTCAATTCCACTTACATGGACTGAGTGAAAGTACGGGTGATAACGTCCTGCTGCTGTTCTTTAGTCAGGGAGTTAAAACGTACTGCGTAGCCAGATACGCGGATGGTCAGCTGAGGATATTTCTCAGGGTGTTCCATCGCGTCGAGCAGCATTTCACGGTTCATGACGTTCACGTTCAGGTGCTGACCACCTTCGATGGACGCTTCGTGGTGGAAGTAACCATCCATCAGACCCGCGAGGTTAGTTTTACGCACTTCGTCGTCTTTACCCAGCGCGTTTGGCACGATAGAGAAGGTGTAAGAGATACCATCTTTCGCGTAAGCAAACGGCAGTTTAGCAACAGAGGTCAGAGAGGCAACCGCACCTTTCTGGTCACGACCGTGCATTGGGTTAGCACCTGGGCCGAATGGCGCGCCAGCACGACGACCGTCTGGGGTGTTACCGGTTTTCTTACCATACACAACGTTTGAGGTGATGGTCAGAACAGACTGAGTCGGGATAGCGTTACGGTAAGTAGTCAGTTTCTGAATTTTCTTCATGAAACGTTCTACCAGGTCAACCGCCATGTCATCAACGCGAGAGTCATTGTTACCAAACTGCGGGTATTCACCTTCGATTTCGAAGTCTACAGCCAGGCCGTCTTCGTCACGAATTGGTTTAACTTTCGCATATTTGATTGCAGACAGGGAGTCAGCAGCAACGGACAGACCAGCGATACCACACGCCATGGTGCGAACCACGTCACGGTCGTGCAGCGCCATCAGAGAAGCTTCGTAGCTGTACTTGTCGTGCATGTAGTGGATAACGTTCAGTGCAGTGACGTACTGTTTAGCCAGCCAGTCCATGAAGTGATCCATACGCTCCATCACTTCGTCGAAGTTCAGAACGTCGCCTTTGATCGGCTCAGACTTAGGACCAACCTGCATTTTCAGTTTTTCATCAACGCCGCCGTTGATTGCGTACAGCATGGTTTTCGCCAGGTTTGCACGCGCACCGAAGAACTGCATTTGTTTACCAACAACCATTGGGCTTACGCAGCAAGCGATAGCGTAATCGTCGTTGTTGAAATCCGGACGCATCAGGTCATCGTTCTCGTACTGCAGAGAAGAGGTATCGATGGACACTTTAGCGGCGAATTTCTTGAAGTTCAGAGGCAGTTTTTCAGACCACAGAACGGTGATGTTCGGCTCCGGAGAAGGACCCATGGTGTACAGGGTGTTCAGGAAGCGGAAGCTGTTTTTGGTTACCAGAGTACGGCCGTCAACGCCCATACCACCGATTGATTCTGTTGCCCAGATTGGGTCACCAGAGAACAGCTCATCGTATTCAGGGGTGCGCAGGAAGCGAACCATACGCAGTTTCATGACCAGGTGGTCAATCATTTCCTGAGCGTCTTGCTCGGTGATTTTGCCTGCTTTGATGTCGCGTTCGATGTACGCATCCAGGAAGGTGGATACGCGACCGAAGGACATTGCTGCACCGTTCTGAGACTTAACCGCGGCCAGGTAGCCGAAGTAGGTCCACTGGATAGCTTCCTGAGCGTTGGTAGCAGGACCAGAGATATCGCAGCCATATTTCGCCGCCATCTCTTTGATCTGACCCAGCGCGCGGTGCTGTTCAGCGATTTCTTCACGCAGACGGATAGTCGCTTCCAGGTTTACGCCGTTTTCCAGATCGGACTGCAGGGAAACAAACTGCGCGTACTTGTCTTTCATCAGGAAGTCGATACCGTACAGCGCAACGCGACGGTAGTCACCGATGATACGGCCACGGCCATACGCATCTGGCAGACCAGTCAGAACGCCAGATTTACGGCAGTTCAGAATGTCTTTGGTGTAAACATCGAATACACCCTGGTTGTGGGTTTTGCGGTATTCGGTGAAGATTTTTTTCAGCATTGGATCCAGCTCGCGGTTATACGCTTTGCAGGAACCTTCAACCATTTTGATACCACCGAACGGGATGATTGCGCGTTTCAGTGGTGCTTCAGTCTGCAGACCAACGATTTTCTCAAGGGCTTTGTTGATGTAGCCAGCATCGTGAGAAGTGATGGTGGAAGCAACGGAGGTGTCAAAATCAACTGGCGCGTGAGTGCGGTTTTCCAGTTTAACGCCTTCCATTACGCTGTCCCACAGCTTGGTGGTCGCGTCAGTTGCGCCAGCCAGGAAGGATTCGTCACCTTCATACGGGGTATAGTTTTTCTGAATGAAGTCACGTACGTTTACTTCATTCTGCCAGTCACCTTTCGCAAAACCTTCCCAGGCTGTGGCTAACTTTTCATTAAGCTCGGACATGTAACACCTACCTTCTTAAGTGGATTTTTTATTTACTGCCTGAGAAAACCATCAATGATGATCGTCGCCACGCAG
Source organism: Enterobacter asburiae (assembly GCF_001521715.1). Lineage (NCBI taxonomy): Bacteria > Pseudomonadati > Pseudomonadota > Gammaproteobacteria > Enterobacterales > Enterobacteriaceae > Enterobacter > Enterobacter asburiae. The sequence continues at coordinate 651,791 of NZ_CP011863.1, forward strand.
GTAAATGACCCAGTATGTCAACCCAACTAACAGACCCCCACCGATAATGTTCCCGATAGTGACAGGGATCAGGTTATCAGTAATGAAATTCATAATAGTCAGGTGAGAGAAACTTTCCGGGGATGAACCAACTGCGGTCCAGAACTCCGGGCTCGCAAAGTCGCGGATAACAATGCCCATTGGGATCATGAACATATTCGCGATACTGTGCTCAAAGCCGCTGGCAACAAACATCGCAACCGGCAGAACCATAATTAAGGCTTTGTCCATCAGGCTACGACCAGAGTAGCTCATCCATACAGCCAGGCAGACCATCAGGTTAGCGAGGATGCCGAGAGCAACGGCTTCGATAAATGTGTGGTGCATTTTGTGGTCGGCGGTTTGCAGGACGTTAAGGCCCCAGCCACCGTTGGCGGTCATGTACTCGCCAGAAAGCCACATTAACAAAACAAAGAGCAGACAGCCAACCAGGTTACCCACGTAGACGTTAAGCCAGTTACGTGCCAGCTGACCCCAGGTAATTCTTCCGCTGGCCTTTGCCACGACAATCAGCACCGTTGAGGTGAAGAGGTCGGCGCCGCAGATGACGCAGAGAATCAGACCCAGTGAGAAGCAAATGCCGCCAATCAGTTTGGCCATGCCGAAAGGCATTCCGGCAGTACCGGTGGTGGCGGTGATGTAGAAGACGAAAGCGATAGAGATGAACACACCAGCCGTGATCGCCAGATAGAACGTCTTCATCGGGTGTTTCGTTGCTTTATAGACACCCGCTTCTTCGGCAACTTTGGCCATCGCAGCAGGGAGTAAAAGATCAAAAGGGTTGTCAGCTTTCACACTAACTCTCTCTTTATTAAGTCGGCGACGAGATACTAACAAAGCATTATAGAAGAGAAATTGATATAGATCATATCTCGCCTGGCTTATAGGCCCGCAGTGTGTATGGTTTTACAACAAATGCGGAGTAAGTAATTGATTATCCGTATAAAAATAAATTTTAAAAGTTATGAAAAGAGTTGAATTTTTTCGTTCGGCCACCCCTGACGCAGTTAATTAATATGGAGTATTTACCATAAAAAGTAACAGTAAAGCCCAGGTAAATATTATTATATTTACCCATGTTTAACTTTATTATTACAATCAACAGTCATTGCCGAAGAAAATAAAAAACGGGGCAATGAAATTGCCCCGTAATATAGCCCAGACGATTGAATACGCCTACTGCTGGTAATGTTATCTGCGCTTATTTTGACCAGTAAGCGGCTTTTGCTTTCTGCAGCTTTTCGTAGGCCTTCAGCAGCGACTGATGCGCCGGGAAGGCTTTCAGATCGCTATCAACAGCCTGCAGGCCATAGAACGGCGCTTCGCCGCTCAGGGCCGCGCTGGCTGCTTCAACGGCTTCAGCTCCGTACATACGCACGAAAGCGTTCAGGTATTGCAGCGGCTCGCGATCGTCTTCCTGGGCCAGCAGCAACAGGGTTTGCAGGCAGCGGTAATAATTGGTGCGTTCGGCAGAGAAGACAGACTGGTTGAATTCCATGGTCCACTCGGTCCAGGCCAGCGCCTGATCCAAATCGCCACCCGCCAGGGCCAGCATCGCTTTCAGCTCACCGATGCGCAGGGTATACCAGCCGTTGTCTTTACCTGTCGCCAGGCCCAGCAGTTCGCGTACGCGGGTAAAGTCATCGTGGCCTTCTTCGTCCAGTTGGGCGATCAGGTTCAGATAATCTTCTTTCTCCCACTCGCTGCCCGGCAGAGCCAGCAGCGTTTCGCGCAGGTGCGCGCCCATGCTGTTATTCGCCAGCCACAGATCTTCAGCCGGGTAGATGTCGGACATGCCCGGAACGATAATGCGGCACGCGTAAACGCCAAGATGTTCGTAGTCGGCAATGTAGACTTCCTGATCTTCCGCGTTGAAGATGGCCATCAGCGTGGCGAACTCTTCTTCCGTGGTACCGGCAAAGCTCCAGTCCACGAACGGATAGTCGGCGTCCTGCTTGAACATATCCCAGGAAATTAAACCGCTGGAGTCAATGAAGTGGGTTTCAAGGTTGGTATGCTCGGCCACTTCTTCATCGTCAAACGTTGGCGGAGTGAAGACGTCGAGATCTTTCAGGCTACGGCCCTGCAGCAGCTCGGTAACGGTACGCTCCAGCGCCACGCCGAAGTCAGGGTGCGCGCCGAATGAGGCGAAGCAGGTACCGTTGGCCGGGTTAAACAGCACCACGCAGATAACCGGGTACTTGCCGCCCAGCGAGCCGTCATAGGCAAAGATTGGGAAACCTTCTGCTTCCAGCTTAGCGATGGACTCTACTACGCCCGGGTAGCGCGCCAGCACGTCTGCCGGAATTTCTGGCAGGCTGATGGATTCAGCGATGATGCGGTTTTTAATGTGGCGTTCAAAGACTTCAGACAGGCCCTGCACGCGCGCTTCATTGCGGGTGTTACCGGCGGACATACCGTTGGACACATACAGGTTGCCGACGATGTTCATCGGGATATACACGGTCTGCTCGTCAGACTGACGGGTGAACGGCAGGGCGCAGATACCGCGATCCTCGTTACCGGACTGGAGATCGATCAGCATGCTGGCGGTCAGTTCGCTGTCTGGATCGTAGAAGGCACGCAGGCGCGCGTCGAGAATACCTTCCGGCAGCTCGTCATCTTCGGTCAGCGGGAACCATTTTTCATTTGGATAGTGAACGAACGGACCGTTAGCGATGTTCTCGCCCAGCCAGAAGTCTGCGAAGAAATAGTTGGTGGACAGACGCTCAAAATACTCACCCAGCGCAGAGGCCAGTGCCGCTTTTTTTGTCGCGCCTTTACCGTTGGTAAAGCACAGGGCACAGTCTTTATCGCGAATATGCACGGACCAGACATGAGGCACCGGATTGAGCCAGGAGGCTTCTTCGATGTTAAAACCCAGGTCGGTCAGTTTCTGCTGGAAGCGAGCGATGGAATCTTCCAGAGCGGCGTCTTTGCCGGGGATAAACGTTTGAGTCATGGCGTTCACTTTTATCGTACGTAAAGCGCGCAATGATACGGGTTTTGCGTGACGGGTGCTATCTTCGGCGAAAATAAAAGGCTGGGCTATGCTTAGTGGCAGTAACTGACTGTTAAGGCATAGAAAAATGAAAGCATTTGATCTCCAGCGGATGGCGTTTGATAAAGTTCCTCCTGAATTTCTGGGCGAAGTGGCGCTGCGCAGCCTGTATACCTTCGTACTCGTCTTCCTGTTTCTAAAAATCACCGGCCGCCGCGGCGTGCGGCAGATGTCGCTCTTTGAGGTGTTGATCATCCTGACGCTGGGGTCTGCGGCGGGGGACGTCGCCTTTTATGACGACGTGCCGATGGTGCCGGTGTTTATCGTTTTTGTCTCACTGGCGCTACTTTACCGTCTTGTCATGTGGCTGATGTCGAAAAGCGAAAAGCTGGAAGATCTGCTTGAAGGGAAGCCGGTCGTTATCGTCGAGGACGGACAGCTGGCCTGGGAAAATGTACAAAGCGCTAATATGACCGAGTTTGAGTTCTTTATGGAGCTACGCCTGAACAGCGTTGAACAGCTCGGGCAGGTGCGTCTGGCGATCATGGAAACTAACGGGCAAATCAGCGTCTATTACTATTCTGACGACGAGGTGAAGCCGGGACTGTGTATCCTGCCGGATACGCTCATTGAGCGTTTCAGAACGGTACCGGAATCAGGCGAGTATGCATGCGTAAGATGTAGCCATGTAGTCGCGATGCAGCCGGGGGATCGCCAATTATGCCCCCGCTGTGCAAATCCGGAATGGACGAAGGTTAGCCGGGCCAAACGTATCACCTGACAGCCATTTTGTCGGTTTTGTCTTAGCGAGGCGGCAGATTGTTTTGTGTGATGCGGGCCACATTTCACGGGTCATAAGTTTTAGACATTGCGGCGCGTGTCACTGAATGATAAAACCGATATCCACAGTTATAACTTATGGCTTTTAGCGTGGTGAGGGGAAATGGCTCAAGTCTTTAATTTCAGTTCAGGTCCGGCAATGTTACCGGCAGACGTGCTTAAACAGGCTCAACAGGAACTTTGTGACTGGAACGGTCTCGGTACGTCGGTGATGGAAATCAGCCACCGTGGTAAAGAGTTTATTCAGGTGGCGGAAGAGGCAGAAAAGGATTTTCGCGATCTGCTGAATATTCCCTCGAACTACAAAGTATTGTTCTGCCACGGCGGTGGACGCGGCCAGTTTGCAGGCGTTCCGCTGAATATTCTCGGTGACAAAACGACGGCTGACTACGTTGACGCGGGTTACTGGGCGGCAAGCGCCGTTAAAGAAGCGCATAAATACTGCACGCCGAATGTTATCGACGCCAAAGTGACCGTTGACGGTCTGCGCGCCGTGAAGCCAATGAGCGAGTGGCAGCTTTCCGATAACGCAGCGTATCTGCACTACTGCCCGAACGAAACCATTGACGGGATTGCCATCGACGAGACGCCAAACTTCGGCAGCGATGTCGTGGTTGCCGCCGACTTCTCCTCCACCATTCTGTCTGCGCCAATTGATGTCAGCCGCTACGGCGTTATCTATGCGGGCGCGCAGAAAAATATCGGTCCGGCCGGTTTGACTATCGTCGTCGTGCGTGAAGACCTGCTGGGTAAAGCGCATAAATCCTGCCCGTCGATTCTCGATTACACCGTGCTGAACGATAACGACTCTATGTTCAACACCCCACCAACGTTTGCCTGGTATCTCTCCGGCCTGGTCTTCAAATGGCTGAAGCAAAACGGCGGCGTGGCGCAGATGGACAAGGTCAATCAGCAGAAAGCTGAACTGCTGTATGGCGTGATCGACAAGAGCGATTTCTACCGCAACGATGTGGCGAACGCTAACCGTTCCCGCATGAACGTGCCGTTCCAGCTGGCGGACAGCAGCCTGGACAAAGTGTTCCTGGAAGAGTCCTTCGCGGCAGGTCTGCATGCGCTCAAAGGCCACCGTGTCGTTGGCGGCATGCGTGCCTCCATCTATAACGCGATGCCGCTGGAAGGCGTTAAAGCCCTGACGGATTTCATGATCGACTTCGAACGTCGTCACGGTTAATTTGCTGTTTTTCACCCCCGCAGCGTCCCTGCGGGGTTTTTATTATGTTGAGTTGAGAGTTTAGTTTTCATGGAATCCCTGACGTTACAACCTATCGCGCGGGTAGATGGCACCATTAATCTGCCTGGTTCAAAAAGTGTCTCGAACCGCGCTCTGCTGCTGGCAGCTCTGGCAAACGGCACCACCGTCCTCACAAACCTGCTGGACAGCGATGACGTGCGCCATATGCTCAATGCGCTGAAAGCGTTGGGCGTTCATTACACTCTCTCTGACGATCGTACCCGCTGCGAAGTGACCGGCAACGGCGGCGCGCTGCGCTCGGGCGAAGAGCTTGAGCTGTTTCTGGGCAACGCGGGTACCGCGATGCGCCCGCTGGCGGCGGCCCTGTGCCTGGGGAGCAACAACATTGTGCTGACCGGCGAGCCGCGCATGAAAGAGCGTCCGATTGGTCACCTGGTGGATGCCCTGCGTCAGGGCGGCGCGCAGGTTGAGTATCTGGAGCAGGAAAACTATCCGCCACTGCGTCTGCGCGGAGGTTTTACCGGCGGTCACGTCGAGGTTGACGGCAGCGTTTCCAGCCAGTTCCTGACGGCACTGCTGATGACCGCGCCGCTGGCACCGCAGGATACGGTTATCACCATTAAAGGTGAACTGGTCTCCAAACCGTACATTGATATCACCCTGCACCTGATGAAAACCTTCGGCGTTGAGGTGGAAAACCAGTCTTATCAGCGCTTCGTGGTGCGCGGCGCGCAGCAGTACCAGTCTCCGGGCAACTATCTCGTTGAAGGGGATGCGTCATCCGCGTCCTACTTCCTGGCCGCGGGTGCGATTAAAGGCGGCACGGTAAAAGTGACCGGTATTGGCCGTAACAGCGTACAGGGCGACATCCGTTTTGCGGACGTGCTGGAAAAGATGGGCGCCATTGTCACGTGGGGCGATGACTTCATCTCCTGTACCCACGGTGAGCTGAACGCCATCGACATGGACATGAACCATATCCCGGATGCGGCGATGACCATTGCCACTGCGGCGCTGTTTGCCAAAGGCACCACCACGCTGCGTAACATCTACAACTGGCGCGTAAAAGAGACGGACCGCCTGTTCGCAATGGCGACCGAGCTGCGAAAAGTCGGTGCCGAGGTGGAAGAGGGCGAAGACTACATTCGCGTGACCCCTCCGGCAAAACTGCAGTTTGCGGAAATCGGCACCTACAACGATCACCGTATGGCGATGTGCTTCTCGCTGGTGGCGTTGTCAGACACGCCTGTCACCATTCTTGACCCGAAATGTACCGCGAAAACCTTCCCGGACTACTTCGAACAGCTGGCACGCATTAGTACGCTGGCCTGATAACGTATTGCCGCATCACCCGATGCGGCATTTGCTTACGCTTCATTACGAACACCTCCGCTCATTTCTTCTACACTCTGCTTCAATCATTCCGTAATTTGCACGCAAAGGTAACAGTTGCGCACGTTGGCGCGTATAATGCGCTGCGTTCATGTAAACGGTATGCCTTATTTAAGGAGAAAAAGATGACGGCAGTTGCCCCGGTAATCACCATTGATGGGCCGAGTGGCGCAGGGAAAGGTACTCTGTGCAAAGCGATGGCGGAAGCATTGCAATGGCATCTTTTAGATTCGGGAGCAATCTATCGCGTGCTGGCGCTGGCCGCGCTGCATCACCATGTGGATGTCGCGTCTGAAGAAGCGCTGGTTCCGCTGGCCGCGCATCTGGATGTGCGTTTCGTATCGACCGATGGCAACCTGGAAGTCATCCTTGAAGGGGAAGACGTGAGCGGCGAAATCCGTACGCAGGAAGTGGCGAATGCGGCCTCCCAGGTTGCGGCCTTCCCGCGCGTTCGAGAGGCGCTGCTGCGTCGTCAGCGCGCGTTCCGTGAAGCCCCGGGGCTGATCGCTGACGGACGCGATATGGGAACCGTGGTATTCCCTGATGCGCCAGTGAAAATTTTCCTTGACGCCTCTTCGGAAGAACGTGCTCAACGCCGCATGCTTCAGTTGCAGGAAAAGGGGTTTAGTGTTAACTTTGATCGCCTTTTATCCGAGATAAAAGAGCGCGATGACCGCGATCGTAACCGCGCCGTCGCCCCACTTGTTCCTGCAGAAGATGCATTAGTTCTGGATTCAACCAGTTTAACTATTGAGCAAGTGATTGAAAAAGCGCTACAATATGCGCGCCAAAAACTGGCACTCGCGTAATCGCGACCGATTTTGTAGTACCCCCGCTGCAATGGATTGACGGCGGGTATGTGAAACAACCCCATCCGGCACGGAGCCAGGTGGACGTTAATATTAACCTGAAGATTAAACATGACTGAATCTTTTGCTCAACTGTTTGAAGAATCCTTAAAAACAATCGAAACCCGCCCGGGTTCCATCGTTCGCGGTGTTGTTGTTGCTATCGACAAAGACGTAGTACTGGTTGACGCCGGTCTGAAATCTGAGTCCGCCATTCCGGCAGAGCAGTTCAAAAACGCCCAGGGCGAGCTGGAAATCCAGGTAGGTGACGAAGTTGACGTTGCTCTGGACGCAGTAGAAGACGGCTTCGGTGAAACCCTGCTTTCTCGTGAGAAAGCTAAACGTCACGAAGCATGGATCACGCTGGAAAAAGCTTACGAAGAAGCTGAAACTGTGGTCGGTGTTATCAACGGCAAAGTTAAAGGTGGCTTCACTGTTGAGCTGAATGGTATTCGTGCGTTCCTGCCAGGTTCTCTGGTAGACGTTCGTCCAGTTCGTGACACTCTGCACCTGGAAGGCAAAGAGCTTGAGTTCAAAGTAATCAAGCTGGACCAGAAGCGTAACAACGTTGTTGTTTCCCGTCGTGCCGTTATCGAATCCGAAAACAGCGCAGAACGCGATCAGCTGCTGGAAAACCTGCAGGAAGGCATGGAAGTCAAAGGTATCGTTAAGAACCTCACTGACTACGGCGCATTCGTTGACCTGGGCGGCGTTGATGGCCTGCTGCACATCACCGACATGGCGTGGAAACGCGTTAAGCACCCAAGCGAAATCGTGAACGTGGGCGACGAAATCACTGTTAAAGTGCTGAAGTTCGACCGCGAGCGTACTCGTGTATCCCTCGGCCTGAAACAGCTGGGCGAAGATCCATGGGTAGCTATCGCTAAGCGTTACCCAGAAGGTACTAAACTGACTGGTCGCGTAACCAACCTGACTGACTACGGCTGCTTCGTTGAAATCGAAGAAGGCGTTGAAGGCCTGGTGCACGTTTCCGAAATGGACTGGACCAACAAAAACATCCACCCATCCAAAGTTGTTAACGTTGGTGATGTAGTGGAAGTGATGGTTCTGGATATCGACGAAGAACGTCGTCGTATCTCCCTGGGCCTGAAACAGTGCAAAAACAACCCATGGCAGCAGTTCGCGGAAACCCACAACAAGGGCGACCGTGTTGAAGGTAAAATCAAGTCTATCACTGACTTCGGTATCTTCATCGGCCTGGACGGCGGCATCGATGGCCTGGTTCACCTGTCTGACATCTCCTGGAACGTTGCAGGCGAAGAAGCAGTTCGTGAATACAAAAAAGGCGACGAAATCGCTGCAGTTGTTCTGCAGGTTGACGCAGAGCGTGAGCGTATCTCCCTGGGCGTTAAACAGCTCGCAGAAGATCCGTTCAACAACTGGGTTGCACTGAACAAGAAAGGCGCAATCGTAAACGGTAAAGTGACTGCAGTTGACGCTAAAGGCGCAACCGTAGAACTGGCTGACGGCGTTGAAGGTTACCTGCGCGCTTCTGAAGCTTCACGTGACCGCGTTGAAGATGCCACTCTGGTTCTGAACGTAGGCGACGACGTTGAAGCTAAGTTCACCGGTGTTGACCGTAAGAACCGTGCAATCAGCCTGTCTGTTCGTGCTAAAGACGAAGCTGATGAGAAAGATGCAATCGCAACTGTTAACAAACAGGAAGATGCAAACTTCTCTAACAACGCAATGGCTGAAGCTTTCAAAGCAGCTAAAGGCGAGTAATATCAGGTTCTCAGCATCATTTGCGCTGTAACGCATTTACAGCGTGAAGGATGAGGAGCAAACTTGACAGATTGCAGGATTCGTCCTGTAATCAATAACAAAGGGCGGCTACGGCCGCCCTTGTTTAATGAGCTGTTCAGCTAATTGGTTTGAAAGGAACCGGAGGAATCATGACCAAGTCAGAATTGATTGAAAGACTTGCCAGTCAGCAACCGCATATCCCTGCCAAGGCAGTGGAAGATGCCGTAAAAGAGATGCTGGAGCATATGGCCTCCACTCTTGCCCAGGGCGAGCGCATTGAAATCCGCGGTTTCGGTAGTTTTTCTCTGCACTATCGTGCTCCACGTACCGGGCGTAACCCGAAAACTGGCGATAAAGTCGAGCTGGAAGGCAAGTACGTTCCACACTTTAAGCCGGGTAAAGAACTGCGCGATCGCGCCAATATTTACGGCAACTGAGTTTAGCCAGCAGGTTAAACTGGGTTCGAAAGAAAGCACCTGCGGGTGCTTTTTTTGTCTCTGTCGCTTTCATTCTGAAGATACCCCGCATTTTCCGTTTTGTTTTCTGCAAACCGATAAAAACAGCACAGCGCGCGCTGTAAAATGTACTTTTCCCATCTGACAAATCGCTCTGCCTGATTACATACTGCCCCTCTGAAACAGGGAGGTAGCAATGGGAATTCCCGCGCTTAGCATCTGCGCCATTCTGGCGATAGCCCCGTTACTCTGGTTACCTGAACTGCCATCACGTCATACCGTGTGGATAATGATTGTTGGCGGAGTCGTGCTGGCCGCACGGCGAAATGTACGACTGAAGTATGCGGGTATCACGCTGTTATTTTGCGTGTGGGGTATTCTGGCTGCGAAGGAGAGCGTCTGGCCAATGCAGCATTTAACCACGGGGGCTGCGCAGGCTGAGGTAGCGATCACCGCCACAGATGGCTCAACGCAGCATCAGGGCAACATTCTCAGCGTAGAGGGCAAGCGCTGGTGGGCCTCCACCGGCGTAACGCTGTATGGCAATTATCTGCCACAAAAAGCGTGTGCCGGTCAGCGCTGGACCATGACGCTCAGGCTCAGGCCTGCCCACGGCGAACTGAACGACGGCGGATATGATTCTCAGCGCAGCGCCTTTGCCCGTCATCAAACGCTGAGCGGTCACTTTACCCATGCTGAACTCGTCGATGGGCGCTGCAGCCTGCGAGCGCAATACCTGACGTCACTGCAAAACCGACTTTCTGCTTACCGCTGGGGGGCGGTTATCCTCGGACTGGGAATGGGGGAACGTCTGGATGTGCCCCGGGAAATAAAAGACCTGATGCGTGAAACCGGGACGCTACATTTGATGGCGATTTCGGGTCTGCATATCGCGCTGGCGGCATCCCTCGCCTGGTTACTCGCGCGTGGGCTTCAGTTTCTATTACCCAGCCACCGGGTCCACTGGCAAATGCCTCTTCTGGCCGGGTTATGCTTTGCCGCTTTCTACGCCTGGCTTACCGGTTTGCAACCACCTGCGCTACGAACGGTCATCGCGCTTACTGTGCTTGCAATGTTGCGGATCGCTGCCCGGCAATGGTCTCCATGGCAGGTATGGGGTTGCTGTATCGCGGCGATCCTGATAAGCGATCCCTTAGCCATACTCTCGCAGAGTCTGCTCTTGTCTGCATTTGCCGTCGCCGCGCTGATTTTCTGGTTTCAGTGGCTGCCTCTTCCAGGCTGGCACCGGGCACGACGTATACGGCCGCTGCTGAACCTGATCTATCTGCAGGTCGGTATGCTGATGCTGCTGATGCCGCTACAGGTTCTGATTTTCCATGGCTTCAGCATCTCCTCCCTGGTCGCGAATCTCTTTGCCGTTCCCCTGGTGACGTTTGTCTCCGTGCCGCTGATCCTGCTCGGCATGCTGCTTCATCTCCTACCGCTGGCGGCACCGGAAAGCGTTGTCTGGTTCGCAGCCAATAAGTCACTTGCGGGGCTGTTCTGGCTCCTCATGCGCCTGCCTGACGGCTGGCAAAATGTCGACCAACGCTGGCAGTACATGACATTACTGCCCTGGCTTATCATCATCGGCTGGCGCTTTCGTGCCTGGAAAACCCTTCCTGCCGTTTGCCTTGCAGGAAGTGTTTTACTCACATTTCCTCTCTGGAGAACGGAAAAAAACGAGAGCTGGACGCTGCATATGCTGGATGTAGGGCAGGGGCTGGCGATGGTCGTTGAACGGCAGGGGAAAGCCATTCTCTATGATACCGGGCTTGCCTGGCCGGGCGGGGATAGCGCTCAGCGGTTAATTATCCCGTGGCTTCGCTGGCATCACCTGCGGCCTGAAGGCGTTATTCTCAGTCATGAACACCTCGACCATGCGGGAGGACTCGCATCGTTGCAAAAAGCGTGGCCGGACGTGTGGGTAATAAGCCCCTTGCACCAGGCGGGACATCGCCCCTGTTTTCGCGGGCAGAGATGGCGATGGCAGGGACTTACCTTCACCGCCCACTGGCCCCCTGAAAATTACCCTGCTCAGGGAAATAACCATTCCTGTGTGGTAAAGGTGGACGACGGTGAGCAGAGCGTTCTGCTAACGGGGGACATTGAAGCGCAAGCGGAACAGGCTATGCTTAGCCATTACTGGCGTTATCTCACGTCCACGCTCATACAGGTGCCCCATCATGGCAGCAATACTTCTTCTTCATTGCCGCTGGTGCAGCGGGTGGAAGGTCAGATCGCCCTGGATTCAGCGGCACGGTATAACGCATGGCGATTCCCGTCGGCAAAAGTTGTCCGTCGTTATCGAAAAGAGGGGTATATCTGGCACGATACCCCTCATTCTGGACAAATATCGGTGACATTCTCGCAACATCACTGGCAAATCCGGCGCTTGCGAGAGCAATTTTTACCCGTTTGGTATCATCAGTGGTTTGGCGCGCCCGTCGATAACGGGTAGAATATGCGGCTATTTCAACGAATGCTGGTTTTTTGAATGCATAACGACAAAGATCTCTCCACGTGGCAAACCTTCCGCCGACTCTGGCCGATGATTGCGCCCTTTAAAACAGGCCTGATCGTGGCGGGAGTAGCGTTAATCCTCAACGCAGCCAGCGATACTTTTATGCTATCGCTTCTCAAACCGTTACTGGACGACGGTTTTGGTAAAACGGATCGCTCAGTGTTGCTATGGATGCCTCTGGTGGTTATCGGACTGATGATCTTACGCGGCATCACCAGCTATATCTCCAGCTACTGTATTTCCTGGGTATCAGGGAAAGTGGTGATGACCATGCGCCGTCGCCTGTTCAGCCACATGATGGGCATGCCGGTTTCGTTCTTTGACAAGCAGTCTACCGGGACGCTGCTGTCCCGTATTACCTACGACTCAGAACAGGTCGCCTCTTCGTCCTCAAGCGCGCTGATCACCGTTGTGCGTGAGGGTGCGTCAATCATCGGCCTGTTCGCGATGATGTTCTATTACAGCTGGCAGCTGTCGATCATCCTTATCGTTCTGGCGCCGATAGTTTCTATTGCCATCCGCGTCGTCTCAAAGCGCTTCCGCAATATCAGTAAGAATATGCAGAACACGATGGGGCAGGTGACGACCAGCGCGGAACAGATGCTGAAAGGGCATAAAGAAGTTCTGATTTTTGGTGGTCAGGACGTCGAAACCAAACGCTTTGATAAAGTCAGCAACAAAATGCGTCTTCAGGGGATGAAAATGGTCTCGGCCTCTTCCATCTCTGATCCGATTATTCAGCTGATTGCCTCCCTGGCGCTGGCATTCGTCCTCTATGCGGCAAGCTTCCCGAGCGTGATGGAGACGCTGACGGCGGGTACCATCACCGTGGTCTTCTCCTCGATGATCGCCCTGATGCGTCCGCTAAAATCCCTGACGAACGTGAACGCCCAGTTCCAGCGCGGGATGGCCGCCTGTCAGACACTGTTCAGCATTCTGGATTCCGAACAGGAAAAGGATGAAGGTAAGCGCGTTATCGAGCGTGCAAACGGAGACGTCGAATTCCGCAACGTGACCTTTACCTATCCAGGCCGTGAAGTGCCTGCCCTGCGTAATATCAACCTGTCTATTCCGGCGGGTAAAACCGTTGCGCTGGTGGGCCGCTCCGGCTCGGGTAAATCGACTATTGCCAGCCTGATGACCCGTTTCTACGATATTAACGAAGGTGAGATCCTGTTAGACGGTCATGACCTACGGGAGTATACCCTGCAGTCGCTGCGTAACCAGGTTGCGCTGGTCTCTCAGAACGTGCATCTGTTTAACGATACGGTCGCCAACAACATCGCTTACGCACGCACTGATGAGTACAGCCGCGAACAGATTGAGAACGCCGCGCGTATGGCCTACGCAATGGACTTTATCAACAAGATGGATAACGGTCTGGATACGATAATCGGTGAGAACGGGGTACTGCTCTCCGGCGGTCAGCGACAGCGTATCGCCATTGCGCGTGCGCTGCTGCGCGATAGCCCGATTCTGATCCTGGACGAAGCGACCTCTGCGCTGGATACGGAGTCTGAACGCGCTATCCAGTCCGCGCTAGATGAGCTGCAAAAGAACCGTACCTCGCTGGTGATTGCGCACCGTCTATCGACTATCGAGCAGGCTGACGAAATCGTCGTGGTTGAGGATGGCGTCATTGTTGAACGCGGAAGCCATGCCGATTTGCTGGAACACCGCGGCGTTTACGCTCAGCTTCATAAGATGCAGTTTGGCCAACAATGATTGCACGCATCTGGTCCGGTGAATCTCCGCTGTGGCTGCTGCTTTTGCCGCTCTCCTGGCTATATGGCCTGGTGAGCGGCGCTATCCGTCTGCTATACCGCCTGGGGCTGAAGCGTGCCTGGCGCGCGCCGGTTCCGGTTGTGGTTGTCGGTAATCTTACGGCGGGCGGCAACGGTAAAACGCCGGTGGTGATCTGGCTGGTGGAGCAATTGCAAAAACGCGGTATCCGCCCGGGGGTGGTATCGCGCGGGTATGGTGGTAAAGCGGCGCGTTATCCGCTGCTGCTGACGGCGGAAACCACGACTGCCGAAGCGGGTGATGAACCGGTATTGATTTTCCAGCGTACCGGCGCACCGGTTGCGGTCTCCCCGGTGCGCAGCGACGCCGTTCAGGCTCTGCTTGCCGAACACGCGGTACAAATCATTATCACTGACGATGGCCTGCAGCATTACGCCCTGGCGCGTGATAAAGAGATTGTGGTCATCGACGGTGTTCGCCGTTTCGGTAACGGCTGGTGGCTGCCGGCTGGCCCCATGCGCGAACGCGCTTCGCGTCTTAAGTCCGTTGATGCGGTGATTGTTAACGGCGGTGAGGCAAACGCGGGTGAAATCCCGATGCACCTTCAGCCGGGTCTGGCGATCAACCTGGTGACGGGGGAACGCCGGTCGGTTGCTGAGCTGCCTTCACCGGTGGCGATGGCGGGGATTGGCCATCCGCCGCGCTTCTTCGCGACGCTGGAACAGTGTGGTGCCCGGCTTGAAAAACGCGTTCCGCTGGCCGACCACCAGGCGCTGGTGGAAGGGCAGGTAGACGCCCTGACCGTACCCGGGCAGTCTCTGATCATGACCGAAAAAGATGCGGTGAAATGCCGTGCCTTCGCGAAAGAAAACTGGTGGTATCTGCCGGTTGACGCTGAACTCAGCGGCGAGCAGCCGGAACGTTTGCTCAAGGAACTGATTGCGTTGGTGAAATAAACGCTTACGCGGTTCTGGTGGCGCTTTGACTGACAGGAAAAAGCATGTCTTTACCGCAACTCTCACTTTCAGCCGCACGTCATTTACACCTTGCCGCGCAGGGGCTGCTTAAAAAGCCCCGCCGCCGCGCGCAGCCTGCCGATATTCTCTCGACCGTTCAGCGCATGTCGCTGCTTCAAATCGACACCATTAACATTGTTGCCCGTAGCCCTTACCTGGTTCTGTTTAGCCGTCTGGGAAATTATCCTTCGCAGTGGCTGGATGAGGCGCTCAGCAAAGGGGAGTTAATGGAGTACTGGGCGCACGAAGCCTGCTTCCTGCCCCGCAGCGATTTTGCCCTGGTTCGCCACCGTATGCTTGCCCCGGAAAAGATGGGCTGGAAATACCGTCAGGCGTGGATGCTGGAACATGCGGCTGAAATTGAGCAGCTTATCGCGCATATTCAGGATAACGGTCCCGTACGCTCCGCCGATTTTGAACACCCGCGCAAAGGCACCAGCGGCTGGTGGGAGTGGAAGCCGCATAAACGTCATCTCGAAGGGCTGTTTACCTCTGGCAAAGTCATGGTGATTGAGCGGCGTAATTTTCAGCGCGTCTACGACCTGACGCATCGCGTGATGCCGCACTGGGACGACGAGCGTGACCTGCTTACCCAGGAGGCGGCCGAGGCCATCATGCTGGAGAACAGCGCACGCAGCTTGGGGATTTTCCGCACGCAATGGCTGGCAGACTATTACCGCCTTCGCCAGCCCGCGCTGAAACCGCTGCTGGACATCTGGCAACGCGAACAGCGCGTCATTCCCGTCACGGTGGAAACGCTGGGCGAAATGTGGCTGCATGCGGATCTCCTCCCGCTACTGCCTCAGGCCCTGGAGGGGAAACTTCAGGCAACCCACAGTGCGGTGTTGTCGCCTTTCGACCCGGTCGTCTGGGACAGAAAACGCGCCGAGCAGCTGTTCGATTTTAGCTACCGGCTGGAATGTTATACCCCGGCCCCAAAGCGCCAGTATGGTTACTTTGTACTCCCGCTGCTGCATAAGGGGCAACTGGTCGGGCGCATGGACGCCAAAATGCACCGCAAGACCGGCACGCTTGAAATCATTGCGCTTTATCTGGAAGAGGGCATCAGGGTGACGGCGAGCCTGGAAAAAGGGTTAACGTCCGCCATTAGCGAATTCGCGTGCTGGCAGGGTGCCCGCGACGTGACGCTGGGCCGGGTACCCGACGGGCTGTTTACATCCTGTCGAAGTGGCTGGGAAACAGGCACTCCCTGAAAAGGGAATGTGTTAAGCTTTAGCGATTACCCATACGGAGGAACTATGGATCACCGTTTACTTGAAATTATTGCCTGCCCGGTATGCAACGGCAAACTCTACTACAGCCAGGACAAACAGGAGCTGATCTGCAAGCTGGACAGCCTGGCTTTCCCGCTGCGTGACGGCATTCCGGTACTTCTGGAAAATGAAGCTCGTTCCCTGGTGGCAGAAGAGAGCAAACCATGAGTTTTGTTGTCATTATTCCTGCGCGTTATGCCTCAACGCGTCTGCCGGGTAAACCGCTGGTGGATATCAACGGCAAGCCGATGATTGTGCATGTCCTTGAGCGTGCGCGTGAATCCGGTGCCGATCGCGTGATTGTTGCTACCGATCATCCTGACGTCGCCCGTGCGGTTGAGGCAGCAGGCGGTGAGGTATGCATGACCCGCGCCGATCACCAGTCCGGCACCGAGCGTCTGGCGGAAGTGGTTGAGAAATGTGGCTTCAGTGATGATACGGTCATCGTTAACGTGCAGGGTGACGAGCCGATGATTCCGGCGGTGATTATCCGTCAGGTGGCAGAAAACCTGGCTCAGCGTCAGGTTGGTATGGCGACGCTCGCGGTGCCTATTCACCACGCTGAAGAGGCATTCAATCCGAATGCGGTGAAGGTGGTCATGGATGCCGAAGGCTATGCGCTCTATTTCTCACGCGCCACCATCCCGTGGGATCGCGATCGCTTTGCGCTCTCTAAAGAGACCATCGGCGATACCTTCCTGCGTCATATTGGGATCTACGGCTATCGGGCCGGTTTTATCCGTCGATATGTTACCTGGGCGCCGAGTCCGCTGGAGCATATCGAAATGCTGGAACAGCTTCGCGTGCTCTGGTACGGCGAAAAAATTCACGTTGCCGTTGCCAGCGAAGTGCCTGGAACGGGCGTTGATACGCCGGAAGATCTTGAGCGCGTCCGCGCCGAGCTGCGCTAATATCGCCTGCATCCCTCCTGACGGGGGGATGTCCTCTCCCCATTAATTCCCGTTTCTTTTTCCCTAATTGATCTCTTCCGGGTGACATCTCCCTTAAGGACGCTCATTATAAAAGCAGTAGTCTTAATGGGGGTAATCTCATATGGAACAGCTGCGTGCCGAACTTAGCCATCTGCTGGGTGAGAAATTAAGTCGGATCGAATGCGTGAGTGAAAAGGCCGATACCGCGCTTTGGTCGTTGTATGACGGTCAGGGCAACCCAATGCCGCTGATGGCCAGAAGTTTCACCTCGCCGGGCGTTGCCAGACAGCTTGCATGGAAAATGTCGATGCTGGCGCGGGAGGGAACCGTCCGGATGCCGACGGTGTACGGCGTGATGACCCACGAGGAACATCCCGGCCCGGACGTGCTGCTGATTGAGCGTTTACGCGGCGTGCCCGTTGAAGCGCCCGCGCGCACGCCGGAACGCTGGGAGCAGTTAAAAGACCAGATTGTCGAGGCGCTGCTGGCCTGGCATCGTCAGGATAGCCGCGGGCTTGTCGGTCCGGTCGACAGCACTCAGGAAAACCTGTGGCCGCTGTGGTATCGCCAGCGGGTGGAAGTGCTGTGGGGAACGCTTAACCAGTTCAACAATACCGGTTTAACCATGCAGGACAAACGTATTCTGTTTCGCACCCGCGAGTGCTTACCGGCGCTGTTCGACGGTTTTAATGACAACTGCGTGCTGATCCACGGTAATTTCACCCTGCGAAGCATGCTCAAAGACTCCCGTAGCGATCAGCTTCTGGCGATGTTGGGGCCGGGGATCATGCTCTGGGCTCCGCGCGAATACGAGCTGTTCAGGCTCAGCGACAGCGGGGCGGCGGAAGGTTTGCTGTGGCACTACCTTCAACGCGCGCCCGTTGCAGAAGCGTTTCTCTGGAGGCGCTGGCTTTACCTGCTCTGGGACGAAGTCGCGCAGCTGGTCAACACCGGACGTTTTAATCGCGCAAATTTCGATCTGGCAACAAAATCACTCCTGCCCTGGCTCGCCTGACGATCCTTTCAGCCACTGCCAGAGGCGTCCGAGCGTCTCATAACCGACGCGATCGCTGTGCATCAGCCACGCCGGGGATGGGATCGCCCGTTCCCACGGGTTAAGCGGCGCGTCGATGGCCATCTGGTTTGCCGGTGCGGGAAGCGGATGCAGGCCTTGCTTCTGGAAGAAAATCATCGCGCGTGGCAGGTGTGAGGCGGAGGTCACCAGTAAGAACGGGACATCGCCAATTGCCTGCTTCACTGCGGCAGCCTCTTCTTCGGTATCTTTTGGGCTGTCCAGAGTGATAATTGAGGAGCGCGGCACGCCGAGTGATTCTGCGACCCTGGCGCCCGCTTCAGCCGTACTCACCGGGTTCGTTTTGGCTGCCGCGCCGGTGAAGATCATTTTTGATCCCGGATTTGCCAGCCAGAGGCGAATGCCTTCGTTTAGCCGTGGCAGGCTGTTGTTGATCAGGTTTGAACTGGGCGCCCAGTCAGGATCCCAGGTATATCCACCGCCCAGCACCACGATGTACGCCACTTTCTGATTTCCCTGCCATGTTGGGTACTTGTTTTCGATGGGTCGTAGCAGACCATCCGCGACCGGCTGCAGGCTCAGCAGCAGCATAACAAACCAGCCGAGCGTGATAAGCGTTTTGCCACTCTTCTGGAAGCGACTGAACCACACCAGCGCCAGCCCCAGCGCGATGATGATGAGCAGCAGCGGAAGGGGAAGCATCATCCCTCCAAAGTATTTCTTAAGGGTAAAAAGCATCCTTTTTGGTTCCTTTTTTGACCATATAGCAGGTGATTACCCGTGATATTACACCAGAGAGGTTCATTCTCCGCGCGGGTGTGACAAAATAGCGGTTTTGCAGTTAGCGAGTGGAACTCTCCCAATGCGGGATCGCAATTTTGATGACATCGCGGAAAAGTTTTCGCGCAACATTTATGGCACCACGAAAGGGCAGCTCCGTCAGACGATCCTCTGGCAGGATCTGGACACCATCCTGGCTACCTTTGGCGGGCAAACGTTGCGCGTGCTGGACGCCGGTGGCGGTGAAGGGCAGACGGCGATAAAAATGGCCGAGCGCGGTCATCACGTCACTCTTTGCGATCTTTCTGCTGAAATGGTCGCCCGCGCGACGCGTGCTGCAGAAGAGAAAGGTGTGAGCGACAACATGCATTTTATACAATGCGCCGCTCAGGACATCGCGCAGCATTTGGAAACCCAGGTTGATCTGATATTGTTTCATGCGGTGCTGGAGTGGGTTGCCGATCCGCAAAGCGTGTTACAAACCCTGTGGTCGATGTTGCGCCCGGGCGGCACGCTGTCGCTGATGTTCTACAATGCTAACGGCTTCCTGATGCACAACATGGTTGCAGGAAACTTCGACTATGTGCAGGTCGGGATGCCCAAAAAGAAAAAGCGCACGCTTTCCCCGGACTATCCGCGCGATCCACAGCAGGTTTATGGCTGGCTGGAAGCGATTGGCTGGCAGATCGTCGGGAAGACGGGCGTCAGGGTGTTTCATGATTATCTGCGTGAAAAACACAAACAGCGTGACTGTTTTGACACCTTAACAGAATTAGAAACGCGGTATTGCCGTCAGGAGCCTTTTATCAGCCTTGGCCGCTATATTCACGTCACCGCGCACAAGCCGCAGATGCAAGGATAACCTATGAGTGAATTTTCCCAGACAGTCCCCGAACTGGTTGCCTGGGCCAGGAAAAACGATTTCTCCATCTCGCTGCCGGTAGACAGACTCTCTTTCCTGCTGGCGGTTGCCACGCTGAACGGCGAACGGCTGGACGTTGAAATGAGCGAGGGTGAACTGGTGGATGCGTTCCGCCATGTCAGTGATGCGTTTGAGCAAACCAGCGAAACCATTAGCGTGCGTGCCAACAACGCGATCAACGATATGGTGCGTCAACGTCTGCTGAACCGCTTTACCAGCGAGCAGGCGGAAGGAAACGCCATCTATCGCCTGACGCCGCTGGGCATCGGCATCACCGATTACTACATCCGCCAGCGTGAATTTTCCACGCTGCGTCTTTCCATGCAGCTCTCGATCGTGGCGGGTGAGCTTAAGCGCGCCGCCGACGCGGCGGATGAAAACGGTGACGAATTCCACTGGCACCGTAACGTCTACGCGCCGCTGAAATATTCGGTGGCCGAGATTTTCGACAGTATCGATCTCACCCAGCGCCTGATGGACGAACAGCAGCAGCAGGTGAAAGACGATATCGCGCAGCTGCTGAATAAAGACTGGCGAGCGGCCATCTCCAGCTGTGAACTTCTGCTGTCAGAAACCTCCGGCACGCTGCGCGAACTCCAGGATACGCTGGAAGCCGCAGGGGACAAGCTGCAGGCCAACCTGCTGCGCATCCAGGATGCGACGCTGGCGCACGACGATCTGCATTTTATCGACCGCCTGGTGTTCGATTTGCAGAGTAAGCTTGACCGCATTATCAGCTGGGGCCAGCAGTCGATCGACCTGTGGATCGGCTACGACCGACACGTGCATAAATTTATCCGTACCGCGATTGATATGGATAAAAACCGCGTCTTTGCTCAGCGTCTGCGTCAGTCGGTGCAGACCTATTTCGATGCGCCGTGGGCGCTGACCTACGCCAATGCCGATCGTCTGCTGGATATGCGCGACGAAGAGATGGCGCTGCGCGATGAAGAGGTGACCGGTGAACTGCCGCCGGATCTGGAATACGAAGAATTTAACGAAATTCGCGAGCAGCTTGCGGCGATGATCGAAGAACAGCTCGCTGTCTACAAAACCAGACAAGTGCCGCTGGATCTTGGTCTCGTGGTTCGCGACTATCTGGCGCAATATCCACGCGCGCGCCACTTCGACATTGCCCGCATTGTGGTAGACCAGGCGGTGCGCCTGGGCGTCGCGCAAGCAGATTTCACCGGACTGCCGCCGAAGTGGCAGCCAATTAACGATTACGGAGCCAAGGTACAGGCGCATGTCATTGACAAATATTGAACAAGTGATGCCCGTTAAGCTGGCACAGGCGCTGGCGAATCCGTTATTTCCGGCGCTGGACAGCCAGCTGCGTGCCGGTCGTCACATTGGCTTAGACGAGCTGGATAATCACGCCTTTTTGATGGACTTTCAGGAGTACCTGGAAGAGTTTTACGCACGCTACAACGTGGAGCTTATCCGCGCGCCGGAAGGGTTTTTCTACCTGCGCCCGCGCTCCACGACGCTGATTCCGCGTTCCGTGCTTTCCGAGCTGGATATGATGGTCGGCAAAATTCTCTGCTACCTCTACCTCAGTCCGGAACGTCTGGCGAATGAAGGGATCTTCACCCAGCAGGAACTTTACGACGAGCTGTTGACGCTGGCAGATGAAGGCAAGCTGCTCAAGCTGGTGAACAACCGCTCCACGGGGTCGGATCTTGACCGTCAGAAATTACAGGAAAAGGTTCGCTCTTCCCTGAACCGTCTGCGTCGTCTGGGGATGGTCTGGTTTATGGGCCACGACAGCAGCAAATTCCGCATCACGGAATCTGTCTTCCGCTTCGGCGCCGACGTGCGTGCGGGCGATGACGCGCGTGAAGCGCAGCTTCGCATGATCCGCGACGGTGAAGCGATGCCGGTGGAAAACCATTTGCAGCTCAATGACGAGCATGAAGAGAATCTGCCGGATAGCGGGGAGGAAGAGTAATGATTGAACGCGGTAAATTTCGCTCACTGACGCTGATTAACTGGAACGGCTTCTTTGCCCGAACGTTCGATCTGGATGAGCTGGTCACGACGCTCTCCGGCGGTAACGGTGCGGGTAAATCCACCACCATGGCGGCCTTTGTTACGGCGCTGATCCCTGACCTGACGCTGCTTCACTTCCGTAACACCACCGAAGCGGGGGCAACAAGCGGCTCCCGTGATAAAGGCTTGCACGGTAAGCTGAAGGCCGGCGTCTGTTATTCGGTTCTGGACGTCATTAACTCCCGTCATCAGCGTGTGGTGGTGGGCGTGCGGCTGCAGCAGGTCGCCGGTCGCGACCGTAAAGTGGATATCAAACCGTTTGCGATCCAGGGGCTGCCAACGTCCGTGCAGCCGACGGCGCTGCTGACGGAAACCCTGAACGAACGTCAGGCGCGCGTGCTGACGCTGCAGGAGCTGAAGGACAAGCTCGAAGCTATCGAAGGCGTACAGTTCAAGCAGTTCAACTCCATTACCGACTACCACTCGCTGATGTTCGATCTGGGCGTGGTGGCGCGTCGTCTGCGCACCGCATCAGACCGTAGTAAATACTACCGCCTGATCGAAGCATCTCTGTACGGCGGTATCTCCAGCGCGATTACCCGCTCCCTGCGCGACTACCTGCTGCCGGAAAACAGCGGCGTGCGTAAGGCCTTCCAGGATATGGAAGCGGCGCTGCGCGAAAACCGCATGACGCTGGAAGCGATTCGCGTTACCCAGTCTGACCGCGACCTGTTTAAACATCTGATCAGCGAAGCCACCAACTACGTGGCGGCGGACTACATGCGCCACGCCAACGAGCGCCGGGTGCATCTCGATCAGGCATTAGAATACCGCCGCGAGCTGTTTACCTCCCGTAAACAGCTGGTGGCCGAGCAGTACAAGCACGTCGAAATGGCGCGCGAGCTGGGCGAGCACAACGGTGCTGAAGGCGACCTGGAAGCCGATTACCAGGCCGCCAGCGATCACCTGAACCTGGTGCAGACCGCGCTGCGTCAGCAGGAAAAAATCGAGCGCTATGAAGCGGATCTCGATGAGCTGCAGATTCGTCTCGAAGAGCAAAATGAAGTGGTGGCTGAAGCCGCCGACATGCAGGAAGAGAACGAAGCCCGCGCCGAAGCGGCCGAGCTGGAAGTGGATGAGCTGAAAAGCCAGCTTGCCGATTACCAGCAGGCGCTTGACGTGCAGCAGACGCGTGCGATTCAGTACACCCAGGCACTGCAGGCATTACAGCGTGCAAAAGAGCTGTGCCATCTGCCTGACCTGACGCCGGACAGCGCCGACGAGTGGCTGGATACCTTCCAGGCCAAAGAGCAGGAAGCCACCGAGAAACTGCTCTCCCTTGAACAGAAAATGAGCGTCGCGCAAACGGCGCACAGCCAGTTTGAACAGGCTTATCAGCTGGTGGTCGCAATTAACGGCCCGCTGGCGCGTAACGTAGCCTGGGACGTTGCCCGTGAACTGCTGCGCGACGGTGTGAACCAGCGCCATCTGGCCGAGCAGGTTCAGCCGCTGCGTATGCGTCTGAACGAGCTTGAGCAGCGCCTGCGCGAGCAGCAGGAAGCCGAGCGTCTGCTGGCGGAATTCTGCAAGCGTCAGGGAAAAAATTACGATTTCGACGAGCTTGAGGCCCTGCATCAGGAGCTGGAAGCGCGTATTGCGGCCCTGTCCGATACCGTATCAAACGCCAGCGAACAGCGTATGACCCTGCGTCAGGAGCTGGAGCAGATTCAGTCCCGTTCGAAGACGCTCCTGGAGCGAGCGCCGGTCTGGCTGGCGGCTCAAAGCAGCCTGAACCAGCTCAGCGAGCAGTGCGGCGAGCAGTTCGAATCCAGCCAGGAAGTGACCGAATACCTGCAGCAGCTGCTGGAGCGCGAGCGCGAAGCCATCGTTGAGCGTGACGAAGTGGGTGCCCGCAAGCGCGACGTCGATGAAGAAATTGAGCGTTTAAGCCAGCCGGGCGGGTCAGAAGATCCGCGCCTGAATGCGCTAGCGGAGCGTTTTGGCGGCGTGCTGCTGTCCGAGATTTATGACGATGTTGGCCTTGACGATGCCCCGTACTTCTCCGCGCTGTACGGTCCATCCCGCAACGCGATTGTGGTCCCGGATCTGTCGCTGATTTCTGATCAGCTTGCCGGCCTGGAAGATTGCCCGGAAGATCTCTATCTGATCGAAGGGGATCCGCAGTCGTTCGATGACAGCGTATTCAGCGTCGACGAGCTGGAAAAAGCGGTGGTGGTGAAAATTGCCGACCGTCAGTGGCGTTACTCCCGCTTCCCTGAGCTGCCGCTGTTTGGCCGCGCCGCGCGCGAAAGCCGCATCGAGAGCCTGCACGCCGAGCGTGAAACGCTGTCTGAACGTTTTGCGACCCTGTCGTTTGACGTGCAGAAAACCCAGCGTCTGCATCAGTCGTTCAGCCGCTTTATCGGCAGCCATCTCGCCGTTGCGTTTGACGCGGATCCGGAAGCCGAAATCCGCAAGCTCAATACCCGCCGCGGCGAGCTGGAACGTGCGATTGCAAGCCATGAAAGTGATAACCAGCAAAGTCGCGTTCAGTTTGAACAGGCAAAAGAGGGCGTCTCTGCCCTTAACCGCATTCTGCCGCGCCTGAATCTGCTGGCGGATGACACGCTGGCTGACCGCGTGGATGAGATCCAGGAGCGTCTGGATGAAGCGCAGGAAGCCGCGCGTTTCGTTCAGCAGCATGGCAATCAGCTTGCGAAGCTGGAGCCCGTCGTGTCTGTCCTGCAGAGCGACCCGGAACAGTTCGAGCAGTTAAAAGAAGATTATGCCTGGTCGCAGCAGGTGCAGCGCGAAGCGCGTCAGCAGGCGTTTGCCCTGACGGAAGTGGTGCAGCGTCGCGCGCACTTTGGCTACTCCGATTCGGCTGAAATGCTGAGCGGTAACAGCGACCTGAACGAAAAACTGCGTCAGCGCCTTGAGCAGGCGGAAGCGGAACGTACTCGCGCCCGCGAAGCAATGCGCAGCCATTCCGCTCAGCTCAACCAGTACAACCAGGTGCTGGCCTCGCTGAAAAGCTCCTTCGATACCAAGAAAGAGCTGTTAAACGATCTGCAGAAAGAGCTTCAGGACATCGGCGTTCGCGCCGACAGCGGGGCAGAAGAGCGCGCGCGTATTCGTCGTGACGAGCTGCATTCGCAGCTCAGCAATAACCGCGCGCGTCGTAATCAGCTGGAAAAAGCGCTGACCTTCTGCGAAGCGGAAATGGATAACCTGACCCGTCGCCTGCGCAAGCTGGAACGCGACTATCACGAAATGCGCGAGCAGGTCGTGACCGCCAAGGCGGGCTGGTGCGCGGTGATGCGCATGGTGAAAGACAACAACGTTGAGCGTCGTCTGCACCGCCGCGAGCTGGCGTATCTCTCTGCCGATGAGCTGCGCTCCATGTCGGATAAGGCATTGGGTGCGCTGCGTCTGGCGGTGGCGGATAACGAACACCTGCGCGACGTGCTGCGCATGTCGGAAGATCCGAAACGTCCGGAACGTAAAATTCAGTTCTTCGTGGCGGTTTACCAGCACCTGCGCGAGCGTATTCGTCAGGACATCATCCGTACCGACGATCCGGTTGAAGCCATCGAACAGATGGAAATC
Organism: Enterobacter asburiae; assembly: GCF_001521715.1. Classification (NCBI taxonomy): domain Bacteria; kingdom Pseudomonadati; phylum Pseudomonadota; class Gammaproteobacteria; order Enterobacterales; family Enterobacteriaceae; genus Enterobacter; species Enterobacter asburiae. Next base: position 677,171 of record NZ_CP011863.1, read on the forward strand.
GAGCTGGGTCGCCTGACGGAGGAGCTGACCTCCCGCGAGCAGAAGCTGGCGATCAGCTCCCGCAGCGTGGCGAACATCATTCGCAAAACCATTCAGCGCGAGCAGAACCGTATCCGCCAGCTGAACCAGGGTCTGCAAAGCGTATCGTTTGGCCAGGTGAACAGCGTGCGCCTCAACGTCAACGTGCGTGAGGCCCACGCGACGCTGCTGGAAGTGCTCTCAGAGCAGCACGAGCAGCATCAGGATCTGTTCAACAGCAACCGTCTGACCTTCTCCGAAGCGCTGGCGAAGCTGTATCAGCGCCTGAACCCGCAGATTGATATGGGGCAACGTACGCCGCAGACCATCGGTGAAGAGCTGCTTGACTACCGTAACTACCTGGAAATGGAAGTTGAGGTAAACCGTGGCTCAGACGGCTGGCTGCGTGCGGAATCCGGGGCGCTCTCTACCGGTGAAGCGATCGGTACCGGGATGTCAATTCTGGTGATGGTCGTACAGAGCTGGGAAGATGAAGCGCGTCGCCTGCGCGGCAAAGACATCTCGCCGTGCCGACTGCTGTTCCTGGATGAGGCGGCGCGTCTTGATGCCCGCTCGATTGCCACGCTGTTCGAGCTTTGCGAACGTCTCGATATGCAGCTCATTATTGCGGCGCCGGAGAACATCAGCCCCGAGAAGGGCACCACCTACAAACTGGTGCGTAAAGTGTTCCAGAACAGCGAACACGTTCACGTTGTCGGTCTGCGTGGCTTTGCGCCGCAGCCGCCAGAGTCATTGCCGGAAACCACGGCGGACGCTTCCTGAAGCATGTTCTGACCCGAAGCGGCGCACTGGCGCCGCTTTTTTTTTAAACTTAACTTGTGCTTGGGGCTGCGTTATCTTTAAACTTCTTTACATAAGGTAAGGCAACAGCTTAGCCGTCTACCTATAATGAAAGAAAGCCCCACGTGATGGGCATGTCGTGAAAACAGGGGGCAAGGGATGTTGCTAAAGAAAGAATGTGGTCGTCAGCTGTCTGCGCTGAGTTTATGCCTGGCAGTGATGTTTGCTCCGCTGTTAACCGCCCAGGCCGACGAGCCTGAAATTGTGCCGACTGACAGCTCGGCAACGACAGGCGCTCAGCCAACGTCGTTGTCCCAGCCGCTGGAGCAGTCTCCGGCGACGGCTATCATGGCCGGTATTAAACCGCTTCCGGAAGGCATCGACGCAGAATCGCTCAGTCAGCAGCTGCAGTCGGGGCTGCCGTCAGGCTATACGCCTGTCTATATCAACCAGCTCACGCTCCTCTATGCTGCCCGCGATATGAAACCGATGTGGGAAAATCGCGATGCCGTGCGTGCCTTCCAGCAGCAGCTGGCAGAGGTTGCGATTGCAGGGTTTCAGCCGCAGTTTACAAAGTGGGTTGAGCTGTTAACCGATCCTGCCGTCACCGGGCAGGCGCGTGATGTGGTGCTTTCCGATGCCATGATGGGCTACCTGCAGTTCGTGGCGGGTATTCCGGTCAATGGCAACCGCTGGCTGTACAGCGATAAGCCTTACAAGCTGGCGACGCCGGCGCTGTCGGTGATTAACCAGTGGCAGCTCGCGCTGGACAATGGCGAACTGCCGCGCTTTATTGCCAGCCTGGCACCGGCGCATCCACACTATGCCACTCTGCACCAGTCGCTCCTCGCGCTGGTGGGGGACACGCGTCCATGGCCGCAAATGCGCGGTACCGCGACGCTGCGTCCGGGGCAGTGGAGCAGCGATGTTCCTGCCCTGCGCGAGATCCTGATGCGTTCCGGTATTCTGGAAGGCGGGCCAAAGATTGCTCTTCCGGGTGACGATCCACAAAGCGTCGCCGTCAGCCCGTCAGCTCCCGTGAAAGAGAAGAAAGCCGTTGTTCTGAGCAACAAACCCGCGGCTTACGATCGCGAGCTGGTAGCGGCCGTTAAACAGTTCCAGGCCGCTCAGGGACTGGGGGCCGATGGCGTCATTGGCCAGACGACGCGCGACTGGCTGAACGTATCGCCTGCGCAGCGGGCAGGGGTGCTGGCGCTCAATATTCAGCGTTTGCGCTTGCTGCCGGGAACGCTCTCTACCGGGATTATGGTAAACATCCCGGCGTATTCCCTGGTCTATTATCAGGATGGTAGCGAAAAACTGGCGTCGCGCGTGATTGTCGGGCGTCCGGATCGTAAAACACCGATGATGAGCAGCGCGCTGAATAACGTGGTGGTTAACCCGCCGTGGAACGTGCCGCCGACCCTGGCACGAAAAGACATTCTGCCGAAGGTCTGGAACGATCCGGGTTATCTGGAACGTCATGGCTATACGGTGATGCGTGGATGGAACAGTAAAGAGGCCATCGATCCTTATATGGTCGACTGGTCGACGATTACAGCGTCGAATCTGCCGTTCCGCTTCCAGCAGGCTCCCGGAGCGCATAACTCTTTAGGGCGCTACAAATTCAACATGCCGAGTTCAGAAGCTATTTATCTGCACGATACGCCGAACCACAACCTGTTCCAGAAAGATACGCGCGCGCTGAGTTCTGGCTGCGTGCGTGTGAACAAAGCCTCGGAGCTGGCCAATATGCTATTGCAAGATGCGGGCTGGAACGATACGCGCATCTCGGATGCCCTGAAACAGGGGGATACGCGTTACGTTAATATTCGCCACAATATTCCGGTCAATCTTTACTATCTGACGGCGTTTGTGGGCGAAGACGGGCGTACCCAGTATCGTACAGATATTTACAATTATGATCTCACCGCGCGATCCGGCGCACAAATTTTGCCAAAAGCGGAACAATTAATCAGGTAAATGAAGTAGTTCGGGAAAAATGATTGTCGTAAGTTATGGTGAATAAGGGGCTATATCGCTGCAAGCCGCGTATTCACTGGGGTTGGGCGCCTTGACGTACCTGGTTTTGCCAGTTAAGGTGCCCTTCGTGCGCTAAGCATATTACGATTTCTTTTACCTGTAGACCTGATTATCATGGACAAATTTGACGCTAATCGCCGCAAACTGCTGGCGTTAGGTGGTGTTGCGCTTGGCGCAGCGGCCATCTTGCCGACGCCAGCATTTGCCACCCTCTCGACACCTCGTCCGCGAGTTTTAACGCTCAACAATCTTCATACCGGTGAGTCGCTAAAAGCGGAGTTTTTTGATGGCAGAGGCTATATTCAGGATGAATTAGCAAGACTTAACCATTTTTTCCGTGATTTCCGCGCGAATAAAATAAAAGCCATCGATCCAGGACTGTTTGATCAGATTTTCCGCCTTCAGGGCCTGCTGGGCACCAGCAAGCCGGTTCAGCTCATTTCTGGCTATCGCTCAATTGATACCAATAATGAACTGCGCGCCCACAGTCGTGGGGTAGCGAAAAAAAGCTATCACACGAAGGGCCAGGCAATGGATTTCCATATTGAAGGCGTTTCGTTAGCCAATATTCGCAAAGCCGCGTTATCTATGCGCGCAGGTGGTGTAGGATATTACCCCAGCAGCAACTTTGTGCATATTGATACCGGTCCGGTTCGGCACTGGTAATAACGAAACACAGGAGCAGTATGAACTATCGTATTATTCCGGTTACCGCGTTCTCCCAGAATTGTTCATTGATCTGGTGCGAACAGACTAAACTGGCCGCGCTTGTCGATCCCGGCGGTGACGCTGAGAAAATCAAGCAGGAAGTCGCAGCAAGCGGCGTCACGCTGATGCAGATTTTGCTCACTCATGGTCATCTTGACCATGTAGGTGCTGCCGCTGAACTGGCTGAACACTACGGTGTGCCGGTGATCGGCCCGGAAAAAGAAGATGAGTTCTGGCTGCAGGGGTTACCCGCCCAAAGCCGCATGTTTGGCCTTGATGAGTGTCAGCCCCTGACGCCCGATCGCTGGCTGAACGAAGGAGAGCGCGTTAACGTAGGGAATGTGACTTTACAGGTGTTGCATTGTCCTGGGCATACGCCAGGCCATATCGTCTTCTTTGATGACCAGTCCCGTCTGCTGATTTCCGGCGATGTGATCTTCAAAGGTGGCGTAGGACGCAGCGATTTTCCGCGCGGCGATCACGGCCAGCTGATTCAGTCGATTAAACAAAAGTTATTGCCGCTGGGTGATGACGTTACGTTTATCCCTGGACACGGTCCGATGTCGACGCTGGGCTATGAACGGCTCCATAATCCGTTCCTTCAGGATGAGATGCCTGTCTGGTAACCAGAATAAAAAAAGCCTGCATAACGCAGGCTTTTTTATGGACGCAAATTACAGTACGGCGACAATCGCTTCGCACAGTGGCGCCATGTTGTCAGGCGTCATGCCAGCAACGTTCACGCGGCCAGAGGCCACTGCGTACACGCCAAACTCTTCACGCAGACGCAGAACCTGCTCTTTGGTCAGGCCGCTGAATGAGAACATGCCGTTCTGTTTGATGATAAAGCTGAAGTCGCGGTCCGCGCCTTTCTCAGCCAGGGTGTTCACAAACAGCAGGCGCATGCGCTGAATACGCTGACGCATATCGTTCAGCTCTTGTTCCCAGATAGCGCGCAGCGCATCGTTGCTCAGGATAGTGGCAACAACAGACGCACCGTGTGCCGGTGGGTTAGAGTAGTTAGCGCGGATAACCGATTTCATCTGGCTGAACGCGCGATCGACGGTCTCTTCGTTAGCTGCAACCAGCGTACAGGCGCCTACGCGCTCATTGTACAGACCGAAGTTCTTGGAATAAGAACTTGCGACAATCAGCTCCTGATGCACGGCTGCGAACGCGCGCAGGCCTTCGGCATCTTCTTCCAGACCACGGGCGAAGCCCTGGTAGGCAAAGTCAAACAGCGGCAGCCAGCCTTTTTCAACGGACAGCTTCGCCAGGTGTTGCCACTGCTCAAGCGTCGGATCGATACCGGTTGGGTTGTGGCAGCAGCCGTGGAACAGCACCACGTCACCTGCCTGCGCTTCGCTCAGGCTCGCCAGCAGGCCGTCAAAGTCGAGAGAGTGGTTTGCTGCGTCGTAGTAGGCGTATTCACGCACTTCCAGACCCGCAGAGTTAAACACGCTCTTGTGGTTCGGCCAGCTTGGGTTGCTTACCCATACGCGCTTAACAGAGGTGTTTTTCGCCAGGAAATCCGCCGCAACGCGCAGCGCGCCGGTACCGCCAGGGGTTTGTGCTGTGCGAGCGCGTTTGCTGCTCACAATTTCGCTGCCTTTACCGAACAGCAGTTCCTGAGTGCAGCGACCAAATTCAGGGATACCATCAATACCGAGGTAGTTTTTGGTGGTTTCGTTTTCCAGCAGATACTGCTCAGCTTTCTTAACGCTGGTCAGTACCGGAGTTTTGCCGGTTTCATCTTTATATACACCAATACCCAGGTTGATTTTGCCAGGGCGGTCGTCGGCACGAAACAGATCGGCCAGGCCCAGAATAGGGTCGGCAGGAGCGGCGGTAATGTTCTCAAACATGACGAAGTTCCATTGTGATTACAGAAGTGAAATCCGCTATCAGGTTAACGGTAGATTTACAAAATGCCAACCGTTTGCGACGAAAAGCGTGCGGCTTTTCAAAAGTCGCCATTATTTTCTGTCACCCATAAAAAAACAGGGCCGAAGCCCTGTTCATTAAGCATATAACAAAGTGGTGTTCTGATTAGAACTGGTAAGTCACACCTACAGCAGCCATATCGTCGTTGCCGTTCAGACCGCCAACAGCTTTCGCGTAGTCGGAGTCTTTGTCCAGCAGGTTGATGTAGTAGTCAGCCCACACGTTGAAGTTTTTGTTGAAGTAGTAAGTGGTACCAACCTGGATGAATTTAGCCAGATCTGCATCGCCACCGCTGAAGCCACCGACGGCAGCCAGGTCTTTACCTTTGGTCTGCACGTAGGAGATGGCTGGACGCAGGCCGAAATCGAACTGGTACTGAGCAACAACTTCGAAGTTCTGCGTTTTGTTAGCGAAGCCAGCGTCACCGTTAGAACCGGTACGGGTGGTGTTACGGGTTTCAGCATAGGTGGTCGCCAGGTAGATGTTGTTGGCATCGTATTTCAGACCCAGACCCCATGCTTCAGCTTTGTCGCCTTCGCCGTCAGCTTTCTGATTCAGAGTACGGTTAGCGTTGCTGTAAGATGCGATTGCACCGAAGCCTTCGCCGAAATCGTAGCCCAGAGAGTAGCCTACGCCGTCACCGTTAGAGGTTTTAACGTCAGTACGGTCGTTTTTGCCCTGGTACTGAACGCCCAGGCTCAGGCCGTCAACCAGACCGAAGAAGTTGCTGTTACGGTAGGTCAGCAGACCGGTGCTGCGGCTGGTCATAAAGTTATCAACATAGTTACCGCCCCAGGTCATACCAGAGAAGGACGGCGCCATATCGGTGTAGGATTCTACGTCGTAAACGATACCGTAGTTACGACCGTAGTCGATGCTGCCAGCATCGCCCGCTTTCAGGCCAGCGAATGCCAGACGGTTTTTGTTAGTCTGAGCACCATTTTCAGCCTGGTTGGCCAGGAAACGGTATTCCCACTGGCCGTAACCGGTCAGCTGGTCGTTGATCTGAGTTTCGCCTTTGAAACCGATCTGCGCGTAGGTAGCGTCGTTATTGTTGGTGTTATCACCAGAAGTCACGAAATCGTGCTCGGCGTTAACTTTACCGTAGAAGTCCAGTTTGTTGCCGTTCTTGTTATAGATTTCTGCAGCGTTAGCTGCACCGGCTACCAGCAGGGCAGGGATTACCACTGCCAGAATATTGCGCTTCATCATTATTTATTACCCTCATTGGTTTTTTTATGACACTCGCCACTGCCGTCAATAAATTCTGTCAATAAATATTTCCGGAACTATTGATGAGAGTTTGGTGTCTTTATGTATCTGACAGGCATCTTTCCATTCGGCGAAGCGTTTCGCTAGCCTGAAAGTGCTACAATTCTCAAGATTAAGTAACCAAAAGAAATTATGTGTAACTAAATATGTATTTTTGGGAACTTTGTGAACCACCTCAAACTTCAGACCAGCCTGGCGAATTAAACGGCAAAACCTATCCTATATATATGAATTTCTTATGATTAATTGAGATAAAGGTGATTCGTATAAACAGATATTAAACGACTCTGTTTTTCTTATGACCCCAAAAAGACTTCTGGACGGCTGTAAAAGCGGTTGAAATTTGTGCTATCGCTTGAGGATGTAATAATCGCAATAAGAATGGGGTTTATTTTTTGTGGCTAGATATTTCGCGGAAACAAAACGTAACAGGTAGTGGTTGTGACGGGGTGAAGGTTTAAAGATGCTGACTTTACGCTGACGAAAACTGACAATACAGAATAAAATAATGGCCAGCATAAGCTGGCCATTTTAGTCTTGTACTGATTAGAAGCTGGCGTTACGTGGAGTACGTGGGAAAGGAATCACGTCACGTACGTTCTGAACTCCGGTAACGTAGGCAATCAGACGCTCGAAGCCCAGACCAAAACCGGCGTGCGGTACGGTACCGTAACGACGCAGATCGCGGTACCAGCTGTAATCAGCTGGGTTGAGCCCCATCTCTTCCATACGCGCGTCTAGCACGTCAAGACGCTCTTCACGCTGAGAGCCACCGATGATTTCACCAATGCCCGGCGCCAGTACGTCCATCGCTGCCACGGTTTTACCGTCTTCGTTAAGGCGCATATAGAAGGCCTTAATGTCTTTCGGGTAATTTTTAACGACAACCGGCGCTTTGAAATGTTTCTCGGCCAGATAGCGTTCGTGCTCAGACGCCAGGTCAACGCCCCAGTAAACCGGATTCTCGAACGTCTCACCGCATTTCTCGAGGATCGCCACCGCGTCGGTATAGTCCACCTGCGCAAAGTCGGCAGAGACGAAACGCTCCAGACGCGCCACAGCATCGCTGTCTACGCGTTCTGCAAAGAATTTCATGTCGTCAGGACGTTCTTCCAGCACAGCTTTGAACACATACTTCAGCATGGCTTCCGCCAGACCCGCAACATCGTCCAGGTCGGCGAAGGCCACTTCAGGCTCCAGCATCCAGAATTCCGCCAAGTGACGGCTGGTGTTGGAGTTCTCGGCGCGGAAGGTTGGGCCAAAGGTGTAGATCTTAGACAGCGCACAGGCGTACGTTTCGCCGTTGAGCTGACCAGATACCGTCAGGAAAGCTTCTTTACCAAAGAAGTCTTTGTCATAGTCCACTTTACCTTCAGGCGTACGCGGCAGGTTTTCCATGTCCAGCGTCGAGACGCGGAACATCTCACCGGCACCTTCCGTATCGGACGCAGTGATCAGCGGGGTAGACACCCAGAAGTAACCCTGCTCATCGAAGAAACGATGCAGCGCCTGCGCCAGCGTATGACGCACGCGCGCCACCGCACCAATCAGGTTGGTACGCGGACGCAGGTGGGCGACTTCACGCAGATATTCAATGCTGTGGCGTTTTGCCGCCATCGGATAGGTGTCAGGATCTTCAACCCAGCCGGTGACTTCAATGGCAGAGGCCTGAATTTCGAAGCTCTGGCCCTGACCCGGTGAAGCCACAACCACGCCGGTAACAATGACGGAGCAACCCGTTGTCAGTCGCAGAACGTCATCATTGTAATTGGGCAGAGAATTATTAATGACGGCCTGTACAGGATCAAAGCAGGAACCGTCATAGACGGCAAGGAAGGAGATGCCAGCTTTAGAATCTCGGCGGGTACGCACCCATCCGCGCACGGTGACTTCCTGGTCAACGGCGACACGGCCCTGGAGTACGTCGGCTACAGGCACAACGCTCATAATATTCTCTCTGTTAATAGTCGGAAAAAATAAACACTTGTCCACCCTTATGGGGGGATATCTATGTTACCTGCCATCCGCTATCAGACAAGTAAATTTCGCAGTCAAAAGAGAAGAATTGAGAAATAAATAAGGAGAAGGGAGCCATAAAGGCTCCCGTAAGCGCTTAACTGGCTTTTTTGATCAAGGGGAGGTCGAACGCTTTACGCAATGCGCGGACAAACGCTTTGTCATGGCAGATGGTTTTACCCGGGCTGTCGGAGAGTTTCGCCACCGGCTTGCCGTTACATTCCACCAGTTTGATGACGATATTCAGAGGTTTTACCTGAGGAATATCGCAGGTCAGACGGGTACCAATCCCGAAGCTCAGGTTCACACGGGTATTGAAATGGCGATAGAGGTCTACCGCTTTCGCCAGGTCGAGATTATCCGAGAAGACCAGCACCTTGCTCATCGGATCAATGCCGAGCTTCTCGTAATGGGCAATGGCTTTCTCGCCCCATTCAACCGGATCCCCGGAGTCGTGGCGTAACCCCTGGTAACGTTCAGCGAACTCGGGACCAAAGTCGCGCAGGAAGGCATCCATCGTAATACAGTCGGTGAGGGCGATCCCAAGCTGATTCGGGTACTCCTCTAGCCATGCGGCCAGTGCCGCGCGCTGGCTGTTAGCCAGATCGGGGCTGATCTGCTGATGCGCCTGGAACCACTCGTGTGCCTGGGTGCCCATTGGCGTCAGGCTGAGGCGACGCGCCAGATCGTAGTTACTGGTGCCAACGAACCACGGCTCCTGCTGCAGACTTTTAACGATGGCCTCCTGAACGTCACGCGAGAAACGGCGACGCGTGCCAAAGTCCATCAGGCGGAAGCGGGACATGTCCAGCCCTTCGGTCAGCGTAGAGAAGGCTGCGAGTTTATTTTCCAGCGCGGCGACCGCCTGCTCGACGCCTGTTTCAGGCGAACGGTAGCGGTGAGCCAGTTCACTGATCACCGCCAGAAGCGGCACTTCCCACATGATCACTTCCCGCCACGGACCTTCAAGGCGAATATCCAGCTTGCCGTTATCGTTAAGCACGGTGACCTGCTCCGGCTTATAGCGGAAATCGCGCAGCCAGTTCAGGTAGTCTGCTTTGAAGAAAGGCAGGCCAGAAAGCCACTGATATTCCTCGTCCTGCAGCGTCAGATGCTGCATAGCATCGACCTGTTCACGAATGGCGTCTGCGTAGATACCGAGCAAGTCGTCGCCACGACAGCGGAATTCCGCCGCGACGTGAACGTCATAGTAATGGTGGAAAACGGCTTGCTGCATATGCAGTTTATACGCGTCGGTATCCAGCAACGTATGCAGAACTGGAGAAGGGAATTGAGTCATAGGTGCGCAGTAGCATCCTCTCACAGGAGCGTTTAGTACATTAAACAACTCCGGAGTATACCTTGTTTAGTGATTTATTGAACCCCGATCACAACATAAGCGCGTTTTATGGTCGAGGGCATTTTGTGCCCCGTGTTATACAAATGTAGCAAAAAAGGGTTTTGACCCTGAAAAGATGAACATTCTGCATAGCGCGTTTTGCGCAACAGGAATATATTGAAACGTTACTCGACAAACGATGCATAAGGTTTTCTATGACACAACAGCCACAAGCCAAATACCGCCACGACTATCGTGCGCCGGATTACCTGATTAGCGAAATCGATCTGACTTTTGACCTGGATGCCACTAAAACCGTTGTTACGGCGGTAAGCCAGGTGACGCGCCATAGCGCAACTGCGGTGCCGCTGCGTCTGGATGGTGAAGACCTGACGCTGGTCTCCCTGCATATTAATGATGAAGCCTGGTCGGACTATAAAGAAGAAAACAACCAGCTGGTCATCGACAACCTGCCGGAACAGTTTACGCTGCGCATCGTGAATGAAATCAGCCCGGCCGCCAACACCGCGCTGGAAGGGCTTTACCAGTCGGGCGTGGCGCTATGTACCCAGTGTGAAGCGGAAGGGTTCCGCCATATAACCTGGTATCTCGACCGTCCGGACGTCCTGGCGCGCTTCACCACCAAAATTATCGCCGATAAAACCCTGTATCCCTTCCTGCTCTCCAACGGTAACCGCGTAGGCGAAGGCGAGCTGGAGAATGGCCGTCACTGGGTGCAGTGGCAGGATCCCTTCCCGAAACCGTGCTACCTGTTTGCGCTGGTGGCGGGGGATTTCGACGTGCTGCGCGACACCTTCAAAACGCGCTCAGGCCGCGAGGTGGCGCTGGAGCTGTTTGTTGACCGTGGCAACCTTGACCGCGCGCCGTGGGCGATGACCTCCCTCATCAACTCCATGAAGTGGGACGAGGAGCGCTTTGGCCTCGAATATGACCTCGACATCTATATGATCGTCGCCGTCGATTTCTTCAACATGGGCGCAATGGAGAATAAAGGCCTTAACGTCTTTAACTCCAAATACGTGCTGGCGCGTACCGATACCGCAACGGATAAAGACTACCTCGATATCGAACGCGTCATCGGCCACGAATATTTCCACAACTGGACCGGTAACCGCGTCACCTGCCGCGACTGGTTCCAGCTGAGCCTGAAAGAGGGCCTGACCGTCTTCCGAGATCAGGAGTTCAGCTCCGATCTGGGGTCACGCGCGGTGAACCGCATCAACAACGTGCGTACCATGCGTGGCCTGCAGTTTGCGGAAGATGCCAGCCCAATGGCGCACCCGATCCGCCCGGATAAAGTCATCGAGATGAACAACTTCTACACCCTGACGGTGTACGAGAAGGGCGCTGAAATTATCCGCATGATCCACACCCTGCTGGGCGAGGAGAACTTCCAGAAAGGGATGCAGCTGTATTTCGAGCGTCATGATGGCAGCGCGGCCACCTGCGACGATTTTGTGCAGGCTATGGAGGATGCCTCTAATGTCGATCTTTCTCACTTCCGCCGCTGGTACAGCCAGGCCGGGACGCCGGTTGTCACCGTCAAAGACGATTACAATCCGGAAACCGAGCAGTATACCCTGACCATCAGCCAGCGCACGCCGCCGACGGCGGAGCAGGAAGAGAAATATCCGCTGCATATTCCGTTCAGCATTGAGCTGTACGATAACGAAGGCAAAGTCATCCCGCTCCAGAAGGGCGGTCACCCGGTACACCACGTGCTGAACGTGACTCAGGCCGAGCAGACCTTTATCTTCGATAACGTCTACTTCCAGCCGGTGCCTGCGCTGCTGTGCGAATTCTCCGCGCCGGTGAAGCTGGAATACAAGTGGAGCGATCAGCAGCTGACGTTCCTGATGCGTCACGCGCGTAACGACTTCTCTCGCTGGGATGCGGCGCAAAGCCTGCTGGCGACCTACATCAAGCTCAACGTAAACCGCCATCAGCAGGGCCAGCCGCTGTCGCTGCCTGTCCATGTGGCTGACGCGTTCCGCGCGATATTGCTGGATGAGAAGATTGACCCGGCCCTGGCCGCTGAAATTCTGACCCTGCCGTCAGCGACTGAAATCGCCGAGCTGTTTGACATCATTGACCCGATTGCCATCGTGGCGGTGCGTGAAGCGTTGACCCGTACGCTGGCTGCAGAACTGGCCGATGAGTTCCTCGCCATTTATAACGCCAACAAGCTCGACGCTTATCGCGTTGAGCACGCGGACATTGGTAAACGTTCTCTGCGCAATACCTGCCTGCGCTATCTGGCGTTTGGTGAAACCGAGCTGGCGAACACCCTTGTGAGCAAGCAGTATCACGAAGCGGATAACATGACCGACGCGCTGGCCGCGCTGGGCGCAAGCGTTGCCGCCGAACTGCCGTGCCGCGATGCGCTGATGCAGGAGTACGACGACAAGTGGCATCAGGATGGCCTGGTGATGGACAAGTGGTTCATCCTGCAGGCGACCAGCCCGGCGGCCGATGCGCTCAGCAACGTGCGCAGCCTGCTGAAACATCGCTCCTTTACCCTGAGCAACCCAAACCGCGTGCGTTCTCTGATTGGCGCGTTTGCCAGCAGCAACCCGGCGGCGTTCCACGCCGAAGACGGCAGCGGTTATCAGTTCATGGTGGAAATGCTGACCGAGCTGAACAGCCGTAACCCGCAGGTGGCGTCGCGCCTGATTGAGCCGCTGATCCGTCTGAAACGCTACGATGCGAAGCGTCAGGCGAAGATGCGTGCCGCGCTTGAGCAGCTGAAAGGGCTGGAGAACCTGTCTGGCGATCTGTACGAGAAGATTGCTAAGGCACTGGCCTGATAGAAAGCTTAACCCTCCCTCTCCCTGTGGGAGAGGGCCGGGGTGAGGGCATCAGGCATTAGCCTTAGCTCGTTCTAACTCCGTACCCCCACGCTTCATCACCCGATCCAACACCTCAGCTTCCAGCTCAGCCAGCCTTGCCGAGCCCACGCGGCGAGGGCGCGGAAGGTCCACCGTCAGATCCAGACCTATTTTCCCGTCCTCTATTAACAGCACCCGGTCAGCCATCGCGACGGCTTCGCTCACGTCATGCGTTACCAGCAGTACTGTAAAGCCGTGCGCCTGCCACAGGGATCCAATCAAATCCTGCATTTCGATCCGCGTCAGGGCGTCGAGCGCGCCGAGCGGTTCATCAAGCAACAGAAGGCCCGGACGGTGAATTAGCGCACGCGCCAGCGCCACGCGCTGCTTCTGCCCGCCCGAGAGGGCTGCCGGCCATTCGCCCGCACGATTTTCCAGCCCAACGGCGGCCAGCGCCTGGCGGGCTTCATCCCGCCAGCTGCCCTTAAGACCGAGCCCGACGTTGTCGATAACCGTTTTCCACGGCAGCAGGCGTGCATCCTGAAACATCATGCGGGTATCGTCCTGAATATTCGAAAGCGGCGTCGTTCCTGCCAGAATGTCACCGCCGTTGGGGGCTTCCAGCCCGGCCAGAAGGCGTAGCAGGGTACTCTTGCCGCCGCCGCTGCGACCAACAACGGCCACAAATTGTCCGGCGGGAATATGCAGATCCAGCCCGTTAAGAATGGTGTTTTCGCCGTAGCGTTTGGTCACGCCGTTCAGCAGTAACGGCGTTCCCTGGTTCAGTCGTGCAGTATTCATGCTTTCGCCTCCTGAAGGGTATAGGCCGGGTTCCAGCGCAGCCAGCTGCGCTCCAGCCACTGGGCGCTGACATCTGCGAGTTTACCGAGCAGGGCATACAGAATGATGGCAACCACCACCACGTCCGTTTGCAGGAACTCGCGGGCGTTCATTGCCAGGTAGCCTATGCCTGAGTTGGCCGAGATGGTCTCCGCCACAATCAGCGTCAGCCACATCAGGCCGAGCGCAAAACGCACCCCGACCATAATGGAGGGCAGGGCGCCCGGCAGGATCACGTGTATAAAGAGAGAAAAACCTGATAAGCCGTAGCTGCGCGCCATCTCGACCAGACCGCGATCGATATTGCGGATGCCGTGCCAGGTGTTGATGTAGATCGGGAACAGTGTGCCCAGCGCCACGAGGAAGATCTTGGCGCTCTCATCAATACCAAACCACAGGATAACCAGCGGGATCAGCGCCAGATGCGGCACGTTGCGCAGCATCTGAATGGAGGTATCCAGCAGCCGCTCGCCCCAGCGGGAAAGGCCGCTGATCAAGCCCAGAACGAGACCGATGCTGCCGCCGATGGAAAACCCAATCACGGCGCGCCAGGAGCTGATCGCCAGATGCTGCCACAGCTCGCCGCTCACGCTCAGCGACCAGAACGCTTCTACGACGCCCTCCGGAGAGGGCAGAATGCGGCTCGACAGCCAGCCGGTGGACGACGCGAGCTGCCAGAGAGCCACAATGCCGACGGGTAAAAACCACGGCGCGGCGCGCAGCAGCCATTTTTGGGAGGTGGCAGACATGGTCACTCCTTAGCTTTGGGCGGCTTTGCGTGGAATAAACTCGTTCGCCACGGCTTCGCCCTGAAGCTGAAGCCGCTGCGGCTGCGGAATTTCCGGAATGGCGACATCCAGATGCGGGAATAACAGCTCGCCCACCTTGTACGCCTCTTCCAGATGCGGATAACCGGAGAGAATAAAGCTGTCGATACCCAGGTCAGCGTATTCATTAATCCGGGCGGCTACGGTCGGTCCGTCGCCGACCAGCGCCGTGCCCGCACCGCCGCGCACCAGGCCAACGCCCGCCCACAGGTTCGGGCTGATCTCCAGGTTCTCGCGCTTGCCGTTGTGCAGGGACGCCATTCGGTGCTGTCCGACGGAGTCGGTTTTGGCAAACGCGGCTTGCGCCTTCGCGATGGTCTCATCGTCCAGGTGGGAAATCAGGCGGTCGGCGGCCTGCCAGGCTTCTTCATTGGTTTCGCGCACAATCACGTGCAGGCGAATGCCGAAGCGCACCTTGCGGCCATGGGCGGCCGCCTTAGCGCGGACCTGGGCAATTTTTTCTTTCACCAGCTCAGGCGGTTCGCCCCAGGTCAGATAGAGATCGACCTGCTCTGCCGCCAGATCCTGGGCCACATCCGACGATCCGCCAAAATAGAGCGGCGGGCGCGGCTGCTGCACCGGCGGGAAGTAGAGTTTCGCGTCGCGAACGTGAATATGCTTGCCTTCGAAGGTGACGGTTTCACCTTCCAGCAGACGTCGCCAGACGCGGGTGAACTCGGCGGAGGCTTCATAGCGCTCGGTATGGTCGAGGAACACCCCGTCGCCCGCCAGCTCCTGCGGATCGCTGCCCGTTACCAGGTTAAACAGGGCGCGGCCGTTGGACAGCCTGTCCAGCGTTGCCGCCTGACGCGCCGCCACGGTGGGGGAGACAACGCTCGGGCGTAACGCCACCAGAAACTTCAGACGCTGAGTGACCGGGATCATCGACGCGGCCACCAGCCAGGCATCTTCACATGAACGTCCGGTCGGGATCAGCACCCCGGTGAAACCGATTCGGTCCGCCGCCTGCGCAATCTGCTGCAGGTAGCCGTGGTCAACCGGGCGCGAGCCCTCTTCTGTACCAAGATAGTGTCCATCACCGTGGGTGGGTAAAAACCAGAAAAGATTCAGACTCATGATTTAGCTCCTTCTTTGCCTGCAGGCTGCCAGATGCGTTCGCGAATAGTGACCTGTTTTGGCACCAGGTGGTTTTGATAGAAGAGGTCAGCCGTTTGTTGCTGAAGCGCGGCGACGTGGGCGTCCACGGGCGTAATGGTGGTCGGCGGACGGTGGTTGAGATAGCTCGCGATCACCGGCTCAGGTAAGCCCATGGTTTTCGCCAGCAGGGCAATGCTCTCCTGACGCTGGGTCTGGGTCAGCGCGTCGGCCTGGGTAAAGGTATCCAGTACGCCCTGAATAAATGCGCCGTTCTTTTCCGCATAAGGACGGGCGGCCAGGTAAAACGAGCCGGTCTGCTTCAGCGTGGTACCGTCTTTCAGCACGCGAACGCCGCCCTGCAGCAATGCGGCGGAGTAGTACGGATCCCAGATGGCCCAGGCATCAACGTTCTTCTGCTGGAACGCGGCGCGGGCGTCGGCAGGCGTCAGGTAAACAGGCTGAATGTCAGTGAACTTGAGCCCGGCTTCTTGCAGGGCACGCAGCAGCAGGTTGTGCGAGCTGGAACCTTTCTGGAAAGCCACTTTATGCCCTTTGAGGTCGGCGACGCTTTTAATGTCGCTGTTTTCAGGCACCAGAATCACTTCGGCCTTCGGTTTGGGCGGCTCAACGCCAACATAGACGAGGTCCGCTCCCGCCGCCTGGGCGAATATCGGCGGAATATCACCCGTGCTGCCCAGATCGATACTGCCGACGTTCAGGGCCTCCAGCATCTGCGGGCCAGCCGGGAACTCCACCCACGAGAATTTGGTGTCCGGGAAGCGTTTTTCCAGAAGCTGATGGCTTTTCGCCAGCACCATGCTGACGCTGCCTTTCTGATAGCCAATGCGTAAACTTTCCGGAGCCGTTTCTGCGGCATGGGCCAGCGAGGTAAGCGCCATCAGACCTGCCAGGCCGATGCGGGTTAACGTTTTAAACATGTGCGACTCCTTGAGGCTGACCAAACGCGGGCGCCTGGATATCCCGGCGGTGCAGGGCATGCCAGAAGGTTTCCAGGGCAGTATCGAGGCGGGTTTGCAGGTTCGGCGTAAAATGAGGTTTATGTTGATAATCGATAACCTGGGAGTCATCTGCGAAAACGCCGTGGAGGATCTCCTGCGCTTTCAGCGCGTTCAGCACCGGCTTCAGGGCATAATCCACGGCCAGTAAATGGGCTACCGTACCGCCCGTTGCCATCGGCAGCACAACTTTGCCGTCCAGGGCGCGCTCCGGAAGCAGATCGAGCAGAGTTTTCAGCGCCCCGGAAAAAGAGGCTTTATAAATAGGTGTTGCCACAATTAAGCCGTCAGCGCCGTTAAGCTGCTCGATCAGCGTTTTAAGCGCAGGGCTGTCGAAACGGGCATAGAGCAGATCTTCAGGTTCGAAGTTATGCAGGTTCCAGTGGCACACTTCCACATCCAGGGCATTGAGTTTTTCGCGGGCATATTCCAGCAGGGCGCTGGAGCGCGAAGGGAATCGTGGACTTCCGGCCAGGGTAATGACGCGCATACTTCCTCCTTATAACCAATTGTTTGCTTTTATCTAACATTCATAACAATTTTCAGGAGTGTGACACCGCGCGGTTATTCCACTAAATGATTTATCTGCAATTAAAATGCGAAAAAGTGCATAAGAAATAGATTGGTAGGTAAACGATTGCGTTTTGCGCCGATTTTTTGCCGCAGGTCAATTCCCTTTCGCGCGTGGATCGCCCATAATCCCCTCCCGGTTTGCACACCGGGAATCCAGGAGAGTTCATGTACTACCCCTTCGTTCGTAAAGCCCTTTTCCAGCTCGACCCTGAGCGCGCTCATGAATTTACATTCCAGCAATTACGTCGTATTACCGGAACGCCGCTGGCCGCTCTGGTGCGTCAGAATGTGCCGGAAAAACCTGTGCAGTGCATGGGTCTGACCTTTAAAAATCCGCTGGGTCTGGCGGCCGGTCTGGACAAAAATGGCGAGTGCATTGATGCCCTGGGCGCGATGGGCTTTGGCTCCATTGAAATCGGCACCGTCACGCCGCGTCCGCAGCCGGGAAATGACAAGCCGCGCCTGTTCCGCCTGGTTGAAGCCGAAGGGCTGATCAACCGCATGGGCTTTAATAACCTCGGTGTTGATCACCTGGTTGAGAACGTAAAAAAAGCCCATTTTGACGGGATATTAGGCATCAATATCGGCAAAAATAAAGACACGCCGGTTGAGCAGGGTAAAGATGACTATCTGATTTGTATGGAAAAAGTCTACGCCTATGCCGGTTATATCGCGGTGAATATTTCTTCACCCAATACCCCGGGTCTGCGTTCCTTACAATATGGCGAAGCGCTGGACGATCTTCTGAGTGCCATTAAAAATAAACAAAATGAACTCCAGACGATCCACCATAAATATGTTCCGGTCGCGGTTAAGATCGCCCCGGATCTTTCTCCTGAAGAATTGATCCAGGTTGCCGACAGTTTGGTTCGCCATAATATTGATGGTGTTATTGCGACCAATACCACCCTCGATCGTTCCCTCGTGCAGGGAATGAAAAACTGTGACGAAGCGGGTGGGTTAAGTGGACGTCCGGTGCAATTAAAAAGCACCGAAATTATTCGCGCCCTGTCTGCGGAATTAAAAGGACGTCTGCCAATTATTGGCGTCGGCGGCATTGACTCAGTGATTGCTGCGCGCGAGAAGATGGCGGCGGGTGCATCACTGGTGCAAATCTATTCCGGCTTTATTTTTAAAGGACCGCCGCTGATTAAAGAAATCGTTACTCATATCTAATCTTTTCTCTTAATCAGACAACCAGGGCTTTATTTCCAGCCCTGGTTGTTTTATATTCCGTCACTGTTGCTTATTTAGTCATTATAGTCTTTTATTAATGGTGTTATAAACGAGGCGGCAAACAGGACATTTTTAGTACAGGACGTTTGGGGACGGGAGAGACACATGCGAATTAAACCTGACGATAACTGGCGCTGGTATTTTTGCGACGAGCATGACCGAATGATGCTCGATTTAGCCAATGGCATGTTGTTTCGTTCTCGTTTTGCCCGCCGAATGTTAACCCCGGATGCATTTTCCCCGTCGGGCTTTTGCGTTGACGATGCGGCCCTTTATTTCTCCTTTGAAGAAAAATGCCGCGATCTGGTGCTCTCTAAAGAGCAGCGTGCCGAGCTGGTATTAAATGCGCTGGTGGCTATCCGCTTCCTGAAACCACAAATGCCAAAAAGCTGGCATTTTCTTGCGCATGGTATGAGCTGGACCCCGGCAACGGGTGACGCGGCCAGCGTCAATCTGAGCGATACCGCAGAAGAGGTGAGCCTGCTGGTGGTTGAGCCAGGCGAAAATGCTGCGCTCTGCCTGCTGGCACAGCCCGGCGTAACCATTGCCGGGCGGACGATGCAGCTTGGCGATGCCATTAAAGTGATGAACGACAGGCTGAAGCCGCAGCTGCGCGTAGATTCCTTCAGCCTTGAACAGGCGGTTTAAGCTTCCAGCTGTACGGACGTTTTCGGTATGCAGCTACAGCACAGAATGGTGCCGTCATTTCCAATTGCCGATTTTTTCAGCGCACTGACCTCTCCATCCACCAGCTTGATGCGGCAGCATCCGCAAATGCCTGCGCGACAGGAATAGGGTACGCGAATACCTGCCTGCTCCAGTTGCTCCAGTAATACCTGCTGGTTGTTGCCACGGATGACGTTGCCCTGCCAGTGAATATCTACCGCAGAGGCGACATTCGTCACAACGTCGACCATTTCTTCTTCCTGACCTGAGCCGTACGCTTTTGCAGGCCCTCGGGCAAGAATTTCTACCTCATCACCGACGCGGATTGCGCCGCTGGAGCGCGGGATCAGGTTCTGGCCGAAATCCACATCGCCGTTGTCCTGCGCGGTGCGGAACGACTGCAGCGTCTTAAGCGGTTCGCCGGAAGGGTGCTTCTGGCCTTTCTCAGGGCTCACCGTGGTGAAAATGCAGCGGCTGCAGGGTTTTACGACATCAAAGATGACGCTACCGATGCGGATCACTTTCCAGGTGTCTTCTTCCCAGGCGTCGGCGCCCGTGACCACCAGGTTCGGACGGAACTGTTCCATCTGAACGCTGGCCTTGCAGCGGCCTTGTAAATCACGCAGCGAGGCTTCGTTAGTCAGCAGGAACGGGAAACCATCGGCGAAGGAGAGAGGAACGGCTTCATGGCGCTTCACGCGACGCGTCAGTTCAGGACCTACCCAGCGCAGCTGCACGTCGCGAGAGAAGAAACCGCTCAGCCAGCGGCTAATCTCATCCGGGGCGATGCGCGCGGTAAAATGATTGCCCCACACTTCCGTTGGCGCATCGACAGGCGCAAAATCAGCAAAGCGAATGACCGCACTGGAACCGTCCGGCGCGGTAAGGTGCAAACCGTCATGAAGCGGGGAAGGGGTAAAGCGAACCATCTGCGGGAACTGGCGTGCGGTAATGAACGTGCCGTCAGGCTCGGTGACCATAAAAATACGATCGAAGGCGAATCCGCTCATGTCGGCCAGCGCGTGAGAGACGCCGATGCCGCGCATGGATTTCACCGGATGGATAAAAAGCCTGGATAACGTCGCCACTGCACACTCCCACAAATGAAAATAAGCCTTCAACTTTATGACATACACGCCATATTAGCTATAATGCGCGACAATTTTCTAAGAGTAAAAGTGACGATATGAATTCTCTGTTTGCCAGTACGGCCCGTGGGCTGGAAGAGCTGTTAAAAACTGAACTGGAAAGCCTGGGTGCACAAGAGTGCCAGGTGGTTCAGGGTGGTGTCCATTTTGAGGGCGACACGCGGCTTATTTACCAGAGCCTGATGTGGAGCCGTCTGGCGTCGCGCATCATGCTGCCGATGAAGGAGTGCAAGGTCTATAGCGACCTGGACCTCTATACCGGCGTACAGATGATCGACTGGACAGAGATCTTTACGCCCAATGCCACCTTTGCGGTGCATTTCAACGGCGTGAACGACGAGATCCGCAACAGCCAGTACGGTGCCCTTCGTGTAAAAGACGCCATTGTGGACTGCTTCACGCGTAAAAATAAGGAACGTCCGAACGTCGATCGCGAAAATCCGGATCTGCGTATTAACGTCTGGTTGAACGGCGACACGGCGAGTATTTCTCTCGATCTGAGCGGCGCAGGCCTGCACCTGCGCGGCTACCGCGATCGTACCGGTATGGCGCCAATTAAAGAAACGCTGGCTGCCGCCATCGTCATGCGCTCCGGCTGGCAGCCGGGCACGCCGCTGCTCGATCCGATGTGTGGTTCCGGTACGTTGCTGATTGAAGCGGCCATGCTGGCAACCGACCGCGCGCCGGGCCTGCATCGCGGCCACTGGGGCTTTAAAGGCTGGGCGCAGCACGACGAAGCGATCTGGAAAGAGGTCAAAGACGACGCGCAGACCCGCGCGCGCAAAGGTCTGGCGGAGTACACCTCCCACTTCTACGGTTCGGACAGCGACCCGCGCGTCATTGAACGCGCGCGCAGCAACGCCCGTCGCGCCGGTATCGGCGAGCTGGTCACCTTCGAGGTGAAAGACGTGGCGAACCTGACTAACCCGCTGCCAAAAGGCCCGTACGGAACCGTGATCAGCAACCCGCCATACGGCGAGCGTCTGGACAGCGAACCGGCGCTGATTGCCCTGCACAGCCTGCTGGGCCGCAATATGAAGGACTACTTCGGCGGCTGGAACCTGTCTCTGTTTAGCGCCTCGCCGGAGCTGCTGAGCTGCCTGCAGCTGCGTGCCGATCGCCAGTTTAAAGCGAAAAACGGCCCGCTGGACTGCGTGCAGAAAAACTACCATCTGGCGGAGAAAGCGGCGGACAGTAAGCCATCCGGCGTGGCGGAAGATTACGCCAACCGCCTGCGCAAGAACCTGAAAAAATATGAGAAGTGGGCGAAGCAGGAAGGGATTGAATGTTACCGCCTTTACGACGCCGACCTGCCGGAGTACAACGTGGCCGTTGACCGCTACGCGGACTGGGTGGTGATTCAGGAATATGCGCCACCGAAAACCATCGATGCGCAAAAAGCGCGTCAGCGCATGCTGGACGTCATTGCGGCGACCATCGCCGTGCTCGGCATCACGCCGAACAAGCTGGTGCTGAAAACCCGCGAGCGCCAAAAAGGGAAAAACCAGTACCAGAAGATGAATGAGAAGGGCGATTTTATCGAAGTGGGCGAGTACAACGCCCGCCTGTGGGTAAACCTGACCGACTATCTGGATACCGGCCTGTTCCTTGACCACCGTATCGCCCGTCGCATGCTGGGACAGATGAGCAAGGGCAAAGATTTCCTCAACCTGTTCTCCTATACCGGCAGCGCGAGCGTGCATGCGGGTCTGGGCGGCGCGCGGAGCACCACCACGGTGGATATGTCCCGCACCTATCTGGAGTGGGCGGAGCGCAACCTGCGTCTTAACGGGCTGACCGGACGTCAGCACCGCCTGATGCAGGCCGACGTGCTGGGCTGGCTGCGTGAAACCGACGAGCAGTTCGACCTGATCTTTATCGATCCGCCGACCTTCTCCAACTCCAAGCGTATGGAAGACAGCTTTGACGTACAGCGCGATCATCTGCGCCTGATGACCGACCTGAAGCGCCTGCTGCGCAAGGGCGGCACCATTATGTTCTCGAACAACAAACGCGGCTTCCGTATGGATCATGACGGCTTAGCAGCCCTGGGACTGAAAGCACAAGAAATCAGCCAAAAAACGCTGTCTCAGGACTTTGCCCGTAACCGTCAAATTCATAACTGCTGGTTGATTACCGCGGTCTGAAAGGAAAAATAAATGTCATTAATTAGCATGCACGGCGCGTGGCTCTCTTTTAGCGATGCGCCACTTCTCGATGATACTGAACTGCATATTGAAGACAACGAACGCGTCTGTCTTGTAGGCCGTAACGGCGCGGGTAAATCCACGCTGATGAAAATCCTCAACCGTGAACAGGGCCTGGATGACGGCCGTATTGTTTACGAACAGGATCTGATTGTTTCCCGTCTGCAGCAGGACCCTCCTCGTAACGTGGCGGGTACCGTTTATGATTTCGTTGCAGAAGGGATTTCTGAGCAGGCTGAATACCTGAAGGGCTATCATGAGATTTCGCATCTGGTGATGACCGACCCAAGTGAAAAAAATCTCAATGAGATGGCACGCCTGCAGGAGCTTCTGGATCATCACGGTCTGTGGCAGCTTGAAAGCCGTATCACCGAAGTGCTGGAGCAGTTAGGTCTGGATGCGGATATGGAGCTGTCGGCGCTCTCCGGCGGCTGGCTGCGTAAAGCGGCGCTTGGCCGCGCGCTGGTCAGCGGCCCGAAGGTGCTGTTGCTGGATGAACCGACCAACCACCTGGATATCGAAGCGATTGACTGGCTGGAAGGGTTCCTGAAGACCTTTAACGGTACCATTATTTTCATCTCACACGACCGTTCGTTTATCCGCAACATGGCGACGCGTATTGTCGATCTCGATCGCGGCAAGCTGGTCACCTATCCTGGCGATTACGATACCTATCTGCTGGAAAAAGAAGAAAACCTGCGCGTGGAAGAGCTGCAAAATGCGGAGTTTGACCGCAAGCTGGCACAGGAAGAGGTCTGGATCCGTCAGGGTATTAAAGCCCGCCGTACCCGTAACGAAGGCCGCGTGCGTGCACTGAAGGCGATGCGTAACGAGCGCAGCGCTCGCCGTGAAGTGATGGGAAGTGCAAAGATGCAGGTCGAAGAGGCATCCCGCTCCGGTAAGATTGTCTTTGAAATGGAAAATGTCGATTACCAGGTCGATGGAAAAATTCTGGTGAAAGACTTCTCCGCTCAGGTGCAGCGTGGCGATAAAATTGCCCTCATTGGCCCGAACGGCTGTGGTAAAACCACGCTGCTCAAGCTGATGCTCGGTCAGCTGCAGGCTGACAGCGGCCGTGTTCACTGCGGGACTAAGCTGGAAGTGGCCTATTTTGACCAGCACCGTGCGGAGTTGGATCCGGACCGCACGGTGATGGACAACCTCGCCGAAGGCAAGCAAGAGGTGATGGTAAACGGCAAGCCGCGACACGTGCTGGGCTATCTGCAGGACTTCCTGTTCCATCCGAAACGCGCGATGACACCTGTGCGTGCGTTATCTGGCGGAGAGCGTAATCGTCTGCTGCTGGCGCGTCTGTTCCTGAAACCAAGTAACCTGTTGATTCTCGATGAACCAACGAACGACCTGGATGTCGAAACGCTGGAATTACTCGAAGAACTGATTGACGGTTATCAGGGGACCGTGATGCTGGTTAGCCACGATCGTCAGTTTGTGGATAACACCGTAACCGAGTGCTGGATCTTCGAAGGTGAAGGGCGAATTGGACAATACGTAGGCGGTTATCACGATGCAAAAGGACAGCAATCGCAGTCTCTGGCGCAGAAACAGTCAAAGTCCAAAATAAGTTCAGAACCTGCTGTAACAAAAGCAGAAACTGTCAAGAAAACCTCGGCTAAACTAAGCTATAACCTGCAGCGCGAACTGGAGGGGCTACCGCAGCGTCTTGAAGAGCTGGAGGCCGCGCTTGAGGATCTGCAAAAACAGGTTGCTGATGCGTCATTCTTTACCCAATCGCATGACTATACTCAGAAAGTACTGGCTGAACTGTCCGCGGCTGAAAAAGCCCTGGAAGAAGCATTTGAGCGCTGGGAGTACCTTGAGTCTCTGAAAAACGGCGCATAAACAGGGATAACATATGTGTGACCAGCACCATGCCGACAGGCATATTTTATGCTCGCAATGCGATATGCTCGTGGCGTTGCCAGAGCTTGGTCACGGACATAAAGCCCTGTGTCCACGTTGCGGCGCAACGTTGACAACCGAGTGGGACGCGCCGCGGCAGCGTCCCACTGCTTATGCTCTTGCAGCGCTGTTCATGCTGCTGCTCTCCAACCTCTTCCCCTTCATCTATATGAAGGTGGGGGGGATAACCAGCCAGGTGGATTTGCTTGAAATCCCGGGCGTGATGTTCTCGGAAGATTACGCCAGCCTCGGCACCTTTTTTCTCCTGTTTGTCCAGATAGTCCCGGCTTTTTGCCTGGTCGTTATCCTTTTGCTGGTCAACCGCGTCAGGATGCCCTCATCACTGAAAATCCGGCTCGCGCGTATCCTTTTTCAGCTCAAAAGCTGGGGCATGGCCGAGATCTTTCTGGCGGGCATTCTGGTCAGTTTCGTGAAGCTCATGGCGTACGGCGACGTGGGGATCGGCAGCAGCTTTATTCCGTGGTGCCTGTACTGTGTCCTGCAGCTGCGTGCCTTCCAGTGCGTGGACAGGCGCTGGGCGTGGGATGATATAGCCCCGGCACCGACGCTTGCGCAGACGGTAAAAGTCGGCGTGCCCGGTATTCGTCAGGGGCTGCGTTCCTGCCCATGCTGTACCGCCGTGCTGCCCGCCGATCTCGACGTTTGTCCGCGCTGCGAAACGAAAGGTTACGTACGCCGTAAAAATAGCCTGCAGTGGACGATGGCGCTGCTGGTTACCTCCATCATGCTGTATCTGCCTGCCAATATTCTACCGATCATGATCACCGATTTGCTCGGCGACAAAATGCCCTCGACGATCCTGGCCGGGGTGATACTGCTGTGGGGCGAAGGTTCCTATCCTGTTGCCGGCGTGATCTTTATCGCCAGTATTATGGTGCCAACCTTAAAAATGATCGCCATCGCCTGGCTCTGTTGGGATGCGAAGGGGCATGGAAAACGCGACAGCGAACGCATGCACCTGATTTATGAAGTGGTCGAGTTTGTCGGACGCTGGTCAATGATTGACGTGTTTGTCATCGCCATTCTCTCTGCACTGGTGCGGATGGGCGGTTTGATGAGTATTTATCCCGCGATGGGGGCTTTAATGTTTGCACTGGTCGTGATTATGACCATGTTTGCGGCCATGACCTTCGACCCTCGTTTATCGTGGGATCGTGAGCCTGAATCAAGCCATGAGGAAGAGTAAGAGCATGGAAAATAAGAGTGGAGAGGCGAAAGTGCAGAAGGTCAAAAACTGGTCGCCGGTGTGGATTTTCCCCATCGTGACCGCGCTGATCGGTGCATGGATCCTGTTTTATCATTACAGCCATCAGGGACCGGAAGTCACGCTGATAACCACCAATGCCGAGGGGATTGAGGGCGGTAAAACGACCATCAAAAGCCGTAGCGTGGATGTGGGCGTGGTCGAAAGCGCAACCCTGACCGACGATTTAACCCATGTGGAAATTAAGGCGCGCCTTAATGCCGGCATGGAAAAACTGCTGCATGGCGATTCCGTTTTCTGGGTCGTTAAACCGCAGGTGGGACGTGAAGGGATCAGCGGCTTAGGGACGCTGCTCTCCGGGGCCTATATTGAACTGCAGCCCGGCACGAAGGGTAGCCAGCCTGGAAAATACCAGCTTCTGGATTCACCGCCGCTTGCGCCGCCTGATGCCAAGGGTATCCGCGTGATCCTCGACAGCAAAAAAGCGGGCCAGCTCACGGCGGGCGATCCGGTACTGTTCCGCGGCTACCGCGTCGGTTCCGTTGAAACCAGCACCTTCGATGCGCAAAAGCGTACCATTAGCTATCAGCTTTTCATCAATGCGCCAAACGATCGTCTGGTGACCAGCAACGTTCGCTTCTGGAAGGACAGCGGGATCGCGGTCGATCTTACGTCGGCGGGGATGCGCGTTGAGATGGGATCATTAACCACGCTGTTTGGCGGCGGGGTGAGCTTTGATGTGCCGGAAGGGCAGGATCTCGGGCAGCCGGTTGCGGAGAAAACGGCGTTCAGACTCTTTGACGATCAGCGAAGCATTCAGGACGCGCTCTATACCGATCACATTGACTTCCTGATGTTCTTTAAAGACTCCGTTCGCGGCCTGCAGCCGGGCGCGCCCGTTGAGTTCCGCGGTATTCGTCTTGGTACGGTGGGACAAGTTCCGTTCTTTGTACCCGGCCTGAGCCAGATGCTGGACGATGATTATCGTATTCCGGTGCTGATTCGCATCGAGCCGGAGCGTCTGCTGAACCAGATTGGCGAGAACCAGGATATCGCGGCGCATATTAACGAACTGATGAACCGTGGTCTGCGCGGGTCGCTGAAAACGGGTAACCTGGTGACGGGTGCGCTGTATGTGGATATGGACTTCTACCCGAAAGCACCGCCGATTACCGGTATTCGTGAATTCGGTGGCTACAAGATCATCCCAACGGTGAGCAGCGGTCTGGCTCAGATCCAGCAGCGCCTGATGGAGACGCTGGATAAGATCAACAATCTGCCACTGAATCCGATGATTGAAGCGGCGACGAACTCTCTGAGCGAAAGCCAGGCAACGATGCGTCGTCTGCAAACCACGCTGGATAATATCAACAAGATCACGGCGAGCCAGAGTATGCAGCAGCTGCCGCAGGATATGCAGAAAACGCTGCGTGAGCTGAACCGCAGTATGCAGGGCTTCCAGCCGGGTTCAGCGGCCTACAACAAGATGGTGGCAGATATGCAGCGTCTTGATCAGGTCTTGCGTGAACTGCAGCCGGTGCTGAAAACGCTCAACGAGAAGAGCAACGCGCTGGTGTTCGAAGCGAAAGATAAAAAGGATCCTGAGCCGAAGAGGGCAAAAGAATGAAAAAGTGGCTATTGATGGTTGGCGCTCTGCTGTTAACGGCGTGCAGTTCAGGGGTAGATAATAAAAGCTACTATCAGCTGCCTGTGGCTACCCACAGCGGTGGGCAAAGCACGACCAGCCAGGGAAGCCGCCAGCTATGGGTTGAGCAGGTTGCCGTGCCGGATTATCTGGCAGGAAACGGCGTGGTCTATCAGACCAGCGACGTTAAATATGTGATTGCGACGAACAACCTGTGGGCCAGCCCGCTGGATCAGCAGCTGCGCAACACGCTGGTGGCCAATCTGGGCAGTCAGCTTCCGGGCTGGGTTGTTGCGTCGCAGCCGCTGGGTAACGACCAGGATACGCTTAACGTCACGGTAACGGGCTTCCACGGCCGTTATGACGGTGCGGTGGTGATTAGCGGGGAGTGGTTGCTGAACCATCAGGGGCAGCTGATTAAGCGTCCTTTCCATCTGGAGCTGAAGCAGCAGAAAGATGGCTATGACGAAATGGTGAAAGTTCTGGCTCAGGGTTGGGCACAGGAGTCGGCCAGCATCGCGAGAGAAATTTCCCGGCTGCCATAAGTAAAATTCATCATCAAAAACCGCAGTTGGCCTGTTGCTGATTGCGGTTTTTTTTCGTTTTCAGTTCAGTTTGTTACTTGTGCCACGTCACAATTTTTGTACAAATGAACTTCCAGCTAGCTCACAAATATGACACCCGTATGAATTTTGAACATTGACGATGCGACTAATTCGGGGTATTCGTTATCTGTGCCTGTGCATTTAGTGCAGACACTGTTTTCTTTCCACCAGACAAAAGAATGAGGGAAACGAGGCATGAAGAGACAGAAACGAGATCGCCTGGAACGGGCTCATCAACGTGGTTATCAGGCCGGCATCGCTGGACGTTCTAAAGAAATGTGTCCTTATCAGACGATAAATCAAAGGTCACAATGGCTTGGAGGCTGGCGAGAAGCCATCGGCGACAGGGCACTCATAGCCTGATAACGTCTCTTTCAAAAAAGAAACCTCCGCAATGCGGAGGTTTCGCCTTTCTGGGGGGTGCCAAAAGCACGATCAGAAAGCTGAAGTATCCTGGAACAGGCCAACTTTCAGGTCGCTTGCGCTATAGATCAGACGACCGTCGACCAGCACTTCGCCATCTGCCAGGCCCATAATCAGGCGGCGGTTAACGATGCGCTTGAAGTGAATACGATAGGTCACTTTCTTCGCCGTAGGCAGAACCTGGCCAGTAAATTTTACTTCGCCCACGCCCAGCGCGCGGCCTTTACCTTCGCCGCCCAGCCAGCCCAGATAGAAGCCAACCAGCTGCCACATGGCATCTAGGCCCAGACAGCCAGGCATTACCGGATCGCCAATAAAGTGGCAACCGAAGAACCACAGGTCCGGGTTGATATCGAGTTCTGCTTCTACGTAACCCTTATCAAAGTTGCCGCCGGTTTCGGTCATTTTCACGACACGGTCCATCATCAGCATGTTCGGGGCCGGTAACTGTGGGCCTTTAGCGCCAAACAGTTCACCGCGACCAGAGGCAAGAAGATCTTCTTTTGTATAGGATTCGCGTTTATCTACCATGTTCTCAGTAAGCCTTATTTTAGTGAAGGACGCAGGATAGCTAACACGTGTACGCTGAACAAGTCCGATCAGTTCGAACTAAACCAGCCCAGCCAGCGTAACGGCCATGGATAACGATGGCGAGCATCCTGCTGTGTCGCCTGAGCTATGCGCTCCTGGATAGTCTGCATCAGGGTAGTTTGCCCTTCGCCATCCCAAACCAGATTTGTCAGTAAGGGTAGCGCATCCTCAATCCCTTCGATGGCCCAGATGGCGAATTGCTCTTGCTCAACCGCATCCAGAATATCCTGACTGAGGCTCAAATGGCGTGCGTTGGGAGCAGGAATAATCACACCCTGTTTGCCGTTTAAACCGCGCTGCTGACAGATAGAGAAGAAGCCTTCAATTTTTTCGTTGAGGCCTCCCACTGGCTGTGCACGACCGAACTGATCCACCGAACCGGTGATCGCGATGTTCTGATTGATGGGCACTTCCGCCAGGGCGCTGATTAAGGCGCACAGCTCGGCCATAGAGGCGCTATCGCCATCCACTTCGCTGTAGGACTGCTCAAACGTCAGCGAGGCGGAGAAGGGGATCTGTTGCTCAAGCTGCAGCTCTGACATCAAAAACGCCTGCATGATCATCATGCCTTTCGCGTGAATGTTGCCGCCCAGCTCGGCTTTTCGTTCAATATCGGTGAACTCGCCATCGCCAATGTGCACAACGCAGCTGATACGGGACGGTTCCCCGAATGCGCGCGGATGACCGGGAAATTCAATCACCGACAGGGCGTTGATCTGCCCGACGCGTTCGCCTTCGGTTTCCACCAGAATTTGTTCCAGCAGAATTTCATCCTGTATACGGTCGGCAAGATAGCCTTCTCGCCACTCACGCTGAGCCAGCATCTGAGTGAGCTGTTCGCCGGTGAACGCCCCGTTACCGCTGATCACACCCACTTCACGCAGCTGTTTGCCGATCCAGAGCGGGCAAAGCGGCAGCGTTTCCTGGTCACCGGTGTAGCGTACCGCTTCACGTATTAAGCCCGGCCACGCGTCAGCCGCAGGGGTTGGCAGCGCAAAACGTTCAGCAACGGCCATAACCCACTGGCACCACTGCGCCATATCGTCGGCGTCAGCAATCTGGGTGTTGTCTTCGTATTCGCTATACACCGCCTGCTCAGCGAGTTCTGGCTCCATTTCCTGGAAGTCCGCCAGCGATTCACGGTCGCCCGTCAGCACGACGGTCAGCGACAACGGCATAGACGGAACAGAGACAGGCAGAGGACGAGACTCATCGTAGCCGACCCAGTCGAAACGCTGCTGGTGGACGATGGTTTTCAGACGCATCCACAGCAGCGGCTGCGAGAGCAGGGTACGCAGTGAGATGATGAGAACACCGCCATTTGCGCGATGTACCAGCCCCGGCTGCAGCGAAAGTTCGCCATTAAACTGGCGCAGACAACCAAAGAGTTGTTCCGCCTCGACCCAGTTAGCGGTAATCACTTCGCCCTTAGCGGCAAAACGGCCATCGGCCTGCGCCGCCGGTTCGAAAGTGACATCATGTCCCGCAATACGATACTGGCCGCCAAAAACTGCGTTCGCTTCCGGCTTCAGCTGGCGCACGGCATCACCGAGCAGCGTCAGGTATTCCGCTTCTTCCGGGGCCTTGAGCAGCATGAAGGGCGCTGTTGCCCATGGGCTTAACACCTGCTCCAGCGCATAATGCAAACGAGGCTGCGTATCGCTAAGGATGAATTCGTGTTCTTTTGCGAGTTCGGGCTGTGCAAACAGTTCCTGGTAACTTTCGGTATCCGGAACAAGGTCACGCCATGCAAGTTTCGTAATGGTCAAAGTTGATGTTTTTTAGTCAGATGTAAAAGCGTTGAGTATACCGTAAGCGGGGGGCTGTACCCAAGCAGGATTGGGGATTTCGACAGGGCGATTGGATGCATTCACTCACAGGATATGATTTCTTTTCAGCAGATTGCTAAAAAACTGATATTCTGAACAGAGTTACGTGGTAACACTGAGATCGCAATGAAATATCAACAACTGGAAAATCTCGAAAGCGGCTGGAAATGGAAGTACCTGGTCAAAAAGCACCGTGAAGGGGAGCTGATCACCTGCTACGTCGAAGCCAGCGCTGCGCAAGAAGCCGTGGATATTTTGCTGACCCTCGAAAATGAACCGGTACAGGTTAACAGCTGGATTGAGAAACACATCAATCCCGCGTTGTTAAACCGGATGAAGCAAACTATCCGCGCGCGACGCAAACGGCATTTTAATGCTGAGCATCAGCACACACGCAAAAAATCAATCGACCTGGAGTTCGTTGTCTGGCAACGCCTGGCTGGTCTGGCACAACGACGGGGCAAAACGCTTTCGGAAACCATCGTGCAGCTGATTGAGGATGCCGAACATAAAGAGAAGTACGCCAACCAGATGTCGACGCTGAAGAACGACCTTCAGGCTCTGTTGGGTAAAAAATAGATTTTTCTTTTCTTCAGACAATAAAAAACCCCGCATGGCGGGGTTTTTTTATAAGACGATAACTTATGCCGCTGGCTGAGTTACAACGTCTTTGATGCCTTTAACTTCGATCTCTACGCGACGATCTGGAGCCAGGCAGTCGATCAGTGCAGCGCGAGCTTTCACGTTGTCACAGGTGTTGCCAGTAACTGGGTTAGATTCGCCCATACCACGTGGGGAGATCTTGTTAGCTGGGATACCTTTAGAGATCAGGTAATCAACAACAGACTGAGCACGTTTCTCAGACAGTTTCTGGTTGTAAGCGTCAGAACCGATACGGTCGGTGAAGCCCAGAACCACTACGGAACCGTCTTTAGGATCCAGGTTGCTCAGCTGAGAGTACAGCTGATCCAGTGCCTGCTGGCCTTCTGGTTTCAGAGTCGCTTTGTTGAAGTTGAACAGAACGTCAGACTTCAGAGTGAAGTGCTTGGTCTGTACTTCTGGAGCTGGAGCCGGCGCTGGAGCAACAACTGGAGCTGCTTCTTCCTGCTGGCCGAAACGGTAGGAAACACCTACGCTCAGCATGCCGTTGTCTGGACGAACACCAACGGTGTTGCCGTCGCCGATGTTGTTAACCCACTGGTATTCCAGACGGGTAGCGATGTCACGGGTCATAGCCCACTCAACGCCACCAGCGAATACTGGGGAAACACCGGTGTCATGGTTGTCACCAGAAATGTTGTTGCTGGAATCTGCGCGCCATACCATGCCGCCCAGACGGGTGTACACGTCCAGATCGTCAGTGATTGGGTAGCCCAGTTTAGCGGTCAGCTGAACGCCCTGTGCTTTGAAAGCGCCGTTGATGGTGTCGCCTTTGTATGGCATACGACCTAACCAGTCGTAACCCATTTCAAAACCAACATACGGGTTAACCTGATAGCCACCGAACGCACCTGCACCAAGCTGGCTCTCGTGAGTTGGGCCATCATTGTTCAGGCTGCTGTTGTACCAGCCGGTGTCGTGGAACTGAGACCAGCCCAGTTTACCACCTGCATACCAGGTATTATCTTTCGGAGCGGCCTGCGCTACGGTAGCGAAGCCAGCCAGTGCCACTGCAATCGCGATAGCTGTCTTTTTCATTTTTTGCGCCTCGTTATCATCCAAAATTCGCCATGAAAGTCTCAGGAGAGAATCACGGTTAAATCCTTCACCGGGGGGCGTGGTCAAATATAAATCTACCGATATCTTCGGCTTAGGCCGAGCACCCCTGGCGATGTAAAGTCTACAACGTAGCTGAAAACTTACAAGTGTGAAGTCCGTCAGGCATATGAAAAAAAAAGTTCCGTATACCGATTATTTAACATTTTTTGAACGAATTTTGTGCAATAAAATTAAGGAGAACCGCACCAGACAAGCCTTGCCGCGATTTTCAGGTCAGGAACTTTAATGCCATCTTGTGGTCAAAAAAAATTCCAGGAAAAATCTTAATTTCACTCAATGATATAAATTTGAGTGAATTTTTAGCCCAGAAAGTTGTCCTCTGCGGTAAGAATCCGATCGAACCGGACGCATAATGAACCCGATCGCACTCCCTTCTTCGGCTGCTTCAGTCAGACGGAAATGTTCCTCTTCCGTCAATTCTTCTGGTAACCATCCAATCACCACGCTGTAATTTCCGGTGCGTAACGCGCGGATCATCGACTCAACGGTATCGCACGGCGGGAGCTGATTAATTTGCATGACCTTGGTAAGCGGAAGGCCTGCGGACTGAACCCACTCACGGCTCAGTTTTTGCTGAGGCGTGAGCCAAAGCTGCCAGCGCGATTGCTGACCAAGCTGTTGTAATAACGGCAACAACAGAAGTTGCGTCAACAGGGGCTGGTCTTCACGATAAACCACTTCACTGATTAGCCCCGTGGAAACACGCTCGACGGAATTCTGCGCGACATTGCCTGCGGTAGAAGAGAGAGAGGTTGAGCGATTTGCATAGCCTGAAGTGTGCATATTCATTCCAGCCCTGTAGTCACTGTATGGATATACAGTAACCCCTGTATGCATAAAGATCAACCTCATTTTCGGAAAGCGACTCGCAAAATTCATTCAATGTTGATGTCCCTCGAAAAATCATCTTGCTCATCGGCGATAAGTTGCCTATTTTCCTGCTAACGGATCCGCTAGTAAGAATTTTCGCTGTTACTTTATGATTTTGAAGGGAAATATCATGAAAAAGATATCTTATGAACGGATTTATAAATCTCAGGAATACCTCTCCCCGTTGGGCGAGATTCATCACCGCGCGCTGTTTGGAGGCTATACCCTGGCGGTGGATGATGCGGTTTTTGCCATGGTGTCAGACGGCGAGCTTTATCTCCGCGCCTGTGAGGAGAGTGCGAAATACTGTGTAAAAAATGCCTCCTCTTTTTTGACGTTGATGAAGCGAGGCCGCCCGGTGCTGCTCAACTATTATCGTGTGGATGACGGATTATGGCAGGACAGGGAGCGGTTGCTTCAGCTCTCCTCGTTTGCGCTCAGTGCGGCAAGAAAAGAACGCTATCAGCGCCATCAACGAAACCGACTTAAGGATCTGCCAAACCTGACCTTTCAGCTTGAGGTTTTGCTCTTTGAAGCTGGCATTACCAATGAGGAAACGCTGCGGGCGCTGGGTGCAAGAGCGAGCTGGCTAAAGATGCGGGCAAAAAACAAAGCGCTCAGTATTAAAGTTCTCTTCGCACTGGAAGGGGCTATCGAGGGGCTGCATGAGGCGGCACTCCCGGCGGGCATTCGCCGGGAGCTAACGGAGTGGTTTAATGCGCTGCCTGAGCCACAGGAGAATCACTCCTCCAGGTAGCGATTTGCTGTTGCAGCCGGCAAATTTCAGGCAGCAGAGCGATAAGCAGGCCTATCTGCTGAAGTACCAGCGGCGCTTTGCTGTCGTTTCCAGGATCAAGATGCGCAATGCGTTGAGCCAGTTCATTCAGCGCCTGTTGAACGCGCGGCTCATCGGCTGGTCGGTGATGAAGCGCGTCATCGACATAACAGACGGCGTCATCAAGCAGGTTGAGAATGCCCGGGTTGGTGAGTTTCTCACGGTGGGCACCGAGCGTCGAAATATAGCTGGTGAACGTATGGTTGAGGCAGAGCAGGCGGAACGCAGTCTCACGAATCTCCGCCGTGGCGCGAGGCTCCGTTGACATGTTAGAGACAACGGAGGCCAGTTCTGCGTCACTGTTATGCGCGTCGCGACGGGCTATCCGGTAAGCCAGGCGGTTATCGCGCCCCTGGTGGTACTGCTCCAGGATTGCGTCAAGGTATCTGCAGTTGGCGTTCATCGCCCTGTCCACCACGCGCGGCAAATTGCGGAAACGCCAGTCCGGCCAGATAAAGCTGACCGCGGCCCAGGCAATCGCACAGCCAATCAGGGTATCGATCACGCGGGGCAGTGCAACTTCAAACCCTTCACCCAGCAGGTTAAAGCAGAGCAGCACCAGCAGCGTAATGAACATGGTGGCGTGGGCATACTGCACGTTGCGAAATGCGAAGAACAACACGCCGGTGATCACGATCAGAATCAATTGACCTTCAACGGAGGGCACGAAATAGAGCACCGGAAGGCCGATCGCGACGCCGACCAGCGTGCCGATAATACGCAGCGCAAGACGGTGTCGGGTGGCGTTATAGTTCGGCTGGCAGACGAACAGGCTGGTCAGCAAGATCCAGTAGCCGTGGTGCAGCCCGGTTATCTGGATAAAGGCATACCCCACGCACAGCACCAGCGACATTCTCACCGCGTGGCGAAAGAGAGCCGACTCCGGCGTAAAGTTACGGCTCAGCCGTAGCCACATATCGCTAACGCTGTGCACGCTGTCATCAGCAAGCTGATTTTCCACCTCACTGCCCGGCAGCGCCATCGCCTGTTCGGACTCAATTGTTGCCAGCTGAGCATCAATTGCCCGCAGGTTGTTCAGCAGAAAGCCCAGCGCTTTGATGTGCTCCGGTGACGTTCCGCTGGCCTGAACGCGGTCGAGCGC
Source organism: Enterobacter asburiae (assembly GCF_001521715.1). Classification (NCBI taxonomy): domain Bacteria; kingdom Pseudomonadati; phylum Pseudomonadota; class Gammaproteobacteria; order Enterobacterales; family Enterobacteriaceae; genus Enterobacter; species Enterobacter asburiae. The sequence continues at coordinate 712,596 of NZ_CP011863.1, forward strand.
CGCATCAAGATGGCTGAATACGCGTTCAAAGCGGGGGTCATGCTGATAGGGCGTACGCAGCAGAATGGAGCGCGAGAGCTGCTGGCACGCCTGGGACTGCATGGACAGCAGGCGCTGGAAGCGGAACATCACGTCGCTGTAGCGGAACTTCTCGCGCAGGGCAGCATACTGAACGTGCGAAGAGCTGGCGCGTTCATGGATGTCCTGGGCGGCAAAATAGTAGTGTAAGGTCCTTCGCGTTCCGCGCTGACCGCGATCGCCGCGCAGACGGGTAAGCAGAGAGGCTTTTGTCTGGTTAAGGGTGGCGACCAGCTGGCCGTTTGCCAGTGCCAGATCGTAGAGCGGAGCCTGGCTTTCTTCCTCGATATCCGGGTCGAACAGCCGGGATTTCAGTTCCAGAAAGTGGGCTAGCTGCTCAAAGCTGCGGGCAAGGTTATCCTGCAAAGGGCGAACCGGGAAGATCAGATGACCGGTTAGCGTCAGCAGGTTATACCAGATGGCACCCAGCAACAGCAGAACCGGTTGCTGGTACCACTGGTCGTACAGGGAAACGCCCAGCATAGTGTAGATGGCGATCAGCAATGCACCAAACGCGATGGTGGCATAGCGCTGCCCAAGGCCGCCCAGCAAAATAAACCCGCTGGTTGAGAGCGTAAGGCCCAGGGCAAACAGCCAGGGCCACGGGAAAAGCAGCTCAACGGACGCTGACGCAATGAAAAAGCAGACAAGCGTAATGACCAGGTTACGTAAACGCCCGGCCAGACGATCGTCCAGGTCCGCCAGCGCCCCGGCCACCACCCCCAGCGTGAGCGGAATGGTGAGTTTGACATCATTCAGCCACCAGGGCAGGGCAACCGTGCCGCAAAGCGCGATAAATATCCTGACGTTGTATAGCCAGGTGCTGTTCCAGGTATAACGGCGAAGCAGTGGGCTTAGCATAAACGCGGCCGGTCCTTATTTACTGAAAACGACGGCGAGCGTTTGCTTCACGCGCCGCCTGGGCCACTTCTACCGGAACAACCCTGCGGCCGACGGGCCAAAGGGCGATGGCGGCGATCTTAAAGTTCGCGATCCCCACCGGAATGCCAATAATCGTGATGCACTGCGCAATACCGGCAAAAATATGCATGATGCACAGCCACCAGCCGAAGAAAATCAGCCACAGAATGTTCAGCAGGGTTCCGCCCGTATTCATCAGGGCGTTTTTGCTCTCCGGATTCAGCTCGTCAACGTGGATGGCTTCATTCCCGTAGGGGATTAAGGAGAGTTTTGTGATTTCCCAGCAGGAACGGGTCAGGGAAGCGTGAAAATCAGGACGATGCTCACCAGCGTGGCAAAAAGCCAGGAAAGGGTGGTGGCAAAACCGCCCAGCACAAAATTCAACACATTCAGAACGGTACGCATAAACCCTCACTTCCTTTCGATAAAATTAACGCCCAATGATTGTAACGTTTTTTTAGGCTGGAGCACCTTAAAACTGGCAGTTAAACTGTCAGGTAAATTATCTCTTCGTGGATTTGGCGGAACATGGAACTGAAAGCAACGTCGTTAGGCAAACGCCTGGCGCAACACCCTTACGACAGGGTGGTTCTCCTTAATGCCGGGGTGAAAGTCTCCGGGGAACGCCACGAATACCTTATTCCGTTTAACCAGCTTCTGGCTATCCACTGCAAGCGCGGGCTGGTGTGGGGCGAGCTGGAGTTCGTTCTGCCTGACGATAAAGTCGTGCGTCTTCACGGCACCGAGTGGGCTGAAACTCAGCGTTTCCATCATCACCTGAACGCGCTCTGGCAGCAGTGGAGCCAGGATATGAGCGTGATTGCTGCCCAGGTGCTGCAGCAGGTGCTGGACGATATCGCTCAGAGCAACGCGCAACACGCGTGGCTGACCCGTCAGCAGACCGCCGGGCTGCAGCAAAAGATCCGACAGGCACTCTCGGCGCTGCCGCTCTCCGTGACGCGTCTCGACGAGTTTGACAACTGTCGCGACGCCTGGCACCAGTGTCAGGCCTGGCTGAATGATAAGGATAAAAGCCGTCTCGCCCATAACCAGGCCTGGACGGACGCCATGCTCACCCAATACGCCGACTTTTTTAGTACGGTGGAATCTTCACCGCTCAATCCGGCCCAGGCGCGCGCGGTGGTCAACGGCGAGCAGTCGCTGCTGGTGCTGGCGGGGGCCGGTAGCGGTAAAACGTCGGTGCTGGTGGCGCGTGCTGGCTGGCTGCTGACGACCGGAGAAGCGGTCGCCGATCAAATTCTGCTTCTGGCCTTTGGCCGCAAGGCTGCCCAGGAGATGGACGAACGTATCCAGGAGCGCCTGCATACCCGGGATATCACGGCCAGAACCTTCCATGCCCTTGCGCTGCATATTATTCAGCAGGGCAGTAAAAAAGTGCCTTCCATCAGTAAGCTGGAAAACGACTTGCAGGCGCGTCAGGCGCTGTTCATCAAAACGTGGCGCCAGCAGTGCAGTGAGAAAAAGGCGCAGGCGAAAGGGTGGCGTCAGTGGCTGGAGGAGGAGCTCAGCTGGGAGGTGCCAGAGGGCAGCTTCTGGCAGGACGATAAGCTGGCGCGTCGTCTGGGTTCGCGACTTGACCGCTGGGTCAGCCTGATGCGAATGCACGGTGGAACGCAGGCAGAGATGATTGAAAGCGCGCCTGAGGCGATCCGCGATCTGTTTTCGAAGCGGGTCAAGCTGATGGCTCCGCTGCTGAAAGCCTGGAAAACCGCGCTGAAAGAGGAAAATGCCGTCGATTTCTCCGGTCTGATCCATCAGGCCATCATCATTCTTGAGAAGGGTCGTTTTGTCAGCCCGTGGAAACATATTCTGGTGGATGAGTTCCAGGATATCTCTCCGCAGCGTGCTGCACTGCTCTCGGCGCTACGGGCGCAAAATAAACATACGTCGCTGTTTGCGGTGGGGGACGACTGGCAGGCCATCTACCGCTTCAGCGGGGCGCAGCTCTCCCTGACGACCGCGTTCCACCACTATTTTGGCGAAGGGGATCGCAGCGATCTGGACACCACCTACCGCTTCAATTCACGCATTGGTGAGATCGCCAACCGCTTTATCCAGCAGAACCCGCATCAGCTGGCCAAGCCGCTCAACAGCCTGCGCCCAGGGGATAAAAAAGCCGTCACCCTGCTGGCGGATGACCAGCTGGAGCCGCTGCTGGACAAGCTCAGCGGCTACGCGAAGCCCGATGAACGTATTCTGGTGCTGGCCCGCTACCATCACCTTAAGCCCGCGGCGCTGGAAAAAGCCGCCACCCGCTGGCCGAAATTGCAGCTTGAATTTATGACCATTCACGCGAGCAAAGGGCAGCAGGCTGACTATGTGATTGTGGTGGGGCTCAAAGAGGGGAGCGACGGTTTCCCGGCCCCGGCCCGCGAGTCGGTGATGGAAGAGGCCCTGCTTCCGGTGCCGGAAGACTTCCCGGATGCCGAAGAGCGGCGTTTGCTGTATGTGGCCCTCACCCGCGCGCGGCATCGCGTGTGGCTGCTGTTTAATAAAGAGGAGCCATCCGTGTTTGTCGATATCCTGAAGAGTATTGATGTGCCGGTAGCGCGTAAACCATAACGATGTCAGGCAAGATTTTCAAGGCCGGGTAAGGCGTAGCCGCCACCCGGCAAAAAAGCTACTTCAGTCTGTCGGAAAGATAACGCTGATAGTCCGGAATAAGGATATCAACCGGCGAGTTAAACTGCGGCGATTCGATGATGAAATCCGCCGTCGACAGGTTCGTCGCCACCGGAATATTCCACACCGTCGCCAGGCGTAGCAGCGCTTTGACATCCGGATCGTGCGGAACCGCGTTCAGCGGGTCCCAGAAGAAGATCAGCACATCAATTTTCCCTTCGGAAATCTGCGCGCCGACCTGCTGATCGCCGCCCATCGGACCGCTCAGCATGGCATTCACCTGCAGACCCGTTTCGCGCTGGATCAGGTTACCGGTGGTGCCTGTCGCCGACAGGGCGTGCTTTTCCAGCGAAGACTGATGGCGGCGAACCCAGTTAAGCAGCATTTGTTTACAGTGATCGTGCGCCACAAGAGCAATGTGTTTGCGCTCAGGCAGCGTGCGTGTTGTCAATTCCATAATCATATCCATCAGGTTAACTGACTACACGATGACGGGAACCGCCTGACGCTGCAAGAGAAAGGCGTAAAAAATGTGGCTTATGATGAAGGTTGTTGTTTTGCCCACTGTAAAAATCGGGCCCGCGTGTCGGGATCGGCCTGCTGGAACCAGAATTTAAGGCGCTGTTCCGTCAGGGTCTGGGAATGGGGAGGAATAACGTCCAGTTCAGAGACGCCGGATAAAAGCGTACTGTCGTCCGCCATCATGGTGGCAAACTGCGGAAGCGAGGCGCGTTTTCCCGCTTTATTATAGGTCTGGGTCGCAGCCTCGTAATCCGGGCCTTTCGGTGAGGTGGTTAACGCCAGAATATCCAGCTTCACCGGAATCGGCATCGCATCCCCGTCCAGCAGTTCAACGCGGGGTGACGCGTCGAAGGCCGCAGATTCCTTCTCCGTTTCAAGGCGAGGCAGGGTGATATTCACCTGACTGATTTGTCGGGTATTAAAGCTGACGATCAGCGGCGGGGAGATGTACATCCGTTGCTCGTGATTAGCCAGACCGATCGGCTTTTCTACCCGGAAGACCAGTTGATGCGGCCCGTTATCTAACTCGATGCTGTCTGCACCGCGCAATAACGAGCTGGAGACCTTTTTTCCGTCCAGTACAAGGAGATCAATGTCGGTAGAGAGCCGGAGCGTGGTAGCAAAAACGCAGACCGGCATCACTAACGCAATCAGAGCAGTGGCAATACCGGTTTTCATAGAAGGCTCCCGTCAGAAATCCTGTCGCCGCATTAATGTATCTAAATTTTTCGATAATCACGTTTACTAACATATAGACATATTTCGCCGTTTTGCCCTCATGCATCTGTATGGGATGGATGGTTGAGATGTGCGGTTTGGCGTACACTTTCAAAAAAGCCAGGAGAAAAACCATGAAAGAGAACGATATTGCCGAGATTCTGACATCCACGCGTACCATTGCGCTGGTGGGCGCGAGCGATAAACCCGATCGTCCAAGCTATCGGGTAATGAAATACCTTCTCGATCAGGGCTATCACGTTATCCCGGTCTCGCCAAAAGTGGCGGGGAAAACATTGCTGGGCCAGCAGGGTTACGCCACGCTCGCTGACGTGCCGGAAAAAATTGATATGGTCGATGTCTTCCGTAATTCCGAGGCGGCGTGGGAAGTGGCGCAGGACGCTATCGCCGTAGGCGCAAAAACGCTGTGGATGCAGCTGGGCGTGATTAACGAGCAGGCCGCCGTGCTGGCGCGGGATGCGGGGTTGAAGGTTGTCATGGACCGCTGCCCGGCGATCGACATCCCCCGTCTGGGGCTGGCGAAGTAAAAAAAAAGCCCGTTCATCGGGCTTTTTTTACACGCTTAGTTCCGCAGGCGCGGAGCCTGTAACTGTTTGCGGATAGTCTGAGCAAGTTCATCCATTGTGGGTTGCTCCGGATGTTCTTCCTGCAGCTCGCTACTCAGCTGCGCTTCGGCAAGATAGGTGTGAACGGGCTGTCCATCGTCACCTTCCATCACCACATGGTACCAGGGCGCAGCGCGAAGCTCTGCGTTCACCGCCAGCTCGTCTGCTGACGGTTCATCAAGGGAATACTCCGGGTCGATATCCACGACCACACCCAAATACCCTAGCAAAGTGTGGCGGACCTGCTGGCCGATACCGAATTTGCTGGCAATCATAGTCACCTCCCGGGAAACACTACTTACACGTTATGTGCGGGCAATATTTCTCTTTTCAAGTTACATGACGCGACAGGCAAACCCTTTCAGATACAGTCCTTCCGGGTAGGTAGCAATCACGGGGTGATCGGCTGCCTGACGGAACTGCTCTATAAATTGTACATCACGGCCAGCATCTATTGCGGCATCGGCGATGATTTTCTGAAATAAATCTGTGGTCATCAGGCCGGAGCAGGAGAAGGAGAGCAGAACCCCGCCCGGGTTCAGCAGCTGGATAGCCAGCATGTTGATATCTTTATACCCGCGGCACGCGCCCATCAGCTGGCTTTTGTTTTCCACAAACTTTGGCGGATCCATCACGATGACGTCGAACTTCTCGCCCTGGTCGCGATATTTACGCAGCAGCTTGAAGACGTCATCGCGTACAAACTCCGCTTTGCTCAAGTCCAGCGTGTTGAGCTCGACGTTCTGTTTTGCCACGTCCAGCGCTTCCTGGGAGGTGTCCACGCTCACTACCTGGGCACAGCCGCCCATCAGCGCCGAAACGGCAAAACCGCCGGTATAGGAGAAGCAGTTCAGCACGCGTTTGTCGGCAACATACTGACGCGTAGCCAGACGGCTGTCGCGCTGGTCGAGGTAGTAACCCGTTTTGTGTCCGCCCTGAATATCCACCAGCAGCTTCATGCCGTGTTCTTCAATCGGCAGCAGGGCCGGTGGCAGTTCGCCCGTTACGGGCCCCTGAGTCAGCTCCATGCCTTCTTTTTTGCGCACCGCCACATCGCTGCGGTCGTAAATTGCGCATTCCGGGAACAGCGTTTGCAGCGCGCTGATCAGCGCGGCACGCTGGTATTCCGCTCCGGCGCTCAGGAGCTGCAGCACCAGAAAGTTACCGAAGCGATCGATGGTCACGCCCGGCAGGCCGTCGGACTCACCGGCAATCAGGCGGTAGCTGTCCAGCCCGTCGCGTTTTGCCAGCCAGTCGCGCCACTGCTGCGCCTGCTGCAGACGGCGAACGAAGAAGTCGATGTCGATGGTTTCATCTTTATCAAACGTCCAGACGCGAGCACGGATCTGGGACGCTGGCGAGTAGGCGCCGCGCGCTAACCATTTCCCCTGATGGTCAACGATATCAATGGTTTCACCGAGGCTGGCTTTGCCTTCCATACGGGCAACCGCGCCGGAAAAGACCCAGGGATGACGGCGCAGTAATGATTTCTCGCGCCCTTTGGCTAACACTAAACGTACACTCATAATTTGCTGTTCTGTCGATTTCAGGAAATGGCGCGTAGATTACCACATTCAGCAAGGCGCAATCATCTGCGGATGCCGTTGAGCGTTTCGGCACAAAATCAAATCGCTTAGGCACATTACGATATTGCAGCTGGCTTTAGAGTGGGGCTTCCGGTACAGCAAAGGGAGCACCCATGAAAAAGCGCAGTGTAATCGCAATAGCCGCTCTGGCGGCGATGAGTTTTCAGGCTTTAGCAACAACGCCTTTCGGCGTCACCAGCCGGGATATTTCTGGCGAAAAGCGACTGGCGCAACAGCAGGTATTTGAGGGGTTTGGCTGCCACGGTGGGAATATTTCTCCACAGCTGGCATGGAAAAATCCGCCCGCCGGTACGAAAAGTTTTGCCGTCACGGTATATGACCCGGATGCGCCCACCGGCAGCGGCTGGTGGCACTGGACCGTAGCCAATATCCCGGCGAAGATAATGACGCTGCCCGCTGATGCCGGTAACCCGAACGGCGAGAAATTACCTGCCGGCGTTGTGCAGGGGCGTAATGATTTCGGCTATTCTGGATTCGGCGGCGCATGTCCACCCGAAGGGGACAAGCCTCATCGCTATCAGATTACCGTCTGGGCTCTGGACGTGGATAAACTGCCCGTCGACAACAATGCCAGCGGCGCGCTGGTCGGTTTTATGCTCAATAGTCACGCTCTGGCAAAGGCTCAGTTAACGGCAACCTACAGCAGATAAGGATGACAGGGTGCAGGAGTTCCATTTTCGACATAACCATCTCACGGCGGGTGAAGTGACTGCCAGCAAAATGCATCGCCTGCACCAGGTTAAACTGTTTTTTCCGGCTATTTGTCATATCACTCACGGCACTAAGGTGATAGTTCAGGATGATAACCGCCTGGAGGCGACACGGGATGAGCTCATTATTATCCCGGCCAATACGGCGATGGAGATTATCAATCAGCCTGTAAACGGTCTGTTTCACTCGGATTTGCTGATGTTGTCCCCGGAGATCGTCGCCGAGTTTAAGGCGCATTACCTGAAATCCTGGCCGCGCACGACGCTGCATTCGCTCTGCGCCCCGCTGAGCGAGGGGCTGGCGTTTATGTGGGACAACCTGCTGCACGCCGTCCGTCAGGATTTACCGGAGGCGCTACAAAAGCATCAGGCCTTCGGCCTTTTGCTGGCCCTGCTGCATGATGGTGTGGCGGGTCCGCTGCTTATTGAGCGAAACAGTAACCTGACGGAGCAGGTGCGGCAGTTCATTATGCTGTCGCCTGCCAGAGCCTGGACCGCGCAGGACGTCGCCAGCCGTCTGGCCTTAAGCGTGCCGACGCTGCGCAGACGCTTGCGTGAAGAGTCGCAGAGTTTTCGCCAGATCGTGGAGGAGGTGAGGATGGCCGTTGCGTTGTCACAGCTCCAGTCAACCCGATTACCAATTGGCGAAATCGCATTACAATGTGGGTATCTTTCCAGCTCTCGTTTCACCGCCCGTTTCCGGCAGCACTATGGCTGTTTGCCGAAAACGCTACGTTAAGGAGAAGAAAAATGTTAAAAGTCTGCACCATTGCCTGGGTTCACGGCGTTGTTCAGGGCGTGGGGTTCCGCTACAGCACCCAGCGCGAAGCGGTTGAGCTTGGGCTAACGGGATACGCGCGAAATATGGACGACGGCAGCGTTGAGGTGGTCGCCTGCGGCGAAGCGGAGCAGGTCGACAAGCTGGTGGCGTGGCTGAAAGCGGGCGGGCCGCGCAGCGCACGGGTTGATAAGGTGTTAACGGAACCGCATCAACCCGGGCGCGAATACGTAAACTTCGGGATACGGTATTAAATACACTTCACCGGCTTAGGCAGGCCGGCAATTTTGGTGGCCTGTTTTGCCGGGCCTTTCGGGAACAGACGGTACAGATAGCGGCTGTTGCCTTTCTCTTCGCCGAACTTATTGGCCATGGCTTTGACCAGCATGCGGATCGCCGGAGAGGTGTTGAATTCAAGATAGAACTCGCGAACAAAACGCACCACTTCCCAGTGTTCGGTGGAGAGGATAATCCCTTCGTTTTCCGCAATTTTCTCCGCCAGCGGTTCGCTCCAGAGCGTCGTATCTTTCAGATAGCCTTCGCTATCGGTCTCAATTTCCTGGCCTGCAAAAATGAACATAATCTTCTGTCGTCTGTGAAAAAAACGGCGACAGTGTAGCAAAAAAGCCGCCGCAGGATAAACCGTGACCTACAGGAGCAGCTGCAGCAGATTGTTGGCATTGAGCTTTTTCAGCGCGTTGCATTTATGGGTCGAAACCTGTTTCTCAGACATACGCGTCACGATGGCAATGTGGCGTACCGGCAACCCGGTAAGCATCAGATCGAGCACGTTGAATTCAAGACCGGTAAGACAGCAGTCAAGGCTTCGGACGCGGCGAGGCTCTTTTGCCAGCAGATATGCCGCATCTGCGACGGCGATCCGGTCATCAATGATATAAAGGGTTAACGTACTGAAACGCTTGCGTAAATGCGTCGCCAGCGCCCACCCCTTTTCATTGCAAACCAGATACAGGCTGCCTTGCCAGCGGGCTGCTTCCAGTTTGAGCAAAATGTTTATCAGCGCCTGATGCGTGGCCGCCACGGAAAAACGGCAGCGCACAACAAGCACGCGGCGGCTAAGCAGCGCTGGCTGCCATTGCACGGTGTCGCTTTGGACCTCTGGCTGAACGCCCCGACGCAGCAGCGCGTAGCGCAACCCTTCGGCGTAAAATCGATTATTATCGAGAATGGCGTAACTCACGGTGACCTCGTTATAACGTGCTGGGCGTATAGATAACGCGCAGCGTGCCGGTATAGTCGCCCGCGTTTTTGCTGCTGGCGGCAAACGCGGGGGTTTTCAGGATAATAGGGGCAGGGATGCACAGTACGCTCTCGCGTCCGCCGGGCAGCACGACCTGACGCAGATACTGCGGATCGTTTGTGCCTTGCCAGACCAGGGTTTTACCGTTCGCGACGGTTTCGGTTGCGCCTGTTATTGGATTGGTGACGGAGACCCGATAATCGAGACGATCCCGCGTATCGGTCTGGCTACCGCCGCGTCGCCTGATAGAAAACGCGCCTTCGGCACGGTCCGCAGACGTGACTCCGTCGTCTTCAAACCGAAGGTAGGCGCGGGTGCTGGTGCTGTTATTACCGTCGTACAGGCACATATCCAGCGAGTTTTCACCCTGGATTTCACTGCCACCCGGCCGCCCCGGGAAGTTGGTCAGGTTGAGGTTAACGATGGGCGTTGAGTGCGGAAATGCCGGCAGATAAATTTGCTGATTACCCGGATCGACCACCTCAATGCGAATGTTGGCCTGCCACCGGGCGATAGTGAGATAGCCAGGGCATCCGACGTTTACGTCATTGAAGTTCCCGCCACAGTCGGCGCTCCCCCATTGACGCAGGTTCTGCTTAAGCGTTGCGGTCCAGATCCCCGGCAGGGCGAGCTTATCCAGTTCGCTTTTCACAATATAGAAATCGAAGTAGGGCTCTCTGTTCCAGTCAGCGATTGTGGCCGTTCCCCCTGTCACAAAGCTGGCAAAGATAAACACTTTATTGTTGATAAACATGTAGTGATCGCCATACACCTTGATATCCACCGTCTTGCTGGTGAGGGCATGCGTGAAACGTAAATTGATGGCATAGGGCGCGGCCGGGTTACCCGAGAACCAGACCGGAGAGTTCATGCAGGCCCCGTACGTTGCGTCGGTCCGGGACTGACAGGTCAGGGTATTACGTCCCCACTTTTGCGGGTCGGCGACGTCAAAGCCGCCCGATTCATGAAACCAGATATCGAAACGCGCAGGCGGTGCCGTGCGATCGAAGCTGATCCCAACGCTGGTGTTGCGTCCCGCAGGGGCGCCCGCCAGCGTCTGGCCTGTCCACAGGCTTAAGAACAGTAAAATAAAGAAGCACTTAATCACATCATTTCCCTTTAGTGAAGTTGTCGGCGTTCATGGCGGTCGGGCTGACTGGGGTCGTTCGTCCGGCCAGCATCAGCTGTGCCTGCTGCTGGACGGCATCCGGCAGGGCGGAGAAGGTTAATTCCCGGCAAGGAATTGAGCCGACATAGCGCACCACGTCGCGCATACTTTTCACGTTGAGTTCGCACTGATAAAACTGCTGCTGTCGCACCAGGTAGAGGTTATGCAGCAGGGCATCGCTCTGGGCGCTGAATCCGCCGTTGCCGAGATCGCTCCAGCCGTTAACGTTCAGCGGCACGCCACCGATAAACGGCGAATGATGCTCGTCGGTCAACTGGCCGAGCCAGGTGTAGCTTGCGGTGGTTTGCACATCCCGACGCAGCAGTTTGCCCGGCACCATAAACAGCGTTCTGCTGCCTGAACCTTGCGTGATCTCACTGCTGGCCCCCCGGGATACGTCCAGCGATTCGTTAATCGTCAACGTTGTCTGCTGGTAGCCCGGCACTGCGAAGAGGGCGCGGCTATTGCCCGGAATGTCTGCGCTCCCGCTGTTATCCAGCGACACGGCAACGCTCGGAGCCTGGGTATCTTCCGGTGTGGCAACGTTAACCGCGACGGCGGAAGCAGGACGACCGTCGCTCCAGCGGCCGAGCCACAGGCCAGAACGCGACAGCGCAAGGGTCGTGCTGTAGTTGCCGCTGCTGCTCAGCGTATGGCGCCTGTCCTGACGATCCCAGGCGTCGCTGACGGTCAGACTGCCGTTGCCGTATCGCCCGCCCTGGCGCGTATAGGCTGAGGTATTCAGCGAGTCGCTGTTAATGCCCGACGCGCTCAGACCGTACTCGTTTTCACCGCGTGCATCGGCGTACCAGTTATGCGCTACGTTGTAGCTCAGCTGATTTTTTTCACGCTGCTGATGCTGCCAGGTCGCGCCCATAGAGGTATAGCTCGACGCATCACCCTGACGGTTATGCGCCATGGACAGGCTCACGCTCAGGTAGCCGCCTTTGTCCCTGCCGTCGCGGGCGTCATCGTTACGCATGAACAGGTTAATGCTGCTGTTAATGTTGAGGCCTCGGGTACTAAAGGCATTGCTCAGGCCTCCCTGCCAGGCCCGCGAGCGCGAGCGGGTCATATAGACCGATTCCCACGGCAAACCCGCATCGTGGCGATCGTCGCTATCCGGCAGCTCCCGACGTGAAACGTAACGTCCTTCGTTACGGTTATCCGAATACCCGAGGCTCGCATACCAGGCGCCGACAGGGACGGAAAACATCACCGAGAGGGTGCGATAACAGCCGTTCACGGCGTCAAACCCCGCGCTTCGGGTGTTGCAGTTTTCCGCTGATAGCGCGTTGCGATAGAGGCTCAGTGAAAAACCGTCGTTGTAGCTGATTTGCTGAATATTGCCGCGCTGGCCTTCGCTGCCGTAAAGGTAGCTAAACCGGGTACTCAGCACGCCGTCGATCGGGCCCGCGTTGAAGCCCCGGCTCCAGTCGAGCGCATTTTCCAGGAAGCGCTGGTTTTTCTTTATCGTTGCTCCGCTGGTAAGCGCTAAGGTCGGGGTGACGGGCAGGCGTACGCCCGCCTGCGCAACCGCGCTGCGTTCTTCGTTTTGATCGCTATTGTCGGTTTCACCCGCCTGCAGGAACCACTCGACGCGGTCAAATGGCGTAATGCCGGTTCGGGTAAACGGCACCTGCTCGGTACGCGTCAGCCAGTTATTTTCATAGACCGACAGCGTGACGGTGTAGCTCCCGTCCGGAAACGAGCGCGTGTCCAGGGTTTGCGCCCCGGCATTCAGGTAAAAGCTGGCCAGCAGCTGATTGCCACGGCGGGCGTCGATACGCGCGTCATGGGAAAGCAGCACGGTGACAGGGGTTCCCTTTGACCGCTGAATCGGATTAATCCACGCCCGTGTTGAACCCGTGCGCAGACCGCGAATTTTGCCCAGCGGCAGCTGGCTGAGGTTGATATTTCCGCCAGCATTACTGAACAGATCGCGGGTATCCATCTCGCCCAGCTGGACATAGTACTGACGCAAGAGATCCTGGCGGAACCAGGCGTTGTTGACGGTTATCTCCTGCTGCTGCTGACGCCGTGAACGTTGTCCCAGCCAGGTCCAGTCGAGGTTAACATAGCCGTCCTGCGTGAGCGCCAGCGCGCCGTTGCCCTGCACGGTGGCCGACTGATAATCCCTGTCGGCAACGAAGTTAACATTCTGCTGATGGACCAGCGCATTTTCGGTGTCCTGCGTGGGCTGATACCACTGATTTTCCGCGGTGGCTTTAGGCAGAAATTTCTTGTCCAAAAACAGGCTAATACGGGCGTTATTCTCGTCAAAGATAATGGCCGCGCGGTCGGTATTAATGTAATCGCAGCCCGTTGCGGAGCCGTTGCTGCTGCAGGCCAGGTTGCCGTTACGGGCAAGCGGAACGGCCAGCGCGGCAGACACGGTGCCAACGAGAGCAGGGTCGTCGTTAAACCGTCGTTTGATGGCCGCTACAACGGTTTCAGGTGCGACAAAACTGACCGTTTCAAGCGTGATATCCGTTTCAAAAAGTCCAAGCGACTCGCCGTAGAGGTTGACCTCTGTCCACAGGCGCTGCGTTTTCGCCAGATCTTCAAAACCTGCCGGGACGGCCATCCCGGCGCAGGCGAGTTGGATGGATGCGGGTAACAAAGCAACAAAGAGGAGAGTATTTCTGTGAAACGCCATGAACGAGCCTCGACATCATCCTGACGTCAGAGGGCGGGCACCCTCTGACGTTATTCCTTAGGTGCTATGGTGTTACGCACCGCCTTCCGTGGTAGTCGCCTGCGTCAGCATCAGGCTGACAACGCCGCTGTACTGACCGGTTTTCAGAATGCCTTTGGTGGTCTGAGAAATGGTCAGCGGCAGTACCGCTGAACCGTTTTCGATGCTCCCCGGGAACAGTTCAGTACCGGTATATTCAACATCGGCTGTAGAGAGGGTTTTATCGCCCAGCTTCACCGTCATTGGGATGGTCTCAGCACCGTCGGCATTTGCCAGCTTCGCGGCGCTCACCAGACGCACTTTCACATTGCTGGTGGCGGAGTTAGACCATACCTTGGTATTCAGGCGGTAGCTTTCCAGACCGCGGCCAGGCAGGTACTGCATATCGATGCTTGCTGGCAGCGGCGTGTTATCGGCCTGGGTCATGTCCAGCTGTGAATCAACGCTGGCGTTGACGGTAATATCTTTTTGGATCGCCAGCGCGCTAACGGACGTGGTCATCGCGGCAACAATCATCAGAGGTTTAAAGTACTTACGCATTGATATCTCCATATTTATAAATGAGCACCCTGGCTCTTTAAACAAACCCTTTGGGGGGGCTTTACGGTAACGTCGTGTTATTGCACGACGGGTAAATCAGCTTCTTCAGCGGTTTTATTCACCCAGTTGAAGTAGCGGAATTTATATTTCTGGCCTTGTGTCTTTGTGAGCGTTTTTAATTTCCGTTCGGTGTCCGGATAAATCGTCGCGTCTTCTTTAATCCATTTACACGACGAATCTGCGTCACAAATACCGATCTCTCTCAGCGGCACGCGCAGCGTACCGTTGTTTTTTAACGTGCCCCTGCGAGGGTCAATCGAGAGTGAAACCACACTTTTTTCCGGGGCGAGGTGGATCAGGGCGCCCCAGATCACATTGACGCCCAATGTCGCCGTCGCAGCAGGGCTTTCTGCCTTGCCGGGAATAATGCTGTCAGGCTGCTTTACCCCTTCAAAATAGACGCGCCAGGTGGTCTCTTTTTCCGGTGGCGTAAGCGATACCAGACGAACCACGCGCATTGCCCCTGCCGCGAGGGCAAATTTTTCGGGCGTGACAACAACGCCGCCTTCTTTCCACGAGGCCACATCAATTTCTTTTTCCTGGGCCGTGCCGGGATTAAGAATTTTCTTTTGCCTCACTCGAATGAACTGAATATCATCCGTTTTCGACGCTACCTTAATTTGTGCCGTACCGGACTTGTCCATATTCAATTCCATCGGGTACACGCTCATATTGGCCATTGCCATTTCTGAGAAAAATGGCAATGACAGCGCGGCGACATAAAAGGCGGTTGTCATGTTCACTCTATTTTTCTGTTTCACATTCAGTCTGCCTGCTCTGAGTTCATCGGCGGCGCGTTAACACCAGGACACCGTCTGCTTTCGTATTGCTTCAGGGCAGGGAAACTTTAACCAGAACAGCGGTTTGTGAAAATTTGTATTAATTAACTCGCTAAATACAGGTTTTTATCCTGATTTTCTGGCTTTAAGGTTGTATAGTTAAGCGAAAATACCGCGACCAGGGATAGGAAGAAAATTCCTTCTGATGAAAAAATAAGCAGGTCAGGAGGCGGTTTTCATGTCGATGTACCAGGGATAAAAAAGCATGCGGTAACAGCCGAGAATAAAAGATGTTTTTTATATGCAATAATTCGTTGTTATTCGATCCTGAAGCACATGCAATAAGTCTTGTTGGACAACCAGAATCTGGGTAATGACTCCAAATTATTGATAGTGTTTTATGTTCAGATAATGCCCGATGACTTTATCATGCAGCTCCACCGATTTTGAGAACGACAGCGACTTCCGTCCCAGCCGTGCCAGGTGCTGCCTCAGATTCAGGTTATGCCGCTCAATTCGCTGCGTATATCGCTTGCTGATTACGTGCAGCTTTCCCTTCAGGCGGGATTCATACAGCGGCCAGCCATCCGTCATCCATATCACCACGTCAAAGGGTGACAGCAGGCTCATAAGACGCCCCAGCGTCGCCATAGTGCGTTCACCGAATACGTGCGCAACAACCGTCTTCCGGAGCCTGTCATACGCGTAAAACAGCCAGCGCTGGCGCGATTTAGCCCCGACGTAGCCCCACTGTTCGTCCATTTCCGCGCAGACGATGACGTCACTGCCCGGCTGTATGCGCGAGGTTACCGACTGCGGCCTGAGTTTTTTAAGTGACGTAAAATCGTGTTGAGGCCAACGCCCATAATGCGGGCGGTTGCCCGGCATCCAACGCCATTCATGGCCATATCAATGATTTTCTGGTGCGTACCGGGTTGAGAGGCGGTGTATGTGAACTGTAACTGCCATGTTTTACGGCAGTGAGAGCAGAGATAGCGCTGATGTCCGGCAGTACTTTTACCGTTACGCACCACCCCGTCAGTAGCTGAACAGGAGGGACAGCTGATAGAAACAGAAGCCACTGGAGCACCTCAAAAACACCATCATACACTAAATCAGTAAGTTGGCAGCATCACCAGAATCTGTATTAACGCTTTCGGCGCCAGCCGTGCGGCTTTTGCAGGAATTTATTAAACACAAAGGATGCGACCTGAGTCGGGAGGAATTAATCACTCGCGTGTGGGAGGAATTTGGCTTTACGCCATCGGGAAATAATCTCAATAAAGCGGTTAGCGAATTACGTAAAAGCTTCCAGTCTCTGGGAGAGGGTCACGAATTTATCGTGACCGTGCCCCGTTACGGGTTTCGTTTTGAGGCTGATGTGATTTTTCAGCCCGGAGAGAATATTCCATCCGCCGATCCGCAGCCTTCTTCCGCACCGCAAGAGGTGAAGCCTCAGCGCGCATCCGGGGAAAAATGGGTAATTGTGGCCGTATTGATCGTCGCTGCGCTGGTGACGAACTTCTACTTCAGCCGACCGCAGGGGATCATCGTTCCGGCGAAGCTCAAGCCGCTTAAGGAAAAAATCGCGCGTTGCAGCCTCTGGATTATCAACGATCACGGAAGGCCGCTGGTGCTATCGAAATTAGCGGAACGGCTGGAGGCCAATAGCGTGGCGTGCGAACGCGAGGAGTATGACATTTATTATTTCAGCGCCCGTTTTTCTATTTCCGATGCAGATGAGGTGTTCATTGGTGCCTGCCCGGCCAGCAAAACCAGCCTGTGCAAAACCATACGTTATAAAAGCGGGGCTCAAAAATGAAAATAAAACTTCTTTTTGGGCTGGGTGGTGCAGTGGTCGGCAGCGCCCTGGCGCTGTTTTACTATTCCGGCTGTGCGGTTAAAAAGGATGTGCTGGCCTGCAGCACTGAATTTAACTTTACGCGCAATGAAGGAAAAGCCAGTGAAGTGAAGGTCAATGCCGTTGCCCAGTTCTATTTTCATCGGGACGGAACCGGGTTGACCACCTATAAAGGCGCGGCAAGGGCTGGCGGGCAAAATTTGATCGTTGACAGGGATGTGGACTTTACCTGGCAGCAGCGGGACGATGATAACGTGATTGTGTTGAGCTACACCAAAACCTGGCGTCGGCACAATGACAATACGCCTGATGCTCAGTGGGGGAGTTTCGCCAACCCAACCGCACGCTACTATCTGACGATCTCTGAACTCGCGCCTTCCGTGTGGCTGATTCAGGACCGGCGTTACCCCACCTATATTTGCCGGGGTGAGTAGGGCATAAAAAAAGGAGAATGCCAGAGGCATTCTCCTTTTTCGTATCCGTTGTGCTTAATCGCGGCTGGCGAAGCCCAGGATGCTCAACAGGCTGACGAAGATGTTGTACAGCGACACATACAGGCTCACGGTTGCGCGGATATAGTTCGTCTCACCGCCGCGAATGATGTTGCTGGTTTCAAACAGGATCGCGCCTGAAGAAATCAGAATAAACACGGCGCTGATCGCCAGATGCAGGGCAGGCAGCTGCAGGAAGATGTTTGCCACCATACCCACCAGCACCACCACGACACCCGCCATCAGCATACCGCCGAGGAAGGACATGTCCTTACGGGTGGTCAGCACGTAGGCCGAGCAGCAGAAGAATACCAGCGCGGTGCCGCCCAGCGCCATGCCGATAAGGTCACCCATGCCGGCAGACAGATACGCATTCAGCATCGGCCCCAGGATGTAGCCCAGGAAGCCGGTGAAGGCAAACGCGGACAGAATACCGACCGGTTTGTCAGCGGTTTTGTAGGTCAGGAACATCAGACCATACATACCCACCAGCGTCAGGATCAGCCCCGGAGATGGCAGCATCAGCACGGTGCTGGCGGTTGCGGTGATCGCGGAGAATGCCAGCGTCAGGCTGAGCATGAAATAGGTATTGCGCAGCACCTTGTGGGTGCTGAGTAGCGATGTGCGGTCGCGTGAAGAAGTAATTATACGATCCATGAGTCACTCTCTTATGACAGATGTAATTAGCGGAAAGAATAGGAAACGACACGCCAGTCTCAAAGTGGTTTTACCCATCTTTACTCAGCACGTTAGCGCTGGAGGTGGTTATTTCTTCTGCAGAAATCCGTTTCGCCAGTATGAACAGCGGTTTGCGACAATTTACCAGATCAAGCTCTTATAGGTTACTGAAAAATATTGCGTTATTACCATTCGAACGCTAAGAGTTATTTCCTGATCGTCATAAAACAGACTATAAGGCGAAGGAAATGAAACCACAAACACGCACTCACTTTACGCTCTCTTTGTTAACCGCAGGGATCCTGTGCGCCAGCACGGCAGCCTGGGCGGCTAACGTGCCGGCAGGAACCGCGCTGGCCGATAAGCAGGAACTGGTCAGAAACAACGGCAGTGAACCGGCTTCGCTCGACCCGCATAAAGTCGAAAGCGATGTCGAATTCAATATTATCAGCGATTTATTCGAAGGACTGGTAAGCGTCTCCCCGACAGGCGAAGTCCAACCCCGACTGGCGGAAAAATGGGAGAACAAGGACAACACCGTCTGGACGTTCCATTTGCGTCCGGGCATCACCTGGAGCGACGGCACGGCGATTACCGCTGAGGATGTGGTCTGGAGCTGGCAGCGCCTGATCGATCCGAAAACGGCTTCGCCTTATGCGAGCTATCCGGGCAACATGCATATCGTCAACGCGGCCGATATTGCTCAGGGGAAAAAAGCGCCCGATACGCTGGGCGTAAAAGCGATTAACGACACCACGCTGGAAGTGACGCTCACGCAGCCAAACGCGGCCTTCCTCGCGATGCTGGCGCACCCGTCGCTGGTGCCGGTGGATAAAGTGCTGATTGGCCGCTTCGGCGATAAGTGGACCAAACCGGAGCATTTCGTCAGCAGCGGGGCGTATAAGCTATCGCAGTGGGTGGTCAACGAGCGCATCGTGGCGGAGCGCAACCCGCGCTACTGGGATAACGCGCATACCGTGATTAACAAAGTCACCTACCTGCCCATCACGTCCGAGGCCTCGGATGTGAACCGCTATAAGGCGGGCGAAATTGACATCGTGTACACGGTGCCGATTAACCAGTTTGCCCAGCTCAAGAAAACCCTGGGCAGCGAGCTGGACGTTTCACCTCAGCTGGCGACCTATTACTACGAATTCAATACCACCCGGCCGCCGTTCAACGACGCGCGCGTGCGCAAGGCGCTGAACATGGCGCTGGATAAAGACATCATTGCCGGGAAAGTATTAGGGCAGGGGCAGCGCCCGGCGTGGCTCATCAGCCAGCCGGATATCGGCGGCGTGAAGCTACAGAACCCGGATTACGCCAGTTGGCCGCTGGACAAGCGCATCGCCGAGGCGAAAAAGCTGCTGAACGAGGCCGGATATAACGCCAGCCACCCTCTGAGCTTCAACCTGCTCTATAACACCTCTGAATCGCACCAGCGTATCGCGATTGCGGCCAGCTCCATGTGGAAGAAAAACCTTGGCGTGGAGGCAAAGCTGCAAAACCAGGAGTGGAAAACCATGCTGGATACCATGCACACCCACAACTTTGACGCGGTGCGGTACGCGTGGATTGCCGATTACGACGATGCGGCGACCTTCCTGAACAACTTCCGCACGGGCGACAGCGAAAACACCAGCCAGTACAGCAATCCGGACTACGATCGCGCGCTGCTCAACGCCGCAAAAGCCAAATCAGCGGAAGAGCGGAGTAAGTTCTACCAGCAGGCGGAAGATCTGCTGGGGCGTGATGTACCGGCCATTCCGGTTTATCACTACGTCCGTACGCACCTGGTGAAATCGTGGGTAGGCGGATTTACGCCGGATAAGCTGGGGTACTATTTCACGAAAGACATGTACATCAAAAAACACTAAGCCTGTGCTGATAAAATCGTCGATGTGTCGTCAGTTCAACCGATTAAACACGTTTTGACTATTTTTACAGCGAACGAGTGCAGCCACTCTTTACAGCACGCGGTGAGGTGTTTATAGTTCGCCTCACTTAGGAAGCGTGGCCGAGCGGTTGAAGGCACCGGTCTTGAAAACCGGCGACCCGAAAGGGTTCTAGAGTTCGAATCTCTACGCTTCCGCCAGATATAAGCCCCAGGTTACTCGTTAACCTGGGGTTTTTCTTTTTGGATTTGCCGATCTGCCTCACACTTTTAAGTCCCTGCCATTTCCCTGTAAAAAACAGGCGTTATCATTCATCCCGTAAATATATTGCTATCTCTTACCGAGGCTTTGATGCTGGAGAATGTTTTCATCAGATAATCAGTCTCCCGCCCTTTTCAGGACGGACTGGTTATCGCTGCGCTTAAACCTTACGCGCGCACCTGCGGGTGTGGGCTCGTTTTTACGCATGATGATTACACAGGTTTTCCAGTATGAATTTATCCCGTCAGGAACAACGTACCTTACACGTTCTCGCCAAAGGTGGACGTATTGTGCACGTCCGCGACAGCTCTGGCCGCGTCACTTCCGTTGAGTGCTATACCCGTGAAGGGCTGGTGCTGAGCGACTGCACGCTTAGCGTCTTTAAAAAACTCCGCACCAAAAAGCTGATCCGATCCGTGAACGGGCAGCCTTACCGCATCAACACCACCGGGCTGAACAACGTTCGCGCCCAGCTGGATAATCGCTAAGCGGAATAAACAACGCCACCCGCGGGTGGCGTTCATGCATTAAACGGTGCAATGCAGGGATATCGTTGCGGATGCAGGAATGTAGGCCGGGTAAGCGCAGCGCTACCCGGCAATAAAGGCGATGTTTAAGAGCGGATAAAGGCCAGAATGTCCGCGTTGATGGTATCCGCGTGCGTGGTATGCATCCCGTGCGGGAAGCCCGGGTAAATTTTCAGTACGCTGTTCGCCAGCAGCTTGTCCTGCAGCAGGGCAGCATTCTTATACGGCACGACCTGATCGTCGTCGCCCTGCAACACCAGAACGGGAACCGTGATGGTTTTTAAATCTTCCGTCTGGTCGGTCTCTGAAAACGCCTTAATCCCCTCGTAGTGGGCCTTTGCGCTACCGATCATCCCTTGACGCCACCAGTTCTGGATCGTCCCTTGTGAAACGTCCGCGCCATCCCGATTAAAGCCGTAGAACGGACCGCTGGCGACGTCGAGGTAAAACTGGGCGCGGTTAGCCGCCAGCGCTTTGCGGAAGCCGTCGAAAACCTCGATGGGGGTTCCGCCGGGGTTACCGTCCGTTTTGACCATCAGCGGCGGCACGGCGCTGACGAGCACCGCTTTGGCGACGCGCCCCTGCGGTTGCCCATACTGCGCAACATAGCGGGCGACCTGGCCGCCGCCGGTGGAGTGACCGACATGCACGGCATTGCGCAGATCCAGGCTTTCCACCACGGCTGACGCGTCGGCCGCATAATGATCCATATCGTGTCCTTCACTCACCTGGTCCGAACGCCCGTGACCGCGACGATCGATAGCGATAACGCGATAGCCTTCAGCGAGGAAGAAGAGCATCTGGTTATCCCAGTCATCGGCACTCAGCGGCCAGCCGTGGTGGAAAACAATGGGTTGAGCCTCTTTTGGGCCCCAGTCTTTGTAGTAAATATTGACGCCATCTTTCGTTGTTACGAATGCCATACCGCAGACTCCTCTGTTAAAGGCAAAACGTTCCCCGGCTGAGCGCACAGCGAATCATTAATGCCTTAATTAAGTTGGCTTTTTTCTGTTTCCCGTACCGACAGTACTCCTAAAGTGTAGGAGAAATAGTAAAAGCAGTCGGTTTCATTCCTGTGAAAGGGAGCAGGACAGCGTTCAGGGGGAGGGGGAACGAAAGAAGGCTCTGGAGCGATCCTCCAGAGCCTTCAGGGCAGCATTAACCGCAGGGGCGTTTAGCGGTTTTCTTCAATATAGCGTGCCAGGTCCGCCGGGGTTTTTAGCACCGTCGCCACGTCAGTTGGCGGGATCATGCAGCCGTAAACGTCCTGCACTTCCAGCACCATATCGACCGCCAGGATGGAGTCGAGAATGTCGGATTCAATCAGTTCATCGTGAAAGCCCACCTTACGGGATAACACTTTTTCGAACAGGGCGAGAATTTCTTGTTCCATAATTTTTCCTGGAGTCATTAATTTGTGCGGGCGTAAGCGTCCAGCAGCTTGCGGTCAATTTTGCCGTTAGGATTCAGCGGCAAAGCGTCTTTTACGATAATTTGTGAAGGCACCATATAGTGCGGAACGACCTTCGAAAGCGATGTTTTGATGGTGTCCGGCGCCATATCCGTCACGCAGAACGCGGCAATGCGCAGCACGCTGCCGCAGGATTTCATCAGCGGCAGGACCACCGCTTCGTTGATGCCGGACATGGCCAGCAGGCGGTTTTCAATCTCATTGATTTCAATACGGTAACCGTTCAGTTTGACCTGGCTATCGTTGCGGCCCTGGCAGTAGAGCAGCCCCGCTTCATAGCCCAGATCGCCGGTACGGTAGCCGCGAAACGCTTCATCTTCCCGACGGAGTAATTTCGCCGCGTTCTCCTGCGGCAGGCCGAGATAGCCGCGCATGACGTTTTTACCCCAGATAATCAGCTCGCCGTCGGCGGAAATTTCCATTTTGCTCTCAGGCATCATGACCCCCACCGGCAGCACGGCGCTGTCGCTGTTCAGGATCGCATCCGTGATTTCAACCACGGTCGTCGCAATCGTCGCTTCCGTAGGGCCATAGGAGTTAATGATTTTGGCCTGCGGGAAGCGGCGGCGAAGCTGTTTAACCAGCGCCTTATTGAGCACTTCACCAATGAAGATAAAGACGTTGAGCGCAGGCAAATACTCGCTGTTGAACTGCGGGGAAAGCAGCTGCTGGTAAGCAAAAGAGGGGGTCGAAACCCAGGCGGAGACCGCGTTGCTTTTCAGTCGCTCCAGCCAGTTCTCTTTCTGAATGTCTTCTTTGGCGTTCAGCACGATGTGTCCTCCCATCGCCAGATTCGCCAGCAAAGGGATCAGGGAGAGGTCAAAGCTGAATACCGCGTGGTTCATCAGGACCGGTTTTTCCGGCAGTGAAAAGTCCTGGCTGACCCATTTCATGAAGTGCCATACGCTTTCACGCCCAATCTGCACGCCTTTAGGTTTACCGGTGCTGCCTGAAGTAAACATGATGTAGGCCAGATCCTGCTCCTCCAGTACCTTGCCCGGTTCCCCGGTGGCGATGAACTGCCGGGTTGCGACGTCGTAATAATAAGGGGCGCTGGCCAGATGGCAGATCTCCCGAAGGCGCTCCTGCGGGTAAATGCAGTCCACCGGGATGTACGGAATGTTGTGCAGCAGGCAGCTATAAATCGCCACGGCGAACTCGGCCTGCTGGTGTCCGTACAATACGACCGGCGTACCGGCAACAGGCTGGCAGCGCTGATAGCGCTGCGCCCAGTCCGTCACGGCAGCGGAAAGCTGTAGCCAGCTTAAGGCTTCGTCGCTGCCGCTGATGGCCAGCTGCTGCGGGGAGGCGGGATCGCATAATGCCGCACGTAAGAAATCCTGCAGTTCCTGAAGATCGGAGTGATTTTTCATAGAGGTGACATTCCACTAAAGATGTAAAGGGATCCCGCGGCGCTTCCCAGCGTCAGAATTCGCCCTAAAAACGCAACGGCCGGATACTGCAAGCCGCGGTGCAATGCCGGGCTGCGTTTGGCTGACCACAGCAGCATATTGTGAGCGACGGAAATCGCGCCAAACAGCGCGCCGCTGATGACGTAATGGCGTTCCAGGCCATTCCATGCCCCCATGCAGAATAAGGTGCAAAAAATACCGATATTTTGCGCCAGCGTTTTGTTCTGACGGAAAAAGTTGAATTTCATCAGGTTCATATAAACGGGCATAAACACCACATCGCGCAGCCATTCAGACAAGCTGATGTGGAAGCGGCGCCAGAAATCCTGCGGGTTCTTTGCCAGAAGCGGCATGTTGAAGTTTGCCGGAATATTGAGTCCAAACAGGCGGCCTGCGCCGATGGCCATATTGCTGTAGCCCGCAAAATCAAAGTACAGGTAGGTGCTGTAGGCAATCGACATCACCACGCCCACGGTCAGCGTAAACGGCTTATGGCTCCAGGGCTGCACGACAAGCGAATCAATCAGCATGGCAAACAGGAACTTCTGGACAATGCCGGTAATGATTTGCTCTAACGCGACTAAAAACTGTTCGCGGTTAAGGGCAAATACGGGCTTGCTGACGTCACTCATCCATGTCCGCCAGCGGTACATTGGGCCGGCCAGGATAATAAAGGGCATAAACAGATAACAGAAATAGTGCAGGAAATTCTGACCTTCTTTTTTACTGCGATAGAGCAGCACGTCCAGCGCGCGGAACGTCATAAAAGAGAGGCCGATCATGCCCCAGTGGTTATTTAAATGTAATTTCACCAGCAGCAGCGGCAATAATGTCAGAACGACCGCCTGCCACGTTTTTAACCATCCCTTCTCTTTTAGCGTGGCAAAAACATAAAAGCTGAAAAAAACGGCGACGGGGACAATATAATCGCCCTGAAATATATATCCCCATCCCAGCGCCGTCAGCACCGATAGCGCAGATAACCAGGTCAGACGATGGCGTAATACGCGATTAACCAGCGCAAACGCCAGCGCGGATGAAAACAAATAAACAAAAAACATTCCTGAGCTGTACATCATTCGGCCTCAGAACTTTTGATATTCAAAATGCAGCTGCATACTCATGCTGTCATCGACAGAGGTCCACGCGACGATGGTGATCGCCAGCAGGAGATAAAGGAAAAAAAGACGGATCGCGATTTTCATCATTTAAAACTCTGTGCAATAAAGCGAATCATAGGAACCCAGGCCAGTTCGGAAGGGTGCAAACGATCCCAGTTCCAGCCATTCTGATAAGGCATGGCGTACATATCTAAATAAGGGATCTGGTTTTTTTCCAGAATGGTTTTTATTTGTTTATCAACCGGACGGAAGGTATCGGTATTGTAAAGCGCCCAGGGGTTAACCGGGTCGACGATAGCAATCACCTGCACGTGACGTTCTTTCAACAGCTGAACGGTTTTACTGAAAGCGGCGATTTGCGCAGGCACAACCGGCGTGTCGTCCCACTGCTGCGGCTTACCGTCCTCGTCGTAAATCGTTTTGTCCATCCACAGCGTAGCCGCGCTCTGCTGGCGTTTTTTATTTAACTCGCGCGCATTCGCCAGCTCTTTATCCCAGTCGGGGCAATGTGGGTTGTTGGCTGCTGCGGCCAGAGCTGTACCGTCTGGGGCGTGATGTTGAGCAGCGCCAGCCAGTCGTTTTTTATCAGGGTGCAGACGTTGGCAAACTGGAAGCTCAGCTCGTCCCACATCAGATCGGGGTGCCAGCCAAAGACGCGCATTTGGCCAAAGGTTAAATGGCTTATTTCTTTACTATCAATATGCTTTAAATAATTAACCAGCAGCGGGCGCGCCTGCGGATCCTTCATCAGCGGATTAAAAATAGAGCCGGGGAAATTATCGGCATAGATAGCCGGTGGCAGCCCTTTTGAGTAAAAGCTGTCAGGGGCCAGAAGCAAAACAACTTTACTGTTTGCGTTAAGGCTATTTTTAAAACGTGAGAACAGTAAAAATTGCGTTTCATCATCGACGAACGCATCGCCATACGCCACGACGGGTTTGTGCAATTGCTTATTAAAGTAATTATATACAGCGTAATGTTCATCTTCTGAGGTGGCAACCTCAGACGCCCCAATGAAGAAAATAGCATTCCCTTCTAAGGCATGGGAAATAGTCGCAATTTTTTCCGCTTGTTCTTTAGGCGTGCCCGCCATTGATTTAATCAGCGGCTGGAAGGTGAGGGGCGGATTGAAGCTCGTCACCAGCGGGTGAACACAGAGGAACAAAATGGCCAGGGTCGCCATCAGGATATGTAAGCAAAGCGTATTTTTGATTTTCATCATCAACCAGTAACACTGCATGGCAGTAATTTCTAAATCTGTGGGTACGCAGATTTATAACAATTACACAACAAATGACCGTTTATTTTTGTGGCATTCTATACCAGAGCGATTTAAAAGGATGAGCGTTGCTGTGTAACGGTATGTACAAGGGGGCTGTGACCGATGCGCGGCAAGCGTCTGGGTGATTTTTGCGCAGTCAAACGCCGGTGGGTAAAAATAGAAAAATTCCTGCTTTACAAGGTGCTAATAGATGTTTATAGTGCGCCTCACTTTGGAAGCGTGGCCGAGCGGTTGAAGGCACCGGTCTTGAAAACCGGCGACCCGAAAGGGTTCTAGAGTTCGAATCTCTACGCTTCCGCCAAATTCGAAACCCTGCGATAGCAATATCGCAGGGTTTTTTCGTTTTACAGGGCAATCACCAGCTCCCCGGAATGGCTCCGCGAACAGCACAGCGCGACCTGCTGGTCCGTCCCGCCTTTTTCCGCCTCCGACTGCACGCTATCCCGATGATCCACCACGCCGTCAATCACCGGCGTCAGGCACGCCCCGCAAATCCCCATTTCGCATGACAGCGGCACGTCTACGCCGTTTTCCTGTAATACCTGAGCGATGGTCTTATCCGCGGGCACCGGCCAGCGCTCCCCGGTCGAGGCGAGTTTGACCGTAAAGATCTCGCCCGCGTCATCGCGTGCGGCAGGGGCCGCGGGCTGAAACGCCTCGCTGTGAAGATGGCCATCATCCCAACCCCTTACCATCGCCACGTCTCGTACTTTTTCCATAAAACCTGCCGGGCCGCAGATCCAGGCGTGAAGACCCGCCTCAGCCGCCGGGAGATGTTCTGCCAGCGCCGTGCGCGGGCTGGCGGTATGAATGTGGCACTCACCGAACCGGGAGAGTTCGCGCGCAAACGCCGCGCTTTCGCGGCGTTTGACGTAATAGTGCAGCGTAAACGGCGTTCCGGCCGCCTTCAGCTGCAGGGCCATCGCATACAGCGGCGTAATGCCAATGCCCGCCGCCAGCAGCAACACCCGCTCAGCCTGATGCAGCGGAAACAGATTGCGCGGGGCAGAGATCGCTAATTTCTGCCCGGGTCGCAGCGTCTCGTGAACGTAGCGCGATCCGCCGCGCGAGGCGGTTTCCCTCCCAACGCAGATAAGATAGCTCTCGTCTCCACATGCCCCGGTCAGGGAATACTGGCGCACCGCGCCGCAGGGCAAGTGCACATCAATGTGCGCGCCGGGCTGCCACGCCGGCAGTACGCTCCTGTCTTCAGCCACCAGCCTGACGGCGAGGCTTTTATCGCCCTCGCGCCACAGCCCGTCAACAATTACGCTCAGCATATCGGCCTCCGTCATACGAGGAAAAATTCGCCAAAGCCCATCTTCTTCAGACCCCGACGGTAGGCAATTGAGCTTTTATCGGCGGGAATATGGGCTTCCAGCGTCAGATCCAGCGGCAGACTTTCCGGGCGCTGGGTTTCGACCATCAGGCGATCCTCTTCAAAAATGCGCAGGTTAAAGGCATGCACGTCCTCCACCGGAATATGCAGGTCAAAGTTACGCGCGATAGGGGCGAACATGCGGGTGACGCGCGATGACACGGGCGACGCGGCGTTCATGATCGCCAGTCTCGATTCTCCCGGAAAATGAATCGTCAGGGTGGCGGTAAACGGTAGATGCATTTCAAAATGGCGCAGCCACTGGAACCCTTCCGGCGCCTGCACGGGTGAACTGGCGGGATAGTTGCTCACGGTGCTCCAGTAATCGGCAACAAAACCGAACGGCGTCTCCTGCGGCTGATAGGCGGGCACAAGCTGGTTACTGGGATCGGCAAAGGTATCGGTGTGGATCCAGGCAAAGTGCGCCACGTCCAGAAACCCCTCCACCTGTCGCCCGGCGAAGCCGTTCACCTCAAACGCCGGGCAGTTGATCTGCTGAAATCCGTCGTCATCCCAGTGCGGCATGGTGGGCAGCGGTACAGGATTGTCCGGGTCAAACGCCAGGCAGGTCCAGATCAGGCCGAAGCGTTCCTCAACGGCGTAGTTAATCAGTTTCAGCTTCGCCGGAACGGGCTGGTCGGGGCTGGACGGAATACGGTTGCAGCGCCCGTCCTCCCCAAAGCGGAGGCCGTGGTAGGGGCAGATAATCCCGTGCTCGTCGTGGAAGCCGAGCGTCAGCGGCACGCCGCGGTGCGGGCAGACGTCACGGGCGACCACGACCTGGTCGTTAATCCGGTAAATCACCAGCTGTTCATCCAGCAGGGTCGCCTTGACCGGTGCCGGGCCAACGTCGCAGGCGCGCGCGACCGGGTGCCAGCATTTCGCCAGGCGCAGCCAGTCCTCTGGCTCAAACGTGCAGTGGGCGGGTGGAGTCGGTTCTCTTTTCATCGTTGTCCCTCTTGCGTTCAGCCTAACGGGCCGCCCTGAATGGTCTCGCACAGACCGTTGATGATGCGCTCCCCGGTCTCTTCTTTGAGCTCCTGATACCAGGCCTGCGTCAACGCCATGTCTTTCCCGTGGGTGACGTCGCAGCGTTTACGCGCCTTCAGCACCAGGTCGCGCACCCGGTCGCAGCGCAGCGCTTCGTACTGCCGCAGCGCCAGCGTAATGCTGTGGTTTTCTCGCAGGCACTCCCCCAGCACGACGGCATCTTCCATCGCGGCACAGCCGCCCTGGCCGATGTCCGGCGTGGTGCTGTGCGCGGCATCGCCGAGCAGCGCGACGTTGCCGCGCACCAGGCTGTCGAACGGTTCAATGTCGTGGATTTCAATGCGGTTGGTGGTCTCGGGATCCAGCGCCGCGATAAGCTTCTGCACCGGCGGCGCCCAGCCGCGGAAGTAGCCCGTGAGATCGGCGCGCAGGGTGGTGCGATCCTCCGCCAGGCCTGCGGGCAGCGGCACGTCAAAAAAGAAGTAAAAGCGTCCGCCGGAAACGGGCATCAGCGACACGCGTTTGCCTTCGCCAACGAAGGTGGTCCACTGGTGCGCCGGGGCGATCTCTTCGTCAATCTTCACCAGCCCGTTCCAGTTCACGTACCCGGCGTAGCGGCGCTCCGGGGTGTATCCCAGCACATACGGGCGAACCGCCGAGTGGCTGCCGTCGGCGGCAATCAGAAAATCGCCCACTGCCGTGGTGCCGTCGGTGAAGGTCACGCTCACGCCCGTGTCGTCTTCGCTTACGCGTTCGACGCGCTTGCCGAACTGCACCTTGTCGCGCCCCCAGAAGTCCAGCATTTCGCGCTGAAGTTCAGCGCGCGAGACGGGGCAGGGGCGCCCGCCGGTACGCTCAACCAGCGGGGCAAGGCTGAAGCGGGTCAGGGTCTCGCCGCGCCGGTAATCCTTGTAAGCCATAAAACGCATCGGCCCGCCGTAGGTCTCGATGATGTCGCCCATGCCGAGGTGCTGCATGCATTTCACGCCGTTAGGCCAGATGGAGATGGCCGCCCCGACGGGCCGGATCTCTTTGACGGCTTCAAACACGGTACAGTCGATGCCCGCTTTCTTCAGCGCGACGGCGGCGCTCAGGCCGCCAATACCCGCGCCAATGACGATTGCTCTCATGCTTCTCTCCTTTTGCAGGGTGTAAAGGTATTCAGCAATTTGCGTACCAGGCTGCAGAGTGGCGAAAACGGCGTTGTGAGAGGTGAGTTTGCACTGCTAAGGTGCGCAAACGCGGTGAGCGTGCCTTTTTTTGAATCAAAAATTTCCAGTTGAGCTATACGGAATCGACTGTTTCACGCCCGCGCTCAGAGTGGCGTGGTTTGTGCAACAACCAGGAAGAAGACAATAAAGGAGACACTATGATCGCACTGCACGACTTAAATCATCTTCCCCACGAAAAGGCCTTAGCGCTGATTCACCCCTGCGTGGCGCTCCCCGGCTGGGCCGATGCGCTGGCTCTGGGGCGGCCCTACGCCAGCCGGGACGAATTGTTCAGTACGGCAAACGCGCTGACGCAAGACTGGGACGAAGCGTCGCTGGCGCAGGCCCTGAGCGCCCATCCGCGCATCGGGGAAAAACCCGCAGGTTCACAGGCGGAGGCGGCGCTGTCGCGCCAGGAGCAGGGCGCGGTGAACGATCGCGATGCTGCCCTTGCCCAGGCGCTGCGCGAGGGCAATGCCCGCTACGAGGCCCGCTTCGGACGCGTCTTTCTGATCCGCGCGAAGGGCCGCAGCGGCGAGGAGATTTTACAGGCGCTGCACGCGCGGCTGGAGAACAGCGACGCGCAGGAAGTCCGTGCCGCGCTGGAACAGTTGCGGGAAATTACGCTGCTACGGCTGGAAGGAGTCATTAGCGAATGAGCACACTCAGCACCCATATTCTCGATATCTCGACGGGCAAACCCGCAGAGGGCGTGACGGTTCATCTACAACAGGACGGGAACACGCTGGCCACGGGCGTGACCAACGCCCAGGGGCGCATCGCCGCGTTCGTTCCCTCTCTGCCCGCAGGCCGCTATCGGCTGGTGGCCGAGATCGGCGCGTGGTTTCGCGAAACCGGTCGCGACACGCTCTACCCCTGTGCGCAAATTGATTTTGTGACGGGAGAAGCGGCAGGCGAGCACTTCCACCTGCCGTTTGTGATTGCGCCCGGCGGGTGGTCAACCTACCGCGGCAGTTGACCATACCCGCTCGCCGTTGACCCAGGTCTCGCTGATGTTGCGCTCGTCGCCGAGAGTCATCAGCACAAAAAGCTGCTCGTAGATATCCTGACAGCGGCGATTGCGCAGGCGCTGCAGCGGCGTCACGTCAGGGTCGATCACCACGAAATCCGCCTCTTTGCCGGGCGCGAAATTGCCAATCTTATCGTCGAGCCGGAGGGCGTGCGCGCCGCCCAGCGTGGCGTGATAAAACGCCTCGCTGGCGCGCAGGCGGTAGCTCTGAAGCTGGCCGACCTTGTAGGCCTCCCCCAGCGTGCGCAGCATGCTGAAGGTGGTGCCCGCACCGACGTCGGTGCCGATGCCCATCCGCACGCTGTGCTGCCAGCAGGCGGGCAGGCGAAACAGCCCGCTGCCGAGAAACAGGTTTGAGGTGGGGCAAAACGCCACCGCCGAGCCGGTGTCGTGCAGGCACTGCCACTCGCTGTGGTGAAGGTGAATCGCGTGTGCAAACACGCTGCGCTCGCCGGTCAGGCCGTAGTGGTGATACACGTCCAGATAGCGCTCGTGCTCCGGCCAGAGGTCGCTCACCCAGGCCACTTCGTTGGGGTTTTCGCTCAGGTGGGTCTGCATCCAGGTATCCGGGAACTCCTCTCTGAGCAGGCTGACCGCGGCAAGCAGCTCGGGGGATGAGGTCGGGGCAAAGCGCGGGGTAATGGCATAGCCCAGCCGTCCCCGGTGGTGCCAGCGCTGGATCAGCGCCCGCGTCTGCCGGTAGCTCTGCTTCGCGTCTTCGCTCAGGTAGTCCGGCGCGTGTCTGTCCATCATCACCTTTCCGGCGATAAGGCGCATGTTCAGGCGCAGGGCTTCGGTAAACAGCGCCTCGACCGATTCCGGATGCAGCGTGCAAAACACCAGCGCGGTGGTGGTGCCGTTGCTCACCAGCTGGTGAATGAAAAATTCGGCGATCTCTTTCGCGTAGGCTTCATCGGAAAACTGGCTCTCCACCGGGAAGGTGTAGGTGGTCAACCACTCCAGCAGCTGTTCGCCAAAGGCGCCGATCATCTCCGTTTGCGGATAATGGACGTGGGTGTCGACAAAACCGGGCAGCAGCAGCCTGCCGCGCAGGTCGGTGTAGCCCTTGTGGGGGTCAAGATACTGCTCGCCCTCCTGCCACGGCATGTGCGCCAGAATTTTCCCGCTCTGTATAAACAGCAGCCCGTCCTCAAGGTAGCGCGCGTGTTGGGCAATCGCGTCTGCGCTGTCGCAGACCTGTGCAATATCAAAAAATGCGCCGCGGATCGCTGTCTGGTAATCCATCATGGTTCCTGCCTTAGTGTTTGCGTAGCGGGGTGA
This sequence comes from Enterobacter asburiae, assembly GCF_001521715.1. Classification (NCBI taxonomy): domain Bacteria; kingdom Pseudomonadati; phylum Pseudomonadota; class Gammaproteobacteria; order Enterobacterales; family Enterobacteriaceae; genus Enterobacter; species Enterobacter asburiae. The sequence goes on from NZ_CP011863.1 coordinate 744,593, forward strand.
TAAGGCGCAGCAAGAACGGTGCCAGAATGAACGGGCCGCAGACACGCTGCGGCCGGAGGAGGGGGTTACTCTTTTTGCGTTGCCACGCGGGAGCTGAACGACGTCGCGCTCGCCGTCTCGCGGTCTTCCCGCGCCAGCCAGCGGTAGGTCACGCCGCCGAGGAAGACGCCGATAAACCAGCTGAAGTTCGCCACCTCATGCAGGGCCGGGATAAAGCTAATCACCAGGCCTACGGCAACGGACGGGATCAGCGCGCCAATGGCTTTCGGGTTAAAGCCGTTGCGGTACCAGTATTTGCCCTTTGGCGTGTCGTCGAACAGATCGTCGACCGACACCTTGCCGCGCTTAATCAGGTAGAAGTCGGCAATCAGAATGCCGAACAGCGGGCCGATGAACGCCCCGAGCACGTCCAGGGTGTAGTGGATAAGCTCCGGCGAGTTGAACAGGTTCCACGGGGTGAGCAGGATCGAGCCGACGGCGGCAATCATGCCCCCGGTGCGGAAGCTGATTTTCTGCGGCGAGCAGTTAGAGAAATCAAACGCCGGGGAGACAAAGTTCGCGACGATGTTGATCCCGATGGTGGCGGTGATCATCGTCAGCAGGCCAATCGCCACGGCCAGATCGTTGCCCACGCGGCTGACGGTTTCGATCGGGTCGGTGATCATGCGGCCAAACAGCGACTGGGTGCCGGAGACAATCACCACGGTGACGATGGAGAACAGCAGGAAGTTAAACGGCAGGCCCCAGCGGTTGCCGCGGCGGATCTCGCCCATGCTTTTGCCGTAGCGGGAGAAGTCGCCAAAGTTGAGCAGCGGGCCGGAGAAGTAAGATACCACCAGCGCGGTCGCGGTGATCATCTGCCAGGTCTGCTCGCCCGCGCTCAGGGATTTGCTGGCGAGAGTGAAGGAAATGCCGTCAAAACCGGTCTTGTATACAATCCAGCCTGCGAGGGCCAGCATCACCACGTAGACCGCCGGACCGGCGATATCAATAAAGCGCTTGATGGCGCTCATGCCGTGCCAGAAAACCATCGCCTGCAGTACCCACATAATGGCAAAGCAGATCCAGCCGAGATGCGACAGGCCCTGGAACGCGTCTGTTGTAAGCGAAGAGAGCGACGGCCAGAACTTCAGCGCCACCAGCATCAGGGCGTTGGCGGCCAGATAGGTCTGAATGCCGTACCACGCGAAGGCAATCAGCCCGCGGATCACCGCCGGAATATTGGCCCCGAAGACGCCAAACGCCTGACGGCTGATCACCGCGTAGGGCACCCCCGCCATCTGGCTCGGTTTAGCCACCAGGTTGGCGCACAATTGCACGATGCAAATCCCCACCAGCAGGCAGAGCAGCACCTGCCAGCTTGCCAGCCCGAGCGTAAAAAAGCTCGCGGCGACAACATAACCCCCCATGCTGTGAACGTCCGACATCCAGAACGAAAAGATGTTGTACCAGCTCCAGTTCTGGTCACGCGTCGGTGCCAGATCCTCATTGCAAAGACGTGGGCTGTAAACCGCACCGGAATCAGCGGCCGTACCCTGCTGCGCGTTTTGACTGTTTGGCATGAAACCTGCTCCTGTGAATGAAAACCCGTTGAGTGGGAGTGCAGACGGTGTTGCAGGATCCAGGCCAAAATAATAAATCTTGTATGCAATATTTTATTTTTATGTATACGATTCGATAACGAAGAGTAAAAGACGGAGTGGTGAATGAACAACATAAACGCCCTGCAGACCGCGCCAGACCTGCATGACAAAGATGAATCGATCTTTCAGGCGCTGATGACCGCGATTGTCGAACATCAGCTGCTGCCGGGGAGCAAGCTGCCGGAAGAGGCGCTGGCCGAGGTGTTTGGCGTAAGCCGCACGGGTATCCGCAAGGTGCTTCAACGACTCGCGGCTGTGCAAATGGTCACCTTAACGCCCAAGCGTGGTGCACACGTTGCCAGCCCGACGGTGGAAGAGGCGCAGCACATCTTCCGCACCCGCGCCCTGCTGGAGGTCGCCAACCTGCCGGACGTGCTGGCCCGCTGCCAGCCGCCGCACCTTGCCGCGCTGGAGGCCATCATTCGCCAGGAGCAGCAGGCGCACGAGGCGTACGACGGCCCGGCGGCAATTCGCCACTCCGCCAATTTCCACATCCAGCTGCAGGCCATCTCCGGCAACCAGGTGCTGACTGAAATGGTGACCGGCCTGAGCCAGCGCTCGTCGCTGGTGATTGCCACCTGGGGTGCGCCGTGGCGTCAGGGGTGCCGCTGCAACGATCACGAACAGCTGGTGGATCTGCTGCGCCAGAAGGCGCTCCAGCCGCTCAGCGATGCCTTAATGCACCATTTTGAACGTATCGTCGCCAGCCTCTGCTTCGAGCGGGCGGGCGAGTGCCTGCCTGATTTTGCCCGGCTGTTTGCCGGCCACAAGGAGTCGTAATGTCCTCTGTCTGTATACAAGTGATTAACCCCAACACCAGCCTCGCGATGACGGAAACCATCGGCGCGGCGGCCCGCGCGGTGGCGGCGCCGGGTACGGAGATCCTCGCGGTCTGCCCGAGCGCGGGCGTGCCGTCTATCGAGGGACACTTTGATGAAGCCATCGCCGCTGTGGGGGTTCTCGAACAGGTCAGGCTCGGCAGAGAGCAGGGCGTGGACGGTCACGTCATCGCCTGCTTTGGCGATCCGGGCCTGCTGGCGGCGCGCGAGCTTGCGCAGGGGCCGGTGGTGGGCATTGCGGAAGCCGCCATGCATATGGCGACGCTGGTGGCGACGCGCTTTTCGGTGGTCACCACGCTGCCGCGCACGCTGATTATTGCCCGTCATCTGCTGCACCAGTATGGCTTTCAGGACAGGTGCGCGGCGCTGCACGCTATCGATCTCCCTGTGCTGGCGCTGGAAGACGGCAGCGGTCTGGCGCAGGAAAAAGTGCGCGCGCGCTGTATACAGGCGCTGAAAGAGGACGGCTGCGGCGCCATCGTGCTGGGCTGCGGCGGCATGGCGACGCTGGCGCAGGAGCTGACGCGCGAGCTGCGCGTGCCGGTCATCGACGGCGTCAGCGCGGCGGTGAAGATGGTGGAATCGCTTGTGGCGCTGGGGCTGTCGACCAGCAAGCACGGGGATCTGGCCTTCCCGGAGAAAAAAGCGTTAAGCGGACAGTTTCAGGCACTGAATCCATTTTAATTTTTGGGGGTGGCAATGGGGCTTTTTGAACAGAATTACCCGCGGGATCTGCGCGGCTACGCGGGCAACCCGCCGCACGCGCGGTGGCCGAATCAGGCGCGCGTCGCCGTGCAGTTTGTGCTCAATTATGAGGAAGGGGCGGAAAACCACGTTCTGCACGGCGATGCCGGATCCGAGCAGTTCCTGTCGGACATCATCGGCGCGGCCAGCTACCCGGATAAACACATGTCGATGGACTCCCTCTACGAATACGGCAGCCGCGCCGGGTTCTGGCGGATCCACGGTGAATTTCAAAAGCGCGGCCTGCCGCTGACGGTCTTTGGCGTGGCGATGGCGCTGGCGCGTCACCCGGAGATCGTCGAGGCAATCAGGGCGGCGGATTACGACGTGGTGAGCCACGGCTGGCGCTGGATCCACTATCAGCACATGGATATCCAACAGGAGCGCGAACACCTGCACAAGGCGGTGCAGGTGCTGACCGACCTGTTCGGCAAGCCGCCAACGGGCTGGTACACCGGGCGCGACAGCCCCAACACCCGCCAGCTGGTGGTGGAGCACGGCGGCTTCGACTACGACAGCGACTACTACGGCGACGATCTGCCCTTCTGGACGGAAGTGGCCTGCGGCGACGGCTCCCGTAAACCGCACCTGATCGTGCCGTATACGCTGGATGCGAACGACATGCGCTTCGCCACCGCGCAGGGGTTTAACACCGCCGAGCAGTTCTATACGTATTTGAAGGACAGTTTTGACGTGCTGTACGAAGAAGGGGAAAGCGCGCCGAAGATGATGTCCATCGGCATGCACTGCCGCCTGCTGGGGCGGCCGGGGCGTTTTCGCGCGCTGCAGCGGTTCCTGGATTATATTCAGCAGCATGAGCGGGTGTGGGTCTGTACCCGCCAGCAGATTGCCGACCACTGGCGGGAGGTGCATCCGTTTCAGAAATAAGTGTGCCGCGTTTAGCCGGGTGGCGGCTGCGCCTTACCCGGCCTACAGGACCTCGTATTCCCGGTGGCGTTACACCATCAAACTCACCTGCGCCGCCACGATCCGCCACCCGTAGGCAAACCGCACCCACGTCTGCTGCTGGCGGCCAATGCGCTCCGTGCCCTCACGGGTAAACTCGGTGCTGCACACGGCATAATCCTCCCCGAAGGTGGTAATCACGGTGTGGCGCAGCGTCCGCTGCAGCCCGGCGGCGGGCGCGCCGCGCGAAAGGCGCGGATTTCATCAATCCCGTACAGGTTTTCACCCGCCCCCAGACGCACCGTGTTTTTGTCGTGCCAGAACAGCTCGTCCAGCACCGCAACGTTGTTGCTCACCAGCGCGTCTTCATAGCGGTAAAACGCGGCGGTCACCTCGGCAACCACCCACGGCAGGTTAATGTCATCGTGATTCATCATGCGGCCACCTCCGCCGGACGGGCATCGGTGATGCCACTCTCCTCCAGCACGCGCGCGACGCGCAGGCAGGCCTGCTCGTTAAACGGCGCGGCAATCAGCTGCAGGCCAATCGGCGCACCCTGGGCGGTGCGCAGCGGAACGGTGGTCACGGGCAGGCCTAAAAACGAAATCGGCTGGGTCAGCATCCCCATGCTGGCGCGGATGGGGAGCGGCTGACCGTTAATCTCCATGGTTTGCTCACCCGCGAGCGTCGCGCTGCGCGGCGTTGCCGGAGCGATCAGCACGTCGGCCTGCGCGAACAGGGTTTTAAACGCCTGCCGGGCGTGCGCGCGAAACCGCTGGGCCTGAATGTACCAGGCGGAGGGGATCATCGCCCCGGCCAGCAGGCGCTCCCGGGAGTGCGGCTCAAAACGCTCGGGCTCGCAGCGAAGCGCGGGCAGGTACTGATTTCCCCCTTCGGAGGCGCTGATGATAAACGCCGCGGAGCGCGCCAGCTCGGCGTCCGGGAACTGCAGCTCATCCTGCACGTCGAGCGCCTTCGCCACCCGCGCCACGGCGTCTCTGGCATCCGCATCGCACCAGGTGGTGAAGTAGCCGCCGAGCACCGCGCAGCGCAGGCCGTCAAGCCCCCGGTCGAGCAGGGGGCGCGTCTGCTCGCGCGAGCTCTCTGCCTGAAAACCGTCGCTGCTGTCCCGGCCCTGCAGCGCGTCGTACACGGACGCCAGATCGCACACGCGGCGGGCAAAGGGGCCGATATGATCGAGGCTCGCGACAAACGGATGGCTGCCGGATCGCGACAGGCGGCCAAAGGTGGGCTTCAGGCCATAGATGCCGCACAGGGAGGCCGGAACGCGAATCGAGCCGTTGGTGTCGGTGCCGAGCGAAAAGTGCACCAGCCCGGCGGCCACGGCGGCGGCCGAGCCGCCGGACGATCCGCCCGCAATGCGCGCCAGATCGTGCGGGTTACGCGTGGTGCCGTAGTGGCTGTTTTCGGTTGTGAAGCCGTAGGCGTAGGCGTCCATATTTACCATCCCGGTCAGCAGCCCGCCCGCGCTGCGCAGCTGGCGCACCGCGAAGCTGTCAGCGGCCGCGGCAGGGCGCTGGCTGAACAGCTCTGCCCCGGCAAGGGTGGTGTGACCGGCAACGTCGAACAGGTTTTTTACCGCGTAGGGCACGCCCGCCAGCGGGGGCAGGGGGCGCTTTTCGCGGCGCAGGGTGTCGATGCTCTCGGCCTCGGCGAGCATGCGCGCTTCCGTCACGGCGGTCCAGGCGCCGATCTGCGGGTTAACGCGCGCAATCGCCTCCAGCGTCTGGCGGGCAATCTCGCGAGCGCTCAGCTCGCCCGCGCTCAGCGCATGCTGGATCGCGCTGATACTCATCTCGTGTAGCCTCATGCTTTGTATACTCCTGCGATCTCCAGACGGTCGTCGAGCGGCAGCGCCATCAGCGGGGCGGCCAGGGTGGCAATGCGGCTGAACTGCAGCTGCAGCTCGGCGCGGCGGGCATCGTCCAGCGTCACGCCGAGAACGGACTCCATTTGCGCCAGATACGCCTGCCAGTCGGGTTGTGGTGTCGTCATTGTTTTCTCCTCAGAATCCGGCGGCCGCGCCGTTGCTGCGCGGGTCAAATGCCCCTTCGAACAGCCCGTTGGGGTGGCGGACAATCGCGCCCGCGTGGCCCATCGCTTCGCTGAAGTCAGGGAATATTTCCACCTCGTGTCCGAGTGCCTGAAGCCGTGAGACCGTCTCAGCGGTAAAGCGTCCTTCCAGCTTTAACGTGTCAGAGGTTTGTCCCCAGGTGCGCCCCAGCAGCCAGCGAGGGCGGGAAATGCTTTCCTGTAAAGGCACGCCCTGAATCGCGTAGCGGGTAAAGAGCGCGGCCTGGGTTTGCGGCTGGCCGTCGCCGCCCATCGATCCGTAGACCATCACGCGCCCGTCCTTAAGACGCGCCGCCGCCGGGTTCAGGGTATGGAAAGGCTGCTTGCCCGGCGCGAGGGCCAGAAGATGATTGGGATCGAGGCTGAACGATGCGCCCCGGTTCTGCCAGACGATGCCGGTGTCGGGCAGCACCACGCCGCTGCCGAACTCGTGATAGATACTCTGGATAAACGACACGGCGAGTCCGCTGTTATCCATTACCCCCATCCACACCGTATCGCCGGGGCCTTTTCCGGTGCCCCACGGCGCGGCGCGGCCGTCGTCAACCCTGTCGGCAAGCGCCTGCAGAGCGGCGGGATCCAGCAGACCCTGAATATCGGTTTTCAGCTCGCGCGGGTCGGTGATGTGGGCATCGCGCAGGCCAAAGGCCAGCTTGGTGGCTTCAACGATGCGGTGAACGGTGTCGGCGTCGTCGGCCTCCGCCATATTCAGGCGGTCGGTGATGCCGAGTATTGCCAGCGAGACCAGCCCCTGCGTCGGCGGGGCGTGGTTAAAGATCTCCCCCTGCTGATGCTGTAGCCTCAGCGGCGCGGTGCGCCGGGCAGCGTGCGCGTGTAAATCGGCCAGCGTCACGGGCAGGCCCAGCGTTTCCATGCCGTGCGCCAGCACGTCCGCCAGCGGGCCGCGGTAAAAGCTGTCCAGACCGTCCTCCGCCAGGCGCGTCAGGGTCGTGGCCATGGCGGGCTGGTAAAAGCGGCTGCCGACCTCTGGTGGCTTACCGTCCACCAGCCAGGTTTCCGCGAAGCCGGGGACGTCCTTCAGCTCGTCGAATTTGCTAGCCGTGGCGTGGGCCTGAGAGGCCGTGACCGGCGTGCTGTTCTGCGCGTACTCAATGGCGTCGGCCAGCAGGCGGGCCAGCGGCAGCGCCTTGCCGGTCATCTCGCGCGAGACCTTCAGCGCCTCGTCCCAGCCGCTCACCGTGCCGGCGACGGTCAGCGCCGCGCGGGGGCCGCGGTGGGGAATATGCGCCAGCCCGTCGTAGGCGGCGAGCGTTGCGCGCGATCCCGCCGCGCCGCTGGCATCAATGGCGACAGGTTCGCCTTCCGGCGGCACGATAAGCCAGAAGCCATCGCCGCCCAGGCCGTTCATGTGCGGATAAACCACGGCAATGGTGGCCGCCGCGGCGACCATTGCCTCTATGGCGCTGCCGCCTTCGCGCAGCACCGCCAGCGCGCTCTGGCTGGCAAGATGGTGGGGCGCAACGGCCATGCCGTGCGTGGAGACATTACTTTGCATAAAGCGTCCTCGTAACCCTGAAAGTCACAAGGTGCTGCAAAAGCTGTTCCAGTTCTGAGAGAAAAGTTTCAGTAAACTGGCACGTATAATGAAAGGTAGAATGAAAGGCAAAATGTGATGAAACAAAAGTTACAGAGGCGCTATGGAACAACTGGATGAACGTCTGAAAGCACAGTACCCGTCGCTGTCGCCGCAGGAGCAGCGGGTGGCGGATTTTATTTTCGATCATTTTGACGATCTGATTAGCTACAACAGCGCCGAGCTGGCGCAGCTGAGCGGGGTGTCGAAAGCCACGGTCAGCCGTCTGTTTAAGCGTCTGGGCTATGAGAAATATAAAGACATGCGCGACGAGCTGCGCACCCTGCGCCAGAGCGGGATGCCGCTCACCGATAACCGCGACGCGGTGCAGGGCAATACGCTGCTGGCGCGCCACTATAAGCAGGAGATGGCGAACCTGACCCAGTGGGTTAATGCCCTCGACGCGCAGCAGTTTGCCGACGCGATGGCCTGCATGGTGAAGGCGCGGCGCATCGTCATTATCGGCATGCGTAACGCCTATCCGGCGGCGCTGCACCTGCGCCAGCAGCTGCTGCAGGCGCGCGGTCAGGTGCTGGTCCTGCCGCAGCCGGGGCAGAGCCTGGGCGAAGAGCTGGTGGATTTAACGCCGGACGATCTGGTGGTCATGATGGCCTTTCGCCGCCGCCCGCGCATTATCCGCCCGCTGATGCAGCAGCTTCAGAGCAGCGGTATTCCAGTGCTGCTGATGTGCGAGCCGCAGGCGCACAGCCTGTTTCCGCTGGCGAGCTGGCAGCTCTGCGCCCCGCTGGACAGCGTCTCGGCCTATGACAGCTACTCCTCGGTCAACAGCCTGATTAATCTGCTGGCGAATGCCTTCCTGCATGAAATTCTCGATAAAGGCCGCCCGCGCATTCACGAGATTGCCTCCCTCTACCAGCAGCTGGACGAACTCGAACAGCGATAATGGGGCATCAGGCTGGTGCTTTGCATTAAAATGGTGCATCTGACGGGTCGGGAAAACATACGTTTTTTCGATCCGTCCGCGTTTTATCAGGCTTCGAAAGAATATTCCCCGCTTCGCCCTATCTGGCACATTAGTTGCAAAATCACATTCAAAGAATCTTTTGTTTCATGTTAACGTTACGGGGAAGCACCATGAAAAAATTGTTGATTGCACTGGCCGGGGCCGCATGCCTCTTCACACAGCTGCCGGCAAAGGCTGACCAGCTTCAGGATATCGAGAAGCGCGGCACCATTCGCATTGCCGTTCCGCAGGACTTCCCGCCGTTTGGCTCGGTGGGGACCGACCTGCAGCCGCAGGGCTATGACATCGACATGGCGCGCTATCTGGCCAAACAGATGAAGCTCAAGCTGCAGCTGGTGCCGGTGACCAGCGCCAACCGCGTGCCGTACCTGCAAACCGATAAGGTGGATCTGGTCATTTCAAGCCTCGGTAAAAACCCGGAGCGCGAGAAGGTGATCGACTTCAGCCGCGCCTACGCGCCGTTCTTCCTCGGCGTGTTTGGTCCGAAAGGGGCCGAGCTGAAGGACGCCGCCGCGCTGAGCGGAAAAACCATCGGCGTGACGCGCGGGGCGGTGGAGGACATGGTGCTGACCGGCCTGGCGCCGAAAGACGCGGACGTGAAGCGCTACGAAGACAACAACACCACGCTCTCCGCCTACCTCTCCGGACAGGTGCAGTACGTGGCAACCGGCAACCTGGTGGTGGCGGCTATTTCGCGCCAGAACGCGGATAAAGCCCCGGTGCCGAGCTTTATGCTGAAAGATTCGCCGTGCTTTATTGGCCTGAAGAAAAACGAACCGGCCCTGAAGGCAAAAGTGGATGCGCTGATTGAGCAGGGCATCAAGGACGGCACGCTGAACGGCCTGTCTGAGCAATGGCTGAAGGCCCCGCTGCCGGCAAACCTTGGCGCCTGAGCCGATGACGGAGCAACTTGATTTCTCCGCGCTCTGGCCGCACTGGCCGGAGCTGCTGGCGGGGCTGTGGGTCACCGTTCAGCTGACGGTGATGGCGACCGTCGGCGGGCTGGCGACAGGGATTTTCGGGGCGGCGATCCGCAGCGGACGCACCACCTGGTTCAGCCGGATCTGGGGCGCGTATGTGGAAATCATCCGCAACACGCCGTTTGTCGTGCAACTGTTTTTCATCGTCTTCGGCCTGCCGAATCTCGGGCTGAAGATGACGGCGGGGGAAGCGGCGCTGCTGGCCATGGTGGTGAACCTGGGCGCCTACAGCACCGAGATTATCCGCGCGGGCATTCAGGTCACGCCGAAAGGGCAGTGGGAAGCCGGACGCGTGCTGGGGTTGACCCGGCTGCAGACCTTTATCCGCGTGGTGCTGCCGCCCGCGCTGCAGCGCATTTACCCGGCGCTGGTGAGCCAGTGCATTATCGTGATGCTAGGCTCGTCGGTGGTGTCGCAGGTCTCGTATGAAGAGCTGACCTTCGCCGCCAACCTGATCCAGTCCAGAACGTTTCTGAGCTTTGAGGTTTATCTGGTGACAACCGGGATTTACTTAGCGCTGTCGATTACCCTGCGCCAGCTGATGATGGCGGCGGGACGGAAATGGCTGGGGGTGCAGGCATGATGACCACCTTTACCGACTGGGACATTATTCGCAACCTGCTGCTGGCCGGACGCTGGACGGTGCTGCTGTCGCTGGTGGCGTTTGTCGGCGGGGCGGCGGTGACGCTGCCGCTCCTGCTGCTGCGCCTGACGGGCGGGCGCGCGGTGAAGCGCATCATCCGCGGCTATATTGAGCTGTTTCAGGGCACGCCGCTGCTGATGCAGCTGTTCCTGGCCTTCTTTGGCGTGGCGCTGTTCGGCATCGACGTCTCGCCGTGGACCGCCGCCTCGCTGGCGCTCACCTTCTACACCAGCGCGTTTCTGCTCGATATCTGGAACGGCAGCATTCGCGCCCTGCCGAAAGGGCAGTGGGAAGCGTCGCGCTGCCTGGGGCTGACCTTCGGCCAGACCCTGTTTCGCGTCGTCGCCCCGCAGGCGCTGCGCATCGGCATCGCCCCGACGGTCGGCTTTGCCGTGCAGGTGATTAAAGGTACCGCGCTGGCGTCGATTATCGGCTTCATCGAGCTGACCAAGGCCGGGACCATGCTGACCAACGTGACGTATCAGCCGTTTAAGGTCTTTGCGCTGGTGGCACTCGGCTACTTTATTCTGTGTTATCCGCTGTCGCGCTACAGCCGCTATCTGGAGACGAAATTCAATGCCTCTCATCACCATTAATCAGGTGCAGAAATACTACGGCGATAACCACGTGCTCAAGGGCGTCGATCTGGATATCGACATGGGCCAGGTGATCTCCATTATCGGACGCAGCGGATCGGGCAAAAGTACGCTGCTGCGCTGCATCAACGGACTGGAAGGCTATCAGGACGGCAGCATCAAGCTGGGCGGCATGACCATTACCGATCGGGATTCTCAGGCGCGGGAAATCAGCCGCTCGGTCGGGATGGTGTTCCAGAGCTTTAACCTGTTCCCGCACATGACGGCGCTGGAAAACGTGATGCTCGCCCCGCGTCGGGTGCTGAAGAAAAGCGCCGCCGAATGCCGCGAGCTGGCGCAGCGCATGCTGGAGAAAGTGGGCTTAGGCGATCGTCTGGATTACTACCCGTCGAGCCTCTCCGGCGGCCAGCAGCAGCGCGTGGCAATTGCCCGGGCGCTGGCCATGTCGCCGAAAGTTTTACTTTGTGACGAGATCACCTCCGCGCTCGACCCGGAGCTGGTGGGCGAAGTGCTCAAGGTGCTGGAGCAGCTGGCGGCCGAGGGGATGACGCTCATACTGGTTACCCATGAAATGAATTTTGCCCGCGAAGTGGGCGACCGCGTGGTGTTTATGCACCAGGGGAAAGTCTGGGAGCAGGGCGACAGCAAAACGCTGTTCGCCAACCCGCAGACCACGGAACTGAAGCAGTTCATCTCCTCCGTGCGCGGCCTCAACTGATAAGGACTTAACAATGGATATCGCACGCTTTCCGCAAATCAACCCGCCCCAGCGCCTGCTGATGGGGCCGGGCCCGATCAACGCCGACCCGCGCGTGCTCCGCGCCATGTCGAGCCAGCTGATCGGCCAGTACGATCCGGCCATGACCCACTACATGAACGAGGTGATGGCGCTCTATCGCGGGGTGTTCCGCACCGAGAACCGCTGGACGATGCTGGTGGACGGCACCTCCCGCGCGGGAATTGAAGCCATTCTGGTCTCCGCCATCCGCCCGGGAGATAAGGTGCTGGTGCCGGTCTTTGGCCGTTTTGGTCACCTGCTGTGCGAAATTGCCCGCCGCTGCCGCGCCGAGGTGCATACCATCGAGGTGCCGTGGGGCGAGGTGTTTACCCCGGACCAGGTTGAGGATGCGATTAAGCGTATTCGCCCGCGCCTGCTGCTGACCGTGCAGGGCGACACCTCCACCACCATGCTGCAGCCGCTCGCCGAGCTCGGCGCCATCTGCCGCCGCTACGACGTGCTGTTTTACACCGACGCCACCGCGTCGCTCGGCGGCAACGCGCTGGAGACCGATGACTGGGGGCTGGACGCCGTCTCGGCCGGGATGCAGAAGTGCCTCGGCGGCCCGTCGGGCACGTCGCCGATCACCCTGAGCGCGCGCATGGAGGAGGCGATTCGCCGCCGCAAATGCGTTGAGGAGGGCATCCGCACCGACGCCCACCGCGACGGCGACGAGGAGATGATCTACTCCAACTATTTCGATCTCGGCATGGTGATGGACTACTGGGGGCCGGAGCGGCTGAACCACCATACCGAAGCCACCACCGCGCTGTTTGGCGCCCGCGAATGCGCGCGTCTGATCCTGCAGGAAGGGCTGGATAACGGCATCGCGCGCCATAAGCTGCACGGCGATGCGCTGTTGAAGGGCATTCAGGCGATGGGGCTGGAGACCTTCGGCGACCTGAAGCACAAGATGAACAACGTGCTGGGCGTGGTTATCCCGCAGGGCGTCAACGGCGACCAGGTGCGTAAGCTGATGCTGGAGGATTTCGGGATTGAAATCGGCACCTCGTTTGGTCCGCTGCACGGCAAAGTGTGGCGCATTGGCACCATGGGCTACAACGCGCGCAAAGACTGCGTGATGACCACCCTGAGCGCGCTGGAGTCGGTGCTGAACTACCTGAAATTCACCACCACGCAGGGGGCCGCCATGCAGGCCGCGTGGGACCACTATCGCCGCGAGACGCCGCAATGAGCCCGGCGGCTGAACGGGTGATGGCGCGCGCCGACGCGCTGGCCGCCATCAGCGAAACCCCGGATGCGCTGACGAGGGTTTATCTCTCAACCCAGCATCTGCAGGCCAACCAGCTGGTGGGGCAGTGGATGAGCCAGGCGGGAATGACCGTCTGGCAGGACAGCGTGGGCAACATCTGTGGACGTTATGAGGGCGCGAAGGAAGGGGCGCAGGCGGTGCTGCTCGGCTCGCATCTGGATACCGTGCGCAACGCCGGGCGCTACGACGGTATGCTCGGCGTGCTTGCCGCCATTGAGGTGGTGGACAGCCTTCACCAGCAGGATGTGCATCTGGCGCAGGCCATCGAGATTGTCGGCTTTTGCGACGAAGAGGGGACCCGCTTCGGCATTACGCTGTTAGGCAGCCGGGGGCTGACGGGCACCTGGCCGCAGGGCTGGCTGGAAAAAGCCGACGCCAGCGGAATCAGCGTGGCGCAGGCGATGACCCTGGTGGGGCTCGATCCTGCCCGCGTGCGGCATGCCGCGCGCCGTCAGGAGGATTTCAGCGCCTATCTGGAGCTGCATATTGAGCAGGGGCCGTGCCTTGAGCAGGAGGTGCTCGCCCTTGGCGTGGTGGAAGCCATTAACGGCGCGCGCCGTCTGAACTGCCGCTTCACCGGCGAGGCCGGTCACGCGGGAACCGTGCCGATGCACCACCGCAGGGACGCGCTGGCCGCCGCCGCCGAGTGGATGGTTATTATTGAAAACGCTACCCGACAGCAGGGCGGCAACCTGGTGGCGACGGTTGGCGAGCTGCGCTGCCTGCCGGGGGCGGTGAACGTGATCCCCGGCGAGGTTCAGCTCTCGCTGGATATTCGCGGGCCGCAGGATGCGCCGCTGGATCGGTTGCTTAACGACCTGCTGGAACATGCGCAGGCGATCGCCTCGCGCCGCGGTCTGGACTTCAGCGCCGAGGAGTTTTACCGCATTGCCGCCACGCCGTGCGATTTCCACCTGCAAAACGTGCTGGGGGAGGCCGTCACATCGGTACAGGGGCGCTCGCTAATGCTGCCCAGCGGTGCGGGCCACGACGCGATTGCCATCGCGGAACGCTGGCCGGTCGGCATGCTGTTTGTGCGCTGCAAAGAAGGCGTCAGCCATCATCCGGCGGAATCGGTGATGGCTGAAGATGTCGCCCTGGCGATTGAGGCGTTTGGGCGGGCGGTGAGAACGCTGGCCGACGGTGGCCCGTGTTAAATTGTAGGCCGGGTAAGCGCAGCGCCACCCGGCAAGGTCAGCGTTACTCCAGCCCCAGCGTATATTGCGCGATCTTAAAGTAGATAATCAGCCCGGTACCGTCGATAAGCGTCGCGATAAACGGCGCGGAGACAACCGCCGGGTCAATGCCGCAGCGCTTGAGCACCATCGGAATGACGGACGACACGATCGCGCTCCAGAGCGTTATGCACACCAGCGTCAGGCTGACGATAAGGGTGATTTCCAGCCCAATCCCCATCATCCAGGCGCGAATGCACCCGGCGATACCGAGCGTGGCGGCAATCATCAGCGAGGTGGTCATCTCTTTACGCAGCACGCGGCCCACGTCGCGCAGACGGACTTCCCCCAGCGCCATGGCGCGCACCAGCGTGGAGGTGATCTGCGTCCCGCTGTTGCCGCCCGTGCCGATCAGCAGCGGAATAAAGAACGCCAGCGCGATAGCGGACTCCAGCGCCTCTTCAAAATGCTGGATCACCGAGCTGGTGTAGGCCTCCGCGACAAACAGCAGCAGCAGCCAGACGGAGCGTTTCTTCCACAGGCTGTACGGGCTGGTGTCCAGATAGGGCTTCTCCAGCGGCAGCGTTGCCCCCTGAAGCTGGGCGTCTTCGGTGACGTCATCTTCCAGCAGATGGGCGATTTCGCGCTCGGTCAGGCAGCCGACGAGCTTGCCGTGGGTGACCACGGGCACCACGTCCGCGCCGCCGTGCGCCAGCAGTCCGGCAACGTCGGCACGTTCATCCTCCGGTTTGACCTGCAAAAACTGCGAAATCATCAGCGATTTCATCGGCTGTACCGTGTCGGCGGTCTGCAGCAATTTACGCACGGCAATCATGCCCGCCAGGCGGCCATTGTCTTCAATAAAAATATGAGACGGAATATCGTCGTCTTTTAATTTTTCGAAGAATTGCTCGCGCGCCAGCGCCACGCATAATGAAATATCGAGGACAATAAAATCGGTATTCATATATTGCGCGATGGCGCTGTCATTGAATGCCAGGTTCTGGTTGTGAATAGCGTAAGACATAGTGAATTCCCTTTGAATAATAACATCTCTCAGGGGCGAGCAAGACAGGGCATGTCGAAGAGGAGATCCCCACGTCCTGGGTTCAGCACTGTACACCGTATCCCGTAAGGGAAGTTATACTGACAAAGCCTTGATTCGACAGTGCCTGTTTTACCCTGTGTCGATTCTCTCGAACCTACCAGAGCGATAACGTGTATTTGTACAGGAGCCTCGCCATAACGAGATCGTTGTAAAACGAGAGGAATAATACGCTTATTTAAATTTACCGCTCAGGAAATTAAATAATGTTTAAGAACGGTTTAGACGATTTTTATTAATAAAATGTTGAGGGTTTATTTAAGTTAATTCATTTCTAATGGAGGATTAAATAACCAACGGAGGAGGGGAGAATGGCGTGGTTTGATAATCTGCTGAATCATTTTGCGCTGTATCCGGCACATCTTTTCGCGCTGTTATTTGTGATGGCGCTGAGTAAATCGACGGTGCTAGTCTCCTCCGTGCTGCCGCCCGCCTCGGTGATGCTGCTGGCGGGCATTACCGTCAGCCAGGCGAGCATGCATCCTGTGCAGGCCTGGCTGGCCGTGGTGTTGGGGGCAGCGGCGGGTTCGGTGCTGAACTACCATATCGGCCGACTGATGGGGCACACCCGGCTGGTCACGCGTTTTACCTCAAAGCATGCCGATAAGTTCTTGCGGATACAGCATCAGCTGCAAAAGAACGGCGTCATCGTGCTGTTTACGTCGCGTTTTCTGGCGGTGTTGCGCTACATCGTCCCGCTGGCGGCGGGGATGCTCAGGCTGAATGCAGTCAAGGTCTACGCCGTCAGCCTGCTTTCCGCCTGCGCATGGGCGGCGCTGTATGTCGGCATCGTCACCGGCATCAGCGCCTTTTGAGTTACAAACTCCCCATTCCGCCGTCCACCAGCAGCTCCGTTCCCACCGTGTAGCTCGACTCATCGGAGGCCAGATAGAGCGCGGCTTTTGCCAGCTCCGTCGTCGAGCCCATTCTGCCGAGCGGCACCAGCTTGATGATCTCTGCCATCATCGCGTTAAGCGCCTCGTCGCTTAAGCCCGTCTTCGTAAACGCCGGGGTTTCCACCGGACCGGGGCTCAGGCCGTTGACGCGGATCCCGCGCGGCAGCAGCTCCGCCGACAGCGTGCGCGCCAGCGACAGCAGGGCGGCCTTGCTCGCGGCATACACGCTGCTGGTGGGCAGGCCGATGCGCGCGCTCACGGAGCCGCAGAGGATCACCGACGACGGGTTATTCAGCAGCGGCAGCAGCGCCTGAATTAAAAAGAAGGGTCCCTTCAGGTTGATGCCCATCAGGCGGTCCCAGGCATCCTCCTGCCAGGCTTCCAGCGGCGCGTGCGTCACGTCGCCCGCGTTGAGAAACACCGCGTCGAGGCGCGGCCAGCGGGCGGCGAGGGTTTCCGCCAGCGCTTTTTGCGACGCGATATCGCCCGCATCGGTCGGGATCACCCAGGCCTTATCGCCAAGAATACGTTCTGCTTCGGCGAGGGTGTCCGGGTTGCGTCCGGTCACGGCGACGCGCGCGCCTTCGGCGATAAACGCCTGCGCGGTGGCGAGGCCGATGCCGCTGGTGCCGCCGGTAATCAGCGTATATTTATCTGTTAAACGACCCATGTTCTTCTCCTGAAATGTCACTGGAGAAAGCACTATAGAAACGTTAGTATCGAAAGGAAACCAGGTACCAAATGGATACTAACGAGGCAAGAGGTGTGCTATGGCAGAAATGCTGGAGGTTTGCTGTGAAAAAAAATCTGAGGCGTATACCTGCCCGATGACGCAGTTTGTGAACCTGATTTCCGGTAAATGGGCGATCCCCATTCTCTACCGCCTGATTGTGTTCAACACGCCCGTACGCTTTGGCGATCTGCTGCGGGCCGCTGCCCCCATCACGCAGAAAGAGCTGACGAAGCAGCTGCGCCTGTTTGAGCAGCGCGGGCTGGT
This sequence comes from Enterobacter asburiae, assembly GCF_001521715.1. Taxonomy (NCBI): domain Bacteria; kingdom Pseudomonadati; phylum Pseudomonadota; class Gammaproteobacteria; order Enterobacterales; family Enterobacteriaceae; genus Enterobacter; species Enterobacter asburiae. Next base: position 761,841 of record NZ_CP011863.1, read on the forward strand.
GACGCGGACGGTCTACCCGGAGATCCCCCCGCGCGTGGAGTATCAAATCACCGAGCTGGGGCTAACCCTGCAGGACGCACTCTCGCCGCTGGCCGCCTGGATGAGCGAGTACGGCGACCAGCTTGAGCGTTAGGCTACTGTTTCACGTAGCGCGGTGCCGGAATGCCGGTGCGCGCGCTGTTGAACAGCTCAAGGCGCGCCGCTTCGTAGCGATCCCACAGGCCGGCGTCGTGCATCGGCGGGATGGTGATCGGTTCACCCTGATCCAGACCCGCCAGCGATGCATCCACCATATCGTCGGTGGTCATCACCGATCCTTCCGGCAGATCGTTTACCGTGACGCCCGAATGGCTCCAGATTTCCGTCGCCGTGGCGGCGGGCAGCACGGCCTGAATGCGCACGCTGCTGTCGGCAAATTCTTCCTGTAACCCACGGGTAAAGCTCAGAACCCACGCCTTGGTGGCGCTGTAGAGCGCGCTGCCCGCCCGGACGTGCAGTGCCAGCACGGACGCGATATTGATCAGCGTGCCGCGATTGTTCTGCGCCAGGCGGGGCAGGATGGCGTAGGTCAAACGCATCAGCGCCGTGGTGTTCAGGGTGTTAATGGCCTGATGCTGCGCCACATCGCCTGCGAGGAACGGCGCCATCTGCGCGGTGCCAGCGTTGTTAATGAGCGTATCAATGGCGGTATTGCTGCGCAGCTCCTCTTCCACGGCGCTGATGCCGGCTTCATCGGTAAGATCGGCCACCAGAATATCGACGGCTACGCCATAGCGCGCGCGCAGGTCGGCAGCGAGGGCTTTCAGGCGATCTTCGCGACGAGCGACCAGCACCAGGTTAGCGCCGCGCGCGGCAAGGCGATCGGCATAAACGGCACCAATCCCGGAAGAGGCACCCGTAATCAGGGCGGTGGTGATTTGCGTAGTCATCGTGTGTTTCCTCAAGGCAAAGTGGGTTATTTGGTTTCAAGATGAAACTGAATAAACTCTCTGCTATTTGGTTTTATAATGCAACCATTTTGCTGAGCATTTTGTGCTTTTGCCGTCGGTTACGATCAGGAGGGAAGTTTTGCCACGATCTCTTCAGGCGTCAGTTCGCGCCCATCGTCGGCGATAAGCGCCAGCTTGCGCAGGGGTTTGCGCTGTTCAGCATCGACCAGCACGGTGCCGCATTCGTTATCCGCAAACAAAAATTCATTGCCCCACTGGGAGAGGGCAACCAGCACCGTTTGCAGGGCGCGCCCCTTTTCGGTCAGGACGTATTCCTGCCAGGCGCTGCCGTCGGACGCGGGCTGAAGCCGGAGGATGCCTTCGTCGACCAGCAGTTTCAGCCGCGCGGTCAGCATGTTTTTCGCGATGCCGAGACTTTTCTGGAACTCGCCGAAGCGTTTAATCCCGCGCAGCGCGTCGCGCACGATCAGCAGCGACCACCAGTCGCCGATGATATCCAACGAACGGGCGACGGGGCAGGTGCTCTCTTCGAGGCGGGTACGTTTCACGGTCAATTCTCCGGTGGTGTGTGGTTTTATTATAAAACTTATTGGTACACACCGTAAGCACGTTAATCATCAGTTTGAGAAATGCTTCCCGGAAAATTGTCACCAATCTGTCACACTGAACGCGACATTTTAAAACGAGTGAGGAATTAGGGATGAGAAAAGCACTACTCGCGCTGGCGGTCGCCGGTTCCATTTCAGCAACGTTTGGCGTGCAGGCGCAAGAGACGCCGGAAGGGTATCAGCTGGAGCAAGTTTTAATCATGAGTCGCCATAACCTGCGCGCGCCGCTCGCCAATAACGGCAGCGTGCTGGAGCAGTCCACTCCGAAGCAGTGGCCGGAGTGGGAGGTGCCGGGCGGTCAGCTCACCACCAAGGGCGGCGTGCTGGAAGTCTATATGGGCCATTACATGCGCGAGTGGCTGGCGCAGCAGGGGATGGTGAAGACGGGAGAGTGCCCAGCGGCGGATAGCGTTTATGCTTACGCCAACAGCCTGCAGCGTACCGTCGCGACCGCGCAGTTCTTCATCACCGGCGCGTTCCCGGGCTGCGACGTTCCCGTGCACCATCAGGAAAAAATGGGCACCATGGATCCGACCTTTAATCCGGTGATTACCGATAACTCGCCGGAATTACGCGAAAAAGCGCTCAAGGCGATGGAGTCCGAGCGGCAGAAAATGCAGCTTACCGAAAGCTATAAGCTGCTGGAGCAGATGACGAACTACCCCGATTCTCCGTCCTGCAAAGAGAAAAAGGTCTGCTCGCTGGCGGACGCGAAAGATACCTTCAGCGCCGACTATGAAAAAGAGCCTGGCGTATCCGGGCCGCTGAAGGTGGGCAACTCGCTGGTGGACGCGTTCACGCTGCAGTATTACGAAGGCTTCCCGGCCGACCAGGTGGCCTGGGGCGAAATCAAAACCGACCAGCAGTGGCGCGTGCTGTCGAAGCTGAAGAACGGCTATCAGGATTCGCTGTTTACCTCCACGGAAGTGGCGCAAAACGTGGCGAAGCCGCTGGTGAAGTACATTGATAAAACGCTGGTCACCGAACAGGCAAAAGCGCCGAAAATCACCCTGCTGGTGGGGCATGACTCGAACATTGCTTCCCTGCTGACGGCCCTGGATTTCAAACCGTATCAGCTGCACGACCAGCAGGAGCGCACCCCCATTGGCGGCAAGATTGTCTTCCAGCGCTGGCATGACAAAAACGCCAATCAGGAGCTGATGAAAATTGAGTATGTCTACCAGAGTTCAGAGCAGCTGCGTAACGCCAGCGTGCTGTCGCTTCAGTCGCCCGCGCAGCGCGTGACGCTGGAGCTGAAAGGCTGCCCGGTGGATGCGAACGGCTTCTGTCCTGTCGATAAATTCAATGCGGTAATGAATAACGCGGCGAAGTAAAGGAGAACCCCCCGCTGCGGCGGGGGCAAACGCTTAGACGTTTTTACGTTCGATGGTTTGCTCGCCCCAGAAGAGCGAGTCTTTATCCGTTTTTTCGAAGGCGCGCACCAGCACCTCATCGTTACCTTCCTCCCAAATCTGCTCGGCCAGCTTTTCATCGTACTTCGCGACTTCAAAGATAGCTTCGGCAATCTCCGGAGAGGTGTTGCGTAAACTTGCCCATTCGCCCACGTGGTGAGCTTTGGATTCTTGAGTTGGCATGCTTGTCCTCCTGTTGGGTATTAGCCGTTCAGTTTTTTGGCCAGACCCGCGACGTATTCACCCTGATAGCGGGCGATAGACAGTTCTTCATTGCTTGGCTGACGTGAGCCATCCCCACCGGCAATGGTGGTTGCGCCGTACGGCGTACCGCCACGCACCTGGGAAATGTCAAACAGCTCCTGGGCGCCGTAGCCAATCGGCACAATCACCATCCCGTGATGAGCAAGGGTAGTCCAGGTTGAGGTAATCGTCTGCTCCTGACCGCCGCCGGTGCCGGTTGAGCTGAATACGCTGGCGAGTTTGCCGTAGAGCGCCCCGGATGCCCAAAGCCCGCCGGTTTGATCGAGGAAGGTGCGCATCTGGCCTGACATATTGCCGAAGCGGGTTGGGGTGCCGAAGATAATGGCATCATAGTCCGCCAGCTCCTGCGGGGTGGCGACCGGAGCGTTTTGCGTTTTCCCCCCGGCTTTCAGGAAGGCTTCCGCCTGCATGGTTTCCGGTACGCGTTTCACCACAACCTCAACGCCATCAACCCTGTTTGCACCTTCTGCTACCGCGTGAGCCATGGTTTCAATGTGTCCATACATGGAATAATAGAGCACCAGAACTTTTGCCATTTTGCATCACTCCTCGTTGGTTTTTCTGACAGCGGATCGCTGCCTTCTTTTAAAGATATGCCATCACAGCCAGACTGCAAAAATGAACGGCATTTCTTTGATTTATAACAATATGGTTACAAAAAGGCGTTGTAGCAAAATGATACAACTTTTTGGCGGCGGATTTTTGAAATGATAAGAAAGGTTTATGAATCACCGTCGCGTCATCTCACCCGAAAGGCTGAGTTCATGTTGCAGAATATTACCTGCGGCTTGCCGGATAGCGGCATTCCACTAAGCTTAGTTTCACGCGGCACAGATAAAGGCACTGTCCTTGTGTTGCGAGGTGAAAGAATCCTCTTTTACTGAATGCAATATGATGTCTAATGTTTCACATTCTGGAGGTTAGAGATGGCAAACCATCGTGGTGGTTCAGGTAATTTCGCAGAAGACCGTGAAAGAGCATCAGAAGCAGGCCGTAAAGGTGGCCAGCATAGCGGGGGCAACTTCAAGAATGACCCGCAACGCGCATCTGAAGCTGGCAAGAAAGGGGGCAAAAACAGCCACGGCAGCAGTAAGTAACACGCCGGGTTGAACCCCTGCCGCCGGGATCTCCCGGCGGTTTTTTTATTTCTGCAACATTGAACTGTAACCAAAGGCAACGCACACTAGAGAATTGATCTTAACCGCGAGTGCCGCATGTCTGTCTCACGCTTCAAATTCTCCGTTAAACCGCAGGAAGCCATCCTCATCCTCATCACCATGTTCTGGGGCGGGACGTTTCTGGCCGTTCAGTACGCGGTGACCCTCAGCGACCCGTTCTTTTTTGTTGGCCTGCGCTTTGCGACGGCGGCGCTTGCCGTAGGGCTGATTTCACTTAAAACGCTGCGGGGGCTGAGGCTTACAGAGCTTAAGGCCGGCGTGGCGATTGGGGTGGCGATAGCGATGGGCTACAGCCTGCAAACGTGGGGATTGCAGACCATCCCCAGCAGCAAATCCGCGTTTATCACAGCGATGTATGTGCCGCTGGTGCCGCTATTGCAGTGGCTCTGTCTCGGCAGAATTCCGGGTCTGATGTCATGTATTGGCATCGTGCTGGCGTTTATCGGCCTGATCCTACTGGCCGGCCCGGAAAACAACCTGCTTGCGCTGGGGCCGGGCGAAATCATCACCCTGATTGGGGCGATTGCCATTGCTGCGGAAATTATTCTGATTAGCGCCTGGGCGGGCAAGGTCGACGTCAAACGGGTGACGGTGGTGCAGCTCGCCACGGCGTCGCTGGTGGCGTTTGCGACGATGGTTCCGGCAGGTGAATCCGTGCCGCCGATGTCCACCGGCCTGGTGGTGGTCGCACTGGGGCTGGGTATCTTCAGCGCCATTATTCAGGTCACCATGAACTGGGCGCAGCGCAGCGTATCGCCAACCCGCGCGACGGTGATTTATACCGGCGAACCGGTCTGGGCGGGAATTTTCGGACGCATTGCTGGTGAGCGCTTGCCGCTTCTGGCGCTGGTGGGCGCGGCATTTATTGTCGCCGGGGTGCTGGTGAGCGAGTTAAAGCTCAAACGGAAGAAAAACGCGCTGCCAGAAAATGACAGCGCGGCGTTAAATCAGGAATCCTGATGCACGACGGCGCCCTGCGGCGCGGCGGCCATCCGGCGGCTCAGCAGGGCGTTAAGCAGGATCGCGCCGAAGGTCGCCGTACCAATCCCGCCAATCGTAAACCCGCCCAGCGTCAGGGCAAAATCGCCCGCGCCCAGCACCAGCGTGACCGCCACCATAATCAGGTTGCCGTTCTGGCTGAGATCGACTCGATGCTGCACCCAGATACGCGCCCCGGCCACGGCGATCAGCCCAAACACCACAATCGATGCCCCGCCGATGACCGGTGACGGAATGGTGTGGATCAGCGCGCCGAACTTCGGCGAGAAGCCGAGCAGCATCGCCATCACCGCCGCCGCCACGAAGACCAGCGTCGAGTAGACCTTGGTCACCGCCATCACGCCAATATTTTCGGCATAGGTGGTGACGCCGCTGCCGCCCACGGAACCGGAGAGCATGGTCGCCAGACCGTCACCGACGAACGCGCGGCCCATGTACGGATCCATGCTGCGCCCGGTCATTCCCGCAACCGCCTTCAGGTGGCCTAAATTCTCTGCCACCAGGATCACCGCCACCGGTGCGATAAGCATCATCGCCTGGGTGTTAAAGGTGGGCGAGGTCACCTTCGGCAGGCCAAACCAGGCGGCCTGATGCAGTAGGGTAAAATCAACCGGCTTTCCCAGACCGAAAACGTTGGCCAGCAGGGCGTAGACCAGACAGGCGACAATCAGCCCAACCAGGATCAGTAGCCGCTGGATCATGCCGCGCGTGAACACCGCCACCAGGCCGATGCACAGCACGGTGATCACCGCCATCCAGCTTTCAAACGGCGAGGCGGAGACGCTCCTGACCGCAATCGGGGCGAGATTGAGGCCTATCGCCATCACCACGGCGCCCGTCACGACGGGGGGCATCATTCGCTCGATCCAGCGCGTGCCGATTTTCATCACCACCAGACCAATCAGGGTGTACACCAGGCCGCAGGCGATGATGCCGCCGAGGGCCACGCTCAGGTTGGGGTTGATCCCCTGGCCGTTAAATCCGGTGGTGGCGATGACCACCCCGACAAAGGCGGCGCTGGAGCCGAGATAGCTGGGCACGCGCCCGCCGGTGATGAAAAAGAACAGCAGGGTACCGATACCCGACATCAAAATAGACAGGTTGGGATCGAGTCCCATCAGCATCGGCATCAGCACGGTGGCGCCAAACATGGCGACCGCGTGCTGAACGCCCATCACCATCGTCTGCCCGAGCGGGAGGCGTTCATCCGGCGCGACCACGCCTGCTTCTGTGGAGGTCGATTTCAACTGCCAGTGGGGAAATCCGAACATGGTCTGTCTCCTTAGAGCGGGTTAACAGGCGGGGCGCATAAGCGCGTGGTAGCCGCGGTCAAACCACACCAGCCCTTGCGGCGCGGGGTGGCGAATAATCGAAATAATGTCGCAAAAAAGAATGTCGTGGGTGCCGACGCTCACCACCTGGCTGATGCGGCAGTCAAACGAGGCCAGCGCATCTTCCAGGCGCGGACAGCCCGTGTCGCCCGTCTGCCAGCGGGCGGCGGCAAAGCGTTCCGCCATCGGCGTTTTCCCGCCAAACAGGTTAGATAAAGGCTCCTGTCCTGCGCTCAGGGTATTCACGCAAAGGGTGCGGTTCTCGCTAAAGGTTGGCCAGACGGACGCGCCGCGGTTCAGGCACACCAGCAGGGTAGGCGGTGAATCCGTGACGCTGCACACCGCGCTGGCGGTGAAGCCTGCCATCCCCGCCGGGCCGTCGGTGGTGATGATGTTGACCGCCGCGCCAACGCAGGCCATGGCGTCGCGAAAGGTTTGTTTATCCGGTGTCGTCATAATCGCTCCTTACGCCAGCCCGCAGGCATCGTCGAAGTCCAGACGCGGCAGGCGCCCGTAAAGTTTGCGGGTATCGCCATAGCCAATGTTGATCAGCAGATTGCTTTTAAGCGTGGTGCCGGTGAAAAAGGCCTCGTCGACCTTCTGGCGGTCAAATCCCGACATCGGGCCGGTGTCCAGCCCCAGGGCGCGACAGGCGAAAATCAGGTAGGCGGCCTGCATTGAGCTGTTGCGAAAGGCGGTCTCTTCCGCATGCGCGGGGCTGGCGGTAAACCAGCTCTTTGCATCGCCGTGTGGGAACAGCTCGGGCAGGCGCTCGTAGAATTCACTGTCCCAGGCAACAATCGCCGTGACCGGGGCGGTGAGCGTTTTCTCGAGGTTGCCGCTGGAGAGCGCCGGGCGCAGCTTCTCTTTCCCCTCCGCGCTTCGCACAAACACAATTCGCGCCGGGGAGCAGTTGGCGGACGTGGGCCCCCATTTCATCAGGTTGTAGATTTCGCGCAGCGTTTCGTCGCTGACGGGCATATCCAGCCAGCCGTTGTGGGTGCGGGCGCCGGTAAACAGCGTTTCCAGCGCGGCGGGGGTAATGGCTTCGCTCATTAAAGCTCCTTATAAAGCGGGTTCCGGGCTGTGCAGCAGGCTGGCAAGCCCGTTCAGCAGCAGGGTGTTAAAGGTATCCGGCTCGGTGACGTTGCAGGCATGCCCGCCCTGGCGCATCACCGCGCTGCGGCTGTGCGGGATCGCCGCCTGCAGTTCCGACGAGCAGACGGAGGGCACCAGCATGTCGTCGGCGGAACAGATAATCTGTACCGGGCAGCGAATGCGCGCGGCATGGCGGCTGAAGTCGGCCTTTTTCAGGGCGCTGAGCCTGTGCAGCAGGTTGGATTTGCCCTGGAAATGGGCCAGCGCCAGCGCCTCTTCTGCCTCCAGGCGAGGTGCGCGGGCGGCCATCCAGTCCGCCGGGTAGAGAAACAGCGGCTGCGCTTCGACCCACGCCTGCGCGCCGCCGTAATGCAGCAGGCGCTCGCGGATCTGAAAGCAGCGGCGGGTGTGGGCGTTGAGGGTCAGCCAGCCGTTGACGCATACCAGCGCGGTGAGGGCGTCTGGCCTGTCGAGGGCCAGCTGCAGGCCGACCAGCGCCCCCAGCGCGTGACCCACGACGCAGTAGCGGGCAATCCCGGCATCCGCCAGCGCCTGGGCCAGCTCGTCCGTCATCTGCGCAAGGCTGTACCCTTCCGGCAGGGTGTCAGGGTTATTGCCCGTTCCCCGCTGGTCATAGCACACCACCTGATACTCCGGCTCCAGCGCGGCCAGCTGGGGCAGCCAGTAGCTGCCGCTGCCGCCAAGACCGGAAATAAAGACCACCACGGGCGCGCACTCGTACGGCGGCGGCGAGACGGAAAGTTTCATACCTGCCTCACTTCGCGATGTGCGCAACGGTGGCGATTTCAACCAGCGCCTCTGGCTTCACCAGCCCGCACTGAATGCAGAATCGCGCCGGTTTATCGCCGGGGAAGAACTCGGCGTAAATCTCGTTAATCGCGGCGTAGTTTTTCCAGTCGGTGATAAAGATGCTGTTGAAGGTCACATCCTCCATCGTGCCACCCGCCGTTTCGATCACGGTTTTGATCGTCTCGAGCACGTGGCGGGTTTGCGCCTTTGGGTCGTTGATAAACACCACGTTGTTGTCTTTATCAAACGGCAGCGTGCCGGAGACATACACCACGCCGTCGGCGAGGGTGCCGGGAACAAACGGGGCAATCGGCGTGCTGGTACCCGGCGGGATGATTACGGATTTCGGCATCAGGTGTCTCCTCAGGCGATACGGGCGAGCGGGGGATTCAGGGCGTCGCAGAAATCTGCAACGTTACTGACCCAGCCAAAAAAGGTTTCAATATTGAACAGGGCTGCTTTCTGGGCGAATTCCGGCCCGGCCTGATGGGTCGCGTCTTCCAGCACCACGCCAAAATATTCGAGGAAAAAGCCGTCGCGCAGGGTCGACTCCACGCAGACGTTGGTGGCAATTCCGGTAAACACCAGATGACGAATGCCCCGGCTGCGCAGCAGGCTGTCGAGCGGGGTGTTGAAAAAGCCGCTGTAGCGCGGTTTGGGCAGGACAATATCGCCCGCCTGCGGTACCAGCTCATCCACCAGCTGATAGTCCCAGCCGCCTTTCGCCAGCAGCTTGCCCTGCAGTTCGGGCCGTTTACGCATGGTTTTAAGGGCGTTCGACTTGTGGAAGTTGGGCGAGCCAGGGCCGCCGGCCTCGACGTACTGGTCATCCCAGCCGTTCTGGAACCAGATGATGAGCATGCCCGCGGCGCGCGCGGCGGCAACGGCGGTTTTAATGTTCTCAATCACCGGCCGGGTGGCGGAGACGTCGAACCCCGCCAGATCCAGATAACCGCCCTGGCTGGCGTAGGCGTTTTGCATGTCCACCACGATCAGCGCGCTCTGCTGCGGCGCGAAGGTGATGGCTTCCGGGCGTGCGTTAAGGGTCGTCATTACGCCACCTCCTTCGTGACGGCAGGAATGTGGGCGCGGCACTGCATCAGCGGCTGGATGCGCTCGCCGAAGGTCTCCACGCCGGTCAGGAAATCGTCGAAGGTCAGCAGAACGCCTTCCGCACCGGGCACGGCCGCCACTTCGTCAAGCATTCTGGCGACGCTGGCATAAGAGCCGACCAGGGTGCCCATGTTGATATTGACGGCGGAGGTCGGGTCGGCCATCTGGCGGACGTTGGTATCCGCCCCGGAGCGGGTATCCTTCTGGCTCTGTTCGGTGAGCCAGCTCAGGGCCTCCTCGTCGGCGCCGTCCTTATAGCGCTCCCATTTGGCGCGCGCGGCGTCGTCGGTTTCGTCGGCGATCACCATGAACAGCACGTAGGAGCCCACATCGCGCCCGGTCCTGTCGGCGGCCTCTTTCATCCGTGCGGCGGTCGGGGCGAAGGCGGCAGGCGTGTTCACGCCTTTGCCGAAGCAGAAGTTAAAGTCGGCGTATTTGGCGGAAAATTCCATCCCCGCGTTGCTCTGTCCGGCGCAAATCACCTTCATCGGCACAGACGGCTGCGGGCTGACGCGGCAGTCGTTCATGGTGAAGAAGTCACCCTTGAAATCGCTTTTGCCGGTACCCCACAGGTCGCGCAGCACCTGGACGTATTCGGTCAGGTAGTCGTAGCGACGCGAGAAGTAGTCGTCACCCGGCCAGAGCCCCATCTGCTCGTACTCGGGTTTTTGCCAGCCGGTGACCAGGTTGACGCCAAAGCGCCCGCCGGAGATGGAGTCGATGGTGGAGGCCATGCGCGCCACGATCGCCGGGGGCAGGGTGAGCGTGGCGGCGGTAGCGTAGATTTGGATCCGCGAGGTGACCGCGGCCAGCCCGGCCATCAGGGTAAAGGACTCCAGGTTGTGGTCCCAGAATTCGGTTTTGCCGCCAAAGCCGCGCAGCTTGATCATCGAAAGCGCAAAGTCGAAATGGTAGTGTTCCGCTTTCTGCACGATGGCTTTATTGAGCTCAAAGGTCGGCATGTACTGCGGTGCAGCGGTCGAGATAAGCCAGCCGTTGTTGCCGATCGGTACAAATACGCCAATTTTCATCACGAACCTCTCTTCATTACGTCGCAGGTGTAGCGGTGTTTTTGCAAAGGCAGTGCCAGTTTTGAAAATGGCAGTGTTATTAATGTGTTAATTAGAAGTTGGTGGATTGATGCGGCTAAATGTGGACTAACTGGTCAAAAACTTTGCACAGAAAACAGGCATTCATGCGCGATCGGAGTGCAGGATGTCGTGGCGAGACGGGGGTTTTGCTATGCTGAGGGCAACGCAGAATAAGGAGAGCGGGAATGACACAAGGCGCAGTGAAAACACCAGGTAAACGTTCGCAGGCGGTGAGTGCCAAGAAGCAGGCGATCCTCAGCGCGGCGCTGGAGACTTTTTCGCAGTTTGGTATTCACGGCACGCGCCTGGAGCAGGTGGCGGAGCAGTCCGGGGTATCCAAAACCAATCTGCTCTACTACTACCCGTCGAAAGAGGCGCTCTATATCGCGGTGATGCAGCAGATCCTCGATATCTGGCTGGCGCCGCTGAAGGCCTTCCGCGCAGAGCTGGCCCCGCTGGTGGCGATCAAAGAGTACATTCGCCTGAAGCTGGAGGTGTCGCGCGATTACCCGCAGGCATCAAGGCTGTTTTGTCTTGAGATGCTGCAGGGCGCGCCGCTGTTGCAGGCGGAACTCACCGGAGATTTAAAGCAGCTGGTGGACGATAAGTCGGCCATTATTGCCGGATGGGTCGCCAGCGGAAAGCTGGCTCCGGTCGACCCGCATCATCTGATCTTTATGATTTGGGCCTCCACCCAGCATTACGCTGACTTTGCGGCCCAGGTTGAAGCGGTGACCGGTAAAACGCTGCAGGACGAGGCGTTTTTCCACAGCACGCTGGAAAACGTGCAGCGGATGATTATCGAAGGGATCCGCCTGCGCTAGTTCCCCGGCGGGAGAGGGCAGCTTAAGTCGCCCTCTTCACACTGCATCAGCGAGGCCAGAAACGCTTCGCGCTCGACGGTTTTTTCCGCCAGGCACTGGTTAACAATCATTGGCTGGACGCTCCCGCCTTCCGTCCCCGAACCGATAAAGGCGCAGTCCGCATCGCGCAGGGTAATCCACGCCTGCTGCGCTTTTTTCAGCAGGTCGCGCTGGGGTGCCGCTGCACGCTTAACGGCGGCCTGATAGGTCTGGTTGAGTTTTTTATCGGCAGCCTGGTACTGCTGCGCGCTACAGGTATTCAGTTCAAGCTGGGTGGTCGCTTTGTCGCACTCGTCGGCCAGCGCGCTGGCGCTTATTAGCAGTGCTGCACTGGCGATAAGATATCGTTTCATATACTCCCCAATAAAATAAGGCTCCGTCTCCGGAGCCTTATTAGCACAGCGTTAGCCTATTGTCATCAGGCTGGCGTTACCGCCTGCCGCCGCGGTGTTGACGCTGAGCGAGCGCTCCACGTACAGACGCTCCAGCAGCAGGTTGGTTTCCCCGCGGGCGAAGCCCTGTACCGAAACGATGGCACCGCTGCGGGCCGCAACCTGCTCGCACAGTTCGCGCAGCTGATCGGAATCACCGTGGTAGATCACCGCATCAAACGGCTGGGTCAGCAGGTTATCGGCTTTCGCGAAGCGAATGCGGGCCGAGACCGCCTTCGGCAGCTGTTTGGCGAGATCGCGATGCAGGGCATCTTCCGGCCACAGCACTTCACAGCCGGTAGCCATCGCGGCGGCCAGCTGCACCAGCGCGTCCTGCTCGTTATCGGCCACGCACAGCACGCGCTCGCGCGGCATCAGCGTCCAGGTGTTGCGCTCGCCGGTTGGACCCGGCAGCAGACGCTGCGTGCCCGCCTGCGCCAGCTCGCCGTACTGCTGGGCGACGGCACGCAGCTCAGGACGTTTTTCCGCCCATGAGATGAGCGCCTCCAGCGGCTGCGTCAGCACGGCTTTCAGCTGCGCATCCACCGGATAGTCCGCATCCTGGCGTGCCAGGGTGACGCCCAGGGCGTTCTCCGGACGGTTCGCCAGCAGGCGGTACAGGTAGAGCGGACCGCCCGCTTTCGGACCGGTGCCGGAGAGGCCTTCGCCGCCAAACGGCTGTACGCCCACGACCGCGCCAACCATGTTGCGGTTGACGTACAGGTTGCCCACTTTGGCGCTGCCGGTCACCTGCGCGATAGTCTCGTCGATACGGGTATGCACGCCGAGCGTCAGGCCATAGCCGGAGGCGTTGATCTGCTCAACCAGCTCGTTCAGGTTGTTACGGTTGTAGCGCACCACGTGCAGCACCGGGCCGAAGACCTCTTTTTTCAGCTCGTCGAAGCTTGCCAGCTCAATCAGCGTTGGCGGCACAAAGGTGCCGGTCCGCCATTCGCGGGTATCTTCGCTGTTCTCACGCACCGCCTGGAACACCGGACGGCCTTTCGCGCGCATGGTCTGAATGTGGTTTTCGATGTTGGCTTTGGCTTCCGCGTCGATCACCGGTCCGATGTCGGTGGTGAGACGGCCCGGGTTGCCCATGCGGCATTCGGCCATCGCGCCGCGCAGCATCTTCAGCGTGTGGTCCGCCACGTCGTCCTGCAGGCACAGCACGCGCAGAGCGGAGCAGCGCTGACCGGCGCTGTCGAACGCGGAGGCCAGCACGTCGACCACCACCTGCTCGGTGAGCGCGGAGGAGTCAACGATCATGGCGTTCATCCCGCCGGTTTCCGCGATGAGCGGCGTAGGGCGACCCTGTGCATCCAGACGGGTGGCAATGTTGCGCTGCAGCAGCGACGCCACTTCGGTCGAGCCGGTAAACATCACGCCGCGCACGCGGTTATCGGAGGTCAGTTTGGCACCGACCGTTTCACCACGGCCCGGCAGCAGCTGAACCACGCCCGCCGGCACGCCGGCTTCCAGAAGAATGTTGATACCCTGAGCGGCAATCAGCGGGGTCTGCTCTGCCGGTTTTGCCAGCACGCTGTTGCCTGCGGCCAGGGCGGCGGCAATCTGGCCGGTGAAGATCGCCAGCGGGAAGTTCCACGGGCTGATACAGACGACCGGACCCAGCGGACGGTGGGTTTCGTTATCGAAGTCATCGCGCACCTGACCGGCGTAGTAGTGCAGGAAGTCGACGGCCTCGCGCACTTCGGCAATCGCGTTGCTGAAGGTTTTACCCGCCTCGCGTACCAGAATGCCGATGAGCGACTGCATCTGATCTTCCATCAGCACCGCTGCACGCTCCAGAATCGCGGCGCGCTCCTGCGGCGGGGTGGCGAACCAGATAGGGGCGTTGTTCACCGCGCTGTCCAGCGCCTGATCCACTTCCGCTTCGGTCGCTTCACGCGCGTAGCCGACGATATCCTTCGGCTCGGCCGGGTTGATCACCGGCTGCATGTCGCCGTCAGCAGCGGGCTGCTCCAGAATCGGTTTAGCCTGCCACTTCTGCAGCGCGCTGTTGAGCAGGGCAGAGGAGAGGGACGCCAGACGGTGTTCGTTGGCGAGATCCAGACCCGCCGAGTTGACGCGGCCTTTGCCGTACAGCTCGCGCGGCAGGGCAATCTTCGGATGCGGCAGGCCAACCTGGCCTTCCTGCGCCGCCATCTTCTCAACGGCCTGGACCGGGTCGGCCACCAGCTCGTCCAGCGGCAGCGTGGTGTCGGCGATGCGGTTAACGAAGGAGGTGTTCGCGCCGTTTTCCAGCAGACGACGCACCAGGTACGCCAGCAGGGTTTCGTGCGTTCCCACAGGAGCATAGATTCGGCATGGGCGGTTCAGCTTGCCGTCCGCCACTTTACCGGTGACCTGCTCGTACAGCGGTTCACCCATGCCGTGCAGGCACTGGAACTCGTACTGGCCCGGATAGTAGTTCTGCCCGGCCAGGCTGTAGATTGCCGCCAGGGTGTGGGCGTTGTGGGTAGCGAACTGCGGATAGATCAGGTTCGGCACGCCGAGCAGTTTTTTCGCACAGGCGAGGTAAGAGACGTCGGTGTAAACCTTGCGGGTATAGACCGGATAGCCTTCCAGCCCTTCCATCTGGGCGCGTTTGATTTCGCTGTCCCAGTAGGCGCCTTTCACCAGACGGATCATCAGGCGACGGCGGCTGCGGCTTGCCAGGTCAATCAGGTAATCAATGACGAACGGGCAGCGCTTCTGGTAGGCCTGGATAACGAAGCCAATGCCGTTCCAGCCTGCCAGCTCCGGCTCGAAGCACAGTTTTTCCAGCAGATCGAGGGAGATCTCCAGACGGTCGGCCTCTTCGGCGTCGATGTTAATGCCGATGTCATACTGGCGCGCCAGCAGGGTCAGGGACTTCAGGCGCGGGTAGAGCTCTTCCATCACCCGGTCGTACTGCGCGCGGCTGTAGCGCGGGTGCAGGGCGGAGAGCTTAATGGAGATGCCCGGGCCTTCATAAATACCGCGACCGTTGGACGCTTTACCGATAGCGTGGATCGCCTGCTGGTATGAGACCATGTAGGCCTGCGCGTCGGCGGCGGTCAGGGCCGCTTCGCCCAACATGTCGTACGAGTAGCGGAAACCTTTATCTTCCAGCTTGCGGGCGTTCGCCAGCGCTTCGGCAATGGTTTCCCCGGTAACGAACTGCTCGCCCATCAGGCGCATCGCCATGTCCACGCCCTTGCGGATCAGCGGCTCGCCGCTCTTGCCGATGATGCGGTTCAGAGAGCGGGAGAGATTGGCTTCGTTATGGGTGGAGACCAGTTTGCCAGTGAACAGCAGGCCCCAGGTTGCCGCGTTGACGAACAGCGACGGGCTGCGGCCAATGTGGGAGTGCCAGTTGCCGTTGCTGATCTTGTCGCGGATCAGCGCGTCGCGGGTAGCTTTATCCGGAATACGCAGCAGCGCTTCCGCGAGGCACATCAGCGCCACGCCTTCCTGAGACGAGAGGGAAAACTCCTGCAGCAGACCCTGAACCATCCCGGCGCGGCCGGTGGCGGTTTTCTGGTTGCGCAGCTTGTCGGCTAACTGATACGCCAGGCTGTGCGCCTGTGCGGCAATGGCTTCCGGCAGGCGAGCCTGCTCCAGCAGCATCGGCACGGCGTCGGTTTCGGCACGGCGGTAGGCGCCGGTAATGGCGGCACGGCTGACGGACTGCGGCAGGATCTGCTCGGCGAATTCGAGGAACGGCTGATGGTTCTCGTCGCCAGCGGCTGGAGCCTCCTCGCTTTCGTTCGCCGCGCCGGCCAGCAGGGCAGGCAGCTCCGGCAGGCCCTCATCGCTCTCGAGTCTTTCGAGATAGTTAAAAATCGCCTGCTTAATTAACCAGTGCGGCGTGCGGTCAATGCGGGTTGCTGCGGTCTTAATCCGTTCGCGGGTTGCGTCATCCAGCTTAACCCCCATGGTGGTCATACCCATGCCAAAGCTCCTGTTGTTCTGTAATAGCGTTCTGTAGATAGCGTGAAATATCCCCCATGTTGCAACTTTGTGCAACCGTGTTAAATGTGACCTGGTTTGCAACCCGGAAAATGAATGGATTGTTAACGAATGGTTAGCTGGAAAAACACGCTGGCTTTTGTGCGGGAAGCCTGGTTTTATGCGGCAGTTAACACTTTTCAAAGGTGCAACCCGTAAAAGCGTGAGCGAGTGCAACCTATAGGAAACTCGTATCAAACCGGGGATGAAATTGATGTAAATGCAGTGTTAAATCGTTTGTCAGCGGAAGGCGCATACGGCAGGATAGCGCGCCCAACCGAAACACAAGATACATTCACCTCGTTCCGGTGATCATATAACAAGGCAGCCCGGATGGTTGTCGCTCGACATTTTGGAGAATTTGAATGGCTATTAGCACACCGATGCTGGTGACATTTCTCGTTTATATTTTTGGCATGATCCTGATAGGGTTTTTGGCGTGGCGTTCTACAAAGAACTTTGACGACTACATTCTGGGCGGACGCAGTTTAGGCCCAATGGTGACCGCACTCTCTGCGGGCGCATCCGACATGAGCGGCTGGCTGCTGATGGGGCTGCCCGGCGCGATTTTCATCTCCGGTATATCGGAAAGCTGGATCGCCATCGGCCTGACTCTCGGCGCGTGGATCAACTGGAAGCTGGTGGCAGGCCGTCTGCGCGTGCATACCGAGGCCAACAACAACGCCCTGACGCTGCCGGATTACTTCACCGGACGTTTTGAAGATAACAGCCGCATCCTGCGCATTATCTCCGCGGTGGTTATTCTGCTGTTCTTCACCATCTACTGCGCCTCCGGCATCGTGGCCGGCGCGCGTCTGTTCGAAAGCACCTTCGGCATGAGCTATGAAACCGCCCTGTGGGCCGGTGCGGCGGCGACCATCCTCTATACCTTCGTGGGCGGTTTCCTGGCGGTAAGCTGGACCGACACCGTGCAGGCGAGCCTGATGATCTTCGCCCTGATCCTGACCCCGGTGATTGTGATTTTCACCGTTGGCGGCTTTGGCGAATCGCTTGAAGTGATCAAGCAGAAGAGCATCGAAAACGTCGACATGCTGAAAGGGCTGAACTTCGTGGCCATCGTCTCCCTGATGGGCTGGGGCCTGGGCTACTTCGGTCAGCCGCATATCCTGGCGCGCTTTATGGCGGCGGATTCTCACCACACCATCGTTCATGCCCGTCGTATCAGTATGACGTGGATGATCCTGTGTCTGGCAGGCGCGTGTGCGGTCGGCTTCTTCGGCATCGCGTACTTCAACAACAACCCGGCGCAGGCGGGCGCGGTGAACCAGAACGCCGAGCGCGTGTTCATCGAGCTGGCGCAAATTCTGTTCAACCCGTGGATTGCCGGTATCCTGCTCTCCGCAATCCTGGCGGCGGTGATGTCTACCCTGAGCTGCCAGCTGCTGGTCTGCTCCAGTGCGATCACCGAAGACCTCTACAAAGCCTTCCTGCGTAAAAACGCGAGCCAGAAAGAGCTGGTGTGGGTAGGGCGCTTTATGGTGCTGGTGGTGGCGCTGATTGCCATCGCGCTGGCGGCCAACCCGAATAACCGCGTGCTGGGCCTGGTGAGCTACGCGTGGGCGGGCTTCGGTGCCGCGTTTGGTCCGGTGGTGCTGTTCTCCGTACTGTGGTCACGCATGACACGCAACGGCGCGCTGGCGGGGATGATCATCGGTGCGGTGACCGTTATCGTCTGGAAACAGTTCGCGTGGCTGGGCCTGTACGAAATCATTCCGGGCTTTATCTTCGGCAGCATCGGCATCGTGGTGTTCAGCCTGCTGGGTAAAGCCCCGTCTGCCTCCATGCAGAAACGCTTTGCGGAAGCCGACGCGCATTACCATACTGCGCCGCCGTCTAAGCTCCAGGCAGAATAATTATTCTCGCTGCACAATCCAGGCCGGGTGAGCGCAAGCGCACCCGGCTTTTTTCTTGCCAAAATCCGTAATTTCCTGTGATATCCATGTGCTTATAACAATGAGGATAGCGAAACATGACAATCAAAACAGGGGTAATGGCAGCGGCATTATTGATGCTCGCTGGCTGCACGGCGCCATCGCAACATGCGGCGGTGGAGACCTGCAAAGCGGATAACCAGATGCAGCAAACCACGCTCTATTTCGGCTTAAATCGACCTGCCGGGGCGCAGATCACCGGCAACGAGTGGCAGCAGTTTGTTGACCAGGACGTGACGCCGCGCTTTCGCGATGGCTTAACGGTATTTGACGCGCGCGGGCAGTGGCTGGGGAACGACGGAAAAGTGGCGCGTGAACCCAGCAAAGCGCTGATGCTGATCCACGGTAAGGATGCGCAGAGCGAGAAGAACATCGAAGCGTTACGCGGGATTTATAAATCACGCTTCGCGCAGGAGTCGGTGATGCGCGTCGATCAGCCGGTGTGCGTGCAGTTCTAAAAAACGGCGGGAAATCCCGCCGTTGTTGTATCGTAGGCCCGCGCAAGCGAAGCGCCGCCGGGCATTAACCGCACAAAACTTACAGCACCAGCCCCGCAAAGCTCGCCGACAGCAGGCTCACCAGCGTCGCGCCGTACACCAGACGCAGACCAAACCGCGATACCACGTTCCCCTGCTGCTCGTTCAGGCCCTTAATCGCCCCGGCCACAATGCCGATGGACGCGAAGTTCGCGAAGGACACCAGGAAGACGGACAAAATGCCCAGTCCGCGAGGGGACATCTGATGCGCGATTTTTTGCAGCTCAATCATCGCCACAAATTCATTCGCCACCAGCTTGGTCGCCATAATACTGCCCGCGTTCAGGGCGTCACTTAGCGGAATACCCACCAGCCACGCCAGCGGATAAAATACATAGCCCAGGATCTGCTGGAAGCTCATGCCAAATACGCTGGAGAAGAGGGCGTTAACGGCGCTAATAAGGGCGATAAAGCCAATCAGCATGGCCAGAATAATCATCGCCACCTTAAAACCGGCCAGAATATACTCGCCGAGCATTTCGAAGAAGCTCTGCGATTCATGCAGTTTTTCCAGCCTGATATCCGGCTCCGCTTCCGGGCGCGCCGGGTTGATGACGGAGAGAATAATAAAGGTGCTGAACATGTTCAGAATCAGCGCCGCGACGACAAATTTGGCGTCGAGCATGGTCATATAGGCGCCGACAATCGACAGGGAGACCGTCGACATCGCCGTGGCCGCCATGGTGAAGAGACGACGAGAGGAGAGATCGCCCAGCACGCCCTTGTAGGCAATGAAGTTTTCCGACTGGCCGAGGATCAGCGAACTCACCGCGTTAAAGGATTCCAGCTTGCCCATACCGTTCAGTTTTGACAGCAGCGTACCGATGACCCGAATAAAAATCGGCAGGATCCGCCAGTGCTGAAGAATACCAATCAGCGCGGAAATAAAAATAATCGGGCAAAGCACGCCGAGGAAAATGAACGCCAGCCCTTTTTCACCCATTCCGCCAAAGACGAAATTCGTCCCTTCCGAAGCAAATTTCAGCAGTGATTCAAAGAAGCCGGAAACATATTTAATCAGGAATAAACCGCTTTCGGCGTGCAGGAAAAAGAACGCCAGCGCAATTTCAATAACAATCAGCTGTAAAACATAACGAATGCGAATTTTTCGGCGGTCGAAACTTACCAGCCAGGCAAGCGCGAGAATAATGACCAGCGCCAGCAGGAAATGGACAATTTTAAACATAATTAATTTTCACCAGGTGTTTGAGGCGGATATTTAGCCACAGCCCCGTACCAGCGTAAATGGGCATTTTCGTTATAACTTATAAACCTGAACGTAACGTATGTAACTATTATCAGGCTCGGCGTTTACAACTCGTCATCAAAACACCACACATTTCGCTTGTGTTTCTTTTCGCCGTAATGATAATCACTATCACAAGAATTTACCTTTCTTTGCATCAGTTGACCGCGATAAACATTTAAGGTGTCGGCATGTTTGTTCCATTTCTCATTATGTTACGTGAAGGGCTTGAAGCTGCCCTTATCGTGAGCCTCATCGCCAGTTATCTGAAGCGAACCCAGCGCGGACGCTGGATTGGCGTCATGTGGGTCGGGGTATTCCTTGCCGCAGCACTCTGTCTGGGCCTCGGTATCCTCATCAACGAAACCACCGGGGAGTTCCCGCAGAAAGAGCAGGAGCTGTTTGAGGGTATCGTCGCCGTGATTGCGGTGGTGATCCTTACCTGGATGGTGTTCTGGATGCGTAAAGTCTCGCGCAACGTGAAGGTGCAGCTGGAGCAGGCGGTGGATAACGCGCTGCAAAAGGGCAATAACCACGGCTGGGCGCTCATTATGATGGTCTTTTTCGCCGTCGCGCGTGAAGGCCTGGAGTCCGTTTTCTTCCTGCTGGCGGCGTTTCAGCAGGACGTGGGGATCTGGCCGCCTCTGGGGGCCGTGCTGGGTCTTGCTACGGCCGTGGTGCTCGGTTTCCTGCTCTACTGGGGCGGTATTCGCCTGAACCTGGGCGCCTTCTTCAAGTGGACCAGCCTGTTTATTCTGCTGGTGGCGGCAGGGCTGGCGGCGGGGGCGATACGCGCCTTCCACGAGGCGGGCCTGTGGAACCATTTCCAGGACGTGGCGTTTGACCTCAGCAACGTGCTCTCCACCCATTCACTGACCGGCACCCTGCTCGAAGGTATCTTCGGCTATCAGGAAACGCCGAGCGTCAGCGAAGTGGCGATGT
The DNA here is from genome assembly GCF_001521715.1 of Enterobacter asburiae. Lineage (NCBI taxonomy): Bacteria > Pseudomonadati > Pseudomonadota > Gammaproteobacteria > Enterobacterales > Enterobacteriaceae > Enterobacter > Enterobacter asburiae. Next base: position 782,658 of record NZ_CP011863.1, read on the forward strand.
ACTTTATTTATCTGGTTCCGGCGCTGGTGCTGTTCGCAATGCCGCCGCGTACCGGCACGCAGGCGTCGCGCGTTACGCCATAATTTTTGTTTTAGTTACAACATACTTTTAAAGGGAAGAGTCATGGCAATTCAGTTCCGTCGTAGTGCGTTATGCGCAGGCATTGCCGCGCTGTTCGCTTCTGCATTCTCCGCCTGGGGCGCGGATGTACCTCAGGTTAAAGTCACCGTTAATGATAAGCAGTGTGAGCCGATGACCCTCACGGTGAACAGCGGCAAAACCCAGTTCATTATTCAGAACCACAGCCAGAAGGCGCTGGAGTGGGAGATCCTGAAAGGGGTTCTGGTGGTGGAGGAGCGCGAAAACATCGCCCCTGGCTTCAGCCAGAAGATGACCGCCAACCTGCAGCCGGGTGAGTATGAGATGACCTGTGGCCTGCTGACCAACCCTAAAGGGAAGCTGATCGTCAAAGGTGAAGCGACGGCCGATGCGGCGAAAGGCGCTGCGGTGCTGAGCCTGGGCGACGCGATCGCCGCGTATAAAGCCTATGTCACGAAAGAGACGGCGGACCTGGCGACGGCAACCAAAGCCTTTACCGATGCGGTGAAGGCCGGTGACATCGAAAAAGCGAAATCCCTGTATGCGCCAACCCGTCAGCACTACGAGCGCATCGAGCCGATTGCTGAACTGTTCTCTGACCTTGATGGCAGCATTGATGCCCGCGAAGATGATTTCGAGCAGAAAGCCGCCGATCCGAAATTCACCGGTTTCCACCGTCTGGAAAAAGCCCTGTTTGGCGACAACTCCACCAAAGGGATGGATAAATATGCCGAGCAGCTGAACGGCGACGTGCTGGAGCTGCAAAAGCGCATCAGCGAGCTGGCTTTCCCGCCGTCAAAAGTGGTGGGCGGCGCGGCTGGCCTGATTGAAGAAGTGGCCGCGAGCAAAATCAGCGGCGAAGAAGATCGCTACAGCCATACCGATCTGTGGGACTTCCAGGCCAACGTCGACGGCGCGCAGAAAATTGTTAACCTGCTGCGTCCTCAGCTGCAAAAAGAGAACGGCGAACTGCTGGCCAAAGTGGATGCCAACTTCAAAAAAGTCGACACCATTCTGGCGAAGTACCGGACTAAAGACGGGTTTGAAACCTACGACAAGCTGACCGATGCCGACCGTAACGCGCTGAAAGGCCCGATTACCGCTCTGGCGGAAGATCTCTCTCTGCTGCGCGGCGTACTGGGTCTGGACTAAGCACGATGAATAAGCATAGCGAGAACGATGTGGTTGAGCCTTCACGTCGTCGATTGTTAAAAGGGGTGGGGGCGCTGGGGGGCGCTCTTGCTCTGGCCGGTGGCTGTCCGGTAGCGCATGCGGCGAAACCGCAAAGCGCGCCCGGCACGCTGTCACCCAATGCCCGCATGGAGACGCAGCCGTTTTATGGCGAACATCAGTCGGGCATCCTGACTCCGCAGCAGGCGTCCATGATGCTGGTGGCCTTTGATTCGCTGGCCAGTGATAAAGCCGATCTGGAGCGCCTGTTCCGCCTGCTGACGACGCGAATCGCGTTTCTCACCGCTGGCGGACCGGCGCCCGATACGCCGAACCCGCGTCTGCCGCCAATGGACTCCGGCATTCTGGGGCCGTTTATCGCCCCGGATAACCTGACTATTACCGTTTCGCTCGGTGAGTCGCTGTTTGACGCGCGCTATGGGCTGGCAAAACAGAAGCCGAAAGCGCTGCAGAAAATGACGCGTTTCCCGAACGACTCCCTGGACGCGGCGCTGTGTCATGGCGACCTGCTTCTGCAGATTTGTGCCAATACCCAGGACACGGTGATCCACGCCCTGCGCGATATCATCAAGCACACGCCGGATCTTCTGAGCGTGCGCTGGAAGCGGGAAGGTTTTATCTCGGACCACGCCGCCCGCAGTAAAGGGAAAGAGACGCCGGTGAACCTGCTGGGCTTTAAGGACGGTACGGCCAACCCTGACAGCCACGATGGTGCGCTCATGAAGGAGGTGGTGTGGGTCACTGCCGATCAGGGCGAACCGGCGTGGGCGGTGGGCGGCAGCTATCAGGCGGTACGGATTATCCAGTTCCACGTGGAGTTCTGGGACCGCACACCGCTGAAAGAGCAGCAGACGATCTTTGGTCGCGATAAGCAAAGCGGCGCGCCGCTCGGCATGAAGAACGAGCATGACGTGCCCGACTACGCCAGCGATCCGAATGGCGATACCATCGCGCTGGACAGCCACATTCGTCTGGCCAATCCGCGCACCAAAGAGACGCAGTCCAGCCTGATGATGCGTCGTGGCTACAGCTATTCGCTCGGCGTGACCAACTCCGGTCAGCTTGATATGGGCCTGCTGTTCGTCTGCTATCAGCACGATCTGGAAAAAGGCTTCCTGACCGTGCAGAAGCGGCTCAACGGCGAAGCGCTGGAAGAGTACATTAAGCCCATCGGCGGCGGCTATTTCTTTGCCCTGCCGGGCGTGCGCGATCGGAACGCATACCTCGCTCAAGGTCTTATTGAAGCCTGATAATTGTCCCCGCAACAGTTCGCGGGGACATTATTTTTTCATATGACTATCCTCCTGTTATATTTCTGTAATATTTCTATATGAGACTGATTTCACCTGTAGGGACAGTCTTAAAAGTTGCATTCAGGTAAAATAAATGTTGCATTTATGATAACTCCTGATGTACTTAAGATAAGACAGCGGTAGTTCCCGGCAGTGATGCTGAATCACTATGGAGATCGCGAATGGTTGCGTCCTGTACTGGACAAGGTAAACATAACAACCGCAGCACCCGGCGCGGAGGCTCAGACTCCGGCAGCGATTTCCTCACCACTAAATTCTCCCCCCTTCCTCAAGATTCTGATTCGACCGACGTGCAGAACGGTGCGCGTAGCTGTTCCGTATCGTTATCCGATAAAGCAAGCAATGGCTTACAAGGAAGCCAACCCTCTGATGTTCGTGCGCATAATCGTGCCGAAGCTGGCGCGTGTGATGAATACCAACAACTCAAGGTGCTATCCATGGGAAGACAAAAAGCAGTGATCAAAGCTCGTCGCGAAGCAAAACGTGTGCTGAGACGGGATTCACGTAGCCATAAACAGCGTGAAGAAGAATCGGTCACCTCGCTTGTGCAGATGAGTGGCGTAGAAGCAATTGGCATGGCCCGAGACAGCCGTGATAATTCTCCAATTGTGGCGCGCAATGAGGCTCAGGCGCACTACCTGAATGCTATCGAGAGTAAACAGCTCATCTTTGCAACCGGTGAAGCCGGATGCGGGAAAACCTGGATCAGTGCAGCCAAAGCGGCGGAAGCGCTGATTCATAAGGACGTGGAGCGCATTATTGTTACCCGTCCTGTACTGCAGGCTGATGAAGATCTCGGCTTCCTGCCCGGAGATATTTCGGAGAAGTTTGCTCCGTACTTCAGGCCCGTCTATGACGTGCTGGTGAAGCGACTGGGCGCATCCTTTATGCAGTACTGCCTGCGACCAGAGATTGGCAAGGTGGAAATCGCGCCGTTCGCCTATATGCGCGGACGTACATTTGAAAATGCGGTCGTCATTCTTGACGAGGCTCAGAACGTGACCGCTGCGCAAATGAAGATGTTTTTAACGCGCCTCGGGGAGAACGTGACGGTTATCGTTAACGGCGATATTACCCAGTGTGACCTGCCATCCGGCGTGAAATCCGGGCTGAGCGACGCCATGTCACGTTTTGAGGAAGATGAGATGATTGGGGTGGTACGCTTCACCAAAGAGGACTGTGTGCGTTCCGCGCTCTGTCAGCGCACGCTGCAAGTCTATTCCGACTAAAGGTAAAGCATTATCGTTTTACCTCTTTACTGTAATGTCTTCCCGGCGTAATGCCGGGAAGCATCGTATATACTTCGCAGAAATTCTCCCTTATTTAAGCACCGTATTGCTGAATCAATAATTTCGATTATTAAATGGGTGGGTGTTTTTATTCTTTTTTGCAGAAGTGTGATATGAAGTGATAATACCCACAAAATACCTGTGAATATAATGAGCGCGCTAATTGTTAGTTAAAAATTAAACGTGAATGTTGTCACAGAACATTACTACGAAGTAAAAATTAAGTTGGTGTCTTCAGGTGAGTTATCTATGTTTCGTACTTGTTCGAACAAAATTCTAAGAAGAAACACAACAGGGGAGCCTTTTCCCTGAAACATCACGCTGAGGGTCATACATGAACGAACTGGTTGGTGCTATTAATGGTGTAATCTGGAGCCCTGCGTTAATATTTTTATGTCTGGGTGTCGGCCTCTATTTCTCGCTGCGTAGTCGCTTCCTGCAATTACGCCATATCAAACATATGATTACCCTGATGTTCCAGGGGCGTCCTACCGATGCAGGCGTATCGTCGTTTCAGGCGCTTACGATGACGCTGGCAGGCCGCGTGGGGACAGGGAATATCGCCGGTGTGGCCACGGCAATTACCTTTGGTGGTCCGGGCGCGCTTTTCTGGATGTGGATAGTCGCTTTTTTAGGTGCCAGCTCCGCATTTGTCGAATCCACCCTGGGACAAGTTTATAAAGAAAAAATTAACGGTGAATATCGCGGCGGTCCTGCCTTTTATATTGAAAAAGGTTTAGGCGTTAAGTGGTACGCATGGTTATTTGCTATTGTGACTATTTTTTCCTGCGGATTATTACTTCCGGGCGTGCAGGCAAACTCGATTGGGGCGAGCCTGGATATTGCTTTTGGTCTGAGTCCGAACGTTACGGCGGCATTACTTGCTGTGCTGTTAAGTTTTATTATTTTCGGCGGTGTGAAAAGGATCGCCAGCTTTAGCAGCATGGTCGTTCCATTTATGGCGCTGGGGTATATTATTGTCGCCTGCGTGATTATCGCCATTAATATTAACCAGCTCCCTTCGGTTATTCTGCTGATCTGGAAAAGTGCATTCGGCCTTGAAGCAGGTTTCGGTGCTATCCTGGGTCAGGCCATCATGTGGGGCGTTAAGCGCGGCGTCTATTCCAACGAGGCCGCGCAGGGGACCGGGCCGCATGCATCATCTGCGGCGGCAGTAAGCCATCCGGTGAAGCAGGGGCTGGTTCAGGCGTTCTCGGTCTACATCGACACGCTGTTTGTCTGCTCCGCGACCGGGTTTATGCTGCTGATCACCGGGCTGTATAACGTCCAGGGCGTCGACGGCGCAGCGCTTTATACCGGCATTGCTGGCGTGGCCGCGGGTCCTGGCTATGTGCAGACGGCGATGGAAAGTATGATGCCGGGCTTTGGTAATTACTTTGTTGCCATAGCGCTGTTCTTCTTTGCTTTCACGACGATTATTGCCTACTATTATATTGCCGAAACTAATATCGCCTTCATTAACCGTAAAATTCACCGTCCGTGGCTGACATTCTTGCTCAAGCTATGTCTGATGGCCTCCACGGTATATGGCACGGTTCGCACCGCGGATCTGGCATGGGGACTGGGGGATATTGGGGTTGGGCTGATGGCGTGGCTCAACATTATTGCCATTGTTCTGTTGCATAAAAAAGCGTTTGCCAGCCTTAAGGATTATGAAATCCAGAATGCGCAGGGGCTGGATCCACAGTTTGACCCGATTCGGCTGGGGATTAAAAATGCGGATTACTGGCTTGATGGGCGTAAGGATGAGGATGGTGTTCAGCCTGAGCAGGTTTCATCGCTTGAAAGAAAGCAGCCGGCAGCAAAGTTGAATAGCTGAGGAATCGAATAAAAAAGCCCGGGCATTAGTTCGGGCTTTTTTATATAGCTGAGGCGGCTCAGTCCGCACCGGGGGGGATTGACTCGCTTCGCTCGCCCTACGGGCAGCCTGTTCGCTGCGCTCTCAGTCTGTCCAACTGGCTGTCGCCAGTTGTCGAACCCCGGTCGGGGATTCTCATCCCCCCACAGACGTGCAATATGCGAAAAAAAAGCCCGCATTTTCATGCGAGCTCTTCTTTAAATATGGCGGTGAGGGGGGGATTCGAACCCCCGATACGTTGCCGTATACACACTTTCCAGGCGTGCTCCTTCAGCCACTCGGACACCTCACCATATTGTTTTGCTGCCTGACCGCTTGGGGGGCAACGGGGCGCTACTATAGGGAGTTGCGCTAACACGGTCAAGCAGATTTTCAGCTTTAGTGCCTGTTCGGTTAAGCATTAATCAGCTCCACGGTTTTTAGGTCGTGGAGCAGGGGATTAACGCTGTGAATCGAGCACTTCGCTGTTTTTAACCACTTCCTGCGCTTTGCCGTAGCTTTCGATCAACAGCTGGTAAGCCGGGAAGATGTGGGTATACACCTCAGCCCACTCAGCTGCGTCCTCACGGTTCCAGGTTCTCTGGATCTCGGAGGCCACCGCCGCCGTATCCATCGGGACCACGCCGGCCTGCACCACGCGCGCCAGGGTGATCTCCTGCGCCATTTTGCTGTAGGTACCGGAGGCATCAATCACCGCAAACACTTTATAGCCGTCCGCCACCGCGCTGATTGACGGGAACGCCATGCAGACGCTGGTGATTGTGCCCGCGATAATCAGCGTCTTACGCCCTGTCGCTTTCACCGCCGCAACAAACTCCGGGTTATCCCAGGCGTTGATCTCCCCTTTACGGGCAACATACTGCGCATGCGGCGCGTTGGCGTGGATCTCCGGGATAAGCGGTCCGTTCGGTCCCTGTGGAACGGACGCGGTGGTGATCACCGGGATCTTCGCCAGGGTAGCGATTTTTGCCAGCGCAGCCGCACGGGCGCGCAGTTCCGGCATTGGCATATCCCCAACGGTCTGGAACAGACCGCTCTGGTGATCGATAAGCAACATCACCGCATCGTTCACATCAATAACCGGACGTGCGCCATTAAAATTCGCAGGTGTAGACATTATCTTCTCCTTTATAACGTTCAGATCTGGCCGAAGCGGCCGGAGTTAAAATCACGAATGGCTTCGTTGATTTCGCTTTTACTGTTCATCACAAACGGGCCATAGCCCACGATGGGTTCATTCAGCGGCTCGCCGGCCATCAGCAGTACTTTGGCATCGCTGTTCGCCTCCATGTGCAGTTTGTCGCCTTCCTGACTCAATACGACCAGCTGAGCTTCACCCGCCTGCGTTGTACCGTTCAGCGTGATATTGCCTTCAAGCACGACCAGCGCGGTGCTCCAGCCTTCGGGCTGATTGAGCGTCAGGTGGCTTCCCTGGTTCAGCGCAATATCCCAGACGTTGAGCGGTGAGAAGGTGTGCGCCGGGCCGGTTACAGCCTCGTAGCGACCGGCAATGACCCGCAGCGAACCGCTGTTGTCCGGTAGCGTCACGGTCGGGATCGCATTCTTCGTAATGCTCTGGTAGCCCGGTGCCGCCATCTTGTCTTTGGCCGGCAGGTTGACCCAAAGCTGCATCATTTTCAGTTCTCCGCCTTTCTGCGAGAACGCGCTGGAGTGGAACTCCTCGTGCAAAATGCCTGCACCTGCCGTCATCCACTGCACGTCGCCGGGGCCAATGACGCCGCCTTTGCCCGTAGAATCGCGATGCTCCACTTCACCGGAATAGACGATGGTGACCGTTTCAAAACCCCGGTGAGGGTGTTGGCCTACGCCGCGTTTCGCCCCATCTGCCGGAAAGGTGTACGGGCCCGCGTAGTCCAGCAGCAGGAACGGGCTCAGCGGCTCGCCGTGCGTCTGATAAGAGAACATTGAACGGACCGGGAAACCATCGCCAACCCAGTGCTGGCGGGGAGCGGTATAAACGCCTGTTACGTTTTTCATGATTAACTCCTGATGTTCTGTTGATGTAATTAGCTTATATTCAGAGTTAATATCCCGGTAGATAGTGAAAATGGCATTCACTGTTCTGAAATTGGAACGATGAGGATTTATGCAGGATCTCAATGACTTCGTCTGGTTTGTGAAGGTGGTGGACTACGGTGGCTTTGCCGCGGCGGGAAGGGCGCTTGATCTGCCAAAGTCCAGGCTAAGCCGCCGGATAGCGCAGCTGGAAGAACGCCTTGGCGTGCGGCTTATCCACCGAACAACCCGACAGTTTACGGTGACCGAGGTCGGGCAGACCTTCTACCAGCACTGTAAAGCGATGATGGTGGAGGCCGAGGCCGCGGAGGAAGCCGTTGCGGCACTGCAGGCTGAACCGCGCGGTGTTGTCAGAATTACGTGCCCGATAACTCTGTTGCATGTCCACGTGGGTCCGATGCTGGCCAGATTTATGGCGCGCTACCCCGGGATCAATCTTCAGCTTGAGGCGACCAACCGGCGGGTAGACCTGGTGGGTGAGGGGGTTGATATCGCTATCCGCGTACGCCCGCGTCCGTTTGATGACAGCGACCTGGTATTAAGGGTGCTGGCTGACAGGGGGCATTGTCTGGTCGCCGGTCCGGCCTTAATTCAACGCATGGGCGAACCCGTCGTGCCATCTGAACTCAGTGCCTGGCCCGGGTTAAGCATGAACGAGGGGAAACATATTCATAAATGGGAGCTGTCCGGCCCCGGAGGTGCCAAAGCGGAGATCCATTACCACCCCCGATTGATTACCACCGATATGCTGGCGCTACGTGAAGCTGCCATGGCAGGCATCGGCGTGGTGCAGCTGCCGATTTTGATGGTCAAGGACCAGCTGGCGTCAGGGAAACTGGTACGGGTGCTCGACGCATGGGAACCCCGACGGGAAGTGATTCACGCGGTTTATCCTTCGCGGCGCGGCCTGCTGCCGTCGGTCAGGACGCTGGTGGATTTTCTGACCGAAGAGTATGCGCGGATGGTGGAAGAGTAGCACTTCCCTCTCCCCTGGGGAGAGGGGCAGGGAGAGGGGCTCAGGCCGCACCGAGTTGCATATAGCACCGGGGGGGATTGACTCGCTTCGCTCGCCCTGCGGGCAGCCTGTTCGCTTCGCTCTCAGTCTGTCCAACTGGCTGGCGCCAGTTGTCGAACCCCGGTCGGGGATTCTCATCCCCCCAGATGCGTGCAACATGCGAAAAAAAAAGCCCGCATTTTCATGCGAGCTCTTCTTTAAATATGGCGGTGAGGGGGGGATTCGAACCCCCGATACGTTGCCGTATACACACTTTCCAGGCGTGCTCCTTCAGCCACTCGGACACCTCACCATATTGTCATCCCGTTGTTGCCGGGACGGGCGCTAATGTAAGGAAAAGCCGAACTGCCGTCAACTCACTTTTTCAGTAATTTAGCGCGTTTAGACAAACTTCAGGCAACATGATTCTTAAATGTGCTGAAAGCGCCTTTTTTATCAGCAACACAGTCGCGCTATAAATTTGTTATGCTGACCGTCCAGTGAAAAAGCAAAATAAATCAGCGCAATAAAAGGCAGGAATGACTATGGATATACTTTTCTATCACCCCACGTTTGATACGGCATACTGGATCAAGGCGCTTTCGGCGGCGTTACCCGGCGCACGCGTTCGCGAGTGGAAGCGTGGCGATAATGAACATGCTGACTATGCGCTGGTCTGGCATCCTCCGGTAGAAATGCTCCAGGGCCGCACGCTGAAGGCCGTTTTTGCCCTGGGAGCCGGCGTGGATTCCATTCTGAGCAAACTGAAGGCTCATCCTGAAATGCTGCCGGAAGACGTCCCCCTTTTCCGCCTGGAAGATACCGGAATGGGCCAGCAGATGCAGGAGTATGCAGTGAGCCAGGTACTGCACTGGTTCCGCCGCTTCGATGATTATCAGCTATTTAAACAGCAGGCCCACTGGGAACCGCTGCCGGATTACCGTCGCGAAGACTTTACGATTGGCATCCTCGGTGCGGGCGTGCTGGGCTCAAAAGTGGCCGAAGCGCTCGCCCCGTGGGGATTCCCGCTGCGCTGCTGGAGCCGCAGCCGCAAGGATTATCCGGGCGTAGAGAGCTTTGCCGGAACGGATGAGCTTCCGGCCTTTCTGAAAGGCACGCGCGTGCTTATTAACCTGCTGCCAAACACGCCGGAAACGGTAGGGATCATCAATGAAGCCCTGCTCAACCAGCTCCTCGACCAGAGCTACCTGATGAACCTCGCGCGCGGGGTCCATGTCGTGGAAGGCGATCTGCTGAAGGCGCTGGATAGCGGAAAGCTCAAAGGCGCCATGCTGGATGTCTATAGCCGTGAGCCGCTGCCCGCGGAAAGCCCGCTGTGGGCGCACCCGCGCGTTGCGATGACCCCGCACGTGGCTGCCGTGACGCGTCCGGCAGAAGCGGTGGCGTATATCTCCCATACCATCAGCGAAATGGAAAAGGGTCACGCAGTCACCGGACAGGTCGACAGACAGCGCGGCTACTGAGAGAAACCCGGCGTTCGCCGGGTTTTTGCTAATATTCGCCGCTGATAACTGCTATCCTTTGGAAAAACCGCAGAGGAGAGAGAGATGTATCCCGTTGACCTGCATATGCACACCGTCGCCAGCACCCACGCGTATAGCAACCTCCATGATTATATCGCCCAGGCGAAGCTTAAAGGCATCAAGCTGTTCGCGATCACCGATCATGGCCCGGACATGGCGGATGCGCCGCACTACTGGCATTTTGTGAATATGCGGATCTGGCCACGTCTGGTGGACGGCATTGGGATACTGCGCGGCATTGAGGCGAACATCAAAAATACCGACGGTGAGATCGACTGCACCGGCCCGATGCTGACGTCTCTTGACCTTATCCTCGCCGGTTTCCATGAGCCGGTTTTCCCGCCTCAGGATAAAGACACCAATACCGCGGCGATGATTGCCACCATTGCCAGCGGCAATGTGCACATTATCAGCCACCCCGGCAACCCGAGGTACCCGATTGATATTCAGGCTGTCGCGCAGGCGGCAGCGAAGCACCGCGTGGCGCTGGAGATTAATAACTCCTCCTTTGTTCACTCGCGTAAGGGCAGCGAAGCCAACTGTCGCGAAGTGGCGGCCGCCGTGCGTGACGCGGGCGGAATGGTGGCGCTGGGGTCCGATTCTCATACCGCGTTTACGCTGGGTGATTTCAGCGAGTGCCTGAAAGTGCTGAATGATGTTAACTTCCCGGAAGCGCAAATCCTGAACGTGACCCCACGCCGCATGCTCGATTTCCTCGAGTCGCGCGGAGTGGAGCCGATTGCCGAATTTGCCGATCTTTAATTGTGTAATGGAATCATAAAAATGAACGAGTTTTCCATCCTCTGCCGCGTGCTGGGTACGCTCTATTATCGCCAGCCGCAAGACCCGCTGTTGGTTCCGCTCTTTACGTTAATTCGTGAAGGCAAACTGGCGCAGAACTGGCCGCTGGAACAGGATGATTTACTGGAACGTCTGCAAAAAAGCTGCGACATGCAGCAGATCGCGACGGACTACAATGCGCTGTTCGTTGGCGATGAGTGCCGCGTTTCGCCATACCGTTCAGCCTGGCAGGAAGGGGCAACGGAAGCGGAAGTCCGCGCGTTCCTCTCCACGCGCGGTATGCCGCTGAGCGATACGCCAGCCGATCATATCGGTACGCTGCTGCTGGCGGCATCCTGGATCGAAGACAACGCCGGTGATGATGAGAACGAAGCCATCGAAATCCTGTTCGAAACGTACCTGCTGCCGTGGGTCGGGACATTCCTGGGCAAAGTCGAAGCGCATGCCACCTCGCCATTCTGGAGAACGCTTGCCCCGCTGACCCGCGATGCTATCGCGGCGATGTGGGATGAGCTGGAAGAAGAGAACGAAGAGTGATTTGGATCACATAAATTCTGCAACTCAACATTCCAACTTGCACGTAATGTGCTGCCGATCTCATTTCTATGGTGCGCTTCTGCTAAGATGCGCGCCATGAACATATTACTTTGTATCGCAATAACGACAGGTATTCTCTCCGGGCTCTGGGGATGGGTGGCCGTGTCTCTCGGATTGCTCAGCTGGGCCGGGTTCCTCGGCTGTACCGCCTATTTCGCCTGTCCGCAGGGGGGCGTCAAAGGGCTGTTTATCTCTGGCTGCACGCTGATGAGCGGTGTTATCTGGGCGCTGGTGATCGTGAAAGGCAGCGCGCTGGCGCCGCATCTGGAAATCCTGGGATACGTCATGACGGGTGTCGTCGCCTTTTTAATGTGCATCCAGGCCAGGCATCTTCTGCTTTCATTTGTGCCGGGAACCTTTATGGGGGCATGTGCGACCTTTGCAGGGCAGGGTGACTGGAAGCAGGTAGTCCCTTCGCTGGCGCTGGGGTTGCTGTTTGGCTATGCCATGAAAAACAGCGGTCTATGGCTGGCGTCGCGGCGGGAAAAAGCGCAAAACATCACGGCAGTGAGCGAATAAAAAAAGGCGAGATAATCATCTCGCCTTTTTTATGCGCTTCCTGTCAGGATTCCGGAGGGACTGACATATCGCGGTATTTCACCAGGATCGGGTTCTGCACGTCTGCTTTGTTTTGCAGATCCCACAGCCCGCGGTCTATACCGTCGTTAATTAAGTAGATCACGCCGGTTTCAATGGCTGACATCAGACACATCATCACCGGTTCGTTAGAGGTGTAGCCGATTTCACCTTCCAGCAAACGCTGGTAATCGATGAAGCGGAATACCCCAGCCTGAACTTCATAAGACAGAATGGTTTTGCTGGTGTTCACCGAAGAGAGCACTTCGCCTGTACTGACGTTAACTACACGCAGGTTAACGGCGATTTGGTCGAGCTGATACTGGGTATCCGCACCGATACCGAAGTAACGTGCTCCCGCACCACCCGATTTAACGTTACTTTCGTAGCCAATAATCGATCCTTCAATCATCACGTTCGCTGCTGCCAGAGATTCCAGAGGCGTTCGGTTATTGGCCGCGACGGTACCATTTTCCTGTGCGGCGCGAATGATTTTCCGTTCATTCAACAGGTTCTGGAGACCCTGACGTTCCAGCGGAATAAACCAGTGCGAATCCTTGAGCGCGGTAACCAGCATCGCGGTGGCGCTTTGCGGCACGGCCGTGGAGAAGTTACTTGCCGGGTAAGGTTTAAATTGCCCGGTTTCATCCTGAATGTTGTATACGGAGACAAATATTTTCCCCGTTGGAGCAGGTAAATGCGTTAAATCACGATAACTCTGGGCCCGAGGCATTAATGTAGGTTTTGCAGCTTCTTTAGGTGGAGCAGTTAAACAACCGCTCAATAAGCACACTGCAACAAATATCAGGAAGCGCTGCATGATCGTTGTCCTTATTTAGCTATTGTTTAAAAGTCAGTTGAATTACTTTGTAGACCGGAAACCTGAATGGTGGAGATTCTTCCGGTTTTACGATCGGTCACGTTCAACTGAAGCTGTCCGTCCGTGTTGGCGATATCAACGATAAAGTCGTTGGTAACCATCCGGCCTGGTTTACCGGTATTAATGTTGGTCAGTAACCCGCCTAAAATCTGCGACTGGATAGCCTGAGTGAAGTTATCCAGTGCGGACGGGGTATCAATGCTAAAATCCTTTAAGCTCGGATCCTTATAGGAGTTTTGCGCCTGGGCTTCGTTCAGCAGGAACGCGCCGTTATTAGGGTTACCGCCAAAGTTAGGGTTACGGAACTGAAACGTCATGTTTCCGGCCCAGCTGATGGGTGTTATCAGCATTATCGAAACAACTGCATATGCAATACGCATGACAGCCTCCGCATATCGGTTCGCTAGAACTCGTCTTTTGCTAAATCGCTGGTGCTTAATAGGGCTTTATCTATTTGCAGGCGATTAATAGCGTCTTCTGATTGTTCCAGTGCTAAGACGACGTTTTTATCGAAGTCTATTTTGGTCGGGAATAAAAACGTTTGATAAATAACGTTCTGATTAGCCGTTATTGTTATCCAACTTCCCCATCGTGCACTGGGCCGCTCGTTGATTGTTATATTACCCGTATAGGTACTGTCCCATTTGTCACTGAAGGCACGGTAAAAACTGTGCCCGACCGATGAGACAGTGTGGTCTGTTAACAATCCGGGAACTTCGACCTCGACGGCCTTTAGATTCCCGGCAGCGAGCAGGAAACTCGCTGCGGCGATCCAACTCAACGTGCGCTTCATGTGATTAACGCCTGAGGTTATCGTTTGCCCACGAAACAGCCTGAGTTCGGTTTTTCACAGCTATCTTCTTGAAAAGATTATAAAGGTGCGTCTTTACCGTATTTTCGCTGATAAATAACGAACGGGCGATTTCAATATTTGAAGCACCAATGCGTAACTTGTTCAGGATCTCTTTCTCACGGTGCGTGAGCAGGGCTGACTCTGAGCTGTTATAGCGATAATTTCCGGAGTGCGTGATGAGATAGCTGGCAAGCTTTTGCGAAAAATAACATTCTCCGCGTAATATACCTTGCAGCCCCTCTACCACCCGGTCTTCTTCTTCCGTGACGTAGAACACGCCATTGATATGCGGCCAGCTTTCAATATCCCTGAAAGGATATTCATCAGGCGTATTCAACAATAGCACGCGGATATTATTGTTTTTCCTGCTTAAAATATCCTGCCAGTAATGGATAAGCTTTTTATCAGCTTCCATCATATCGAAAAGAATGATGCTGCCAGGTGCAATATCATCAAAAGAACGTTGAATGTTATGCAATTTCCCGTTCAATGATAAAGATTGCTTTAAATGTTGTAATAAAGCTGTCGCTTGCAAAGAAGGTTTTGTGATCAACAGTAATGTATGACCATGTAAACTATGGACTTCATTATACATGATGAAACCCCACTTTTTTTTGGCACCTGGCAGCTGTCCTCCTGTTTAAAAGAGGACACCAGAAGTACTGACAGATGTTGCACTGCTGTGTGTAGAATCAGACCATAACCTCCACAGGGAGGTAAATATAAAACCAATTTCGTACATCTAATTTCAATCTAGGGAAGGTGCGAATAAGCGGGGAAATTCTTCTCGGCTGACTCAGTCATTTCATTTCTTCATGTTTGAGCCGATTTTTTCTCCCGTAAATGCCTTGAATCAGCCTATTTAGACCGTTTCTTCGCCATTTAAGGTGTTATCCCCAGTTTTTAGTGAGATCTCTCCCACTGACGTATCATTTGGTCCGCCCGAAACAGGTTGGCCAGCGTGAATAACATCGCCAGTTGGTTATCGTTTTTCAGCAACCCCTTGTATCTGGCTTTCACGAAGCCGAACTGTCGCTTGATGATGCGAAATGGGTGCTCCACCTTGGCCCGGATGCTGGCTTTCATGTATTCGATGTTGATGGCCGTTTTGTTCTTGCGTGGATGCTGTTTCAAGGTTCTTACCTTGCCGGGGCGCTCGGCGATCAGCCAGTCCACATCCACCTCGGCCAGCTCCTCGCGCTGTGGCGCCCCTTGGTAGCCGGCATCGGCTGAGACAAATTGCTCCTCTCCATGCAGCAGATTACCCAGCTGATTGAGGTCATGCTCGTTGGCCGCGGTGGTGACTAGGCTGTGGGTCAGGCCACTCTTGGCATCGACACCAATGTGGGCCTTCATGCCAAAGTGCCACTGATTGCCTTTCTTGGTCTGATGCATCTCCGGATCGCGTTGCTGCTCTTTGTTCTTGGTCGAGCTGGGTGCCTCAATGATGGTGGCATCGACCAAGGTGCCTTGAGTCATCATGACGCCTGCTTCGGCCAGCCAGCGATTGATGGTCTTGAACAATTGGCGGGCCAGTTGATGCTGCTCCAGCAGGTGGCGGAAATTCATGATGGTGGTGCGGTCCGGCAAGGCGCTATCCAGGGATAACCGGGCAAACAGACGCATGGAGGCGATTTCGTACAGAGCATCTTCCATCGCGCCATCGCTCAGGTTGTACCAATGCTGCATGCAGTGAATGCGTAGCATGGTTTCCAGCGGATAAGGTCGCCGGCCATTACCAGCCTTGGGGTAAAACGGCTCGATGACTTCCACCATGTTTTGCCATGGCAGAATCTGCTCCATGCGGGACAAGAAAATCTCTTTTCTGGTCTGACGGCGCTTACTGCTGAATTCACTGTCGGCGAAGGTAAGTTGATGACTCATGATGAACCCTGTTCCATGGCTCCAGATGACAAACATGATCTCATATCAGGGACTTGTTCGCACCTTCCCTTTAATAAAAAATATAAGCTGGCCTGATTAAAGTGATTTTTGATGTAAATTACGACTTTGTGGTGAGCCGATAAATAAAAATAAGCCGCGCGGGTGAGATATTTAAAATGTTTCAGCGGACATACTCTTCACCGTAACGACGCGTTAACACAATACGAGTCGTTTTAACAAATAACATTGTTAAAGGGTTATGGCACGATTAAATAGCCAGGTCCAGGGTGACAACATGAAAAACGCATCGTTAATTATGATGTTTACATTACTGGGTGCGCCTGGATTTGTAACCGCAGCGAATTCAGATTTGGCAAATTCTGAATATAACTTTGCGGTTAACGAATTAAGTCTTTCATCACTAAATCAGGCAGCCATTATTGGTCAACGGGGCGTTTTCAATAACGCTGAGGTTAGCCAGGACGGTTCAAGACTCTTATCCATAGTATCCCAGGATGGGGTAGGTAACAGAGCGAGAGTTGATCAATCAGGGGGTTACAATATTGCCTGGATCGATCAGAGCGGTAACGCGAATGATGCAGGTATTACGCAAGATGGATACGGTAATAGCGCGAAAATTATCCAGAAAGGGTCGGGTAATAGAGCAAATATTACGCAGTACGGTACGCAGAAAACCGCAGTTGTAGTGCAGAAACAGTCGCAAATGGCGATTAACGTTATTCAACATTAGCGCGTTGGCGACGACTTTAATCAATCCGATGGGGGTTTACCATGAAATTTCTCAAAGTGGCAGCGCTTGCAGCAATCGTAGTTTCTGGTAGTGCTATGGCGGGTTCTATTAATCAGGGCGGCTGGGGTCATGGACATGGTCATGGCGGATACAGTGGCCCAAATTCCACCCTGAATATTTATCAGGACGGTGGCGGTAACTCAGCGGTAGCTCTGCAGACAGACGCCAGAAATTCTGTCCTGAATATTAGCCAGAAAGGTGGCGGTAACGGCGCTGACGTTGGTCAGGGTTCTGATGATAGTAAAATCAACCTGTCCCAGAAAGGTTTTGGCAACAGTGCGACACTTGATCAGTGGAACAGTAAAAAATCCGTTATGAATGTTAGCCAGACCGGCGGCTTTAACGGTGCACTCGTAGATCAGACTGCTTCCAACTCGACTGTTAACGTGACCCAGATCGGCTTTGGTAACCACGCGACAGCTCATCAGTACTGATACTGAAATCTGTGCTACAAAAAAACAGGGCTGATGCCCTGTTTTTTTTCGGGAGTTCATCATGAATACCTTAATTCTCCTTGCCGCGCTTTCCAGCCAGATCACCTTCAAAACGTCACAGCAGGAAAATATGACCACCATTATTCCTCAGGTCACTCTGGCGCAGTCGTGCGATTGTCAGGTTCAGATTATTTCTTTACGAGAAGGGCAGGGGGGGCAAAGTTCTTCCCGGCAGCAAAACACACTTTTTATACCCGCTAATCAGACGATTGATTTAATGCGTCTGAGTTTAAATATTAATGCGGGAGACACGGTAAAAATCGTTGTCACCGTTTCAGACGGTAAATCGCTACATTTATCACAACAGTGGTTGCCAGCGGAACGTTCTCTATGAAAACCAATTAAATCAATAGGTTGTGAATGTGGCGGGTCTGAGCCGTTGAGCTATGCTGATATCAGGGACCAGGTCGTTATGTTCCGTAACGTGAAACTTCGTTTGCCCTAATAAATGAAGCGCGTTTACCCCTCATGGACGATTTTCATTGAGGAGTACCTATAATGAACAACTATTTTGCTCGACTCGTGGCAGGTCTGGGTCTGGTCGTTTCTGCTTTGAGTATCCCGGCTTATTCGGCCACGGTTGTTGACGGCGGTGTCATTCATTTTCGCGGTGCCATTGTCGCCGACCCCTGTGAAGTCACTCCCCAGAAGCAACAGTTTGCCATGTCATGTCCAGATAATAACCGTATGCAAACGCGTATGGTCAGCTATGAAGAGGCGCTTAACGGGAAAGTGAGCGACTCAAACGTGGCAACGCTCAATATGAAATACCTTAATCCTGAAAAAACGCTCGCGGTTGTCGAAATCCAGTATCGCTAATGCGCGCTCTCCCGCCTTGGGGTGAAAGAGGATTTTTTCTGATAGTTTTTTCTCCCGGTCTCCTCTGCGATACACTTAAGAAAATGGCGGGTTGCAGAGGGGCTTTATGAAACCGCAAATTGAAATTATTCATGGCGATATTACGACAGTACACGTCGACGTCATCGTCAATGCGGCCAATCCATCCCTGATGGGAGGGGGCGGCGTGGACGGGGCTATCCACCGGGCTGCCGGACCGCAGCTGCTGGAAGCCTGTAAAACCGTGCGCCAACAGCAGGGCGAATGTCCTCCCGGTCACGCGGTGATTACGCTGGCGGGCAATCTGCCTGCGAGAGCGGTAATTCATGCCGTAGGGCCGGTCTGGCATGGCGGGGATCACCACGAAGCGAGTATTCTGGAAGAGGCGTACCGGAACTGTCTGCGGCTGGCCGCCGACAACGGTTATAAAACGATGGCGTTTCCGGCCATCAGCACCGGCGTGTATGGTTATCCTAAGGCCGCTGCCGCAACGATCGCCGTAGAAACGGTTTACCGCTATTTGTCGTTAAAACCGCTGCCAGAGAAGGTGATTTTTGTCTGTTTCGACGACGACACCACGCATCTTTATAAGCGGCTTCTGACTCAGCGCAGACAAGAGCTGGAGAGCTGAAGCAAACGCGGCGCATCGGGTGCGCCGCGTGGTTTATGAGGCTTTTGCCTGCGGTTTTCCTGAAAAGAGGAAGCGCAGGAGCGGGATCCGCAGATGGATTTCGTAGAGTACGATCGCCACCCCTACAACAAACACCAGCCCGGTAAAGAAGCCCAGCGTGTTGGAGGCGATGTGCGGTGTGATGTAAGCCCCGAAGAAAAGCGTTAACGGGTGATGCACCAGATAGATAAACAGTGACGCATTAACGAAGTAGGTCACGCGACTGGACTTAAAGTTCAGCAAGCGATGGCCCAGCGCGAATACCACGTTCACCATCCACAGCCCCAGCAGCATAGTGATCACGCTTTCCGTTTCATACATCCAGGCATCGCCGCTGCCGTAGCGCTGATTCAGCAGATAGGCCGCGAATGCGAGGGTGGCTCCCAGCGCGCACCACGGTGACGGGGTGACAAACAGCGATTTAAGCTTCGGATGAATAAAAGCCAGCGCGCCGATTAAAAAGAACGGAATGTAGAACAGGGACTGCATCACCACAAAATTAAATAACCCGTCGCTCAGAATCGGCGGGTAGACGATAAGCAGCGTCCGTCGCACGGCGGCATAGGCAATACCCAACAGTAAGAAGAGCACTGACAGTTTGCCCATCGTAACGTTGGCGAAGAAAGTGTCGGCTTTTGTACTCAGATGGCGGCGCAGGCGGCTGAAAATCAACAGGTTCACCGTTGTGAGCACCACCAGGACCAGCAGGAACCACAGGTGAGACACCAGCTCCCAGACCAGCGTATTGTACTTTTCATACAGCGACAGATTCGGCCAGTTCTCCGCTTTGCCTTTGACGTATTGCAACATAATGAACTGAGGCAGCGTCAGCAGTGGAATTGCGGTCAGCATGGGGATCCCCACGCGTTCTACACGCACTTTCCACCAGCGCTTGAGCGGGTATCGCAGAAACAGCATGTAAGAAAAATAGCCGGATATGACGAAGAACACCTGCATACGGAAGGCGTGAATAAAGTCATTAAACAGCGTCAGCCACCAGGAGGGCATCTGGCTATTCACATGCCAGGTGTGGCTGGAGTAAATCAGTGAAATGTGAAAGGGGATCCCCAATAGCATCAGCCAGGCCCTGATCGAGTCGAGGAAATATTCACGTTCTGTTGGTGTTGTGCTCATATAACGTTGTGCATTCTCAGACTTTTCGTCTTATCCCTAAGACTCATAATGGTTACATTCGAAGCCAACCCTACACCAAGACCGACACACTGTCTCCAGGATAAGCACGCAAAGTGAATAGCGGGTTCTTTCATTTGCTTAATCCATGAGCCAGCAGCTGAACAAAGCAGTGATAATGTTGTCGGATTGCCTGAGTTTCCATTAAAATGGATCGGATCGATATAAGCACACAAAGGGGGAAGTGCTTACTTATTATGAAACATAAACCACAGATGATGAAAATGCGTTGGTTGGGTGCTGCAGTGGTGTTATCACTGTATACCTCATCGGCACTGGCCTTTAACATCGACGATGTCGCAAAACAGGCAAAATCGATGGCAGGCAAGAGCTACGAAGCGCCGAAAAGTAACTTGCCCTCCGTTTTCCGCGACATGAAGTATGCGGACTATCAGCAGATCCAGTTCAATCACGACAAAGCGTACTGGAGCAATATTAAAACCCCGTTCAAGCTTGAATTTTATCATCAGGGTATGTACTTCGACACGCCTGTTGCCATCAATGAAGTGACGGCAACCGCGGTACGTAAGATCAAGTACAGCCCGGATTACTTCAATTTTGGCAATGTGCAACACGACAAAGATACGGTGAAAGACCTGGGCTTCGCAGGCTTTAAGGTGCTTTACCCGATCAACAGCAAAGATAAAAACGACGAAATCGTCAGCATGCTTGGAGCCAGCTATTTCCGCGTCATTGGCGCGGGGCAGGTGTACGGGCTTTCTGCGCGTGGTCTGGCTATTGATACCGCGCTGCCATCAGGTGAAGAGTTCCCACGTTTCCGTGAGTTCTGGATTGAACGTCCAAAACCAACGGATAAGCGTCTGACCATTTATGCGCTGCTGGATTCCCCGCGTGCAACCGGTGCCTATCGCTTTGTGATTATGCCGGGTCGTGACACGGTAGTTGACGTGCAGTCCAAGGTTTACCTGCGTGATAAAGTGGGCAAACTGGGCGTTGCGCCGTTGACCAGTATGTTCCTGTTTGGGCCGAACCAGCCGTCACCGGCTACCAACTTCCGCCCGGAACTGCACGACTCCAACGGTCTGTCTATTCATGCCGGCAACGGTGAGTGGATCTGGCGTCCGCTGAATAACCCGAAACATCTGGCGGTTAGCAGCTTCGCAATGGAAAACCCGCAAGGTTTTGGCCTGCTGCAGCGTGGTCGTCAGTTCTCCCGCTTTGAAGATTTGGACGATCGCTATGACCAGCGTCCAAGCGCCTGGGTCACGCCAAACGGTGACTGGGGTAAAGGCAAGGTCGAGCTGGTAGAAATTCCAACCAACGACGAAACCAACGATAACATCGTCGCTTACTGGACGCCGGATCAGCTGCCGGAAGCCGGTAAAGAGATGAACTTCAAGTACACCATTACCTTCAGCCGCGACGAAGATAAGCTGCATGCGCCAGATAACGCGTATGTAATGCAGACTCGCCGCTCAACGGGTGATGTGAAGCAGTCTAATCTTATCCGTCAGCCTGACGGTACCGTGGCGTTTGTCGTGGACTTCACAGGCCAGGATATGAAGAAACTGTCACCGGACACCGCCGTTGCCGCTCAGGCCAGCATCGGTGATAACGGTGAAATCGTTGAGAATACCGTGCGTTACAACCCGGTAACCAAAGGCTGGCGTCTGACCCTGCGCGTGAAAGTGAAAGATCCGAAACAGACCACTGAAATGCGTGCTGCGCTGGTCAGTAACGATCAGCCGCTGAGTGAAACCTGGAGCTATCAGCTACCTGCCAATGAATAATACATCTGAATATATTGATGCCATGCCGCTGACGGATATCGAAAAAGCGGCACTGCCAAAGAGCGACATCCGCGCGGTTCACACCGCGCTGGATGGTGAACATCATACGTTTTCCCGTGATGATGATACGCCGCTCGGGTCAGTCAAGGCGCGTCTGGAGCAGGCCTGGCCGGACTCGCTGGCGGAAGGGCAGTTGATTAAAGACGATGAAGGACGCGATCAGCTTAAGGCGATGCCGAAGGCTACGCGTTCCTCAATGTTCCCCGATCCATGGCGCACCAACCCGGTGGGTCGCTTCTGGGATCGCCTGCGCGGGCGTGATGTGACGCCGCGCTATCTGTCGCGCCTGACGAAAGAAGAGCAGGCGTCCGAACAGAAATGGCGTACCGTCGGGACAATCCGTCGCTATATCCTGCTGCTTCTGACGCTGGCGCAGACCGTCGTCGCGACCTGGTATATGAAAACCATCCTGCCTTACCAGGGCTGGGCGTTTATCAATCCGACGGACATGATGGGCCAGGATCTCTGGGTCTCCTTCATGCAGCTGCTGCCGTATATCCTGCAGAGCGGCATTCTCCTGCTGTTCGCGGTTCTCTTCTGCTGGGTCTCGGCCGGTTTCTGGACCGCGCTGATGGGCTTCCTGCAGCTGCTCATGGGGCGTGACAAATACAGCATTTCAGCGTCAACGGTCGGGGATGAACCCCTCAATCCCGAGCACCGTACCGCGCTGATTATGCCTATCTGTAACGAAGACGTTGACCGCGTATTTGCGGGCCTGCGTGCGACCTGGGAGTCCGTGAAGGCGACCGGCAACGCGGAGCATTTTGACGTTTACATCCTGAGCGACAGCTACAACCCGGATATCTGCGTTGCGGAACAAAAAGCGTGGATGGAGCTGATTGCAGAAGTGCAGGGCGAAGGCCAGATCTTCTACCGCCGCCGCCGTCGTCGCGTGAAGCGTAAAAGCGGTAACATCGATGACTTCTGCCGTCGCTGGGGTAACCAGTACAGCTACATGGTGGTGCTGGATGCTGACTCCGTCATGAGCGGAGACTGCCTGAGCGGTCTGGTGCGCCTGATGGAAGCCAACCCGAACGCGGGTATCATTCAGTCTTCGCCAAAAGCGTCCGGTATGGACACGCTGTATGCGCGCTGCCAGCAGTTCGCCACCCGTGTTTACGGGCCGCTGTTTACGGCCGGTTTGCACTTTTGGCAGCTGGGTGAATCGCACTACTGGGGCCACAACGCCATTATCCGCGTGAAGCCGTTCATTGAGCACTGTGCGCTGGCGCCGCTGCCGGGCGAGGGTTCGTTTGCCGGTTCTATTCTGTCGCACGACTTCGTAGAAGCGGCGCTGATGCGTCGTGCTGGCTGGGGCGTCTGGATTGCCTACGACCTGCCGGGATCGTACGAAGAGCTGCCTCCAAACCTGCTGGACGAGCTCAAACGTGACCGCCGCTGGTGTCACGGTAACCTGATGAACTTCCGCCTGTTCCTGGTAAAAGGGATGCACCCGGTTCACCGTGCGGTATTCCTGACCGGCGTGATGTCCTATCTCTCTGCACCGCTGTGGTTTATGTTCCTGGCGCTGTCGACTGCCTTACAGGTGGTTCATGCCCTGACGGAGCCGCAATACTTCCTGCAACCGCGGCAGCTGTTCCCGGTGTGGCCGCAGTGGCGTCCGGAGCTGGCGATTGCGCTGTTTGCCTCCACCATGGTGCTGCTGTTCCTGCCTAAACTGCTCAGCATCATCCTGATCTGGTGCAAAGGCTCGAAAGAGTACGGCGGTTTCTTCCGCGTGACCCTTTCACTGCTGCTGGAAGTGCTGTTCTCCGTCCTGCTGGCGCCGGTACGTATGCTGTTCCACACCGTGTTTGTGGTCAGTGCGTTCCTGGGCTGGGAAGTGGTCTGGAACTCACCGCAGCGTGACGACGACTCCACGCCGTGGGGTGAAGCCTTTATGCGCCACGGTTCTCAGCTGCTGCTGGGTCTGGTGTGGGCGGCCGGGATGGCCTGGCTGGATCTGCGCTTCCTGTTCTGGCTGGCGCCGATTGTCTTCTCGCTGATCCTGTCGCCGTTTGTGTCCGTGATTTCCAGCCGTTCAACGGTGGGGCTGCGAACCAAACGCTGGAAGCTGTTCCTGATCCCGGAAGAGTATTCCCCGCCGCAGGTGCTGGTGGATACCGATCGTTACCTGGAACAGAACCGCAGTCGCTCGCTGGATGACGGCTTCATGCACGCCGTGTTTAACCCGTCATTCAACGCCCTGGCAACGGCAATGGCGACGGCGCGTCACCGCGCCAGCCAGGTGCTGGAGATTGCCCGCGATCGTCACGTTGAGCAGGCGCTTAACGAGACCCCGGAAAAACTCAACCGCGACCGTCGTCTGGTGCTGTTGAGCGACCCGGTGACAATGGCGCGTCTTCACTACCGCGTGTGGTCTGCTCCGGAGAAATACTCTTCGTGGGTGAACTACTATAAGGACGTGAAGCTGAACCCGCTCGCCCTGAAGGCGAAGTAAGTTGTTAAGAAGAGGCGGGTAAGCGAATCGCCACCCGCCAGATAAAATACCGGCTTAATCGCCGGTATTTTTTTAGAGGTTAAAGATGAGAATAATCATCGTCGTTATGATGGCATGCCTGCTCAGCGGCTGCGGCAGTATCATCAGTCGCACCATTCCAGGGCAAGGCCACGGAAATCAGTATTACCCGGGCGTGAAATGGGATCTTCGTGATTCCACATGGCGCTACCTGACCGTGCTCGATCTGCCGTTCTCGCTGATTTTCGACACGCTGTTGCTGCCGATCGATGCCAGCCACGGCCCTTACGAATAGCGTAAATTAACGCTCGTCCCACTCATCGGCAGCGGTTTGACCTTCTTCCGTATCCAGCGGCGGCTCGAGCTGAAACTCACCCTCATCCCACTCGTGCAGGGTGTTCTCTTCCAGCCATTCCTGCCGAAGTTCGATTTCGTCATAGTCGCCATCAAAGACGGCCTGCGCACCTTCACCGCTTAATATCGGTAAACATTCCCCTTCTTCACCTTCATCGGCAAAGAATTCGGCCTGCCACATAATATCCCCATCCTGCAGAACGTATTTTTGGATATTAAGCTGTTGCACGTCAGCATCTTCTTCTTCAACGCCGGGATTGTCGGCGAGGAACTCTTCACGAGCGGCATCAATAGCTTCTTCCAGCGTGGCGTACATGGTCATTGGTGTCTCCCTGTTTTCCAGAAGGTTTCAGGGAAAGAATAGCTGAATATAAGATTCTGCAAGTATGAATGCGAAAATAAGCTATCAGGCGTTCGTCTTATTCCGTCACGGGCCGCAGCGCGCGGGATAAACTGAACCATGAATAAATGGCATTGAACAATACGACGCCCGCCGTCACGATAAAGACGGCGCGAAAACCAAAGCTGGCGGAGATCCCGGCTCCGAGCAGCGGTCCGGTGACGTTACCGATATCGCGGAATGACTGGTTGTAGCTGAAAATACGCCCGGCGATCTGGTTCGTGGAGTTGTAGACCAGCAGGGTCTGTACGGCGGGCAGCAGCGCGCCGTCGGCGGCTCCCAGCAAAAAGCGCAGGACGCCCAGCTGCCATGGCGTTTGCACCATCGACATCGGGATAAGCAGCAGGACGGAAATCACCAGGGCGCAGATCAGGATTTTCTCGGGACCCACCCGGTCCCCCAGTTTTCCCAGTCTCGGGGCGCTCAGCAGCGCCGCCACGCCGGGTACGGAGGCAATCAGCCCGCTGATGAACGCAATATTGCTGACGTTACCCGCCAGGTCGCGAACGTACAGCGTCAGAATAGGGGCAATCGACCCGGTAGCTACCTGGATAATCATTGTCGTCACGAACAGGCTCAGCACCAGTCTGGGATTTTTAAGTGAGGTCAGCACTTCCCTGGCGTGGAGCATCTCTTTTTTGGCGACAGGCGTGAAGTTTTCACGAATACAGAGCAGGGTGACGATAAAGCAAAGGAACAACACGCTGGCGGTGATAAAGAAAACTGGCCGCAGGCCATAGTTATCGGCCAGGAGTCCACCGGCCAGCGGTCCCAGCAGGGCACCGCTCACGCCGCCGGTTGAGAGCGTGCCTAGCGCCCAGCCGCTTTTATGGCGGGGAATTTGCGTGGCAATCAGGGCATTCGCGTTGGGAATAAATCCCCCCAGCAGGCCCAGCAGCGCGCGCAGGATCAGAAACTGCCAGACGTTCTGCGCCACGCCCATCAGCGCCATGATAATGGCCATCCCCAGCGCCGAACGCAGCAGCATGATTTTACGCCCCTTGCGGTCCGCAAGGCCTCCCCAGAACGGTGAGGCCATCGCGGAAAAGAGAAACGTGATGCTGAATACCAGACCGGACCACATATTGAGCGCGCTGTGGCCCGTCACGCCAAGCTGTTCGACGTAGAGCGGCAGGAAGGGCATAACCAGGCTAAAGGCCGCGCCGGTAAGAAAACAGCCAAGCCACGCAACCGTGAGGTTGCGCTTCCAGTTTATGGGGGCGTCTGAGGGTGACATAACTATCCGCATAATGAGGTGCAGAGCACCTGAAGCATAAAGTAATAAGCCTGCTAATTATGCGCCTGGGTTATGAATGCCGCAATGATGAGGAGCTTTTAAAGCTAAAACGGCATGCGGCCCTGAGGACCGCATGAGGATTAATAGCGGGACGGCGTGCCTTGTGGACGCGTTTTAAAACGGCGGTGCAGCCACATATACTGCTCGGGCGCCAGCATGATGCACTTCTCCACAACGCTGTTCATCCAGCGCGCGGTGGTTTCCGCATCGTCGAGCGGCGGCGCGAGTTCCGGCTCCAGCATCATCAGTTCATAGCCTGAACCATCCGGCTTACGGCGGGGAACAAAAGGCACGATGGCGGCTTTGGACATGCGCGCCAGCATCCAGGTACCGGTCGTTGTTGCGGCCTCTTCAACGGCGAAGAAGGGAACAAATACGCTGGCCTGTGGGCCATAGTCGTGGTCGGGGGCATACCAGACCACTTCGCCGGATTTCAGCGCGCGGATCATCCCCTTGAGATCCTTACGGTCGATCATGCTTTTGTTGGAGCGCATGCGGCCGTTGGTCTGGATTAAATCGATGACCGGATTATCGTTAGGACGATAAACGCCAATGCCAGGCGCCTGCATGCCGAACATGCGCGCCCCGATTTCCAGCGTCAGGAAATGGACGCCGATCAGCAAAACGCCCGTCTGGTTGGCCTGAAGCGTATGCACCGGCTCCATGCCGGTTCCCGTCACCTCGCTCCAGCGGGCCATGCGTTTGTCCGGCCAGAACCACGCCATGCCGGTCTCCATAAGCCCCATCCCGACGGATTCGAAATTCTTCGCGACCATATCGTGACGCTCTGGCTCGCTCATTTGCGGAAAACACAGCTCAAGATTGCGGTACGCGATTCTGGCGCGACGCTTCATAAACAGTTGCGCGAAACGGCCCAGAAATTTACCCAACCGAAAAATAACAGGGTAGGGAAGCTGTACCAGAAGCCATAAAAAGCCGATGCCAAGCCAGGTCAACCAATAACGGGGATGCAAAAGGGCGGCAGTAAATTTTGGTAACTGGGTCATGTCTTTCCTGTTTTCAAACGTCCTGTTTTGCTAGTGTCTCATTTTTTGAGACATAGCCAAAATATCTGCTTTCGAAGCGTGCACGAATACAGCAATTGTTAAGCCTGATTAATCAGGGTGTGTGAAATGTAGCGTAAATTGTGGGGATGTAAATTGGTTTTGTTTGCTATATGATGCCGACCGATTTTTAATTCTCTCTAACGATTCCAGGACTGTACACCATGCCAGTGTTACACAACCGCGTGTCGAATGAGATGTTGAAAGCGCGCATGTTGGCTGAAACCGAACCGCGCACAACTATCTCTTTCTATAAATACTTCACGATCGACGATCCGCAGGCGACCCGCGATGCGCTTTATCAGGCGTTCACGGCCCTGAACGTCTTCGGCCGCGTCTACCTTGCCCGTGAAGGCATCAACGCGCAAATTAGCGTACCGGAAAGCAAAGTCAGCGCCTTCCGCGACGCTCTTTATCACTTCGATCCGGCCCTCGACGGCTTACGCCTGAACATTGCCCTGGACGATGACGGGAAATCCTTCTGGGTGCTGCGCATGAAGGTGCGTGAACGCATCGTGGCGGACGGTATCGACGATCCTGCGTTTAACGCGGCGGATGTCGGTGAATATCTCAAGGCTGCGGAAGTGAATGCGATGCTGGACGATCCGGATGCCGTGTTCATTGATATGCGTAACCACTATGAGTACGAAGTGGGGCATTTTGAGAACGCGATGGAAATCCCGGCCGACACCTTCCGCGAGCAGCTGCCCAAAGCGGTTGAGATGATGCAGGAACATAAAGATAAAAAGATCGTTATGTACTGCACCGGCGGTATCCGCTGTGAGAAAGCCAGCGCGTGGATGAAGCACAACGGCTTTAATAAGGTCTGGCATATTGAAGGCGGCATTATCGAGTACGCCCGCCGCGCCCGCGAGCAGGGGTTACCGGTGCGCTTTATCGGGAAAAACTTTGTCTTTGACGAGCGTATGGGTGAGCGTATCTCGGAAGACGTTATTGCCCACTGCCACCAGTGCGGCGCACCGTGCGATACCCACACCAACTGCAAAAACGACGGGTGTCATCTGCTGTTCATTCAGTGCCCGGCCTGTGCCGAGAAGTTTAACGGCTGCTGTAGCGAACTGTGCAGCGAAGAGAGCATCCTGCCGGAAGAAGAACAGCGTCGCCGTCGCGCAGGACGTGAAAACGGCAACAAGATTTTCAATAAATCACGCGGCCGTCTGAATACCAAACTGGGTATCCCTGACCCGGAATGATAATAACGCCCGGCACGGCGAAAGCCTGCCGGGCGAATCTATTATGATTTCTGCTGTACACCTTCAACGGAAATAATCAGCTCAACGTCCTGAGACGCCGGGCCTAAATCCGTTGTGATATTAAAATCTTTCAGGTGAATTTTACCCGCCGCTTCAAAACCTGCGCGTTTACCGCCCCACGGATCGTCACCCTGACCCAGTAATTTAGCATCAAGCGTGACCGGTTTTGTTACGCCGTTAAGCGTCAGGTTGCCGGTAATATTCAGCTTATCACCCTCTTTTTTCACTTCCGTAGAGGTGAAGGTAGCCTGTGGGTATTTCCCGACATTGAGGAATTCTCCGCTGCGCAGATGTTTATCACGTTCAGCATGATTGGTATCCACGCTGTTCGTATTAATGGTCACGTTGACCTTGTCGGCGGCAGGATTTTTCTCGTCAAAGGTGAATGTGCCGTCAAAATCTTTAAAGGTACCGTACAGCCAGCTGTATCCCAGATGCTGAATACGGAAATTGACGAAAGCGTGCTGGCCCTCTTTATCAATTTTATAATCAGCCGCCACGGCGGAACCGGCGGTGAATAACAGAGATCCCAGGGCGATACCCAGCAGGTGTTTTTTCATTTTATGCTCCAGAGTCAACTGACGAGCGGCCAAGCATGCGCTTTAGCGTATCGTCTTTATCAATAAAATGGTGTTTGAGGGCGGCAAGCCCGTGCAGCACGGACAGGATCACGACGCTCCACGCAAGCCAGAGGTGAATGACCCCGGCGGTGTCAGCCTGAGCGCCCGCATCGCTGAGCGTTGCCGGGACGTCAAAAAGGCCAAAGACGCTAATCGGCTTACCGTCCGCCGTTGAGATAAGGTAGCCGCTAATCAGAATGGCGAAGAGCAGGGCATAGAGCGCGATATGCGCGGCAACTGCACCCAGGCGGGTCATTTTGCCGTGGGTCTTCGGCGCGGCGGGCGGCGGGGAAATATGTCGCCAGACCACGCGAAAAACCAGACCCAGCATCAGGAGAACGCCAATGCTTTTATGTAACTCCGGTGCCTGGTGATACCAGCCGTCGTAATAGCTGAGCGTGACCATCCAGAGTCCAAGTCCAAACATACCGTAGACGGCAACAGCAAATATCCAGTGCAAACCTATGGATATTATTCCGTAGCGCCGGGAGGTGTTACGCAGTTGCATCAGAATGTCCATTTTCATATTAACCGAAGGGTAAAAATGAACGGGAAGATGTGACATTGCAACTGAAATAATTGTCTATTGATTTTTATTTTATTTATTTCAGCGCTTTTGAACAGGATCGATAAAGGTAATTCAATGTCTTCGTGCAAGTAAAATAAAGAGTTTCAATAAAGATAAATTAATGTCAATTATTGTCAGTAAGAGTTTTCAATAAAATACAATGTAAACAAAATCAATAATAGCCAGCAGCGCCCACAATAAGATATAGAGCATGAAATGCTCGCGAATATTATTCATCAGAAAGCTAACGATCCTGCGCATAACGCCCCGTAATGCAGTGTGAATGAAACGGGCCCCGGAACCTCCGGAGCCCGTGCGGATTATCCGTTAAAACGCGAGAGCGAGAAGGGCGTCAGATCAAACTGCGGTGTGATGCCCTGGGCAAACTGCGCGGCGATTTCACCCAGCACGGAAGCGAACTTAAAGCCGTGGCCGCTCAGCCCGGTGATAAGCAGAGTGTTGTCATGCCCGGGCAGTGTATCAATGATGAAGTCTTCATCCGGCGTGTTGTCGTAGGTACAGGCCGCGCCATACAGCAACCCACCGACGCCCGGAAGAATAGTGCGCAGGAACGAGAAGGCTTCCGAACCATCCTGTGGATAGGCGCCAAAAGGCTTACGCTCTTCAGGGGAGGCGATAGCCTGGCCACCGTTGTGTTTACCGATTTTCAGCGCGTCTTTCTCGGAAGGGAAACCGTAGAACTGATCGCCATTCGGCAATTCGCCGGTGAAGGCCGGGAATTTATTCTGTGCGCTGTAGCGACCATCCGACTGGAACCAGGAGAAGACCTTGCGCACCGGCTGGATCGGCAGTTCCGGCAGCAGGCGAGTGACCCAGGTTCCTGCGCTGACGAGCAGGCGGGACGCTGAATAGTCGCCGTCAAGAGTCGTTACCGTGACGCCATTCTCGTCATGGGTGATGGCCTCCACCGGACAGTTAAACAGCTGCGCACAGCCGGCTTTCGCGGCAAGATCGATCCAGGTTTTGATCGCCGCTTCACAATGCAGCACGCCGGAGTGGGCTTCAAAGAGGCCGATGTAATCGTCGGGGACGGTAATTTCAGGCCAGCGCGCGGTAATGCCCGTTGCGTCCAGCTTCTCAACATCCAGATTAAAGGCTTTTGCACTGCGCTCGACGCTGGCGAGAAAATCAGAATGGGCAGGGCCAAGGTTGATGACGCCGGTACGCTCGAAAATACGCTCTTCGGTCTGTGTCGCAAGTTCATCCCACAGCGTCTGGGCGCGAAGCACCAGCGGTACATACCGCTCGCCTTCTCCATACGCATGGCGCATGAGGCGGGTATCGCCATGATGGCTGCCCTCCGAATGAGGGGGAAGGTGGGCATCGATCATCAGGACCTTCAGACCTGCCTGTGTTGCGTAATAACCGGCGGCGGAACCCACGGAGCCGCTACCAATAATGATTAAGTCGTATCTCATATGCATCTCGTAAACTGATGTTTTGTTAGGGAAGGTGCGAACAAGTCCCTGATATGAGATCATGTTTGTCATCTGGAGCCATGGAACAGGGTTCATCATGAGTCATCAACTTACCTTCGCCGACAGTGAATTCAGCAGTAAGCGCCGTCAGACCAGAAAAGAGATTTTCTTGTCCCGCATGGAGCAGATTCTGCCATGGCAAAACATGGTGGAAGTCATCGAGCCGTTTTACCCCAAGGCTGGTAATGGCCGGCGACCTTATCCGCTGGAAACCATGCTACGCATTCACTGCATGCAGCATTGGTACAACCTGAGCGATGGCGCGATGGAAGATGCTCTGTACGAAATCGCCTCCATGCGTCTGTTTGCCCGGTTATCCCTGGATAGCGCCTTGCCGGACCGCACCACCATCATGAATTTCCGCCACCTGCTGGAGCAGCATCAACTGGCCCGCCAATTGTTCAAGACCATCAATCGCTGGCTGGCCGAAGCAGGCGTCATGATGACTCAAGGCACCTTGGTCGATGCCACCATCATTGAGGCACCCAGCTCGACCAAGAACAAAGAGCAGCAACGCGATCCGGAGATGCATCAGACCAAGAAAGGCAATCAGTGGCACTTTGGCATGAAGGCCCACATTGGTGTCGATGCCAAGAGTGGCCTGACCCACAGCCTAGTCACCACCGCGGCCAACGAGCATGACCTCAATCAGCTGGGTAATCTGCTGCATGGAGAGGAGCAATTTGTCTCAGCCGATGCCGGCTACCAAGGGGCGCCACAGCGCGAGGAGCTGGCCGAGGTGGATGTGGACTGGCTGATCGCCGAGCGCCCCGGCAAGGTAAGAACCTTGAAACAGCATCCACGCAAGAACAAAACGGCCATCAACATCGAATACATGAAAGCCAGCATCCGGGCCAAGGTGGAGCACCCATTTCGCATCATCAAGCGACAGTTCGGCTTCGTGAAAGCCAGATACAAGGGGTTGCTGAAAAACGATAACCAACTGGCGATGTTATTCACGCTGGCCAACCTGTTTCGGGCGGACCAAATGATACGTCAGTGGGAGAGATCTCACTAAAAACTGGGGATAACACCTTAAATGGCGAAGAAACGGTCTAAATAGGCTGATTCAAGGCATTTACGGGAGAAAAAATCGGCTCAAACATGAAGAAATGAAATGACTGAGTCAGCCGAGAAGAATTTCCCCGCTTATTCGCACCTTCCTTAGCAGAGTAATTAACAACGCGGGGTTAGACAAGGGAGAAATAAATAAGGCACCGCGAGGGTGCCTGTAGAGAGAAAAGTGGGCATAAGCTTAGTGCCGTTTATACTCATTTTCCTGATAGTCGCCAGATTCTATTTTTGCAATACCTGCCTCTAAAATAGAAATAAACTGACGGGCGACGTCTGTTGTTAGCCACAGCGTCTGTCCAACTTCCGCTTCTTCACGGTTGAGTTGATTCGGGGTCTGGTAGTGCAAACGCAGCATCAGCGCATCGTAGCTATCTACGGTACTGATATCCCAGCCAACAAGTGGATGGGTCTGGATCACTTCACTATTCTTTTCCATTATAACCCCCTTAATGCGTGTTAGAAGACAACGGCTCTGAGGTTCAATGCATGTTTTTCTGAAAGCATCTTCAGTATACCAAGTAATAAGGGTTCCAACGGGAAAAATAAACAGGTGGCAACACATTTTTCTGCTTTTTAGGATTGTTCGAACAATAAAACACCATCTCGTTCACGATTTTTAAAGAAGATGCCGAATTAATTTGAACTTGCAGGATTTTTAGACGAAAAAAAGCCGGGGCGACCCGGCAAAAAAACACAATGAGGGAGCAGTGTTAATCTGTGATAAACCAGTCGTCTGCGCTTTCCCACGTTTCCTGCAGGATTTCGCTGATGCGATCTTTATCTTCTTTCGCAGCACCAATGACGGAGAGGTTGTTCGCCGCGGCGTAACGCACCGTTACGGCACCCGCGTTATCGGGAAAGGTGTTGTTAATACGGCGGGATAATTCGCCTGCCAGTGCATCAAGCGCGCCGGCAGGCAGAACGGTTGTTTTGGCTATGGTGACTTCAATACGCATAAATGCCCCCTGTGTAATATACTGTTTATTTATGCAGGTATATTATCGGTTTGACAACAAGGGGCAATGATTTTTTAACGTTTTACCGTCCAGTTAACGGTTTCGCCCGCCAGGAATGGGATCAGCGTGTCATCCGTCAGCGCAATGGACTCCTCAACGTGGCTCGCTTTACGCTCCAGTTCGATGAAGGTGTCGCTGACCGGCAGGCCGTAGAAGCGCGGGCCGTTAAGGGAGCAGAACGCTTCAAAATGTTCGAGCGCGTTCATCTCTTCAAAGACGGTCGCGTAGCTGGCCAGTGCCGTTGGGGCGTTGAAGCAGCCTGCACAGCCGCAGCTCGCCTCTTTGCGGTGGCGGGCGTGAGGTGCGGAATCGGTGCCGAGGAACGCGCGGGAGAACCCGCTGGCAACCAGCTCGCGCAGCGCCTGCTGGTGGATGTTGCGCTTGAGAATAGGCAGACAGTACAGGTGAGGACGCACCCCGCCCACCAGCATGTGGTTACGGTTAAACATCAGGTGCTGTGGCGTAATGGTCGCGGCGATAAGATCGTTGCCGTCACGCACATACTCTGCCGCGTCTTTGGTGGTGATATGCTCAAAGACCACTTTAAGCGCGGGCAGGCGCTGGCGCAGAGGCTCCATCACGGTCTCGATAAAGCGGGCTTCACGGTCGAAGATGTCAATCTCGGCATGCGTGACTTCACCATGGACCAGCAGCGGCATGCCCAGTTGCTGCATGCGTTCCAGAACCGGCATGATGGCATCAATGCTGGTGACGCCGTGGCTGGAGTTGGTGGTGGCATTTGCCGGGTAGAGTTTCGCCGCCGTAAATACGCCTTCGTTAAACCCGCGCTCCACTTCGTTCGGATCCAGCGAGTCGGTCAGATAGCAGGTCATCAGCGGGGTAAAATCGTGTCCCGCAGGGACGGCATCCAGGATGCGCTGGCGATAGGCCATCGCGGCATCGACGGTGGTGACTGGTGGAACCAGGTTAGGCATGACAATCGCGCGGCCATAAATTTCGCTGGTATAAGGCACGACGGTTTTCAGCATATCGCCATCACGCAGATGGATATGCCAGTCGTCAGGGCGGCGGATTTTAAGAACCTGGGGTTGTGCAGTCATGGAAGCTCCGGCTTGTCAGGAATCAGTCATAAGGATGGCTGTTTTTGCCGGACACAAATCATAAGCGGAAACGTTTTCGTTTGCACACTTTTCCGTAAAAAAAAAGGGCGCCGCAGCGCCCTTCAGGTTAATCGGTGAAAGGAATGATAATTTCTCCCGGTTTCACCTCTATACCTTTTGCATATTTTTTCGCCAGAGCTTCACCCTTGCTTTTGTCTTCGCTTAAGACGTACGCGGGCTGCTGGTTAAAGTAATTTCGCAGCGACTGGTTGAGATAGGGCATCAGGGTTTGCAGAACCGGTGCCATCTTGTCCGGCGACACCTGCGCATCGACGACTTCCATCTCCTGCAGGAAAATTGCCCCTTTCTCTTTGTTGAAAACGGGCAGGGCCTTCAGCTTGAGCTTAATGTTGGCCTTCTGATTGCCAAAGAGGGATGACATATCGAGAGCCGCATCACCGGCCAGGGTGACTTTGTTTGGCTCTTCACGTCCAATCTGGCTGGTCAGGTTCGTAAGCACGATATGCGCGTCCGCCAGTCCCGGCACGCCAATGTCTTTAGAGAAATTGTTATGTTTTTCCAGCGCCTGATTAATTTCCTGTTCACTGACGGTATATTGCGTGAGCTGGTTACAGCCAACCAGCAGGCCGCTGACAACTAATGCCGCGGCAAAGACAATTTTCTTCATAGTGTTCCTCAACGAAAAATCGGCGCTTCTGTCCTGTTACGCCAGTATGTCAGTGTGAATTGGCAGAAACCAGCAGAAAAAACTGAGAAGTGGGGCGGGAGTGCCTCCCGCCCGAGGGAAAGGCTACGCGCCAGGCTCGAGCATCCCGCTCGCGCTGCGTTTCTGGCTGAACTGCCACCACAGGGCAAGGAGCGTCATAAAGCCCACCGCGCCGAGCATCATCCACGGGAGTTCGGGCTGGTTAAACGCTTTGCCGGCATCAAACAACCAGCCTCCACCGGCGTAACCTAATGCACCGCCAAGCGCCAGCCCCAGCCGGCTGAAACCCATATAGCTGCCGCGCGCACGCGCATCCGCAAGCGAGGCGCTCAGCGTTTCACGGGCAGGCTCGGCGATGATGGAGCCAATATAGAACGTGCAAATCAGCGTAAACAGCTGCTGGAGAGAGTTCACCAGGCCGATCGGCATCATGCTCAGCGTCATCAGGAACAGCCCGGCCATCAGGCGATGCTCCAGACGAAAACGCCGCTCGCTCCAGCGAGCTATCGGATAGAGCAGCGTCAGGGAAAGTGCGGCTTCAATGGCGTACATCCATTTAACGGCAGCAGGCGTACCCGCAATGTCGTTAACCATGATCGGCAGCATCAGCATGACCTGCACAGCCAGCATGTAGTATCCCGTCAGGGTCAGCACATAGGTGACAAAACGTTTGTCGCCCAGCACGCGGCCAAGCCCTTCCCGGACCGGCGCTTTGACCGTCGACAGTTTCCAGGCGGGCAGGAACAGGCCATTAAACAGCGCGCACAGAATAAAGAGCACAGCACCTGCCGCGCAGACCAGACGGAAGTCATACTGCAGCAGCCAGCTTCCCAGCAGGGCGCCGATAACCGCCCCGGCACTGTCCTGCATCATCAGAATCGAGAAGAAACGGCCGCGATGCTGGGGGCGAATAAGCTTCACCACCAGCGCGGTGCGTGGCGGATCGAACAGCGTGCCCCCGATACCGGAGAGGAAACAGGAGAACCAGAGCAGCCAGGGCTCCTGGGCGACCGCCATCGTGGCAAAGCCTGCCGCGCGCAGCAGCATACCGGTAACGATCATCGGTTTAGCGCCAAAGCGGTCGGCAATGGCCCCACCAAAGACGCCCAGACCCTGCTGGACAAACTGGCGTAATCCCAGGGCAATGCCAACCATTAATGCCGCCCAGCCCATTTGATCGACAAAGCGGATCGATATCAATGGAAAAACGACAAAAAAGCCGAGCACGACCAGCATGTTATCGACGAGCAGGAAATATTTACCCAGGCTCCTGGCCTGTGATACGCGGGACATTTTCCCTCCAGGGAAAATAAGAAGGTGAGCACGCTAACATTCTGCGGTGTCGCCGCGTTTTTTCCCACCCCTGGGCGTGACAATATTTTTTTATCAAAAGGGTGCTTTGATAGAGAGTTCTCATCGAAAATAATGAAAAGAGGGCAAAATGGTATGTCACTGTTTTCACAGACGGCGCAGGCGCAGGTATAGTAAAGCTAATGGGTAAGCAGAAGTGACGGGAAGGAGTGGTATCGATGTTTGGCTATCGCAGTAATGTGCCAAAAGTGCGTCTGACAACGGACAGGCTGGTCGTTCGTCTGGTGCATGAGCGTGATGCCTGGCGTCTGGCGGATTATTACGCCGAGAATCGCCAGTTTTTAAAACCCTGGGAACCCGTTCGGGATGAGAGCCATTGTTACCCTTCCGGCTGGCAGGCGCGCCTCAGCATGATTACGGAATTTCACAAGCAGGGCAGCGCGTTCTATTTCGCGCTGCTGGATCCTGAAGAAAAAGAGATTATCGGGATCGCCAATTTTTCAAACGTGGTGCGCGGGTCGTTTCACGCCTGCTACCTCGGCTACTCCATCGGCCAGAAATGGCAGGGGCAGGGGCTGATGTACGAGGCGTTAACGGTGGCGATCCGCTATATGCAACGCACGCAGCATATCCATCGCATCATGGCGAACTATATGCCGCATAATCAGCGCAGCGGCAATTTGCTGGCGCGTTTAGGGTTCGAGAAAGAGGGTTACGCCAAAGACTATCTGCTGATAGACGGAGAGTGGCGCGACCACGTTCTGACGGCGTTAACCACCCGGGACTGGACCGCAGGTCGTTAAGGAGAAAAGATGAAGTATCAGCTAAACGGTACAGAAGCGCGCGTGATTGGGTGCTTACTCGAAAAACAGGTCACCACGCCGGAGCAGTATCCGCTCTCCGTCAACGCCGTAACCATGGCCTGCAACCAGAAGACCAACCGCGAGCCGGTGATGAACCTCAGCGAGCATGAGGTTCAGGACGTGCTGGATGCGTTGGTTAAACGCCACTATCTGCGCACCGTCAGCGGCTTCGGCAACCGCGTGACCAAATACGAACAGCGCTTCTGTAACTCCGAATTTGGCGACCTGAAGCTGAGCAGTGCGGAAGTGGCGGTCATCACCACGCTGTTGCTGCGCGGGGCGCAGACGCCGGGAGAGCTGCGCACGCGCGCTTCCCGTATGCATGAGTTCAGCGATATGCAGGAAGTTGAGCAGACCCTGGAAGGGCTGGCTTCTCGCGAAGACGGCCCATACGTGGTGCGTCTGGCGCGCGAGCCGGGCAAACGTGAAAGCCGCTATATGCACCTGTTCAGCGGCGACGTCGATGTCGCTACCGCTACCGCGGAGAGCGACGCGGGATCCTCAGCAAGTAATGACACCCTTGCCGCGCGCGTAGAGGCGCTGGAAGAAGAGGTCGCCGGGCTGAAACAGCGTCTGGATGCGTTGCTGGCACATTTGGGAGACTGACGGTGAAAAAATTACGCGTAGGCGTGGTGGGGCTGGGCGGCATCGCGCAAAAAGCCTGGCTGCCTGTTTTAGGTGCGGCGACGGACTGGACCCTGCAAGGGGCATGGTCACCCACCCGAGAAAAAGCAGAACGTATCTGCGAAACCTGGCGCATTCCGTATGCTGCCTCTCTGCAGGATCTGGCCCGCGAGTGTGATGCGGTCTTTGTGCATACCTCAACGGCAACCCACTATCAGGTGGTGAGCGAGCTGCTCAATTTGGGGGTTCACGTCTGCGTGGATAAGCCGCTGGCGGAAAATGTTCAGGATGCCGAACGGCTGATTGAGCTGGCCGCGCGCAAAAAACTGACGCTGATGGTGGGCTTCAATCGCCGCTTCGCGCCGCTTTATCAGCAGCTGAAGGCGCAGTCGGGCACGCTCGCCTCGCTGCGGATGGATAAGCACCGCACCGACAGCATTGGGCCAAACGATCTGCGCTTCACCCTTCTGGATGATTATCTGCACGTTGTGGATACGGCGCTGTGGCTGAGCAACGGTAATGCGCAGCTGAAGAGCGGTACCCTGGTGACAAACGATCAGGGGCAGATGGTCTACGCGGAACACCACTTCGCCGTTGAGCATCTTCAGATTACCACCAGCATGCACCGTCGGGCGGGAAGCCAGCGTGAATCCGTGCAGGCGGTGACCGAGGGCGCGCTGTACGACATTACGGACATGCGCGAGTGGCGGGAAGAGAAGGGCAACGGCGTGGTGACGCTCCCGGCGCCAGGCTGGCAGAGCACCCTCGAGCAGCGCGGTTTCGCAGGATGCGCCCGCCACTTTATCACCTGCGTGCAAAATCAGACGGTTCCTGAAACGTCCGGCGAGCAGGCCATTCTGGCGCAGCGCATTGTGGAAAGGCTCTGGCGCGATGCCATGAGCGAATAACTCGCTGTAACATCTGCGGATAGTAATTCGATGAAATCCGGTTAGACTAAGCGCCGCTTGTTGGCTTTGCCGGGTGGCGCTTACGCTAATCCGGTCTACAAATCCGTATGGTTCTGGAAATTCACGTTAATGAACTTATTAAAATCGCTGGCGGCCGTCAGCTCGATGACCATGTTTTCCCGCGTGCTGGGTTTTGCGCGCGACGCCATTGTGGCAAGGGTATTTGGTGCAGGGATGGCCACGGACGCCTTTTTCGTCGCGTTCAAATTGCCGAACCTGCTGCGTCGTATTTTTGCTGAAGGGGCGTTTTCCCAGGCATTCGTGCCCATTCTGGCGGAATATAAAAGCAAGCAGGGTGAAGACGCAACGCGCGTCTTTGTTTCTTATGTATCCGGGCTGCTGACGCTGGCCTTGGCGGTGGTGACCGTACTCGGGATGCTGGCCGCGCCGTGGGTGATTATGGTGACCGCGCCCGGTTTTGCCGATACGGCTGACAAATTTGCGCTGACCTCGCAGCTGCTGCGCATCACTTTCCCCTATATTCTGCTCATCTCGCTGGCCTCGCTGGTGGGGGCGATCCTGAACACCTGGAACCGCTTCTCTGTCCCGGCGTTTGCGCCGACGTTTCTCAACGTCAGCATGATCGGTTTTGCCCTGTTCGCCGCGCCGCACTTTAACCCGCCGGTGCTGGCGCTGGCCTGGGCGGTTACCGTCGGCGGCGTGCTGCAGCTGGCGTACCAGCTGCCGCATCTGAAAAAAATCGGCATGCTGGTGCTGCCGCGCATCAATCTCAAAGATGCCGGGGCGATGCGCGTGATCAAGCAGATGGGGCCCGCCATTCTCGGCGTCTCCGTCAGCCAGATCTCGCTTATCATCAACACCATCTTTGCCTCTTTCCTTGTGTCCGGCTCGGTTTCCTGGATGTACTACGCCGACCGTCTGATGGAGTTCCCGTCCGGGGTGCTGGGCGTGGCGCTGGGGACCATACTGCTGCCGTCGCTGTCGAAAAGCTTTGCCAGCGGCAACCATGATGAGTATTGCCGCCTGATGGACTGGGGTTTACGTCTCTGCTTCCTGCTGGCCCTGCCGAGCGCGGTGGCGCTGGGTATTCTGGCTAAACCGCTAACGGTGTCGCTCTTCCAGTACGGGAAATTCACCGCCTTTGATGCCGCGATGACCCAGCGCGCGCTGATTGCCTACTCGGTCGGATTGATGGGGCTGATCGTCGTCAAGGTGCTGGCGCCCGGGTTCTACTCGCGTCAGGACATCAAAACGCCGGTGAAAATTGCCATTGTGACGCT
This sequence comes from Enterobacter asburiae, assembly GCF_001521715.1. Taxonomy (NCBI): domain Bacteria; kingdom Pseudomonadati; phylum Pseudomonadota; class Gammaproteobacteria; order Enterobacterales; family Enterobacteriaceae; genus Enterobacter; species Enterobacter asburiae. The sequence goes on from NZ_CP011863.1 coordinate 822,849, forward strand.
GATTATGACTCAGCTGATGAACCTGGCGTTTATTGGTCCGCTGAAGCATGCCGGCCTGTCGCTGTCTATTGGTCTGGCGGCCTGTCTGAATGCCGGGCTGCTGTACTGGCAGCTGCGCAAGCAGGATATCTTTACGCCGCAGCCGGGCTGGGGAAGTTTCCTGGTGCGTCTGATTATTGCGGTACTGGTGATGTCAGCCGCGCTGCTCGGCATGATGTACGTGATGCCGGAGTGGTCCCTGGGCACCATGCCTTATCGTCTGATGCGGCTGATGGCCGTGGTAGGCGTCGGGGTGGTGGCTTACTTTGCCACGCTCGCGGTGCTGGGCTTCAAAGTGAAAGAGTTTGCCCGCCGTACGGCATAAACGCCAAAAGGGGAGTTCACCTTATGGTGCTCCCCGCTGCATGATTTGTCGCCAGGCGTCAAATCGAAATCTTTTTAACTCCCGCAATACGCGCAGTCGCTGTTTGACCATCCGCACCGTACAGTCCGGTTTCTTTATGCGGTTTCAATACCTCAAGCGCCTGCTGATTACGCTCAATCTGACCTTCCAGTAGCCAGCCGTTGTGCTGGTTAAGGTCGCGCAGGTGCTGGGTTTTTTCGGTAATGGTTTGCCAGCGCTCAACAATATCGTCATTGGCGCTGCGCTTAGGATCCTGCTCAGCGCGGCGCTGCTGCTCCAGATAATCCAGCGTCGCCAGTAGCGAACTTTTATCTTCAGTAATACGCTGCAGCGCGCTGCCGTTGATGTGACCGGAAGAGAGATGCTGCTGTTCAGCGTCCATTACCGTTTTCAGGTCGTTAAGAACAACCGTCATTTGATCCAGTATTTCTGACAGTCGACTCATACGGTTAGTTACTCTGTAAGAAACTCTGTGCTTCCTGAATCAGGGCGTCAGCAATCTTGCTGGTGTCCATTTTCAGCTCACCGTTACGAATAGCCGTTTTCAGCGCTTCAACACGTTCCATATTGATATCGTTGCTGCCTGGCTGCATCAGTTTTGCCTGCGCGTCGCTCAGGGTTACGCTGGTGCTGTTGGACGTTGACGGTTTTTCCAGACGCGTTTTCTGCGCAGGAGCATCATTCGTTTCGCGAGGTTGTACAGCGCTTACCGGCTTCAGGGCTGATGTACGATCAATGCTCATAGTGTTGTCCTCATCGAGGGTTCGCGGCGTTTGCGCCTGACATCATCATTAGTGGAATATTTATCGGCACGCGCCGCGAAATCTTTAAAAAGATTATAGGTTAATCAGAATATTCCCATCAGAATCGACGGTTCCGCTCACCACCTGGCCTGAGGACATTCTGACGCGGGCGTTTTGCGCCACCGCGGCATTGTTTAACGCTTTCCCTTCACTGTTGATGCTAAAGCCATCTCCGTTGGCCACCACCATCACCTGTTGACCCGCTTTGACCCGCCATGACTGACGCAGCATTGAGAGCTGTATCGGCTGGCCGGGGGCGACATCGCGCAGGCTGACGGCGTCCTGTGCCTGGTTCATTTCCAGCATGGTGCGTGGAGGCAGCTGATCCAGACGGCCGCGTTTTAACGTCACGCTGTTCGTCTGCAGCACGCTGCCGCGCGCAATGGGCACGGCGGCGACAACATAATTGCCCGTCGCCTGAACTGCAACCTGTAAATAGCGTTTTTCGTTCGCGCAGCGTGCCAGCACGTTCACATTTCCCCACAGCCGGGTGGTTCCCGTCACGCTGAATGACGGTTGGTCACAGGTAGGGTACAGATTCGGTGGGGTGCGCACGGTAACGTTAACCTCATCGCTAAAGCCCGCCAGCTTTTCAGCAAAAAAAGCCGTCAGCTGATCCTGTAAGCCTTCAGCCTGCACCAGTGGGCTAAACAGCAAGAAAGTTGCCGTCAGGGCACGTTTTAACGTTTGCATCGCAAGTTCCACCGTTTCCAGAGTTGAATGAATTCTACCTGCAGTGGTTTTGCATCAACGCAATAAATAGCGACGCATTTTGCGCTTATTCCGTCGATAGGGGAGACCGGGTGAGATTTAAGCTGTGAACTGAAATTTTGCCATCAGCGGAGGAGACATGCTCGATAAACTCGACGCCGCGTTACGTTTTCAGCAGGAAGCGCTCAATTTACGCGCCCAGCGGCAGGAGATTTTAGCCGCCAACATCGCTAACGCCGATACCCCAGGGTTTCAGGCGCGCGATATTGATTTTTCCAGTGAACTCAAAAAGGTGATGGAGCGTGGACGTGCCGAAGGAACGGGTGTTGCACTTGCCATGACATCCTCTCGCCATATTCCTGCTCAGGCGATGACCGCGCCAGCGACCGATTTACTTTACCGCATTCCCGATCAGCCCTCACTCGACGGTAACACCGTGGATATGGACCGGGAGCGTACCCAGTTTGCCGATAACAGCCTGAAATACCAGACGGGCCTGACCGTACTCGGCGGACAAATCAAAGGCATGATGAACGTCCTGCAGGGGGGGAACTGATAGATGGCCTTGTTGAATATTTTTGATATTGCCGGTTCGGCGTTAACCGCGCAGTCCAAACGCCTGAACGTGGCTGCCAGTAACCTGGCGAACGCCGACAGCGTAACCGGACCAGACGGCCAGCCTTATCGTGCCAAACAGGTTGTCTTTCAGGTCGATGCTGCGCCGGGCGCGGCGACGGGCGGCGTGAAGGTGTCTGATGTGGTAGAGAGCCAGGCGCCGGATAGGCTGGTGTATGAGCCGGGTAACCCGCTCGCGGATGCCAGCGGATACGTAAAAATGCCAAACGTGGATGTGGTGGGCGAGATGGTGAACTCCATGTCGGCTTCCCGTAGCTACCAGGCCAACGTCGAAGTGCTCAATACCGTGAAGAGCATGATGCTCAAAACGCTCACTCTCGGCCAGTAAAGGAGACATGCATGTCCATCGCCGTAAATGTGAATGATCCTACGAACTCGGGTGTTAATAACACGAAGAGTACGACGGGTTCTAACTCCCTCACCGGGAGCAATGCCTCCGATCTTCAGGGCAGCTTTCTGACGCTGCTGGTGGCGCAGCTTAAGAACCAGGATCCCACCAACCCAATGCAGAACAACGAACTGACCACGCAGCTTGCGCAGATCAGCACCGTGAGCGGCATTGAGAAACTTAACACCACCCTCGGCTCCGTCTCCGGGCAGATCAACAGTGCCCAGTCTCTGCAGGCGGCAAGCCTGATTGGCCACGGGGTAATGATCCCGGGCACCACGATTCTGGCGGGCACCAGCACCACCGAAGGCAACACCACAACCACCACCACGCCGTTTGGCGTTGAGCTCCAGCAGGCGGCTGAGAAGGTCACTGCAACAATCATGGATGCCAATAACGTGGTGGTTCGCACTATTGATATCGGCGAGCTGAAGGCGGGCGTTCACACCTTTACGTGGGATGGCAGCCTGACCGACGGCACTAAAGCACCAAACGGTTCTTACAAAGTAGCGATCAGCGCCAGCAACGGGACGACCCAGCTGGTGGCGCAGCCGCTGCAGTTCGCGCTGGTCCAGGGCGTGATTAAAGGAAGCGACGGCAACAAACTGGATTTGGGAACCTCTGGTTCCACCACACTCGACGAAGTTCGGCAGATTATCTAAGCCTTAACACTTATCAGGAGTAAGTCATGGCCTTTTCTCAAGCGGTCAGCGGCCTGAATGCTGCGGCCACCAACCTGGACGTCATTGGCAACAACATCGCCAACTCCGCGACCTATGGTTTTAAATCCGGTTCTGCTTCATTTGCGGACATGTTTGCCGGTTCCAAAGTCGGCCTGGGCGTGAAAGTTGCGGGCATCACTCAGGACTTTACCGACGGTACCACCACCAACACCGGTCGTGGTCTGGATGTTGCCATCAGCCAGAACGGTTTCTTCCGTATGGTCGATTCCAACGGTTCTGTGTTCTACAGCCGTAACGGTCAGTTCAAGCTGGACGAAAACCGTACGCTGGTTAACATGCAGGGCATGCAGCTGACGGGCTACCCGGTAGCTGGAACGCCTCCAACCGTTCAGACCGGTGCGAACCCTCAGGCGATTACTATCCCGAATACCCTGATGGCGGCGAAATCAACCACCACCGCGACGCAGCAGATCAACCTGAACTCAACCGACCCTGTTCAAACTGCCCCGTTCGATGCGACCAACCCGGATACCTATAACAAAAAAGGTACCGTGACCGTATTCGACAGCCAGGGTAACGCCCATAACATGTACGTCTACTACGTGAAGACGGCCGACAACAAATGGGATCTTTACACTCAGGACGGCAGCGTTGCCGGTTCTACAGCGGCAAAAGCGGCGCAGATGAACTTTGATGCGAACGGTAACCTGGCGGGTGTTTATAACTACGACGCTGCGGGTGTACTGAGCGCAACGCCAAACGCCACGCCGGCCATTAACATCACCACGGGTTCTGTCAGCGGTGCGACGGCGGCGACCTTCTCCCTGAGTTTCCAGAACTCCATGCAGCAGAACACCGGTGCAAACAGCGTTGTGGCAACCAATCAGAACGGCTACAAGCCTGGCGACCTGGTGAGCTACCAGATCAACGACGATGGCACCGTGGTGGGAAGCTACTCTAACGAACAGTCTCAGGTTCTGGGTCAGATCGTGCTGGCAAACTTCGCCAACAACGAAGGCCTGAAATCGGAAGGTGACAACGTCTGGTCTGCCTCCCAGTCCTCCGGCGTGGCGCTGCTGGGTACCGCAGGCACCGGTAACTTCGGCAAGCTGACCAACGGCGCGCTGGAAGCCTCCAACGTGGATATGAGTAAAGAACTGGTGAACATGATCGTCGCGCAGCGTAACTATCAGTCGAACGCGCAGACCATCAAAACCCAGGACCAGATCCTCAACACGCTGGTTAACCTGCGTTAAGCGGCTAACAGGAAAGCGCAATGGATCACGCAATATATACCGCGATGGGCGCGGCAAGTCAGACGCTCAATCAGCAGGCCGTTACCGCCAGCAACCTGGCAAACGCCTCTACGCCGGGCTTTCGTGCGCAGCTTAATGCGCTGCGCGCGGTGCCGGTTGAAGGGCTCTCCCTGCCGACCCGTACGCTGGTGACGGCATCAACCCCTGGCGCAGATATGACGCCAGGGCAGATGGACTACACCTCGCGCCCGCTGGACGTTGCCCTGCAGCAGGACGGCTGGCTGGCGGTGCAAACTGCCGACGGCAGCGAAGGCTATACCCGTAACGGCAATATCCAGGTGAGCGCGACGGGCCAGCTGACGATTCAGGGTCATCCGGTGATGGGGGAAGCGGGTCCGCTGACCGTGCCGGAAGGCTCTGAGCTGACTATCGCCGCGGACGGCACCATTTCGGCGCTGAACCCGGGCGACCCGGCCAACACCGTTGCACCCGTCGGACGTCTGAAGCTGGTTAAGGCGGAAGGCAAAGACGTGCAGCGTGGCGATGACGGCATGTTCCGTCTGACCCAGGCGGCGCAGGCGACGCGTGGTGCCACGTTACAGGCCGATCCGAGCATCCGCGTGATGTCCGGCGTTCTGGAAGGCAGCAACGTCAAGCCGGTAGCCGCCATGAGCGACATGATTGCCAGCGCCCGTCGTTTTGAAATGCAGATGAAGATTATCAGCAGCGTGGATGAAAATGCGGGCAAAGCTAACCAACTTCTGGCTATGAGTTAACAGGACTCCTTATGATCAGTTCTTTATGGATCGCGAAAACTGGCCTGGACGCCCAGCAAACCAATATGGACGTGATTGCCAACAACCTGGCAAACGTGAGCACCAATGGTTTCAAGCGTCAGCGTGCCGTTTTCGAAGATTTGCTTTATCAAACCATCCGCCAGCCGGGCGCGCAGTCTTCTGAACAGACGACGCTGCCGTCGGGCCTGCAGATTGGTACCGGCGTTCGCCCGGTGGCTACCGAGCGTCTGCACAGCCAGGGCAACCTGTCACAGACCAACAACAGTAAAGACGTGGCAATCAAAGGCCAGGGCTTCTTCCAGGTGCAGCTGCCTGACGGGACCTCTGCCTATACCCGCGACGGTTCGTTCCAGGTCGATCAGAACGGCCAGCTGGTGACGGCGGGCGGTTTCCAGGTTCAGCCTGCGATCACCATCCCGGCGAACGCCCTGAGCATCACCATCGGACGTGACGGTGTGGTCAGCGTAACCCAGCAGGGACAGGCCGCGCCGGTTCAGGTTGGGCAGCTCAACCTGACCACCTTCATGAACGATACCGGTCTGGAAAGCATTGGTGAGAACCTCTACACCGAAACGCAATCCTCCGGTACGCCTAATGAGAGCACCCCGGGCCTGAACGGTGCGGGCCTGCTGTACCAGGGCTATGTTGAAACGTCCAACGTGAACGTGGCGGAAGAGCTGGTGAATATGATCCAGGTCCAGCGCGCGTATGAAATTAACAGTAAAGCAGTGTCGACGACCGACCAGATGCTGCAGAAACTGACGCAACTCTAAGGTGTAGCCCGGTGCGGTAAACGCCGCACCGGCTCCCTGTTTTCGAAGATGAAGGCAATGCAAAAAAACGCGGCGTTTCGTTATCCGATACTGACTGTTCTGGCTGTCACCCTCAGCGGGTGTGCTTTGATCCCGTCTAAACCATTGGTCCAGGGTGCGACGACTGCCCAACCCGTTCCTGGCCCAGCGCCAGTGGTAAACGGCTCCATTTTCCAGACCGCGCAGCCGATTAATTACGGCTATCAGCCGCTGTTTGAAGATCGCCGCCCGCGTAACGTCGGCGATACATTGACCATTGTGCTGCAGGAAAACGTCAGCGCGAGCAAGAGCTCGTCGGCTAACGCCAGCCGCGATGGTAAAACCAATTTTGGCTTCGATACCGTGCCACGCTATCTCGAAGGGCTGTTCGGCAACGCGCGTGCTGATGTGAACGCGTCCGGCGGCAACACCTTTAACGGCAAAGGCGGCGCGAACGCCAGCAACACCTTCAGCGGTACGCTGACGGTCACGGTTGACCAGGTCCTGGTTAACGGCAACTTGCACGTTGTGGGTGAAAAACAGATCGCCATCAACCAGGGCACTGAATTCATTCGCTTCTCGGGCGTGGTTAACCCTCGCACCATCAGCGGCACCAACACCGTTCCGTCCACCCAGGTGGCGGATGCGCGCATTGAGTACGTCGGTAACGGCTATATCAATGAAGCGCAAAATATGGGTTGGCTGCAGCGCTTCTTCCTTAATTTATCGCCGATGTAAGCGAGGTGACCCATGTTTAAATCGATCTTCGCCGTGGCGCTTGCGCTGGTGGCCACGTTTGCCCAGGCTGACCGTATTCGCGACCTCACCAGCGTTCAGGGCGTCCGTGAAAACTCCCTGATTGGCTATGGCCTGGTGGTGGGTCTGGATGGTACCGGTGACCAGACGACCCAGACGCCGTTCACCACCCAAAGCCTGAACAACATGCTTTCCCAGCTCGGCATTACCGTGCCGGCGGGAACCAACATGCAGCTGAAAAACGTGGCCGCGGTAATGGTCACCGCGTCCTACCCGGCGTTTGCGCGTCAGGGGCAGACCATTGATGTGGTGGTCTCCTCAATGGGTAATGCCAAAAGCCTGCGCGGCGGTACGCTGCTGATGACCCCGCTGAAAGGCGTTGATAGCCAGGTCTACGCGCTGGCGCAGGGGAACATTCTGGTTGGCGGTGCGGGTGCATCCGCAGGCGGAAGCAGCGTGCAGGTGAACCAGCTGAACGGTGGACGCATCACCAACGGTGCGATCATTGAGCGTGAACTGCCGACCCAGTTTGGCGCGGGCAACACCATTAACCTGCAGCTTAATAATGAAGACTTCACGATGGCGCAGCAAATTGCCGATACCATCAACCGCAGCCGCGGATACGGTAACGCAACGGCACTCGATGCGCGCACCGTGCAGATCCGCACCTCCACAGGCAGCAGCAACCAGGTGCGCATGCTGGCGGATATCCAGAATATGGAAGTAAACGTTCCGGTTCAGGATGCGAAAGTGATCATCAACTCCCGTACCGGCTCGGTGGTGATGAACCGGGAAGTGTCGCTGGACAGCTGCGCCGTGGCGCAGGGGAATCTCTCCGTGACGGTAAACCGCTCCGCGAACGTGAGCCAGCCGAATACGCCATTTGGTGGCGGTCAGACGGTGGTGACGCCGCAAACGCAGATTGATATGCGTCAGAGCGGCGGGTCGCTGCAGAGCGTTCGCTCCAGCGCTAACCTGAACAGCGTGGTGCGTGCCCTGAACGCCCTGGGCGCAACGCCGATGGATCTGATGTCCATCCTGCAATCCATGCAAAGCGCGGGCTGCCTGCGCGCCAAACTGGAAATCATCTAATGCTGACCGATAGCAAACTGTTGACCAGTGCAGCCTGGGACGCCCAGTCGCTCAACGAACTGAAAACCAAAGCAGGTAAAGACCCGGCGGCGAACATCCGCCCGGTTGCCCGCCAGGTGGAAGGGATGTTTGTACAGATGATGCTGAAAAGCATGCGCGAAACCCTGCCGAAAGACGGGATGTTCAGCAGTGATTCAACGCGTCTCTACACCAGCATGTATGACCAGCAGATTGCGCAGCAGATGACCGCTGGTAAAGGCCTCGGTCTGGCTGACATGATTGTGAAACAGACCGAAGCCGCGCAGGGCGTTCAGCCTCAGGATCAGACGCAGCAGGTGCCGATGAAGTTCGACCTGGAAACGGTGACCAGTTATCAGAACCAGGCTCTGACGCAAATGGTGCGTAAAGCGATGCCAAAAGCCACGGGCAGCGGCGATGAGCCGCTCTCCGGTGACAGCAAAGATTTCCTGGCGCAGCTTTCTCTGCCTGCGCGTCTTGCCAGCGAACAGAGCGGCGTGCCGCATCACCTGATTCTGGCGCAGGCCGCGCTGGAGTCGGGCTGGGGCCAGCGTCAGATCCGCAAGGAAAACGGCGAGCCGAGCTTCAACATCTTCGGCGTGAAGGCCACCTCCAGCTGGAAGGGGCCAACAACGGAGATCACGACCACCGAATACGAGAACGGTGCGGCGGTGAAGGTCAAAGCAAAATTCCGCGTCTACAGCTCCTATCTGGAAGCATTGTCCGACTACGTTGGCCTGCTGAGCCGAAATCCGCGTTATACCGCCGTTACGCAGGCGGCGACGGCGGAGCAGGGCGCACAGGCCTTACAAAACGCGGGCTACGCGACTGACCCGAACTATGCACGCAAGCTCACCAGCATGATCCAGCAGCTGAAATCCATGGGCGAGAAGGTCAGCAAAGCCTATAGCACAGATATTGAAAATCTGTTCTGAAAGTTCTCAAGTCCCGGTGGAGGTTGCCGATAACCTTCATCAGGACTCGTGTCTGAACGTATAAAAGGAACCCCCATGTCCAGTTTGATTAACAGCGCCATGAGTGGCCTCAGTGCTGCGCAGTCGGCACTCAATACCGTCAGTAATAATATTTCAAGCTATAACGTGGCAGGTTACACCCGCCAGACCACTGTGCTGGGCGCATCTAACAGCACGCTGACCGGCGGTGGCTGGGTGGGTAACGGGGTTTATGTCTCCGGTGTCCAGCGTGAGTATGACGCCTTCATCACCAACCAGCTGCGCGCCGCGCAGACGCAGAGCAGCGGTCTGACGACGCGCTATCAGCAGATGTCAAAAATCGATGATGTGCTCTCCGATACCACCAACTCGCTCTCCACCACCCTGCAGGACTTCTTCAAAAGCCTGCAAACCCTGGTGAGCAACGCGGAAGACCCGGCTGCACGTCAGACGGTGCTGGGTAAAGCGAGTGGTCTGGTCAATCAGTTTAAAACCAACGATCAGTATCTCCGTGACCAGGATGCGCAGGTGAATACCGCCATCTCAAGCAGCGTGTCTCAGATCAACAACTACGCGGCGCAGATTGCGAACCTGAACGATCAGATCTCCCGTCTGACCGGCGTTGGCGCAGGCGCGTCACCTAACGATCTTCTTGACCAGCGCGATCAGCTCGTGACTGAACTGAACAAAATCGTGGGTGTAGAAGTATCCGTACAGGATAGCGGCACGTTTAATATCTCTCTCGGTAACGGTTACAGCCTGGTACAGGGCAGCAAGGCCAGCCAGCTGGCGGCCGTAAAGTCCAGCGCCGATCCGGCTCGAACCACTATCGCCTATGTCGATGACGTGGCGGGCAATATTGAGATCCCGGAGAAACTTATCACCACCGGTTCTTTAGGCGGTTTACTGACATTCCGTGCTGAAGATCTGGATAAAGCCCGTAACAGCCTGAACCAGATGGCGCTGGCCTTTGCCGATGCGATGAACACGCAGCATGAAGCCGGTTTTGATGCGAACGGTGATGCGGGCGGTAAGCTGTTCAACTTCGGTTCTCCGGCGGTCCTGTCCAACAGCAAGAACGGCGGCTCTGCCGTTGTTACGGCTTCTGTGACGGACAGCAAACAGGTCCAGGCGACAGACTATAAGCTGCAGTTTAACGGCACTGACTGGACGGTCACCCGCACGTCAGACAAAACCAGCTTTACGATGAGCCCGGATGCCAGCGGTAATCTGTCGTTTGATGGCCTTAACGTCAACGTGAGCGGTACGGCAAATACCAAAGACAGCTTTACCGTGAAGCCTGTTTCCAACGTCATCATGAACATGGATCTCGCGATCAGCGACGAGTCTAAACTGGCGATGGCGTCGGTGCAAAACGGCGGCGAAAGCGACAACCGTAACGGCCAGAAACTGCTGGATCTGCAAAACGGCAAAGTGGTGGGTGGGAACAAAACCTTCAACGATGCGTATGCCTCTCTCGTCAGTACCGTCGGTAGCTCAACGGCGTCACTGAAGGTGAGCAGCCAGACGAAAGCCAATGTGGAAACGCAGTTAATCAAGCAGCAGCAGACCATCTCTGGGGTAAACCTCGACGAAGAGTATGGCAATTTGCAGCGTTATCAGCAGTATTACCTGGCCAACGCCCAGGTTTTACAAACTGCCAGTACGCTCTTCGATGCAATTATCAACATTCGTTAAGGTTGAGGTGAACAATGCGTATTAGCACCCAGATGATGTACGAGCAGAACATGCGTGGGATCACCGATTCCCAGAGCAGATGGCTGAGCTACGGTGAGCAGATGTCCACCGGCAAGCGCGTCAATCGTCCTTCGGACGATCCTATCGCCGCATCGCAGGCCATCGTTCTGTCACAGTCTCAGTCGCAAAATAGCCAGTTCGCGCTCGCGCGTACCTTTGCAACGCAGAAGGTTTCGCTGGAAGATAACGTGTTATCTCAGGTGAATACCGCGATCTCGAGCGTTCGCGAGAAGCTCGTTTATGCGTCGAACGGCACATTAAGCGATGACGACCGTCTTTCTCTGGCGACCGATATTCAGGGGATCCGCGATCAGCTGATGAACCTGGCCAACACGACGGATGGTAATGGTCGATTTATCTTTGCGGGATACAAAACCGAGAGCGCACCGTTTGATGCCGCGACCGGAGATTACAACGGCGGCGCTGAGGCCATCACGCAGCAGGTTGATACGGCGCGAAATATGACCATTAGCCATACCGGACAGCAAATTTTCGAAAGCATTACCAGTAATGCGGAACAGCTGCCGGGCGGTGGATATGGCCAGACCAACATGTTCAAAATCCTGGACTCTGCTATTGCCTCGCTGAAGACACCGATTGAGAACGATCCGGCTGCTGCAACGGCGCAAAGCCAGGTGATTGCCAATGCGCAAATCGGCATCAAAAACTCCCAGAACAATATCCTCACGGTCGTTGCAGATGTGGGAACCAAGATGAACGAGCTGGAAAAATTCGATACGCTGGGCGATGACCGCGCGCTGGGTCAGACCAAGCAGATGAGTGACCTGGTTGATGTTGACTGGAACGAAGCGATTTCCTCTTACACCATGCAGCAGGCGGCCTTGCAGGCGTCTTATAAAGCGTTTAGCGATATGCAGGGCATGTCTCTGTTCCAGCTGAACAAATAACATCTTGACCTCTTGGAACATGTCTTGAAACTGGGCATGTTTTACTGCCCAATCCGTCTGGATTGGGCATTTTTTTTATGCAATTTCCGCCGGTGCGGAGGCGACTCGTGCGCTTTCTATCAGACGGATTGCCAGCGCAATGACGCCACAGACTGTCGCCAGCGCGACCACGCCCGTCCAGCCGGCCAGCGAGTAGATATTGCTGCCTAACGCGGAACCCAGCGCCATCCCGATAAAGACCACCGTAAAGAGCAGGGCGTTGAGACGACCCCGCGCCTGCGGTTCAAGGCTGTAAACCAGGTTCTGGTGAGCGACCAGGCTGGACTGCAGGCCCAGGTCGAACCCGACGGCGGAGATGGCGATCAGAATCAGCTGTCCATGAACGCCCAACGCGGGCATCAGGAACATCAGGGCGAATGAGACGGTCACAAGAACGGCACCAAGCTGCGTGACTTTTCCTGCGCCCAGTTTGTCTGCCAGACCCCCTGCCAGCGGGGCAGCTAACGCACCGGCGGCACCTGCAATACCAAAACCACCCGCTACGGCACTCCCGAGGTGATAGCGTTCCAGCAGCATGACCGCAAGCGTAGACCAGAAGGCGCTAAAGGCAACTGACAGAAAACCCTGAGCCAGCGCCGCACGGCGCAGCGCCGGATAGCGACGCCAGAGATGTTCCATTGAGCGCATCAGCGCGGGGTAGCTCAGCGTGGAGTGAATGGCAAAACGGGGAAGCACAAACCACATCATTACCCCGATGAACGCAATGCTCGCCGCCGCCAGCTGGTACATGACGCGCCAGCCAAACGCTTCGCCCACCACGCCGCTTACTGTTCTTGATAATAAGATACCCATCAGCAGCCCGGTCATTACCGTGCCCACGGTTTTCCCCTGTTTACCTTCCGGCGCAAGGATGGCCGCGGCAGGGACGATATCCTGTGCCATGGTGGCGGCCATGCCGATGAGCAGGCTTGCCAGCAGCAGAGAATGGATCTGCCCGGTCAGGCTACAGCCGAGAAGAAACAGCGCCAGCGCCGCACTCTTTATCAGGATTAACGTCCTGCGGTCGTGGCGATCGCCGAGCGGTAGGAGGAACAGGATCCCCAGGGCATATCCCGCCTGGGTGAGCGTCGGGACCAGGCCCATTCCTTCGATACTCAGGTGAAGGTCTGCGCCCATCAGCGGCAGCAGAGGCTGGGCATAATAGATAGATGCCACGCTGAAACCTGCACCGATCGCCAGCATTAAGATTACCCAGCGGCTCACCGCATGGGCGGCGGTTGTTGTGTTCATAAGATGTTCCTCATTCGTCGTGTGAGGCTATTTTTTATCAGTACGCCTTGCGACGGTAGCGGGCCCGGTGGTAAAACGCTTATACGTTGAACGTATAAATGAAAATGCGATGAAAAGAGCTGAGCGTATAGACAGGGTGGAGTTAATGCGGACGTTTGTTCGTATTGTGGAGGCCGGTTCCCTCTCAGCGGCGGCACGGCAGCTGGCCACTACCCAGGCCACGGTAAGCAGACGGTTACAGTCGCTTGAGACCATGCTGGGCGTGCGCCTGATATTGCGCACCACCCACACGACGCGGCTGACGGATGACGGCGAGCGCTGCTATCAGCACGCCCGTCGGGTGATTGACAGCTGGCTGGCGCTGGAAGATGAGGTGGGGCAGACGGAAGATGAGCCTGTAGGCGTGCTGCGGGTGCGCGCTCCGCACGCGTTTGGTCAGGACCAGCTTCTGAAACCCGTAACCGAGTTTTTGCAACGTTATCCGCAGCTTTCCATTGAGTGGATGCTTAACGATCGGTCGGCGGACTTCCTCGGCGATAACCTTGACTGTGCGATTCGGGTGGGCGTGGAAGTCGATCCTGCGACCGTGTCCGTGCTGCTGGCCGAAGTGCCGCGCTCGGTAGTGGCTTCACCGGCACTGCTGGCCCGTTTTCCGACGGTCAACACGCCGGAGGATTTGCAGCAGTTTCCCTGGATAGCGATTAGCTCATTCTACCAGCGCCACGTGGAGCTTTTTCACGATGCATCACCTGCCACCGCGCGGATTGCTATTACGCCACGGCTGAGCACCGACAGCCTGTATGTCGCACGCAATACGGCGCTCACCGGCCTTGGGGTGGCGGTGGTATCCAGCTGGACGGTACAGGATGATATTCGGGAAGGGCGGCTGGTGCATTTGCTACCAGACTGGCAGCCATCGGCGTTACCGGTGCATCTGGTTTACCCCTGGTCCCGCTATTATCCGGCACGCTTGCGGCGTTTTCTGGAGTTGATGCGGCAGGTCATGCCCGAGGTCACCGGGATGAGAAAGCCCGTGCAGCAGCCATAAAAAAAGCCGACCCTAAGGTCGGCTTTTTACTTTCAGCGTCGTTATTCGACAGACTGCGGACGCGTTGCCGGTGCAGTCGCCTGATGCGTTGCACTGTGGCCGCCTGCAGCGCCTTTACCGTCGAAACTGAACGCCGGGCGTACCCAGTCGCTGTGGCGCGGGGCTTCTGGCACGTAATCCGGCGCCGGGGCGCGCGTCATTGGTGCTGTCGCCACGTGGGCTGCGGCTGGTGCAGAAACAACCGGCTCAGGTTTCACCTCAGGCGCTTTCGCTTCTTCGACAACCGGTTCAACCTGAATCTCAACGTCCTGAACGACTTCTTCAGCGGTGGTTTCAACCAGGGTTTCAGCGGTGTCTTCCACTGCGGCTACAGGTTCAGCCTCTTCAGCGACTTCCTCAGCCACCACGGCATCTTCTTCGGCGATAAGCTGCGGTGCGGCATCAACCGGCGCGGCAATCACTTCTGGATGGGTGGTTTCAACTTCCACTGCGTGAGGCGCTTCAGCTTCAACAACCTGAGGTTCAACCACGGTTGCCGCTTCAGTCGCGACAGCTTCTACCGCGGCTGCGGGTGCAATCACCTCTTCGGTTACAGGCTGTTCTTCAACAACCTGCTCCGGGCGAGCAACCGGGTAGCGGATCCAGACTTTGCCGGAGGCCATTTCTGGTGAAGCACAGGCAATGGTCAGCGGCATTGGCGACTGGGTTGGGTAACGCTCGTCACGATAGCGACGACGGCGCTGGCCGCTGACGCGCAGATGACGTGGAGAACGACGTGAACGACGCGGCATACCGGCGTTATCACGGTTTTCACCGTTATCATCCTGCTCAACGTTGTTTTCAACGACCGCTGGCAGATCAACTTTCGCCAGCTGTGTACCGGTTGCGATCTCGCTGGTTTCAACCGCGATAGCGCCTGACTCTTCGGTTGCTTCAGAGGCGAAGCGAACTTTCTGAGAAAGCTGGCGCTGCTTACGACGCGGCATTACCTGAGTGCGTTCTTCCTGCTCGCCGTCCTGCTGTTCAACAGGCTCTTCGCGGTTCAGGTTTTTGACTTCCTGCTGTGCCTGACGCTTCTCGTCGTTACGGCGACGGCTGCGTTCACGGCGCGGCTGCTGGTCGTCACGCTGTTTGCTCTTCTCAGACTCATCGCCCGCCTGCTGGCGAATTTCACGATCTTCAACGTTCGGCTGTTGTTTCTCGCGACGGTTGCGGCGGTTGTCTTCGCGTTGCTCACGGCCTTCGTTATTCTCAGAGCGGTTGTCACGGTTGTCACGACGCTCGCTGCGGTCATTACGGTCATTACGGTCATTACGGTCATTACGGTCGCTGCGGTCGTTACGATCGCGGCGGTTGTTTTGACGCTTGCGACGGTCCTGTTGACGCTCTGGCTTGGCCGCTTTTGGCTCTTCTTTCGGCTGTTCTGGCTGAACTTCTTCTTCAGCAAACATCTTCTTCAGCGCGCCAAAGAAGCGGCTCAGCAGACCCGGCTGTGCCGGCTGGGCTTTCGCAGCAGCTGCTTCTGGTTTCTGCGCTTCAGGTTTGGCAGCAGGTTTTTCCAGAGCTGCTTCCGGTGGTGCTTCTGGCATGATGAAGGTCGCTAACGCAGGCTGCTCTGGCAGTTTGCGCTCGGCAGGCTCTTCATCGGATGGCAGAGCCATCTCTTCTTCATGCAGCTTCGGCAGCAGGTAGCTGAGAGTGGTCGTCTCTTCGCCCTTACGCACGCGCAGCACGTGATAGTGTGGGGTCTGCATCTGATCGTTTGGCACGATGATGCAGCGAACGCCACCCTGACGCGCTTCAATCGCACTTACCGCTGCACGTTTTTCGTTGAGCAGGTAAGAGGCAACGGGCACCGGCACAATGGCGTGAACCTCTTTGGTGTTCTCTTTCAGCGCTTCTTCTTCAATCAGACGCAGAATGGAGAGGGACAGAGATTCGTTATCACGCACGGTACCGGTGCCGGAGCAGCGCGGACAAACGTGATGGCTGGACTCGCCGAGAGACGGGCTCAGACGCTGACGGGACATCTCCAGCAGGCCAAAGCGTGAGATATGGCTAATCTGGATACGCGCCCTGTCCTGACGCACCGCTTCGCGCAGACGGTTTTCAACCGCACGCTGGTGGCGAACAGGAGTCATGTCGATGAAGTCGATAACAATCAGACCACCCAGGTCGCGCAGGCGGAGCTGGCGGGCGATTTCATCAGCGGCTTCGAGGTTAGTGTTGTAGGCGGTCTCTTCGATATCACCGCCGCGCGTTGCACGTGCGGAGTTGATGTCGATAGCGGTCAGCGCTTCAGTGGTATCGATAACGATAGAACCGCCGGATGGCAGACGCACTTCACGCTGGAAGGCGGACTCAATCTGGGATTCGATCTGATAGTGGCTGAACAGCGGGATTTCACCGGTGTACAGTTTAATTTTGCTGGTGAAATCCGGACGACCCAGCGCGGCGATGTGCTGGCGCGCCAGCTCAAGCACTTTCGGGTTATCGATCAGAATCTCACCGATGTCCTGACGCAGGTAATCACGGAAGGCACGCACGATGACGTTGCTTTCCTGGTGGATCAGGAACGGAGCAGGGCGGCTTTCAGCTGCTTTCTGAATGGCTTCCCAGTGCTTCAGACGGAAGCTCAGGTCCCACTGCAGCGCTTCGGCTGATTTGCCAACGCCTGCGGTACGCACGATAAGCCCCATGCCGTCAGGCAGTTCGAGGCTTGCCAGCGCTTCTTTCAGCTCGGTACGGTCATCACCTTCGATACGGCGAGAGATGCCACCCGCACGAGGGTTGTTAGGCATCAGAACCAGATAGCTCCCTGCCAGGCTGATAAAGGTGGTCAGTGCGGCACCTTTGTTGCCACGCTCTTCTTTATCAATCTGAACGATAACTTCCTGACCTTCACGCAGAACATCTTTGATGTTTGGGCGGCCATGGGCGTTGTAGTTTGCGGGGAAATATTCGCGGGCGATTTCTTTCAGAGGGAGGAAACCATGACGCTCAGCACCGTAATCGACAAATGCAGCTTCAAGGCTTGGTTCAATGCGGGTGATTTTACCTTTGTAAATGTTCGCTTTTTTCTGTTCGTGTCCAGGACTTTCGATATCCAGATCGTACAGGCGCTGCCCATCCACAAGGGCGACACGCAACTCTTCTTGCTGAGTTGCGTTGATTAACATTCTTTTCATCGTAACTTACTCGTTATTCTTACATTGACGACAAAGCTGCGGGCAAGGTGACGCTTTCCGGGGTATGAACCGATGGCCTCGTGTCTGTTCACGTCGCCAACCTCACGGTTGTCGCTCGCTTAAGAGGCGCAGAGTGTCGGTTGCCTGTGTTTCATACGGAAACACAGCGCAATTATCAGGGGAATTGCCTGGGTAGAACTCTCCAGAGAACAATCCTTATACCGGGAAGTACTGCAACCCGCAGCCCGCTAACTGCCTGAAAGATCAATACGTCTTACGCCATTGCTGCGTGGATGATCGGTCAGACAAAATTGGTCATTCCGTCAACATCCTTACTTAACCAGGATTTAACACGGAAAACAGCCTCATTATTCCACTGCTCGCCGGGTTATAGCAAGATGACTTTTACCAATTATCACCCGGTTACTCACAGTTTCTTCACTTCAGAATGGCAATTGGTTTAATAACCACCAAATCGGTTGCGCGAAACCGGGAGCTGGCCGGATAAAAGTAAATATAAGCATAGAAAAATGAGTGGCGCTAATGGCTGACGATATTTAGAATCGCCAACCATGAAAACAGAGACTCCAGCCGTAAAAATGGTTGCCATCGCCGAAGATGACGCGGGGCAACGTATCGATAACTTTTTGCGCACCCAGTTGAAAGGTGTGCCAAAGAGCATGATTTACCGCATCCTGCGTAAGGGCGAGGTGCGGGTTAACAAAAAACGCGTGAAGCCCGAGTACAAACTCGAGGCGGGCGATGAAGTGCGTATTCCGCCGGTGCGCGTTGCGGAACGTGAAGAAGAGACCGTTTCACCGAAGCTACAGAAAGTGGCGGCCCTGAGCGATGTGATCCTTTACGAAGATGACCACATTCTGGTGCTCAATAAACCGTCAGGAACGGCTGTCCATGGCGGTAGCGGTCTGAGCTTCGGCGTGATTGAAGGACTGCGAGCCCTGCGCCCGGAAGCGCGCTTCCTTGAACTGGTGCACCGTCTTGACCGTGATACCTCTGGCGTACTGCTGGTGGCGAAAAAGCGTTCTGCGCTGCGTTCTCTGCATGAACAGCTGCGTGAAAAAGGAATGCAGAAAGACTACCTGGCGCTGGTGCGCGGTCAGTGGCAGTCCCATGTAAAAGTGGTGCAGGCGCCGCTGCTGAAGAACATTCTGCAAAGCGGCGAACGTATTGTCCGCGTGAGCCAGGAAGGAAAACCGTCTGAGACGCGCTTTAAGGTTGAAGAGCGCTATGAGTTTGCCACGCTGGTGCGCTGCAGTCCGGTGACCGGTCGTACCCACCAGATCCGCGTGCATACGCAGTTTGCAGGGCACCCAATTGCCTTTGATGACCGCTATGGCGACCGCGAGTTTGATAAGCAGCTGGCGGGGACGGGACTGTCGCGTCTGTTCCTGCATGCGGCAGCGCTGAAGTTTACCCATCCTAATACAGGTGAAGTCATCCGTATTGAAGCGCCGCTAGATGAGCAGCTGAAACGCTGTCTTAAGGTTCTGCGCGGCTGAGTTTGCTTTCCTCCCTCTCCCTGTGGGAGAGGGCCGGGGTGAGGGAATCAGGCCGCAACGTTTCAGTCACATGGTCAGTGGATTACACTCTTCTCGTCTTAACATCTGACACAAAGCAATTAGCGGTAACCCCACCAGCGTGTTGGGATCGCGTCCGTCCAGCTTGTCGAACAGCGCAATCCCCAATCCTTCACTTTTAAAGCTCCCCGCACAGTTCAGCGGACGTTCCCGGCGCACATAATCCACGATCTCTTGCTCGCTGAGATGGCGGAAGTGTACGTCGAACGGCTCGCACTCCGTTTGCAGATGGCCGGTGGCGGAGTTATAGAGCGCCAGGCCGGTATAAAAGGTCACGATAGTGCCTCGCGCACGCAGAAGCTGCTGACAGGCGTTCTCCTCCGTATGGGGCTTGCCGGTGATTTCGCCGTCCAGCACGCAAACCTGGTCTGAGCCTATAATCAAATGTGCGGGGTAACGTGCGGCCAGCGACTGCGCTTTCTCCTTAGCAAGACGCATCACCAGATGACGCGGTGATTCGCCCGGCTGTGGCGTCTCATCGACCTCTGGCGCGGCGCATTCAAACGGGATCCCGAGCTTTTCCAGCAGCATTCGGCGGTAGGGCGATGTGGAAGCAAGGACGAGATTTGGCATATTTTTATCACCAGATATAGCGTATCGATGCCAGCCATTTTAAACTACAGGCCGCAATGTGTGCGAATAATTGGCAAAAGGCAGCTCTGGTTGCCTTTTTCTTTGACTCTATGACGTTACAAAGTTAATATGCGCGCCCTATGCAAAAGGTAAAATTACCCCTGACTCTTGATCCGGTTCGTACGGCTCAAAAACGCCTCGATTACGAAGGTATCTATACTTCCGATCAGGCTGAGCGTATTGCCGAATCCGTAGTCAGTGTGGACAGTGATGTAGAATGCTCCATGTCGTTCGCTATCGACAACCAGCGTCTCGCCGTTTTAACCGGTGATGCAAAGGTGACGGTAACGCTCGAATGTCAGCGTTGCGGGAAACCGTTTGTACAGCATGTTCACACAACGTATTGTTTCAGTCCGGTTCGTTCTGACGAACAGGCTGAAGCACTCCCGGAAGCGTATGAGCCGATTGAGGTTAACGAATTCGGTGAAATCGATCTTCTGGCTCTGGTTGAAGATGAAATCATCCTCACCTTGCCAGTGGTTCCGGTGCATGATTCTGAACACTGTGAAGTGTCCGAGGCGGACATGGTCTTTGGGGAACTGCCTGATGAAGCGCAAAAACCAAACCCATTTGCCGTATTAGCCAGCTTAAAGCGTAAGTAATTGAGGAGTAAGGTCCATGGCCGTACAACAGAATAAACCAACCCGTTCCAAACGTGGCATGCGTCGTTCCCATGACGCGCTGACTGCAGTTACCAGCCTGTCTGTAGACAAGACTTCTGGTGAGAAACACCTGCGTCACCACATCACCGCTGACGGTTTCTACCGCGGCCGCAAGGTTATCACTAAGTAATCACGCGCAAGCGTGATTAGGCTTAGTGAGGATTTCCCCGTGCAAACGGGGAATTTACCGAACCAGGCTGCGACGATACCTTGACACGTCTAACCCTGGCGTTAGATGTCATGGGGGGAGATTTTGGCCCTTCCGTGACAGTGCCTGCAGCATTGCAGGCACTGAATTCTAATTCGCAACTCACACTTCTTTTAGTCGGCAATCCCGACACAATCACGCCATTACTCGCAAAAGCTGACTTTGAACAACGTTCGCGTCTGCAGATTATTCCTGCGCAGTCAGTTATTGCCAGTGATGCCCGACCCTCGCAGGCCATTCGCAATAGTCGTGGCAGCTCTATGCGGATAGCGCTGGAGCTGGTGAAAGAAGGGCGAGCTCAGGCTTGCGTCAGCGCGGGGAATACCGGCGCGCTGATGGGGCTGTCGAAATTACTGCTCAAGCCTATTGAAGGTATTGAGCGTCCGGCGCTGGTAACGGTGTTACCGCATCAGCAGAAGGGCAAAACGGTGGTGCTCGATTTGGGCGCTAACGTCGACTGTGATAGTACTATGCTGGCTCAGTTTGCCGTGATGGGATCGGTGCTGGCAGAAGAAGTCGTCGGGATCAACACTCCCCGTGTTGCGTTACTGAACATTGGTGAAGAAGAGACCAAAGGCCTGGACAGCATTCGCGAAGCGGCTGAATTGCTCAAACAGGTTCCCTCCATCAACTATATTGGTTATCTCGAAGCCAATGAGTTGTTGACGGGTAAAACGGATGTTCTGGTGTGCGATGGCTTCACCGGAAACGTCACGTTGAAGACCATGGAAGGGGTCGTGCGCATGTTTCTTTCTCTGCTGAAATCTCAGGGAGAAGGCAAAAAAAGCGCCTGGTGGCTAATTTTATTGAAGCGTTGGTTACAAAAGAGCCTGACGCGGCGATTCAGTCACCTCAACCCCGACCAGTATAATGGCGCCTGTCTGTTAGGATTGCGCGGCATCGTGATTAAGAGTCATGGCGCCGCCAATCAGCGAGCATTTGCTGTCGCGATTGAACAGGCAGTGCAGGCGGTGCAGCGACAAGTCCCTCAGCGGATTGCCGCTCGCCTGGAATCTGTATTAGCTAAAAGTGACTGAGCGTACATGTATACGAAGATTTTAGGTACCGGCAGCTACCTGCCAAAACAAGTGCGTACCAACGCCGATCTGGAAAAAATGGTAGATACGTCTGACGAGTGGATTGTCACGCGCACAGGTATCCGTGAACGTCGTATTGCCGCGCCAGACGAAACTGTGTCGACCATGGGTTACGAAGCCGCACAGCGTGCAATCGAAATGGCCGGCATTGATAAAGAACAGATTGGTTTGATCGTGGTCGCCACCACGTCTGCCACGCATGCTTTCCCAAGCGCGGCGTGCCAGGTGCAAAACATGCTCGGCATTAAAGGCTGTCCGGCGTTTGACGTCGCTGCCGCGTGCGCAGGCTTCACCTATGCGCTGAGCGTTGCCGACCAGTACGTGAAATCCGGTGCCGTTAAATATGCGCTGGTGATCGGTGCTGACGTGCTGGCGCGCACCTGCGATCCAACCGATCGCGGAACGATCATTATTTTTGGTGATGGTGCGGGCGCGGTACTGCTGGGGCAGTCCGAAGAGCCGGGTATCATCTCTACGCATCTGCATGCTGATGGCAGCTACGGCGAACTGTTGACCCTGCCTAACGCCGATCGCGTTAATCCGGACAATTCGATTTACCTGACCATGGCAGGGAACGAGGTGTTCAAGGTGGCGGTGACTGAGCTTGCACACATCGTTGATGAAACGCTGGAAGCGAATAACCTTGAGCGTTCCGCCCTCGACTGGCTGGTGCCGCATCAGGCGAACCTGCGTATCATCAGCGCTACCGCGAAAAAGCTGGGCATGTCGATGGATAACGTTGTAGTGACGCTGGATCGTCACGGCAACACCTCTGCGGCGTCGGTACCGTGCGCATTTGATGAAGCGGTACGCGATGGACGAATCAAACGGGGCCAGCTGGTCTTGCTTGAAGCCTTCGGTGGCGGGTTCACCTGGGGTTCCGCGCTGGTTCGTTTCTAGTATAAGGAATAAAAAATGACGCAATTTGCTTTTGTGTTCCCGGGCCAGGGCTCTCAAACCGTTGGGATGTTGTCTGAAATGGCAGCACACTATCCGGTAATTGAAGAGACTTTCCGTGAGGCTTCTGATGCACTGGGTTATGATTTATGGGCGCTGACCCAGCAGGGTCCGGCCGAAGAACTGAACAAAACCTGGCAGACCCAGCCAGCGCTGCTGACCGCGTCCGTTGCGCTGTGGCGCGTCTGGCAGCAGCAGGGCGGTAAAGCGCCAGCGCTGCTCGCAGGTCACAGCCTGGGTGAATACTCTGCGCTGGTGTGTGCCGGCGTGATCGCGTTTGCTGACGCGGTACGTCTGGTTGAACTGCGCGGTAAATTCATGCAGGAAGCGGTGCCGGAAGGCACGGGCGGCATGTCTGCCATCATCGGTCTGGATGATGCTGCAATTGCAAAAGCGTGTGAAGAATCTGCTGAAGGCCAGGTTGTCTCTCCGGTAAACTTCAACTCGCCGGGCCAGGTGGTTATTGCCGGTCATAAAGAAGCGGTTGAACGTGCAGGTGCGGCCTGTAAAGCAGCCGGTGCTAAGCGTGCGCTGCCGCTGCCGGTCAGCGTGCCGTCTCACTGTGCGCTGATGAAGCCTGCTGCCGAGAAACTGGCGGTTGAGCTGGAAAAAATTACGTTTAACGCACCGACGATTTCCGTTGTGAACAACGTCGATGTGAAATGCGAAACCACGCCGGAAGCTATCCGTGACGCACTGGTTCGCCAGCTCTACAGCCCGGTACAGTGGACCAAAACCGTTGAGTTTATGGCCGCTCAGGGCGTTGAGCATCTGTATGAAGTCGGCCCAGGTAAAGTCCTCACCGGTCTGACAAAACGTATTGTTGACACCCTGACAGCCTCGGCGATTAACGAGCCGGAAGCGATGTCAGCGGCACTCTCGCAATAAAAGAGGAATACCATGAGTTTTGAAGGAAAAATCGCCCTGGTCACTGGCGCAAGCCGCGGTATCGGGCGTGCAATTGCTGAAACACTGGTTGCGCGCGGCGCGAAGGTGATTGGTACAGCAACCAGCGAGAATGGCGCTCAGGCCATCAGCGAGTATCTGGGTGCAAACGGTAAAGGTCTGGTACTGAATGTGACCGAACCTGCATCTATCGAATCTGTTCTGGAAAATATTCGCGCAGAGTTTGGTGAAGTGGATATTCTGGTAAACAATGCCGGGATCACTCGCGATAACCTGTTAATGCGAATGAAAGACGACGAGTGGAACGATATCATCGAAACCAACCTGTCATCTGTATTCCGTCTGTCAAAAGCGGTAATGCGCGCTATGATGAAAAAGCGTCACGGTCGTATTATCACTGTCGGTTCTGTGGTTGGTACCATGGGAAATGCTGGTCAGGCTAACTACGCTGCGGCGAAAGCAGGTCTGATTGGTTTCAGTAAGTCGCTGGCGCGTGAAGTTGCGTCCCGCGGTATTACGGTAAACGTTGTTGCTCCGGGCTTTATTGAAACGGACATGACGCGTGCGCTGACTGATGAGCAGCGTGCGGGTACGCTGGCGGCAGTTCCGGCGGGTCGTCTTGGCGACCCTAAAGAAATCGCCAGCGCGGTTGCATTTTTAGCCTCTGACGAAGCGGGTTACATCACTGGTGAGACCCTCCACGTCAACGGCGGGATGTATATGGTTTAACCACGATGAAAAATATTTGCGTTATTAGGGCGAATGGCCTCAAAATAACGTAAAATCGTGGTAAGAACTGCCGGGATTTAGTTGCAAATTTTTCAACATTTTATACACTACGAAAACCATCGCGAAAGCGAGTTTTGATAGGAAATTTAAGAGTATGAGCACTATCGAAGAACGCGTTAAGAAAATTATCGGCGAACAGCTGGGCGTTAAGCAGGAAGAAGTTGTGAACTCCGCTTCCTTCGTTGAAGACCTGGGCGCAGATTCTCTTGACACCGTTGAGCTGGTAATGGCTCTGGAAGAAGAGTTTGATACTGAGATTCCGGACGAAGAAGCTGAGAAGATCACCACCGTTCAGGCTGCCATTGATTACATCAACGGTCACCAGGCGTAAGTGAACATCTCCAGGCGGTCATTCGACCGCCTGAGTTTTATCTTTTTTATTCCCACGAATCTCTTTTTTTATCCCTCCCTGGAGGACAAACGTGTCTAAGCGTCGTGTAGTTGTGACCGGACTTGGCATGTTGTCTCCTGTCGGCAATACCGTAGAGTCCACCTGGAAAGCTCTCCTTGCCGGTCAGAGCGGCATCAGCCTAATCGACCATTTCGATACTAGCGCCTATGCAACGAAATTTGCTGGCTTAGTAAAGGATTTTAACTGTGAAGAGATCATCTCGCGCAAAGAACAGCGCAAGATGGATGCCTTCATTCAATATGGAATTGTCGCTGGCGTTCAGGCCATGCAGGATTCTGGCCTTGAGATTACGGAAGAGAACGCAACCCGTATCGGCGCCGCTATCGGCTCCGGGATTGGCGGTCTTGGCCTGATCGAGGAAAACCATACATCGCTGATGAATGGCGGCCCGCGTAAGATCAGCCCGTTCTTCGTTCCGTCCACGATTGTTAACATGGTGGCGGGTCACCTGACCATCATGTTCGGCCTGCGTGGGCCAAGCATTTCTATCGCGACTGCCTGTACGTCTGGCGTACATAACATCGGCCAGGCCGCGCGCATTATTGCGTACGGCGATGCAGATGCTATGGTTGCGGGCGGTGCTGAAAAAGCCAGTACTCCACTGGGTGTTGGCGGTTTCGGTGCGGCGCGTGCGCTGTCTACCCGTAATGATAACCCGCAGGCGGCGAGCCGTCCGTGGGATAAAGACCGTGACGGCTTTGTGCTGGGCGACGGGGCGGGCATGATCGTACTGGAAGAGTACGAGCACGCGAAAAAACGCGGCGCGAAAATTTATGCTGAAATCGTTGGTTTCGGCATGAGCAGCGATGCTTACCACATGACGTCTCCTCCTGAGAACGGCGCGGGTGCTGCGCTGGCGATGGAAAACGCGATTCGTGATGCGGGTATTACTCCAGCACTAATTGGCTACGTGAACGCGCACGGCACTTCTACGCCTGCAGGCGATAAAGCTGAAGCTCAGGCGGTTAAGTCTATCTTCGGCGAATCTGCCAGCCGCGTAATGGTGAGCTCCACCAAGTCCATGACCGGTCACCTGTTGGGTGCGGCGGGTGCGGTAGAGTCAATCTACTCCATCCTTGCGCTGCGCGATCAGGCTGTTCCGCCAACCATCAACCTGGATAACCCGGATGAAGGTTGCGATCTGGACTTCGTTCCTCACGAAGCGCGTCAGGTTAGCGGTATGGAGTACACCCTGTGTAACTCCTTCGGCTTCGGTGGCACCAATGGTTCTCTGATCTTCAAAAAGATCTGATCCTGACGTCCCGATAGCATTTAAAAAGGTCCGCTTGCCGGGCCTTTTTTATTAAGCCTAATCTTCTTGTCGGTTGCATGACATCCTGCCAGACTAATTGCCCACGCATAAGGAGCCACCATGTTTTTAATCAATGGCCTTGAGCAGGACACGCTGCCTGCCAGCGACAGGGCGATACAGTTCGGTGATGGTTGCTTTACGACGGCGCGCATTCTGGACGGTGATGTCTGCCTGCTGGAGGCGCACATTCGACGCCTGCAGCATGGCTGTGAAAAGCTAATGATCCCCTTTACGCACTGGGACACATTGCGTCAGGAAATGTGCCAGCTGGCAACCGGGAAGGACAGCGGCGTACTCAAAGTCATCATCAGCCGCGGCAGTGGTGGCCGGGGTTACAGCGCTGCATCGTGCCTCAACCCAACGCGTATCCTCTCCGTTTCTGCTTATCCCGCACATTATTCTCGCTGGCGAGAAGACGGCATCACTCTGACGCTGAGCCCAGTACGACTGGGACGAAACCCGATGCTGGCCGGGCTTAAGCATCTCAACCGCCTCGAGCAGGTGCTCATTCGTACTCATCTTGAACAGACGGACGCCGAAGAGGCGCTGGTTCTTGACAGCGAAGGGTTCATTACGGAATGCTGTGCGGCTAATTTACTCTGGCGGCAGGGGGAAGAGGTGTTCACTCCGTCGCTGGAGCACGCTGGCGTAAATGGGTTAATGCGTCAGTTTTGTCTGCAACAGCTGGCACGCTCTGGCTTTCGCGTTGTCGAAGTTAGCGCAGGAGAAGCCGCGCTACAGACTGCCGATGAAGTCATCATCTGCAATGCGCTGATGCCTGTTGTACCCGTCCGTGCGTATGGCCAACAACGCTGGTCTTCGCGCGAACTGTTTCAGTTTTTAGCCCCGATATGTGAGCAAACCAGATAGTCATGAAAAAAATGTTGCGCTTTGTCCTTATCCTCATCGTTGCGCTGGGCGTCGCTGGCGGAGCTGGCGTATGGAAAGTTCGCCAGCTGGCGGACAGCAAGATCCTGGTTAAAGACGAAACGATCTTTACCCTGAAAGCGGGAACCGGCCGTCAGGCGCTGGGGGAACAGCTCTATGGCGACAAGATTATTAATCGTCCAAGGGTATTCCAGTGGCTGTTGCGCGTGGAGCCTGAGCTGTCACATTTCAAAGCCGGCACCTATCGCTTTACGCCGGGAATGACCGTCAGAGAGATGCTGCAGCTGCTGGAAAGCGGCAAAGAAGCCCAGTTCCCCCTGCGGTTTGTGGAAGGGATGCGCCTGAGCGATTATCTCAAACAGCTGCGTGACGCGCCGTATATCAAACATACGTTAAAAGACGATAGCTATCAGACGGTGGCAGAAGCGCTGAAGCTTGAACATCCGGAATGGGTGGAAGGCTGGTTCTGGCCAGACACCTGGATGTACACGGCAGGCACGACCGATGTGGCTATCCTGAAGCGGGCGCACAAAAAAATGGTTGCCGCCGTAGATGCCGCCTGGGAAGGGCGGATGGAAGGATTGCCTTACAGCGATCCGAACCAGTTCGTGACCATGGCCTCGATCGTTGAGAAAGAGACGGCCGTCGCTGCTGAGCGCGATCGGGTGGCGTCAGTATTTATCAACCGTCTGCGAATTGGCATGCGTCTGCAAACCGACCCTACCGTAATCTACGGCATGGGTGAGAGCTATACCGGCAAGATCTCAAGAAAAGATCTGGAGACGCCAACGGCGTATAATACCTACGTGATTAGCGGTTTACCGCCGGGCCCGATCGCCACGCCGAGCGAAGCGTCGCTCAAAGCCGCCGCGCATCCGGCTAAAACACCGTATCTCTATTTTGTGGCTGATGGAAAAGGGGGGCATACCTTTAACACCAACCTTGCCAGCCACAATCGCTCTGTTCAGGACTATCTGAAGGCACTTAAGGAAAAAAATGCGCAGTAAATACATTGTCATTGAGGGACTCGAAGGGGCGGGTAAAACCACCGCCCGCAACGTGGTGGTGGATACGCTCAAAGCGCTTGGCGTGGCGGACATGGTATTTACCCGCGAGCCGGGCGGCACGCAGCTGGCTGAAAAGCTGCGCAGCCTGGTACTGGATATTAAATCCGTGGGCGACGAAGTTATCACTGACAAAGCCGAAGTGCTGATGTTCTACGCGGCGCGCGTTCAGCTGGTTGAGACGATTATCAAACCTGCCCTGGCCGAGGGTAAGTGGGTGATCGGCGACCGTCACGATCTGTCGACTCAGGCGTATCAGGGCGGAGGACGCGGCATCGACCAGACAATGCTCGCAACGCTGCGTAATGCCGTACTGGGGGATTTTCGCCCCGACCTGACGCTCTATCTGGATGTGACCCCGGAAGTGGGGCTCAAACGTGCCCGCGCGCGCGGCGAGCTGGACCGCATTGAACAAGAGTCGTTTGATTTCTTTAACCGCACCCGTGCGCGCTATCTTGAGCTGGCCGCACAGGACAGCTCAATTTGTACCATCGATGCGACGCAGTCCCTGGACGACGTCACGCGCGACATTCAGCACACCATTACGCAGTGGGTGCAGGAGCAGCAGGCATGAAATGGTATCCATGGTTGCGCCCACACTTTGAACAGCTGATCGGCAGCTATCAGGCGGGTCGGGGGCATCATGCGTTACTGATTCAGGCATTGCCAGGAATGGGTGATGATGCGTTGATTTATGCCATCACCCGTTTTCTGATGTGTCAGCAGCCGGAAGGGCACAAGAGCTGTGGTAAATGCCGTGGCTGCCAGCTGATGCAGGCGGGGACGCATCCTGACTACTACACTCTTGAGCCTGAGAAGGGAAAAAGCGCGCTCGGTATTGATGCCGTGCGTGAAGTCAGTGAAAAACTGTATGAACATGCGCGGCTGGGCGGTGCAAAAGTGGTCTGGCTTAAAGACGCCACGCTGCTTACCGAGGCTGCGGCTAACGCCCTGCTTAAAACCCTGGAAGAGCCGCCGGTTAAAACGTGGTTTTTCCTCTCATGCCGTGACCCGGGACGATTGCTGGCGACGTTGCGCAGCCGTTGTCGTCTTCATCACCTTGCAGTACCTCAGGAATCGTGGGCGCTGAGCTGGCTTGAACGAGAGGTGACAACGTCACCTGAGAGCGCGCTGACCGCCTTGCGCCTGAGCAGCGGCGCGCCCGCGGCGGCGCTGGCACTACTGCAGCCTGACGTCTGGTCAGAGCGAGAAACGCTCTGCCGGGCCGTGGATACGTCGCTGAACAGTCACGACTGGCTAAGTTTACTGCCTGCGCTTAACAGCGATCGGGCCGTTGAGCGTTTGCACTGGCTGGCCTCCTTGCTGCTGGATGCGCTCAAAATCCAGCAAGGGGCAACGCTGCTGACCAACCCGGACGCGTGGCCGCTGGTGAATACGCTGGCGAACCGCCTCTCGGGAAAGATTCTTCACGCGATGCTCCATGAAATTTGCCAGAGCCGTGAACAGCTTTTAACCGTGACGGGCCTTAATCGCGAGCTTTTACTGACCGACCAGTTACTGCGCATCGAACATTACCTGCAACCCGGCGTCACACCGCCTGTTTCCCATCTCTGAGAGAGACATTATGTTTTTAGTCGACTCACACTGCCATCTTGATGGCCTGGATTATCAATCCCTGCATAAAAACGTGGATGACGTGCTGGCAAAAGCCGCTGCCCGCGATGTGAAATTCTGTCTTGCGGTGGCGACGACGCTGCCGGGCTACCGCTCCATGCGTGAGCTGGTGGGCGTTCGCGATAACGTGGTGTTCTCCTGCGGCGTGCACCCGTTGAATCAGGACGAGGCGTACGACGTTGAGGATCTGCGCCGACTGGCAGCAGAAGAGGGCGTGGTGGCGATGGGCGAGACCGGGCTGGACTACTTTTACACGCCGGAAACCAAACCGCGCCAACAGGAGTCCTTCCGCAACCATATTCGCATTGGCCGGGAGCTGAACAAGCCGGTTATCGTCCACACCCGCGACGCGCGCGCGGATACCCTGGCGATCCTCCGGGAAGAAAACGTGACGGATTGCGGTGGCGTACTACACTGTTTCACAGAAGACAGAGAAACGGCGGGGAAGCTGCTTGATTTGGGGTTTTATATCTCGTTTTCGGGGATCGTGACGTTCCGTAATGCTGAGCAGCTGCGTGATGCTGCACGTTATGTTCCGCTCGATCGCATTCTGGTGGAAACGGATTCTCCGTACCTGGCACCGGTACCGCATCGCGGTAAAGAGAACCAGCCCGCTATGACGAGAGACGTGGCTGAGTACATGGCCGTACTGAAGGGCGTCAGCATCGATGAGCTGGCCCGCGTGACGACGGAAAACTTCTCCACGCTGTTCCATATCGACCCCGCCCGCCTGCAATCTGTCTGATACACCTGTTTTTTTTAGGCTCGTAATTAATAAGTAAAGCGAGTAAAGTTCACCGCCTCATTTGGGGCGGTGAGGGTGTTTTTAGACACATCCGGACATGCTTTTTGTAAATAACTGAAAGTTTTTCGACCGCCTTAAGCTGAAACGTGATAGCCGTCAAACAAACTCAGAGGGAATTATTTTACTCTGTGTAATAAATAAAGGGCGCTTAGATGTCCTGTCCACGGCACGGTACTCCCCCCGGGCCAATGCGTGAAAGCGTAAAAAAAGCACAAATACTCAGGAGCACTCTCAATTATGTTTAAGAATGCATTTGCTAACCTGCAAAAGGTCGGTAAATCGCTGATGCTGCCAGTATCCGTACTGCCTATCGCAGGTATCCTGCTGGGTGTCGGTTCTGCTAACTTCAGCTGGCTGCCAGCCGTAGTTTCCCACGTGATGGCCGAAGCAGGCGGTTCTGTCTTTGCTAACATGCCACTGATCTTCGCGATCGGTGTGGCTCTGGGCTTCACCAATAACGACGGCGTTTCTGCGCTGGCTGCAGTGGTTGCCTACGGCATCATGGTGAAAACCATGGCTGTGGTTGCGCCGCTGGTTCTGCATTTACCGGCAGAAGAGATCGCCGCGAAACACCTGGCGGACACCGGTGTTCTGGGCGGTATCATCTCCGGTGCGATTGCAGCGTATATGTTTAACCGTTTCTATCGCATCAAGCTGCCTGAGTATCTGGGCTTCTTCGCGGGCAAGCGTTTCGTTCCGATCATCTCTGGTCTGGCAGCGATTTTCACTGGCGTGATCCTGTCCTTCATCTGGCCACCAATCGGCTCTGCTATCCAGACCTTCTCTCAGTGGGCTGCTTACCAGAACCCGGTTGTGGCGTTTGGTATCTACGGCTTCATCGAGCGTTGCCTGGTGCCATTTGGTCTGCACCACATCTGGAACGTTCCATTCCAGATGCAGATTGGTGAATTCACCAACGCAGCAGGCCAGGTATTCCACGGCGATATCCCACGTTATATGGCGGGCGACCCAACTGCAGGTAAACTGTCTGGTGGCTTCCTGTTCAAAATGTACGGTCTGCCAGCCGCTGCGATTGCTATCTGGCACTCTGCTAAGCCAGAGAACCGTGCAAAAGTGGGCGGTATCATGATCTCCGCAGCGCTGACCTCGTTCCTGACCGGTATCACCGAGCCGATCGAGTTCTCCTTCATGTTCGTTGCGCCGATCCTGTACGTTATCCACGCGATTCTGGCGGGCCTGGCGTTCCCAATCTGTATCCTGCTGGGTATGCGTGACGGTACGTCCTTCTCTCACGGTCTGATCGACTTCATCGTTCTGTCCGGTAACAGCAGCAAACTGTGGCTGTTCCCAATCGTGGGTGCGTGCTATGCCGTTGTTTACTACACCATCTTCCGCGTGCTGATTAAAGCACTGGACCTGAAAACTCCGGGTCGTGAAGATGCGACAGAAGACAGCAAAGCTGGCGCTACCAGCGAAATGGCTCCGGCACTGGTCGCAGCGTTCGGCGGTAAAGAGAACATCACTAACCTGGACGCGTGCATCACTCGTCTGCGTGTGAGCGTTGCCGACGTAGCGAAAGTAGACCAGCCGGGTCTGAAAAAACTGGGCGCAGCGGGCGTAGTTGTTGCAGGTTCTGGTGTACAGGCAATCTTCGGTACCAAATCCGATAACCTGAAAACCGAAATGGATGAGTACATCCGCAGCAACTAAGTTGTGACCTGGGGAGACTAAGGCAGCCGAATGGCTGCCTTTTTTATTTGTGTCTTAAAAAACGCCACTGAGACGCGAGAGCGGTCACTCTTCAGTCAGCTGATGAACATTCAGGAAAGAAATCGAGGGAGGAGGTTGAAAGGACAGGAGAAACTCGCTCATACTCTTGGATTGTGTCACACACCGATCCCGGGAGTGTGTTTACAGCGGACGCATTGCGCCAGATTAAACAAAAAAGGAAAAGGTCATGGCTGAAGAAACGATTTTCAGTAAAATTATCCGCCGCGAAATTCCGTCAGATATCGTCTATCAGGATGAACTGGTGACGGCTTTCCGGGACATTTCCCCTCAGGCTCCGACGCACATCCTTATCATTCCCAATATTCTGATTCCGACTGTAAACGACGTAAAAACCGAGCATGAAGTGGCGTTAGGTCGTATGCTGACGGTGGCAGCCAAAATCGCTGAACAGGAAGGGATTGCAGAAGACGGTTACCGTCTGATCATGAACTGCAACCGCCATGGTGGCCAGGAAGTTTATCATATTCACATGCATCTGCTGGGTGGACGTCCTCTGGGGCCGATGCTGGCACATAAAGGTCTTTGACATGCTGAAAGGGCGTATTGCAGCGCTGGTAATGGCGATGATGATTGTGGGGTGCAGCTCGCGTCCGGCGATACCCGTGAATGATGAACAGACGCTGGTCATGGAGTCCTCCGTGCTTGCCGCGGGCATCACGGCGCAACAGCCCGCGTTGACTATCAGTGAAATCAACTCATCTGCCTCCTCTACGCTCTTTAATGAAAGACATGAACCAGTGACGGTTCACTACCGTTTTTTCTGGTATGACGTAAGAG
The DNA here is from genome assembly GCF_001521715.1 of Enterobacter asburiae. Lineage (NCBI taxonomy): Bacteria > Pseudomonadati > Pseudomonadota > Gammaproteobacteria > Enterobacterales > Enterobacteriaceae > Enterobacter > Enterobacter asburiae. The sequence goes on from NZ_CP011863.1 coordinate 855,823, forward strand.
GTCTTGAAATGCATCCGCTGGAGGCGCCGCGCAGCGTCACCATTCCGGCCAGGTCGTCGGTAACGCTCTATGGCAGCGCCAACTATCTGGGTGCGCATAAGGTGAGACTTTATCTTTATCTCTGAGGGGTGAACCTTGATTAAAAATTTGAGCCGCTATGCGCTCGTGACAGCTTTCGCTCTGTTTCTTGCAGGGTGTGTGACCCGAACTGAACAGCCTGCGCCTGTGGAAGAGGCTAAACCGGGTACTGAACAGCCGACGCCGCCAACGCAGCAGCAGCCAACCGTGCCGTCTGTACCGTCTATTCCGGCGCAGCCAGGCCCGATTGAACATCCGGACCAGACGTCACAGCCCACGCCGCGCGTGCGCCATTACGACTGGAACGGGGCAATGCAGCCGATGGTCGGCAAAATGCTGCAGGCGCAGGGCGTGACGGCGGGCAGCGTGTTGCTGGTCGACAGCGTCAACAACCGTACCAACGGTTCACTGAACGCGGGTGAAGCGACGGAAACCCTGCGTAATGCTCTGGCTAACAACGGCAAGTTTACGCTGGTTTCGGCTCAGCAGCTCGCGGTCGCCAAACAGCAGCTGGGCCTGTCGCCGCAGGATAGCCTCGGTACCCGCAGCAAGGCGATCGGCATTGCCCGTAACGTTGGCGCACAGTATGTGCTGTACTCTAACGCCACCGGTAACGTGAATACCCCAGCCCTGCAGATGCAGCTGATGCTGGTTCAGACAGGCGAAATTATCTGGTCAGGTAAAGGTGCGGTTACGCAACAATGACAGCACGCGTGAAGAGATTCTGACGCGCTATTTTCCTCAGTACCGCCTTATCGCGCCGCAGGCCCATTCCGGGCTTGGCGGCGCGAGTTGCATTATAGAGCAGGGCGAACGACGTCTGGTCTTGCGGCAAAATCACGACCCCTTTGCTCCTGCCTCCCATTTCCGTCGTCAGTTTCGTGCCCTGAGACGTCTTCCGCCGGATCTCGTGCCTGCCCCTCGTTTTTTCAGACAGGGCTGGATGGCCGTCGACTATCTGGAAGGTGAAGTTAAAAGCGCGCTGCCGGACACGCCGGCGCTCGCGTCGATGCTGTATCATCTGCACCGGCAGCCACGTCTGGGATGGCGAACGACGTTATTCCCTCTGCTGGTACATTACTGGCAGCAAGCCCTGCCTGACAGGCGTACAACAGTATGGCTGGCAAATCTCAAGCGGCTGCGTAAAACGGGCGAGCCGCAGCCGATTCGGCTCGCGCCGCTGCATATGGATGTTCATGCCGGGAATATTGTTCATACGCCAGCGGGCATCAGGCTTATCGACTGGGAGTATGCCGGAGATGGCGATGTGGCGCTGGAGCTGGCGGCAGTCTGGACGGAGAGTGAAGCCGCGCGGCAGATGCTCATCAGGGACTACGCCCGGGTAGCGCATATTGACCCCGACGCGCTGAGGCGTCAGGTCAGACGCTGGCGACCCTGGGTCATCATGTTAATGGCTGGCTGGTTTGAAATGCGCTATCGGCAGTCCAGAGACAAACAATTTATTGCGCTGGCAGACGATGCCTGGCGTCAGTTACAAACTAAAGGATAAGAGAGGTGGATGTGGGTCCAGTCATGTTGGATGTAGAAGGGTTTGAGCTGGATGCGGAGGAGCGTGAAATTCTGGCGCATCCGCTGGTGGGTGGCCTGATCCTGTTTACCCGCAACTATCACGATCCGGCGCAGCTGCGTGAGCTGGTGCGTCAGATCCGCGCCGCGTCGCGTAACCATCTGGTGGTGGCCGTCGATCAGGAAGGCGGGCGCGTGCAGCGTTTTCGCGACGGTTTTACCCGTCTCCCGGCAGCCCAGTCATTTGCCGCGCTGCTCGGCACGGAAGAGGGTGGAAAACTGGCGCAGGAGGCCGGCTGGCTGATGGCCAGCGAAATGATTGCCATGGATATCGACATCAGCTTTGCCCCGGTGCTGGATGTAGGGCATATCAGCGCTGCTATCGGAGAGCGTTCATACCATGAAGATCCGCGTATTGCGCTGGCAATGGCGACCCGGTTCATCGACGGCATGCACGATGCCGGAATGAAAACCACCGGGAAACACTTCCCGGGGCACGGGGCGGTGACGGCGGATTCTCACAAAGAGACCCCGCGCGATCCGCGTCCGGAAGCGGAGATTCGCGCCAAAGATATGTCGGTTTTCCAGTCGCTTATCACCGACAAAAAGCTGGATGCCATTATGCCCGCGCACGTGATTTACAGCGACGTCGACCCGCGTCCTGCCAGCGGTTCTCCGCATTGGCTGAAAACCGTTCTGCGTCAGGAACTCGGTTTCAACGGCGTGATTTTCTCTGACGATTTGTCGATGGAAGGGGCCGCGATCATGGGCAGCTACGCTGAACGCGGTCAGGCATCGCTGGATGCGGGTTGCGATATGATCCTGGTCTGCAATAATCGTAAAGGTGCCGTTAGCGTGCTGGATAACCTGTCGCCGATCAATGCAGAGCGTGTTACACAATTGTATCATAAAGGTTCATTTAGCCGTCAGGAGCTAATGGATTCGGCGCGCTGGAAGACGGTCAACGCCCGGCTTGAAGACCTGAATGAGCGCTGGCAGGCACATAAAGCCAGCCTGTAAACCCTCCCGGAAGGCGTAGCGTGGTGAGAAGACGATGATCATCTATTTACACGGTTTTGACTCAAACAGTCCTGGTAATCATGAGAAGGTGCTGCAGCTGCAGTTTATCGATCCGGATGTACGGTTGATCAGCTACAGCACGCGCCATCCGAAGCATGATATGCAGCATCTGCTCAAAGAGGTGGACAAGATGTTGCAGCTCAACGTCGACGATCGCCCGTTGATTTGCGGCGTGGGGCTGGGCGGCTACTGGGCGGAGCGGATTGGCTTCCTGTGCGACATTCGCCAGGTGGTGTTTAATCCCAACCTGTTCCCGAACGAGAACATGGAAGGCAAAATTGACCGTCCGGAAGAGTATGTCGATATTGCGACCAAGTGCGTCAGCAATTTTCGTGAGAAAAACCGCGACCGCTGCCTGGTGATCCTTTCACGTAATGATGAAGCGCTCAACAGCCATCGGGCAGCAGAGCTCCTGCATCATTACTATGAGATCGTCTGGGACGAAGAACAGACCCACAAGTTCAAAAACATCTCCCCGCATCTGCAGCGCATCAAAGCGTTTAAAACGCTGGGTTAACCCTATACCCGCAGGCATCAAAGCCCGGCCGCGAAAGCGTTCCGGGCTTTCTTTTTGACCAGAATTGTCTACTTTTAAGCCATCAAAACTTGATGCATATCAATTTTGGTATGACCAATGCGCCTGACGTGGTATTCTCAATGCACCTGAATGGTTTCAGTGCTGTAACCTGTTGTTAATTAAGGGTTATTTTTATAACTTTTAATTAACAATTGGTTAATAATTTGAGGGGGTCACGTTGACTACGCCATTGAAAAAGATAGTGATTGTAGGCGGTGGTGCTGGCGGGCTGGAGCTGGCTACACAGCTGGGCAAGAAGCTGGGTCGCGGTAAAAAAGCCAAAATTACGCTGGTGGATCGTAACCACAGCCACCTGTGGAAACCGCTGCTGCACGAAGTAGCGACAGGCTCTCTGGATGAGGGCGTGGACGCGCTCAGCTATCTGGCGCACGCGCGCAACCATCATTTCCAGTTCCAGCTGGGCTCGGTGGTGGACATCAACCGTGAAAGCAAAACCATCACCCTGGCAGAGCTGCGCGATGAAAAAGGGGAGCTGCTGGTTCCCGAGCGTAAACTGCCGTACGACACGCTGGTCATGGCGCTGGGCAGTACCTCCAACGATTTCAACACGCCGGGCGTGAAAGAGCACTGCATCTTCCTCGATAACCCGCACCAGGCGCGTCGTTTCCATCAGGAAATGCTGAACCTGTTCCTGAAGTACACCAGCAATATGGGTGCGAACGGTAAGGTGAATATCGCTATTGTCGGCGGCGGTGCGACCGGCGTTGAGCTGTCTGCGGAGCTGCACAATGCGGTGAAACAGCTGCACAGCTACGGCTACAAAGGGTTAACTAACGAAGCGCTGAACGTCACGCTGGTTGAAGCCGGTGAACGCATCCTGCCCGCGCTGCCTCCGCGAATTTCCGGTGCGGCGCACAATGAGCTCACCAAGCTGGGCGTGCGGGTGCTGACGCAAACCATGGTGACCAGCGCCGACGAAGGCGGCCTGCACACCAAAGACGGCGAATATATCAAAGCGGATCTGATGGTCTGGGCGGCAGGTATCAAAGCGCCTGACTTTATGAAAGAGATCGGCGGTCTGGAAACGAACCGCATTAACCAGCTGGTAACCGAGCCAACGCTGCAAACCACGCGCGATCCTGAAATCTTTGCCATCGGTGACTGTGCCTCCTGTGCGCGTCCTGAAGGTGGATTCGTGCCGCCGCGCGCGCAGGCCGCTCACCAGATGGCAAGCCTTGTGCTGCACAACATTCTGGCGCAGTACAAAGGCAAGCCAATGAAAGCCTATATCTACAAAGACCACGGTTCACTGGTGTCGCTGTCAAACTTCTCTACCGTCGGCAGCCTGATGGGCAACCTGATGCGCGGCTCAATGATGGTAGAAGGGCGCATTGCCCGCTTCGTGTATATCTCCCTGTACCGCATGCACCAGATTGCGCTGCACGGCTATTTCAAAACCGGGCTGATGATGCTGGTGGGCAGAATCAACCGCGTGATCCGTCCGCGTCTGAAGCTGCACTAATCTTTCACTCCCTCCGGGCCCTCTGGAGGGAGTTTTTAGCATTTCATGCTGTAGATCACAGTTTGACTGCTTAAGAGTTCTCCTAAATACAATATATCTCCTCTCAACGCCCTTTTTTTGATCCTTTATCTGATTGGCGAAGCGCGGCCTCCATTGCAAAATTGTTACCAATAGCAACAAAGGAGGAAGTCCCGTGAATAAATCAATGTTGGCGGGTATAGGGATTGGCGTCGCGGCTGCGTTAGGTGTGGCTGCCGTTGCCAGTCTCAACGTATTAGATCGCGGCCCGCAGTATGCACAGGTGGTTTCTGCTACACCGATTAAAGAAACCGTGAAAACCCCTCGTCAGGAGTGCCGTAACGTCTCCGTGACGCACCGTCGTCCGGTGCAGGATGAAAACCGCATTGCCGGTTCTGTTCTTGGTGCGGTAGCGGGTGGCGTGATTGGTCACCAGTTTGGCGGCGGCCGGGGTAAAGACGTAGCGACCGTGGTCGGCGCGCTGGGTGGCGGCTATGCCGGTAACCAGGTGCAAGGCGCGATGCAGGATAATGATACCTACACCACGACTCAGCAACGCTGCAAAACCGTCTATGACAAGTCGGAAAAAATGCTGGGCTATGACGTGACGTACAAAATTGGCGATCAGCAGGGCAAAATCCGCATGGATAAAGACCCGGGCACGCAAATTCCACTGGATGGAAATGGCCAGCTGGTTCTGAATAACAAAGTGTAAAAAAGATGTTCTCTGAATTTAGCTCCTCATGCGCTCAGGCTGAGGAGCTTTTTTTTGCTTCAGGTTTTCAGTAGCTCAGGCCACAGCCGCAGCGTGGTTTCGCTAATATGCTGCAGTTTTTCCAGCGTGGCCCCTTCGCGGGCGCTGATCGACATCCCCTGCAAAATACAGCTCAGGTATTGTGCCAGCAGCTGAGGGTTGCATTGCGCGGGGATTTCACCGCGCTGCTGGCGCTGCGCCAGAAAGGCGCTGAGCGTCTCTTCCTGCATGGCATGCCGCGATTTCACCGTATTGGCAATCTCTTTGGATGACGCCGCAAGAGTGGCAGAGGTGTTAATCATAAAGCAGCCCGCAGGCGTCTCTTTACTGGTGAAGCAGGTCGCGACGGCGGTGAAATAGTCGCGAAGCGCCTGTTCAACGCTTTTCTCTTCACAGAACAGCTGGGCTTCGTGTTTCGCCGCAAAGCGCGAAATGTATCTGTCCAGCACCGCCCTGAACAGCCCCTCTTTATTGGTAAATTCGGCATACAGCGTCGGCGCTTTGGCTCCGGTGGCTTCTACCAGATCGGAAAGCGAGGTTGCTTCATACCCATGTTGCCAGAAGAGAGTCATGGCCTTATCAAGCGCTGCATCCCTGTCAAACACTTTTGGTCGGCCACGGCTTTTCTTCGCACAACTCGTGACATCGGTTGTCATTTGCCGTTGGTCCTCTGTTGGTTTGGTGAATGACCATTATAAAAATAAACGCAACCCACCACCAGCGCAGAATGCTTAAAAATAAATTAATCATATATGTATGAAAAATAACAATTTTAAAATTAAGTTAACGCTCGTTATAAAATTATGTTGACGCGTGACCTGGATCACATTTATTATTTACCTATCGATCGTTAACTAAATGATTAACGACCTCCAAATTCATCTGCTAAAGGTAAACATCATGAAAAACGTAAAAACCCTCATCGCTGCCGCTGTCCTGAGTTCACTCTCTTTCGCAAGCTTTGCTGCTGTACAAGTGCAATCTACGCCTGCTGACCAGCATAAAGTCGGGACTATCTCTGCGTCTGCCGGTACTAACCTGGGTTCCCTGGAAGATCAGCTGGCGCAGAAAGCGCAAGAGATGGGTGCAAAATCTTACCGTATCACCTCTGTGACCGGTCCTAACACCCTGCACGGCACTGCGGTCATCTACAAATAAGCCGGGCATAAACCCTCATTTATGCCACTGCAATAAAAAACGCCCTGCTTAGCAGGGCGTTTTTTTATTTCTGATTTACATCGGCTGCTGGACGACATCGTGATGCCGGGTGACATCGGTCGGCATACCTGACCGGGCTTCCATCGCACGCTCCATCACCACGCTGTTGGTATTCGCATTCGTTTTGAAGCTTACCATCGCGGCATTCAGGTTAATGGGCAGCGTCTGCGGATCGTCGCCAATGTTTTTCGATAACGGCTGATGAATCTCAACCAGCCGCACGCCGCCGGGCTCCTCTGAAACTTTAATCGGCGTATTGATAATATTCACTTTGGTTCCCGGCGTAACGACGTTGAACAGCGTTTTGATATCGTCATCGCGCAGACGAATACAGCCGGAGCTGACGCGCATGCCGATGCCAAAGTCCGCATTCGTTCCGTGCAGCAGGTAGACGCCGCCGTATGCCGCGAGGCGTATCGCGTGGTGCCCCATCGGGTTATCCGGACCAGCCGGCACCACGGCAGGAAGATCGATCCCCTGGGCCTTATAGCGGGCACGAATGTTGGCCGTCGGGGTCCAGGTTGGATTCGCGCGTTTATCCGAGACGGTGGTGACCATCGTCGGCGTCAGCGTGTCGCCGCCCAGCTGACCAATACCGATAGGGTAGACCGTCACTTCGTTTTTACCCGGCGGGTAATAGTACAGGCGCAGCTCGGCGAGGTTTATCACCATCCCCTCGCGCGGGGCGTCCGGCAGGATGGTCTGTAACGGGATGGTCAGTACGCTGCCCGCGCGCGGGACATACGGATCGACGCCGGGGTTCGCCTGCAGCAGGGCCAGAAAACCGACGTTATATTTTTTGGCAATCGCTTCCAGTGAACCACCATTATTTTCAACCACATGAAAGCGGTTTTCACCCACCACCTTGCTGCCGGGAGGGGGAAGGGGCCAGGTGTTTGCCCGAGCGGGAAGCGCAACCGCGACGGTGGCTGCCAGCGCAAACAGGGTCATCCAGCGAGTAAAACGCGAAGAGGTCATCATCACCATAATCCATATAAATGATAAGGTTATTGTTTTATAAGGCGTTAAACATAATTATGGCGAATGGGTGTGTCGGGAAGATCGGGTGAAGTGCAAAGAGTTTGTAAATTGTCCCCCCGTAGCGCCGGGCTAACAGGGGGAAGGGATCCCATAAAATAATGCCTGCACGGACGACCCCCTCTCCCTTGAGGGAGAGGGCTGGGGTGAGGGGGAACATACGGCTCTGGTGGTCATTCCGTTCACTTTATGTTCCTTGCTACTCTGTAACGACATGACCGGTGAACGTGCCAGGGTGGCTCAGTCGCCACCACCCTGGCGACCCGGGCTCCCGGCGGTAAATCGCCGCTACGCGGTACCTTCGACTTATTCCTTCCGGCTTTTCGGGGACGGGCGGAGGTAACATCCCTGTAAAGCCCGCCCTCTCGGCGCATCCCTGCGCCTCGCCCCGGCCTGCAGGAAACGCCTCAGCGATTTACAGCCGGACCAGGGTGTCGCTGTAAGCTGTTCATTTTCCGGAAGCAACTTTCATCGCTTCCGGTTAATAAACTACTGGGATTTTCTCAGTTAACAGGGGGAAGGAAGGTTAAGCGATCGTGTTCTCTTCCAGCTGACGCATAAAGTTACGCACCCAGTCCATACGGGTTTTGCGCTCCGTCAGCTCCTGGGTAAATTTCAGACGGGTTGGACCATCCAGACGGAAATGCTGCGGCTGTTTTTGCAGCAGGCCGATCAGCCACATCGGGTTGACGTGATTCTTCTCGGCGAATTCAATCACGCCGCCTTTTTCATTGCCTTCGAGCTTGCGGATCCCCAGCTTTTGCGCCTGCTGGCGCAGTCTCGCGATATCCAGCAAATTTCTCGCCGGATCGGGCAGCAGGCCAAAGCGGTCAATCAGCTCCACCTTAATCTCTTCCAGCTCGTTCTCCTTCTTCGCGCTGGCGATGCGCTTGTAGAACGACAGTCGGGTATTCACGTCCGGAATAAAATCGTCCGGCAGCAGGGAAGGCATACGCAGTTCGACCTCGGTCTGCTGGCTGGTGAGATCTTCCAGCGACGGCTCGCGCCCGGCCTTCAGGGCATCAACCGCGTTTTCCAGCAGCTCCATATAGAGCGAGAAGCCGATGGTCTCCATGGAGCCGCTCTGGTCTTCACCCAGCAGCTCGCCGGCACCGCGGATCTCGAGGTCGTGCGTGGCCAGCGCAAAGCCTGCGCCCAGGTCTTCCAGCGAGGCGATGGCTTCCAGACGCTTTTGCGCGTCGGTGGTCATCGCTTTCGGATGCGGCGTCAGCAGCCAGGCGTAGGCCTGATGGTGCGAACGCCCGACGCGGCCGCGCAGCTGGTGAAGCTGCGCCAGGCCAAAGTGATCCGCACGCTCAATGATGATGGTGTTTGCCGTCGGAATGTCGATCCCGGTCTCAATGATGGTGGTGCACACCAGCACGTTAAAGCGCTGGTGGTGGAAGTCGTTCATTACCCGTTCCAGCTCGCGCTCGCGCATCTGCCCGTGACCGATAGCGATGCGCGCTTCCGGCACCAGCTCCGCCAGCCTGTCAGCCGCTTTCTGGATGTTTTCCACGTCATTGTAGAGATAGTAGACCTGACCTCCGCGCAGCACCTCACGCAGAATAGCCTCCCGCACTACCAGATTATCGTACTCGCGGACGAAGGTTTTCACCGCCAGACGGCGCGCCGGCGGCGTGGCGATAATCGACAGATCGCGCATGCCGCTCATCGCCATGTTGAGGGTTCGCGGGATTGGCGTTGCGGTCAGGGTGAGGATATCGACGTCGGCGCGCATCGCTTTGATGCGTTCTTTATGACGCACCCCGAAGCGGTGCTCTTCGTCGACGATCAGCAGCCCCAGATCTTTCCACTTCACGTCGCTTTGCAGCAGCTTGTGGGTGCCGATCAGAATATCGATTTTGCCTTCGCTTGCCTGTTCGAGGATCTGCGTCTGTTCTTTGGTGCTGCGAAAACGCGAGAGCATCTCGATACGTACCGGCCAGTTGGCGAAACGGTCGCGGAAGTTATCGAAGTGCTGCTGTGCGAGCAGGGTGGTCGGCACCAGCACCGCCACCTGCTTGTTGTTTTCCACCGCAAGGAAGGCGGCGCGCATCGCCACTTCGGTTTTTCCGAAGCCGACGTCGCCGCAGACTAAGCGGTCCATTGCCAGCGGCTGGCACATATCGCTCAGCACGGCGTTGATGGCCTGGGCCTGATCCGGCGTGGTTTCAAACGGGAAGCTGTCGCAGAACAGCTGGTACTGTTCTTTATCATGCTTAAAGGCGAAGCCCTGTTTGGCCGCGCGCTGGGCGTAGATATCCAGCAGCTCGGCGGCCACGTCGCGTACTTTTTCCGCCGCCTTCTGGCGCGCGCGCGCCCAGGCATCGCCGCCCAGCTTGTGCAGCGGCGCATTCTCTTCGGCGCCCCCCGCGTAGCGGCTGATCAGATGCAGGGAGGAGACCGGGACATACAGTTTGGCGTCGTTGGCGTAGGTGAGCATCAGGTATTCACCTTTGATGCCGCCCGCTTCCAGCGTGGTCATCCCCTGATAGCGCCCAACGCCGTGTTCCAGGTGAACAATCGGCTGGCCCGGGTGCAGCTCGGCCAGGTTACGGATCAGCGTGTCCGGGTTGATGGTCCGACGGCTGTCCTGACGGCGGCGCGCGACGCGCTCGCCCAGCAGGTCGCTTTCGCAAATCAGCGCCAGGTTGTTGAGCGTGTCGATGAACCCGTGCTCGGCGGCACCAATCATCAGGTAACGACCGTTTCCGGTCGCTTCGCTCAGACGCAGGATGCGCTTCGGCGCCACCTTAATGCGTCCCAGCAGTTCACCTAACGCTTCGCGGCGGCCTTCACTCTCAACGGAGAACACTACCGGGCCGGTGAAGGACTCCAGGAACTTGCGCAGATTATCCAGCGGGGATTTCTGCTGCGCCTGAACGGCCAGGTCCGGCAGCGTCCGGAAGGCCAGGTTGGTATTGGCGGCCTTATCGGCAAGCGAATCGGTTTTCAGCTGCATGCGCGGCCAGCGCTTCAGTTCGGCGTTGAGCTCCTCGGTGCGCAGCCACAGCGCTTCCGGCGGTAGCAGCGGACGCATCGGATCAACGCCACGGTTTTCAAAGCGGGCGCGGGTTTCGCTTTCAAAGCGGCTGGCGCTGGCGTCGATATCCCCGGTGTTGACAATCAGCGTATTCGCCGGGAAGTAGCTGAACAGGGCAGGCAGCGGCTCGTTGAAGAACAGCGGCTGCCAGTATTCGATCCCGGCAGGAAGCGTGCCTTTACTGACCTGCTGATAAATATGTTCCGCGTCGCGCTTCACCTCGAACTTATCGCGCCACTGGCTGCGGAACAGCTCGATAGCGGTTTTGTCCGTGGGGAACTCATGCGCGGGCAGTAAATTGATGGACTCTACTTCCTCCAGCGTGCGCTGCGTGTCGGCGTCGAATACGCGCAGGCTGTCGATTTCATCATCAAAGAAATCCAGACGATACGGCTGGTCGCTGCCCATCGGGTAAAGATCGAGCAGCGCGCCGCGGGTCGCGTATTCCCCGTGTTCCATCACCTGGTCGACGTGGCGATAGCCGGCACCGTCAAGCTGCGCGCGCAGGGCATCCCGGGAGAGGCGCTGGCCTTTTTTCATCACCAGCGCGTGACCGTGCAGATAGCTGTGCGGACAGACGCGCTGCATCAGGGTATTCACCGGCACAATCAGCACGCCGCGCTGCATGGTCGGCAGCTGATAGAGCGTCGACAGGCGCGAGGAGATGATCTCCTGATGCGGAGAGAAGCTGTCATACGGCAGCGTCTCCCAGTCGGCCAGGCTGAACACCAGGCTATCGGTGAACTGGCGAATTTCATCGTGCAGGCGCAGGGCGTTTTGCATATCCGGGGCAACCAGAATCACCGGGCCTGGATGACGCTCGGCGATTTCCGCCACCAGCGTGGCGCACGCCGCGCCCGTGAGTTCACCCAGCTGGCGCTGGTCGCCCGCTTTGACAGGCAAGGAATAACGATAGTGTTCAGGCATGGCTATGTCAGAGTCTCTTATGGATATACCAACATTATTGGGGCATATCACTGATACGCAATGTCTTTATTATCCTCGATCGTTTTACATAAGCAAATCGTAACCGCACGGCAGGGCTAAACGCCCCCGAAACGGGGGCGGAGAGGGCGTTAACGCGTTGAAGGTGACAGGGTCAGCGTAGACGGAGGAGAGAAGAAAACGTCTCCAAAAAGCGCGGTGGAGATTTTACGCACTCCGAGCCCGGCAAGGGTACAGATAAGCAGGCTGGCAAACGGGTAGACCAGCACCAGGGTGAGCTCTGCCCAGACCGGCCACGAGGCGGCATTCATTTCGCCAATCAGGAACAGGCTAAAGGCCTCAATCAGGATGCGGTGGGTGGTATAAATCGCAATGGTATTTGAGCCAATCACGTTCAGCAGATTGTTCGGGTGAACGGCATAGCGCTGCTCAAGGCTGTAGAACAGCTTCATGATCAGCACAATCGACAGCAATGAGAGCAGCAGCGGAACGTTAGCAAACCACAGCACCACGGAGACGGCGGCGAAAGCCCCGGTTGCCAGCCAGATGCGGCGCAGGTTGACGCTTTTCATCCACGCCATCAGCTCTGCGCCATACCACGCCCCGAGGCTGTAGTAGATCATGTTGCGTACCACGCTGTTCATTCCCCACCACGGCAGCGGCAGGAAGTTAATCGCGATGCTTGCCAGCGCCAGCAGTCCCAGTACCGGCAGCTTCCAGCGGCTCAGCAGTTTACACAGCGTGAAGTAGACCACCAGGGCATACAGATACCACAGGCTGGTGCTTGCGGTCAGCATACCCCGTACAAATCCTGAGAACGAGTCGGCGTAGGCCGCGTTCGACGCGGTGGCAAGCTCACGCACGGGCGCCAGCCAGGCGTTCAGGTGGGTCAACGCCTGCCATTGCAGAACGCCCCACAGCGCCAGGACCCAGACAATGCTCCAGATCCGCTTGTCGAGACTGGTTCGCCAGTCCACTTCGTCAATATAACGACGGATCAGATAGCCGGAGATAAAGAAGAAGACCGGCATACGAAACGGTGCGAGATAGAGGTTAAAATAGACCCAGCATTTGGCGAGAAGGCCGGAGAGCGGGTGTTGTAGCCCGATCAGATGCGGATAAAACGTGATAACCGAATGATAGATAACCACCAGGCAGATACACAGCCCTTTTATCTGGTTAATCCATAATGCTTTTTGCTTCATTATTCGCCACTACCTTATTGCCATAAACGAACGAGCAATTGTTGTAAAACGAAGCCGGGATGTAATGGGTAACAGTCTGTATCCGGCGGTTTTTCGGAAAAGGTGGAGGTTGCGAGGTGAGTATTCAGACAATAGCACCCTGATTTCTCTGATTTTTTCGGAAGAATGATTACCAAAGCTTACTGTTTCAGTCATTTACGCTTAACGGATTCGCTTATATACTCGTGGGTCTGCTATCAGCAAACAGACGGATTTCATGTATCAACCTGTCGCACTCTTCATAGGCTTACGTTACATGCGTGGGCGCGCCGCGGACCGATTCGGTCGCTTTGTCTCCTGGCTTTCGACTATTGGCATTACGCTTGGCGTGATGGCACTGGTGACGGTGCTTTCCGTCATGAATGGCTTCGAACGCGAGCTGCAAAACAACATCCTGGGGCTGATGCCGCAGGCCGTTCTTTCATCATCCAACGGTTCGGTTAACCCGCAACAGCTGCCGGAAAGCGCGGCGAAGCTACAGGGTGTCACGCGCGTAGCGCCGTTGACGACCGGTGACGTGGTGCTGCAAAGCGCCCGCAGCGTGGCGGTCGGCGTGATGCTGGGTATTGACCCGGCGCAAAACGATCCGCTGACGCCGTATCTGGTTAACGTGAAGCAGACCGATCTGGAAGCCGGAAAATACAACGTGATTCTGGGCGAACAGCTTGCCGGCCAGCTTGGCGTCAACCGTGGCGACCAGCTGCGCGTGATGGTGCCTTCTGCCAGCCAGTTTACGCCGATGGGGCGCCTGCCAAGCCAGCGTCTGTTCAACGTGATTGGTACCTTTGCCGCCAACAGCGAAGTCGATGGTTACCAGATGCTGGTTAACATTCAGGACGCTTCACGCCTGATGCGCTACCCGGCAGGGAATATCACCGGCTGGCGCCTGTGGCTCGACGCGCCGCTGAAGGTCGATACCCTCAGCCAGCAAAAACTGCCGGACGGCACCAAATGGCAGGACTGGCGCGAGCGTAAAGGCGAACTGTTCCAGGCCGTGCGGATGGAAAAAAATATGATGGGGCTGCTGCTGAGCCTGATCGTGGCCGTGGCCGCATTTAACATCATTACCTCGCTGGGCCTGATGGTGATGGAGAAGCAGGGCGAAGTCGCCATTCTGCAAACCCAGGGGCTCACGCCGCGCCAGATCATGGCGGTGTTTATGGTGCAGGGGGCCAGCGCAGGCATCATCGGCGCGCTGCTCGGTGCCGTGCTGGGGGCCTTGCTTGCCAGCCAGCTTAATAACTTAATGCCGATCATCGGCGCTCTTCTCGACGGCGCGGCGCTGCCGGTGGCTATCGAGCCGCTGCAGGTGGTCGGTATTGCGCTGGCCGCGATGGCCATTGCGCTGCTTTCTACGCTTTATCCTTCCTGGCGCGCTGCCGCCACTCAACCCGCTGAGGCTTTACGTTATGAATAAGATCCTGTTGCAATGCGACAACCTGTCCAAACGCTATCAGGAAGGCTCTGTGCAAACCGACGTGCTGCACAATGTGAGCTTCAGCGTGGGCGAAGGCGAGATGATGGCGATTGTCGGCAGCTCCGGCTCGGGTAAAAGCACGCTGCTGCATCTGCTGGGCGGGCTGGATACGCCAACGAATGGCGACGTGATTTTCTCCGGCCAGCCGATGAGCAAAATGTCCTCCGCGGCGAAGGCAGAGCTGCGTAACCGCGAGCTGGGCTTTATCTACCAGTTCCACCATCTGCTGCCGGATTTCACGGCGCTGGAAAACGTGGCGATGCCGCTGCTGATTGGTAAAAAGAAACCGGCAGAAATTAACGCTCGCGCCAGCGACATGCTGAAAGCGGTAGGGCTGGGCCATCGCGGTAACCATCGTCCCTCTGAGCTTTCCGGCGGTGAGCGCCAGCGCGTGGCGATTGCCCGTGCGCTGGTCAACAACCCGCGTCTGGTGCTGGCGGATGAGCCTACCGGTAACCTGGATGCCCGCAATGCGGACAGTATTTTCCAGCTTCTGGGCGAGCTGAACGCCTCGCAGGGCACCGCGTTTCTCGTCGTAACCCACGATCTGCAGCTGGCAAAACGCATGGGGCGTCAGCTTGAGATGCGCGACGGCCATCTGAACGCGGAACTGACCATGATGGGAGCAGAGTAATGGTGTCACCGTTATCGTTACTCATCGGTTTACGTTTTAGCCGCGGCCGCCGTCGCGGCGGCATGGTGTCGCTGATCTCCGTCATCTCGACCATCGGTATTGCGCTGGGCGTGGCTGTGCTGATTGTGGGCTTAAGCGCCATGAACGGCTTTGAGCGCGAGCTGAATAACCGCATTCTGGCGGTAGTGCCGCACGGGGAGATCGAGCCGGTTAACCAGCCGTGGACTAACTGGAGCGATGCGCTCACCAAAGTCGAAAAAGTGCCGGGCATTGCCGCGGCCGCGCCCTATATTAACTTTACCGGGCTGGTAGAGAGTGGGGTAAACCTGCGCGCCATTCAGGTGAAAGGGGTCAATCCCGCCCAGGAAGCGCGTCTCAGCGCGCTGCCAGACTATGTGCAGAACGGCGCGTGGGCCAACTTTAAGGCCGGCGAGCAGCAGATCATCATGGGTAAAGGCGTGGCCGATGCCCTGAAGGTGAAGCAGGGCGACTGGGTATCAATCATGATCCCGAACGCCAGCGCCGACCACAAGCTGCAGCAGCCTAAGCGCGTGCGCCTGCACGTCACCGGTATTCTTCAGCTGAGCGGTCAGCTTGACCATAGCTTTGCAATGGTGCCGATGGAGGATGCACGCCAGTATCTCGACATGGCCGACAGCGTGACGGGCATTGCCATCAAGGTGAACGACGTCTTTAACGCCAACAAGCTGGTCCGCGACGCGGGCAGCGTGACCAATAACTATGTCTACATCAAGAGCTGGATCGGCACTTACGGCTATATGTACCGTGATATCCAGATGATTCGCGCCATTATGTATCTGGCGATGGTGCTGGTGATTGGTGTGGCGTGCTTTAATATCGTCTCGACGCTGGTGATGGCGGTCAAGGACAAGAGCGGCGACATCGCCGTGCTGCGTACGCTGGGGGCGAAAGACGGTCTTATTCGCGCCATCTTCGTCTGGTACGGTTTGCTGGCGGGGCTGTTCGGCAGCCTGTGCGGCGTGGTGATTGGCGTGGTGGTTTCCCTGCAGCTGACGCCAATTATCAACGGGATCGAAAAGCTTATTGGTCACCAGTTCCTGTCGGGTGATATCTACTTTATTGACTTCCTGCCGTCTGAACTGCACTGGCTGGACGTTTTTTATGTGCTGGTTACAGCACTTTTACTGAGTCTGCTGGCAAGCTGGTATCCGGCGCGTCGCGCAAGCCGAATTGATCCGGCGAGGGTATTAAGTGGCCAGTAATTACGTCATGATCTAGCGGCTTTCGGGCCGCCAGGTTAAAAGAGGAATGCGTTATGTATTACGGATTTGATATTGGCGGCACCAAGATTGCGCTCGGCGTGTTTGATAAAGATCTCAGGCTACAGTGGGAAACCCGCCTACCCACGCCGCGCGAAAGCTACGACGAATTTTTAACCGCGATTGCCGCGCTGGTGGCGCAGGCCGATGAACGCTTTGGCGTGAAAGGCAGCGTCGGCATCGGCATTCCGGGTATGCCCGAAACCGACGACGGCACGCTGTATGCCGCCAACGTGCCTGCCGCCAGCGGTAAACCGCTCCGCGCCGATCTCTCTGCCCTTCTTGAACGCGACGTGCGTTTAGACAATGATGCTAACTGCTTTGCGCTCTCCGAAGCCTGGGATGATGAATTCCGCCAATATCCGCTGGTGATGGGGCTGATCCTCGGGACCGGCGTCGGCGGGGGGATTGTGATCAACGGGAAGCCAATCACCGGGCGAAGCTACATCACCGGCGAATTTGGTCATATCCGTCTGCCGGTGGATGCCCTGGAAGTCGTGGGGCGCGATTTCCCGCTGACCCGCTGCGGCTGCGGCCAGCACGGCTGTATTGAGAACTACCTCTCCGGCCGCGGGTTTGCATGGCTTTACGAACACTTCTATCATCAGAAACTTGAGGCCCCTCAAATCATTACCCTGTGGGAGCAAGGGGATGCGCAGGCGTGCGAGCACGTCGAGCGTTATCTGGATCTGCTGGCGGTGTGTCTGGGAAATATTCTCACCATCGTCGACCCGGATCTGCTGGTGATCGGGGGAGGGCTGTCAAACTTTACCGCGATTACGGAACGGTTGTCCGGGCGTTTGCCCCGACATTTATTGCCGGTTGCCCGCGTGCCGCGTATTGAACGCGCGCGACACGGGGACGCAGGAGGCATGCGCGGAGCCGCATTCCTTCATCTCACCGATTAGTTTACGAGGTTTCTATGCTGTCGCGTCGCCAGGGTCGACTCAGCCGTTTTCGCAAAAACAAACGCCGCTTGCGTGAGCGCTTGCGCCAGCGGATCTTTTTCAGAGACAGAATGATGCCAGAAGCGATGGATAAACCCAGAGTCGTGGTGCTGACCGGAGCGGGGATCTCCGCCGAGTCAGGAATTCGAACCTTCCGCGCGGCGGACGGGCTGTGGGAAGAGCACCGCGTGGAGGATGTGGCCACGCCGGAAGGCTTTGCCCGCGATCCGGATCTCGTGCAGGCGTTTTACAACGCCCGCCGCCGCCAGCTTCAGCAGCCTGAAGTCGCGCCGAATGCGGCCCATCTGGCGCTGGCGAAGCTGGAAGAGGCGCTGGGCGATCGTTTTCTGCTGGTGACGCAGAATATCGACAACCTGCACGAGCGGGCCGGTAACAAGAACATCATCCACATGCACGGCGAGCTGCTTAAGGTTCGCTGCGCCTGGAGCGGTCAGGTGCTGGACTGGCAAGAGGACGTGCTGCCTGAGGATAAGTGCCACTGCTGCCAGTTCCCGTCGCGCCTGCGTCCGCACGTGGTCTGGTTCGGCGAAATGCCGCTGGGAATGGATGATATCTACAGCGCGCTGGCGATGGCCGACGTGTTTATTGCCATCGGCACATCCGGTCATGTTTACCCGGCGGCGGGGTTTGTCCACGAAGCGCGACTGCACGGTGCGCATACGGTTGAACTCAACCTTGAGCCAAGCCAGGTGGGCAGCGAGTTTGAAGAGAAACACTACGGTCTGGCAAGTACGGTCGTACCGGAGTTTGTCGACAAGCTGCTGAAAGGGCTGTAGCGGCAATCGCCTGAAAAGGCACCCGTCCAGCGGGTGCCTTTTTATTTATGAATGGAAGAACGCCAGCGTCTTCTCGAGCGATTTAGCCTGCTCATCCAGCGAGAGCGCCGCCGCTGAGATCTGCTGAACCAGCGAGGCGTTCTGCTGGGTTGTACTGTCCATCTGGTTAACGGCGGTGCTGACCTGGCTAATCCCGCGATTCTGCTCGTCCAGCGCCTGAACGATATCGTTGATGACCAGATGCACATGCGACACCGCTTCAATCACCTGTTTCATCATCACCCCGGTTTCATTGACCAGCTCAACGCCTTTGCTTACGCGGCCCGAGGACTCGGCAATCAGCTGAGAGATCTCTTTTGCCGCGTTGGCGCTTCGCTGGGCAAGATTGCGCACTTCCCCAGCGACTACCGCGAAGCCGCGCCCCTGTTCGCCTGCCCGTGCCGCTTCAACGGCAGCATTCAGCGCCAGAATATTGGTCTGGAAGGCGATGCCGTCGACAATGCTGTTAATCTCGCCGATCTTACGCGCGCTCTCATCAATCTCCCCAATCACCACGACTACGTCGTTTACCAGCGTTTCGCCATGCCCGGCGAGGCTCGCGGCGCGATCGGTCAGCGTGGTCGCCTTGTGGGCGTTGTCGGCATTATTTTTCACCGTGACCGAAATCTCTTCCATGCTGGCTGCCGTTTCAACAATCGCAGCCGCTTGTTCTTCGGTTCGCGAGGCGAGGTCAAGGTTGCCCGCCGAAATTTCGCTGGTGCCGCCGTGTACGGAGTGGCTGGCTTCGCTGATATTGTCGACGATGCGCTTGAGCTGCATCTGCATGGTGTGCAGGGCGTAAAAAATGCTGTGGGTATCTCCGGAACGCACCGGGATGGTGTTGTTCAGATCCCCCCGGGCAACGGCCAGGGCGATCCCGGCGGCTTCCGAAGGTTCACCCCCAACCGGACGGTCAACTTTGCGGGTGAAGATCTGTGCCATGACCAGGCTAACCGCCACGATGCTTAACACCATCATGATGATGGCTTTCAGTAAAAATGCGCGCGCTTCGGCCATCACTTCGCTGACCGGCGTGATAATGGCGAGTTTCCACGGCGTCTGGCTATTACCGACGGCGATGTCCTGCCAGGTGATGAACACATCCTCCTTCAGCAGCGGATCGCTTACCCGGGTGACGTCATGACCGGTAATCTGACCGGCGTAAGGCTTGCCTGCCGCGCGCTTGTCCGGGCTGGACACCACGTTATTACCCGCGGAGAGGAGCAGGGCGTAGCCTGCGCCGTTCCACGGTTTAATCGCGCCGATCGTCGATTGCAGCGTGGCGAGGGAGAAGTCCGAGGTGACCGAGCCCAGAAACTGACCGTCACGCATGATGGGGGCGGCAATCGAGGTGAGCATCACGTCCACGCCGTTGTAGGGATAGATATAGGGCTCGATGATCACATCTTTATGCCGTTGTTTCGGCAGCAGATAATAATCACCGCTGCCGGGGGTTTCGATGTCCGTCAGCAGGTGTAATGCCGGTTTGCCGGTGGCGTCCCGGTCGACGTAGCGGGCGTAGCGCCCGGCAGGATCTTCACCGCTTTGACCGGCCCAGACGGCATCTTTATCGTCGAACGCGTTAGGCTCAAAGGCCATCGACATGGAGAGAAACTGCGGGTGAGCCGAAAGGTAGTGGATGAGCAGCTGGTTCAGGCTCTGGCGTTCGGATACGCCCGCCTCGCGCAGCGCCAGGGCGCTGTTGCCCATATCCCGGGCGGCAGTCAGGGCAGAATCCAGCTGTTTACTGACCTGCAACGATTGCACCTCGGCAATCTGGCGGATATGTTTTTTGGCCAGAACCTCCTGCTGCGCCATCCACTGCCACATCATAAAACCGATCGTTGCCGTAAAGCCCACCGTTACGGTGAGGAAAATGGACAACAGCATCAACGTCTTGGTAATGACTCCAACTTACTGATAGTGTTTTATGTTCAGATAATGCCCGATGACTTTGTCATGCAGCTCCACCGATTTTGAGAACGACAGTGACTTCCTGCCCAGCCTTGCCAGATGCTGCCTCAGATTCAGGTTATGCCGCTCAATGCGCTGCGTATATCGCTTGCTGATAACGTGCAGTTCTCCCTTCAGGCGTGATTCATACAGCGGCCAGCCATCCGTCATCCATACCACGACCTCAAAGGCCGACAGCAGGCCCAGAAGACGCTCCAGCGTGGCCAACGTGCGTTCACCGAATACGTGCGCCACAACCGTCCTCCGTATCCTGTCATACGCGTAAAACAACCAGCGCTGGCGTGATTTAGCGCCGACGTAACCCCACTGTTCGTCCATTTCCGCGCAAACAATGACGTCACTGCCCGGTTGTATGCGTGAGTTTACCGACTGCGGCCTGAGTTTTTTAAGTGTCGTAAAATCGTGTTGAGGCCAACGCCCATAATGCGTGCACTGGCGCGACATCCGACGCCATTCATGGCCATATCAATGATTTTCTGATGCGTACCGGGTTGAGAAGCGGTGTAAGTGAACTGTAGCTGCCATGTTTTACGGCAGTGAGAGCAGAGATAGCGCTGATGTCCGGCAGTACTTTTACCGTTACGCACCACGCCTTCAGTAGCTGAACAGGAGGGACAGCTGATAGAAACAGAAGCCACTGGAGCACCTCAAAAACACCATCATACACTAAATCAGTAAGTTGGCACCATTACCGAGGAATTCAGCCAATACCGGGAAGAGGGATTCTCGCTGTTTCAGGGCTATTTTTTCTGCCGTCCGGAGGTCATTAAATATAAACGGCTATCGCAAAATCAGCTGGCGATTTTTCGGCTGCAAATGGAGGTCGGACGCAATAAACCCGATTTTCGGATCGTCGAGTCGTTGATTAAAACCGATCTCACCCTGTCCTATAAGATTATGCGCTACATGAAACACACCGCATTTAAACATATCGGTGCCTGTAATTTCAGTAAGTTAACCCTGAGCGAAGTGCTGAGATACCTCGGGGAAAACCAGCTGAGGCGGTTTGTTGCCGTCGTGGTCCTCGCCAGTGCGGGCAATGACACCGTCAGCGAGCTTTACCCGCTGAGCATGATGCGCGGCAAGTTCTGCGAACTGATAGCCGAGACGATGAACGAACCGACGCTGGCTGAAAATGCCTTCATGTGCGGCCTGTTTTCTCTGCTCGATACCCTCCTCGAACAGCCGATGGCCGAGTTGATGAAGCAAATTGCGGTCCCGCAGAGCGTGAGCAATGCGCTGTGCCATCAGGAGGGACGGTTAGCCGATATGGTGAGCCTGTGCCGTTACTATGAACAGCAGCAGTGGGACGAGGCTACCCGGGTTCGTGAGGCGCTGGGTCTGTCGGATGAGGAGGTGGTTGAGGCGATGAGAAAGGCGACAATCTGGGCAGGGGAGAATGCGGTCAGTTAATCCTTCCTCACGCCGTACGGGCGGCGTGAGGAAGAACGCGATACCGTTACCGGCCCGCTTTTAATTTCTGATAATACTCTTCGTAGAGACGGCTGGCGTCACCGACATCGTTCTGCCATTCACCTTTGCTGATGGTTTCGGCATCCGGATAGAGCGATTTATCGTTAGCTACCTCAGGCTTCAGCAGCCTGCGTGCTGCGAGGTTTGGCGTCGGGTAGCCAATCGTCTCGGCAACCTGTTTCGCCACGTCCGGGCGCAGCAGGAAGTTAATCAGCTTGTGTGCCCCTTCAACGTTTTTCGCGTTGGCGGGGATCGCAAGGCTGTCCATCCAGAAGATCCCGCCTTCTTTCGGCCAGACCACCTCAAGCGGCGTCCCGGCCTGGCGGGCGACATACGCAGAGCCGTTCCACACCATCCCCAGATTCACTTCGCCTTCCATATACGGGTTTGCCGGATTATCAGAATTGAACGCCGCCACGTTAGGCATCAGCTTCTTCAGCTCGGCATATGCCGCTTCGATCTCTTTGGGATCCGTCGTGTTGCCCGAGTAGCCCAGCTTGCGCAGCGCGACCTGGAACACTTCACGCGCGTCGTCGGTTAACAGCAGGCTCCCTTTGTATTCCGGTTTCCAGAGATCGGCCCAGCTTGTCACCGTTTTCGGATCGACGGCCTCGCTGTTCACGCCAATCGCGGTTGCTCCCCAGATGTATGGAATGGAGTAGTCGTTATTTGGGTCGAACGGCTTGTTGAGCATCTCAGGATCGAGGTTTGAAAAATGGGTTAGCTTCATTTTGTCGATCTTCTGGATCATGCCCTCTTTGCGCATTTTGTCGACAAAGTAGGTGGAAGGAACGACCAGATCGTACGCGCCGTCTTTGTAGGTTTTCAGCTTGGCGTACATGGTTTCATTCGACTCGTAGGTCGAGTAGATAACCTTGATGCCCGTCTCCTTTGTGAACTGTTCCAGCAGGCCCGGCGGCACGTATTCGGTCCAGTTGTAGAAGTAGAGCGTTTTGCTGTCATCAGCGTGCGCGGCACCCATGCCAAGCACCAGCGCCGCAGCGGCGAGCATTTTTTTCATTTCATTGTCCCCTGAGATTTTGTTTTATCACGAGCAATAACCTGGCTGGCGATCACCAGAACCAGCGAAAACACCAGCAGAATGGTCGCCAGCGCGTTCACCTCCGGTGAGACGCCGACTTTCACCATTGAATAGATCTTCAACGGCAGAATTTCATAGCTCGGACCGGTGACGAAGGAGGACACGACCACGTCATCCATCGACAGGGTGAAGCTAAGCAGCCATCCGGCCGCCACGGCAGGCATCGCCAGCGGCAGGATGATTTTGCGCAGGATGATCATCTCGCTGGCACCCAGATCTTTCGCCGCCTCCAGCATGCGCACGTCGAACCCTTTCAGGCGCGCGAAGACGGTCACCACCACAAACGGCAGGCAGAAGGTGATGTGCGAGAACAGCAGCGACCAGAAGCCAAGCTGTACGCCCAGCAGCATAAACAGCACCAGCAGCGAAATGGCCATTACGATGTCCGGCGACATCATCACCACAAACAGCATGCCGCTGACAAACGGTTTGCCGCGAAAGCGATAGCGGTACAGCGCCACGGCGGTGAGCGAGCCAATTAGCGTCGCGAAGGTGGCGGAGAAGATCGCCATCGTCAGCGAGTGCTGAGCGGCCTGCAGCAGGCTGTCATTGTTCATCAGCAGGCTGTACCAGCTGGTGGTAAAGCCCTGCCAGTTAATCCCGAAGCGGGAGCTGTTAAACGAGTTCACGATCAAAATAACGATCGGGATATAGAGATAGGCATAAATGACGGTCATAAAACCGCCGCGAAGCAGTCGACCGATCATTCGAGTTCCACCTTCTTATTCAGCAAGCGTGAGGCGCGCCAGTAGACCAGCAGCATCAGGCCCATGACCACTGTCAGCGTAATGCTGGTCGCGGATCCGAACGGCCAGTCGCGGATGTTGAGGAACTGGCTCTTGATGACGTTACCGATCAGCAGGTTTTTCGCGCCGCCCATCAGATCCGATACGTAGAACAAGCCCATCGCCGGGAGCATTACCAGCAGACAGCCCGCAATAATGCCGGGCATGGTCCGCGGGATAATAATGCGGATGAAGGTCTGCAGCTTGTTAGCGCCCAGATCTTTTGCCGCCTCCAGCAGCGGTTTATCCAGCTTCTCGATGCTGGAGTAGAGCGGCATCACCATAAACGGCAGCAGGATATAGACCAGGCCGACAATCACCGCGCTCGGGGTAAACATGATGCGGATCGGCGTATCAATCACTCCCAGCCACAGCAGAAACTCGTTGAGATAGCCTTTAGTGCTGAGGAAGATCTTCAGCCCGTAGATGCGGATTAACGAGTTGGTCCAGAAGGGAACAATCAGTAAAAACAGCAGCAGGGGCCGCACCTTTTGCGGCAGGCCCGCGAGGAACCATGCGAAGGGATAACCCAGCACCAGACAGGCGAGGGTAGCAATTAGCGCCATATTGAGCGAGTGCAGCAGCACGTCAAAATAGAGCGGATCGAGCAGGCGCGCGTAGTTGTCCAGCGTAAAGACCAGCGAAACGAAGCTAGCGTCGTCGCGGGTCAGAAAGCTGGTGGCAACGATCATCAGGTTGGGCAAAAAGACAAACAGCACAAGCCAACCGACGATCGTGGCAATCACCACATTCTGGAATTTACTTGTGTTCTTCATCAGCCAGCACAACCTCCCAGCTTTCTACCCAGTTGATAACCATTTTCTGGTCGAGAGAGTGGTCGAAGTCAGGGTCGTCTTCGTTAAAGAATTCGCTGACCATCACCATCTTGCCGTTCTCCAGTTCGACAACGGACTCCAGCGTCATCCCTTTGTAGTTGCGCTCGCGGATATAGCCGATTAACCCTTCGGCCTCGGTATTGCCGTGAATTTCATCAACGCGCAGATCTTCCGGGCGCAGCAGAACGTTGAGCTTTTGTCCCTTTTCGACGGGGAAAGTCACCGTGATATTGCACTCGCGTCCTTCGACGCTGGCGCGCACGCGCTGGTCGTCCAGACGCTCAATCACCGTGGCGTCGAAAATATTGATCTCGCCAATGAAGCTGGCGACAAACAGATTCTTCGGCTCTTCGTAGATTTCGCGCGGCGTGCCGTCCTGCTCGATTTTGCCGTCGCGCATCACCACGATGCGGTCGGACATGGTCAGGGCCTCTTCCTGATCGTGGGTGACGAAGACAAAGGTAATGCCGAGCTTGCGCTGCAGGGCTTTAAGCTCGTTCTGCATCTGCTTGCGCAGCTTGTAATCCAGCGCGGAGAGGGATTCATCCAGCAGGAGCAGACGCGGCTTGTTGACCACGGCGCGGGCGATGGCCACGCGCTGCTGCTGGCCGCCGGAAAGCTGATGGGGTTTACGCTGGGCAAACGTCTCAAGCTGCACCATGCGCAGGGCGTCGGTGACGCGCGGTTCGATCTCGTTCGCCGGGGTTTTTTGCATCCGCAGGCCAAACGCCACGTTTTCAAACACGGTCATGTGCGGGAACAGGGCATAGCTCTGAAAGACGGTATTGACGTGGCGATCTTCGGCGGGAACCCGGGTGATGTCCTGGTTCTCAAGATGGATATGGCCGTTATCGACGCTTTCCAGCCCGGCGATAAGGCGCAGTACGGTTGTTTTGCCGCAGCCAGAGGGGCCAAGCAGCGTCAGAAACTCACCGTCATTGATGGTCAGAGTGAGGTCGGAAATAACGTCTTTACCATCAAAACTTTTACGAATTCGTTCCAGTTGCACCAGCGGTGAACGTGAACGGGATTGTGTATTCAATTTTTGCGCTGTCCCATATAGACGCCTCAGGCAGCAGACTGAAGCGGGGTTTGTGTGTAACCACCTTGGTGACTCGTAATGAGGGCGGACATTCTACGGCAATCCCCTGCGATCGCCAATCCTTGTCACTGATTCATAAGCTACATTTATTAACGCATAACGATATAAACGGAAAATATTCTCGTTTGCGGGATAAAAGTGACCTGACGCAATATTTGCGTTTTGATGCTTATTGATAATGTTGTCACAAAAAGTGAGGGTGACTGCATGGATAAATTACTTGAGCGTTTTTTACAGTACGTTTCGCTGGATACCCAATCTAAGCCGGGTGTTCGCCAGGTGCCGAGCACCGAAGGCCAGTGGAAGTTATTAAACCTGCTTAAAGAGCAGCTTGACGCCATGGGGCTGGTCAACGTCACGTTAAGCGAAAAAGGCACTGTGATGGCAACGCTGCCGGCGAATGTCCAGGGTGATATTCCGGCAATTGGCTTTATCTCCCATGTCGACACCTCTCCGGATTTTAGCGGTAAACATGTGAACCCGCAGATTGTGGAAAACTACCGCGGCGGTGACATTGCGCTGGGTATTGGCGACGAAGTGCTCTCGCCCGTGATGTTCCCGGTGCTGCACCAGCTGCTGGGCCAGACGCTGATTACCACCGACGGTAAAACGCTGCTGGGGGCGGATGACAAGGCGGGCATTGCGGAGATCATGACGGCGCTGGCGGTGCTGAAGGGCAAAAACATCCCGCACGGGGATATCCGCGTGGCCTTTACGCCGGATGAAGAGGTGGGCAAGGGCGCAAAACATTTCGACGTAGAGGCCTTCAATGCGCAGTGGGCCTATACCGTCGACGGCAGCGGCGTCGGTGAACTGGAGTATGAAAACTTCAATGCCGCGTCCGTCACCATCAAAATTGTCGGCAACAACGTTCACCCCGGTTCGGCGAAAGGCGTTATGGTGAACGCGCTGTCGCTGGCGTCACGAATCCATGCGGAAGTCCCGGCGGAAGAGAGCCCTGAACAGACCGAAGGATATGAAGGGTTCTATCACCTGACCAGCATCAAAGGCACCGTGGACAGCGCGCAGATGCACTACATCATCCGCGATTTCGACCGCAAAGCCTTTGAGGCGCGCAAGCGTAAGATGATGGAGATCGCCAAGAAGGTCGGTAAAGGATTACACCCTGATTGCTATATTGAGCTGATCATTGAAGACAGCTATTACAACATGCGCGAGAAGGTGATGGCGCATCCGCATATTCTCGATATCGCCCAGCAGGCGATGCGCGACTGCGATATCGAACCGCAGCTGAAGCCGATTCGCGGCGGCACCGACGGTTCTCAGCTGTCGTTTATGGGGCTGCCGTGCCCGAACCTGTTTACCGGTGGCTACAACTACCATGGAAAGCATGAGTTTGTGACGCTGGAAGGGATGGAAAAAGCGGTGAAGGTGATAGTGCGGATAGCGGAGTTGACCGCGAAGCGGTAGCTGCTTTAAGCCGGGTGGCGGCTGCGCCTTACCCGGCCTACGTTCGGATTGTTGGCCCGGTAAGCGAAGCGCCACCGGGCATTAAGGCGACTCAGTCCTCAAAGAACCAGTACCCGCTGTTGACCAGTGCGGCCAGCATCGCGAGGAAGGAAGGATCTTCCAGCGCATCGCCAAAGGTGTCGGCAGTGAGCACCAGATGGCTGGCAATGGCTTCCAGCGCCGGACGGTGCGGAGAGTCCAGCTTCTCGCCGTTGACGAACACCTCTTCACCAATGCGCAGCACGCGCAACCCGCCCAGACGCGTCAGCTTGTCGCCCTGTTGAAGCGCATCATAAATCTCGTCAGCCTGGTACGGCGGCTCCGGTGGCGCAACGTCCAGCTCATGACGAGACTGGCTGATAAACTCACCAAACCACTGTTTGAAATGCTCCGGCTCGTTGATCAAATCCAGCATCATCCCGCGCAGCTTATCGAGTTCTTCTGGCACAATATCCGCCGGATGCTCGCGCGCAGGCACATCAGGATCGCTGTAACGATAGCTGCCCAGCTCGCGCTGCAGAACATAGTCGGCAAATCCGCTGATCATCTCGCGACCGCTCGGCGCGCGGAACCCTACGGAGTAGTTGAGTGAGTTTTCAAGGGAGTAGCCTTCGTGAGGGAATCCCGGCGGAATGTAGAGAATATCACCCGGCTCCAGCTCTTCGTCGATAATCCCTTCAAACGGGTCAACCTGAAGCAGGTCAGGATGCGGGCAGTGCTGCTTCATCGGCACTTTTTCACCCACGCGCCAGCGGCGGCGGCCCGTACCCTGAATGATGAACACGTCGTACTGGTCAAGATGTGGGCCTACGCCGCCGCCCGGCACGGAGAAAGAGATCATCAGATCGTCCATGCGCCAGTCGGGCAGGGTGCGGAACGGGCGCATTAATGCGGCAGTGGGCTCATGCCAGTGGTTGACCGCCTGCACCAGCAGCGACCAGTTGTTTTCACCGAGGTGATCGTAGCTTTCGAAAGGACCGTGGCTAACCTGCCATTTCCCGTCCTGGTGGCTCACCAGACGGCTGTCGACTTCGTTTTCCATGGCCAGACCGGCCAGCTCGTCAGGCGAGATAGGGTCGACAAAATTGCTGAATCCGCGTTTCAGAACCACCGGGCGTTTTTGCCAGTAGCGTTCAATAAACTCGGGCCAGTTAAGCGTTAAGTGATAATCCATAATTTTTTTATTCCGCAGGCTCTTACTGACTCGGATTATAACGGAAGCTCAGCCCCCCGGCTGCGAGATCCTCGCATTTTTCACATAACGGGTTAACTATCGTTCAATGTGGGCTGCTGGCGCCCAAAAATAACCTCCATTCTGGCGCCGCCCAGCAGGCTTTCACTGGTTTCTATTTTCCCGTCGTACTGGTCAACAATCTCACGGGCGACGGCCAATCCTACGCCCTGGCCAGGACGTAGCGTATCGGCGCGCTGACCGCGATCGAACACCACGTCACGCTTATTGCGCGGGATCCCCGGGCCATCATCCTCAACGATAATATGCAGTTCTGTTTCCGTCTGGCGCGCTGACACTTCCACGAACTCCAGACAGTATTTGCAGGCGTTATCCAGCAGGTTACCCATCACTTCCATGAAATCATTTTTTTCACCCACAAAGCTTATCTCTGGCGAGATATCGAGGCTGATGTTCACCCCTTTACGCTGATACACCTTGTTGAGGGCGGACGTGAGGTTATCCAGAAGCGGGGCTACCGGGTGCAGCTCGCGGCTCAGAAGCGCGCTTCCCGAACGCATACTGGCGCGGTGCAGGTAATAGCCAATTTGCTGGGAAATACGGCTGATCTGTTCCAGCATCACCGGCTCGGCATCATCGACGCTCAGCTTCGAACTGCGCATTGAACGCAGGGTACTTTGCATGACGGCCAGCGGTGTTTTCAGGCTGTGGGTCAGGTCGGTAAGGGTGGTACGGTATTTATCGTAGCGTTCGCGTTCACTTTTCAGCAGGCGGTTGAGGTTACGCACCAGGCTGGTGAGCTCACGGGTGGTTTCCGGGTTCAGCTTCTCGCGATGATGTTCTTCCAGCTCACGAACCTCTTTCGCCAGTGACTCAATGGGGCGCAAGCTCCACCACGCCGCTACCCACAGCAGCGGGATCACCAGCAGGAGATTCGCAGCCAGAACGTAGATGAACCAGCTCCAGACCATATAAGAACGCTTCAGCTCGACCGGAATGGTGTCGATCACCACGATGGTCAGCTGCGGCATGTTCAGCGTCGCCGGATAGAGGTTAATCGCGACGGAGTGCGTCATCTCCGTTTCGGCGTTGTCGGCGCGGATCTCGTTCAGCTTTTGCTGCAGGGAGCGATCTTCACGGATCAGCGAGCTGGTGGTGTTGAGATCGGCTTCAATTTCATGAAACCCGTTGGTTTTGAGCCAGTCCGGACGAATGCTTTTAACCAGCCAGGGGATATCACGCTGCGCCCACAGTAATTTCCCTTTTTCATTATAAATCAGGGCCAGCGTTGGACTCTGCTGGTTGAGGTTTTCCGGCATTTCGACGGTGATTCGGTTGTTTTCCCACTTCGCCAGGGTATAAAACAGATTGCTTTCGCCGCGCAACAGTCGAAAGGTGGTTTTATCAAAGCTGACGCTGTAGCCCACCAGGGCCACCATGCCGTAGGAGAGCGACAGCACCAGCACGACGGCGGCTGTTGCCAGTAAGAAACGAACCCGCAGCGAGAGGGGCAGAATGTGGCGCAAAATCCGTCTCATTTAGCGTAATTCGAACAGGTAGCCCTGGCCACGGACGGTGGTAATCACATCCTGCGGATACTGCGCCTGAATTTTCTTACGCAAGCGTCCCATCAGCACGTCAATGGTATGGCTCTCGCGCAGTTCAGCATCAGGGTAAAGCTGGAGCATTAATGAATCTTTGCTCACCACTTTGCCATTGTTACGGATCAGCGTTTCCATGATGGTGTATTCGAAGGCGGTGAGCTTAATCACTTCATCATTGATCGCTAATTCCCGGCGGGAGAGATCGACCTGGAATGGCGGGATGGAAATAACCTGTGAAGCCAGCCCGCTGTTGCGGCGTAACAGCGCCTGCATGCGCGCCGCCACCTCTTCAATATGAAACGGCTTGGTGACGTAATCGTCGGCACCCGCGCTGAGCACTTCGACCTTATCCTGCCAGCCTTCACGGGCGGTCAGAACCAGAACCGGCAGGGAGACATCGTGGCTGCGCCAGCGGCGAATTAACGACAGACCGTCTTCGTCAGGCAACCCTAAATCGACAATGGCGATATCCGGCAGGTGTTCATTGAGATAATAATCGGCTTCTTTTGCATCTTCAGCATCGTCCACCTGATGTCCCATCTCCTGAAGCTGAACCTTCAGGTGATGGCGTAGCAATGCGTTATCCTCAACAACCAGTACGCGCATCATCTCTTCTCCCTAAATAATTGGTATGAATAGTTTAACGCTGATTATGTTGTTGTGGGGATAAACATTGAGTAAACCGGGGAAAAGCATCCCCCTTTTCGGGCGAAAAGGGGGAGAGGGGCGTTACTTCAGCTCGTCGACCATGGTGATGGCGCGACCAATGTAGTTCGCCGGGGTCATCGCCTTCAGGCGCGTTTTCTCTTCTTCCGGCAGCGCCAGACCGTCGATAAACTGCTTCATGCCTTCGGCGTCAACGCGTTTGCCGCGGGTCAGCTCTTTCAGCTTCTCGTACGGTTTTTCGATACCGTAACGGCGCATAACGGTCTGGATTGGCTCCGCCAGCACTTCCCAGTTGTGGTCCAGCTCGTCCAGCAGACGGTCACGGTTCACTTCCAGTTTGCTCACGCCTTTCAGGGTGGACTGGTACGCGATCAGCGCGTAGCCAATGCCCACGCCCAGGTTACGCAGTACGGTGGAGTCGGTCAGGTCGCGCTGCCAGCGGGATACCGGCAGTTTGCTCGCCATATGCTGCAGCACGGCGTTCGCAAGGCCCAGGTTACCTTCGGAGTTTTCGAAGTCGATTGGGTTTACTTTGTGCGGCATGGTGGAAGAGCCGATTTCACCGGCGATGGTTTTCTGCTTGAAGTGGTTCAGGGCGATGTAGCCCCACACGTCACGATCGAAGTCGATCAGGATGGTGTTGAAGCGCGCGATGCAGTCAAACAGTTCGGCGATATAGTCGTGCGGCTCAATCTGGGTGGTGTACGGGTTCCACTGAATGCCCAGAGAGGTCACGAACTCTTCGCTGAACTGGTGCCAGTCAACTTCCGGATAAGCGGCGATGTGGGCGTTATAGTTACCGACCGCGCCGTTGATTTTGCCGAGGATCTCAACCTGCTCCAGCTGACGGTACTGGCGCTCCATACGGTACGCGACGTTCGCCATCTCTTTACCCATCGTGGATGGGGTGGCTGGCTGACCGTGGGTACGGGAGAGCAGCGGAATGTCGCGGTATTCCACGGACAGCGCTTTTACCGCGTCGATGATTTTACGCCAGTAAGGCAGCACGACTTCTTTGCGCGCGGTGGAGAGCATCAGCGCATGAGACAGGTTGTTGATGTCTTCAGAGGTACAGGCGAAGTGAATGAACTCAGACACGGCGTGCAGGGCAGGGACGCTTTCCACTTTCTCTTTCAGGAAGTACTCAACCGCTTTCACGTCGTGGTTGGTGGTGCGTTCAATGGTTTTAATGCGCGCGGCGTCTTGTTCGCTGAACTCGGCAACGATTTTATCAAGGTAATCGTTTGCCTTTTCGTCAAAAGCAGGAACTTCCTTGATTGCTGCCTGGGCGGCCAGCTTTTGCAGCCAGCGTACTTCAACCTGAACACGGAACTTCAGCAAACCATATTCGCTGAAGATCCCGCGCAGCGCGCTGACTTTATCGCCGTAGCGTCCATCGACAGGGGATACGGCGGTCAGTGAGGATAATTCCATAATTCGCAACTCCGGGAGGTTAACAATGAGCAAGAATTTGTTTTGCCTGAGTGGTCAGGCGATTACGAGAAAACATTAACTGCAGGCGGCCACCGCCAACCTGGTGCCACAGCACGGCGGCGCGGATCCCTGCCAGCAGGGACGCGCGCACTTTTGCCTGTACCTGCGGACTTTGCAGCACGGCAGGGGATCCGGTGACCTGAATACGCGGACCCAGCGGGCTGATGACGTCGACATAAATCCCCGCCATTGCGCTCAGCAGCGTTTCCGACTGCAGGTCAAAATGATCGAGCTGACGCTGCAGCCCGGCAATGCGATCGCCCAGCGTATTCATTGCGCCTTTTGCGGCGTTCAGCTTACGTTCCAGCACCATCAGGCTTAACGTGTAGCGGGTCAGCTCCGCGTTTAATCCCTGACGGCTGCTGGCGTTAAGCACGCCGAGCAGGGTTTCAAGACCGAGACGAAGATTGGTTTCACTGCCGCCGAACACGCCCAGTGTCGAGCCGGGGTTGAGATCGATAACGCTGTTCAGTGAAACGTGCAGGGCATCTGCGTCGCAGTGACCCTGATGCGCCAGCTGTTGCACCAGACGGGCTGACTGGCAAATTCCCGCCAGCGCCAGGGTGATGTCATAGTAGTTCTTCGCCACACGGTCTCCTTTATGTGTGAATCGTATTAAACAGCAGGCAGCGGCAGGCGCTGTTCAATGATCCCGCCGCCCAGACAGATTTCGCCGCTGTAGAAGACAGCAGACTGACCCGGGGTGACGGCGGCGACCGGCTCGTCGAAACGCACGTCAATGCGATCGTCATCGAGCGCGGTAATGGTGCAAGGAATATCGGTCTGACGGTAGCGTGTTTTCACCGTGCAGCGCAGCGTGCCTTTCAGCGGCTCACGATCGACCCAGTGCAGCTGCTGTGCAATAAGGCCAACGGACATCAGACGCGGATGATCGTGACCCTGGGCAACAACCAGAATATTGTTTTCGACGTCTTTGTCGACAACATACCATGGATCTTCGCTACCTTCTTTGGTCCCGCCAATACCCAGGCCTTTACGCTGGCCGAGCGTGTGGTACATCAGCCCCTGATGCTGGCCAATCTCTTCCCCGTCGACGGTGACAATTTTACCCGGCTGAGCAGGCAGGTAACGCCCCAGGAAATCGCGGAATTTGCGCTCGCCGATGAAGCAGATGCCGGTAGAGTCTTTTTTCTTCGCGGTGATCAGGTCCAGCTCTTCGGCGATTTTACGCACCTGCGGCTTTTCCAGCTCGCCGACCGGGAACAGGCTCTGGGCGATTTGCTCGTGGCTCAGCGTATAGAGGAAGTAGCTTTGATCTTTGTTGCCGTCCAGACCGCGCAGCAGCTGGCTTTTGCCATTCACATCTGCGCGACGCACGTAGTGACCGGTCGCGATGTAGTCAGCGCCCAGATCTTCCGCGGCGAATTCCAGGAAGGCCTTAAATTTGATCTCTTTGTTGCACAGAATATCCGGGTTCGGCGTGCGGCCCGCTTTGTACTCTTCGAGGAAGAGTTCAAAAACGTTGTCCCAGTATTCTGCGGCAAAGTTAACGGTGTGCAGCTCAATGCCGAGCTTATCGCATACGGCCTGCGCGTCGGCGAGATCCGCTGCGGCGGTGCAGTATTCCTCGCCATCATCTTCCTCCCAGTTCTTCATGAACAGGCCCTCCACCTTATAGCCCTGTTGCTGTAACAGGTAGGCGGAAACGGAGGAATCGACACCGCCGGACATGCCGACGATCACTTTTTTCTGGCTGTTATCTGACATGGAATACTCACGACATTGAACTTCAAGGCGGCGTATTCTATCACGCCCCCCCACCGTTGACACCCTCTGTAAACGGCCAGTTAAATGCGCCGATGACATCCAGCGGCAGACGTGCGCCTGACTGCCAGCAGCGAATGCTTTCCGCAACCAGCGGCGAGCGCAGGTTTGGCGCGTTCAGGATCTCGTCGGCAGTGACCCACAGACAGCGGTCGATATCGTCATCCTGCGGCTCTGTGGCGCACGTTTCGCTAAGCTCAACGGCGAATAAAAAACGCAGGAAGGGCGTGTGGTCAGGTGCGATCCACTGATGCATGCGGATGAAGTGCTGAGGCTCAGCGTGAATGCCGGTCTCTTCCCATAGCTCGCGTTTTGCTGCCTGCAGCAGGGTTTCATTAGCTTCAAGGTGTCCGGCAGGCTGGTTCCACAGCGCTTTGCCGTTAATGCTCTCTTCGACAACAAGGAATTTACCCCTGGCGTGGACCACGCAGGCAACCGTGACATGAGGTTTAAACATAGTGACTCCTTAAGGGGTGACGTCGCGCCATTCGCCGTTTGCCAGCGTTTCCAGGGTGTAGCTGCCCATGGCGTAGCGAATCAGACGCAGGGTAGGGAAGCCGACGTGTGCGGTCATGCGTCGAACCTGCCGGTTGCGGCCTTCATAAAGGGTAATTTTGAGCCAGCTTGTCGGAATGGATTTGCGTTCGCGAATCGGCGGGTTGCGCGGCCACAGCCACTCCGGTTCATTCACGCGTTCAATACCTGCAGGCAGGGTGGGGCCGTCGTTCAACGTCACGCCGCTGCGTAGCGCTGCCAGCGTCGCGTCATCCGGCTCGCCTTCCACCTGTACGAAGTAAATTTTACCGGTGCGTTTTCCGGGCTGCGTGAGCTTCGCCTGCAACGCGCCGTCGTTGGTTAAGACCAGAAGGCCTTCGCTGTCGCGGTCCAGGCGCCCGGCCGCGTAGACCCCCTGAACAGGAATATAGTCCTTCAGCGTGCTGCGCCCGGCTTCATCGGTAAACTGCGGCAAAACATCATAGGGTTTATTGAACAAAATAACCCGCTTCGGCTGGGTTTCCTGCGGTCTTCTGGCGGCTTGTCGCGAGCTGAATCGCTCAACCCGGTGTTTTGTAAAAGAAGTTTTCTTCATGGTATTTTCAGGCGTTATCAATTGCCGCATTATAGCCTAATAACGAAGACCTTTCATGGCGCAGGACAATCAGGTACTATCGAAGGGCTCATTACAATTTATTAACATAAGATCAGTAACAACCAGAAGCGCTCGAAGGAGAGGTTAATGGAAAGCAAAGTAGTTGTTCCGGCGGAAGGTAAAAAGATCACCCTGCAAAACGGCAAGATTAACGTTCCTCACAATCCGATTATCCCGTTCATTGAAGGTGACGGTATCGGTGTAGACGTTACCCCGGCGATGCTGAAAGTGGTTGATGCCGCTGTTGAGAAAGCCTACAAAGGCGAGCGTAAAATTTCCTGGATGGAAATTTACACCGGTGAGAAATCTACTCAAGTTTATGGCCAGGACGTCTGGCTGCCAGCAGAAACGCTGGACCTGATCCGCGACTACCGCGTTGCTATTAAAGGCCCACTGACGACGCCAGTTGGCGGCGGTATCCGTTCCCTGAACGTGGCACTGCGTCAGGAGCTGGACCTGTACGTGTGTCTGCGTCCGGTTCGTTACTATCAGGGCACCCCAAGCCCGGTTAAGCACCCTGAACTGACCGATATGGTTATCTTCCGCGAAAACTCAGAAGACATCTACGCGGGTATCGAATGGAAAGCGGACTCTGCTGACGCAGAAAAAGTGATTAAATTCCTGCGCGAAGAGATGGGCGTGAAGAAAATTCGCTTCCCTGAGCATTGCGGTATCGGCATCAAGCCGTGCTCTGAAGACGGTACTAAACGTCTGGTGCGTGCGGCCATCGAATACGCGATCACCAACGACCGTGACTCTGTGACCCTGGTTCACAAAGGCAACATCATGAAGTTCACCGAAGGCGCGTTCAAAGACTGGGGCTACCAGTTGGCGAAAGAAGAGTTCGGCGGTGAGCTGATCGACGGTGGCCCATGGCAGAAGATCAAGAACCCGAACACCGGCAAAGAGATCATCATTAAAGATGTGATCGCCGATGCGTTCCTGCAGCAGATCCTGCTGCGTCCTGCAGAATACGACGTGATTGCCTGTATGAACCTGAACGGTGACTACATCTCTGACGCCCTGGCAGCACAGGTTGGCGGTATCGGTATCGCCCCTGGCGCGAACATCGGTGACGAGTGCGCCCTGTTCGAAGCGACCCACGGTACTGCACCAAAATACGCGGGTCAGGACAAAGTGAACCCAGGCTCTATCATCCTGTCAGCAGAGATGATGCTGCGCCACATGGAATGGTTCGAAGCCGCAGACCTGATCGTTAAAGGTATGGAAGGCGCGATCAACGCGAAAACCGTAACTTACGATTTCGAACGTCTGATGGAAGGCGCTAAACTGCTGAAATGCTCAGAGTTTGGCGACGCGATTATCGCGAACATGTAATCCAGATTCTGGGTTAAACAAGAGCGGGGGCCTGATGGTTCCCGTTTTTTTTGCCTCTGCCTGTGGGAGACAACACGATGTTAGCCACTGTCCTTATCGCTGTCGTTGCATTCATCCATCTCTACATTCTTGTGCTGGAAATGTTCCTGTGGGATACGAAAACGGGCCACAAGGCCTTTAATCTGCGTCCTGATTTTGCGCGCGACACCCGCGTGCTGGCCGCAAACCAGGGGTTGTATAACGGTTTTCTGGCGGCTGGTCTGCTCTGGAGCCTCTGGCTTGGCGAAAAGGGGATTCAGGTGGCCATCTTCTTCCTGACCTGCGTATTGCTCGCAGGGCTCTTTGGCGCAGCCACCGCCAGCCGAAAAATTTTGTATGTACAGGCCGCGCCCGCTCTCGCAGCGCTGCTTGCGTTACTCATCTGAAGCAATGCTTTGGTTGAGATAAGGCGTCCGATATACTGATGGCTTTACCCGTAAAGATTAGCGACGAGACAGTTATGAATAACGATATCCCACTGAAATATTATGACATTGCCGATGAGTACGCGACGGAAGCCGCTGAGCCGGTCGCTGAGTCAGAGCGCGACGCGCTGGCACATTATTTCCAGCTGCTGCTCACCCGTTTATCGAATAATGAGGAGATTAGCGAGGAAGCCCAGCAGGAGATGGCCACTGAGGCCGGGATCCGTGCGGGTCGCATCGATGATATTGCGAACTTCCTCAATCAGTGGGGAAATGAATAGTCTGCTTCAAAAACCGTTATGCTGATGCTTTGCGATACAGCTCAGCATCACGCTATCGGACCACATGCATTTTTTCCGCAGAATATGCGACGCGGGGGCGTCGATAAACAGCGCGAAAATAACGGTCAGACAAAAGAGTACCACTGGTAATAGTAAGGATAATTTCACATTTTTAACCAAAATATGAGTGTGCTTCAGGGTAATCTACCGTCTGAATGTGACGACTATATGTTTTTGCGTAAAAAATAGAAATGCCCGACTGGAAAAAAACGGACGCGCAAGGCTTCGGGTTACGGTGCAACCCCGGTGAGTCGCTTCGCCAGCTCGCTTCGGGTGAGTGCTTTTGAAAAATACCATCCCTGAATCAGCGCATCGGGATATCTGCTTGCAATAAAGCGATATTGAATTTCATTTTCCACGCCCTCGAAAACAAGCGT
Organism: Enterobacter asburiae; assembly: GCF_001521715.1. NCBI lineage: Bacteria > Pseudomonadati > Pseudomonadota > Gammaproteobacteria > Enterobacterales > Enterobacteriaceae > Enterobacter > Enterobacter asburiae. The sequence continues at coordinate 893,179 of NZ_CP011863.1, forward strand.
TTTATTCAATCTTGCAAGGGCATCGCTGAAGATTACAAAGATGTTTTGCTTATAATGCTCGCTGATGCCGTCCACCAGCGACTTATCGATTTTGATTTCATCATATTCAAGCAGCGACAGGCGGGCGAGATTCGAGTTTTGCACGCCAAAATCATCTATTGATATTTTAACGCCGAGCGATTTCAGCTCCTGACAGAATCCCTCGAGGATATCTGCCGTGGAAACGGCTTTCTCAGAGAGTTCGACCTTTATCAGGGAAAGAGGAAGGTGATTGGCAAAACACGCACGACGCAAAATAGTAATGAACTGTCCATCTTCAATTTCCTTGTGCCCAACGTTTATTGAGACTATCAGCTGGTGTTTTATCGCCAGAGGGGCAATTTCGGAAAGGGATTTTTCGATAATATTACTGTAATATTTTTTATACAGGCCGATCTTCTTAATTAATGGGATAAACAGCTCCGGAGAGACGTCCCCGTGCTTTTGATCGCGCCATCTCGACAGAACTTCGACGCCCACGATTTTTTGATCGTGAATGCGAATAATGGGCTGATAGTTAACGCTGATGGTATTCGTGATGACGGCTTTTATCAGCGTACGTTCCAGAGAAAAACGGTCTTCATAGATACGGAAGATAAATAACGTTATCGCAATCCAGATAAAACAGAGAATGACCGCGAGAAGCGCAAAGATAAACGGAGGTAGCGAGGCCAGCCCGGCGTCGTGGTGTTTCACTATGACGCACAGGTCCCAGAAGGTGCTGCACTGTGTCAGAGTCAGGGTAAACAACGTCGAATGCAGCCAGCTCTGCTGATTTAGCTCCGTGGCGGCCGAAAAAAAGACTCTGCCGAAGTCTTTGGTGGTAGCGCTGAGCGAATAGCTTGCGGTAACCGGGGTGAATTTATCGTAGGCATAGCGGGAGGTGAAGATAATAATATTATTATAAATTGCCGCATTGCCCGTGAAAAAGTCTTTTCTCGAGAACTGGGCCAGGAGAAAGCCCCTCAGCGTTTTATGCAGTTCTGCAGGAAGTGCAACGGGCGTCGCGAGTTTTCCCCAAAAAGCGGTACAGACAATTTTTCCCTTATCAATAAAGCCGATATCGGCAAAATAAAGATTATTAAGCTTAATTTGTCTGTAGCGATCGAGGCTGGTTTTGTCACATCCCTGCGCCGTGATGCTTTTGAGACCCAGCGCCACGCTTTGGGACACGTCTTCTGAATAATGTAAAAGGGTACGGGATATTTCAAGCTGTTTGCTCTTCTGCTGACCGATGATTACAGCATTGACCGCATAAAGAGACAGGAAGACCAGAAGCGTTGAAACAATAGCAACGGCAATGAGCTTTTTCATTTTCCAGATATCCAGTCCGCTCCCTGATTTCACAAATCTTAACACAGCCAGGGCAAGGAACAAGCCTGATAGTCACGTCATGTGAGTAAATACCGGCAGATGAACTCATACGAAAGTATCAGTTTTTTAAGACAATTCTCAGCTAAGCTATTTTCATTGTTATAAGCAATACCGGGTTAGCACAGGCTCTTCTACCAGAACATCCATGCTTGATTTTTCTATTAAGGAAAACATCGTGCGCAACGTGATGATCCCTATTCTTAGCGCTCTGTTTCTTTTTCTGAGCGGCATTTTGATTATTAACTGGCAGCTATGGCAGATGGCGAAGCTGAGTAATAGTCATACCGCCACGGCCAGCACCCAAAAAATAGAAAACATTCTGGCTGAAGCAGTCAGTGCGGCCAGCACGGCAAAGCGCGTTGCGGCCGAAGGGTGTACCAGTAGCGGACAGCTGGCGCTGGGGACAGAGGCAGCGCTAAAACCGCATCTGCGCGCCATCATGATCGAGCTGCAGGGTAAAATCATCTGTACTTCCCTTCCGGGGAATGGCGTGTTGATTATTCATCCTGAGACGTTACCTGCCGAAAAATTGATGCTGTTACCCGGCAGTGGGCTGGTGAACGGCATTCCGGTGCTTGTCTTTCAGATGCCCATCGCGGGAGGGCGCGTCATCGTCAGCATCAGTGACGCGCATTTGCAGGACGTCATTGCAAGCGCATCGAACAGCATGGATCTGGGGCTGGTTGTCGGCGAAAGTATGCTTGTTCGCAACGGTGCCGTGAGGGGCTGGAAAGCGGCCTCCTGGAAGGGGGCGCTTACGGCATCATCGCAATTTCCCTTTAGCATCGCCTGGCAACCTCCTGCCTTTTTCAGCCTGACGCGGCTTTTGCAACAGGGATGGAGCCTGATACTGCTTATTCTTACGCTATCGGTGGCGGTGGGCATTTTGATCCGCCGATACAAGGGGAAAAGTACCTCATTTGAAGACGACTTACGTAAGGCCATTTTGCAGGGGGAGATCGTGCCTTATTACCAGCCGATCGTGAACGGCGATACCGGCGGGTTATACGGCGTTGAGGTCCTGGCAAGATGGAAGCATCCAAAGTCAGGCTTTATCCCGCCGGATGTCTTTATTCCGATTGCCGAACGTAGCGGGTTGATTATACCGCTGACCAAAGGGTTGATGGCAAAAGTTGTGACCCAGCTTAAGCCGCTTTTGCCTAAGCTACCGGACGGGTTTCATATCGGGGTAAACATCAGCGCCAGACATATTAATGCGCCTTCATTTATCGGTGACTGCCGCGTCTTCGGGAAAGGGTTTCAGGGTAAAGAGGTCAAACTGGTTCTCGAGGTGACCGAGCGTGAACCGCTGATCGATAATCCTCACCTCGTGGAAAACCTTAACATGCTGCATAACGCCGGCTTTGTCATTGCCCTGGATGATTTTGGTACGGGTTATTCCGGGCTGTCATGCCTTAATGCGCTGGCCATTGATTATATTAAAATTGATAAAAGCTTTGTGAACCGGGTTTCAGAGGAAAAGGACTCAACGATCCTGCTGGACTGCGTCATTGACCTGGCGAAAAAACTCTCTTTGCGCATTGTAGCTGAAGGTGTAGAAACAAAAGAGCAACTGGAGTATCTCAACCGTAATGAGATAACCCTGTTACAGGGATATTATTTTGGTAAGCCCGTCTCCTATATCGATTTTATTAAAGTCATTTTATCTAAACCCAGGGAGACCGTTAGTTTGTAAAACGAAATAAAGACGAGCTTCTGTTGTATGCTTAAGTGCAATTCATTTTCCTCTTATCCCGAGCTTTGTTACAGTGACAAGAGTTGTCAGCCAGGGATGTCAGGCGTGATAAGGTGGAAAAGCTCGTGCATGTGAAAAATACTTTTTACACAACAACCATTACCGTCATCATTGTCTCATTGATCATCTCGCTGTCGCTTGCCGTCCAAATTGCCACGTCCAGACAGCAGTCAATTAAGCAAATTAATACCAGCGTTGCTAACCTGAGCCATACCCTTGATGTCTACACCGAGGGGATCATGCGCCAAAGCGAAATGTTAATTACTACCGTTTCCGACATAATCGAATTTATGGCATGACGCCGCAACAGGCGACCAATATTCAGCGGATGATAAATAATCAGGATAATCTTCTTACCCAGATTAATAATGTGGTTGTTTACGACGCTCAGGGCGATATCTTTACCGCGTTGCACGAAACTTTTACAGGCCCACGCAAAGGATCGGACAGGTCATTTTTTATCTATCACAAGGAAAATAAAAATCAGCAGATTTTTATTGGTGAGCCCGTGGTAAGCAGAACCAATGGCAAATGGGTCATTACCATTAGTCGTCGCCTTGAAACCCACACCGGGGCATTTAACGGTGTCGTGGTGGTGACGCTGGGTATCGAGAATTTTCTCGCGCTTTACGGGCAGATTAATATTGGTCACCTGGGCGTCATTGGCTTAACGACACAATCCGGCGTGCTGCTGGTCCGTCACCCCTTTAAAAATACCTACGTCGGCACGATTTTTTCTGATTCACCCCTCTTCAGGAAATACCTAAAGGTACAAAATACGGGGATAGCCAGTTCCGTTTCGCGGTTTGATAAAATCGAACGCATTTACGCCTATGAGAAAAACCGACGCTACGGGCTGGTGACCACCGTGGCCGTCAGCATTGATGAAGCGCTCGCACCGTGGCGCAAGCAGGCCATTCAGCTGGCGCTACTCATTTTCGTTTTCACTGCGATACTTATCGTCGCGTCATACTTCCTGTATTCCGACTTATCCAGAAAAACCAGAGATAATAAGGCGCTGAAGATTATCGCTTCCGAGGATGCGTTGACCGGGCTGTACAACCGTCGCATCTTTGATGAAAAAATCCTCTCGGAAATCGCGACTTGTGCCGCACATGACGCAGCGATTTCGATACTGATTGTGGACGTGGACTACTTCAAAAAATACAACGATAACTACGGCCATCCGGAAGGGGACCGGTGTCTGGCGCTGCTGGGGAACAGTCTCCGGGAGAGCCTTACCCGTGATAATCAGATTGTGGCGCGCTACGGCGGAGAGGAGTTTGCGCTGATATTACCTGATACGGATATCCAGGAGGCGCTTCGACTGGCGCAGACGATTATTCGCAACGTGTTTTCCCTGCAAATCGCGCATGCTTTTAGCCCCTTCGGACGGGTGACGGTAAGCGTCGGGATTTCCACCGCGCGTGCGGTCGACATCGCGGGCAGTCAACAGAATATCATTATTGCCGCTGACCAGGCGCTCTACCAGGCAAAACGCGCAGGACGTAACCGGTACGCGTTTGTTGGGGTATGAACAGAAAAAAAAGCCCACTCAGGAGTGGGCAAAAAATACTGGAAGCAATGTGAGCAATGTCGTACTGAATACCTGAGTGTTACGCTCAACTATTCAGTATTGAGAAAGATAATCTTTCTCAACAAAAGATGCAACCCCACAGTTTATGCGGCAGGCTCTTTTTGTTGGTGAATAATTGCGCACTCTCTCATTGTGATGCCTATCACAAATTTCCTTTCTGAAATCCTGTGCTATTCTTTTTTGTGTCGTTGATTTAATGACAAAAACCATACAGAGAGGAAAGTTATGGGAATTTTATCCTGGATTATCTTTGGGCTTATTGCGGGTATTCTGGCGAAGTGGATTATGCCGGGCAAAGATGGCGGTGGTTTTATCGTCACCGTAATACTGGGTATTATCGGCGCGGTAGTCGGCGGCTGGATCAGTACGCTGTTCGGTTTTGGCAAAGTCGATGGCTTTAACTTCGGCAGCTTTGCCGTCGCGGTCATCGGTGCGCTGGTTGTTCTGTTTATCTACAGAAAAATCAAAAGCTAAGGCTTAAAAGCGTTAAAAAAGGCTGTCAGATGGCGGCCTTTTTTACGTGGTAGGTTTACCACCAGCCAAGCTGCGCGCCGGCAAACGCCGCGATGGCAACGATCAGCATAATGAGGGTCGTTTTTCTCATTTATGCCCCAGGCGCCGCGTAACCACCGACAAAAAACCATGCTAAAAAAATCACCGCCGTTATAAAAATAACGACCGGGAAGAGGATCCCTATTCTCATATCATCACCTGTTTCGGTTCTTGTAACGCCGTAGAGTGTACGGGGTTAATCCATAGTGAGAAAGCGTGTTTTGCTTTTTCCTTTCTTATCCTGATACATCGCGACATCCGCGTCGCGTAATGCGCTGTCCGGATCGGTTACCCGAGGGTCCACTTCGATAACGCCGACGCTGGCCCCGGGGTAAATGAGGTTGACGCTACCCAGCCAGTATTCACCGGCAATACAGGCGCTGAGGCGCGTTTTGACCAGAGTGACCTGCGCGTTATCTCCTTCGCTGTGGGATGTGCTCAATGACGCGACCAGAAACTCATCGCCGCCCAGCCGGCCAATGATATCGTCCTGCCGTTTTTCTTCCGTCAGACGCTTGCCCACTTCAATCAGGAACTGGTCGCCAGCCTCGTGTCCGTAGCGATCGTTAATCAGCTTGAAATCATCCAGATCGATGAACGCGATGACGGTGTTACGTTTAAGGTGCCGCGCCAGGGAAAACAGCGTGGTCAGATCTTCAAAAATGGCGCGACGGTTGGGTAAACCGGTAAGGGCATCCGTGTAAGAGTGGGCGATGAGGGCCGCATTGGCTTCGCGAAGCTGGGTTACCAGCGACTCTTTCTGAATGGACTGGGCAATCAGCCCGGCGAATAACTTCAGAACCTGTTCACCGCGCTCACTAAGCGGCTTTCTGGCCGTGCTGGTGGCACAGAGCGTTCCGTAAAGAGAACCATCCGCAAGATGGACAGGAATACTCATGTAGGTCGTAATGCCGAGCGCTTTCGCCGCCTCGCACTCCGGCCAGCGTTCGGGAACGTCGTTGCTGAATACGGTGTCGCTATCCAGCGCGCGCTTACACAGTGTTTCATCCCACGGGACGCTCAGCCCCTCAGGGATTGTCATCTGCTTGCTGTTGCGGGCGTAGAGGATATGCTGCAGTCGGGCTTCGATATCTACCTTGGTGAGGTAAGTCGACTCCATGTCAGTCACAATCTCCAGCATCTCCAGCAGCTGACGAACGAGACCTTCAAGGGATTGTTCAGTGGCGAGGGTTTCTGAAACACGGGCAAGGATAATATCCGACATGACGTAGAATGACTCCCAGGCAGAAGACGTCTGCATCTGCATGTTATGCTGAGTTTTTAGACTTCTGGCATAGTAAAACATGAATATAAAAAATTTAATATATGCAGGGAGGGGGCAGCAGCAGAGAAAAAAGGCCCCGTTGTTGAGACCGGGGCAAAGACATCTTGATTACGGAATGATGTTCTCTGGTCATATCGAGAACATGCGACACTATAGTGTTGAAAAGTGCAGTTAAAATGGAGAAATCATGGAGAAAGCGGCGATGACCCGTTACCCTTAGACTGTCATGATGTCACAAGGATCAATGAGATGAGATTTCTGCTTCTGGCGCTGGCGCTTCCCCTGGCAGCCTGCACCGCGAAAACAACCCCACCCGATGCGCCGAAACCGCCGCACGCTATCGGTATGGCGAACCCGGCCTCCGTGTACTGCCTGGAGAAAGGCGGGGAACAGATCCCGGTTCAAAGCCCGCAGGGCGTACGCACGGAGTGCAAACTACCGGGGGCGAAGTGATTGATGAATGGACGCTCTACCGTCGCGATCATCCGCAACCCACCAGGTGACAGACGTATATTGCCTGCGATACACTTCTCTTTAGGATTATTCTTAGCCAGCCCCTGGCTACCGTTACCGTGAGAGAAGTATGTTTCAGCTTAAACCGGGCAGCATGGCGATGATCATCGGTGCCCGCACGGCGTCAGGCCGTCGCAATATTGGTAAATCTGTTGAGCTGTTTGGCCTGTGTCAGCCCGGCCTGCGTTTCGTTAACCCGGTCAACGGCGTAATGACGCAATTACCCGCTACCGCCGATCGCGCGCTTTGGCTGGTGACTGGCGATGTTTACGCCTTTGACAATCAGCACGGCTTTGCCTTTGTCCGCGCCGAACATCTGATGCCGCTCACCCCGATGAAGCGCCGCAAATGCTTGACGAGCTGGCGATCGGCTGATCAAAGATGGCGCAGCCAGTCGGCTAATACCAGGGCGTGATTCTGCTTTGTGTCTTTGGCAGCAAAGAGCAGGGTGACAGTCTGCCTGTTCGCCAGCGTCGCAAGACGCATTCCCTCGTCAGCATGCTGCGCCAGCTCTTCCCTATAGGCCTTACTGAAGGCGGCAAAATCAATGGTTTCGCTATGAAAGGCCTCACGTAATTCATTCGAGGGCGTGAGTGCTTTACACCATTCATCATAGGCAAGGTCCGTTTTTTTAATCCCGCGCGGCCACAGCTTGTCCACCAGCACCCGATAGCCGTCGTCCGGGCCAGCCTGCTCGTATACGCGTTTGCATTGAATCATAATTCCACCCTCCCAATTTAAGGTATTGTGATAATTGCAGAAGATCGGTAGTCTGAGGTTCCTTATGTTATCTGATAATACTCTGGCATAAGGAACCTTTCATGGAACACCTCCCGGTTAAAACGACGCTGCGCATTGCGCTGGTTGGCGATTACAATCCCAGTGTTATTGCGCATCAGGCGATCCCGCTAGCCATTGATGACGCCGCCGCAGTCCTTGACCTCACCGCCGATTACGACTGGCTTGCCACCACGGAGCTGACAAGCCCTGAAGATCTGGTGGGCTACGATGCCATCTGGCTGGTGCCTGCCAGCCCCTATAAAAACACCGAGGCGGCCTTTATCGCCGCGCGCTACGCCCGTGAAAACGGCATTCCATTCCTTGGCACCTGCGGCGGATTCCAGCACGCGCTGATTGAGTATGCCCGCAATGTGTTGGGCTGGGCCGATGCGGCACATGCCGAGACGGATACCGAAGGCACCATGGTGATTGCGCCGCTGGCCTGCTCGCTGGTGGAAAAAACCGATGCGATTGAGCTGCGCAAAAATACGCTGATCGCGAAAGCGTACGGCAAGCCGGAAATTGAAGAGGGTTATCACTGTAACTATGGCGTGTCGCCGGCGTTTTCCCAGGCGCTGGAAAGCGGTGATATGCACGTTACGGGCTGGGACGAACAGGGGGAAATTCGCGCCGCAGAGCTGGTTACGCATCCGTTCTTCGTGATCACCTTATTCCAGCATGAGCGTAGTGCGCTGGAGGGACGCCCGGTCGTGCTGGTTCAGGCGATGCTGCGCGCGGCGCGCGGGTAAGAAAAGGCAGGCCCAATGGTCTGCCACACCATTTAACGGGGCGCGATTTCCCGGTCTCGCCCGGCGAGCACGCCGCAAATAGCCATTATCACGGCGGCCAGGGCGCAGCCCAGAAGCGGGATTTGCCAGTCTCCCGCGCTATCGTGAATTTTCCCCATCAGCGGAGGGCCGCAGGCGGCGAGCAGATAGCCGATCGACTGCGCCATGCCGGAGAGCGCCGCGGCCTGGTGCGCGGAGCTGGCGCGCAGACCGATGAACGTCAGGCCGAGGATCATCGTTGCTCCGGAGCCAAAGCCAAACACCAGCGTCCACATCACCGCCATGTCAGGCATAAACCATAGCCCCGCCGCGCTTACCGCGCACATCAGCGCCACCGCACCTGCGATCCCCCGCTGATCTTTCAGACGGTGGAGAACCAGCGGAACGGCAAGCCCCGGCACGGCCGTGGCCAGCTGCAACAGCCCGTGCACCGAGCCGGCCTGGGCTTCGCTGTAGCCGTGGCTGAGCAATATCGCCGGCAGCCAGCCGATGATGACGTAGTAAATCAGCGAGTTAATCCCCAAAAAGAGCGTCACCTGCCAGGCGAGGGCCGAGCGCCAGATGGCGCGGTTATGCAGCGCGCCAGCGCCCGTTACCGTCGCAACGTGTTTCTGACGCCACTGCGGCAGCCAGAGCAGCAGCGCGACCAGCGGAAACGCCATCAGCATCAGCAGCGCGCCATGCCAGCCCGCGCTACCCTGCGCCAGGGGAACAATCATCGCTGAGCCAAACGCCGCCGAGACGCCCATCGTCAGAGAATAGGCCCCGGTGAGTCGGGCTACCTGGCCCGGGAAGTCACGTTTAATTAATCCGGGTAACAGCACGTTCCCGAGCGCAATCCCGCAGCCGATGACCGCGGTTCCGATGAAAAGCAGCGCGGCGGAAGGCAGAGAGCGAAGTGCAATCCCGGCGCAAATTAGCAGCAGGGCGACAAACAGGCTGCGCTCCATGCCGATACGTCGGGCAACGCCTGCGGCGAGGGGTGAGACAAGGGCGAAAGCCAGCAGGGGCAGGGTGGTCAGCAGACCGGTTTGCGCCGTGCTTAAGCCATAATCAAGACGAATAGTGTCGAGCAGCGGAGCTGCGCCGGTAAAGGTGACGCGAAGCGTAGTGGCAATCATCAGGATGCCTGCAATCAACAGCGCGCCGTGTTTTCCTGAGGTGCGAATAGCAGTATTCATTATGTTCTCATACGTTCAAGCGAGCGCACACAATACCGATTTTCCCGGCGGTTTAAATCAGGCTAAAATGACAGTTTATCGCTAAAATCGGACAAACTGATGATTGGTCTGGGACTGGACGGCTATGATCCCGATAGCCAGCACGATGCGGCCGTCGCGTTTCGCATCCGCGTGGTGGCGGAAGAACAGTATATTCCCCGACATCATCACCGTAAGGGGCAGCTGATTCTCGCCCTCGGCGGCGCCATCACCTGCGAAGTGGAAAATGCCATGCTGATGGTTCCACCCCAGTACGCCGTCTGGATCCCTGGCCAAATGCCGCACAGCAACAGGGCCACGCCGGGCGCGCAGCTCTACTTTTTGTTCATTGAACCGGGTGCGGCAAGCTTGCCCGACCGCTGCTGCACCCTAAAAATCTCCCCTCTGGTGCGGGAGCTGATTTTATCCCTGGCGGAAAAATCGCGTGAACAGCTCTCTCTTACGGCCACATCGCGCCTGGTGCACGTTCTGTTTGACGAGCTGCCGCTCCAGCGTCAGGAGCATCTGCAGCTGCCCGTCTCCCCCCATCCAAAAATTCGGCTGATGAGCGAGAAAATGGCGGAAGAGCCTGCCGCATGGCAGACGCTGACGCAGTGGGCGAGCCACTTTGCCATGAGCGAACGCAGCCTGGCGCGGCTGGTGGTGAAAGAGACCGGCTTAAGCTTTCGCCGCTGGCGCCACCAGCTGCAGCTGATCGTGGCGTTACAGCATTTGATCGGTGGGAAATCGGTACAGCAGGTGGCACAGTCACTCGGCTATGACTCTACCACCGCGTTTATCACCATGTTCAGGAAGGGACTGGGCCAGACGCCGGCGCGTTATATGGCCAGCCTGACTACGACTTCCCAATAAACAGAGAGACAAGGCCCGCCGCAATCAGCGGCCCCACCGGAACGCCGCGAAAGAGCGCCACCCCCAGCACGGTGCCCACCAGCAGACCCGCCACCAGCGAGGGCTGGCTGCTCATCAGCGTAACGCCGCGCCCGCCCAGCCACGAAACAAAAATCCCCACCGCGATCGCCACCAGTGATTTCCAGTTTACAAACGAGTGCAGCAGGGTTGAGGCGGGAAGCGTGCCGCTGGCGATGGGCGCCATTACCCCGATGGTTAAAATGATGATCCCAATGGTGAGGCCTTGTTTTTCTATCCACGGGAAAAAGGTATTTAACGGGGTCACGCGAATAATAATCAGCACCAGAATCGAGATGGCGACGGTGGTGTTATGGCTGACAAAGCCGAGCGCGGCGAGTGCCAGAAGAATGAGCAGAGTAGGGTCAAACATAGGGAATCCTTGCCAAAATAATTAACCTGCTTACAGTACGCGCAAACGCGACGCAGGACAGTTTTAAAAAGATTTTATTGTTGTCATAACCTTGTCATTTACGCGGATTAAAACGGAGGCAGATATCGCAAAAGGGGTCGCCATCATGAACGATCACATGTTTGTTGAAACGCTGATTATCTCCTCATCGTTTTTCGCTATTGCCGTTATTCTCGTCGCCTCCGTGATGTTCCTGGAAAGAAAAGGCTGACAGGGTCGCCAGCCATAGCGGTTACGCTTTATGGAAGTTCACAAGCTCAGGACGGGCGATGCGCAGGTAATCCTGGGTATCCATAATCACGGATTTCTCCAGCAGGCCGGCATTAAACGCGATTTCATCAAAACGCTCGAACAGCAGCGGGTCGGCAACCAGTGCCAAATCAGGATGGAAGCTAAAGGGCGGGATCGCGCCGAAAACGCAGGCGGTCAGGGTATCGACCTCCGCCGGGCTGGCGAGGGAGGCCTTCAGCCCGCCAAAATGGCTGGCAAGCTGGCTCAGGTCGGCCTGCAGGTCGGCGGCGAGGATCGCCAGAACGTGTTTTTTTACGCCGTTTCCCTTCACCTTGCAGACCAGGGCCTTTGCGCCTTGCCGCAGATCGGTCCCGCGAATTTCACTTACCGCTTCACATTTCCCGACCGCCTCGTGCTCCATGACGCGAAACCGCGCGCCCTGCTCTGTGAGTAAGGTAATCAGCTGCTGGTGGGTTCCTGCCCCAATAACGTCGTCAGTCATAACGATTTCCCGGTGATAATCCTGTATGCAGGGTTCTACATTAGCACGGGATGGGCGGGGTCGAAAGAAAACAGCCAGCGCGTTCGCTGGCTGTTGGATTATGCGTTGCTGGTAGCAGATTGCTTGTGGAACAGCTCCCTGAACACCGGATAAATATCATCCTGGTCACGGATATGCTGCATGGCAAAATTATCGAACATTGCTTGCAGATGTTCATACTCCCGCCACAGGGTCTGGTGCGCGCGACGGGTAATTTCGATATAGCTGTAGTAACGCACCACCGGCAGAATTTTCTTCGCCAGAATCTCGTGACACAGCGGTGAGTCGTCGGCCCAGTTGTCGCCATCGGACGCCTGCGCGGCATAAATGTTCCACTGCGACGGGTCGTAACGCTCTTTGACCACTTCATCCATCAGCTTCAGGGCACTTGATACGATGGTCCCGCCGGTCTCCTGCGAGTAGAAGAACTCATGTTCATCTACTTCTTTCGCCTGAGTATGGTGACGAATATAAACCACCTCCACGTTCTTATAGGTTCTGCTCAGGAACAGGTAGAGCAGAATATAAAAACGCTTCGCCATATCCTTGGTGGCCTGGTCCATCGAGCCGGACACGTCCATCAGACAGAACATCACCGCCTGGCTGGAGGGCTCAGGGCGTTTTTCGTAATTCTTGTAGCGCAGGTCAAAGGTATCGATAAACGGTACCCGTTCAATCTTCGCTCTAAGTTCCGCAATCTCTTTACGCAGGCGCTCTTCTTCCAGCAGTTGCGCCGGTTCCGTGTTCTCCACGACCTTCAGGCTGCTCTCCAGCTCGCGCAGTTCGCGCCGTTTGCCCGCCGTCATGGCCGTTCGTCGCGCCAGTGAATTCTGCAACGAACGCACGACGCTGATATTGGCGGGCACGCCGTTGGCGGTGTAGCCCGCGCGATGGGTTTTATATTCATTAAGCTGACGATGCTGATTCTTTTTCAGATTCGGCAGCGCCAGGTCTTCAAACAGCAGGTCGAGATACTCATCTTTCGAAATCTGGAAGACAAATTCGTCCTGACCTTCACCGTCCTGGCTGGCCTGTCCCTGACCGCTTCCTGAACCACCGCCGCCGCCCTGAGGACGCTCAATTCTGTCGTTCTGAACGAAGTGGTCATTACCTGGGTGTACGCGATGGCGCAGGCCGCCTCGCCCCTGATGAAACATCGGTTCGCTGATGTCATCGGTGGGGATGGAGACAGATTCGCCGCTGTCGACGTCGGTCACCGAGCGTTTATTGATGGCCTCGGAGATAGACTGTTTAATTTGCGCTTTATAACGACGCAAGAAGCGCTGGCGGTTCACCGTGCTCTTGTTTTTGCCGTTAAGACGCCGGTCAATAAACCAGGTCATATACCCCCCGTACTGCATTTGCCAACTTGCATTTTGTAGGCCCGGTATGCGCTAACCGCCACCGGGCACTTGTTTTTAAGACGATTTACGCACGCGCAGATACCATTCGCAGAGCAGGCGGACCTGCTTGCGGGTGTAGCCTTTTTCCATCATACGGTCGACAAAATCGTCGTGCTTTTTCTGCTCATCGGTTGAGGTTTTGGCGTTAAACGAGATCACCGGCAGCAGCTCTTCGGTATTGGAGAACATTTTCTTCTCAATGACCGTGCGCAGCTTCTCGTAGCTGGTCCAGTTCGGATTGCGCCCGTTGTTATGCGCTCTGGCGCGCAGGACGAAGTTCACAATCTCGTTACGGAAGTCTTTCGGGTTGCTGATCCCGGCAGGCTTCTCGATTTTTTCCAGCTCCGCGTTCAGGGATTCACGGTCAAACAGCTGGCCGGTATCCGGGTCGCGGTACTCCTGATCCTGGATCCAGAAGTCAGCATAGGTGACATAACGGTCGAAAATGTTCTGCCCGTATTCTGAATAGGATTCCAGGTAGGCCGTCTGGATCTCTTTGCCAATGAACTCGGCGTATTTCGGGATCAGGTAGCCTTTGAGGAACTCAAGGTAGCGTTCAGCCTGCTCCTGCGGGAACTGCTCGCGTTCGATTTGCTGCTCCAGCACGTAGAACAGATGAACCGGGTTGGCCGCCACTTCCGCATGGTCGAAGTTAAAGACGCGGGAAAGGATCTTAAACGCGAAACGCGTGGACAGACCGTTCATCCCCTCGTCGACGCCAGCGTAATCGCGGTACTCCTGATACGATTTCGCTTTCGGGTCGGTGTCCTTCAGGCTCTCACCGTCATAGACGCGCATTTTCGAGTAGATGCTGGAGTTTTCCGGCTCTTTCAGACGCGAAAGGATTGAGAAGCGCGACAGCGTTTCCAGCGTGCCGGGCGCGCAAGGGGCGTGCACCAGCTCGCTGTGGTTAAGCAGTTTCTCGTAAATTTTAATCTCTTCGGAGATCCGCAGGCAATAAGGCACCTTGACGATGTACACGCGGTCAAGGAAGGCCTCATTGTTTTTGTTATTACGGAAGGTCACCCATTCAGATTCGTTCGAGTGGGCGAGAATAATCCCGTTAAACGGCAGGGCGGAGATACCTTCCGTCCCGTTGTAGTTACCTTCCTGGGTCGCCGTCAGCAGAGGATGCAGCACTTTAATCGGTGCTTTAAACATCTCGACGAATTCCATAATCCCCTGGTTCGCGCGGCACAGCGCGCCTGAGTAACCATAGGCATCCGGATCGTTTTGCGCGAAGTTTTCCAGCTTACGGATATCGACTTTACCCACCAGAGCCGAGATATCCTGGTTGTTCTCATCACCGGGTTCTGTTTTGGCGATGGCGATCTGTTCAAGGATAGATGGCCAGACCTTCACCACGCGGAATTTGGTGATATCGCCACCAAACTCGTGCAGGCGTTTTGCCGCCCACGGCGACATGATGGTGCCGAGGTAGCGACGCGGGATGCCATATTCTTTATCCAGAATCTGCGCGTCTTCCTGTGGATTGAACAGGCACAGCGGATGGTCGTTCACCGGGCTGCGTTCACCGTTGGCGCTCAGCACATAGATAGGGACGCGCTGCATCAGCGACTTCAGGCGTTCAGCCAGCGAGGATTTACCGCCACCCACCGGGCCGAGTAAATAGAGGATCTGTTTCTTCTCTTCCAGACCCTGAGCGGCATGCTTCAGATAGGAGACAATCTGTTCGATGGCATCTTCCATACCATAGAACTCTTCAAACGCCGGGTATCGGGCGACCACCCGATTCGAAAAGAGACGGGAAAGCCGAGGCTCCAGGGCAGTGTCAACCATGTTTGGCTCACCAATAGCCATCAATAGCCGTTCTGCCGCATTGGCATAGGCACTGCGATCTTGCCGACAGATGGTAAGAAACTCCTGCAGTGTGAACTCTTCGTCCTTGGCAGCTTCATAGCGCTGGCGATAGTGATCGAATATATTCATGGCATGCCGTCCTTTCGTTTTTTAGCACAGGATAAGAGCCGTTCGTATGAGTAGTGGAGGCTCCCGGAAGAGAATCTCTCGCACCTCACTGCCAGAGCAGCAACCTGTGTGCCAGGTCAGACGCTAAGAACCGCAGGGTGTTCAGGAAAACTCTTCTTAAATTAAAGCGTAGATGGCATTTGCAAAACTTGCATGCCCAGAAAATCTACTTTCAATGACATATCAATAACTCATCCAAAAATTTCCACTGTCGTTATAAGACAAATGCACGTTTTTCATTCAGTGGTCATATAAATGAAAGCGGGTTGTCATCTGAAAAGTTAAAAATAACGGGTTAATCAGACTGATTAGCAGGCAAAAAATTTTGGGATGTACGGGAATGGCGGTTACACTTCATCCGCTGATTATTTGACTACAGGAAAGAATGGATTGTGACCAAACTCAAACTTCTGGCATTAGGCATCTTTGCCGCGACCGCAGTGAACACCGCACAGGCGGAAAGTCAGTGGACGGTTGGCGCGGGTGTTGGCGTCATTAACAGCCCGTATAAACAGTATGACCGTGATGTTTATCCTGTTCCCGTTATCACCTATGAAGGCGACAACGTCTGGTTCCGCGGGCTCGGCGGCGGCTACTATCTCTGGAACGATAAGGCCGATAAGCTCTCCATCATGGCCTACTACGATCCAACGCACTTCAAGCCGGGTGACAGCGACAGCCATGCGCTTCGCCAGCTCGATAAGCGTAAAAGCACCATGATGGCCGGGCTCTCGTATGTACATAACACCGAGTATGGCTTCCTGCGCACGGCCCTGGCGGGTGACACGCTGGACAACAGCAACGGCTTTATCTGGGATCTGGCGTGGTTGTACCGCTACACCAACGGCGGGCTCACCCTGACGCCGGGTATCGGTGTGCAGTACAACAGCGAGAACTACAACGACTATTACTACGGCGTCTCTAAAAACGAGTCCCGCCGCAGTGGTCTGAAAAGCTACAGTGCAGATGACGGCTGGGATCCTTACCTGGAGCTGACCGCGAGCTACAACTTCCTCGGTGACTGGAGCGTGTACGGTACCGGCCGCTATGAGCGTCTGAGCGACGAAGTGAAGGATAGCCCGATGGTCGATAAGTCCTGGGCAGGCATCTTCTCTGTGGGTGTAAGCTACAAGTTCTGATTGTGCATTAATTCAGTGCAATCTATGCATTAAAACGGGGCGCTTGCGCCCCGTTTGCATTAGTGTGGTGCAGGGAAATTATCGCTTAACAATCCGAATCGTCTGCCCTAAACGAGACGGTTTTTCTTCACTCGCTTTCTGCGGGTTGGTCACGCGAGCCGTTTCCACGCAGACAAACGTTTTATATCCATCATCCGTCATGTCGGCCATGCTGACGGACAGCGCAGGACCCGGGTTCCAGCCCACCACGTCGCTGTGATGATGATGGACCACTTCAATGCCGCGGTTCAGGGCGCCGTCGTGAATCACGCTGCACGGTTCCGGGTGCAGGTAAACGCGATCGGTACGGTCAGGGAATGCCTGAACGCCGTCGCTCAGTTTGCCTTCTTTCGCGTTATCCACTTTATCGATATAGGTATCGCCCAGGCCGCTCACCTTCACTGCGCTGATATCACCCACGTTGAAATAGGTGTGCAGGGCAGAGGTGGTTTCGAACTCGCCGTGAGCTTCCAGTTCTATTTCACAGGTTTTACCCAGCTTGAAGCGGGCATACAGGGTGAAATCGTGCGGCCAGAGGGCGCGGGTTTCATCATTAGCCTGCAGCTCAAAGGTCAGCACTGCGCCGTTGTCATCTTCGTTATGCGCTTTCAGCGTCCACTGCTGGTTGCGGGCAAAACCGTGAGACGGCAAACCCGGCTGTGCGGACGGGCCGAACCACGGCCAGCAGATCGGTACGCCACCGCGGATTGCGGCCCCTTTTTTGAAGGAGGTCGCATCGCTCAGCCATAAGCCTTCAGCTTCGCCTTCCGGTTTCCAGGAGAGCAGGTGAGCGCCGTTCAGCGCCACGGATGCTTTGACGCGCGGATGGTCAACGACGATAACGTCGGCACCGTCAATCTGACGGCGGGAGAGCACAGGGGTAAGTTGTTCGACTACCGGAAGTGCAAAAATTTTATTAATCATTAAGCAATCCTCTGTCTTATAAATAAAAAAAGGCGACCGAAGTCGCCTTTTTGGATCAAGCACTCATCTCAACTTATTTAGAGATGTGAGCGATCAGGTCCAGTACTTTGTTAGAGTAGCCGGTTTCGTTGTCGTACCAGGAAACCAGTTTCACGAAGTTGTCGTTCAGTGCGATACCTGCTTTAGCATCGAACACGGAAGTGCAGATTTCGCCGTTGAAATCGGTAGATACAACGTCGTCTTCGGTGTAGCCCAGAACGCCTTTCATTGCGCCTTCGGAAGCAGCTTTGATTGCTTTCTTAATTTCTTCATAAGAAGCAGCTTTTTCCAGACGAACGGTCAGGTCAACAACGGATACGTTAGGAGTTGGAACGCGGAACGCCATACCAGTCAGTTTGCCATTCAGTTCTGGCAGTACTTTACCTACAGCTTTAGCAGCACCGGTAGAAGATGGGATGATGTTCTGAGCCGCGCCACGGCCGCCGCGCCAGTCTTTGTGAGACGGGCCATCAACGGTTTTCTGAGTAGCGGTGGTTGCGTGAACGGTAGTCATCAGACCTTCGATGATGCCGAAGTTGTCGTTGATAACTTTAGCCAGCGGTGCCAGGCAGTTGGTGGTGCAGGATGCGTTAGACACGATATCCTGGCCAGCGTAAGTTTCGAAGTTTGCACCACGAACAAACATTGGGGTGTTGTCTTTGGAAGGACCAGTCAGAACAACTTTCTTCGCACCCGCAGTGATGTGTTTACGTGCAGTTTCGTCGGTCAGGAAGATACCGGTTGCTTCAGCAACAACGTCAACACCGATTTCGTTCCATTTCAGGTTAGCTGGGTCTTTTTCAGCAGTAACGCGGATGGTTTTGCCATTAACAACCAGGTGGCCGTCTTTCACTTCAACGGTGCCGTCGAAACGACCGTGAGTTGAGTCGTACTTCAGCATGTACGCCATGTATTCAGCGTCCAGGAGATCGTTGATACCAACGATTTCGATGTCAGAACGTTTCTGAGCAGCACGGAAAACAATACGGCCGATACGGCCAAAACCGTTGATACCTACTTTGATAGTCATATATTCCACCAGCTATTTGTTAGTGAATAAAAGGTTGCCTGTAAAATTACAAAAACCTTACGCAGCGTCAAGCGGAATCGTGTCAATCATTGCGACAAATCAATCCTGTGACTAACGTTTGTGCGACTGACTCGCCTCACTTTCCCTTTGAGCTTGCACCCATATGGGGGCTGAGCCGGGATTTTAAAGTCCTCGCAGGATAAAAATGTGAACATGATCACAATTGCCTGACCGCTTATTCGCGACACATAAGTTTAGATCAAAAGTGCACGCAAGGGTGTTAATGTTTTGTTAGAATCCGGGTTGAAAGATGTCTGTTTCTACAGCGAGATGTAAGCATATGTCGAACCAACGTAACCCTGACGATTTGAAAAAAAACCTCACAGAAATGCAGTTTTACGTGACGCAGAATCACGGGACGGAACCGCCGTTCACCGGGCGTTTACTGCACAATAAGCGAGACGGCGTCTACCACTGTCTGGTCTGTGATGCCCCGCTGTTCAATTCACAAACGAAATTTGATTCTGGCTGCGGCTGGCCGAGTTTCTACGAGCCGGTGAGCGATGAGGCCATCCGCTACCTGACCGACTCGTCGCACGGCATGGTGCGCACGGAAATTCGCTGCGGCAACTGCGATGCGCACCTTGGGCACGTCTTCCCGGATGGCCCACAGCCTACGGGCGAGCGTTTCTGCGTAAACTCAGCCTCAATGAGCTTCACTGACGACGAAAACGGCGACCAGGTGAAGGGTTGAAAAAACGATTCAGCAAATTATTCCTCTAAAAGGGCGCGAGTGTGAATATTGATGACATGATTAGCGGCATGACGCCGGAAATTTATCAGCGTCTGGTGACCGCCGTAGAGCTGGGAAAATGGCCCGACGGCGTCGCGCTGACGCCGGAGCAAAAAGAGAACAGCCTGCAGCTGGTGATGCTGTGGCAGGCGCGCAATAACACCGACGCGCAGCACATGACTATCGACACCCAGGGCCAGATGGTGATGAAAAGCAAGCGCGAGCTGAAAGAAGACTTCGGCATTACGCCGAAGCCGATTGCGACGATGAAAATGCAATAACGGTGCGGGTTGATACCCTCTCCCACAGGGAGAGGGCGTAAAAGACTACGCCTGCGTTTCCAGCCAGTCTTCGAGCGTATACAGCGTTGCGCCTTCCGCAGCCATATCCATAAACGCCTGAGCGCTGTCCTGCGGGTTAATGTTCACCCCGCGGCAGCCGTCGGTGATGACGCTGACGGTATAACCTAACTGGAGCGCGTCCAGCACGGTAAACTTCACGCAGTAATCCGTCGCCAGGCCCAGCACGACCAGCTCCGTGATTTCGTGATGACGTAACCACGCGTCCAGCGCCGTTTTCTGGCGATGCCCGTTATCAAAAAACGCGCTATAGCTGTCGATAGCCGGGTTTTCACCTTTATGGAACACCGCGTCGATGGCTTTCTGATTCAGAAGCGGATGCAGTTCCGCGCCTTCCGTCTGCTGTACGCAGTGATCCGGCCAGAAGGTTTGCGCCAGCCCATCGAGTTCCCCCTGAGTGAACGGCTCAACGTTGTGCTGGCTGGCAAAGCTGCCGTGATTCGCCGGGTGCCAGTCCTGGCTTGCGACAACGGCTTCGCCGCGGGCTTTACACCAGTCAATCAGCGTGTTTGCCACGTCAACGGTGCTGTCACCTTCGGCGACGGCCAGCGCACCGCCCGCGCAGAAATCATTTTGCAAATCGACCAGTAGCAGGGCGCGTTGCTTCATGAGCACTCCTTATTCGTCCGGGGTCAGCTCGCCGCGCAGGTTTTGCATCATCGCGCTGCGAATGGACTGAATGTCCAGATCCTGACTCAGTAAATAGTGAAGTTTAGTCAGCGTTGCCTCAACGGTCATATCGAAGCCGCTGATGACTCCCGCATGCGCCAGCGCGTTGCCGGTGGCATAGCCGCCCATGTTGACCTTTCCGGACATACACTGGGTCAGGTTCACGACCACAATTCCGCGCTCGCTGGCTTCCTGGAGCTCTTTCAGGAACTCGCCGTTCTGCGGGGCATTACCTACGCCATAGGAGCGCAGAATCAGCGCTTTCACCGGCTGGCGAAGGAAGTTACGCACCACGTCAGCAGAGATACCCGGGTAGATAGTGACCACGCCAATCGGTTGCGGAGTGATCGGATGCAC
The DNA here is from genome assembly GCF_001521715.1 of Enterobacter asburiae. Taxonomy (NCBI): domain Bacteria; kingdom Pseudomonadati; phylum Pseudomonadota; class Gammaproteobacteria; order Enterobacterales; family Enterobacteriaceae; genus Enterobacter; species Enterobacter asburiae. The sequence goes on from NZ_CP011863.1 coordinate 913,917, forward strand.
GATCAGCTCGCCGGCGGTGTTCGGCGCAGGCGGCGTGCCCAGACGACGAATATGAATCCCGGCCTCCAGCAGCGGCTGCAGGTTAGGGGAGGCGAAGGCGTCAAAACCGTCGGCATGGGCTTTGGTGGTGCGGTTGCCGCGATACAGACGGTTATTAAAGAACAGCGACACTTCGTTGATCGGGTAATTCGCCGCTACGTACAGGGAGTTCAGCAGGTTGATCTGCCCGTCTGAGCGCAGCTCCGCCAGCGGGATTTGCGACCCGGTGACGATAACCGGCTTGCTCAGGTTCTCCAGCATGAAGGAGAGCGCCGAGGCGGTAAACGCCATGGTGTCGGTGCCGTGCAGGATCACGAAGCCGTCGTACTGGTCGTAATGGGCTTTAATGTCATCCGCGATGTGCTGCCAGTCTTCCGGCGTCATGTCGGAGGAGTCCATCAGCGGCTCGTATTCATGGATGGTGAAGTCAGGCATTTCCGGACGGTGGAATTCTGGCATCAGCGCAAGCTGACGCTGAAGGTGGCCGGAGACAGGGATATAGCCGTTTTCAGAGCGCTGCATACCGATGGTACCGCCAGTGTAGGCTACATAAATCGATTTCTTCTGCATGGTAGTGAGTTCTTGTTCTTCAAAAGAAAAAATCCCCTCTTCGCGGGAAGAGGGGACGGTTTTTAACGGACGTTAGCGCAGGTCAGGCAAAACGCGTAACGACTCTGTGGATCGTTAAAGGCCGCAAGCTTATCGCTTTCCGCCTTCATCGCTTTCGCTGCCGTGGCGACCGGCGCAGGCAGGTAAGCCTGCATCGCCTCCGGCAGCATGGCGCGTACCGAGCCGGACATACTGTCCATGACCATATCGAAGAACGACGGCTCGTCCTGGTAATACTCGATATGCCACTGCTTGAGCTTCGCCAGCTCGGCGGCTTTCTTCACCGCGTCATCGAAGTCGCCCAGGCTGTCCACCAGACCGTTGCTCTTCGCATCCTGGCCGGTCCAGACGTGGCCCTGTGCGATCAGGTCGATCTGCTCAGGCGTCTTTTTACGCGAGTCTGCGACTAGGGTGATAAAGCGTTTATAGCCGTTCTCAATGCTGAGCTGCATCATCTCAGAGACTTCCGGCGGCAGGGATTTGGTCACCGACACATCCGCCAGCGGAGAGGTGGCCACGCCATCGGTATGCACGCCCAGAGAATCCAGGCTGTTCTCCACGGTGTTGATCACCCCGAAGATGCCAATCGAACCGGTCAGCGTGCTTGGGTTGGCCACGATGTAGTTGGCTGGCGTTGAGATCCAGTACCCCCCGGAGGCGGCCATTCCACCCATGGATACGACGACCGGCTTGCCGGCGGCACGCGCCGCGGCCAGTTCAGCGCGGATCACCTCGGAGGCGCTGACGCTGCCGCCAGGGCTGTTCACCCGCAGGACGATCGCTTTCACTTTTGGATCCAGGCGAGCATCGCGGATTTGTGACGCGGTAGTATCGCCGCCCACGTTCCCCGGAGTCTCCTGGCCGTCCATGATGGCGCCGTTGGTAAACACCACCGCGACGCTGTCACCGCTGTCATCCGGTTTTTTCGTCGAGTAATCATACATGCTGATGGCGCTGTAATTTTTATCCTCTTTGCTCCAGCCAAACTGCTTGCTCAGGGATTTTTCAATCTCGGCGCTGGTGCCCAGGGCATCAACCAGTTTGTTATCCAGCGCGTATTTCGCGGTATCACCGTCAACCTTACGCAGGCCATCCAGCACGCCCTGCGCGCCCGGGAACGCCTGCTCAGGCGTAATCTGGCGGTTAGCGGCAACGGTGCCCAGATAGTTCTGCCACAGCTCGCCAATCCAGCGGCTGTCCGCTTCACGGGCGGCAGGAGACATATCGTCGCGGATAAACGGCTCGACGGCTGATTTATACGTGCCGACGCGGAAGACGTGGGTGGTGACCTTCAGCTTGTCGAGCAGGGATTTGTAGTACAGGCCGTTGGTGGCAAAGCCGTGCAGATCCACCGTCCCCTGCGGGGAGAGCCAGATTTTATTGGCAAAGCTCGCCAGATAATATTGTCCCTGGCTGTAGCTGTCGCCCACGGCAATCACCGGCTTGCCGCTGTCGCGGAATTCGCGCAGCGCTTTACCGATGTACTGCATTGAAGGCTGATCGCCTCCGGCAAAATCTTTCAGATCCAGTACGATCCCGGTGATGTTCCGGTCGTCTTTTGCCTTGCGGATGGTATCGACGATATCGAACAGGGAGTTTTCCTGCAGACGATCTGAGGTTGCGCCAAACAGCTGGCGACCAATCACGCTCAGGCGACTGCTGGTGGACGGCTTATCAACGATGACGCCGGTGATATCGAGTAATAGCGCGCCGCGCGTTGAATGCTGCGCCTGATTCGCATTGCTGATATGCATCCAGATGCCCGCGCAAACCAGAACCAGGAAGATGAAGAAGATGTTCATCACCAGGTTGCGGACGAAGTTGAGCAGTCTCCACGTCCATTTAAAGAAACCGGCAATGATTCGCCAAAGGGTTCGCATGTATTCTCCCTAACCAGAAAATGACTGTTTCCGTCGCCACTGGACGGTAATGTTGGGTTATCGTAATGACCCAACCGCCACTTGTCAGCAGGAATCGCCTGCCAGGCTGTAACAAAATCTGCCGTCGTGTTAATTTTGTGAGTAAATTTCAAGAAAGGAGTTAACCAATGGACGCACTCGAACTGCTTGTTAACCGCCGTAGCGCTTCCCGTCTGGCCGAACCTGCCCCGGCAGGCGAGCAGCTGGAGAACATTCTGCGTGCTGGCATGCGTGCCCCCGATCACGGCACGCTGCAGCCGTGGCACTTCTTTGTGATTGAAGGCGAAGGCCGCGATCGTTTCAGCCAGCTGCTGGAGCAGGGCGCGGTTGCCGCCGGGCAGGATGAGAAAGGTATCGACAAGGCGCGCAATGCCCCGTTCCGCGCCCCGATGATTATCGCCGTCGTGGCGAAATGCCAGGCTGACCATAAGGTGCCGGTCTGGGAACAGGAAATGTCCGCAGGCTGTGCGGTCATGGCGATGCAAATGGCCGCCGTCGCGCAGGGCTTTAACGGTATCTGGCGTACCGGTGCGCTGACCGAAAGCCCGGCGGTCCGTGACGGTTTTGGCTGCGGCGAGCATGACAAAATTGTCGGTTTCCTCTATCTCGGCACCCCGCAGCTTAAAGCCTCGAGCACCATCAGCGTGCCGGACACCACGCCTTTCGTCAGCCGTTTCTGATCACGCACGCTAAACTGTCTGGATTCTGAGCATCTGCCGCAGAATTCAGACAGTCATACTTACCTCTTTATGGAATGAGCGCTACCATAGCGCGATTGAGATGACAGGAGACGTCCATGAGCGAGCAAACCATTCGTTTAACGCAGTACAGCCACGGAGCCGGTTGCGGTTGTAAAATTTCCCCGAAAGTGCTGGAGACCATCCTGCACAGTGAACAGGCGAAGTTTGTCGACCCGAACCTGCTTGTCGGCAACGAAACGCGTGACGATGCTGCAGTTTATGACTTAGGTAACGGCACCAGCATTATCAGTACTACCGACTTCTTTATGCCGATTGTCGACAACCCGTTCGACTTCGGGCGCATTGCGGCTACCAACGCCATCAGCGATATCTTCGCGATGGGCGGTAAGCCGATCATGGCGATTGCCATTCTGGGCTGGCCGATCAACACCATCCCGCCGGAAGTGGCCCGTGAAGTGATTGATGGCGGTCGTTTTGCCTGCCAGCAGGCGGGGATTGCGCTGGCCGGTGGTCACTCTATTGATACGCCCGAACCGATCTTCGGCCTGGCCGTTACCGGCGTGGTGCCGACCGAACGCGTGAAGCGCAACAGCACCGCCCAGGCGGGCTGCAAACTGTTCCTCACCAAACCTCTGGGCATTGGCGTGCTGACTACCGCCGAGAAAAAATCGCTGCTGAAACCGGAGCACAAAGGTCTGGCAACGGAAGTCATGTGCCAGATGAACCTCGCCGGTGCGGCGTTTGCCAATATCGACGGCGTAAAGGCGATGACCGACGTTACCGGTTTTGGCCTGCTGGGGCACCTTTCTGAAGTGTGTCAGGGCGCGGGCGTGCAGGCGCAGGTCTGGTATCAGGACGTGCCGAAGCTGCCGGGCGTGGAGGAGTATATTGCTCAGGGAGCGGTTCCGGGCGGTACCCAGCGCAACTTCGCCAGCTATGGTCACCTGATGGGCGAAATGCCCGAGGAGTGGCGCAACCTGCTGTGCGATCCGCAAACCTCCGGCGGCCTGCTGCTGGCGGTCACGCCGGAATCCGAAGCTGAGGTTCAGGCCACTGCCGCCGAGTTCGGCATCACCCTGACGGCGATCGGCGAGCTGGTGACCGCGCGCGGCGGCCGCCCGATGATCGAGATCCGTTAATTCGATGCGGTTGTTTATTGCCGAAAAGCCGAGCCTGGCCCGCGCCATTGCCGACGTGCTGCCTAAACCGCATCGCAAGGGCGACGGCTTTATCGAATGCGGTAACGGACAGGTGGTCACCTGGTGTATTGGTCACCTGCTTGAGCAGGCGCAGCCGGATGTCTATGACAGCCGCTACGCCCGCTGGAATTTAAACGATCTGCCCATCGTGCCGGAAAAATGGCGCCTGCAGCCCCGTCCTTCGGTTACCAAACAGCTCAACGTGATCAAGCGCTTCCTGCATGAAGCCGCTGAAATCGTTCACGCGGGTGACCCGGACAGGGAAGGACAGCTGCTGGTGGATGAGGTGCTGGACTACCTGGAGCTGGCGCCGGAAAAGCGCCAGCAGGTGCAGCGCTGCCTGATCAACGATCTCAACCCGCAGGCCGTCGAGCGGGCGATTTCGCGCCTGCGCGCCAACAGCGAGTTTATTCCGCTGTGCGTCTCGGCTTTAGCCCGCGCCCGCGCCGACTGGCTGTACGGCATCAACATGACCCGCGCATACACCATTCTTGGGCGCAACGCGGGCTATCAGGGCGTACTTTCCGTGGGGCGCGTGCAGACGCCGGTGCTGGGGCTGGTGGTGCGTCGTGATGAAGAGATTGAGAACTTCGTCGCCAAAGATTTTTTCGAAGTGAAAGCGCATATCGTCACGCCTAAAGACGAGCGCTTTACCGCCGTCTGGCAGCCGAGCGATGCCTGCGAATCGTACCAGGATGATGAGGGGCGCCTGCTGCACCGTCCGCTGGCGGATCATGTGGTTAACCGCATTACCGGCCAGCCTGCTATTGTTACCAGCTATAACGATAAACGGGAATCAGAACCCGCGCCGCTGCCGTTTTCGCTTTCTGCACTTCAGATTGAGGCGGCAAAAAAGTTTGGCCTGAGCGCGCAGAACGTTCTGGATATCTGCCAGAAGCTCTACGAAACCCATAAGCTCATCACCTATCCGCGTTCGGACAGCCGCTATCTGCCGGAAGAGCACTTTGCCGGTCGCCACTCGGTGATGAACGCCATCGGCGTGCACGCGCCGGATCTGCTCCCGCAGCCGGCGGTAAACCCGGACACCCATAACCGCTGCTGGGATGATAAAAAAGTCGATGCCCACCACGCGATTATCCCGACGGCCCGCGCCAGCAGCGTCAACCTGACCGAGAACGAAGCGAAGGTCTATAACCTGATCGCCCGTCAGTACCTGATGCAGTTCTGCCCGGACGCGGTATTCCGTAAGTGCCTGATTGAGCTTGAGATTGCCAAAGGTAAGTTTGTCGCCAAAGCGCGTTTCCTCGCAGAAGCGGGCTGGCGCACGCTGCTCGGTAACAAAGAGCGCGATGAAGAAAACGACGGTACGCCGCTGCCGGTGGTCGCTAAAGATGACGAACTGCTGTGCGAGAAGGGCGAAGTGGTTGAACGTCAGACCCAGCCTCCGCGCCATTTCACCGATGCGACGCTGCTGTCGGCGATGACCGGGATCGCCCGGTTTGTACAGGATAAAGATCTGAAGAAGATCCTGCGCGCCACCGACGGTCTGGGGACGGAAGCAACCCGCGCGGGGATCATCGAGCTGCTCTTTAAGCGCGGCTTCCTGGAGAAAAAGGGACGCTATATCCACTCAACGGAGCCGGGCCGGGCGCTAATCCACTCTCTGCCGGAGCTGGCCGCGAGGCCGGACATGACCGCGCACTGGGAATCGGTGCTGACGCAGATCAGCGAGAAGCAGTGCCGCTATCAGGACTTTATGCAGCCGCTGGTTGGGACGCTTTATCAGCTGATCGATCAGGCGCGCAGCACGCCGGTGAAAACGTTCAGAGGGATGGTTGCACCCGGTAGCGGCGCGAAGAAACCGTTCAAGAAGAAAAAGAGCGCGGCCTGATACGCCCGGTTTTCTCCCTCTCCCTGTGGGAGAGGGCCGGGGTGAGGGCACCCGGCCGCACGCTGTAAACCTTAAATCACGCCTTGACCAATCATCGCATCCGCCACCTTCACGAACCCGGCGATATTCGCCCCGCGCACGTAGTTGGTTTGCGATGCCTCGCCGCCGTACTCCACACAGGCATGGTGAATATCCAGCATGATATGGTGCAGGCGCGCATCCACTTTCTCGGCCTTCCAGCCGAGACGCGCGGCGTTTTGCGCCATCTCGAGGCCGGAGGTCGCCACGCCGCCCGCGTTAGCGGCCTTGCCCGGTGCAAACAGCACGCCCGCCTCAAGGAACAGGTCCGTCGCGTCGATGGTGGTCGGCATATTCGCCCCTTCGGCCACCGCTTTTACGCCGTTGCTAATCAGGGTACGCGCGGCGTCCGCATCCAGCTCGTTTTGTGTTGCGCACGGCAGGGCGATATCCACCGGCACGCCCCACGGCTGTTTCCCTTCCAGGTAGGTCAGGCCAAACTCCCGGGCATAATCCGCCACGCGGCCGTCGCGGCTGGCTTTGATCTCACACAGGCGCGCCAGCTTCTCTGCCGTGAAGCCCGCTTCATCCACCACCGTGCCGCTGGAGTCAGAGGCGGTCACCACGCGAGCGCCAAACTGCATCGCTTTCTCAATCGCATACTGCGCCACGTTACCGGAGCCGGACACCGCGACGCGCATGCCTTCAAAGCCTAAACCGTGACGCTTGAGCATCGCCTCGGTGAAGTAAACCAGGCCGTATCCTGTCGCTTCCGGGCGGATCAGGCTGCCGCCAAACGACAGCCCCTTGCCGGTAAAGACGCAGGCGCTGTTGTTGGAGAGCTTTTTCATCATCCCGGCCATAAAGCCCACTTCACGTCCGCCCACGCCGATATCACCGGCAGGAACGTCGGTATCCGGGCCGAGGTGGCGGTAGAGTTCGGTCATCAGCGCCTGGCAGAAGCGCATCACTTCGCCTTCGCTTTTGCCTTTCGGGTCGAAATCGCTGCCGCCTTTCCCGCCGCCCATCGGTAGCGTGGTGAGGGCGTTTTTAAAGGTCTGCTCGAAGCCGAGGAATTTCAGAATCGACAGGTTCACGGACGGATGAAAACGCATGCCGCCCTTAAACGGACCAATCGCCGAGTTAAACTGAACGCGCCACGCGCGGTTAACCTGTACCTGGTTGCGATCGTCAACCCACGTCACGCGGAACTGGATCACGCGCTCTGGCTCGACAAGGCGTTCAAGCAAAGACATCTGGCGATAACGCGGGTTTTGTTCAAGGAAGGGCCACAGGGTGGTCATAACTTCACGCACGGCCTGCGCGAACTCGCTTTGGTGCGGGTCGCGCTGCTGAACATAGGCAAGGAAACTTTCCAGAGAGCGTGTCTGATCCATAGATATAAGAACCTCTTATCGTATTTTATGTTTATTACTTATGCGATTTGTGTTGTTTTTTTGACTATACCACCCGTACCGCTTTGTGAGGCAAGCAGAAATTTATGACGAAAGGGAAATTAATGAGAGGACGGGCGTCATAACGAAAAGCGATGAAGAGATAAATTAAAGGTTCGGCTCTGGTTTACCGTTATAGTCATTATCAAGGAACTACTGGAAGATGTGTCTATGAAACGTTATCTACTCACCGCGTTATGTCTGATCTTTACCGCAGGCGTGCAGGCCAACCCCATTCTCCCGGACGTGGAGGTGAATGTGCCGCCGGAAGTGTTTAGCTCCAGCGGCCAGAATCAAACGGTGCAGCCCTGCAATCAGTGCTGTATCTATCAGAATCAGAACTACTCGGAAGGGGCCATTGTGAAAGCGGACGGCATTCTGCTGCAGTGCCAGCGCGACGAGCGCGCCATCAGCACGAACCCGCTGGTCTGGCGTCGCGTAAAACAATAAACGCTTCCAGCAGCGGAATATCCGCCGGGGCTAAGGCGTAGCCAAACGCCTCTTCCGGCGTACACCACGCGAGCGCGCTGTGGTAGTGCGCCGTGAGTTCGCCGCGAAAAGCAGGGACGTGCCAGGCATGCAGGTTGATCAACCGCTGCGACACTTCCCGCTGGTGGCTTGCCACGTATTGCCCCGGCAGGGCGTCAATGCCCAACTCTTCACGCAGCTCGCGGATAAGCGCTTCTGGCTGGGTTTCTCCGGCCTCGACTTTACCGCCTGCAAATTCCCACATTCCCGGCTGATCGGCGTGGGCAGGGCGCTGCGCCAGTAAAATGTTGCCGTCTTTTTCGATGATGGCGGCAACGACATCGAGTGTTTTTAGCATGATCGTCAATAATTGATAGCGAAAAAAGACATATTATCGTGCCCTTTCTCAGAGTCCAGTAAACAGGAGAATCAGGTGAAAGAGTCCACCGCCTGGGTTGCCCCCCTCGAATCCCTTCCCGCCAGCCTAAAACCGATAGCCGCCATGCAGAAAAAGCATTTTGGCGCGGTGCTGAATCCCACCCGCTGGTGGGGGCGAATGCCGCGTCTGTTCTGGCTGGTGGCGCTGTTTGTCGGCTTTCTGGAACGCCGTCGCGCGCGCCTGACGCCCGCGCTGCGCTCGCTGCTCATGACGCGGGTATCCCAGCTCTGTCACTGCGCTTTCTGTATTGATGCCAACAGCCTGCGTCTGGCCGAGCGCTGCGGCGCGCTGGATAAGGTTCACGCCGTGAGCGACTGGCATGATTCCACTTTGTTCACCGAGCAGGAGCGCGCGGCGCTGGCCTACGCCGAGGCGGTGACCGCCACGCCGCCCAGAGCGGATGAGGCTATCAGAACGACGCTGAAACGCCACTTCGCGGACGATGCCATCACCGAGATGACGGCGCTGATTGCGTTTCAGAATCTCTCCGCCCGCTTTAATGCCGCGCTGGATATTCCGGCGCAGGGGCTGTGCGCCACGTTTAACGAGACTCCTCATGCTTGACCGTCACCTGCACCCGCGGGTTAAGCCCGTTCTGAATCGTCTGGTTTCCGTGATGGATAAGCCGGGCATCACGCCCGACGGATTGACCCTGACCGGGTTTGCCATCGGCGTGCTGGCGCTGCCGCTTCTGGCCCTCGGCTGGTATCCGGCTGCGCTGGCTGCCATCGTGCTTAACCGCCTGCTGGACGGTCTGGACGGCGCGCTGGCGCGGAGGAGAGGGCTGACCGATGCGGGGGGATTTCTCGACATCGCGCTCGATTTTCTGTTCTACGCCCTGGTGCCGTTTGGCTTTGCGCTCGCGGCTCCCGCAGAAAATGCGCTGGCGGCCGCCTGGCTGCTTTTGCGTTTATCGGTACCGGCAGCAGCTTTCTGGCGTTTGCGGCGCTGGCCGCGAAGCACGACATCGACAACCCCGGCTATGCGCACAAGTCGTTTTATTACATCGGTGGGTTAACGGAAGGGACGGAGACCATCGCGCTGTTCGTGCTGTGCTGCCTGTTTCCGGCGCACTTTACGCTATTCGCGTGGGTATTCGGCGCCCTGTGCTGGCTGACCACCACAACGCGCGTCTGGAGCGGTTATGTGACGCTGAAGTCACTCAACCCTTAGAGAGCGCTTTCTGGCCCGCGCTCTCCGGTGGTGACCGGGTTCTGCGGGTGACTGCTCCATTCGTACCAGCCGCCGTCATAGACGGCGACATTCTTCCAGCCCATCGCCCGGGCGTACATAAAGGTTTCTGACGCCCGCCACCCGGTGCCGCAGTAAAACGCGACGTGCTGTTCCGGCAGAATATTCCAGCGCTTCCACTGGGCGGCGATATCGTCCGCGCTGCGCATGGTGCCATCCGGGTTATGGAAGTCTTCCATATGGGTCGCGTCGCTGCCCGCGTGACCCCAACGGGCACCGGCTATTTCACCTTTTGGCTTGATGTAGCTGTAGCCGCTGGTTTCGCCGATGAACTCCGGCCACGAACGAATGCTGACCAGGGAGGCATCCTGACGGTGCAGCATCCCGCGCGCCTGTTCCATATCAACCATCAGCTGCGGCTGGCCGGGGATCGGCGCGCCGAAATCGGGTGCTGGCGTCACTTTGCCGGGCGTGCCGCGTTCAACCGGGAGGCCTGCATCCGACCACGCCTTCCAGCCACCGTCGAGAATGCGCACATCCTGCACGCCCGCATACAGCATGATCTGCGCCACGCGCGCGGCGGCGTAAACGTCACGGCCATACAAAATAACGGTGGTGTCGTGACGGATCCCGTGCTTCGCCAGCATCGCTTTCAGCTTGTCGTCGGAGACTTTATTCCACAGCGGCTCGCTTTCCACCTCGTTGGTGTCGATGTAGCCCGCGCCGGGAATGTGGTTCAGCAGGTAAAACTTCGGTGCGCCCCAGGCGGCTTCAATCACTTTCCAGTCACCAGCCGGCGCGGCGGTCACGGGTTTACCCTGCTGGAGGCAGTGGATCCACTGCGGGTAAACCAGCTGTTCAAAGTGAGGCAGGCGCTGAAGGCGGTCGGGCGTCTGCAGCGCGTCGCTGAGCAGCGAGACCTGGCGGTATCCGGCTTTCTCCAGGCGGGACTTCACCGCCAGGTTATCGTTCTCGTCGCCGTACAGGGCGATGGCGGTTGCAGGCGTAAGCTGATGTTGTTTTGCCCAGCTCGCAATCTGCTCGTCGCTCATTGCGCCCAGCCAGGCGGCAGCAAGGTTGAGTGCGGCGGGTTCGTGGCCGGAGGGGCCGCTGAGGGTCTGCGGCCAGCCGTTGTAAAACGTGCTGGGACGGGTATCGACAGGCGTGCCGTGCTGCGCCTGAAGCTGAGACAGCGTCATCACGTTGGGCATATCAGCCGCCAGAGAGGAAAAGGAAGCGAGGCCGCAGAGCAGGGCCAGCGCGGTCAGTTGAGAAACACGTTTCATCGAATAACCTGACGTCAGTAAAAGAGGGGGGCATTGTCGTCTCTCCGGAAACGGAAAACATTGCGTTAGCACATTATTGCCAGCGAGAAATCTCAATCAGCTTGCCGCCGGGCGGAATATCGTCTTCATCGTGCGTGACCAGCACCACCGGGATATTGCGCGCGCGGACGGCGACAAATACCCATGTCCGAAACGTTGTGCGCAGCGTTTTATCGAGGCGGCTGAACGGTTCGTCCAGCAGCAGCGCCTGCGGCTCTGCGAGCAGGGCGCGCAGCAGGCTGACCCGTGCACGCTCACCGCCGGAGAGGGTGGCCGGATCGCTGGCGTAATGGCCGCTCAGCCCGGCGGAATCCAGCGCCTGCTCGACCGCTTCCCGACGCGCTCTCCCGACGATCCGCTCAGGCAGCGCCAGCAGCAAATTTTGCCCGACGCTGAACTGTTCAAACAGCAGCGCGTCCTGAAAAAGTATGCCCAGCCCGCGGGATTCAACGGGAAGGCCGTCGCAGCGACGCGCGTCGAGCCACAGTTCGCCCCGCGCCTGAAAATCGTCTGACAGCGCGCCGACCATCCACGCAAAAAGGGTCGATTTGCCGCTGCCGGACGGCCCCATCAGGGTAACGATCTCCCCGCGAGGAACGAAAAAACTGACCTCGCGGAAAAGTGGTTCGATGGTGAGATGGTTTACCTTCAGCATTATCGTAATCCTTGACGGTAGCGGCCCGCGAGCCGGGATATCAGGGCGGCAAGACCGAACACCGTGCCCGTCACCAGCAGTAATCCCAGCGCCCTGCTGGCGAGAACGGGGATGCTGCCCCCGCTGCTGAGCGCGACGGTTTCGGTGGTCAGCGTGGCGAAACGCCCCGCGCCAAGCCAGAGCGTCGGCATGTATTGCGCCATGCTGACGGAAAAGCCGGTGGCAAACGCCAGCAGCGCCGGGCGCACCAGAAGGGGGCATTTCAGCAGTAAGAATATTTTCGCCCGTCGCCAGCCGAGCGTTCTGGCGGTAAGGATAAGCCGGGGATCGATCCGCCGCCAGGCGGGCTGCAGAACCAGCAGCATCCACGGCAACACCCACAGCAGATGGCTCCAGAGCACGGCGGCATAGTGCCCGTCGAGCCCCAGACGCAATGCAATAAAATATTGCCCGGTGACGAGCGGCAGCGCCGGAAGAGCGAGCGGTGACCACACCCACGCAGCGCCTCGCTGCGGTCCCCATTCCAGCCAGAGAAAAATGACGATGAGGGCGATCAGGCTCGACAGCAGGCCGAAGGAAAGGCTGGTCCCCACGGGACCCACGTCGCCCCCTTGTGCCAGCATCAGCAGTACCGCGGCGCACAGGATGCCGCACGCGGGCAGTAACCCGCCTAATGCCCGCTCAGGCAGGACGAGTGGAGAACGGGGGCGCGTCCCCGCGAGATTCGGGATCGTGCGACGCCATGCTTTCCAGAGGCCGTACCCGAGGGCGGCAAGCGCGGCCAGCAGCATAAGGAGAAGCAGGCACAGCAGCATTCCTTTTGCCTGCTGCTGCTCGTCGCCCTGGCTTAGCCATTGCCAGGCCAGCACGGCCAGGGTGGGCGGGTTACCGGGCCCGAGAACGATCGCCACGTCCACGACCGAGAGCGACCATGCCAGCACCGCCAGCATCACCGCGCCGAGGACAGGGGCGATCGCCGGGAGGATCAGCCAGCTGAGCGTCTGATAACGCCCGTAGCCAAAGGTTTGCAGGACGATCTTCTGCTGCGCGAGCCGTTGTTCCGGCAGTACGGCGTAAATGGCCCACAGCACGAACGCGCTCTCTTTGACCGCGAGCGTCAGGCCCAGCCCGACGCCGTGGCGGTCAAACGGAGCCGTACAGACGGTACAGAGCTGATAAAACAGACCGCCCTCGGCAAACAGCAGCAACGCGCTGGTGGCGAACGCCACATGGGGGATCGTCAGTAGCCAGGGCAGTCGGGTCGTGAGGCGCCGCCAGCGTTGACCGGGCCACAAAAGGCAGACGAAGAAAAGGGCAATCAGCAACGCCCCCAGCGTGGCGATGAGCGTTGAGACCAGCGTGGCGACGGTCGCCTGAGGCAGCTGCGGATCGTTCAGCAGCCGCTGCCAGTTTGTCGCAGAAAGCGCCGGTGCGAACAGCATCACGCCAGCGGGCAGGATCGGCAGATAAATCACCGCCATCGCCAGCCAGACAAGCCCGCTCAGCGGGTGCCGTAACGACGCAGCCATTCCTGCTCCAGCGCGTTCACCCAGGCGGACTGCGGCTCTGCAAGCACCTGCGGCAGCCCCTGAGGCGTATGGTCCAGCAGCTGTTTCGCGTTACCTTCGGGCAGCGTTTTCGCATCCAGTACGCTCGGGTCTCCCCAGACGGCCGGGTCGGCCTTGCGGATTTGCGCCTGAGGCGACAGCAGGAAATTGGCGACCACTTTTGCACCCGCGCTCGCGCCGGCATTGGCCGGGATAGCCACAAAATGGACGTTGCCGAGCATCCCGCTATGGAAACCAAAGCTGTAGCTGTCGGCAGGCAGTTCGCCGCTCGCCACTTTCTGCTGCGCATGGGCCGGGTTAAAGGTCAGCGACAGGTTCAGACTGCCGCTGGCAAGCAGGGCATCCATCCGCGCAGGCGAGGGAGGGAAATCTTTTCCTTCGCGCCACAGCAGCGGATGCAGCTTATCGAGGTAGGTCCACAGCGGCGCCGTAACCTGAGCAAACGTTGCATCGGGCGCTTTTTGTAAAGCCTCAGGGCGATCGGTGAGCGTCAGAAGCAGCTGCTCAAGAAATGCCGTGCCGGTAAAATCGGGCGGGCGGGGATAGCTGACCTTGCCCGGGTGCTGCTGCGCGTAGGCCAGCAGCGCCTGAGGATCCTCCGGCGGCGTCGGCATGCTGGATTTGCGGGCGATAAAGGTCAGCTGCGCGCCGCCCCATGGGGATTCCGTCCCGTCGGTGGGAATAGCAAAATCTTCCGTGACGGGTTTACGGGTATCGACATAGCGCCAGTTTGGCAACGACTGCGCCCATCCGGTTTGCAGCAGGTTCGCCTCTTTTAACGTGCGGAAGTTTTCGCCGTTGACCCACAGCAGGTCAACCGAGCCGTTGGCCTTACGCCCCGCGGCGGCTTCCGTCTGGATCCGTTTTACCGCATCGGCGGCATCCGCCAGCGGGACGATTTTTAGGGTAATGGCGTAGTGCGTTTGCATCTCACCGCTGACCCACTCAAGGTAGCGGTTGACCGCCGGATCGCCGCCCCAGGCGTTAAACCAGACGGTCTGGCCTTTGGCCTGCTGTTGGATAGCGTGCCAGCTTTCGGCGGCACAGAGGGGGGCTGCCAGCAGCAGACCGGTCAGGAACGCGCAAAAACGCACACGGCGCATAATGCCTCACTTTTTAGCAGACGGGAGATAACGGGAAAACAGCCGGCGCGTGGCCAGCGGCAATAACCCCAGTAGTGTAAAGGCGATTAGCATGCCCGGCGACAAAATATCGCGCAGCGACGCCACTTTCCCCAGCTCGCGCCCGGCATTCAGAAAGACAAACGTCGCGGGCAGCATGGCGACCTGGCTGACCCACCAGTAGTGATATACGCCAATGCGGGTCAGCCCCATCAGCAAATTCACCAGGAAAAACGGGAACAGCGGCATCAGGCGCAGGGCAAAAAGATAGCCCGCGCCGTCATGCGCCATACCGGCGTTCACCGTTTTCATCTGCTGAGCAAACCGACGCTGGACCCATTCGCGAAGCAGATAACGGCTGGCGAGCATCGCAAGCGTGGCTCCGAGCGTGGAGGCAAACGAGACCAGCACGGTGCCTTCCCACAGGGGAAATAACGCCCCGCCCAGCAGGGTGAGGATCGCCGCGCCGGGGATCGACAGAGCGGAGACCACCACATAGAGCGCAAAAAAGATCAGCGCGCTTCGCAGCGGCGCGTGGTCAACATGGGAGAGGAGTGCCTGCTGGTGGGTTTTAATCCCTTCCAGGGAGAGCGTGCCTGGGGGAAGCATGACAAACGTCAGAATAAATGCGCCCAGAAGGGCGCACAGGAAAGCGAGTTTTCGAATGTTCACGCGTCATTACAGCTTGAATTTAGCCCACACCGGCGCGTGGTCAGACGGTTTTTCCATGCTGCGGATCTCATAGTCGATCCCGGTTTCGATGCAGCGCTCTGCCAGCGGCGAACTGGCGAGCAGCAGGTCGATACGCAGGCCGCGGTTGTCGTCAAAGCCTTTTGAGCGGTAGTCAAACCACGAGAAGCGATCCTGCGTGTCCGGGTTGGCGGTACGGAAGGTATCCACCAGCCCCCAGTCCAGCAGGCGCTGCATCCACTCGCGCTCTTCCGGCAGGAAGGAGCATTTGCCGGTACGCAGCCAGCGTTTGCGGCTGTCTTCACCGATGCCAATATCCAGATCGGTCGGGCTGATATTCACATCACCCATGATCAGCACCGGATTGTCTTTGTTGAGTTCGGTTGTCAGGTAGTTCTGCAGATCCTGATAAAACTTGGCTTTGGCCGGGAATTTGGTCGGATGGTCGCGGCTTTCGCCCTGAGGAAAGTAGCCATTAATCACTGTGATGTTACCCAGCGGGGAAGGCAGCTCCGCCATGATGATGCGGCGCTGTGCTTCTTCGTCATCGCCGGGAAACCCGCGGCGGACTGAAACTGGCGTCTCTTTGGTCAACAGCGCAACGCCGTAATGGCCTTTCTGCCCATGATAGAAGACGTTGTAGCCGAGTTTCGCCACCTCTTCGAGGGGGAACATATCGTCGTGAACCTTGGTCTCCTGCAGGCCGATCACATCTGGCTGATGTTGTTCAACGATAGCTTCAAGCTGATGGGGGCGGGCGCGCAGGCCGTTGATATTAAAAGAGACAAATTTCATAGTCGCTGCCAGTGCAAGGTGAATAGTGCATGGATGGTAGCAGAATTTGCGTCAACTGTTACCGGGTTCGACCAATAACTGCGACAGATAATGCCGCTGGTGCAATATTTGCACCATTCTGACGCGCCTCGCCCTCAAACAGGGCGTAAATGACCGATAAATTTCGCGAGCGATCACAATTCCAGAATTATATTTGGCCTGTGCATACTCTTTCTGATTTTCATGCGGCAAAGCGCCGCTTGTCGTAAAAATATTCACTTATTATGCAGTAACAGTGAATAACTCCATATCGTAACTTGTTGATATTCTGTTACCCAAATCCGTTTATGCATTTTTATCGCTGGCTGGCACGAAGGCTGCAATCTACATTCACAGTGCAAACACCCAATTATTTAACATTCAAATAACTTTTTATTTACCGGATGAGGTCGCTATGTCTCTGTCAATTACGCGTGAAAATTTCGATGAATGGATGATGCCGGTTTACGCTCCGGCGGCTTTTATTCCGGTTCGTGGGGAAGGCTCGCGCCTGTGGGATCAGCAGGGTAAAGAGTATATCGACTTTGCAGGTGGGATTGCGGTCAACGCGCTGGGTCATGCGCACCCTGCGCTGCGTCAGGCGCTGAATGACCAGGCGGCGAAGTTCTGGCATACCGGCAACGGCTTTACCAACGAGCCTGCGCTGCGCCTGGCCAAAAAACTGATCGACGCGACGTTTGCCGAAAAAGTCTTTTTCTGTAATTCGGGGGCGGAAGCCAACGAAGCGGCGCTGAAGCTGGCGCGCAAATATGCGCATGATAAATTTGGTACCCACAAGAGCGGCATCGTGGCGTTTAAAAATGCCTTCCACGGGCGCACGCTGTTTACCGTCAGCGCGGGCGGCCAGCCTTCCTACTCGCAGGATTTCGCCCCGCTGCCGCCGGATATTCGTCACGGCATCTATAACGATCTGCAGTCCGCCAGCGAGCTGATTAACGACACCACCTGCGCGGTGATCGTCGAACCGATGCAGGGCGAGGGCGGCGTGCTTCCGGCGCAAAAAGCCTTCCTGCAGGGGCTGCGCGAGCTGTGCGATCGCCACAACGCGGTCCTGATTTTCGACGAAGTGCAGACCGGCGTGGGCCGCACCGGCGAGCTGTATGCCTATATGCACTACGGCGTGACGCCGGACGTGCTGTCGACCGCCAAAGCGCTGGGCGGCGGCTTCCCGATTGGGGCGACGCTGACCACCGATAAATTCGCCAGCGTGATGACCGTGGGTACCCATGGCACCACCTACGGCGGCAACCCGCTGGCCACCGCCGTCGCCGGGCAGGTTCTCGACATCATTAACACGCCTGAGGTGCTGAAAGGCGTTAAGCAGCGTCACGACTGGTTTGTCGAGCGCCTGAATGCCATCAACGGCAAAACGGGGCTGTTTAAAGAAATTCGCGGTCTGGGGCTGTTAATCGGCTGCGAGCTCACCGCTGAGTTTGCCGGGAAAGCTAAACTTATTTCACAGGAAGCGGCAAAAGTGGGCGTGATGGTGCTGATTGCCGGTGCCAACGTAGTGCGTTTCGCGCCGGCGCTGATCGTCAGCGAGGAAGAGGTGCAAACCGGTCTCGACCGTTTTGCGCTGGCGTGTGAAAAAGTGAAATCCGGGGTGTCATCATGATGGTCATCCGTCCCGTTGAGCGCGGCGATCTCGCCGGGCTCATGCAGCTTGCCGGTAAGACGGGAGGCGGGCTGACCTCGCTTCCTGCCGATGAAAAAACGCTGTCGGCGCGCATTGAGCGCGCCCTGCAAACCTGGCAGGGGACGTTGCCAAAAAGCGAACAGGGGTATGTGTTCGTGCTGGAAGACACCGACACGGGGACCGTAGCCGGGATCTGCGCCATTGAAGTGGCCGTCGGGCTTAACGACCCGTGGTACAACTACCGCGTCGGCACCATGGTTCACGCCTCGAAAGAGCTGAACGTCTATAACGCGCTGCCCACGCTGTTTCTCTGCAATGACCACACGGGCGCCAGCGAGCTGTGCACGCTGTTCCTCGACCCGGCGTGGCGCAAAGAGGGCAACGGCTATCTGCTCTCCAAATCGCGCTTTATGTTTATGGCCGCCTTCCGCGATCGCTTTAACGAAAAAGTGGTCGCTGAGATGCGCGGCGTGATCGACGACACCGGCTACTCGCCGTTCTGGGAGAGCCTGGGCGAGCGCTTCTTCTCGATGGAGTTCAGCAGGGCGGACTATCTCTGCGGCACCGGCCAGAAAGCCTTTATTGCCGAGCTGATGCCGAAGCATCCTATTTATACCCATTTCCTCAGCCCGGAAGCGCAGGCGGTGATTGGCGAAGTCCATCCGCAGACCGCGCCTGCCCGCGCGGTGCTGGAGAAAGAGGGGTTCCGCTACCGGAACTATGTCGACATCTTTGACGGCGGCCCAACGCTTGAGTGCGATATCGACCGCGTGCGCGCGATCCGTAAAAGCCGTCTGGTTGAGGTCTCTGAAGGTCAGCCCGCGCCGGGTGACTGGCCCGCCTGTCTGGTGTCGAACGAAAATTACGCCAATTTCCGCGCCATGCTGGTGCGTACCAACCCGAAATGTGAACGTCTGGTGCTGACGGCTGCAGAACTGGATGCCCTGAAATGTAACGCCGGCGATACGGTTCGCCTGGTGCGTCTCTGCCCTGAGGAGAAAACAGCATGACATTATGGATTAACGGTGACTGGGTCACGGGCGAAGGCGAAGAGCGCGTAAAAACCAATCCGGTCGGAAAAGAGGTGCTCTGGAAGGGGCATGACGCCAGCGCCGGGCAGGTAGAACAAGCCTGCCGCGCCGCGCGCCGCGCGTTTCCGGCGTGGGCAAAACAGCCTTTCGCCGTGCGCCAGGAAATTGTTGAAAAGTTTGCCGGGCTGCTGGAGGCAAATAAGGCCGAACTGACGCGCATCATCGCGTCTGAAACCAGTAAACCGCGCTGGGAAGCGACAACCGAAGTGACGGCGATGATCAACAAAATCGCCATTTCGGTGAAGGCGTACCACACCCGTACCGGCGAACAGCGCACCGACATGCCGGACGGCGCGGCCACGCTGCGTCACCGTCCGCACGGCGTGTTGGCGGTATTTGGCCCGTATAACTTCCCGGGACACCTGCCGAATGGCCACATTGTGCCTGCGCTGCTGGCGGGCAATACCGTTATTTTCAAACCGAGCGAGCTCACGCCACTCACCGGCGAGGCGGTGGTTAAGCTGTGGGAACAGGCCGGCCTGCCGCCGGGCGTGCTGAACCTGGTGCAGGGCGGGCGGGAAACCGGTCAGGCGCTGAGCGCGCTGAGCGATATCGACGGCCTGCTGTTTACCGGCAGCGCCGGTACGGGCTATCAGCTGCACCGCCAGCTGGCAGGGCAGCCGGAGAAAATTCTGGCGCTGGAGATGGGCGGCAACAACCCGCTGATTGTGGAAGACCCTGACGATATCGACGCCGCGGTGCACCTGACGATTCAGTCCGCCTTTATTACCGCCGGACAGCGCTGCACCTGTTCCCGCCGTCTGCTGGTGAAGCGGGGCGCGCAGGGGGATGCCTTCCTGAAGCGTCTGGTTGAAGTGAGCGCGCGTCTGGTGCCTGCCGCGTGGGATGCCGACCCGCAGCCGTTTATCGGCGGGCTGATTTCCGAACAGGCCGCGCTGAACGTGCTGAAGGCCTGGCAGGACCACGTCGCGCGCGGCGCGAAAACCCTGCTGGAGCCGAAGCAGGTTCAGCCGGGTACCTCGCTGCTGACGCCGGGCATCGTGGAAATGAGCGGCGCGAGCAACGTGCCGGATGAAGAGGTCTTTGGCCCGCTGCTGTGCGTCTGGCGTTACGACGATTTCGATGCGGCCATTGCGATGGCGAATAACACCCGCTACGGCCTGTCGAGCGGTCTGATTTCACCGCATCGCGAGAAGTTTGACCAACTGCTGCTGGAAGCGCGCGCCGGGATTGTGAACTGGAATAAACCGCTGACCGGGGCCGCGAGCACAGCGCCGTTCGGCGGCGTAGGCGCGTCGGGCAACCATCGCGCCAGCGCGTGGTATGCCGCCGATTACTGCGCGTGGCCGATGGCGAGCCTGGAAACTCCGACGCTGACGCTGCCGGAGACGCTTAATCCGGGGCTGGATTTTACCGGAGGGGATCGTCATGAAAGCGCGTGAGGTTAACTTTGACGGGCTGGTGGGGCTGACGCACCACTATGCCGGTCTCTCTTTTGGTAATGAAGCCTCGACGAAGCACCGTTTTCAGGTCTCCAACCCGAAGCTGGCGGCGAAGCAGGGGCTGCTGAAGATGAAAGCACTGGCGGATGCCGGTTTCCCGCAGGCGGTGATCCCGCCTCAGGAACGCCCGAACGTGGCAGTCCTTCGTCAGCTCGGCTTTAGCGGTACCGATGAGCAGGTGGTTGAAAAAGCGGGTACGCAGACCCCGCACCTGCTCTCCGCGGCAAGCTCCGCCTCCTCGATGTGGGTGGCAAACGCCGCGACCGTCGCGCCGTCAGCCGACACGCTGGATGGCAAAGTCCATCTGACGGTGGCGAACCTGAACAACAAATTCCACCGCGCTACAGAAGCGGAAACCACCGAGCGCGTGCTGCGCGCCATTTTCAACCATGACGCCCATTTTGAGGTGCATCAGGCTCTGCCGCAGGTAGCGATGTTTGGCGACGAAGGCGCGGCCAACCATAACCGCCTGGGGGGCGACTATGGCGATCCGGGCCTGCAGCTGTTTATCTACGGGCGAGAAGAGGGGGGGCACGCCGCGCCAACCCGTTATCCTGCTCGTCAGACGCTGGCGGCCAGCCAGGCGGTTGCTCGCCTGAACCAGGTCAATCCTTCCCAGGTGGTTTTTGCCCAGCAAAACCCGCATGTGATTGACCAGGGCGTTTTCCATAACGACGTGATTGCCGTCTCTAACCGCCAGGTACTGTTCTGCCACGAGCAGGCGTTTGCCCATCAGGATAAGCTGCTCGCCACGCTGCATGAGCGCGTGCGCGGGTTCACGCCAGTCCAGGTGCCCACGGAGGCGGTGAGCGTGCAGGACGCGGTAGAAACCTATCTGTTCAATAGCCAGCTGCTGAGCCGTGACGATGGCAGCATGATGCTGGTCCTGCCGCAGGAGTCCCGGGATCATCAAGGCGTGTGGCGCTACCTGACGGAGCTGGTCAAGGCCGATAACCCGATTGACGAGCTGCGCGTGTTTGATCTGCGCGAAAGCATGGCTAACGGCGGCGGTCCAGCCTGTTTACGTCTGCGCGTGGTCCTGACCCAGGACGAAATGCAGGCGGTGAACCCCGCGGTCATGATGAACGATACGCTTTTTACGCGGCTGAATGACTGGGTCGATCGCTACTATCGCGATCGTCTGACGCAGGCGGATCTGGTTGACCCGCAGCTTCTGCGTGAAGGGCGCGAGGCGCTGGACGCGTTATCGACAATCCTGCAGCTGGGATCGGTTTATCCGTTCCAGCGCTAAAGGAGTGGATATGGAAAATTTACTGGCGCTGACCCTGGCCGATGAGACGCCGGAACAGAAAGAGGGGGACGGCCCCTCGTTTCGCTGGCGGTGGCTGGGGCGCGGGGTGCTTGAACTGACGCCGACCGTCAAAAGCGATCTCTCTCTGCTGCTTTCCACGGGTATCCACGGGAATGAAACCGCACCCGTTGAGATTGTTGATCTGCTGCTGCGTGCGCTGTATCGCAATGAGATCGCCCTGAAGTGCCGCGTGCTGGTGGTGCTCGGCAATCCACCTGCGCTGGCGCAAAACAAACGGTATCTGGTGAGCGACATTAACCGCATGTTCGGCGGCCGCTGGTCGCAGTTTCCTCAGAGCGATGAAACGGCGCGGGCAGAGTGGCTGGAGAACGTCGTGACCGCGTTTTTTGCCACCGCGGGACCGGCGCGCTGGCATCTGGATCTGCATACGGCAATCCGCGCGTCCTACCACGTTCGCTTCGGCGTTCTGCCGCAGCGCAGTCAGCCGTGGGATGAAGCGTTCCTGAGCTGGCTGGGTGACGCCGGGCTGGAGGCGCTGGTATTTCATCAGGCGCCGGGCGGAACGTTTACCCATTTCACCTGTGAACGTTTCGCTGCGCTGGCCTGCACGCTGGAGCTGGGAAAAGCGCTGCCGTTCGGCCAGAACGATCTGACCCGCTTTGCGCCTACGCATCTCGCCCTTCGGGCGCTGCTGGGAGGAAAGGCTCCCGAGCACGTGCATCAGCCCGTTGAGCGCTATCGTGTCGTACAGCAGATCACGCGCCGCAGCGATGCCTTCCTGCTCCATATGGCCGCGCACACCCTGAACTTCACGCCGTTCCGCAAAGGGGCGCTGCTGGCTGAGGATGGCGAGGAACGTTACGAGGTGCAGAAAAACACCGAGTATGTTTTATTCCCTAACCCCACCGTCGCGTTTGGCCTGCGGGCCGGGCTGATGCTGGAAAAAATATCCTGAACCTTTCCCCTCTCATCGTCCGGGAGGGGGAAGCAAAAAACTTTTCTTAACGATTAAAGCGCTTGCGCTTGTTTTGCAGAATATTCCTGGTGAATTGCTTTATTATTGATCTGCACTTCGCTATACTTCTGCTAAATTTCTTTAAAATCATCGCATTGAATATTTATTGTTGCAACTCTCCACGCTTTATCCTTATTTCCTCCACATTTGACGAAAATTTGTTTTTTACACTTTCATTGTTTTACCGTTGCTCTGACTAATTGACGATAAACCCCGTAAAGTTAATCTCGTCAACACGGCATAGCGCCGAAGAATAACTGAAAGAAAGGAAATAAATTATGCGTAAGTTTACTGCACTGTTTGTTGCTTCTACCCTGGCTCTGGGCGCTACCAGCATGGCGTTCGCCGCAGATACTGCGACCACTACGACTGCCGCGCCTGCTGAAGGCAAAATGATGATGCATCATAAAGGTCCGGGTATGCACAACGAGATGATGATGTTTAAGGATCTCAACCTGACGGATGCGCAGAAGCAGCAGATCCGCGACATCAGAAAAGGTGAGCGCGACCAGATGAAACGTCCTCCGCTTGAAGAGCGCCGTGCGATGCATGACATCATCGCCAGCGACAGCTTCGATAAGGCGAAAGCCGAAGCGCAGATCGACAAAATGGCCGAGCAGCACAAAGCCCGCATGCTGGCTCACATGGAAACCCAGAACAAGATCTACAACATTCTGACCCCGGAACAGAAAAAACAATTTAATGCGAATTTTGAGAAGCGTCTGACAGAACGTCCGGCGATGGAAGGTAAAATGCCAGCACCAACCGAATAATCGGTTCACACTCTTAAGACCGCCGGGATCCTGTCCACAAAAGCGCAACCGCTGTGGACAGGACCGGCGGTTTTTCTTTCCTGCCCTCTTGCCTGCCGCCGCCAGCGCGGTATCCTCCTGTAGTCGCTTCAGAGAATGTTTGCAGAGTCATGGCGTTAGAATTTTTATTAACGTTCCGCTAAGGCCTGCCCGCTCTGCTGCCGATACTGTTTCTGTGAATACCCAACGATAACAAACAAGACAGCAACGATAGCGATATCCTTGCCCTGGCACGGGTTGTGCCATTCAGGAGTGGTGATGGAGTTCTTTGATATCCGTAAGATGCCGGTCAGCCTCTGGCGCAATGGTGCTGGCGAAACGCGTGAGATTTGCTGCTTCCCTCCCGCGACGCGCATTTTCACTGGCGTGCCAGTATTGCGACGATTGCCAGCAACGGCGAATTCTCCTCGTTTCCCGGTGTTGACCGGGTGATTACCTTGCTGGAAGGGGGAGAGGTGACGCTGGATGCGGGACAGGCGTTCTCCCATACTCTCAAGCATCATCAGCCCTACAGTTTTGCCGGCGATTTGCCGGTGAAAGCGCTGCTTTGTGATGGGCGGATGGCGATGGACTTTAACATCATGACCCGGCGCGACTGCTGCCGGGCGAAGGTGCGCGTTGCTGACCGAACCTTTACCACCTTTGGCTCACGTGGGGGCGTGGTATTCGTGCTAAGCGGGGCGTGGCAGCTGGGCGATAAACTGCTGACAGCCGATCAGGGGGCCAGCTGGGAGGAGGGTACCCATACGCTGCGTCTGCTGGAGGCTCAGGGCACCTTATTGTTCAGCGAAATCACGTGGCTGCCGGGTCATTGAGCACTATGATCTCAAACTTTCCGGCCAGGACAGGTTTACAGAGAATTTTATAGCCATCGTGGTCAAATCCGGCGGGCGTGCGCAGCAGGGTTGCCGCGTCGTTGATGTCGTCGACGGCGCCCAGCCAGAGCCAGTTGTTGACGATGTGATACTGGGTCATTGCCTCGCCCACCTCTTTTAGCGCAACGGCGCTTTCCCAGGGCCAGCAGTTCACGCTGATGGCCGCCAGACCGGTGAGAAGCCGGGCGTGATGCGCCTCAACGCTCTCTTTCCCGCAGCAGGCACCGGCGCAGCGCTTCAGCGCGGATCGAAAACAGGCGCGTCCGCGGGTGGTTGCCTCCAGACCTAAAAGGCTGTAGCAAAGCTGTAAATCGTCCGCCAGCGTCTGCAGCGCCTGGAGCGCGGCGCGTTTATTGGCGAACAGCCCATAGAGATTCGGGGCATGAGAAAAATCGACGTCGCGCGCGTAGACGACCTGCGGCTTGCCATTGTTTATCTGCAGGGAGCAGAGCTGACGGTTGCGGCGCAGGCGCTTATTGAACAGCGGCTGTTGTTCTTTTATCAACCGCGCCTCCAGCAGCAGCGCGCCCATTTCTCCCGCCGTCTGGAACCAGGTAATGCGTCGCGACTGGCGCAGCATGGCGGCCTCGTCCGGCGTACGCAGATGGGATAACACCCGGCTGCGAATGTTAACGCTCTTGCCGATATAAAGCGGCAGGGTGTCGCTTTCGCCATGAAAGATGTATACGCCCGGCTGTTTAGGCAGTGCCTCAAGCCAGGGGCGAAGTTGTTCGGGATATTCGTAGATAGCCGCCGCTTCAAACTCAAGACGCGGGGCGGATTGACGCCTGCTCACATACTGCTCCATATACTGTTCAGACATACAGTGTAGCAGGAGTGCGGTGGTTAAAAAAGAGCCGGGTGGGGCTACGCCTTACCCGGCCAGGACGTGCGGCCTGATGCCCTCACCCCAACCCTCTCCCACGGGAGAGGGTGCAAACACTAAAAACGGTAACCTGGTTACCGTTTTGCGTTTATTTCCAAAAATCGTCAAACACCGTAATGGGCGTGTGGCGCTTGTGCTCGGTTTTCAGATACCAGCCTTCAATGATTTTCGCGGTACCTTCATCCAGCTTTTTGCCTTCCAGATAATCATCAATGTTGTCATAGGTGACGCCAAGGGCCGCTTCATCCGGCAGGGAAGGGCGATCGTCTTCAAGGTCCGCTGTCGGCGCTTTCTTATAAAGATGCTCAGGACATCCCAGCGCGGCCAGCAGTTGCTTACCCTGACGCTTGTTGAGACGGAAGATAGGGTTAATGTCGGTGCCGCCGTCGCCGTATTTGGTGAAGAAACCGGTGATCGCTTCTGCCGCGTGGTCGGTGCCGACGACGACGCCTTTGGTCATCCCGGCGATGCTGTACTGCGCTTTCATGCGCTCGCGGGCTTTCTCGTTGCCGCGAACAAAATCGCTCAGCTCAATGCCCGCTTCGCGAAGCGCCTGCTCGCTTGCCAGCACCGAGCCTTTAATATTCACGGTCAGCACGCGGTCAGGCTGGATAAAGGTAATCGCATCCTGGCAATCCTGCTCGTCCGCCTGTACGCCATAAGGAAGACGCACCGCGATAAACTGCAGTTTCTCATCGCCCGTCTCTTCGCGAAGCTCTGAAATCGCCATCTGGCAGAGTTTACCGGTCAGGGTAGAGTCCTGGCCGCCGCTGATGCCCAGCACCAGGGATTTCAGGAACGCGTTCTTTTTTAAGTACGATTTTAAAAAATCCACGCTGCGGCGGATCTCTTCATGTGCATCTACCGTAGGCTTTGCGCCCAGTGCCTGAATAATCTCTTGTTGCAGAGCCATCACGCCCTCCATATGCAGTACATAAACAGAATGTGTTAGCTGTTAAAACTAACCCTTTGGGCGAGAAACGACAAGGATCACAGTTTCGAGTGCGCTAATTTGCGCCGATTTAGCAGGTTATCGTTGTTTTATTAGAATTTTCCGAAATTCGTCTGGCGTAATCCACAAAGTTGAACAATAGTACTTTTTATCCCATGCTTAGATAACACGCTGATAAACAAGAGGACGGAATATGAACAAGAACGTAGCAGGAATTCTTAGCGCAGCGGCGGTACTGACTATGCTGGCAGGGTGTACGGCTTACGATCGCACTAAGGATCAGTTTACGCAGCCCGTAGTAAAAGACGTTAAAAAAGGCATGACCCGTTCGCAGGTTGCTGCGATTGCCGGTAAACCTTCTTCTGAAGTGACCATGATTCATGCGAAAGGGACCTGCCAGACCTATATCCTGGGTCAACGTGATGGTAAGGCAGAAACCTACTTCGTCGCTCTGGATGATACCGGTCATGTGATCAACTCCGGCTATCAGACCTGTGCTGAATACGACACCGATCCGCAGGCACCTAAGGCGCAGTAACCCTGCTTGCCTGAGGATGTTAACAAACCGGCCCATGGGCCGGTTTTTTTATGCATCAGAAAATCTTATTTCTTTGCGCGAATTATTTGCCCGAAATGTGAAGGGAGTCAACAAGCCAGGTCAATGAGAGACAATTTGAGTCTATCCAGAATTATCCCCTGTCTGTACCATTGCGTATACTCACTCCAACGATAAACAACAGTACGCAAGCTACCTGTCTGCCGGGACAGCGAGTCGAGTGATAGCGCGATGGCAGGTAGTCATATAAGAGGGAATCACGATGGAAAAGAAACATATCTACCTGTTCTGCTCAGCGGGCATGTCAACGTCGCTTCTGGTGTCAAAGATGCGTGCGCAGGCTGAAAAGTATGAAGTCCCTGTGGTGATTGAAGCGTTTCCAGAGACGCTGGCGGGCGAAAAAGGCCAGACAGCCGATGTTGTTTTACTGGGGCCGCAAATTGCCTATATGTTGCCCGAAATTCAACGACTGTTACCCAATAAACCGGTCGAAGTGATCGACTCGGGGCTGTACGGCAAGATTGATGGTTTAGGTGTTCTTAAAGCTGCTGTTGCAGCCATTAAAAAAGCTGCTAATTAATTTTTATTTTTCCCGTCAAAGAGTTATTTCACACACAATACGCCGTAACATGCGTTACGGCATTTAAGGGTATTTTCCTATGAGTAAAGTCATCGCTTCACTTGAAAAGGTACTCCTTCCTTTTGCTGTTAAAATAGGAAAGCAGCCTCACGTTAACGCCATCAAAAACGGCTTTATTAAATTAATGCCGTTGACGCTGGCCGGGGCCATGTTCGTTTTAATTAACAACGTTTTTCTGAGCTTTGGTGAAGGTTCCTTCTTTTATTCATTAGGAATTCGGTTAGACGCTTCCACTATTGAAACCCTTAATGGTTTTAAAGCCATTGGCGGCAACGTCTATAACGGTACGTTAGGGATTATGTCGCTGATGGCGCCCTTCTTTATTGGGATGGCACTGGCAGAAGAGCGTAAAGTGGATCCGCTGGCTGCCGGGTTATTATCCGTCGCCGCCTTTATGACCGTAACGCCTTACAGCGTGGGTGAAGCCTACGCCGTTGGCGCCAACTGGCTGGGCGGGGCCAACATCATCTCCGGTATTGTTATCGGCCTGGTGGTGGCAGAAATGTTCACCTTTATTATCCGCCGCAACTGGGTTATCCGCCTGCCGGATAGCGTACCGGCTTCCGTTTCTCGTTCATTTTCCGCGTTGATTCCAGGCTTCATTATTCTCTCCATCATGGGGATTATCGCCTGGGCGCTCTCCCACTGGGGCACAAACTTCCACCAGATCATCATGGACTCTATCTCTACGCCGCTGGCGTCGATGGGTGGCGTGGTCGGTTGGGCGTATGTGATTTTCACCTCTCTGCTGTGGTTCTTTGGCGTGCATGGTTCACTGGCACTGGCCGCGCTGGACAGCGGGATTATGACCCCCTGGGCACTGGAAAACGTTGCGCTTTACCAGCAGTACGGCCCCGTTGACGCGGCGCTTGCAGCGGGTAAAACCTTCCATGTGTGGGCGAAGCCGATGCTTGACTCCTATATCTTCCTGGGCGGTACCGGGGCGACCTTGGGTCTGATCATCGCGGTCTTTATTGTCTCTCGACGTGCTGACTACCGTCAGGTCGCGAAGCTGGCGCTGCCATCAGGCATCTTCCAGATTAACGAACCGATTCTGTTCGGTCTGCCAATTATCATGAACCCGGTAATGTTCATTCCGTTCATCCTGATTCAGCCGCTGCTGGCCGCGATCACCCTGACGGCGTATTACATGGGCATCATTCCACCGGTCACCAACATTGCACCGTGGACCATGCCGGCGGGCCTGGGCGCCTTCTTCAACACCAACGGTAGCGTCGCGGCCTTCCTGCTGGCGATATTCAACCTCGGGATTGCCACCCTGCTGTACATGCCGTTCGTGGCGATTGCCAACAAAGCCGCCACCATTATTGATGAAGAAGAGAGCGAAGAGGATATTGCCCTCTCACTGAAATTCTAAGATTGACCGGCGCGGGGAAGCCCGCGCCAGCCACAAGGAGCTTAAAAATGTTAGATTTGGATAGTATTGTCGCAGACGAAGCCGTCGAGAACGATCTCGAAGAAGTGGTGATGGGGCTTATCATCAACTCCGGACAGGCTCGCAGCCTGGCCTATGCCGCGCTGAAACAGGCCAAGCAGGGGGATTTCGCCGCGGCGAAAACCATGATGGACCAGTCCCGCACGGCGCTCAACGAAGCGCACCTGGTGCAGACAAAGCTGATTGAAGGCGATCAGGGCGAAGGGAAGATGAAGGTCAGCCTGGTGCTGGTCCACGCGCAGGATCACCTGATGACCTCGATGCTGGCGCGTGAGCTGGTGGCGGAGCTCATCGAGCTTCACGAGAAAATGCACTGAGTCGGATTTCGCAGCAGGAGGTCAGCACGATGGAAATTAAAACCGCACTTGAACAGCAGCTGTTTAACGGCAAAAATTTTCACGTGGTTATCTACAACAAGACGGAGAGCGCCAGCGGTCTGCACCAGCATGACTACTACGAATTCACGATTGTTCTGACCGGCCGCTACTACCAGGAGATCAACGGTAAGCGCGTCCTCCTTGAGCGAGGGGATTTTGTCTTCCTGCCGATGGGTTCTTATCACCAGAGCTTTTACGAATTTGGTGCCACCCGTATTCTGAATGTGGGCGTCAGCAGACGCTTCTTTGAGAAGCACTATCTGCCACTGGTGCCGTTCTGCTTTGTGGCCTCCCAGGTCTATCGGGTCAAAAACGAGTTCATGACCTGGATTGAAACGGTTATCGCCTCGCTTAACTTCCGCGACAATGAATTTGATGAGTTTATTGAAACGGTGACCTTCTACGTGATGAACCGGCTGCGCCATCATCGTGAGGAGCAACAGGTGACGGATGATATTCCACAGTGGCTGCGCAGCACCGTTGAGCTGATGCACGATAAAGGCCAGTTCAGCGAAAATGCGCTGGAAAATATGGTGTCCCTGTCGGGGAAATCCCAGGAATATCTCACCCGCGCGACGCAGCGCTATTATCGTAAAACACCCGTGCAAATTATTAATGAAATCCGCATTAATTTTGCGAAGAAACAGCTGGAAATTACCAACTACTCTGTCACCGATATTGCATACGAGTCAGGATACAGCAGTCCCAGCCTGTTTATTAAGACCTTTAAAAAATTGACTTCATTCACACCGAACAGTTACCGGAAGAATTTGACGGTAATTAATTAACTTTCGGCGGATTACCCGCCACAAATATTGCTTTAATGGCTTGCCCAAATAGCGGGAAGAGTACGCTATACCTTGCAGGCGATTAACCTGATACGCTAAGGGAGATATTATGCAGAAGAAATTAAAAGTCGTAACCATTGGTGGCGGCAGCAGCTATACCCCGGAATTACTTGAAGGTTTTCTGAAACGTTATCATGAATTACCGGTCAGCGAATTATGGCTGGTGGATGTGGAGGAAGGTCAGGAAAAGCTGAATATTATTTTCGACCTGTGCAAGCGCATGGTGGAGAAAGCGGGCGTGCCTCTGACCGTGCATAAAACCCTGGACCGCCGTCTGGCGCTGAAAGATGCGGATTTCGTCACCACCCAGCTGCGCGTGGGCCAGCTGAAGGCGCGAGAGCTGGACGAGCGTATTCCGCTGAGCCACGGCTATCTCGGGCAGGAAACTAACGGCGCGGGCGGCCTGTTCAAAGGCTTGCGTACCATCCCGGTGATTTTCGACATCGTCAAAGACGTACAGGAGATCTGCCCCAACGCGTGGGTGATTAACTTCACCAACCCGGCCGGGATGGTGACCGAGGCGGTCTATCGTCATACCGGTTTCAAGCGCTTTATCGGCGTCTGTAATATTCCGATCGGTATGAAGATGTTTATCCGCGACGTGCTGGCGCTCACCGACGGTGACGATCTTTCCATCGACCTGTTCGGCCTGAACCACATGGTATTCATTAAAGACGTTATCGTGAACGGTAAATCGCGCTTTGCCGAACTGCTCGACGGCGTGGCTTCCGGTCGCCTGACGGCGGCATCGGTGAAAAACATCTTTGACCTGCCGTTCAGCGAAGGGCTGATCCGCTCGCTGAACCTGCTGCCGTGCTCGTACCTGCTTTACTACTTCAAGCAGAAAGAGATGCTGGCCATTGAAATGGGCGAGTACTATAAGGGCGGCGCGCGCGCGCAGATCGTTCAGAAAGTCGAGAAGCAGCTGTTCGATTTGTATAAAGATCCGAACCTGAACGTTAAACCGAAAGAGCTGGAGCAGCGCGGCGGGGCCTACTACTCCGATGCGGCGTGCGAGGTGATTAACGCCATCTACAACGACAAGCAGGCGGAGCACTATGTCAACGTGCCGCACCACGGCCATATCGACAATATCCCGGCGGACTGGGCCGTCGAGATGACCTGCATCCTGGGACGCGATGGCGCTAAACCGCATCCACGCATCACCCACTTCGATGATAAGGTCATGGGCCTTATCCACACCATCAAAGGCTTTGAAGTGGCGGCAAGCAATGCGGCGCTGAGCGGCGAGCTCAATGACGTGCTTCTGGCGCTGAACCTCAGCCCGCTGGTGCATTCCGACCGCGATGCGGAGCAGCTGGCCAGCGAGATGATCCTGGCGCATGAAAAATGGTTGCCGAACTTTGCCGCCACGATCGAGAAGCTGAAGTTCAAACACCACTAAGAGGACGCACAATGGAAAACCTGCTGATCGTTAATGCTGATGATTTTGGCCTCTCGAAAGGCCAGAACTACGGCATTATTGAAGCCTGTCGCCGGGGAGTTGTGACCTCTACTACGGCACTGGTGAATGGCGAGGCGGTTGAACACGCGGCGCAGCTGAGCCGCGAGGTGCCTGAGCTGGGCGTCGGCATGCATTTTGTGCTGACGCTCGGGATGCCGCTTTCGCCAATGCCGGGCCTGACGCGCGACGGCCAGCTGGGCAAATGGATTTGGGAACTGGCAGAGCAGGATGCTCTGCCGCTCGAAGAGATTGCCGGCGAGCTGGAGCGTCAGTTCAACCGCTTTATTGACGCGTTTGGTAAGGCGCCGACGCACATCGACAGCCATCACCACGTGCATATGATCCCGGCGATTTTCCCGATTGTCGCGGAGTTTGCGCAGCGCAAAGGCGTGGCGATGCGCGTGGACAGGGAGGCGCGCGGCGTGCCCGACTGCGCCGTGACCACCACGGAGGGGTTCAGCAGCGCATTTTACGGCGACGAGATCGACGAAGCGCTGTTCCTGAAGGTGCTGGATGATTCCGCAGCGCGGGGGGAAAAGTCGCTGGAGGTCATGGCGCATCCTGCTTTTGTCGATAACACCGTGCGGAAAAGCGCCTACTGCTGGCCGCGCCTGGCAGAACTTGACGTGCTGACGTCGGCGTCGCTGAAGTATGCGATTGCCGAGCGTGGGTATCGGTTGGGAACGTTCGGGGATCTTTAAGACAAAGCCCGGTGGCGAGGTAAAAGCAAAACGGTAACCTGGGTTACCGTTTTTATTGTTTTCTCCCTCTCCCGTGGGAGAGGGGCGGGGTGAGGGCATCAGGCCGCACAATCGGGAATGATTTTTACGCCGGTATCTGATCAATCTTGCTGCTGCGCGACCACACCCTGTGCGCGGCGAGCAAATCAAACAGCTTCGTCATGAACGCATCGTCAACGTTGTCGCCCTCGACAATGCCGTCCTCACCCTGATCGGCCACCTTCAGCTGCGCCTTAAACCGTCGCGCGTCGCCGGACAGCGCGATCGGTTTCAGGTGCTTGTAGGCTTCCAGCAGATAATACACGGCGTCACCGTTGGTCAGCAGGCTGTCTATATCCCCGCACGGCACAATCACCGCGTCAACGGTCAGCGATGGCGCCCCGGCAAAGGTCGCCGCCACCGGCAGCACGGAGCCGTCATCGGCGGTCACTTCCCCCATGCGGGAATAAAGCAGTTTCGCATGCACGCCCTGGGTTTTCAGCGCCTGCATAATCCCCAGCACGTCGCTGGCGCGGGTTTTGTCGTTCAGCAGGATGGCGACCACGCGGCCTTTAATCGAGCCACCCGGCACGGCATACAGGCTCAGCGACGGATCTTTCTTCACGCCGTTAACTTCTTTTGGCGGGGCAAGGTTGCGCTGCTCATCGGTCAGCGTAATGCCCAGGTTATCCGCAACGCTCTGGGCGAGCTGAATATCAATGCGCGCCAGCTGACCGACGACCCGCTCGCGGATGTAGGTACGCACCACTTTGCTCAGCTCAAAGCTGAAGCCGCCGATAATGTGCTGCTGCTCAATCGGCGTCTGGCTGTTCCAGAACAGGCGAGGGTGGGCGTAATACTCGCCGAACGACGGGCTGCGCTCGCGAATTTTGTTGCCGTCGACACGCTCCTGGTACGATTCGAATCCACCGCGTTTCGGCGCCGGTGGCGTTTCGCGCGGCCAGTTATCGTTAATCGAGTTCGGCTCATAGTTAGCCGGGTTGGTATCAATATCCTGACGGTGCATCCCGTCGCGCTGGAAATTATGGTACGGGCAGGTTGGGCGGTTAATCGGAATTTCGTGGAAGTTCGGCCCGCCAAGACGGCTGATCTGCGTATCGGTGTACGAGAACAAACGTCCCTGCAGGAGCGGATCGTTGGTGAAATCCAGCCCCGGCACGATATGCCCCGGGTGGAACGCAACCTGCTCGTTTTCGGCAAAGAAGTTATCCGGGTTGCGGTTGAGCACCATTTTACCCACCAGCTGAACCGGCACCAGCTCTTCCGGGATCAGCTTCGTCGGGTCAAGCAGGTCGAAATCGAACTTAAATTCATCCTCTTCCGGTATGAGCTGCAGGCCCAGTTCGTATTCCGGGAAGTCGCCCGCTTCAATGGATTCCCACAGCTCGCGGCGATGGAAGTCCGGATCGCGCCCGGTCAGCTTCTGCGCCTCGTCCCATACCAGCGAGGCTTTACCCGCCACCGGCTTCCAGTGGAAGCGGACAAACGTGGCTTTACCCTCGGCGTTGATCAGACGGAAGGTGTGGATGCCAAACCCCTCCATGGTGCGATAGCTGCGCGGAATGCCGCGGTCTGACATCGCCCACATCACGTTGTGTAAGGTTTCAGGCTGAAGGGAGACATAGTCCCAGAAGGTGTCGTGCGCGCTTTGTCCCTGCGGTATGGCCCAGTGGGGCTCCGGTTTTACCGCATGGACAAAGTCAGGAAATTTATGCGCATCCTGAATGAAGAACACCGGGGTGTTATTGCCCACCAGATCGAAAATACCCTCTTCGGTATAAAACTTGGTGGCAAAGCCGCGGATATCCCGGACGGTATCTGCCGAACCCGCGCCGCCCTGTACGGTGGAGAAGCGCACAAATACCGGGGTGATTTTGTCCGGGTCAGAGAGGAAGTCCGCTTTGGTGATCGCTTTCAGGCTCTTGTAGGGCTGGAAGTAGCCGTGCGCAGCGGAACCGCGCGCGTGGACGATGCGTTCCGGAATTCGCTCATGGTCGAAATGGGTGATTTTTTCCCGCAGGATGAAGTCTTCCAGCAGGGTTGGCCCGCGCGCGCCTGCGCGAAGGGAGTTCTGATCGTCAGCAATGCGCACGCCCTGATTGGTGGTGAGCGCAAAACCTTCGCCGCCTTTGCGGTGCGGCTCAAGCGATTTCAGCTTCTCGTTTTCCGCGTCCGGTGATTTCATGCTTCCCGGTGCGGTAGGTTGTTCGCCCGGTGCGGAAGGGCCAGGGGAGGGGCGGTGAGAGCCGTCAGCAGGGGCGAGAGAGTCCATGCCCGGTTGAGATTCCTCAGTGCCATGAATCGGTGATTGATGAGTTTTATCTTTGTTCGACATTGCACGCTTCTCCTTTATCCATTGCTAAAAACCCTATTAAGGATAGAACAATGTCGCGAGATGGCTCGCGAACTAAGAGTTTTCACATGCCGTCATTGACGAAAGGAGCCATCCCGCCCACTCGGAGCGCGACGGAAGGCAGCAGGATCGGCTATCATAGAATTTTCCTGCTTCAAGAATTTGCTTTAGTGAACCAGTCGCTTAT
This sequence comes from Enterobacter asburiae, assembly GCF_001521715.1. Classification (NCBI taxonomy): domain Bacteria; kingdom Pseudomonadati; phylum Pseudomonadota; class Gammaproteobacteria; order Enterobacterales; family Enterobacteriaceae; genus Enterobacter; species Enterobacter asburiae. The sequence continues at coordinate 948,624 of NZ_CP011863.1, forward strand.
GAAACCTCTTCGTCAACAAAACCGCCAGGTTATTAGCTATGTGCCCCGCGTTGAGCCCGCGCCGCCTGACCATGCCCTGAAAGTGGAGGGTTTTCGCGATGTCTGGCAGCTGCGGGGAAAATACGTGGCCTTCGTGCTGATCGGCGAACACTTCCGTCGTTCACCCACGTTTACGGTGCCGGAATCGGCGCAGCGGTGGGCGATGCAGATCCGCCAGGATGAAGAGGTTGAAGAATAACAGCCATAAAAAAACCGCCATCAGGCGGTTTTTTTATTTCTACCGTGATTAACGGTGCGCCAGCTCGGCGTCGTCTTCACTTTCCAGAATCGCTTTGTCGGTCTGCTTCAGCCACTGGCTGGTCAGCGTACCGGCGGTCATGGAGCCGCTCACGTTCAGCGCGGTACGGCCCATGTCGATCAGCGGCTCAACGGAGATTAGCAGCGCGACCAGCGTCACGGGCAGGCCCAGCGCAGGCAGCACAATCAGCGCGGCGAAGGTTGCGCCACCGCCAACGCCCGCAACGCCTGCGGAGCTGATGGTAACAATCCCGACCAGCGTGGCAATCCAGACCGGATCCAGCGGGTTGATGCCCACCGTCGGGGCGACCATCACGGCCAGCATCGCCGGGTACAGACCCGCACAGCCGTTCTGACCAATGGTGGCACCAAAGGAGGCAGAGAAGCTGGCGATGGATTCAGGCACGCCCAGACGACGGGTTTGCGCTTCAACGTTCAGCGGAATAGACGCGGCGCTGGAACGGCTGGTGAAGGCAAAGGTCAGTACCGGCCAGACTTTACGGAAGTATTTCAGCGGGCTGACGCCGTTCACGCCCAGCAGGATGCCGTGCACCACGAACATAATGCCCAGGCCCAGATAAGAGGCGACAACGAAGCTGCCTAGCTTGATGATGTCCTGCAGGTTAGAGCCGGCAACCACTTTGGTCATCAGCGCCAGCACGCCGTAAGGAGTGAGCTGCATGACCAGACGAACCAGCTTCATCACCCAGCTTTGCAGGGTATCAATCGCGGTCAGCACGCGTTCGCCTTTAGGCGCGTCGTCTTTCAGCAGCTTCAGCGCCGCTACGCCCAGGAACGCGGCGAAAATAACCACGCTGATGATCGAGGTTGGACTCGCACCGGTCAGGTCAGCAAACGGGTTCTTCGGAATGAAGGAGAGCACCATCTGCGGCACGGTCAGATCAGCCACTTTACCAACGTAGTTGGTTTGAATCGCGGTCAGACGCGCCGTTTCAGCGGTACCCTGAACCAGGCCTTCTGCGGTCAGGCCAAACAGGTTGGTGACCAGCACACCCACCAGCGCGGCAATCAGCGTGGTGAACAGCAGCGTACCAATGGTGAGGAAGCTGATTTTTCCCAGCTGCGTGGCGTTATGCAGGCGGGCCACGGCGCTCAGAATAGAGGCGAACACCAGCGGCATAACGATCATCTGCAGCAGCTGGACATAGCCGTTACCGACGATGTTGAACCACTGAATAGAGTCTTTCAGAACTGGATTATCGGAGCCATAAATTGCCTGTAATGCCAGACCAAATACGACACCCATGGCCAGACCAACCAGCACTTTTTTCGCCAGGCTCCACTGTTTGTGGCGCGCCTGCGCGAGAAGCAATAGCAATACAACGAACACAACGACGTTCGCGATGAGTGGAAAATTCATCCCCGTTCTCCTGATTTATTATTGGGTCGGTTTTTACCGATCCTGTTGGCGGAAGGTTAGCAGAAGTGTGATGTAGCGCTTATATCCAAATGGAATGGGTTATGACAAATGGGATAATTTTGTCGGTTTACTGTTCAATCTGGTGATGAATAAAGCGATTGAACTGAAATTGCAGCGAATTAATCATCTGGGATGACCAGCGAACTGCACTGTTTTCGGGCAAGGTTTGCGGCATCCAGACGGCGTAAGCAAACAGCGCCATGCACAATACGCGCTCAAGCTGGTTGCCTTTCTGCGGTGCGAGGATGGGAAAACGGAAACGCCATCGGCAGGGCCAAAGCAGCGGCACGCCCGCAGGCGTCAGCATATCGGCGAGAATATGGCTTAAATAGCCCAGCACCATCCCCTGGATGGCATCGGCGGGGACTATCCAGCTTTCAGGCACTTTTAAATAAAAAAGCGTCAGCAGGCCAAACACGGCCAGCAGGCTGTGCGTAAACCCCCGGTGGCCGAACGCGCGGGCGATGGGTTTCGACACCCACTTCAGGCGTTGTCCGAGGAAAGATTTAGGATGGTCAATGTCGGGCAGCAGACAGGTCAATACGGCGGAAGGGACAATATGCCACCAGTCCCCCTGTGCCAGCACGGGGGTGAGTTCAGCGTTTTTGGCAAATACTGCGCACGCAATAGAAAAAAGCAGGTGGCCTTCCGCCGTCATGATAAAACCCACAAAACTGTCAATTCATACAGTATAGGGTTTTTATACAGTAGGCGGAAGAGGTGACGGTGTAACTGTTTGTCACAAACCGGAGGAGGGCGTTAACCGCCCTGCAGATGATGCGCCGTGAGTTCTGCCAGTGAATTAAGCTTCACATCGGCAAGCGCAAACCGGGGATCGTGACGGCCTTCTTCAGCGGGCACCACAATGGAGCGCATCCGCGCAGCCTTCGACGCCACCATACCGTTAACGGAATCTTCCAGCGCAACGCAGTTGAGGGGATCCAGGCCCAGCTTTGCGGCGCAGTCCAGATAGACCTGCGGGTGCGGCTTGCTGTAAGGCAATTTTTCAGCGGACGCCAGCGCGTCGAAACTGTCGCGCAGTTCAAACATCGTGAGCACTTTTTCCAGCATATGCAGCGGTGAAGCGGAAGCCAGGCCAACCTTCAGCCCCTGGGCTTTACACAGCGCAACGGCCTCACGTACGCCGGGCAGCAACGGCCTGTTCTCTTCCACCAGCGAAATGGCGCGGCTGATAATGCGTGCGGTCACCTCATCGCGATTGGGACCTACCCACGGCTGTTGGGCAAACCACAGGTCAACCACCATATCGATGCGCAGGCCCAGCGTATCGGGAAGTTCATTACGGCGGCTGATATCCACGCCCAGGCTGGCCATAACGTCCAGTTCGGCGCGATCCCACAGCGGTTCGGAATCGATCAGCAATCCATCCATGTCAAAAATTGCGGCAAGAATTTGGCGCGGTGTCGACATCACAACGTCTCCTTATCCAGGGTGTTCGACAGACGATACGTGCTAAGCACAATCTGCAATTTAGCATATTGCTTTTAAAGAGCGGGCGAAATTGATGGCCAGCAGGTAGACTTAGGCACAAATAACGCGTCTTTATGAAGAGGAACTGATGACGTATCAACAAGCTGGACGCATTGCAGTCTTAAAACGTATTGCTGGCTGGGTGATTTTTATTCCTGCCGTCATTTCTACGCTGATTTCTGTACTCAAATTTATGTACGATCACAGCGAAAAACAGCCGGGTATCAATGCGGTAATGCTTGATTTCGCTCATGTCATGATTGAGATGATGCGTTTTAATACGCCATTTTTGAATGTCTTCTGGTTTAACTCACCCACCCCGGATTTTCATCAACAGCTGAATATCGGCTTTTGGGTGATATATGCCCTGATCTTTGTCGCGCTGGCGCTGCAGGCCTCTGGCGCGAGAATGAGTCGCCAGACGCGCTTTTTACGCGAAGGCGTTGAGGATCAGTTGATTCTGGAGCAGGCCAAAGGCCCGGAAGGAATGAGTCGGGATCAGATTGAATCCCGCATCGTTGTGCCGCGTCACACCATTTTCCTGCAAATTTTCCCGCTCTATATCCTTCCCGTGATTATCATTGTGGCGGGCTACTTCTTCTTCTCACTGCTCGGTTTTCTGTAAGCGACAGGGGTGGCGGCAAGGCCACCCTTTTCTTCTCAGGCGGCAAGCATACGCTCGAGTGCCCGCTGCGCGTTAACAAGGTGTTCTCCGCCAAAAAGAATGGCACGGTTCATCAGCGTATATAGCTGATACACCGGCTGGCGGTCCAGGAAACCGGGCGGCAGGGGGGAAACAGACTGGTATCCGTCGTATATTTGCGGCGGCTGCTCAGGATGAAGCGGCAGCATGGCAAGATCGCACTCTCTGTCACCCCAGTAGCAGGCCGGGTCAAAGATGTACGGGCCGTTGGGACCCAGCGCGCAGTTATTGGACCACAAATCGCCGTGAAGCAGCGACGCCTGAGGCTGGTGGGATGCCAGACGCTGTTGAACGTGCTCAACGATGGCATCAATATTGCCAAATTCCAGTCCTTTTTCGGCGGCCAGCTCAAGCTGCCAGCCAATGCGCTGCTCGGCAAAAAATGTCGACCAGCGACGCTGCCAGGCATTGGGCTGTGGCGTGGTGGAGAGATCGTTGTCAAAATCGAGACCAAACTGCGGCTGGTCGCTCCATTGGTGCAGGCGCGCTAACTGTTGGCCAAGGATGAACGCATTATGGGCATCTAGCGGGCGGGCGGGGAGATATTCCATTACCAGGAAGCTGTAGTCGCGGTCGCTCCCCACGGCCAGAACCTGCGGGACCGTGACCGTTTTACTGCGCGACAACAGCTCCAGCTGGTCGGCTTCGGCGGTAAATATTGGAAGCAGCTCTCGCTCATCGCACTTAACGAAAAGATCGCGTCCTGCGTAGCGTAAATGCCACGCGGCGTGGATCTCACCGCCTGGCAGTTCGTTACGCAGTTCAATTTCACCTTCACCCAGCTGCTCACGTAAAAGATGACTGATAGCCTGCCACATGTTGTCTCTCCCATGTTGTCTGCCAGATCATAAAGTTAGCGCATAACTGCGGTAAAAAAATACGAACTAACGCACACCTGAGCGGTTTAAATTCATACAGCGCACTTATTGTTCTTTTTTCCGCCAGCTTTCCCAGGTATCCACGTCAATCCCGGCAGGCTTATCGGTCACGCTCTCCACCAGACTGGCGGCCAGCGCATGAACCTCTTCCTGGCTAAGGGCACCGATCAGACCAAATGTCAGGGTGCCTAAATCATGAATGTTGCCCTCGTCATCCGTCAGCGTGAGGAGAAAATTAGCCCGGGTGAAAGCATTGTTGAGCTCATTCAGCTCGGTCAGCGATGCTTCATGAAGGTTGATGGTCACGACGTAGCGTGTGATGTCACCACTGCTCATAATTCACCTCATTGTTATCATGGAAGTTTTCTTAGCATAGTCGATAGTTTGCGTTTGGCGACCCAGAGAGGACATTCCCCTCCGTAAAGACGAAGGGGAACAGGCGTTAATTTCGGGACAGGTAATCGACGATTTTTTGCGTATCGGCAAGTGAACAGAGACGCGTGCCCTGGTTGATGGTGGCGGCGCTGCCCGCCGCCACGCCGTAGCGTGTCATCTCGAGCAGAGACGCGCCCTGCGCCAGTTTTAGCGTCATCGCACCCACCATGCTATCGCCCGCGCCAACCGTGCTCTGACTCTTCATCGGCGGTGGGACAACCTGAACGGACGAAGACTCATCGACTGCCAGCGCCCCCTGAGGGCCAAGGGAGACTACTACGCGCCGCGCTTTTCCGCTGCGCACCAGCTCCTGCGCGGCGGTGCGCACATCATCAGGCTGCGTCAGTTCGCGGTTGACCAGCGCGCTTAACTCTTTCTGGTTGGGTTTGACCAGCTCCAGATTGCCCGGCACCAGGGCCGCCTGCAGGGCCTCGCCGCTGCTGTCGACAATGCAGCGGATGCCGCGCTGTTGCGCAGCCTGAATCAGCGCTGTTAATTTTTCCGTGCTTACGCCGGGCGGCAGGCTGCCGCTTATCACCAGCAGCGCGCCGCTTTCTATCGTCAGCACTTTCTCTTCAAGCTGACGAAACTCGTCATCGCTGAGTTTCGCGCCCGGCATGACAAAACGGTACTGCTCGCCGCTGGATCCCACGTGGACATGCAGGTTTTGCCGCGTCCAGTCTTTGGCCTCAACGGTTTCAACCGCCACCTGTTCATCGGCCAGTAGAGAGATCAGATGTTCACCGGTGGCACCGCCTGCGGGGAAAATTGCCGTGGCTTTGCCGCCGAGATGTGTAATGGCGCGCGCCACGTTGATCCCGCCGCCGCCGGGCTCAAAGACCGGGGCGCTGCAGCGCAATTTACCTTCCGGGTAAATCTGCGGCGTCAGGGTGGCGGAATCCAGGGAAGGGGAGAGCGTCAGAGTATAAATAGAAACCATCATTACCTCCTTTTAGCATGGGTTCTTATTAGCCTGGCACCATTTGTCAGGAAGGCAATGTAAATAACAGTATGATTTTAAATATGAATACTGACAAAAAGTGAGGCGGAGGATATATAAAATAAAACGCTTTTTGAGATCGTTCTTATTCAAAAAATGAAATAAGAAAACATTGCTATGTTATTTGCGGCTTTTTATAATTTGTTACCTTTCTCTGGACGCCTTGTCATTGATCCTCAAGAAAGATTCCGGGACCGTGTGGTCTCTTTTTTTGTTGTACGGACTCCTTAATAAAATGAAGCTTTTAAAGACAGTGCCCGCTGCACTGATGCTGGCGGGTGGCGTGTTTGCGGCTATGAACGCAACCGCTGATGATACCGTTTTTACTGTCATGGACGATCCTTCCACCGCGAAAAAACCGTTTGAAGGTAACCTGAACGCCGGGTACCTGGCACAATCCGGTAACACGAAAAGCTCTTCTCTGACGGCGGACAGTACGCTCACCTGGTACGGCAACACTACCGCCTGGTCTCTGTGGGGTAATGCCAGCAACACTTCCGCTAATGACGAACGTTCTTCCGAGAAATATGCGGTAGGCGGACGTAGCCGTTACAACATGACCGACTATGACTACCTGTTTGGACAGGCAAGCTGGTTAACTGACCGTTACAACGGTTATCGCCAGCGCGATGTGTTCACCGCCGGTTATGGTCGCCAGTTCCTGAACGGTCCGGTACACAGCCTCCGTTTTGAATTCGGTCCTGGTGTACGTTATGACGAGTACACTAATGGCGGTACCAAAACCCAACCGCTCGGTTACGCTTCCGGTACCTATGCCTGGCAGATGACTGACAACACCAAATTTACCCAGGGTGTTTCTGTATTTGGTGCCGACGACACGACGCTGAACTCTGAGACGGCGCTGAACGTGGCTATCAACGAACACTTTGGCCTGAAAGTCGCCTACAACGTGACCTGGAACTCTTCACCACCAGAATCTGCGCCGGATCATACCGACCGCAGAACCACGGTTTCACTGGGTTATAGAATGTAATAAAAGCGGGCCGATGATAATGTCGGCCCGTTTATTGTCTGCGGTCTTTTGACGTCCCTTCTGATGACCTGCCTTCGCCACTAGCCCCAAATCATTGCCGCCCAACGGAGTAGCAGCATTGCGCCGCAGATGGCAATCAGCACCAGCACCATTTTCCAGTGTTTTACGGCAAATCGTTTAGTTGGCATAACCTAATCCTTATTGGTTGATACCCACAGTCTACCAAACAGGGCCGAAATATGCCCCTTCTCAGGATCGATTGGGTTATGCCAGCGCAGGGTTCGGCTCAGAACCAGTGGAATCGTTCGGCGAGAATCAATAATAAACCTGTGGCGGAAAGGACATTCAATATCACAACCGTTCTGCTGGATACGTTCATGGTATGCACCTTTGGGTTTAAAGACCTGTTCAAGAGTAGCCCAGCATCTTCGAAATGCGAGCGCAGGGGAGAAGCAACCTGCAAATTCGTACAAAAGTGCCAGCCATCAATCTGGCCGCAGAGGGTGCAATCTCCTTTCCGTTAGTGTTAACATTACGTCGCTTGCCGTAAATCCGCATTAATCTGAATTCGGCAGGTGAATGATGACGAACCAATTTGACGATTGTTGGTCAGATGGTGTCGTAATCTATTGTCAAATCACGATTATTTTCTTTGTATATGCTCTTATGTGTGGGGCATCACTGCAAATAAGGATATAAAATGCCTGTAATTACTCTTCCTGATGGCAGTCAACGCCATTTCGACCGTGCTGTTAGCCCAATGGATGTTGCCCTGGACATCGGTCCTGGTCTCGCGAAAGCGACTATCGCTGGCCGCGTTAACGGTGAGCTGGTGGATGCTTCCGATCTGATCGAAAACGATGCGACGCTTGCAATCATCACTGCTAAAGACGAAGAAGGTCTGGAGATCATTCGTCACTCCTGCGCGCACCTGTTAGGCCATGCCATCAAACAGCTGTGGCCAAACACCAAAATGGCGATCGGTCCGGTTATCGACAACGGTTTCTACTATGACGTTGACCTTGACCACACCCTGACTCAGGAAGATATCGACGCGCTCGAAAAACGCATGCACGAGCTCGCCGAAACGAACTATGACGTCATCAAGAAGAAAGTCAGCTGGCACGAAGCGCGTGAAACCTTCGTGAAGCGCGGCGAGAGCTATAAAGTCTCTATTCTTGACGAAAACATTTCGCATGATGACAAGCCTGGCTTGTACCATCACGAAGAATACGTCGACATGTGCCGTGGACCGCACGTGCCGAACATGCGCTTCTGTCATCACTTTAAGCTGATGAAGATCGCGGGCGCCTACTGGCGTGGCGACAGCAACAACAAGATGTTGCAGCGTATTTATGGTACCGCGTGGGCCGATAAAAAAGCCCTGAACGCGTACCTGCTGCGCCTGGAAGAGGCGGCGAAGCGTGACCACCGTAAAATCGGTAAGCAGCTTGACCTGTACCACATGCAGGAAGAAGCGCCGGGTATGGTGTTCTGGCATAACGACGGCTGGACTATCTTCCGTGAACTGGAAACTTTCGTACGCTCCAAGCTGAAAGAGTACCAGTATCAGGAAGTGAAAGGCCCGTTCATGATGGACCGTGTGCTGTGGGAAAAAACCGGCCACTGGGACAACTACAAAGATGCGATGTTCACCACCTCGTCTGAGAACCGTGAATACTGCATCAAGCCAATGAACTGTCCGGGCCACGTTCAGATCTTCAACCAGGGTCTGAAATCCTACCGCGACCTGCCGCTGCGTATGGCTGAGTTCGGTAGCTGCCACCGTAACGAACCATCAGGTGCGCTGCACGGTCTGATGCGCGTTCGTGGCTTTACTCAGGATGATGCGCATATCTTCTGTACTGAAGATCAGGTCCGTGACGAAGTTAACGCCTGTATTCGTATGGTCTACGATATGTACAGCACCTTTGGCTTCGAGAAGATCGTCGTCAAACTCTCAACGCGTCCGGAAAAACGTATCGGTAGCGATGAGACCTGGGATCGCGCAGAAGCGGATCTCGCCGTGGCGCTGGAAGAGAACGGCATTCCGTTCGAATACCAGCTGGGCGAGGGCGCATTCTACGGTCCGAAAATTGAATTTACCCTGTATGACTGCCTCGATCGCGCATGGCAGTGCGGTACTGTACAGCTGGACTTCTCCCTGCCGCAGCGTTTAAGCGCCTCTTATGTTGGCGAAGACAACGAGCGTCAGGTACCGGTAATGATTCACCGTGCAATTCTCGGTTCTCTGGAGCGCTTCATCGGCATCCTGACCGAAGAGTTCGCTGGCTTCTTCCCAACCTGGCTTGCGCCAGTGCAGGTCGTGGTGATGAACATTACCGATTCTCAGGCAGATTACGTTAAAGAATTGACGCAGAAACTACAAAATGCGGGCATTCGCGTAAAAGCAGACTTGAGAAATGAGAAGATTGGCTTTAAAATCCGCGAGCACACTTTACGTCGTGTCCCGTATATGTTGGTCTGTGGTGATAAAGAGGTGGAAGCAGGCAAAGTTGCCGTTCGCACCCGCCGTGGTAAAGACCTGGGCAGCCTGGACGTAAGTGAAGTGATTGAGAAGCTGCAACAAGAGATTCGCAGCCGCAGTCTTCAACAACTGGAGGAATAAGGTATTAAAGGCGGAAAACGAGTTCAAACGGCACGTCCGAATCGTATCAATGGCGAGATTCGCGCCCAGGAAGTTCGCTTAACAGATCTTGAAGGTGAACCACTGGGGATTGTGAGTCTGAGAGAAGCGATCGAAAAAGCTGAAGAAGCTGGAGTAGATTTAGTTGAAATCAGCCCTAACGCCGAACCGCCAGTTTGTCGTATCATGGACTACGGCAAGTTCCTTTATGAAAAGAGTAAGTCTTCTAAGGAACAGAAGAAGAAGCAAAAAGTTATCCAGGTTAAGGAAATCAAATTCCGTCCTGGTACCGACGATGGCGATTATCAGGTAAAACTCCGCAGCCTGATTCGCTTTCTGGAAGATGGCGATAAGGCCAAGATCACACTGCGTTTCCGCGGTCGTGAGATGGCCCACCAACAGATTGGTATGGAAGTGCTTAACCGCGTCCGTGACGATCTGAGTGAACTGGCAGTAGTCGAATCCTTCCCTACGAAGATCGAAGGCCGCCAGATGATCATGGTGCTCGCTCCTAAGAAGAAACAGTAAGGCCTTCAAGCAGCAAAATCTGTGGAGCCTTCGGGTTTCATAGGTTTTGTTCGCCTATGTTTCGTTTATTTAACAATGCGAAGTGGAAGTTATTAAGATGCCAAAAATTAAGACCGTACGCGGTGCTGCTAAGCGCTTCAAAAAAACCGGTGGTGGTGGATTTAAGCGTAAGCACGCAAACCTGCGTCATATTCTGACCAAAAAATCTACTAAGCGTAAACGTCACCTGCGTCCAAAAGGCCTCGTTTCTAAAGGCGATCTGGGTCTGGTTATCGCGTGCCTGCCGTACGCATAAGCCGTTAACGTTTAATTTTTTTACTAAGAATATAGATACAGGAGAGCACATATGGCTCGCGTAAAACGTGGTGTAATTGCACGTGCACGTCACAAGAAAATTTTGAAACAAGCTAAAGGCTACTACGGTGCGCGTTCACGCGTTTACCGCGTTGCCTTCCAGGCTGTTATCAAAGCAGGTCAGTACGCTTACCGTGACCGTCGTCAGCGTAAGCGTCAGTTCCGTCAACTGTGGATTGCGCGTATCAACGCAGCAGCACGTCAGAACGGTATTTCTTACAGCAAATTCATCAACGGCCTGAAAAAAGCCTCTGTTGAAATCGACCGTAAGATCCTGGCTGACATCGCAGTATTCGACAAAGTAGCGTTCACCGCTCTGGTCGAAAAAGCGAAAGCAGCACTGGCATAAGCCAGTTGAAAGAGGGGGCTTTGCTCCCTCTTTTCATTTAACACCATCAGAAGATTGACATTTATCCGTCCAGGCTTTTCAATAAGGTCTTAACGGTTTTACCAGACAAGGTAACGCAAGCATGAATGCTGCTATTTTCCGCTTCTTCTTTTACTTTAGCACCTGATTTCAGGAGGCTAGCGCGTGAAAGATGAAACGAAAAACAGCGCCAGATAAGCCTCCCGATGGAGGCTTTTTTTGTGCCTGAATTTGAGAGAATAACTCCACCAAATCGGTGTCTGCACCGACATAATGAGGAAAATCATGTCACATCTCGCAGAGCTGGTTGCCAGTGCAACAGCCGCCATTAATCAGGCCTCAGATGTTGCCGCGTTAGACAATGTCCGCGTCGAATATCTTGGGAAGAAAGGGCACCTGACCCTTCAGATGACAACCCTGCGTGAGCTGCCGGCAGAAGAACGCCCGGCAGCGGGTGCGGTGATTAACGAAGCTAAAGAGCAGGTACAGCAGGCGCTGAACGCGCGCAAAGCTGAGCTGGAAAGCGCGGTGCTGAATGCGCGTCTGGCCGCAGAGACGATCGACGTTTCTCTGCCGGGTCGCCGTATCGAAAACGGTGGTCTGCATCCGGTTACCCGCACCATCGATCGTATTGAAAGTTTCTTCGGTGAGCTCGGCTTTACCGTGGCGACTGGCCCGGAAATCGAAGATGATTACCACAACTTCGACGCCCTGAACATTCCTGGCCATCATCCGGCACGCGCTGACCACGACACTTTCTGGTTCGACGCTACGCGTCTGCTGCGTACTCAGACCTCCGGCGTTCAGATCCGTACCATGAAGGATCAGGCGCCGCCAATTCGTATTATCGCGCCGGGCCGCGTCTATCGTAACGACTACGATCAGACCCACACCCCAATGTTCCACCAGATGGAAGGTCTGATTGTTGATAAAAACATCAGCTTCACCAACCTGAAGGGCACGCTGCACGATTTCCTGAACAACTTCTTTGAGGAAGATCTGCAGGTTCGTTTCCGCCCGTCCTACTTCCCGTTCACCGAACCGTCTGCGGAAGTTGACGTGATGGGTAAAAACGGCAAATGGCTGGAAGTGCTGGGCTGCGGCATGGTGCATCCAAACGTACTGCGCAACGTGGGTATCGATCCGGAAGTTTACTCCGGCTTTGCCTTCGGCATGGGCATGGAGCGTCTGACCATGCTGCGTTACGGCGTGACCGACTTACGTGCATTCTTCGAAAACGATCTGCGTTTCCTCAAACAGTTTAAATAAGGGCAGGACAGAACAATGAAATTCAGTGAACTGTGGTTACGCGAGTGGGTGAACACCACGCTGGACAGCGACGCGCTTTCTAACCAGATCACCATGGCGGGTCTGGAAGTGGACGGTGTTGAGCCGGTTTCCGGAGCCTTCAACGGCGTGGTCGTCGGCGAAGTAGTCGAGTGCGGTCAGCACCCTAACGCTGACAAACTGCGCGTAACAAAAGTAAACGTGGGCGGTGACCGTCTGCTGGATATCGTCTGCGGTGCGCCAAACTGCCGTCAGGGCCTGAAGGTAGCCGTGGCGACAGTCGGTGCGGTACTGCCAGGTGATTTCAAAATTAAAGCGGCTAAGCTGCGCGGCGAGCCGTCTGAAGGCATGCTGTGCTCCTTCTCCGAGCTGGGTATTTCCGACGATCACAACGGCATCATTGAGCTGCCGCTGGATGCGCCAGTCGGCACCGATATCCGTGAATACCTGAAGCTTGATGACAACACCATTGAAATCAGCGTCACGCCAAACCGCGCCGACTGCTTAGGCATCATCGGCGTGGCGCGCGACGTGGCCGTGCTGAACCAGACTGAACTGAATGCGCCGGAAATCGCGCCGGTTGAAGCGACCATCGGTGACGTGCTGCCTATTCAGGTTGACGCTGCGGATGCTTGCCCGCGCTACCTCGGTCGCGTGGTGAAAGGCATCAACGTGAAAGCGCCAACCCCGCTGTGGATGAAAGAGAAGCTGCGCCGCTGCGGTATTCGCTCTATCGACGCCGTGGTCGACGTGACCAACTACGTTCTGCTGGAGCTGGGCCAGCCAATGCACGCGTTCGATAAAGATCGTATCGACGGCGGCATCGTTGTGCGCATGGCGAAAGAGGGCGAAACCCTGGTTCTGCTGGACGGCAGCGAAGCGAAACTGAACGCCGATACCCTGGTAATTGCTGACCACAGCAAAGCGCTGGCAATGGGCGGTATCTTCGGTGGCGAGCATTCGGGCGTCAACGACGAGACGCAAAACGTCCTGCTGGAATGCGCGTTCTTCAGCCCACTCTCCATCACCGGTCGCGCACGCCGTCACGGCCTGCATACCGATGCCTCTCATCGCTACGAGCGCGGCGTTGACCCGGCGCTGCAGTACAAAGCGATGGAACGTGCGACCCGCCTGCTGATCGACATCTGCGGCGGCGAAGCGGGCCCGGTTATCGACGTCACCAACGAAGCGACCCTGCCGAAGCGTGCGACCATCACCCTGCGCCGCAGCAAGCTGGATCGCCTGATTGGCCACCACGTTGCCGATGCGCAGGTAACTGACATCCTGAAACGTCTGGGCTGTGAAGTAACCGAAGGCCAGGACGAGTGGAAAGCAGTTGCGCCATCATGGCGTTTCGACATGGAAATTGAAGAAGATCTGGTGGAAGAAGTGGCCCGCGTTTACGGCTACAACAACATTCCTGACGAGCCTGTCCAGGCGGGTCTGGTGATGGGCACCCACCGTGAAGCCGACCTGTCCCTGAAGCGTGTGAAAACCATGCTGAACGACAAAGGCTACCAGGAAGTGATCACCTACAGCTTCGTTGATCCAAAGTTGCAGCAACTGATCCATCCGGGTCAGGAGGCGCTGATCCTGCCAAGCCCAATCTCCAGCGAAATGTCCGCGATGCGTCTGTCTCTGTGGACGGGCCTGCTGGGCACTGTCGTTTATAACCAGAATCGCCAGCAAAACCGCGTGCGAATTTTCGAAAGCGGTTTGCGCTTTGTACCGGATAATCAGGCAAATTTAGGCATCCGTCAGGATCTCATGCTGGCTGGCGCCATCAGCGGCAACCGCTATGAAGAGCACTGGGACCTGGCAAAAGGCACGGTTGATTTCTACGATATGAAGGGCGATCTGGAAGCGATTCTGGATCTGACCGGTAAATTATCTGAAATTGAATTCCGCGCAGAAGCCATTCCGGCCCTGCATCCGGGCCAGAGCGCAGCCATCTATTTAGACGGCAAACGCGTTGGTTTTATTGGGGTTGTTCATCCTGAGCTGGAGCGTAAGCTGGACCTGAATGGCCGTACCATCGTGTTCGAGCTGGAATGGAACCCGGTGGCTGACCGCGTTATTCCTCAGGCTCAGGACGTCTCCCGCTTCCCGGCAAACCGCCGTGATATCGCGGTTGTGGTCGCGGAAAATGTGCCCGCAGCAGATATTTTGGCCGAATGTAAGAAAGTTGGCGTAAATCAGGTAGTTGGCGTAAACTTATTTGACGTGTACCGCGGCAAGGGCGTAGCAGAAGGTTTCAAGAGCCTCGCTATTAGCCTTATCCTTCAGGATACCAGCCGTACACTCGAAGAAGAGGAGATTGCCGCTACCGTCGCCAAATGTGTAGAGGCATTAAAAGAGCGATTCCAGGCATCATTGAGGGATTGAACCTATGGCGCTTACAAAAGCTGAAATGTCAGAATATCTGTTTGATAAGCTTGGGCTTAGCAAACGGGATGCCAAAGAGCTGGTAGAGCTGTTTTTCGAAGAGATCCGTCGTGCTCTGGAAAATGGTGAGCAGGTAAAACTCTCCGGTTTTGGCAATTTTGATTTGCGAGACAAAAACCAACGTCCGGGCCGCAACCCGAAGACGGGGGAAGATATTCCCATTACAGCCCGCCGCGTGGTGACCTTCAGACCCGGCCAGAAGTTGAAAAGCCGTGTCGAAAACGCAACGCCCAAAGCAGAGTAATATGAACTAACTAAAAAGGCCGCCCACGCGGCCTTTTTTCTTTGCGCTCTCCGGTAAACCCGCCGTAAAATCAATTACATCTCACGCTACTAAAACCGTACACATGCTTGATTATGCCCATCGCCAGCACCGTTCCGATAAGCGTCGCCTGTTTTTGCTGGTGATGTTGCTCATTGTCGCCGCAGGCGTGAGCCTCTGCGCGGGCGACAGATGGATCGGGCCTGAAAGCTGGTTGGGGCCGGACGGGCAGCTCTTCGTCTGGCAAATTCGCCTGCCGCGCACCGTCGCGGTGCTTCTGGTCGGCGCCGCGCTGGCGCTGTGCGGCACCATAATGCAGGCGTTGTTTGAAAACCCTCTGGCGGAGCCCGGGCTGCTCGGCGTGTCAAACGGCGCAGGCGTAGGCCTGATTGCGGCGGTAATGCTCGGCGGAGGAGAACTCTCCGGATGGAGTATTAGCCTGAGCGCTATCCTCGGCGCGCTGCTAATCACCGCGATCCTTATTCGTTTTGCCAGACGGCACTTATCGACCAGCCGCCTGCTGCTTGCCGGCGTGGCGCTGGGGATCATCTGTAGCGCGCTGATGACCTGGGCGGTCTACTTCTCAACATCCTTTGACTTGCGTCAGCTGATGTACTGGATGATGGGCGGCTTTGGAGGCGTTGACTGGCACCAGGGCTGGCTGATGGCGCTGCTGGTGCCGGTCATCGTCTGGGCTGCCCTGCAGGCGCAGCCGCTTAATATGCTCGCGCTGGGTGAAACCTCTGCCCGCCAGCTCGGCATGCCGATTGGGTTCTGGCGTAATGTGCTGGTAATAGCTATTGGCTGGCTGGTCGGCGTCAGCGTGGCTCTGGCGGGCGCGATCGGCTTCATCGGGCTGGTTATTCCGCACATGCTGCGCCTGTGTGGCCTCACGAACCATCGGACCCTGCTTCCGGCCTCGGCGGTTGCCGGGGCCGTCACGCTGCTGGTGGCTGATATCATCGCCCGGCTTGCCCTGACGGCCGCAGAGCTGCCGATTGGCGTGGTGACCGCCACGCTGGGCGCGCCGGTATTTATCTGGCTACTATTAAAAGCTGGACGTTAAATCAACAAGCCGTAAGACAACCTGAGGGAATGCTATGCAGTCAGATATCCTGAATACTGAAGTGACCACCATTGATGGCGATAAAACCACGCTGGAAGGCTACAAAGGCAACGTGCTGCTTATCGTCAACGTAGCATCGAAATGTGGCCTGACGCCGCAGTACGAGCAGCTGGAAAACATTCAGAAGGCCTGGGAGAAAGACGGTTTCACCGTGCTGGGCTTCCCGTGCAACCAGTTCCTGGGCCAGGAGCCGGGCAGCGAAGAGGAGATTAAAACCTTCTGCAGCACCACCTATGGCGTGACGTTCCCGATGTTCAGCAAAATCGATGTCAATGGCGAAGACCGCCATCCTCTGTATGCGAAGCTGATCGCTGCCGCGCCGAAGGCCGTTGCGCCTGAAGGAAGCGGTTTTTATGAACGCATGGCCAGTAAAGGCCGCGCGCCGCTTTACCCGGACGATATCCTGTGGAATTTTGAAAAATTCCTGATTGGCCGCGACGGCCAGGTCGTTCAGCGTTTTTCGCCGGATATGACCCCTGAGGATCCGATCGTCATGGAATCGATCAAGCTGGCGCTGGCGAAATAATGTCGTTGCTGATGCAGCTCACGGACGTCGCCGAGAGGGGACGTCTGGAGCCGATAACCGGTACCATCAATGCGGGAGAAATCCTGCATCTTGTCGGGCCAAACGGTGCAGGGAAGAGCACGCTGCTGGCACGGATGGCAGGCATGACCGACGGAGAAGGGCAGATAACGCTGCTGGAGCATACGCTCGCCGACTGGTCACCGGTCTCGCTGGCGCACCGGCGCAGTTACCTTGTGCAGCAGCAGGTGCCGCCTTTTGCGATGCCGGTCTGGCACTATCTGATGCTGCATTTGCACGACAAACAACAAACGTCACTGCTGACGGACGTTGCCGCGGCCCTGGGGCTGGAAGATAAACTGTCCCGGCATGCCAGCCAGCTTTCCGGCGGCGAGTGGCAGCGGGTGCGTCTGGCGGCGGTCATTCTTCAGATCCACCCGGCAGGTAATCCTCACGGGCGAATGCTGCTTCTCGATGAACCCATGAGCGGTCTGGACGTGGCGCAGCAGGCGGCACTGGATACGCTGTTAAGCGCCCTGAGCCGAAAAGGTATCGCCGTGGTGATGAGCAGTCATGACCTCAACCACACCCTGCGTCATGCCCACCGGGTGTGGCTGCTGTCGAAGGGAAAGATGATCGCCAGCGGCGCGCGGGATCGGGTTCTTACGCCGCCCCATCTTGCCCGCGCGTACAACATGGCGTTCCGCAGGCTGGATATAGAGGGACACAAGATGCTGATTTCTACCGGGCAGACGTAACCGTTTCTTGCCTCTTAGCACAATTGCACGCTAAATTACGAAAAGAACAAAAAAAGCAGAGGATTCGTCTGAAAATGCGATTCTGGTTTCTCCTGATGGCCACACTTTTTCTTGCGGGATGCAGTAGCCATCGTGCGCCGCCGCCTAACCCACGGCTTTCAGATTCGATCACCGTCATTGCCAGCCTCAACGATCAGCTGAGCAACTGGCGCGGTACGCCTTATCGCTACGGCGGAATGAGCCGCGGCGGTGTGGATTGCTCCGGTTTCGTTCTGATGACGTTCCGCGATAAGTTTGATTTACAGCTTCCGCGCGAAACGCGCAAACAGGCAGAAATAGGCACTGAAATTGATAAAGACGATCTTCTGCCCGGAGACCTGGTTTTCTTCAAAACCGGATCGGGTGAAAGCGGTCTTCATGTGGGGATATATGATACAGACAATCAGTTCATTCACGCCTCGACAAGCCGCGGCGTGATGCGCTCTTCTCTTGATAATGTTTACTGGCGTAAAAATTTCTGGCAGGCTCGACGTATATAGTCATTGTCAGACACTTCTCTTATGACGGCATGGTATCTAATAAATCATGCCGTTTTTTCTCAAATAAGATGCTTAAAGTTAAATTTATCTAAAATTAGCGAATCCTGCATGTGTCTGTTTTATCTAAAACTGGCTATTATTCGACAACCAGGATAAAATTAATTTAGATTCAGGGATAAATCTGAAAATAAATACGGAACTAATGAAATTAATCTTATTAAAATCAAGACAGTGGAATTGTGTCGGCAATTGCTCCAGGATGTCCTCTCTCATCTTTAATGTGGAGCGAGTGCAATGATTATTACGCTAGATAATGCTTACCAGTCTGAACTGCTGCTTCTGCCTGCCCGTAATAGCGCAGGGGAGCTTAAAGGTTTAGAGGTTCTGGTTAACTTTACTGGCGTCGGCAGCGATGTGCGGATCCCCACTGAGCTTGTTATCCCTCGGCTTTCAGCAGCTGAAGAGTTAGGGAAGGTGCGAACAAGTCCCTGATATGAGATCATGTTTGTCATCTGGAGCCATGGAACAGGGTTCATCATGAGTCATCAACTTACCTTCGCCGACAGTGAATTCAGCAGTAAGCGCCGTCAGACCAGAAAAGAGATTTTCTTGTCCCGCATGGAGCAGATTCTGCCATGGCAAAACATGGTGGAAGTCATCGAGCCGTTTTACCCCAAGGCTGGTAATGGCCGGCGACCTTATCCGCTGGAAACCATGCTACGCATTCACTGCATGCAGCATTGGTACAACCTGAGCGATGGCGCGATGGAAGATGCTCTGTACGAAATCGCCTCCATGCGTCTGTTTGCCCGGTTATCCCTGGATAGCGCCTTGCCGGACCGCACCACCATCATGAATTTCCGCCACCTGCTGGAGCAGCATCAACTGGCCCGCCAATTGTTCAAGACCATCAATCGCTGGCTGGCCGAAGCAGGCGTCATGATGACTCAAGGCACCTTGGTCGATGCCACCATCATTGAGGCACCCAGCTCGACCAAGAACAAAGAGCAGCAACGCGATCCGGAGATGCATCAGACCAAGAAAGGCAATCAGTGGCACTTTGGCATGAAGGCCCACATTGGTGTCGATGCCAAGAGTGGCCTGACCCACAGCCTAGTCACCACCGCGGCCAACGAGCATGACCTCAATCAGCTGGGTAATCTGCTGCATGGAGAGGAGCAATTTGTCTCAGCCGATGCCGGCTACCAAGGGGCGCCACAGCGCGAGGAGCTGGCCGAGGTGGATGTGGACTGGCTGATCGCCGAGCGCCCCGGCAAGGTAAGAACCTTGAAACAGCATCCACGCAAGAACAAAACGGCCATCAACATCGAATACATGAAAGCCAGCATCCGGGCCAAGGTGGAGCACCCATTTCGCATCATCAAGCGACAGTTCGGCTTCGTGAAAGCCAGATACAAGGGGTTGCTGAAAAACGATAACCAACTGGCGATGTTATTCACGCTGGCCAACCTGTTTCGGGCGGACCAAATGATACGTCAGTGGGAGAGATCTCACTAAAAACTGGGGATAACACCTTAAATGGCGAAGAAACGGTCTAAATAGGCTGATTCAAGGCATTTACGGGAGAAAAAATCGGCTCAAACATGAAGAAATGAAATGACTGAGTCAGCCGAGAAGAATTTCCCCGCTTATTCGCACCTTCCTTAGTGCTGTTTAACGAAAAATTGCAATTGCTTGATACCTGTAAACTGTTTTTTATTCAGCATCAGTTAATTGCATGGATCAATATTACACCTGCAATAGTTGAATTTTTATTAAGTAATGGAAACGCTGTTTCAATCCTTGAGCGTTACCCGTTTCTTGAGTTTACTGTTAATGAGAATTATCCAGGTTTAAATAACGGAAAGGACGATCTGCAGCTGGCGAGAATGGCAATCCATTTCCCGTTGGTCCTGGCAAACTTTGGCGCAGGCGCTGCATCGCTCAAAGCGGTCTATGATGGATTATTTAAACGGGTTATTCTCGACAAAGGCTTCATTCAGCAGCGTGCCCCGGAGCTCTCTTTTGAACCTTTTATGCGCGCCATCCTCTGGCAAATCACACCGCACTGCCAGTCAGTGATCGTCTCGGGCATTGACGACCACGGCCTGTTGCAACGCGTTTTGTCCTTCAATTTTGGCGCCATGCAGGGCGCACTCTGGCCAGCCGTCTCTGCGGAGCACGTTACATCGCTGGTTCAGCAGCGATAACCCTTGCTTTCGCCCGTGTTTAAGTCCGGGTAAACCCTCTACACTAAAAGCAGGAGGACTTATGACCCTGTCTTTTACTGCTCACTGGCATGATGAGTTGCCTGGCTTTTACACCGCACTCAAACCAACACCCTTACAAAATTCACGCCTTATCTGGCATAACGATTTGCTGGCAGAAGAACTGGCCATTCCGCCTGAGCTGTTTCAGCCTTCAGAAGGCGCAGGCGTCTGGGGCGGGGAAACGCTTCTCGCCGGTATGCAACCTCTGGCTCAGGTCTATAGCGGACATCAGTTTGGCGTCTGGGCGGGACAGCTTGGCGACGGCAGGGGGATCCTGCTCGGCGAACAACAGCTTCCCAACGGGGAGACGGTCGACTGGCACCTGAAAGGCGCAGGCCTTACTCCCTGGTCGAGAATGGGCGACGGGCGCGCGGTGCTGCGTTCAACGATTCGCGAGTGCCTGGCGTCCGAAGCGATGCATGCCCTGGGGATTCCCACTACGCGCGCGCTGTCGATTGTCACCAGCGATACGCCGGTAGCGCGCGAAACGGTGGAAAAAGGGGCAATGCTGATGCGTATTGCGCAAAGCCATTTGCGCTTTGGTCATTTCGAACACTTTTACTATCGCCGCGAGCCGGACAAGGTTCGCCATCTGGCTGACTTTGCCATTCGTCACCACTGGGTGCATTTGCAGGACGAGGCAGATAAATACGTTCTCTGGTTCAGGGATGTGGTTGCCCGTACCGCAAGCCTGATTGCCCGCTGGCAAACGGTGGGCTTTGCGCATGGCGTCATGAATACGGACAATATGTCGATCCTCGGGCTGACCTTTGATTACGGTCCGTTTGGTTTCCTGGACGATTATCAGCCTGGCTATATCTGCAACCACTCCGACTATCAGGGACGTTACAGCTTTGATAATCAGCCAGCGGTTGGCCTGTGGAACCTGCAGCGGCTTGCGCAAACCCTGTCGCCGTTCATCGACGTAGATGCCCTCAACGATGCGCTCGACAGCTATCAGGACATATTGCTGCGAGAATATGGCACGCTGATGCGCAACAAGCTGGGGCTGATGAAGCAGGAGAGGGGCGATAACGACATCCTCAACGGCCTGTTTGCTCTGATGGCGCGTGAGGGCAGCGATTATACCCGTACCTTCCGGATGCTGAGCCAGACGGAGCAGCATAGTGCGGCCTCGCCGCTGCGCGACGAGTTTATTGACAGACAGGCGTTTGACGACTGGTTTGCCACTTACCGCGCGCGGCTGCAGCAGGAGCAGGTGGACGACGCCACTCGCCAGACGCAGATGAACGCGACTAATCCCGCGATGGTGTTGCGCAACTGGCTGGCGCAGCGGGCGATTGAGCAGGCAGAGCAGGGGGAGTATGACGAGCTACACCGTTTGCATGTGGCGCTGCGCACGCCGTTTGCCGACCGGGATGATGACTACGTCAGCCGCCCGCCCGACTGGGGCAAGCGGCTGGAGGTCAGCTGCTCAAGTTAGAAATTTTGCCGGGTGGCGGCGTCGCCTTACCCGGCAAAAATTACTGCGCAACCCAGCCGCCATCCATATTCCACGCGGCGCCGCGAACGTTCACGGCGCCCTCGCTGCACAAAAACAGCGCCAGTTCACCCAGCTGCTCCGGGGTAACAAACTCGCCCGAAGGCTGTTTCTCCGCGAGAAGCCGATCGCGAGCCTGCTCCGGCGGGACGCCTTCAGCGATGCGCTTGTCGATTTGCTGTTGCACCAGCGGCGTCAGCACCCAGCCCGGGCAGATGGTATTGGCGGTAATACCGGTGCGGGCGGTTTCCAGCGCCAGCGATTTCGTAAAGCCCACTACGCCATGCTTGGCGGCCACGTAGGCTGACTTCTCTTTTGACGCGACCAGCCCGTGAACGGAGGCGATATTGATGATGCGCCCCCAGTTTTTCTCACGCATGGCGGGCAGCGCCAGCCGGCTGGTGTGAAACACCGAGGAGAGATTAATGGCGATAATGTCGTTCCATTTCTCCACCGGAAACGCATCAACTGGGGCGACATGCTGTATCCCGGCGTTGTTGACAAGAATGTCCACGCCGCCAAACTGCGATTCGGCGTAGTGCATCATGGCTTCAATTTGCAGCACGTCACACAGGTCCGCATCGTGATAGCCCGGCTTTTTGCCCAGTTGCGCAATCTCTTCTCTTGCTGATTCGCTGTCGCCGAAACCGTTGAGGATCAGCTGCGCCCCGGCCTTCGCCAGTACGCGGGCGATCCCAAGTCCAATGCCGCTGGTCGAGCCCGTCACCAGCGCGGTCTTACCGTTCAGATTCATCTTTCTCTCCTTACACAATGCCGGTCAGATAGAACACGGCAATGACAAAAAGCACTGCCAGACTTTTAATGATGGTGATAGCGAAAATGCCGCCGTAGGCCTGACGATGGCTCAGGCCGGTAATCGCCAGCAGGGTAATCACCGCGCCGTTATGGGGCAGCGTATCCATCCCGCCGCTCGCCATTGAGGCCACGCGGTGCAGCACCTCAAGCGGGATATTGGCGGCGTGGGCGGCGGCGACAAACGAGTCGGACATGGCGGCGAGCGCAATACTCATCCCGCCGGACGCCGAGCCGGTGATCCCCGCAAGCACCGTCACGCTGATGGCTTCATTCAGCAGCGGATTCGGGATGGCCGCCAGCGCTTTGGATAACACCAGGAACCCGGGCAGGGCGGCGATCACAGCGCCGAAACCGTACTCAGAGGCGGTATTCATCGCCGCCAGAATGGCGCCGCTCACCGCGGTCCGGCTGCCTTCTGCCAGACGCCCCCGGATATTGCGAAAGCCAAAAATCAGCACCAGCACGATACCGGAGATCAGCGCCGCTTCCACGGCCCAGATGGCGGTGATCTTGCCAACCTCGGTCACAATGGGTTTCGCCAGTCCTGGCAGAGTCAGCTCGTGGGTCGTGCCGTACCAGCCGGGGATCCAGCGGGTAAACAGCAGGTTAAGTATGCCCACCACCAGCAGCGGGGAGATAGCAATCAGCGGGTGCGGAAGGTTAATGTTATCCGGCGTTTCGGGTTCATTTTTCAGATCCGTGCCGTAACCTTCGTTGTTATTGAATGCCTTACGACGCTGGCGCTCCAGCCAGAGCAGGCCAAAGACGATAATAAACAGAGAGCCGATAAGCCCCAGCCACGGTGCGGCCCATGCGTTCGTGCCAAAGAAGCTGGTGGGGATGATATTCTGGATCTGCGGCGTGCCGGGCAGGGCGTCCATGGTAAACGAGAATGCCCCCAGCGCCACGGTGGCCGGGATCAGCCGCTTGGGGATACCGCTCTGGCGGAACAGCTCCGCGGCGAAAGGGTAAACCGCAAACGCCACCACGAACAGCGACACGCCGCCGTAGGTTAACAGCGCGCACACCAGGACAATCACCGGAATGGCGTGGCGACGACCGAGGATCTGAATCGCGGCGGCGACGATGGAGCGTGAGAAACCGGAAAGCTCAATCAGCTTGCCAAACACCGCCCCCAGCAGGAACACCGGGAAGTAGAGCTTAACAAAGCCGACCATCTTTTCCATAAACAGGCCGGAAAACGTCGGGCCGACGGCTCCCGGATCGGTCAGCAGCACGGCACCGAGTGCCGCAATCGGCGCAAACAAAATAACGCTGTATCCGCGATAGGCCGCCAGCATCAGCAGCGCCAGCGCCGCCAGGGCAATTAACACACTCATTACGACTCCTCACTTTAATTATTATTCGGGTACCAACGAGAGGCTTAACGCTCGACGGTGAGAGCAATGCCTTGCCCACCGCCTACGCACAGGGTGACGAGCCCTTTTTTAACGTCACGGCGCTTCATTTCGTACAGCAGCGTCACGAGGATGCGGCAGCCGGAGGCACCAATCGGATGGCCCAGGGCGATAGCGCCGCCGTTCACGTTCACCTTGCGTTCATCCCAGCCGAGCTGCTTGCCCACCGCCAGCGCCTGGGCGGCAAAGGCCTCATTGGCTTCAATGAGGTCCACGTCATCCAGCGTCCAGCCCGCCCGCGACAGCGCCGTCCGGCAGGCGCTGACCGGACCGATGCCCATCACCGACGGGTCAACGCCCGTCACGGCGTAGCTCACGATGCGACCTAGAATGGGCAAACCGCTCTCCCGCACTTTTTCGCCGCTCATCAGCAGCACCGCAGCTGCACCGTCGTTGAGCGTTGACGCATTTCCGGCAGTGACCGTGCCTTCCACCTGCAGAAAGGCGGGGCGCAGCTGCGCCAGCTGCTCAGCGGTAGTGCCTGGCCGGGGCTGTTCGTCACGGCTGACAATAAGCGGCGGTTTTTTGCCCTGTTTTACCGTCACCGGCGCTATCTCGTCGTCAAAGCGACCCGCTTCGATGGCGGAGGCCGCTTTGTGCTGCGACCGGGCGGCAAAGGCGTCCTGCTGCTCGCGGGAAATGGCATTCTCACGGGCGACGCTTTCAGCGGTGATACCCATGTGATAATCGTTGAACGCGTCCCACAGCCCGTCGGTAATCATGCTGTCCTGCAGGCCCGTATGGCCAAAACGCAGCCCTGAACGCGCGCCGTCCAGCAGATAGGGGGCGTTGCTCATGCTCTCCTGACCGCCAGCGATAGCCACGTCCGCGTCGCCGCAGCGGATCGCCTGCGCGGCGAGCTGCACCGCTTTTAGGCCCGCGCCGCACACCAGGTTGACCGTTGTCGCCGGCGTGCTGACGGATAATCCGGCGGTGATGGCCGTCTGACGCGCCGGGTTTTGCCCGCATCCCGCCGTCAGCACCTGCCCGAAAATCAGTTCATCTACCTGTTCTTCGCGAAGACCGCTGTTCTCCAGCAGGTGCCGCACCGCTACGGCCCCCAGCTCAACCGCTGAAAGGGACGATAGCGAGCCGCGAAAACTGCCAATGGGGGTTCGCGTTGCCCCGACAATCATGACTTCTTTCATCGTGAGTCCTCAGTTGAAGCGCATCTCGCGAACGTCGTCCGCCACAATCATTTTCCCGGCTGTCTTAGCCGCAATTTCGTCGATGCTGACGCTGGGGGCGTATTCCCGCAGGATGAACGCGCCGTCCTCGATCTCCAGCAGTGCGAGGTCGGTTAAGACCCGACGGATACAGCCCGCGCCCGTGAGCGGCAGCGTGCAGCGCGGCAGCAGCTTTGATTCACCGTTTTTCGACGCGTGGGTCATCACCACAATGATGTTCTGCGCCCCGGCCACGAGATCCATCGCGCCGCCCATGCCCTTCACCATCTTTCCGGGGATCATCCACGAGGCGATATTGCCCTCGACGTCCACTTCAAACGCGCCCAGCACGGTCAGATCCACATGACCGCCGCGGATCATGGCAAACGACTGGGCCGAGTCGAAAATGGCCGCGCCGGTGCGCGCGGTTACGGTCTGTTTACCGGCGTTGATCATGTCGGCGTCAAGGCTCTGCTCGTCAGGAAAAGCCCCCATCCCCAGCAGCCCGTTTTCCGACTGAAGCATCACGTCCATCCCGTCCGGAATGTAGTTCGCCACCAGGGTGGGGATGCCGATCCCCAGGTTGACGTAATACCCGTCGCGCAGCTCGCGGGCGACGCGCATGGCCATCTGTTCACGGGTTAACATCGTCACACTCCTTCCGCGCGCAGGGTGCGCTGTTCAATGCGTTTTTCAAACTGGCCGACAATCAGCCTGTCGACGTAAATTCCCGGGGTATGAATGGCCGACGGGGCAGCTCGCCCGGGGGAACTATCTCTTCCACCTCGACGACCGTTATCCGGCCTGCCGTTGCCATCAGCGGGTTAAAATTTTGCGCGGTATGCCGATAGACAACGTTGCCGTACCAGTCCGCTTTCCAGCCCTTAATGAGCGCGAAATCGCCGGTAATGGCCTCTTCAAGGATGTAGTCCTTCCCCGCAAACTGGCGCACGTCTTTGCCGGTAGCCACGGGCGTGCCGTAGCCGGTGGCCGTGTAAAATGCCGGAATGCCCGCGCCGCCCGCGCGCACCTTTTCCGCCAGCGTGCCCTGAGGCGTGAGTTCAATCTCCAGTTCGCCGCTCAGCACCTGCTGTTCGAACAGGGCGTTCTCGCCGACGTAAGAGGCCACCACTTTGCGAACCTGCCGCGTTTCGAGCAGTATCCCGAGACCGAAACCGTCCACGCCGCAGTTGTTTGATACCACCGTCAGATCTTTCACCTGACGGCGTCTGACCTCTGCAATCAGGTTCTCCGGAATCCCGCACAGGCCGAAGCCGCCCGCCAGCAAGGTCATTCCGTCCGTCAGCCCATCCAGCGCCTGCGCATAGCTGCCGACGCGCTTATCCAGTCCCGCCATAGTCATCACTCCCGTTATCCGTGCCGGTATCATTAGGGGCGGCGACTCATTTGTTAATTTTGAATTTGTGACCCACTCATTTGGTTTTTTTATTAATTTCCTGTTAACTAAATTTTTTCAATTAGTTAACAGGATGAAAAATGAGAATGAGTGTCAAACAGTTACGCGCGTTTTTAGCGGTAGCTCACACTCTCAATTTCGCGCACGCCAGCGAACGGCTGAATCTTTCCCAGCCGGCCCTGAGCCTGACGATTAAAGCGCTGGAGGATGCGCTCGGCGGACCGCTGCTGCAGCGGAGCACGCGCAAGGTCGCGCTGACGCAGGAGGGAGAGACGTTTTTGCCGATGGCGCGTCAGCTGCTTGCCGACTGGGATAACGTCGAAGAGGCGATGCACCAGTGCTTTACCCTGCAGCGCGGTAAAATTTCGGTTGCTGCCATGCCGTCGTTTGCCGCGAATGTCCTGCCCGAGGTGCTAAAAGCGTTTCGCGATCGTCATGCCGGGATCAACGTCACCGTGCACGATGTCATTAACGAGCAGGTGATAGAGATGGTGCGGGAAGGGCGGGTCGAGATGGGCATCGCCTTTGAGCCCGCGCCAACTCACAACCTGCTGTTTACTCCGCTGGGCCTCGACAGGTTTGTTGCCATTGTGCCGAAAGATTCCTCGCTGGCAGGCAAGAAGCGCCTGTCATGGGATGATCTGCTGACGCTGGATTTCATCACCCTGCAGCGCCCGTCGGCGGTACGTCTGATGATGGAGGAGGAGCTGGCGCGAAGCGGCAGAAAGCTGGACGTGGCGCTGGAGAGTCATCAGCTGGTGACGGTCGGGCGAATGGTCGCGAGCGGGCTGGGCGGCAGTGCCGTTCCGGCGCTCTGCGAGGCGCAGATGACGGCGCTGGGCGCGGTCTGTATCCCGCTGGATAACCCGCCCATTGAAAAGTGCATCGGGGCGATCCATCCAGGGCATACGCAGCTCTCTAAGGCAGCGCATGCCCTGCTGGAAACGCTGAAGGATTTTTACCAGCCGGGTCAGGCGGAGTGACCCGGCCGACCCGATTGCTTCAGAAGCGGGTATCTACCGCAGAGGCCAATTTTTCCAGCAGCAGTTCGCTGTCTTCCCAGCTCAGGCACGGGTCGGTGATCGACTGGCCGTAAACCATCTGCTGCCCGGCAACGATTTTCTGCGTGCCTTCTTTGATAAAGCTCTCAGCCATAATCCCTGCAACGGCGGTCAAGCCGCTGCGGATCTGCTGACAGATCTCATCGCAGACGTCCAGCTGGCGGCGATGCTGCTTCTGGCAGTTGCCGTGGCTGAAATCCACCACCAGATGTTCCGGCAGGTCGAACTCGGCCAGCGTTTCACAGGCCGCCGCAATATCTTGTGCATGGTAATTGGGTTTCTTCCCGCCGCGCATAATGATATGCCCGTAAGGGTTACCGCTGGTCTGGTAGATGGTCATATGACCGCTCTTATCCGGCGACAGGAACATGTGGCTGGCACGGGCAGCGCGGATGGCATCAACCGCGATACGGGTGTTGCCGTCGGTCCCGTTTTTAAAGCCGACCGGGCAGGAGAGGGCAGAGGCCATCTCACGGTGGATCTGGCTTTCGGTAGTGCGCGCGCCAATCGCGCCCCAGCTGATCAGATCGGCGATAAACTGCCCGGTCACCATATCGAGAAACTCGGTCGCCGTCGGCACGCCCAGCTCGTTGACCTGTAAAAGCAGCTTCCGCGCCAGCTCGATACCGTGGTTAACGCGATAGCTGCCGTTGAGGTCAGGGTCGGAAATCAGGCCTTTCCAGCCCACCACGGTCCGCGGTTTTTCAAAGTAGGTGCGCATCACGATCTCAAGGCGATGCTGGTACTTATCCCGCAGTCCCTGAAGTCGTTTCGCATAATCCATCGCGGCATCCAGATCGTGGATGGAGCAAGGCCCAATCACCACCAGAAGACGTTTGTCTTCACCGTTCAGGATTTTTTCAATGCGGCGGCGGGAGGCCGTCACATGTTCCGCGACGGCGGCGGAAACGGGATGCCGCTGTGCCAGTTCAGCCGGCGTGACCAGGCTGTCAATGCGAGCAGTGCGGAGTTCATCGGTTTTATTCATGGAATGTCTCAGAAAATTTTTGCTTCATCGGCAGACTACCGGGAAGTGATGGGCATCACCTTAAACCAATCCCTGCTGATTTCAAGTTCGGGGCGACACCGCCCCGTGGTTGCCGATGATGATACCTGAATCTGAGCTAATGTACTAGCATATTAGTACATGCGGCGATTAAGCCCCATGATGTCGAGAATTTTGGTGGCAATTTCTTCAACCGAATAGTTGGTGCTGTTCAGCCACGGGATCTGGTTTTTGCGGTACAGCGCTTCCACTTCGGAAACCTCCATCCGGCACTGGCGCATGGAGGCGTAGCGGCTGTTTTCGCGTCGCTCCTCGCGGATGGCGGCAAGGCGTTCCGGGTTGATCGTCAGGCCGAACAGCTTGTGCTGCAGCGGCTTAAGGGCGGCGGGCAGGACCAGGTTATCCATATCGTCGGCGATAAACGGGTAGTTTGCAGCGCGAATGCCAAACTGCATCGCCAGATAGAGGCTGGTCGGGGTTTTGCCGCAGCGCGACACGCCAAGCAGGATCACCTGCGCCTGGTCGAGATTACGCAGGGAGATACCGTCGTCGTGTGCGAGGGTGTAGTCAATGGCGGCGATACGCGCGT
Source organism: Enterobacter asburiae (assembly GCF_001521715.1). Classification (NCBI taxonomy): domain Bacteria; kingdom Pseudomonadati; phylum Pseudomonadota; class Gammaproteobacteria; order Enterobacterales; family Enterobacteriaceae; genus Enterobacter; species Enterobacter asburiae. Next base: position 977,943 of record NZ_CP011863.1, read on the forward strand.
CGTACTTAATCAGGTTGCCGGGGTTAAGCCCGTGGGTACGGTGGGCGATAGGCGTCGGGTCGAGCTTAAGCTCGCTCTGCAGCGGAGCCACCAGCGCCTGCACAATATCCTGGCAGAAGCCTTCACTTTGCAGAATGATGGCGCGAATCTCGGGGATCACGATAGAGTAGAACACCAGCGGGCGGATGCCGGTCTGCTGGTAGATGGCGTCAATCTGGTCCTTCACCGCTTTGGCGCGGCTTTCGTTTTCGACAAACGGCAGCGTGATGCTGTTAATCGAAACGGGAAACTGCGACATCACCGCGTGGCCCAGCACCTCGGCGGTGATCGCCGTACCATCAGAAATATAAAAAACGTGGCGATCGACAGCACTATCCATTTTACTCACCCTGAATATCAGACCTAATTGTCTGAAAGCATAAATTAAAAAAGTAAATTACACAGCAAAGAACTTATCTTAATTATAAATGAAACGGTGTTTTTGATTTTCCTGAAAAGTGGATTTCATTTTTCAAATAGCGACTTTATTTTTGGGGTTTCTGGCTGAATATAGAGGAATCATCGGGTTAATCGTTGATGGGAAAGTATCCGAAAAGTTGAAAATTTAAATTGCTTACACGATTCACCGTTTTTTTAGCGGAAATAAATATGCCAGTATAAATACGTAGTCAGGTGTTACTTACTCCGATCAAATATCACAAAAGGATTGTTTCGATGTCCAACAATGGCTCGTCACCGCTGGTGCTTTGGTATAACCAACTCGGCATGAATGATGTAGACAGAGTTGGGGGCAAAAATGCCTCCCTGGGTGAAATGATTACAAATCTGTCGGGTATGGGTGTCTCCGTACCGAACGGGTTTGCCACCACCGCTGATGCCTTTAACCTGTTTTTAGACCAGAGCGGTGTTAACCAGCGCATTTACGACCTGCTGGATAAAACGGATATTGATGACGTTACCGAGCTTGCCAAAGCCGGGGCGCAGATCCGCCAGTGGATCATCGACACACCTTTCCAGCCGGAACTGGAAAAAGCCATTCACGACGCGTACAACCAGCTCTCTGCTGACGATGCGCAGGCCTCCTTTGCCGTGCGTTCCTCTGCAACCGCAGAAGATATGCCGGACGCCTCGTTCGCCGGGCAGCAGGAAACTTTTCTGAACGTCCAGGGTTACGATGCGGTGCTGGTGGCGGTGAAGCACGTGTTTGCTTCCCTGTTCAACGACCGGGCCATCTCCTATCGCGTGCACCAGGGCTACGACCATCGCGGCGTGGCGCTCTCCGCTGGCGTGCAGCGCATGGTGCGCTCGGACGTGGGCTCATCCGGCGTGATGTTCTCCATTGATACCGAATCCGGCTTCGACCAGGTGGTGTTTATCACCTCCGCGTGGGGGCTGGGTGAGATGGTGGTGCAGGGCGCGGTAAACCCTGACGAATTCTACGTCCACAAGCCTACGCTGGCCGCTGGCCGTCCGGCGGTGGTGCGCCGCACCATGGGCTCGAAAAAAATCCGCATGATCTATGCCCCGACCCAGGAGCACGGCAAGCAGGTTAAAATTGAAGATGTACCGCAGGAGCAGCGCGACCGCTTCTCCCTGACCGACGCCGAAGTGCAGGAACTGGCGAAGCAGGCGGTGCAGATCGAAAAACACTACGGCCGTCCGATGGACATCGAATGGGCGAAAGACGGGAACACCGGCAAGCTGTTTATCGTGCAGGCGCGTCCGGAAACCGTCCGCTCTCGCGGTCAGGTGATGGAGCGTTATACGCTGCACGCGCAGGGTAAAATCGTGGCGGAAGGCCGCGCCATCGGTCACCGCATCGGTGCCGGTCCGGTCAAAGTGATCCACGACATCAGCGAGATGAACCGTATTGAGCCAGGCGACGTGCTGGTGACCGACATGACCGACCCGGACTGGGAACCGATCATGAAGAAAGCGGCGGCTATCGTCACCAACCGCGGCGGTCGTACCTGTCACGCGGCGATCATTGCCCGCGAGCTGGGTATTCCTGCGGTTGTCGGCTGCGGTGACGCCACCGAGCGCATGAAGGACGGGCAGAACGTGACCGTCTCCTGTGCCGAAGGCGATACCGGCTACGTCTACGCCGATATCCTCGACTTCAGCGTGAAGAGCTCAAGCGTGGATACCATGCCGGACCTGCCGCTGAAGATCATGATGAACGTCGGCAACCCGGACCGCGCGTTTGACTTCGCCTGCCTGCCGAACGAAGGCGTTGGCCTGGCGCGTCTGGAATTTATCATCAACCGTATGATCGGCGTTCACCCACGCGCGCTGCTGGAGTTTGACGACCAGGATCCGAAGCTGCAGAACGAAATCCGCGAGATGATGAAAGGCTACGACTCGCCGAAAGAGTTCTACGTCGGCCGTCTGACCGAAGGGATCGCGACGCTGGGCGCCGCCTTCTATCCGAAACGCGTGATCGTGCGTCTGTCTGACTTTAAGTCTAACGAATATGCCAACCTGGTCGGCGGCGAGCGCTACGAACCGGAAGAAGAGAACCCGATGCTGGGCTTCCGCGGGGCCGGACGCTACGTGTCCGACAGCTTCCGCGACTGCTTCGCGCTGGAGTGTGAGGCGGTGAAACGCGTGCGCAACGACATGGGGCTGACCAACGTTGAAATCATGATCCCGTTCGTGCGTACCGTAGATCAGGCGAAAGCCGTGGTGGACGAGCTGGCGCGTCAGGGTCTGAAGCGCGGCGAGAACGGGCTTAAGATCATTATGATGTGCGAAATCCCGTCCAACGCCCTGCTGGCCGAGCAGTTCCTGGAGCACTTCGACGGCTTCTCTATCGGCTCGAACGACATGACGCAGCTAACGCTGGGTCTGGACCGCGACTCCGGCGTGGTCTCCGAGCTGTTTGACGAGCGCAACGAGGCGGTGAAAGCGCTGCTCTCCATGTCCATCCGCGCGGCGAAGAAGCAGGGTAAATACGTCGGGATCTGCGGTCAGGGTCCATCCGACCATGAAGACTTTGCCGCATGGCTGATGGAAGAGGGGATCGATAGCCTGTCCCTTAACCCGGACACCGTGGTGCAAACCTGGCTGAGCCTGGCAGAACTGAACAAGTAACGCCACGCTGACCCGAAAAGGCGAGGATATTATTCCTCGCCTTTTTTATTTCATTTCTTATTTGCTCCCCATCACAAATAAAGTAAAAAACCAAATATCATAATTTGTCTGTCAATTTAGACAATTGTTAGCGCGCAAACCGTTGCTAATACTTGAGCCTTACTGCGCATTTCCCTTAAGAAGATGCGCAACTGGTTGAAATACGTTTTAACCTGATAAAAAGGCAAATAACAATGACACTTTCCTCTGTATTGCGTACCAAAGATAAAATAGGTTATGGCTTAGGCGATATGGCCAGCGCGCTGGTCTGGCAAACGGCAACGTTATTTCTCGCTTATTTTTATACAGATGTTTTTGGGCTACCCGCCGCGATTATGGGCACCATGTTTTTAGTGGTGCGCGTGGTTGATGCGTTTGTCGATCCGTGCATTGGCGCACTGGTTGACCGCACCCGGACGCGTCACGGACGTTTCCGTCCCTGGCTGCTGTGGTTTGCCATCCCGTTTGGCGTGAGCTGCCTCATTACCTTCTATGTGCCGGACGTTGGGCCGACGGCGAAAATCGTGTACGCCTGCGTGACCTACGCGATTTTAAGCCTGATTTACTCCGCGATTAACGTGCCTTACTGCGCCATGCCCGGCGCGCTGACGCTGGATCCGCGCGAGCGTCATTCTCTGCAGTCGTGGCGCTTTGGCCTGTCGTTTATCGGCGGGCTGATCGTGACGGTTATTGCCCTGCCGCTGGTCTCACTGTTAGGCCAGGGCAACGTGCAGAAAGGCTATTTCTATGCCATGAGCCTGATGGGGTTGCTGGGCATTGTGCTGTTCTTCTGCTGTTTCCTGATGACCCGCGAGCGTTATTCTCCGCGCAATGATACCTCCGGCTCCATGCTCACCGATTTAAAACTGCTGGCCGGGAACAGCCAGTGGCGTATTGTGTTCCTGTTTAATATTTTGCTGTTAACGGCGGTGGTGACGCGCGGTTCCGCCACCCTGTATTACGTAAACTATGTGCTGCTGCGTCCGGATCTGGTTTTTGCCTTTATTGTTTCCGGCATGGTGGCCTCCTTAAGCGGCGCATTATTATCTGAACGGCTGCTGGGGAAATTTGACCGCGTTCGCGCCTACCAGTGGACGATTATCTCCTTCGTTATCTTCGGCGCGCTGATTTTCTTCCTGCCTCCTTCACAGGTGTGGCTCATCTTTGGCCTTAACATCGTCTTTAGCTTTATTCAAAACCTCACCACGCCGCTGCAGTGGACCATGTTCTCCGATGTGGTCGACTACGAAGAGCACCGCAGCGGCCGTCGTCTGGACGGGCTGGTTTTCTCCACCGCGCTGTTTGCCATCAAGTTTGGCCTGGCGCTGGGCGGGGCGGTCGTCGGCTGGGTGCTTGGCATGGTGGATTACGCCCCGGGCCAGGCAACCCAGGCGCCAGGCGTTCTCTCGACCATCAACGCGCTGTTCACCCTTATCCCGTGCGCGCTGTTCCTCTGCATGGTCGCGCTGCTTGCCATCTACAAGCTAAACAGCCGGCTGGTGGATTCCATCGCCCGGGAGCTGGCCAGCAAGCGTGAAGTCAGACCCGAAGCGGGGCAGCTCAGCCCGGCAACCCCTTCCGCACTACAGGAGTAAAACATGACGACTATCTATAAGGACGCGGGACGTCCCGTGCACGAGCGCGTCGCCGATTTACTGGCGCGCATGACCCCGGAGGAGAAGTTCGCCCAGATGCACGCGTACTGGCTGATCCTCGATGAAAACGGTAACCACCGCGAGCGCAGCGACCTCAGCGACGAATTCGCCGGCGTGAGCGAGCAGGCTGCGCTCAGCGAACGGCTCAAGCTTGGCGTCGGGCAGATCACGCGGCCGCTGGGCACCCACATCGTTGACGCGAAAACCGGCGTGCGCGCGGCGAACCGCCTGCAGCGCATGATGATGGAAGAGACGCGTCTTGGCATTCCGGCGCTGTTCCATGAAGAGTGTCTGGTGGGGCTGCTGTGCAAAGACGCCACCTTGTTCCCGTCGTCATTGAACTACGGTTCGACCTGGGATCCGGAGCTTGTTCAGCGGGCGGCAGAGCAGATTGGCAAAGAGGCGCGCTCCGTCGGCTGCCAGCAGGGGCTTGCGCCGGTGCTGGACGTGTCCCGCGACGTGCGCTGGGGGCGAACCGAAGAGACCTTCGGGGAAGACCCCTGGCTGGTGGGCGTAATGGCGACCGCCTACGTGAAGGGCTTACAGGGCGATAAACGCGACCTACTGGCAACCCTAAAACATTACGTGGGGCACTCGTTCAGCGAGGGGGCGCGCAACCACGCGCCGGTACACCTGGGGTTCAGCGAGCTGAACGACACCTTCCTGCTGCCGTTTGAAATGGCGGTCAAGCTGGCAAACGCCGGTTCGGTGATGCCCGCGTACCACGATATCGATAACCAGCCGGGGCACAGCGACAGCTTCCTGCTGACCACCGTCCTGCGCGAGCAGTGGGGGTTCGACGGGATTATTGTCGCGGATTACGGCGGCGTCAGCCTGCTGCACCAGCACCACGGGATTTCCCACGACGCGGCCGAATCTGCCGCGCTGGCGTTCAACGCCGGGCTGGACGTTGAGCTGCCGAAAGACGACTGCGCGCGGCATCTGGCGGAAGCGGTAGAGCGCGGGCTGATCTCTATGTCGAAGGTCGATGAGATCGTGGCGCGTACGCTGACTGAAAAATTCCGCCTTGGCCTGTTTGAAAACCCGTACGCGGATGAAAACGGTATCGATCTGCAAAACGATATGACCCGCCAGGCCGCGCGGGAGGTGGCGACGAAATCGCTCACGCTGCTGGAAAACAACGGAATTTTACCCCTCGGCGGCAAACCTCGGGTGGCGGTAGTGGGGCCGACGGCAGACGATCCGCTGGCGTTACTGAGTGGCTACAGCTTCCCGGTGCATTTGATCATCAGCGATATGGTGGAAGAGACCTCGCAGGTCACGACCCCGCGCGCGGCGCTGGAGCAGTATCTCGGTGCATCGAACGTCCGCTATGCCAAAGGGTGCCACATCATCGAAAAACGGATGGCGGGCGCGCCGGTCTTCCCTGGCGACAGCGGCGGCAAACCGATGCAGCAGTCGCCGGTTTCACTAAGTACCGCCCTGATCCCCGAGGCCGTGAACGCCGCGCGGGAGAGTGATGTGGTGGTGGCCTGCGTGGGCGATCTCGCCGGGCTGTTCCAGAGCGGTACCGTGGGGGAAGGTTCCGATACTGATTCCCTGAACCTGCCGGGCGTGCAGCAACAGCTGCTGGAAGCGCTGGTCGCCACCGGTAAACCGGTGATTGTGGTCATGACCGGGGGGCGTCCATATAACCTGCAGGGTCTGGAAGACAAGGTCGCGGCGCTGATGATGGCCTGGGCGCCGGGACAGGAAGGGGGCTGGGCGATTGCGGACGTGCTGACGGGGCGGGCGGAGCCGCAGGGGCGTCTGGTGGTGAGCGTGCCGAAAAGCGCCGGGGCGATGCCGTATTACTACAATCACAAGCTCAAAAGCGGCGGTACGCCGTTTGCGTTCCATTTCGGTTCGCGTTACCCGTTTGGCTTCGGCCTCGGCTGGACGACGTTTAGCTGGGGTGCTGTCCGCGTCGCCGCAAGCAGCGTGCCGGTCGACGGTGAGGTGACGCTGAGTGTGGATATCACCAATACCGGAGAGCGCAGCGGCAGCGAGGTGGTGCAGGTTTACGTCAGGGATAAGGTCGCCACGCAGGTGCGGCCGCTTCAGGAGCTGAAGGCCTTCCAGCGTGTCACCCTCTCGCCGGGAGAAACCGCCACGCTCGCCTTTACGCTGCCGGTTGAGATGTTCAACTTCACCCGTCGCGACGGAAAACGCATCGTTGAGCCGGGCGAGTTTGAGCTGCAGGTTGGCGCATCGTCGGCGGATATTCGCGGGGCGGTGACGGTCAATGCGACAGGGGAAACGCGGGTGCTGCCTGTTGAGTGGCGGATGCTCAGTACCTGTGAGGTCAGGCGCGCGTAGTCAGGATAAAAAAAAAGCCCATCGTGGGAGATGGGCAAAGACTACACACAGCAATTCGTTGTTTCACTCAGGGGATTTCCATGCTTATAAATCAAGGTGTTGATTTATAACCGTGTGCTAATAGTAGGCATTGTGTTATTTAGCGTCGATCGGATTCGTCTCAATAGTTAAAGAGACGTAAAGAATTCTTGAGGTTATTAGCAGACTTAATGCTGAAAAGGCGGGTCTGACCAGTGAGCAACGAATAAATACTTTAGCAGCGTTTAAGTATTGTGCGAGAGAGTGTAGGCCGGGTGAGCATTAACGCCACCCGGCAGCATACCTTAATGCGTGTTCTTCTCTTCCAGCTCTTCCAGTTCGCTCAAAATCACGTCCGGGTCAGTTCCCGGCGGCGGAATTTCATGCACCCAGGCAGAGAACAGACGCCAGGTGACGGCGAGCAGCACCGGGCCAATAAACAGGCCAATCATGCCAAAGGCAATCAATCCGCCAATGACCCCGGAGAGGATCAGGATCAGCGGCAGGTCTGCACCCATGCGGATGAGGATCGGACGAATGACGTTATCCATGGTGCCGACCACGCAGCTCCAGACCAGCAGCACCGTTCCCCACGTGGTATCACCCGTCCAGTAGAGCCAGATAATGCAGGGTACCAGCACCAGCAGCGGTCCCAGTTGCGCAAGACAGGTCATCAGCATAACAACGGTAAACACGGTGGCGTACGGTACGCCGGAAATCGCCAGACCGATCCCGCCCAGCACCGCCTGCACCAGCGCGGTGACCACCACGCCCAGCGCAACCGCGCGCACGGCCTGTGCGGCCAGCAGTACCGCAGCGTCACCGCGTTTGCCAGCCAGGCGGGTGGCAAAGTGACGAACGCCTAAAGCTACCTGCTCACCGCGCCAGTAGAGCAGGGCGCTGAAGAGCAGCATCAGGGTACAGTGCATCATAAAGCGGCCAATATGCGCCGCCTGACCGACAAACCAGGTGGTGGTGGTGCCAATGTACGGGCGGACTTTTGCCATCAGCGCGCTGCCGCCCATCTCCAGCAGGCTATGCCAGCCGCTGTAGAGTTTTGAGCCCACCACCGGAATGCTGTTCAGCCAGGCGAGATCCGGCAGCGTCAGGTCGCCGCTGCTAATGGCGCGAATAACCGGACCACTGGAATCCACCAGGCTATTCACCAGCAGGGCAATAGGAATAATAAACAGCAGGAACAGCAGGAGCGTCATGACCAGCACGGCGAGCCCGCGACGGCCAAACAGCAGCTTCTGCAGGCGCAGCAGCAAAGGCCACGTGGCGACGACAACGGTCGCAGCCCACGCAAAGCCGAGAATAAAGGGTTGAACAATCCACAGACACGCAATAATCATGAGGGCCAGAAACAGCACCGACAGCAAAATTTGCGCAACATCCCTGGGCTGGCGAAGATTGACCATAAATGAAACTTTCCTTAAAAGAACGCCAGTACCACTGGCGGGAACGGAAAACCGCGTCTCTTTAATCATTAATGATCTCAGCGGTTTTTAACAGGCGAATTCTGCCTGTAATTCAGCAGAGATTATAAGAAAAAAATGTGATAAAACTTTTAAGATACACGCAAACGATTTCATACAACTCTAATTAGGGTCGACGGTCATGATCCCACAGATTTCTCAGGCACCTGGCGTCGTTCAGCTGGTGCTTAATTTTTTGCAGGCACTGGAGCAACAGGGTTTTACAGGTGATACCGCCACGAACTATGCCGACAGGCTGACGATGGCGACCGATAACAGTATCTACCAGCTTCTTCCCGATGCCGTGGTTTTCCCCCGTTCAACGGCCGACGTCGCGCTTATCGCCCGGCTGGCCACGCAGGAGCGGTTTGCCTCGCTGGTCTTTACGCCGCGCGGCGGCGGCACCGGGACCAACGGTCAGGCGCTGAACCAGGGCATCATTGTTGATATGTCGCGCTATATGAACCGCATCATTGAGATCAACCCGGAAGAGGGATGGGTGCGGGTCGAAGCGGGCGTCATCAAAGATCAGCTTAATCAGTATCTCAAGCCGTACGGCTACTTTTTTGCCCCTGAGCTCTCCACCAGCAACCGCGCGACCCTTGGCGGGATGATTAACACGGATGCCTCCGGGCAGGGCTCGCTGGTCTACGGTAAAACCTCCGATCACGTGCTGGGCGTGCGTGCGGTGCTGCTGGGCGGCGATATCCTCGATACCCAGCCGATGCCGGTCGAACTGGCGGAAACGCTGGGTAAAGACAACACCGCCAGCGGGCGCATCTATCGCACCGTGCTGGAACGCTGCCGCGACAACCGCCAGCTTATTCTCGATAAATTCCCCAAGCTGAACCGCTTCCTGACCGGGTACGATCTGCGTCACGTCTTTAACGATGACCTGACCCAGTTTGATTTAACCCGCGTGCTGACCGGCTCTGAGGGAACGCTGGCGTTTATTACCGAAGCGCGGCTGGATATCACCCGGTTGCCGAAAGTGCGCCGTCTGGTGAACGTCAAATATGACTCCTTCGACTCCGCGCTGCGCAATGCGCCGTTTATGGTGCAAGCGCAGGCGCTGTCGGTGGAGACCGTCGACTCTAAGGTGCTCAATCTGGCCCGGGAAGATATTGTCTGGCACTCCGTGAGTGACCTCATTACCGACGTGCCGGACAAAGAGATGCTCGGTCTCAATATCGTGGAATTTGCCGGCGATGATGCGGAGCTGATTGAGCGCCAGGTCACCACGCTCTGCCAGCGTCTGGATGAGCTGATTGCGCAGGGGGAAGGCGGCGTGATCGGCTGGCAGCTCTGTAACGATCTGGCCGGGATTGAGCGTATCTATGGGATGCGTAAAAAAGCCGTGGGCCTGCTCGGCAATGCGAAAGGGGCGGCGAAGCCCATTCCCTTTGCCGAAGATACCTGCGTGCCGCCTGAGCATCTGGCGGATTATATCGTTGAGTTTCGCGCCCTGCTGGACAGCCACGGCCTGAGCTACGGCATGTTCGGCCACGTCGACGCCGGGGTACTCCACGTGCGTCCGGCGCTGGATATGTGCGACCCGCAGCAGGAGATCCTGATGAAGCAGATCTCCGACGACGTGGTGGCCTTAACCGCCAAATACGGCGGTCTGCTGTGGGGAGAGCACGGAAAAGGGTTCCGCGCGGAGTACAGCCCGGCATTCTTCGGCGAACAGCTCTACGCGGAGTTGCGTAAGGTGAAAGCGGCTTTCGACCCGCATAACCGCCTCAACCCGGGTAAAATCTGCCCGCCTGAGGGTGTTGATGCCCCGATGCTGCAGGTGGATGCCGTCAAGCGCGGCACGTACGACAGGCAGATCCCGATTGCGGTGCGCTCGTCCTGGCGCGGCGCGATGGAGTGCAACGGCAACGGCCTGTGCTTTAACTTTGATGTGAAAAGCCCGATGTGCCCGTCGATGAAAATCACCAGCAACCGTATCCACTCGCCGAAAGGGCGGGCGACGCTGGTGCGCGAGTGGCTGCGTCTGCTGGCCGACCGCGGGGTGGATCCGCTCAAGCTGGAGCAGGAGCTGCCGGAAAAAAGGGCCAGCCTGCGCTCGCTGATTGAGCGCACCCGCAACAGCTGGCATGCCAACAAGGGCGAGTATGATTTCTCCCATGAGGTGAAAGAGGCGATGTCCGGCTGTCTGGCCTGTAAAGCCTGCTCCACCCAGTGCCCGATTAAAATCGACGTGCCGGAATTCCGCTCGCGTTTCCTGCAGCTTTATCACACCCGATACCTCCGCCCGGTGCGCGACCATCTGGTGGCGACGGTGGAAAGCTACGCGCCGCTGATGGCGCGAGCGCCAAAGACCTTCAACTTCTTTATCAACCAGCCGCTGGTGCGCAAGCTCTCCGAAAAACACATCGGCATGGTCGATCTGCCGCTGCTGTCGGTCCCGTCTCTGCAGCGCCAGCTTGTTGGCCACCGTTCGGCAAACATGACCCTGGAACAGCTGGAGGCGCTCGCTCCGGAGCAAAAAGCCAATGTAGTGCTGGTGGTGCAGGATCCCTTCACCAGCTACTACGATGCGCAGGTGGTGGCCGATTTCGTCCGTCTGGCGGAGAAAGTGGGCTACCAGCCGGTGGTTCTGCCGTTCTCTCCCAACGGCAAGGCGCAGCACATTAAGGGTTTCCTGAAGCGATTTGCGAAGACCGCGCAGAAAACGTCTGACTTCTTAAACCGCGTGGCGCAGCTCGGGATACCGATGGTCGGCGTCGATCCGGCGCTGGTGCTTTGCTATCGCGATGAATACAAGCAGACGCTGGGCGATAAGCGCGGCGATTTCAACGTCATGCTGGTGCACGAGTGGCTTCCGGTGGCGCTGGAAGATAAGGCTGTTCAGGATGTCAGCGGTGAGCCGTGGTATCTGTTCGGCCACTGCACGGAAGTGACCGCGCTGCCGGGTGCCCCCGCGCAGTGGGCGTCTGTTTTTGCCCGCTTTGGTGCGAAGCTGGAGAGCGTCAACGTAGGCTGCTGCGGGATGGCCGGAACCTACGGACACGAAGTGAAAAACCACGCCAACTCGCTCGGCATCTATGAGCTGTCCTGGCATCAGGCGATGCAGCGTTTGCCGCGAAACCGCTGCCTGGCAACGGGCTACTCCTGCCGCAGCCAGGTAAAACGGGTAGAAGGTAACGGTGTGCGTCACCCATTGCAGGCTTTACTGGAGATAATAGGATGATCTGGAAACGTGCCGTGACGCTGCAGGCGCTGAACGCCATGGGTGAGGGGAATATGGTGGGGCTGCTGGATATCCAGTTCATCCGCATTGGCGACGATGAGATTGAGGCCACCATGCCCGTCGACAGTCGCACCCACCAGCCGTTTGGTTTATTGCACGGCGGTGCCTCCGTCGTGCTGGCCGAAACGCTGGGCTCGGTGGCGGGGTATCTCTGTACCGAAGGGGAGCAGAAGGTTGTCGGGCTAGAGGTGAATGCTAACCACATTCGCTCGGTGCGCAGCGGGCGCGTGCGCGGTGTGTGCCGCGCGCTGCATGCCGGAAGCCGCCATCAGGTGTGGCAAATAGATATTCTCGATGAGCAGGATCGCCTGTGCTGCTCGTCGCGGCTGACCACGGCGGTTGTGTAAAGTTTTCAGATGTTTTGCCTTTGGTCAAAAACTAGCCAGTCCGTTGTGATATAGTGGTCAGGTTTTGTACATAAGCGAGGACATCATGGATACTGAAATAACCCCAACACAGCTGGCAATTGAATATTTACGTCGCGATAAGAGCAACCTGTCTCCGGCGCAGTACCTGAAAAAGCTGAAACAGCTTGAGCTGGAATTTACAGATTTGCTGGCGCTCTCTTCGAATGAACTGAAAGAAGAGATCTACTTTGCCTGGCGGTTGGGCGTTCACGTCCATTGAGTACATGAGAGTAAAAGGGCCGCGAGTGCGGCCTTTTTTGTGTCTGAAATTCAGTATCGGGCGGCGGTGACGCCACCCGGCATTGTCCTCAAACATTGACGGCGTTGATCAGCCGCGACTTCATGGACTGATACGCCGACGCCGCAAAATCCTCCGCCCAGCGCTGGTCCTCAATCGCCTCCAGCTGCACCGCGCAGTACTTCGTTTCCGGCGTTTTGGAGATGGGATCGAGATTATCCTGGGTCAGCTCGTTGCAGGCGCCAATCCACCATTGATAGGTCATATAGACGGCCCCGGCGTTGATACGCTCGCTGATGCTGGCGCGGGTAATCACTTTGCCGCGACGCGAGCGCACCCAGACCAGCTGGCCCTCCGCGATGCCCAGCTTGTCCGCATCGGCAGGGTTCATTTGCACCCGGCCCGGCTCATCGGCCAGGCTTTGCAGCGCGGCGCAGTTCCCGGTCATCGAGCGGCAGGAGTAGTGCCCCACTTCACGTACCGTACACAGCACCAGCGGGAAATCTGCGTCCGGAGTTTCCGCCGGTGCGCGCCACGGTGCGGCAAAGAGCTGGCCTTTACCGGTTGGGGTGTCGAACTGATTGTCTTTGTACAGGTACGGCGTTCCCGGATGATCCAGCGTCGGGCACGGCCACTGCACGTGGCCCATCTCGCCCATTTTTTCATACGTCACGCCGTAAAAGAGAGGGCACAGCTCGCGCATCTCATCCCAGATCTGCTGGTTGGAGTCATAATGCATCGGGTAGCCCATCTCGGTGGCGAGCAGGCTGATGATTTCCCAGTCGCGCTTCACGTTGCCGCTGGCCTCAATGGCTTTGCCGAAACGCTGGAACCCGCGATCGGCACAGGTAAAGACGCCGCCGTGTTCACCCCAGGAGGTGGCAGGAAGCAGGACGTCCGCCACTTCTGCCGTTTTGGTCATAAAGATGTCCTGAACCACGACAAAGTCGAGCGCCTCAAAACCGCTGCGAACGAGACCGAGATCGGCTTCGGTCTGTAGCGGATCTTCCCCCATGATGTAGTAGGCCTTGACCTTGCCTTCCAGCGCCAGATGGGGCACCTCGGTAATGCGCGTCCCGACCCGATCGTCCATTTTATTGACGTCAATTCCCCATGCATCGGCAAACTTCTGCCTGACCGCCGGGTCGGTCACATCCTGATAGCCCGGGAACATATTCGGCAGAACGCCCATATCGCAGGCGCCCTGAACGTTATTTTGTCCGCGCACCGGCCCGACGCCGACGGCAGGGCGCCCGAGGTTGCCGGTCAGCAGCGCCAGGCTGGAAAGCCCTTTGACCACATCCACGGCCTGACCAAACTGGGTTACGCCCATCCCCCACATCACGGTGGCGGAAGGGGCCGCCGCGAAGGTACGCATTGCCTGGCGAACGTCGCGGGCGGGAATGCCGGTAAGATGCTCAACCTTCTCCGGCGCATAGTCTTTCACCGTCTGGCGATAGGCCTCAAGCCCCTCGGTAAAGCGCGCCACGTAGCTTTTGTCGTAGAGCTCCTCTTCCAGCAGCACGTAGCCAAAGGCGTTCACCAGCGCCATGTTGCTGCCGTTTTTCAGCTGCAGATGCTGGTCGGCGATGCGCGCCGTTTCAATGCGCCGAGGATCGCAGACGATGATTTTTGCGCCGTTTTCCCGCGCTTTCAGCACGCGCCGGGCGACGATAGGGTGGGAGTCCGCGCAGTTATAGCCAAACACCAGCAGGCATTTTGAGTTTTCAATATCGTTGATTGAGTTGCTCATCGCGCCGTTGCCGAGCGTTTCCTGTAAACCGGCTACGGAAGGGCCGTGACAGACGCGCGCGCAGCAGTCCACGTTGTTGGTGTTCAGCACCGCGCGGGCAAATTTTTGCATCACATAGTTTGTTTCATTGCCGGTTCCGCGAGAGGAACCGGTGGTCATGATCGACCGCGGCCCTTGCTGCGCTTTAATATTGCTGAGCCTGTGGGCGGTGTAGCGGATAGCCTCTTCCCAGGTAACGGGAGTGAATGCCTCGCCTTTGCGGTAGCGGATCATCGGCTGGGTCAGGCGCGGGGTGAGCAGACGGGTATCGTTGAGGAAGTCCCAGCCGTAAAAGCCTTTCAGACACAGGGTGCCCTGGTTTGTGACGCCTTCTGCGGCTTCGGCACGGATGATACGGTTATTTTCAACGACAAGGTTTAATTTACAGCCTGCACCGCAGTAGGGGCAGACGCTGGCGATCTTTTTCATCAATAACAGACCTGTTAAGAAATGAAGCAAAGTTGACTGGAAAACCCAGTCCCGTAAGCAGAGCTAAGCAAGAACCGTGCCAGGTTGGCTTTGCTGGTTTAACAGGGTGTCAAGCGGGGAAGGCGCGTGTCATCGTCAGGCTGTTCGTCAGTTTTGACGATGACACGAAAGCAGGATGAGTGGCCGTGAAATTACAGGTCGTCCATGGTGTAGCCCACGACAATTTCCAGCGTCTTGCGAATCACATCCGCCTGGACAACATCGTGGGTCGCTTCCAGCGTCTGAATGAGCCAGAGGATTATCGCTTTGTTGGACAGATGGCCTTCGGAGGCCAGAACACAGCGTACTGCAGTAGAAAAAACAGCGGACTCTTCAGCAAAACGATCGCCTGCGTGACGGAAATATTCCGACAGCGCACTGTCTAAAAAAGCAGAGTGGTATTCGGGTTGAAGCTGAATATTTTGTCTCATTTGTTCTCACCGTAGCTGTTAAATTGCAGTCAATGTATTTTTTTGGGGTCGGACGGTTTTCCACTTCCAAATAAAGGCACTACATTGTCTCTGTTATCGTTGAGAGGTCCCTCTCTGTTCGTTCGTCCTTGCGCGGTTCTGCGACGTTTAAAGGCGATGCTGTTTGAGCCGATCTCGGCAATCACCACCGCAAGTGTCTCCCGCCGCCGGGGATTCTTTTCATGTTCTTTCATTACCCGCAGACGCTGCAGCAATCCTTCGGTTGTCACTGGCCCCCGCTCTTTCAGAAGAGAGAGAACGGCTTCACCGATAAGCGTGTCGATCAGTCGGTCTGCGTCACTGCTATTCATCACGTTACCGTTCGAAGAGCAGACCAAGCAGCATGTGGTAGTGCTCTTCCTCTTCCGGACCATCGGCCCTTTCGAGGCGGCTGAGCAGTTTGGTACAGAGCGATTTGCGATTCAGGTTTCGCCCGTCGCTGAGGATTTCGACAACCACCTGGCCCAGCGTCTCCTGCTGGGTGGGAAGTGCTGCCTTTTCGAAGTACTGTGCGATCGCTGCTGCGGAATCTGTGGCGTAACCTTTCTGCTGCATGTTTCGCTCCTGTAAAATTTTGTAATCACTAACGTTACAATTAAGGTATACACAATTCCTAAATCTGTACATACAAAATGTACAGATTTTTAATATTTTTATGATATATTTTATAAAATGCTTTATTTTCAATATGTTGTTTGGTTGTCATGAACCGGTAATGTTACAGGATATATTGTACAAAAAGGTCTGACACTGGTAAGTTGTACAGCGCAGAAAAATGTTTCATTAACTGCCGTAAATGATTGAGATGTAAATTATTTGTCAGGCAATGAATGTGCTATAAATGATACTTATCCACCTTTTTTGTGGCCAAAACCCTAACCCCAGGAATCGCATGCTCACAACCATCATTTACCGCAGTCATATCTGCGAGGACGTTCCAGTGAAAGCGCTGGAAGCCATGGTCGCTGCAGCAAATAGTAAAAACCGGCAATCCAACGTCACGGGGATCCTGCTGTTTAACGGCACACATTTTTTTCAGCTGCTTGAAGGGCCAGTGGAACACGTCTCTGCCATCTATGAGCAGATCTGCAACGATCGGCGCCACCATAACGTGGTGGAGCTGATGCGCGATCACGGACCTGTCCGGCGTTTTGGCAACGTGGGCATGGAGCTTTTTGATTTGCGCCACTTCGACAGGGACGAAGTGCTGCAGCAGGTGCTCAACAGGGGGACGACACGCTATCAGCTGACGTATAACGACCGCCCGCTGCAGTTTTTCCGCACCTTTGTCGAGGCCACGGAAAAAGCGAACTATTTTGAACTGCCGCCTGCGGATTCCTGGGAGTTCGTTCGCGAAGAAACGCGCCTGTCCGCTCAGCCCGAGGTGGTCGCAAAAGGGGCGGATTGCAGCTTTGCGTTCCAGCCGATAGTCGATCCGTTTATGCAGCAGGTCGTCTCCTGGGAGGCGCTTCTCCGCACGCCTGACGGCGGCGCTCCGGGAGATTACTTTGCCAATTTGCCGCGTGACGAGGTGTACGCATCTGATTTACACAGCAAGCAGGTGGCGCTGTCCATGGCCAGCGCGCTGGGGCTCCAGGACCAGACGTTATCCCTCAACCTGCGGCCCATGACGCTGGTCAACATTCCCAACGCCGTGGATTTCCTGCTCACCGCGATTGAAGCCAATGGGTTTGTCCCCGAGCAAATTGTGGTGGAGTTCACCGAGAGCGAAGCCATTTCCCGTTTTGATGAATTCACGGATTCGGTCAGGCAGTTAAAAAGCGCGGGTATTAGCGTGACGATCGATCACTTTGGCGCCGGTTTTGCCGGTCTGCAGCTGCTGGCGCAGTTCCAGCCGGACAGAATTAAGATTAATCGCGATCTGGTCGCGAACGTGCATAAAAGTGGCCCCCGGCAGGCCATTATTCAGGCGATTATCAAATGCTGTTCCTCGCTTGAGATCCAGTTCTGCGCGGTAGGGGTAGAGAAGGCTGAAGAGTGGATGTGGCTGGAGTCCGCGGGGATTTCCCAGTTCCAGGGACATCTTTTTGCCAGCCCGCGACACGGCGGTATTCCCGCGATTGCGTGGCCGGAGAAAAAGTTCGACTTCTGATAAAGCTGTACACATTCCGGCAGAGTTAACTGTACGAATGGTAAATTTTATACAACAATGTATTAACAGGTGGATGGGAAAGAACCCCGTTCACCCATTCAAAATGCGGTCTTAGTTATACAAATGGTGTGTACAATCTGATAAGGTTGGTGCAGTTAGGTATGGAAGTTCTGAGCGTGAGGGAGTTAATGGCCTATTACAGTATCGGCGAAGTGGCCGAACGATGCGGTATCAACCCCGTTACGCTGCGTGCCTGGCAGCGCCGTTATGGATTGTTGAAGCCGCAGCGAAGCGAAGGGGGTCATCGTCAGTTTGACGATGAAGATATCCTGCGCATTGAAGAGATCAAGCGCCTGATGAAAAGCGGCGTCTCGGTCGGAAAAGTCAAAGCTTTGCTGGAAAACAAAGAAGTGTTGACTCAGGGCAACTGGGTTTCGTTCCAGGAAGAGATGATGACCGTTCTGCGTTACGCCAGCCCGGCAAAGCTGCGCGCCAAAATGGGCGAATTCCGCCGCGATCACGCGATAGACGCGCTGATTGACAATATCATTTCTCCCGTTCGTCAGCGCATGAATCAGGATCAAAACACCGTGCGCCACATGGCGAGCCTGTTTGACGGCGTACTGATCGAATTCGCCATTGCAAGCCTGGCGGAATCCCGCAAAAAAATCGGTAAAGACGCGCTCCTGATAGGCTGGGAATGCGATGACCGCACCCACCTGTGGCTGGAAGCCGCGCGCTTATCGCAGAAGGGTTGGCACATTGACGTCCTGGCGGAACCCATTGATTCGCCGCGTCCTGAACTGTTCCCTGGGCAAAAAATCTTCGTCTGGACGGGGAAATCCCCAACGCCTCGCCAGCAGGAACAGCTCGATCACTGGCGTGAACAGGGGTTTGCTGTCTCATTTCATCACTGATCTTCAGAGGCCCAGAGGGGCTTTTTTTGTTTTAGTCATTTTCTGAGCAAAAGCTATCTCAAAAATAGGCATTTCCGATGCATATTTTACTTTTCTCTTCCCCGTCATAAATGCCGCGATGAAATGCATTATTAATCAATGCATTGAACAAATACATCCATCCTGACTGCATCCTCTCACAGGGTCTATGCTTAATAAAAGTAGGCAAAAAGGGCGGTTTAGCCGAATGCCCCTGCTGACAGAGGGTTGAAGTGATAATCGTTATCACTAACATGGTGTTATGCCCTGATGGCTTATCAGATGAGGTGGACCTATGGAACTGCATTCAGAAACCTTTAATCCTGCCGATTTTGCCTGGCGCGGCTTAACGCTCACGCCAGCGGCGGCGGCACATATTCACGAGCTGGTGGCGAAAAAGCCCGAGATCCTCGGCGTACGTTTGGGCGTCAAACAGACCGGCTGCGCGGGTTTCGGCTACGTGCTCGATACCGTCACCGAGCCCGAGAAAGATGACCTGGTGTTCGAGACGGACGGCGCGAAACTGTACGTCGCGCTGCAGGCCATGCCGTTTATTGACGGTACCGAAGTGGACTACGTCCGCGAAGGCTTAAACCAGTTATTCAAATTTCATAACCCGAAAGCCCAGAACGAATGCGGCTGCGGCGAAAGCTTTGGGGTATAGGCGGAACTATGTCTCGTAATACTGAAGCAACGAGTGATGTAAATACCTGGAGCGGTGGGCACCTCAACTATAAAGAGGGGTTCTTCACCCAGCTGCAGACCGATGAGCTGGCGAAAGGCATTAACGAAGATGTCGTGCGGGCGATCTCGGCGAAACGTAACGAGCCGGAGTGGATGCTGGAGTTCCGCCTGAGCGCCTTCCGCGCCTGGCTGGAGATGGAAGAGCCGCACTGGCTGAAAGCGCATTATGACAAGCTGAACTATCAGGATTACAGCTACTACTCTGCGCCGTCCTGCGGCAGCTGTGACGATACCTGCGCCTCGCAGCCCGGCGCGGTGCAGCAAACCGGTGCGGAGAACAACTTCCTCAGCAAAGAAGTGGAAGAAGCCTTTAACCAGCTTGGCGTGCCCGTGCGTGAAGGGAGAGAGGTGGCGGTGGACGCCATTTTCGACTCCGTCTCGGTGGCGACCACCTACCGCGAGAAGCTGGCAGAGCAGGGGATCATTTTCTGCTCCTTCGGCGAAGCGATTCACGATCATCCGGAACTGGTGAAAAAGTACATTGGGACCGTGGTGCCCTCTAACGACAACTTCTTTGCGGCGCTCAACGCGGCGGTAGCCTCTGACGGCACCTTTATCTATGTGCCGAAAGGCGTGCGCTGTCCGATGGAGCTTTCCACCTATTTCCGCATCAATGCCGAAAAAACCGGCCAGTTCGAACGCACGATTCTGGTCGCGGATGAAGGCAGCTACGTCAGCTACATCGAAGGGTGTTCCGCCCCGGTCCGCGACAGCTACCAGCTGCACGCGGCGGTAGTGGAGGTCATCATCCACAAAGATGCCGAGGTGAAATACTCCACGGTGCAAAACTGGTTCCCGGGCGACGGCAATACCGGCGGTATCCTGAACTTCGTCACCAAGCGCGCGCTGTGCGAAGGCGAAAACAGCAAGATGTCGTGGACCCAGTCTGAAACCGGCTCGGCCATCACCTGGAAATACCCGAGCTGCATCCTGCGCGGGGATAACTCCATCGGCGAGTTTTACTCGGTGGCGCTGACCAGCGGTCATCAGCAGGCCGATACCGGCACCAAGATGATCCACATCGGTAAAAACACCAAATCGACCATCATCTCGAAAGGGATCTCTGCCGGGCATAGCCAGAACAGCTATCGCGGGCTGGTGAAAATCATGCCGACGGCCACCAACGCGCGTAACTTTACCCAGTGTGACTCGATGCTGATTGGCGCTGACTGCGGGGCGCATACCTTCCCGTACGTCGAGTGCCGTAACAACACGGCCCAGCTTGAGCACGAGGCGACGACGTCGCGGATTGGGGAAGATCAGCTCTTCTACTGCCTGCAGCGCGGGATCAGCGAAGAAGACGCCATCTCAATGATCGTCAATGGCTTCTGTAAGGACGTGTTCTCAGAACTGCCGCTGGAATTTGCCGTTGAAGCCCAGAAACTCCTCGCCATTAGTCTTGAACACAGCGTCGGTTAAGGAAAGCACATGTTAAGCATTAAAGATTTACAGGTTAGCGTAGAAGACAAAGCCATCCTGCGTGGCCTCAATTTTGACGTCAAGCCGGGTGAAGTTCACGCCATCATGGGGCCAAACGGCTCCGGGAAAAGTACGCTTTCTGCGACGCTGGCGGGGCGCGAAGATTATGAGGTGACCCACGGCTCGGTCGAGTTTAACGGCAAGGATCTGCTGGAGATGTCGCCGGAAGACCGCGCGGGAGAGGGCATCTTCATGGCCTTCCAGTATCCGGTCGAAATTCCGGGCGTCAGCAACCAGTTCTTCCTGCAGACGGCGCTGAACGCGGTGCGCAAGTATCGCGACCTGGAGGCGCTGGACCGCTTTGACTTCCAGGACCTGATGGAAGAGAAGATCAAGTTGCTGAAAATGCCGGAAGATCTGCTGACCCGTTCGGTGAACGTTGGCTTTTCCGGCGGCGAGAAAAAGCGTAACGACATCCTGCAGATGGCGGTTCTGGAGCCCGAGCTGTGCATACTGGATGAGACCGACTCCGGCCTGGATATCGACGCCCTGAAGATCGTTGCTGACGGGGTGAACTCCCTGCGTGACGGCAAGCGTTCGTTCATTATCGTCACCCACTACCAGCGCATTCTGGACTACATCAAGCCGGATTACGTCCACGTGCTTTACCAGGGGCGTATTGTGAAATCCGGTGATTTCACGCTGGTTAAACAACTGGAGGAGCAGGGCTATGGCTGGCTTACCGAACAGCAGTAATGCGCTCCAGCAGTGGCACAGGCTGTTTGAAGCCCAGGGCGGCACGCGCTCTGAGCAGGCGCAGCAGCATCTGCAGCAGATGCTGCGTCTCGGCCTGCCGACGCGTAAGCATGAGAACTGGAAATATACCCCGCTTGATGGCCTGCTGAACGCCGAGTTTGTGACCCGCCTGGCGGATCTCACCCCGGCGCAGCGTGACGCGCTGGCCGTAAACGTGGATGCCGTGCGCCTGGTGTTTGTCGACGGTGAGTTCCGTCCGGAACTGAGCGACGCCCTTCAGGGGAGCGGATTTGAGATTGTGATAAACGACGATCGCCAGCCCCTTAGCGCCCCGGTTCAGCCTGAGGTGTTCCTGCACCTGACCGAGAGCCTGGCCCGCAGCGTAACGCACATCCGCGTGAAGCGTAACCAGCGTCCGGCAAAACCGCTGCTGCTGATGCACATCACCCAGGGGCTGGACGGCGACGAAATCAACACCGCGCACTATCGCCATCATCTTGAGCTGGCGGAGGGGGCGGAGGCCACGGTGATTGAACATTACGTCAGCCTCAACGATATCCGACACTTTACCGGATCCCGTCTGACGATGAACGTTGCCGCCAATGCCCAGCTTCACCACGTTAAGCTGGCGTTTGAGAACCCGCAGAGCCACCACTTTGCCCATAACGACATTTTACTTGGGCAAGATGCCGCAGCCTACAGCCACAGCTTCCTGCTCGGCGGGTCGGTGCTGCGCCACAACACCAGCACGCAGCTTAACGGTGAAAACACCACGCTGCGCATCAACAGCCTGGCGATGCCGGTTAAATCTGAAGTATGCGACACGCGCACCTGGCTGGAGCACAACAAGGGCTACTGCAACAGCCGCCAGCTGCATAAAACCATCGTCAGCGACAGAGGTCGCGCGGTATTTAACGGACTGATTAACGTGGCGCAGCACGCCATCAAAACCGACGGGCAGATGACCAACAACAATCTGCTGTTAGGGCGCCTGGCGGAGGTGGACACCAAACCGCAGCTTGAGATCTACGCCGACGACGTGAAGTGCAGCCACGGTGCGACGGTCGGGCGCATCGACGACGAGCAGATGTTCTACCTGCGTTCACGCGGCATCGACGAGCAGGCGGCGCAGAAAATGATTATCTATGCGTTTGCCGCCGAGCTGACGGAAGCGCTGAACGATGGTCAGTTAAAACAGCAGGTGCTGGCGCGTATCGGCCAGCGTCTGCCTGGAGGCGAAGCATGAGTTTTCCCGTCGAGAAAGTACGGGCAGATTTTCCGGTTCTGACCCGTGAAGTGAACGGTCTTCCTCTGGCCTATCTGGACAGCGCGGCCAGCGCCCAGAAGCCGAATCAGGTGGTGGATGCGGAAGCCGAGTTTTATCGCCACGGCTACGCCGCCGTGCATCGCGGTATTCATACCCTGAGCGCCGAGGCGACCCAGCGTATGGAAAACGTGCGCACGCAAATTGCCGCCTTCCTCAATGCAAAATCGCCTGAGGAGCTGGTCTTCGTGCGCGGAACCACCGAAGGGATCAACCTTGTCGCTAACAGCTGGGGCAACGCGCAGGTCCACGCGGGGGATAACATTATCATCACCCAGATGGAGCACCACGCCAATATCGTGCCGTGGCAGATGCTCTGCGAGCGCGTTGGTGCGCAATTGCGGGTCATTCCGCTCAACGTTGACGGGACGCTGCAGCTCGAGCAGCTCGACGCATTGCTTGATGACCGCACGCGGCTGGTGGCGGTCACCCAGGTCTCTAACGTGCTGGGGACGGAAAACCAGGTGGCAGAGATTGTCGAAAAAGCCCATCAGGCCGGCGCGAAGGTGCTGATTGACGGCGCCCAGGCGGTAATGCACCACGCGGTTGACGTTCAGGCGCTGGACTGCGATTTCTACGTCTTCTCAGGCCACAAGCTCTATGGGCCGACCGGGATTGGCGTGCTCTACGTGAAGGAAGACATCCTGCAGGCGATGCCGCCGTGGGAAGGGGGCGGATCGATGATCGCCACCGTAAGCCTGACGGAAGGCACCACCTACGCGCGCGCGCCGTGGCGTTTTGAGGCGGGTACGCCCAACACCGGCGGGATTATCGGTTTGGGTGCGGCGGTTTCTTATGTCTCGGCAATCGGCCTTGATAGCATTCAGGAGTACGAACAGCTGCTGATGCACTATGCGCTTGCCGAGCTTGCCAACGTGCCGGATCTGACCCTCTACGGGCCTGCCGACCGGCAAGGGGTGATCGCGTTCAATCTCGGGAAACATCACGCCTATGACGTGGGCAGTTTCCTTGATAACTACGGCGTGGCGGTCCGTACCGGGCACCACTGCGCCATGCCCCTGATGGCGTTTTACCAGGTGCCGGCAATGTGCCGCGCGTCGCTGGTGATGTACAACACAACGGAAGAGGTCGACAGGCTGGTGGCGGGGCTTAAGCGTATTCACCAGCTGCTGGGCTAACGGAGAGGCAAAAGATGGCAGAACTGCCGGACAGAGACAAATTACTGCGCAACTTCTCGCGTTGCGCAAACTGGGAAGAGAAGTACCTCTATATCATCGAGCTGGGGCAGCGTCTGCCGCCGCTCGCTGAAGAGGCGCACAACCCGGAAAATATTATTCAGGGCTGTCAGAGCCAGGTGTGGATTGTGATGGAACAGTCTGACGACGGCACGATAGCACTGCACGGCGACAGCGATGCGGCCATTGTAAAAGGACTTATTGCGGTCGTCTTTATTCTTTACCACCGGATGTCGGCGCAGGATATTGTCGCGTTTGATGTCCGCCCGTGGTTTGAAAAAATGGCCCTGACCCAACACCTCACTCCGTCTCGTTCCCAGGGTCTGGAAGCGATGATTCGCGCTATTCGCGCCAAAGCTGCAATCCTTAGCTAGACTTACAGAACAGCATTCATTCTGTTTCGCGAGGTGGTTCCCGCCTCGCTGGTTTTTCAGCTTTCTGGCGTCCTGTCAGTGAATAAGGAATCTCAGCATGAAGCGCGCGTCTCTAATAACTCTATTACTCCTCAGTTCGCTCGGCGCACTTAATTCGGCCCGCGCGATGGACTATCCGTTGCCGCCCGCAGGCAGTCGCCTGATTGGGCAAAATCAAACCTACACGATACAGGAAGGGGATAATAAGCTGCAGACCATCGCCCGTCGGTTTAACACGGCGGCACAGGTAATCCTGGAAACAAACAATACCATTGCGCCGGTAAACCCTGCCCCGGGAACCGTCATTACCATTCCGTCGCAGATGCTGCTGCCGGACACGCCGCGCGAGGGCATTGTGGTAAACCTCGCAGAGCTTCGGCTCTATTACTTCCCGCCGGGAGAAAACATTGTTCAGGTCTTCCCGCTCGGCATTGGACAGCTGGGGCTGGAAACACCGGTCACGACCACGCGCGTAAGCCAGAAAATCCCGAATCCTACCTGGACACCCACGCCGGGCATCAGAGCACGCTCTCTGGAGCAGGGAATTAAATTACCTCCGGTGGTACCTGCCGGGCCAAATAACCCGCTGGGACGCTTCGCACTGCGTTTAGGGATAGGCAACGGGGAATATCTCATCCACGGCACCAGCGCGCCGGACAGCGTAGGCCTGCGGGTCAGCTCAGGCTGTATGCGGATGAACGCCCCGGACATTAAAGCCCTGTTCGAACAGGTGCGGGTTGGCACGCGGGTACAGATTATCAATGAACCCGTGAAGTTCTCCGTGGAGCCGGATGGTAAACGCTATATTGAAGTCCATCGCCCGCTGGCGCAGGCTGAGGGAGAAAACCCGCAGGTCTCGCCCATTACCCATTCCGCAGACTTTGCGACCTTTGTTTCTCAGTCGGGAAGCGATAAGGCGCTGATTGAGAAAGCCCTGTCACGCCGCGCCGGGATCCCGGTTATCGTGTCGTCAGGGAGCGGTCCGTCAGCCAGCAATAGCGTGTTGTCGGTGCAGAACAGTCGGGTGTCCGCAGCGGTAGCGGAAGATGAAGGGGAGAAGGTGACGCAGTAGCCGTTTTACGCAGGCAAAAAAAATGGCGCACAATGTGCGCCATTTTATTAACAGGTACTATTACTTACGGTATTTAGTAGCCTGGTTGTCCAGACGCTGGTTAGCGCGAGCTGCGTCGTCTTTAGCAGCCTGAACGTCGGAACGCATTGCGTTCACGTCGTTGCTCAGCTGGTCAACTTTAGCGTTCAGAGTCTGAACGTCAGAAGACAGCTGATCGATTTTAGCGTTGCTGGAGCAACCAGCCAGCAGAGTAGAACCCAGGATTACCGCGCCCAGTACCAGTTTAGTACGATTCATTATTAATACCCTCTAGATTGAGTTAATCTCCATGTAGCGTTACAAGTATTACACAAAGTTTTTTGGGTTGAGAATATTTTTTTGATGGGAATACACCTATTTTTGATCGTTCGCTCAAAGAAGCATCGAATCGGCCCTTTTTGAGCAAAAATCTATGTAAAAAAAGGCATTTATCATCGGATTCATCTTAGATAATTCGCAATTAAATAGAGAAACCCGATTTGCAATTTGAATGACTTTGGCTAATGCCAGGAATAAAAAAAGCGCCCTGAGGGCGCTTTTTATCAAAATTAATTCGTTCGGGAATTATTACAGCACGTGAACAGATGCGGTATTGGTAGTTCCGCTTGGTACCAGCGCGCCAGAAACCATGACCACAACGTCACCTTTCTGTGCCAGACCACGATCAACCAGCTCCAGCGCCACTTCTTTACCCAGACGGTAGAAATCATCCGTAGAGGCGATCTCTTTCACCAGGTGAGGGATCACGCCTTTGCTCAGCACCAGCTGACGAGCCGTGGTTTCGTTGGTGGTCAGCGCCAGGATAGTCGCATCCGGGAAGTATTTACGCACCGCGCGAGCAGATTTACCGCCCTGGGTGGCAACCACGATCAGCGGTGCTTCCAGCTTCTCAGCCGTTTCTACTGCACCGCGGCAAACCGCTTCGGTGATGCGCAGCTTGCGGCTGTCGTTGTTGTAGTCCAGACGGCTTTTCATTACGCGGTCGGTACGTTCGCAGATGGTGGCCATGATGGACACCGCTTCCAGCGGATATTTACCTTTTGCGGATTCGCCGGACAGCATAACGGCATCAGTACCGTCGAGGATGGCGTTAGCCACGTCGCCTGCTTCTGCACGGGTTGGGCGTGGGTTTTTGATCATGGAGTCCAGCATCTGCGTTGCGGTGATAACCACTTTGCGCGCGCGAACACATTTCTCGATCATCATCTTCTGCGCGAAGATCACTTCTTCAACCGGGATTTCTACGCCCAGGTCGCCACGTGCAACCATGATGCCGTCAGACGCTTCGAGGATTTCGTCGAAGTTGTTCAGGCCTTCCTGGTTTTCAATTTTGGAGATGATCTGGATCTTCTCGCCGCCGTGCGCTTTCAGGTGCTCACGAATTTCAACCACGTCAGAACGCTTACGGATGAAGGATGCCGCAACAAAGTCAACGCCTTGTTCACAGCCGAAGATCAGGTCCTGTTTGTCTTTTTCAGCCAGTGCTGGCAGTGCGATAGAAACGCCCGGCAGGTTAACGCCTTTGTTTTCGCCAAGGTCGCCGTTGTTCAGCACTTTACAGATAACCTTGTTGCCTTCGATCGCGGTGACTTCCATACCGATCAGACCATCGTCTACCAGCACGGTGTTACCGACGGACAGGTCGTTGGTGAAGCCTTCGTAGGTCACTGCAACGATTTCGCTGTTGCCGACAACGGATTTGTCGGTGGTGAAGGTGAAGGTCTGGCCCGCTTTCAGAGAGACGTCGTTACCGCCTTCCAGTTTGATGGTACGGATTTCTGGACCTTTGGTGTCCAGCAGGATGGCCGCTTTTTTACCGGTCTTGCTCATTACGTTGCGCAAGTTCTGGATACGCTGACCGTGTTCTGCGTAATCACCGTGGGAGAAGTTCAGACGCATCACGTTCATGCCGGCGTCCAGCATCTTGGTCAGCATCTCTTCAGATTCGGTTTTCGGGCCGATAGTACAAACAATTTTCGTCTTTTTCATGACAGTCTTAGTCTTTAAGTTGGGAAGGATATGGAAATCTCGCTCCGGGGGCGCACTGCCGCGGAGTCAAACCTGTGTTGCAAAAGAGTATATGACACGCACTAAGGATAGGAGACATCAAATGAGCGTGCAGAAGAAAGTGTGCCTGAGTGACAGCCCAACGAAGGAGTGGAGAAGTTGTACGTTGTTTTTTGTATTCCAAGCGCTGAAACCATTCACCAGGGATTAGGCGCGCATTATACGCTGATTTTAAGATAAAAGGAAAATGGAAACGGTGTTTCAGAAATATTCTGTGCAGTTTCACATAATATTGTTATCAAGGCGTTAAGCCATGATGACAACTTATGGCGGCAGGTGATTGACCTGCCGCGTTTTGCTTATTTTTGCAGCGCCTGGCTGAGGTCGGCAATCAGGTCTTTGGGATCTTCAATCCCGACCGACAGACGGATCAGCTGCGGCACAATGCCGTTTGCCAGGCGTTGCTCCAGCGGTATCGAGGCGTGCGTCATGCTGTAAGGCTGGCTCACCAGACTTTCCACGCCGCCGAGGCTTTCCGCGAGGGTGAACAGCTTCAGGTTGCGAATCACCTCGGCGGCGCGTTGCGCATCGCCTTTTACCACGACGGAAATCATCCCACCGGGCAGGGCCATCTGCGTGCGGGCAAGCTGATACTGTGGATGCGATTCCAGGCCGGGATAGAACACCTTTTCGACCAGAGGATGCTGATCCAGCCATTGCGCAATCGCCAGCGCGTTGGTGCTGTGCTTTTCTACCCTCAACGCAAGCGTGCGAATACCGCGCAGCGTCAGGAAGCTGCTGAACGGATCCAGGACGCCGCCCACCGCGTTTTGCAGATAGCCCAGCTTATCGGCCAGTTCCCTGTTGTCCCCGACAATCGCCAGCCCGGCCACCACGTCAGAGTGGCCGTTCAGGTATTTGGTGGCGGAGTGCACCACGATATCGAAACCCGACTCCAGCGGACGGTGGATCACCGGTGACGCGAAGGTGTTATCCGCCACGCTGATGACGTTATGACGACGGGCGATCGCCGCAATGGCTGCCAGATCTGCCAGCTTCAGCAGCGGGTTGGTTGGCGTTTCGACCCATACCATGCGGGTATCCGGGCGAATGGCGGCCTCAAGCCCGGCCAGGTCGTCCGGTTTAACCCAGCTGACCTGCAGGCCGGTGCTGCGCTTGCGCACGTTTTCAATCAGGCGGTACGTCCCGCCGTAAACGTCATCAATGGCGACGATATGGCTGTCTTTGTCCAGCAGTTCGAGCACCGTGGAGATGGCCGCCAGACCGGAGGCGAAGGCGTAGCCGCGCGTGCCGCCTTCCAGTTCGGCGATGGCGGTTTCCAGCGCGTGGCGGGTAGGGTTGCCGCTGCGGGAATACTCATAGCCGGTATGCTCGCCGGGTGACGGTTGCGCAAACGTTGAGGTGGCGTAAATCGGCGGCATGACGGCGCCGTGCTGGTCGTTGAACTCGCCGCTGTGTACGCTCAGGGTAGCCAGGTTTTTCATCATCGATTCCTTTATTGCTGAAGACGGTTGCGCCAGGCGGTCAGAACGTCGCTGCGCGTAATCAGACCGAGAAAACGGTCGTTGTCATTAATCACGGCCACCAGACCGCGGTCGAAGATGGCGTTCAGGGCGCTTTCCGGGGCGTGTTTATCAAGAAACTCCACCTGACGCGTCATGGCTGCCGTCACCGGAAGCGCGAAGCGGTCGCCGTCGCCGCCGATGTGCCGCAGGAGATCCCACTCGTCGATAATGCCCACCACCTTGCCGTTCTCCAGCACCGGCAGCTGGGAGATGTCATACAGGCGCATGCGTGCCAGTACGGTGGAGAGCGTATCGTCCGGGGCGGCGGTAACGGTGGCGCCTTCATCGTGGCGCAGGGCGATGTAGTCGGAGAGATCGCCGGCCTGAGGGCGCGTAATGAGCCCTTGCTGACGCATCCAGTCGTCGTTGAACATCTTCGAGAGATACTTATTGCCGCTGTCGCAGGCGAAGGTCACCACGCGCTTCGGCGCGGTCTGCGCCTGGCAATATTTCAGCGCGGCCGCCAGCAGCGTGCCGCTGGAGGAGCCCGCCAGAATGCCTACCGTTTTCAGCAGATCGCGCGCGGTGGTGAAGGCCTCGCGGTCGGTGATGCGCCAGGCGCGATTCACCCCTTCGATGTGGGCCAGCGGTGGAATAAAGTCTTCGCCAATACCCTCAACCAGCCAGGAGCCCGCGTCGTGGTAGCGTCCGGTTTCAACCTGGTCTGCGAGAACCGATCCGGCCGGGTCTGCCAGGACAAACTCCGTGTGCGGAGAGTGCTCGGCGAACCACACCTGCAGGCCGCCCAGGGTACCGCCTGAGCCGACGCCCACCACGATGGCGTCGATCTGGCCGTCAAGCTGCTCGTACAGTTCCGGTGCCGTGGTGGTGCGGTGCGCCAGCGGGTTGGCTTCGTTATTGAACTGGTCGATGTAAAACGCGCCGGGCAGCTCGTTGGCCAGGCGCTGGGCGTAATCCTGGTAGTAGGCAGGGTGGCCTTTGTTAACGTCGGAGCGGGTCAGCACCACCTGGGCACCCAGCGCGCGCAGGTGGAAAATCTTCTCGCGGCTCATTTTGTCCGGCACCACCAGGATCAGCGAGTAGCCTTTCTGGGCGGCAATCAGGGCCAGGCCGAGACCGGTATTTCCCGCCGTTGCCTCAATAATCGTGCCGCCCGGCTTCAGCTGGCCGGTACGCTCCGCTTCGTTAATCATCGACAGCGCAACGCGATCCTTAATAGAGCCGCCCGGATTCTGGTTTTCCAGCTTCAGGAACAGCGAGCAGGGGCCGGTATCAAGCTTGTGCAGCTGGATAAGCGGGGTACGGCCAATCAGTTCGGTGACGGAGTGGTAAATCGTCATGATGTTTTCCTTTCTGGATGTCATGACGGGATGATAGAGCGGCGAAATTTTCGCAATAAAGAACCATTCACTGCTCTTTAGAACAGAAAAGAATATAAATGCCATATTTGGATGTCAGGACAGCAAGACGTAAAGTTGTCTGGATGTGAGGATGGCTATATCGGCATGAAATGCTGAAAAAATGACCGTTTTTAGCGGGCATCTACCAGCAGATATGCATCCGGCAGATAATCATTGCTGAAATTGGTCTAAATGCTTCCCACCCTGTAAATCCGCTGTTTATTTCCCAAAGTTATAACAAATTCTTTTTTGTTCATTTGAAAGCTGATCGCGCCTGTTTACTATCGTTTGGACATCCATACTGCTAAACAGCCATGCGCGAAACGGATAAAGAATAAGAATGATCGTACTCAGGAATATTTCGAAGGTTTTTGACAACGGAAAGGTCGCGCTGACTGCCGTTGATAACGTCAATTTGACGATAGAGCAGGGACAGATTTACGGAATTATTGGCTACAGCGGCGCCGGGAAAAGCACGCTGATTCGTCTGCTGAACGGCCTGGAAAAACCCAGCGCCGGAAGCGTGACCATTAACGGGCAGGATATCTCTGCCGCAAAGGGTGAAGCGCTGCGCCAGGCGCGTCTGAAAATCAGCATGGTGTTCCAGCACTTCAACCTGCTGTGGTCCCGCACGGTGAGCGAGAACATCGCTTTCTCGATGCAAATCGCCGGTGTGCCAAAAGCCAATATCAAGGCGCGCGTCGCCGAGCTGGTGGAGCTGGTAGGCCTGAAGGGGCGTGAGCATGCCTACCCGTCCCAGCTGAGCGGCGGGCAAAAGCAGCGCGTCGGTATTGCGCGCGCTTTGGCTAACAGCCCTGACGTGCTGCTCTGCGATGAAGCCACGTCCGCGCTAGACCCGCAGACCACCGATCAGATACTCGATCTGCTGCTGGATATTAACCGCCGCTTCAGGCTGACCATCGTGCTGATCACCCACGAGATGCACGTGGTGCGCAAAATCTGCGACCGCGTGGCGGTGATGGAGAACGGTAAAGTGGTGGAGGAGGGCGACGTGCTGAGCGTCTTTACCCATCCGCAGCAGCCGATTACCCAGCAGTTTGTCCGCCAGGTGAGCCAGTATGCCGAAGAGGAAACCTTCAATACCGAACTGGCAAACGATCTGGAAGGCACGGTCATCAGGCTGACCTTTACCGGGCATAGCACCCATAAGCCGATCGTGGGTGAACTGACCCTGCGCTACGGCCTGCCGTTTAACATCCTGCACGGGAAAATGACGCAAACCGCCCACGGCGTGTTTGGTCAGCTCTGGGTACATGTCGTGGCTTCCGATGAACAACTGAACAATATCCTCGCCGACCTGCAGCACAGCGATATTGAAGGCGAGGTGATTAAACATGGTTGAGAATCTCTTTCCGCATCTCAAGTGGGATCAGCTCTGGGCGGCGACGCTGGAGACGCTGTACATGACCGCGCTGTCCGGCGTGGCGACGTTTGTGCTGGGCATCGTGCTGGGGCTGGCGCTGTTTTTAACCGCGCGCGGCGGGCTGTTCCACAACCGCACGGTTTACAGCGTGATTTCGATTGTGGTGAACGTGTTCCGCTCTATTCCGTTCATCATTTTGATTGTCCTGCTGATCCCATTCACCAAGACCGTCGTCGGCACCATTCTTGGCGCCAACGCGGCGCTGCCGGCGCTGATTGTGGGCGCGGCACCGTTCTACGCACGCCTGGTGGAAATTGCCCTGCGTGAAGTGGATAAAGGCGTTATAGAAGCAACGCGCTCGATGGGCGCACGACTGAGCACGTTAGTGTTTCGGGTTTTACTGCCGGAATCATCACCCGCACTGGTATCGGGTATTACGGTGACGCTGATTGCGCTGGTGAGCTACAGCGCAATGGCGGGGGTGATTGGCGCCGGTGGTTTGGGAAATCTGGCTTATCTGGAAGGATTCCAGCGCAACCATGGTGACGTCACGCTGGTGGCAACGGTGACCATTCTGATCATCGTTTTCATTATCCAGTTCTGCGGCGATGTCATTACTTCACTGTTAGACAAAAGATAATCTCTAATAACACACAGGAACCACATCATGAAAAAAACACTGACACTGATCGCCGCCGCAACCCTGAGCGCCCTGAGCTTCGCCTCCTGGGCCGACACCCTGACCGTGGGCGCATCCAATACGCCGCACGCCGAAATTCTGGAGCAGGCTAAGCCGATTCTGGCGAAGCAGGGTATCGACCTGGAGATTAAACCGTTCCAGGACTACATTCTGCCGAACACCGCGCTGGCGGGTCATGACATCGACGCGAACTATTTCCAGCACATTCCTTACCTGAACAGCGTGCTGAAGGATCATGCGGGCGATAAAGACTACGATTTCGTCAGCGCGGGCGCGATCCACATTGAGCCAATCGGCATCTACTCCAAAAAATACAAGTCGCTGAAAGACCTGCCGGAAGGTGGCAAGATCATCATGCGTGACGCGGTTTCTGAAGAGGGGCGTATTCTCTCCATCTTTGAGAAAGAGGGCGTGATCAAGCTGAAGCCGGGCATCGATAAAGTGACCGCGCGCATCAGCGACATCGTTGAGAACCCGAAAAAGCTGAAGTTCACGCCGAACGTGGAAGCCTCTCTGCTGCCGCAGATGTACAACAACAACGAAGGTGATGCGGTAGTGATTAACGCCAACTACGCGATTGACGCCGGTCTGGATCCGGTTCACGACCCGATTGCGGTAGAGAGCGGTGAAAATAACCCGTACGCCAACATCATTACCGTGCATCGCGGTGACGAGAAGAAGAAAGATATCGTTGCGCTGGTGAACGTGCTGCACTCGAAAGAGATTCAGGACTGGATCCGCACCAAGTACAAAGGCGCGGTAATCCCAGTAAACAACTAATTTACTGATTTTTCAGATGAAGCCCGGCGAGACTCTCGCCGGGCTTCTTTTTTGTATCCGGCAGGAGAATCATTTAAGCTCAACGTTTAAAAGGCAATGGAGTGATGACGATGGGTAACGTGACCAAAGATGAAGCGCTGTACCAGGAGATGTGCCGGGTGGTCGGGAAGGTGGTGCTCGAGATGCGTGATTTAGGGCAGGAGCCAAAGCATATTGTCATTGCCGGAGTCCTGCGTACCGCGCTGGCGAACCAGCGCGTTAAACGCAGTGAACTGACAACCGAAGCGATGGAAACGGTGGTTAAAGCGCTGGCCGGGTAATGCGCCAGCGTTTCGCAAGCTGCTCGAGCGAGCAGCAGAGCAGGTAGTAGACCACGCCCGTAAAGATAAAAATGGCCGCCGGGTAGATTTGCACCCGGTTGTTGACCTGTCCCGCCACCGTGGTCAGCTCCGGTACGTTCACGATAAACGCCAGCGACGTATCCTTCAGCAGGCTGATAAAAATCCCCACCAGCGACGGCAGAATATTCCTCAGCGCCTGCGGCAGCAGCACGCGCAGGAGGGTTTGCTGCGTGCTGAATCCCTGAGACAGTGCGGCCTCATATTGTCCGGACGGTAGCGCGTTAAGCCCTGCCAGTACCGAGTGCATCACCGTTGCCGCGGTAAACCAGGCCAGGGCCAGCGTGACGGTCAGTGCCCCCGGCAGATCGCTTCCGGTCATAAGCGGCAGGAGATACCACATCCAGAAAATCACGAAGATGAGCGGGATACCGCGAATCAGCTCTGCCCACAAAAAGAGGGCCTTTCGCACGAGCCCGGTAAAGCGCCAGGCCAGACACGCGAGCGCTATCCCTCCGGGCAGAGCGATGATGGCGGCCCCGGCAGCCATCATTAACGAGAGCAATACGCCCCCCGGTTCACCCGTTGCCGCGCGTCCCCACAGCAGA
This sequence comes from Enterobacter asburiae, assembly GCF_001521715.1. Classification (NCBI taxonomy): domain Bacteria; kingdom Pseudomonadati; phylum Pseudomonadota; class Gammaproteobacteria; order Enterobacterales; family Enterobacteriaceae; genus Enterobacter; species Enterobacter asburiae. The sequence continues at coordinate 1,011,954 of NZ_CP011863.1, forward strand.
TAATCGAGGTTATCGGTGATGACGTTAAGTCCGGCAATCATGTTTTTCACTCCCTGAGGTGGCGACGTTTGGGCGTTTACGTTTCGCTTCAGGTCCGATGCGAACCAGCACTATCCCCATGACCAGGCCGGTCAGCAGATAGAGCGCGGTACCGAGGGTAAACGCCTCCAGCGCATGCGCGTTATAGCTCTCGATCTGTCTGACCTGATAGGTCAGCTCGGCAAAGCCAATTCCGCTTGCGAGCGAGGAGAGCTTCATCAGATTAAGGTACTGGCCCACGACCGGCTGCCAGGCGTTGGCCAGGCCCTGCGGCAGAAGGATGTAACGAAACAGACGCCACGCGGAGAATCCCTGAGCGAGCGCCGCCTCCCGCTGTCCGGCAGGCACGGAGCGTAAGCCCGACTCCACCTCTTCGATTAGAAACGCCGAGGTAAAGACGCCCAAACCCCAGGCAGAACATAAAAATTCGGGCGTAAACCACCAGACGTCGCCGGGCAGAATTGACCAGCTGTGATCCGCGTTCACCGCGTCGCGGAACGCCTGCGGTAGTCCGTTCCAGGCGGCAAAATACCAGAACAGCAGCTGCACCAGCAGCGGCGTATTGCGAAACAGCGACACCCAGCTGCTGACGACCGCGTTCCCGGGGCGTCCGCCGGAAAGGCGCAGAAGCATAAAGAGCAGTGCGAGCAGGCTGGCCAGCAGCATCCCGGCAAGCGTTACCCACAGGGTGGTGAGAAATCCGGAGAGAATCCACTGCAGAGGCTGTCCGGTCAGTACTCCCTGCCAGTCGAGCGCGGGCATTACAGATGCTCCTGATGCAGCGGGTTGAGCACCTTTTGCAGGAACCGCTGCGCGCGCGGATGCGACGGCTGGCTGAAAAACTGCGCCGGCGGCGCGGTTTCCAGAATTTGCCCACCGTCGATAAAGACAATCCGGTCGGCAATTTCCCGGGCAAACTGCATCTCGTGGGTCACCACGATCATCGTGATCCCGCTGTGGGCGAGGGCTTTCATCACGTACAGCACTTCACCAATCATCTCCGGATCCAGCGCGGAGGTGGGTTCATCGAACAGAATGATTTGCGGTGAAGAGGCGAGGGCGCGGGCAATCGCGACGCGCTGCTGCTGTCCACCGGAAAGCTCCGCCGGGAAATGGTGGGCTTTTTCCAGCATCCCGACCTTCTCCAGCAGGGCCAGCGCGCGCTCCCGGGCAGGCTGCGGCTTCCAGCCGTGAACGTGCTCCAGCGCCAGGGTGATGTTCTGGCTGGCGGTGAGGTGGGCGTAAAGATTGAACTGCTGGAACACAAACCCCACGCGGCTGCGCAGCTGGCGCAGCCCGCTACCGGAGAGCTTTCCGGTAGGCTTGTTGTCGACCAGAATCTCCCCGGCGCTCAGGGTTTCAAGCTGGTTGATGAGACGGATCAGGGTGGATTTACCGGAACCCGAAGGGCCGAGGATGGCGACCACTTCACCGGGCGTGATGGTGAGGTTAATGTCGTTTAAAACCTGATGGTCACCGTAGCGTTTGTCCGCATGACGAAACTCGACGCTGGCCTGTTCCAGATGTGAAAAATCCGCGGCACCGGCCGCGGAGTGTGAAAATAAACCTGAGAGCATAATTATCTGGCTTCTATTTTAAAGGCGCGAGGCTGTGGGGCAGGCGTGTTTGGGCCAAACCAGACGTCGTAAATTTTTGCTGCCTGACCGTTCTTCTCGAGATTAACCAGCTCGTCGTTAACGGCCTTCAACAGCGCGGTTTCACCTTTCTTCACCCCAACGCCAATCTCTTCTTTACTGAGCAGGTCGGGCAGGATTTTAAAGTTCGTTTTATCCGGCGCCTGCGCCAGCAGACCGGCCAGAATGGTGCTGTCCTGGGTGATGGCTTGCACGTTACCGTTGCGCAGTGCCGTCAGCGCCAGCGGAATATCGTCATACGAGAGCACGCGTGACTGCGGGAAACGCTGGTGCAGCGCCTGCTCGCCCGTCGTTCCTTTGACCGCGCCAATGCGCGCCCGGCTGTAGTCATCAAGCTTGTCCGGTGATTTAGCCGGAACCAGGAACTGCTGGCCGGTGACAAAGTAAGGGGTCGAGAAATCAATCACCTGCGCGCGTTCAGGGGTGATAGTAATATCCGCCACGATCAGGTCTGCTTTTCCGGACTGCAGCAGCGGAATACGGTTAGCCGGATTGGTGGCGACCAGTTGAAGCTTCACGCCGAGCGATTTTGCCAGCGCTTTGGCGAAGTCCACGTCATAACCCACGATCTCGTGCGTTTTGGCATCAATAGAGCCAAACGGCGGGTTGGCGTCAAATGTGGCCACTTTCACCACCCCTGCGGCCTTAATATCCGCCAGCTGATCGGCCTGTGCCTGCGCTGAAAGCAGGCTGCCCGCCGCCAGTAATCCCAGAACCAGTGTCCGTTTGGTAAACCCTTTCATGTTTGCTGCCATAGTCATTCGCCATCCCGTTGTTTTTGTTTTACCCCGCTACGCTCCCATAAGCGAAAGCTATCGCCAAATAAGAAATCGTTCTTTGCTATGAGCAAAAAAGCATTAGTGAACAAGGTGTTAATGAAGAGTGAAAAGAGCGGGATGCTATTTGCAAATCCTGCACATCGACAGTGGATTTTGGTATTTCCCCCGCGCGGCATTTGAGTGCTTAACTGAGGTCAGACACGGCGAGAGAGGGTAAGACGATGAAAAAATGGATCAGCACGTTACGGCGGTTTTTTGCGACCCGACCAGTGAATGCGGAGAACAGCGCGCAACGTGTTCTTGAGTCAATCCTGCCTGTCGCCAGCCTGTATGGCGTCGACGTTGCCAACATTGACCCGGAGTGGTTCCATGATAAAACGTCACGCTGAACTGCGCCGCACGCGCGAAACGTACTGGAACGAGGTGTGCGTGACGTTTAACGAGTGAAATAAAAAAGCACCGGGAAACCGGTGCTTTTTTATTAGATCTTGCAGGCGTCGCCGCAGTCGTCGTCGGCGACAATCGCCTGCGCTTTTTTGTCTGCATCGTCCAGACGTTCCGCATTACGCTCTTCGGCTTCATCCAGACCGTTAAAGACTAAGTTATCGAGATCAATTTCCATGTGGCACCTGCTCTGTTCAGTTTTTGATACTGGCACAGTATAGGGCAAAAAAAGCCAGCAATGTACCTCGCAGCACATAAGGATAATCCCTGCCATACTCAGTGCTTTATCGCTGAGGAGAGCACATGATTACACTCTGTAAAACCTGTGGAACAGCCTACGATACGCAGCCGGACCGATGTCCGATTTGTGAGGATGAGCGCCAGTACGTGCCCGCCACGGGCCAGGCGTGGACCGATCTCGACACCGTCACCGCCACGCATAGCAACAAATGGCAGCAGCTGGAGCCCCGGCTGTTCGGGATCAAAACGGTGCCCGCGTTTGCGATAAACCAGCGGGCGCTATTCCTGCAAACGCCCCACGGCAATATCCTCTGGGACTGCATCGCCAACCTCGACCCCGCAACCAAAGCGCTCGTTACCGCCCTCGGCGGCATCAGCGCAATTGCGATTTCACATCCGCACTATTACACCACGATGCAGGAGTGGGCTGCGGCGTTTGATGCGCCGGTGTACCTGCACGCCAGCGACAGAGAGTGGGTCATGCGCGACAGCCCGGCCATTCATTTCTGGGAGGGGGACGCGCTGGACGTTTTCCCGTCGGTCACCTTGCTGCGTCTGGGCGGGCATTTTGCCGGTGGAACCGTGCTGCACTGGCAGGAGGGGGATGGGGTACTGCTGGTGGGCGATATTCTGCAGGTCACGCCGGGTAAAGACGCCGTCTCGTTTATGTGGAGCTATCCGAATTATCTTCCGCTGCCGGCCCGCACCGTGGCGTCGGTGGTGAGTCATCTCGAAGGCAAAACCTTTGAACGTCTTTACGGCGCGTTCGAAGGGCAGAACATCCAGGCCAGTGCGGACGAGATTGTGCAGCGGTCGGGCCAGAAATATATTGCTTGTCTGAAGTAAACCACGATGGGTAAACTTTACGAGTGTGATCTCGATCATGCCTAAACTAAAACAGATAAAAGAGACATTGCTATGCAACATATCATTGAAGGTTTTCTCAGCTTTCAAAAAGAGATTTTCCCGCAACGTAAAGAACTCTTCCGCAGTTTAGCGTCCAGCCAGAATCCCAAAGCGCTGTTCATCTCATGCTCCGACAGCCGTCTGGTCCCGGAACTGGTCACCCAGCAAGAGCCAGGACAACTCTTTGTCATTCGTAATGCTGGCAACATCGTACCGCCTTTCGGGCCGGAGCCTGGCGGCGTGTCCGCTACTATCGAATACGCCGTGGTGGCGCTGGGCGTCACGGATATCGTGATTTGCGGTCACTCCAACTGTGGCGCGATGAAGGCGATTGCCGATAACGCGAACCTGGAGCCGATGCCTGCTGTGTCACACTGGCTGCGCTATTCCGACGCGGCGAAAGCCGTGGTAGAGAAGAAAACCTGGGATAAGCCGATCGATAAGGTCAATGCGATGGTGCAGGAGAACGTCTTTGCGCAGCTGAGCAACATTAAGACCCACCCGTCCGTCGCGGTGGGCCTGCGTAATAACTCCATCCGACTGCATGGCTGGGTGTACGACATTGAAAGCGGCAAAATTCTTGCCCTGGATAAAGAGACGAAAACCTTCGTTTCGCTGTCTGAAAACCCGGAAGTCTTCTTCGAGTAATCCGCGACAGCAGGGCATGGAAGCCCTGTCAGTTCTCGATATACGGTAATCTGCGCCGCGATCCCGACGCGGGTTTTTCCGCCGCTTTCGCCATTGCTTGCGCAATCTCTGCACACTCCGCCAGCCCCTGAACGAAGGGTCGATCGTGCATCAGCCACGGTATCGCGCCGAAGGCGATGCGACCGCGAACGGCGTCAGGCGCATTTAAGGTGTAATCCTCACCGACGTCCGGTATCTCTTCGCCCGTGGCTTCCAGCTGTTTGCGCAGCGTCGGAAAGGGCAAATCTTTCGTTTTGAGCGGCTTCTGCCCGCGTGCATCAATAAACACGTCGAAACGGTAAACGGTCTCTTCTGTGGTGATTACCGTGCGATCGCTGCTAACGTCCAGCGCGTAATCGTCACCGAGCGTCGCCACGCTGATGATGCCGGCTTCGCGAAGCGCGAGCAGCCTGCGGATAGACTGAGGAGGAATGGCCGCATAGTTGTCGATAAATACGCGGGCGAGGCCTTGCTTAAAGCGCTCTCTGTCCCGTTCGTTGAGGTGGGGAACAATCTCCTGAACCACCTCATGCAGCCGAAGCACGGTATAGCGCCAGGCTACGGTGCGCCGCTCGCGTTTGTTTCGCTCCACCTCGTTGAGATTCTCCTCCGCCCAGGTAAAGGGGCCGTGCCGTTTACGATCCTCAAACCAGGCCTCACGAATGCTGTCCGCATTCTGCTTATGCAGCGATATTTTCTCGCACCACGTCGGGTCAGCGAGCTGAAGCTCTTTGACCATCAGTGTAAAAATGCGGTCGAGCAGGCCATCCGATCCTTTGGCAATCTCGCTTTCAGCCGCGCCTTCGGTCAATACCGACAGCGGTTCGTAAGGGATAGGGCAGTAAAAATCGGCTTCCGGCAGAATGCCCGTCCGGGACATCAGGACAATCTTCAACGCGTCGCTGCCTTTATCCAGCACGAATTTATCATCACGAAATTCACCGTGCTGCATCACTACCGCCATGGCCGCGTCGAGACCGCTTAACGATGTCCCCATAATACCGACGCGGCAGGAAGGGATACTGGCGTCCATCAGACCGGACCACGGGCTTGGGAAGAACGTGCGCGTGGCTTCATCCTCTTCTGGCCAGACGTGGCCGGTGGCGATAACCGCAAGGTCGAATTGTTCGGGCAAGACGCTGCCGTTGACGGAAAGCGTAACGCCGGTTGTCGTGGGAATGATGTCAGTGACCTTCGCAGATTCATGGACATCAACGTGGAATTCCAGCCTTTTTGCCTCTTTTACGATGGAAAGAAAGCTGTCGCGAAAATACTCGCCCAGCAGGAGCCGGGGCAGGAACTGTCGGTCATGCAGGCGGGCTTTATCAACCTTAAAGCGCGCAAGATGGGCGTCACTCTGTTCCTTGAGCCAGTCGAGGTAGGTGATAAAAATGGGCGGGATTTCAATGCTCGCAATGTTCGCCAGCATCAGCCGGGAATTATCGTCGTCGTTATAGGGCATACCCACGCCAGCGTCTTCGGATTGTTCAAAGATGGAAACTGAGAGCGGCGCGCTGTTTTTAAGGAGATGATAAAAAGTATAAATCCCTGTGGGGCCGGAGCCGATAATCGCGATTTTCTTCATCGACGGTCTTCCTGTTTTTTTTCCATAAGAAAAGCGTAGCAGGAGAATAATGATGAAAATAAGGGATTAGGAAAATTCAGGATATCAGAAGAGGATTTGCACCATTTCAGGACTGAAATGGTGCGTCCGAGTGGACTCGAACCACCGACCCCCACCATGTCAAGGTGGTGCTCTAACCAACTGAGCTACGGACGCAGAATGGTGCGTTCAATTGGACTCGAACCAACGACCCCCACCATGTCAAGGTGGTGCTCTAACCAACTGAGCTATGAACGCAACGTGTTGTCGGTGACAACGGGGACGAATATTAGCGGCACAGCACCGAGGTGGCAAGAGGGAAAATGCATTTTTCTCTCTGATTTCACGCGATTGCTTCATTACCGCGCAAAGTGAAGAGAAAGTAGCCGCCGGGCGGCGGCTACCGCGTCGTTAACGTGCCGCGCGCTGCAAAATGACCGTTGATGGCTGGCGTTGCAGGAAGCGCATTCGCATCATCATCATAATCGCCGCCGACGTCAGGCCGATGATAAAGCCCATCCAGAACCCTGCCGGACCCATGCGCTCAACCACTAAGTCAGTCAGGGCCAGAATATAGCCAGCCGGCAGTCCCAGCACCCAGTAGGCGATAAAGGTGATAAAGAAGATGGAGCGCGTGTCTTTATATCCGCGTAATACGCCGCTGCCAATCACCTGAATGGAGTCAGAGATCTGGTAAATCGCGGCCAGCAGCATCAGGTGCGAGGCCAGCGCCACCACTTCCGGGTTGTCGTTATAGAGCAGGGCAATTTGCTCGCGTAATGCAACGGTAAAGAGCGCCGTACAGATAGCCATGCACACGCCGACGCCCAGCCCGGTCCGGGCGGCCGTTTGCGCATCCAGCGTTGAGCCCTGGCCCAGGCGGAAGCCGACGCGGATCGTCACCGCCGCCGCCAGCGACATCGGCAGGACGAACATCAGGGAGCTGAAGTTCAGCGCAATCTGGTGCCCGGCCACGTTCACAATGCCCAGCGGGGAGACCAGCAGGGCGACTACGGCAAACAGGGTCACCTCAAAGAACAGCGCGAGGGCGATCGGCAACCCTAACTGCACCAGACGCGTCATGATGTTCCAGTCCGGCGTGCTAAATCTTTTCTCGTTGCGAATATCGCGCATGGAGCGGGCGCGTTTTACAAAGGCGATCATGGAGAAGAACATCACCCAGTAAACGGCTGCCGTCGCCACGCCGCAGCCGACGCCGCCGAGCTCCGGCATCCCGAAATGACCGTAAATAAAGACATAGTTCACCGGAATGTTGACCAGCAGGCCGATAAAGCCCATCACCATCCCGGGCTTGGTTTTCGCCAGGCCCTCACACTGGTTACGCGCTACCTGGAAAAAGAGGTAGCCGGGCGCACCCCAGAGCAGAGCGCGCAGATAGCCCACGGCTTTATCAGCCAGTGCGGGGTCAATGTTATGCATAGCGCGAATGATGTGGCCCGCGTTCCAGAGCACGACCATGATCAGCACGGAGACAAACCCTGCCAGCCAGAAACCCTGACGGACCTGATGGGCAATGCGCTCGCGACGACCCGAGCCATTGAGCTGAGCGATAACCGGCGTGAGCGCGAGCAGCAGACCGTGGCCGAATAGGATGGCCGGAAGCCAGATTGACGTGCCGATAGCAACGGCCGCCATATCGGTGGCGCTGTAGCCACCTGCCATTACCGTATCCACAAATCCCATTGCGGTCTGGGCCACTTGCGCGACGATCACTGGTATAGCCAGTGCCAATAGCTGGCGCGCTTCATTCATGTACTTCTGCACGTGAACACCTTTATTTTGTTGTTATTTGAGAGACTAAAAAAGCCGCCGAAACGGGCAGCAAGAAGAAAATGCAGGGGGGTGCCAGCTATTGTAGCGGGCTTTAGCTATTTATCTAGTGAAAAAATCGCCAGAAAATGCGCTCCGCTGGCAACCTCTTTTTCCAACTGTTATTGTGGTGGGATTAAACGGTGTCACCACCGTCCGGAAAAAACAGGAGTTGTAAGCATGTTTACTGGTATTGTGCAGGGCACCGCCAAAGTGGTGTCCATTGATGAAAAACCTAATTTCCGTACTCATGTTGTTGAGCTGCCGGAATATATGCTTGAGGGTATTGAAACCGGCGCGTCGATTGCTCACAACGGCTGCTGTCTGACCGTTACCGAAATTAACGGCAACCAGATTAGCTTTGATTTAATGAAAGAGACGCTGCGCATCACCAACCTGGGCGAGCTGGCGGTGGGAGATACCGTCAACGTTGAGCGGGCGGCAAAGTTCAGCGATGAGATTGGCGGGCACCTGATGTCCGGCCACATCTTGACCACCGCTGAAGTGGCAAAAATCGTGACCTCGGAAAATAACCGTCAAATCTGGTTTAAAATGCAGGATCCTTCATTAATGAAATACATCCTCTATAAAGGATTTATTGGCATTGATGGGATTAGCCTGACGGTGGGTGAAGTAACGCCAACGCGTTTTTGCGTGCATTTAATTCCTGAAACGCTGCAGCGCACCACGCTGGGCGCCAAAAAACTGGGGCACCGCGTGAATATTGAAATCGATCCGCAAACCCAGGCGGTGGTGGATACGGTTGAGCGCGTGCTGGCAGCAAAAGAAGCGGCAATAATAAAGACCGCTGCAGAAGAAGAATAAAAAATAACCCCGGGTATCCGGGGTTATTTTTTAGCGTGCGACACGTAGTCCGTGTTCAATCCCACGGCTGAATACCACCTGCCAGAGCTGAATATCCCGTGCGCGAAACGCCCCCGCGCAGGCATTCAGATAATAGCTAAACATCCGCCTGAATCGTTCAGAATAGTTGTCCGCAATCTCAGGCCAGGTCTCCTGAAAACGCGCGTGCCAGGCCATCAACGTGGTGTCGTAATCCGCGCCAAAGTTATGCCAGTCTTCCATCACGAAATGGGGTTCACTGGCGTTGGCAATCTGGCGGACGGACGGTAAACAGCCATTCGGAAAGATGTATTTGTTGATCCACGGGTCGACGTTATTGTCGGTCCGCTTAGAGCCGATGGTGTGCAGCAGGAAGATGCCGTCCGGTTTCAGATTCCGATCCACCACCTCAAAATAGGTAGCGTAGTTTTTCGGCCCGACGTGTTCGAACATGCCGACGGAAACGATCCGGTCAAACTGTTCGTTCAGGTCACGGTAGTCCTGCAGCCGGATATCCACATCGAGGCCCTGGCAGCGTTCCCGCGCCATTTTTTGCTGTTCCGCTGAAATCGTGACGCCGACGACGCTGACGCCATAGTGCTTCGCCATAAAATACGCCAGCCCGCCCCAGCCGCAGCCGATATCCAGCACGCGCATACCGGGCTGGAGCTGTAGCTTCTCGCTAATCAGACGCAGCTTGGCCTGCTGTGCCTCTTCAAGCGTCGACGCCTCTTTCCAGTAGGCGCAGGAGTATTGCATGAAAGGGTCCAGCATACGGCTGAACAGGTCGTTGCCAAGATCGTAGTGTTCTTTACCTACGATCCACGCGCGCTTTTTACTTTGCAGATTGAACAGTCGGGAAGAGGCGACGCGCAGGGTGTCTTTGAGATTGCGAGGGAGTTGATTTTCAAGACCGGCACGCAGCACGCTGGCGAAAAAGGTGTCCAGACGTTCGCACTCCCACCAGCCGTCCATATAGCTTTCTCCCAGGCCTAACGATCCCTCTCGCAGCACGCGTTTAAAAAAGTCGGGATGTTTAACCTGAGGATCGGATGGCGATGATCCATTGATAGTGATGCCTGCTCGACCTAACAGTTCACTGACGATCCGGGACCAGTTGTCGTCCGGAACGCTGACTTCTTCTATACACGATGAACTCATAGCTTCTCCATCACCCTACTGTGATCAGAACCTTAAAACAGCGTAGACGCTTTTTTTGGTTTGTGAGAAATCTCACGGTAAATACCGCGAGGCTAATATCCGACGTAGAACAGAGGAAGGGAGATAGCCCTTGCCGAAATGCCTTCCATGGTAAAACGGGAGCGCTCCGGCTCCCGTTAACACTTAATATTTATCGTATTTAATCGAACCAAATTTAGTATAGGCCTCAAAATTTGGTGATTCAATAGAAAATTCTTAGCAACCTAATCACTGAAAATTAACATGATTTCCGGCGCGATTATGCATGCGACGTTTCAACCTGAGTGCGGTTAGCCTGCTCACGCTGCGCGGAGGCCTGCATGCGATAGCCCAACACCGCCAGCGCAACGGTCACCAGCATCACGCTGGTGGTGGTCAGGAGCGGCGTGGCAATCAGCGCCGATACCACCAGGCTTGCCAGGAAACACAGCCCCAGCTGCAGGGTGTTCTGCAGCGCGGCGGCGCGGCCTGTCGCCTGCGGGAAGGGACGCAGCGCCTGGGCTACGACAATCGGGTAAATCGCCCCGTTCGCGACGGCCATCACGCAGAATGGGATCAAAATTTCGGCCAGACCGGCACCCGGAATAAAGCCAACGGCCCAGGTCCCGATGACGCTCAGCGCATACAGCACCAGCAGCCACGGCAGCATCTGCTGACCTTCCCACTTTTGAAGCGCCGCGCGGCAGCCGTACCCGCCCACCAGGAACGCGATAGTCTGCGGAACATAGCTCAGGCCGATGGCTGCCGGGCTGTAGCCCATATCGTGCAGAATGAACGGCGAACCGGTGAGCCACGCGAAGAAGCTTGCCGAGCAGGCGGCATAGATCAGGACATTACCGCGATACGCTTTGGTGCTGAGCAGGGAAGTGAAGGTAATCGGCTTCGCGTCAGCATGCGCTTCTTTTTTATGCGCGGGCTTGAGGGCGAACGCCGGCAGCATCAGTACCAGGGTAATGGCAAACAGCGTGGCGAAGATGGCCTGCCAGTCGAAATGCGCGAGGATCCAGCTGCCCAGCAGAGGGGCGAGGGCAGGTGAGAGACCCACAAGCGGCATAATGGTGGCGAAAATACGGTTAGTGCGATTAGCCGGGTAATAGTCGGTGACCAGCGCCTGCCAGGTCACGGCCGCGGCACAGACGCCCACGGCCTGAATAAAACGCAGCACCAGCAGCCAGGTGGCATCGCGTACCCATAACATCCCCAGGCAGCCCACGGCAAAAATGGCCAGGCCCAGCAGCAGCACCGGTTTACGACCAAAGCGATCCGAGAGCGGTCCCCAGAGCAGCTGAGCGAAGGCAAAGCCGGCGAGGAATAAACTCAGGCTGGCGCTGATGGCGGCAGCCGGGGTTTGCAAATCTTCCTGCATGGCGGCAAACGCCGGCAGGTACATATCGGTGGCCAAAAAGCCCAGCACGCTTAAGCCGCCGAGCCAGACTAAAAAACCGTTCCTGGGTTGCATTATTTTATTCTCCTGAGGAGGCAGGTATACATTGGCGCTGAGTGTAGGGAGTGCAAAGCCGCTTGTGAAACACTAATATTTGGCGGGTGCATTCAAAAATTTTGCAGGCAGAAAATGTGGTCAGATTATTCTCTTGAAGTAGTCGATGCTGTTGCGCGTAACGGCAGCTTTAGCGGTGCGGCACTGGAGCTGCACCGCGTTCCTTCGGCAATCAGCTACACGGTGCGTCAGCTGGAGGAGTGGCTAGCGGTTCCGCTGTTTGAACGGCGGCATCGTGATGTGGAATTAACGCCCGCAGGCGCGTGGTTTTTGAAGGAAGGGCGTTCTGTTATCAAAAAAATGCAGATCACCCGCGAACAGTGTCAGCAGATCGCTAACGGCTGGCGGGGACATCTTTCCATCGCCGTGGATAATATCGTTAAGCCGGAACGCACCCGGCAGATGATCGTCGATTTCTATCGTCATTTTTCTGACGTCGAGCTGCGGGTCTCGCAGGAGGTGTTCAACGGCGTCTGGGATGCGCTGGCGGACGGCAGGGCAGAGATGGCGATTGGGGCCACGCAGGCGATCCCGGTTGGGGGACGTTACGCCTTTCGCGATATGGGGATGCTGAGCTGGAAATGCGTGGTGGCAAGCGATCATCCGCTGGCGTCGATGGAAGGGCCGCTCAGCGATGACACGCTGCGCAACTGGCCGTCGCTGGTGCTGGAGGATACGTCCCGTTCGTTGCCCAAGCGTATCACCTGGCTTCTGGACAACCAGCGGCGGGTGGTAGCCCCTGACTGGGAATCGTCGGCGACGTGCCTCAGCGCCGGGCTGTGCGTCGCGATGGTGCCCGTTCATTTTGCGCGTCCGCGCATCGATACCGGAGAGTGGGTTGAGCTGACGCTGGAGAATCCGTTCCCGGATGCGGCCTGCTGCCTCACCTGGCAGCAAAATGACGTCTCGCCTGCGATGGCATGGCTGCTGGATTATCTGGGAGACAGCGAAACGCTGAACCGGGAATGGTTACGGGAGCCAGCATAGCTGGCCCCGTAAAGCGATTAACGACGGTAGTCGCGGAACGGACCATCCGCTACGGAACGGCGTTCGATAAGACGCGGGTGAACTTCAATGGACTGCGACTCTTCACGCTTGTTGACGATTCTGTCCATCAGCATGTTGAAAGCCGTTTCGCCCAGCGAGTCTTTTGGCTGGTGAATGGTGGTCAACGCCGGGGTAAAGAAGCGCGCGTTACGCACGTTGTCATACCCGATCACGGAAATATCCTGCGGTACGCGCAGGCCCAGCTCGTCGGCAGCGCAGAGCGCGCCCATGGCCATGATGTCGCCCCCGCAGAACACGGCGGTCGGACGGTGCGGCTGGGAGACGATCTGCTGCATCGCGCGGTAGCCCGATTCCGGCTCAAAGTCGCCCTGCACAATCCAGTTTTCCGGCACGTTGATCAGCGCTTCTTCCATCGCTTTCATAAAACCGGCCAGACGGCCCGCGCCGGTGTTGCGCTCCAGCGGACCGGGGATCACGCCAATCTCGCGGTGACCGCGTTCGATCAGATAGCGACCGGCCATATAGCCGCCTTCAAAGGCGTTATCGATAACGGAATCGGTGAAATCCGCGCGCGCTTCGCCCCAGTCCATCACCACCATCGGAATATGGCGATACTCTTCCAGCATCGACAGCACGGACTCCGGATACTCGGAACACATCACCAGCAGGCCATCAACGCGCTTTTGCGCCATCATCGACAGGTAGGCACGCTGTTTTTCAATGCTGTTCCACGCGTTGCCCAAAATCAGGGTATAGCCTTTCTGGAAGCAGTTCTTTTCAACCGCTTCAATGATCTCGGCAAAATAGGCCGCTTCACTGCTGGTCGCCAGCAATCCAATGGACTTGGTGTGATTAACCTTGAGGCTACGCGCAACCGCACTTGGCGAATAGTGCAGCTCTTTGATCGCTGCCCAGACGGCGTTGCGCGTCTCTTCCGCCACAAAGCGGGTTTTGTTAATTACATGTGATACGGTTGTAGTGGAAACGTTTGCGCGTTTTGCTACGTCTTTAATTGTTGCCATTAAATGTCACTCCAGACCATATCCTAAGCTCCTGAAAAACCTGAAGGTAAACGTTTGCCTTCTCTCACCCTTATCTCGCAATGTTGAATTGCGGCACGCCGGGAAAACGACACGGGACGTCAGGAGGGGGTCAATGGCCGGTACGCTAATAAATTTAGCGTGGAATTTTGTCCTATCTTGATGAAAAGGGGAAGAGGTAAAGTGGTTATCAGTATAAATCCAGGAAGATTTTTGACGTAATCTGTGCAAAAATGAGCAAGCTCACTTTTCGTGTGGGGATTAAAAGGAGAAAAATTGATGAGTTCCGATCTTAAGTTTTCGCTGTTCACCACCGTTGTTGTGCTGGCTCTGATTGTTGCGGCCGGTCTGACGGCTGCGCTGCACTGATTTACGCGGAGGGAGAGCCTTCTCCCTCCCGACTCCCCGGATTGTTACTTCTCTGGCAAAAATCTTTTGCCATTTTGTTAACTTCTCATTTTTTGTGATTGATGTCATGCTTTCCGCTTCTTTGTTCTGTGTCACCACATGACACGGCATCCGGAGTTGACGCATGAAAATCAATTTTCCCCTGCTGGCCCTGGCGATTGGCGCTTTTGGGATTGGCACCACTGAATTCTCCCCGATGGGGTTACTGCCTGTTATTGCCCGGGGCGTAGATGTCTCTATCCCTGCGGCAGGGATGTTAATCAGCGCCTACGCTATCGGCGTGATGGTCGGGGCGCCGTTGATGACGCTTTTGCTTTCTCATCGCGCGCGCCGCAATGCGCTGATATTCCTGATGGCGATTTTCACCCTGGGCAACGTGCTTTCGGCCATTGCGCCGGACTACACCACATTGATGCTGTCACGCATTCTGACCAGCCTTAACCACGGCGCGTTCTTTGGGCTGGGGTCGGTCGTTGCTGCCAGCGTGGTGCCAAAACACAAGCAGGCGAGCGCCGTGGCAACCATGTTCATGGGGCTAACAATTGCCAATATCGGCGGGGTGCCTGCGGCAACCTGGCTGGGGGAAGCGATCGGCTGGCGTATGTCCTTCCTGGCGACTGCCGGGCTTGGCGTGGTTGCAATGGTGGCGCTGTTCTTCTCCTTGCCGAAAGGCAGCGCGGGGGAACGTCCTGACGTGCGCAGAGAACTGTCGGTGCTAATGCGCCCGCAGGTGCTCTCCGCGCTGCTCACCACCGTGCTGGGGGCAGGGGCGATGTTTACCCTCTACACCTATATTTCACCGGTATTGCATGACATCACGCACGCAACGCCTCTCTTTGTCACCGCGATGCTGGTGCTGATTGGCGTGGGCTTCTCGATTGGCAACTATCTCGGCGGGAAATTTGCCGACCGTTCCGTGAGCGGGACGCTGAAGGGTTTCTTAACCCTGCTGATTGTCATCATGGTTGCCATTCCGTGGCTTGCGCGTAATGAGTTTGGGGCCGCGATTGCGATGGTCGTCTGGGGAGCCGCCACCTTTGCCGTGGTGCCGCCGCTGCAGATGCGCGTAATGCGTGTCGCGCATGAGGCACCGGGACTTTCATCTTCCGTGAATATCGGTGCGTTTAACCTGGGTAATGCCCTGGGCGCCGCGGCCGGTGGAGCCGTGATTTCAGGTGGTCTGGGATACAGCTTTGTGCCGGTGATGGGGGCGATTATTGCCGCGCTCGGCCTGCTGCTGGTGATGATGTCGGGTCGTAAACAGCCTGAAGCAGCCTGCGCTGCGGAATAAACCAAAAACGCAGAAGGGCGAACCCTTCTGCGTGTCTCTTACGCGGCGAAGTTCTTCGCGACAAAGTCCCAGTTAACCAGTGCCCAGAAGTGCTCCAGGTAGTTCGGACGCGCGTTGCGGTAGTCAATGTAGTATGCGTGTTCCCACACGTCCACGGTCATCAGCGGCTTCGCGCTGGTGGTCAGCGGGGTACCCGCGTTAGAGGTGGACACGATAGCCAGTTTGCCATCCGCCTCTTTAACCAGCCACGTCCAGCCAGAACCGAAGTTCTTGATGGCTGCATCGGTAAATTTCGCTTTGAAATCCGCGAAGCTGCCAAATGCGGCGTTGATTGCGGTAGCCAGTTCACCGGCAGGTTCACCGCCGGCATTCGGCGCCAGGCAGTGCCAGTAGAAGGTGTGGTTCCACACCTGAGCCGCGTTGTTAAATACGCCACCCTCTGAGCTGCGGACGATCTCTTCCAGCGTTTTGCCTTCAAAATCGGTGCCCTTGATCAGATTGTTCAGGTTGGTGACGTACGTCTGGTGATGCTTGCCGTAATGATATTCCAGGGTTTCCGCAGAAATGTGCGGTGCCAGGGCGTCTTTTGCATACGGTAGTGCAGGTAATTCGAACGACATTGCTTCTCTCCTTATTGTATTTTGTGTTGCCAATAACCACACAGACAACATGGACAGGATAGCAAATTGAAAGGGTATGCAAAAGAGGAACTTACCCTGCCACGGATGTGGCAAGGCAGGGGTTAGCGAATGGTTTTCGGCGTCATCACGCGACGCGCGCCGACGTAGTGGCGTACCCAGTAGTCTTCACTGAGAGAGGTGATCTGAATATCCTGGCCGCTACGCGGTGACTGGATGAATTTCCCATTGCCGACATACACGCCGACGTGGTCAGCCGTGCCGCGACCCTGAGTGCGGAAGAACACCAGATCGCCGTTTTCCAGCTCACCGCGGTCAACCGGTGAGGCATCGCGCAGGTGGTACATCTCATTGGCGGTACGAGGAATGCGGAATTTGACCAGATCTTTATAGGCGTAATAGACGAGGCCGCTGCAGTCAAAACCGGTACGCGGCGAGCTGCCACCCCAGTGATAAGGTTTGCCAATCTGCCCCATCAGTTTGTTCATCGCGGTTTTTTGCGCTTTCTGTACACGCACTTTATGCACTTCCGCTATTTTCGTGACCTTCGTGCATTTCGCCTTGTGGCCTTTACGCGTGATGCATTTTTCAGTAACGAGGTTAGCGGCGGTTTGCGAAGCTTTACTTTTGGAGGAGTGTGCAGTGCGGGAAGGTTTTGTTTTCGTCTTGCTAGAAGCGGTCTGTTTCGTCTGAGCCGGTGTTTTTTTCTTGTCGTTCTTAGCGGTGGTTTTTTTCTTACGTTCTGTGGCTTTCACCAGATGGTTTTTTTGTACAGCAGAATGCCGCGCCTGCTGAGAGGCGTTTGCCACTGGCGTGAAAGTGAGTGAAGTAAACAGTAAAGCACAGAGCGTGATCGAGATTTTATTTATCCGCGCCACTGGGCAGTCCCCTGATAAATGCAGGTCATCAATAATACCCGCGTGTGATTTACAAAGCCCGTCGATTCTAATCTATAAAAACCCAGAAAGTTAATAGCATTTTTCAATCTACAATCCTGTTTCGTTAGCAAGTGCAAAAAAATTCATCGTTCTGTCGCACATTTGCCCACTCCCTAAGCAAAACCCAGACCGTCGCAGGGGTAAACACCATTTGCAATGCAACTTTTCGTGACTCGGGGTAGAATGTATAAACGTGACAAAAATGTTATTTTCCGATGCCAGTCTGAACCGCTACAATGTCAGACGAATGCCGTAACAGAAGTTAAAGGAAGCAAGACATGAGCACCACTATTGAAAAAATCCAGCGCCAGATCGCTGAAAACCCGATTCTGCTGTATATGAAAGGTTCTCCGAAGCTGCCAAGCTGCGGCTTCTCCGCACAAGCGGTTCAGGCGCTGTCAGCCTGTGGTGAGCGTTTTGCTTACGTTGATATCCTGCAGAACCCGGACATCCGCGCTGAGCTGCCTAAGTACGCTAACTGGCCGACTTTCCCACAGCTGTGGGTTGACGGTGAGCTGGTTGGCGGCTGCGATATCCTGATTGAAATGTATCAGCGCGGCGAACTGCAGCAGCTCATCAAAGAGACGGCGGCGAAGTACAAAACCGAAGAGCCGGACGCAGAGTAATTTTCTGCGCAAATAAAAAAGCGACCTGATAAGGTCGCTTTTTTTTATTCTTCGCTGTCGCCCAACGGCAGCGGCCAGCCGCCCAGACGCTTCCAGCGGTTGACGATCTCACAGAACAGCTCTGCGGTGCGCTCCGTGTCGTATAAAGCGGAATGCGCCTGCGTACCGTCAAAAGGTATACCCGCCGTGATGCAGGCTTTAGATAACACCGTTTGTCCCAGAGCCAGGCCGCTCAGCGCGGCGGTGTCGAAGGTCACAAAAGGATGGAAGGGGTTGCGTTTGAGCGCGGCGCGCTCCGCGGCGGCCATGGTAAAGCTGTGATCGAAGGTGGCGTTATGGGCCACCATGATGGCGCGGCTGCAGTTACTCTCTTTCATGCCTTTACGCACCATTTTGAAAATGGCGTGCAGCGCATCATATTCACTGACTGCGCCACGCAGCGGGTTATGCGGATCGATACCGTTAAACGCCAGCGCTTCCGGCTGTAAGTTTGCTCCTTCGAAAGGTTCAACGTGGAAATGCAGCGTGGTGTCCGGTGTAAGCCAGCCCTGTTCATCCATCTTCAGCGTGATGGCGGCAATTTCGAGCAGCGCATCGGTTTTAGCGTTAAATCCGGCTGTTTCTACATCAATGACAACGGGATAAAAACCACGAAAACGGTCGCACAGACCGCTAAATTGAGCGTTATCGGACATCAGGGTCTCTTACAAGGGGAAAAAGCAGAGTGCATTATGGCAAATTTTGCAGGGTGATGCAGTAAAACTACGGGCGCATGTTGCGCCCTGAGGGATCAGTTGCCCAGACCGCGACCCGCGTCTTTGGCTTCAATCAGCTCGATTTTGTAACCGTCCGGATCTTCCACAAACGCAATCACGGTGGTGCCGCCTTTTACCGGGCCCGCTTCGCGCGTCACGTTACCGCCGTTGCTGCGAATGCGCTCACACGCTTCGGCCGCGTTGTCCACTTCCAGCGCGATGTGGCCGTAGGCGGTGCCCAGCTCATAGCTGTCTACGCCCCAGTTATAGGTCAGCTCGATTACCGCTTCATCCGTTTCCGGGCCGTAACCCACAAACGCCAGCGAGTATTTGTATTCCGGGTTTTCGCTGGTGCGCAGCAGCTTCATGCCCAGGACGTTAGTGTAGAAATCAATGGAACGTTGCAGGTCGCCAACGCGCAGCATGGTGTGAAGTAGGCGCATAATTTCCTCATTAACCAATGGAATAGACTGTCTTTTTGAACAGAAACGATGTTTTAGTATAGCGGCGAAGTATCGCCGCTATCAATGAACAACGGCGAGATTACAGAGAAGGGTAGTCGGTGTAGCCTTCCGCGCCGCCGCCGTAGAAGCTTTCCGGGCGCTGCGGGTTCAGGGCCGCTTTTTTCTGCAGACGGGCAACCAGATCCGGGTTGGCGATGTAGTCGCGGCCAAACGCGACGGCATCGATTAGCCCTTTGCCGATCAGGTCTTCGGCTTTCTCCGGGGTATAAGCCCCCGCACCGATGATCACCCCGTGGAAACGCTCGCGCACTTTCTGACGGAAAGCGTCCGTGTAAGGCTTACCGCCAGCCCAGTCCGGCTCGGACATGTGCAGATAGGCGATGCCACGTTTTGCCAGTTCTTCGATCAGATAAAGAGCATCGGCTTCTTCGTTTGGACCGTTGTCGACGTTCTGGAAAGAACCGATTGGGGAGACGCGGATCCCGATACGATCCGGGCTCCACTCCTGGCATACGGCATCAACCACTTCCAGCACCAGGCGAGCGCGGTTTTCGACGCTGCCGCCGTACTGGTCGGTGCGGTGGTTAGACGACGGTGACAGGAACTGGTGCAGCAGGTAGCCATGCGCAGAGTGCAGCTCAATCAGGTCAAAACCGGCTTCACGGGCGTTGGCCACGGCCTGGCGGAAGTCGTTCACGATACCCGGGATCTCGTCCAGCTCAAGCGCGCGCGGCATAGAGGTATCCACGCGGATCGCATTGCCGTTTTCATCACGCAGGGAAGTACGGGTGTTTGCGCTCAGGGCTGAAGCGGAGACCGGTGCCTGGCCGCCAGGCTGAATGCTGCTGTGAGAGATACGACCGGTGTGCCACAGCTGGACCGCAATGCGACCCTCTTCAGCGTGAACGCCCGCGGTGATTTTCTGCCATGCGGCGATCTGTTCCGGGCTGTGAAGACCCGGCGCACCCGCATAACCCTTAGCCTGAGCAGAAATCTGCGTGGCTTCGGTGATGATCAGGCCAGAGCTTGCGCGCTGACGATAGTATTCACCCATCAGTGGGGTTGGGATGTCGCCCGGCTCAATGCTGCGCAGACGGGTAAGCGGAGCCATAAACACGCGGTTTGGCGCAGTGACGGCACCCACTTTCAGTGGGGTAAATAATTTTTCAGCTGACATAAAGACTCCTGAGTAGACCAGTCGACTAGTAGTTGGGTAAATAAAAACGCCTGTTAAATGCCAGGCGCAGTAATGCTGTTTTTCACATGTGCCAGCGCGCTTTCCAGCGGCACGGCACTGCGCGAAATTTTTGCCTGCAGGTTAGCGCCTAGCCAGAGCGCATATAACACCTGCGCCTGGGTTAACGGCTCGCCGGAAAAGGCCAGCGTTTTTTCATCGCGGCCTTTCTCCAGCGCCTGGGCCAGCAGGGCGATAACGCCGCGGGCACCTTTATCCATCGCCGTGCGCATATCTTCAGAAAGATCGCACACTTCTGCAGACAGCTTAACGGTCAGGCATCCGCTGATAATGCCCTGCTGACAGAACTGGTTCAGCGTTTCCTGATAGTAGTTCAGAACATGATCCCGGTAGTTACCTTCACCCGACGCAAAGTGGCTCGCCAGACGCTGGTGGTAGCCAGCATAATGACGCTCCAGCATCGCCACGCCGAAGGCCTCTTTGGACCGAAAGTAGTGGTAAAACGATCCCTTCGGTACCTCAGCGGTTTTTAACAGCTCGCTCAACCCCATACCGGTGAACCCGCGATGCATGCAAAGCTGCTCGCCGGTCGCCAGTAAATGTTCGCGGGTATCGTGTTCAGTATTTCTGCTCATGGCCGCACTCTAATAGACCGTTCGGTCTAATGCAAGCGAGTTTACGGGCGACATGCGCTCAGTATATCCAGCTGCGGTTGATAAACCGTTGATTTCACGTCCATCATACCCAATACGGTTGAGAATAAATTGTCCTGGGAAACCGCATTTTTTGCTGCATGGTCGCGCAAACACTGTTCGTTGATGCCAAAGTTTTTCGCGTAATCCGGTGACAGCCAGAACATAAACGGAATATGCGTTTGCTGTTCCGGCGCCAGCATGTACGGCGTACCGTGCAGATAAATACCGCTTTCACCCAGCGATTCACCGTGATCTGAAAGATAAATCAGGGCGGTGTTCATGCTCGACTGGCGCGCTTTCAGCGCATCAATGGTTTTGCTGACCATGCTGTCGGTATAGAGGATGGTGTTGTCATAGGTATTTATCAGCGCCTGATGATCGCAATCCTGAATCTCATTGGTGTCGCAGGTTGGGGTGAATTTACGGAAGTTGTCCGGGTAACGGCGATAGTATGCCGGACCGTGGCTCCCCATCAGGTGGATAACCAGCACCGTATCTTGCTTCACGCCATCCAGCACGTTGTCCAGACGATAGAAGTTCACGTCGTCAATGCAGGATTTGTCTTTGCAGAACTGATCCAGCTGCCACTGCGTCATGTCGGTATGGGGCACGCGATCGCAGGCGCCTTTACAGCCGCCGTCGTTGTCGCGCCACAGCAGGTTGATACCCGCATGCTTGAGCACGTCGAGCAGTCCCTCGCGATGGTGAGCCAGGTCGGCATCGTATTTGCTGCGCGTCATGCCGGAGAACATGCAGGGAACGGAAACCGCGGTTTCGGTACCACACGAGGAGGCCTGCGGGAAGTTAATCACGTCCTGCTTTTTCAGCTCCGGGTTGGTTTCGCGTTCGTAACCGTTCAGGGAGTAGTTTGCCGCGCGAGAGGCTTCGCCGACGACAAGCACCAGAACGGTTTTCTTTTGTTGACCGGTAATCAGTGACCCTTTATGGGCATCTTCACCAATGCGCACCAGCGTTTGATCGCCGGCAAACCAGCGCATCTTGCTGTACTTCACCACGGCGCTGACATAGTTCGCCGGGGTGACCATTTTGACGATGCTTTTGTTATTGCGGAACAGCGACGCGTAATCTTTATAAAACAGCGCGGCAATGAGAATAATCACCAGCAGAGCGCCGAGCATCGCGGCAACGCGCGTCAGCAGCGCGTACCACCATTTTCCGGTACGAATCCGGGTCAACGCCAGCACCACGGAGGGAACGAGGCCGGCTATAACAATCCACAGAATCATCTGCGGGGTCACCAGGGCGGTCGCTTCCTGAGAGTTGGTTTCGAACACGTTCACAATCATGTTCTGATCGATCACCGCGCCATAGGTGTACATAAAGTAGGTTGCCGCGGCGCATCCGATCGTCAATACAATCAGCAGCGGCTTGCGGAGATACGGGATGTTAAGCAGGCTAAAGACAATCACCCAGCCGCAAAATAGCACCAGCGGTACGGAGGCGGCAAAGAGGAAGTCGTGCAGATGGACTGGGCCGATAATGGCCCAGCTGCGCTGGATAAACAGCCCGTTCAGCAGAGTAAAGAAAAGTGCACAGCCCAGAGTAAATTTAATGTCGTTACATTGTAACTTTTTGATTAACCACATCGATCGGTAAACCCGTTATTGTCATGATGGGCCGAGTATAGAGAGGGAAGATTAGTGAAACCTTAATGCCACAAATCTGTGATATAGGCCTTGCACGTGGCGCGATTAACGTCTTCACTGTAGGTGAGAGGTGCTTTCGGGAGGTGAGTGTGGCAGAGCAGCTGGAGTTTTTCCCCATCCAGAGCCCGTGCCGGGGTATTTGTCAGGTCGATGAACGCGGATATTGCCGCGGGTGCATGCGTACCCGCGATGAGCGTTTTAACTGGCAAAACTTTAGCGACACTCAAAAGCAGGAGGTGTTACGCCTCTGCCGACAGCGTCTTCTGCGCAAAATACGCGCAAACAAAGCGGGTGAAACCGAAGAACCCCAGCAACCTTCACTTTTTTAACACGGTAATTGCGTATACTCATGACATTACGTCCTTGAGGAAAATGTTATGGTTCAGCGAATTACCCTTGCCCCCCAGGGGCCAGAATTCTCCCGTTTTGTAATGGGCTACTGGCGTCTGATGGACTGGAATATGTCCCCCCTCCAGCTGGCGAGCTTTATTGAAGAGCACCTTGATTTAGGCATCACCACGGTCGATCATGCGGATATTTACGGTGGCTACCAGTGCGAGGCCGCGTTCGGCGAGGCGCTCAAGCTGGTTCCGGCCCTGCGCGATCGCATGGAGATCGTCACGAAGTGTGGGATTGCCACCACGGCAAAACCTGAACACGCCCTCGGCCATTACATCACCGACAGTGCGCATATCATTAAGAGCGCCGAGCAGTCGCTGGTCAATCTGGCGACCGACCGTATCGACCTGCTGTTAATCCACCGCCCCGACCCGCTGATGGATGCCGATGAGGTGGCGGAAGCCTTCCTGAACCTGCACCAGAGTGGGAAAGTGCGTCACTTCGGCGTCTCTAACTTTACCCCGGCACAGTTTGCGCTGCTTCAGTCGCGCCTGCCGTTTACGCTGGCCACTAACCAGGTTGAGATCTCCCCGGTCCACCAGCCGCTGCTGCTGGACGGTACCCTCGATCAGCTGCAGCAGCTGCGCATTCGCCCAATGGCGTGGTCGTGCCTGGGGGGCGGACGTCTGTTCAATGATGATGAGTTCCAGCCGCTGCGCAACGAGCTTGAAACCATCGCCCGTGAACTGAACGCGGAGAGCATCGAACAGGTGGTTTACGCATGGATCCTGCGCCTGCCATCAAAACCGCTGCCGATTATCGGTTCCGGCAAAATTGAGCGCGTGCGTTCTGCGCTGGCCGCTGAAGAGCTGCAGATGACCCGTCAGCAGTGGTTCCGCATCCGTAAGGCCGCGCTGGGTTACGACGTACCATAAACCGCCTGAAGGTGACTTTCCGGTCAAATCTTTGCCCCTGGTATACACTTAAGGGGCAAAAAATAACCCGCGGAGGTCATATGAAGCGTTTTGCTCTGGCACTGGTCACGCTGGTTGTTTGCGCAGGGGCGCAGGCAGCCAGTGACGAAGTGGAAATGAATCTCGTCACCCCACAGGGTGTGGGTCAGTCCATCGGAACGGTGAAAATCACTGAAACCGATAAAGGACTGGAGTTTGCACCCAACCTCAAAGCCCTCCCTCCCGGTGAACATGGTTTCCATGTTCATGCCAAAGGGAGCTGTCAGCCCGCTTTAAAAGAGGGCAAACCGTCGGCGGCGGAAGCGGCAGGGGGTCACCTCGATCCGCAGCATTCCGGCAAGCATGAAGGCCCGGATGGAATGGGGCATTTAGGCGATCTGCCAGTGCTGGTGGTGAATAACGACGGTAAAGCCACCGATCCCGTTGTCGCGCCGCGACTGAAAAAGCTGGATGAGGTGAAAGGCAAAGCGCTGATGATCCATGTCGGCGGCGACAATATGTCCGATCGGCCTAAACCGCTTGGCGGCGGCGGGGCACGCTATGCGTGCGGCGTGATCTGATCCCCAATCGTTCCCGGTGGCGGTGCCTGTTCCAGCTGCGAGAGCGAGCAGTGCAGGCGCCAGATTATCGAGGCCAAATCACGGGCTGCGGGCAGATGATGCTGTGCCAGCGTATCGCAGATCCGCTGCAGTTCATTCAGCGTGGCTTCGAGCGGCCGCTGCTGGACACCGCGCTCGCTCATTACATCGCGCAGCAGGGAGATGCAAACATCACGAACCTGCGACAGCGGATCGGAACGCGTTTCCCACGCGCGAAGCTGCCAGACCACGTGCGAGCAGTTCAACAGCACCACGCCCCAGCGCAGCAGCCAGCGCCGGGACAGCGCGTCCTGGCTGTTATTCAGCTGACTGACGTGATGATAGACCAGCGATTCATACTCGTTTTCACCCAGGTGCGGTTTACGGCTGAGCTGGTCGACAAACCCTCTGCGTAACTCCCGAATATGCCTGCGGCTCTTGCGTGCATCGGAGCCGGGACGTAACACCGCAAAAGCCAGCCACGCCAGCCCCACGCCAAGGATCTTTGCCAGGTTATCATTGAGAAAATCGGCGTAATCATAAACCGGTGGATTCGTCACGGAGATAAACGAGCCCATAAAGACAATCAGCTGTCCCCAGAGGCCCGCCAGCTTAGGCATTTGCAGCTTCAGAAGCTGCATGGTGGTTAACAGGGGAAACAGGAAAAGCAGGAACTGCCACAGATCGCTTATCTGCACCATCAGGCCAAACTTCACCACGAAGCTGAAAAGCGACAACAGCACCAGCGTGCGCAGCAGGAGCGTAAGCGAGTTGAACGGCGAGGCCGCGACGGAATAAAGCACGCAGCTGATGGCGGCAAGCGTCAGGGCCGCCGTACCGGACTCCCACTGCGTGGTAATGCTCCACGCCCCCACCAGCATCAGCGCGCAGAAGGTGCGAAAACCGCCCCACAGCGCTTCAAGATAGTCGGTATGGCGCGCAAGTGCCGGGCTGCCGGGGACGTTGAACTCCGTTAATGGGGTCGCGTTTTCGACGGCCGTAATCCAGCGGCTGCTGCGCAGGTACAGACGGCAAAAGTAATTCAGGCGCTGCCAGAAGGCGCGATGGCGGTAGTCGTACTCATCAACCGGGGCGAGCGGAGCGATAATCCGCGCTACGGTGTAAATGTCCGCATCCGGGCGCGCAAGAGCCGCGAGCAGCGTTTCAATCACGGCTCGGGTATTTTCAGGCGGCGTCGGCCAGTTGAGCAGCATCCGGCGCAGGCTGGAGATGGCGCTGGTCATGCGCAGCTGCTGGTGCAGCAGATAGTTAAGCAGGGTGTTCTGGCGGCGAAAGCGGTAGTGGCTCCAGAACGCCTGAATGCGCAACAGATTCATCGTCAGGATCTGTCCGATAACCTTTTCATGCGCGAGGCGGATATCGTCGCTGGTATCCGGTTGCCACAGCAGACTCGCGTGTTCCAGTAACCGGGTATGCATGGTTTTCAGCGCGGTGATGAGCGCGGTGCCGTCGGATGTGCTGGGGAGGATCATCATCATGAAGCCGCCGCTGAGGATCCCGACAATCACTTCGCAGACGCGCGCCTGCGCGATATCCCACAGCTCGGTGGTGTCGAGCACGTTAACCACCGGAAAGGCGATAATGGCGGCGGTATAGCCCGCCAGCTGGAATGCGTAGGCGACGTTATTGGTAAAATGGGCGCAGGCCCAGGTACAGAACCCCAGCCATGCGGCCATGCTCAGCAGGAACAGCCACGGATCGTTCAGCGTATGGCCGGCGATAATTAGCGCTGCGGTGGCGCCCAGCAGGCTGCCTGCGATGCGGCCAAGGCTTTTACTGATCACCCCGCCGACCGTCGGGAAACTCACTACCGCCGCAGACGTCATCGCCCAGTAGGGCTCATCCAGGTTCAGGTAATAAGCCACAGTCAGCGCAAGACACATGGCAATGCCGTTACGCAGCGCGTAGCGCCACTGGGGACGCGTCGCTTTCATCCACGGCGTGTTTTGCCAGGAGAGACTCTGCAGCTTCATCACCGGTTGCCGATGGAGACAGTGCAGGTGGTGCCGGACACAAGGGTAATGTCCTGCGGTAAATGGTCAAACTCCACGCGAACCGGAACGCGCTGGGCCAGACGCACCCAGGGGACGTTCGGCTTTATGTCCGGCACCAGCCCTGAATCCGTCTCAACGCTTTGATCGTAAATGGCGCGGCCAATGCTGGATACGTGACCCTGTAACTTCTGCGAGCCGCTGTAAAGCGTTATTGCGGCTGGCGAACCCTCGCGAATATGTCGAAGCTTGGTCTCTTCGAAATAGCCCACTACGTAGAAGGAGTGGCTGTCGACGAGGGCGAATATCGGTTGTCCCGTGGTGGCATAATTCCCCACGCGGGCCGAGAGGTTGGTCACCCATCCATCAACAGGTGCCGTAATCACGGTTTGGGTCAGTTGCCACTGCGCCTGCTTAAGCGTCGCCTCCGCCACGTTGACGTTCGCCTGCATGGCCTTCACATTGATGTTTGCGGTGTCTAAATCTTCCGCTGAGATGTAGTTTTGCGACAGGTGACGGCGGCGATTGGCCTCGTTGTTTGCCTTTGCCAGATCCGACTGGGCTTTCGCCAGCTGCGCCTGGGCGTTCAGGATCGCAATGTGGTACGGGGTGTCGTCGATGCGGAATAAAATGTCTCCCTTTTTGACGAACTGGTTATCCTTAACCAACAGCGTCGTAATACTTCCCGACACCTGAGGGGTAATGCTGACCTGTTCAGCGCGGACTTTGCCATCACGCGTCCAGGGCGACTGCATATAAAAATTCCACATCCACCAGCCCGCAACCAGCGCGAGGGCAAGGACAAACAGGGTGGAAAAGTATTTTAGCGTTTTCAGGGACATATTCACCACGCAGTCAAAACGACAAGGCCCAGGCATACGGAAAGGGCAAAAAGGGAAAGATCCATCAGCATGGGATGCCAGATTTCGCCGGAGTACATCCAGTCGCGAAGCAGACGATGCGCGATGAGCCAGAGGATAAAGCCCACCAGAACGGCCTTAAATAGAGGAGGAAAGTAGACTGACGCACCGAAGATCAGGTCCTGAAGGGGTAAACCCTCTGAGCGATGAAAAAACGTCACGGGCAGAAATCCTTTGCAGTGAACAGAATGCCGCGTTGGCTTGTCTTAGTATGATGAAGCATCATAATTCAGTGTAAGTCATACTTTTAAGTTCGATGAATGCAGTATTGCATTTGTTTTGGCAATACAAATGCTGCACACTATTCTAAAATCAGTATAATAACTTAGCAAGCTAATTATAAGGAGATGAAATTGGAATCGCCATTAGGTTCTGATCTGGCAAGGTTGGTACGCGTCTGGCGTGCTCTGATTGACCATCGCCTGAAACCTCTGGAACTCACACAGACGCATTGGGTCACGCTGCACAACATTCATCAGCTGCCGCCCGATCAGTCGCAAATTCAACTGGCAAAAGCGATAGGGATTGAGCAACCGTCGCTGGTGCGCACGCTTGACCAACTGGAAGAGAAGGGGTTGATCTCGCGGCAAACCTGCGCCAGCGATCGTCGCGCCAAGCGGATTAAACTCACCGAGAAAGCGGCGCCTATCATCACGGAAATGGAAGCCGTGATCACCAGGACGCGCGGTGAAATTCTGTCTGGCGTTTCACCGGCGGAGCTGGAAATGCTCATCAGCCTCATTGGGCGCCTCGAGCAAAACATCCATGAGCTGCAGTCGCGCGACTGACAAACAACAAGGCCTTGCAGCAGCAAGGCCTTTTTTTTACTTAAAGACCACCACGCGGTTACGGCCGGTCTCCTTCGCTTCATACATCGCTTTGTCGGCATTTTCCACACACGTTTCTGCGGCTACTGCGGCTGACGTCGCCGTAAACACCCCCATGCTGATGGTGATTGGCTCCGGTAATTGACCGCCGCTGCTGCTGTTATCGAAGCTGCTGAGATTTAACCTTATGCGTTCCGCCACCTGGTACGCCGCGTCTGATGAGGTGTTGCCCAGCATCAGAACGAACTCCTCACCACCGATACGGGCCGCGATGTCCTAGGGGCGCACGGAATCCATCAGCAGATTAGCGACAAACTGCAGGACCTTGTCGCCCTGAAGATGCCCGTAGGTGTCGTTGATACGCTTGAAGCGATCGAGATCGCTGACGATGACGGAAACCGGGCGGCTGGGTTTGGCGATATCCAGCGCCTGCTTTAACGTTTCATAAAAATAACTGCGGTTATACAGGCGCGTCAGCGGGTCGCGAATGGAGTTCTGGTAAGACTGCTGATACTTAACGTGCGAGTCGCGATACAGCCTGAAAACATCGTAGAGCAGAACAAAAATGATCATCAGCGTGGCGACGGTTTCAAATAAGCGAGCGCGATACCAGGAGACATCTTCAACATGTCCACCCACTAACAGCATTGAGAGCGTGACGATATAGCAGACGCACAGAAAATTACCGCCCACCCAGAATAAGTTGCGTATGCGCGTAATAAACATCAGCGTGGCTAATGTCACCACCCAGAGTGCAATTAATGCAATATTAATGAAGTGGCTCCAGAGAACCATAAACTCACGGGTTTCATTATCCACAAGATCAATGGATAAAAAGGAAGAATGACTGGAATACATCCAGGCCAAACCTACTGCAAAGACGGTAAAGAGAAACTCTCCGCTCACAATAGCGATATGCGCCAGCCGCGAAAGGGGACAATTGCGCGTGGTATAGAGTATTGCCGAAACGATTATTAGCACCGCCATTAAGAGATGGCGGAACATATAGAAGATCATCGCATCGTTGTAGTTCACCGCGTTGAACTGATAGAGGTCCAGCCAGGCGGGAAAGCTGCACAGCGTTCCGACCATCAGCGATGCCGACCCGGCAAAGGCAAAAGCGAGCGATACCAGATACAACCGTTTTCGGTCACACCAGTATTTCATTGCCATAAAGCAGGCAATAAACAGATCAAACACCAGTAAAAAAATGGTGAGCGTAGGGAACAAGTGAGACGAAAAGGTTGGAACCCATTCGGCAATTTTTGAAAACAGGGCGTGTAATATGCCGATAACAGCAATACAACCTAGACAGAACGAGATATAACGACCCTTTACAGAACGATGATTCGCATACATATACGGTTTTAATGACTTTATAATGAATTAAGGTGAGGATATTGCGGAGAGTGTAATCAATTAGCACGCTAAATACTTTGCGCAGAAACAATATATGGCGTGGTTAATAATTGGTGAGGTGAATGTATTTTGTAAATGTATTTGTGGGAGTGATAAATAATGTAAATGGATGTGGCCTGATGACCACATCCATTTTTAATTAACGTGGAGAAACGGTTACCTGACTTCCGTTGCTTGCCAGAACAACGCGCTGGCCTGCAGAGAAGCGAGTGCTGCCTTGTTTCTGTACAACCATGATCGTGCTGCCGTCGTCTTTACGAATTTCCAGCTCTACGCCCTGGGTTTTGTTCATCGCACCCTGAACGCCCTGGCCGGCTACGCCACCCGCAACGGCGCCTGCGGCTGTTGCCAGCGAGCGTCCTGTACCGCCACCGACGGTATTACCGAGGAAACCACCCAGAACGGCACCGCCGATTGCACCCATTACGTTGCTTTCATCACCACCCTGGATCTGTACAGGACGTGCGTTAACAACGGTACCGTAAGTCACGTTCTGAACCTGTTTCGCTTCAGAAGCGCTGTAAACGTCGCCAGAAAGTGAACTGTCATTCACACAGCCAGCCAGAGTTAAACCAATCAGCGAAACGCCCAGTACACGTAAAATCATTTGAATCTCCTGTTCACCAAAAACGCCCGATTGGGGGCATCCGTTATGGCTAAATTATATGGCATAAGGGGCCATAGTTCATATCTTTGCACTAACAATAAGAAAATTGTACTTGAATTTGACTTAACGAGACATAAACAGGATCCGCCCGCGTTACCCGTCTGACATTGTTAAAAAATATTATCGCCGGATGGCAAAGCTGCGCCGTTTATGGTTGAGTGGATATCCTTAGCCCACGCAACGTAAGGAAAGCGCATGAAATCGGGTCGCTACATTGGGGTGATGTCAGGCACCAGTCTGGATGGGGTAGATGTCGTTCTGGCCGCCATTGACGAAAACATGGTGGCGCAGCAGGCGAGCCTGACCTGGCCAATCCCCATTTCACTGAAAGAGGATATTCTGAGTATCTGTCAGGGGCAGCAGCTAACCCTCTCCCAGCTTGGACAGCTTGATGTTCGCCTGGGGGCGCTGTTTGCGGATGCGGTGCAGGCTTTGATGCAAAAAGAACATCTTCGCCCGCAGGACGTGGTGGCCATCGGGTGTCACGGACAAACGGTCTGGCATGAGCCCGGAGGAGATGCCCCGCATACCCTGCAAATCGGCGATAACAACCAGATTGTGGCAAAGACGGGCGTGACGGTAGTAGGCGATTTCCGTCGTCGCGATATCGCCCTTGGCGGGCAGGGCGCGCCGCTGGTGCCCGCGTTCCATCAGGCGTTACTGGCGCACCCTACAGAACGTCGCATGGTGCTCAACATTGGCGGGATTGCCAACCTGTCGATGCTCATCCCGGGGCAGCCCGTCCGCGGCTACGATACCGGCCCGGGCAATATGCTAATGGATGCCTGGATCTGGCGGCAGTGCGGACAACCGTATGATAAAAACGCCGAGTGGGCGAGCGGGGGGAAAGTGATTATTCCGCTGCTGCAGTCGATGCTAAGCGACCCTTATTTTGCCCTGCCGGCCCCTAAGAGCACGGGGCGTGAATACTTCAACTTAGGCTGGCTTGAGCGTCAGCTGGCACCATTCCCGGCGCTCGCGCCGCAGGATGTCCAGGCGACGCTTGCCGAGCTGACGGCCGTGTCGATCTCCGAACAGGTTCTGCTCAGCGGCGGATGTGAACG
Source organism: Enterobacter asburiae (assembly GCF_001521715.1). Classification (NCBI taxonomy): domain Bacteria; kingdom Pseudomonadati; phylum Pseudomonadota; class Gammaproteobacteria; order Enterobacterales; family Enterobacteriaceae; genus Enterobacter; species Enterobacter asburiae. Next base: position 1,043,203 of record NZ_CP011863.1, read on the forward strand.
CCTGCTGGTGTGCGGCGGAGGAAGCCGCAACCCGCTGGTGATGGCGCGTCTTGCGGGGCTACTGCCGGGTACCGAAGTGACCACGACCGATGAGGCAGGCATCAGCGGTGATGATATGGAGGCGCTGGCCTTCGCCTGGCTTGCCTGGCGCACCATTGCCGGACTGCCGGGCAACTTGCCGTCGGTAACCGGTGCACGTGAAGCGAGCGTCCTCGGGGCGATTTTCCCGGCAAATCCTCGTCATAATCAGAGTTAACTGAAATTCAGCGCGGCGCGTCATCGTTAGAATGGAACGAAACAGGAGGGCAGCCATGCCCTCCAGGACCAGGAAAGTCTTCGGAATACGCCCATGAAAAAACTTCTTCTTATTGCCGCGCCTTTGTTGCTGTCAGGATGCAGCGTTTATAACCAGCTCCTTGAACGCATGCAGACCGATACGCTGGAGTATCGCTGCGACGAAAAACCGCTGACCGTGAAGCTGAATAACCCACGCCAGGAAGCCAGCTTTGTTTACGACAATAAACTGCTGACGCTGAAGCAGGGCATGTCGGCTTCCGGCGCGCGTTATACCGACGGTATCTACGTCTTCTGGTCAAAAGGCGAAAGCGCTACGGTCTACAAACGCGACCGCATTGTGCTGAACAATTGCCAGCTCGAAAATCCGAAGCGTTGAGATTTTTACAGGGGCGGCGCACAATAGCGCCACCCACTCTCAATGTCAGCTAACGCCATGTCAGATAACGACGAACTGCAGCAAATTGCGCATCTGCGCCGTGAATACACTAAAGGCGGCCTGCGTCGCCAGGATCTTCCCGCTGAACCCCTCGTGCTTTTCGAACGCTGGCTGAAACAGGCCTGCGAAGCGAAACTCGCCGATCCAACGGCCATGGTTGTCGCGACGGTGGATGAAATCGGTCAACCGTATCAGCGCATCGTATTGCTCAAGCATTATGACGAGAAAGGGCTGGTGTTCTATACCAACCTCGGCAGCCGCAAGGCGCACCATTTAGAAAACAATCCGCGTATCAGCCTGCTGTTCCCCTGGCACATGCTGGAACGTCAGGTAATGGTCACCGGCAAGGCGGAACGTCTCTCGACGCTGGAAGTGGTGAAGTATTTCCACAGCCGTCCGCGCGACAGCCAGATTGGCGCCTGGGTATCAAAACAGTCCAGCCGAATTTCTGCCCGCGGCGTGCTGGAAAGTAAATTCCTGGAGCTGAAACAGAAGTTCCAGCAGGGTGAAATTCCTCTGCCAAGTTTCTGGGGCGGGTTCCGCATCCCGATTGAGCAGATGGAGTTCTGGCAGGGGGGCGAACATCGCCTGCACGACCGCTTTTTATACCAGCGCGAGAATGGCGGCTGGAAAATCGACAGACTGGCACCGTAATCCCCGAAATTTGTTGATTTAAGCGCTAGCGCACACCGCGCTTGCGCTTTATTCTATGGTCCTTTCGCATCAGGCGAAAAGTCGTGCACCGGCAAAGGTGCAGTCGTTTATACATGGAGAATTTGATGGCAAGCAGTAACTTGATTAAACAATTGCAAGAGCGGGGCCTCGTGGCCCAGGTGACGGACGAGGAAGCGTTAGCAGAGCGACTGGCGCAAGGCCCGATCGCGCTCTATTGCGGCTTCGATCCCACCGCTGACAGCTTGCATTTGGGGCATCTTGTTCCATTGTTATGCCTGAAACGCTTCCAGATGGCGGGCCATAAGCCTGTTGCGCTGGTGGGCGGCGCGACCGGTCTGATTGGTGACCCAAGCTTTAAAGCCGCTGAGCGTAAACTGAATACCGAAGATACCGTGCAGGAGTGGGTGGATAAGATCCGCAAACAGGTTGCACCGTTCCTCGACTTCAACTGTGGTGATAACTCTGCCATTGCCGCGAACAACTACGACTGGTTTGGCAGCATGAACGTGCTGACCTTCCTGCGCGACATCGGCAAGCACTTCTCTGTTAACCAGATGATTAACAAAGAGGCCGTGAAGCAGCGTCTGAACCGTGACGACCAGGGTATCTCCTTTACCGAGTTCTCCTACAACCTGCTGCAGGGTTATGACTTTGCCTGTCTGAACAAGCTGCACGGCGTTTCCCTACAGATTGGCGGTTCCGATCAGTGGGGTAACATCACCTCCGGTATCGATCTGACCCGTCGTCTGCACCAGAACCAGGTCTTCGGCCTGACCGTTCCGCTGATCACCAAAGCCGACGGCACCAAATTTGGTAAAACCGAAGGCGGCGCGGTATGGCTCGATCCGAAGAAAACCAGCCCGTACAAGTTCTACCAGTTCTGGATCAACACGGCGGATGCCGATGTTTACCGCTTCCTGAAGTTCTTCACCTTTATGGACATCGAAGAGATCAACGCGCTGGAAGAAGAAGACAAGAACAGCGGTAAAGCGCCGCGCGCCCAGTACGTGCTGGCGGACGAAGTGACCAAACTGGTTCACGGTGAAGAAGGTCTGGCTGCGGCAAAACGCATTACCGCAAGCCTGTTCAACGGTACCCTGAGCGATCTGAGCGAAGCGGACTTCGAACAGCTGGCGCAGGACGGCGTGCCGATGGTTGAGATGGATAAAGGGGCTGACCTGATGCAGGCGCTGGTGGACTCTGAGCTCCAGCCTTCGCGCGGTCAGGCGCGTAAAACTATCGCCTCTAACGCTATCACCATCAACGGTGAGAAACAGGCTGACCCGGAATACACCTTCGTTGACGATGATCGTCTGTATGGTCGCTACACGCTGCTGCGTCGCGGTAAGAAAAACTACTGCCTTGTCTGCTGGAAATAATTAACAGTCTCCAGGGGCGTGGGAAACCACGCCCCTTTTGTTTTTTCAGGGTTTGGTAAGAAAAAAATGAAGAACATCCTCGCCATTCAGTCCCACGTTGTTTTTGGACACGCTGGCAATAGCGCCGCGGAATTCCCGATGCGTCGCCTCGGCGTCAACGTCTGGCCCCTTAATACCGTGCAGTTCTCTAACCACACGCAATACGGCAAATGGACCGGCTGCGTGATGCCGCCTTCGCACCTCACCGAGGTTGTGCAGGGGATTGCCGATATCGACCAGCTCAAACGCTGTGACGCCGTGCTGAGCGGTTACCTCGGCTCAGCGGAGCAGGGGGAGCGTATCCTCGGCATCGTACGCCAGGTGAAAGCCGCAAACCCGTCGGCAAAATACTTCTGCGACCCCGTCATGGGCCATCCGGAGAAAGGCTGCATCGTGGCACCAGGCGTAGCAGAGTTTCACGTCCGCCACGCGCTGCCCGCCAGCGATATCATCGCGCCAAACCTGGTCGAACTCGAAATTCTCTGCGAGCGTCCGGTTAACAGCGTTGAAGAGGCGGTAAGCGCGTCTCGTGAGCTGATCGCTCAGGGGCCTGAGGTGGTGCTGGTAAAACATCTCGCCCGCGCAGGGTTGAGCCAGGACCGTTTTGAGATGCTTCTGGTAACGAAAGATGACGCCTGGCATATTAGCCGTCCGCTGGTGGATTTCGGCCTGCGCCAGCCGGTTGGGGTCGGGGATGTCACCAGCGGTCTGCTGCTGGTGAAATTACTGCAGGGGGCGACGATGCGCGACGCGCTGGAGCACGTTACCGCGGCGGTGTACGAAATCATGATTGCGACGAAAGAGATGCAGGAATATGAACTGCAGGTGGTTGCGGCACAGGATCGTATCGCGAAGCCGGAGCACTATTTCAGCGCAACCCGGTTATAACCGGCCAAAACGTGTAGGCCGGGTGCGCGTTAGCGCCACCCGGCAACACAGGCCGCTCGGTTAGTTCAACCCTTCCGCTTTCAGCGCCGCAGCTACTGCAGGACGCTCTGTCATGCGTTTCATATACGATGCGATATGGTCTAACCCTTCCAGGTTCAGCTTAACCGCGCGCGCCCAGCGCAGCACGGTAAACAGATACGCATCGGCGATCGTGAAGCGCGAACCACAAATCCACTGTTCGTCTTTCAGCGATTCGTTAACGTAGTGCAGCTTTTTCTCAAGAAGCGCACGCAGGGTCGGTTTGAACTCCTCTGGCGTATCCGGGCGGAACAACGGCGTAAATCCTTTGTGCAGTTCGGCCGCAATGTAGTTCAGCCATTCCAGCGTCTTATAGCGAGAAACGGTACTGACCGGTGCCAGCAGCTGACGATCGGGTACGCTATCGGCCAGGAACTGCATAATCGCGACGCCTTCGGTCAGCAGAGTACCGTCATCCAGCAAGAGAGCCGGAACTTGTCCCTTGGGGTTAATGGCAAGAAAATCATCGCCATTTTCCAGACGCTTTTTCATCAGATCAACGCCATCCAGCGTGAAATCTTTGCCGCTCTCGCGCAGGGTGATATGGGAAGCAAGAGAGCACGCGCCCGGTTTGTAGAACAGTTTCATCGGTAACTCCTTTTTGCTGAGGTTTCAGCTATGTTAGTGCGCCAATGGACAAAAAAAAAGCCGCTAATCTGCATTAGCGGCTCGTCGTTTCTCAATAATCTTACGCGGTAGCGGTTTTGGTTGCTTCAGCCGTCTTGTCGTCGTCCTGAGTCATACGGTTCAGTTTCGGCGCGGTCAGCAGCATCAGAACTGCAATAACCGCAGTAGCGATACCAATCTGCATGAACACAGTGCCGTACACGTTCAGGGAAAGCAGTGGGTCAGTCACGTTTTCCGGAACCGCCATCAGGTTAGCAATCTTACCTGCGATGATTGCCGCACCCGCAGTGGTCAGGAACCAGCTACCCATGATGAAGCCCATCAGACGCTGTGGCACCAGCTGTGCAACCATCGCCAGGCCCAGACCGGAGATCATCAGTTCGCCGATAGACTGCAGCGCGTAGCTCAGGATCAGCCAGTTAACGGACACGATACCGGCGTCGGTGGCAAATTTGGTACCCAGCGGCAGCACCAGGAAGGCGCAAGAACACAGCACCATGCCCACGGCGAACTTGTGCGGCATTGGCAGACGGTCGCCCATCTTGTTATAGATAGCGGCCAGAATCGGGGAACCAATCATGATCCAGAACGGGTTCAGCGCCTGGAACTGCTCAGGTTCGAACGCGATACCGAGGATTGAATGCTCAACGTTACGGATAGCGAAGAAGTTCAGGGAAGTTGGCATCTGGCTATACAGCACGAAGAAGATAATCGCTTCCAGCATCAGAATGAACGCCACAATCATCTTACGACGGGCAGCGCCCTGCATGGCGAAGGCTTCTTTCGCAAAGATGACCACGATACCCAGCGCAACCACGCCCAGAACGGCACGGGCGATACCCTGGTTGTGCAGCAGCCAGGTGGCGATTGCCGCGAGGACAACAACGCCCACGATGGTAGCCAGCAGTTTGCCCATATGCACAGGCTCGAAGTCAGGTTTTGAACCGTAGTCTTTAACCCAGCTGCGGCAGAACAGGAAGTTCACCACGGTGATCAGCATGCCCACGAAGCTCAGCGCAAACGCCACGCTCCAGCCGAACTTCGCCGCGAGCCATGGGGTTGCCAGCATCGAGAAGAACGAACCGATGTTGATGGACATGTAGTACATGGTAAATGCACCGTCCAGGCGCGGATCGTCTTTGTTGTAGCAGGTAGAAAGCAGGGAGGACGGGTTCGCTTTGAACAGACCGTTACCGACGGCAATCGTCGCCATACCCATATACACGACAGCGGCATCATGCCCTGACCATGCAACCAGACCATAGCCAATCGCCAGGACAATGGCGCCCAGCATGATGACGCGTTTAGTTCCGAGGACTTTATCACCCAGCCAGCCGCCAATAGCGACCAGACCGTACACCAGAGCACTGAAGGAAGAGAACAGCGTGATGGAATCGGCTTCGGACATACCCAGCTGTTTTACCAGGTAAACCGCCATGATCCCTTGCAGGCCGTAATAACCAAAACGCTCCCATAACTCAATAGAGAAGATGAGATAGAACGCTTTAGGCTGTTTAAAAGCGTTGAGACTCACGCTTTCATCTGTTGGTTTATTGTTTGCAGTAGACACATATACCTCTTTTTTTACATCCCATATTAACGGGGGTGTTCATAGCGTGATGGCCGTAGTCCATACGCCTTATAGTTATATTGGGAGGAGAAACGGCGGGTAATGTTCACTATCCTGCCCCATCTGGCAATACGTTTGTAATAATCTGTTACATATATCTGAGGTGGTATAATCGTCGGCTCATATAAATGTTATTCAGCGTTAAATTTCATACGATGATTAAAGGTAGTTTTTTCGACTGGCAGTAACCCACTTCGATCAGCCTTTGGCGATATGTTCTGCTATTTGTCGCTTAGCGTAGTGATATAGCCCATATTCTGAAAAATAGCTGGTCTTATCTTCGGTGATGGAGGGGGAGTATCTTGCCAGACAAAGGGTTTAGGCGGATTTTGACAACAAAAATTCAACATGAAGTTATCAGGGTGATCGCGATCACAGATGTATAGAAATTTTTGGCTATGAAAAAAGTATTAACCTGTTTGAGCGTTAAACAACCGAACAAGTGACAGGTTGGAGGAGGCGAAAGACGGACAAATAACGGCCAAAAGAAGGGCGCCTGGTAGCCCTTCTTTTGGTAAGGGATTGTGACGATCAGGGATACACTTTTTCTTTGTATTCGCAGAGATCTTCAATAATGCAGGAGCCGCAGCGAGGCTTACGGGCAATGCAGGTATAGCGACCGTGCAGAATCAGCCAGTGATGGCAATCAACCTTAAATTCGGCTGGAACCACCTTTAACAGCTTCTCTTCGACCTGCTCAACATTTTTCCCCGGCGCGAAGTTAGTCCGGTTAGACACGCGGAAAATATGCGTATCCACGGCGATGGTCGGCCAGCCAAACGCGGTGTTGAGCACCACGTTCGCAGTCTTACGCCCCACGCCCGGTAAGGCTTCCAGCGCGGCGCGATCTTCCGGTACTTCACCCCCGTGCTGTTCCAGCAGGATCCGGCAGGTCTTAATGACATTTTCGGCTTTGCTGTTAAACAGGCCGATGGTTTTGATATAGGACTTCACGCCTTCCACGCCCAGCTCCAGCATGGCTTTCGGCGTATTGGCGACCGGATAGAGCAGGGCAGTGGCTTTATTGACGCTCACATCGGTCGCCTGCGCAGAGAGCAACACGGCGATCAGCAGCTCAAACGGGGAGGTAAAATTCAGCTCCGTCGTCGGGTGCGGGTTCTCGTCCCGCAGACGGGTCAGGATCGCAATGCGCTTTTCTTTATTCATGAAGCCTTCTCGGGTGTCCCTTCCAGAACGCCACGCTCAGCCGCGCGGCGCTTACGTTTCTCATCAATCAGATATTTTATCGCCAGCATCATGCCAAGGCCAATAAACGCGCCAGGGGGCAGCATCGCCAGCAGGAATGGCGTATCGGTGTGGAACACTTCAACGCGCAGCGCTTTGGCCCAGCCGCCCAGCAGCGCATCTGCGCCGTCAAACAGCGTACCGTTACCGAGGATCTCGCGCAGCGAGCCCAGCACGAACATGGCGCAGGTGGCGCCCATTCCAATGGAAAAACCATCCAGCGCCGACATGGCGGGGCTGTTTTTCACCGCGAACGCTTCCGCACGGCCAACGACGATACAGTTGGTGACGATCAGGGGAATAAAGATCCCGAGCGACTGGTACAGGCCAAACGCGTAGGCGTTAATCAGCATCTGGACGATACTGACCACCGACGCAATGATCATGACGTAAATCGGAATACGAATTTCCGACGGCGTCCAGCGGCGCAGGGCGGAGATGGAGAGGTTGGTCAGGGTCAGCACCAGCGTGGTTGCCAGGCCCAGACCGAGCGCGTTGGTGGCGGTGGACGTTACCGCCAGCAGTGGACACATCCCCAGAAGCTGCACCAGAGCGGAGTTGTTCTTCCACAATCCCTGGACAATAACCTCTTTAACCTGGCTCATGATTACTCCTCACAGGCCGGAAGATTGTTGATTTGCGCGGGCAGCGTTTCGGCATACAGCCCGGCTCGTTTTACGGCGTTCACCACGGCGCGCGGCGTGATGGTCGCGCCGGTGAACTGGTCGAACTCGCCGCCGTCTTTCTTCACCGCAAATGCGGTATCCCCTTCGCCATGGATAACTTTACCGGCGAAGTGCAAAATCCAGTCGCTCAGACGGGTTTCAATTTTATCGCCCAGGCCCGGCGTTTCATGATGCTGCGTCACGCGGGTACCCAGTATTGTGCCGGAGAAATCGCTGCCGACAAGCAGCTGAATGGCGCCGGAATAGCCGTCGGGCGCCGTCGCTTCCATCACCGCGCCTACCGGTTTATCCCCTTTGCGGGCAATAAAGAGGCGGTGCGGGCCTTTCCCAAGCTGCGGCGCGTCTACCACAAAGCAGCTCTTTTGCAGGTCATTATCGTAGAAATCTGACGGGATCACCTGATCGAACAGCGCCTTTTGCTGCTTTGAAGCCTGCTCTTCGATGGTCGTTTTGGTTAACGCATTCACCAGTGCCGTCAGCCCCGTCAGGACCGCGGCGAAGACAGCCAGCGTGACGCCGTGTTTTTGCATCGTTTTTAACATGGCGAAACCCTTAGCGATGTCCGTACACGCGCGGACGCGTGTAATAGTCGATGAGCGGAACGGTAATGTTGGCGAGCAGGACGGCAAACGCAACGCCGTCCGGGTAACCGCCAAAGCTGCGGATCAGCCATACCAGCAGGCCCGCCAGCGCGCCGAAGATCAGGCGGCCGCGGTTAGTCGTTGACGCAGTGACCGGGTCCGTCAGGATAAAGAAGGCACCTAGCATGGTCGCACCGGAGAGCAAATGCATCTGCGGGCTGGCGAGTGATTCAGGAGAGAAGACCCATCCCAGCGTCGCGCAAACCGTCAGCGTCACGAGGAAGCTGACCGGAATATGCCAGCGAATGGCTTTCTGCTGCAGCAGGAACAGGCCGCCCAGCAGATACGCCAGGTTGACCCACTGCCAGCCTGCACCCGCCAGCATGCCGCTGTAAATCGCGGATTTCATGATCTGCTCAACGCTGTGCCCGGCATGCAAGGACGTTTTAAAGGTATCGAGAGGCGTCGCCTGACTGATGCCGTCCACGCCCATGCGCAGCGCGTTCATATCAGCCCCGAGCGCCGTATGGCCGGTAAAGATCACGTGCAGGGCATCCATAAAGCCCGGAACAGTGGCGGCAATCTCGTGCGGCGGCAGCCAGCTGGTCATCTGCACCGGGAAGGAGATCAGCAGCACCACGTAGCCAATCATCGCCGGGTTAAACGGGTTATGACCGAGCCCGCCGTACAGCTGTTTGGCAATGATCACGGCAAACACGGTACCAAGGACCACCATCCACCATGGGGCGAAAGGCGGGATACTGATGGCCAGCAGCAGGCCGGTCAGCAGCGCGGAGTTGTCGGCAAGAATGCGTGAAACCGCCATCTTACGCAATTTCAGGACGAGTGCTTCCGCCGCGACGGCGCTGGCGCAGCCCAGGGCTATCTGGAACAGGGTTCCCCAGCCGAAAAACCAGCACTGAACGGCAATGCCCGGCAGCGCGGCCAGGCAGACCAGCATCATAATGCGCGATGTCTGCCGCTGGTTGTGGGTGTAGGGGGAACTTGCGATTCTGAAAACCATTTAATCCTCGTTTACGGCTTGCTGTGCGGCTTTCTTCGCCTGAACGCGCGCAATGGCGACGGCGACGGCGGCCTTGCGCGGGTCATCGTTGGCGGCCTGCGGCTGCTCTTCCTGTTGCGCCGCCTTACGGGCTTTGGCGCGGGCAATCGCCGCTTCGACGGCGGCTTTGCGCGGGTCGACCGGTGGTGCTTCTGCTTCTGATGCTGCCTCTGGCGCCTGCTGCGCAGCCTTACGGGCTTTGGCCCGGGCTATAGCCGCTTCAACGGCCGCTTTGCGCGGGTCGACCGGTGGCGCTTCTGCTTCTGATACTGCCGCTGGTGCCTGCTGCGCAGCCTTACGGGCTTTGGCCCGGGCAATTGCCGCTTCGACGGCCGCTTTGCGCGGATCGACCGCATCCTGCTCGATGACCACGCTTTGCTCACCCGACTTGCGGGCTTTGGCGCGGGCAATCGCCGCTTCAACGGCCGCTTTACGCGGGTCGACCTCAGTATCTGCCTGAACCGTTTGCGCTTTTTCCGCCTGACGCGCGCGAGCCGCAGCCTTTCGCGCTTCGCGGGCGGCAATCGCTTCGCTGTTATCCGGTTTTTCCCCGGCCTGGATCACCACCGTCTGGGCGGCATCGGCTTTTTTCTCGCGAACGCGAGCCAGTGCGGCGTTGATCGCGTCCTGATCTTTCCCGACAGGCTGAACGGCGGCCTGCTTGTGGCGTTCCTGACGGGCGATTTTTTCGCGCTCCAGTCGCGCCTGACGCGCTTCGAAACGTGCCTTGGCTTCCGCGGCGCGTTTTTCTTCCATGGAAATGGCATAAATCTCGGCCTTCTCCTGGCGGAAGTATTGCACCAGCGGAATGTTGCTTGGGCAGACCCAGGCGCAGGCACCGCATTCAATGCAGTCGGCCAGGTTATGGGATTTTGCCTTGTCGTGCAGCTGGCCTTTGCTGTACCAGTACAGCTGCTGCGGGAGGAGATCCGCCGGGCAGGCATCGGCACAGGCGCTGCAGCGGATGCAGCCTTTCTCTTCCTGTTCTTCACCCATTTCGGTTGGGGAAGGGGCGAGCAGACAGTTCGTGATTTTCACTACCGGAACGTCCAGCCACGGCAGCGTAAAGCCCATCAGCGGGCCGCCCATGATCACCATCTGGTCGCTGGCCGGGCAAAATTCAGCCTGTTCCAGCAGATGGCGCACCGGCGTACCCAGACGCGCCCAGACGTTGCCCGGACGGGAAACCGACTCGCCGGTCAGCGTCACCACGCGCTCGGTCAACGGCTCGCCGTCAATCACCGCGCGTTTCACCGCATAGGCGGTGCCGACGTTTTGCATCAGCACGCCAATATCCGAAGAGCGTCCGCCGTGCGGCACCTGCTTGCCGGTGAGAATTTGCGTCAGCTGTTTTGCGCCGCCAGAAGGGTACTTGGTCGGGATAACGCGCAGGCTAATATCATGACTGCCCGCCAGCACGGCGCGCAGCATCGAGATGGCCTGCGGCTTATTGTCTTCGATACCAATCAGCACTTCCCGCGGCTGCAGAATGTGCGCAAGGATTCGGATTCCTTCCACCACCTGAGCGGCGCAATCCTGCATCAGACGATCGTCTGCGGTGATGTACGGCTCGCACTCGGCGGCATTGATAATCAACGTCTGGATGTTATCGCCCCCGCCGCGCAGCTTGACGCCGGTCGGGAAGCCCGCGCCGCCCAGCCCGGCGACGCCGAACTGATGAATTCGCTCGATAAGCGCTTCGCGGCTCTGGCTGCGGTAGTCGCTCCAGCCGTCACGATCGATCCAGCGGTCTTCGCCGTCGGCTTCAATGATCACGCTCAGCTCCGACAGCCCGGATGGATGAGCCACCGTATGAGGGGCAATCGCCACCACTTTACCGGAGGTGGGGGCGTGTATCGGCAGCATGCGTCCACGGCCAAAGGTTAGCGGCTGACCGCGAAGAACCGTATCGCCTTCTTTCACGCACAGCTCGCCCTCAGCGCCAATATGCTGCTTGAGCGGCATGACGTAACGCGTCGCCAGCGGAATTTGACGCAGCGGCGTGCCGTTGGACTGGGTTTTCATTTCCGGTGGATGAATACCGCCGTCAAAGTCCCAAATCTTCTCTTTTCTGAAAGCAGAAAATAACTTAAGCATGTTGTTCCACAGGAATGATGCGAACCGGAATGGTTTGAAGATCCCACTTCCAGCTTTCGGTAGTCGTTGCAACCGGGCGCAGCTCAATACATTGCGTCGGACAGGGGGCCACGCAGAGGTTACAGCCGGTGCACAGATCCGCCACAACGGTGTGCATGGCGCGGGTGGCGCCAACAATGGCGTCAACCGGGCAGGCCTGAATACATTTGGTACAGCCGATGCAGTTGGCTTCGTCGATCACGGCCAGGGCACGGACCGGCTCCTGCACCTCCGCATCGCCATCAACGGGCTGCGGATCGACGTTGAGCAGGGCCGCAATTTTCAGCATCACCGCTTCGCCGCCGGGGGCGCAGCGGTTAATTTTTTCACCCTGAATGCCTACCGCTTCAGCGTAGGGACGGCAGCCCGGGTAGCCGCACTGCCCGCACTGGCTTTGCGGCAAAAGCTCATCAATTTTTTCAACAACGGGATCGTCCTCTACCGCGAAACGGCGGGAGGCGTAACCCAGGATAAGGCCAAACACCAACCCCAGGACGCTGATAGAGGCGATGGCAATCCAGATAGCATTCATTACAACTTCACCAGACCACTAAAGCCCATAAAGGCCAGAGACATTAAACCCGCGGTCACCAGCGCAATCGCGTTACCGCGGAAGGGAGCAGGGATATCCGCTGCCGCCAGACGCTCGCGAATCGACGCGAACAGGACCATAACAAATGAGAAACCGACGGCGGCGGAAAAACCGTACAGCGCCGACTGCATGAAGTTATGGCCAAGGTTGATGTTCAGCAGCGCAACGCCGAGAACGGCGCAGTTGGTGGTGATCAGCGGCAGGAAGATACCCAGCAGGCGATAGAGGGCCGGGCTGGTTTTACGCACCACCATCTCAGTAAATTGCACAACAACTGCAATGACCAGAATAAAAGCCAGCGTACGAAGGTAGATTAACCCCAGCGGGATGAGGATCCAGGTATCAATCAACCACGCGCAGATGGACGCCATCGTCATGACGAAGGTCGTCGCCAGCCCCATGCCCATCGCCGTTTCCAGCTTTTTGGACACGCCCATAAACGGGCACAGGCCAAGGAACTTCACCAGAACGAAGTTGTTAACCAGCACGGTGCCGACAAAGAGCAGTAAGTAATCGGTCATTATTTAGCCTGAAATAAAAAGCCGCCTATTATCGGACAAACCCACGCAGGCGACAACAGGTTATCTGTAAGGTTATTACGGGTTCACGAAGGTGTTTTTCACCCGCGTCGAACGCTTGAAATAGGGGACCAGAAGCGCGGCGGCCAGTAACGGGAAAAGCAGCTGACGAACGGCCAGAGCGTCTGATACGGGCGAAAAAGCAAACGCTTTCACCGCCAGCAGAACCGAAATCAGCAGCCAGATAATGTAGTGTTTAGGTACACTTTTGCGGCGCTTAAAGAAGGCAATGGTCAACCACAGGGTGTAGTACCACATTCCAATCGCGAAAACGAACGACACAAACCACATCGCAATATTCAGCACGCTTTGCGACATCAGGGTCTGGATGGCGTGAGGGGTAATCAGTGCGGTGGTATACAGCAGCAGCGCAAGCGATGCGCTTAATAAGGCAACCAGCAGCCATGCCAGTGGGGCGATTAACCAGCCTCCAATGCGATCTCCAGGCGTTGCGGTCATGAACTCTCCCATAATCTGCGCGAAATGTTGTACAGCCAGTTTGCAGGGCGGAGAGTATATAACATTTCGCGCGGATGGCTACTTTCTTATAAAACGTAACGCCATACGGACTTAGGCACTTCACCCACGTTGAACAAACGACCTCCGGAAACCAGCTCCGCACGGCGATGGTCAGCGGCGCGATACATATTAATGATGTCCTGATTATCCGACAGGGTGTAGTTCAGATGGTCAAACAGTTTTTCCAGGCTCTCAAGCGAATTGATCTTGCGAAATTTTAATAAATAGTCCTGAACTGTCATATTAATAAGTTTCCATATAAAAGTGAGTAATACCAGTTAAGGTAATTCGTTCGAATAATAAACGGATTAATAAAGACGTAAACAGCCCACTCAGGTAACGCGACGAAATTAGGAGTTTTCTTTGCTGAAATTCAGGCATCAGACGATGCCTGGAAGAGAAGGTTAACCGTGTTCACCAGGGCTGGCAATAAGTAACTGACATATTATGTCACTCTTTATTGCAGTAACCGGTTACTTAGGTTGGGCGACTGTGACAGGCTCCGGCGGCTGGTAGTTATCGATATGGCTGGCAACGCCCAGCAAAATGACCGAAACCCCAAGGACAATCCATCCCGCTAATTCAATGATTCGATTAATAATTGACGTCATGATTCGTAGTTGTACTTTATCCATAAATACAGGTCGCAAATGTTACAGCGACGTTTCCCCGACGGCAAGCGCTTTGGGAACGGTTCCCTTAAACAAAATCAGTGGGTTAATACTATGTAACAAAAACAACCCGTACAACCTGCTATTTTAAGTCATATGGCACATTATTAATCTGTGGTAATGCCAGGCTAGCCAGTGTGAAATAAGAACGTCATAAAAGAGGACGGCACTATGAGTGATAATATCCGCGTTGGGCTTATCGGATACGGGTATGCAAGCAAAACGTTTCATGCGCCTCTGATAGCCGGAACGCCGGGGATGACCCTGGCTGCGGTATCCAGCAGCGATGCCGCTAAAGTCCATGCCGACTGGCCCTCCGTGCCGGTTGTCTCTGAGCCAAAACACCTTTTCAACGATCCGAATATTGATTTAATCGTTATCCCCACCCCGAACGACACCCACTTCCCACTGGCAAAGGCCGCGCTGGAGGCTGGTAAGCACGTGGTGGTCGATAAGCCCTTTACCGTCACCCTGTCTCAGGCTCGCGAACTGGATGCGCTGGCAAAGAGTCTGGGCAGGCTGCTGTCGGTGTTCCATAACCGACGCTGGGACAGCGACTTTCTGACGGTAAAAAGGCTTCTCAGTGAAGGCACGCTAGGGGAGATCCTCTTTTTTGAATCGCACTTTGACCGCTTCCGTCCGCAGATACGAAACCGCTGGCGCGAGCAGGCTGGTCCGGGCAGCGGCATCTGGTACGATTTAGCCCCGCATCTGCTGGATCAGGCCGTCAATCTTTTTGGTCTGCCGGTGAGCATGACGGTCGATCTGGCCCAGCTCCGGCCCGGAGCGCAGACGACTGATTACTTCCACGCGGTGCTCAGCTACCCGCAGCGGCGGATTGTGCTGCACGGCACGATGGTCGCGGCCGCGGAATCGGCCCGCTACATTATTCACGGCACGCGCGGGAGCTACGTGAAGTTTGGCCTCGATCCGCAGGAGGACCGGCTGAAAAGCGGAGAACGTTTGCCGCAGGAAGACTGGGGCTATGATATGCGCGACGGCGTGATAACGCGGGTGGAAGGTGAGGAACTGGTAGAGGAGACCTTGCTGACGATCCCGGGCAACTATCCGGCCTATTATGCGGGCATCCGCGATGCGCTGAACGGCACGGGCGAAAATCCGGTTCCGGCCAGCCAGGCGATTCAAATTATGGAGCTGATTGAGCTGGGTATTGAATCTGCCAAACATCGCGCCACGCTCTGTCTGGCATAATTTTTTAATATTTTGTCGGCCGGGTAAGCGTCAGCGCCACCCGGCAACGGTGTTAACCGCGAGCCACTTTATCTTTAAGCGCCTGCTTCTCTTCAGGCGTCAGGAAGGCGATCTCCAGCCCGTTGATCTGCGCCTGACGGATCTGCTCGCGGCTCAGACCCGCCTGTGGTGCGGCGATGTTGTATTCGTGGATGATATCCACGCCCTGTACAGCCGGATCGTCAGTGTTCAGCGAGGCCAGCACGCCGTGCTCAAGGAACGTTTTCAGCGGATGCTGCGCCAGCGTTGCCACGGTGCTGGTCTGAATGTTAGACGTCAGGCACGACTCAATCCCGATACGCTGCTCCGCCAGGAAATCCATCAGGGCGCGATCTTCTACCGCCTTCACTCCGTGACCGATACGCTCGGCGCCAAGCTCGCGGATGGCCTGCCAGATGCTTTCCGGGCCAGCCGCTTCACCCGCATGCACGGTAATGTGCCAGCCGGCATCGCGCGCGCGGTTGAAGTGGGAGAGGAACAGACTGCCCGGGAAGCCCAGCTCGTCACCGGCGAGGTCGACGGCGGTGATGGCATCGCGATGGGCCAGCAGCGCTTCCAGCTCCTGCAGGCAGGCGGCTTCACCGAACGTACGGCTCATAATGCCAATCAGACGGGCCTGAACGTCGAAGGTTTTACATCCTTCGCGCACGCCTTCAATCACGGCTTCCACCACGCCTGCAACGGGCAGGCTGTGGGTCATCGCCATATAGCCCGGCGAGAAGCGCAGCTCGACGTAATGCAGGCCGTTACGGGCCGCATCTTCAATGTTCTCAAACGCCACGCGGCGGCAGGCATCCAGCGAGGCCAGCATCTTCACGCCCCAGTCGAGTTTGCTCAGGAAGCTGACCAGATCCGGTTCACTGGAGGTCACCTGTACGTGAGGGATCAGCGACTCAAGCGTCTGCGCAGGAAGCGATAAATTGAACTGGCGGCCAAGATCGAGGATGGTTTGGGCACGAATGTTACCGTCAAGGTGACGATGAATATCAGTTAAAGGCAGGCGTGTATCAATCATGGTCGCACTCTTTTCTGGTTAAAGTGCGCCATATTATAAAAACAAAACGGGGTAAAAAGCTATTTGCGCAAGGGAATATTCCGTTGCGCAAATCGATTAAAGGAGCGTGTTAATACCGGCAATGAGGCGTTGCACCCCTTGTTCAAGCTTGCTGCGCGGACAGCCGGCGTTCAGGCGAACAAAACCGTTTCCCACTTTGCCGTAGGTATATCCCGGCATGATGGCGACTTTTTGCTGCTCGATCAGCACTTTTTGCAGCGCCCGATCGTCAATGTTCAGCGGGCGCAGATCAATCCAGGCCAGATAGGTCGCTTCGGGCGGCCGCCAGTTCAGCTTCGGAAAGGCGCGGTTTACTTCCTGTGCGATATACAACAGATTCTCTTCCAGATAACCCCGCAGGGCATCCAGCCACGGCGCTCCCTGCTGATAGGCGGCGATATGCGCCGTCAGCGCCAGCACGGAAGGGGAAGAGAGTCCGTCCCGGCCTTTTAGCGCGCTGAGGTAGCCGTTACGGCTCGCGTCATCGCCGATCAGGCCGTAAGCGCCCGTCAATGCCGGAATATTAAAGCTTTTCGAGCCGGAGGTGAGAAGCGCCCATTTACCGCGCGCCACCGCGCTCCACGGCGTGTGACGATGCTCTCCCCACACCATATCCATATGGATTTCATCACTGATAACCGCCACGTCATAGCGTGCGCTCAGCTCCGCCATCTGCGTCAGCTCATCCCGCGTCCAGACCTTGCCGGTTGGGTTTTGCGGGCTGCACAGCAGTAAAATCTTGTTTTCAGGTTTCGCCAGCGCCGCTTCCAGCGCCGCCATATTTCCCTGCCAGCCTGCGGCATGCTTTTCCATCTCCACGGGCACCACATGACGCGCATTCCCTTCAATAGCTTTGTAAAACGCGTCGTATGCCGGGGTGTGAACCACCACACCGTCGCCGGGGTGTGACCAGAGACGAATCAGCTCTGACACCATGTAAATAACGGAAGGACCATAAACGACGGTTTCCGTATCAATCGTGCTGTTAAAGCGCTGCTGGAACCAGTGCGCGACGGCGGCGAGAAACTCATCGTTCTTCCAGCGGCTGTAGCCCAGCACGCCGTGATTGATGCGCTGATGCAGCGCGTCGGTAATGCAGGGCGCGGTGGCGAAATCCATATCCGAGATGGTGAAGGGCAGCAGGTCGGCCGCGCCAAAGCGGTCGGCGACGTAGTCCCACTGCGTACACCAGGTGCCGTGTCGATCCACGACGGTAGAGAAATCAAACATGACGTTAATCCTTAAAGTAAAACCCCCTCATGAGAGGGGGCTGAGGCATCAGGCTTCTACTGTTCGCATCAGGGTTGCCAGCTCATCCTTCACTGACTGGACCTGCGGGCCGATAACCACCTGCAAATTGTGCTGATTTAACTGTACCACGCCGATGGCCCGGTTGGCTTTCAGGGCGTTGGTATCCACTTTTGACATATCCGCCACCGACAGACGCAGGCGGGTAATGCAGTTATCGAGAGAGGTGATGTTATCCGCACCGCCCAGCGCCGCCAGAATGGCCGGGGTGTTATAGCCAGACTTGCCCACGGTCCCGGCAACCGCCTGTTCAACGCTGCTTGCCGTATCGGTATCGCGGCCAGGCGTTTTCAGGTTAAAGCGGGTGATGGCGAAGCGGAAGATGCCGTAGTACACCGCGAACCAGATAGCCGCCACGACCGGCACCAGGTACCACTTGGTGGACAGGCCGTGCAGGATGCCGAACACCACGAAGTCGATCACGTTGCCGTCGGTGTTGCCGATGGTAACGCCCAGCACCGCCATCACGGTAAAGCCCAGACCGGTCAGCACCGCGTGGATGAGGTACAGCACCGGTGCGACGAACAGGAACAGGAATTCGATTGGCTCGGTGGTACCGCCCACGACGCAGGCGATCACGCCGGAAATGAGCAGGCCTTTAATTTTATGACGATTTTCCGGGCGCGCGCAGTGGTACATCGCCAGCGCGGCACCCGGCAGGCCGCCGAGGAACGCAGGCATTTTACCCTGGGACAGGAAGCGGGTGGCGCTTTCGGAGAAGCCGTGGGTGGTCGGGCAGCTCAGCTGCGCCTGGAAGATGGTCAGCGCGCCGCTCACGTCGTGACCGCACACCTCCATCGTACCGCCCGCTTCGGTGAAGCGAATCAGGGCCACCAGAATATGCTGCAGGCCAAATGGCAGAAGCAGACGCTCGCCGGTGCCGAAGATCATCGGACCGAAATCTCCCGCGCCGTTGATGATGCGGCCAATACCGTTGATGCCCATCGCAAAGACCGGCCAGATCAGCGGAATGATTAAACCGAACAGACCCATCACGACCAGGGTAACAATCGGCACAAAGCGGGTACCGCCGAAGAAGGCCAGGGCATCCGGCAGGCGGATATTGTGGAAGCGCTCGTGCAGCATCCAGATAATCACACCCGCGATCACTGCCCCGAGGATCCCGGTATCAATAGACTGGATACCGATCACGCTCTGAATGTTGTTGGCTTTCAGCACGGCGGCGTCGGTGGTCGGCAGAATGCCTTTTGCAGTCAGCCAGAAGTTAACCGCGAGGTTCATCACGGCGTAGCCCACAAACCCGGCAAACGCCGCGACGCCTTTGTTCTCGCGCGCCAGGCCCAGCGGGATAGCGATACAGAACATCACGGGCAGGAAGCTAAACGCAAAGGAGCCGACTTTACTCATCCAGATGAATCATGATTGAAGTGAAATTGATATTTTAAATCAGATAGTTAAGGTTATGCGGTTTTTCTATGGGGCATCAGTGGGGCATTTTGAGTAAATGATGCGTTCAAAATGCCCACCTGGTCATGGTTATTCTCGGTCATCCATTTGCCGTAAACCGTGAATAGCATTTGCGCTGACGAATGTCCCATCTGGTGCGCAACGAAATTTGGGTTCGCTCCGGCGACCAGTGCCCAGCACGCATATGTGTTTCTTGTTTCATAAGACCGTCTTTGCCGGACGCCTGCACGACGCAGGGCAGTGCGCCATGCTGAATTAATGGATCCGGGAACGTAGCACATCGTCTTCTTACCGTTCATTGAAGTAATCGACGGGGAGAATATAAAGGTGCATTCATCGGTTCTCTTTTTTTTGTATTCCCGTAGGCTGACGCTTACCTTGTGGGATGCCATCATTCTGGTCAGTGGCATTTGCGCCTTGAGGGCATCAATTGCTGGCTGGGTCAGCTGTATGGTTCGAATCCCGGCGTTGGTTTTTGGCAGGGTGAAGTTACCCTTCAGGGAATAGTTCCGTGACACCGTAACAGTCCAGTTAACGGTATCCACATCCTCCCAGGCTAACGCGCTTAGTTCGCCATGCCTGACGCCTGTATTTACCGCAAAGATAACCATATTCTGAAACTGTAGCGTTGGGCAGGCCGCAACCACTCGCTGATACTCATCAGAAGTAAGAGGATCTGGAACGGGCCTTTCTTTTGCAAGTGGGGTGATGCCTGCCATCAGATCGGTTTTCAGGTAGCCACTTTTGAAAGCAAAGCCCAGCATCCCGCCAAGACATGCCATATAGCTATTGACTGTAGGAACGCTTCTTCCCTTTTTGGGTGGATGATTTAGGCCATGTCTGGTCTTCTGCCAGCCGTTCAGTAGCTCCTTCCTGGCACTAAGGATATCTTCAGTGTTCAGGCTGCCGATATACCTGTGCTCACCAATTGTTTCGATAGTGGTTGTGAGGTGGCAATCGTAACGCCTCAACGTCCCGAGGCTAAGCTCCATCTCCTTAAGCCCAAGCCATTTCGATTTCAGTTCAAGTAGTGAGATTTGCTTTCTGACAGTGCTGAATTTCTCTGCGTTCGATGAATCAGGGAATTGCGAGGCATAATTGAATGTGCCTGTCTTTATCGCAAAGCAGACTGAAGCCCGAAGTTCTCCTGCCATTTTCCTGTTTTTTGGCGTGTCAGGAACGCCGAGATTTTCCCTGACACGCTTCCCCTGATATATGAACCATATGCGTAACGATTCGCCATGAACCTCTACGCCTGTTGGGTATACTGCCATAATCATTCCTCGTTTGATGTGCCAAAGGACATTTAAGCAGATATTCTCCGGCGTTTCGCTGGGCTTTGGTGCTCGATCCAGTGGTTTATCTCATCGCGGTTATACATGATTGGGCTGTTTTGCTTGGGTGCCATATCAGGGGAAACATGACGATAATGCTTTCCCTCCATCCAGGTTGACCGGCGGGCATGCTGAATCATGTGCTTTGACATGCCAGTTGTCGCAGTTAAAAGTTCCTCTGTGACCCATTTATTCGGTACCAGCTGAATAATGTCGCTCATGGTTTTCTCCAGGCAAAAAGAAGCCCTCGCAATGGAGGGCTGAAGGGGGGGGGGTAGCGTGGCAGTGCATTCGTACCCAATAGCCGACTCAGTGAATCAGCTATCAGTTGCGTTAGTCGTCTTCATCGTCCCACCAATCTTCATCGTCATCTTCACAGCAGTGAGATAGCAATGGATTGGTAGCGGCAAGCATGTCGGTTGCAGCGCCATGACGCTGAAGTCGCCGTAATGCCTCGTATAGTTCAAATGCTTCGGTGCGCTCATCACCAACATCCAGAGAGCACGCCACCTTGTGCGCCTCTGTAGCTATGGTTGCCAGTTGGTTGCGAATATCCTGAATAGTGCTCATATCTCTCCTCAATACTGCTGCTTAACCGTGTAATTGCCATTCGGCTTAACTCCCACTTCAAAGTAGGTACCGCCGGTAATGCCGATTCCCCACACATCTCTCGTACCATCATCTGGCTTCTTCTCGCTGATGAACTTGCGCAGGGCGGTTATGGCGCTCTCAATATCCAGCGTTGAGCTAACCGTCATGGTGATGCGCATAATCTCTCCTCATGCCGCACGCATAGCGCGCAGCCGTTTAATGTGATCTGCTGTTTCGATTTCTTCTTCGATACGCTCAGCCTCTGCTTTGGTCAGTGGCTCAAATTCGTTTTGAAAGCGCATCATGCTGGCGATGCCGCGGCGACCCTTTCGGGTGTAGTGGACGACTTCATGAGTGGCGCGGAAGATTTTGCATGGTGAGCCAAACAAATCGGCATACCACGTATTAGGCTGGATTATCCTGAACATTGGCTGACTCCTGCATAAGGAGGAATACGGTCATCGCTGCACGAAGCGGGTTGGCATCAGCGGTGGCAATATTCCAGTCGCCATGATGCGCCGCCCACTTGTCAGTAGCTGTTCCCGGAACAATGCCTATCCTGTTAGAAAAGATAATCGGCCATGCGTCCGCCGGGTTGTTGCAGTAGTCGACCAGAGTTTTATTGTCATCAAGAAGGATCGAAGCGTCACCCTGGCGGATAATCCGCGCATAACTGCTAAGGCCAAGGCCGAGAGCAGCGCACACCTTCATGTTGATTTCAGCGTCGTGCAAACCTGAGTAATCCATCATCGCCTCCCATGCTTCATGCGTAATTCTTCATCCTGCTGGCAACTGGCGCATCGCTGGCATCCCGGCACCTTCACCCGGCGCAACTCCGGGATATTCTCACCGCAATCACTACAGTGCGTTGCCGATACCGCATCACGGTTAATCCGGTGAGCACTCAACGCAGCATCACGCTGCAACTCTTCGACGGCTGATGCGTCGTCTGCAAAATCTGCCATGTTATGCGTCCCAACTTATGCCAGCAGATACAAGCTTCCGGCAGTGTCTGATGATTTGAGCGCGAGTCACGTTACCTAACCGCCATGGTGAGCAGAATTGAGCGATATCGATTTCCGCGTCCCAGCCAGCCTCATTCCGTGCGTCCATCTCGCCTTCAAAGTCGTGAGTCTGAGTAATCAAGTTGTCATGGAGAACGAAAAAGGCATCGTAGCTATCGCACTCACCAGTCCAGTAATCCGGCGAATCCCATAGATGCCATTCGTCGTGGTAGACGGTGCCGTGACGCCCTTTGAAATCATCATATTCCAGACTGAAATCTTCCCGGTTGATGCTGCGTGGCCTTAGCTGAATAAGAAGGTCCATTGCCGTTTTGCTGAACTTCTTTTCAATGCGAGCTTTGCGATTAGTGAATTTGTGGCGAGCCATAATCAGTGCTCCCGGAACTGTCGGTTAATTCGGTTGAAGGTGAACGCCAGCAATAAAAAGGGAGCTTTAAGCTCCCGGGTGATTAGTGCCTTCATGCGGCACCGCCTTCATTCTTTTCGGCTTCGACCGCCATATTTTCAAGCCGTCGAGATAGCTCGGTGGCCAGCGTCTGGAATTCTTCCTCGGTCGCCACCGGGATCGGCACAAAGCGAATCCCGATGTGCGCCAGGTGGTTGGCAATTTCGAGGCTTTTCCTCAAATCAACTGGTGAGGCTCTTTTCATGCCGCACCGCCAGCGTGCCGCAGCCAGATGCAGACCGCCCCATCTTCAGTATCGTGAATTGAACCGACAAACCAACCATCACCGGCTGGGGGTTCGGGCTGCCACGCTGAGATGTCATAACCGTCCACATCGGGATCGACGTCATCCTCATCGCGGTACTCCACTTTCCACTCGAGGCCGTTCTTCTCCAGCCATGCGTTGAACTCAATGGGCGATATGGATTCGCGGCCATCGCAAAATTCATCGTAAAGCGGGTGAGTCCAGTAACCGTATTGGTCGCGTTCGACGGGTAGGGCTTTAAATTCTGTTGTCATTGTTCGGCTCCAAACCGCCCGTTAAGGCGGCCAGTTTTGACGACGAACTCCAGGAGGCCAACTCCAAGAGCTTCAATTTTCTTGTGATGCTTGTTGATGATGGGAGGCACCGTTTCGTTCCAGTTAGGCTTTGGCTTCTTGCGCATGGCCTGCTGGATTTCCTCGGTGCAGCGGCGGCAGGCTGCGCGGATGGCGTTTTCATTTGCTGGCGTCATGCGGCCTCCCGGCGGGCGAGAAGTTTCGCCCCGAAAGCCATCAGCTCGTCCCGGTCCACAGTTGCGAAGTGGCAGTGTGTACGCGGGTACGGTCGCCAGATGATGAGCATCGACCCTTTGTTATTTCCTGATACTGGTTTTCCGGTGACCGGGTTGATAAATGCCAGCCGCCCGGCGGTGATGAGACGAACCTCGCTGGCGGTCTGTATCGCTTCCTTGAACCAGCCAACCGATGTGTCTGCCGGAACCAGCATGACCGTGCCGATCTGATTGGTGCTCTCGGCAGAGGCCTTCTTAACGAACGGCGTAATGTCGCTGTAAGGTGGGTTCAGCCAGACGTAGCCGGGAATACTCAGGTAATCAGCCCAGGGCATTTCCAGCGTGTTCTGCTCGGCGGTGATGAACTTCCGGCACAGCGCGTTATGCGGTGCGGCTGCGGCATCAAGCTGGAAGCAGAACTCAGCATCAAGGGAAGCGAAGAGGGCTGGCGGAGTGCGCCAGAGGTCGCGCTGGTCGAGCGGTGTTTTACTTCCGCCATAATCACCACTCAACTTCTCTGCTGGCAGCGCGGCGGCGATGCGCTCACCAATCCAGCGCATTACCGGTACTGCCATGCTATTGCCGATGGCTTTATAGCGTGGCCCGTCCGGACATTCATCAGCATCCTTTCCGCGCCAGCCGATCAGAGTGTGATTGTCAGGAAAGCCCTGAAGGCGCTCACACTCAATCGGTGTTAGGCGGCGAACCTGCATACCCCACCCGATAGCCCCTACACCCATGCCTGCACGGCCGCCATTCGGCGTCAACAGCGCGTTGGCTGTGCCGTCATTTCTCACTTCGACCGTACTTCCTTCTGATCGCCCACGGATTGCCAATGTGAATGGTTCAGTAACTATCGCGTTTTCCTGTCCGTTGTTGCGTCCAAGAGTGTGCGCCAGTTCTCGGTTGGTGTCAGGATCCTGCGTGCCGTGCACTGCGAAAGTTTCCACTTCAAAGTCTATTCTCTGTCCTTTCGCTGTCAGGCAGGCTGCAACATCGATGTTTCCACTGGTATTTCCGCCGCCGAAAGCCACAACTGGGACACCTCTCCCGGTTCCGTCCTCACTGCCATCAAACCCTTCACCCTTTAATGTGTGGCTAACGTCACCATTAGCGCACTCAGCTATCAGGTGTCCTGCTTGTGCCTGATTGTCGTCAGCGCCACACGTTCCAACGCCTCGTGCAGTAAGGGCGGCAACAGCCTTTTGCGTTTCTCGGCGCGGCGCAGAATCCCGGCGCACGCTGTCGAGCTCAAAAAGTACCGCTGCGGGATCGAATCCTTTTCGAGCACTTGCGACAACGAACACACGGCGGCGTCGTTGGGCCACTCCGAAAAATTGAGCATCAAGGACACGCCAGGCGATAACCCTTTCTGGTCCAGACACACAACCTGCGTGCGTCCATTTTCCCCCTGCTGGCTGCAATTCACTGCTTTCTCCGGCAAGTCCTGCCAGAAAGCACCCGAAGGCATTGTCTTTGCTGCTGAGCACGCCGGGGACGTTTTCCCAGACGATGATTGCTTCTGGCTCACCGCGTTCGCGGCGCTTTGCGTCGATTGCATTGGCTAATTCCACGTAAGAGAGGGTTAACTGGCCTCGGTCGTCAGACAGGCCTTCACGTAAGCCGGCGATGCTGAATGCCTGGCAAGGCGTACCACCGACCAGAACATCAGGCGCTTCAACTTCACCAGCGCGTACCGCATCGGCGATTTTGGTCATGTCGCCGAGGTTGGTTACTTCCGGCCAGTGATGGGCGAGGACTGCGGATGGGAATGGTTCGATTTCAGAGAACCAGGCAGGTTTCCAGCCGAGAGGTTCCCACGCTTTGCTGGCAGCTTCGATACCGCTGCACACGCTTCCGTATTTCATGATGCACGCTCCGGATCGTTAACATCCCAGCAATTACGCTCAATATTGGTTTGCAGCCGCTTATCTCCGACCTCTTCAATGCTGCGGCCGGTAATCTCTGCGACTTCAGCGTTTGAGTGCCGCCACAGCAGCGCAAGCTCTTCGAGTGACCACGCTTTCATAGCACTGACTCCATTTCGTCGATGTAGAGGCCCTGAGCAATTAGGCGGCTACGGCGCGCGGCACGCGCTATGCACTCCTGCCGTCTGCCTTCCTGCGATTGCTCTATAGCGCGCCGGGTGAACAGGCGCGATTTTCCTTGCGGCGTTATGACCTTTGGCTTCGTTGCCAGCTCGAATGTACGGTCGCAGATGCCGTCCTCGTTGAGCCATTTCTCCGACTCAACGATCTGCGCTATCTGTCCGGCGCCGCGTGTAATACCGTTGGCAACCCGGTTAAACTCGATGAGCGTTACGCCAAACTTCTCAGCGATTTCGCTGCCGGTGACCGGGCGGCCACGCGTTTGAATCATCCAGATAACGCGCTCACGAAGGCCGGAGAATTGCCCGGTTCGCCCGGGCCTGCGGTAGAAGGGCGTGCGTTTCATTTCCACTGTTCCCCGAACGTGAATCCGATCTCCGCCAGCGCCTCGTCCATCTTCTCGATGAACTCAGGCACCATTTCGTTGAAATCGGTCATGTATTGCGGATCCCGCTCAACGACGACGTGGTGAATACCTTCGCGCTTCATGCGCGGGTCGTAGTTTGCAAAGAACCAGGCGTCTTTTCCGGTAACCCACATGCTGTACTGCACCTGAGCCATGTACTCTGACTTGATGGCTTCAAAACCGCCGAGGCGGAATTTCATGAAGTCGCGGGAGGTGAACGGGCATTTCAGCTCAAGGCCGAAATTGTTACTGCAAAGGCCGTCAGGGGAGCACGCGGTGCGCATGCTCTCGTCACTGAACAGGATCGGAGACTCCGTGACTTTCACGTCGGTGGTGAACTCGAAGAGGGTGCGGGCGTCTTCCTCGTACTGTTTTCCCCAGGCCAGCGCCTTGGCGTTAACCTCTGGCGCGACGCCGGTGCAAACCTCGGCGAGTAGGGTGTGGAAGTAGGACATCTTCATGCCCGTCCATTTGGTTCCAGAGCGCGGCTTGGAAATGACGTTGTGCACTTCGGAGGCTGTGATAACGCCGAGGCGCAGCCGGTGCCACGCCTCATCGCCCTGTTGGATCGTGGTTACGTCAATGCCAGTCCGGGACAGGATAATTTCGGGTGT
Organism: Enterobacter asburiae; assembly: GCF_001521715.1. NCBI lineage: Bacteria > Pseudomonadati > Pseudomonadota > Gammaproteobacteria > Enterobacterales > Enterobacteriaceae > Enterobacter > Enterobacter asburiae. Next base: position 1,069,660 of record NZ_CP011863.1, read on the forward strand.
CATGCTGCCGCCTTAGCTTTTTTCTGAAGGAAGTTGAACCCTTTCTGTGCCTCTTCTTCAGTGAGGTCTGACGCCTCAAGAATTGGCCGTTTGAAGATGTCGCTGCACAAAGGGAGGAAGTCTTTCTCCCAGTCTTTATCCAGGGTCGTTAAGAGATCGGTTATCGCCTGCAGCGTTTCTTCGCTTGCTGCTGGTGGAAGTGCTTCAGTGGTGTTGCGCGGCGTGACGTCACGGATATCTACGTCCAGTGATTTACCTTCCATTTCTTCGGCGGTAGGCTGCTGTCCAATCTCAGGCCATGCTTTACGCAACGCCTGGGCTTCTGCGCATTTCGCCAGCTGGCCGTATGGGCGCTTTTTCCACATTGCATTCGGCGCCGTGGTGTCGCGACCGCCGGTGGCATAGTTTTCAATCCAGTATTCTTTGGCGCTGAACTCGACGATCTCGCCGCTGGGCATGCGCTTGTAGACGGTGTATTTGCACCACTGAGGGAAAGTTACTTCGACACCAGAGAGCATCTGAGTCGTGTCTGGCCCGAACTCTGGTTCGCTGGCACCGGCATAATCACCTGAGCGGTCCGCCTGAATGCGGTAAAGCCCGATGCCCGGCATTACCACGTCACGCCATTCGCTTTTACCCGTTCTTGAGTCTTTGACGCTCATCGGCACGAGGTGAACAGGCTTCAGCAACGGATCCAACTGGCGGGCACGGCAGTAATCGAGCGCCATCATTACCGATTCGTCTTTGGCGCCAGGATAGATACTGTTCTTCAGCGCGCTCCAGGTAGCGACGTCGATACCTTTTTCCGCCAGCGCACTCGCCGTGATTGTTAATTCGTTTGCCATCGTTAATCCCCTCAAAAATTAAAACGGGCAGGTTGGATGAAGGCGATCCCACTCTTCTTCGGCGCGGTCGTAACAGATGCGTGTGACATAGTCGTTATAGGCTTCCTCTGCCTTTTCACCGACTAGTGCCATTTGCGCTTCTTTTGGGAGAAACAGGCTACTCATTTGCAGAGCATATTTCGGGAACATGGCGATCAGCTCTTTCGCCCGGTCGTCGATCCACTTCTCTTTCTCGTCGATGAGCTGCTGTTCAGCCCAGCGCCGGTCTTCGATACGGTCGTAAGTGAGGTATGCGTTCATGGTTGCCTCAATATTTGATGTGCGCGTCCTGCACTTTGCCGCCAGCGATCGCCAGCACTGCTTTCTGTGCGTATTCTTCTGGGATGCCCTGAGCAATCAGATCTGCGTAGACACGACGATTGACGGTGCGGCGGTGCTCTTTGTCTGCGGCGCGGCGGGCTTCTTCTTCAGCTTTGCGCTGCTCTTCGGCCAGACGGGCGGCTTCTGCCTCTTCCAGGCGGCGGCGCTCGGCGGCAACGGCTTCTTCTTTTTCGCGTCGTGCACGCTCTTCTGCTTCCTGCTTCTCGCGTTCCGCACGCTGTTCCGCTTCAATGCGCTGGCGTTCAGCCAGCTCTGCACGTGCTTTCTCTTCAGCTTCACGGCGCGCTGCGGCTTCAATCTCCGCTTTGTGCTTCGCTTCGGCATCTCGGCGGGCCCGTTCAGCTGCTTCCCGTCGAATATTTTCCTCACGTTCCAGTCGAGCTTTTTCTTCCGCTTCTTTACGAAGGCGCTCAAGCTCTGCAGCTTCATGCTCACGCTGTTTTGCGACGATTAGGGCAGATTCGAGTTGTTGGATGGTGGCGTCTTTAGCCACGCCAGCTTCAGCTGCTGCTTCCTGCCAGCTTTCATCAAGTGCAACGGCTTTTGCTGACTCAATGCGCTGCTGAATTTCAACTGACGGCAGATAGCTACCCACGCCATCAATCACATCAGCCAGGGATCGCAAATCAGCAAGCCGCTGCTGCAATGCGTCCTTTCTTGCCGACTCGGCGTTTTCCCATTCAGTGAGAGGTTTGCGCACTTCATCCTTCAGCGCGTCCAGCCGCTCACGCACAATGCGCCGGCTTTCGTCGATCTGCTTCGGCAGGGCTTTAAGCTCAGCAACCAGGTCCTTACCGGCGTTGTCGATGTAAGTTTTGGAACGGGCAACCTTGTGCGCCATGGATGCGATAGCGTCGCGGCCTTTGCGGGTCGACACATCCGGCACCAGGCTGCGAGCTTCTTTCTCGATCGCCTCAATAATCGGGTCGAGCTGCTCTTTGGTGGTGAATACCGCCATTGCGTTCTGTTTCTCAATGACGACTAAATCCGTTACTTCGCTCATAGTTTCTCCTGAAATTTGGATGTGCAGATCCCGCCCGCGTAATGCCAGGCCGAACGGTTGAATAGGGTGGTTAGTGCTGGATAGGGTTGCCGTGACCGTCAAGAAGGACGTCAATCACGCAGTCACTGAGTCGGATTATTTCTGCGTCAGTGTGCAGGTATACCCATTTGCGCTCCTGAATGACTGCTGAGACGCGATATGTGCGGCCTTCATGCAATGCCATCATGCCGGGCGTGACGCACTGGCGAATGAGCGGGGTGGTGCCGTAGTGGTTGATCATGCCTTCACCTCAACCTGTTCCAGGAGGCCAGCCAGCTTCATATGCCAGCGGTTCATCGTCAGCTTTTCACGCGGGTTAGATACCGACGTCAGCTGCCACTCGTTATCGTTGAGCTTTTTGGCGGTGTACTGCTTGCCGTTGTGGGTGACTGTCATGATGCCTCCCGGGCGCGGAGCATTGCGTCGGCAATGCTGTATGCATCGCTTGCTAAATCACTAAACGCTCCATAGTTGCATTCGCTGCTGATGATTCCCTGCATAGCCTTAGCCGCAAAGTAGTCACGCAGCGTCATGCCCGGGCCAGAGTATTTGGAGTCGTAATTATCATCGCGGGTTGGAAACGCCTGTTCGTATTCTTTATTGCTCATAAATCCTCTTGGCCTTATCGCGGCGAACGGAACGGTTAATACAAGACTTCAACGCATTTATTCAGTGTTTCAATGGGCGGTGGATGGCCGCCGATTGTCATAACTTGAGTCACTCGTAAATAACTCCAGGTATGAAAAAGGCCGCCTACCTGGCAGCCTCAACTTGAATGAGTGCCGGGATGTTTAGCCACGCCCGGCGCGTGATTTCCTTCACTTTCCACAGTCAAAGGAATGCCGTAGACTGGATATTCCACAGTCAATAAAAGGATTTCTTTATGTCCATGAATGTATTTGCAGGAAAGAGAACTGAGGAATCAGTGGCATATGATTTAGCGCTGGCGCTTGCAGTAAAAGACCCATCCGCCAACACGCCAGAAGCTTTAATTGAGCGCATTGCTGATTTGCTTCCTGCCTGTCGTGAAGCAGCAAAGGAAAAGTACAAAGCAGAAGCACCTACGCCTTTTGGGATCGCTATAAAACGATAACTGATGCCAGGGCAGTCTCCAGTGCTGCCTTTATCAAATTCTGCCGATACCAGTGGTCATCTGATGCCCCTTTAACCGCTTCTTCAGCAGCAGCATAAGCTGCGTCAGCTGCTAAAATTACGCCATTGTTGCTTTTAAACATCGCTACTTCATCGTTTTTTATATCCATCACCATCACCTCAAATAAGTGGAGTAGATTTGCCGTCAGCCCCTCGCAAAGAGCTGCTGGTAAATCGCTTTGCCATAATTGCCGCTCTTCCTGAGCCCGCCTATGGTCCGACGCATGGTTTACTGTCGCGCCGTTCGACTGACCGAATCTCCACTTCGCCGCTGGCTAACTTCGCTCAGCTGTCGATGTTTCGTTTCGATGGGCTTATTAAAAACCATAGTTGTTTTATCGTCAACAACAATAGTTGTATTAATGATTAATGTGGTTTTATTTGGTTGTTTTTAAACGAAATTTATTTTTAGCTCCGATGATGGTATGTTTGAAAAAACATCAAAAAGGAGTGGGTAATGGACTTGGATGAAGAAAGAGTGAACATGATGGTTCACGCCATGGGGCGGGCGGTCATGGAGTTGTCACTGGCAGATTTACCTATGACCCAGCAAAACATCATCGACAAGCTGGAACGGTACCGGAAGGAAACGGGAAACGTGATAGGTAAGGGGGCTAACAGGGATGCGGCGGAGTTGGTGCGGAAAGGTAGTAAGGCTGTGAAGTAAGCATTAAAACCCGGCCTGGCGCCCGGGTCATTTGATAAAGTATTTAGAAAAGACAGCTATAAGCACAGTTATGACTAGAGCTGTAATGATTTTCCATGTTTGAGCATTCAACTCTTTATGTAGCTCTGTCTTTACTGACTGAATATCTTCTTTTGAGGCTAGCTTGTCTTTGATGATTGCAACATCGGTTACAAGGGTTGCGACTTTTGTTTCAAGCTCTTTCACTCTCTGAAGCATATCGTCACCTCCGCCACTGCCGCTACCATGCTCAGTATTATGAGGTGCATAATTTTTGTTTTCAAGGTTAGGCCTGTTTAATTTAAAAAGCTCTCCCATCTACTCAAAATCCCCCGCTACGATAAAGTGACTTTCCTTAACATCAATTAGATTTCCCTTTTTCCCGTCTGCCCCGCTGTCATAGAGGGAAACCTTCGCAGTGTATAAACCTGGGTTCGTTAACCTTATGCCTTTCAGGTAGAAAGAAGAAACGGAGGAGTAGTGGTCTTTGTTTGGATATCCACTACCTAATACGTTGAAAGTACTTTCACCATCGAATGCAGGATCAATGACAGATTTATCATTAAAGGTTACGTCAATCTCGTTCCAGTAAATTTTAGATGTATCTGTTAAAAATCCGCAGGTTACGACTAATGAATAGATCTTAAGTGGGTCAACATCAAAAAGAACCACGTTTGGAGTGTTAAAACCGGCAGCCGCCATTCCTTCCTGCAATAAAGTGGTATAAACAAATAAAACCTTTTCATAAATCATAATCTTAATTCCGCAGAAAGGAACTTAAACCAGCCGCAGCTTCGTCTCTATCCAAAAGTCTCATCAGGCCACCATAAGCACGATCGCAACAACCGAGAGCAAAGTAACCACGCCTACTATCAGATATTCTCTTATCACCCAAACACCTCATCAGGCCACTGCTACAGTTTGTTGTAAGCTATCGATTCATGGATCAGCGCTTTTCCCATGATGTAGAGCTGGTCCTGATTCTCTTCTGTTACATACCAGTCTTTGTAAGCCGGGTTATCTGAAAGCACGGCTAATTGCAGGCCCTGCATTTGCAGACGCTTAACATGGAAGTGCTGCCCAAAGACAAATGCGTATACTCCGTCAACCTTGAAGTTCCTCACTGACACATCGAAGAATAGGCGATCACCAGACTGAATCGTTGGACACATACTGTCACCGTCTACAGTCATCACCTTCACATCATGCTGTGCGCGATTGCCGAAGAGGGCGCGGGCATGCTCATTTGTGAACTCAATAGCATGCAGAACTTCTACAAACTCAGAAATCATGAATGATCCCGGTCCCGCACTAACAGTGAGGTCGAGAACGTCTACGCGGAATACGTCCGAAGCTGCATTAGTTAATAAAGCTGCCCCTGATTGCTTTCCGTCATTAAGCATCGCCCCTTCTCCAGAGCTGAGCCAATCAGGCATTACCCCGAGCGCGTTAGCAATTTCCACAAGCTTGGTGGTCTGGCTGGCTTTTCCTGTTTCAATTTTCTGAATAGCCGCCTGGCTAACACCCACGAGATCCCCGAGCGCCTTTTGTGTCAGGCCTCGTGCCGCGCGTGCTTCTTTCAGTCTTCCAGCAAGTGTCGTTTTCATAAGGTTAAATGTACAACCGTGGTTTTATTCCATCAAACGAAAATGGTTGTTGACTAAATACAACCATAGTTTTATTCTTCGTTTATATTCACTATGGAGGTTGTTATGAACCCAACCATTAAAACCGCTATCACCATCGTCGGGTCACAAAAAGCCCTTGGTGAAGCGTGCGCAGTGTCGCAGCAGGCGGTTTACAAGTGGCTACACAACAAAGCGAGGGTTTCTCCGGAGCATGTGAACAGCATCGTAAAAGCAACTGGTGGCGAGATTCAGGCCTACCAGATTCGCCCTGATTTGCCGACGCTGTTCCCGTCACCGGCCGACAATAACGCCGCCTAACCGGCGGCCCTAACAACGAAAGGGAAAGCAATGCATTCACTTGCGTATCAACACAATACCGGATTCATGGCGAGTCCGATGATTTCGATAAATCAAAGCGTTCCGCGAAATACCAGTAAGCTCACTCGTATTCGCGAAGCTGTTCGCGCCTGGCAGAAGGCAACGCCTGGGAAGGCTCAGATCCACATTTCGCAGTTGGTAGCCAAAGAGTGGCTGGCGCGCGGCGGGAAGGGGTTGTTACTGGCAGGTTCTGAACACAACACGAAGCAGAACTTCTTCCGGATGATTAACGATCCGGGCCCGAAGAACGACAAGGGGTTGATGCTACTGATCCCCGTCATTATCGACGTGATGGCGCGGGATAACGAGAAAGTGGCGAGAGAGTTCGGTCTGGTCGCAAAGACTGAGGCCGAACTGATAGCCGAGGCCATGAAAGAGTGCACTGAAGCGCATCAGGCGAAGTTACTTGGTCAGCCGATACAACGCCTTGAGAAAGAGGTGAGAGAAGCTGCTGAAGCACTTCTGCGCTTTCTGCCCACTGAATCAATCGCCGCGGTGGTGACAAGTCTGGCCGCTATGGCGCCGGGAGTTATGTGATGGGAAGTATCAAAAATGGCGAAAGCCAGTCTGCGTCAACAGAACTGGCCTTCAGATGCAAATCGTGTGCACTCATTGCAGGAGGAATAATGGCAAAAAATCCACGCTATTACCATACCGCTGTACATAAAAACATAACCCGCGACCGCTTCATCCGCTCGGTTAACCCGATTGTGGCAGAGAAGATGCGCGCCATCCTGGAAGAACTGAAACGTAAGGAGAGTGGCCGTGGGTAACGTATCTAATTTAGCCGAAGCCAGAGAGGCCAGAAGGCTCCAGAAACCGCGCACGAATGACGGTAAGGGGTTTGCCTTGCTGCACCGTAAAATTATGGATGTGCCGTTCTACAAGGACGCTGAGGCGGCTCATTTATGGGTTCACCTGCTCCTGCGCGCTAATCACGAACAGACACTGGTATCGACTGATGTTGGCGATGTGATCTGCGAGCGCGGCGAGTTCATCACCGGGCGTAACACGCTGGCAATGGAAACGGGTTTGACCGCTGATCGCGTTAAATCACTGCTCCGTAAATTCCAGAATCTGGGCATGATCACCACCAAATCGAACAACCGTTTTACTGTTCTAAAAGTGGTCAAATATGACGAATATCAGTCAAATTTTTGTCCAGCCGATGTCCAGCCAGTGTCCAGCGCAAACGCAGTAGTACCAATGCCTGTGGAGGATGTGTGTCCAGCCGATGTCCAGCCAGTGTCCACAGATAACAATATATTAAATAACTCTCTTACTAACGTAAGAGAGTGTGCATCAGCAGCAGAAAAACCAGAGCAGAAAAAACCTTCTCTCAGCTGTGAGCAGGTAGTCGAGGTTTACCATCGCGTACTGCCTGAAGCCCAGAGCATCAGGATACTGACTGACAAGCGGCGTGCTCTGATCCGCACCTTCTGGCAGAAGGCCGGGAAAGTAACTCAGCAGCTCGACGGCCATAAGTTCACCTTGAGCGACTGGGAATCGTATCTGAGCTACATCGCCACTAACTGCCGCTGGATGCTGGAGAACCGCCCAGACCAGCGCACGGGACGCACATGGCGCCGCAAGGCTCTCGAATACTTCCTGAACGTGGATGTGTATGCCAAGACGCGCGAGGGGGCCTGTGATGACCTCTGAAATCCTGACCGTACCCCACAACGTCGAAGCAGAGCAGAGCGTCATCGGCGGACTCCTGCTGGACGATGACAACAGCGAGCGTGTTCAAAAAGTGCTGGCAATGCTCAAACCTGAGTCGTTTTACATCCGGGTTCATCAGATCGTCTTTGCTGAATTACGTGACATGTTCCGAGCTAACAAGCCAGTCGATGGGTTGACGCTTTTCGACTCTCTGGAAAGCAAAGGACTTACGGAGCAGATCGGCGGTTTCGCCTACATCGCGCAGATCGCAAAAAACACACCGAGCGCTGCAAACATCGTGGCATACGCTGCATCAGTCCGCGAAGCCGCAATGGAGCGCTATGGCATCAGCCGACTGACCGAAGCTACTGAGCTGCTGTATTCCCGCAACGGCATGAGCGCCACGCAGAAGTACGAGGCCATTCAGGGTATTTTCACCCAGCTCGCAGACCATTCAAAAACCGGCAGTCGTCGGGGGTTGAGGTCTTTCGGCGAGGTTATGGATGACTGGGTAGCAGATCTGGAGAAACGCTTTGACCCTTCAGGCGAACAGCGCGGAATGAGTACCGGAATCCCGTCACTCGACAGACTGCTGGCGCCGAAAGGTCTGGTTAAAGGCTCTCTGTTCGTGATTGGCGCAAGGCCAAAGATGGGCAAGACAACCCTGTACGGTCAGATGGCGATCAACTGCGCGGTTCGTGAGAAAAAGCCAGCGCTGATGTTCAGCCTGGAAATGCCGAGCGACCAGATCCTCGAAAAACTGGTTGGTCAGAAGTCCGGCGTAAATCCGAGCATTTTTTACATGCCCGCCACGGATGACGCCGATGATCAGTACCAGGGAGACTACGACGGCGACTTTAAGAAGGCGATCGCTACAGCTGGTCGGCTGAGTGAAATCGACATGCTGTACATCGACGACACTCCTGGCCTGTCACTTGCGCATATCGTTACCGAATGCCGTCGAATTAAGCGCGAGAAAGGCTGCGTAGGCATGATTCTGGTTGACTACTTGACGCTGATGACCGCCGAAAAAGCAGACCGTAATGACCTGGCCTACGGGATGATCACCAAAGGGTTGAAGAACCTGGCCAAAGAGCTTGGCTGCGTCGTCGTGCTGCTGACTCAGCTCAACCGCGAACTGGAGAAGCGAGTGAATAAACGCCCGTTACCGAGCGATTCCCGCGACACAGGACAGATTGAGCAGGACTGCGACTACTGGGTTGGCATCCACCGGGAAGGTGCTTTCGATGACAGCGTGCCGCCTGGAGAAACCGAGTTAATCCTGCGACTCAACCGCCACGGCAGTACCGGTACGGTTTATTGCAACCAGATCAACGGGGCAATTTACGACACAGACCAGCAGGCCGCAGCCGCAGAACGCCGCGGGCGCGAGCAGCAGCCGAAAAAGAAAGGGGGCTACTGATGAAAGGCAAACAGGCAATTCTGCGTTATCTAGAAACGCACCGGACCTTCACGGCGAAGGATGTGGCCACAGAGTGCGGCATGACCATCAACTGCATCACGAAGAACGCCATCGATCTGGAGCGGGCCCGGAAGATTGTGCGGATGAGCAAGGTCTGGCGAACGGTGACTTATCGCCTGGCCACGCCGGAAGAGCAGGACGGCACCGCGCGCAGCTGCACCAACGGAATATTTCAGGAGTGCCGCAACAGCGCTGCTATGAAGAGAATTTTAAGCGTATACGGGGTGAGAGCATGAAATTTAATAAACAGGAACTTAGAAAAGCAGCAGAGAAAGCGACAGAAGGAAATTACGTTGTCGGACACTGCGATATTAACAAGCACGGAAACCTGAGCAGCGTTTACATCTGTCAGGAATGGAATGGAATGGCTGGCGGCGTTGTTGCAGAGTGCCACGTTAATTGCCTGACGAAAAATAGCGATCAGGTCTATGCGAATGCAGGATTTATGGCTTTGGCCAGCCCCGCGAATGTTATATCGCTACTTGAAGAAATTAGCACACTTGAATCCAGATGCGCAGAGCTGGCTGCGGAGAATGCGGGGCTAAATAAATTCATCAAAGATGACTGTTTTATTTACACAAGCGATGACATCGAACCGCGGTGTGCCAGCGACTTCAAGCCAGAAACCCCGGCAACCGATGCTTTCCTGGCTGAATTGCGGGCGCAGGAGTCTAAACGGGTATACGAAAGCATACTGGACAACCCAGCCGTAACTGACATGGGGTCGCTTGTTGATTGGCTTGAACAAAATGCCAATGATTCCATAGCATTCGCCGCCCAACTTCGCAAGGAGGCCGCCCAATGAGCAACATCGACAAATTGAAAGCAGCCGCGGCTAAAGCGGTCGATAACTTCGACCCGAATATGTTCGTTGAAACTCGCGACGTGCTGGCGCTGCTGGATGAGCTGGAAGCCAAAGACAGAAAAATTCTCAAGCTGGAAAAGCTGGCAGAGGCTGAATCTGTAGGCGCAGATAAAGCTGCGACATCTGGTGTTGAATGGATGAAACTATACCATGCCGCAGAGAAGCGGATTGCTGAGCTGGAGCGTAAAGAACAGCACAGCGAACGCCAGTCAGTAATTGATGCGCTGGCTGGTTCTGGTGAGGAATGGAGTGATATCGAAGAATACATGCAGAAGTGGGACGCGGAACGCGCCTCCGCAGCCGGTAAAGGGGAGTGAGCATGAAATACGAAATCCCGGAATCAGAAGATATTGAATGGCAGCAGGATATGCTCCGTGAAATAGACTGCGCCCTTGACGTCTTGCGTGATGAGCATGAGCACGCAGTGGTGGTGGAAGAAATCATCAATGATATCACCGCGAGAATAGCATCACTCCGCGCGTACTCTGGATATTGAGGACTAACCTATGAGCCCTATTACCAGAGAATTCACCAAAGAGCAGTTACAGCAAATGATCTTGACCCTCCATCTCCGGACAGCTTTTGTATCTTAAGTTAACGATGTCCGCTGCCGCCGGTATTCCCTCGGGGAGTGATATCCCAGCGCGCTGTGCGGGTGGTTTTCATTGTAATGCGTGAACGCTACTGCAAGGTTTCGCAGTGCTGTTCTCACATCCGGTTTTGGCATGAACGCGATATAGTCTTCTTTCATCGTTTTCACGAACCGTTCGGCCATGCCATTACTCTGCGGGCTGCTCACCGCTGTTGTGCAGGGCTCCAGATTCAGCTCTCTCGCGAACCTCCGCGTTTCATACGCGGTATACGCTGAACCGTTATCCGTCAGCCACTGCACTGGTGTTTCCGGTAGCCTGTCGCCGAAGCGCTTTTCCACCGACCTCAGCATCACATCCTGCACGGTCGAACTGTCATAGCCTCCCGTGCTTGCTGCCCAGTCTATGGCCTCACGGTCGCAGCAGTCCAGCGCGAACGTTACCCGCAGTTTTTCGCCGTTGTCGCAGCCGAACTCGAAGCCATCTGAACACCAGCGCATATCGCTTTCTGCCACCGCTATCTTGCCCTTATGTTCACGCTTCGGTCGCTCTGGTTTGTCATGCAACAACAACAGGTTATGCTCGCTCATTATCCTGTAAAGCCGTTTGGCGTTCACAGGTGGCTGTCCCTCTGTGCGACGTTGCTTGCGCAGGATGCCCCACACGCGTCGATAACCATAACTCGGCATATCGCTGATGATGTCGAGGATAGCCGACAGTATTTCTTCGTCTGCTTCGTCATTACGCCGGTTACAGCGCCTGTCCTGCCAGTCGGCAGAACGGTTAATCCGCAGTGACAGCTGCGCACGCGACACGCCCATGGTGCGGCTGACCAGGGCTATTCCCCGTCCTTTGGCAACAAGGGCGCGTGCGCTATCCATTTTCGCGACTGGCCGTACTCCACGGCTTCTTTCAGGATCTCAACTTCCATCGTCTTCTTGCCCAGAAGGCGCTGAAGTTCCCGGACCTGCTTCAGAGCAGCAGTAAGCTCAGAAGCAGGAACGACTTCCTCTCCGGCCGCAACGGCGGTGAGGCTGCCTTCCTGATATTGCTTCTTCCACTTAAACAGCAGGCTGGGCTGGATACCATGCAGGCGGGCGACATGGGAGACATTCATGCCCGGCTCCATCGTCTGCTGGATAATGGCGATCTTCTCCTGAGGAGTTTTACGTTTACGGGCTTCTTGCCCTAACAGGATCCCGGTCATCTCAAAATTGGCGTTAGTGTTAGACATATATTCAAGCCTATCTCTTATCTGGAGATACAGCTACTGTCCGGTGTTTCAGGGGGCTACATCAGAGCAGTTACAGCAAATTATCGAAACTGACCACGTTCAATGCGGTGAGGCTTCGGCGCTGGCGCGTATCGCGCTGGCATCGCTCGAAGCGGAGGCTGTGTGCGTAATCGACCAGTCCAATCTTGATTATCTCAAATCTGGCTCTGATGCAGACGTATGGCCTGCGTCCAGAGCAGAGATGGGTGATGTTCTTCTGTATCGCTCTGCCCCGCCAGCGCCGGTATCTGTACCTGACCGCTCTATGTTTGAAAAATGGTGGGAATCTGAGTACGGCTCGCCTCTCGATAGCTGGGATTCATTACGGACGACTGACGGTTATTATGATGATGGGATTGATGGTCAGTTCGAAGCCTGGAACGCCTGCCGCGCCGCCATGCTTCAGGGTGCCGATGGCAACTCTCCGGTGATTCCGGATGGTTGGGTTCTGGTGCCGATTGAGCCTACAGAAGACATGATCGTCAATGGGTTCGAATCAGAGCCTGATGAGAGCTTCAGTGACGAGAAGGAGTGGGAAGCATACGACGCCATGAGTGGGTGCCAGCAAGCAGCGCACCGGGCGAAACTTTGCTGGGAGGCGATGATTTCAGCAGCGCCAAAGCCAACTGTGCGGTAATTCCTATCAATAATCACGGCATGTGCGATAACCGCGTTTAAACAATATTATACTATTGAAATAAAAAGATTATTTTGTAAATGAGCTTTCCCTCCGGATTTGAATTGGTACCATCATAATGCAGTTAAATTCTAACCGGAGGGTGTTATGGTCTGTCCTGATTGTGGTTCAATCGCTATCGGAAAAGAAGTTACTCGCAGAGGGTGGAGTGGCGACTACGTTTGCCATCAATGCGGATGCAACAATGCAAAAGATGCATTTGAAAGTGAGAATAAATCGAAGGAGAAAGCGCCAACATTGAAGTTAAAAAAGAAAGCTTCACCCATTTGATTTTGTAAAATCATCAAGCCATAATCATGTCATCGGAGCCTGAACAACTCCGGTGACTTCTGCGCATTTAAGGGGACTTAAATGCGACCACAATCTGAACTCCTCACCTTGTCACAGATGCAGAAATGCACCTGCGATTTTCTGCATTCTGCGGTTTCCGTTAAGGGGGCCGTATGACTCTTCCAGTAGACGGCATCAAACTCCATCGCGGCAACTTCGCGGCCATTGGCCAGCAGATTCAGCCGTTGCTGGATGACGGGCAATGTTTCCGCCTGCAGGTTAAGCCGTGGCGCGAGAAGCGCAGCCTGTCGCAAAATTCACTTCTTCACATGTGGCTGGCTGAAATCAGCGAGTACCTCATTAACTCCGGGCGCACCGACGCGACTCCGGAGTGGGTTAAGCGCAACCTCAAGAAAACCTATCTCGGCTGTGAAGAGGTGACATACACCGACTTCATCACCGGTGAGAAGACTACCACCTGGGAGCCGCGCCACACCGCAGACCTCGACACTGGGGAAATGCATATCTTCCTGGTGAAGGTTGAAATGTGGTGCGCCCAGTTCGGCCTGGCCCTGACAATCCCGAACGGTTGCGAGTACCAGCAACTGCGCGATAAGCAGGAGGCCTGATGTCTACTCCACTTTCCCGCGTCATCACAAACGAAATCTTTCGCGTTCCGGCGCGCCGCAAGCCTAAGCCCGCGGTTAAGCCGTCCGATATCCCGACCCTGAAAGACTACACCGCCCGCCTGGTGGATCAGAAATGGCTGCGTCTCGCAGCGAGGAGAAAATCAGCATGAGCATGTATCAACGAATTAATGGCGCTGACTGGCGCAATATCTTCGTCGTCGGCGATCTGCATGGGTGCTACACGCTGCTGATGAATGAGCTCGAAAAGGTTTCGTTCGACCCTGCGCGTGATTTGCTGATCTCGGTTGGTGACCTTGTTGACCGCGGCGCGGAAAACGTCGAGTGCCTGGATCTGATTACTATGCCGTGGTTCAGGGCAGTGCGCGGTAACCATGAGCAGATGATGGTTGATGGGCTTTCAGAGCATGGAAACGTCAATCACTGGCTGGTAAACGGTGGCGGTTGGTTCTTCAATCTCGACTATGACAAAGAGGTGCTGGCTAAGGCTCTGGTTCACAAGGCAGCTGAGTTACCACTCATCATCGAGCTGGTTACCTCCGATCGGAAAATCGTAATTTGCCACGCTGACTACCCGCATAACGAATATGCGTTCGAGAAGCCGGTCCCGAAAGACATGGTCATCTGGAATCGTGAGCGGGTTAGCGACGCTCAGGGCGGCATTGTCTCGCCGATAGCCGGTGCTGATCTGTTTATCTTCGGCCACACCCCTGCGCGCCAGCCCCTGAAGTATGCCAACCAGATGTACATCGACACAGGAGCGGTGTTTTGCGGAAACCTCACGCTGGTTCAGGTGCAAGGTGGTGACCATGAGTAAAACCTACCGCAGCAAGAAGTGGCTCGCCGCAGTCGGCCAGATTGAGCAATGCGTCCTGTGCGGAGCGTGGGGCGTGCAGGTGGCGCACCGCAACGAGGGTAAAGGTATCGGAATGAAAACAGACGACTGCGCCACCGCTGCTATCTGCGTCACCTGTCATTCAGAGATTGATAACGGGAAGGGGCTTAGCCGTGACGAACGCCGCCAGTTAATGGATCGAGCCATTGTCTTGACCATTATTCAGATTGCCCGTCGTGGCTTGGTGGTGCCTGCATGAAAATCTACGACATCACACCAATCGGCAAGCCTCGCATGACCCGCGCGGATAAGTGGAAGCAGCGTCCACCTGTAATGCGTTACCGCGCTTTTTGCGATGAGGTCCGCCTGCGCAAGTTGACCATGCCTGAATCCGGATCACATGTGACATTCGTCCTACCAATGCCACCAAGCTGGAGTAAGAAGAAACGAGCGGAGTTCGCCGGGAAGCCCCACCAGGCCAAGCCAGACTGCGACAACATGCTGAAAGCCCTGATGGATGCGCTTTATGAGGATGATGCTCACATCTGGGATTGCCGCATCACAAAGGTCTGGGGAGAGAAGGGGCAGATCATTATTGGGGAGTGCGCGCCGTGACCAGAGACGAGATAACCCGATACCAGGTTGAGAGCGTTAAGCGCGCCAGCATGCCGCCAATAGCAAAGCACAGCCAGACCAAAACCAACCAGCCACAGAAGGAAGCCGCATAATGAAACTGGAATTAACCAAAGACCAGCATCAATGGGTAGACCAGTGGCTCCAGTTGTGGGGCGCATGGTGCCAGACCGGCAAGATTGATAAAGCGATGATCAACATGATTGCCAGATTCATGGCTACCGTCGAGCCCCAGCAAGCATCACGGCAGGTATGTAGTGATGATGACGGGATGCTCATTGATGCTGTCATTCGCCACTACCTGAAGAATGTGGATGAAAATGCCTGGCGGGTTATCTTCGCCTACTACGTCTGCAACTCCAGCGAGATCCGAATTGCATCATGGCAGCATGCAGTAAGTAAGCCTCGCCTGATGAAGACGCGTGGCGGAAATCAGTATAAACACCCAAGCATCTCGACAATCCGTAGAGAGGTGAAGCAAATCATCAACGCCTCACTGTTCTGTTTGTACCAACCGCTGCAAAATGCGTTTAACAATCGCGAAAATGTGAGGAAAATTGCAAAAAATCCTCATAACGCGCTTGCTTTTCAATGAACAAATGAGCAGAATAAATCGTATATGTTGCCGTTGTTGTGTGTGACATGAATGAATGCCAAGCCCGAGGTTAGCGCCTTGGGCTTTTTCATTTTCAAGGTCAGAAGCACAGCGGTTGTGCGTTCGGCTGTTAACCGAAAGGTCGAAGGTTCGAATCCTCCTGTCCCGCCAAATTCGCCGGTCTAGTTCAGTGGCAGAGGTGGTAAATGCCGAGTAAAGATTACTATCATAATCGAAGGACTAGGCTTGCTAAGGCCGTGGAAAAGTTGGGTGGTCGTTGCGAGAGTTGCGGATCCGAATATTCGCTTCAGTTTGACCACATAGACCCTTCCACCAAATCAGCAAATGTAAGCGAGATGCACTATCACTCAGATTCGGTGTTTTATGCTGAGGTTGAAAAGTGCCAACTACTATGTTCTGCATGCCACATTCAGAAAACCAAATTTGACCTTAGCTACTTAGTGGCTGGTGAGCTGAATGGTATGAGTAAGCTAACAATGGACAGTGTCCAGTTCATCAGAGAAAACTACATTCCACGACATAAGGTTTATGGAGCCAGAGGGCTAGGGAGAATGTTTGGTGTAACACATCAAACAGTGCTTTCAGCCTTAAATGGCGAAACCTGGAAATAAGCTGCGCGTCAGAGGTTCGATTCCTTTGCCCGGCACACAGAACCCACTGCCTGGGACCATTCGGCCAGAGAGCCGACATTAACTTGCCCTCATCTTCCCGGCCTGTCGCCGGGTTTTTTATTTCAGGCTCCGGGAACCATCATCGACACGCCTACTTGTTAAATCGTCCCGAGGGCCTGACCCCTTTAAACACACAGCCCCCGCTTTTAAGCCGGAGGTTAGAGACTATGAAAATGCATAACGATCCCCACTCCTGGACGGAGTTTATCGAACTACTCCACAGCTGGTGGCGTGGCGAAACGCCGATGGGTGCCGTATTGCTATCGGTTGCCATGGCCGCATTGCGAATCGCTTACGGCGGTGGCGGCTGGAAGAAAATGCTCCTTGAGGGGGCAATCTGTGGAGCTCTGACCCTTACTGCTGTGTCAGCTCTTGATTACTTCAACCTTCCGCAGTCCCTGTCGATTGCTATAGGCGGCGCACTCGGTTTTGTTGGCGTAGAGCAAGTGAAGGTTATGGCTTCCCGGGTGTTTAATTCTCGGTTTGGAGGCGGTGATGCAAACCAGTGATAAAGGCATTGCCCTGATCAAACAGTTCGAAGGTTGCAAGCTCACCGCCTACCAGGACAGCGTCGGAGTGTGGACGATCGGATACGGATGGACTCAGCCTGTCGACGGTAAACCAATCCGCGCCGGGATGACGATTAAGCAGGAAACGGCAGAGCGTCTGCTGAAGACTGGACTGGTCAGCTACGAAAGCGACGTGTCACGACTGGTTAAAGTTGGCCTGACTCAGGGGCAATTCGACGCCCTGGTGTCGTTTACGTATAACCTCGGCGCCCGGTCACTGTCGACATCGACTCTCCTGCGAAAACTCAACGCCGGTGATTACGCTGGCGCAGCTGATGAGTTCCTGCGCTGGAATAAAGCTGGTGGCAAAGTCCTGAACGGGCTGACCCGTCGCCGGGAGGCAGAGCGGGCTCTGTTCCTGTCATGATTGGCGCGCTGGTTAAGCGTTACTGGTTACAGCTGCTGGTGCTGGTGTTAATCGGCGTGCTGGCGCTCCTCGTGAACCACTACCGCGACAATGCCATAACCTACAAAGACCAGCGCGATAAGGCGACTGGGAAACTCAGCCTGGCGAACGCCACCATCAAAGATATGCAGGTGCGCCAGCGTGATGTCGCTGCGCTGGATGCCAAATACACGAAGGAATTGTCCGATGCGAAAAAGCAGCTTGATGATCTGCAGCGTTGTGTTCGCGATGGCAAGTGTGGGTTGCACGTCAACGCCAGATGTCCCACGAACGGAGCGACCAGTACCGGCGGCATGGTCGATGCTTCCAGCCCCCGACTTACTGACTCCGCTGAACGGGATTATTTCACCCTCAGAGAGCGAATCGCCACAGTGACGAAGCAGGTCGGTTATCTGCAGGACTACATCAAAGAGCAGTGTCTTAAATGATTCGTTACCCAAATAACAGAGCCTGACTTCGGTCGGGCTTTTTTATGCCCGCAGTAAACCGCGCATCGCAGCGCATAACAATCCCGAGTCTTTCAGAAAGCTGAGCCTGAGAACTGCCGTATATGGTGGCGACCATCTCGGGGCGGCTTTTCTGTGCGAACAGGCTCATCTTTCTAAAGGAACATCGCCATGCAATTAGTTGAAATCAAGAAGCTCGACCTGGTCACCAACTCGGCAGTGATCGCCAGTGGTGTCATGAAGGATCACAAGCCAGTGATTCAACTCATCAGGAAGTACAAAAGCGACCTCGAAGAGTTCGGAAGGGTGGAATTTGAAATGCGACCCTTTCAAACCGATGGAGGCATGCAGAAGCAGGAAATAGCACTGCTAAACGAACAGCAAACCACGCTGTTGATCACCTACATGCGAAACAATGAAGTTGTGCGTGAATTCAAAAAGCGCCTGGTAGCTGAATTCTTCACTATGCGCAGTGCGCTGGCGAAAAAGAAGATGGACCGCAACTCCGCGCGCCTGGAATACAAACCCATGACCGACGCCATCAAGCATGAGCGTGAGGCGCAGGGTAAGCAGATCGCCCCGCATCACTTCAGCAACGAAGCTGACCTGATTAACCGACTGGCGCTGGGCATGACGGCGGCCAAGTTCCGTGTGCATCACGAAATCGGGAAGAAAGAGCCGATCCGCGATTACCTGACGCCGGAACAAATTCACTGCATCACCGAGCTACAGCGCGCCAACACGGTATTCATCAGCATGGGGTGGGACTTCGAACAACGCAAAGAAGTGCTGCGCGGCATGTTCGAGCGTAACCATCGTCAGCCACTTATCGAAGAGCAGCACCGCCTGGCCGCATAACCACAGATTTGTGGTTTGGAGAGCCTCTTTCACAACGGCTTTCCATTCCAAAGCTCATCCTCGGGTGGGCTTGATAATGGATATCCCCCTGAGCGGATAAATCAAAAATAACCCCTGCAACGGATAATGACGGAGCAACAGATGGCAAAAGCCAAATGGCACAGACTTCCGGCATTCACCATTCCGCTGTTTCAAAGTGCGCATGTCTACCTCGCAACAACCAGAGAACAGTTTCAGCACGCTGATAAATTCCTTGGTGGTAGCGGAGAGGAAAGGCCATTCAACTGTGGACTGGCAAACAACTATGAAAACACCGATACGGGAGAGCGAGTTTACCTGATTGGAGTATTCGATCAGCAGATATCAACTCTCGTTCACGAATGCGCTCACGTATGTTTTTACGTCTGCTCTGATGTGGGCGTAACGACCAAGCCGGAAGACGCAAACGAAACCTACTGCTATCTGCTCGACAGAATGTTTTCGGCATTTTTGCCGTATATAAAACAGGATTAACTCATGGTGAACGAAGACGAGCGCAGGCCACTTCCACCAGTTAATTTCATTGGCCCTGATAACTGGCAGCCCTACACCAGATTGATTCCCGCCAATGAAGTGCATGACTGGATAAGCCATCAAATCCTCAGCGATAGCGGAAGCATCCATAACCCAGACCACGCCCATTTAATGGAAGCTGATTTGTGTTTTATGTGGGCTTCTGACTCATTCGCGAAGAAAGGGCGCTACGTTCTCGGACAGGCCGAACAGGTAATGCTCCGCGCAGGTGGTTGGCAGAAAGCCAGAATGGAACAGCAGATGTATGAATGGTTCGGGCGCATCCCGAAGTTCATCATCACGCTGGCAGCCGACTACTGCTCACAATGCAGCGACCTTGAATTCTGCGCCCTGGTAGAGCATGAGCTTTACCACATCGCACAGGCCACGGATGATTTCGGCGCGCCGAAGTTCAATAAAGATACCGGGCAGCCAGTGCTTACACTGCGCGGCCACGACGTCGAAGAATTCACTGGTGTTGTACGTCGATACGGTGCCAGCAAAGAAGTACAGGAGCTCGTTGATGCGGCCAATGCGCCAGCAGAAGTGGCTCACATCGATATAGCCAGGTCATGCGGGACGTGCATGTTGAAGCTGGCGTAACGCTTTATTCAGATTGTCATGGAGGTAGCCTGTGGCAGCATTATCGACAGAGGTTAAAGCCTTCATCGTTCAATCACTCGCCTGCTACGAGACCCCGGTAAAAGTCATTGAGCTTGTAAAGGCTGAATATGGCATCGATGTCTCACGGCAGCAGGTGTCGCAATATACGCCCGGCAACGCAATGGCGGCCAAGTTGAGCCAGAAGTGGATTGACCTGTTCAACGCTACCCGTAAACGATTCCAGAATGAGATCGGTGACATTCCGATCGCAAATAAAGCGTACCGGTTGCGCGTTCTCGACCGAATGGCGACCAATGCTGAAAAGATGAAGAACTACGGCATGACCTCGCAGCTTATCGAGCAGGCCGCCAAAGAAATGGGCGATGCCTACACTAATCGCCAGAAAGTCGAGCATACAAGCCCTGATGGCAGCATGACGCCGCAGCCAACAATCATCCAGCTACTGCCTGTTGAGCCAAAGCATGAGTAACGCCGTTCAATTGCCGATCCCCGCGAAGCTTGCGCCACTGTTCACCGCCGTGAATAAGCGTTACCGATGCTCGCACGGTGGACGTGGCAGCGCCAAGACCCGCACATTCGCGCTGATGACTGCCGTAAAGGCGTATCAGTCGATGATGAACGGTGAAAGCGGCGTAGTGCTCTGCGCGCGTGAGTTCATGAACTCGCTCGAAGAGTCGAGCATGCAGGAGGTGAAACAGGCGATCCTATCTGTTCCATGGCTGGCTTCCAACTTTGACATCGGCGAGAAGTACATCCGCACCATCGACAAGAGCGTTAACTACGTGTTCTGCGGTCTCCGGCATAACCTCGACAGCATCAAGTCGAAAGCGCGCATCCTGCTCTGCTGGGTCGATGAGGCTGAATCAGTCAGCGAAATAGCCTGGCAGAAGCTGAGCCCGACCGTTCGTGAGGAAGGTTCAGAGATTTGGGTGACGTGGAACCCGGAACGAGACGGCAGCGCCACGGATAAGCGGTTTCGTAAAGAAGCCGGAGACGATTGCATCACCGTTGAGATGAACTACACGGATAACCCGTGGTTCCCTGACGTGCTTGAAGGTGAGCGACAGAACGATCAGCGCCGCCTAGATCCGGCAACATACGCATGGGTGTGGGAGGGTGCTTACCTCGAAAACTCTGATAAGCAGGTGCTGGCCGGAAAATACCGGATCGCTGAGTTCTCGGACCAACTATGGAAAGAGGCCGATCGCCTGTTCTTCGGTGCTGACTTCGGTTTCGCTAAAGACCCGAACACTCTGGTGCGCTCGTTCATCCTGCATAACCGGCTGTACATCGAATACGAGGCATACGGTCAGCAGACAGAGCTCGACCACATGCCAGAGCTGTACGACACAATTCCCGGATCGCGTGACTGGCCCATCAAGGCCGACTCCGCTCGACCCGAGACGATCAGCTATCTCAAGCGGCAGGGCTTCAACATCTCAGCCGCCGAAAAATGGCAGGGGAGCGTTGAGGACGGGATCGCACACCTTCGCGGATTTGACGAAATCATTATCCATCCGCGCTGCAAGAACGTGGCGCGGGAGGCCCGCATGTGGTCATACAAAACGGACCGCATCACCGGTGAGGTGTTGCCGAAACTGGCTGATGGTGATGAGCATACGTGGGACGCCATCCGCTATTCCCTTGATGGACATATCAAACGTAAACAGCAGGGTGTCGGCATGATGATTCCGAAACGCCTTCGATAATCAACGGACACGACATGAACGATAAATTACAGTTGGCGGTTAATCACGCGATTAACGACGCCAGGCTTGCTCGCGCCCGCATGGGGATGCTTAACCCTTCGATGGGGCTGGACGCCAAGCGTAATTCTGCGTGGTGCGAATATGGATTCCCTGAGCAGGTCACATACGAAAACCTCTACGCCCTGTACCGGCGCGGTGGTATTGCTCACGGTGCCGTTGAGAAGCTGGTGGGCAAGTGCTGGCAGACTAACCCGGAAATCATTGAGGGTGACGATGCCGACGAGAGTGAAAACGAAACCGCCTGGGAGAAAAAGTCCAAACAGGTATTCACCAACCGGTTCTGGCGCTCATTCTCTGAGGCGGACCGTCGCCGCCTTGTCGGTCGTTATGCAGGCATCCTTCTGCACGTCAATGACTCCCTCGCCTGGGATCAGCCTGTAACGAAAGGCAAGATGCTCCAGAAGGTTACTGTCGCATGGGCAGGCTCTCTGACAGTTGGTGATTGGGACACTGGCCTGAACTCGAAAACCTACGGACAGCCGAAGATGTGGCAGTACGCTGAACGGTTGCCGAATGGTTCAAGTCGCCGCGTCAACATCCACCCCGATCGCGTTTTCATCCTTGGTGATTACTCCGACGATGCCATTGGCTTCCTTGAGCCAGCTTACAACGCCTTTGTGAGCCTGGAGAAGGTAGAGGGCGGGTCTGGTGAGTCATTCCTGAAGAATGCTGCACGCCAGTTAAGTATTAATTTTGATAAAGAGGCGAAACTGGATGAAATAGCCAGAGCATACGGGGTTGATTACAGCGAACTTAATGAAATCTACGATAAAGTAGCCCGTGAAATGAATATCGGGAACGACTCCGTTCTTATTACACAGGGGGCCAATGTTGCTCCGATTGTGGCTGCTGTATCCGATCCCTCTCCAACCTATAACGTCAACCTGCAAACCGCCGCTGCTGCGCTGGATATCCCGACAAAGATACTCGTTGGCATGCAGACGGGCGAGCGAGCGAGCACGGAAGACCAGAAATACTTCAATACTCGCTGCCAGTCTCGCCGTGGCGACCTGTCATTCGAGATTGAGGACTTCTGCGACAAGCTGATCGAATTAAGCATCCTCGATCCGGTCAGTCAGAAGACCGTTATCTGGGACGACCTCAATGCGCAAAGCGACAGTGAAAAACTGGATGCCGCTCAGAAGATGTCGCAAATCAACAGCGCTTCCATCGGCACGGGTGAGCAGGTGTTTACTGGTGAAGAAATTCGCGTGGCCGCCGGGTATGAGGGTTCGCCCGAACCACTTCCAGAGGTAGATGATGACGAAGAGGAAAGCGAAGTCACCGATACTTCCGGGAAACCTTAAAGACCCGACGGGTGCCGACCGACTTGAGCGCGGGGCAATGAGCGAGTTCGCCAGGCGAATGAAGCGAATTGGCAAGGCGTACAAGGGCATTCTCGACCGCATTCCTGCATCGCCATCAGTAAACCAGCGTTACACCTTCGACCTCGATTCCACCCAGCTATCAATGCTCCTCAGCAATGCCTCATTGCTGGTTGATGAGATTTTAGGTGCAGATAACGAGACAGGATTCTGGTTCTGGGCTGATTACGTCAACCCGGCGTATCAGCGCGGCACGGCGCAGGAGTTTGCCAATCTGGCGCAGCAATCAGCCGTGTACGCTGCCGGACAGGAAAGCGTATCGACAATCCTTCTCAGCGAACCGTACCGACGTAGGCTGATTCTTGTTCGCGCTCGTACCTTCGAGGAAATGAAGAACCTCAGCGCCAGTGTGAAAGCGGATATGGCGCGGATACTGACCGATGGACTTGGGCGCGGACAAAATCCACTGGAGATAGCTAAGCGCCTTACTGAGCAGACGGGGATTGAGTCTCGCCGGGCTAATCGTATTGCCAGGACGGAGATTACCACCGCGCTGCGCCGTGCGCGCCTGGACGAAGAAGACGAAGCCAGAGAACGATATGGCATCCGTACAAAGCAGATGCACATATCAGCGCTCAGCCCGACGACCAGAAGCACCCATGCCGCGCGTCACGCCCATCTGTATACCGCAGAAGAGCAGCGGGAGTGGTGGGCTAAGGATGCAAACGGCGTGAACTGCAAATGCTCCACGATCGCGGTTATGGTCGATGAAAGCGGCAAGCCGTTAAGTGACACCATCATCGATAAAGCTAAGAAAACATTTAACACAATGAAAGCCCGTGGCTACCAATGGGCTAAGGGTTAACTCATGCCAATGCAAGTTAATGTCACCTCGAAGGTGAACAGTAAGGCCATCCGGCGCGAACAGCACAACGGACGCGAGCACTGGGTTGTTCCTTCCTACACCCTTCCGGCGAACGTGGTCATGAACGGCGGTCTGTATCCGGCCAGTGAGATTGACCAGCACTACAGTGGCCTGGAGGGGACACTGGCACCGCTTGGACATCCACAGGTCAACGGTCAGTTTGTTTCTGCTTTTAGTCCTGAGGGGCTGAATGTGGGTTATGTAGGGGCATGGAACAAAAACGTCAAGAAGTCCGGCAACCGCGTCTACGTCGAGAAGTGGATCGATACAGAAGTGGCAAAGCGCACGGATGACGGAAAGCGCCTCCTTGAGCGTCTTGAAGCGCTGGAGAAAGGCGAGGATGTTCCGCCAATCCATACCAGCGTTGCCGTATTCCTGGAGGAGCTTGAAGCGAACGATGAGCAGAAAGCTCAGGGGGCTTCATGGGTTGCGAAAATTCACGCGATGGACCATGACGCCATCCTTCTGGATGAGGTTGGCGCAGCTACGCCAGAACAGGGGGTAGGGATGATGGTAAATGCTGATCTTGCCACTCCACTGAAAGCTAATTCCGGCGCTCTGGTGGGGGAAACCTATCGCGAGCGTGAGCGGAGGCTGGAGAAGGCAGCGAAAGATAAATTCGCTCCTGGCGAGAAAGAATACGCCTGGGTGGCTGACTTCACTGACTCGCAAGCGGTAATCATCCTCAACAATGGCGAGCCGAAGGTTTACGGATACAAGTCTGAAGGCGGAAAGATTGTCTTTGACGATACCGGTACAGAGGTTCAGCGCCAGAGTTCATGGGTTGCTGTCGTCAACAAGCTCAAATCATTTTTCACACCGCAGGAACAGCCTGCACCAAACCACAAAACGGAGGGCGACATGCCTTTAACCAAAGAAGAACTGGAACAAATCGGCAGCATGGTTAGCGAGGCCGTTGCCACCAATACCGAAAAGGCGATCAAGCCTCTTGCGGAAAAAGTTGATGCGCTGCAGGTCAATCAGAATCAGCTCGCGGAAACCCTGACCGCCAACTCACGCGCTGAAGAGAAAGCCAAGCGTGATGCGGTTGCTAAGGTCCATGGTGACATCGTGGCCAACGCGCTTTCTGGCGATGCCCTGGACGCAATGTTCAAGTCGCTGGGCGAAGCTGCTCCGCTGGGCACCAACAATGCGCAGCAGCAGAAAGAAACCGGTGCACCTAACCCTGCCGAATACTTCAAATAAGGAGCCAGAATAATGGCACGTTATCGTCGCGTTAATATCGACGGTCAGTCTCTGTACAAGACCGAAACCCGCGTTACTGCCGCATCCTTGCTGCCCGGTACCGCTGCAGTCATCAATGACGACAATGAGTTTGCGCAGGCAACTGCGCTGGCTGGTCGTATCTACATCATCGATGTTGCCTATCATCAGGGCCTCAAAATCACTGAAGCAGTGCCAGCCGGCGACTCCGCAGTGGGTAACTACGTAGAAGAGGGCCGCGAGCTGGCGCTGCTGTGCGTGGCGGGGACTTATGCCAAAGACGATCCAATCAAGCTGGGTAGTAATGGGCAATTTACCAAAGCTACTGCAGACACCGATTCGGTGATTGGCTATAGCCAGGACGATGCGACCATCGCAGCCAGCACTACCGATTTCATCCGCGTGCGTATGCGCGTCGGTACCGTAGCCGCTGCAGGTGCTGGCGCTTAATCAGGAGAATAATAATGTATTTTACCGCTGAAACACTGGCTACTAACCGCCGACTGCAAGGGCACTGGAGTGAGCTGTGGGCCAATCGTGATATCTATAACGCCCAGCATGACATGATGGTCAACGCGTACCGCACGCGCATGACGCATGAAATGCTGGCGGCGAATGCCATCGGAGGCTTTACGCGTGAATTCTGGGCCGAAATTGACCGCCAGATTATCCAGATGCGCGATCAGGAAATTGGCATGGAAATCGTCAATGACCTGATGGGTGTGCAGACCGTGCTGCCGATTGGGAAAACTGCAAAGCTGTATAACGTCTCTGGCGATATCGCGGATGATGTGTCTATCAGCATCGATGGTCAGGCGTCTTACTCTTTCGATAATACTGAGTTTGGTTCTGATGGCGACCCGATCCCGGTATTCACTGCTGGTTACGGCGTTAACTGGCGCCATGCTGCCGGACTGAGCACTGTCGGCATCGATCTGGCTCTGGAGTCTCAGTCGGCCAAGATGCGTAAATTCCACAAGAAGCGCGTAGACTTTTACCTGAATGGCGCTCCAAGCATTGTTGTGGAAGGTATGCCGGCTCAGGGCATGAAGAACCATCGCAACACTCAGAAAATTAACCTGGGTAGTGGCGCTGGCGGCGCCAATATCAATCTCACCACCGCTACACCGGCTGAGCTACTGGCATTCTTTGGCCCTACAGGTCCATTTGGCCTCACTGCCCGCCGTAACAAGGTTACAGCTTACGACAAGCTGTGGGTGAGCCCTGAAGTCTGGGCCAACATGGCTAAGCCGTATCTGGTGGATATCAACACCGGCACAAATGCGCTGCTTAGCGGAACCGTTCTGGATGCGATCAGCAAGTTTATTCCTGCTAAGTCTATCCAGATGACCTATGCACTGGAAGGTAACGAGTTCCTGGCGTACGAGCGCCGACAGGATGTGATTTCTCCTCTGGTAGGTATGGCTGTGGGCGTTGTACCGCTCCCGCGCCTGATGCCGCAGAGCAACTACAACTTCCAGATCATGTCCGCAGAAGGTTTGCAGATCAAGAAGGACGGCGAAGGCCTGTCCGGTGTGGTCTACGGCGCTAACCTGGCTTAAGGAGCAATCATGGCTGAAAAATACGAAGTGGTTAAGCCGTGGCACGGCGTTGCGCTTGGTGACGTTGTTGAGCTGGGCAAAGTACACCCGTCACTTAAATCGCATGTGCGCAAGCTGTCCGATAAAGCTGCTGCGGAACTGCTACCTGCAACTCCGGGTGCTGGCACTGACAACAAAGCGCGCAAAGAGGCAGTCATTGCCCGACTCGATGCGCTGGGCATTGAGCATAAAGGCAACCTGGGTCTGGAGAAGCTCACCGAGTTGTTGCCGGAAGGTGAGTTCGAACAGCTTTTCCCTGCTGAATAACGGCCGCCTCTAAGGCGGTTTTTTTATGCCCTCTTCGGAGGGCTTATCAGAGGCCCGCATGATTACCACAGAACAGGCCAAAGAATATCTGGAGTCAGTCGGTATCACGCTGCCTGATTTCATCCTGCAGGCTCTTTTAGAGCAGGCTGGCAGCATTCAGGAGTGTCTGGATGCGCATTACCCTCCGGCAACCGCTCTGCTAATACAGTCCTACCTGCTGGGGCTAATGGCGCTGGGTCAGGGTGACAAGTACATCAGTTCTCAGACAGGGCCCAACGGCGCATCACGCTCATTTCGGTACCTGTCTTTTGCTGACCGATGGAAAGCCTCTCTGGGGCTTCTGAGGGGACTAGATAAGTATGGATGCGCTACAAGCCTTATCCCGCCTGATCCGACTAACACCGCTTTTGCTGGCATCTGGATTGCCCGTGGCGGCTGCATGTGCAACGGGAGTCGATGATGGCGTTGATATCGGTCAAGCAGAGGCTCCCTGAGCCCTTCGTAAAGGTATGGGTTATCACTGACAGCGGGCGGCGGGTCACGGGCTACGTTAAAAGTAACGGTGAATGGTATTTGCTGTGCCGGAAGGTCGCCGCTGAGAATCCGGAGGTTATCCGGTGGGAGGATGAAAGTGTCAGTCACGGCTAACTGGTCTTACACCAACGTCGCCACTGTCTACCCTCGCGTCTATGACGACTGGAACAACACCTGGACAAACGGCACCCCATACCTGATTGACTGCACCTGGACGGCGAACAATGAAGTTGCCGTTGATGCCAGTGGTAAAGAGTTCACCACGAACCTGATTTTCTTTACTGAATTGAAGCGTAATGGCATTACCGCAACCATGCCACAGCGAGACTGGTACATCGCCAGAGGTGACACTACGGCGCTATCAGATCCGCTAAAAGCAGGAGCCAACGTCATTCGGGCCGTAACCGACTGGGATATGTCATTTTTCGGTGAAGAGCCCGACTACAAAATCCTGACGTGAGGTAATCATGCCCGTTAAAGGTATCAAGCGCGTCCAGATGAACACCCGCAAGGTGCTGGCAAACATCGCTGGGCCACGCACCGAAAAAGTGCTGACTGAAGTAATGATTGTCGGTTCGTCTTATGCCGCGGCACTTACCCCCATAGATACATCCAATCTTATCAATAGCCAATACAGGACGCTTGTATCAATTCCGGGCGGGATGCAGGGAAAGGTTGGGTACACGGCTGCATACGCTGCCGCCGTTCATGGCATGTCAGGGAAGCTAAAAGGTCAGCCGCGTGAACATTTTGGCAGAACTCGCGCCGGAAAAGAATTCGGTGGTGGAACGGGGAAAGGCAATTATTGGGATCCTGATGCTGAGCCGGGATTTCTGACCAAAGGCTTTGAGCGCGACGGCCTTAACGAGATTAAGGCCATCATCAGGCAAGGATACAAAGTATGACGCGTAGCGAGGTGTATGACGCTCTGAGAGCGTGGTTGCAGTCCCACGGTTTTGATGTCGGCTATCGCGTCCAGAAACGCTTCTGGAACGAGCTGGAAGGAACTGAAGGGGAAAGATACCTCGTCATCCAGCAGGGCGGTGGCGGCAAGCCTGATGAGGCTATAACACGAGATTATTTCAGATTCCTTGTTCTTTCCGGTCAGAACGACAGCGACATTAACGAAGTTGAAGACCACGCTGATGCAATACGTCAGGCGATGATCGACGACTACCAGACTGAGTGCATCATCTCGATGCAGCCAATCGGCGGTATCCCCGCCATCCAGACCGAAGAAGGTCGCTACCTCTTCGATATTTCCTTTCAAACCATCATTTCCCGATAACACGGAGATAAAGACATGGCATGTGAAGCAGGTGCTTTCACAGGGCGTGATGTCGTCGTTTACTACGCGATTGGCTGCCCCGAATCACAACCCGCCAACGGTGACTATAAGCGCCTTGGTATGATGCGCGGGAAGACTGTTTCCGCTGAATGGGATACTGCAGACGCTACCGCTGATATGAGCGCGGCGTACACGCAGGAAAATCTCGTAACCTACAAAAACATCTCGTTCTCTGGAGATGGCGTAACCCGAAAAGAAGATGTCTATGCGCAGAACGCGCTGAAGCGTCACGTTTACAACCCGCCAGCAGAGACCAGCAATCAGCCGTATGTCTGGCTGAAAATCATCTCTCCAAACGACATTACCGAAGGCCCGTTTATGGTGACTTCGTGGGAAGATGAAGCCCCTCATGATGACGTGGCCACATGGTCAATTGAGGCTTCAAGCGCGGGTCAGGTGGATGTGCGTGATGTCGGCGCCGTAATCACGATCACTACTCAGCCGCAGAACCGCACGCTCACGGTGGGTGATGCACTAAACCTGTCAGTGGCGGCAAATGTCTCTGATGGTTCCACTCTGACCTATCAGTGGAAGAAGGGCGGCACTGACATCACCGGCGCAACAAACGCTACATACACGAAGGCGAGCGTCGTTACTGGTGACGCGGGTTCTTACTCCTGTCAGGTAACATCCTCAACCGCCGGCTCGGTAACCTCCAGCCCAGCTACTGTAACCGTGAACGCAGCCTAAATCCATGGGAGGCTTGGCCTCCCTATTATTGAGAGTTTCCATGAAAGCAATCACCGATATCGGTCAGGCTGTCATTCGCGCCAGCGGCAAAGAGATATTCCTCAACCCTTCATTCCTGGCTATGTCCCGAATCGGCACGCCTGAGCAAATCGTTGATGCTTTCGTGAAAGTTCATGCAGGCCATTACCCAAAGCACAGAATTGCAGACCCCCAGATTCTGAAAGCGGCTAATGCACGCTGCTTTGCGGATATGGCAGCGGCCGCAGCTAGTGTAGTCAAACACTGCTCTGAAGGCGACATTGCTGAAATCATCGGCTCCTACTCGGTGACTACGGCGGGGCGCCTCCTGTTTAAGCCTGGCTCGTTGCCAGTTGAAGACGTTATCCAGCTGGCGCGCCACCTGATTCTGCATGGCGTGATGGGTGATCAGCCGCCCGAAGAGTTCGAGAGCAAGAAGGGCGAGTACAGCGACAAATTCGATGTGCGGTCATTCGTTTACACCGCCGTTGCCCACCTCGGAATGAGCGAGTCGGACGCCTGGAACATGACGATGACCAGCTTCCGGGCTGCCATGAATGCCAAGTTCCCGCAAAAGGATAAAGGCAAGGTGCCAACCCAGGAGAGATACGACGAGGTTATGGACTGGGCGGAGCAGATGCTGGCAATGGATGCACAGAGGCATGGTCCGCATAGCAACCTACGAAATGAAACGATAAGCCCTGCGTCCGTGGGGCTTTTTTGCATCCGCAATAAACCCACCGCGCTTCACACGCGCACGTTATAATCCCAGAGCCTACAGAAAGCGAGCCTGAGAGTTAGTTGTACTCTGGGGCGGCTATCTCTGTGTGACAGGCTCACTTTCTATAGGTAAACCTCATGCAATATCCAACCGTATCAGTAAACGGCGTTTCCGTTCGTGTTGACGACGAAGGGCGCTATAACCTCAATGATCTTCATGCAGCCGCAGTGGCAAACGGAGAGGCAACAGAACAGCAGCGCCCAAGTCAGTTTTTGCGTAGCGCTCAAGTTAAGCGCTTCATAAAAGCACTAAAATCCAAAGTGCAAAAAAGCACTCTGGAACAAATTCAACCACTTAAAGTAATTAAAGGTGGTGATGAGCCTGGGGTGTGGGGTATCGAGCTACTTGCTATTCGCTACGCAGCCTGGATTAAGCCAGAATTCGAAATTGAGGTATACGAGGTTTTCAGAACAGTAGTACGCCTCGGCATTAATGCAATGTCCCGCCTGAACAAAATTGACCACATCATTAATAACGAATCCAAAGCGATTAGCCAGTGCGCCAGCCAGATGGCCCGGTGGGGAGTTGGTGGACGCAAAAAGCTACTCCATGGAGCGCGTGATCGCATTGCTGATGAGGTGCAGATGTATTTGCCTGGCATTATGTAGGCAGCGATAACCCGCTTAACTGCGGGTTTTCCTGTTGCCATATATGACGGAGGCGATATGTACACACGCGAGAGACTTGCAAGACTTGAAGCCACAGACTAACTGCGAGAGCGAAACATCCGAGGTATTGAATCCGAGCTGAAAAGCATCAACCAAAACCTTTCCTCAATGGAAAAGCGGTTCATTGATAAGATCGACGACAACCAAAAATGGCTGGTTGGCCTTTTGGTATCGGCAATACTTGTTCCCTTGTTCATTGCCCTAGTCACCAAGTGACATGTAACTAGTTTTGTCGTCGCCCGATACCTGCTACTCTTTTGGCACATTTACCAAAGGGGATAGGGATATGAAGAGGTTGCTTTCGATTGCTATTTTGGCAATGGCGCTATTGGGCTGTGGGCAAGATACCGCAACAGACAAAGTAGAAAAATTCATAAAAAGCAAAGACATTGGACTGCTTTCAAAAAGTAAAATTTCACAGTGCTCGGAAAGCTTCGTCAGAAATTTTCATTACTTTGACGAAAACACATTGCCGACAACTAATAAGTACTACGAATTGAGTGAATACCTCTATGGTAAAGTGAAATTTGAACCAGTGAGTGAGAGTCAAGTCGGGAATGCCACAGAGGTAATGCTGAAGGTTAGTATCCCAAAACCAATAGAGGATGCTAAATCATTCATCTTTGCTGATGAAAACCACGCCCCCAGTGAAGAAATATCAGCATTAAACAATTTGCTTGCTCTCTATAAACGCGGTGGCTTGAAAGATATGCAATACACCACTTTCGATATGAAGTGGGTAGTGCTTCCCGATGGCATAGATCCGAATTTTACACCTGAGCAGATAAAAGCCTGCTCACAAAAATAATAATGACCCCGGCCATCCGGGGTTTTTTATTGCCCGGAGAAAGTGAAATGACCCAAAACGTCGGTGATATTGAATATGTGATTAAGGCCGATACGGCACAGTTGCTGCGTGCTGATAAACAGGTTCGTGACGTAACCGACGACATGGAAGGTGGTTTCAAGCGGGCTGATAAGGCCGCTTCATCGCTAACATCATCCTTTGGTAGCCTGAGTCGTGTAGCCACTTCTCTGATGGCTATCCTGTCGGTTCAACAGGTATCTCAATACGCCGACGCATGGACTACGCTCAATAACAAACTGGCCAACGCCCTCCGCCCAAGCGAGCAGCTGGTTGACGTTACTGAGCGGGTGTTCAATATCACCCAGCAAACTCGCGGAAGCCTCGACGCTACGGCGTCTCTGTATGCGAGACTGGAGCGTGCCACCAGGGAATATGGAACCAGTGCCGACGATCTGGCTAAACTGACGACCATCATTAACCAGGGATTTGTTGTCTCCGGTGCTACTGCGCAAGAGGCCGAAAACGCTATTATCCAGCTGTCTCAGGGGCTGGCATCTGGCGCTCTGCGCGGCGAAGAATTTAACTCAGTGAATGAGCAGGGCAACAGGATAATTGTCGCGCTTGCTGATTCAATGGGGGTCAGCATCGGGCAAATGCGCCAGATGGCCGCTGCCGGGAAGTTGACTACTGATGTTGTGGTTAACGGATTACTTTCGCAGGGAACTGCGATCGGCAACGAGTTTGCTAACACCACGACAACTATCAGTCAGGCATTGCAGGTTGCCGGGAACAACATCACCAAGTTCTTTGGTGAAAACTCCACGGTAAAAACCGGTACAGCAATTTTCAACGATGCCGTGATCAGCGTCAGTGAGAACATCGGCGCTCTTAGTGCCATCTTGACCGCTACCGCTGCTGTAATGGGTAGCCGCTACGTTGGCGCACTGACAATGGCTACTGCTGCGAAGGTAAAGGCCGCAGTTGCTGCAAGAAATCAGTCGGCAGCAGAGATGCAGGCGGCGCAAGCCGTTGCAAATAAAGCCGCCGCAGATCTCCGCGCAGCTGCTATCGCAAAAGAACGGGCGCTGGACGAGATCCGGCTTGCGGAGATGATGAAGCAGACAGCGATCAGCGCGGCGAATGCCGCAGCCGCCGAGCAACGCTTATCTGTCGCCAGGGTAGCGGCTACTGCTGCTGTTGCAAATTACAATCGAGCATTAGTAGCAAGTAACGCTGCTCAAGCGGCAGCGTCATCCGGGGCTGGCCTGGCAAGCAGGGCGTTAAGATTAATAGGCGGAGCCGGTGGTGCAGCCATGCTCGCGGCCAGTGCGATCCTATATTTCTCTCAGCGAGCTAAAGAGGCCAGAGACGATGCCAATAACCTGGCAGATAGCGTCAACGATCTGAGCGCTAAGTTCCAGACCATGTCGCATACCGAGCTGGCAGCCACCATTGGCAAGTTAAGCCAGAATCTGCCAACCCTTAGCGATGCGGTAGCCGACGCACAGAAAGAATTTAACGACGCTACAGCTGCTGTTCAGAGGCAAGAAAGGGAGATCGCAAACTGGGGAACGAACACTACTCGAGGCCGTCAGGCCGCTGAAGCATTAGGTGGTGCCCAGGATAAATTAGCGATTGCAACTCTCGAGCTTGAACGTGCGCAGAATCGCCTTAGCCAGACGCAGAACGCTATTAACATAGGACGCGCCACGCTCAATGGCACGATGAGGCAAGGGATTGACCTGCTTCGCCGGGATGGTGAGGAAGCGGGTGTCGCCGCCGGAATGATGGGCAAGCTTGGCGATATGATCAATTTCGCCGCAAAAGCTAAGGAGAAATTCAACTCCAGCAGTTTGATGGTAGATCGCCCGAAAGATGCTCAGGACTACCTTGATAAACTTCAGGACCAGGTGACACTCCAGAGCGAGCTTAACGACCGCAAGCGTGCGCAGTTGAAGGCTGAGCAGGATATAAGGAAGTTATACGCCGGAAGCGCTAATGATGAAAAATCGAAGTTGCAGATGGAAAGGGATGTGGCCTTGGCTCGTGAAAGGGCTGCTGCCGAATATGACGCACAGCAAGCTCAGCAGAAAGGGAAAAAGGAAACTAAAGACGCCGCATCCGAAGCATCCAGGGCAGCCAACCAGCAGGAAGCTGTTACCCAAAAACTTGCCAATCTTAAGCAGCAAACAGACCTCGCAGCCGATTCTACAAAAGAATTAAGCCGCGAACAGGCAGTTCTCGCATCCCAGCAATCACTTGGGAAAGGCGCAACTCAAGAGCAGATCGCGCTGGC
The DNA here is from genome assembly GCF_001521715.1 of Enterobacter asburiae. Classification (NCBI taxonomy): domain Bacteria; kingdom Pseudomonadati; phylum Pseudomonadota; class Gammaproteobacteria; order Enterobacterales; family Enterobacteriaceae; genus Enterobacter; species Enterobacter asburiae. Next base: position 1,103,722 of record NZ_CP011863.1, read on the forward strand.
TGGTAAATATCGCGGGGAAATTTGGGATACAGCAAATGCCCTTAAAGCCCAGGCCGCTGCTGAAAAACTACTACCGGAAGCCAAAGAGAATGCTAGCTACAAACAGGATGTTGAAGACCTTAGAACCGCTCTGGCCGCCAAGAAGATAAGTCAGGAGCAATTCAACGAAACATCTCTGCGTATCGAGCAGCAGCATCAGGCTAACCTGGCAAAAATCCGGGCCCAGCAGGCAGTAACACCGCAACAATCTGCAATTGGTGAAATCGACCCGGTTCAGCAATTAGCAAATCAGCACGCGCAGGAACTGGCTCTCATCCAGCAGTTTGAAACCCAAAAGGGCCAGATCACTCAGCGTGGTCTCGAACTGATGAATGCTGCCAATACTCAATACGAGCAGGCTCGTATCGCTGCGCAATGGGAAATCTATCGCAACCAGAGCACCACCAACCAGCTCATGGCTGACGCTGTAGATTCGCTTCAGGGCGGGGCGACCAATGCCATAACCGGGCTGATTAACGGCACTCAGAGCCTTCAACAATCACTGGCTAACATCGGCACTACCATCCTTAACAGTGTCGTTGGCAGCTTTGTTCAGATGGGCGTGGAGTGGGTTAAGAGTCAGTTAATGGGGCAAGCTGCAGCCGCTGCATCACTGGCATCGACTATGGCACAGGCTACCGCCGCCGCCTCTGCATGGGCGCCAGCCGCAATGAGCGCTTCAATCGCCACATACGGCAGCGCGGCAGGGGTAGGCCAGGCTGCGTATGCTCAGTCTTTGGTTGCTGCTAAGGGGCTGGCTCTTGCAGGTGGCCGTCGCTACGGTGGTGGGGTATCTGCAGGAAACGCTTACCGCATCAACGAAGATGGACGCTCTGAAATCTTCCAGACAGCAGGTGGGCAGCAGGCATTCATCCCGAACCAGTCAGGGAAGATCATTCCTGCTGATAAGGTTGGAGGAGGCGGTGGGGTGGTGCAGCACATCACTTTCGAAATCAACACCACTGGCGGCATAGACGATGCGACCATGGCTAAGATGGCGCAGATGATGAAGCAGGTTAGCCTCAGCACCATTCGTGATCAGCAGCGCCCTAACGGGTTACTACGGAGGTCATAGTGCCAGAAACATTCACATGGACACCACAGAAAGCATACTCCGTTGAGCGCACGCCGAATGTTGCCGTCGTTAAGCTCGGCGACGGTTACGAACAGCGACAGGTGAAGGGTATCAATCCACTGATGGATAAATACTCGCTCACCTTTCGCGGCGTCAGCGGAGCGTGCCGCAGTAACCCTGCGAAGGATGCTGAGGCATTCCTCAAGGCCAGGGGGGCGGTTGAATCGTTCTACTGGACGTCATCCGATACGGGAGTGAGGAAGCTGTTTGTCTGCCGATCCTGGAATATGACAAAGACCGGGCCGCTGTTTGAACTGACGGCCACTTTTGAACAAGTACCACGATAAGCCGAAAGGCGGGAGACAGTTATGACTTTAGAACAACGTGTTGAAGAGTTAGAGGCTATGGTTGATTCAATGAAAGCACAGATGGAAGAAGTTATTAGCGCTCACACCTGTGCTTATAATCAAATCACTGCGAAATTAGATCAAATTGCCGTAATTCAAGCTGAACGCAAGGCTTGAATAGCAAGTTTTTCAATCTCACCGATGGTTTTATTCTTTATCTCATCTGGCGCTATATCTAGGTTTACCGAATGAAATTGGTCATTAGGGCCAATCAAATTAGCTTTTAATTTAAATGTATTTCCAGCGACCGCAAAAGAAATAAAGTCAATAGCGTTTAATTTCAATTCTGACATTATTTTTCCTTTATCAGAGGTAATCAGCCATCCCCCTTCGATGGTTACGTCAGTGTCCCACCACTGACGGGCTGAGCTTACACGTTAACCAGGGTTATCAGTAAGCAACATCCTGATATTCAAACAGTAGCCACCACTTGGTGGCTTTTTTTATGGGAGTTTGCCGTGCGCGACATACCAGCCAGTATGATTATTGATAGCGTCGACGCCGGAGTAGGCGCGTTTATCGACCTGTTCGAAGCCGACCTGCAACCCTTTGGCGGAGACCTTATCCGGTTCCATTCCGGCACCAATGGATATTACGGAAATGTGATCTGGAAGGGGAATCAGTATCAGGCATACCCGATAGCAGTCGAAGGGTTCGAGTCAAAGAACGAAGGCACATATGCCCGGCCAACAATGGTGGTGGCGAACGTCACGGGTTTACTGACGGGCATAAACCATGACTTCGACGACATGCTTGGGGTGGTGATCACCCGCCGTCAGGTTCCGGTGAAATACCTGGACGCGGTGAACTTCCCCAATGGCAACCCTGACGCAGATCCGACGCAGGAAGCGGTTTCCCGCTACGTTGTGGAAGAGATGACCGAAGAGACATTCGAGCAGGTCACTTACACGCTGGCGACACCGATTGACTGCGACAACGCTATCATCCCGGCGCGAACCATCCTTGCCGACGTCTGCCAGTGGCTGTATCGCGGCGTCGGGTGCGGATATGACGGGCCGCCGGTTGCAGATGAGCGCGACAATCCAACCACTGACCCGGCGAAAGATAAGTGCTCTCACCGCCGTAGCGGCTGCCGCTTCCGTTATCCACGACCGGAACCAATGCCAATCAGCAGCTTCCCCGGCTCTCAGAAGGTTTCATGATGCAAGAATTACTCGATTATGCGGCATCGTCGCAGGATGAGGTGTGCGGCTTAATCCTGGATGGCGGGCAGTTGTTCCGCTGTCGGAATGTTCACCCGGAGCCTGGAAAGCACTTCCGAATCAGTGATGATGAGTGGCTGGCGGCCGAGGAGGCTGGAGAGGTGACTGCGGTATTTCACTCTCACCCAATGAACAGCCCGGTTCTGTCCGGCGCCGACCGTAAATGCCAGGTTGCATCGGGCCTTCCATGGGTGCTGGCCTGTAACGGGAAAATCAGAACGTTCAGGCCGGTGGATTACCTTTTGGGGAGGCGGTTCGAGCACGGAGTGACTGATTGTTACACGCTATTCCGTGATGCGTATCACCTGTGTGGCATTGACCTCCCTGACTTCGAAAGGACGAATGGCTGGTGGCTGAGAGGGGAGAACCTTTATCTGAACAACATGTCGCGCAATGGCTTCAATCAGGTATCGCCGGGAGAAGCGCTGCCAGGTGACGTAATAATCAGGCAACCATTCCCCGGAGCTGACCCTTGCCACGCAATGATTCTGCTCGATGACAATATGGTTCTTCACCACGATTGCTCAGGGCATTTAAGCCGGAGAGAGCAAATGCGCCCGGCATACGTTAAGCAGATGCATTCCATATGGAGACATGAACAGTGCTCATCTTTAAATTTGCAGGGCATTTACGCCGACATTTCCGCAAAGTCGAGCTGAGCGTTGATACCCCTGCCCAGGGCATTCGTCTTTTGCTTGCTCAGAATCAGGAGTTCAAAAAAGCATTCCTGAACGCCAGAGTAAGAATGCGAGTGGCGGGTGAGGATGTTGAAACGTCTTCGGTGCAGTGGCACATGGATCGGCGCCTGAAGGATGGCTCTGTAGTGCTGTTTGTCCCGGTGATTGAGGGGGCGGGACTTGAGACCAGTACGATAGTTCTCATTGCCTCACTGGTGCTGTCTGCCGCCTCGGTTGCTTACTCCATCTACATGTCCCGGAACATGAAAAGCAAAACTTCAGCGGAAGCGGCCGAAACAAACACCCTCACGAATAACTCGTTTACCAGTGCAGAAAACAGGGTCGGACAGGGGCATCCTGTCCCCATACTCCTCGGCGAGATGGAGGTCGGCAGCAACGTAATAAGTCTCGGGATCGACACATCTAATAATTCCGACTGGGAAGAATCAATCAGCTAAGGTGGCGCTATGTCTTCAGGTGGCGGTAAAGCATCAACCCCAAAACTACTCGACGACAACCTCAAATCAAAACAATTCTATCGGGTACTGGATCTGATATCTGAGGGGCCAATCGCGGGCCCGGTGGATCAGGAGCACCTGTCTTCATTCAAGCTGAATAAGACGCCTATCACTGACTCGAACGGTAATGTCAACGTGAACGGCATTAGTGTTGCCTGGCGACCTGGATCGGAAACTCAGGAGCCAATCAACGGCTTCTCTGCAATCGAAGCGACGACCATTGTTAACACTGAGGTCACTTACGATACCCCGCTGGTTAGAACCGTGACAGATCAGGACGTGACCCGCGTTCGTTTTAACATCGGCGTCACCGGGCTCATGGAGCAGGACTCCAAGGGTAACCAGAAAAACACCTCTGTAACGATGGTTATCGAGACCAGAACTGGCTCGTCGGGCTGGGTCATGGAGAAGACGGTGACGATTACAGGGAAAATCTCTGGCGAGTACCTTGAGGCGCACGTCATTGATGCCCCCGACACCAAACCGTTTGATATCCGCGTTCGCCGCATTACGCCTGACAGCAGCAGCGATTTGCTGTCAAACGGGACTGTTTGGAACAGCTACAGCGAGATCACCGACGACAACCTTAGCTATCCGTTCTCTGCTGTTGCCGGCTCAGTCATCGACCGTGACCAGTACACCGACACGCCGAGCCGCACATATCATCTTCGCGGGCTGATCGTTGACGTACCGGATAACTACGAGCCAATTGCCAGAACTTACTCCGGGCTGTGGACGGGGGGCTTCAAAAAGGCATGGACTAACAACCCGGCGTGGCTGTTCCGTGAGCTGGCGAAAAACACCCGATTTGGCCTGGCGAAACGCGCCGGATACATCGATGTTGACGATGGCGCACTCTACATTCTGTCGCAATATTGCGATCAGCTTGTAGATGATGGGTATGGCGGCAAAGAGCCACGCATGACGCTCAACGCCTACATCACAGAGCAGGCGAGTGCGCGAGACATTCTCGACAAGATAGCGAGCATGTTCCGTGGCATTGCGCTGTGGGACGGCCTGCGCCTGTCCGTAATGCTGGACGCTCCACAGGATCCGATTGCGACAATCACGAACGCCAACGTTGTGAATGGCGAGTTCAAACGAAGCTCTGTAAAGCGTTCAGAGAAATACAATGCGGTTGTAGTGTCCTGGACTGACCCCGACAACGGATGGGAGCAGGTGAAAGAGTACGTTTCCGACGATGAGATGATAGCCAAAGGGAACTACAACGAAACCACTCTGGAGGCGTTTGGCTGCACCTCTCGCGGACAGGCATGGCGGGCAGGTAAATGGCTGCTGGAAACAGCAAAGCGTGAAAGCAGCAGACTGTCTTTCCAGATGGCACGCGATGCTATCCACTTCACGCCGGGTGATATCGTTGAGGTCATGGATAATGACTACGCAGGAACTCGCCTCGGGGGGAGAATTGTTTCTCATTCCGGGAGGGTGATAACGGTTGACGCGGTTGATTCCTCGGTAGTAACGGACGGCTCCACTATGTCGATTATGGGGAGGGACGGAAAGTTCTCTCGCTATGAGATTGATGGCGTTAACGGAAACAACGTCACACTCAAAAACGAACCTGAATGGGTGAGGGCGGGAACTGTATTTGCCATTTCAACCGCAAGCGTTGCGATTCGCCTTTTCCGGATACTGAGCGTTGCCGAAACGGAAAACAACTCCGTATACAGCATAACGGCCTCATTGCACGACCCCAACAAACAGGCCATCGTTGACGAGGGTGCAGTGTTTGAAGTTCCCAGCGATACGCTGAACGGCTACCGCGTGCCTAACGTGGAAAACCTGCGAATCCTGAACACAAACACCGAGACCGTCCAGGTTACAGCAACGTGGGAGACGGCAACCACTACTAAAAAGCTGGTGTTTGAGCTGTACATCTACAGTGCTGATGGGAAGCTGGTATCTCAGTACGAAACTGACCAGTTCCGGTATGAGTTTTACGGCCTTGCTGCCGGTAGCTACACGCTCGGCGTTCGTGGGCGCAATGAAAACGGGATGAAAGGCGCCGAAACTCAGGTGAGTCTTATTATAGGCGCGCCAAAGGCTCCTAACTCCGTTCAGTGGATACCCGGACCATTACAGGCCACTCTGGTGCCAGTTATGTCTGTAACGGCAACATCAGATACCTCTTTTGAGTTCTGGTACGCTGGCGAGACGCCAATCCCATTAACCGATGATATTGAGAACAAAACTCAATTCCTCGGAAGGGGGAACCAGTGGACCATTCAAAAGCTCAAGTTTGACCACGTCTATTACGTTTATGTCCGGACACGCAACGCGTTCGGGGTTTCTGATTTTGTTGAGGCTTCAGGAAAGCCAACGGATGACTTTAGCGATATCACCGATGCAATCCTGGAGGAAATTAAAGAGAGCGATACCTTTAAAGACCTCATCGAGAGCGCCGTCGAGAGCAGTGAAAAGTTCGCAGAACTGGCTGATGCCATCAAAGATAACGCGGATGGTCTCGCGGCGGTGGTTGGCTCTAACAAGCAGACCGCAGAGGCAATCATCAGTAACGCACTTGCCATTGCTGATGTTGTTGTGCGCCAGACTGCGCAGCAGGGGGCTAACTCTGCGACATTCGAACAGCTCCGGGTGGTGATCGCCACTGAGACGGAAGCGCGCGTCACGGATGTTACTCGCCTTGAGGCAAAAACTGCGCAGAATGAAGCCGGAATTACTGATGTTCGCCAGGCTTTAGCAACGGAAACTGAAGCGCGCGCTTCTGCTGTAAGCCAGTTGACGGCTGCCACTCAGGCCGCATCTGACAAAGCTGATTCAGCAGCTGCTGTAGGTGCTCAGAATACAGCATCAATCACTGACCTTAGCCAGGTTGTCACGGACCTCGATTCCTCAATGGCATCACGTCTGGAAGAACTGGGTGCACAAACTGATAAGGCCAGCGGCGGTATTCAGAGCAATGCTATCGCGCTGATCACCAGCACGCTCGCGCAGGTTAACCAGCGTAATCTTCTGAGCGTGCAATATGGCGATAACAAAGCCGGTATTGAGCGGGTCGATAATGTAATGGCCGATGCCAGTAAAGCTGTTGCTGAGTCGTTTCGCACCCTTGACTCCAGTACCGGTGGGAATACCGCGAATGTCACTGACCTGTCAAAGACGCTTGCTGATTTCACACAGGCTTCGGCTACTCAGATCAATTCGCTGAAGGTTACCGTTAATGGCCAGCAGGCCTCCATTGTTCAGAATGCGCAGGTATCAGCAGACATCAACAATAATCTGAATGCGATGTACAGCATTAAGGTGGCTGTTGATGCTAACGGCCGTCAGTATGCTGCAGGCATGGGTATTGGTGTTCAGAACACTCCATCCGGAATGCAGTCGCAGGTGTTGTTCGTGGCTGACCGATTTGCGGTGATGTCTCAGGCTGGTGGAGCTGTAAATTTGCCCTTCGTCATTCAGAACGGGCAGACGTTTATCCGTGACACCTTCATTCAGGATGGCACTATCACCAATGCCAAGATCGGAAATGTCATTCAGTCGAATAATTACAGTGCGGGTACAGCAGGCTGGACCATCAACAAGAATGGTTCTGCTGAACTCAACAATGTCACGGTTCGTGGAGGGGTTTACGCCCAGAATGGGCAGTTTGGATTCACCAACTCAACGGGAGGAGTCACGATCAATAACAACGGTGTCACTGTCAATTTGTCGAACGGTGGGCGCATTGTTCTGGGAGAGTTTTGATGGCCAGGGGACTTTATATCGATTTGAATGACGGGCGTCCGGCAATGACCATCACTGCCGGAATGAAATGTCCGTCGTATGGTGGGGAGGCTGTGGAGGCATGGGGCCAGCAGACCATGACTGTTCAGGGCTATGTTGCCGGAGCTACCCCTTTTTTCATTCCATCAAATTCGGTTGTGAATGTGACTCGCTCGCCGAATCTGATAACAACGATTATGGTTCTCGATGGGATAACCAATAACGGAAACGGAACCCTGACGCAGAGTGTCTGGTCATCAGATGGCTGGGGGAAAGATAAAACATTTCCCGGCACAGTCTGGCAGATTTTACCCGCAGGGCAGAGTGGAAACCGTGGTTTGCTCATTGAGGATTCGACAGACTTTATTGCGATCACTGATGTCAGCCGTGTTGCTTCCTGTGTTTTCAGTGGAACGGTCAATGTAAATGGTACTTACACACTTCCGGCCAAAGGGCTCGTTTTTGCCCGCTGGAATGACAGCGCAGCTACGCTTGAATGTGATGGTAATAATATTTACTCCCGGCAGGATTACACGGGCTATGACGATATTGCCCGTTCTGTGAATGTCGATATTGCGATTTTTGCGGTTCAGGCTCCTGTACCCGGGAGAGGATTAAATTTCATCAACGCTGCTGGCCAGTGCACTTTCTCTACCACCCGCCGTCCGTTTATATTCCGCAATCAGTTTTATTCACCGGGCAATAGCTGGGTCGATATTGGCAACAGCATGATTGCGCTTGGCTGCTATGGTTTCAACTCTTCAACAGCCAGCGGGTGGTGCAACATGCGATCCAAGGGACTGGTGATGAGCGGGAACTCGGTAAAATGTGGGAATGGCCGCGTCCGTTCCCGATGGACCGACAAGTATTCTGTGACCGGCGAGAGATATACCGGAATGAGTATTCCCATCATCCCCGCAATGTATTGACACAACCCCACTAACAAGCCCCGCCATGGCGGGGTTTTTTATTACCTGGAGAAAATATGATTTATACCACTGGCACTATTGCCATCAGCGGAAATACCCTAACAGGTACCGGAACAAATTTTACAGCAGCTGGCACTCTAATCCGTAATGGTTGCACCGTAATCGCGCTAACCAGCCCGCCGCAGGTATTCCAGATTACCGCTATCGGCGGGGCAACCAGTCTCACCGTGACACCAGCGGCAAACCCTGCAATCCCTGCAGGAACGAAGTATTCGATTTTGCTAAGCGACAGCCTTAGTGTCGATGGCCTGGCGCAGGATATTGCTGAAACATTCACGATGTACCAGCGCTATATGAGCGGATTCGCTGATGTGATGAACGGTACTACAGACGTCACCATCACAATTAACGGCGTGGCTGTCACGGTACCGGGTCAGAAATCACTGGCCAAGAAAGGGGCAAACAGTGACATTACCAGCCTTTCCGGGCTGACTACAGCGCTAAGTATTTCACAGGGAGGGACTGGTGATAAGACTGCCGCTGGCGCTCGCACAAACCTCGGTTTAGGAAACAGCGCCACCAGGGACGTTGGAACAACTGCGGGAACGGTGGCGGCCGGTGACGACAGTCGCCTGAATACGGTGAACGGGAAGACCGGGGGTACGCTGACATCACCATCACTTTTTACATCGGCATTTAATTCTGGAGCAGGTAACAAAGTTGGAATCCAGTCATTTGATACTGGCTCTGTAGGTGGTGTTATTGGCAGGTCGTCATTTCAATATTTTAACGATACTGGTTACATAGGTGCCCGCCGGGGTGGTGGATATGATATTCAGGATATTGCAATTGGCATCGACAAGGCTAATGGCACATACACCAACTGGGTTTTTTCCGCCGGGGGGAACGCCACAGCGAATAATGGTTCATGGGTCAATAATTCCGACCATCGCATTAAAACAAATACCAGGCCGATTGAGTCTCCGCTTGAAAAAATGAAGATGTTACGTGGCTATACGTGGGAACGACTGGATAACGCACCTCCGGGCCAGGGGTTTATCGCTCAGGAACTGATGGAAGTGATCCCGACAGCGGTTTTCACTGGTGGTACGACTATCCTTGATGACGGCACAGAGATTGAAAATACATTATCGGTGGATGTGGCAGGTGCGGCCGCAGCTCTTCACCATGAAGCTATTCTGGCGTTAATGGTTCAAATAGAAGATTTAAAGAAACAGGTCGAAGCGTTGCGGTCTGGAAGCTGAGGAAACCGCCGCCCATTCTTGCATACTATGGGCGACGGCTGGCTGCTCAGTGTTCATGCCCGAGCAAACGTCGGGAATATTACCCGAGTAGAATTTAAAGGCCAACCTGGCGAACGGTCGGGAACTCCGAAACCAGCCACATATCGGACTCTTCAAACATTTCCTCCAGCATGCGGTTCAGTTTTTCCCGATCGCTTTTGCTGGCATCGCTATTCAGTCCGTTTGCCTGCATCGGCTTCACCTTCACTTCGGCATCAGGGAAAATCTGGTGCACCCGCTTCGTCAGCTCAGCCAGAATGATCTCTCTGGCCCCTTCGAGCCCCGCAACATTACGCTTGTCATATACTAGTTCAACAAACATTACTATCCCTCTTGCCTAACTTGATCTGTAATTACAAAAATACTACTGTGTATACATACAGTCAATAATCCAGTGAGGGCGCTCTTATGCCTCGTCAAGCTGATATACGTGCAGCCTTTTTAGCGGCCATACAACAGAACCCCAAGGGATATCTTTGTTTGAACACTGACAAATTTATCACTGAATTACGCGTTAGGAATTGGCATTTCAGTCAGGTAGATGCCAATACATGGATTGAGAGATACCAACCAGACTTTGCTGATAAGACGACGGATGGAAGCGATAACCGTTACTGGATCCTGCGTAACATGGGGAGGGTGCACTGATGGGATTTCCTTCACCGGCGGCTGATTTCGTAGCACCGCGTTTATCTCCGGAAATTATCTGCGGGATCGGCATGGACAGCCGCATCCTCGAAACCTCGTCTGGCTTTGCGGTTATCGAGCCGTGCACCAGACTGGTACAGAATCAGGTTCTGCTAATCCTCAGCGGCGGACGGACTCAGTTTGCCAGGGTCATGGGCAGGGCGCTGATTTGTGATGATGGTGAAGCGATAGAGGGGGAGGCTGCGGAAGAGGTTGAGGTGATGGGGCGGGTGACATTCTTCATCAACAGCGTGATGCAGGATGACAGGGTGGTGTGATGGGGCATGGGTGGGGCATAAAGTTACCGCGAAACGACGTTAGTTCATTGCACATGACAAATCGTATCGCGGCAACATAGCAGAAGTTACCTCACATCAATCCAACATCAAGCCACTTCGTTAAAAGACTTAATAGTCTCCAGATAAAGATCGCCTGCAGCACCGGGGTACCGAGGAACGGGATCAGCGTGATGACGTCTTTACTGCTCAGCGAGCTGCCGATCCCGAGCATGATCCCGCAGAACGAGAGGAGTGCCACGGGCAGCATAAAGGTTTTACCCAGTTGCTGGAAAAATTCCCACAGCGATATTTTTTGTGCTGCTTTCGCCGTCATAAAACGACTCCTTTATTGTTAAAATCAGTTTGTCTGCCTCAATGCTGCGAGAAGATAAAACGTTTTATCAAAGTTTAGTGCGTGCTAAATCACATTCTCAGGCTTTGACTGGTAGTATAAAGATAACGTATTGATAAAACGTTTTACCGATCTCATTTCAGGGAGTCACGCCAACACATGGCTGTAGCGAAAAAAATCACCATCAACGATGTTGCGCTGGCGGCGGGCGTTTCCGTCAGCACCGTTTCTCTGGTGCTGAGCGGAAAAGGGCGCATCTCTCCTGCGACCGGTCAGCGGGTGAACGAGGCGGTTGAGCAGCTGGGTTTTGTGCGTAACCGTCAGGCGTCGGCGCTGCGCGGCGGGCAAAGCGGAGTGATTGGCCTGATTGTTCGCGACCTGACGTCACCTTTCTATGCGGAGCTGACCGCCGGGTTAACCGAAGCGCTTGAAGCGCAGGGGCGGATGGTCTTTCTTCTGCACGGCGGTCGCGAGGCCGATCAGCTTCTCTCCCGGCTCGATATGCTGCTGAACCAGGGTGTTGACGGGGTGATCGTCGCCGGAGCGTCTGGCGTGGGCAGCGAGCTGTGCGAGCGCGCCGCCGAAAAAGGCGTGCCGCTGGTGTTTGCTTCGCGCGCCAGCTACCTGGACGAGGCCGATACGCTGCGCCCTGATAACATGCAGGCCGCGCAAATGTTGACCGAGCATCTTATTCGTCGCGGGCATCAGCGCATTGCCTGGCTGGGTGGGAAAAGCTCGTCCCTGACGCGCGCCGAGCGGGTCGGCGGCTACTGCGCGACGCTAATAAAATACGGCCTGCCGTTCCACAGCGAATGGGTCGTGGAGTGTGAATCCAGCCAGAAGAAAGCGGCGGAAGCGATAGGCGCGCTGCTGCGCAGCAGTCCGACGATCAGCGCCGTGATTTGCTATAACGATGTGATTGCCATGGGCGCCTGGTTTGGCCTGATCCGCGCCGGGCGTCAGAGCGGCGAGGGCGGGGTGGAAACCTTCTTCGGCCACCAGGTGGCGCTCGGGGCGTTCGCCGACGTCGGTGAAAATGCGCTAGACGATCTACCGATCGTCTGGGCTACCACCCCTGCGCGGGAGATGGGCTACACGCTGGCGGACAGGATCATGCAGCGCATCGACAATACGGATGTGCAGGCCGGGCACCAGATTGTGGCGGCGCGGCTGGTGACGGTGAAATAATATCAGGTGGGTTGCGTTAGCGGATTGAGCAACAGTTCGGCTTCCAGCGCTTCCACAAACTTTCGTACTTTTGCCGGGATCAGCCGGGAGGTCGGGTAAACCGCCCAAACGGCCAGCGATTCCGGCTGAGCGTCCTCCAGGACGATCCGCACGAGTTTACCCTCTCTGAACGCCGGCTCTACGTACCAGCGGGATAAATTGGCGATCCCCAACCCTCCCAGGCAGGCTTCGAAAATTGCCTCAATAGAGTTCGCGGAGAATCGGCCCGACACCTTTTGTTTGTAGTGCTGTTCGCCCTGTTCGAATGACCAGTGGACGGAATCTGACGTGGTCAGACAGCTGTGTGCCGCCAGATCGTTAAACGATTTTGGATAGCCATTCGCGGCAAGATACGCCGCGCTGGCGCAGAGATCGCGAGGGTTGTGACACAGGCGATGGGCAACCAGCCGGTTATCGCGCAGCGGCGCAATGCGTAACGCCACGTCTATGCCTTTTCCGACAATATCAACCTGTTCGTCGGTGGCGAGTAAATCGACCTGCAGGGCGGGATGTTGCTGCATGAACCGGGTCAGCATGGGAGCAACAATCTTACGGCCAAACCCCGCTGAGGCGGTAATGCGCAGACGTCCGGAAAGATGCGTCCCCTCGGGAAACAGATCGGCCAGCGCGTTATTTTTATCTTCCAGCAACGCCTGCGCATGGGGCAAAAAAACGGCCCCGTCGCTGGTGGGTGAGAGGGAACGCGTGGTGCGGTGAACCAGCCTGACCCCCAGTTCAGCCTCAAGATTATTAAGAGAGCGTGATGCCGCCATGGCGCTCACAGAGAGCCGACGCGCGGCGCCCGCCAGGCTACCCGCCTTGACGGCTTCGACAAACACTTCAACGTCTTCCAGTTTCATTGTATCGATTTTCGTTATGCTGACTTAACAAAGTACATATCTACATTATTTATCGTTACGCTGCCATAGTCTCTTCACAACCTGAAAAATATCAATCTGGAGTGAAGATGAAAAAGTTGAAAACGGTTCTGGCGCTCAGCGGCCTGCTCCTGGCAAGCACATCGTGGGCAGATGCCCCGGCGCAGGTGAAACAGCAGGTGCCGGGCTATTATCGTCTGGCAGTCGGGGAATATGAGGTGACGGCGCTGTTCGACGGCTATAACGATCTTTCGCCTGCCTTACTACACGGGCTCTCAGGGGACAAGGTTCGCGAACTGCTGGCTCAACACAAAATTGATGCCGAACGCATGCCTACCGCCTTTAACGCCTTTCTGGTGAATACCGGTAAACACCTGGTCATGATTGACAGCGGGGGTGGCCACTGCATGGCGGAAACGGCCGGCCAGCTGGTCAGCAATATGAACGCATCAGGGTATCGTCCCGAGCAGGTTGATACCATTTTCCTGACCCACCTGCATCTTGACCACGTGTGCGGCCTGAGCGATGCGGAGGGTAAGGCGTTGTTCCCCAATGCCACCGTCTACGTACCGCAGGGGGAGGCCGACTACTGGCTTGACCCCGCAAAAGAAGCGAGCGCGCCGGCTAATGCGAAGGAGTATTTCGCTATCGCCAGGCATGCGCTGTCCGCGTATAAAGCCGCCGGACACTTTAAAACCTTCGTCCCGCCAGCTTCGCCTGTCCCGGAAGTCCAGACGTCATATGCCATTGGTCATACGCCAGGCAGCACCGTTTATCGCTTCGCGTCGCAGGGGACGGCTATCAACTTCATTGGGGATTTGATTCATGCTCCTGCCGTCCAGTTCCCGCACCCTGAAGTGTCTATTCGCTTTGATGTCGATCCGAAAAAAGCCATCTCATCCAGGGCGCAGGAGTTTAACGCGCTGGCAAAAGACGGTGAGTGGATGGCCGCAGCGCATCTGCCTTTCCCTGGTATCGGGCATATCACTTCCGGGCAGCAGGGCTATAGCTGGAATCCTGTCAATTACGGTCCTTATCAACGTGCGGCCAACGTGCCTCTGCTGAAATAAAGTGAGGTGACGAGCATGAAAAGTTACACCGTAACGGCGAACGGTATCCGACAGTTCGTCGTAGAAGAGGGTGAAGGCGCACCGGTTATTCTTCTGCATGGTTTTCCAGAAACAAACTATGCCTGGCGGTACCAGATACCCGTTTTGTCCCGACACTATCGTGTGATTGCGCCGGATTTACGCGGGTATGGCGAAACGGATAAACCTGCTTCTGGCTATGATAAGCGCAACATGGCGCGGGACATCCGGGAACTGATGCGTGTGCTGGGTTTACAGAAAGTGGTGCTGGTGGGGCACGATCGCGGGGCGCGCGTCGCGACGCGGTTTGCAAAAGATTACCCTGAGCTGGTGGATCGACTAGTGGTGATGGATAACGTGCCAACGCGTATTGTGGCGCGCGATCTGAATGCGTCGATTGCGCGTGCGTACTGGTTCTTCCTGTTTCATCTTGTGCCAGACCTGCCGGAAGCGCTGATTGCGGGTCGGGAGCATATCTGGCTACGCCACTTTTTCTCGGACTGGACCTACAATCCGTCGACCATTAGCGACGAGGCGTTTGACACTTATGTTCGGGCGTATCAGGCGCCGGGTGCCGTGCGTGGCGCTATGGCTGACTATCGCGCCAACGCAGAGGATGTGGCGCAGGATATGGCTGACGCTGAGGTGAAAATCACCTGCCCGGTAATGTCGCTGTGGGGTAATGATTTTCATGCGGTCGGCAAGCTTTTCGATATGGAAAGCGTCTGGGCAGAAATGGCGGAGAACCTTCGGGCGCAGGGTATTGATGAGTGCGGCCATCTGCCGCAGGAGGAGCAGCCAGAGAAAGTGAACACGCTTCTGCTGGATTTCCTTGCTGGATGGAAAAGTTAGCGGGCAATAAAAACCCCTCATGCGAGGGGTTTTGACGTTTACTGCTGCGGTGCCGCCGGTTCGGCTGGTGCTGCCGGTGCTGCCGGTGCTGCCGGTTCCGGCATCCCCAGCGTCGGCATACCAAACATGCCGACGAAGTCTTCCAGCGGCATCTTGTCGCCGTTGAGCGTGACCTGGCCGTTGGCGTACTGCAGGCTGGTGGAAATCGTGTTGTTTTCCACTTTAGTGATGCGGAACATCTGGCCCATGGCCGCCAGGCCTTTCACCTGCTGGTTCGCAAGCTTGCCGGCGTCTTCATCGCCGTAACCTTCCAGCTTCGCAATCTGGGTCATAAACTCGGTCGCCATATCCATCGGGATGGTCAGCTTGCTGTCGAGCGACTTCACGCTGCGATCCACTTCCTGCGCCAGCGTCTGCGGTTCACCCGTTGCGGTTGCCGGATCTTTCAGGAACAGAGACAGGTTGAAGCTGGTTTCGCCTTTGCTGTTTTTCCAGCTCAGCGGCGCAACGGTTATCACCGGCTCGCCTTTCAGCAGGACAGGCAGGTTGTTGAACAGCACCGCCATCGCCTGCTGCTGATATACCTCAGGGTTCTGCTGCAGCGCGGCATCGGTCAGCAGCGCCTGGCTCTCTTTGCTGTATTTCTGGCTAAACTCGTGCCACGCCTGGCCGTCGATATTGCCGATCTTCAGCGACAGTTTGCCGGTGCCCAGATCCTGATTCTGCACCTTCAGGCTCTTCAGCGTGTAATCCAGCTGCGTGTTAATGCTTTTACCGTCTTTGGAAACGTCGGATTTGCCGATGACGTCCATACCTTCCAGCACGGCCATCTCTTTTCCTTCAACCGCAATGGCAACCTTGTCGAGAGACAGTTTTTGATCGCCGATACGCTCCTGGAAATCGGTCATTCGGCTGTTGCCGTCGGCTTTCAGGTTGTTGAAGGTTAGCTGAACCTTTTGGTTATATTCGTTCACGGCATTGACCAGGCCGCTTTCCGCTTCACCCGTCAGGGAGAACACGTTTCCGTCGCGGTCAGCATCGAGTTTGAAGTGACCGCCGCTGAAGGCGACTTTCTCATTCTCTTTCTCGTAGTTCAGCGCTTTCAGGGCAATATCGGAACTTGTGTCACCGGCATAGCTAATTCGGGTATTGATGTCGAAAGGCGACTCATTCTTCGCCAGGTCAAACAGCGGTTTGGTGACGTCGTTATTCACCAGCACGGTATGAACAGAAGCCATCGACGGGATCAGGTTAAAGGACTTCAGCTGCGCCAGCGGTAGCGGGCCGTGGCTCACCACCTCGTCCAGCACCACGCTCTGGCCCGGTTTCAGCCAGCCGTTTTCAGCACCGGCAACCGGCTTCACCACCAGCTGCATACGGCTGGTAAACACGCCGCGATGATAATTCTGGTAGCTCAGCTCAAGGCCCGCCTCCGGCGCGCTGCGCTTAATCTCTCCGTTAGCCTGCGCCACCATCTCAGCCAGACGGCCTTCCAGCTGTTTCCCGGTAAACCAGGAGACACCCGTCCAGACCACGCCTAACGCTACAATCACTCCAACCGCTACGACCGATTTTTTCATTGCGACTATCCCTAAAATGAAACCAGGCGGTAAAAACCGCCTGGAGATATTAAGCCTGCAACTAGCTTAGCAAGAGTTGTTAAAAAATTCAGTAAGTGCTTAAAGCTTATTGAAAACGCGCGCCAGACGACCGGTGCCGTTTACGCTGACCGGAGATTCATTGGCTGCAACGAATGCTGACTCACCGGGCTTAAGCACCAGGCGCTGTTCGCCTTTGCGCAGCGTCGCTTCGCCCTCCACGCAGAACAGAATCGCCGCGCTTTCCTGCGCGATGGCGGTTTCGGCCTGGCTCAGGTCGTGCAGGGAGAAGGCAAAATCCTCAACCGGAATCGGGAAGTCCAGCTCTGCGCCGTTTTTCACCGGCTGAGTCAGCAGCTCCGCGGCAGGTTTCGCCACGAACTTCACGTTGGCAACCAGCTCAGGAATATCGATGTATTTCGGCGTCAGGCCCGCGCGCAGCACGTTATCGGAGTTGGCCATCACCTCCAGCGCCACGCCCTGCAGGTAGGCGTGCGGGGTTTCGGCAAACAGGAACATCGCTTCGCCCGGGTTCAGCTTCACCACGTTCAGCAGCAGAGGGGAGAACAGGCCGCTGTCGTCCGGGTAGAATTCGGAGATCAGGCGGATGGTCTCCCACGGTTCACCCTGCTGGCTGCCCAGAGCCGCTTTCAGCACCGCCAGCGCGTGAGATTTCTCTTCACCCTGCATATTCAGCAGGCTGGCAAACAGCTGGCTCAGCGCGTCCGCGTTCGGGTTTTCAAGGAAGTGGGCGATAGCCTTGTGGGCACCCGCGACCGGTTGCAGCAGGGAAACGATCTCTGAAAACTCGCGGAACGCGTTCATCGCCAGGAACGGGGTCAGCGCAAAGACCAGCTCCGGCTTGTGGTTAGGATCTTTGTAGTTACGCTCGGCTGCGTCTAACGGAATACCCGCCGCGTTCTCTTTCGCAAAGCCGATTTCAGAGGCTTTCTTGTTCGGGTGAACCTGAATGGAGAGCGGCTGGTCGGCGCACAGCACCTTAAACAGGAACGGCAGTTCGCCGAAGCGCTGAGCCACCTTGTCGCCCAGCAGCGCGGCTTTATCGGCATCAATCACGTCACGCAGGCTGCGTACCTGGCCGCTGGCGTCTTCAATTTTTGAGCTGCTCTTCGGGTGCGCACCCATCCACAGTTCTGCCATCGGCAGGTTGTTCGGGTTCGCGATACCGTAGAGATCCGTTAACGCAGTTTTACTTCCCCAGGCGTAGTTTTGCACTGAGTTAATGAGTTTTTGCATTATCAAGCCCTGATTCAATTATGGAATTAACTCCGGGTATTAAAGCAATAAACCTCATGGAAGTAACCTGTGGATGTAAAAAGTCGTACTAGTCTCAGTTTTTGTTAAAAAATTGTGTAGGATAAGCTGACTCGCTTTTAAGCCGGGCAGCGGAACATCTGCCCTGAATAAACAGACCGAAGCAGTAAGTGAGAGACCAATGTCGAATAAACCCTTCCATTATCAGGATCCTTTCCCCCTCAGTAAGGATCGGACCGAGTATTACCTGTTAACCCGCGATCACGTCTCCGTCTCTGAGTTTGAAGGACAAGAGATCCTCAAGGTTGATCCGCAGGCGCTGACGCTGCTGGCGCAGCACGCTTTCCACGACGCCTCGTTTATGCTCCGCCCAGCGCACCAGCAGCAGGTTGCCGATATCCTGAGCGACCCGCAGGCCAGCGAAAACGATAAATACGTTGCCCTGCAGTTCCTGCGTAACTCAGACATCGCCGCGAAAGGTGTTCTGCCTACCTGTCAGGACACCGGTACGGCGATCATCGTCGGCAAAAAGGGCCAGCGCGTCTGGACCGGTGGCGGTGACGAAGCGGCCCTGGCGCACGGCGTCTACAACACCTACACCGAAGATAACCTGCGCTATTCGCAAAACGCGGCGCTGGATATGTACAAAGAGGTCAACACCGGCACCAACCTGCCTGCCCAGATCGATCTCTACAGCGTCGACGGTGACGAGTACAAATTCCTCTGTATCGCCAAGGGCGGCGGTTCGGCCAACAAAACCTACCTCTACCAGGAAACCAAGGCGCTGCTCACCCCGGGCAAGCTGAAGAACTACCTGGTTGAGAAGATGCGCACCCTCGGCACCGCGGCGTGCCCGCCGTACCATATCGCGTTTGTGATCGGCGGTACGTCGGCGGAGAGTACGCTGAAAACCGTCAAGCTGGCCTCAACCAAATACTACGACGGCCTGCCTACCGAAGGTAACGAGCACGGCCAGGCGTTCCGCGACGTACAGCTTGAGCAGGAACTGCTGGAAGAAGCTCGCAATCTGGGCCTCGGCGCGCAGTTTGGCGGCAAATACTTTGCCCACGACGTGCGCGTGATACGTCTGCCGCGTCACGGTGCCTCCTGTCCGGTCGGGATGGGCGTGTCCTGCTCTGCGGATCGCAACATCAAGGCGAAGATCAACCGTGAAGGCGTGTGGATCGAAAAACTGGAAAACAACCCGGGCAAATACATCCCGGAAGAGCTGCGTAAAGCGGGTGAGGGTGAAGCGGTTCGCGTCGACCTGAACCGTCCGATGAAAGAGATTCTGGCGCAGCTTTCGCAGTATCCGGTCTCGACCCGTCTCTCGCTGAACGGCACGATCATCGTGGGCCGCGACATCGCGCACGCGAAGCTGAAAGAGCGTCTGGACAACGGCGAAGGGCTGCCGCAGTACATTAAAGATCATCCGATCTACTACGCAGGCCCGGCAAAAACGCCTGAAGGCTACGCGTCCGGCTCGTTAGGCCCAACCACCGCAGGGCGTATGGACTCGTACGTTGACCAGCTGCAGGCCAACGGCGGCAGCATGATCATGCTGGCGAAAGGCAACCGCAGCCAGCAGGTGACGGATGCCTGCCACAAGCACGGCGGCTTCTACCTCGGCAGCATCGGCGGCCCGGCAGCGGTTCTGGCGCAGGGCAGCATAAAGAGCCTGGAGTGCGTGGAATACCCGGAACTGGGTATGGAAGCGATCTGGAAAATTGAAGTGGAAGACTTCCCGGCGTTTATCCTGGTGGATGACAAAGGCAACGACTTCTTCAAGCAGATCCAGTCGTCCCAGTGTTCGGCGTGCGTGAAGTAATTCTGTAAATTGTCGGGTGGCGCCAGCGCCACCCGACACCAATAAGAGCGCACAAAGCGCCATATCGTTTCTCAGAAGTCATCAATACTTATCCCTTAAGCATGTGAGCAATCCCTCTTTTGTTATCAAGGAGAAAGTAATGACCACGGTACGCCATGAGAAAGATTCGATGGGCGCCATCGACGTCCCGGCCGACAAGCTATGGGGCGCGCAAACCCAGCGTTCGCTGGAGCACTTCCGTATTTCGACCGAAAAAATGCCCGTCTCGCTGATTCAGGCGCTGGCGCTCACCAAACGCGCCGCCGCGAAAGTGAACCAGGATTTAGGCCTGCTGACGGCAGACAAAGCGACCGCCATCATCAACGCCGCCGACGAAGTGCTGGCGGGTAAGCATCCCGATGAATTCCCCCTCGCCATCTGGCAGACCGGTTCCGGCACCCAGAGCAACATGAACATGAACGAAGTGCTGGCGAACCGGGCCAGCGAACTGCTGGGCGGCGTGCGCGGCATGGAGCGTAAGGTCCATCCGAACGATGACGTCAACAAAAGCCAGAGTTCTAACGACGTTTTCCCGACGGCGATGCACGTGGCGGCGGTGATTGCTATCCGCGAGCAGCTTATTCCGCAGCTCAACGTGCTGAAATCCACGCTCAACGAGAAAGCGCAGGCCTTCCGCGACATCGTCAAAATTGGCCGTACGCACCTGCAGGACGCCACGCCGCTGACGCTCGGCCAGGAGATTTCCGGCTGGGTGGCGATGCTGGAACATAACCTGAAGCATATTGAGTACAGCCTGCCGCATCTGGCGGAGCTGGCGCTCGGCGGGACGGCGGTCGGGACCGGGTTAAACACCCATCCAGAATACGCGGTACGCGTGGCGGAGGAGCTGGCAAACATCACCGGGCAGCCGTTCGTCACGGCGCCCAATAAGTTTGAAGCGCTGGCGACCTGCGATGCGCTGGTCCACACCCACGGCGCGCTGAAAGGGCTGGCGGCCTCGCTGATGAAAATCGCCAACGACGTGCGCTGGCTGGCCTCGGGTCCGCGCTGCGGCATCGGTGAAATCAGCATTCCGGAAAACGAGCCGGGCAGCTCCATCATGCCGGGTAAAGTGAACCCGACCCAGTGCGAAGCCATGACCATGCTCTGCTGTCAGGTGTTGGGCAACGACGTGGCCGTCAACCTGGGCGGTGCGTCCGGCAACTTCGAGCTGAACGTCTATCGCCCGATGGTGATCCACAACGTTCTGCAATCAATTCGTCTGCTGGCGGACGGAATGGAGAGCTTTAACGAGCACTGTGCGGTAGGCATTGAGCCGAATCGCGAGCGTATCAGCCAGCTGCTCAATGAATCCCTGATGCTGGTGACGGCGCTGAATACCCATATCGGCTACGACAAAGCCGCCGAGATCGCTAAAAAAGCGCATAAAGAGGGGCTGACGCTGAAAGCCTCCGCCCTGGCGCTGGGCTATCTCACGGAGGCAGAGTTCGACGCCTGGGTTCGCCCGGAAGCGATGGTCGGCAGCCTGAAATAGTCATCCCGCCACGTACAGGTGCAGCCGCGGAATAATCAGCTGCAGCGGCTGCGCCTGAGGTCTGTAACGGTGCTGGACATTGTCCGCATCGTAATTCAAAAGCTCACCAATATCCGGCACGATGGCCCCCCGATCGGCGTCATAAAGCGCAATCAGCGGTGTCGGACAGGCATACTGAACCTGTTTTTGCTGTCCGGAATACCAGACGCGGGCGATAGGCTGCACCTTCACCGGGCGCTTTATCTTGAGGCGCGTGTCCGCCGGCAGCGAGGCGATGCTGTGATACTCCTGCTCCAGGCGCTCAATCCACTGTTCACGCGACCACGGCGCGACGGTGCGCGGCGTCTTCAGGCTTTTCTCCAGCTGCGCCAGAATCTCATCGCGGGTGAAGTTTTTAATGATGTGCTTATTCGCCCAGCCGAAGCGCAGCGTGGCGGGGTGACGCAGTACCGTCAGCGTGCGATAGGCGTTCAGGGTAATCAGCCCCGGAAGCTGTCGGTGCACCCATTCAAACCGGGCGGCAGGGGCGAGGCTGGACTCTTCGGTGATGATCTTTTCAAAGGCCGCTTTCAGGGCGTTGATATGGGTAATCTGGCTTTCCAGCGCGTCGCGCGTTGTCGCATCGGTTTGCAGGCAGATCACGCCGGGCAGACGCACGGCCGCCTTACTGCTGCGGTTTTCTGACTGCTGCTGGATAAACAGGCGGCGATAGTGCTTCAGCGCCAGCTCAAGGGCCGCGCTGCCGATGTGCTGTTCAACCTCGATGGCGTCCAGCGGGTCGTGCTCGGCCCCTTTAGCCACCTCGGGCAGGGTAAAGACGCGCGCGGCCAGCAGGCGGCAGGCCTGCAAACGTTCGGTCAGGGTCAGGAGCTCGTGTTCTATTTCCCGAAACGTGCTGTTCAGCCGTTCGAGGAGATCGTAGGTCGCCATAAACACTCTCATTAGTTACAACATACTTATCATATAGCACAGCACGCCGGGTCAGGCCAGCGTGCGGTTGAGGTCAGGCAGGGACGGGAAGGGCGATGTTATGGTACACCGGCCAGCTAAAGCAGAAGCGCGCGCCGCCGAGCTCGCTCTCTTCGCAATGCACCGTGCCGCCCATCGCCTGCGCGATAGAGTAGACAATCGCCAGCCCCAGGCCGCATCCGCCGGTGGCGCGATCGCGGCTGGGGTCGAGGCGGACAAATGGTTCAAACACGGTTTCTCGCGCTTCCGGGGCGATCCCCGGCCCGTCATCCTCTACCGTCAGGCTGGCCTGATTGCCCTGCAAATCCAGCCCAATCTGTAGCGTGCTTTCGCTGTAGCGCATAGCGTTGTTCATAAGATTGTCCAGCACGCGCTCCATCAGGCGCATATCGAGCGCGCCGTAATCACCCGGCGTGACGCGTGTTAACAGCGTGCGCTGCGGGTTCACGCTCTGAACGTCATCGATGTGGGTTTGCAGCCAGGCGGGAAGGTCCGGCGTGCTGAGGTTCAGCTCGTTTTGCGGGCGATCGAGGCGCGCATAGGTCAGCAGCTCCTCAATCAGCCCTTCAAGCTGGCCGATATCGCGGTTAAGCGCCTGAGACTCCGCTTCCGTCAGATTCTCGCTCATCTCCAGACGATAGCGCAGGCGAACCAGCGGCGTGCGCAGCTCGTGGGCAATCCCGTCGATCAGCTGCTTCTTACTGGCGATAAGGGCATTGATGTTATCGGCCATCTGGTTAAAGGCCACGCCCAGGCGTTCAAAGCTGGAACCGCTGTCGAAGTGGATGCGTTCGGTAAAATGCCCCTCGCCAAAACGCTGCGCGGCGGATTCCAGCTTCAGCATGTCCTGCCAGTGGGGGCGCATCCAGATAAAGACCGGAAACGCGAGCGAAATGGCGATAAAGGCCATCAGCGCCATGTCCAGCAGACGCATCTGGTGCAGATAATAGAGATAGGGCACCGGCCCGACGGCCAGCACGTAATGGCTGCGCGGAATGCGCTGGATAAAGGTGTATTTCTCATCCAGCGCGACGATGTCCCCGTCGCGCAAGCGCTGCATGGCGGGCGGGTCCAGCTCAAAATCTTTTAACGGCTCGATGCGTAAATCGAACGACAGGTTCAGATCCAGCTCTTTCAGGGTTTTCGCCCAGTCGTGCGGCGGGATCTCTCTCAGCTCGCTGCGCATCAGATAGAGCGAGCTTTTCATCAGATCGTCCAGCGACTGCCTGCCCGCACGTTCGGCGGTGAATTTATAGACCAGCCCGACCAGCATGGTCATGACCAGGAAGCAGACAAACAGCAAAAGATAAAACTGCACAAACAGCTTTTTCATTGGATCTCACCGAAGAAACGCTTTGTGCAGAATATACATGAAAACCCGTCGATATTTTCATGTCTGTGAAGCGTGTTACATGGCTTTCGCGCTGTTTTTTACCTTGGCGATGAGTGTTTCCGTTACGGCCAGTCCTTCCGCAATGTGCATATCAATCACATCGGTCCCAAATTCGTTAATTAAATCCAGGAGAATTTCGTAAGTCTGGATGAGTTCAAGGAGATCAAAGAGCGCTTTTTGATCGGCGCGTGAGGGGGAGGAATGGCTAAGCGCAGCCTGATTAACAATCCATTCAAGATTGGTCTTGATGGCTTCTGCCTGACTGTAGCTATACATATTTCATGGGCTTAAATCCTCATTTCAAGATTTTATGGGAAAGGTATCGTGAGAGCTTCACGGTGAAAAAAGAGTCTGCATGTCGTCGGGGCAGTGCTGGCTGTAGAAAGGATGGATGAAGATTTAATTATGGGATAGTTCGCGTGCTTAGCAAGTTAATTGTTGCGCAAACGTAAAAATAAACGCGCGAAAGAGAGGACATCGCTGTGTAACGCCTTCATTTCGCGCACGTTATGCTAGCCAGATAACGGAATCAGGTTTCCCAGGCGTGCGGGGCAAACAGATAACCCTTGTTACGCACGGTTTTAATGCGGTAGGGCTCGGTAGCGTTATCCTGCAGCTTTTTGCGCAGACGCGAAATTGCTACGTCAACGCTGCGGTCCATGCCGTCATAGCTCACGCCACGCAGGTTTTTCAGCAGCGCGTCGCGGTCCATGATTTGCCCGGCGTGCGTTGCCAGCTCCCACAGCAGGTCAAAATCTGCGGTGGAGAGGGCGATAAGCTCGCCGGAAAGCAGCACCTGGCGGTTAATGGGGTCAATAGACAGCGTACCGAAGCGCATCGCTTTGTGCGGCGTCAGAGACGGCGCGGGCGCTTCGCGTTCGATGCTGGCGTGCTGGCGCAAATGCAGGCGCAGGCGGGCAAGCAGGACGGCAGGCGGCGTGGTTTTCAGAATGTAGTCATTGGCGCCCATCTCCAGCGACAAAATGTGGTTCATATCGCTGTCCAGTGAGGTGAGCAGGACGATAGGGCCCTCCCAACGGGCGCGCAGGTCACGGCAAAGCGTCATGCCGTCTTTGCCTGGCAACATGATATCCAGCAGCACCAGATCCGGGTTTTCACGGACGACCACCTCTTCGGCACGATCGCCGCGAGGTTCAACAATGACGTCCATATCATGTTTACCCAGATAGGCGGCGATCAGTTGCCCGACCTCGGGTTCGTCTTCAACATAAACAATCTTATTCATACAGCGTCTGTTTTCGTGAAAAAAGCCAACATACACCGCGAAACCTTAACCTTCCATTAATCTTTCAAAATTAACGCCGGTTCCGTTATTCTGGCTCTTATTGTTACTTGATTGTTATAGGGAAAAGTATGGGGCTGGTGATTAAAGCCGCACTGGGCGCGATGGTGGTGTTACTGATTGGCATTCTGGCAAAAACGAAAAACTACTATATTGCCGGGCTAATCCCGCTGTTCCCGACCTTTGCGCTGATTGCCCACTATATCGTGGCTTCTGAGCGGGGTACGGAAGCGTTACGTACGACCATCGTGTTTGGCATGTGGTCTATCATTCCGTATTTTCTCTACCTGCTTTCGCTGTGGTATTTCACCGGTTTTCTGCGTCTTCCCCTGGCGCTGAGCGGGGCGGTGGCCTGCTGGGGACTCAGCGCCTGGGTGTTAATTTTCTTCTGGAGCCGCTTTCACTAGCGCAGCGGTCGTCCGCCGTCCACGGCAAAGGTTCTGCCCGTGACGTAGCAGCTGGTCAGGAGGTAATCCACAAGATCGATGACCTCTTTCTCGCCCGGGGCGATTTTCATGAGCGACTTATTCAGCGCCTGCTGGCGATACTCCGCATCATCGTTTTCGTTAAACAAAATCATCGCCGGGGCGATGGCGTTCACCTTCACCTCGGGCGCGAGCTTGCGGGCGAACGAGCGCGTCATATTATCCAGCGCGGCTTTACTGGCCGCGTAGGCGATGTGCTTTTCGCTGCCGCGCTCCACCACATAATCGGTGAAGTGAATAATGTCGCCTGCCGCGTGCCCATGGCCGCGCAGCAGGTCCTGCAAAGCGTGGTTAAGCAGATAAGGCGCATTGACGTGGATCTGCAGCATGGCGGAGAGCGTTTCGCTGAGTGACGTACCGGGTTTTTCGGCTCGCCATGCGCTGGCGTTATGGATCACGGCGCGCAGTCCCGTCGTGGTGGCTTTTACCTTTTCCGCGAAAGTCAGAATGCCTTCATCGGTCGAAAAATCAGCCTGAATGCAGACCGCCCCGGCTTTGCGTAACCCTTCAATCGACGGGTATTCCGTACGGTAGCTGACAATGACCGGATGGCGAAGGTTGAGAAAGTGATGGGCGAGGGCGAGGCCGATACGGCGGCCTCCACCGGTAATCAGTATTGGGCGAAGCGGTGCATTTCCCATCGTATTCTCCTTTACAGTTCAACAATGGGAAAGGCGATGCTAACCCATTAACATCCAGGTTGCCGGCAGGGCAGCAACCAGTAACAGTCCAATTAATGCCATTTCACGGCGTTTCAGCGCGTTCTCCAGCTGATGCGTGCGGCGGGCATAGATAAACACCAGCAGACCCGGTGCGTACAGCACCACCGACAGCAGCAGATGCATAGGCCCGGAAGCATACAACAACCACAGGCCGTAAATACAGGCTCCGACACCCACGACATAATGCGCCGGGCGTGTGGCAATTTTTAACAGATACGCACCCACTAAGAAATAGGGTACCAGAATCATCTCCGAGGCGATGGTCAGCAGGGTGTTATAGTCTGAACCTGTGAGCCAGATCAGCACCAGACAGACCTGAACGCTGATGTTGGTCAGCCAGAGCGATGCCGACGGCGCGCTGTTTTGGTTTTGACGGGCGAACAGGCGTGGAAACGCCTTGTGCGTTGCGGCCAGGAACGGCACTTCAGCCGCCATGATGGTCCAGCTAAGGTAAGCGCCGCAGACGGAGACGATCAGCCCTGCGGCAATCACCACGTCGCCCCAGGGACCGAGCATTTTCACCATCAGGCCTGCCATTGACGGGTTACGCATTTCAGCCAGCTCAGGACGCGCCACCACGCCCAGCGACAGCAGCGTCACCAGCAGATAGACCCCGAGCGCGGCCAGTACGGCCAGCAGCGTCGCGCGGCCCACATCGCGTTTATTCCTGGCCCGGGCTGAAACCACGACCGCGCCTTCAACGCCGATGAACACCCACAGGGTAATCAGCATCGTGTTTTTCACCTGCTCCCAGACGGGAACGCCCAGCGCAACGCCGCTGAAATCAAGCTTGAAAACGTCCATACGGAACGCAATAAAGGCCAGAACGATAAACAGGCCGAGCGGAACCAGTTTCGCCAGCGTCGCCACCAGGTTGATGCTGGCGGCCGTTTGTACGCCACGTAACACCAGCCAGTGGACGAACCACAGCAACACCGAGGCGCCCACAATAGACTGCCAGGTATTCCCGTCGCCAAAGAGGCGCAGCTCAGGCGTATCGGTAAAGAAACTGAGCGCCGAAAAGACGATCACCAGGTAGGAGACGTTGGCGATAACGGCACACAGCCAGTATCCCCACGCGGAACAGAAGCCAATCAGCTCGCCGAAACCTTCACGCGCATAGGTGAAAATGCCGCCGTCCAGATCCGGGCGAATGCGGGTGAGCAGCAGCATCGCGAAGGCCAGCAGCAGTATGCCGACACCCGTAATGCCCCAGCCAATGATGAGCGCGGAAGGGCTGGCGACGGCCGCCATATTTTGCGGCAAACTGAATACGCCTGCACCCAGCATTGAGCTTAAAACGAGTGCAGTCAGAGCACTCAGGCCAAGTTTCTTTTCCATTGGCTTCCTGTTATGAAAGGTCAAAATCCAGAATAATTATTTCGCTCAGGCGCATAAAAATGGTGGATCACACTAAGGCGCGGGATTTTACGGAGTGTAACGAATGCATGCAATGACGTGAGGCAGAAATTCAAAAAAAGTAACAAAAAAAGGCGGCATTGCGCCGCCTTTCGTAAACGATGTTGTTACTTGTACAGATCGGCGCTGATGGTCACGTTGTTACCACGTTCCTGCCACTGGCGGGTGATGTGGTAGTACTTCGCCCCTTTCTTCGCCGCACGCTTCGCGACCTGGTAAGAGACTTCCGTCATGTTGCCATAGTTGCCGGTAAACTTGATGCTGTCGAACGGCACCATCTGCGCTGCAGTGGCGTTGTTCAACTCTTCAATTTTGGTACCGTCCGGCAGCGTAACGGAATAACGGCCACCTTTCGTGGACTGCGTTTCGAAGAAACGGCCCACTTCAGCGCTTGGAGCAGCCGTCGTTGCTACGCCTGGAATTTCAACTTTCTTCGCTTCTTCGCCGCCTTTAGCTATCGCCGCGCGACCTGCTTCTGAATTCGCCGGGATGGCATCCGGGCTCTGCAGAACACGTTTTTTCGCATCTTTTTTATAGATGAACGCGGTAATACGCTGGTTGCCACCCTGGTTAGCATCGACCTGACGCACGATGAAGAAAGAGTAGGCCCCTTTCTCTTTCGCGGCTTTGGTGATGGCATCGTTCACTTCAGGCTGGCTGCGATAGAAGCCCTGAACGGTGACGGTGTCGTAAGGTTCCAGCTCAATCGCCTGATCTTTCGGCAGTTCAACAACACCGTTGATCACGCGGTTTTTTGGTGCGTCAGCTTTTGGCGCATTGTCTTTGAACAGCGCAATGGTCACGCGCTGGTTACCGCTGTTGCCGTAATCGGACTGGTCAACGACATAAAACGAGGCCGCCCCGTTTTTATCTGCGGCTTTTGATGCAGCGGCGACGGCGTCGCCAATAGAATTATAACGACCCACAATGACCGTATGGTCAAAAGGTTTTAACGCTGCCGCTTGCTCCGGCGTTAACTCTGTTGCGGCATTCGCAGACAGGGCGGTCGCGGAAAGAAGTGCGGACGCCAGGAGTGTGTTCTTAAGCTTCATAAAAATGATCCTTCGCCTTGCGCAAACCATGTACTGGTATTGTTGTTAATTTGAGACGGTCCCGATTATTGCATTTAAAACCCGTCGCTGTCTGCGCCATTTTTCACTGCCTGTGCTTACTGAATCACCGAATTCGATAACATTTAGTGATATGTTGAAAAAACACGCGTTTGACAAGTAAAACTGATAAAGCATATGACTTTTACAAGTTAATTTAATGTTAACAAGTTGTTCTCTTATGGCGCTATATCATGTTTTTACCGCTTCGCTTGCGCGTTTTATCGGTTCTGGCAGTGAATTTAAGGTAAATATCACTGTCAGTGACGCCGATCGCTTATTTTTCACAGATAAAGTAAGAAATAGTGTTTTCTGGCGGTAGATCACGGGCGCTATTTTCAGTAGGTTATAGACAGTTTGTTACTGTTTTATTTTCCGGGGTTAATCATCTCTCGTCGCTCGCGCGATGGCGAAAATTGATACAAACCGCGGGCATTTATCGATAAACCATCATCAAAAACCGATGGAAGGGAAAACTATGCGTATTGGGGTACCAAAAGAACGGTTAGCCAATGAAACCCGCGTAGCGGCAACACCGAAAACGGTGGAGCAACTGCTTAAACTGGGTTTTACGGTCGCGGTTGAAAGCGGCGCGGGCAAACTGGCGAGTTTCGATGACGAGGCCTTTATCCAGGCCGGCGCGGAAGTGGTCGACGGTGCTGACGTCTGGCAGTCGCCGGTGATTCTGAAGGTCAACGCACCGGAAGAGAATGAGATTGCGCTGCTGAATCCGGGGACGACCCTGGTGAGCTTCATCTGGCCTGCGCAAAACCCGGAGCTGATGGAGAAGCTGGCGGCCCGCAGCGTGACCGTGATGGCGATGGACTCCGTGCCGCGCATTTCGCGCGCGCAGTCGCTGGATGCCTTAAGCTCCATGGCAAACATTGCCGGCTATCGCGCCATTGTTGAAGCAGCCCACGAATTTGGTCGCTTCTTTACCGGTCAAATCACCGCCGCGGGTAAAGTCCCTCCGGCGAAAGTGATGGTGATTGGCGCAGGCGTGGCGGGCCTTGCCGCAATCGGTGCGGCAAACAGCCTGGGCGCTATCGTACGCGCCTTTGACACCCGTCCTGAAGTAAAGGAACAGGTCCAGAGTATGGGCGCCGAATTCCTTGAGCTGGACTTCAAGGAAGAAGCAGGCAGCGGCGATGGTTACGCGAAGGTGATGTCCGAAGCCTTTATCAAAGCCGAAATGGAACTCTTCGCCGCCCAGGCGAAAGACGTCGACATTATTGTCACCACCGCGCTTATCCCGGGTAAACCGGCGCCGAAGCTGATTACCCGTGAGATGGTTGACTCCATGAAGCCGGGAAGCGTGATTGTCGACCTGGCCGCCCAAAACGGCGGTAACTGTGAATATACCGTTCCAAATCAGGTAACCACGACCGCTAACGGCGTGAAGGTGATCGGCTATACCGATCTGCCGGGCCGTCTGCCAACGCAGTCTTCCCAGCTCTACGGCACTAACCTTGTCAACCTGCTGAAGCTGCTTTGCAAAGAGAAAGACGGCAACGTCACCGTTGATTTCGACGATGTTGTTGTGCGCGGCGTCACGGTGGTCCGTGAAGGTGAAATTACCTGGCCTGCGCCGCCTATTCAGGTTTCTGCTCAGCCTCAGGCGGCAACGAAAGCGGCACCTGAGCCAAAAGAACCCGCCAAACCGGCTTCTCCGTGGCGCAAATACGCGATCATGGCGCTGGTGATTATTCTGTTCGGCTGGCTGGCTGACGTCGCACCAAAAGAGTTCCTCGGCCACTTTACCGTCTTCGCGCTCTCCTGCGTCGTGGGCTACTACGTGGTGTGGAACGTCTCCCATGCGCTGCATACGCCGCTGATGTCGGTAACCAACGCCATCTCCGGGATCATCGTTGTGGGGGCGTTACTGCAGATTGGTCACGGCGGCTGGATCAGCTTCCTGAGCTTTATCGCGGTGCTGATCGCCAGTATCAATATTTTCGGTGGTTTCACCGTGACTCAGCGCATGCTGAAAATGTTTCGTAAAGGCTAAGGGGTAGCATATGTCTGGAGGATTAGTGACAGCCGCATACATTGTTGCTGCAATCCTGTTTATTTTCAGTCTGGCGGGGCTTTCCAAACACGAAACGTCTCAGCAGGGAAATAACTTTGGTATCGCCGGGATGGCGATTGCGCTGATTGCCACCATCTTCGGGCCGGATACCGGCAACGTGGCGTGGATCCTGGTGGCGATGATCATCGGCGGCGCGATTGGTATTCGCCTGGCAAAACGCGTTGAAATGACCGAGATGCCGGAGCTGGTTGCCATTCTGCACAGCTTCGTGGGTCTGGCGGCGGTGCTGGTGGGCTTCAACAGCTACCTTTATCGCGAACCGGGTCTGGAACCAATTCTGGTGAACATCCATCTGACGGAAGTGTTCCTCGGTATCTTCATCGGTGCGGTGACCTTCACCGGCTCCATTGTCGCGTTCGGCAAGCTGCGCGGGATGATCTCCTCTAAGCCGCTGATGCTGCCAAACCGTCACAAGCTGAACCTCGCGGCGCTGGTGGTGTCGTTTGTACTGCTGGTGGTCTTCGTGCGTACTGAAAGCGTCGGTCTGCAGGTGCTGGCGTTGCTGGTAATGACCATCATCGCGCTGGCGTTTGGCTGGCACCTGGTGGCGTCCATCGGCGGTGCGGATATGCCGGTGGTTGTCTCGATGCTGAACTCCTACTCCGGTTGGGCGGCAGCGGCGGCAGGCTTTATGCTGAGCAACGACCTGCTGATCGTCACCGGTGCGCTGGTGGGCTCTTCCGGTGCGATCCTGTCTTACATCATGTGTAAGGCAATGAACCGCTCGTTCATCAGCGTTATCGCCGGTGGTTTCGGGACCGATGGGTCTTCTTCCAGTGCGGATGAAGAAGTGGGTGAGCACCGTGAAATTTCTGCGGAAGATACCGCAGACATGCTGAAAAACTCGCACTCCGTGATCATCACCCCGGGCTACGGCATGGCGGTGGCGCAGGCGCAGTATCCGGTTGCGGAAATCACCGAGAAGCTGCGCGCGCGTGGCATCAAGGTTCGCTTTGGTATTCACCCGGTGGCAGGGCGTCTGCCTGGCCACATGAACGTGCTGCTGGCGGAAGCGAAAGTGCCTTACGACATCGTGCTGGAAATGGATGAGATCAACGATGATTTCGCCGACACCGACACCGTGCTGGTCATTGGTGCTAACGATACCGTTAACCCGGCGGCGCAGGACGACCCGGGTAGCCCAATCGCCGGTATGCCGGTTCTGGAAGTGTGGAAGGCGCAGAACGTGATTGTATTTAAGCGCTCCATGAATACCGGCTATGCCGGGGTTCAGAACCCGTTGTTCTTCAAAGAGAATACCCACATGCTGTTCGGCGATGCTAAAGCCAGCGTGGATGCGATTCTGAAAGCGCTGTAAGTTGCGCTGAAACGAAAAAACCGCCGAATTCGGCGGTTTTTTTATTGCCGGGTGGCGCTGACGCTTACCCGACCTACGGTTTTGTAGGCCCGGCAAGCCTGCGCTGCCGGGCGTCAGGCGTTAATCGTCTTCAGGATCGTCCAGCTCAACCGGCGTCTGGTACTCATCCGGCTTAATGACCAGCAGGTCGCAGCGCAGATGGTCGATCACCTGTTCGGCGGTATTGCCGAGGAAGGCGGCAGAAATACCGGTTCGGCCAATGGTGCCCAGCACCACAATCCCCGCCTGCAGGTGTTCCGCCAGGTCCGGGATCACCTCTTCAGGCAGCCCTTTTTCCACGTGGGTCATTTTCTCATCGATGCTGAATTTCTGGCGCAGCGCTTTCATGGCCAGCAGGTGCTGGCCGCGGATCGCGTCGTTGTACACGCTCGGGTCAAATTCAGGCAGCTCAATGGCAATGTTAATCGGGGTGACCGGATAGGCGCCAACCAGATGTACTTCGGTATGATTCACCTGATCGGCAAGCTGGATGGTCTCTTTCACCAGCTTCTCGTTTAGCGAATTGTGGTAATCCTCTTCGCTCGCGAGGTTTACCGCCACAACGGCTTTCCCGCCTTCAGGCCACGGCTGGTCTTTCACCATCCAGACCGGGCAAGGGCATTTACGCAGCAGGTGCCAGTCGGTCGGGGTGAAAATCACGGATTCCAGCTTGTCGTGCTGGTGCGCCATCTTCAGCAGCAGGTCGTGCCCACCGGCGACAATCTCCTGGATAATGGCTTCGAAAGGTCGGTTATGCCAGACCACTTTAATATCAATGGGCACGCCCGCTTCCAGGTAATACTTCGCCTGTTCACGGATCCACGCGGTACGCTGGCTGATGACGCCCTGACGCATAGCGGTGCGCTCGTCAGGCGACAGAAGGGTGGTCATCTCATACGAGAAGTCATAGATCGGCAAAAACGCTTTGATTTTGCCACCAATCCGTTGATGCAAATACACAGCACGTCGTAATGCCGGCTGATCGTCCTGATTCGGATCGATAGCTACCAGCATGTTTTGATACTTGGCCATACAGGTCTCCTTACTACTGTCATCACAGTCTGTAATTAAAAGAGTAACCTATATATCCTGAATGAAACAGAGGGGAGGTTTTACCAGATCAATAATTCATGAAAAATTATCAGAGGAAAAGTACCGTGGTCGTCACCGCGATAAACGCAATAAACAGCAGCACCATCACCGCTATCGCAAAGGTCGTGGAGTCCTGGACGTAGGTTTTTTCTTCCCCTTTCATCGGGCCGACAAGCATGATCCAGATGAAGATAAAGGTCACAGAGGCAATCACGACTGAAACGAAAAACAAACTTTCTCTCAATTCATAACCTCAACGAGAACCTTTAGGGCGCTGTGTGGGGACGTGCTGCGGTGAAAATATCTTGAAACGGAAGTGATTATACCAGACCAATAAATCACAAGAATTTATCAGTCTGGTCATCAACATGCGGAGAGTTACGCCACGTTGCGGGCGTGCCCGGCAAGAACGGCAAGCGCGTCACCGTTTTCGATAGTGATGTATTTACCTTTAACGGCCAGCATCCCGCTTTTCTGGAAACGGCCCAGCAGACGGCTGATGGTTTCCACGGTCAGACCCAGGTAGTTACCGATATCGCCACGCGTCATCGTCAGACGGAATTCACGCGGCGAGAAGCCACGCTCGGCGAAGCGGCGGGAGAGGTTGTAGATAAACGCGGCCAGGCGCTCTTCTGCGTTCTTTTTAGAAAGCAGCAGAATCATGTCCTGATCGCCTTTGATCTCACCGCTCATCAGACGCATCATCTGCTGACGCAGGTTAGGCATCTTACCGGACAGATCGTCCAGAGTTTCAAACGGGATTTCGCAAACCATTGAGGTTTCGAGTGCCTGAGCAAAGCTCGGGTGATGGCCCGTGCCGATGGCATCAAAGCCCACCAGGTCGCCCGCCAGATGGAAGCCGGTGATCTGCTCATCACCCTGTTCGGTGATGGTGTAGCTCTTGATGGTGCCAGAACGGATAGCATAGAGCGATTTCAGTTCGTCTCCCGCTTTAAACAGCGTCTGCCCTTTCTGAATAGGCTTTTTGCGCTCGATGATATTATCAAGCTGATCGAGTTCATGCTCATTCAGGGTAAACGGGATACAGAGCTGGCTGATGCTGCAATCCTGGCAATGGATAGCACAACCGCCAGACTGAATGCGTCGTATAATTCGCTTTTCCGGGATCATAGGTTTGCTCAAGCCTTAATTGATATTGGTCAATTTTAACATCTTTTTGGTAAGTACGTAAGCCTGACAAACCCTCAATAAGGACAAGAGACGGCAACGTGTCGCCATCTTCTTGAAATTCCACAGCTTGATTATGGATTTTTAGCCTAACCGGAAGAAAATTAAGCACAAAAAGCCTGGAAGCTAGAGCAGGAGATACCCTTCGTGACGCAGCAACCACTCTTTGCGCTGCACGCCGCCGGCATAGCCTGTCATGGTGCCGTTGCGGCCAATGACGCGATGGCACGGCACCACGATACTGACCGGGTTAGAGCCGTTAGCGGCACCCACCGCGCGTGCGGCGCCTGCGCGGCCTAGCTGTTCCGCGAGCTGGCCGTAATGCATGACCTGCCCGCAGGGAATGGACCGCAGCGCCTGCCACACTTCGCGCTGAAAAGGCGTGCCTGCCGTGGCGGTCGGCAGAGTATCGATGATGCTGAGATCGCCTTCGAAGTAGGCCGCAAGCTTGTCGCTCAGCCCGCCCGGGTTGGTGGCACGAATACGTTCATATTCCTGCGCCCGGTAGTGAACATGGAGCAGTTCTTCCATCCGGTCGCTGTGCTCTTCCCATTCGACGGCGCGCAGGCAGAACTGCTCGTCCGCGATCACCCACAGCGGCCCGAGCGGCGTCGCAATCTTATCTTCGAGTAATCTCAGCATCCTCATTCCTTTAGTTCAGCCTCGGGTAAATCCCCGGCCCAATCGGCAGGCCGACAAGATACCATGCGACCAGCATCACCAGCCATACCCCTAAAAAGATAAGCGGGTAGGGTAAAACCAGCGAATAGTAGGTACCCAGTTTGGCCTCGGGTTTATAGCGCTGCAGGAAGCCTAAGAACAGCGGAACAAACGGCGAAACCGGCGCCAGCGGAATCACCGAGGAGTCCGCGATGCGGAACAGGATCTGGGCAACCGCAGGATGAAAACCCAGCATCATAAACATCGGCACGAAGATCGGGGCCAGAATCGACCAGATGGCGGAGCCGCTGGCGATAAACATGCACAGCAGGGATGACAGCAGCGCCAGGCCGACAAACGCCGGTACGCCGCTTAATCCGGCCGCCTCCAGCGCGTCGGTCAGGCCCACGGCCATAAACTTGCCCATGTTGCTCCAGTTAAACATCGCCACAAACTGCGCCAGCGGGAACACCATCACGATAAAGCCCGCCATCTCCTTCATCGGCTCGATCATCAGCTGCGGCAGATCGCCCTGACGGCGGATTTTGCCGGTCGCGATACCGTAGGCGAGCGAAACGACAAAGAAGAAGAGGATAATCAGCGGCACGATGCCCTGAATAAACGGCGACGGCAGTACGGTATGTTTAACCGGATCGCGCAATATGCCGTTTTCCGGCACCACCATCAGCGCCACCAGCGCGATAAAGGCCAGCGAGACAACGCCCGCCACGCGCAGGCCGAAGCGCTGCTCTTTGCTCAGGGTGTCCAGCTTTTCATCGCTACGGCCTTCCCATTTCCCCAACCGCGGCTCGATGATTTTATCGGTAATCAGCCCGCCAACAATCGTCAGGACAATGACCGAGCTGGCCATAAAGTACCAGTTGTCGATCACGCTGACGTGCATTGCCGCATCGATGGTCTTCGCCGCCTCCGTGCTGATGCCAGAGAGCAGCACGTCGGTGGTGACGATCAGCAGGTTAGCGGTAAATCCGCAGCCCACGCCCGCAATCGCCGACAGCAGGCCCGCCACGGGATGACGCCCGACGGCAAGGAAAATCAGCGCGCCCATCGGCGGCATGATCACCAGCGCGGCGTCTGAGGAGATATGGCTGAAGAAGGCGATAAACAGCACCATATAGCTGGCGTAACGCGCGCTGACGTGAGAAGCCATCTTCACCATTAATGCGGGCAGCAAGCCCACGCGTTCAGCCAGTCCGGCACCCAAAACCAGTGCCAGAATGGCCCCCAGCGGGGCGAAACCGCTGAAGTTCTTAATCACGTTGGGTAAAAACCAGTGCAGCCCGTCGACGCTGAGCAGGTTTTTTACCGCCACCAGGCTGCCGTCAGCCGGGCTGCGCACGCTCACGTCAAAGGCGGAGAGCACGGCGGTGGCGACCATTAAAATCACAATCAGATAGATAAACAGCAGGAAAGGGTGCGGTACTTTATTGCCGATCCTTTCAACCCAGCCATAGAGCTTACCGGATGGGGAATGCGAAGGTATGGATGACATACTCATGGGCGTTCCTCGGGAGTGTTGTGTTGTTGTGTTTTTTTATTTTAAAGGTGACGGTGTCACGCCCTGCGGGATCGGACACACGTACGGTTTTTCTTGTAATTGTTGTTCGAACTCTTCACGGCATTTTTTCAGCAGCGCTGCGTCCTGCAGCAGATTGAGCGCGGTTGCGCCCATCACTTTTCCGGCCAGCAGCATGCCTTTGTGGGCAATGGAGGTACGTCCCTGCGCCACCAGCTGCCAGGTGTGCAGCGGCGTGCCGACGGTAAAGCAGGGGCTGAAGCACTGGGCAACCGGCATTTTCCAGCTGACGTCGCCCACGTCGGTTGAACCCGCCAGCACGTTGTCGGTGATGGCGTAAGGCGCGACTTCATCCACCAGCAGCGTCTCCTGATGACGACGGGCAAAGGCTTTACCCGCGTCTCCCCCCGTTGCGGCAATGTTTTTCAGGCTGTTTTGCAGATCGTTGGGCGTCAGGGTGGCGCGGATCTCGCGGGCGAAGGCGCGTTCTTCCTCCGTCCAGAGCGGCGTGCCGTAGTGCTGCAGGGCGCGATACATCGCCGCCTCGAGCGTGCGGTTCGGCAGGTAGCTGGAGCAGGCTTTATCAAAGCGGCACTCGACGGTGGTTTCGGTCATCATCGCCGCGCCCTGGGCGATTTTCTCGATGCGTTCGTAGATCTGCTGCGCATCGGCCATCTCCGGGGCGCGGATCAGGTACAGCACCTCAGACTGCGCCTGCACCACGTTGGGTGAAATCCCGCCGGTATCGGTAATGGCGTAATGGACGCGCGCTTTCTCAATGATGTGTTCGTTGAGGAAGTTGGTGCCGGTGGTCATCAGCGTCACGGCGTCCAGCGCGCTGCGCCCCAGATGAGGGGAGTTGGCCGCATGCGCCGCCACGCCGTGAAAACGCCAGGCCGCCTGAATATTCGCCAGCGTGCTGACGTTAAACATCCCGGCGAAGGCTTCCGGGTGCCAGGTGACGGCGGCATCGACGTCATCAAACAGGCCTTCGCGCACCATAAAGGTTTTCCCGGAGCCACCTTCCTCGCCGGGACAGCCGTAAAAACGCACCGTTCCGCTGCCGCCGTGCTGCTCCAGCCAGCTTTTCACCGCCACCGCGCCCGCCAGCGCCGCGGTGCCTAAGAGGTTATGCCCGCAGCCGTGGCCGTTGGCCCCCGGCGTGGCGGATTGCGCCGTCGCGCAGTGCGCCTGCTGGCTTAGCCCGGCCAGCGCGTCGTATTCACCCAGCAGGGCAATGACCGGTTTCCCGCTGCCGAAGCTGGCGATAAAGGCGTTGGGGATGCCGCCTGCCTCGCGCGTCAGCGTAAATCCTTCTGACTCCAGCTCGCTGGCGAGCCGTTCGGCGGACCAGAACTCTTCAAAGCGGGTTTCTGGACGATCCCAGATCGCGTCGGCAATATCGGTTAACGTCCGACATCGCGTGTCGATCGCATCGGCAATAAAAGCGTAGTTCTCCTGCATTACACACCTCGCGTCCACGGGAAATTGAGCTCAGTTCGCGCCAGCGTTTCAATGGCGATGGCCATGACCTGCTCATCGAAGTCGAATTTTTCGTTGTGATGTCCGGCGCTCAAATCCGTGCCGAACACCATATACGACGCCATGCCGCCGTTCTCCTGCACGCGGGCCATCATCAGCGTGGCGTCTTCGGAACCCGCTGGCGCCTTCACCTTATCGATGGCGTGAACAACCCCGGAAACCTGGCTCGTCTGTACGCGCAGATAATCCACCCACGCCGGTGTCGGCGCGCTGGAGGTTGCGGCGCCCATCAGGCGCATCTCGGCGCTCACGCCGTAGAGCGCCGCTGCGCCGGTAATGACCGCCTGCGCGCGTTCAAAGACGTACTGATTAATCGCTTCGCTTTCGCCGCGCGTTTCAACCTTTATCAGGGCATTCGCGGGCACCACGTTGCGTCCGCTGCCCGCCTGCATCACCCCGACGTTCACCCGGGAGGCGCCTTCGCTGTGCGGGGCGATGCTGTGCAGGGCGAGGGCGGCCTGCGCGGCGGCGAGCAGGGCGTTACGTCCGTCCTCCGGTTTACCGCCCGCGTGTGCGGCCACGCCGGTAAAGTTCACGTCGAACTTGGTGGTGGCCATAAAGTTATCGCTGCCGCAAATCACCGTTCCGGCAGGGACGCCGGTACCAATATGAATAGCCGTGAAATAGTCCACGTCGTCCAGCGCGCCGGCGGCAACCATGGCGCGCGCGCCGCGTGTGCCTTCTTCGGCAGGCTGGAAGATCAGCTTGAGGGTACCGTTGAGCTGCGCTTCATTCTGCTTAAGCACCCGCGCCAGCCCCAGACCAATAGTGGTGTGGCCGTCGTGCGCGCAGGCGTGCATCATTCCCGGATTGCAGGAGGCAAAACCGTCGCGAAACGGGCGATGGCTTTCATCCAGCGCTTCGCTTAAATCAAGGGCATCCATGTCGACGCGAAACGCCAGGGTTGGACCAGGACGCCCGGTATTGAGGGTCGCCACAATGCCGGTAAACCCGCCTTCAAACGGCGCCAGCCATTTCTCAGGCGCGCCCTGCGCCCGCGCGCGGGCAAACTCTTGTGCCAGGGTAGCGGCATCGGGCAGCCCCATCCGGCTTTCGGCATCCACCACGTCGCGGCCCATCGCCAGCTCGTAACCCAGCGAGTCGAGGATTTCCGCGACTTTCGCGGCGGTACGAAACTCTACCCAGCCGGATTCTGCAAAATGGTGAAAATCACGACGCCATGCGCTCAGCTGCGGGGATAACGTCTGGATGTACTGCGCCAGTGTGTCCATATCTGTTCCTGTCATCATTAAAATATGTGAACTGCTTCACGCTGTGATAGTTTTTACTTATCACTAACCGATTTTTCACAGTTTTAACCGTTCAGGAATTACCCTCGCACATCCCTTTCCATTAAAGTAGATGACAGTTTCTTTACTCTGATAAACAACGGTTATCGGTCGGGCTATGACATTCCAGATTAAATTTCATCAAATCCGGGCGTTTGTTGAGGTTGCGCGTCAGGGCAGCATTCGCGGTGCCAGCAGGACGCTGAATCTTTCCCAGCCGGCGCTGACCAAATCCATCAAAGAGCTGGAGGAGGGCATGGCGGCGCAGCTCTTCGTGCGCAGGAGTAAGGGTGTCGCGTTGACCGAATGCGGCGAGGGCTTTTACCAGCGCGCCAGATTGATTCTGGAAGAGCTGCGCGCGGCGCAGGATGACATCCGTCAGCGGCAGGGTGAGCTGGCCGGGCAAATCAACATAGGAATGGGGGCCAGCGTTTCACGCACGCTGATGCCCGCCGTCATTACCCGCTTTCATGCGCAGCATCCGCAGGTCAAGGTGCGGATTATGGAAGGGCAGCTGGTGTCGATGATCAATGAATTACGCCAGGGCGAGCTGGACTTCACCATCAATACCTATTATCAGGGGCCTTACGACCAGGAGTTTACGTTTGAAAAGCTCTTCGAAAAACCGTTTGCGGTATTTTGTCGGGAGGGGCATCCGGCAATGGGGGCAACATCAATTAATGAACTCCTGCATTATAACTGGACAATGCCGACGCCGCGGGGAAGTTATTATAAGCAATTAGAAGAGGTATTTAGCGATCGCTCGCAAATACCGCG
This sequence comes from Enterobacter asburiae, assembly GCF_001521715.1. NCBI lineage: Bacteria > Pseudomonadati > Pseudomonadota > Gammaproteobacteria > Enterobacterales > Enterobacteriaceae > Enterobacter > Enterobacter asburiae. The sequence continues at coordinate 1,144,169 of NZ_CP011863.1, forward strand.
AATCGGTGTGGTTTGCGAAACTTTTTCTTCCTGTATTAGCCTGGTCGCGCAAAGTGATTTTTTAAGCATATTGCCGCAGGAGCTAGGCTGTGATCCGCTGCTGGCACACCGTCTGGTCATGCTTCCGGTTGTCGAATCGCTTCCTAAAGCAACATATTATTTAATTCAGCGCCGTGATTCACGTCAGACTCCCCTTGCTGAGTCATTAATTACGCAATTCAGAAGGGAGGTGAGGAAAATAGTCGTCGCGTGAAATGCCAATTAAAAAAAACAGGATCTGCCCGACATCAGACAGACCCTATAGTACACACAGCAGTACGTCCTTTCGCCAATCCTGAGTATTATTTCCATGAGGCAGGTATATTTAGGTATAACACCTTTCCCGAAAAATGAAAGGCGGGCGAGTGATTGATTTCATGAAATTTTAACATAAATCACGTATTTTATCTTTGCTGAAATTTTAGTTAAGTCTGATTTAAGTTTATTTAATAATTACTATATATATTCATCAGGTTAATAATATTGCCACGCATCGCTCTGTAACGGTGATTGAGGCCGGTCTCTGGCGCAGGTATAGTACAGTCCTCAGATGTAGCTGGAGGATGTCCATGAACCCTGACGACAAATCATTTTTTCTTGACGCCATGGAAGATGTCCAGCCCCTGAAGCGCTGCGCGGATATTCACTGGCAGCCCAGCCGCAATACGCGGACGCGCGAGGAGGTGGATAGCGAACAGCTGGATAACTTCCTGACGCTGGATTTTCTTGACGTGCTTCCCCTGGAAGAGCCGCTGGCGTTCCGGCGAGAAGGGGTACAGCAGGGCGTTATTGATAAGCTGCGCTCGGGGAAATATGCCCGCCAGGCCAGCTTAAACCTCCTGCGTCAGCCTGCCGAACGCTGCCGTCAGATGCTCTATTCTTTTATTCGCCAGGCCGGACGCGACGGGCTACGCAATCTGATTATCATTCACGGGAAAGGGCGCGAGCAAAACTCGCATCCCAATGTGGTGCGCAGCTATCTGGCGCGCTGGTTAACCGAGTTTGAGGAAGTGCAGGCCTTCTGCGTGGCGCTGCCGCATCACGGCGGCAGCGGGGCATGCTATGTTTCACTGCGAAAATCGGATGAGGCAAAACAGGAAAACTGGGAGCGGCACGCCAAGCGCAGCCGCTAGCGGGCGATCTCCTCGCCCGCCGGTGACTCAGAACGTTTCCCAGTTGCTGTCGGTGGAGGCGGTAGTCGTCGCCGGGCGCAGCAGCTGTGGCGTTTTCAGACTGGTCGGGCGTGGTGCGACCGCTTTTTCTTTGCCGTTCAGACGAAACGCCGCTACCGCCTGGCGCAGCTGCTCGGACTGATCTTCCAGTGCCGCAGCCGCCGTGGCGGACTCCTGCACCAGCGCGGCGTTTTGCTGCGTCACGCTGTCCATCTGCGAAACGGCCAGGCTCACCTGCTCAATACCGCGGCTCTGCTCGTCAGAGGCAGATGAAATCTCACCCATGATGTCGGTCACGCGGGTGACGGCAGCGACAATTTCCTTCATGGTGGTGCCAGCCTCGCTGACCTGCTCAGAACCGGTATTGACCCGGCTGACGGAGTTCTCAATAAGCCCTTTGATCTCTTTAGCCGCCTGCGCGCTGCGGCTCGCCAGCGTACGGACTTCGCCTGCAACAACCGCAAACCCACGACCCTGTTCCCCGGCGCGCGCCGCTTCCACCGCTGCGTTAAGTGCCAGAATGTTGGTCTGGAACGCGATGCTGTCGATCACGCCGGTAATATGCGCAATTTGCTGCGAACTGTCGGCGATTTCGTTCATGGTGCGAACCACGTTATCCACGACGTGACCGCCGCGCGCGGCCGTTTCAGAGGCGTTTTTCGCCAGCAGCGTTGCCTGACGGGCGTTATCGGAGTTCTGTTTAACCGTCGCGGTCAGCTCTTCCATGCTGGCGGCGGTCTCTTCGAGCGAGGCGGCCTGCTGCTCGGTACGGGCGGAAAGATCGTTGCTCCCTGCGGCAATTTCGCCTGCGCCGGTGTAGATGGAATCGGTACTTCCACGTACGGCGCTGACGGTGGTCACCAGCGACTGCTGCATCTCATGCAGGCCGGCAGCCAGCTGGCCCATCTCGTTGCGACCGGAGATAGCGATCTCCTGCGTCAGGTCACCCCCTGCAATGGCGCGAATATGGTTCATAATGGAGTGGAGGGGTTTTAACAGCAGGTGCTGTAAACCCTGCCAGATGACCACCAGAACCGCGATAACGGCCAGCAGAATAGCCGCCAGCGTCCACTGCATCTGCGTGAAGCTGCTCTGGTTCTCTTCGGTTGCGGCCTTCAGCAGGGTGTTGTTTTCGGCGCGCCAGCGGTTATAGACCGCTTCCATCTCGTCCTGCGCCTGCTGCGCGTCCAGATCGCCATAGGCCTGGTAGTTGTCGGCACGCAGATACTCAATCGATAAGCGCATCACTTCGTGCATCTGGTTCCAGGACTTCTGCATCTCGTCGGTTAATGCTGCCTCCTGGCCGTTAACCTGCGGCAGCTTCTGCCACTCTTTGTTATAGGCTTCGGCTTTTGCCAGCGAGTCGGCTGCGGTGCCAAGCAGCTTATTGATCGCCGCAAGGGAAGCCGGGTCGCGCTGGTTTTTCAGGTAGCGGATCGCCACGCGGGTGACGGTGACGCGCGTTTTCACCAGCGTGTTCACGCTGTCGCTCAGGCTTTCCTGCTGGGCATTGAGCACGCCGGAATTCTGGAAGTTATGGCGATCGTTGCTGACGGCAGAGTAGAACAACCCTCCCGTGACAACTTGCAACAGACAGAATATGGTGAGGGCAAAGATAATACCGGTAATCACGTGCAAATTTTTCAGCATAGCGGTCGTCCGTTAGAAAGGATGCAGAGGTACACCAATACTATCGTCGTATAGAATTTAAACTTTAATTTAACTCGCGCTTAACTAAGGGCTCCGGTGAGGAACCTGTTGTAAATCCGGATCATTTTTATGAGGAAGGTTAACATGAGCAGCATTGATAAAAGCGGGACGTACGCGCTCGGAACGCGGACGGTTAAACGACTGGGCTACGGTGCGATGCAGCTCGCCGGGCCGGGCGTCTTTGGTCCTCCGAAGGATAAGCAGGCCGCGCTGGACGTGCTGCGCGAAGCGGTAGCGGCGGGGGTGAACCACATTGATACCAGTGATTTTTATGGTCCTCATGTCACTAACCAGCTGATCCGCGAGGCGCTTCATCCGTACCGGGACGATCTGACGCTCGTCACCAAGATTGGCGCTCGTCGCAACGAAAAAGGTGCCTGGCTGCCGGCCTTTTCCGCGCAGGAACTGACTCAGGCGGTGCATGACAACCTGCGTAATCTGCAGCTGGACGTGCTGGACGTGGTGAATCTGCGGATCATGTTTAGCGCACACGGGCCGGCGGAAGGGTCGATTGCTGAACCGCTCTCCACCCTGGCCGAATTACAGCAGCAGGGTCTGGTGCGTCATATTGGCCTGAGCAACGTCACGGCCACCCAGGTTGCGGAAGCCCAGAAGATGGTCCCGGTGGTGTGCGTGCAGAACATGTACAACATTGTGAATCGGGGTGACGACGCGCTGGTGGATCTGCTGGCGCAGCAGGGGATCGCGTATGTGCCGTTCTTCCCATTGGGAGGCTTTACGCCACTGCAATCTTCCGGGCTGCAGGCCGTCGCGGATTCACTGGGCGCAACGCCAATGCAGGTTGCGCTGGCATGGCTGCTGCAACGTTCCCCGAATATTCTGCTGATCCCTGGCACCTCTTCCGTGGCGCATCTGCGTCAAAATCTCGCGGCGGGGGAGCTGCGGTTGCCGCCTGAAGCGCTGGAAACGCTGAATTCGCTGATGGATTAAAGGTAACACGCGCAAAGCCTGAAGGATGCTTCCGGCTTTGCGCGCTTAGAGTCCTGTCTGACTTTTCTGCCTGTGAAGCGCTAACGCTTCCGCCACAATCTCCTGCTTGCTCTTACGCGTCTCAAAGGCGGTGGTTCTGATGTACTCCATCAGATCGGGATCGATGCGGGCGCTCAACATTCTGAGATCGGCCTCCTTTGCCAGACCGCGTGCAACACGCTTGTCTGGATAGTCACGGGCTGGCATTGAAAATATTCTCCAGTAAGTCTTGTTAATTCGTTCGGTAAAATATGCTTTTATCTGAATTTAAAGTCAACATGTAGTTATTGCATAGTGATGTTATTTTTTATAAGTCATAAACTAGATGACTTTTATATGACTTGTTCTGTCAGGCCTGTTAACGGCGGGCAACGTTGCTAAATTAAAACCGCTCAAACTTCAACGCGTTTGGGTTCGCCTTTGGAAATGACCTTGATCCTTGTCCATAATCCGTAATACTGTATTTATATACAGTATCTGGCGAGAAAGGCATTATGGACACTCTCTTTTCTTATCACCCAAAACAAGACATTGAATTACCTTTGTTTTTAGAACGCGTTGCCTGTGGTTTCCCCAGCCCGGCGCAGGATTATGTGGAGGATCGTCTCGATCTTAACCGGCTGGCAGTCAGACACCCCAGTGCGACCTATTTTATCAAGGTGAGCGGAGACTCCATGATTGGGGCGGGGATCGGCGACGGCGATCTGCTGGTGGTCGATCGTTCGTTAAATGCCGAACACGGGGATATCGTCGTGGCGTCGGTCGCCGGTGAGTTTACGGTGAAAGAGCTACAGACCCGTCCGGTTCTGAGACTTCTGCCGCATAATGCCCGCTATCAGCCAATTACCTTTCAGTCCGAAGAGGAGCTGCAGATCTTCGGCGTCGTCACCCACACCCTCAAAACGCATAAACATGTTCGCGCTGGTTGATGTGAATAGCTTTTACGCCTCCTGCGAGAAGGTGTTCCGCCCCGATCTGGAGGGGAAACCCATCGTGGTGGTGTCCAATAACGACGGCTGCATCATTTCATTGTCGCGGGAGGCAAAGCAGTTCGGCATAAAAATGGGTGAGCCGTATTTTAAATTCAAAGAAAAACTATACCCGTCAAAAGTTTACGTCTTTAGCTCGAACTATGCGCTGTATGCCGATCTCAGCAGTCGGGTCATGCAGACGCTGACCGATCTCGCCCCGGCAATAGAGATTTACTCCATTGATGAGGCGTTCGTGAACGTTTCAGGGGTCAGCCACTGCCTGTCGCTGGAAGCGTTCGGTCACCAGATGCGCACGCAGGTCTTTAAAAATACGGGCTTAACCGTTGGCGTCGGTATTGCCCCGACCAAAACGCTGGCGAAGCTGGCCAACTATGCGGCGAAACGCTGGGCCAGCACGGGCGGCGTGGTCGATCTCTCAGGCCGCGAGCGGCAGCGTAAGCTGCTGGAAAAGGTTCCGGTAGAGGAGGTGTGGGGAGTAGGGCGGCGCATCACGAAAAAGCTCAACGCTATGGGGATCACCACGGCGCTGGAGCTGGCGGAAGCGTCGTCCTGGGTCATTCGCAAACATTTCAACGTGGTACTGGAACGGACGGCCCGCGAGCTTCGCGGTGAGCCCTGCCTTGACCTGGAAGAGTTCACCCCCACGAAGCAGCAAATTATCTGTAGCCGTTCGTTTGGACACCGTATTACACAGTACGAGGAGATGCACCAGGCCATTTGTGCCTACGCGGAACGCGCAGCAGAGAAACTGCGCGGCGAGCATCAATACTGTCGCTTTATCAGCGTGTTTGTGCGCACCAGCCCGCACGCGGACAACGAAATTTATTACGGCAATCAGGCTTCTGTCACCCTGATGACGCCCACCAATGACTCGCGCGATATCATCCGCGCCGCCACGGAGGCGCTGGGACGTATATGGCTTGACGGCTATCGCTATATGAAAGCCGGGGTCATGCTGGCGGACTTTTTCAGCAGCGGCGTCGCCCAGCTGAATTTGTTTGACGATAATCGTCTGCGCGCCAACAGCGCGGCGCTGATGGAGATGATGGACAGCGTAAATCATTCCGGTAAAGGGAAGATATGGTTCGCCGGGCAGGGTATTGAGAAATCCTGGGCAATGAAGCGTGAGATGCTGTCACCGGCCTATACGACGCGGTACGCCGATTTGCCGGTGGCGAAGTAGAAGATGGTTGCGTTATTTCTTTTGCACCAACCAGGTTGCCGCAGCCGCCAGCGCGCCGATCAGCGGCATTTCGCCCGCTCCGGCCAGGAAGTTATAGCGATCGATCTCATTATTTTTACGGATATCCGCAAGGCGGGTAAGCGCCTTTTTTTCATCCGCAGCGCCGATCTCCTCGAACTGCTTTTCAAACCCCTGAGAGATGAGCTGAGCGGCCGCATCGGTGTTTGCGCTCTCGATCGCAATGAGGTTCGGGCCTTTTTGGAAAAAACAGTAATCCGGCATACGTGCTCCAGAAAGAGGGGATACGGTAAAAACACTCTATTCCTTGCGGTTAAAAAATGCACGTGATTTACGGCGGAAACAATCAGTTTTTCTTTATTATTTCAGGCAGTAACTGCTCAATCACGCTGACGACCTTTCTGACGCGCTGCGGAATAAAGCGGGCGTCAGGATAGACGGCATAGAGGAAGCGATCGGGCAAGCGCCAGTCGGGCAGCACCGGCACCAGCGTGCCCGCCTGCAGCGCCCTGGCCACAAGCGGTCGCTGCATGCCGCCGATACCGATGCCGGCCTCCAGCGCTTGCAGCAGCGCGTCGCTGGTGTTGGCACGGAAAACGGTATTCACGTTGAGCTCGACCGTTTCCTCGTCAGAAATCAGGCGCAGGGGGGCATCCAGCGGAATAGCGCTGAACCGTACGTGTGGCAGCGACGTCAGTTCGCTGACGGCGTGTACCGCCTGAAAACCGGGAGCGGCAAACAGCGCGGCTTCAATACGCGCCAGCACGCGAGCCGCGTGCGCCTGCGGAGGCTCACTGCCCAGCCGTATCGCGACATCCACGCCCTCCGTCACCAGATCGGCAAGGCGGTCATCCAGGGAAATCATCAGCTGCAGTTCGGGATGTAGGCGCTGTAGCGCTAGCAGATGCGGCAAAACGATCTGCCCCAGGCCGCTCGGTAACTGGACATGGACGCGTCCCTGAATGCTATGGTCAACAGGATGCAGACGCCTCTCCGCTTCCCCCATTGCGTCCAGCACAAGCTGCATATCACGCCGGTAACGTTCACCCTGTTCGGTCAGCTTCATCGTACGCGTCGTTCGGTGCAGCAGCACCACGCCAAGCTCATCCTCAAGCGCCGCGATCTGTTGACTGACGGCGGACTGCTTAATGCCGGTCTGACGGGCTGCCGCCGAAAACGAGCCCGCTTCAGCGACGCGTAGAAAGGTAGAAATGGCGGTGAGCTTATTATTCATTTAATGATTCTGCTTATAAGTGCCATCGGTTTCCGGGGATATCTCCAGAAAAAATAATAGATCACACTGCGTCTGTCACCCTTTCCGGAGAAACACCATGAATAAGATCCAGCAACACAACGTCGCCCTGGTCGCAGGCGCCAGCGGCATAGTCGGCAGACAGCTGGTCAGCACGCTCCTGCACCATCAGTGGGAGGTGATCGGCCTCAGTCGCCGCGAGGTAACCCATCCGGACGGCATTCCCGTGGTGAACGTCGATTTACTGGACGCGCAGGACACCGCGCGGGCGCTGGACGCCCTGAACGGTGTCACCCACATTTTTTACAGCGCCTGGGCGAACGCGGCGAACTGGACGGACATGGTTGAGCCGAACGTCACCATGCTGCGTAATCTGGTCAGCACCCTCGAAAAAACGGCACCTTTGCAGACGGTAAGCCTGATGCAGGGGGACAAAGTCTATGGTGCGCATCTGGGGCCGTTTAAAACCCCGGCGCGGGAAAGCGATCCCGGCGTACCGGGTGCCGAATTTAACGCCGCGCAGCTCGCGTGGCTCAGCCAGTTTCAGCGGGGAAAAGGCTGACACTGGAATGCCATCAGGCCGGGCGTGGTGGGGAGCGCGGTACCGGGTAATGCCATGAACCTTGCGCTGAGCATCGCCCTGTACGCCTCCCTGTGCAAGGCGCTGGGGTTACCGCTGCGTTTTCCCGGTTCGGAACAGGCCTGGCACAGCATCGTTGACCATACCGACGCCGGGCTGCTGGCCGAGGCCACGGTGTGGGCCGCCGCGTCACCTGCGGCACAGAATCAGGCGTTCAACGTGAATAACGGCGATGTCTGGCGCTGGAGTGAGCTGTGGCCGCGCATTGCACGCTGGTTTGAACTGGACTCTGCGCCGCCGGTGAGGTTGTCATTTCATCAGCTGTTTAACGACTATCGCGGCGTATGGCGCGAGCTTGCCGAAGAGCGGCTGGCGGAAGCGGATATTCTGCAGCTGAGCGACGGGCGGTTTGCCGATTTTGTCTTTAGCTGGGATTACGACATGTTCGGTGACGGGAGCAAGCTGCGCAGGGCGGGCTTTACGCAAATGCAGGCCACCGATGAAATGTTTTTCAGCCTGTTCGCGCAGCTGAGAGCCGCGCGGATTATTCCCTGATGAGCCTGGGCGTCCTGGTGCAGGCCAGGACGCCGGGGCACTTACTCAACCGTTAACGCATTAACAACCTCGGCCACGCTTTTCACGCTGCGGATGTTCCCAATCCCCGTGCCGAGCGCGATATAGCCCTCGTCGGTGTTGCCTTCGAGCATGCCAAGACGCAGGCCCCGTAATCCTCCCATCGCCTTGCCCAGCGCTTCGTTGCTTGCGCCTGCTTTATCCATCGACGCCAGTTTTTCCGCCAGCTTGCCGGGAAGAGAGCGGTAGTAATGGGGCACGGTGCGGAAAAGCAGCAAATCGAGGCCGTTGGCGGCAACAATTTTCTCTTTGACGCTCTGCGGCACGCGGCTTTCTTCCGTGCTGATAAACACTGAACCGGCAAACACGCCTTCCGCGCCCAATGCATGCGCCGCTCTGGCGGTGCGATTATCGGTAATGCCGCCCGCGGCCATAACCGGGACGTGCTTCACGGCATCGGCAATCAGCGGCACGATGGAAAAGGTGCCAAGCACCGTTGCGGGTAACGTCCCGCCTTCATCAAAACCGGTGGCGACGATAATGTCAGCCCCCATTTCTTCCGCGAGGCGGGTGTTCTCCGGTGTTGGGTTGATGTCGCGGTAGATAATGGCGATACCCGCCTCTTTTAACTCGCTGAACAGCGCGGGAATAATGCTGCCTTCCCCATAGCCCGTATACACCACGACCCTGACGCCTTCGTCTTTTACCACCTGAAGAATAGGTCCAGTCCAGACGTCATTAACGGCCGTGGGGATCAGGTTCACGCCAAACGGTTTCTCGGTCAGCCGTTTGGTTTTACGAATTTCTTCGCGCATTTTTTCGGCGGTCTCTTCCGGCGTGGAGACCGCGGTGTCGGCGGTTAAACCGGCATTGGGCCCCAGCACGCCGAGTCCTCCGGCATTGCTGACCGCAGCAACTAAACGAGCATCGGTGAGCCAGGATAACGGCCCCTGAATAACAGGTTTTTCGATGCCCAGGATCTGGCAAATACGGTTATTTTTCATAGCGGACTCTCCCTCACGTTTGAATGGGGAAGAGTGTAGGGCGCAGGATTGTTAGGAAAAATAGCCAAAAAGATTCATCACTGTTATAAAATTAATAACAATCATTTTATCCTGCTCGCGACAAAAGCGTTCCTTATGCAAATAAACCTCTTTGAAGCTATTCGAATTTTTATTGAAATTGTCGAGTCAGGCAGTTTTACCCAGGCGGCGGAGAATCTACAGGTCCATCGTCCGGCAGTTACCAAAGCGTTACAGCTTCTGGAGCAGCACAGCGGCACCCGGCTACTGCAGCGCACAACGCGTCGGATTAGCCTGACGCCGGATGGGGAAGCCTTTTATCGCCGGAGTAAACCCCTGCTGGCGCAGGCGGACGAATTGCTGGAGTCGTTTGGTACGGACCGGGCAATACACGGCCAGCTGCGTGTGGATATGCCGGTCTCTTTTGCCACGCTGCGGGTGATACCCAATCTGCCTGATTTTTATCGTCAGCATCCTGAGATCGACATCATTCTGAGCAGCTCTGACCGCCGTCGGGATATGCTGCGGGATGGCCTGGACTGCGTGCTGCGGGTGGGAGAGCTGGAGGACGGTGAGTATATCGCGCGTAAAATCGGGAACATCAAAATCACGACCTGCGCCAGCCCGGCCTGGCTGGCAAAACACGGTATGCCAGAAACGCCGGATGATTTACGCAAGCATCAGGCCATCAACTGGATTAATAACCGAAGCAGACAAATTCATCCGTGGACGTTTACCACGCCAGAAGGCATCGCGGAAATTACCCTGCCCGGTAAGCTTGTCGTGGATAACTCCGAGGCCTACATCGCGGCAGGCCTTGCCGGGTTGGGGTTAATGCAGGGGATGAATCTCTTTCTCCAGCCTTACATAGACCGCGGTCTTCTGGTTGAAGTCCTGCGGGACTATCGTTCGCCGGACCGCAAGCTGTCACTGCTCTATCCACACCGCCATCTCTCCCGCAAGGTGCGGGTCTTTACCGAATGGCTGGAGAGTCTGGTGTGAAAGCAGCCAGCTCGTGACACAGCGCGCCAATCTGCTCCACGGCGTTCAGCAGGCGGGGCGTGGGTTCGTTTGCGCAGTTCAGCCGCAGAAAGTGCGTTAACTCCGCGGCAGGGGAAAACAGGGGGCCAGGGCTGACGCCAATGCCCAGCGCCAGCGCGCGACGATGCACCTCCAGCGCGTTGACCCGCTGAGGCAGTTCAACCCATAGCAGGAAACCGGCAGCGGGCACGTTAACGCGTGTACCGGACGGAAAGCTCGCCTTGACCTGCGCCACGACGGCGTGAACGCCCTCTGCGATCCGGCGCTTCAGCCGCCGCAGATGGCGATCGTAGTCGCCGCTCGCCAGAACTTCGCTCGTCGCCGCTTCCAGCAGCGGGGCGCCAGCCCATTCTCCGGCCATGCGGGCCTGTAAGACCTGCGGGGAGTAGCGTCCGGCGGCGATCCAGCCGATTCGCCATCCGGGCGCAAGCGTTTTAGACAGGGAACTGCAGTAAATCACATTCCTGCTCTGGTCGAACGCCTTGCAGGCCGGAGGGCGTTGCCCCTCGCCGACCAGGTCACCGTAAACATCGTCTTCAATCAAGGGAATACCCGCCTCTTCCAGCAGGGCAACCAGCTCCTGCTTGCGCGCGACGGGCATGCTGGCACCCAAAGGATTTTGTACCGTGGGCGAGGCCAGAACGGCAGCAGGGCGGTGGTGGCGAATAGCGTCCGCCAGCGGTTCCAGCAGCAGGCCTTCCACAGGGTCGGTGGGGATCGCTAAAGCCTTCAGGCCTAAATCCTCCAGCAGCAGGAGCGTGCCAAAGTAGGCTGGCTGCTCAATCGCCACGACATCGCCCGGCTGGCACACGGCCCGAAGGGCCAGGCGCAGCGCCTGCGTCGCGCCTGCGGTAATAATGAGATCGTCCGCACCGAACCGGGCTCCCCACTGGGCAGAGCGCGCGGCAATCTTGCTTCGCAAATCCCGCCTTCCCGGAGGCAGGCTGTAGCTCTGTCCATGCGCGTCCAGACGACGGCCCGCAGAGTGCAACGCCCGCTGCAGCGCATCTCCCGGTAGCCACGCGGGATCGGGCAGGGCGGCGCCCAGCGGGATCAGCCGGGCTTCTGCACTGCTGAACAGCGACCGGGCCACGGCGGACATGGTGACGGGGACCGGGCCCGGCAAGGAACGCGCGGGCTCCGCGCGCGGAGGCTGGCTGGTCTGGCGGATGTAATAGCCTGACCGCGGGCGCGCAACGATCAGCCCTTCAGCCTCCAGGCAGCGAAGGGCCTCCAGCGCCGTCGGAAGGCTAACGCGCTCGCGTTCGGCCAGTTTGCGCGCGGAGATCATCCTGTCACCGGCGCGCAGCGCGCCGGACGTAATGGTAAGACGCAGCATATCCGCAATACGGCGATAGTGAGGAGAGGACTGGGACGGGGCAGACATGGGTAACTGTTCAGGCTAATTTTCGATAAAACTGACTATACAGCCATTGATGCGCGCCATCTATAGTGTCCGGCATGTTCAGGACAAGGAGGCATTATGCACAGCGATAACTTCAACATTTCCACCTATTTCAACCGCATAAACTACACCGGACCGGCGGCTGCCGATACGGCCACCCTGCATGCGCTGATGCGCCATCAGCTCTTTTCAGTCCCCTTTGAGAATCTGGACGTGCAGGCGGGCAAAGTTGTCTCGCTGGCGCCGGACGATATTGCCGATAAGGTGTTAACGCAGGGGCGCGGCGGCTACTGCTATGAGGTAAACGGGCTTTTTGCCATGGCGCTGGAGGCGTTAGGGATCCCTTACCGCTTCGTGGCGGCGCGCCCGATGTTCTACCCCGCGCGGCGGCCGAAAACCCATATGGCGTTGATTGCCGAGGTGGAGAGCCGACAGTGGCTTTGCGACCTCGGTTTCGGCAGCTACGGCATTCGTGCGCCGATGGCGCTGGACACGCTTGATGTGGATATCACGCAGGATGTCGACACGTTCCGACTGAGCCGCAGCGCGGAGGGCGAATATCTGCTTGAGGCGAAGGTTGAGGGAGAGTGGGCCCGGCAGTACGGCTTTGATCTCACCCCTCAGGAATGGATTGATTTCGTCCCGGCCAACTACCTTAACTCCACGCACCCGGATGCCATCTTTGTGCAGAAGCGGGTGGTGGTGCAGCACAGCCCGGAAGGACGCCAGATTTTACTGGGCGACGTGCTGAAAACCATCACGGCGAACGGCACTGAAACGCGGCAGCTGGCGGAGGAGGAAATCCGCCATGTACTGAAAGAGCGTTTTGCGCTGACCGCCGCGTAATCTGCCGGGAAACGGTGGAGCCTCAGCGCAGCCCGTCTTCTGTGGCGTTGCGCTGAGCTCCCCACTGTAACAGCAGGCTAAACGACGCGGGTAACACGGTCAGCGTCACCAGCGTCGCGACCAGCAGCCCGCCGATAATGGCATAGGCCATTGGCCCCCAGAAGACCTGATGAGAGATCGGGATCATGCCCAGAATGGCGGCGCAGGCGGTCAGGCAGATGGGTCTGGCCCGGTGCTCCGCGGCCGCCATAATGGCGGCATCGTTTGCTATCCCCTGAGCAAGATTGCTGTCAACCTCGCTAATCAGTATCACCGCGTTGCGCACGATCATCCCCGCCAGGGCGATAACGCCCAGCAGCGCGACAAACCCCATCGGCGTGCCGCCGGGCAGCATAGCCAGCACGATCCCCGGCAAGCCAAACGGGGCCATCAGGAGGGCCAGCAGCATCCGGGAATATCGCCGCAGCTGAAGCATCAGCAGCAACAGCATGAGGACCAGCGTTACCGGAAGAACGGTAAAGACGGAGCTGTTCCCCTTGTCCGATTCGGCAACCGCACCGCCTTCTTCAATGCTGTAACCTGCGGGCAGGCTCGCGCGCAGCCTGTCGACCGCCGGACGAAGCGCCGCGGATACCGCTTCAGCCTTCAGCCCCGGGGCAAGGTCCGTTTGCACCGTGATAAAGGGCACGCGCTGGCGACGCCAGATGACCGGATCGTCCACGCCCCAGACCGGCGTCGCAACGGCGCTGAGCGGAATTTTTTTACCGTCATTCCCCTGAATCGTGAGCGAGGAGAGGGTGGCGGTGCTGTGACGTGCATCGTCCGTGGCCCGCAGCACCACGTCGACAAGGCGGTCGTTATCCCTGATAGAGGTAACAACGCTGCCGGACCAGACGGTATTCAGCGTGCGGGCGAGGCTTTCTGACGATATTCCCGCCGCCCTGGCCGCCGTCTGATTCACCTTTAAGGTGATGACCCTCTCCGGCTCTCCGGCCGTCTGGTTAACGTCGCGTGAGAACGGGGACTGCCCAATCGCGTCCGTGAGACGGTTCGCAAACGCCCGAACCTGCAGATAGTCAGGCCCACTCACCCGGTATTTGATGGGCCAGCCGACGGGCGGCCCCAGCTCAAGGGGCGACACGCGCGTGATGATGTCGCTAAACTGCGTCGCCAGGATCCTGTTGAGCTGCGCATGCAGACGATCCCGCGCCTCAAGATCCTTAGCCACCACGACCATCTGGGCGATATTTTCATTTTCCAGCAGCACGTCCATCGGCAGGTAAAAACGGATGGCGCCCGACCCGACGTACGTCGAATAGCGATCGATGTTGCCGTTGCCGGCCAGCGCCTTTTCCAGCTTTTCCACCTCTCTTAGCGTTTCCGGCTGCGACGCGTTGGCCGGAAGCGTCAGGCTGACCAGCAGCTCAGGCCTGTCCGAAGCGGGGAAAAACTCGCCCTGCATAAACGTCGTGCCGTACGCGGACAGCCCCAGCGCGGAAAGCGCAATCAGCACGGTAGCGAGCCGGTGACGCAGTGCCAGACGTAAAAGCCGTCCGTACCCGCGCGCGATCCTGCCGGGGCCTGCCGCGTGAGATCTGACTTTTTCCGGCAACAGCCACGTGCCCGTCAGCGGCGAAAACAGGATCGCGACAGCCCAGGAACAGAGCAGGGCAATCAGCACCACCGCAAACAGGGAAAAACAGTATTCACCGGCGCTGGAGGCCGCAAAACCAACGGGAATAAAGCCGGCAATCATTACCAGAGTACCGGTGAGCATCGGGAAGGCCGTCGTTTTAAATGCATGGGTGGCCGCGAGCCGACGGGAATCCCCCGCTTCCAGCCGGGAGACCATCGTTTCGACGGCGATCATGGCGTCATCCACCAGCAGGCCCAGGGCAATGATCAGCGCCCCGAGCGAGATACGCTGAAGGCCGATGCCGGCGAGCATCATGCCGGCAAACGTCATGGCGAGCACCAGCGGGATGGCCGTCGCCACCACCAGTCCGGCCCGTAACCCCAGTGAGACAAATGAAACCGCCAGCACGATAATAACGGCTTCGATAAGCACCCGGATAAACCCGCTTACCGCGTCACTGACCACCGCTGACTGATCGGCAACTTTCACCATCTCGATACCGTGCGGCAGCCCGGCGCTGAGGGCCGCCATTCTGGCGTTCAGCGCAGCACCGAAACGCAGCATGTTGCCCGTTGGCGCCATCGACACCGCCAGTCCGATAGCCGGTTTGCCGTTCACCCGGTAGGCCGGGGCCGGTGGCTCGGCGATTTCCCGGGTGACGGTGGCAATGTCGGTCAGCGGAATATAGCGATTGTTCACGTGCAGCGTGACGGCGCGTAAGCTCTCTTCGGTCGTGAGCGCCCCGCTGACCTTTATCGCCATGTTCTCTTTTTCGGTTCGCATCGTTCCTGCCGGGACAACCGCGTTTTGCGCACGTAGGGCGTCGGCGACCGCCTGAATATCGAGCCCCATCCCGGCCAGGCGCGCCGGAGAAAAGGCGAGGACCCACTGCTCCTGCTGTTCGCCCAGCAGGGTGGTTTTGCCCATATCCGGCAGGGACATGAGCTCGCGCCGTATTGTCTCTACGCGATCCCGCACCTCCCGCAGGGTGAAGCCCTCGGGAATAAAGGCATAAATTGTGCCAAACGTGTCGTCAAACTCGTCGTCCACGGCAGGACCCTGCACCCCTTCAGGCAGGGACGGCGCGATGTCCTGCATTTTTTTGCGAACCTGATACCAGATATCCTGCACGCGTTGCGGGGGCGTATCGTCACGGAGGTTGACGTGGATAACGGTGCGTCCGGCCCGGGTTTCACTTTCGAGATAGTCCAGCCAGGGCGTTTCCTGCAGCTTTTTTTCAAGCGTATCGGTCAGCAGGCGGGTGGTATCCGCCACGGTTGCTCCCGGCCACTGCGCGGAGACGACGGCCGTTTTAATGGTAAAAGCCGGATCTTCGTTACGCGGCAGCTTCTCATAGCAGAACACGCCCATCGCAATCACCAGCAGCATGAAAAAGCTGACCATCTGCTGGTTCTTCAGCGCCCAGGCGGAGAGGTTAAATTTGGCTTCCGGTCCTGTGTTCATGGCTGAACCTCTCCGGCAACCACCGGCTCGCCGGACCGCAATGTGCTCACGCCCGCGGTAATCACCCGGTCGCCCGGCTCAAGGCCGGAGGCAATAATGACGGAGGTGGCCGTATAGCCGACGGGCACCACCGCGCGCAGCTGCGCCCGCGACTGCGGGGTAATCACAAAAACGGCGGGTTTGTCGCCGACGCGGGTCAGCGCCGAGGCGGGAAGGGTGTATCCGCGCGGGGCAGACGATGGCAACGTGACGGTCACGCTGGCGCCCAGCGCCATGGCCGCGGGCGGGTTTTGCAGGGTGGCCCTGACGCGCCAGGTGCGGGTCTGAGGATCGGCCTGCGGGGTGATATCCCGCAGCGCGGCAGACGCCCGTACCGACGGATCGCTCAGCAGGGAAACCCGCAAAAACGCCTTATCCAGAGGCGGGATCGCATCGGGAGTGGCAATATCAAACGCCACGTCGCGGGCTTCACCGGTTGCCAGCGTCAGCACGGACTGACCGTCGCTGACAACCTGTCCCGCAGAGGCGTTCACGGCCGTGATAACGCCCGCCTGCGGCGCGATCAGGCGCGTCCAGCCGAGGCTTTCGCGGGCATTTCGCCACGCGGCCTCGCTGCTTTTTAAGCGCGCGCGGGCGACAAGCCAGTCCGCACGGGCGCTGTCGAGCTGCGTGCGGGCTATCGCACCCGTTGGCATGAGCTTTTGCATTCGGCTGATGTTAAGCGCGGCGACCTGCGCCGAGGCTTTGGCGCCTTCATAGTCGGCCGCCGCGCCCTCGAGCTGGTTTTGCCCGGTCGCGTTGTCAAGCGTGGCCAGCAGCTGTCCGGCAGTGACCCGGTCGCCAATATCAACGCTGCGCGTCAGTATCCGGCCCCCGGTCCGAAAGCTCAGGGTCGTTTCATCGTGGGCATGGATCTCACCGGTTCTTTCCAGCGCGGGAAGGGTCTGGGCGGCCCCGACGACGATGTAGCGTACCGCTCGCGCCGGGTCGGGCTTATTTTCGTGTTTATCGCCGCAGCCGGTCAGCGGAAAAATCGCCAGCGCAAGCAGGGCCAGGGGAAGAAAATGCAGCCAGGAAAGGGTGCGCGCCACGCCGTACATATGATGCAGGCAGTGGCGGAGGGAGAGAAAAAATTCGTCTGACATAACGCCGCTCCATAAAGGGAATGGCGTTATTAAATGCGCGCTACGTCGAGAAAGATTCGACGTTCTGTCAAGGCTTTATCAAGAGTGGAGATTTTCATTACCGGACGGGTGCCAGGGCAATAAAATGCGCACGGCGAGGCCGCCGGTTTCCGGCAATGACGCGCTAATCTCACCCCCATGAGCCTCACAAATCGCCCGGGCGATGGACAAACCGAGGCCGCTGCCGCCGGAATGCCGCGCGCGGGACTGCTCCTCGCGGCTAAAGCGTTTAAACATTTCCGGTAAGAACTGGGGCGACACGCCCGGCCCGTCATCGGTAAATTCGAGGGTGTAATGACCGCTGGCGTAATGCAGCGCCACCTCGAGGTGGCCGCCCTCGCGCCCGTAACGTAGCGCATTTTCCATGAGGATGGTAACAACCTGGCCCAGACGGAACGCATCGCCTCTGAAGGGGCTGGTGCGCGGGTTGCGAAGCGTTATCCGAAAATGATGCGCGTCAGCCTCGGGCATGATCCAGGCAGCCCGCTCCTGAATCAGCTCATCCAGACAGAACGGCTGGTCCTCCAGCACGAGGTTACCCGCGTCGGCCAACGAGAGAAGGTGAAGCTCATCGGTGAGGCGGTTGAGGTGCTGGAGCTGTTTCATCACCATGCCCAGCTGCGCCGGGCTGGCATCAAACACGCCGTCTAACATGCCCTGCAGACGCCCGATGGCGGCCGTCAGGGGCGAGCGCAGCTCGTGCGCCATCGCGACGTGCGAGGCGCGGAGCTCTTTTTCATAGCGGGCGAGCTGTCCCGTCATGGAGTTAAAGTCGGTCGCAAAGCTGACCATTTCAGCCGGCGCATCCTCGATCAATTCCGCCTGACGGCCAAACTGCCCGTCGGCGACATCCTTTGCCGCATCGCGAAGGCGGCTGAACTGCAGAGCCAGCGGCCGGGCGTGTTTGAGCCCCATCACCACAATAAACGGGATCATCACCAGCACCAGCAGGGCCACCGTGGCCCAGTCGGCTGAGGCGATAGACGGCGTGGAATAGCTCAGGCCCCACCAGGTGTCCACAATCGAGTGGAAGCGGGCCGGATTGGCCTGCGGGTTCTGGCTGAGCGTCAGAAACTCCTGGCGTACCGCCGCTGGCATTTTGCCCATTATCCAGTAGTTCTGAACCGCATAGCGCAGCCACATGCAGGTGGCAATGACGATCACGCTGCCGATAGCCAGCGCTAAGATGCGCGCGCAAATCCAGCGCCACAGAGAGGAGTGCTGATTTTTAATCATGGCTGTCTGAACCTGTAACCCACGCCGCGAACGTTGATCAGCACGCCGGAGATCCCCGCCGCTTCGAGTTTTTTACGCAGGTTATAAATATGGGTGTCCACCACGCGCTCCAGCGCCTCGCTTTCCGGCAAACAGTGCTCCAGTAAATACTGGCGGGAGAACGGGTGCGCCGGAGAACGCAGCAGCGTTGCCAGAAGCGAGAATTCCGTTGGCGTAAGATCGAGCATCACGGGCGCGTCGCCGCCGTTATCCACGCTCGCCACAATGGCGGCCACGTCCACCTCCAGCGTTTGCCAGCGAAGGATCGCCTCGTCCGTCTCTTTTTTACTGCTGCGCCGCAGCACCGCCTGCACCCGAGCCACCACTTCGCCCGGATGATAAGGCTTCACAACGTAATCATCGGCACCGTACCGCAGGGCACCAATGCGGTCGGGGGTATCCCCCATGGCCGTGACCATGATCACCGGCACATCGCTTTTACGACGCAGGCCAGCCAGCACCTCGGTGCCGTTAAGCCCCGGCAGCATCACGTCCAGCAGTATGAGGTCGGGCTTCCACCGCTGCGCCATATCCAGCCCGGAATGACCGTCTCCGGTAATGGTCACGTCGTAATTTTCCCGCCGTAAATAGGCCTCGAGCACGCCAGCCGCATCGGCGTCATCTTCAATAATCAGCACTCTTCTGGACAACATCCGTTCACCTTGACCATTTCTTAACACTATCCCGACGATTCATTGATTCAGCCAAATCATACTGCGCCAACGTTGTGTGGCCGCCCCCGTATCAGGAGGCGCCAGCGTCCGTATGGAGAGCAGTATGATAGCGATAAAAAAAGTCCTGTATATGTCCGTTCCGCTTCTGATGGCCGTGAGTTCCGGCGTGCAGGCGGATGATGGCACCGCGTCCGATTCCCTCACCGTGGGGCTTGGGGGGCAGTATGCCCCGTGTTACTCAGGCTCAGACAAGCAGGTGTGGCAGGTGGTTCCGGTGCTGCAGGGACGCAAAGGCGCTTTCTTTATTGATGCGCAAAAAGGGGTGGGATATGACCTGCAAAACGACAGCGGCTGGTATTTCGAACACACGCTGGGCTACGACTTCGGAAGGGCTGATAAAAATTCTGGCTGGCGTGAGGGCGCAAACAATTTGAAATGGATGGGGGGCATTGATGCCACTCTGAATACCGGCCTTGCCGTCGGCTGGCAGGCCGCGCCATGGCTGAGTATGGAAGGCAAAGCGACGCTGCCGTTAACGGACAGCCAGGGTGCAAGCTATCAGGCCTCCGTGACGCTGATCCCCGTGCAAAATAACCAGGATACGGTTGCCTTTCAGTCTGCGGCCCTGTTTGGCGACAGCCGTTATCTGAATACCTGGTATGGGGTCAGCGAGCAGCAGAGCCGCCGCACCGGATATCGCCGCTATGCTGCGCCGGGTGGATTCTATGGCGTCGACACCAGCCTGACCTGGAGCCATCAGTTCGATGCTCACTGGGGGACGGTGCTGAGTGCGGACTACACCTGGCTGGGCGACCATGCGAATAACAGCCCGATCGTAATGCGGCGTAATGAAGGGTCTGCAACCGCCGCTATCACCTGGACATTTTAAATTCGCGGAGCGCGATGTGGGCGAGGGGATTATTTCTTCTTATCCATCATCGCTTTTAAATCGGCAAACGGGTTAAACGTGGCGACGCCCACGTCTTTTTGCGCGTCTTCCCCTGCGACCACGGTGGTGCCGTACTGATCCGCTTCGGTGTATTTCGAATGCTCGTGATCGTGGCAAAACAGGCACAACAGCTCCCAGTTGCTGCCATCTTCCGGGTTGTTGGTATGGTCGTGATCGATATGGTGAACCGTCAATTCACGCAGATTGGAATAGACGAACTCCCGCGAGCAGCGTCCGCAGACCCAGGGATAGATTTTTAATGCTTTCTCGCGATAGCCGCTTTCCAGCCGCGCGTAGTTTTTAGGGATCAGAGCCATTGCCGGTTTTACCTGCCATGAAAAAAGTGGGGGATATTATATCCCATTATGCGGCGGAATGACGAACCACGCTATTCTGTCAATTTATTTGATGCTTTCCGTTAAATAATCGCCATTTATTCTCACCCGGTAATGCGTAAAGTAGGTACAACGCAAAGCATTCTCAGGACACATCGTTATGAAAAAGATCGGGTTTTTATCATTTGGTCACTGGACGCCTTCTCCGCAATCCGGCACGCGCTCGGCGGCAGACACGCTGCTGCAGTCCATCGATTTAGCCGTGGCGGCTGAAGAGCTGGGGGCAGACGGCGCGTATTTCCGCGTGCACCACTTTGCCCGACAGCTTAGCTCGCCGTTTCCTCTGCTGGCGGCAATAGGCGCAAAAACGAAAACCATCGAAATCGGGACCGGCGTGATTGACATGCGCTATGAGAATCCGATGTACATGGCCGAGGATGCGGGCGCGGCGGATCTCATTTCCGGCGGTCGTCTGCAGCTTGGCATCAGCCGCGGCTCGCCGGAGCAGGTCATTGATGGCTGGCGTCATTTCGGCTATGTCCCGCAGGAAGGGGAAGACGAATCGGATATGGCGCGCCGTCATACCGAGGTGCTGCTTGAGGTGCTGCGCGGTGAAGGATTTGCAAAACCCAATCCACAGCCTATGTTCCCGAATCCGCCGGGGCTGCTGCGCCTGGAGCCGTATTCTGAAGGGCTGCGCGAGCGTATCTGGTGGGGCGCCGGTTCAAATGCGACGGCCGTATGGGCCGCAAAGCTGGGAATGAACCTGCAAAGCTCAACCCTGAAGGACGATGAAACCGGCGAGCCGTTCCATATTCAGCAGGCAAAACAGATCCGCGCGTACCGTCAGGCCTGGAAAGAGGCAGGGCATACTCGCCAGCCGCGGGTGTCGGTCAGCCGCAGCATTTTTGCGCTGATGGACGACCGCGACCGGATGTATTTCGGTGTCAGCCGCAACGACAGCGATAGCGTGGGCTACCTTGATGAGAAAACGCGCGCCATCTTCGGGCGCAGCTATGCGGCGGAGCCGGACAAGCTGATCGAACAGCTGAAAAAGGACGACGCGATTGCCGAAGCCGATACGTTATTACTGACCGTGCCGAACCAGCTCGGTGTGGATTACAATGCGCACGTGATTGAGTCTATTCTCAAACACGTCGCACCGGCAATGGGCTGGCGCGAGTAGTCGTTCCGCTATCAGCCGTGAGATCGTAATGGAAAATCTGGCCCTCTGGTATCGCCGTTTTGGTGAGCCAGAAACCGTTCTGCAACCTGAAACCGCGCCGCTGGGGGCGCTTGCGCCGGGTCATCTTCGCGTGCGAATGCTGTTTTCTCCGGTGAACGCGTCCGATCTCATTCCCATCACCGGCGCCTACCGCCACAGAACCCCGCTACCGGCGGTCGCGGGTATGAAGGTGTCGGCATTGTCACCGACGCGCCCGCGTCGTTTGCGCATCTGCTGGGTAAACGCGTCCTGCCGCTGCGCGGTCAAGGCACCTGGCAGCGCTATGTTGATTGCCCGGCAGAGTACGCCATCTCCGTTCCGGACGCTGTTGACGCACGTCTGGCCGCGCGGGCCTATATCAACCCGCTGGCGGCGCAAATGATGCTTACCCGCTATCCGCCTGACGGAAAGCGGGTGCTGCTGACGGCTGCCGGGTCGGATTGCGCCATTCTGCTGGGGCAGTGGGCGCGTAAGGCGGGGGCGGAAGCTGTGTACGGAATTCACCGTTCCGCCGTTCACGCTGAACGGCTGGAGGCGATGGGGATCATTCCCGTCGCGCAGCATGACGCCCAGCGGATTGGCACCGTCGCCGCGCGTACCGACGTCGTCTACGATGCTACCGGCGGGCCGCTTGCGGAAGCGATCCTCAGCGCGATGCCCGAGCAGGGCATGTTTGTCTGCTACGGGCTGCTCTCCGGGCAAACGTTCAGACAGCAACGGCCAGCGCCGCGCGTGGCGTGGTTCCATATCCGAAACGGTCTGGATGCGCTCAGCGCTGAGGCGTGGCGCGCGGAGTTTGACCGCATCTGGCTTAATTTGCCCGCCAGCGGGTACAGCGACGTCACGGTGTATCCGCTGGCGGAATGGCGGAGGGCGATCGGTACGTATCGCGAAGGGGGAAGGACCCGCAAGCCCCTCCTGTCGATGGCGGACTGACCGCTATTTATGGCTCATATCGCTCAGCAGCACGGCGATGGTTTGTCCGCCCGCCGTCTGTTCCAGACCAATCTTGACGATAATGGTCAGCGGGACGGAGAGCAGCATCCCAACGGGTCCGAGCAGCCAGCCCCAGAAAATCAGGGACAAAAAGACCACCAGCGTGGAGAGTCCCAGCCCTCGTCCCATCATGCGTGGCTCAAGAATGTTACCGAACACCAGATTAATGACCAGATAGCCGGCCAGCAGGATCAGCGCGTCATAAAGCCCGCTGAAAACCAGCACCTGAAGGATAGGGGGGATCGCCGCCAGCACGGAGCCGATGTTGGGAATGTAGTTAAGCGCAAACGCCAGCAGCCCCCAGACAAACGCAAAGCGAACGTCCAGCGCCAGAAGCATCACCCAGACGACGCCCCCCGTGACCAGGCTAATGGCGGTTTTCAGCACCAGATAGCGGGAGACGCTGTCCAGCGCACGCTGAATCGCCCCCATGCCTTCAGCCGGACGGACCATCATCTGCTGCAGCTTTGCCGGCAGCTGCGGCACTTCCAGCAGCATGAACACCACCGTTAAAAACAGCAGGAAAATGGAGGTCATGGCATTGGAAAGCTGCGCCAGCAGGCTGGTGACGATCGTCATGGCCGCGTTGGGGTCGATATATTTCAGGAGCTCCTCAACCGAGACTTCGATACCCGCGCGCTGCAGCCAGGGTTCCAGCTGGAGCAGCGGTATCGCCAGCGAAGAGCGGTACTTGGGCAGCGTTCGCGCCAGCTCATTGAGCGAGGTCCCCAGATACGCCACCAGCAAGACCATCGCCACAATGATGATGCTGATAAGCAGCGTGATTGCCAGCACGCGCGGGATGCGTAGCCGCGTCATGCGTTGTACCAGCGGGTTAAGGATCACCGCAACAAACAGGGCCAGAATAAAGGGCACAATAATGTCGGCGGCAAAACGAACGCCTGTCAGTATGATCACCAGCATGCCCAGCATGATGACAATTTTTAACCCGTTCAGGGTAATAATGGGTTTAGCCATGGTGACTCCGAAATTTTCTTTATATTTATAATAAAGGTGAAAGGCATTGCAATAAACTAACCAAAATCAAACGGGATGGGTAAAGAATTGCAAAGACTTTGAGTAAAATCCTGGCTTATGGTACAAATTTGGTGTGTTTAACTACCGAGGACAATTTTCATCCGCAAAGACGAGAAGCAACAACGCGGATAATTGTAATTTTATGGACAATATGTTCAGGACGTACTCTTCAAACAATACCGCTGTATACTCCACTTCTTTCTGCCTGCTTTCTGGTGAGCAACACTGGCGCACCGCACTATAGTCATTTCTTCTGCCTGAGCTGGCGCAACGCGCTTAGCTGTCTGATTTCAATTCGTATTTTTTGGGTTTGCTGCACGCAGCGGGCCACGATGGATTATATTCTCAAGCAGGAGAAAAACATGTTTTACTGGATCCTATTAGCGCTGGCTATCATCGCTGAAATTACCGGCACGCTGTCTATGAAATGGGCAAGCGTCAGCGATGGCAACACCGGTTTTATTTTGATGCTGGTGATGATTTCGCTTTCCTATATTTTCCTCTCGTTTGCGGTGAAAAAAATTGCGCTGGGCGTCGCGTATGCACTGTGGGAAGGGATCGGTATTTTGTTGATTACGCTGTTCAGCGTGCTGATGTTTGACGAAACATTAACAACAATGAAGGTCGCCGGATTAACGACGCTGGTCGCGGGTATTGTGCTGATTAAATCGGGTACCCGTAAACCTGGCAAACAGCAGAAGGAGCAGAACCATGCAACAGTTTGAGTGGGTTCATGCGGCCTGGCTGGGGCTCGCCATCGTGCTGGAAATCCTGGCGAACGTTCTGCTGAAATTCTCGGATGGTTTTCGCCGTAAACTGTACGGCCTGATGTCGATTGCCGCGGTTCTGGGGGCGTTCAGCGCCCTGTCCCAGGCGGTAAAAGGAATCGATCTGTCGGTGGCCTATGCGCTGTGGGGCGGTTTCGGTATCGCCGCCACGCTGGCCGCAGGCTGGGTACTCTTCGGCCAGCGCTTAAACAACAAGGGCTGGATGGGGCTCATCTTGCTGCTTGCCGGCATGATCATGATAAAACTCGCCTGATAACGTTGCGATCCTTAGTTTCAGGCCTCCGCGCTGGCTTACTGTGTAGCCAGCGCTTCCAGCTGGTCGCGGAAACCGGTAACGGACAAGGCGCGGTTGTCGGCGCGCCACCGGTCTTTTGCCGCCGGGGCAGAGCTCTGGACACCAATCAACTGCCAGCCCTTGTCGGTTTTCAGCATCAGCGGTGAACCACTGTCACCCGGCAACGTATCGCACTGATGCGAAAGTACGCTGGTTTGCGCCCAGCCCGTCACAATACAGTCGGTGTGCGTATAAAGCGTATCCAGATGATCGACAGGATAGCCTGACTGCGTCACCTTTCGGTCGGCGGCTTTCAGCGCGGCGGTGAGGGCGGCCTTGTCGCCGTCAAATAACGGCAGCGGCGTAATGCCCGAAGGCGGGTAGCGTAAAATGATCAGGCCAAAATCCCACGAGGCGGCCGCCGGTGGGACTATCCAGCCGTCGCCATCCGGCTTCAGGCGTTTGCCGAGAGACGGATCAACCCTTCCCTCAATGCCGTGGATTTCATAGCGCCAGGTCCCTTTTTGCGACACAAACCGCAAGGCAACCGCTTTATCCGGCTTGCCGTTTGGAGGCGTTAACAAGCAGTGGCCTGCCGTCAGGGCAAGCTGCGGGGTGATCAGCGTCGCAGTACATAAGTTACCGCTGGCGGTTTCCAGCTGGCCTATAGCATCCCAGGGTGCCTGGGTGGGATCGGCGACGCGCGTACGATCGTCATGACCGAAAAAAAGCGTCTTTAGCTCTTTCGCGCTAATGGTGTCATCACCGCCATCATCCGCATGTGAGAATCCAGAAAAAAGACCAAACGTTCCCAGTAACAACACAACAGATTTACGCATATCACACTCTGGTGGGGGTAATTATGATTATTAAAAGTGAACCCTATGAAAATACTATAGACGGGACAGCGCTAAAGTGGGAGTAAAATCAGCGTGCTACAATCAGGAAAGATAAAAATGGCTGGCGATGAGCGCGCATAAAATAAGCAGGATCAGAATCAGCTCAAACCGATAGCGTCGCAGCATACGCCCTCCGGAAATAAAAAAACGGCGCGGAACCTGTTCCGGTTCAGCGCCGGTTTACCAACGTGCCCCGAAGGGCACGGTTAAGCTTGTACTCTTACGCAGCTGGCTGTGCAGCTGGTTTAGCAGCTTCGTGTTTTACTGCTTTTTTGTGATGCTTTTTAGCAGCCTGAGCTTTCTGTTCTACAGCTGGTTTGGTTGCTTTTTTGTGGTGCTTTTTAGCAGCCTGCGCTTTCTGTTCTACAGCTGGTTTGGTTGCTTTTTTGTGATGCTTTTTAGCAGCCTGAGCTTTCTGCTCGGTTGGTGCTGCGGTTGCTGGTGCAGCGGCTTCTTTTTTCGCTGCAGCTTTGTGATGTTTCTTATGGTGAACCGCTTTTGCTGGCGCAGCGGTGGTAGTTGCAGCAGGCGCGGCAGCCGGTGCAGCAGTTGCGGTAGTGTCAGCAGCAAATGCAGCAGAAGACAGACCCATAGCAGCGGCAACAACCAGAGCTAATACTTTATTCATTCTCATACCCTCGAATTTGGTTTTTCATTTAACCCCACTGCGGGGCCGTTGAAATAACTATATCCCTGTAAATTCGAGGTTTCCGTGAGTGATTGGTATCGGCGTGTAACGGAATGTACAGCGGGGAGAAAAGTGTACGAACAGGCCAAACGCCGCTGCTCGTACGGGCCTCTGTTATTTGTTCAGTGTGGCCAGAATAGCCGCCGGAGACTGACTGCCTATAATCGACCGTGATTCAGGCTCGATCACCACCATTACCGGGGTGATGCTAATGCCCAAACGTTCTGCCAGGGCAGATTGCCGCGCGATCAGATCGGAGCAGGCTGTGGTGGTGTCGTTATCCGGTAAAAATCCCGCCATCGCTTGTTGCAGGCTTTTGACCTTATCGGTTGAACACCAGACGCGTCCCATATCTTCAATTACCGAGTCGCGAATGGCGTTGGGCGCAACGGTCAGAAACGACATCGTCAAACCGGCATCCGTATATTGCTTAACGTTTTTCACTACGTTGCTGCAGTAAATGCACTGATTATCAATAAACACCAGCAGCTTATATTTTTCAGCAGGAGCCTGAAACGTGATGGGCTGGAGGTCTGCAAGAGAGCGGGTAATATCGTTGAACGCGTCTTGCGGGGTATTATCCGTGGCTGCGAAAGTACTTAAACTGGTCGCACACAGAATGGCTAACATCGTTTTCATTATGCCTTTCATCATTCATCCCTTTATTTTTTTAATCCTGACCTGATGGCAGTCTAATTGTGTCGGAAGGACACGCATTCATACACCCGACGCAATCATGACAACATGTGCTAAATCATATTCTTATTGAAAAGGGTGAGAAGAGTGCCGGAGCAGGCTCCGGCAGAGGGATTAAAGATAACGGGAGGTCAGATGTTCGCGGAAGTAACGGATATTCAGATCTTCGCCCGTCGCCTGGGTGATTAATTTCGACGTGCTGAAGCGGCTGCCGTGCTGCCAGATGTTCTGACGCAGCCACTCAAAGAGTGCGGAAAAATCACCTTCGGCGATGGAGGTCTGCAGACCCGGCAGTGCGGTTCTGGCGGCATGGAACAGCTGCGCGGCGTACATGGCGCCAAGCGTGTATGACGGGAAGTAACCAAAACCGCCGTCGGTCCAGTGGATATCCTGCATACAGCCGTTGCGGTAGTTGTCTTTGGTGGATAACCCGAGCCAGGCCTGCATTTTCTCATCCCACAGGGCGGGAATATCGTCCACCTCTATCTCGCCGTTGATCAGCGCGCGCTCAATCTCATAGCGCAGCACCACGTGTGCCGGATAGCTCACTTCGTCCGCATCGACGCGGATATAGCCAGGCTTCACGCGCTGGTTCCAGGCAATAAAGTTCTCTTCGCTAAACGCCGCCTGGCTGCCAAAGCGGGCGTGTACCGCAGGGAGGAGATGCCTGAGGAAAGCTTCACTGCGCCCCAGCTGCATTTCAAAGAACAGGCTTTGTGACTCATGGATCGCGGTTGAGCGCGCCAGGGCAATCGGCTGTCCTGACCAGGCGCGCGGCAGGTTTTGTTCGTAGCGGGCGTGTCCGGTTTCGTGGATCACGCCAAACAGCGCGCTGAGCAGCTCATCTTCGTCATAGCGCGTGGTGATGCGCACGTCCTCAGGGACGCCGCCGCAGAACGGGTGCGCGCTCACGTCCAGGCGGCCGCCGTTAAAATCGAAGCCAAGCATCTTCATGACTTCCAGGCCCAGCTCACGCTGGGTTGCCGCCGGGAAGGGGCCCTGCGGGGGAATAAACGACCGTTGAGCCTGTTTTTCGACCACGTTTGCCAGCAGGTCCGGTAGCCAGGACTTCATATCGCCGAACAGAACGTCCAGACGTGCGCTGGTCATGTCGGGCTCAAAAATATCCAGCAGCGCGTCGTACGGCGTACAGCCTTTGGCTTCAGCCCGCAGGCGAGCCTCTTCGCGGCTGAGTTTGACCACCTCTTTCAGGTTGGCGGAAAAACCCTGCCAGTCGTTGGCGGGGCGCTGCGTGCGCCAGGCGTGTTCACA
Source organism: Enterobacter asburiae (assembly GCF_001521715.1). Taxonomy (NCBI): domain Bacteria; kingdom Pseudomonadati; phylum Pseudomonadota; class Gammaproteobacteria; order Enterobacterales; family Enterobacteriaceae; genus Enterobacter; species Enterobacter asburiae. Next base: position 1,172,385 of record NZ_CP011863.1, read on the forward strand.
CTTGCTGCCTGCCAGGGATTTCGCTTCCACCAGCGATTCCGGCAGCAGGGTCGCCTGCTGATAGTGGCGCGTCATTTCGCGCAGATTGGCCTGTTCGACGTCATTCAAATCTTCACCTGCCGCCGCCGCTAACAGGTCGCCGACTTTTTTATCGGTCAGGATCTGATGTTGCAGGACGCTCATCTCCGCCAGCGCCTCGCCGCGCGCGGCGCTGCCGCCTGGCGGCATCATGGTGAACATGTCCCAGCTGGCGATGGAGGAGAGGTGCGAGAAGCGGGAGAGACGCTGGAAGGTTTTGACAAGTGACTGATAGGCTGATGTTTTTTGCAATTCTTATTTCCTCTTGCCAGGGATGTGTTTCAGGGAGCATACAATGAAACAGACCAAATTCCCCAACATTTCCCACACGGAGGAAATCTATACCGATCTCCTCCGTTGAAACCGTCGCCGGCATTCCGGCAGACGGTTTTCGGTGGGCACTTAGTCCTTATCACGCATAACCTGTTGCAGGATCGCCAGCGCCTGGTTGAACTGGGCATCCGGAATGGTCAGTGGGTAAAGGAAGCGGATCACGTTTCCGTACTGGCCGCAGATCAGCAGCAGCAGGCCCTGGGCGAGCGCCTTTTGCTGGATCGCCTGCGCGATGGCGGCCGAAGGTTCACGGCTCTCGGGATCAAAAAACTCCGCCGCAATCATCGAACCTCTTCCCCTTATCGCCACGAGCGCAGGAAAGCTGCCCTGAATCTCCTCCAGCGTGGCTGTCAGTCGATCGCCCAGATGACGGGCGCGTGCGCACAGTGATTCGCTGTCGATAATATTCAGCACCGCGTGCGCGGCGGCCACTGCAAGCGGGTTGCCTGCATAGGTCCCTCCCAGACCGCCGGGCGCCGGCGCGTCCATGATCCCGGCGCGGCCCACCACGCCGGACAGCGGCATTCCGCCTGCCAGGCTTTTAGCCATCGTCATCAGGTCGGGCTTGTCCGCGTAGTGTTCCATGGCAAACAGTTTACCCGTACGGGCGAAGCCGCTCTGCACTTCGTCGGCAATCATCACGATCCCGTGCTCATCGCAGATACGGCGGATAGCGGCCACCAGCTCTGCCGGGGCAACGTTGAATCCGCCTTCACCCTGAATGGGTTCAAAAATAATCGCCGCCACCTGTTTCGCCTCAATATCCGCTTTGAACAGGCGCTCAATCGCCGTGATGGCATCCTGCGTCGTAATGCCGTGCAGCTCGGAGGGATACGGCACGTGATAAACCGACCCCGGGAAGGGGCCAAATCCCAGCTTATAGGGCGCGACCTTGCCGGTTAACGCCATGGTCATATAGGTTCGGCCGTGAAAGCCTCCCCCGAAGGCAATCACACCTGGTCTGCCGGTGTGGGCCCGGGCGATTTTAATCGCATTTTCTACCGCTTCCGCGCCCGTTGTGAAGAACGCCGTCTTGGCCGGGCTCTGCACCGGGGCCAGCTCGTTAAGCTTTTCGGCTAATGAAACGTAGCTTTCATACGGCACAATCTGATAGGCCGTATGGGTGAACTGGTGAAGCTGTTTTTCCACTGCGGCCACCAGTTCAGGGTGACGATGGCCGGTATTCAGTACCGCGATCCCGGCGGCGAAATCAATATAGTCGTTGCCTTCCACGTCGGTAAGCGTGGCATTCTCCGCCGTGCGGGCAAAGAAATCACACATTACGCCTACGCCGCGCGGGGTGGCAGAAAGTCTGCGCTGATGAAATTCCTGGTTACTCATGTCAGATACCCTTTTGTCGAAACGATCATACGCCAAGACGATCGCGCAGGCTGTAATACGCCGCGCCCATCGCCGTGAATGGGATCCGCAGGCTGCGACCGCCCGGGAAGGGGTAGTGCGGGAGTTTGGCAAACGCATCAAAGCGCTCAGCGTCACCGCGCAACAGTTCAGAGATCAGCCGTCCGGCCAGGTGGGTGCAGGTCACGCCGTGGCCGCTGTAGCCCTGCATGTAATAGATGTTTTTATCCAGACGACCAAACTGCGGCATACGCGACAGGGTCAGCAGGAAGTTGCCCGTCCAGCGGTAGTCGATTTTGACGCCTGCCAGCTGAGGGAAGGTTTGCAGCAGCTTTGGCATCACCAGGCGCTCGACATCGTCCGGATCGCGCGCGCCATAGACTACGCCACCGCCGTAGAGCAGGCGGTTGTCGGCGGTGAGGCGATAGTAATCCAGCAGATAGTTGCAATCTTCCACGCAGTAGTTATTGGGGATCAGCGTGCGGACGACCTCCTCCGGCAGCGGGGCGGTGGTCACCACCTGGGTGCCGCAGGGCATGCTGCGTTTTGCCAGTTCCGGCTCTATCTTATCGCCCAGATAGGCATTCCCGGCGACGATCACGTAGCGGGCCGTCACCTGGCCATGCTGCGTGCTCACCACGGCCGGGCTGGTGTGCTGAATGGCGGTCACCGGGGACTGTTCATACACCCGCCCGCCGTTCAGGCGAATGGCGTCCGCTTCGCCGATCGCCAGGTTCAGCGGATGAATGTGCCCCCCGCTGCGGTCCAGCAGCGCGCCGGTATAGCGCTCGCTGTCGACTTCCCGGCGGATGGCGCTGGCGTCCAGCAGCTCCAGCTGCGTGTTGCCGTAGCGTTCCCAGTTGGCTTTTTGCTCCTCCAGCGTCTCCAATTGCTTATGGTTTAACGCCACAAACAGCCCGCCGGGACGATAGTCGCACTGGATCTGATAGCGCTGGATACGCTCCCGGATGATCTCTCCGCCTTCAAACATCATGCTCCCGAGGACTCTGGCGGCGTCGGGTCCGTAGTTTTTCTCAATCACGTCGATATCGCGGCTGTAGGAGTTAACCAGCTGGCCGCCGTTGCGTCCGCTGGCGCCGAAGCCGATGCGCGCCCCTTCAAGGAGCACCACGTCGTAGCCCATTTCGGCGAGATGCAGCGCGGAGGAGAGGCCGGTGTAGCCGCCGCCCACCACGCACACGTCGCAGCTGATCGACTCGTTAAGCGTCGGGAAAGGTTCGTAAGCGTTCGCGCTGGCCGCGTAGTAGCTGGTGGTATGTTCGGTCATGATTGAGGCTCCAGGGCAATCCAGATGGTTTTCAGTTCGGTAAATTTTTCCAGCGCGTGCAGGGACTTATCGCGACCGTTGCCGCTCTGCTTATAGCCGCCAAAGGGTACGGTCATATCACCGTCGTTATAGTTATTGACGAAGACCGAGCCTGCTTTCAGGCGGCGGCTCATGCGGTGCGCGCGGGAGAGATCGCGGGTCCATACCGCCGCGCCAAGCCCATATTCACTGTCGTTGGCCAGCGTTAAGGCTTCCTCTTCGGTTTTAAAACGGGTGACGACCAGCACCGGCCCGAAAATCTCTTCCCGGCACAGCGGGGAGGCGGGGTCGATATCGACAAAAATGGTTGGACCGACTGCGGAAGGCCATGATTGTTCCCGCCCGTCCAGCAGCAGCGTGCCTTTTTGGGTTCCCTCGCGAATGAACGTGTGGACGGTATCGGCGTGCGCAGCGTCGATGAGCATTCCCATCGTGCTGTCGGGATCGAGCGGATCGCCCGGCTGCCAGTGACGGGCCTGCGCTTTCAGCTTTGCCAGGAAGTCATCGGCGATGCTGTCTTCGAGCAGCAGGCGGGTACCGGCGATACAGACTTGCCCCTGGTTATAAAAAATCCCGGCGGCGGTCGCGCTCACGGCCTTGTCCAGGTCCGGACAGTCGGCAAAGATAATGTTGGCGCTCTTGCCGCCAGCCTCCAGCCAGACGCGCTTCATGTTGCTTTCACCCGCGTCCTTCAACAGCTGCTTGCCGGTACGGGTAGAACCGGTAAACGTCAGCACCTCAACCTCCGGATGCAGCGCCAGCGCCTGGCCCGCTTCGTGGCCGTAACCGCTTATCACATTCAGCACGCCGTCCGGCAGGCCCGCCTCTTTCGCCAGCCCGGCCAGCCGCAGGGCGGAGAGCGGCGATTTCTCTGACGGTTTCAATACTACGCTATTGCCCGCGATCAGCGCCGGGCCCAGCTTCCAGCAGGCCAGCAGCAGCGGGAAGTTCCAGGGGACGATGGCCGCGACAACCCCGATCGGTTCGCGCACGATCATCGCCAGCTCGCCCGGCCCCGTAGGCGCCACTTCGCCGTAGACTTTATCCGCCGCTTCGGCGTACCAGCGAATGGCGCGCGCCGCGCCGGGTATATCGTCGCGCAGGCTGTGGCGGATGGGTTTACCGGTGTCCAGCGTTTCCAGTAAGGCCAGCTCTTCGACGTGGCGTTCCATCAAATCGGCGAGCTTATGTAGCACGGCCTTGCGCTGCGCCGGAGACGCCTGCGACCAGTCACCGCGCTCAAATACCTCACGCGCGGCCTGAACCGCACGGTCCACGTCCGCCTGCTTGCCCTGGGCCACGTTCGCCAGCGTCTGCCGGGTGGCGGGATTGACGGTTTCAAACGTGGTGTTATCGGCGGCATCACAATAGGCACCGTTAATAAATAGCCGGGTCTCAATGGCGCTGTTTTTTGCTTTATCCTGCCAGTAAGTCAGGTGCTTAAAATGCATATTCACTCCTTTCTTTCGCAATCAGATAAATAAAGGCATGGCCGTTTCAGGCAATACGAAGCCGTGAGGCATCCCGGGAATTAACCCGTTGAATGCCGACATTGATCGTTTTTATTTGTCCCGGCGTAAGCGCGCTTACGCCGGGACCGAGTGGTAATTAGAACGTGGTGGGGGTGTGGGCACTGATAATGCGGCAGATGCCTGCCGAGGTGTTGCTGAAGCTGTGCGGTATGCCGGTATTGATGGCATAGCTCTGCCCCGCAACCAAGTGATATGGCTGGCCATTAATGGTTAGCACTATTTCACCTTCCAGTATCGTACCGATCTCCTCACCCTGATGTTTGATCCTCTCTCCGGTCGTGGTTCCAGGCTGGTAAGTTTCAAAAATCATCGCCAGCGTACGGTTCGGATTTCCGTTATGAACCAGCTTCATCGAAACACCCTGACTGCCTATTTCGATAAGATCTTCCTGATTAATAACCACCTGCGGTTCATCAGGTTTTTCCGGTTCCGAAAAGAATTCCGAGAGCGACAGCCCATAAACTTTCAGCAGCTTTTGCAGCGTACTGATGGCAGGACTGACTTTATCCTGCTCAATGGTGCTGATGGCACTGTGTGTTAACCCAGACAGTTCGGCGGCACGCCGCTGCGAGAGACCCAGCTGCTGGCGGATCTCTGACAGACGTTTCCCTGGCGCCAGTCCGTCATCGCTCATAGTTGCATTTCCTTTACGATAGTGGTCAAAGCCGTTGCTTCTCGGCAACGTGGCTTTGACAGGCGGTGATAAAACCTTCAAACAACATGCGTGACAGGGCGTACTCGCTGCTGTTCCATTCGGGGTGCCATTGCACGCCGAGGGCAAAAGGGTGGTCATGAACGCTAACCGCTTCGACCAGCCCGTCCGTCGAACGGGCCTCCACGCGGAGCCGTGGTCCTAACGTTCGTGCACCTTGCCCGTGTAACGAGTTTACCCAAAATTTGTTACAGCCTGGAATTAATTGAGACAGCAGTCCTCCCTCCTGAACCTGAACTTCATGAGAAGGGGCGTATTGTAGCTCAACCGGCAGTTCAGCATCCTCCCGGTGTTCAAGCAGGTCGTTCTGCTCGAACAGGCGGCGATACAGCGTTCCTCCCGTCGCAACAACCAGTTCCTGCAGCCCCCGGCAGATGGCGAAAATGGGGATGCGCCTTTCGAGCGCGGCGGCAATCAGCGCCATGCTCAGAAGATCTCGCCCGGGATCGGCGTTAGGCTCATCGCCGTTTTCACCATAAAGGTGCGGCTGCACGTTACTTGGGCTGCCCGGCAGGTAAATTCCGTCCAGGGTTGGCAGCAGAGCGGCCATTAGCTCAGGCTCCGCCAGCGCATGCGGTAAGGCAATAGGTAAGCCCCCCGCGTTAATAACGGCATTCAGGTACTTTTCTTGCAGGGTCTGGGTCTCATGACCCTTAAGCCTGTTTCTACACATCACCACGCCAATAACTGGCTTGTTCATTATATTTTCCATGATCGCCCTCACAAAGTGGACTAAATTTAGGCCATTCTCACCTCTGGAACGGCCTTTTCGTTCAATATTTTCTCAATCTAGCAACGGGATCTGCCTTTTGCAAACTTAATTTAACATTTGACAAACAATTTGTTTGCATACAAATTCGATGGAGTGGACATTATATTTGACAGTCCAGAGCAGCGAACGCAAATCCCAAAAACGGTGGTAAATCATGGAAACCAATATCGTAGAAGTTGAGAACTTTGTGCAGCACACGGATGAGAGGCGGGGCAGCGCCTTTACGCAGGAAGTGAAGCGCTATTTAGAAAAGTATCCTGACACCCAGTTTATTGATGTCCTCCTGACCGACCTGAACGGCTGTTTTCGCGGCAAACGTATCCCGGTTGCCGGACTGAGCAAGCTTGAAAAAGGCTGCTATTTCCCGGCATCGGTTTTCGCCATGGACATTTTGGGTAACGTCGTGGAAGAGGCGGGCCTGGGGCAGGAGCTCGGCGAGCCGGACTGTATCTGCGTGCCGGTACCGGGCACCCTGACGCCGTCCGCCGCCGACCCGGAATACATTGGTCAGGTGCAGCTCACCATGGTCGATGAAGATGGCGCTCCCTTTGACGTTGAGCCGCGGAACGTACTCAACCGACTCTGGCAGCAGCTGCGCCAGCGCGGTCTGTTCCCCGTGGTAGCGGTAGAGCTGGAGTTCTATTTGCTTGACCGTAAACGCGATGCCGAAGGCTATCTGCAGCCACCCTGCGCGCCGGGCACCGACGTGCGTAACACGCAGAGTCAGGTCTACTCGGTTGACAACCTGAACCACTTTGCTGACGTGCTGAATGACATTGACGAGCTGGCGCAGCTGCAGCTGATCCCCGCCGACGGGGCAGTGGCCGAGGCCTCCCCGGGCCAGTTTGAGATTAACCTGCACCATACGGAAAACGTGCTTGATGCCTGCGATGATGCGCTGGCGCTAAAACGTCTCGTCAGGCAGATGGCGGAAAAACATAAGATGCACGCCACGTTTATGGCAAAGCCGTATGAAGAGCATGCGGGCAGCGGGATGCATATCCACATCAGCATGCAAAATAACAGAGGCGAAAACGTGCTCGCAGACGCCAGCGGTGAGGATTCCGCGCTGCTGAAACGCGCGCTGGCCGGGATGATCGACCTGATGCCGGCGTCCATGGCGCTGCTGGCACCGAACGTCAACTCCTACCGCCGTTTCCAGCCGGGAATGTACGTGCCGACGCAGGCGTCATGGGGACACAACAATCGCACGGTTGCCCTGCGTATCCCCTGCGGCGATCGCCATAACCATCGGGTCGAGTACCGGGTGGCGGGAGCAGACGCGAATCCGTATCTGGTGATGGCGGCGATTTTTGCCGGCATTCTACATGGGCTGGATAACGATTTACCCCTGCAGGAAGAAGTTGAAGGCAATGGTCTGGAGCAGGACGGACTGCCGTTCCCGATCCGTCAGAGCGATGCGCTGTGGGAATTTATGCAAAACGATCATCTTCGCGAGCGGCTGGGCGAGCGTTTCTGCCACGTCTATCACGCCTGCAAAAATGATGAATTACTGCAGTTTGAACGCCTGATTACCGAAACTGAAATTGAGTGGATGCTGAAAAACGCCTGATAACGTGCCCCGGTAAGGGGCCGCTTTGTTTCATCGCATACGTATCACCCAACGGCCTGCGCGGAGCCTGGCCTAACTGTTCGCTGGCACGCCAGCTATCTCCCGGGAGTCGCGTTATGGAGCGCAGGCGGCACAGGGATTTTCTTAACGACACAGTGTGACGAGGTAAGAAATGATGCAGATGTTCAACTATCCGCAGGGCGAAGGGGGCCAGTCAGGCTCCTGCTGTGAGTGCGAACCAGAGACGGTGCGCTGGTACGATCGCGTTTGTTCTTTACAACTTCCCCCTTTGCTAAGCAGGTTTGCGTCAAGGTCAACGCAATTGCAAACCACGGTAAGCATGGGGGGGACGGTTTATGGCGACTAACACCTCTCTTGACTCGCCGGGCATCGTCGGAAGAACCCGGCTGCGCAGTTCCCTCAAGCTCTGGCAGGTAGTCATGATGGGGCTGGCTTACCTCACCCCCATGACCGTGTTTGATACCTTCGGCATTGTGTCCGGTATCAGCAATGGCCACGTGCCCGCCTCGTATCTCCTGGCGCTGGCCGGCGTCATGTTTACCGCCATCAGCTACGGCAAGCTGGTACGACAGTTCCCGGAAGCGGGCTCTGCGTACACCTACACGCAGAAATCGATCGGACCCCACCTGGGTTTTATGGTCGGCTGGTCATCGCTGCTGGACTATCTCTTCCTGCCGATGATCAACGTGCTGCTGGCGAAGATCTACCTTTCCGCGCTGTTCCCTGAAGTCCCGCCGTGGGTCTGGGTGGTGGGGTTTGTGACGATCCTGACGCTGGCGAATCTGAAGAGCGTTAATTTGGTCGCCAACTTTAACACCCTGTTCGTGCTGGTGCAGGTCGCCATCATGGTGGTGTTTGTCATACTCGTGGTGCATGGCCTGCACAAGGGTGAGGGCGTCGGCACCGTCTGGTCGCTACAGCCGTTTATCAGCGAGAACGCACACCTGATCCCTATTATTACCGGCGCGACTATCGTCTGCTTCTCTTTCCTCGGTTTTGACGCGGTCACCACGCTGTCGGAGGAGACGCCAAACGCGGCGCGGGTGATTCCCAAAGCCATTTTCCTGACCGCGCTGTATGGCGGGCTGATATTCATTGTTGCCTCGTTTTTCATGCAGCTCTTTTTCCCGACGATCGCGCGCTTCAAGAACCCGGACGCCGCGCTGCCGGAAATTGCGCTGTACGTGGGAGGCAAGCTCTTCCAGTCGGTGTTTCTGTGTACCACGTTTGTAAATACGCTCGCTTCAGGCCTGGCCTCGCACGCCAGCGTCTCACGCTTGTTGTATGTGATGGGGCGTGACAACGTCTTTCCGGAGCGGGTGTTTGGCTACGTGCATCCGAAATGGCGGACTCCGGCCCTGAACGTCATTATGGTAGGGATAGTGGCGCTGTCGGCCCTGTACTTTGACCTCGTGACCGCGACGGCGCTGATCAACTTTGGCGCGCTGGTGGCGTTTACGTTTGTTAATCTCTCGGTATACAACCATTTCTGGCGGCGTAAGGGGATGAACAAAACGTGGAAAGATCGGTTCCACTATCTTCTGCTGCCGCTCATTGGTGCCGTAACGGTTGGGGTGCTTTGGATAAACCTCGAAGCGACGTCCCTGACGCTTGGCCTCATCTGGGCGGCACTGGGGATCCTTTACCTGACATGGCTAACGCGCCGATTCCGAAAACCGCCTCCGCAGTTTGAAGCCGCTAAGATAGAGCAGGCCTGGGATTCCTGAACGTGAAACGGCACCAGTACGCTGGTGCCGTTTATCGGGATCGGAAATCAGCCCGCAGGCTTATTATCTCAGACGCTTATGAAGACTTGCTCCCACCAGCAGCGCCGCGCACAGCATCAGCGCGATAAACCCGCCCACGCCGTTCCAGCCGTAGTTATGCCAGAACACGCCGCCGAGTGTCCCGGCGATGCTGGAACCCAGGTAATAGCTAAACAGATACAGCGATGATGCCTGTCCTTTGGCGCGACGCGCGCGCGGGCCAATCCAGCTGCTGGCGACCGAGTGAGCGGCGAAGAACCCGGCGGAGAAGAGCAGCATTCCGGCAAAAATCAGCCACAGGGAGGAAAAGAGCGTCAGCAGCAAGCCGAGTAACATCACGCCCGTGAATACCAGCAGTACCGGACCGCGGCCATAGCGTGCGGTCATCGCCCCGGCTTTCGGCGAGCTCCAGGTGCCGGTGAGATAGGCCACAGAAAGCAAGCCGACAACGGCCTGATTCAGATGCCACGGGGAGAGCATCAGGCGGTAGCCTATATAGTTAAACAGCGTGACGAAGGCGCCCATCAGCAGGAATCCCATCAGAAACAGGCGCGGCAAACCTTTGTCGCGCCAGTGCAGGCGGAAGTTGATAAACAGCGTTTTTGGGCGCAGCGATGTCGGGCGGAAATGGCGTGATTCCGGCAGAATTTTCCAGAACATCAGGGCTGATGCCAGCGCAAAACATCCGATTACCGCCAGCGCAATACGCCAGTTAAAGAAGTCCGTAAACACCCCGCTCAGCAGGCGGCCGCTCATTCCGCCAATCGAGTTCCCGCTGATGTAAAGCCCCATCGAGAAGGCAACAAAGCTCGGGTGGATCTCTTCGCTGAGATAGGTCATCCCGACCGCCGCCACGCCGCTGAGCGAGAGCCCAATCAGCGCGCGCATCACCAGAATACCGTGCCAGCTGGTCATCATGGTCGAGAGTAACGTACAGACCGACGCCAGCATCAGCGCGGTCACCATCACCTGTTTACGGCCAATGGCGTCGGACAGCGGCCCGGTAAAGAGCAGGCCAATCGCCAGCATGCCGGTAGAAATAGAGAGCGAAATACTGCTGCTGGCAGGCGATACGCCAAACTCATGAGAGAGAACGGGCAGGATCGGCTGAACGCAATAGAGCAGGGCGAAGGTGGCCAGACCGGCGGAAAAGAGCGCCAGCGTGACGCGCATAAATTGGGGGGTACCACGTTTAATGAACTGGACCGGCTGCGGTGCTGCGGGTAAATCATTGATATCTCTTGCCGGATCGATATCAATAGTCGTTGTACGGCTCACACTGTTTCCTTGCTTAAACATCCCCGTGATTTCTGGTGACGGGTATGACCACATGTTCAGGGTAGGAAAATGTAAATATTCTGTCTAATATATTAATAATCTCAAATGATACTTTAAAAATATGAATATCGAGCTGCGTCATCTTCGCTACTTTGTCGCCGTCGCCGAGGAGCTGCATTTTGGCCGCGCGGCGGCACGGCTGAATATCTCTCAGCCTCCGTTAAGCCAGCAGATTCAGATCCTGGAACAGCAGGTCGGGGCGCGCCTTCTGGCCCGCACCAACCGCAGCGTGAGCCTGACGGCGGCGGGTAAGCAGTTCCTGATCGACAGCAGACTAATCCTGAGCATGGTTGATGATGCCGCCGCCCGTGCAGAACGGCTCTATCTCGGGGAGGCCGGAGAGCTGCGAATCGGGTTTACCTCTTCCGCGCCGTTTATCAGCGCCGTCTCGGAGACCCTTTCGTCATTCCGTCGCCACTTTCCGGATGTTCACATTCAGACGCGCGAAATCAACACCCGCGAGCAGATTGCCCCGCTGAATGAGGGTTCGCTGGATCTGGGGCTGATGCGTAACACCCAGCTGCCGGACACGCTGGCGTGGGAGGTGATCCTGCGCGAGCCGCTGATGGCGATGATCCCGCACGATCACCCGCTGGCGTCGCGTCCGGCCGTTTCGCTGGCAGAGCTGGCAAAAGAGCCGTTTGTCTTTTTTGACCCGCAGGTCGGGACGGGCCTGTATGACGATATCCTGGGACTGATGCGCCGCTACGATCTTGCCCCGGTCATCACCCAGGAGGTAGGGGAAGCGATGACCATTATCGGCCTGGTGGCGGCCGGGCTGGGCGTGTCTATTCTTCCGGCCTCCTTTAAACGGGTGCAGCTGCGCGAAATGCGCTGGGTGACCATTGCCGAAGAGGATGCCGTTTCCGAAATGTGGCTGGTGTGGTCAAAACACCATGAACAGAGCCATGCCGCACAGCGCTTCAAACAGCAGCTAATTAGCGCCTCTGCCGGGCGGCATTTCCACGGAAAAGAGGGTAAAAATGTGCGGTAAATCACATGGCTAAGTAAATATTTGACGACGGCCATGGAAGTGCTTCACCATAGCAAACAGTTTATTTCGAAGCTCGAAAATAAGGGAGTACGAGGTGGTTGCTGATAGTCAGCCAGGGCATATCGATCAGATTAAGCAGACCAACGCTGGCGCGGTGTATCGCCTGATTGATCAGCTTGGTCCGGTTTCGCGTATCGATCTTTCGCGCCTGGCACAACTGGCACCTGCCAGTATCACCAAGATTGTCCGCGAGATGCTGGAAGCGCACCTGGTTCAGGAGACGGAAATTCAGGAGCCGGGCAGCCGTGGCCGTCCGGCAGTCGGGCTGGTGGTTGAAACGGAAGCGTGGCACTACCTGTCACTGCGCATCAGCCGGGGGGAGATCTTCCTTGCGCTGCGTGACCTGAGCAGCAAGCTGGTGGTGGAAGACCGGCTTGAACTGCCGCTCAACGCGGAGGAACCGCTCCTCGACGCGATTGTCTCGCATATCGATCACTTCTTTATCCGCCATCAGCAGCGGCTTGAGCGCTTAACGGCGATTGCCATCACCATGCCGGGAATTATTGATACCGAAAACGGTATCGTTCACCGCATGCCGTTTTACGACGATGTCAAAGAGATGCCGCTTGGTGAGGTGCTGAAAAATCATACCGGCGTGCCGGTCTATATTCAGCATGACATCAGCGCCTGGACGATGGCGGAGGCGCTGTTTGGCGCGTCGCGCGGCGCGCGGGATGTGATTCAGGTGGTCATCGATCATAACGTCGGGGCGGGCGTGATCACCGACGGACGGCTTCTCCACGCCGGAAGCAGCAGCCTGGTGGAAATTGGCCACACCCAGGTCGACCCGTACGGCAAGCGCTGCTACTGCGGGAACCACGGCTGTCTGGAGACCATTGCCAGCGTCGAAAGCGTGCTGGAGCTGGCGCAGGTTCGGCTGAGCCAGTCCATGAGCTCCTCGCTGCACGGACAACCCTTAACGGTGGATTCCCTCTGCGCCGCCGCGCGCCAGGGCGATCTGCTGGCGAAGGACATTATTACCGGGGTGGGTAATAACGTTGGCCGCATTCTGGCCATTATGGTGAATCTCTTTAATCCGCAAAAAATCCTTATTGGCTCACCGCTGAGCCAGGCGGCGGAGATCCTCTTCCCGGCGATTTCGGCCTGTATCCATCAGCAGTCGCTTCCCGCCTACAGCAAAAATATTGCGGTAGAAAGCACCCAGTTTTCCAACCAGGGAACCATGGCCGGCGCGGCGCTGGTCAAAGACGCCATGTATAACGGCTCGCTGTTGATCCGCCTGCTGCAGGGTTAACTCTTTTCCGCAGATGTAAGAAAAATTGCGCTATCTCAAGCCGGGTAGCGCACGCATCCCGTAGACTTCCTCCACTGAATTATTTACCTGGTTTATATTTTCGAAGCATACCCAAGAGGTGGAGTGAGTCATGCTTAAGCGTTTCTTTGTTACTGGTACAGATACCTCTGTCGGCAAGACCGTCGTATCCCGCGCATTGCTGCAGGCGCTGGCAGCAAGCGGTAAACGCGTGGCAGGGTACAAACCGGTCGCAAAAGGCAGTAAAGAGACGCCAGAGGGATTGCGTAATAAAGACGCCCTGGTGCTGCAAAGCGTCTCGTCACTGGAACTGCCTTATCACGCGGTCAATCCCATTGCGTTAAGCGAAGAGGAGAGCAGCGTTGCGCACAGCGGCCTGATTAATTATCCCCTGTTGTCCGACGGACTGGCGAACCTGAGCGAGAAGGTTGACCACGTGGTGGTGGAAGGGACGGGCGGCTGGCGCAGCCTGATGAACGACCTGCGTCCGCTTTCTGAATGGGTCGTGCAGGAGCAGCTTCCGGTAGTGATGGTGGTGGGTATCCAGGAAGGGTGCATCAACCACGCGCTGCTGACGGCGCAGGCGATCGCCAATGACGGCCTGCCGCTGATTGGCTGGGTAGCAAACCGCATCAACCCGGGCCTGGCGCACTACGCGGAGATCATCGACGTGCTGAGCAAAAAACTGCCCGGACCGCTGGTGGGTGAGCTGCCTTATCTGCCCCGCGCCGAGCAGCGCGAGCTAGCGCAGTACATCGATCTCTCTGCCCTCGGTGGCGTGTTGACCGTAGATCGAGTCGTGGCGTAACGTCCGCGACAATACGGACGCCACCACGCAGGCGACCAGCAGGCCGGGCAGCAAAAAATACTGCCCGGTCATTTCACAGACCATCAGCGCCGACATAATGGGCGCATGCGTGGTCGCGGCAAGTAGCGTTGCCATCCCCGCCAGCCCCAGCAGAATCGCCGTCTCAGAACCCGGTAGCCACAGCGCGAACAGCTGTGCAAACAGCATCCCCGTTGCCATCCCGACAAACAGCGTGGGCGTAAACACCCCTCCCGGCGCGCCCGATCCGCTGCTCGCCAGTACCGCCAGCAGCTTACAGATGAGCACCCCGGCAATCACCGACAGCAGCGGCGGGGCGAGCAGAAAAGCCTGAACCACGCTGTAGCCATTCCCCCACACCTTCGGCGTGAGGAGAGACAGCAGCCCGACGATCGCACCGCCCAGCGCCAACTGCCACGGCGGCGAAAGCTTGAGGCGCAGGAAAAGCCCGTGGCAGAAGTCCATCAGCCACATCAGCAGCGGTCCGCAAAGGCCCGCCACCAGCCCCATCGCGACGAGAAGAGCATAATCGGCCGCGGTGAGGATGCCGCTCAGATGGACCGCGTAGAGCGTACCCGCGCCCGGTGCCAGGAGCTGAGTGGTGAGAAGCGCAACCACCGCCGCAATCACCACGGGGCCGAGCGAGGCCAGCATCAGCGTGCCAAACAGAATTTCCGCGATGAACAGGCTTCCTGCTAACGGAGCATGGTAGGCGCTGGCCATCCCGGCGGCGGCACCGCAGGCAATCCATAATTTCCATTCGGATTTAGGCGTAAAGCGCCGGGCGAAAAGGGAGGCGGCGAGGGCTGCAAGCAGGATCATCGCCCCTTCACGCCCGATGGCGCTTCCGCTGGCCACGACCAGCAGCGAGGCAAGGGACTTCACAAGGCTGGCGCCGTAGTCAAACTGGCCGTCTCCGGTCTCCAGCGCTTCCATGTAATCGGTAGGGGCATGAGGCCGCTGCGCGTTCAGACGCTGCCATCCCCAGAGCAGCAGCCCGGCAGCCAGCCCGCCCAGCGCTGGCGTCAATGCGCGCCGCCAGGGCGAGAGCGACGCGGCGGCATTCACCAGGCTGCCGCTGTCGTTGCTGAGAATCATCCACTCCAGCAGGTACATGCTGTGGCGGAATACCGCCACGGCCAGCGCGGCCAGCACGCCGGTGACGGTGGCAATCAGAAGTCGGCGAAACATCGCGCGGATGTCAGGGTAGGTATGAAGACGTAGCATGGGTCGCGATTGAACGGGGACGATACAATATTGTGGCGGGAAATCGCGGGGTTAGCAAAAGGTCTGCGTGCGAAAAGGCCGGGCGATGCCCGGCCAGAAAGGTTAGCTGTCGCTATGAATATTCAGCGCCCGGCGCGTGCGTCCGGAGCTCAGGTACTCGGCAATATAGTCCTGCGAAATCTCGCCGTTGTAACGACCGTCCTCATCCACGATCGGCATCCAGCTGGTATTACTCTCATACAGACGTGAAAGCACCACGCGCAGGTTGTCTTCCGCCTTGCCGGTCATGCGGAACGGATGCAGGATGTCGGCGCAGGTACCGCTGGCGTTACGCGCTTCGCGACGCTTCACAAAGCCCAGCGGTTTACCTTGCTCGTCGACCACGGTAACGGCACGAATGTCATTATCATCCATGGTCGCAAAGGCGTCGGGAAGCGGAGTAGAGCCCCGCACCGTGATGGTCGGCTGCTGGTCGGTGACGTCGCCCGCCGATACCAGCAGCAGGCGCTTCAGCGTCCGGTCCTGACCGACAAACGAGCCGACAAACTCATTCGCCGGTTTCGCCAGCAGTTCATCGGGGCTTGCGCACTGAACGATTTTCCCCTGACGGAACACCGCAATACGGTCGCCGAGCTTCAGGGCTTCGTCGATATCGTGGCTCACCAGCATGACGGTTTTTTTCAGCTTGCGCTGCATCTCCAGGAACTGGTTCTGGATCACCTCGCGGTTGATCGGGTCCACCGCGCCAAAGGGTTCATCCATCAGCAGTACCGGAGGATCCGCCGCCAGGGCGCGGATCACGCCGATACGCTGCTGCTGGCCGCCGGACATTTCGCGCGGGTAGCGATTCAGGAACTTGTGCGGATCCATCGCCACCATATCCATCAGCTCTTCGGCGCGGGTTTTGCAGCGCGCTTTATCCCAGCCCAGCATGCGCGGCACGACGGTGATGTTCTCTTCGATGGTCATGTTCGGAAACAGGCCAATCTGCTGGATCACGTAGCCGATATTGCGGCGCAGGGTGACGGTGTCCATCCCGCTGGTGTCTTCACCGTTGATCAGGATCGTCCCGCTGCTTGGGGTAATAAGGCGGTTAATCATCTTCAGGGTGGTGGTCTTTCCGCAGCCGGACGGGCCGAGCAGGACGCACATTTCCCCTTCGGGCACGGTCAGGTTGACGTTGTCGACGGCCTTAAAAGTCTGGCCGTGCTTCTGTGAAAATTGTTTAGTGAGGTTTTCCAGTTTTATCATTATCGAATCCCCTTTGGAGTCAGAACCACCTGCAGACGGTGCAGCAGCCAGTCGAGCACAATCGCTAAAAGACAAATCATCAGCGCGCCCGCAATCAACATGCGAATATCGCTTCCGCCGATGCCGTTGAGCAGCAGCAGGCCCAGACCGCCCGCGCCGATCACGGCGGCAATCGCCATCACGCCGATATTCATCACCACGGCGGTGCGGATGCCGCCGAAAATCACCGGCAGCGCCATCGGGATCTCGACCCAGCGCAGGCGCTGCCAAAAGGTCATGCCGATGCCGCGTCCGGCTTCGCGCAGGCCCGGCGGCAGGCTGTCGAGCGCCGTATGGGTGTTACGCACAATCGGCAGCAGCGAGTAGAGAAACACCGCCGTGATTGCGGGCAGGGCACCGATACCCTGACCGATCAGCGAAAACAGCGGGATCATCAGGCCAAACAGGGCGATTGATGGAATGGTCAGCACGATGGTGGCAATCCCCAGCACCGGCGTTGCCAGCCACCTGTGGCGGACAATCAGAATGCCCAGCGGTACGCCGATGATAATGGCTAAACCTACGGCCAGCGCCACCAGCCACAGGTGCTGCAGCGTCAGGGTTAAGAGGTAATCCCAGTTGTCCAGAATGTAGTGAATCGTCTCCATAGCGCCTCCTACAGCAGCTGTTTGCTACGCAGGAAATCGCGGGCGACCTGCTGCGGTGACTGATGGTCGATATCCACCTTCTTGTTCAGCTCGGTGATAACCTCGTTGTTGAGCTGGGCCGAGAGGGTGTTGAGCGCTTCTTCCAGACCGGGGTTGGCCTCCAGCGTGTCCTTACGCACCACCGGCGTCACCGCGTAGCTCGGGAAGAAGCCTTTATCATCTTCCAGCACCTTGAGGTCGAAGCCTTTCACGCGCCCGTCGGTGGTGTAAATCAGACCGGCGTCAACGAAGCCGTCGCGCACCGCGTTATAGACCAGACCGGGGTCCATCTGACGGATTTGCGGACGGTCCAGATCCATCTTGTAGGCCGCCTGTAGCGGCTTCATGCCGTCGCTGCGCCCGGCAAACTCCAGGTCTAAGCCCAGCAGCCAGTTTTTGTCCGGGTTGGTTTTACGGACCTGCTCAATCTTCGCCACCATCTCCGACATGGTGTTGATATGCTCCGCCTCGGCGCGCTTGCGCTGCATGGCGAAAGCGTAGGTGTTGTTCATGTCGGCGGGTTTGAGCCAGACCAGACCGTGCTTCGCGTCCAGGCGTTTCACCGTCTCGTAAGACTCCTGCGGCGACATGCGCTTGTTGATGTGGTTAAAGATGATCAGCGACGTGCCGGTGTACTCCCAGGTCATGTCAATCTGTTTGTTGATCATCGCGTTGCGGGAGATGACCGTAGCAATGTTGGTTTGCGGCTGGACCTGGAAACCTTTTTTCTGCAGGTACTGCACGGTCATCGCCGAGAGAATGTGCTGCTCGGTAAAGCTCTTGGTCGCCAGAATCAGCGGGGCCGCCATTGTCTGGCTGGTGAACAGCGCCGCGGCACACAGCGCCGTCAGGCCGGAAAACAGTCTCATAAAAGCTCCTTGTTATTGTTATCGAGCGAGATGTGGACTCATCGCGCGACCCAGCGCCGCCAGCAGGGTATCGAGGATCAGGGCGATCAGGGCGGTGGCCGCCGCGCCGAGGATCAGGGTCGGGAAATCGTTCAGGTAAATACCGGGGAAAATCAGCTCGCCGTAGCTGCTGGCGCCAATCAGGAACGCGAGCGGCGCGGTACCGACGTTAATGGCGGTGGCGATGCGGATCCCCGACAGCATGACCGGCCAGGCGGCTGGCAGCTCAACCTGACGCAGGCGCTGCCATTTGGTCATCCCGATGCCGTTTGCCGCTTCCAGCAGCGACGGCGGGACCGAGCACAGCCCTGCGTAGGTGTTACGCACGATCGGCAGCAGCGAGGCGAGGAACAGGGCGATGATGGCGGGCGTATCGCCAATGCCAATCACCACCATCGCCAGCGCCAGAACGGCCAGCGGCGGCAGCGTGTTGCCGACGTTGAAGATTTGCATCACATATTCGGCGATACCCCGCGCGGCCGGGCGGCTCAGCAGAATACCGGCTGGAATACCCACCAGCAGGGCAAAAAACATGGATGAGAAAACCAGAATCATGTGCTGTTGCCCGAGATAGACCAGGTCAACCAGGCGCGCCTTTATCGTCTCCATCCCGATACCCCAGACGAGGAGGGCGAGGACCACGATAATGGCGCCGACAAACAGCAGCGAACGTTTGAGTAATGGGTGCATTGCGGTGTGTCTCCCTGTGCGCATGCGTTATAGCAACCACCGGTTGCCTGTTGTTATGCCATGTTTCGGCAGGGGTATTTCACCTATAGCAAGCGTTTGGGAAGGGTTCCAGCGAAGGGGTAAAATCAGTAACCCTATGAAAACAGTGACAACCTCGGGTTAAGCCTTATGGCATAAGGGCTGATTGAGGGGCAGGCAGAATAGTCCTAAAGCGAATTTTTAGATGTGACAACGTCACATCTAATGAGCTCTTACGCCCGATACAGGTCATTATCTTCATAGAGAGGCGCGAACGCGTCGAACTCGCGTCGAGACGGTGATAATTGAAACGATAGCGACCACGGCGAGCATCAAGCCGAGCGCCAGCATGGCGTTAAATCCGATCCATCTGAACAGCAGCAGCCCCGCAATACCGCCCGTAATAAACGAGAAAAGGGTGGTTAAATGGGTTTTCAGCTGACTTTTTTGCGCCGCCGTATCTTTGGAGTAATCCCTGCGCAGCATCGCCACCATTACGGAGGCCAGGGATATCCCTGCGTCCGTCAGCGTGCCGGTAATGTGCGTCGATCTCACCCGTCCGCCGGAAAGCTGCGTGGAGGTAGAATTGTGAATGCCCATCAGGCCGCACAGAAAAAGAATAATCACGCGGTTGCTGGTGAGGGCGTGAAAATACATCTCATAGAAGGAGACGCCGGTCAGCAATATCCCCTCGACAAACAGAATCTGGCAAAAAACCAGCCTGACGTTATGGATAATGCCCCATATTACAATCATGCGGGCAAGAATAGCGCCTGCGACAAAGGAGAGAATAATCGAGCCGAAGAAAATAATATCGCTGAGATCGGTGGAGGAGACTTCGCTGGATAACTGTGAGGTGTTGCCGGTCATGTGTGAGGGGAAAAAACCAAATGCACCAAGGGCGATGGCATTCAGCAAACCTGCCGAGGTCGCCAGCCAGAGAGCAAGCCGGCGATCCTCCTTATGCGTTCGTTCTTTCTTGAGTCTAATCAGCAAGAATACCTCCAGGTTGAGCTTTGCCTGAATAGTCAGGCTAGCAAAGCGGTGCAACGGGCTGTCCAGGATATGGCTTAATTATTATTCCCTCTGACACGTTTAAGGGTTTAGTAATTAAATAAAATATCCTTGCTCATCATGGGGGCGTAAATACTTTATATCATGCCGTTATTGCCGTGACGCAAAAACGCCGGGCGCTGGTTAAGACGTTCAAACCAAGCCTCAATCGACGGCACGTCGGGCTTATCAAACGGCGTCATCTTCCAGCGATTCACCGACAGACCAAGCACCACGTCCGCAAGGGTAAACGTCTCGCCTGCCGCATAGGCGCCGGTCTGCTGCAGATGGTTTTCCAGAATGGTGATGCAGTGGTTCCACTCTTTTATTCCCGCCGCAATCCGTGCAGGGTCGTTAAAGTCCGGGTTTTTACGCCCCAGCGCCGGGAAGACATAGCGCCAGGCGTTATTAAATTCGGTTGCCTGCCAGTCCATCCAGCGCTCGACGTTGGCGCAGGCCTGCGGTTCTGCGGGCAGCAGATCGTGACGCCCGGCCTTGCGCGCCAGGTAACGGCAGATGGCGTTGGACTCCCACAGCACGAAATCGTCATCGATCAGCACCGGCACCATGGCGTTGGGGTTCAGCGCGCGGAAGGCATCCGTTTCCGTTGACGCAAAACCGCTGCCGTAATCTTCCTGTTGATACGCGAGGCCCGCCTCTTCGCAGGTCCAGAGCACTTTCCGCACGTTAATGGAGGTGGTTTTGCCGAGGATGTTAATCATGTCGCCGCTTCTCTTCACAGTGATGAATCGTTTAAAAACAATACACCAGCGGTTGAGAAAAGCGTCAACAAATCATCCGGCGAGTGATTTGTGAACACGCGAAAGCAGAAGCGTCAGCACAACCGCGCCCAGGAGCAACATGCCGCTCAATGCAAACGTGCTCTGCCAGCCGCTATGGTCGAATACCAGGCCACCGGCCGTTGAACCCAGCGCAATAGAAAGCTGGATTACGGCGACCATTAATCCGCCGCCGGCTTCAGCATCTTCCGGCAGCGTTCGCGCAATCCATGTCCACCATCCCGTTGGCGCTGCCGTCGCCAGCATCCCCCAGAAGCCTAACAGCAGAGAAACGATCCACACGCTGTGGCCGGTCAGTATCAACACGCCTGCAATAACGGCCATCAGCAGGGGAATGGCGATTAACGTCAGGTACAACGCGGCGTTCAGGACCAGAGCAACAAGCAGTGTGCCAACAAACCCCGCGACGCCGATGGTGAGTAAAATCAGCGATAAGCCGGAGGGGGTGACATGCGTGACGGTTTCGAGAAACGGACGCACATAGGTAAACAGCGCAAACTGTCCCATAAAAAACAGGCCGCAGGCCAGCAGACCGATGGAAACCACCGGCTGGCGGAATAACCCAAAGACGGATGCGCGTGACGCCGTATTTTTATTGCCGTACATATCGGGCAGGCTAAAACGTTGCCAGAGGAACGCCACTATCGCCACGGGAACCAGGCACAGGAAGGCGCCGCGCCAGCCAATGGTGGTACCGAGATAGCTCCCGAGCGGGGCGGCGACTACCGTCGCCAGCGCGTTCCCCCCGTTGAATATCGCCAGCGCGCGAGATACCTGATGCTGCGGAACGAGGCGAATGGCCGTGGCGGCGGACATGGACCAGAACCCGCCGATGGCGATACCGATCAGCGCGCGGCCTGTCATATAAACCAGATAGTTTGGGGCGAAAGCGATAATCATCCCCGAGAGCGCCATCAGGAGCGTCATGCCCAGCAGAAGGTGTTTGCGGTTCATATTCCCGGCAAGCCGGGAAAGGAAGAGGCTGGTCAGAACCGCCAGCGCGCCGGAAATCGCGATCCCCTGGCCAGCGAGCCCCTCCGTAACGCCCAAATCTCTGGCAAGGGGCGAGAGCAGGCTGACGGGCATAAATTCCGAGGCAATCAGGACAAATACGCACAGGGTCATGGCAAAAATACCGCCCCAGTGCGCGCGTTCCTCATTCTGTGGGGAGGCAGGATTCAGAGTGGACATAGTCATCTTTCACAAAGCGCCACCCGCGAAAACGGGCGGCGGAGAGGTTTATTTCAGGCTGGTTTTGAAGAACTGTTCAAACTGGCCGAACGGGATTTTCCCGGCAACGTTGTCGTAGAGATCGACATGGTTTGCGCCCGGGACAATCACCAGTTGCTTCTGCTTGCTGCCGACCGCTTTAAACGCATCTTCAGCAAAGTAGCGGGAGTGTGCCTTTTCACCGGTGACGATAAGCGTCGGGATAGTAATTTCCCCGGCGTAGCTCAGCAGCGGCATATTCATAAAGGATAATGGCGTGGTCGCGGTCCACGCGCCGGTGGAGTTGACGGAGCGCGCGTGGAAGCCGCGCGGCATGCGGTAGTAGTCATAGAACTCTTTCAGCACCGGGTGCGGGTCTGCTGGCAACGCCTCTGGCAGAATACGTTCAGCCGCCGTCACTTTGCCGTTCTCATCGACATAAATGTCATGGCCGCCGTGCGCGAAGGTCCCGTTCTCTGCATCTTTCCAGCGCTGTGCGTTCAGATACTGCAGAACGGCATGGCGGTCAGACGTTGAGTAGCGATCTTTCCCGTCGCCCACGCCGTGACCCATCGCCCGGCTCATGTCGTACATCACGCTGGTGGCGACCGCTTTCACGCGGGTGTCCATGGAGGCCGCATTCAGCGCCATACCGCCCCAGCCGCAGATGCCGAGAATACCAATGCGGTTACGATCAACCTCTTTCTGCAATCCCAGGAAATCCACCGCCGCGCTAAAGTCTTCAGTGTTGATATCCGGAGAGGCGACGTTGCGCGGTTGGCCGCCACTTTCGCCCGTATAGGACGGATCGAATGCCAGGGTCACAAACCCATTTTCCGCCAGGGTCTGCGCATACAGACCGCTGGACTGCTCTTTGACCGCGCCAAACGGCCCGCTGACCGCAATCGCCGCCAGCTTGCGGTCACCGCGGTTTTTAGGAAGATACAGATCGCCCACCAGGGTGATCCCGTACCGGTTCTGGAAGGACACCTTGCGGTGATCGACTTTGTCACTTTCGGCGAAGGTTTTATCCCATGTGCTCACCATCGAAACAGGCGCGTTTGGGTTGGTGGTTTCTGCATAGCTCATTGTTGTCACTCCACTTAATGATGCACATAGCAGCATCGCAACAGACAGTTTTTGGGTGAATGTTTTCATGAAAATAGACCCTGGGTTGTTGTGTTGCGGTCATTATAGTTAGCAGAAATAGTGCTGATTAGAGGCCGAAAGCTGCTAGGATTCATATCATATTGTTATAAATTGGTGAGCATGATGGCGAAACGGGAAAACTATAATGAGCTTTACCTGTTCATGCAGGTGGTACGGGAGGGGAGCTTCACGGCGGCTGCGCAGCGGCTTGGGCTGGCGCAATCCGGGATCAGCCGCTCTGTTCGCGAGCTGGAAGAGCGGTTGGGCGTTCAGCTTCTGGTCCGCACTACGCGCAAGCTCTCGCTAACCCACGCGGGGGAACAGCTTTACCGGACCGCCGAGTCCGCGTTCGATACGCTCGATACGGGCCTGGCGACCCTGGCACACTATCGTCAGACGCCGTCCGGCACGGTACGCATTAATGCCAGCCAGCACGCTATCGACAAATGTCTGCTGCCAAAGCTCGCCATTTTTAAACAGCGTTACCCGGACATCAGGCTGGAACTGATGAATGAAAGCCGCTTCGTCGACATTATCGCCGAGCGGTTCGATGCGGGTGTCAGACTCGGGCCGGAAGTGGGGCAGGGAATGATTGCAGTACGTATCACGCCTGATATGGAAATGGCCGCAGTGGCTGCCCCGGAACACTTCAGACGCTACGGTTTTCCCCAGACGCCTGCGGATTTAGTGGCGCACCCCTGCATTGCCTACCAGTTTGCCGACGGGAGTGACTATCAGTGGGAGCTGGTGCAGGACGGGAAAAAAATCACCCATAGGCCAGAGGGGCAATGGGCGCTGTCTGACAGCTACATGGAAGCCGAAGCCGCCCGGCTGGGGCTTGGGCTGGCCTATGTCCCGGTGGAGCTGGTGGCTGACGATCTGGAGCGCGGAACGCTTATCCGGGTGTTGCAGCGCTATAGCCTGCGCATGGACGGACTGTATCTCTATTATCCGCACCGTAACGTGTCGCCTGCGCTTAGAGCGGTGATTGATACGCTGAAAATTTAGGGCGGTGTTGTCTTTCGAGAATACGCCTCGCAAACTGCAAAGTAAGCACAGGAAATCCCTGGAAAATAATTTTCTGCAATTGACATCCTTTATTGGACACAAAACAACTCCTACATTACAGCCTGTTTCTCGGTAATGGTGCCAACTTACTGATTTAGTGTATGATGGTGTTTTTGAGGTGCTCCAGTGGCTTCTGTTTCTATCAGCTGTCCCTCCTGTTCAGCTACTGAAGGCGTGGTGCGTAACGGTAAAAGTACTGCCGGACATCAGCGCTATCTCTGCTCTCACTGCCGTAAAACATGGCAGCTACAGTTCACTTACACCGCTTCTCAACCCGGTACGCATCAGAAAATCATTGATATGGCCATGAATGGCGTCGGATGTCGCGCCAGTGCACGCATTATGGGCGTTGGCCTCAACACGATTTTACGACACTTAAAAAACTCAGGCCGCAGTCGGTAAACTCACGCATACAACCGGGCAGTGACGTCATTGTTTGCGCGGAAATGGACGAACAGTGGGGTTACGTCGGCGCTAAATCACGCCAGCGCTGGTTGTTTTACGCGTATGACAGGATACGGAGGACGGTTGTGGCGCACGTATTCGGTGAACGCACGTTGGCCACGCTGGAGCGTCTTCTGGGCCTGCTGTCGGCCTTTGAGGTCGTGGTATGGATGACGGATGGCTGGCCGCTGTATGAATCACGCCTGAAGGGAGAACTGCACGTTATCAGCAAGCGATATACGCAGCGCATTGAGCGGCATAACCTGAATCTGAGGCAGCATCTGGCAAGGCTGGGCAGGAAGTCACTGTCGTTCTCAAAATCGGTGGAGCTGCATGACAAAGTCATCGGGCATTATCTGAACATAAAACACTATCAGTAAGTTGGAGTCATTACCCCGATTTTTATGTTGCCTATCTGCGCGATCCTGACGGGCATAAGCTGGCATGCGTTTGTCAGCATTATTCTCCTGAAGCCGATACGTTCCCAGACGAAGAATAGTCACAAGCGGTCGTTTTTGAACTATGTTTAACACCAGTCAGAATAATAAAGAGTTGAACTGTTATTACATTCTGAACAGTGGCGCCTTAATCCGGAGCATTCGAAAGCCAGAACCTCACTGAGAAGTGTGCCAGCATGACGTGGCTAATATCCTTATCCGGAGAACAACGTGTTCGGAAAACAATTATTAAACTACATGCCAGGTTTACAAACTTTGTTAGCCTACGATAAAAGCTGGCTAAAACATGATGTTAAAGCCGGCTTATCCGTTGCGGCTGTCGCGCTACCCGTGGCTATTGCCTATGCTGAATTGGCAGGTGTTGGGGCAATAGTGGGGCTTTATTCCTGCGTTTTACCGATGATAGCGTATGCACTGTTTGGTTCTTCACGTCAGCTTATTGTGGGCCCTGATGCCACGACCTGCGCGGTGATTGCGGCCGTCGTGTTTCCTCTTTCTGCAGGTAATCCCGAACTGCACTGGCAGCTGACCATTATCATGACGTTGATGATGGGCGGGTGGTGCCTGCTTGCCAGTAAATTCCGCCTGGGCGCACTTGCCGATCTGCTTTCTCATCCCATCCTTACGGGTTTGCTTAATGGCGTTGCCGTGACGATTATTGTCGGGCAATTAGGCAAGGTGTTGGGGATAAAACTCGACGAAGCGCAGGTTATTGAGAAAATAATGGCCTTGCCAGGACGTCTTTCAGACAGCCATTTATTAACCGTTGGAATATCGCTTTTAACGTTAATTATTTTAATAGTTATTAAAACGTATCGCAGCCACTGGCCTGCACCGTTGATTGCCATTGTGATGACAACGCTACTGGTATGGGCGACATCTGCACAACAGTATGGTATTGCCACTATTGGAGGGGAAGGCTTCCAGCCTGGTTTACCCGTCGTTAACTGGGGCGCGTTCCAGCCCGGTCCGATGCGTGATTTAGTGATCCCGGCTTTGAACCTGGCGCTGGTCAGCTTTGTCAGCCTGATGCTGACCGCCCGCAGTTTCGCTGCGAAAAATGGCTATGAAATTAATGCTGATGCAGAGTTCAGAGCGCTGGGTATTGCGAACATTATGTCTGGGTTATCTCAGGGGTTTGCTATCAGTGGAGCAGATTCCCGGACCGCGGTTAATGATTCAGTGGGTGGGAAAAGTCAGCTGGTTTCTGTAGTCGCAGCCTTACTCATCGGTATCGTAGTGGTGTTTTTCACTCAGCCATTACAATTTATTCCGGTATCTGCATTAGGTATTGTTTTGATGTACGCATCCTGGTCATTAATTGATCTGCGCGGGTTATGGAATCTGAGGCGAAGAAATAAACAGGCATTTCGCCTGGCCTTTTTCACGTTTGGCTGTGTGTTAATTATCGGCGTCATCCAGGGGATCGGCCTTGCGGTGTTACTTGGCCTGTTACAGTTTCTGCGTACGGTGTTTCGTCCCTCTGAGCACTTACTGGGAACTGACGAAGATGGAATGATTCACTCATTAGGTAATACTACCGATATTAAAATGGTCCCGGGCGTGCTGATGTATCGATTTAACTCACCGTTGACCTATTTTAACGTGGCTTATTTTAAACGTCGGGTATTGAACCTGGTTGATGGTGCAGCATTACAACCCAAATGGGTGGTCATTGACGCCGTTGCTTGCTTCACCTATTCAGACATCAGCGTTCTGGCAACCATAAATGAGTTAAAGCGCGATCTGAAAAGTCGACAGATTACGTTAATCCTTGCGGGCAGAAAAACGGAATTAACGCGCTGGTTTAAAGATAGCCGGCCAACAATGAATGATGATGACATGATTCTGGCGCCAGACCTCTATCTGGCACTTCGGTTCATTCAAAGCAAAGAGAGTGCGAGTGAATCAGGTGGCGAGGTATAAGTTAAAGGCTTGCCCGCCACCCGCGAGCAAGCCACATCCCTTAGCGATACAGCGTCTTTTCCGCAACCGGAATAAGCAACCCGGATCGCCAGTCCGCGAGCGTTAGCTGCGCAAGCCTGCCCAGCGCGGCATAAAACGGATGCCCGGCGTTGTCGACAAACACCGACAGGAAGCGGGTGCTCCACGGCAGCAGGTGCCACGCCAGAAGCTGCTCGCACTCCGCTTCGCGGCCATTCTCGGCCAGCCACGCCCCGAGCAGCAGCAAGGTACCGAAATGATCTTCCGGCTCATTCTGCTGCATCTCAAACGCGATATTGTTCTCACGCATCCACTGGCGCAGCGCGAGGGTCGAGTCGCCAAACAGCACGGATTCACGGTCCAGCCAGACGGAACCCCACGGCGGAGCGGGCAGGGCATACGGACCAATAAACAGCCGTTGCCAGGCGTCCGCCAGCGGCTCATCGGAAGATGAGGCAAACGTATCGGCAACGGGCTGCAGCGTTTCCGCAGGCAGGGGCCAGTCCTGAACCCATTCGCCAGCGGTGAGCGCTTTCACCAGCGGCGCGGCCTGTTCGCTGTCGGGAGCGAAATAAAACAGCGCGCCCAGCACCCGGGCGCTGAACGCGAACGATTCACTATGTGAGACGTCTTTCATTAAACCTTCCTTGCTCGCGCGGATGACGCACGCGCGACTGTGTTAACCGATGATACTGACCATAGAATAAACCAGGGTCTCGTGTTTCACCCTCTACACCTTCTCAATCTGCACCAGATTGGTGTGCTGCGGGTTACCTTTTGCCAGCGGAGAAGTTCGATGGGTCGTCAGCGTGTTGATGCAGGAGCCGTGGTCGATACGATCGCCACTCATATTGGCATCGTGCCAGGCCCCCTGGCCCATGGCGCTCACGCCGGGCATGATGCGCGGCGTGACCTTCGCTTCAATTCGTACCTCGCCGCGGCTATTAAAGACGCGCACCGTATCGCCGTTCTTGATGCCGCGTTTTTCAGCATCGACAGGATTAAGCCACACCTCCTGGCGACAGGCCGCTTTCAGCACGTCGACGTTACCGTAGCTCGAGTGGGTACGGGCTTTGAAGTGGAAGCCAAACAGCTGCAGCGGGAACTGCGCGCGATCGGGTGCGTCCCAGCCGTCAAAGGTCGAGGCGTAGACGGGCAGAGGGCTGATGGTTTCATCTTTTTCCAGCTCCCAGGTGGCCGCAATCTCTGCCAGCTTGCTGGAGTAAATTTCAATCTTGCCCGATGGCGTTTTCAGCGGATTGGCTTCCGGGTTCTCGCGGAATTTTTTATAGGCCACAAAATGTCCGTTCGGATCTTTGCGCTTATAAATGCCCATTTTTTTCAGCTCGTCATAGGACGGAAGCTGAGGATCTTTTGCGAGCATTTTGGCGTACAGGAACTGGAGCCACTGTTCCTGCGTGCGTCCTTCGGTGAATTTCTGATGGATATCCGGGCCGAGGCGTTTCGCCACTTCGCTCATGATCCAGTAGATAGGCTTACGCTCGAACTTCGGTGCGGTCACGGGCTGAAGGAAAATCAGGTAGCCCATGTTGCCCGCATAATCGTTTGGAATGATGTCTTCCTGCTCGACGGTCATCAGGTCCGGTAGCACGATATCGGCATACTTCGCTGACGAGGTCATGAAGTTGTCGATGACGACAATCATTTCGCACTTGCTTTCATCCTGCAGGATATCGTGAGTTTTATTGATATCGGAGTGCTGGTTGATGATGGTATTGCCCGCGTAGTTCCAGATGAACTTAATCGGCACGTCCAGCTTATCTTTCCCACGCACGCCGTCGCGAAGGGCGGTCATCTCCGGCCCGCGGGCGATGGCGTCCGTCCAGCTGAAGCAGGAGATTTGCGTTTTGACCGGGTTATCCGGTATCGGCATACGTTCAATGGTAATGGTGTATGTCGACTCGCGCGCGCCGCTGTTACCGCCGTTGATGCCCACGTTTCCGGTAAGGATCGGCAGCATGGCGATGGCGCGCGACGTCAGCTCGCCGTTCGCCTGGCGCTGCGGTCCCCAGCCCTGGCAGATGTAGGCCGGTTTCGCGGAGCCGATTTCCCGAGCCAGCTTGATGATGCGATCCGCGGGAATGCCGGTGATGCGTGAGGCCCACTCAGGCGTTTTCGCCGTGCGGTCATCGCCCTGGCCAAGAATGTACGCTTTGTAGTGGCCGTTAGCGGGCGCGCCTTCCGGCAGCGTTTTTTCGTCGTAGCCGACGCAGTATTTATCCAGAAAAGGCTGGTCGACCAGGTTTTCGTCGATTAATACCCAGGCAATGCCCGCCACCAGTGCGGCATCGGTACCCGGACGGATAGGGATCCACTCATCTTCGCGTCCGGCTGCCGTATCGGTATAGCGCGGGTCGATAATGATCATTCGCGCGTTGGACCGCTCGCGAGCCTGCTCCAGATAATACGTAATCCCGCCGCCGCTCATGCGGGTTTCCGCCGGATTATTGCCGAACATCACCACCAGCCTGGTGTTTTCAATATCCGAGGTGCTGTTGCCGTCGTTGCTGCCGTAGGTGTAGGGCATGGCGCAGGCGATTTGCGCCGTGCTGTAGGTGCCGTAGTGGCTCAGGAAACCGCCGTAGCAGTTCATCAGGCGCGCCACCAGCGAAGCGTAAGGGGAGGAGCGGGTGATATTGCCGCCGACAATCCCGGAGGAGTAGTTGATATACACCGCTTCGTTGCCGTATTTGCTGACCACGTATTTCAGGCTGGCGGTGATAGCGTCCAGCGCTTCATCCCAAGTGATGCGCTCAAACTTGCCCTCACCGCGTTTGCCCACGCGTTTCATCGGGTAGTTGAGTCGGTCAGGGTGATTGATCCTACGGCGAATAGAACGCCCGCGCAGGCAGGCACGCACCTGATGGTTACCGTAAATATCTTCACCGGTGTTATCCGTTTCGACCCAGTACACTTCGTCGTCGCGGACGTGCAGACGCAGCGCACAGCGGCTGCCGCAGTTGACCGAGCAGGCGCCCCATACCACTTTATCTTCAGCAGGCTGAACGGCGTTCTTCACCGCGGCGGCGGCGCTTTTTAAGCTGAAAGGAAGCGAGATCCCACCGGCGGCCAGCGCCAGAGACCCTATTGCCGTAGATTTCACGAGAGTTCGACGGCTAATCCCGCCGTGATGTTCAGTATCGGACATGGCTCACCCCATCATTATAATTACGTATTATTTTTCCCGAAATGATAACCGGGCTAATGATGGGGTGAGTGTTACTGATTTGGGGGTATTAGATCTTAATCCTCATCAAATCAAAGGGGATTGAGGGTAAATTACTGAGCTTCAGCAGCCCCGTTGCCTGTACGGGTGTACAAAATTTTAAAGGTGTCGTTGGCGCAGTGGCCAACCACCTGCGTGCCCGCCTGGTCGGCCTGATCGTTGGGCACAATGCTCAGCGTAAAACCTGATTCAGGCACACCGTTGTTGATAATTTTCTGCTGAATGTCGCTTTTCACGCGTTCGCAGGAATCCGGTGCCGCCAACGCGGCCGTTGAGGCACTCATTAACAGCAGGGCGGTAATCCAGGGTAACCGTTTCATCTGTAGCTCCTTTTCTCTGTGTAGAGATTAATTTTAGCAGGATTCGTGTAAACAACTGTATTTGCTAATATGATTGGGAATAATCTCCCTGTACGGTAATAAATGTGAAGAAATACGCAGCGATAACGCTACTGGCAGCAACACTGGTGGGGTGCGACAACAGCTCCGCGCCGCTGTCGTTTACGCCCGAAATGGCGAGTTTTTCGAACGAATTTGATTTTGACCCGCTGCGCGGCCCGGTGAAAGACTTCACCCAGACGCTGCTCAACGAGAAGGGCGAAGTGTCCAAACGGGTCACCGGCACCGTGTCGACGGAAGGGTGTTTCGATACCCTGGAGCTGCACGACCTGGAGGCCAATACCGGCGTTGCGCTGGTGCTGGATGCCAATTACTACCTTGATGCGGAAACCCAGCAGCGCAAAGTGAAGCTGCAGGGGAAATGCCAGCTGGCCGAACTGCCGTCAGCCGGGATAACGTGGGATACCGACGACAACGGTTTTGTGGTGGCGGCGCACGGCAAAGAGATGGAAGTGAAGTATCGCTACGATGCAGATGGCTACCCGCTGGGCAAAACCACCGTCTCCGGCGATCAGCACCTGTCCGTCCAGTCGACGCCGTCTAAAGACGTTCGCAAAAGGATGGATTACTCGGCAGTGAGCATGTTGAATGACAAGCCGCTGGGCAACGTGAAGCAGAGCTGCGATTACGATCGACACAATAATCCGGTGAGCTGTGACCTGACGATCACGGACGATAGCGTCAAACCTGCCGTTGAGCACAAATACACCATCAAAAACACGATTGAATACTACTGAGAATAAAACCGCGCAGGTTACTGCGCGGTAGGCTTCAGCAGGCTGGCGCCTGACGGCTTGTGCCCGGCCAGATGCTGATGCTGGAAGATGCACATGCGAATGGTATTGCGGTATTCGCCGTTGATAAAGAACTCGTGAACCAGCTCGCCTTCCACCATAAAGCCCAGCTTGCGGTAAATATGGATCGCTTTCTCGTTCTCTTTGTCCACAATCAGGTAAAGCTTGTAGAGATTCAGAACGTTGAAACCGTAATCCATCGCCAGCTTCGCTGCCCGTGAGGCAAGGCCTTTTCCCTGATGCTCAGGAGAAATAATGATCTGAAACTCCGCCCGACGGTGAACATGGTTGATTTCAACCAGCTCCACAAGACCGGCTTTTTCGCCTTCACACTCCACCACAAAACGACGTTCACTCTGATCGTGAATGTGCTTATCGTAGAGATCGGACAGCTCAACAAAGGCCTCGTAAGGCTCTTCGAACCAGTAGCGCATCACGCTGGCGTTATTGTCGAGCTGGTGGACGAAGCGCAGGTCTTCACGCTCCAGCGGACGGAGTTTAATGTCGCAGGGCGCCGACATTATGGGGCTACCGTGCGGCCAGTGCGGCGATCCAGGCAGCGCAGGGTGTTTGGCTCCCAGTAGGCATTGACGTTTGCACTTTGCTGACACTTATCGCGCGCGTCAAATGCGACATCTTCTTTGTCCCACTCTTTTTCAGCACGTTTGTTGACCTTCTGACGAAGGCTGCGGGTGTCATTCCATTGTTCTTTGTCCATGGCGGCGTTCTGGCGGCTTTGCGCGCTGTCACCAGACTCAATAATGAGCTTGCTGGTTTCCGCTGTCGCAGAGGCGGCAAAGGCGAACGATGACAGCGCCAGCAGGGCTGTCAGACAAAGGCGTTTGCTTAATGTGGTCATAGCGTTTCCTTTTAAATGGGTGCAGATAATCAAGTTACCCCGAACAGATTCTACACCAAAGAGAAATGACGGCATACCCGCGGAGCAAGTATGGAAAAGTAAAGGACATTATCGGGTATGATGTCTAAATAGATCCTCACCTGACGTTAACTATGCTCAAAACGACGCTGCTTTTTTTTGCTACCGCGCTATGCGAAATCATCGGCTGCTTCCTGCCCTGGCTCTGGCTGAAGAAGGGAGGGTCCGTATTGCTGCTCATCCCGGCAAGCGTCGCGCTGGCCCTCTTTGTCTGGCTGCTAACGCTGCATCCGGCTGCCAGCGGCCGCGTCTACGCCGCTTACGGTGGTGTCTATGTCTGTACCGCGCTGCTGTGGCTACGCGTGGTGGACGGCGTCAAGCTCAGCGCCTACGACTGGGCCGGCGCGCTGATTGCCCTGTGCGGCATGCTGATTATTGTGGCGGGATGGGGGCGGGCCTGAGCCCCCTGTTTTGTGATCGTTAGCCGATTTTATGATCATTATACTTGTATGGTAGTAGGGTTGATGGGTAAATTTCCAGCATCACAACGAATGATGTAAGGAAAGGAATTATGAAGATTGTCGCGGCTGACGTGTTTGTTACCTGCCCGGGGCGGAACTTTGTCACCCTTAAAATCACCACCGACGAGGGGATTATCGGCCTCGGTGACGCTACGCTGAACGGGCGTGAGCTCTCCGTTGCTTCCTATCTGAAAGACCACCTCTGCCCGCAGCTGATTGGCCGCGATGCACACCGCATCGAAGACATCTGGCAGTTCTTCTATAAGGGTGCCTACTGGCGTCGCGGCCCGGTCACCATGTCGGCCATCTCCGCCGTGGACATGGCGCTGTGGGACATCAAAGCCAAAGCGGCCAACATGCCGCTCTACCAGCTGCTGGGCGGCGCATCCCGCGAAGGCGTGATGGTTTACTGCCACACCACCGGTCACACCATTGACGATGTGCTGGAAGATTACGCCCGCCATAAAGAGATGGGCTTTAAGGCGATCCGCGTCCAGTGCGGCGTGCCGGGCATGAAAACCACCTACGGCATGGCCAAAGGGAAGGGGCTTGCCTACGAACCTGCGACCAAAGGCGACTGGCCGGAAGAGCAGCTCTGGTCCACCGAAAAATACCTCGATTTCACACCGAAGCTGTTCGACGCGGTGCGCAGTAAATTCGGCTTCAATGAACATCTTCTGCATGACATGCACCACCGCCTGACGCCAATCGAAGCGGCGCGCTTCGGCAAGAGCATTGAAGAATTCCGCATGTTCTGGATGGAAGATCCAACGCCTGCGGAAAACCAGGCCTGCTTCCGCCTGATCCGCCAGCATACCGTCACGCCGATTGCCGTGGGCGAAGTATTCAACAGCATCTGGGACTGCAAGCAGCTCATCGAAGAGCAGCTCATCGACTATATCCGCACCACCATTACCCACGCGGGCGGGATCACCGGGATGCGTCGCATCGCGGACTTCGCCTCGCTCTACCAGGTGCGCACCGGCTCGCACGGCCCGTCGGATCTCTCGCCTGTCTGCCACGCCGCCGCGCTGCATTTCGACCTGTGGGTGCCAAACTTTGGCGTCCAGGAATATATGGGCTATTCCGAACAGATGCTGGAAGTCTTCCCGCACAGCTGGCGCTTTGATAACGGCTATATGCATCCGGGCGACAAGCCGGGGCTGGGCATCGAGTTTGATGAAAAACTGGCGGCGAAATACCCCTACGATCCGGCCTATCTGCCGGTCGCCCGTCTTGAAGACGGCACGCTGTGGAACTGGTAAACGAGGAGCGAACGATGAAAAGCGTAGTGATTCAACAGCCGAACGAACTGGTGATTGAAGAGCGGCCACGCCCGGCGCCAGGTGCAGGCGAAGTTCGCGTCAAAATCACGCTGGCGGGGATCTGCGGTTCGGACAGCCACATCTATCGCGGCCATAACCCGTTTGCGAAGTATCCACGCACGATCGGCCACGAGTTCTTTGGCGTCATTGACGCCGTGGGCGAGGGCGTAGACAGCGCCCGTCTGGGCCAGCGCGTCTCGGTCGATCCGGTGATCAGCTGCGGACACTGCTACCCGTGTTCCGTCGGAAAACCGAACGTCTGCACCTCGCTGGTGGTGCTGGGCGTCCACCGCGACGGGGGCTTCAGCGAATATGCGGCAGTGCCCGCTAAAAATGCCTGGCCTATCCCGGATGACATTCCGGATAAACACGCCGTCATGGTTGAGCCCTTCACCATCGCCGCCAACGTGACGGGGCAGGCCAACCCTACCGAGCAGGACGTTGCGCTGGTTTACGGCGCAGGGCCGATGGGGCTGGTCACCGTGCAGGCGCTGAAGGGCGTCTATAAGGTGAAGCAGGTTATCGTGGTTGACCGCATTGATGAACGCCTGAAAATGGCCCAGCGCAGCGGCGCGGACTGGGTGTTGAACAACGGTGAGCAGTCGTTGCAGGCCGCGCTGGACGAAAAGGGCATCAAACCGACGTTAATCATTGATGCCGCCTGTCATCCGGCGATTTTGCAGGAAGCGATTACCCTGGCCTCGCCGGCGGCGCGTATCGTGCTGATGGGGTTCTCCAGCGAGCCGAGCCAGATTGTCCAGCAGGGCATCACCGGCAAAGAGCTGGCGATCTTCTCCTCGCGCCTCAATGCCAACAAATTCCCGGTCGTCATCGACTGGCTGAAGAAGGGACTGATCGACCCGGAAAAACTGATCACTCATGCCTTTGACTATCACCATGTAACAGACGCCATTGAACTGTTTGAGAAAGACCAGCGGCAGTGCTGCAAAGTCTTGCTCACGTTCGGGCAATAATCATTTACGCGGTTAAGAGCCTGCGCAGACAGGCTCTATGTGGTACGCATCTTACCCTTCAGAGATAGCCATTATGACGCAAGCACAACCTCAAAGAACTACCTCCGATCTGGTGAAAGCCGCCGTTTCCGGCTGGCTGGGCACCGCCCTGGAGTTTATGGACTTTCAGCTTTACTCGCTGGGGGCTGCCCTGGTCTTTCACGAGATCTTCTTCCCGGAACAGTCAGCCGCGATGGCGCTGATCCTCGCGATGGGGACCTACGGCGCAGGCTACATAGCACGTATTGTCGGCGCCTTTATCTTCGGCAGAATGGGCGACAGCATTGGTCGTAAGAAGGTGCTGTTTATCACCATCACCATGATGGGGATCTGCACCACGCTGATTGGCGTCCTGCCGACCTACGCGCAGATTGGGATTTTTGCTCCCGTTCTGCTGGTGACGCTGCGTATCATCCAGGGCCTGGGAGCCGGGGCGGAGATTTCCGGAGCCGGGACCATGCTGGCGGAGTACGCGCCGAAAGGCAAACGCGGCATCATCTCCTCGCTGGTGGCGATGGGCACTAACTGCGGAACGCTGAGCGCCACGGCGATCTGGGCGGTGATGTTCTTTGCCCTCGATCGTGAAGAGCTGATTGCCTGGGGCTGGCGCGTACCGTTCCTTGCCAGCGTCGTGGTGATGATCTTCGCCATCTGGCTGCGTATGAACCTGAAAGAGAGCCCGGTGTTTGAGAAAGTGAACGATGCACAAACCGCGCAGCCGGACACCTCGCTGGGTTCAATGGTGAAAAGTAAATCCTTCTGGCTGGCGACCGGCCTGCGGTTTGGCCAGGCGGGCAACTCGGGTCTGATCCAGACGTTCCTCGCCGGGTATCTGGTCCAGACGCTGCTGTTCGATAAAGCCATCCCGACCGATGCGCTTATGATAAGCTCCATTCTCGGGTTTATCTCCATTCCGCTGCTGGGCTGGCTTTCAGATAAAGTAGGGCGCCGTCTGCCGTACATTATTCTCAATATCTCCGCCATTCTTCTTGCGTACCCGATGCTGTCGATCATCGTCGATAAGAGCTATGCGCCGGGGACAATCATGCTCTCGATCATCGTTATCCATAACATCGCCGTGCTGGGGCTGTTTGCGCTGGAAAATATCACCATGGCGGAGATGTTCGGCTCGCGAAATCGCTTTACCCGTATGGCTATCTCGAAAGAGGCGGGCGGTCTGGTGGCGGTGGGCTTTGGTCCGGTGCTGGCCGGGATCTTCTGCAATATGACCGGCTCCTGGTGGCCGATTGTCGCCATGCTGGTGGCCTATTCCGTGATTGGGCTGGTCTCGGCGATCCTGATGCCGGAAGTGCGCGACCGTGATTTGAGCGCGGCGCAAGACGCAGCGGAGTCCGCACCAGAAGAGAGCGTGGGTTACGGCGCGGTCTCCTCCCGGCGCTAGTGGTTCATAACTTACGCTACCTGTCACATAACTTTATCTTTATGTCACACCACATGAGCAAAAGTTAATATAAATCAAAATCTCAAACGGCAGTATCAGTATGGTTGATGGCAGTTACTTTTTTACCCCAACTGCCATTCTAGTTGGTGTAGTCAGCAGACGCAGCCGCTTCTGAAGGGGCGGCAGCGGTCCACGGCTTTCTAATTAACGAGTCTTAATCATGGAAAACACCTTATTACAGGCCAACGCGACGCTGCCTCATTACGATCGCGAAAGCCTTAAAGCACGCATTGTACATTTAGGCTTCGGCGCATTTCACCGGGCGCATCAGGCGGTGTACGCCGACATTCTCGCGGCTGAGCACGGCAGCGACTGGGGCTACTGTGAGGTTAACCTGATTGGCGGCGAGCAGCAGATTGCCGATCTGAACGCGCAGGATAACCTCTACACCGTGGCGGAGATGTCTGCCGACGCATGGACATCCCGCGTGGTTGGCGTGGTCAAAAAGGCCCTCCATGCGCAGGTTGACGGGCTGGAGACCGTGCTGGCAGCGATGTGTGAACCGCAGGTGGCGATTGTCTCGCTGACCGTCACCGAGAAAGGGTACTGCCACTCACCGGCGACGGGGCAACTGATGCTCGATCACCCATTTATCGTCGCCGACCTGCAAAACCCGCACCAGCCGAAATCCGCGCCGGGCGTGGTGGTGGAAGCGCTGGCGCGTCGTAAAGCGGCGGGTCTGCCCGCGTTTAGCGTGATGTCCTGCGACAACATGCCTGAGAACGGCCACGTGATGCGCAATGTGACCTGCGCTTACGCCCGGGCGGTAGACGGCGAGCTGGCGGACTGGATCGAGGCTAACGTCACCTTCCCGTCAACCATGGTGGATCGCATCGTGCCCGCGGTTACGCCCGATACGCTGGATAAAATCGAACAGCTGACGGGCGTGCGTGACCCGGCGGCAGTAGCCTGTGAACCGTTCCGCCAGTGGGTAATCGAAGACAACTTTGTGGCAGGACGTCCCGAGTGGGAAAAAGCCGGTGCCGAGCTGGTGTCAGACGTGATCCCGTTTGAAGAGATGAAGCTGCGCATGCTCAACGGCAGCCACTCTTTCCTGGCGTACCTGGGCTATCTGGCCGGATACCCGCATATCAACGACTGTATGGAAGATGAGAACTACCGCCTCGCCGCGCATACGCTGATGCTTAACGAGCAGGCCCCCACGCTGAAAGTGAAGGGCGTTGATTTAGGCCGCTATGCCGATCTCCTGATTGCCCGCTACAGCAATCCGGCCCTGCGCCATCGGACATGGCAAATCGCGATGGACGGCAGCCAGAAGCTCCCGCAGCGTATGCTGGACTCCGTGCGCTGGCACCTGGTGCACCAGAAACCTTTCCCGCTGCTGGCGCTGGGCGTGGCTGGCTGGATGCGTTATGTCGGCGGCGTGGACGAGCAGGGTAACGCCATCGACGTGAGCGATCCGCAGCTGGCGGTGATTCAGGCGGCGGTGAAGGGAAGTGCGGAAGGGGAAAATCGGGTTAACGCGCTGCTCGGCATTGAGGCCATCTTTGGTAAAGAGTTACCGCAGGAGCCGCGCTTCGTTGCTGCGGTGATGACCGCGTACCGGTCGTTGCTGCAAAAGGGGGCGAAAGTGACCGTCGCGCAGTACGTGTCTCAACGGTAATTCAGCACATGCCGCCGCGCGCGGCGGCATGGCTGCGCACAGCTTAGTGCATCCCCAGGCGAATCAGCTCAATCGGCTCGAACTTACCTTCGCATCCTTCCACTTCAACCGTTTTGCTGCGGCGCACCTGCGCGGCATCCAGCCCGTCGCTGTGGATCGCTTTAATCACGCCAGTTTTGCCCGTGCCGCTAATCATGACGCGGCTGCCGGTGGTGATTGCATTGCGGTTACGGTCGTATGTCATCATGGTATATTCTCCTCTCTAACCTGTTCGTTACGGCCCTATTTCAAGTTTGCCGTTCACGGGGCATATAAATACGCCTGTCCGCGCTTCATGTTTTTGTTTTTGATCAAACTCACACTTTTTTCTTTATTTCGTCGGGCGCTGACGGTTCGGGACGGTAATTTACAAAGCAGACCGTTATTTTCATTAACTGATAGTTTCGACAGGGAAGCGTTTAGGGTTGGTTTATATTCACGATGTCATTCTGGGTGCAGGAAATAACCCTTCATCGGAATAAGGAGTCAGGCTTATGTATAAGAGCATTTTGATGCCTGTAGACGTGTTTGAAATGGATTTGAGCGACAAAGCGGTTCGCCACGCGGCAAACCTGGCGAAGGCTGAGGGCGCGTCGATTACCCTGGTCAACATTCTGCCAGCCAACAGCCGGTCTCTGCTGCGCGGGTTCAACGCCGATATTAAAAAGTTTGAAGAGTATATGACCGCAGAGTCCGGCAAGAAAATGAACGAGTTAAAAAGACTGTTCGATATTGCCCCTGAGAATATTCACAGCATGGTGCGTTTTGGCAACGTCCGGGATGAAATTATCAAGCTGAGCAAGGAGGGGGAATATGATGCGATTGTGATCGGGTCGAAAAACCCGAGCATCACCACTCATCTGCTGGGTTCAAATGCGGAATCTATTCTGCGCTACGCCACGATCCCGGTGTTAGTCGTTCGTTAATCAGGTCGCCGCACCTGAAAGGGGCGGCGAATTTTACTCTTCGCTAAACCACTCGCTATTTTCCTGACGAATAAGCTGCACGGATTCGCTAATTTCCTGCAGATGCAACGTCATCGCTTTTTCCACACCGTCCGGGTCGCGTTTTTCCAGCGCGCTGAAAATATCATGATGCTGTCGGAGCAGCATTTCCGGCGGGGAGACGTGATCGAGGCTCATGTAGCGCACGCGGTCAATGGTGGCCTTGATGTTCTCGATGGTGTCCCAGGCCAGCTGACAATCCGCGATCTGCGCCAGCTTCTGGTGGAATTCATCATCCAGTTGGAAGAAATCATTGAGCTGCTTACGATCAATCGCAATACGCTGCTGATGAAGGTTCTGCTCAAGCTGGTAACACTGGTTGTCGTTGATAAGCGTTGCGGCACGGCGCGCCACCGCACATTCAATGGCCTGGCGAACGAAACAGCCGTTGCGTACCTGAGAGAGTGAAATTTTGTTCACGTAGCTGCCGCGCTGCGGGCGGATCTGAATCAGCCCGTTTTCAGCAAGCTTAATAAACGCTTCACGTACCGGCTGACGGGAAACGTCAAAACGCACGGACACCTCTTTTTCAGAAAGCGGCGTTCCCGGTGGGATCAGGCAATGGACAATATCACGTCGCAAAATGCGATAGATTTGCTGGTTAACGGGCTGGGTGGGATTGAGTTGCGATTCAGCGGCCATGAGTTGTCATTTCTCAGAGAGTTAGCCTGAACATACTACCATTCTTTTATAACCCGAAACAGACCCGGCCCGCAGGCCGGGAAGGGCAGATTTAGCCACGATGGACGCTAAGTCCGGCAAAACTCTGGCTGACTGGCATCATTTCTACAGTATTGATGTTGACGTGTTTTGGCAGCGTTGCCACCCACCAGACCGTTTCGGTCACATCTTCCGGCGTCAGCGCGTTAGCATTTTCGTAGGTTTTGCCCGCTTTCGCGTCATCGCCTTTGAAACGCACGTTGGAAAACTCGGTGCCGCCCACCAGACCCGGCTCGATATCGGTGACGCGAATGGCGGTGCCGTGCAGATCGGTACGCAGGTTAAGGCTGAACTGGCGCACAAACGCCTTCGTCGCACCATAGACGTTGCCGCCCGCGTAAGGCCAGCTCCCGGCGGTGGAGCCAATATTGATAATGTGGCCGCGGTTGCGCTCGACCATGCCAGGCAGCACCGCGCGGGTCATATAGACCAGCCCTTTGTTATTGGTGTCGATCATGTTTTCCCAGTCTTCCACGCTGGCTTTGTGTGCGGGCTCCATGCCCAGCGCCAGACCGGCATTGTTGACCAGCACGTCGATGGCGCGCCACTCGGCAGGCAGGTTGGCAATCATCTCTTCAATGGCCGCGCGGTTACGCACGTCCAGCTGCGCGGTCAGGATGCTGTCGCCTAATTCGTCCTTCAGCTCCTGCAGGCGCTCCTGACGACGGCCCGTGGCAATAACCTTGTGCCCGTTGGCGACGAAGCGACGCGTGATGCTTTCACCAAAACCTGCCGTTGCCCCGGTAACTAAAATAATCATCTCACTGTTCCTCAACGCTTTTTGTGTTGTACTAACATAGCACGGCCGCAGAGGGTGCGTTAAGGCAACATTTGTATGACGGCGTTGCAGGGGATGGCGGCCTGGCCTACTCTGGGAGGATACCCGTACTCAGGAGTGAAAGATGACGGCCACAAATCCCTTTTTTGAAATCAGCCTGCTGCCCTATCAGGCCCCCCATTTTGATGAAATCAACGACGGCCACTATCGCCCGGCCTTCGATGCAGCGCTTCGCCAGAAGCGGGCGGACGTTGACGCCATTGTGTCTCAAACCGCTGCGCCGGACTTCACCAACACCGTGCTGGCGCTGGAGAAAAGCGGCGCCATGCTCGCGCGCGTCAGCAGCGTGTTCTTCGCCATGACCTCGGCACACACCAATGCGTACCTGCAGGAGCTTGAGGAGCAGTTCTCCACCGAGCTTGCCGCGCTGGCAAACGACATCTGGCTGAATGACACGCTTTTCGCACGCGTGGAGAGCGTCTGGCAGGACCGTGCCGTGCTGGACGCCGAATCCCGCCGGCTGGTCGAGGAGACGTATCAGCGGTTTATTCTGGCCGGCGCGCGTCTCAATGAAACGGAAAAAGCTGAGCTGAAGGCGCTGAATACCGAGGCGGCCACCCTGACCAGCCAGTTCAACCAGCGTCTGCTGGCTGCCGACAAGACGGGCGGCCTGGTAGTGGATTACGCGCATCAGCTTGACGGGCTCAGCGCCAGCGAGATTGCCGACGCGGCGCAGGCTGCCGCAGAGCGAGGGCTAAACGATCGCTGGCTGATTCCGCTTCTGAACACGACCCAGCAGCCCGCGCTTTCCGCGCTGCGCAATCGTCAGACCCGCGAAAACCTGTTCAACGCGGGCTGGACGCGCACCCAGAAAGGGGACCAAAACGACACTCGCGAGCTGATCCTCCGCCTTACGGCGCTACGTGCGCGGCAGGCCCGCCTGCTGGGCTTTGAGGATTACGCTAGCTGGAGTATCGCCGACCAGATGGCGAAAACCCCGGACGCCGCGCTGGCCTTTATGCGCGGCATTGTGCCCGCCGCCCGCGCCCGGGCAGAGCGCGAGCAGGCCGATATTCAGAAAGTGATTGATGACGAGCAGGGCGGTTTCACCGTGCAGGCCTGGGACTGGGCTTTTTATGCCGAGCGCGTGCGTCAGGCAAAATATGCCCTCGATGAATCGCAAATCAAACCCTATTTTGCGCTCAATACCGTATTGCACGATGGCGTATTCTGGGCCGCAAGCCAGCTGTTTGGCATCCGCTTTGTGGAGCGCTTCGATATTCCGGTGTATCACCCGGACGTTCGGGTCTGGGAAATTTTCGACCACACCGGTGAGGGCATGGCGCTGTTTTACGGCGACTTCTTTGCCCGCGATTCCAAGCAGGGCGGGGCCTGGATGGGGAATTTCGTCGAGCAATCCTTCGAGCTTGCTGCCCGTCCGGTGATCTACAACGTCTGTAACTACCAAAAACCGGCTAACGGCGGCGTTGCGCTTCTCTCCTGGGATGACGTGATCACCCTGTTCCACGAGTTCGGCCATACGCTGCACGGTCTGTTTGCCAGCCAGCGTTTCGCCACGCTTTCCGGGACCAATACGCCGCGCGATTTCGTTGAATTCCCGTCGCAGATCAACGAACACTGGGCCAGTCATCCGCAGGTGTTTACCCACTACGCCCGCCATTACGAAACCGGTGAACCGATGCCGGACGCGCTGCGGGAAAGCATGCTCAACGCGACCCATTTCAACAAGGGTTATGACATGACGGAGCTGCTGGCTGCCGCGCTGCTGGACATGAACTGGCACGGGATTAGCGAAGCCGTTTCGAGCGTTGAAGCGTTTGAAGCGGCAGCACTGAAAAAAGAGGGGCTGGATCTGCCCGCCGTTCCGCCGCGCTATCGCAGCAGCTATTTTGCCCATATTTTCGGCGGTGGCTACGCGGCGGGATATTACGCCTACCTGTGGACGCAAATGCTGGCGGACGATGGCTATCAGTGGTTTGTCGAACAGGGCGGCCTGACTCGTGAAAACGGGCAAAAATTCCGCGAGGCGATTTTGTCCCGTGGTAACAGCACGGATCTGGCTGAACTTTATCGCAGCTGGCGTGGGCACGATCCGAAAATTGAACCGATGCTGGAAAATCGCGGGTTGAGCGAATAGAGCCCTTTGGGCAGAAAACAGAACCGGGCGTGTAGCCCGGTTTTAAACGATGGCGTGACTGCTCTGGATGGTAGACATGAACAAAGTAGTGCTATCTCTGATAAGCTCTTTAATCGTCTCAGTCTTCTTTCTCTCATTCAGCGCCATATCGGCTGAACCCCGGCTCGAACCTACGGAACAAGAACGTGCGCGGACGGTTTATATTTTCCATCAGCCCATCGTTATGCTGCAGGCGAAGTTCGGTTTCACCACGCCAGAAGAACGCGTATTACGCATTCGGGATACCTTGCGAAATTTCACGCAGGAAGATGTTCGTGAACCGCTGAAAATCATTCCTGTCACGCGCTACAACCAGCAAGGCAGACTGTTCGTAATGAACGCTAAGCCGGTCATGCTGCTGACCGAATCGGATCTGGATGAAGGGGACGATCTGACGTTAGACCAGGCTGCGCAACGTGTCCTGGCGCGTATGGAAGCGCAGCGTACCTTGCTTCGCGACCAATATGACACTCAGTGGCTTGCGCTTTCCGCTGCGAAGACCGCGGCCGGTTTCCTGGCATGGTTGATGCTGAGTTACGTTGCTTTGCGATCCTGGAGATGGGTGAGAGGATATTATCGCCGCCGGGTAGCCGAGAAACGAAGCTGGATACCTCAAAACTGGCGTCGATTTACAGGCGTCATTGAAGCCCGTCTTTATGGCTTGCTGATGTGTTTTGTAGTGATTTTAGCTTTTTATGGTTGGCTTAGCTGGGCCTTTAGCCTGTTTCCCTGGACGCGCGTCTGGGCAACATCATTAGGCGACTGGTCGTGGCATGTAATACGACAGATTGCCTTAGCGATGGCGTCCGCATTACCAGGGTTGTCGATTGTTCTTATCATTTTCTTCATTACCGCATT
This sequence comes from Enterobacter asburiae, assembly GCF_001521715.1. Lineage (NCBI taxonomy): Bacteria > Pseudomonadati > Pseudomonadota > Gammaproteobacteria > Enterobacterales > Enterobacteriaceae > Enterobacter > Enterobacter asburiae. Next base: position 1,216,111 of record NZ_CP011863.1, read on the forward strand.
AATCCTTAAACTTCTAAAAGTGATCCTCAATCAGGTTGAGGCCGGGCGTTTACAGTTACCGGGACTTCATCCGGAAACCGTCGGCGCGACGCGAAAACTTATTTCCGTGATGGTGTGGTTGTTCGCGCTCTCTGCGGCTTATCCCTTTTTACCGGGTGCAAACTCGCTGGCCTTTAAAGGCATAAGCGTATTTTTTGGCCTGATGCTGACCCTGGGATCGGCAGGCGTGATGAATCATGCCATGAGTGGTCTGGTGCTTATTTACTCTCGCGCGCTGCGCAAAGGCGATGTGATACGAATCGCGGATAACGAAGGTAAGGTGAGTGAAATCGGTATGCTCGCCACCAAAATTATTACGCGAGAAAACTATATTGTTACCGTGCCCAATGCCGTTGTGGTGAGTGGCAAGATAACGAACCTCAGCGCGCAAAATAACGATGGCAGTATCAACCTAACCGTAAGCGTCACCATCGGGTACGACACGCCCTGGCGGCAGGTTCATGCCATGCTTGAGCTGGCCGCGAAGCGGACCCATTGCGTTGATCTTACGATTCCACCGCTGGTGCGGCAGCTGGCGCTGATGGACTGGTACATAGCCTATGAGCTGCAGGTCAGGCTGAGACCGGATACGTCGCTAGCCGTCGCGCGAAATGAGCTCTTCACTCACATTCAGGATGTGTTCAACGAATTCAATGTCCAGATCATGTCGCCAAACTTTGTTATGCAGCCTGAAGGAAGCGTAATGGTCGCGAAAGAAAACTGGTATGCCGCCCCCGCAACCTCGCCAAAGCGGGATGAATAAAACTGCGACCTGATATCAGGTCTTAATATAACAGAGTGAAAGCGATCCCACTAAAATAGTTATACTTATGGAGTATATACATTCTTTTTTTAAATATAAATATTGGGTTAAAAATTATACCAGGCTAAATATCTTATTGACACCGTTTAGACGGTAAAATAGTTAATGATTAATAATTTGATCTGGGTTAGAGAAATCAAATATTCTTTAGCCTCAGATTTTTAGCTATAAATTTTTGTTATTTTGTGCCGATAAATGAAAGTGGCATAAAAATCGACGCAGTAGCAGTTAAGAAGGCGAAAGATGACCCTACCTTTGAACAATCCGGGCTTCACCGATACCGAGCCTTCTAAAGGCCTGATAAATAAAACTTTTACCTATATTGTAACGTTGTTGATAAGTATTTTTATTGCGGCAATAATTTCCCTGCTAATAATAAAAGATAATGTGAATGAAATCAGCGACACGCACGATGAATTTCTGTTAAGGAAAGCCCTGGATACTCGCCAGGAAAGCATGCGAAGTCATTTGAAAGACAATGCCGAGTGGGGAGATGCCTACAAACATCTTCATCTGAACACTGACGTTCACTGGGCATGGGATAAGCAGAACCTGGGTAAGTCCCTGTATGACAACTTTGGCTACGAAGGGGTGTTTGTTCTCTCCCCGGAAGGGAGTACGCGATACAGCGTGGTTGACGGGAAACTGAAGCTTCAGGATCTGGAGCGCTGGTTAGATAAATCAACAAAAGACCGTTTACTGCGTGAAACGAGCATCAAAAACGGATCGCCGGTTTCTGTGCTGACGCTTATCGATTCCGTTCCGGCCATTGTTTCTGCGCAATGGATAACAACGGGTGATGATTCGAGCGTACAAACCCTACCCGGTAAACCTTCGACAATGGTGTTTATAGACAAGTTAACGGCTAGAAAACTCCTCACGATTGGGCAGGATGCCGGTATCCAGAACGTTCGTACTTCTCCCGCTACAGTCACTTCTCAAATAAATAATCAGACAGAATTTACCTTAAGCACCCAGAATGGGGATGTGAAAATTATCTGGGACGGTGAAAATCCTGGCCAGGCGTTAATAATTTATTTTTTGCCATTACTCATTCTTTCAGTCGTTCTGACGGTATCGATGACGGTGATATTGATGCGCCATATTATGCAAAAGGCGAGAATGCTTGACGAAAATACGTTTCTCCTCGAGCAGGCGCGGTTGAATCTTATTACGAGTGAAAAACGTTTTCGGGACGTCAGTGAAACAACCAGCGACTGGTTCTGGGAAACAGATTTATCGTTAAGGATAACGTGGCTATCGGGGCGTTTTTCTACAATAACGGGATATGAAAATAGCAAATGGATAGGCCGCAGGTTGGATGAACTCTTTCCGTCGACAAGCGAATTATCACATGACTGCGCCAGACAGCGGGATTTAACCGAACGCTTTGAATTTAAAAACTGTCCTTATACTCATGCGCAACAAACCACGTCATATTGCACGCTTCTGGCAAAATTTTCTGCTCAGCCTGATGGAACGGTGGTGTTGCGAGGCGCGGCAACCGACGTCTCTCAGGAAGTTGAAGCAACAAAACGCGTGGAGTTCCTGTCACGCCATGATGAATTAACAGGTCTGCCGAACCGGTATCATATTAAGGAATTTCTGGCTGGCAAGTTAGCGAAAGAAGACCTTAACCATTATCCCTTTGCCATGATTTGCCTTGATTTAGACAAGTTTAAACCCGTCAATGATATTTTCGGGCACTCCACCGGCGATGCACTGCTTGGTGAGGTCGCTTCACGTCTTAAAAATTGCGTTCGTCGAGGTGACTTTGTCGCACGGCAGGGAGGGGATGAATTTATGCTTCTCCTCGGCAACACCAGCCAGCAAGACCAGATTGAGGAGGTGTGTCGTCGCATCGTGCAAGAACTTAACCGTCCTTTCGCCATTGAGGGCAATGATGTGGCGATAGGCGTAAGCATGGGCATTGCGCTGGCTCCCCGGGATAGCAGCAGCGCAAACGATCTTCTACGCTACGCGGATATTGCGCTGTATCAGGCGAAACAATCCGGCAGAAACCGATGGGTCTATTATCGCCCGGATATGTCGGAAAAGTTGACCGAACGCAGGAAACTGGAATTAGAACTCAAGACCGCAATTCGCGAAGAACAGCTCTACCTGGTTTACCAGCCGCGTTATAACCTCCGGTATTCTACTATTGATGCCGTCGAAGCGCTGGTACGCTGGCAGCACCCGGCTCGGGGGACCATAATGCCCGATCAGTTTATCCCGCTGGCAGAAGAAACCGGGCTGATTATTAGCCTGAGCAACTGGGTCATACGCAAAGCCTGTGCGGAGACGAAAGATAAATTGCCGGGATTATCGGTCTCCGTCAATATTTCTGCTATCGAATTCCAGGCAAGCGATCTTGCCGAAAGGATAAAAGAGATCCTTCGCGAAACAGGGCTTGAACCCAACCGGCTGGAAATTGAAGTCACTGAAAACGTTACGCTTTCCGATCCTGAAAAAACCTTGCAGACCATGAAGTCTCTCAAAAAAATGGGCGTCCGCATTCTGATTGACGATTTCGGTACCGGCTACGCCTCACTGAGCTATCTGCGGAAGTTTCAGTTTGACGGGCTTAAGCTCGACAAGAGCTTTATTTTTACCCTCGGTGACTCGCCGCAGAACCAGTCAGTCGTGGAGAAAATTATCGGCCTGGGGAAAGCCTATTCCATGGCGGTAACCGCAGAAGGGGTGGAGACCGCGGAACAGCTGTCTTTTCTGAAAAAAAATAAATGTGATGAAGTCCAGGGCTACTTGCTTGGAAAACCGGCCGCCATTACGGACTTAAATTTAAACGCCAACAGAGTAAATATCTAAATCGCGCTTTCACTCAGGGCTGCGTAAATGAAAAACCGGGCATCGCGCCCGGTTTTTGTTATCCGCTATCCGTTCGCATCCACGAGCGTAAACGCCGTTTTCTATCTCACGACCAGGACAGGGCATTTCGCATGCCGAACCACTGCCGCAGCGTTCGAACCCAGCAAATATGTCGATATGTCAGGTTTGTGGGAAGCGATGATAATCAGGTCGGCATCGATCGTGTCAGCGAGCTTAAGGATTTGATCTTTTGGAGATCCCGTCACGGCATGAGACTGTATCTTGTCGGGAGGGATTTTGAATTGCTTAACGATTTCATCCAGCTTCGCTAAGGCCGCGTGCTGGAACTCTTTCAGCTTCGGCATTTCTACCGAATAGGCCAGGCCTAATGATGAATAATACGGTAGCGATGGAATGACAGTAAGAAAGTGAACTTTAGCTGTGTTAAGTGCTGTATGTGCCTGAACGAAGGGGATAACCATGTGCGTCAGGCTATCCTCAGAAATGTCAATTGGAACCAAAATTGAGTTATACATTTGTCCCTCCTGAGTGTTTTTCACACAACTCAGGGTAGACCGTTAATTTCAGGAAAACAGAGAGCAAGCTGTCATAACGGGTACAAATTTCGGTTATGTGATATGCGTACAGTCGAACCTGGCTGTCATTCCGTCGCGACAATGAACATTCTCGCCTCCTGGGCGAGCTGGCGTTCAGCCTTAATCGGCGCATATTTTTCCGAATGATAGAAGGCAAGGGCCTGCTCAAGGGTAGGGAATTCAAAAATGCCCGCATAGGGTAACGGCTCCACTTCCCCTTCCAGGAGCTGTGCGACAGCACCAAAATGAACGATTTTACCTCCTGCCTCTTCTAATGCAGACGTGAAGCGGGGGGCAAGGCTGGCCTGTCTGGCTGGATCAATAACGCGTAAGTTGATATGAACAAAGGCTGGCATAGCCGTTCCTTAACATGATAAATGATGTATATACAGTATTAACTTTGGCATTGATTGTCGAGATGAAATGATGAACAACATTGATGTTGCGCTGTTGAAGACGATCCCGGAAGTCTGCCCGGGGTTTCAGGCGCGCGCTGTCGCAAGGGCTATTACGCGCTATTACAATGCCTGCTTCAGACCGTTTGAGCTGACCGCCGAGCAGTTCAGCCTTTTGGTTGGCATCGGGGGTTCCCCAAATGAAACCGTTGCGGAACTCGCCGCCAGAGCGGGGGTGGATGCGACCACGCTGAGTCGAAATATCCGCAGTCTGGAATCGCGCGGCATTATCGATTCGGCTGGAGGCCGTGGACGTGCAGGGAAACGACTCACGCTGACAGCTGAGGGCTGGCGTCTGCTCGAGGAGCTCATCCCGGTCTGGCAATCCGCTAAGGAGAAATTATCTCATCTTATGGGCAGCGAGCAGCTCGGCCTGACGACGGAGATGATGAAACGCCTGGCTAAAATCAGCACAGCTTTATGAATATCTCCGCATCACCGTTCGTTTCCGGCTAAACGGCAAAGCCTAAACCGGGCGTAACGCCCGGTTTAGGTTTTATATTGCGTGACAGCTGACGGACGCGATAATTTTATTTCCGCCCATATTACCCATAATCAGATCGAGCAATTTTCGGTATTCCTCCCGGGTCATCACCTCCGCCCGGATTTCAGTTTTACCTTCTGTTTGCGCAGTAGCGGAATAAATCGCTTTCAGACTTAACGTCAACTCTTTCGCCATATCTACGATGCTTTGCCGCACCGCATCTTCATGCTCATCATTACAGGTGATTTTCAGGACATAGCATTTTTCGCCTTCATGAAGCACGGGCAGTTGATTAATTCGCTGCGCGGCTTCGCGAAGCAATATGTTAGCGCAGAGAATAATTAGGCTGGCCATGGCGGCATTCCAGAACTGGCCTAATCCGCACAGTACGCCAATTCCGGCCGAGCACCACAGCGTTGCGGCGGTATTCAAACCACGAATATTCATTCCTTCACGCATAATGACGCCAGCGCCAAGAAAGCCGATTCCGGAGACAATCTGCGCTGCGATACGCCCCGGGCTATCAGGAGAAGTCGATACCGAACTTAAAATAAACACTGCCGCACCCGTGGCAACCAGTGCATTGGTACGAAGCCCGGCCATACGCTGGCGCCACTGTCTTTCCGCGCCAATAATTGCGCCCAGCAGCATCGCTGCGAGCAGATGAGAGATATAAGGGAACATCAGCCTGTCGCCTGTTAACGTTATTAAATAATAAGCGTCAGTGCTTTGCTAAGCACATCATAACGCCGTTTAAATGCTAAGCGTGTCAGGACAACGGTGGCGGAAAGAGTGAATGAGTAAACATGAACATGCGATGCCCCACAAATTGAGTGGTTCTTACTGTGTCGGGATACAATCGCTTAAAGAGGATTGCTGCCCACCGTTTCAGGTAAGCAGCGAGAAAATCGCGCTAGCTTACCTTCGTATCGACGATAAAATAACTTTCCAACGAAGGACTCCTGTGAAAATTTATTGCCAGTATAGTCAGGGCCGATAATGAGTAAAGCGAAAAAACAGACTCCGTTATGAATTGTTTAAGTTCGGAAAGCATGTTTTTTAAGACGTCATCTGATTTTCAAAAATACCCGGTATACTACATTTTCTTTTTTAGAGGCGATAACAGACAAAGGCAGGAAGTATGTCTCTTCGTTCGCTGCGGGCATTGTGCCTGACAAGCTTTTTCATTGCGGATGTCCGCGATGGCCTCGGTCCTTTTCTCGGTATTTTTCTGACCGAACGCCACTGGACCCCCGATGATATCGGCATCCTGATGACGGCAGGTGGGCTGGCGGGATTACTGGCCACGCTGCCGGCGGGATTTATCACCGACACCTCACGCAGCAAGCGGACCGTGCTGGCGCTGGTGTGCCTGCTCATCACTCTTAGCACGCTCCTGCTCTGGTTTAGCCAGCAGAGCGCTGTTGTCGCCGTTTCGCAAATTGTCTCCGGTATCTGTGCGGCGTTTGTCGGTCCGCTGATCGCCGGAATTACCCTGGGGCTGACCGGTCAGGGCGGGTTCAGCGCGCAGGTGGGCAAAAATGAGGCGTTCAATCACGGCGGCAACTTTGTTACCGCACTGATTGCGGGCGGCATTGCGTGGTACTGGGGCGTCGGCGGGATTTTCCTGCTGATGACCTGTACCACGCTGTTAACGCTCTGCGCGCTGCTTGCCATTCGCAACGGGGATATCGACAACGACGCCGCACGAGGACTCTCTTCTTCAGCAAGCCTGCCGGTTCCCGGCTTTGCCGTGCTGATTAAAAACCGGGCGCTGTTTGTCACCGGGCTGACGCTGCTGCTCTTTCACCTGGCGAACGCCGCGCTGCTGCCGATGCTGAGCATGAGGGTGGCCGCCGCGCCCGCCTCGATCAACCCCGGTTTGTACGCGGCGGGCACCGTTATCATCTCCCAGGCCGTGATGATCCCCGTCGCCATCTGGGTCGCTAACCGAATAGACCGCTACGGCTACTGGCGCTTAATTATGCTGGCGCTGCTGGTGATGCCGGTGCGCGCGGCGCTGGCGGCGTCTACGGACGCGCCGCTCATGATGATCCCGGTACAAATCCTCGACGGGCTGGCCGCAGGGATCCTGGGGGTGGTGGTGCCGTCGTTTATCGTGGTGCTGTTGCGCGGAAGCGGGCACGTCAATGCCGGGCAGAGCGTGGTGATGCTGATGCAGGGGGTTGGGGCATCCATGAGTCCGGCGTTAACCGGCACGATTGCGGGTCATTACTCATTTGCCACGGCATTCAGCGTCCTGAGCGCGATTGCGCTGGTGGCCGTTCTGCTATGGTGGTGCTTTGCGCACCGGACCTGGGAAACAGACAGTACGCCGGGTGGGGCATAGCCGCCACCCGGCGTCACGCTTATGCCAGTTCGTTAGGGCACGCTTCGCCCTTTTCCAGCTGCTGCAGGTTACCCAGCGTGGTTTCTGAAATGCTGATCAGCGCTTCGGCAGTCAGAAACGCCTGGTGTCCTGTAAACAGCACGTTGTGACAGGCAGACAGGCGGCGGAACACGTCGTCCTGGATCACATCATTCGACTTGTCCTCAAAGAACAGATCGCGTTCGTTCTCGTACACATCCATCCCCAGCGCGCCAATTTTTTGGGTTTTCAGCGCTTCGATAGCGGCCTGAGAGTCAACCAGCCCGCCGCGGCTGGTGTTGATGATCATCACGCCATCTTTCATCTGGTCAAACGCCGCCTGGTTAAGCAGGTGGTAGTTTTCCGGCGTCAGCGGGCAGTGCAGGGAGATCACGTCAGACTGGGAGAACAGGGTCGGCAGGTCGACGTATTCCACGCCCAGCTCCAGCGCAGCGGCGCTCGGGTACGGATCGAACGCCAGCAGACGCATGCCGAAGCCTTTCAGAATGCGCAGGGCGGCGATGCCGATTTTACCGGTGCCGATCACGCCCGCGGTTTTGCCGTACATGGTAAAGCCGGTCAGCCCCTCCAGCGAGAAGTTGGCGTCACGGGTACGCTGATAAGCGCGGTGAATACGACGGTTGAGCGACATCATCATGCCAATCGCATGTTCCGCGACCGCTTCCGGGGAGTACGCCGGGACGCGTACCACCCTAAGACCCAGCTCTTTGGCCGCGTCGAGATCCACGTTATTAAAGCCCGCGCAGCGCAGGGCGATATACTTCACGCCCTGTTTTTTCAACTCTTCCAGTACCGGACGACTGCCGTCGTCGTTAACAAAAATACAGACGCCTTCACAGCCGTGCGCCGTTTTAGCGGTTTTTTCGGACAGCAGAAAGTCGAAAAATTCAAGCTCAAACCCGTAAGCCTCGTTAACATGTTGCAGATACTTTTTGTCGTACTGCTTTGTGCTATATACCGCGAGTTTCATAAGACTTTCTCCAGTGATTTTGCATTCACGTTAGCATGATTAAAATTATCTTACAATTTCTAAAATATTATTGAATTCAATAAGTTCTATCAATTATTCTAGAGCATCTATCCTTAAAAATGGCATTCCCTTCAACTGACTGCCTAAACATGCGACAATGATCGGCACTGCCGGCTTAATTCTTTCGCTAAATCAGGATATTAACTGCCCATGAAGGGTAAATATAAAGCCGCTCTTGCGCTTTTACTGCTGTTCATATTGTTGCCGCTGACGCTGCTGATGACGCTCGCCCAGTGGGTACCGACGCTCGCCGGGATCTGGCTGCCCGTCGGTACGCGCATCGCTTTCGAAGAGAGTCCGAAACTTACCCGTCACGCGCTGGCGATCCCCGATCTTCGCTATCTGGTTGAAGACTGCGAAATTGCCCGCATCGATAACGTGACGCTGTCACATCCGAGCCGCTGGAAGCTGGATATCGGCGCGCTGGATCTTAACTCCATTTGTCTGAGCAAAATCCCCCAGTCTGCGCCTTCAACGGTCGCCCCCAAAACGCTGGCACAGTGGCAGGCGGTATTACCGAATACCTGGATCACGGTTCACCGTCTGACGCTGTCGCCCTGGCAGCAGTGGCAGGGGGAGCTGCATGCGTCGCTAACGCCGTCCAGTCAGGAGATCGCCTATAAAGGCGAGCAGGTCAGCATTAAAGGCACGCTTCGCGGTCAGACGCTCTCGGTCAGCCAGTTCGATGTACAGCTGCCGGACCAGCCGCAGCCGATTAAGCTGGTGGGCGAGTTTACCCTGCCGCTGGTACCGGATGGCGTGCCGGTGAAAGGCCACGCGGTCGCGACCTTTAACGTGCCACAGTTAACGTCTCTGGTCGATGCCGATCTGGACTGGGAAGACAATCAGGGACAGCTGGTGGTGATGGCGCGGGACAATCCCGATCCGCTGCTTGACCTGCCGTGGCAGATTACGGCGGAGCAGCTGAACATCAGCGACGGGCGCTGGAACTGGGATCTTTCCGGTATGCCGCTTAGCGGGCGCGTGTCCCTTCGCGCAGACAACTGGCAGCAGGGGCTGGATAAAACCATCCTGACCGGACGGCTGAATGTGCTTACCCAGGGTGATGCGGGGAAAGGCAACGCGGTACTGAACATTGGGCCCGGCAGGCTCAGTATGGAAAACAGCGACATGCCCCTTCATCTGAGCGGCGAGGCGAAGCAAAACGATATTATTCTTTACGCCAAATTGCCCGCCACGCTGACCGGCAGCCTGTATGAACCGCAGCTGGCCTTTGAGCCTGGCGCGCTGCTCCGCTCGCGCGGGCGCATCATTGACTCACTCGATATCGATGAAATCCGCTGGCCGCTGGCGGGCGTGAAGCTGACGCAGAAGGGCGTGGACGGTCGTTTACAGGCGATTCTGCGCGCCCATGAAAACCAGATGGGCGATTTTGAACTCCACCTCGACGGCCAGGCCAACGACTTTTTACCTGATAACGGCCTGTGGCAGTGGCGCTACTGGGGGAAAGGCGGCTTTACGCCGATGCATGCCCGCTGGGATGTCGCCGGGAAAGGCGAGTGGCGCGACAATCTTATTGAGCTGACGGCGCTCTCCACCGGTTTTGACAAGCTCCAGTACGGTACGATGGAGGTCAGCAAGCCGCGTCTGCTGCTGGATCAACCGGTGCGCTGGCTGCGTGACCCCGAAAAGCCGGCCTTCAGCGGCGCGCTGTCGCTCAACGCCGGGCAAACCCGTTTCTCCGGCGGCAGCGCGTTGCCGCCCTCGGTCCTGACCTTCAGCGTCGACGGTACCGACCCCACCATTTTTCAGTTTAAGGGCGACCTCCATGCGGACAAAATCGGCCCGGTACAGGTGAACGGTCGCTGGGACGGCGTGCGCCTTCGCGGGCAGGCCTGGTGGCCGAAACAGTCCCTCACCGTATTCCAGCCGCTGATCCCGCCGGACTGGAAAATGACGCTGCGCGACGGGGAACTTTACGCGCAGGTCGCCTTCTCGGCGGCGGCCGATCAGGGCTTTGAGGCCGGTGGGCACGGCGTGCTGAAATCCGGCAGCGCCTGGATGCCGGATAACCAGATTAACGGCGTCGATTTTGTGCTGCCGTTCCGCTTCAGCGAGGGAACCTGGTCCCTCGGCACGCGCGGTCCGGTCACCTTGCGCATCGGCGAAGTGGAAAACCTGGTGACCGCACGCAACATTACCGCCGATCTACAGGGGGATTATCCCTGGACGGAGGACAATCCGCTGCTGCTCACCAACGTGAAGGTGGAAACCCTCGGCGGGAAGATCACCATGCAGCAGCTGCGGATGCCACAGCACGATCCGGCCCTGCTGCGCGTGGACAATATCTCCTCCAGCGAGCTGATCAGCGCCGTCAATCCGAAGCAGTTTGCCATGTCAGGGCCGGTGAGCGGGGCGCTGCCGTTCTGGCTGGACAATGAAAAATGGATCATTAAAGATGGCTGGCTGACCAACCCGGGGCCAATGACGCTACGCATCGACAAAGATACGGCCGACGCCATCGTGAAAGATAATATGGTGGCGGGAGCGGCCATTAACTGGCTCCGCTATATGGAAATTTCGCGTTCGTGGACGAGAATCAATTTAGATAATCTGGGTGAATTAACCATGCAGGCGACCATCAAGGGGACCAGCCGGGTGGATGGCAAAAGCAGCTCCGTCAACCTGAACTATACCCATGACGAGAATGTCTTTACCCTCTGGCGCAGCCTGCGTTTTGGGGACAACCTGCAAACCTGGTTTGAGCAACATGCGGCGATACCTGCTCCCCGCAGTTTGACTGGCAAGGAAAGTGAGGAACAACAATGAAAAAGATGGCTGGTGTGCTCACCGTTGCCGTTGCCGCGCTACTGACCGGCTGTACGCCGCGCATTGAAGTCGCTGCGCCAAAGGAGCCGATTACCATCAATATGAATGTCAAAATCGAACATGAGATCCATATTAAGGTCGATAAAGACGTTGAAACCCTGCTGAAATCGCGCAGCGATCTGTTCTGAGGATGCCATGAAACGATTAGCTCTGATTTTACTGGCGCTGGGGATGAACGTGCAGGCGGCTGCGCTGACCTTAAACGATGCACGGGCGCAGGGGCGCGTGGGGGAAACCCTGAGCGGCTATCTTGCCCCGATTCAACAGGACGCGGAAACGCTGGCGCTGGTCAATCGTATCAATGCGGCGCGCACGGAAAACTATCAGAAGCTGGCTGACAGCAATAATTTGCCGGTCGATGAAGTGGCTAAAATGGCCGGTCAGAAACTGGTTGCCCGCGCGCAGCCGGGCGAATACGTAAAGGGCATTAACGGAAAATGGCTCAAAAAGTAGTTAGCGGTAGCGCCTGCGGTATTCACCCGGCGAGACGCCAAAACGCTGCTTAAACGCCGTTGAAAAATGGCTATGGTCGGTGAACCCCCAGCTGTAGCCAATGCCCGCCAGCTTTTCATCATCACCGGTTGATTGCAGTGCCTGCGCGCAGAGATCCAGACGACGGTTTTTGATGTACTGCGCCACCACCAGCCCCTTCTCGGCAAACATGCGGTAGAGGCTGCGCACGGACATACCGCTCTCGGCGGCAATCCATTCCGGGCGCAGCGATTCAGACTGAATATGGTCGTCAATCAGCGCCACCACATGCTGGAACTGGCGCTCCTTGCGCGGCTGAATGATTTCACGCTGCTGGAATGCGGGGCGCAGCAGGCAGATCATCGCTTCGAGCGCCGCTTCGCTTTCGCGGTCACTCAGGTCGGCATTGCTCATGCTCTCCATCAGCAGGCGATGGCTCAGCTGTACCGTGGGCAAGGTGCGGGAAAGGGCGGTCGCGCAGCTTATCTCCTGGAAACGACACTGCTGCTCAATAATCTGACGGGGAACCAGCAGCGAGATCTGACGGGATTTTTCCCGCCAGTTGATCGAGCAGGGACGCGACGCGTCAATCAGCGTGATATCACCGGTTTTGAGCAGCGCGCGACGGTCATCCTGCTCAATTTCCGCGCTGCCTTCGAGCTGGAACACGGTATAAAACCAGGCATCATTACTCTGAGCGATCTCCTGACGGGAGCGGAACAGGTTAACGCCGCCTGCGGTCACGGTGCTGAGCTTCAGGCTGCGCGCATAGCTGGTCTCCAGCTCGCCGAAGAATTTCCCCCCCGTGGGCTGCGCGTTAAAACGCCCGCAAACCTGGTTAATTTGCGCCAGCCACTGCTGATACTGTTCCTGCTCGCTTGCACACGCCATCGCTTCTCTCACTGCACCGTCAACGTTTTCGCATTGTTGCATTTGTGTTGCATTTTGTCAGAGCTATGAGGCTGACTATAGGAAAGAACACTCACCGGTAACAGCGATATAAGCGGCAATTATCGCGATTTGCGGAGCCTGTCACAGGTGGCAAAGCGAATGTCACAGAGACAAAAGCGAGAACGCAAAACCCCACTTAGACTGGATGGACACCCTGCGAAGAATAACGAAGGAGTATCCTATGTCTGAATCACAGGTGGCCATTCAGCCTGCCGTACAACAATTTTTAGACCGACAGCATGGCCTGTGGATTGAAGGGCGTCAGGCCGCGTCGGACAGTGAAAAGCGGCTGAACGTCTTCAACCCGGCCACGGGCGAGGTCATTGCCTCGACTGCCGATGCCAGCGTCGACGACGTTGATCGTGCCGTCATGTCCGGCTGGCGCGCGTTTGTCGCCCGCAGTTGGGCCGGAAAACTGCCGGCGGAGCGCGAGCGGATCCTGCTTCATTTCGCCGATCTGGTCGAACAGCACAGCGAGGAGCTGGCCCAGCTTGAAACGCTGGAGCAGGGCAAATCCATCAACATTTCCCGCATGTTTGAAGTCGGCTGCACCCTGAACTGGATGCGCTATACCGCCGGGCTGACCACCAAAATTTCGGGTAAGACCCTCGACCTTTCCATTCCGCTGCCGCAGGGCGCCCGCTATCAGGCGTGGACGCGTAAAGAGCCGGTTGGCGTGGTGGCCGGGATTGTGCCCTGGAACTTCCCGCTGATGATCGGGATGTGGAAAGTGATGCCTGCGCTGGCCGCGGGCTGCTCTATTGTCATCAAGCCGTCAGAGACCACGCCGCTGACGATGCTGCGCGTGGCGGAACTGGCCAGCGAAGCGGGCATTCCGGATGGGGTGTTCAACGTGGTGACCGGGAGCGGCGCGGTGTGCGGCGCAGCGCTGACCTCGCATCCGCATATTGCAAAGGTGAGCTTTACCGGCTCAACGGCGACGGGCAAGCAAATCGCCCGCGCGGCGGCGGACACGCTAACCGGGGTGACCCTGGAGCTGGGTGGGAAAAACCCGGCTATCGTACTGAAAGACGCGGACCCGGCGTGGGTGATTGAAGGCCTGATGACCGGCAGCTTCCTGAACCAGGGGCAGGTGTGCGCGGCGAGCTCGCGCATCTATATTGAAGCGCCGCTGTTTGACACGCTGGTCAGCGGGTTTGAGCAGGCGGTGAAATCCCTCAGCGTCGGGCCGGGCATGTCGCCGGAAGCGTTTATCAACCCGCTGGTGTCGCGCGCGCACTGCGACAAGGTGCAGACTTTCCTTGATGAAGCCAAGTCGCGCAGCGCGGAGCTGATCGTCGGTAACAGGGGGCCGGAAGGCAAAGGCTATTACGTTGCGCCGACGCTGGTGGTGAACCCGGATGCCTCGCTGCGCCTGACCCGAGAAGAGGTGTTTGGCCCGGTGGTCAACCTGGTGCGCGTCGCCGACGGGGAAGAGGCGCTCCAGCTGGCAAACGACAGCGAATATGGCCTGACGGCCAGCGTCTGGACGCAGAATATCAGCAAGGCGCTGGAGTATACCGACAGGCTGCAGGCGGGCACCGTCTGGGTGAACAGCCATACGCTGATCGACGCCAACCTGCCGTTCGGCGGCATGAAGCAGTCCGGCACCGGGCGTGACTTTGGCCCGGACTGGCTGGACGGCTGGTGTGAAACCAAGTCGGTTTGCGTGCGGTATTAAAAAACACTGCCGGGTAACGCTGCGGTTACCCGGCAGGCTTTAACCCGGCGGCTATTTTAATGCTGCGGCGATGACCGATGGAATAGCGTCAAACGCCTGCGCAACGCCTCTAGTCCGGATCTCCTCACCGCGCGTCGCCCCTTCCGCACGAACGAATTCCACCCTGTCGATGCCCAGAAAGCCAAAAAATTTCTGCAGGTATCGCTCCTGAAAATCCATGTCTTCGATTGGCGTACCGTGATAGATCCCGCCGCGGGTGGAAACGACGATAATCCTTTTGCCGGTCGCATGCCCCACCGGGCCCGTCGGGGTATAGCTAAAGGTTTTTCCCGGCTGAGCCAGTCGATCTAACCAGGCTTTAAGCTGCGTTGAGACTGAGAAGTTATACATAGGGGCGCCTATCACGATGAGGTCGCTATTGAGAAATTCGTTCACAAGCGCCTCGGACAGCTCGTGTTCGCGGACGTCTTCAGCCGTAGCGTCCGTGGCTATCCGCAGCGGCCGGAAGCCTGCAGCGACGGTGCCGGTGAGATGGGCGATGGGGGTTTTAACGACGTCGCGATAGACCACCCGATCTGACGCGAGCTGGCGAACCACCTCTGCCGTCAGCTGACGTGAAAGGGAGAACTCGCCGTTAATGCTTGAATCTATATGCAGGATATTCATTTTTTTGTTTCCTTTGCGTCGGTCTGGGTTGCTCGTTCGATAAACTGGCTGACGGCATCCGGGTGGGAAATCATCGACATATGGCTGCTCTTAATACGCAGGACGGTGGCGTTCATGGCGCCGGCAAGCTGCTGCTGGACGCCGGGAGAAAGGGCGCGATCGTCTTCGGTTATCAGATACCATGAGGGCTTTTCGCGCCAGGCGGCATGTTTGACCTTCTCGCTAAAGGCGTTTGCAGCGATGGGCTGCTGCGTTGCCGTCAGCAGCTTTACGCGTTTAAGAGGCAGGTCATTGGCCATCGTGCGCTGATAGGCATCGGGATCGTCCAGCCAGATCAGCCCATTATTATCCGGGCGCATATCGGCCATCGGGGCGTTAAGGCGGGTAAGAAGAGAGGTGACCGATTCACCGCTGCCGGGGGCAAGGGCGGAGAGAAAAACCAGCTTTTTCACCTTCGGGTTATTGCCTGCCTGAGCGATGACCGCGCCAGCCCAGGAGTGGCCGACAAGGACCACTTCCCCTTGCTGACGGTCAATGACACGCTCCGTGGCGGCGACGTCATCCTTCAGCGAGGTCAGAGGGTTCTGCACTGCCGTGACGCGGTAGCCCCGGGTCTGCAAACGGTCTATCACTTCCTGCCAGACGGAACCGTCGGTAAAGGCACCGTGAACGAGGATGATGTTATTAATCCGCGCCTGTACAGGCTGGGATGCAGCCATGCAAAGCAAAGAAAGAAGAACGGGCAAGCGTGTCGGTTTCATATGCGTGACGTAATTTCCTGAGAGACGTTGAAGCACAGTGTAACGAGAGGCACAAAGAGGTTTGTAGTGTCTGAAATGACGGTTAACATACGAAATCAGACATTCTGCTCAGGCCTGAATCATGAGAATTGGCATTTTAGCGTTACCCGGAAGTATGAAATCCGCCGTGGCCGGGCTCTGCGACATGTTCTGGCTGGCTAACGAGGTGATTGCCCAGCAGCCGGCCGGCGAGGGCATATCGCCATTTGAGGCGGTCATCATCACGGCGGAAGGAAAACCGGTCCCGGACGCGCAGGGTCGGCCGATCGAGGCCGATGGGAGCTTTGCCACCGGGGGAACCTTCGACCTCGTGATAGCCTGCGGGATGAAGCTTGACGAGCAGAAACGCCCGGTCTCGCTGGCGGCGGTCCACGAGGCTGGCGCATGGCTGCGCGACCAGTATGATAAAGGCGCGATGCTTGCGGGAGCCTGTGCCGGTGGGCTGGTTCTCGCCGAGGCGGGTGTACTCAATGGCCGGGCATGCACGACGACATGGTGGCTTTACCATACTTTCCGCCAGCGTTATCCGCTCAGCAAACCCGTCTGGGGGAAAGCGCTGGTGCAGGACGCGCGGGTTATCACATCCGGCGGTCCGCTCTCGTGGGTTGACCTGGCGCTGCATATCATCCGTCTGCACGCGGGGAAGACGCTGGCGCGTCTGACGGCCGATATGGCCGTGGCTGACAGCCAGCCGTTGTCACAGCAGGTTTACGCGCCAGCAGGTTTTTTAAATTCAGTACATCCGATGATAATGAAGGCGGAACATCTCGTCCGGTATGAAAATCCGGCGATTACCGTAGAGCAGCTTGCCCGGGCGCTGAATATGACCACTCGTACCCTTCACCGAAAAATGGCGGAGGAGATGAATGAAAGCCCTAAAAACTTTTTGACGCGCATGCGCGTTGAAAAGGCGATGCGTCTCCTGGAGCAGCCGGGGTACGTCATAGCGCAGATTGCTGGCGCTTGCGGTTACGCTGACGACACGGCATTCAGGCGCGCTTTCACTGGCGTGACTGGAATGTCGCCCGGCCAGTACCGCAGGTGGATCGCCGGGCGTCAAACGGAATAGCCCCCGTTCTCAGCGGCATACTCGATCCCGCCCGGCCTCCTTCGCCCGATACAGCGCCGCATCGGCGCGGGCGATGATCTCTGTGCCCGCTAACCCTTCCGCCATGCTCGCAATTCCCATGCTCGCGGTGACATGGTCGCTAACGGTTGAGGCGCTGTGCGGTATGGACTCCGCGCGCAGGCCGTCCTGAATGCGTAAGGCCACCTTTTCAGCGATGTTTTCCGGACAGTTAAACAGGATCACCACAAACTCCTCGCCGCCGTAGCGTGACACCACATCGTCAGGCGTGCGCACCGACTGCTTCAGCACCCGCGCCACGCGCGTCAGGCAGTCGTCACCCGCCTGGTGCCCGTAGGTGTCGTTGTAGCGTTTGAAATAGTCGATATCCAGCATAATCACCGAGAAGATTTTTTTCTGCTCAACCGCGTTCTCCAGCACCACTTCCATTTTCCGGCGATTGGCGGTTTTGGTTAACGGATCCTGATGCGCCAGCGCATCCAGCCTGGAGATCAACAGCTGATTTTGCTGGTTACGTCGCCAGGCCTCGTCAAACCAACTTAGCAGGATGAAACGCCCGCAGATCAGGATCAGCGTAAAGACGCTCCAGATAACAAAAAAGTGAAGGTTGAGGCCATCGTTCCGTATCCAGCTTGCTACCGGCAGGGTGATCCAGAGCGGGAGCACAAAGGCGAGTAGCCCTTCAGGATAAAAATAGAGCGCCGTTAAGCCGGCGAGTAATAAAATAACGCACAGCGGCCAGACGTGCGGGAGCAGCAGCTGGGTGATAAACCAGAAGCAGGAGACCGACCAGATGGCGCTGCAGATAAACAGCACCACGCTGATGCCGGCGATGCGTCGCCAGGCCATGAGGATCAGCGCAGCGGAGAGGATGATAATGCCGAGCATGGAGGCATCGACTATTCTCGTCAGCTGCGGCGAGTGGGGATAAAGGGGATCGCTGGTATTAAGCAGGACGTGGCGAAGCAGGATCATCACCGCGAAGCTGATATTCACGAAGGCCAGCCACGGCAGGTTCATCGCCAGCCCGTGCATGACCATAGCATGGCGCGTTGGCCAGGTTGCCCGTTCAAGTGTCGGTTTTTTTCTTTTTTCCATTGACGCTTTTACCCTGTCTGGCTAACACGTGAAGCAGGAAAGGGCGGACGAACCGCCCTTTTGCGTGCACCGTTACGGTGTCACAATGTTAAACCAGAAATCAAACTTGTCCATATAGCTAAGCATGGCATCAAGTTTCGCGCTGTCGCCAGTAATTTTAATATTTCCGCTGTCCTGAGCCTGTTTCAGCGTCACCTCCTTGAGGATGATTTTATTCAGGGTGTCACGGTTAAGCGTCAGCGTCGCGTCCGCATCTTTTGCTTCTGCGTTCGCCGTGTGGTTCAGCACGCCGTTTTCCAGCTCGAGTTTGTACTTCCCGCCATCGCTGCCCAGATCGATGTTAAACACAGACTTGGCGTCACCCGCTTTTTGTCCGTTGATATGGACAGCCAGATAGTCAAAGAACATCTCCGGCGTCATCGCGCGCACCGTATCCGGGCTGGCGGTGTTCGGCGTTGGCCCTTTCACCACGCCGTTACGCAGCTCCTGCGCGCCGGTCAGGTAGAAGTTACGCCACGGCCCGGATTCAGCCTGATAGCCAAGCTGTTCCAGCGCATCCGCTTCCAGGTTGCGTGCCGCCTGGTTGTTTGGATCGGCAAAGACAACTTTGCTCACCACCTGCGCCACCCAGCGGTAGTTCCCCTGGTCGAAGTCGGTTTTCGCCTTGTTCAGGATGGCATCCGCGCCGCCCATATACTCCACGAATTTCTTCGCGCCTTCTTCTGGCGGCAGTTCATCCAGCGTTGCCGGGTTGCCGTCAAACCAGCCCAGATACAGCACATAGGTGGCTTTCACGTCATGGCTCACCGAACCGTAATATCCGCGGTTAGCCCAGGTATGCGCCAGTGAATCCGGGAGCTTAAAGTTAGCGGCGATTTCGTCGCGCGTCAGCCCTTCATTCGCCATACGCAGCGTCTGGTCGTTGATGTAACGATAGAGATCGCGCTGGCTTTTCAGCAGCTTGACGACGTTTTCGTTGCCCCAGGTCGGCCAGTGGTGCTGCGCCATGATGATTTCAGCTTTGTCACCCCAGCGCACAATCGCCTGGTTGATGTATTTCGACCACGGCAGCGGCTCGCGGATTTTGGCCCCGCGCAGCGAATAGGTGTTGTGCAGGGTGTGGGTCACGTCCTCAGCGGATTCAATCAGTTTTTTCTCTTCGATATACCAGAGCATTTCCGATGGCGCTTCGGATCCCGGTGCGAGCATAAAATCATAGGTCAGGCCGTCGATAACCTCTTTCTGCCCGTCTTTCTCAATGATGTTAGTCGGGGCAATCAGCGTGACCGTCCCGGCGGAGGTCGTTGTTCCAAGACCGGCGCCCACCTGACCTTTGGCATCGGGCTTCAGCAGGTTGCCATACATATAGCTGGCGCGGCGGCTCATCACGTTGCCCGCCATGATATTCTCGGCAACGGCCGCTTCCATAAACCCGGCTGGCGCGGGTGATGCTGCCAACTTACTGATTTAGTGTATGATGGTGTTTTTGAGGTGCTCCAGTGGCTTCTGTTTCTATCAGCTGTCCCTCCTGTTCAGCTACTGACGGGGTGGTGCGTAACGGTAAAAGTACTGCCGGACATCAGCGCTATCTCTGCTCTCACTGCCGTAAAACATGGCAGTTACAGTTCACATACACCGCCTCTCAACCCGGTACGCACCAGAAAATCATTGATATGGCCATGAATGGCGTTGGATGCCGGGCAACCGCCCGCATTATGGGCGTTGGCCTCAACACGATTTTACGTCACTTAAAAAACTCAGGCCGCAGTCGGTAACCTCGCGCATACAGCCGGGCAGTGACGTCATCGTCTGCGCGGAAATGGACGAACAGTGGGGCTACGTCGGGGCTAAATCGCGCCAGCGCTGGCTGTTTTACGCGTATGACAGGCTCCGGAAGACGGTTGTTGCGCACGTATTCGGTGAACGCACTATGGCGACGCTGGGGCGTCTTATGAGCCTGCTGTCACCCTTTGACGTGGTGATATGGATGACGGATGGCTGGCCGCTGTATGAATCCCGCCTGAAGGGAAAGCTGCACGTAATCAGCAAGCGATATACGCAGCGAATTGAGCGGCATAACCTGAATCTGAGGCAGCACCTGGCACGGCTGGGACGGAAGTCGCTGTCGTTCTCAAAATCGGTGGAGCTGCATGATAAAGTCATCGGGCATTATCTGAACATAAAACACTATCAATAATTTGGAGTCATTACCCAGCTCAGGCAACTTGAATCCGATGGAATCGTTTCGCGGATGGTCTATCCTCAAGTGCCACCGAAAGTGGAATATCGCCTCACCGATTGGGGGCAGGCATTATGTCCGGCGCTTGATGCAATGCTGAAATGGGCAGAAAAGCGCGAGGCTTACGCAAGCAAGTAAACCCGGCAGCCAGCACGCTGCAATGGGATAGCGTTGCCCGTAACCCATTTATGCAAAGGAAACGAAAAATGAGAACACAGAAACGATGCCTTGGCTGCGTGGCTGTTGTGGTTGATGACTACGATCGCGCTATTGAATACTACACCGACAAGCTGGGGTTTACCCTCGTAGAGGATACGCCTCAACCGGGTAAACGCTGGGTGGTCGTCTCACCCAACCCGGAAAGCGACTGCAATATTTTGCTGGCTCGTGCTTCTAACGAGAGGCAGGAAAGCTTTATCGGCAATCAATGCGGCGGCAGAGTTTTCCTGTTCCTTCAGACGGACGATTTTTGGCGCGATTACCGTGCCATGAAAGATAAAGGCGTTCATTTCTGCGAAGAACCTCGTGAGGAAGAGTACGGTACGGTGGTGGTGTTTGAAGATATTTACGGCAACCGCTGGGATCTCTACCAAAATGCCCAACGCGGGTGATTACCAGGGATACTTTTCATGACTCTTCGAATTAGACAGGCCACCGGGGCCGATTCAACGCTTTTAAGCGAGCTGGGATACCGAATCTATCCCGCCCATTTTCAGCATCTGTGGGTGTCAGACGCAGAGATGAAGGATTTTCTGGACGGCGAGTACGCGCTTTCCGTACTTGAACAGAGCCTGAAAGAGAACGCTGTTTCCTGGTATGTTGCCGAGACCGATCGGCCCGTGGGGTTCATGAAAGTGACCTGGGAAGCTCTGCTCCCGGAAACGGATAAGAAGGGCGTTCTCCTCAACAAGCTCTACCTTGATCCCGCCGAGACCGGCAAGAACTATGGCCAGATGATGTTTAACAGCATCACCGACATGGCCCGGAGCGGGGGGAAAGATTATTTCTGGCTGGAAGTGCTTGAGCAGAACGCGGGAGCGTACCGGTTCTACCAGAAGCAGGGCATGCTCTGCGTTAAGAACGTCCTTTTCGAAACCGCTTCACAGCAGAGCATTCTCATAATTATGGGGATGTCTCTTTAGGGCGAGAGCTTTCGTCGCGCTGTGCCAGCGATAGCGCGCTGGCGCTGGCGGGATCGAACAGCGAGAGGCTCTCAATCTGATTGAGTAAAATCACCTTTCGGAATGACATGGCGCTGCGGGGTTCAGAGTCGAGCGTGATGTCATGCTCCGCATACCACTTGCTGTAGTTATTCTCGATGCGAAAGTTCATCGTCTTCGCGTCTCTGTACCCGCTTAACATCGGGATCAGCACGATATTGGCCGTTTTTTCATATTCCAGCGTCGCGGTGTGGATCATGCCGACGTAAATCCGCCTGGAACGGAGCGTAACCTGCGCCAGTTCCCCTTGCTCCATACACTGATACAGCAGTTGTTCAATACCGCTCGACTGCGCCAGACGTTTGTAGAGCTTTTTCCGGCTTTCGCCGTCCAGCCTGGCGCTGCCGGCCCAGTTAGAGCGGTAGAGGCAAAACAGGATGGCAAACGCCAGCATCACGACCACCGGCGCCTGAATGCCTAAAAAGCTCCAGTTCATAAAGTCGATTTGCCAGTCTGTATATTTCGGCGAGGCAAAGTGAAAAGCGTTGTTGGCCGCAGAAAGGGCGAGCAGGAGCAGCCAGAGCAGACCGGTGGCAATCACGCCCTGCAGAACGAAAATACAGCCGTACAGCGCCACAAGAAAATAGACGTCCCAGCCAAAGGAGCGCTTGATTTTGAAGCGGGTCGACAGGTCGCGGCTGGTATACCAGTACCCGCATACCATCAGCACCATAAATATCGCCGTTCCCATATCAGGCCCTCTTCAGCATGTTGACGTGACGCAGAAAATCCTGCCGCACCTCGTTGCTTTTGTAGTTCACCGAGGCGTTCCCGTCCTGGTCGATAATGATGCGATCGCCATCTTCGACGGCTTCAATGATTTCCTGCTGGCTCATCACCTGCAGTAAGGATTCCGGGCTGGAGAAAAGGGAGAGAAAGAAACGTTTCATGCGGGCATCCTTATGAACAAAAAGGATAAGCCTGGAAGAAGACCGGCGAGTTTGCCTTAAGGATATCCTGAAAGTTAAAGCCGGGTGGCGGCTACGCCTTACCTGGACTACAAAACCCACTCTTTTGACTATATATAGGTTATTGATATATATCTAAAATAAAAAATAAATCACCACAAACTTGGACAAATAACGTTAATTGTGTAAGTTTTAATTATGCGATTACGCCACGTTGTTTACAGCCAGGATGTGACCCATGAGCACTTTGCCCTCTGTCGTGAGTCGGTTTGTTGAGTACTACGCCGCACTGGATAGCCAGCCGCCGTCCGCGCTGGTGGGGCTTTACCATTCGAATGCCACGCTTATCGATCCGTTTGGCGAGCATGACGGGATTTTCGCGCTTCAGCGCTACTTCACCCATCTGCTGGCCAACGTCGAGCATTGCCGTTTTTCCATCGATACGCCGCTATGCAGCGGGAACCGGTTTGCTGTGACCTGGGTAATGCACTGGTCGCATCCGCGCATTGCCGGGGGAGAGCCGCTCGAACTGCCGGGATGTTCGGTGGTGGACACGGAAAGCGATCTCATCACGCACCAGCGCGACTACTACGATGCGGGAGAGATGATCTACGAACACCTTCCTCTGCTGGGCTGGGCGGTACGCGGCGTGAAGCGGAGGGTCAAATCATGAAAACGGTCCTGATCACCGGCGCAAGCTCGGGCATTGGTGCCGGGCTGGCGAAATCTTTTGCTGCAGACGGCTACCACGTGATTGCCTGCGGACGCGATCCGGCGCGTCTCGAAGCGCTGCATCAGACCTGCCCCAATCTCACCGTTCGCCTGTTCGATATGACAGACAGGGACGCCTGTCGCCAGGCGCTGACCGGCAGCTACGCCGATCTGATTATTCTCTGCGCCGGTACCTGCGAATATCTCGATGGAGGCGTGGTGGATGCGGCGCTGGTGGAGCGGGTTATGGCGACAAATTTCCTCGGCCCGGTGAACTGTCTTGACGCGCTGCAGCCGCAGCTGACGGCTGGCAACCGCGTGGTGTTGGTGAGTTCGATGGCCCACTGGCTGCCTTTCCCACGGGCAGAGGCCTACGGCGCGTCCAAAGCGGCCCTGAGCTGGTTTGCCGAGAGCCTACGGCTGGACTGGGAGCCAAAAGGGATTGCCGTCACGGTGGTCTCCCCGGGCTTTGTTGATACGCCGCTGACGCGCAAAAACGATTTTGCCATGCCGGGCAGGGTGAGCGTCGAGGAGGCGGTCAAGGCGATCCGTACCGGGCTGGCGGCAGGAAAAATGCATATCGCGTTTCCTGACGGGTTCGGCTTTATTTTGCGGTTGCTCTCCGGGCTGCCCGCGTTTTTACAGCGCGCGCTGCTGCGCAGGATGGTGCGTTCATGAACATTGCGATTATCGGCAGCGGCATCGCCGGGCTGACCTGCGCCTGGCGCCTGGCCGGGCACCATCAGGTGACCTTATTTGAAGCGGGCGCCACGCCCGGCGGCCATACCGCAACGGTTGACGTGACGACGCCACAGGGCACATACGCGATCGATACCGGGTTTATCGTTTACAACGATCGCACCTATCCGCGCTTTATGGGCCTGCTCAGCGAGCTGGGCATCAGCGGGCAAAAAACGCAGATGAGCTTTTCGGTGCACAACCCGGCGACGGGGCTTGAATACAACGGACACACCCTGACGTCGCTGTTTGCCCAGCGCCGAAACCTGGTGAATCCGGCATTCTGGCGGCTGCTCGGGGAGATCGTCCGCTTCAATCGTCTGGCAAAACAGGCGCTGGACGGGGAGGTGGACCCGAACGCCACGCTGCAGACGTTTCTGGAACAGCACGGCTTCACGCCGTTTTTTGCGCGCCACTACATTCTGCCGATGGGGGCCGCCATCTGGTCCTCGTCGCTGCAGGAGATGAAGCGTTTCCCGCTGCCGCTCTTTTTGCGCTTCTTCCACCACCACGGCCTGCTGGATATCACCCAGCGCCCGCAGTGGTACGTGGTGCCGGGCGGCTCGCGAGAGTATATCCGCGCCATGCTCGACAAACTGGGCGACCGTCTGAATCTGCACCTCAATTCACCGGTGCAGCGGGTGAGCCGCCACGAGCACGGGGTTACGCTCCAGCTTGAAAACGGCAGCCATACCTTCGATAGGGTAATTTTTGCCTGCCACTCCGCCAGCGCCCTGGCGATGCTTGATGACCCAACGCTCGCAGAGCGCGAGGTGCTGGGCGATATCGGCTGGCAGCGCAACGAGGTCGTTTTACACAGCGATCCGCGCTGGCTGCCGGAGCGGCAGCGCGCGTGGGCCAGCTGGAACTACCGCCTGAGCGCGCAGGAACAGGCCAGCGCCTGCGTCACCTACAACATGAACATCCTGCAGGGGCTGCCTGCGGGCAGTCCGCTGTTCTGCGTCACCCTCAACCCGGACGCGCCGGTGGATGAGCGCTTCGTTCTGCAACGCTTTGTCTATGAACATCCGCTGTTTAACCCGCAAAGCTGGCGGGCGCAGGCGCGGCGCGGCGAGATCAACGGTCATAACCGGAGCTGGTACTGCGGGGCCTGGTGGTACAACGGTTTTCATGAAGATGGCGTGCGAAGCGCGCTGGACGTGGTCAATGCGATAGCGGCCGGAGAGGGGAACTGAGATGAACAGCTGCCTCTACCACGGCGTGTTACGCCACCGCCGCCTTCAGCCGAAAACCCACGAATTTAGCTACAGCGTCTTTATGGCCTGGCTGGATCTCGATGAACTACCGCAGCTTTCGTCCGTCGGCGTGCGGCGCAATCGCTTTGCCGCCGCCTCGTTCCACGACGCGGACTATCCGCTCGGCGCGCCGCTCAAAGAGAACGTGCTCAGCAGGCTGGAGAGCCTGACCGGGGAACGTCCGGACGGTCGGGTGATGCTCCTGACGCAGCTGCGCTATTTCGGCTTTCATTTCAATCCGGTCAATTTTTACTACTGCTACGACGAAAAGGGAACGCTGCGCTGGGTGCTGGCGGAGGTCCGCAACACGCCGTGGAATGAACGTCATTACTATGCCGTCAACGGACAGGATGCGCAGCCCACGGAAAAAGCGTTTCACGTTTCCCCCTTCAACCCGATGGACATGATTTACCACTGGCGCTTTAACGACCCGGATAACACGCTGCATATGCACATTGAAAATCATCAGGAAGCGAAGGTCTTTGACGCCACGCTCGCGCTGCGCCGGGAGCCTTTGACGCGCCCCGCGCTGCGCTCGCTGTTGCTGCGCATTCCGCTCATGACCCTGAAAACCGTTTTTGCCATTTACTGGCAGGCGCTGCGCCTGTGGCTCAAGCGCGTGCCGCTGTATAACCATCCCGTCAGCAGGAGTGAACGCTCATGACCGATCCCGTCTTTGCGTTAGAACCCGATATTCCGCGCAACGTCCGCCTCGCGCGATGGCTGCTGTTTCGTCTGTTAAGCGGCATCCGCGGCGGCTCGCTCACGCTGCGTGAAGGGGCGCAGACCTTCCATTTTGGCGAGACGTCCTCCGCGCTGCATGCCGACGTGCAGATCCTCACGCCCGGCGTCTACTGGCGCGTCTTAACGGGCGGGAGCCTTGCTGCGGCAGAAGCCTGGATGGACGGCGAATGGGAAACCGCACACCTCACGCCGCTTCTGGAGCTGCTGGCGCTCAACGGCGAGGTGCTTGGCCGTCTGGAAAACGGGTTCCGTCTGCTCGGCAGGCCGCTGGAGCGGATACGCCACTGGACGCGGCGTAACTCCCGCATGCAGGCGCGCGAAAATATTGCCGCTCACTACGATCTGGGCAATACCTTCTATGCCCATTTTCTGGATAAAGAGCTGCTCTATTCCAGCGCGCTGTTTACCGCTGACGAGCAGGATCTCACGGCGGCTCAGCGGGCCAAAATGGCGCGCCTGTGTGACCAGCTCGCGCTAAGCCCGGGTGACCACCTGCTGGAAATTGGCACCGGCTGGGGCGCGATGGCGGAATACGCGGCCCGTCATTACGGCTGTCGGGTGACCACCACCACGCTGTCGCAGGAGCAATATACCTGGGCAACCGAGCGGATCGCCCGCGCCGGGTTGCAGGATCGCGTTGAGGTACTGCTCTGCGACTATCGCGACCTCACCGGACAGTACGACAAGCTGGTCTCAATTGAGATGATTGAAGCCGTCGGGCAACGCTATCTGCCCACGTTCTTCCGCACCTGCCAGGCGCGGCTGCGCCCGGGAGGACGGATGGCGATTCAGGCCATTACCATTCAGGACCAGCGCTATCGCGACTACAGCAAAAGCGTCGATTTTATCCAGCGCTACATTTTCCCGGGCGGATTCTTGCCGAGCATCACCGCGATGAACGAGCTGATGACGCGCCACACCGATTTCGTGGTGCGCAACCTCTTCGACATGGGCCCCGACTACGCCCGCACGCTGGCCCACTGGCGGCAGCGGTTTGTCCATGCCTGGCAGGAGATTGAAAAGCTTGGCTTCGATGAACGGTTCCGCCGCATGTGGCTGTACTACTTTGGCTACTGCGAAGCCGGGTTTAACGCTCGCACCATCAGCGTGGTGCAGCTGACCGCCGAGCGCGTATGAGACGTTACCTTCAGGTCTTCCTGCTCGCCGTCGCGTTCGATCTCTACTGGGCGCTGGTGGTGCTCTTTCGCGAACAAGGCCTGATTATCTGGCTCGCGCTGGCGATCCTGGCGTGCCTGCTCTTGCCGCCTGCTTACCGTTTTTACGCCATTGGGCTGGCCGCGGCGGGCAGTTTGCTGGATGCACTCTGGGCCCTGACCGGGCTGATTGCCTTTACGGGCGAGTCCCTGATGCCGTTATGGATGGTGGCACTGTGGCTGATGTTCGCCACCGTCTGGACGCAGCTGACGCGCACCACCACGCTACCCGGCTGGCTGCTGACCCTGCTGGCCGCCGTGGGTGGACCGGTGGCCTACCTGTTCGGCGAGCGGCTGGGAGGCATCACGTTTCTGGAGCCGACCTTTATCGTCGTGAGCTGGATGGCGCCGGGCTGGCTGGTGTTGATGCTGTTTTTCCACCTGCTGATGGGGAGACAAAAATGAGATCTATAGTCTTGCTGCTTTGGCTGACGCTGGTTGTGCCTGTTGCCCAGGCCGCCGACTGGCTTGCCTGGCGGAAGGTGGGGGACGCCACGCTCACCTGGGGACCTTTCACGGTTTATACCTCCCAGCTACGTACCCCGGACGGGCGTTATAGCCGGGATAATCAGAATCAGGCGCTCATTATTACCTATGCGCGGGACATCGATCGCGATGAACTGGTTGAGGCGACCCGCGACCAGTGGCAGGCGCAGGGGATCCTGGCGCAGGAAGCGCAAAGCGAAGCCTGGCTGCGGATGCTCCGGTCCCTTTGGCCGGATGTCCGACCCGGCTCACAGCTGGCGTTTGTTCTCAATGATAAGCAGGGGCAGTTCTGGTATCGCGAGTCAGCGGCGCAAACATCCTTTATTCCACTCGGACCGCGTCAGTCGGAAGCGTTCAGCACCCGTTTTCTGGCCATCTGGCTCGATCCCCGCACGCAATATCCTGAGCTGCGTCAGCAGTTAATCGGAGGCCAAAAATGAAACGTATCCTGATGATGGCGCTGGCATTCACGATGCTGCTGGCGGGCTGTAGCACTGAGGTGGCCGAGTATCGCCAGCAGCAGCCGCGGCTTGATATCTTTCACTACTTCCAGGGCAAAACCGAAGCGTGGGGGATGGTGCAGGATCGCAGCGGCAAGCAGATCCGCCGTTTTCACGTTGAGATTGCCGGGGATGTTATCGGCGATACGCTTACGCTCAACGAGCACTTCGTCTACGACGATGGCGAGAAGCAGCAGCGGGTCTGGCATATACGCCGCGTGGGGAACGATCGCTACGAGGGAACGGCAGGGGATATTGAAGGGGTTGCAACGGGTCAGGCCGCAGGCAACGCCTTTAACTGGCATTACAGCATGAACGTGAAGGCCAACGGCAGCACCTGGCTACTGAACTTCGACGACTGGATGTACCTGCAGGATGAGACCCATCTGTTTAATAAAACCGAGATGAAGAAATTTGGCGTCACCGTCGCCACGGTGACGCTGTTCTTTACCCGTAATACCTCAGCTTAGTCTCGGACGCTGCCGGTTTTGCTGCTGGAGTAGATGAAGTACAGGGCAATCCCCAGGCACACTACCGCGCTCAGACGGCTCGGTGAAAACGGAATGGCGGGATTGCCCAGCCAGCCAAAGTTATCAATCAACATACTCATGGCGAGCTGGCCGAATATCACCGCCACCGTGGCGACGGCGGTGCCGATGCGCTGCACCGCCAGGACCATGATCACAATGTAAGGCACGCCGAACATCGCCCCGAGGAGCTGCCATTTCGGCACGTCCAGCAGCGTGACCGCCTGCTTAGGCTCAAAGAAGAAAATCAGCAGGGCGGTCACCAGCGCGCCGACGGAAAACGTCAGAAACGCGCTTTTGAAAACGCCCACGCTGCTGCCGAGCTGCCCGTTAATCGCGGCCTGAATGCTCAGCGTTGCGCCGCCGCAGACGGCGAGAAGAATCATTATCAGCGTCATATAATCACCCCTGTGCGACCAGAATCAGTGCCGCAATAATAAAAACCAGCGCCACGATACGTTTTGCGTTTATCTTCCTGTGCGGCGTACCCAGCAGGCCAAAGTGGTCAATGATCAGGCTTTTAAAAACCTGACCAGCCAGAATGCCAATCATCGTCAGAGCGATGCCGATGGTCGGCGTGGCAATCGTCAGAATGACCACGTAAACAGGGCCAAGCACGCCGCCGAGCAGCTGCCAGCCGGGCTGGGCGAAAAACGACGGGCTGCTGCGCGGGCTGAAAAACAGCATCAGCAGAAACGTCAGCGCGGCGCCGACGCCAAAAATGCTGAACGTCGCCCATAAATCGCCCACTTCTCCCCCTAATGGCCCCAGCAGCCCAGCCTCGACGGAAAGGCCCATCCCGCCGGCAATCACCAGTAAAATCAAAACAAACTGCATTACGCTTCCTCCGTTTTCAGGCGAAGAAGATTACGTCGGTAGACCCGTGAGAAAAATGCCATAATGCAGGAAACACCTTTGCAGGAAATGCATTAATGTCAGATGCCGGAAGCATGAACCTTCGCTCACTGCTGCTGTTTATTGCCGTCTATGAAACGCAGAACTTTTCCGTCGTCGCGCGACGAGAGGGAATATCCGCCTCGCAGGTGTCGCGCATTGTTCATCAGCTTGAGGACGCGCTCGGCCAGCAGCTGTTCTATCGCAATACCCGGGCGGTGATCCCCACGGAAAGCGGGCATCTGTTTATCCGCTATGCCCGGGCGATGGTCGATAACTTCGAAGAGGCGCGGCGGGAGCTGGATGAACGCTCGACCGAACCCTCCGGCACGGTCCGCATAAACGGGCCGGTATTTTTTGGACAGAGGCACGTTGCGCCCGGACTGGCAGGTCTGGCCGAGCGTTATCCACGGTTAACCATAGAGCTGACGCTGACCGATGACTTTATCGACCCGCACCGGGATGCCGCCGATCTCATTTTCCGCATCGGCACGCTGACGGATTCGACGTTCCACGCCCGTGTTTTTGGGCAGCAGCGCTACCACCTCGCCGCGTCGCCCGCGTATCTGCGTCAACACGGCGTCCCGGCCGACCCGACCGAACTGAGCCAGCACAAATGTCTGGTCTATCGCGGTTCGTCCGGGCCTAACCGCTGGCTCGTGCGTCGCAAAGGGGAGAATTGGGTGCATTATCCCGTCGCGCCGCTGATGACGTCCAATAATGCGGAGTCGCTGCTCATTGCCGCGCTGGGTGGGATGGGGATCGTCCTGTTTCCGGACTGGCTGATTGGCGACAGGCTGCTGCGGGGCGAGCTGATCGCCCTTATGCCGGATATGACGTGCGCCATCAACATGGAGCAACTCAATATTGCGGCGATCTATCCTAACGCACGTCATCCGCCCCTGAACGTCAGGGCGGTGATTGATTATTACGTGGTGTTTTTCGGCAAGCCGCTCTACTGGCAAACGTAAGGCAATTACGCGCCGAGCTCCTTGCGGATAATCTCTGCGCCGGCGCTAAGCGCTTTCAGCTTGCCGTTAGCCACCTGGCGTGAAAGCGGGGCCATGCCGCAGTTGGTTGACGGGTAAAGCTTGTCGGCATCGACGAACCGCAGCGCTTTACGCAGCGTATCGGCGACTTCCTCGGGCGTTTCAACGGCGTTGGTTGCCACATCAATCGCGCCGACCATCACCTTTTTACCGCGGATCAGCTCCAGCAGATCCATCGGCACGCGGGAGTTGTGGCACTCCAGGGAGATGATGTCGATATTAGAGGTTTGCAGCTTAGGGAAGGCCTCTTCGTACTGGCGCCACTCTGAGCCGAGCGTCTTTTTCCAGTCGGTATTGGCTTTGATGCCGTAGCCGTAGCAGATGTGTACCGCGGTTTCGCACTTCAGCCCTTCAATGGCGCGTTCCAGCGCGGCGATACCCCAGTCGTTCACCTCGTCAAAAAAGACGTTAAATGCCGGTTCATCAAACTGGATAATATCCACGCCTGCGGCCTCTAACTCACGCGCCTCCTGATTGAGGATTTTGGCGAATTCCCAGGCCAGCTTTTCGCGGCTTTTATAGTGCGCGTCGTAAAGGGTGTCGATCATGGTCATCGGCCCGGGCAGGGCCCATTTGATCGGCTTGTCCGTGAGCTGGCGCAGGTACTTCGCATCGTCCACGAATACCGGTTTCTGACGCGCAACGGCTGAAACCACGGTCGGCACGCTGGCGTCGTAGCGGTTACGAATGCGCACCGTCTGGCGATTTTCAAAATCCACACCGCTCAGGTGTTCAATAAAGGTTGTGACGAAGTGCTGGCGAGTCTGTTCTCCGTCGCTGACGATATCGATACCCGCGCGGATC
This sequence comes from Enterobacter asburiae, assembly GCF_001521715.1. Taxonomy (NCBI): domain Bacteria; kingdom Pseudomonadati; phylum Pseudomonadota; class Gammaproteobacteria; order Enterobacterales; family Enterobacteriaceae; genus Enterobacter; species Enterobacter asburiae. The sequence continues at coordinate 1,247,647 of NZ_CP011863.1, forward strand.
TGCTCATCCAGAGACAGGCGCAGCGCGTCCTGTTTACCCGCCAGCAGTTCCTGATCCTGTAATTTCCAGGGTGACCACAGCGTTTCAGGTTGTGCAAGCCAGGTCGGCTTAGGCAGGCTGCCAGCCGTAGAAGTCGGGAGCAATGTTTTCATAATAAAAGACCTTTTTTGATGAATTAAAGCGTGTAGTTATCAGACCACTGCTCAAGAATGTGTTGGTAAGGCTTAATAAAGTACGCTTCGGTAAAGCGACCCTGTTCAATTGCCAGTCGGCTACGCTCTTCCCGGTCATAAACAATTTTGGTTAATGAATGATCCTGCTGGTTCAGATCCGGTCGGTAGTACAGTCCCGCCGCCGAGTTTGCGTTATAAATTTCCGGGCGATAGATTTTCTGGAACGTCTCCATCGTGCTGATGGTGGCAATCAGCTCCAGATCGGTGTAATCACTCAGCAAATCCCCGGTAAAGAAGAACGCGAAAGGCGCCACGCTGTTTTCCGGCATGAAATAGCGAACCTGCAGGCCCATCTTCGCGAAGTACTGTTCCGTCAGCGACTCGCCATCCGGCTGATACTCAATGCCCAGCACAGGATGCTGGTTGCCGGTGCGGCGGTAGGTGTCTTTGCTGGAGACGCTCAGGCAGATCACCGGACCCTTGCTGAAGTTCTCTTTGTATTCCGGCGAATTGACAAAGTGGCGGAAAATATTGCCGTGCAGTTCGCCAAACTTTTCCGGAATGCTGAAGTGCTGCTCGTTCTTGTTGTGTTCCAGCAGGCGCACGCTGAAATCATAATCCCGCACGTAAGAAGAGAAGTTATTTCCGACGATGCCAGGGATACGCAGGTTATTTTTTTTGTCGACAATAGTGGTTTGTAATATCTCAATGGCCGGGAACGGTTTTTCCGCGCCAATGTTCAAATCGACAGAGATGATTTCAAGCTCAACCGCGTAGCGATCGGCGTTGGGGTTATCCCAGCGCGCTAAGGCGTTAAAGCGGTTGTTGATCATCACCAGCGTATTGCGCAGGTTTTCCTGACGCTTTTCCCCGCGCGCCAGGTTGGCAAAGTTGGTGGTCGTACGCGTATTTTCTGACGGGTTGTAATTCTCATCGAAGCAACTGCGCTTAAGGGTATATGTGAAAGCTTTGCTCATTGTGGTTATGCGTCCTAAGTTCATGTTGCTAAGAAGTTGCCGATGCATAATTTATGCCTGAGCCCGCGGCGCAGGGGAAGTGACTTAATTTCAATGCAACATGAGGGAAGTTCATGAACGGACTGCGATGGTTATCTGCTTCGTGATTGTTCAGGTAGGTTTGGGAAGAGAGAGGCTGGTTGCAAATACAACCAGCAATTGATGTTGCGGATTTCAGTTCACCGTATCAATCAGCGCGGACAACAATTCGCTGAAGTTAACATGTGTTTCAATGGCATAATCCGTCGATGCTTTATCACGGATCTCGAAACAGTCATCTGTGAAGTTGTAGGCAAACACGGACATACCATCTTCACCGATGAGTACCTTGTCAGTAAGGTTCGGATCAACATAGCTTTCGTTGTCACGTATTTCAAAGTTACGAATGTAGATATTCGACCATACGGGTTCACCGTTCTCCGCCTGCACCAGGCTGTACAGCGTCAAACCGTTATACTCAAGTCCATCCATGATTTCGAACATACCAGAGTAGTCCAGCCGGTTAATGATCAGGTGTTGGATATCGTCGTAAACTCTTCTCTTCTGAGCATCCCATACAGCAGGGGCGGCTTTGTGCATCAAGTCTGCCATTACGTCAGGATCTACTGGGTTGGCTACCGGGAAATTATTGTCAACCAGGGAAGGTGCGAACAAGTCCCTGATATGAGATCATGTTTGTCATCTGGAGCCATGGAACAGGGTTCATCATGAGTCATCAACTTACCTTCGCCGACAGTGAATTCAGCAGTAAGCGCCGTCAGACCAGAAAAGAGATTTTCTTGTCCCGCATGGAGCAGATTCTGCCATGGCAAAACATGGTGGAAGTCATCGAGCCGTTTTACCCCAAGGCTGGTAATGGCCGGCGACCTTATCCGCTGGAAACCATGCTACGCATTCACTGCATGCAGCATTGGTACAACCTGAGCGATGGCGCGATGGAAGATGCTCTGTACGAAATCGCCTCCATGCGTCTGTTTGCCCGGTTATCCCTGGATAGCGCCTTGCCGGACCGCACCACCATCATGAATTTCCGCCACCTGCTGGAGCAGCATCAACTGGCCCGCCAATTGTTCAAGACCATCAATCGCTGGCTGGCCGAAGCAGGCGTCATGATGACTCAAGGCACCTTGGTCGATGCCACCATCATTGAGGCACCCAGCTCGACCAAGAACAAAGAGCAGCAACGCGATCCGGAGATGCATCAGACCAAGAAAGGCAATCAGTGGCACTTTGGCATGAAGGCCCACATTGGTGTCGATGCCAAGAGTGGCCTGACCCACAGCCTAGTCACCACCGCGGCCAACGAGCATGACCTCAATCAGCTGGGTAATCTGCTGCATGGAGAGGAGCAATTTGTCTCAGCCGATGCCGGCTACCAAGGGGCGCCACAGCGCGAGGAGCTGGCCGAGGTGGATGTGGACTGGCTGATCGCCGAGCGCCCCGGCAAGGTAAGAACCTTGAAACAGCATCCACGCAAGAACAAAACGGCCATCAACATCGAATACATGAAAGCCAGCATCCGGGCCAAGGTGGAGCACCCATTTCGCATCATCAAGCGACAGTTCGGCTTCGTGAAAGCCAGATACAAGGGGTTGCTGAAAAACGATAACCAACTGGCGATGTTATTCACGCTGGCCAACCTGTTTCGGGCGGACCAAATGATACGTCAGTGGGAGAGATCTCACTAAAAACTGGGGATAACACCTTAAATGGCGAAGAAACGGTCTAAATAGGCTGATTCAAGGCATTTACGGGAGAAAAAATCGGCTCAAACATGAAGAAATGAAATGACTGAGTCAGCCGAGAAGAATTTCCCCGCTTATTCGCACCTTCCTTAGTAAACACTGAATAAACAATAAACAAGGCTCAGGCAACAAAACGCCATACCTACTTCTCTGGCACACGCTCCGCAATTCCCGCTATAATCCCCAAAATTTCCAACCGGTTTAGAAACAATCATGACAAAACTCACCTTACAAGAGCAGATGCTGAAAGCGGGCTTAGTCAGCAGCAAAAAAGCGGCGAAAGTGCAGCGCACGGCGAAGAAATCACGCGTTCAGGCGCGCGAGGCTCGGGAAGCGGTAGAAGAGAACAAGAAAGCGCAGATCGAGCGCGACAAGCAGCTGAGCGAGCAGCAGAAGCAGGCCGTGCTGGCAAAAGAGTTTAAAGCGCAGGTGAAGCAGTTGATTGAGATGAACCGCATCACCGTGACGAGAGGCAACATCACCTTTAACTTCACCGACGGCAATCTGATCAAAAAAATCGAGGTCGACAAGCAAACCCAGGCTCAGCTGATCAACGGCCGTCTGGCGATTGCTCGTCTGGTCATCAACGCCAGCGGCGACTGCGAATACGCGATTATTCCGGCGGTGGTGGCCGATAAAATTGCCCAGCGCGATGCCGACAGCATCGTGTTAAACAGCGCGCTCAGCCAGGAAGAGCAGGACGAAGACGATCCGTACGCGGACTTCAAAATCCCTGACGATTTGATGTGGTAAAACGCATTCAGAACGGGGCGGCGTGACGGGCGTTAACCGGCTCTCCGCTCACGGGATGAATAAAATTCAACTCGCTGGCATGCAGCATCAGCCGGGGCGCGTCTTCCGCCCCCGGCGCTTCAAGACCGCCATACAGATCGCAGCCCAGAATCGGGTGCCCCAGCTGCTGGCAGTGAATACGCAGCTGATGGGTTCGCCCGGTCTCCGGTATCAGTATCACCCGCGTTAACGGCAGTCCCGTACTCTGATAAAACCGTTCCACCACCCGATAGCGGGAGCGGGCGGGTTTTCCGTTGAGGGCGCAGATCGACATCAGCGGGAACAGCGCCGGGTCTTTGGCAATCGGCGCGTCTATTATTCCCTCGTCGTTTTCCACATGGCCACAAAGCAGGGCGCTGTAGGCTTTCTCCACGCTGCGCTGGCTGAACTGCTGGCACAGCGCCGCGTTGATGGCCTTATTGCGCGCAACCACCATCAGCCCGGACGTGCCAAAATCCAGACGGTGTACCAGCGTGCAGCCGGGGAACGTCTGGACCAGACGATAATGGACGGAATCAAGGTTTTGCGGATTTTTGCCCGAGAGGCTGAGCAGACCGGAAGGCTTATCGATCAGCAGCAGATGTTCATCCTGCCAGAGGATCTGAATGTCGTCGTGACACGGTGGAGCAATAAAAGAATCAATAATCGCAGACATCAGGCCGCCCGGCTGGAGAGTGGGAGCGGATGATAACGAAATGCGGGGAAAAGAAAAACCCTCCCACCAGGCGGTGAGAGGGCAAAATCTTAGGCTGCTACCAGGCTGTCGATGGCGGCTTTCGCATCGGTCTGCGCTTTGGTCGCCACTTCCGGACCGTAAGCGATACCTTCAGCGAACACGAAGTTCACGTCAGTGATGCCGATGAAGCCCAGGAACAGGCTCAGGTACGGCGCAACCAGGTCGGTTGGGGTGTCTTTATGGATACCGCCACGGCTGGTCAGTACGATCGCACGTTTACCTTTCACCAGACCTTCAGGGCCGTTCTCGGTGTAGCGGAAGGTTACGCCAGCGCGCGCCACCAGGTCGAAGTAGTTCTTCAGCTGGGTAGGGATGTTGAAGTTGTACATTGGGGCGTTGATGACAATAACGTCGTGCGCCTGCAGCTCAGCAATCAGCTCGTCGGACAGGGCCAGCGCTTCCTGCTGACGTGGAGACAGTGGTGCATCGCTTGGGCGCAGCGCGCCAACCAGCTCGCCGTCCAGCACAGGAATTGGGTTTGCAGCCAGGTCACGCACGGTGATTTCGTCAGCGGAATGCTGTTCACGCCACTGTTCAACGAAGTAATCAGACAGCTGACCAGACTGAGAGTACCCTGCCAGAATACTGGATTTCAAAACTAATACTTTGCTCATGGGTGATTCCTGTTGTTGCATTTGATTGAAGGGGGATGCCCCGTTGCCTGTTGACACTCTATTCACAATCCTGCCACAGAGATAGCGCAATATATCGAAGCCTATGTTCGAATTTTTTGAATAAGGCGCGAAAGACGTCAATGTGGTACTCTATAGCAATCATTAAAAAGAGAGTTTATCAGGGCGTGTACTGCCTTTTAACGCTATGACAGAACAACAAAAATTAACCTTCCCGATGCTCCTGCAACAGCTTGATTCTCTGATGCTGCGCGATAAACAGCGCTTTGCCCGCCGTCTGCACGGCGTGAAGAAGGTTAAAAATCCTGATGCACAACAGGCCATTTACCAGGAGATGGCGAAAGAGATTGAACAGGCGGCAGGGAAAGTTGTGCTGCGCGAAGCCGCGCGTCCGGCAATTACCTACCCGGAAAACCTGCCCGTCAGCCAGAAAAAACAGGACATCCTTGAGGCCGTTCGCGACCACCAGGTGGTGATTGTCGCGGGGGAAACCGGCTCGGGGAAAACCACCCAGCTGCCGAAAATCTGTATGGAGCTGGGACGCGGGCTAAAAGGGCTGATTGGCCACACCCAGCCGCGTCGACTGGCGGCGCGCACCGTGGCGAACCGTATTGCCGAAGAGCTGCAGACGGAGCCGGGCGGCTGCATCGGTTACAAGGTGCGATTCAGCGACCACGTTAGCGATAACACCATGGTCAAGCTGATGACCGATGGTATTCTGCTGGCGGAAATCCAGCAGGATCGCCTGCTGATGCAGTACGACACCATCATCATTGACGAAGCGCACGAGCGCAGCCTGAACATTGACTTCCTGCTCGGCTACCTGAAAGAGCTGCTGCCGCGTCGTCCGGATCTGAAAATCATCATCACCTCCGCGACCATCGACCCTGAGCGCTTCTCAAAGCATTTCAACAATGCGCCGATTATCGAGGTGTCAGGACGCACGTATCCAGTTGAAGTGCGCTATCGCCCGATTGTGGAAGAGGCGGATGATACCGAGCGCGACCAGCTGCAGGCTATCTTCGACGCCGTTGACGAGCTGGGCAACGAAAGCGCGGGCGACATCCTGATCTTCATGAGCGGCGAGCGCGAAATCCGCGACACCGCCGATGCGCTCAGCAAGCGCGACCTGCGCCACACGGAGATCCTGCCGCTTTACGCGCGCCTGTCAAACAGCGAGCAGAACCGCGTATTCCAGCCGCACGGCGGGCGACGTATCGTTCTGGCGACCAACGTGGCGGAAACCTCGCTGACCGTGCCGGGGATTAAATACGTTATCGACCCGGGCACGGCGCGCATCAGCCGCTACAGCTACCGCACGAAGGTTCAGCGGCTGCCGATTGAGCCGGTCTCTCAGGCTTCCGCCAACCAGCGTAAAGGCCGCTGCGGCCGCGTGTCGGAAGGGATCTGTATTCGTCTTTATTCCGAAGATGATTTCCTGTCGCGTCCGGAATTTACCGACCCGGAAATTCTGCGTACCAACCTGGCGTCCGTTATCCTGCAGATGACCGCGCTGGGGCTGGGCGACATCGCGGCGTTCCCGTTCGTCGAAGCGCCGGACAAACGCAACATTCAGGACGGCGTGCGTCTGCTGGAAGAGCTCGGCGCCATTACCACCGACGAGCAGGCGACGGTTTACAAGCTGACGCCGCTGGGCCGCCAGCTCAGCCAGCTGCCGGTGGATCCGCGCCTGGCCCGTATGGTGCTGGAAGCGCAAAAGCACGGCTGCGTGCGCGAGGCGATGATCATTACCTCGGCGCTCTCCATTCAGGACCCGCGCGAGCGTCCGATGGACAAGCAGCAGGCGTCTGACGAAAAGCACCGTCGCTTCCACGACAAAGAGTCCGACTTCCTCGCCTTCGTAAACCTGTGGAACTATCTCGGCGAGCAGCAGAAAGCGCTCTCCTCGAACCAGTTCCGCCGCCAGTGCCGCGTGGATTTCCTCAACTACCTGCGCGTGCGCGAGTGGCAGGATATCTACACCCAGCTGCGCCAGGTGGTGAAAGAGCTGGGCATTCCGGTCAACAGCGAGCCGGCGGAGTACCGCGAGATTCATATCGCGCTGCTGACCGGCCTGCTGTCCCACATTGGGATGAAGGATGCCGAAAAGCAGGAGTATACCGGCGCGCGCAACGCCCGTTTCTCCATCTTCCCGGGTTCCGGCCTGTTCAGGAAGCCGCCGAAATGGACCATGGTCGCGGAGCTGGTGGAAACCAGCCGCCTGTGGGGACGCATTGCCGCGCGTATCGATCCGGAATGGGTCGAGCCGGTGGCTCAGCACCTGCTGAAACGCTCGTACAGCGAACCGCACTGGGAGCGCGCGCAGGGCGCGGTAATGGCGACCGAGAAAGTGACCGTTTACGGCCTGCCGGTGGTCGCCGCGCGTAAGGTCAACTACAGCCAGATTGATCCGGCGCTCAGCCGCGAGCTGTTTATCCGTCACGCGCTGGTAGAGGGTGACTGGCAGACGCGCCATGCCTTCTTCCGCGAAAACCTGAAGCTGCGCGCGGAAGTGGAAGAGCTTGAGCACAAGTCCCGCCGCCGCGACATTCTGGTGGACGACGAGGCGCTGTTTGAGTTTTACGACCAGCGTATCAGCCACGAGGTTATTTCCGCTCGCCATTTTGACAGCTGGTGGAAGAAAGCCAGCAAAGAGACGCCTGACCTGCTCAACTTCGAAAAGAGCATGCTGATTAAAGAGGGGGCGGAGTCGGTCAGCAAACTCGACTACCCGAACTTCTGGCATCAGGGCAACCTCAAGCTGCGTCTGACCTATCAGTTTGAACCGGGTGCCGACGCGGACGGCGTGACCGTTCATATTCCGCTGCCGCTGTTAAACCAGGTCGATGAGGGCGGGTTTGAGTGGCAAATCCCCGGCCTGCGCCGAGAGCTGGTGATTGCGCTGATCAAATCCCTGCCGAAACCGGTGCGCCGCAACTTTGTGCCTGCGCCAAACTATGCGGAAGCCTTTTTAGGCCGCGTCACGCCGCTGGAACTGCCGCTGCTGGACGCGCTGGAGCGTGAGTTCCGCCGCATGACCGGCACCACCATCGACCGCGAGGACTGGAACTGGGATCAGGTGCCCGATCACCTGAAAATCAGCTTCCGCGTGGTGGATGATAAAAACAAAAAGCTGCTGGAAGGACGTTCGCTGAGCGAGCTGAAAGAGTCGCTGAAAGGGAAAGTTCAGGAGACGCTTTCTGCGGTGGCGGACGACGGTATCGAGCAGAGCGGGCTGCATATCTGGAGCTTTGGTCAGCTTCCGGAAAGCTACGAACAGAAACGCGGTAACTATAAGGTCAAAGCCTGGCCTGCGCTGGTGGACGAGCGCGACAGCGTGGCGATCAAACTGTTCGATAACCCGCTGGAACAGCAGCAGATGATGTGGCGCGGGCTGCGTCGCCTGCTGCTGCTGAACATCCCGTCGCCGATTAAGTATCTGCACGAGAAGCTGCCGAACAAAGCCAAGCTCGGGCTGTACTTTAACCCGTACGGCAAGGTGCTGGATCTGATTGACGACTGCATCTCCTGCGGCGTGGACAAGCTGATCCACGAGGCGGGCGGTCCGGTCTGGACGGAAGAGGGCTTTGCTCAGCTTCATGAAAAGGTGCGCGCGGAGCTGAACGACACCGTGGTGGAGATTGCCAAACAGGTCGAGCAGATCCTCACCGCCGTGTTCAATATCAACAAGCGCCTGAAGGGGCGCGTGGATATGACGATGGCGCTGGGGCTCTCGGACGTGAAGGCGCAGATGGCGGGGCTGGTCTATCGCGGCTTTGTCACCGGCAACGGCTTTAAGCGCCTGGGCGATACGCTGCGCTATCTGCAGGCGATTGAAAAACGTCTGGAAAAAATGGCTATCGACCCGCACCGCGATCGCGCGCAGATGCTGAAAGTGGAAAGCGTGCAGCAGGCGTGGCAGCAGTGGCTTAACAAGCTGCCGCCGGCGCGCCGCGACGATGAAGACGTGCAGGCGATCCGCTGGATGATCGAGGAGCTGCGCGTCAGCTTCTTTGCCCAGCAGCTCGGTACGCCGTATCCGATTTCGGATAAACGTATTCTGCAGGCGATGGAGCAGATCTCCGGTTAAAACCCTTGCCCGGTTTTCTCCCTCTCCCTGTGGGAGAGGGTCGGGGTGAGGGCATCAGGCCGCACAATTTTCACCCGTTCACCATTGCCAGCGTAAACCCATCCCATCCCTTAACCCCCACCGTTTGCAGCGCGGTGGCGGTTAAGCGCGGGTTATCCCCAATCATCTCGATAAAACGGCGCACGCCCAGCACGCGCGCGTCGTCGCTTTGCCCGTTAACCACTTCGCCATCGCGCACCACGTTATCGCCGATAATCACCGTACCCGGGCGGGAGTAGTGAAGCGCCCACTCCAGATAGCCGGGATTGTTTGGCTTATCGGCATCAATAAAGATCAGGTCAAACGGCGTAACGTCACCTAGATTTTCGAGTGAATTCAGCGCCGGGCCTTCAATCAGTTCAATGCGATCGTTCAGCCCCGCGAGATGAATATTCTGGCGGGCAACATCGGCATGCGTCGGGTCAGCCTCGAGCGTAACCAGCTTTCCGTCCGGCGGCAGGGCGCGCGCCATCCAGATTGAGCTATAGGCACCCAGCGTCCCGATCTCAAGAATGCGTCTTGCCTGGGTCATGCGCACGAACAGCGCCAGCAGTTGACCCTGATTGGCCGCAACATCGTGTTCGGGTAGCCCGGCGCGCTTGTTGTTTTCCAGTACCTGACTCAGCACGTCATCGTCAGGGATAAGCGAAGAAATCATGTAATTATCTACTGCAGACCATTGTTGTTGCATAGATTGACTCCTTGGATTTTTCTCCCTCTCCCTGTGGGAGAGGGGCGGGGGGAGGGCATCAGCGCGCAAGGCGGTTCATGCATTCTTCCAGCCGCCGCCCAGCGCCCTGTACAAATCGATCTGCGCCAGCAGCAGATTATTTTTCACCTGCACCACGCTGGTCTGCACCGAGTACAGCGTGCGCTGCGCGTCCAGCACGTCCAGATAGGAGGAGTAGCCGTTGCGATTGCGGTTCTGCGCAATGCGCAGCGTCTCCTGCGCCACCTCCTGCTGGGCAAGCAGCTCCGTCAGCTGTTCCTGATAGTGCGTAATAGCATCAAGGCTGTTGTTCACTTCGGCAAACGCGTTACGCACGGTTTTTTCATAGGCGTACAGCGCCTGGTTACGCTGGGACTGGGAAATATCCACCTGCGCATTCAGCGCCTGGCGGTTCAGCAGCGGGGCAAGAATACTGCCCCCGACGCTCCAGAGCTGAAGCGGGTTGTCCAGCAGGCCGGACAGGGTGCGATCCTGTATCGATCCTGTCGCGGTCAGGTTGATCGACGGCAGCAGGCTGGCGCGCGACGCGGCAAGCGAGGCGTCTGCCGCAACCAGCTGTCGTTCGGCCTGAACGATATCCGGTCGACGGTTCAGGAGCGTAGAAGGCAGCTGTGACGGCAGCGTCAGCGGCGTCAGCGCCTCAAAGCTTTCGCTGCGCGCTACCGCGCCGGGATTGCTTCCCAGCAGCAGGCTCAGGGCGTTCTCCTGCTGTGCAATCTGATGCTGCAGCACGGGAACCTGCGCCCGCGTTGAGCGGAGTTCGGAATCCGACTGCATCAGCTCCAGACGCGAGCTGTAGCCCGTCTCAAACTGACGTTTCGCGAGCTTAAATGCCTCTTCGCGTGATTTCAGCGTGGATTCGGTCACGCGCAGCTGTTCGTCAAGCGAGAGCAGGGTGACATACCCGGACGCAACGGAAGACGCGACGGTCAAATCCGCGGCGGCGGCGGCGGCTTTTTGCGCCTCCAGCGAGGCTTCAGCGGCATTGGCCGTGCTGCGGTTGACGCCCCAGATATCCACGTCATAGCTCGCCGTCAGGCTACCTCTGTACAGCGTGCCGTAGACCGGCAGCCCGGTCGCGGCAGATTGCGAACGGGCGCGCGTCCCCGTTACGCCCGCGTCAAGCGACGGAAACAGGCTGCCGTCGGCCGCAAATACCCGCGCCTGATACTCGTTAATTCGTTCGCGGGCGATCAGCACGTCGCTGTTGTTCTTTAACGCCCGATCCACGTAGCGGTTGAGGCTGTTGTCATGAAAATTGCGCCACCAGAGCTGCTCTGCCGGGCTGGCAGGGCCGGCGTCAGCACGCCACTGGGTGGGGATGTGCAGCGTCGGCTGCGCCGGTTTTACGTCGACGGACTGGCATCCGGCGAGCATTACCGCCAGCACCAGACCGGCTATCGGGTGAAGGGTCATTGTTTGCCCTCCCGCGTATCAATGGTCACCTGCACCGACATGCCAGGACGCAGCAGGGCGGACTCCTCAGGCTTGCCGAGGACCTCGATGCGCACCGGAATACGCTGGGCGATTTTGACAAAATTGCCGGTGGCGTTGTCCGGCGTGATGGCGCTGAATTCAACCCCGGTTGCCGGCGAAATGCTCTCCACGCGGCCCTGATACGCTTTGTTGTTTAGCGCATCGACGGTGAATTTGACAGGCTGACCAACGCGCAGCTCCGCGAGCTGGGTCTCTTTAATATTGGCAATGACCCAGTGCTGAGGCGGGACGAGGGTGGTGAGATGGGTCCCTGCGGTTACATACGCCCCGAGACGCACGGCAATCTGGCCGAGCTGGCCGTCGCGCGGGGCGGTAATTCGGGTGTTTTGCAGGTCAATTTGCGCCAGCTCCAGCGCCGCTTTCGCATTTTCGACATCCGCCTCCAGCGCGCCGCGGTTCACAATTACCGTCTGCAGATCCTGACGCGACATCTCAAGCGAGGCTTTGGCCTGCTCGATATCGGCGCTGCCCTGGGCCGCGCTGGCCAGCGCCGCGTCGCGCTCGCGAATGGAAAGCGATCCGTCAGCCGTCAAATCCTTCACCCGCTTTAAATCCGCCTGGGTTTTCAGGCTCTGGGCGCGGGCATTTTTCAGCGCCGCGTCGTTTTTGGCGATCGTCGCTTCGGCGCTTTTACGCTGCTGCAGGTTGTTATTGAGCGCGGCAATTTTCATCGCCAGCTGCGCCTCGGCCTGATGCACGCGCTGACGATAGATACGGTCATCAATCTGCAGCAGCAGGTCGCCTTTTTTAACCCGTACAAAGTCCTGAACCTTCACCTCGGTGATATAGCCATTCACCTGGGGACTGATGAACGTCGTCTGACCGCGCACGTAGGCGTTGTCGGTAAACTGCGCGTGGCGGGTGAACGGCGGCAGCTGCCACGCATAAAGGATCACCAGCACGCCGACAATACCGATGGCGGCGGCGGTGAAAACGGAAACAATGCGCACATTTTTGCGGGTGTTGGCCTGCTCTTTAGCGGCATCCTGCTGACTCATAAACTCTCCAGAACTATTTCAATTATTTATTGCCGGTGGCGTTCTTAAGCGCCATACGGGCAGTGATGCGCAGGCGCAGCAAGCGCCATAAAATCCAGACCAGCGTGGCGGCAGCGATGCTCGCCGTCAGCAGATAAGTATCGTTGTAGGCCAGAATATTCGCCTCAAGCGTGGTGACCGTTTGCAGCTGCGTTATCGCCTGCGTCCCCAGCAGCGAACTGTCGCCAATCAGGCTTCGGTACATCTGGGTATAAATCTGGATACGCTCGTTGACCAGCGGATTGAGCGTGGTGAGCTGGTCCGCCAGCAGGCTGGAGTGGTACTTCTCGCGCCAGGTCTGGAAGGTTCCGAGGATCGCGGAGCCCAGCAGGCCGCCGAGGTTCTGACTCATGCCGAACATCACCGAGAAGCTGACCAGGTTACGCGGATCTGCAATCACCCCGCCAATGGCGGCCAGCATGGCGGGTGCCAGGAAGAAGGCGCTGCCGAAACCCAGCAGAAACTGGCTTAGCATCAGCTGATCCGGCCGGGTCAGGTTGTTGGACTGGCTGTCCAGCAGCGAGGCAACAATCATCAGCGCCAGAGAGGTGATGATTGGCCACGCAAGTTTCGTCGGCTTGATGGTCAGACAGCTGGTGACGATCCCGCAGACGATCCCGGCGAAAATGGACCACGCCAGGTGGGTCATCTGCTCATTCTGTAACCCCACGTACTGCAGCCAGCCGATGACGCCGGTGTTTTGCTCTGCCAGCACGATGCGGATCAGCAGCATGATGAGCCCCAGACGGACGATGCTGCCGCTCGACAGCCAGCGGGTGTTCAGCAGCGGGTTGGCGCGGTTATGTTCAAAGACGATGGCGGCCACAATCAGCACCAGCGATAGCGCCAGCGACCAGCCGATCCACGGCGCCTCGAACCACCAGTCAAGGCGGCCCAACGAGAGCACGGCGCAGAGCAGGGCCATTCCGGGGGCCATTAAAAAGAAGGTGATGAAGTCTTTCTTCTCAAAGACCTTGCGCCGATCGCCCGGCGGCAGCTTTAAGGCTATCACGCAGGCCAGAGAGATCAGCGCCAGCCCGAGCTCGAAGAAATAGAGCCCGCGCCACTCGTCCAGCTGCAGCAGTTCGGTCGAAAACAGGCGGGCCAGAGGGATAGCGAGCGAGGACCCGGTAATCCCGATGGTGAGCGCCTTCAGGCGGTGTTTCGCAGGCCAGGCCTGGATCTGATAGTAAATCCCCAGCGAGCTGAGCGCGGCGGCCACCATCCCGTGCGCGGCGCGCACCATCAGCGCCGAGCTGAGATCGTTAACGAACAGGTGGAAAAAGGTCACCAGCACGTACAGCACCAGAAAACCTTCCGTGAAGGCGCGCAGACCGTACTGCTGGCGGAACTTGACCAGCAGCAGGTTGATAGAGATGTTGGTCATGACGTAGACCGCGGGCAGCCAGGCGATTTCGGTCGACCAGGCCCCGAAGGTCCCCTGCAGATTTTGCAGGTTGGCGGTCACCACCGCATTTCCCAGCGCCCCCGTCAGGCACACCAGCAGGCCAACGACGCCGTAGGCAATGCGTTTTGGCGTAGTGTGCTCGGGTGTGGAAGGCGAACCCAGCAGGGCGGGTTTCTCATGTGGCTGCCACTCGCGAGGAGCATAAGGGTCGCGTTCGGGCAGGCGCATAACGTCGTTTACCTTAGAAATAATTGAATAATTAGCGGGCTAGCGATTCTACGTCTGCCGCAAATGATAATTCAAGTGAATATGATTTACGCATGTTAATCAAATGTAGAAGGGAAGTTTAAGGAAAAAGAGCGGCCCGAAAGTCGGGCCGACAACGATCAGAGATGTTCGGGCTGTGCCTGCAGGAGTGACGCTCGCTTAACGCGGCTGGCGCAGAAAATCGCGATTAGAGAAATGGCTACCGTGACGGCAAGATACCAGGCCACCGGAACCCAGTCGCCGTCATATTTTGCCAGCAGTCCGGTGGCAATCAGCGGCGCGGTACCGCCTGCCAGCGCGGCACCCAGCTGATAACCGAGCGTAATGCCGGTGTAGCGTACGTTTGCACTAAAAATTTCAGAGCACAGCGTGCCGAGTACCGCCGTTACCGGTGCCCACAGCACGCCAAAGGCGATGACCGTCGCGAGCACAATGCCCCAGGTTGTACCGGTATTGAGCAGCATAAACCACGGCACGATAAACAAACCCAGGATGATGACGCTCGCGGCATACATGCGTTGGCGGCCAATTTTATCCGAGAGTAGCCCCATTAACGGGATCATAACCGTGGCCACCAGGGCTCCCAGCGTCACGGCTTCCAGCGCCTGAGACTTTTGATACGTCAGCGTCGTGGTGGCATAGCTCACGACAAACGTCGAGAAGATGTAGAACGGTGCGGTTTCTACCACCTTCAGACCGGCGGCAATCAATACTTCGCGCCAGTGGTGTTTCAGGGTATCGCGCAAAGGCGCTTTCGCCACCTGGCCCGATTGTTTTACCTTCTTGAAATCAGGGGTCTCGTCGATGTCCTTACGGATCCACAGGCCGAGCAACACCAGAACCGAACTCAGCAGGAACGGGATGCGCCAGCCCCAGGAGAGGAAATCCTCCTCGCTGAACAGGGTCATCAGTGAGACGATAAAGGTCGCCATCAGCATGCCGATGGTGACGCCCGCCTGCGGAATACTGCCGAAGAAGCCTTTACGTTTTTCGGGCGCGTATTCGTAGGCCAGCAGCAGCGCGCCGCCCCATTCACCGCCAATGCCCATCCCCTGAATGATACGCATCAGGATCAGCAGAGCGGGCGCCCACAGGCCAATCATTTCATACGTGGGCAGCAGACCGATCATGACGGTTGCACCTCCCATCAAGGAGAGGGTAAGAACGAGAGTTTTTTTACGTCCGATGCGGTCGCCAATATGAGCGAAAAGTACCCCGCCAATGGGACGAATAAAAAAGGTTAATGAGAAAGAGAGATATGAGAGGATGAGCCCGATAACCGGATCGACCATCGGGAAAAAGATCTTATTGAAGACCAGCGCGGCCGCCGTGCCGTAGAGAAAATAGTCAAACCATTCAATGGCGCTCCCGGTAAGGCTGGCGATTAATACCTTCTTATTTTTTCGTAATACCGTCGTCGTACTTTCATGTTCTGTCATGACCTGAAACCCCGCCACGTTGATGATGTATGAGGTGTCACCTGGCGCGCTTCAGGTGCAACCTGTGATGATGAAAAAGGTTGTAAAATTGTTAAGCAACTTAGGGTTGGATGTTGTATTTGGCAAGCTCATGGGGGATGAAACTGGTCAGATCACGGTGAAATAAGCAGCGTTGGGTGCTTTTGCAGAGAGTATGTGCAACATGATGTTTTGTATGATGGAAAACCAAAAGCATAATATGCAGGTGCAACCCGATTGTTTTTGGATATTTCTGGTTATTTCAGAAAATGACAATTTGGGCGATAAAACAACGTCTGGTTTCAGAGTCCGTCTCTGCGTTATCGGTAAGAAGCCGCTACCCTGAAGAGACATAAAGGAGGAGTTCACCATGGTTCAGCCCCATTTTCCCATCCTGCCGGATGCCACGCTGGCGGCCATCAATACTGTCGGTGAATGGCTGGCGCAGGATGACCTGAGCGGCAGCCGCCAGCCCCCGGACGTCGATGCGGTCATCCTGGCAGGGAACGCGGTGATCCCGACCATTGAGGCGGCCTGCCGTATTGCAGCGCAGAGAGACATCCCGCTCCTGATTAGCGGCGGTATTGGCCATTCAACCGCGTTTTTATATTCAGCTATCGGCAGTCATCCGCGTTATCACACCTTACAGGTCGAAGGGCGGGCCGAAGCGAGCATTCTTGCCGACATTGCGCGGGAGTTCTGGCAGATCCCCGAGACGCGCCTGTGGATTGAGGATCAATCTACCAACTGCGGTGAGAACGCGCGTTTTAGCTGGAATATGCTGAAACAGCATCAGCGCGCAACCGGGCGGGTGTTGGTGGTGCAGGACCCGACGATGCAGCGCCGAACGATGGCGACGTTTGCCCGCGTTTGTCGGGATGAACCCGCGTCACCGCACTGGATTAGCCATCCCGGGTTTACGCCAGCGCTGCACAACGGCAAAGAGGGCGTGGAGTTTAGCGAGGTCAATAGCGGACTCTGGCCCGTTGACCGCTATCTGTCACTGGTTCTGGGGGAGCTGCCGCGTTTGTATGATGACGTTAACGGCTATGGCCCGGCCGGGCGGGATTTTATCACGCACGTTGACTTTCCTGAGGGGGTGATTGCCGCGTGGAAACAGCTGCAGCAGGACCCGGTTCTGAAGGGGGCGCGTAAGATAATCTAAGCACGGAACCATTCCCTCGCCCCATTGGGGAGAGGGTTAGGGTGAGGGGGAAATCACAGCGCCGCAAACTTATCCAGCGTCCGCACCAGCTGCGTCACGAAACCGTACTCGTTGTCATACCACGCTACCGCTTTCATCAGCTGCAGCTCCCCCGCTTCTGACACCTCCGTCTGCGTGGCGTCAAACACCGAACCGTAATGCGAGCCAATCACATCGGACGAGACAATCTCTTCGTCGGTATACCCGAACGATTTATTGCCTTGCGTCGCCTTTTTCAGCGCGGCGTTGATCTCCTCGACGGTGACTTTCTTGCCGAGAATCGCCACTAGCTCGGTGACCGAACCCGTTTTTACCGGCACGCGCTGCGCGTGACCCTTGAGCTTGCCGCTGAGCGCCGGGATCACCAGACCGATGGCCTTTGCGGCACCGGTGGTGTGGGGAATAATATTCTCTGCCGCCGCTCGCGAGGCGCGAAGGTCTTTCCCGCGCGGACCATCCACCAGCGCTTGCGTACCGGTATAGGCATGAATGGTGGTCATGGTGCCCACTTTTATTTCAAACGCATCGTTCAGGGCTTTCGCCAGCGGGGCGAGGCAGTTGGTGGTGCAGGATGCGACGGAAATAATGGTGTCACTGGCGTCAATGGTGTCGTCATTCACGCTGTAGACGATGGTTTTCATCTCACCCGCAGGCGCGGAGATCAGCACTTTCTTCGCGCCGGCGTCCAGGTGCGCCCGTGATTTCTCTTCAGAGGTATAAAAGCCGGTGCACTCCACGACGATATCTACGCCTGCGGCTTTCCACGGAATGTGCTTCGCCTCTTTTTCGGCGTACACCGCAATGGTTTTGCCATCAACAATCAGCGCATCCTCGGTGAAATCGACGCTCCACGGGAAGCCACCGTAGTTGGAATCATGCCTGAGCAGGTAGGCCAGCACTTTCGGTGAGGTGAGGTCGTTGATGGCGACGACGGTATTGCTGTCCTGGGTTTCAAGAAGGCGACGCAGTACAAGGCGCCCAATGCGTCCAAAGCCGTTAATGCCAATTTTACTCATGGTGTTCTCCTGTAAACGTGTCGATGCGACAGTTTGAACTCATCCAGGCTTAGACCATCACGGGCAGGGCGGCAATTGAAGATGCTTCATGCGGGAGGAAGTATTTGAAAAACCATACAGAAAAGTTAATGAATTTTTAAGGAAAGGGGATTATGTTGGCGCGGTAACTGTTTTTAATCGGGAAATCACATGCGCACTAAATATACAAGCCTGCAAATCGGCATCCACTGGCTGGTGTTTCTGTTAATCATCGTCGCCTACTGCGCCATGGAGTTCAAAGGTTTCTTCCCGCGCACCGCGCGTCCAGCGATCAATATGATCCACGTCTCGTGCGGTATCAGTATCCTGGTGCTGATGGTGACGCGTCTGCTGGTTCGCCTGAAATTCCGCGCGCCGCCGATTCAGCCAAAGCCAAAAGCGATGGTGACGGGGATGTCCCATCTGGGGCACCTGGTGGTGTATCTGCTGTTTATTGCGCTGCCGCTGATTGGCATTGTGATGATGTATAACCGGGGCAGCGACTGGTTTGCGTTTGGCATGGTGATGCCGCATGCGGCGGAGTCAAATTTTGATCTGGTTGATGTGCTGAAAGAATGGCACGAGACGCTGGCGAACCTGGGCTATTTTGTGATTGGCCTGCACGCGGTGGCGGCGCTGATGCATCACTATTTCTGGAAAGATAATACTCTTCTGCGCATGATGCCGAAAAAGCGTCAGTAGTCTTTAACTCTTGCCGGGTAAGCGCAGCGCCACCCGGCTTGTTTTTTAACCCAGCAGCGCACGCTCTTCGGCAGTTAACGCCAGCGCCTGCCTTGACCCCGTCTCCGACGACTTCACCGCCGCTTCCAGCACGGCCATGACCGCCAGTGCTTCAACAGGGTGGACAGGATTGGTGATTTTCCCGAGCAGCGCATCGCGTACGTTGACGTAATACTGGCGCTGATCGCCTTTCGGGGTAGGAATCGTCTGCGGTGCGCCGTCGGCCCCAAAGAACACCATGCTGTCGCCGTCTTCGCCCCAGGTTTCACTGCCCGGGATCACCCCTGCGAGCAGCTGTGCTTCCTGCTGGTCGATTCTGGCTTTCACCACGCTGCCCTTGTCCCCGTGGACGGTAAAGCGTGCCGTACCGCCAGCAACCAGCATGCTGGCGTGCAGAATGACCTTATGCTCCGGGTAGTTTAAAACCACGTGCGCCCAGTCGTTAATTTCTGCGCCGTCGCGCAGCGTCGCGATATTCCCCTGAACCGACTCCGGCAGGCCAAAGAGCTGTAGCGTCTGGTCAATCAGGTGAGGGCCCAGGTCAAACCACAGACCGCTCCCGGGGACGTTCTGCTCGCGCCAGCGCACGCGCACTTCCGGGCGGAAGCGGTCAATGTGCGATTCCAGGTGTTTAACCTTGCCGAGCGTGCCTTGCTCGATAATCTGCTTAATGCCGAGGAAATCGCTGTCCCAGCGGCGGTTGTGAAAGACGGAGAGCAGCAGCTGCTTTTCATCCGCCAGCGCAATCAGGTCGCGGGCTTCCTGCATGTCGAGGGTAAAAGGCTTATCCACGACCACGTGCTTACCCGAGTTCAGGGCCAGCGTCGCCAGCGGGGCGTGCGTGGCGTTGGGGGAGGCAATCACCACCAGATCGATATCAGGATGCTGAATAGCCTCTTCCGATGTCGCCACCACCTGTACGTCCGGCAGATCGCGTTTAACTTTCTCTTCATCACGAGAAGAGACCACGGCCAGCTTAATCCCGTCCACAGACTGGATCAGCGGGGCATGGAAGGTTTTACCGACAAATCCATACCCGATCAGCGCAATGTTGATTGTTTGAACTTTACTCATGACCTTCTCCACGTTAATTCGCGCACACCGTAACCTGCAGTGCGCTATGGTCCCCAAGCTCAGGCCAGGGACGATCTAAAAAGAGTTGTTGAATGCTGGATAACCCGGAAACCAGATACGGCTCGCAGCGGTTAATTTTCAGGTGGTCGGCGACAATCCAGTGCGCCTGGCTTGCGTCGAGCATCGCGCGTTTAACCTCGGCATCCGCTTCTTTACCTGCGCTCAACCCGAGCTCGGCATGAATGGCGCACGCCCCAAGAATGGCGATATCCGCCCGATAACGGGACAGCAAGGACAGCGTGGCGCTGCCGGCAAACAGTCGCTGCTTGTGGTCCCATTTCCCGCCGAGCAGGATCAGCTCAACGTCTTCCCGGTCGCTAAAATGCTGGGCGATATCCAGCGAGGGAGTAACGACGGTGAGCGGCCCCTGAAGAAAGGTGGCGACGGCCATCACCGTGCTTCCGGCATCCAGAAACAGGGTGGAGCCCGGTGGAACCTGCTGCGCAACCTGTTTACCCAGGCGCTGTTTGGTCTCCGGCAGCAGCGTGTTGCGGCCCTGACGGTTCATGGCGGAGAGGTTGAGCGCAATGGCTCCGCCGTGGTTCTTCTGCGCAAGGCCCTGGTTTTCAAGATCGGTCAGATCCCGACGGATAGTATCCGCTGAAACCTGCAGCTTTTCGGCCAGTTCAGCGATGCTGGCCTGGCCTTGCTCGCTGAGGATATCCAGGACATAGCGTTGACGAGCGGTTTTGTGCATGGGAGCAAATTCCTGCAAAATGTCGCAATAGTTTGCATAATACAGCATTTTGACGCAGAGAGAAGGGGATTGTGGTCATGACGATGTGCATCGGCGTGATGATTCACATGGGTGATTATTAAAATTTTATTAAGCAGGTATAAGGAAGCCGTTTTGAATGTTAATCACAATGTTATTGTTATGTTTTATTTAACGATTTGGATTATGTAACCAGTGCTTTACTCTTATGTGGATTTAAAATCTGATATTTTCATCCTGCGCGGAACTTAATTGCTTACATTAGTTTTTTAATGGTTTTTAATTCCAATCAAACCCCTCGGGTTACTAAAACTGACACTTCTTTGAAAATCTTTGTGTCTGACTCGCTCTGAAATTAACGCAAAAATGTGCATGGAAAGAATTCAGAATTTTCCTTAGATAACAGAGGGTTTATATGTTTCATCTGAAAGGACACTTTTAGGGTTTTGTCCAGAAACCCCATATTTTTTCTTAATTGTAACACCACATTAACATTGTGGGTGTAGTGGGCTATAACGCATTTTGTTATGCTGCTAACCAGTTTAAGAAATAAGTAAATTCTTAATTGAAATAAAACGCAGGCAGATCTCATCTCCAATAGAAATGGGTATGGGGAGTATTACCTTAAATTCAGCAAGGTAGCTAAATAAGATATTTGTCTAATTATCTATACCTCTTTTTGGGTATTTGCTTGAGTATCACTCAGAGTCAGGGAGATAACATGACGATATTACGAAAGCCTATGTTACGCCGATTTACAGCAGCACTGGCATTCATTTCATTAGCCATAAATACGGCTTTCGCCAATAGTAATCAGGTAGGTATTGCCCCGGTGGCAACCACAACCTTAAAAGAAAGTATTCTTTTTGCAATCGATCGCGATCCGTCAATTAGCCAGCAGGCCGCGCAATTAGGTATTGGCCAGGCACAAATAGATGAAGCGCGCAGCGGCTGGATGCCGCAAATATCATTGAACGGGAGTACGGGACACAGCCAGACCACCGATTCCAGCGGGTCGCTGAAGAATTCAGCCGCCTGGGGGCTGAGCCTGACGCAGCTGCTGTACGATTTTGGCAAGACCAATAACAGTATCAGCCAGTCCTCCGCCCAGCGCGATAGCTACCGCTATCAGCTGATGGGCACGCTTTCGGACGTGGCGGAAAAAACGGCGCTGAGCTATGTCGAGGTCAAACGCTATTCCGATCTGCTGCAGGCGGCAATCGAAAACGTACAGGCGCTCAAAAACGTCGAGCAGCTGGCAAAGCTGCGCGCAGACGCGGGCGTGAGTTCCACCTCCGATGAGCTTCAGACCCGCACGCGCATTGCCGGCATGCAGGCGACGGTCGCGCAGTATCACGCCGCCTTAAACAGCGCGCGCGCCAGGCTTGCGGTATTAACCGGAATGCAGGCAGAGGCTTATTCGCCGATGCCCGCGAATCTTGCCGTGGAGCCGGACTCGCTCAACCGCATCGATTATTCCCTGATACCGGCGGTGATGGCCGCGCAGAACATGGAACGTTCGGCTCAGTATGGCGTGGAAACGGCGAAGTCCCAGCACTGGCCGACGTTAAGCCTGAAGGGGGGGCGCACCCGTTACGAATCGGACAACCGTTCCTACTGGGACGACCAGATACAGCTCAATATCGA
Organism: Enterobacter asburiae; assembly: GCF_001521715.1. Taxonomy (NCBI): domain Bacteria; kingdom Pseudomonadati; phylum Pseudomonadota; class Gammaproteobacteria; order Enterobacterales; family Enterobacteriaceae; genus Enterobacter; species Enterobacter asburiae. The sequence goes on from NZ_CP011863.1 coordinate 1,269,741, forward strand.
CGCACCGCTGTATCAGGGGGGCGCGGTTTCAGCTCGCGTTCGGCAGGCGGAAGGCGCACGGGCCATGGCCTCCTCTCAGGTCGATCAGGCGCGTTTCGATGTACTGCAAAAAGCCTCCGTCGCGCAGGCTGACTGGACCGGCGCACGGGGAAGAATGGAGGCCGGAAAGCAGCAGCTGGAAAATGCGCTGCGCGCCCGGGATGTTTATAAAAATGAATACACCCTGAGCAAGCGGAGCATTAACGATCTGCTCAGCGTTGAGCAGGATGTCTGGCAGGCCACCTCAGCGAAAATAATCGCTGAGTATGACGGCTGGAGTTCGGCAATTAATTATGCTTCCGCGGTTGATAATTTAATGCCGCTTATTGGAATAGAGAAAAACGCTGCCGCAAAATTACCCGACTTGAGTTAATAAAAGACGCGCAGTGTTGCGCAAAGTAAGACTGAAAATAATGGGTGTTTTTTCCCAGGGATAGCTACATCCGTCTGGTGGACATATCCACAGGAATCCGTACACCTGCAAGGAGAAGAATATGAGTAACATAAAAGTTGTTGATGTCATCATTCGCAAAACGGCGGAGAAAACCAAATTTACCGGCGAAGGAAATCTGTCGGTCTCTATTTCATCGCCGAGCGTGATTGAAATTCAGGGCTCTGCTCAGGATGTGGCGCGTTATGTCCGTCAGGGGAAAGACCTCCTCATTTATATGAAAGATGGCAGCGTTATTCGCTGCAATAACTATTTTGTTGAAGATCCTGAAACGCAAAATCAGTCAGAGCTGGTGTTCAACGACCGTCAGGAACTGACACATATTTCTTTTGCCGATGCCGGGGAAGCGTCAGGCGTTGCGGTGACCGAGTTAACCGCGCAGGCCACACCGATTAGCAGCATTCAACCTTTCCTCGAGCAGGAAAGCGTTTTAAGCGACGCGCCGTGGGGCTGGATTGCGGGGGCTGCGTTAGGCGGCGGTGCCATCGGGGCACTGCTGGCAAACGGCGGTGACGGCGAAACTAAAACAAAAGTCATTGATAATACAAAAGAAGTTGAAAGCGCCACGCCGACCTTCCTGCTGTCGGATAAAGCGGGTGACAAGCAGGGCGTGCTGAGCGCAAACGAGATCACGGACGACATCAACCCAACCTTTAGCGGCACCGGTCAGCCGGGCGCGACCATCCAGATCAAAGACAGCAGCGGCAGCACCATTGCCAGCACCATGGTCGGTACAGACGGCACGTGGACGGTAATATTACCGACCCAGACGGACGGGGAGCACACCTGGTCGGTCGTGCAGATCGACGGCAGTAAAACCACCTCTGCGGGCAGTATCACCGTGACGGTCTCTACCGCCGATGCCGCCATTACGCTGGCCACCACGGCGGGCGATAACGTGCTGAACGCCAGCGAGCAATCTGCGGGCTTTACGCTTTCCGGTGCCAGCAAAAACCTGGCGCAGGGTACCGAACTCACCGTGACGCTGAACGGCAAAACCTACGCGGCTGAAGTCGGGGCAGACGGCGCGTGGAGCGTCAACGTACCTGCGGCAGACGCGCAGGCGCTGGGCGACGGTACCTGGACGGTTAACGTGAGCGGTAAAGACGCGGCGGGTAACACCGTCAGCGGAAGCCAGACGATTGGAGTGGATACCACCGCGCCAACCCTCTCTGTCGATACTCTCGCGCAGGACAACATCATTAATGCCGCTGAGCACAATCAGCCGCTGACCCTGACCGGTAAAACGAATGCGGAAGCCGGTCAGATCGTCACGGTCACCCTGAACGGTAAAAACTATAACGCCACGGTGGGCAGCGACGGCACCTGGTCCGTCACGCTTGCCGCGAGCGACGTGCAGGCGCTCAATGAGGGTAACCACACCCTGACGGTTAACGTGAGCGACAAAGCGGGCAACGGCTCGTCCGTAACGGCAGAATTCACGGTGGATACCGCCGCGCCGGTCGTCACCATCCATACCGTGGCGGGCGACGATATCCTCAACATCAGCGAGCAGGGCCAGGCGCACATTATTTCCGGCCAGGCGAGCGGTGCCGCCGCGGGCGATGTGGTCACCGTGACTCTTGGCGGCCAGACCTTCACCGGCGTGGTGCTGGCGGACGGCAGCTGGAGCGTCGGCGTTCCGGCGTCCGTGCTGGGCGCGCTGGGTGAAGGCAACCACACGCTTTCGGTTTCCGTCACTGACGCGGCAGGCAACACCGGCAGCGCCACGCACGGCATTACGCTGAGCGGACACCCGCCGGAATTTACGATTGATGCCATCAGCCAGGATAACGTCCTGAATGCCCAGGAGGCGATGCAGCCGCTGAGCCTGACCGGCACCAGCAACCTGCCGGACGGCACCACCGTCACCGTGACGCTGAACAACGTCAGTTATCAGGCCACCGTAGAAAACGGTATCTGGGCGGTCCAGGTGCCGGTTTCCGACGTCCTGAATCTGGCGAACACGCTTTACACCGTCAGCGTCAGCGGTACCGACAGCGTGGGTAACAGCGGTTCTGCCGAAGCAAATCTGCTGGTGGATACCGTCCTTCCGCAGGTCATTATCAATACGTTTGCGGGCGACAACCTGGTCAATAACGCCGAAGCGGGCGTCGATCAAACCCTCAGCGGTCGCGTTACCGGCGCGGCGGCGGGCGATACCGTCTCCATCACCGCAGGCGGCAAGAGCTACACCGCAACGGTTGGCAGCGACCTGACCTGGAGCGTGAAAATCCCGTCAGCGGATCTTCAGGCGTTCGGTGACGGGGATTTAACCTTCACCGCGTCCGTCACCAACGCGCACGGCAATACCGGCACCGGCGAGCGTGATATCAACATCAACGCGGAGCTGCCGGGCCTGCGCGTGAACACCATTTCCGGCGATGACGTGATCAACGCCATCGAACAGCAGCAGGATTTGAGCGTCACCGGCTCCAGCAGCCATCTGGCCGCGGGCACGCAGATTATCGTCACCATCAACAACGTTGAGTACGTCACCGCGGTTAACGCCAGCAGCAGCTGGCAGATCGGCGTTCCGGCGGCGGACCTGCAGGCCTGGACGGCTGGCGGCATGACGGTTAGCGTCAGTGCGGTAGATGCCTGGGGCAATCCCGTTTCGGCTGAACACCCGATTGAACTCGATCTGAACGCCGTGGCGGTCACCATTGATACCGTCTCCGGCGACGATCTGCTCAATGCGGCAGAAAAAGGCGGTGATTTAACCCTTTCCGGCCAGACGCAGGGCGTGGAGGCGGGGCAGACCGTGGTGGTGAAATTCGCCGACCAGACCTTCACCGCGCAGGTGCAGCAGGATGGCTCCTGGAGCCTGACCGTACCGGCCAGCGCGATGGAAACCCTGATCGACGGGCGCGCGCAGGTGAGCGTAAGCGTCACTAACGTCAACGGCAACAGCGCGGACGCCGCGCGCGTGGTCACGGTGGATACGCAGCCACCGGCGATTACGCTCGATAACCTGACCGCCGACAACATTATCAATGCGGCTGAAGCGCAGCAGGATTTAGCCTTAAGCGGTACCAGCACTGCGGAAGCGGGCCAGACGGTCACCGTCACGCTGAACGGCAAAACGTATCAGACCACGGTTCAGGCGGACGGCACGTGGCAGCTGAGCGTGCCTGCGGCTGACGTGGGTGCCCTGACGGACGGCATTGTGACCGTGACGGCCACCGTGAGCGACGTGGCGGGCAACGCCAGCAGCTCGGACCGCGTGGGTCTGGTGGACGCAACCGTACCGCAGGTGACCATTAACGACTTTGTCACCGACACCAACACCGTTAACCAGCTCGCCCATTCACAGGCGCAAATCCTGAGCGGCTCCGTCACCGGTGCGGCAGCGGGCGACCTGGTCACCATCACCATTAACAGCGTCGACTACACCACCGTGGTGGATGCGGCGGGTAACTGGAGCCTTGGCCTGCCGGCGTCCGTCGTGCAGGGGCTGACTGACGGCACCTGGACAATCGACGTCTCCGTGACCGACAGGTCCGGCAACACCGGAAGCAGTTCGCTGGATGTGGTGGTGAATACCGTGATGCCTGTCATCGGTATCAACACGCTGGCGGCGGACGACGTGATCAACGCGACCGAGAAGGGCGAAGATCTGCTTCTCTCCGGCACCAGCAACCAGCCGGAAGGCACGACCATTACGGTGATCCTGAACGGGATTCAGTACACGGCCACCGCTGACGCCAGCGGAAACTGGAGCGTGACCGTACCGGCCTCGGCCGTCAGCGCGCTGGGAGAAGCCCATTACACCGTGACGGCGAGCGTCACGGATAGCGTAGGCAACAGCGCCTCAACCACGCACGATGTGCTGGTGGACAGCTCGCTGCCGGTGGTGACGATTAACACCCTGGCGGGCGACAATATCGTTAACGCAGCGGAAGTGGCGGCAGGGCAAACCCTGACCGGTAAGGTGACGAACGCGGCTTCAGGTGACACTGTCACTATTATCCTTGGCGGCCAGACGTACACCGCTACCGTGCAGGACGATCTCACCTGGAGCCTGCCGTTAAGCGAGAGCCAGCTTACCGCGCTCGGCAACGGCGACCTCACCGTCTCCGCCAGCGTGACCAACGCGCACGGCAATACCGGCTCTTCTTCTCACGACTTCACCATCGACGCCCAGATCCCGGGACTGCGTATTGATACCGTGGCGGGTGACGACGTGATCAACGTGATTGAACACGCTCAGAACCTGATTGTGTCCGGCACCAGCACCGATCTGGCGGCGGGCAGCACCGTGACCCTGACCATCAACGGCAAAACCTATTCGGCAACGGTACTGGCGGACGGCACCTGGCAGGCGGCGGTACCGGCGGCCGACGTGTCCCAGTGGGCGGACGGTTCGCTGGATATCAAGGCCAGCGCGCAGGATGCTTCCGGCAACCCGGTGACCATCGGCACCGTCGTGGACGTCGATCTCGCGCCTGTTGCCATCACCATCAGCAGCGTGACCGACGATAACGTGCTCAACGCGGCGGAAAAAGGTCAGGACCTGGTGCTTTCCGGCACCACCTCCAACGTGGAAGCGGGTCAGACCGTTACCATCACCTTCGCAGGTAAAACCTATACCACCACGGTGGATGCCAACGGCGACTGGACCTGGACCGTTCCGGCAGCCGATCTGAGCGGCCTGAAAGACGGTGACGCAAGCGTGCAGGTAACCGTCACCAACGTGAACGGCAACGCGGCGTCTTCGGCGCAGGAATTCAGCGTCGATACCACAGCGCCGACGGTGACCATCAACACCATCAGCAGTGACAATATGCTGAACGCGGCAGAGGCGGCGCAGGATCTGACCCTGAGCGGCACCTCTACTGCCGAAGCGGGCCAGACGGTCACCGTGACCTTCAACGGCAATCAGTACACCGCGCAGGTGCAGGCGGACGGCAGCTGGACGCTCGACGTTCCGGCGGCGGACATGGCTGGCATAACCGACGGCAGCGCGGCGGTCACGGCGACCGTGTCCGATAAGGCAGGCAACCCGGCCAGCGCGGGCTCCTCGGTGCTGGTCGACACCACCGTACCGCAGATTTCGTTCAACATCGTCGCGGGCGACGACGTCGTTAATATTGCCGAGCACGGCCAGGCGCTGATCGTCTCCGGTAAGGTCACGGGCGCGCAGGCGGGTGACGTGATTACCGTGACCCTGAACGGCAAAGACTACACCGCCATGCTGGACGCGTCCGGCTGCTGGAGCGTGGGCGTTCCGGCGGCGGACGTGGGCGCGCTGGTTAACGGCGAACAGACCATCTCCGCGACACTTACCGATAAAGCCGGTAACAGCACCACCGCGACGCACGAGTTTGACGTCTCTCTGACCGCGCCGGTGGTAGCCATCAACACCCTGGCGATTGACGACGTGATCAACGCGACCGAGAAAGGCCAGGATCTGCTGGTGTCCGGCACCAGCAACCAGCCGGACGGGACCACCATTACGGTGACCCTGAACGGTATCAGCTATACGGCCACCACCGACGCCAGCGGCAGCTGGAGCATCACCGTTCCGGCGGCAAACGTCTCCGCGCTGGGCGAAGCAAGCTACGTGGTGACGGCGAGCGTAACCGACGCGGCGGGCAACAGCGCAAGCACCGGCCACAGCGTGCTGGTTGACAGCGCGCTGCCGCAGGTCACCATCAACCCTGTCGCCACGGACGATGTCATTAACGCAGCGGAAGTGGCTGCCGGGCAGACTCTGAGCGGCAAAGTGAGCGGCGCGGTGAGCGGTGACACTGTCACGATTTCAATCGGCGGCAATACCTGGACCGCGACGGTTCAGGACGATCTGAGCTGGTCGGTCAACGTGCCGTCCACGGTCTTAACCGCCATCGGTAACGGCGATCTGACCGTGTTAGCCAGCGTCACCAACGGCCACGGCAACACCGGCACCGGCGAGCGCGACATCACCATTGATGCCAACCTGCCGGGCCTGCGCGTCGATACCGTGGCGGGCGACGATGTCATCAACAGCATTGAGCACGCTCAGAACCTGATTATCACCGGCTCCAGCGAAGGCCTGGCAACGGGCGCGGCGTTAACGGTGACCGTCAACGGTAAAACCTACGCCGCAACCGTGCTGGCTGACGGCACCTGGACGGCCGCCATTCCGGCGGCAGACGTCAGCGCGCTGAATGCGGGCACGGTCACCGTGACCGTGGACGGCCAGAGCGCGGCGGGCAATCCGGTTTCCATCAGCCATGAGGTGAAGGTGGATCTGGCTACAGTCGCCATCAGCATTAACCCGATTGCCTCGGACGACGTAATCAACGCGGCTGAGAAAGGCGCGGACCTGGTGCTTTCCGGCTCTACCTCCAACGTGGAAGAAAACCAGACCGTCACCATCACCTTCGGCGGCAAATCGTACACCGCGACGGTCGATGCCAGCGGCAACTGGACGGCGACCGTACCGTCCGCCGATTTGGGCAGCCTGAAGGACGGCGATGCCAGCGTGCAGGTGAGCGTCACCAACGTCAACGGCAACAGCGCGTCCGCGGGCCGCGAGTACAGCGTGGACGCCACCGCGCCGACGGTGTCTATTGAAATTGTCAGCGAGAACAACATCATCAATGCTGCTGAAGCGCAGCAGGATCTGGTCGTTAACGGCGTGACCAACGCCGAAGCGGGCCAGACCGTCACCGTGACGCTGAACGGCGTGGACTACACCACCACCGTGCAGGCGAACGGCAGCTGGAGCGTGACCGTGCCGTCCGCGGATCTGAGCGGCATTACCGACGGCAACTACACCATCAGCGCCGCCGTGTCTGATAAGGCGGGCAACTCGGCCTCTGCGGATCGCGACGTGCTGGTGGATACCACCGTCCCGCAGCTGACCATTAACACCGTTTCCGACGACGACGTGATCAACAGCACCGAGCATGCGCAGGCACTGATTGTCACGGGTTCCGTGACCGGCGCGGCGGCGGGCGACGTGGTCACCGTCACCCTCAACGGCAAATCGTACACCGCCACCCTGGATGCCTCAGGCAACTGGAGCGTGGGCGTGCCTGCGGCGGACGTGACCGCGCTGGCCGCAGGGGATTACACCATTACCGCGGCGCTGACCGATAAAGCGGGCAACAGCAACAGCGCCACGCACGGCGTGGAGGTGAACCTGACCGCGCCGGTGCTGACCATTGACACCGTTTCCGGTGACGATGTGATCAACAATGCCGAGAAAACCCAGGATCTGACGATCTCCGGTACGGCTTCCGGCCTGGCGACAGGCGCGGTGGTGACCGTGATGCTGAACGGCAAAGCGTACAGCGCGCAGGTGGACGATAACGGAAAATGGACGACTACCGTTCCGGCGGAACAGGTCGGCGCATTGGGTGAAGCGTTGTACACCGTTACCGCATCGGCAACGGACAGCGTCGGCAACAATACCAGCACGTCGCACACCGTGAACGTGGAATCCGTTCTGCCGGGCGTGATCGTCAACACCATTGCAGGTGACGACGTCATTAACGCGGCGGAGCTGGCGGCCGGCCAGACCATCAGCGGTAAGGTGGTGAATGCCGAAGCGGGCAACACCGTGACCGTGACCATTGGCGGTAACAGCTACACCGCAACGGTGCAGAGCGATCTCACCTGGTCCGTGAACGTGCCGTCCGACGTGCTGACCGCGCTGGGCAACGGCGATTTGACGGTGTCAGCCAGCGTCACGAACGGCGTGGGCAATAGCGGAACGGGCGAGCGCGAAATCGTGATAGACGCTAACCTGCCGGGCCTGCGCGTGGATACCGTGGCGGGTGACGACGTGATCAACAGCATCGAACACGTACAGAACCTGATTATCACCGGCACCAGCGACGGGCTGGCGGCGGGCGCGGCGCTGACCGTGACCGTAAACGGCAAAACCTATCCGGCGACCGTGCTGGCGGACGGCACCTGGAGCGCCGCGATCCCGGCGGCGGACGTTGGCGCACTGAGTGCAGGCACGGTTACCGTGACCGTTGCGGGCCAGAGCAGCGCCGGTAACCCGGTTTCCATCAGCCACGATGTGACGGTGGATCTGGCGAGCGTTGCCATCAGCATCGACGCCGTTGCCACCGATGACGTGATTAACGCGGCCGAGAAGGGCGCGGATCTGGTGCTCTCCGGCACAACCTCGAACGTTGAGGAAAACCAGACCGTCACCATCACCTTCGGCGGCAAGAGCTACACCGCGACGGTGGACGCCGACGGCAAATGGACAGCTACCGTGCCGCCTGCGGATCTGGCGGGGCTGAAAGACGGCGACACCAGCGTGCAGGTGAGCGTCACCAACGTTAACGGCAACAGCGCCTCGGCGGGCCGCGAGTACAGCGTGGATGCGACCGCACCGTCCGTGACTATCAATACCCTGGCGAACGACGACATTCTGAACGCCGCTGAAGCGCAGTCCGATCTGACCGTATCCGGCACCACCACCGCTGAAGCGGGCCAGACCGTGACCGTATCGCTGAACGGTAAAGACTACACCACAACCGTCAGCGCGGACGGCAGCTGGACGCTGAACGTCCCGGCGGCGGATCTGGCTGGATTCACCGACGGCAGCGTGACCGTCACCGCATCGGTCAGCGATAAAGCGGGTAACCCGGCCTCCGTGGATCACAACCTGGCGGTAGATATCACCGCGCCTGCGGTGACCATCAACACCGTAGCGGGCGACGACGTCATTAACATCGCAGAACACGGCCAGGCGCAAATCATCAGCGGCACCGCCACCGGCGCGGCAGCGGGTGATAAGGTCACCGTCACGATTGGCGGGCAGACCTACACCACCGTGCTGGACGCGGCGGGGAACTGGAGCGTGGGCGTACCGGCGAACGTGATTTCCGGCCTCAGCGACGGCACCGTGACCGTCACTGCGTCAGTCACCGACGCGGCGGGCAACACCGGCACCGGCACGCATAACGTGACCGTCGATACCGGCCTGCCATCGGTGGCCTTCAACGCCATCAGCGATGACAACGTCCTGAACGCGGTAGAAAAAGGTCAGGACCTGAGCGTCAGCGGCACCAGCGCTAACCTCGCGGAAGGCACCTTGGTGACCGTGACCCTCAACGGTAAAAACTACACGGCGACGACCGCGGCAGACGGCACCTGGAGCCTGACGGTTCCGGCAGCGGATCTGGCCGGTCTCGGCCAGGCCAACTATACCCTGAACGCGACCGCCACCAACGGCGTGGGCAACAGCGTGAGCAATACGGCGACCCTGCTGGTCGACACCGCGCTGCCGACCGTCACCATCAACACCGTGGCGGGCGATAACGTCATCAACGCGGCGGAAGTGGCGGCAGGCCAGACCCTGAGCGGCACCGTGGCGAATGCCGAAGCGGGCAATACCGTTACCGTCACCCTTGGCGGCAACAGCTACACCGCAACGGTGCAGAACGATCTGACCTGGTCCGTGAGCGTGCCGTCCGACGTGCTGACCGCGCTGGGCAACGGCAGCCTGAGCGTGACGGCGACCGTCACCAACGGCCACGGCAACACCGGCACCGGCGAGCGCGAGATCGCTATCGACGCTAACCTGCCGGGACTGCGCATTGATACCGTCGCGGGTGATGACGTGATCAACACCATCGAGCACGCGCAGAACCTGATCGTCACCGGTTCCAGCGACGGGCTGGCGGCGGGCACGGCGCTGACCGTCACCGTCAACGGCAAAACCTATGCGGCGACCGTACTGGCGGACGGCACCTGGAGCGCGGCGATCCCATCCACCGACGTGAGCGCGTGGCCGGAAGGCACCGTCAAAATCAGCGTTACCGGCGACAGCTCTGCGGGCAACCCGATTACCATCAGCCACGACGTGACGGTGGATCTGGCGACCGTTGCCGTCAGCATCAATTCCATCGCTACCGACGACGTGATTAACGCGGCGGAGAAGGGCGCGGATTTGGTGCTGTCCGGTGCGACCACCAACGTGGAAGCCGGGCAGACCGTGACCATCAGCCTGAACGGCAAAATCTATAGCGCGACAGTAGACGACAGCGGCAACTGGACCTACACCGTACCGTCTGAGGATCTGGTACACCTCAAGGATGGCGACGCCAGCGTGCAGGTGAGCGTCACCAACGTCAACGGCAACAGCGCCTCGGCGGGCCGCGAGTACAGCGTGGATGTGACCGCGCCGTCCGTGACCATCAACACCCTTGCGGCTGACGATATTCTGAATGCCGCTGAAGCGCAGTCCGATCTGACCGTGTCCGGCACCACCACCGCCGAAGCGGGCCAGACCGTGACCGTGACGCTGAACGGCAAAGACTACACCACAACCGCAGGCGCGGACGGCAGCTGGACGCTGAGCGTTCCGGCGGCGGATCTGGCGGCACTCGGCGACGGCAGCGTCACCGTGACGGCGAGCGTCAGCGACAAGGCGGGCAACCCGGCGTCGGTTGATCACACTCTGACGGTCGACGTGACCGTTCCTGCGGTAACCATCAACACCGTAGCGGGCGACGACGTGATTAACATCGTTGAGCACGCTCAGGCGCACATCATTAGCGGCACCGCCACCGGCGCGGCAGCGGGCGATAAGGTCACCGTCACCATCGGCGGCCAGACCTACACCACCGTGCTGGACGCGGCGGGTAACTGGAGCGTGGGCGTGCCGGCCAGCGTCATTTCCGGCCTCAGCGACGGCACCGTAACCGTCACTGCATCAGTCACTGACGCGGCGGGCAACACCGGCACCGGCACGCATAACGTGACCGTCGATACCGGCCTGCCGTCCGTGGCGTTCAACGCCATCAGCGGCGACAACGTGCTGAACGCGGTGGAGAAAGGTCAGGACCTGAGCGTCAGCGGCACCAGCGCCAACCTGGCGGAAGGCACCGTGGTGACCGTGACTCTGAACGGTAAAAACTACGCGGCCACGACGGCGGCGGACGGTACCTGGAGCCTGACCGTTCCGGCTGCGGATCTGGCGGGGCTGGGTGAAGCGAATTACACCCTGAACGCCGCCGCGACCAACGGCGTGGGTAACAGCGTGAGCAATACGGCGACCCTGCTGGTCGACACCGCGCTGCCGACCGTCACCATCAATACCGTGGCGGGCGATAACATCATCAACGCGGCGGAAGTGGCCGCGGGTCAGACCATCAGCGGTAAGGTAGCGAACGCGGAAGCGGGCAATACCGTCACCGTCACCCTTGGCGGCAACAGCTACACCGCAACGGTGCAGAGCGATCTGACCTGGTCCGTGAACGTGCCGGAATCCGTCCTGACCGCGCTGGGCAACGGCGATTTGACCGTGTCGGCGACCGTCACCAACGGCCACGGCAATACCGGCGCGGGCGAGCGCGAAATCGTTATAGACGCCAGCCTGCCGGGTCTGCGCATTGATACCGTGGCGGGCGACGATGTGATCAACAGCATCGAGCACGGGCAGAATCTGATTGTCACCGGCTCCAGCGACGGGCTGGCGGCAGGCACCACGCTCACCGTGACCGTCAACGGCAAAACCTATGCGGCCTCCGTGCTGGCAGACGGCACCTGGAGCGCGGCGATCCCGGCGGCAGACGTCGGGGCCCTGGCAGCGGGCACGGTCACCGTGACCGCTGCAGGCCAGAGCGCGGCGGGCAACCCGGTGAGCATCAGCCATGACGTGACCGTCGATCTGTCAGCAGTGGCTATCAGCATCGATGCGATTGCCACCGACGACGTGATTAACGCGGCGGAGAAAGGCGCGGATCTGGTGCTGTCCGGCAGCACCTCGAACGTGGAGGAAAACCAGACCGTTACCATCACCTTCGGCGGCAAGACGTACACTACGAAAGTCGATGCCGACGGTAACTGGACGGCCACCGTGCCTTCCGCCGATCTCGCGGGCCTGAAGGACGGCGATGCCAGCGTGCAGGTGAGCGTCACCAACGCGCACGGCAACAGCGCCTCGGCGGGCCGCGAGTACAGCGTGGATGCGACCGCGCCAGCCGTGAGCATCGATACCGTCGCTGGCGATAACGTGATTAACGGCAGCGAAGCGGCTGCGGGCGTGGCCATTTCCGGCACCACCACGGCGGAAGTCGGGCAGACGGTCACCGTGACGCTGGGCGGTAAGAGCTATACCGCGCAGGTGCAGCAGGGCGGTATCTGGAGCGTGAACGTGCCGGGCGCCGACCTGTCCGCGCTGGCGGATAACGGCTACACCGTGCAGGTCAGCGTGAGCGACGCCGCGGGTAACCCGGGCAGCGCGGGCAAAGCGATTACGCTTGATACCACGCCGCCGACCGTCAGCTTTAACGCCGTCGCGGGCGATGACGTCATCAACAGCGTGGAGCACGGGCAGGCGCAGATCGTCAGCGGCACGGCAACCGGCGCGAGCGTCGGCGATAAGCTGGTCATCACCATCGGTTCGAACCAGTACACCACCACCGTTGACGCCAGCGGTAACTGGAGCGTGGGCGTGCCGGCCAGCGTGATTTCCGCGCTGAACGACGGCACCGTGACCCTCAGCGCGACGATTACCGACAGCGCGGGCAACAGCAGCACCCAGACCCACGATGTGGTAGTGAACACGGCCTCCGTGGCGCTGACCATCAATACCCTCAGCGGCGATGACGTCATCAACGCGGCTGAAGCCGGTTCGTCCCTGGTGATTAACGGCTCCAGCGCCCAGTTCGCCAGCGGTACGCAGGTCACCGTGACGCTGAACGGCAAGAGCTATACGGCCACCATCCATAGCGACGGCAGCTGGACGACCACCGTTCCGGCCGCAGACGTGGGCGCCCTGGCCGATGGCGCGAGCTATCAGGTGTCCGTGTCGGCGCAGGACAGCGCGGGCAACAGCGCGTCGGCGACCCACGGCATCAGCGTGGATACCACTGCGCCGGTCGTGAGCATTGCGACGCTGTCGGCTGACGATATGCTGAACGCGGCAGAAGCACAGCAGCCGCTGACCGTGCGCGGCTCTTCCAGCGCGGAGGCGGGTCAGACCGTCACCGTAACGCTGGGCGGCAAATCCTACACCGCAACCGTCGCGAACGACGGGACGTGGACGCTGGATGTTCCGGCAGCCGATCTGGCCGCGCTGAGCCAGGGCGCGCTGACGGTGACCGCCTCGGTCAACGACAAAGCGGGTAATAACGGCCAGACCACGCACACCTTAACGGTTGATACCGTCGCGCCAGCCGTAACCATCAGCACCGTGGCCGATGACGATATCGTCAACAACGCGGAGCAGCTGGCGGGTCAGACCATCAGCGGCACCACCACGGCGGAACAGGGCCAGACGGTGACCGTCTCCTTTAACGGGCACAGCTATCAGGCGACCGTCGGGGCGGACGGCTCGTGGTCGGTCTTCGTGCCGGGCCGTGATTTCCTCGGCCTGAGCGACGGGGATTACACCATCACCGCTTCGGTGAACGACAGGGCGGGCAACCCGGGCAGCGCAACGCACGACGTGACGCTGAACGGCGATGTCCCAACCATCACCATTAACACCTTTGCGCAGGACGATATCGTCAACGCCGCCGAGCACGGTACGCCGCTGGTCGTCAGCGGCACCACCGACGCCCCGGCGGGCCAGACGGTGACCATCACGCTGAACGGTAAAACCTACACGGCGACCGTTCAGAATGACGGCACCTGGAGCTATACGGTCGGCAGCGCAGACGTGACCGCGCTGGCGGACGGCGGTTCGTACGTCATTAATGCGCAGGTCAGCAACACCATCGGCAACAGCGGCAGCGATAACCACAGCGTCACCGTGGATCTCACCGCGCCGTCGATGGGGATTAGCATTGATTCGCTGCAAAACGACACCGGCCTCAGCGCGAGTGATTTCATCACCAACGACGCTCAGGTGGTGGTCAACGGCTCGCTGAGCGCGCAGCTCGGCAATAACGAGAAGGCGCAGATCAGCCTCGACGGCGGTAACACCTGGATTGACCTGACCGTGACCGGCACCACCTGGCGCTACACCGATGGCCGCACCCTGACGGACGGTACGTATCAGTACCAGGTGCGCGTGATCGATAACGCGGGCAACGTGGGGGCGACGGACAGCCAGGACGTGGTGATTGACCTGACGAAGCCTGTGGCAACGACGATTACGGTCGATTCCATCACCCAGGATACGGGTCTGTCCGGCAGCGACTTTATCACCAGCGACAACCAGATCAGCCTGAAAGGGACGCTCGGCGCGGCGCTGGGCAGCGGCGACCACGCGCAGATTAGCCTTGACGGCGGCGTTACCTGGACCGATGTGAGCGTCAGCGGCCTGAGCTGGACCTATGTCGATGGCCGCACGCTGGCCGACGGGGATTATAACTACCAGCTGCGCGTGATTGACGACGCGGGCAATATCAGCGCCACCACCAGCCAGGTGGTGACCATTGATACGGTTGCGCCGGATGCGAGCAAAACCATCGCCTTCGACAGCATCAGCGACGATACCGGCCTGAGCGGCAGCGACTTTGTAACTAACGATACGTCCCTGACGCTGCACGGCTCGCTCGGCGCGACGCTGGCCGACGGCGAGTATGCCCAGATCAGCATCGACGGCGGCGTCACCTGGCAGAACGTGATCGTCACCGGCAACAGCTGGTACTACGTCGATAGCCGCACGCTGGGTAACCAGACCTATGACTACTACGTTCGCGTGGTGGATGCGGCGGGCAACGTGGGGGCTAGCGCCCATCAGCAGGTGACCGTCGATACGGTCGCCCCGGACGCGGCGATTACGGTGACCGTGGATAACATCACCGTGGATACCGGCTTCGACAATAACGACTTCCTGACCAGTTCGACCTCGTACACGCTGCACGGAACGCTCGGCGCAGAGCTTGGCGCGGGTGAATTCGTGCAGGTGAGCATGGACGGCGGCAGCACCTGGGTGTACGCCACCGTCAGCGGTACGCAGTGGAGCTACAGCGACACGCGTACCCTGACCGACGGCAGCCATAACTACCAGGTGCGGGTCGTTGACCAGGCGGGGAACGTCGGGGCCACCACCTCGCAGGCGGTGACGGTGGATACGCAGGCGCCGCAGTACGGCGTCACCATCGACAGCATCAGCGAAGATACCGGCCAGTCCGGGAGTGATTTCATCACCATGGACACCACGCTGACCATCAACGGTTCGCTGGGCAGCGCGCTGGCAAACGACGAGCGCGTACAGATAAGCCTGGATGGCGGAAATACCTGGCTCGATACCACGGTCACCAACCAGCGCTGGAGCTACACCGATACCCGCGATCTGCCTGACGGAGACTACACCTACCAGGTGCGGATTATCGACCAGGCGGGCAACGTCGGCTCTACCGCCTCTCAGGTGGTAACGGTGGACACCACGCCGCCAACCACGGTAGGCACGGTAGTGAGCTATACCGACGGCGAAGGCGAGCGTCAGGGCACCTTTGGCAGTGCGGTAGCGACGGACGATAACTCGCCGCTGATCAACGGTACGCTTAACCGCGCCCCGGACGACGGTGAAATTGTGCAGCTCTATCGTGACGGGGTCCTGCTCGGCCAGGTGACCATGAACGGCAGCGCAAGCTGGTCCTTCCAGGACAACGGCCTGAGCGACGGCAACCACACCTACATTGTGCGCGTCACCGATAAGGCCGGTAACTACACGGAATCCGACGGCTTTGTGCTGAACGTTGATACCAGCATCCCGACCACCACGGCGGCGATTACCGCGCAGACCACGTCGGACACCACGCCGATCGTCAGCGGTACCGTCTCCGCTGACCTGGTGAACGGTGAATACCTGGTGGTAACGGTGAACGGAAAAACCTACACCTCCCAGACCGGCGGCGCGGTGGTGGTCGACCCGGATCACAACACCTGGTATCTGCAGATCCCGGACGGCGATGCGCTGAGCGTGTCGAGCTACAGCGTGACGGCGCAGGTGAAGAGCAGCGCGGGTAACGGTAATACCACCGGTACGGCGACCGGCAGCCTGGTGATTGATACCACCTCGGTGAATACCGACTGGGCAACCACGGCGGGGAACAGCAACAACTCCACCATGACCCTCGGCATGAACAGCAGCGGTCTGTGGAACATCATTGCTAACGGCCAGTCCTACTCCAGCAGCGATAGCTCGACCTATGCCGGGAATACGCTGACCAACACCCGTAGCTACTACGTGGTGAGCCAGACCGCCGCCGACTTTGACCGTAACGGCACGCAGGATATCTTCGCGACGGAGAACACCTACTCGGGCTCTACGCAGGTGATGTGGACCTACGATGGCAGCACCTATAACGCCAGCCAGCTGGCGATGGGGACCACCATCTGGTACGGCGGCGTGATTGCGTACGATAAAACCGGCGATGGCTATCTGGATCTGGCGTACGGCGATGCCGGCATGGACTCACTGACCTACCTGGTGAACAACAACGGCGTTCTGTCGCCGGACGGCACCGGTGGCGAAGGCGGTTTCTACGGTCAGTTCGATTCCGGACGCGAAATCTCCGGCGTCGACCTGAACAACGACGGGGTAATGGTGCCAACTTACTGATTTAGTGTATGATGGTGTTTTTGAGGTGCTCCAGTGGCTTCTGTTTCTATCAGCTGTCCCTCCTGTTCAGCTACTGAAGGCGTGGTGCGTAACGGTAAAAGTACTGCCGGACATCAGCGCTATCTCTGCTCTCACTGCCGTAAAACATGGCAGCTACAGTTCACTTACACCGCTTCTCAACCCGGTACGCATCAGAAAATCATTGATATGGCCATGAATGGCGTCGGATGTCGCGCCAGTGCACGCATTATGGGCGTTGGCCTCAACACGATTTTACGACACTTAAAAAACTCAGGCCGCAGTCGGTAAACTCACGCATACAACCGGGCAGTGACGTCATTGTTTGCGCGGAAATGGACGAACAGTGGGGTTACGTCGGCGCTAAATCACGCCAGCGCTGGTTGTTTTACGCGTATGACAGGATACGGAGGACGGTTGTGGCGCACGTATTCGGTGAACGCACGTTGGCCACGCTGGAGCGTCTTCTGGGCCTGCTGTCGGCCTTTGAGGTCGTGGTATGGATGACGGATGGCTGGCCGCTGTATGAATCACGCCTGAAGGGAGAACTGCACGTTATCAGCAAGCGATATACGCAGCGCATTGAGCGGCATAACCTGAATCTGAGGCAGCATCTGGCAAGGCTGGGCAGGAAGTCACTGTCGTTCTCAAAATCGGTGGAGCTGCATGACAAAGTCATCGGGCATTATCTGAACATAAAACACTATCAGTAAGTTGGAGTCATTACCCGTTACCCTGTATGGCGACATACCGGATGGCTGGCTATATCGCACCCTGGGCACTCTTTTAAATAATAGTTATCAATTATCTTTGATTCGCATAGCCCGCGTTTCGGATGTCGTCACTGGTTCTCAAACGCACCATCATGTTTTTAAGGATCGTTCGTATTTATTACGCGATCGCTACAAGGATAATTCTTCGCAAGACAACGTAAAGTGGTTAACAAAAAGAGAGATTGACGTTTTATTAAATTTCTACCGCGGCATGTCCGTAAAAGAAATGTGCGATGAAATGGGGCTTTCTAATAAAACGGTTTATACGCACCGTAAGGAAGGCGTGCTGAAATTACGCTTAATTAAGCGGTGGCTACACGATTCGCACAATTTCAATGCGGAAAGAAGTATCAAGCGGCGGAGTCAAAACACGGAGTTTACGGATAAGGAAACAGAGATTTTTAATGCATTATATAAAAAAGAGATCTTCCCTGCTTATCAGATCATTACCGATCGTGACAAAAAAGGCGTAGGCTTTGAGATACTGATCCGCTGGAATAAAAACGGTAAAATTGTCAAGCCGGCCAGTTTTCTCACGGATATTTCAAACCATGAGATATGGTTGAAAATAACAGCGTTAGTCATTCATGCCGCCGTGTCCGGGATTAATAAGTATAACGGTAAATACTATTTTTCTGTGAATATTCCGCCTCGTCTGGCCTCCGGGAATGCATTGCCCGATATGGCAAAGAAAGCTATCGACATGCTGCTCAAACCTCAGTGGGCCGAAAAGCTGGTCTTTGAATTCGCAGAAGATATTGACGTGACGAAGGACAAGAGGATCCCTGAAACCATGCGGCATTTACGTAATACGGGGTGTCGATTGTTTCTGGATGACTGTTTCTCTAATCATCAAACCATGTTCCCGGTGCGGCAGGTGCATTTTGATGGACTCAAGCTGGATCGCGACATCGTTGAGCATTTTGTGGCAAACGATAATGACTATAACCTGATTAAAGCGATACAGCTTTACAGCGACATGACCGGAACGGACTGTATTGCCGAGGGGGTTGATAGTGAAGAAAAGTTTGAAAAATTAGTCGCGCTGGGCGTCAAAAACTTTCAGGGATATTATTTATCGCGGGCTGTGAAAGAGGAAGAGTTAGACCGGATGGTCAGGATTTTTAGCTAAGAAAAAATAAAGCCCCGAAGGGCCTTTTATTATTTTCGACCCAGCAGAAGGCCGAGAACAATACCGACCGCACCCGCTGCGACGAGGCCGGTGAGGGGATTATTTCTGACAGCTTCAGTGACGTCGTAGACGGCATCGCTGGCCTGTGCGGCGTATTTTTTAGCCGCACCTTTTACCTGATGCTTTGGTGAATCGACGAATTCACCAAACTGCTGCTGCGCTGAACCTGCAAGCTCATCAAATTTATTTTTTGCTTTATCTTCAGCAAACTGGGTGTTTTTATCAGTACCGAAATCAGACATTTTTGCCTCCTTTTGTTGATAATTAAAGGATAGCCGCTCTTTGTGGATGTGGGAGACGTAAGCCTAAATTCGGTACATGTCAGGGCTGTTTTCGGATATATCTCTATACCGGGAACCCGTTATTTCTCATTGTCATCCTGACCATAATACAGTTTCCCGATGCGAATCAGCGGGCGGCCCTGAGACTTACGATGCAGGTTACTGTCCCTGAGCGAATAAACGCACCCGCAGTATTCCTGCTGGTAAAACTGCTCCCGCTTGCTGATTTCAATCATGCGAGAGGAGCCGCCCTGTTTACGCCAGTTATAGTCCCAGTAAACCATACCCGGATAGCGCGCGGCAGCACGCTGGCCGCAGTCATTTATCTGCTGCATGTTTTTCCAGCGGGAGATCCCCAACGAGCTGCTGATGACGCTGAATCCATTTTCTGCCGCATAGAGCGCCGTACGCTCGAAACGCATATCGAAGCACATGGTGCAGCGGACGCCACGCTCGGGTTCCCATTCCATGCCTTTCGCGCGCTCAAACCAGTTATCGGTGTCGTAATCGGCATCAACAAACGGCACACCGTGTTTTTCCGCAAAGCGAATATTCTCCTCCTTCCGAATGAGGTATTCCTTTTGTGGATGGATATTGGGGTTGTAGAAGAAAATCGTGTAGTCAATCCCCGACGCCTGGATAGCTTCCATTACTTCACCCGAGCAGGGGGCGCAGCAGGAGTGCAACAGCAGCCTGTCGGCACCGTCTGGCAGGGAAAGTTGTGGGCGGATAAAAGGGGTTGTCGTCATGGCGTTCTGCAATATGTTTATGAAATTTATGGAAGGGTAGCATAAATTCAGAATCTGTTGAGGCGGGATCAAGGCAGGACAGAGCGATCCCGCGGGGCGGGATCTTCTCCGGTACCACGTGTCGCTATTCGGCAAATTTCAGCAGCGCGTCGCCATCAAGACGATAGCGAACCCACTCGGACTGCGGCAGCGCGCCTATGCTCAGGTAAAAATCAATGGCGGGCTGGTTCCAGTCCAGAACGCTCCATTCAAGGCGACCGCACTGCCGTTTTACCGCGAGCTGCGCGATATGTTTCAGCAGCGCTCTTCCCGCGCCTTTACCGCGATAATCCGGAGAAACGTACAGGTCTTCCATATAAATCCCGTTGCGTCCTAGCCAGGTCGAATAGCTGGTGAAGAACACGGCATACCCGGCTATCTTGCCGTCAAACTCCGCGATCAACGCTTCGGTTTTTGTGCCTGCGTCAAAGAGCGTTTCGCGGATCTCCTCCGGCGTGGTAACCACCTCTTCCGGCGCTTTTTCATAAACCGCCAGCTCGTAGATCATGGCGTATATTGCCGCCGCATCTTCGGGGCGGGCCTGACGAATGGTGATGCTCATTGTTTTTCCTGTGTTTTAGCCTGTGTTCGATTGATGGCGTTAAGCATACGGAGTATTGTCCGAAGAATTAAGTGCAATGAAATCAACAAATGATGAATATTATGCATCCAGTGCTGAGGCGTCTTGATTTAAACCTGCTGCCCGTATTCGACGCGATTTACCGCCACCGTTCCGTTCGGCTTGCCGCTGATGAGCTGGCGATGAGCACATCGGCACTGAGCCATGCGCTGTCGCGTTTGCGAATCACCCTTAATGACCCGCTATTTTTTCGGGAAGGGCATCGCATGTCCCCCAGCGTGTATGCCACTCAGCTTGCGCCTTCCATTGCTTCCGCACTGTCGTTCCTGAATCATGAGCTAACCCCGCAGCCGGAGTTTGACCCGTCCAGCAGTACCGAAAGCCTACAAATTGGGATTACGGACTTTACCGCGCTGTGCATTTTCCCGGCGCTGATGCACAAACTGCAGCTTGCGGCCCCGGGTTTGCATTTCGAATTGCGCTATCTGCCGCACAGCCCGGCGCTGACGGAACTGCTGGCGGGCGAAGTGGATCTTGCGCTGGGGTTCAGCACTCAGGATGATATCCGGCACCCGGAGCTGGAAGAGATCGACTGGTTTGAAGATGAGTATGTGGTCATCAGCAACGCGCGCCGGACGCGTCTGACGCTGGAGGAGTATCTCGCGGCCCGACACCTGGTGGTGACGCCATGGAATGAAAAGCAGGGCGTTCTGGACGTGCGGCTCGAACAGCTGGGCTATACCCGACAAATCGCGATCAAAACGCCGTCGATGCTGAGCGCGCCGTTTATCGTTGCGGAAAGCGACCTGCTGATGGCGATCCCCCGGTTTGCCGCTGAGAAGCTGGCTACGGCAGCGGACCTGAGGATTTTTCCTTTACCGTTTTCGATACGCACGTTTGAAGTGAAAATTTACTCGCATAAACGCAGCGGCCAGCGGGGCGCGACCCGCTGGCTTAAGGAGGAGCTGCAAACGCTGGCGCAGGCGCGTCATTCCGGGCAGTCCGGCTCCCAGGAGAGGATGTCGCCGGGTTGACGCTGCAGCGCCTCGCAAAATGAGTAGGGCGCTAAAGTCCACACAGTAAAAAGAGATGCGGCCGGGAGGAAAGTACGATATCGTAACTCTATGATTAAACGCATAGTTCGCAGGAACGCCGTCGCGACAGGACGATAAATGATTGATGACATTCGTTATCTGATAGTGTTTGCAAAGATTGCTGAGGCAGGATCCATTTCAGGTGGGCAGAAGCGTTAGGGCTTACAACTGCAACGGCAAGCGCGCATTTATCAAAGCTGGAAAAAAATCTTGGCTGCGCGTTGCTCTACAGAAACACCCGTAAACTCTCTCTGACTCACGATGGCGCCAATTTGCTGGAAACGGCCAAATCGATGCTGGCGCTGTATGAGCAGGGGGTCATTGAATTTAAGCAGCGTTCAATCTCAACGGCCAATAAGCTGACTATTTCTCTTCCTGCCGTTTTTCTGAAGAGTGCGTTTACTCGCCATCTGGCCGATTTTATAAAACGTCATCCGGGCCTTTTACTGAATATCTCTTACAGCGATACGCGCAGAGATATTATTGCCGACGGTATCGATGTGGCATTTCGAATCGGCGAACTTCCGGACAGTTCACTTAAAGCGCGCCATCTTTTTGTGCTGCCGCGCCAGGTAGTTGCGTCCCGGGAATTGCTCAGCCATTACCCGACGATTACGCATCCTGATGACCTGGTGCGACTGCCATGGATTGGACTCAATATGAGGCAGAATAACCGGGAATTCCGGCATAAAAATGGGGAAGTGGCTGTAGTGACGTATACGCCCACGGTGTATGTAGATAATGTCGAAGCCGCCTATGCCCTTGCCAGACAACAAATTGGCCTTGCAGCACCTCCTCGCTATTTAAGCGAAGAGGACGTTAAGCGTGGAGAAATGCAGGAAATACTTCCAGACTGGTCATTAGAACCGCTGAAAGTCTATGCCGTATGGCCTTCTAATATGTCGACCAGCAGTATTGCCTACAAATTGATTAATGATATTTATAACGCAATTGAGTTTCACGCGTTATAACGGGTTTAAAATGCTAAAAAGAGCATGTAACACGCCGTAATAAGCAACAGTCCGCCCATCAACACGTTAAACGTACGGAGCTGCCGCGTGCTCCTGAGCAGCGTCGACACCTTTTCTCCCATCAATGCCCATGCAGAAAGCGACAGGTAACAGACAAAAAAATAGACCGTGATAAAGATGAGTGCTGTCACAGGGGTTGAGGGTTCAGAAAACATCGCAGCCCCAGAGGCGCACGCGGTCCATGCTTTTGGGTTGATCCACTGCATGACAAAACCCTGAACAAAACCGGGTGAATCCGTTTTTGTTAATGATATATCGGACCGTGACGACGCTATCTTATAGCCCAGATACATGATAAATAAAGAACCGGCAATATTAAGATACCTGAAAAATACGGGATATTTTTCGATTGCAGCGTAAAAGCCGAAACATATAAAGATAAGTAATAACGTAAACCCTATCGTTGCACCGGAGACAAATGAAAAGGTCTTTCTGAAACCATGAACGGCACCAGACGAGATAATCACCATATTAACCGGGCCAGGAGAAAACGAAAGCGTCAGTGAAAATATAAGCATTGTAAAAAGTACCAGCATTTTATCTCCGTGGGTTGGTTTATCTGCAGCACATGAACTGCGAATTTTTAGAAGACTATCTGGTAACGTTTGTCAGAGTAAGTGGCTTTTGTCTAAAGGTGTGTTTGATGTTTTGCTTTGAGAGGGCAGTTAAAACAGAAACGACGCACAATGACACAATACAGACCCGCAGCAGATGTCGTGAAGATCACCATCTGGGGAATTTGCGCTGGCTGACGCAGATGGTTATGGAGCTGATGCCTGCGAGAGCGGGGGATTGATCATACAACTATCCCCCGCCAACTATACCAAGTCAATGCCGTCCAGATCCCGGTGGTATTAACTGCGCTCCACCGGCGGCCGGTTCTAAAAGTGATGAATATGCTATCATTTGTTGTCAGTCATATTTTCACCTTTAGAATTGTCAGTTACGACACCCCGATAATTGCTGTAGGAGGGGCTTGTAAGAAAATAATTTCATTTTTCATTGCCTTCGAATAAGGCCATTGAATATACCCATGAAGGCATTGCATTGATTTTTCTTTGATATGATTGGCTTGTGTTGGAACAACCATTTTTAATATTGTATCTGAAGCTTGGTAGACCAGAATTAATTAAGTGTTTATCTATGAGGGATGAAACACAAAAGTAAGGTTGATTATTTGCTTCCATAGCGAGTTGTTGTAAATTAGTATTACTGCCTGCAGAAATAAACACGGGTACATCGCCATAATCAGTCGGTTTTATATCCCATTTAAATACAAAATCGTTGTCGCGATCACCTGTTTTGCTGAAAAGATTTGCTGGTAAGACATTCTTGTCCATAAAAAATTTATTCAAGGCGGGTTTGTGATCGCCATAGATAACGATAACAGCATTAGGATCTATTTCTCGCACTTCTTTTGAGAAATCAATGAACCGTTCAATAGCCTGTTTTAATTCATATGCATATACATACTCTCCCGAGTCATTCTCTCTAGGATATGGGCCATGTGTAGACATAGTAATCAAATTCATGAAAATACTTTTTCCATCGGCTTTTTTTAGATGTTCAATTGCTGACCTATAAAGAAGGTAATCATCGGGTTGCCACTGCCATTTCTTTTTGGTTGCGACAATTTCATCGGGTAGTTTTATATTGGACATTTCATTGAGGCCATCAAATTGTTCGAAGCCGAATTTTTTGTAAACAATATCTCTATGCCAAAATTCTTTTATATAATTATGTGCTGCATAAGTAGTATAGTTTTTTTGTCTTAAAACGCTTGCAATAGTGTCTGAACCCGATTTGAACTGCGAGGCATATTCTTGATAAATTGTTCCAGATAAAACTCTTGAGTTGCTTGGTAGCCCAGTTAGCATTTCAAATTCAACATTTGCAGTGCCTCCGCCATAAACTGGGGAGGTCGCACGGAAAGATACAAAGCCTTCCTTTAATAAGGGATTGATAATTTCTTTAAAATTTTCATTGTCATACCAGCATGACTCACAGAGCACATAAATAATAGTTTTATGTTTTGGTAATGATGCACTACCTGCTGATTTTTCAAGGGAATAGCTGTCTTTGTTATTTTTGTCAGCCAAAGGTGCAGATTTACGTGAGCCTGTCATCAAAATATGCATTGCCATTCCATTTTCCTGTAGGTTTACAGGCCAATTCCACGATATATAGCTCACATTCATTTCTATAGCAATCAATGTCATTTTTCTGGCGAGGATATTATCCTCCCCTAAGAGGGTGCTAAAATGGGAATAAAATGAAAAGGGTAATGTTATGACAAAGCTAATCGCAAGAAATAATTGGTTTTTCTTTGTCGTGTAGAAAACACGGCTGATAAAAAATAAAATTATACCAAATGATATTGCGAGGAACAGATAAAACACTGGCCAAGGGGTAAGATAGTGCTTTGCAATGGATATATTAGACCCTGAAAATAAATCATTCCAGGAAAGAACTTCACCAGTGAGGGATAATTTCGTGTTGCTTATATAATCTAACAACTTAAAGATTATAAAGACTGTATAAGCTGAAATTAATGATGGTGTTCTTAATAGGCGAAGAGAAATATAGGCTAACGGTAAAGGACTTGCAAGCCAGATATAGTGTATTATTGAATATAAAAAGTTTGGTAATGGTATTGAATTTTTAATGCCCGTTATAGCTATTGTAAAAAAAAGAACAATAAAAATGAAATCTAGTAGTGAAGATTTTACTTTTTTTGAATAATTAGTTGAAGTGAGAGCCGCAGTGTTGAAGTGCACGTTCATTTTTTGAACCATAAAATTAATAATTCTTAGTATATCATGTCATTAACAGAAGTGTAAGATCCTATCTCAATAGCTAACTTCAACAAATACTCAAACATTTGCATTTGATGCTCAAGGATAGGTCAATCACAGAGTGGGTGATGCTGCCAACTTACTGATTTAGTGTATGATGGTGTTTTTGAGGTGCTCCAGTGGCTTCTGTTTCTATCAGCTGTCCCTCCTGTTCAGCTACTGACGGGGTGGTGCGTAACGGTAAAAGTACTGCCGGACATCAGCGCTATCTCTGCTCTCACTGCCGTAAAACATGGCAGTTACAGTTCACATACACCGCCTCTCAACCCGGTACGCACCAGAAAATCATTGATATGGCCATGAATGGCGTTGGATGCCGGGCAACCGCCCGCATTATGGGCGTTGGCCTCAACACGATTTTACGTCACTTAAAAAACTCAGGCCGCAGTCGGTAACCTCGCGCATACAGCCGGGCAGTGACGTCATCGTCTGCGCGGAAATGGACGAACAGTGGGGCTACGTCGGGGCTAAATCGCGCCAGCGCTGGCTGTTTTACGCGTATGACAGGCTCCGGAAGACGGTTGTTGCGCACGTATTCGGTGAACGCACTATGGCGACGCTGGGGCGTCTTATGAGCCTGCTGTCACCCTTTGACGTGGTGATATGGATGACGGATGGCTGGCCGCTGTATGAATCCCGCCTGAAGGGAAAGCTGCACGTAATCAGCAAGCGATATACGCAGCGAATTGAGCGGCATAACCTGAATCTGAGGCAGCACCTGGCACGGCTGGGACGGAAGTCGCTGTCGTTCTCAAAATCGGTGGAGCTGCATGATAAAGTCATCGGGCATTATCTGAACATAAAACACTATCAATAATTTGGAGTCATTACCCACAGAGTGAGCCCCATCCGAAGCGGCGAATTGAATCAGTTCTGACTACGTACCGGGATAGCCTTTTGCTGACAATACTCGTTCAACAGGTACGCCTGCTTATCATCGAACTCCTTGAGCCAGAACGAATATACCGATACATCATTTCTGCATCCTCGTAACCTGGTTGGTAATCTCATTGCGCTGATGCAAGGAGCATAACGCTATGTTGGGCGGATGCCTATGCAAGGTGTGCAATCTCTTGCTGCTGGTGGCGTAACTGTTTGAACCTCTATAATCGTTCAAAACCAAAACTCTCAGCAGCAAACTTACGGTGATAACGATTCTATTTCTCGGGTTTGCAGCAGACCATCGATCAGTCCGCAGGGATTGCCAAGCAGCTCCAGCCCGGAGGTAATCTGTAATGCGAGGAAATTAAGATAAAGTGCTCACTCAGAGAAGGCCCAAGAGGAGTTTGTGAAAATCAAGGTTTTATCTTCCACCCTTTTCAAGGAATCAGAAGAAGACAGTAAGCCTCCGCCCGTAACAAGACTGGTTGTAAAAAATAATTCCGATACTACTAATTCCAGAGCATACCTTCGATGCATGATAACCAGCAATGAACGCTCAACTCCTTGGTTGGTGAGTGATGTTTTTACAACATTCCTGGTGGGCTTAAATCGAATGAAGAAGCTAAATGGGCTCTGGCGCCACCTAAGAATTCGAAATGGGGAACACTTTGCGCTGCGTCTGAGGCTGTTTTCACTACGACAGTGATGAGAACAGAAGGTGCTGATAAACAGGTGTTGTTTGATGCAACTGTGTTTACTGAGCGAGATAACAGTAGGCTAGAAGAATTGAAGAAAAAAACTTTGATCGGTGCCTGCTATCTGGTCCGCTTCGGCGGGCTTTTTTTATGCCCGGAAGAAAAGTGGCGATTGAAACATTTACCTGGAGAACCCAGTTTCAGACGGGCATGGAAGGGGAGTTTACTTACATAACACGGGCCGGATCCTTCGGAGACGGATTTGAGGAGATTGCCTGAGAAGGCTCAACTCTGAAAAACAGTCATGGCCGATGACCTTCCAACCGATGGCGGCTGAGCTCCCCGTTGCCAATATTGTCAGCTTTATCTCCGTGCTCTGACTGGCCTAAGACAATATGTTATAGGAAAGGCACACTCCAGAACGGTGGATGAAATGAGAAATGTTTTCGCTACAGTAGACGATATCCTCAGGTCGTATAGATTATAAAATAAATGCAAGACACAATTATCAAAATAAGGTATCTTATTCATGCACTTATAAATACTTAAATGGAATTGACATGTTAAAACCTATTCTTGCATTAGCAGTTCTTACATTATCTGGGTGTTCAATTATGCAGGAACCACCTAAACATGGTACCCCTGACGCTGTATATACGACTAAGAGCGATACAAAAAGAGTAGCTTTATGCATTGCTGATGTATTTGCTGATTACGATCCCTACATTTTGGCTGGCTATAAAGAAGAGTTTTGGGGTTATAAACTTACATATCCCGCCGGGCCGTATGGTGAAGCTGAGAT
Source organism: Enterobacter asburiae (assembly GCF_001521715.1). Lineage (NCBI taxonomy): Bacteria > Pseudomonadati > Pseudomonadota > Gammaproteobacteria > Enterobacterales > Enterobacteriaceae > Enterobacter > Enterobacter asburiae. The sequence continues at coordinate 1,297,699 of NZ_CP011863.1, forward strand.
TTACAGTAAAAACAATGTTACCAATGTGAATTATTTTGAACAGAATAATTCAGATAAAAAAATGGTAAAGCATCTTAAAGATGGCATTCAAAAATGTGTAACCAAAGCGTATGACATGTCTCCTGTTGGTGGTAAGCAGCCAGACGGAAGCGTAAAACTCTGGTAATATCTGGTAGAATATAACTGAATATTTTCAATCAACTCGGCACTCTGTTTTTTTGATTACCAATGGCATGCGACGTAGCATGCCAGATAAACTTGACGGCTGGCACTGCACCATCGGCAGCAATTTCCCCAGTTTTTCCCGCCTATATCCTGACGTACCCACTCCCTTGTAGCTTGATCTTGACCCTCCATCTCCGGACAGCTTTTGTATCTTAAGTTAACGATGTCCGCTGCCGCCGGTATTCCCTCGGGGAGTGATATCCCAGCGCGCTGTGCGGGTGGTTTTCATTGTAATGCGTGAACGCTACTGCAAGGTTTCGCAGTGCTGTTCTCACATCCGGTTTTGGCATGAACGCGATATAGTCTTCTTTCATCGTTTTCACGAACCGTTCGGCCATGCCATTACTCTGCGGGCTGCTCACCGCTGTTGTGCAGGGCTCCAGATTCAGCTCTCTCGCGAACCTCCGCGTTTCATACGCGGTATACGCTGAACCGTTATCCGTCAGCCACTGCACTGGTGTTTCCGGTAGCCTGTCGCCGAAGCGCTTTTCCACCGACCTCAGCATCACATCCTGCACGGTCGAACTGTCATAGCCTCCCGTGCTTGCTGCCCAGTCTATGGCCTCACGGTCGCAGCAGTCCAGCGCGAACGTTACCCGCAGTTTTTCGCCGTTGTCGCAGCCGAACTCGAAGCCATCTGAACACCAGCGCATATCGCTTTCTGCCACCGCTATCTTGCCCTTATGTTCACGCTTCGGTCGCTCTGGTTTGTCATGCAACAACAACAGGTTATGCTCGCTCATTATCCTGTAAAGCCGTTTGGCGTTCACAGGTGGCTGTCCCTCTGTGCGACGTTGCTTGCGCAGGATGCCCCACACGCGTCGATAACCATAACTCGGCATATCGCTGATGATGTCGAGGATAGCCGACAGTATTTCTTCGTCTGCTTCGTCATTACGCCGGTTACAGCGCCTGTCCTGCCAGTCGGCAGAACGGTTAATCCGCAGTGACAGCTGCGCACGCGACACGCCCATGGTGCGGCTGACCAGGGCTATTCCCCGTCCTTTGGCAACAAGGGCGCGTGCGCTATCCATTTTCGCGACTGGCCGTACTCCACGGCTTCTTTCAGGATCTCAACTTCCATCGTCTTCTTGCCCAGAAGGCGCTGAAGTTCCCGGACCTGCTTCAGAGCAGCAGTAAGCTCAGAAGCAGGAACGACTTCCTCTCCGGCCGCAACGGCGGTGAGGCTGCCTTCCTGATATTGCTTCTTCCACTTAAACAGCAGGCTGGGCTGGATACCATGCAGGCGGGCGACATGGGAGACATTCATGCCCGGCTCCATCGTCTGCTGGATAATGGCGATCTTCTCCTGAGGAGTTTTACGTTTACGGGCTTCTTGCCCTAACAGGATCCCGGTCATCTCAAAATTGGCGTTAGTGTTAGACATATATTCAAGCCTATCTCTTATCTGGAGATACAGCTACTGTCCGGTGTTTCAGGGGGCTACATCACACTCCCTTGTAGCTTCTGGTGAAAGCATGAATGGCAGCCATTTCGATGCATACATTAATCAATGGCTGAGTAATTGCATGATAGCTATATAGAAATTAAGGTTTACATACAGCTGCTTTAAAATATACCATACCCCCCTATAGTATCAGGAGGGCGTATGCCGCATTCACCCGAAGATAAAAAACGTATTCTTACTCGCGTCCGCCGCATTCGGGGCCAGGTTGATGCCCTTGAGCGCGCGCTGGAGTCGGGCGATCCCTGTCTGGCCATCCTGCAGCAAATCGCCGCCGTGCGCGGGGCTGCCAATGGCCTGATGGGCGAAATGGTTGAAATTCACCTCAAAGATGAGCTGGTGACGGGGGAAACCACGCCGGATCAGCGAGCCGTACGCATGGCAGAAGTCGGCCATTTGCTTCGCTCTTATCTAAAATAAACCCACACACCTGACAAAAAGGGAAGACATGATGAAATCTCGCGCTGCAGTTGCATTTGGTCCCGGCCAGCCGCTGAAAATCGTTGAAATCGACGTGGCACCGCCGAAGAAAGGCGAAGTGCTGATCAAAATCACCCATACCGGCGTGTGCCATACCGATGCGTTTACGCTCTCCGGTGACGATCCGGAAGGCGTCTTCCCGGCGGTGCTGGGTCATGAAGGGGGCGGGATTGTCGTGGAAGTGGGCGAGGGCGTGACCAGCCTTAAGCCGGGCGATCACGTTATCCCGCTGTACACGGCGGAGTGCGGCGAGTGTAAGTTCTGTAAATCCGGTAAAACCAACCTCTGCCAGGCGGTTCGCGCCACGCAGGGGAAAGGGCTGATGCCGGACGGTACCACCCGTTTCTCCTATAACGGCGAGCCTGTTTATCACTACATGGGCACCAGCACTTTCAGCGAATACACCGTTTGCGCGGAGATCTCGCTGGCGAAGGTGAACCCGCAGGCGCCGCTGGATAAAGTCTGCCTGCTGGGCTGCGGCGTAACCACCGGCATTGGTGCGGTGCATAACACGGCAAAAGTCAAAGAGGGCGACACCGTGGCGGTGTTCGGTCTCGGCGGCATTGGTCTGGCGGTCATTCAGGGCGCGGTACAGGCGAAAGCCGGTCGTATCATCGCGGTCGACACCAACCCGGAGAAATTCAAACTGGCGGGTGAAATGGGCGCGACCGATTTCGTTAACCCGAAAGATCACGAAAAACCGATTCAGGACGTCATCGTTGAGCTGACCGACGGCGGCGTTGACTTCAGCTTCGAATGTATCGGCAACGTGAACGTGATGCGTTCCGCGCTCGAATGCTGCCACAAAGGCTGGGGCGAGAGCATTATCATTGGCGTGGCCGGCGCGGGCCAGGAGATTAAAACCCGACCATTCCAGCTGGTCACCGGTCGCGTGTGGCGCGGTTCCGCGTTTGGCGGCGTGAAGGGCCGTACCCAGCTTCCGGGTATGGTTGAAGATGCCATGGTCGGCAAGATTCAGCTCGACCCGTTCATCACCCACCGTTTGCCGCTGGAACAGATCAACGAGGCGTTCGATCTGATGCACGAAGGAAAATCCATCCGTACCGTCATTCATTTCGGCGACAAGTAACTCTTCTGCCAGCGGTTTTTCACCGCTGGCGTTTCTTTAATAATCTTCTCTAAAGTGTGACCAGTGCGGCGTTTTTAGCCGTAATCTAAATCCCTACCGTGCCGATGACTATTTAACACGCATGTTTTTACGCATCTTACCTACAAGAGAGTCGACGGTCATGGACAACACTACTTCGATGCAGGCGCAGCGCAAGCTGAGCTTCTTGCATCACATCAGGCTGGTTCCGCTGTTTTCCTCCATTCTCGGTGGCATTATTCTTCTGTTCGCCTTGAGCTCTGGTCTGGCGGGGTATTTCCTGCTGCAGGCCGATAACGATCAGCAGGATGTCACATCCGAAATTCAGGTGCGTATGGGGCTGTCGAACAGCTCAAACCATCTGCGAACCGCGCGTATCAATCTGATCCACGCCGGTGCGGCAAGCCGCATCGCGGAGATGGATGCGATGAAGCAGAACATCAGCGAGGCGGAAACGCGCATTAAGCAGTCCCAGGAGAGCTTTACCGCCTATATGAATCGTGCCGTGCGTACCGCTGAGGGGGCAGCGCTGGATGAGGATCTCAAGGCCCGGTACGACGCCTATATTGCGGGCATGCAGCCGATGGTGAAATTTGCCAAAAACGGCATGTTCGAAGCGATTATCAACCACGAAAACGAAAAGGCGCGTCCGCTGGATGACGCTTACAACGCCGTACTGCTGAAGGCGATCAAGATCCGTACCGAGCGTGCCAATGCGCTGACGGCGCAGGCGCACAGCCGCACGCAGCTGGGCCTGATGTTTATGGTGGGCGCGTTTGCGCTGGCGCTGGTGCTGACGGCGATGACCTTTGTCGTGCTCCGCCGCACGGTCATTAATCCTTTGCAGCGTGCAGCGAAACGTATCGAGAATATCGCCAAAGGCGACCTGACGATGCCGGACGACGTGGCCGGGCGCAGCGAAATTGGCCGCCTGACGCGCGATCTGCAAACCATGCAGCACTCGCTGGAAAACACCGTGGGCACCGTACGTCAGGGGGCGGAGGAGATCTACCGCGGCACGAGCGAGATTTCTGCCGGTAACACCGATCTCTCCTCGCGCACCGAGCAGCAGGCCGCCGCCATTGAGCAGACCGCTGCAAGCATGGAACAGCTTACCGCGACGGTGAAGCAGAACGCCGATAACGCCCATCATGCCAGCAAGCTGGCGGAAGATGCCTCCGGGAAAGCCAGCCGCGGCGGCCAGATGGTCTCCGGCGTGGTCAAAACCATGGGCAATATCTCCACCAGTTCGAAAAAAATCTCCGAGATCACCGCCGTTATCAACAGCATTGCGTTCCAGACCAATATCCTGGCGCTTAACGCGGCGGTAGAAGCGGCGCGTGCGGGCGAGCAGGGGCGCGGGTTTGCCGTGGTGGCAAGCGAAGTCCGAACCCTTGCAAGCCGCAGTGCGAATGCCGCAAAAGAGATCGAAAGCCTGATTAACGAATCGGTCTCGCTGATCGACCAGGGCTCCGGTGAGGTTGTGGCTGCCGGTAACACCATGAATGAAATCGTCGAAGCGGTTAAACGCGTGACCGACATCATGCTGGAGATTGCCGCCGCGTCCGATGAGCAGAGCCGCGGTATCGTGCAGGTGAGCCAGGCGATTTCTGAGATGGATAAAGTGACCCAGCAGAACGCCTCGTTGGTGGAAGAAGCCTCTGCGGCAGCCGCGTCTCTGGAAGAACAGGGCGCGCGTCTGACCGAGGCGGTCGGGGCATTTCGTCTGAGTGGTGCAAAGTCGGGCCGCGCGGTGATGTCTGCGCCAGTGGCGAAGAACGCGCCTTTGCGTCCGGCGGCGACGGTTTCCGGGGATAACTGGGAGACGTTCTGAGTGGCGTGTTTTGTCGGGTGGCGGCTTCGCTAACCCGACCTACGTAAATCGGTAGGCCCGCGTAAGCGAAGCGCCACCGGGCAAAAAAAAGGGACCTTTCGGTCCCTTTTTCACATCTTATTGCTTATCGGGTAACGCGTACGCGATAACGTAATCCCCGCGATCCGGCGACTGGCGAGCGCCCCGGCGTTGATGATGATGTACTGCTTACCGGTTTTCGGCGACACGTAGGTCATCGGGCCGGACTGGCTGCCGACAGGCAGACGGTCTTTCCAGATCTCTTTCCCGGTGGCGGTATCAAACGCGCGCAGGTAGAAATCCTGCGTGCCGGCGAAGAACAGCAGGCCGGACTGGGTAGAGAGCGATGCGCCCAGCGTCGGCATGCCGATTGGGATTGGCATGTGCATGCGAATGCCCAGCGGCCCGGTATCTTCCACCGTGCCGACAGGCACCTGCCACACCAGCTTGCCGGTTTTCAGGTCAACGGCCGACATGGTGCCAAACGGCGGCTTCTGGCACGGAATGCCCAGCGGTGACAGGAAGCGTTCGCGCATCGCGCCGAACGGCGTGCCGTCCATCGGTACGATGCCCATCTCGATGCCGCTGGCGTTTTTCGCCACGTTAGCGCGCGGCACCATGTAGTTTGCCAGGCCCAGGCGCATATCGTTGACGAACATCAGGCTGTTGTTCGGGTCAACGGAGACGCTGCCCCAGTTCATCCCGCCGAGTGAGCCAGGGAACTGCAGGGAACGGTCGAGACCCGGCGGGGTGAAGACGCCCTGATGACGCATCTCTTTAAACTGAATGCGGCACAGCAGCAGGTCGACAGGCGTCGCCCCCCACATGTCGGATTCGGTCAGCGTCTGGTTGCCAATCATCGGCATGCCCACGGAATACGGCTGGGTCGGAGAGTAGCGTTCACCTTCAACGTTACCCGCCGGAACGGGACGTTCTTCTACCTTCGCCACCGGCTTGCCGGTTTCGCGGTTAAGCATGAAGATCATGCCCTGCTTGCTGGTCTGCACCAGCACAGGCGTGGTGCCGCCTTTACCGTCTGGCAGATCGTACAGCAGCGGCTGGGAAGGCAGGTCAAAGTCCCACAGGTCGTGGTGGGTTGTCTGGAAATGCCAGCGCACCTGACCGGTGGTCGCGTCCACGGCGACGATGGAGGAACTGTACTTATCGTCCAGCGCGGTACGTTCGCCCGCCCAGAAGTCCGGGGTGGCGTTGCCGGTTGGCAGGTAGATCAGGTTCAGCTTAGCGTCGTAAGACATCGCTGACCAGACGTTCGGCGTGCCGCGCGTGTAGGTCTGGCCTTCCGGCGGCAGGCCGGTCAGGTTCGGATTACCCGGATCCCACGCCCACGCCAGCTTACCGGTGTGCACGTCGTAGGCGCGCACCACGCCCGGCGGTTCGCCGGTGGAGAAGTTATCCGCGACGCGACCGCCGACGACAACAACATTGCCTGCGACCAGCGGCGTGGAGGTCTGCTGATAATACCCGGGCTTGATCTCGCCCATGCCGACGCTCAGATCCACGGTGCCATGGTCGCCGAAGTCTTCGCAGACCTTGCCGGTATCCGCGTTGATGGCAATCAGGCGGGCATCGGTGGTCGGCAGGAACAGACGGCGTGGGCATGCCGCAGGCTGTGTTTCTTTCTGTGACGTTGTCACGCTTGAATGGTCTTCAAAATAGCCCAGACCGCGGCAGCGCTGCCAGTTAGGCGCTGTGGCTTTGGAATCGTAGCGCCATTTTTCTTTGCCGGAATCCACGTCCAGCGCCAGCACTTTACTGTATGGAGTACAGACGTACAGCGTGTCGCCAACCTGTAAGGGGGTATTCTGATCTTCCGCGCCGGAGCCGTTGCTCTGCGGAATATCGCCGGTGTGCGCAACCCAGGCGACTTTCAGATCGCTGACGTTTTGCTTGTTAATCTGATCCAGCGCGGCGAAACGGTCGCCGTGGGTGGTATTGCCCCAGTGCTCCCAGTTCTTTTGCTGCTCGCCTGGGGCGACGGGTTTCACCGGAACGGGCTCGTTCGCTGCCACGAGGGTTTGTGGCTTAAACATCCAGCCCAGGCTGACCAGCATGGCCACCGCGAGCACGGCCGCGACGCCAAAAGCGGGCGCCTTGTTCGCAAAGCTGTGGTTTGCCGCGCGCAGGAAAGGCCAGACGATGGCGCAGAGGAAGGCCAGTACGGCAAAGGTAAACAGGCGAGAGAAAAGCGGCCAGAAGTCCCAGCCCGCATCGCTTACCGCCCAGAACAGCGAGGCAATAAAGGCGATGCCGTAAAGCACGATCCCGCTGCTGCGATTGAGGAAAATCAGGATCGCGGCAATCACCATCACCACGCCCATTATCAGGAAGTATCCACTTCCGCCTACGGTGACGAGCTTAAAGCCCAACCCGCCGACCGCCAGACCGATGAGCATCATCAGTCCGGCAAGAAGCCACTGCAGAATACGAGGTATCCCGCGCGGCGCGCTGCCAAATGCCATGTCTTTCTCCTTTCGATCCCCCCCGCAGCGTCGGGTGTGTACCAGTTGGGTAATAATTGCGGGAAGAATAATGATTAATACGGGTGAATTCGGTTTTATAAAATGATTTGCGAACCATTTGGTGAATTCACCGTTATGATAAAACTGTTAAATTGTTTTACGCAATTGTTAATGGATTATTCCGCATTATTTGATTAACGCACGGGCTAGTCCCCTCGCCCCTAAGGGGAGAGGGTTAGGGTGAGGGGTGAAAAAGGTTTTATACCGGCATTGATTTACGGATAGCGCTCAGCAGCGTCTGTGCGCCCGTTGATAGCGGCGTGTCTACGCGGGTCAAAATGCCGATAGGTTCACCGGGGCCGGGGGAAGTAATCGGCAGGGCGATCAGCGTTCCCTGACGTAAATCATCTTTCACCGCGCCGGAGGGGACGAACCAGACGTAGTCATAATCCAGGGTGAGCTGACGCGAAAGCGAGGCCGACAGTGTTTCGATACACCCTGAAGGCAGCGTACACCCCTGCATTTGCAGCAAGGTTTCGGCGGTCTGGCGGGGAACGGTCCCTTTTGGGCAAACCACTACCGGCCACTCCATCACGCGGCTAAGCGTCACCGTGTCCTGCAGCAGGGGGTGATTGGGACGAACCACCAGCTTCAGGGACTCCAGGAATAGCAGTTCATAGTTGAGGCCGCCCATCAGCTCAGGGTCGGACATGCGACCGATTCCGAGATCCAGTTCACCCGATTTCAGCCCCGCGAGCAGCATGGTGTTATTCATGGTGGCGACCTGAATCGTGGTATGCCGCTGCTGCTTGTGGAACTGGCCGATAACCGGCGGAAGAATGCCCAGCGCCGCGGTAGGCAAAGCACCCACGCGCACCACCTCACTGGTTTGCTCTTCTTTTCGATGCAGGGACTGGCCTGCGGTATTGAGTGCATCCAGCACTTTAACGGCGTGCGTGAGGAACTGTTCGCCCACGATGGTAAGCTGCGCCCCCAGCCGGCCGCGGTCAAAAAGACGGGCACCGGTCAGCTGTTCCAGCTCGTTGAGGGTTTTTGAGAGCGCGGGCTGGCTCAGGTTGAGAGTTTCAGCCGCACGCCCCAGCGTTCCCTGTTGAGCGACGGCCACAAATGTATGCAAATGGCGCAAGCGTATGCGCTGACTGAACAGACCATTTTTTTCCATAGGCGATGTTAAAAACAGAGCGATGCGGGTGACAAGTTAAATTGTTTAATTTTGATAACCTGATGGCAAAATATTTTTAACATTTGATCTGTTTGAGTTACAACATGTTTTTTGGCGGGGGAATAAAAGCGAACATCCTTGTTCATTTATTGCTCATTGCGGAGGGGTATCGTTTACCGGTTTAGATCACGCCGTCACCGCCATCGGAACACCACACCTGGCCGGACGTAAAGGAACATTCATCTGAGGCCAGCGTGACGTACAGCGGGGCAATCTCGACGGGCTGGCCCGGACGTCCCAGCGGGGTGTCGCCACCGAACTCCTTCACTTTTTCCATCGGCTGCCCGCCGCTGGACTGCAGTACCGTCCAGTAAGGGCCAGGAGCAACCGCGTTGACGCGAATGCCTTTCGGACCCAGCTGTTTGGCTAAGGATTTGGTAAACACCGCCAGACAGGCTTTCGTCTGGGCGTAGTCCAGCAGCACGGGGCTGGGCTTCACCGCCTGAACGGACGAGGTATTAATGATAACGGACGACGCTTTCAGGTGACGCAGCGCCGCCTTGGTGATCCAGAACGGAGCGTAAACGTTGGTTTTAAACGTTGCGTCAAAATCTTCCGTGGTCAGTTCTTCAAGCGATTCACGGAACTGCTGACGGCCTGCGTTATTGACCAGAATGTCCAGCCCGCCCAGTTTCGACACGGCTTCTTCGACCAGATTCTGACAGAAGGTTTCGTCCCGGACGTCCCCCGGCAGCGCGACGGCCTTGCGGCCTTCCGCTTCGATCAGGTCGATGACCTCAGAGGCGTCTTTTTCCTCTTCGGGCAGGTAGTTAATGGCAACGTCAGCGCCTTCACGAGCATAGGCGATAGCGACCGCGCGACCAATACCGGAGTCTCCGCCGGTAATTAGCGCTTTTTTGCCGGCAAGGCGTCCATGTCCTTTGTAGCTTTTTTCCCCGTGGTCGGGTACGGGCTGCATTTCTGATGCCAGTCCCGGCGGCGTCTGCGGCTGTTCCGGGAACGGGGGCTGCGGGTAAGCGTTCGTACGTTGTTTAGTATCACTCATAGCTGACTCCTTAAGCCAAGGGGTGAGATTTGATGGATAACTGCAGCGTTAACGCTTCGCTGAATTATTTCTGCAAACGATCAACACGGACGACGGCAGGAGATGATTTTTTATCAAGCGAACCGTTGATACTGATCATCTGGTCGGGTTTTACCGTTCTGCCGTCGAAGACTGCCTGGGGAATAATAACGTCGATTTTTCCGGTTTTATCCTGAAATACAAACTTATCGCCGCTACCGTCAATAAGATTCCCGCGTAATGAAATTGTCGCGCCATCGTGCAATTGTTTTGCCTGTTTGATGGTCATAATACGCGCGTCGTCGGTTCCGCGATATCCGCTATCAAGCGCGTGGGGAGGCGGTGGCGCTTCGCCTTTTTGTAAACCCCCGTTATTATCTGCCCATGCGGCCGGAACCAGAAATATCAATAAAGCGGAAACAAGTGATAATTTCATCCGATATCCTTCATTTTGCGTGTCTTGACTTATTAAGTATTGTTGCTATTCCTTTATGTGGCAAATGTGATAAGTCCTAAAAACATTCGCGTTAGAAATCAAAATTATCGGATAATAAGCGAAACGGTGACGAAGGCCATGAAGCGTGAAAATGAAAAGTTACCCGGGATAGACGAGAGTTATCGCTTGCTGACGTTTGAATACGCGTTTCGTCAGGTGGGGTTTATTGTTCTGCTGGGTATTATCGTCGCGGCGATTGCCGGTCTGTTTTCCAGCGGAATGGTCAGCGACACGGTCAAAACGAATTCCGCTAAATCATTGACCATAAACTATGAACGCTTTGGACGACGGGAGACAGAGACGCGGATGGAGCTCGCGTTTCCGGTGCAGGCCGAGGGGAAGTATGTCCTCAGCATGACCAGCGAGAGCAGCGATGCGTATGAGCCCGGCAGCGTCTGGCCGCAGCCGGACAGTATGTTCAGCCGCGGAAAGACCCTCTTTTTTGTCTATAACAACCTGAAAAAATCCGACCGCTTCTCCGTGTTACTCTTCACGACACCTTCCAGAGCCGGTAAATGGAACACCGTCATCCGCGTCAACAGCGAGCCGGAGATTAACATCTGGCAATTTATTTACCCGTAGGAGGCTGATATGGATATGGTCTTTCGCGCGCTGGCTATTTATCTGTTCCTCGTGGTGGTATTTAAAGTGGCCGGGCGTCGTGCGCTGCTGCAGATGACCAGCTTCGATCTCATTCTGCTCTTGATAATTAGTGAAGCCACACAGCAGGCGCTTCTGGGACAAGATTTTTCCGTCACCGGCGCGATGATTACCATTACCACGCTGGTGGTAGTGGATATTATATTCGGGCTGATGAAGAAATATTTCTCGCCGGTGGAGAATATTCTGGATGGTACACCTGTTATTCTTGTCGAGAACGGCGTGCCGTTAGCCGATAAACTGAAAAAAGTTGACGTGTCCTGTGATGATATTCTGGTGTCAGCGCGCCAAAATAATGGCATTACGAAAATAAGCGACATTAAATATGCCATACTTGAGCGCAATGGTCATATTTCAATCATTCCTTTCGAGAAATAAGAGGCGGTAAGATGAGCAATCTTTTTCACGACAGCAATAATACCGTTGGTGAACTGACGAAAAAGCTGGCGAGCAAATTAACCGATCTCGGGCTTCGCTTAACCACCGCGGAATCCTGCACGGGCGGCAAGCTCTCGGTGGCGCTTTGCGCTGAGGAAAATACCGCCGAATTTTATGATGTCGGCCTGGTCGTGTTCAGCGACGAAGCCAAAATGCGGATCCTCGGCGTGCGTCCCGAGACGCTTGAGCGGTTTACTGCCGTGAGCGAACAGACGGTTACCGAGATGGCCGCCAGTATCCGCGATATCGCCCAGGCGGATATCAGCATCGCCATCAGCGGCTACGCGGGCCCGGAAGGGGGCGACGACGGCACGGCGGCGGGGACGGTCTGCTTTGCGTGGAATATACGCGGCGAGACGGAAACCCGCACCATGCTTTTCTCCGGTGACTGTCAGGATGTGGTGGAAAAAGCGGTGCACTTCTCGCTGGCGGAGCTGCTGGCAGCATTGTCTGACGAGGATAACGGTTAAACTCACGGGGAGGTTCTATGGCTGTCATAGTGATTACCGGCGGAACGGCGGGCGTGGGAAAAGCCACGGCGCTGCACTTTGCAAAGGCAGGTTACGACGTCGGGCTCATCGCGCGCGATGAAGCAAGCCTGCACTCTACCCAGGAGGAGCTGCGGCGCTATGGCGTTAATGCCCACGCCGTGCAGGCGGACGTCGCCGACAGCCAGGCGGTGGTGGAGGCCGCTAACGAAATTGAGTATCGCCTCGGCGCGATTGATGTCTGGGTGAACAACGCGATGGGGGCCGTTCTGGCACCGTTCCGAACCCTCACGCCGGACGAGTTTCGGCGCGTGACTGACGTGACCTACCTCGGCTACGTCAACGGCACCCGCGCCGCGCTCGAACTTATGGTACCGCGCGACAGGGGCGTAATAATCCAGGTGGGCTCCGCGCTGGCCTACCGTTCCATTCCGCTGCAGTCAGCCTACTGCGGCGCCAAAGCGGCGATCCGCGGGTTCACCGATGCGGTGCGTACCGAGCTGATGCATGAGAACAGCCGGGTTCAGCTTTCGATGGTCCAGATGCCGGGGCTGAATACCCCGCAGTTCGAATGGGCGAGGAACAAGTTCGCCTGGGCGATGCGCCCGGTGCCGCCGGTCTTTGAGCCCGAGGTGGCCGCCAGCGCCATCTTCAGGGTGGCGCAAAAACCGGTGCGCGAGCTGTGGGTAGGCAGCAGCACCATCCAGTCAATCGTCGGGCAATTTTTCTTCCCCGGTTTTCTTGACCGGCTGATGGTAAAAAAGGCGTGGGAAGGCCAGATGACCGACGACCTCAACGCGCCGGATCGCCGGGACTATCTCGACCAGCCGGTTAACGATCTGCACAAAATCCACGGTCGCTTTACTGACGAGGCGAAAACCCGCGCGCCGTCCGTCACCTCCGGCATGCCGGGTAAGGTGGCGCTGGGCGCCCTCGCGGTGGCGGGGATAGTGCTGACGCGTCTGATAACCCGCCGGAAACCCTAGTCAGCGCAGCGCGCTACGGTGCGTCCAGAACCAGCGATAGCCGTAGCCGCCAAGAGTGAGCTGAACGGTTTTGCCGCAAATCAGCGCGTCATCGTAGCGCTTGTCCTCGAGACAGGCGGTCCAGGTGGCGTTGCGGATCCCTTTTGCGGTGAACTGCACCGGCTGGTCGCTGAAGTTGACGAAGGTCAGGATGCTGCGCTCGTCGGTCTCGTAATAGAGCCCCAGCACCGCGTCATCATCGATTGTGATAAGGCGAAAGGGCGCAACGGCAATTTCGGGGAACTCCGAGCGGGTATTAGCAATATCGATGATCCGGTGCAGAAGCGAGTTGTGGTGAAGCAGCGAATCGGCGACGTTGACTTTCTGATAGCGGTAAGGGCCGTGGTCGATAATCGGTGCGATAAATTTTTCAGGGTCTGCTGCGGAGAAACCGCCTCCCTGTGACCCCGCCCACTGCATTGGGGTGCGGACGGCGTAGCGCTCCTCCAGAGCCAGGTCGTCACCCATGCCGATCTCGTCGCCATAGCGCATCACCGGGACACCCGGCAGGGAAAACAGCACCGCGTGGCAGAACGCCAGCCGCTTCCGATCGCCGTTGAGCATCGGCGCCAGGCGGCGGCGGATCCCGCGCTGATAGACGTTCATCTCTTCGTCAGGGGCAAACGTGTCGAGGACAAACTGTTTGTCTTTCTGACTAATGCCTTCCAGATCCAGCTCGTCGTGGTTGCGCAGCCAGTTAGCAAAACAGCAGGCATCAGGCGGGACGATCATCTTCTTCACCGCATTGCGCAGCGGGCGGGCGCTTTTTCTGGCCAGGCTGACGTAGAAATACTTGTTGAGCCAGAAGTTGAGCACCAGATTCAGGCGGTCGTTATTGCCGAAGTAGTCTTTATAGGTCTCAACGTCTACGTCCACTTCACCCAGCAGGATCGCGTCCGGATTGCGCTCTTCGATAAGACGCCGCATATGTTCGAGGATCCACAGCCCCTTTTTTTCATCGCCGTTTCCCGCCTGCGTGGTGAGGTGGGATGCGGCGTCGAGGCGAAATCCCGACACGCCAAGCTTGAGCCAGAAGAGGACGATGTTCTCAATCTCTTTAAGCACCGCGGGCGAGGTAAGGTTCAGATCCGGCTCGTGGCGATAGAACATGTGCCGGTAGTATTGTCCCGCCTCGTCGTCCCAGGTCCAGATGCTCTTTTCCACGCCGGGAAACATGGGGGGCGTATCGTCCTCGTCGCTATCCGACCAGAGGTAGTAATCACGATAGGGTGACGCCGGGCTGCGGCGCGCCTGCTGGAACCAGGGATGCGCGTCCGACGTGTGCTGGATCAGCAGCTCGATAATCACCTGCATGCCCAGCTCGCGGGCCTGTTCGATAAAGGCGATGATATCGGCCAGTTTTCCGAAGCGGGGATCCACCTGGAGGTGGTCGCTGACGTCGTAGCCTTCATCGAGAAAGGGCGTGAGGTAAAACGGGGTGATCCAGATAACCGTCGCCCCCATGCGGCGAATATAGCGCAGCTTGGCCGCGATCCCGGCGATGTCCCCGCAGCCATCGCCGTTCAAATCATAAAATAGCGCGGTATCAATCTGATAAATAATGGCTCGTGTATGCCAGTCCGTCATAGCGTTCCTCAGTGATAGCCTTCAGTATCCGATACTTTGCCCCGGAAGACGTAGTAGCTCCAGGCGGTGTACACCAGGATCACCGGAATAATCAGCAACGTGCCTACCAGCATAAACAGCTGGCTGGCAGGCGGGGCCGCGGCTTCCCACAGGGTGATGCGCGGCGGAATAATGTTCGGCCAGAGACTGATGCCGAGCCCGCTAAACCCGAGGAAAATAAGCCCCAGCGTCAGCAAGAAGGGGCGAGAGTGGCTATTCGGGTTGCGGGTGAGGCGCCAGATCAGCACGCTGAAAAGCCCGACCAGCAGCGGAACCGGCAGGAACCAGAAGAAGTTGGGCAGCGTAAACCAGCGGTCGGCCACGTACTGCCAGCCGAGCGGCGTCCAGATGCTCACCACGGCGATGACGACCATCAGCGCCAGCAGCACGTGGCGGGTCAGCTCGCGCATGCGGGCCTGCAGCGCGCCTTCACTTTTCATAATGAGCCAGGTGGTGCCCAGCAGCGTGTAGGCGACGACCAGACCGATACCGCAGAAGAGGTTGAAGGGGGTGAGCCAGTCAAGCGCGGAGCCGACAAAGCGTCGGCCCTCAACGTCAAAGCCGTTGATCATTGCGCCCACGACGATGCCCTGGCTGAAGGTCGCGAGCAGCGATCCGCCCGCAAAGGAGTAGTCCCAGAATTTGCGGTGCGACGGCGTGGCTTTGAAGCGGAACTCAAAGGCGACGCCGCGAAAGATCAGGCCAATTAGCATGGCGGTAAGGGGAATGGTCAACGCATCCACAATCACCGCATAGGCCAGCGGAAAGGCGCCGAATAACCCTGCGCCACCGAGCACCAGCCAGGTTTCGTTGCCGTCCCAGACCGGCGCCACGCTGTTGACCATCACATCCCGCTCCTTCGCATCGCCCACGAAGTTAAACAGCAGGCCGATGCCCAAATCAAAGCCATCCATGATGATGTACATCAGCGTGGCAAAGACGATGATGGCAAACCAGATCACTGAGATATCGACGCCCATCAGGTTCTCTCCTCTTCAGGAACAGACTCAGCGGCAGACAGCGGACGGGCGGGTGTGCCCGAGGTGTTTGACGTCAGCGTGTCGACAGGCTGCGGTCCTTTCTTAATCAGCCGGATAAGGTAAACATAGCCCACGCCAAACACCGACGTGTAGACGACGAAGAACGCCAGCAGGCTGATGCTCATCTGCAGGGTGCTGTGCAGCGATACCGCGTCGATGGTGCGCAGATAGCCATAGACCACCCACGGCTGGCGGCCCACTTCGGTGGTCACCCAGCCGGCGAGCAGCGCCAGCAGCCCGGCAGGCCCCATGCAGAGGGCAAACCAGTGGAAGGGGCGCGAGTGGAAAAGGCGATGGCGATAGCGTAGCCAGACGCTGATAAGCCCGAGGGTAATCATCAGCAGCCCCATACCGACCATGACGCGGAACGACCAGAAAACGATGGTCGAGTTTGGGCGATCTTCTTTCGGGAAATCCTTCAGCGCCGGGACCTGCTTGTCCAGGCTGTGCGTCAGGATAAGGCTGCCGAGCGCGGGGATCTCCAGACCATATTTGGTGCGCTCTTCGTCCATATCCGGCAGGCCAAACAGCAGCAGCGGGGTGGCCTCGCCGGGCGGGTTTTCCCAGTGCCCCTCGATGGCGGCAATTTTGGCCGGCTGATGCTCAAGCGTGTTCAGACCGTGCATATCGCCCACGACCGCCTGAATTGGGGCGACCAGCAGCGCCATCCACATCGCCATGGAAAACATGGTGCGGACGGCGGGGGTATCATTACCGCGCAGCAGGTGCCATGCGCCCGAGGCGCCGACAAACAGCGCGCTGCTCAGAAACGCGGCGATAGCCATATGAATCAGGCGGTAAGGGAAGGAGGGATTAAAGACGATCGCCAGCCAGTCCTGCGGGATAACCTGTCCGTTTTCAATAGTGAAGCCCTGCGGCGTATGCATCCAGCTGTTGGAGGCGAGGATCCAGAAGGTCGACATCAGCGTGCCGAGCGCCACCATGCAGGTTGAAAAGAAGTGCAGGCCCGGGCCGACCTTATTCCAGCCGAACATCATGACGCCGAGGAAACCGGCCTCGAGGAAGAAGGCGGTTAACACCTCATAGGTCAGGAGTGGGCCGGTAATACTGCCCGCGAACTGTGAGAACCCGCTCCAGTTGGTGCCAAACTGGTACGCCATGACCAGCCCGGAAACGACACCCATCCCGAAGTTAACGGCAAATATCTTGAGCCAGAAATGGTACAACGATCGCCAGACGTCGTTTTTGGTGCGCAGCCACATGCCCTCCAGCACAACCAGATAGCTGGCGAGGCCGATGGTGATCGCAGGAAAAAGGATATGAAACGAGACGGTAAAAGCGAACTGAATTCTGGCCAGATGGAACGCGTCGAGTTCGAACATGGTCCGTACCTCTGAAACGATGGGGCACGAGAATTGCCAGGCAGTTTATGGCTGCCCGGCAAAACCGATTACGGTTTAGTCTTACCGGCACCCAGCTCGGCACCGGTCAGCGGGTCAGAATGTGGATCGGACTTCGTGCGGGCAGACATCGCCTTGACCAGGGTTGCCTGTTCGGTCGTGAGCGTGACGCTTGCGCTGCCATCGCCGCCGTCAACCGCAGGCTGGGGGGACTCAACGTAATCGAAATGTTTATCGCTGTTCCAGCTTCCGCGAACCTCTCCACCTTCAGACATATTGTAGTACTTGTTGGTGAATTCCTCGATTGGCGGCAATTTTCCCGGTGGGAAATTATTACGTATGGACTGCAGCGCCTTCTCAAAGGAGAGCTGATGCGCCGCCTCGCGCGTCATCAGAAACGCCAGCGCATCCTTTACGCCGGGATCGTCGGTCACGTTGATCAGCCGTTCATAGATGATTTTCGCTCTGGCCTCTGCTGCCACGTTTGAGCGCAGGTCCGCCGTCGGCTCGCCAATGGTATCGACGTAGGCCGCCGTCCAGGGCACGCCCGCCGAGTTAGTGAGCGGGGTGCCGCCACCGTAGAGCAGGGAGGTGATGTGGCTGTCATTGCCGCTTTCGGTCATGGACCGATACAGCTCAGCCTCGTTTTCCACCCCTTCCGCCAGCGCGCCTTTAGCGCCTTTATTCAGCATGCCGACCAGAGTACCGATGATTTCGAGGTGGCTTAGCTCCTCGGTCGCGATATCCATCAGCATATCTTTACGGCCCGGATCGTCATCGCTCAATCCTTGCGTAAAGTACCGGCAGGCGGCAGCCAGTTCGCCCTGCGGCCCACCGAACTGTTCCAGTAAAAGGTTGGCGAGGCCAGGGTTCGGTTCGGCAACGCGAACCGTGTATTGCAGCTGTTTGACGTGTCGGAACATGGCGATTCTCCCGATTTATTTTTTCGCTTCGACGCCCGATGCGTCTGAACGCAGCAGGAACTGTTCCGTGGTCTGCGGAATATGACGAATCAGCCAGTCGGCCATTTCGCGTTCTTCCGCCAGAATCGTCTCGATGGCTGGCACCGAGGCGACGTCGCCTGCTTTCTTCGCCGCCGCGAGCAGGGAGGTATAACAGGCTATTTAAAACTGTTCGAAAACATAGCCGCTGATGGAACCCTTAACGATCTCATCCGACGGGAACATGCCGCCGATAGACTGGCCCAGCGCCGCCATTTTGCTCATCGAATCTTTTAAAACCGAACGAGAAATATCATTACGGTCGAGGATTTCTTCCAGCAATGTAATTTGCCGTTTTGTCTCATTAATATGCTGCTCAATTCTGGCGCGAACATCAGGATAATTATCGATACGGCTGGCCATGGATTCCAGCATAGATTCGGCTTGCTTTTCCATCGCATGGGCATCGCGTAGCCAGTCATGGTAGTGTTCTACGTGATTCATCATTGTATCCTCATTAGGGGTTCGCTTATTTGGTCTCACTTTCAGCAGCCTGATCGGCACGCGCGGCACTGTAGCCGGATAAATGGCCGACAATATTGGCGTAAATACTGATGATAATGACCCATAGCACGCTATTCTTCCACCGTATTACGGATGGGATGGCGAGAATGAACCATATTATGGCTGCCGCTAAATGGCACCGTTTAATTGTCCTGGGACTGATGCTCATTTTATTTAACCTGTATTATTGCGTCATTTCTGCGCTTTTTGGTTAATATTTCCTACGGCCAGGTCGGTGAGTTTAAGGTCGGTCTCTTTTTCTTCTTCCAGCGTTTCGGCAAGAAGCTTAACGGCTTTTTTATAGCCCAGCTGTTCTGCTAATGTGGCGAGGGTACCGTAGCTGGCAATTTCGTAATGCTCGACCTTTTGCGCGGCGGCAATAAGTGCGGCATCACGTACTTCATTTTTTTCCGTACTTTCGATGACTTCGTTGGCCTCTTCAATTAAGCCTTCCATCGCCACGCATTTCATGCGCTTAAGCTTGATACCGTCTTCCTGCTCGACGATCTGATCGATACGTTCGATCTGTCCCTGCGTCTCTTCCAGGTGTGCGGTAAAGGCTGCGCTCAGCTTCTCGCTGGAGGCGGCGCGGGCAAGTTTGCTTAACGCTCGGGTAAGCTGCTTTTCTGCGCTGTAGGTATCCGACAGAAGATGAATAAAGACATCCTCGACGCTTTTTATATTCATAATAATTACGCTCCGGTAAAATAAAGAAAGGGTACTGCGAGCTTTTCAGCCCGCAGCATGCTCTCTGGTTTTATTAAAAGACTTTTAAATAAGATCAGGAGTTATCAGATTTACGGCCTCCGCCGTGACTGTTCTGTCCTCCTTTCTTACCCGCTTCAGAAGCGCGTTGCGGATCGTTTTTAAAGTTCCCACCGCTATGCTGGCCACCTTTACGACCAGCTTCTGATGCTTTTTCACGGTCTTCAGCGAAATTACCGGAACCACCACGATGCTCTGCCATATTAAACCTCATAGTCATATATTGGTTATGTCAGTACGATACGAAAATATTCCGTATCACTCGTCGTTCGAGTAATAACTCTAGTCGCTGTGCGGCATCCGTCAAATGCGTTTTGCTATTTGCGGTTGCGTTATTTTTAAATATTTGTAAATTTGCGCTTCGCTTAAAGTGGAAATATGGAGAGGCAGGAAGGACTTGTAAACAACCATTCAGATTAATCCTAACTTCGGGCTAAAAATTTGAAAGGCGAGGATAAAAATAATGGCTTACTCGAATTGGTTAATTTGCATTCAGGAGAGAACCAAAAAATACTCCTTTATAGCTAGCAAGCGGAACCCTAAATAATTATAAGGAAAATCCTGGATAAAATCGTTCAGGTCGAAAGGGCGGTTCCGTTCGGGTCTGTTCCGGGGCCCGTAGCACACGGTTTGACCACTGTCGTCTTAAGATCACAAATCAGAAATTCTTCCCCCGGAAGGAACGGGTTTCTCTACACTCCAGGTAATATTCACTGGAGGCATGACATCATGGCGAACACCATCACGGCTGATGACATTCGGGAACACTTTTCGCAGGCTATGTCGGCGATGTACCAGCAGGAAGTTCCGCAGTACGGCACCTTGCTCGAACTGGTTGCGGACGTAAACCTGGCGGTTCTGGAAAACAATCCACTATTACATGAACAACTGGCTAACGCCGATGAGCTTGCGCGCCTTAACGTGGAGCGTCACGGGGCGATCCGCGTCGGCACGGCACAGGAACTTTCAACCCTGCGCCGTATGTTTGCCATTATGGGCATGTACCCGGTCAGCTATTACGATCTCTCTCAGGCGGGGGTGCCCGTCCACTCAACGGCATTTCGTCCGATAGAGGATGCGGCGCTGTGCCGGAATCCGTTTCGTATCTTTACCTCGCTGCTGCGTCTTGAGCTGATTGAAAACGTCGCGCTGCGCGAGCGTGCCGCGGAGATCCTGTCTCACCGCAACATTTTCACGCCGCGCTGCCTGGAACTGATCGACCTTCACGAGTCGGAAGGGCACTTTACTGACGCACAGGCCCACGAGTTTGTGCACGAAGCGTTAGAAACCTTCCGCTGGCACCGTCATGCGACGGTCGATCAGGAGACCTATCTGGCCCTGAGCAACGAGCATCGCCTGATTGCCGACGTGGTCTGCTTCCCGGGCTGCCATATTAACCACCTCACGCCGCGCACGCTTGATATTGATCGGGTGCAGGAGCTGATGCCGAAGTACGGTATCGAGCCAAAAATTCTGATCGAAGGGCCGCCGCGTCGCGAGGTGCCCGTCTTATTGCGTCAAACCAGCTTCAAGGCGCTGGAAGAGCCGGTGCTGTTTGCCGGTGAACATAAAGGCACCCACACCGCGCGCTTCGGTGAGATTGAGCAGC
This sequence comes from Enterobacter asburiae, assembly GCF_001521715.1. NCBI lineage: Bacteria > Pseudomonadati > Pseudomonadota > Gammaproteobacteria > Enterobacterales > Enterobacteriaceae > Enterobacter > Enterobacter asburiae. The sequence continues at coordinate 1,318,589 of NZ_CP011863.1, forward strand.
GCGGCGTGGCGCTGACCCCGAAAGGCCGGGAACTGTACGATAGCCTGCTCGCTCAGGCCGGTACCGGTAAAGATAACCTCACGCACCAGCTGCATCTGCGGGAGATTTTTAGCGCCTTCCCGGACAGCGAAATGCTCATGCGCCGTCAGGAGCTTGCCTATTTCCGCTATCGCCTGACGCCATCAGGGGAAGCCCATCGTCATGCGTTTCGTCCGGGAGACGATCCGCAGCCGCTGATCGAGCGCGGATGGGTGGTTGCCCAGCCGATCACCTACGAAGATTTCCTCCCGGTCAGCGCCGCGGGGATTTTCCAGTCCAATCTCGGGAACGAAACCCAGGCCCGCAGCCACGGTAACGCCAGCCGCGATGCGTTTGAAGACGCGCTGGGATGCCCGGTATATGACGAGTTTACGCTCTACCAGGAGGCTGAAACGCGCAGCAAACAGCGTTGCGGTTTGCTCTGAAATCGTTACTCTGCTGGGGTGTGATGGAAAAATTAAGGTCGTTATGCAAAATCCTTCCGCCCCTGTGGTTGAAACGCGCCAGGGCGCACTGTCTGGTTTAACCGATGAAAATGTCCACCTCTGGTGCGGTATTCCCTACGCCGCGCCGCCCGTGGGGGAGTGGCGCTGGCGCTCGCCCCGGCCGCCTGAACGCTGGGATGGTCTGCGCGAGGCCACGGCATTCTCCGCCTCAAGCTGGCAAAGCAGCGAGTATTGTCAGGAGCTAGGCGGCGGCGATCCGGGCCAGTTTTCCGAAGATTGCCTCTACCTTAACGTCTGGTCTCCCGCAGAGCGGGCCGAGCCGCTGCCGGTTATGGTCTGGCTGCACGGAGGCGGGTTTACGATTGGTGCCGGTGGCCTGCCGCCGTATAACGGCAAAGCGCTCGCCACGCGCGGCGTGGTTGTGGTCACGATTAACTACCGTCTCGGTCATCTTGGCTTTTTCGCCCATCCCGCGCTGGAAGGCGAGGAAGGGCGCGTGGTGCATAATTTTGCACTGCTGGATCAGATCGCCGCGCTCGAATGGGTGCGGGAGAATATCGCCGGGTTTGGCGGGGATCCCGCTAATGTGACCCTGTTTGGCGAATCCGCCGGCGCGCGCAGCGTGCTCTCTCTGCTGGCTTCTCCGCTGGCCGAAGGATTGTTCCATAAGGCGATTGTGCAAAGCGGATACACATTGCCTGACACGCCGCGCGAGCAGGCCCTGCAAAAAGGGGAAGCGCTGGCCGCCCATTTCGGCCTGGAAAATGCGACCGCAGGGCAGCTGCGCGCCATTCCGGCCGAGGCGTTCTGGCCGCTCACCGCGCCGCTGAACGTCGCCCCGGCGCCTATCGCTGGAGATTGCGTTCTGCCAGAAGCCATGCTGGACGTCTTTTTCGCCGCCCGTCAGCATCCGGTGCCGGTAATGATTGGCTCCAACAGCGATGAAGCCAGCGTGATGGCGGTGTTTGGCATCGATCTCGCCGGACAAATTCAGAAGCTTCGGCGCGAGCGTCGCTTCGGGCTGGGGCTGATAAAGCTGCTCTATCCGGGCGTGAAGGGCGATGAAGAGCTGGGCAGGCAGGTGTGCCGCGACATGGCGTTTACCACCATGGGCTACGTGGTGATGCAGGCCCAGCAGCGCGTCGGCGGATTGTGCTGGCGTTACTGGTTTGACTATGTCGCAGAGGCGGAACATGCCACGTACATCAACGGTGCCTGGCACGGCAACGAAGTTCCCTACGTCTTCGATACGCTCGGCCAGGTGGAGCCTTCACGTCAGTACGTCAATGAGCGAGATCTGCAGTTTGCTGCCCACGTGGCCGATTACTGGGTGAGCTTTGCGCGTGACGCTGGTCCTAGCGACATTCTGCCCGGGCCGACGCACTGGCCCGCGTGCCGCAAAGGGCGGGACGTTCTGTTACGCATTGGTGTGAATAAACATGCAGCTTTCAGGCTTGAAAACCGCTTTATGCGCGCCCGCATGAGCCTCTTCAAGCGGGTGATGAAGCACCACGTCAGCCTCGATTAAGCAAACAGGCGCGAAACGCCGCGAGACCATTTTCCTCGCCTGGCGTTTCGCGCATCACCAGCCGGTAGCTTGCGCCGGTTTTTATGCTTGTCTCATAGGGCCGTACCAGCCTTCCCGCGTGAACATCTTCTGCCACCAGCGTTTCGTCGGCGATGGCGACCCCCAGCCCCTGAATGGCGGCCGTAATGGCGAGATCCATCGTATCGAAGTGTTGATTTTTGTGCATGACAAAGCCCGGGCCTTCCTGTTTCGTCAGCCACAGCGACCAGTCCGTCTTATCCCTTGTCGGGTGCAGAAACGTCAGCGAACCTAAGGCAGCACCCGCCCGCACCGGGCTTATCACCGGGGTGAGCGCCTCTTCGAACAGCAGATCGCCTGCGCTCATGTGCGTGCCGAACACAATGGCCGCGTCGTAAGATTCGGTTTTGAAATTGACGTTGTGATCGGTGGTGGTGGTCAGCGCGATCTGCAGATCCGGATGCTCGCGCTCCACCTCCAGCAGGCGCGGCACCAGCCAGCGCATGGCGCAGGTGGGGGCCTTCAGACGGATCACCGTGTGCTGGCTGCGGGCCTGGTCGGCCACGGACAGCAGCTGCTCGAAAGCGGACTGCAGCTCCGGAAGCAGGGCGCTGCCCTGCGGCGAGAGGCGTAGCCCGCGCGCGTGGCGCTCAAAAAGTGGAAAGCCAAACCACGCCTCAAGGGAGGCAATCTTACGGCTCACGGCCCCCTGCGTCAGACACAGTTCCGCCGCGGCATGGGTAAGATTGAGGTGACGCGCGGTGACTAAAAATGCGTCGATGGCATTAAGGGGGAGCGAACGGCGCGACATATAAACACCTCAGCTATGCATTTTTCTCATGGCTATTATGACAACAATTCGATTGTCCCGACAGCACAGATGTTGTTTGAATAGTTATGCAATGTCCATGAGAAGGGAAAGAGGATGACTTTACGAACGCCTGTGCAAACGCGCTCCAAACTGCCGGATGTGGGAACCACCATTTTTACCGTTATCGGCCAGCTCTCGGCGCAGCATAACGCGATTAACCTTTCTCAGGGCGCACCGAATTTTTCCTGCGACCCGAAGCTGATTGCGGGCGTCACCCGCGCAATGGAGGCGGGGCATAACCAGTATGCGTCAATGACCGGTCTGCAGCCGCTCAAGGAACGTATTGCCGATAAAATTGCCACGCTCTACGGCACGCAGTACGACCCTGCCAGCGAGGTGCTGGTGACCGCCAGCGCCAGCGAAGGGCTCTATTCGGCGATTAGCGGGCTGGTGCACCCGGGTGATGAGGTGATCTACTTTGAGCCGTCGTTTGACAGCTATGCGCCGATTGTTCGTCTGCAGGGGGCAACCCCGATAGCCATCAAGCTCACCGTGCCGGATTTTGCCGTCAACTGGGATGAAGTCCGTGCGGCCATCACCCCGCGCACGCGCATGATCATCATCAATACCCCGCACAACCCGAGCGGCCAGGTCTTCTCCGCCAGTGACCTGCAGCAGCTGGCGGCGCTGACGCGCAATACCGACATCATCATTTTGTCTGACGAAGTTTACGAACACGTCGTTTTTGACGATGAGCCGCATCACGGGATGGCCACGCACCCGCAGCTGGCGGAGCGCAGCGTGATTATTTCTTCTTTCGGAAAAACCTATCACGTCACCGGGTGGCGCGTGGGTTACTGTGTTGCACCGGCGGTACTGATGGACGAGATTTGTAAAGTCCATCAATTTTTAATGTTTTCTGCCGATACGCCAATGCAGCACGCGTTTGCTGAGCATATGGTCGATCCGCAAACCTGGCTGTCGCTGTCGGCGTTTTACCAGCGCAAGCGCGATCTGCTGCACAGCCTGCTGGCCGATTCACCGTTTACGCTGCTGCCGAGCGCCGGATCGTTCTTCATGCTGGCCGACTACAGCCAGTTCAGCGACGAGCGCGACAGCGAGCTGGTGAAGAGGCTGATCGTTGAATACGGTGTTGCCACTATTCCGCTGTCGGCGTTTTATGCGGACGGTACGGATAATAAATTGATTCGTCTCTCTTTTGCGAAAGATGAGGCGACGTTACGGGCAGGTGCCCAAGCCCTGTGTCGGGTTAAACCACGCTGAGATAGGCTCTGAGGAGTTGTAGATGAAATTACGCGCGTTAGTTGTCGGCATGGGATTGCTGTGTACTTTTTCTTCCTTCGCGGCCACCGAGCTGCGTTACGGGCTGGAAGCGGAATACCCGCCGTTTGAGAGCCGCAATGCGGCGGGCGAACTGGAAGGGTTTGACGTTGAGCTGGGGAATGCCATCTGCAAAGCGGCTGCGCTGAAGTGCAGCTGGGTTGAAACCTCATTTGATGCGCTGATCCCGGGCCTGGTGGCGAAGAAATTTGACGCCATCAACTCGGCGATGAACATCACCGAGCAGCGCCGCAAGAGCATCGATTTTACCCAGCCGATCTACCGTATTCCGTCGCAGCTGGTCGGCAAGGCCGGCACGGCGGTTGAGGCAACGCCAGAAGGGCTGAAGGGTAAAACCATCGGCGTGCTGCAGGGATCCATTCAGGAAACCTATGCGAAAGAGCACTGGGAAAAGCAGGGTGTCACCGTGGTGTCTTATAAAGATCAGAATATGGCCTGGGGCGATCTGCTGAATGGCCGTATCGACGCCTCGCTGGTCATGTCCGCGGCCGGGCAGGCAGGTTTCCTCAGCAAGCCGCAGGGGAAAGGGTTTGGCTTCATCGGCAAACCGGTGTCTGACGACACTATCCTCGGCAGTGGGATTGGTTTTGGGTTGCGTAAGGGTGACGAGGCCACCAAAAAGCAGCTTGATGCCGCGATCGATAAAGTACGTGCCGACGGCACGATCGCTAAACTCGCTGATAAGTACTTTCCGGGTATCGATGTCAGCGTAAAATAACCGCCTCATTAGCCCCGTCAGCTGATGTCCTGACGGGGCATTTTTATACACATTTTCCAGGCTTTCTTTACACCACTTTCGGGCCGTTCTGGTCGACAGAAAATATTTCTCACTTTGTTCAGATAATCACCGGCCAACAATTGGATTCTTAACCATTTTTGTTTAGGCTGTGCGTTCTTTCTTGCCGTCATTTCGCCGAGCGCGAAACACATTCACACGACCATAAGGACGTTTTTCCAGGCATGAATCGCAGACGTTTTCTAAAAGGCTCGCTGGCAGTGGCAGCCCTGAGCGGCACATCTGGCCTTGCTTCCCTGTTTTCCAAAGCGGCATACGCTGCCGACTCTGACATTGCTGACGGCCAGAGCCGTCGTTTCGACTTCTCCGTACTGCAATCCATGGCGCATGACCTGGCGAAAACCCCGTGGGGTGGCGCGCCGCGTCCGCTGCCGGAGACGCTGGCAACCATGACGCCGCAGGCGTATAACGCCATCCGCTACGATGAAAAGCAGTCACTGTGGAACAACATTGAAGGGCGTCAGCTGGACGTGCAGTTCTTCCACATGGGGATGGGGTTCCGCCGCCGCGTGCGGATGTTCTCGCTGGACCAGTCGACCTCTATGGCGCGTGAGATCCACTTCCGTCCGGAGCTGTTCAGCTACGGCGAAACGGGTGTGGATACCAAACAGCTGGAAGGGCAAAGCGATCTCGGCTTTGCGGGCTTCCGCGCCTTTAAGGCGCCTGAGCTGGCGCGTCGCGATATCGTCTCCTTCCTGGGCGCGAGCTATTTCCGCGCGGTGGATGACACCTACCAGTACGGCCTTTCCGCGCGCGGTCTGGCGGTAGATACCTTTACCGACACCCCGGAAGAGTTCCCGGACTTTACCTCCTTCTGGTTTGAAACCGTCAAGCCCGGCGACACGACCTTTACCGTCTATACGCTGCTGGACAGCCCGAGCGTTACCGGCGCCTATAAATTCGTGATCCACTGTGAGAAGAGCCAGGTGATTATGGAGGTGGAAAACCATCTCTACGCGCGGAAGGACATCAAGCAGCTCGGCATTGCGCCGATGACCAGCATGTTCAGCTGCGGCAATAACGAACGCCGCATGTGTGACACCATTCACCCGCAAATTCATGACTCCGACCGCCTGGCAATGTGGCGCGGCAACGGGGAGTGGATCTGTCGTCCGCTGAACAACCCGCAGAAGCTGCAGTTCAACGCCTATATGGACAAAAACCCGAAAGGGTTCGGCCTGCTGCAGCTCGACCGCGATTTCTCGCACTATCAGGACGTGATGGGCTGGTATAACAAACGCCCGAGCCTGTGGGTTGAACCGCGTAACGACTGGGGTAAAGGCGCGGTTGGCCTGATGGAGATCCCGACCACCGGCGAAACGCTGGATAACGTGGTCTGCTTCTGGCAGCCGGAAAAAGCGGTGAAAGCGGGCGACGAGCTCGACTTTAAATATCGTCTGTACTGGAGCGCCATGCCGCCGGTGCGTTCTCCGCTGGCCAACGTCTTCGCCACCCGTACCGGCATGGGCGGCTTCCCGGAAGGCTGGGCACCGGGCGAAAATTACCCGAAAGTGTGGGCCCGTCGCTTTGCTATCGACTTCGTCGGTGGCGACCTGAAGGCCGCTGCACCAAAAGGCATCGAGCCGGTGATTACGCTCTCCAGCGGTGAAGCGAAGCAGGTTGAGATCCTCTACGTTGAGCCGTTTGACGGCTATCGCATCCTGTTTGACTGGTATCCAACCTCGGATTCGACGGAGCCGGTGGATATGCGCCTGTTCCTGCGCTGCCAGGGCGATGCCATCAGCGAAACCTGGCTGTACCAGTATTTCCCACCGGCGCCGGATAAACGTAACTACGTTGACGACCGGATAATGCGTTAACGAACGATTCCCTCTCCCTCCGGGAGAGGGTTAGGGTGAGGGGCAATGACCGCAGCAACATCCGAAATTATCCCGGTATCTGACGCTCTCGAGCTTCGCGCCGTCGAAGAGCGCTACGCCGCCGACCTGCATAATCTTGTCGTCAAAAACAAAACCTTTCTGCAAACCGCCTTTGACTGGGCGCAGCACGTGGGCAGCGAAGAGGATACCCGCCGCAACGTGCAAAGTAACCAGTTGCTGCACCAGCGCGGCTACGCCAAAATGTTTTTGATATTCAAGAGTGATGAACTGGTCGGCGTACTGTCGTTCAATACGATTGAACCTGCCAACAAAGCCGGGTACATCGGCTACTGGCTGGATGAAGCCCACCAGGGGCAGGGCATTCTCTCCCGGTCGCTGCAGGCGTTTATGCGCTACTACGTCGAACGCGGGGAGATCCGCCGTTTTGTGATCAAATGTCGGGTGGCGAATCAGCACAGCAACGGCGTTGCCGTGCGCAACGGTTTTACGCTGGAAGGGTGCCTGCGGGAAGCGGAATACCTGAATGGCCGCTTTGACGATGTGAACATCTACGGGAAGATCTACGCCCTATAACGCCCCCAGCAGCGGGGTGCGGGTGATGCGCTGGTCGCCGTTGATCACTTTTTCGCCGCGCAGGTGAATGCTCTCCCCGGTAAACGCTTCGATGACCGCATCATCGGTGATTTCAACCCGGTGCTCGATGAGCACATCCCCGCTTATCCGCGCGCGTCCCTGGATCACCACCTTATCGTCCAGCATGATAGGACCGCCGCGCAGCCAGGCCTGACCGCCAATCAGAACGTGGTGCTTGATAACGCAGTTTCCCTCCACCACGGCATTTTCCGCAATCTGAGAGCTGTAGCGCACCGTCGGAATGGCATCCTCGTCAAAACCGGCAATCACGCGGCCGTTGCCATAGACCTTTGCGCAGTCGCAGACCCAGACGTTATTTAAGTCGTTACCTTCGAGGATTGCGTTGTCGAATACTTCGGCGCGGTGCTCAACAAAGGCAAAATTCACCATCGCCTCGCCGTAGATTTGCGCCTGATGCACAATGCGCGACTGGCTGACTGTCGCCTTATCGTAAATTTGCAGGATCTGGTCATGGTCCGGCGTCAGTCCTTTGGCGGCAATGATAATGCTGTTGTGCAGAATGCGGGCATCGCCGTAGAGATGACACTCGCCCCGCACGCAGGATTGCTGAATGGTGACGTTGTCACTTATTCTCGAGCCGTGGCTGACCTCTGCCGCGTCCAGCCAGCAGCTGCCGCTGATATGCGCATCGTGGCTAATGATGCAAGGCAGGGTAAGACGCGCGTTGCCGGACACGGTTGCACCGGCGAACACCACGCTGTTTTCGTCGTAGATCCAACATTCGCCGTCCTGGGCGAGTGCACGCTCATCGTCAACCCAGCCGCCTTTGGTACCGACCGTCACGTCGTTAAAATCCACTGTCGCGATAATCTGCCGCAGCGTGACGGAGTGAGTAGTGTCGCCGTTTTTCCATTGCCAGAGGCGTGTTTCGTCGCTAAGGCGATATTTATTCATCTTTAGGTCTCTGATAAGCGTCTTAACTAAACGTAGCAAATTTTTCGGTTTTCGAGCGGCTGGCAACCAGACGGTAAACGCCTTAAAATGGCATTCAGGATGCACTTTCAACTTATGCAGGCTCAGGAAAAAATAATGACCGTCGACGAGAATTACTTCACAGAGAAATATGGCTTAACCCGCACCCATTCAGAGGTGCTGTTCAGTGCGGCAAAGATTAAACCGGGTAAAACGCTGGATCTGGGCTGCGGCAATGGCCGCAACAGCCTTTATCTGGCGGCCAACGGTTACGAGGTGACCGCGTGGGACAAGAACCCGATGAGCATCGAGAATATCGAGCGCATCAAGGCGGAAGAAGGGATCGATAACTTACACACGGCGATTAAAGATCTCAACAACCTGAGTTTTGACGGCGAGTACGATTTCATTCTCTCCACCGTGGTGCTGATGTTCCTGGAGTCAAAAACCATCCCGGGACTTATCGCCAACATGCAGCGCTGCACCAAGCCCGGCGGCTACAACCTGATCGTTGCCGCGATGGACACGGCTGATTACCCGTGCACCGTCGGCTTCCCGTTTGCGTTCAAAAGCGGTGAGCTGAGCAACTACTACGAAGGCTGGGAGTTGCTCAAATACAACGAAGACGTTGGCGAACTGCACCGCACCGATGAAAACGGCAACCGCATCAAGCTGCGCTTTGCCACGATGCTAGCACGCAAGCCCGCTTAGCGGGCAGCAAGCAGGCAGATCTGCAGGGCGGTGTTGTAAGACGCCTCGAACGACGACAGCGGCAGGAATTCAAACTTCGAGTGGAAGTTATGCGCGCCGGTGAAGAAGTTCGGCGTGAGCAGCCCTTTTGCCGAGAGCGCCGCGCCGTCGGTACCGCCGCGCATGGGCGTCGGCTTCGGCGTGATGCCGAGCGATTCCATCGCCTCGAACATCAGATCGATGGCGCGCCGGTCCTCACCAATCGCATTGCTGATATTGCTGTAGGTATCTTCAATGCGATAGTCCACCCTGGCCGTTGGATGCTGGGCGGCAATCAGCGCGGCAACATCGGCAATCTGCTGCTTGCGGGCGGCAAAGCTGTCCTTGTCAAAGTCGCGGATATTGGCCTTAAGAATGGCCTCGTTTTGCCCGGCCTGAATGCCGTTAAACCAGATATAGCCCTCACGTCCCTCGGTGCACTCCGGCGTTTGCTGGCGGTCAAAATGGTTGATGTAGTCAGTCGCCATCAGCAGGGGATTCACCAGCACGCCTTTGGCGGACATCGGGTGCGCCGTTACGCCGGTAAAGCGGATCTCAGCGGCTGCCGCATTAAAGTTCTCGTAGACAATTTCACCCAGCTCGCAGCAGTCGATGGTCCAGGCGAAGTCGACGTCAAAGCGCTTGAGATCCAGCGCTTTTGCACCGCTCAGGCCGATCTCTTCGTCAGGCACAAACGCCACGACGATATCCCCGTGCTGATGCTCCGCCGTCAGGTTTTCCAGCACCGTCATGACCACCGTGACCGCCGATTTATTATCGGCGCCTAATACGCTGGTCCCGTCGCTGAAAATAATCTCCTCATTGGGATAAGCCAGAATTTCAGGATGCTCTTTCACCCGCAGCCAGATGTCTTTCTCTTTATTCAGACAGAGATCTTCACCGGTAAAGGTTAATATTTGTGGATGAATATCCGGTGATAATCCTACGTCCACGGTATCAATATGGGTAATAAAGCCGATGCGCGGCGCGCCGGGCACGTTGCCTTTTTTTACCGCCGTTACCGTGGCGAATTCATCAATCACAATGTCGTCTAACCCCAGCTGTGCCAGCTCCTGCGCCAGCTCCCGCGCCATGTCGTGCTGGCCCGGCGTTGACGGCAGGGTTTTGACTTTGGGATCGCTCTGGCTGGTGATAGCGAGATAGCGGAAAAAACGGTGCGTTAATTGTCTGGAAAGCGGCGAGCCCATAGTGATTTGTTCCTTATTTATTTTTCAGGTGTTTGCCACATCACTTTAATGTTATTTATGAAATGGCAAAAGAATTAATTAGCCGTCGAATTAAAAAGACAGGAATAAATGATGAAAAGCAAACTCACAACTTTAGGGCTGGCGCTTGCTGCACTCACGGTCAGTTCCACCGTTGCCGCGAAAACGCTGGTGTATTGCTCCGAAGGATCGCCGGAAAACTTTAATCCTCAGCTATACACCTCGGGAACCAGCGTGGACGCCAGCGCCGTGCCGGTCTATAACCGGCTGGTCGATTTCAAACCCGGCACCACGGAGCTGGTGCCGAGCCTGGCGGAGCGCTGGGAAGTCAGCGACGACGGCAAGGTGTACACCTTCCATCTGCGTAAGGGCGTCAAATTTCAGAGCAACAAATCCTTCACGCCGACCCGCGACTTTAACGCCGACGACGTGATTTTCTCGTTTATGCGGCAGAAAGACGTGAATCATCCCTATCACAACGTCTCTAACGGCAGCTATTCCAACTTCGAAAGCCTGGAGTTTGGCAGCCTGATAACCGGCATTGATAAAGTTGATGACCACACCGTGCGCTTTACCCTGGCGCACCCGGAAGCGCCGTTTGTCGCCGATCTGGCATGGTATTTTGCCTCGATCCTTTCCGCAGAGTATGCCGACGCGATGCTAAAAGCGGGCACCCCGGAGAAGGTGGATATGGAGCCTATAGGCACCGGGCCGTTTAAGCTGGCGCAGTATCAGAAGGATTCGCGGATCCTGTTTACGGCGTTTGCCGACTACTGGCAGGGGAAATCGAAGCTGGATCGGCTGGTGTTTAGCATCACGCCGGATGCCTCCGTGCGTTTTGCCAAAATTGAGAAGAACGAATGTCAGGTGATGCCGTTCCCGAACCCGGCGGACCTGCCGCGCATGAAGGCGAACAAAGACATCAACCTGATGAGCAAAGCCGGACTGAATACCGGCTTTCTGGCGTTCAATACCCAAAAGCCGCCGCTGGATAACGTAAAAGTCCGTCAGGCGCTGGCGATGGCCATCAATAAGCCGGCCATTATTGATGCGGTGTTCCACGGCACCGGCACCGCTGCAAAGAACCTGCTGCCGCCGGGCGTCTGGGGCGCAGACAGCGAGCTTAAGGATTACGATTACGATCCTGAAAAGGCGAAAGCGCTGCTGAAAGAGGCCGGTTTTGCCAACGGCGTGAGCGTCGACCTGTGGGCGATGCCGGTGCAGCGTCCGTACAATCCGAATGCGAAACGCATGGCGGAAATGATTCAGGCCGACTGGGCGAAAATCGGGGTTCAGACCAAAATCGTCACCTACGAGTGGGGCGAATACCTTAAGCGCGTGAAGGGCGGGGAACATCAGGCCGCGCTGATGGGCTGGACGACCGCGACGGGCGATCCCGACAACTTCTTTGGTCCGCTATTTACCTGTACCTCGGCAAACGGCGGCTCAAATTCGGCGAAATGGTGCTATAAGCCCTTCGATAAAATTATTGCGGAAGCAAAATCAACGACCGATCGCGATAAACGCGTGGCGCTGTATAAAGAGGCTCAGCAAATGATGCATGACCAGATGCCCGCGGTGATGATTGCGCATTCAACCATTTTCGAGCCGGTGCGCAAAGAGGTGACGGGCTATGAAATTGACCCGTTTGGCAAACATCTGTTCTGGCAACTGGATATAAATCAGTAATTTTTCACTGCCCGGCACGCTTCCGGGCAGTCTTTTCGCAATTTGTGCTCTCCGCATCATTTTTTGTCACAACAAACCCGCCAGTCTTTTGCTATAACTTCAAATGCATACTTGCAGATAACATGGAAAACTATCATGCGTACTCAAACTTTTTTTAAAGTTGCAGTGCTTACTGGTCTGTTGGCGTTGGCGGGCTGTTCTTCGAAAGTCGCGGCTCCAGAACAATACTCAGGCTTTTTAAAAGACTATTCTGGCTTGAAGGAAACGACGTCGGCAACGGGTAAACCAACATTGCGTTGATCCGTCATATAGTGATGCCAATTATGACAATATTGTCTGGACCCCGATTACCTATTATCCCGCTCCAAAACCAACCACACAGATTGGTCAAAAAACGCTGGATGAGTTGCTGAATTACACCAACAACAAAATGAAAACCGCGATTGGTCAGCGTAAACCTATCGTCACTACTCCAGGGCCGCGCAGCCTCATCTTCCGCGGCGCGATCACCGGCGTAAGCTCGAAGAAAGAAGGTCTGCAATTCTATGAAGTGGTGCCAGTTGCGCTGGTTGTAGCGGGTACGCAAATGGCGACGGGTCACCGTACCATGGATACCCACCTGTACTTTGAAGGTGAGTTAATTGATGCGAAAACCGGTAAGCCGGTCATTAAAGTAGTTCGTAAAGGCGAAGGTAAAGAGCTGAATAACGAAAATACACCAATGACCTTTGCGACGCTGAAGCATGTTGTTGATGATATGGCGACGGACGCCACCATGTTTGATGTGAAAAAGACCGCTAAATAAAATTAAACGGCCTGCGTAATGCAGGCCTTTTTATTTACGCCGTTCGTAAGCGCCTGAACCAGGTTTCAGGTTTGGTAAACATCACCATATTTCCCCCCAGAATCAGCAATAATCCCACGATACCGTTGATATGCCAGACGTAGCCTTCATACACCGTGGAGATGGACAGCGCCACCAGCGGGAAGAGCAGCGTACTGTAGGCCGCTTTGCCGGGACCGATACGTCCCACCAGCGTGAAGTAGGCGCCAAAGGCAATCACCGAACCAAACAGGGCCAGATAGAGCAGCGCGCCAATGTAGCTGATGGTCCACTCTGGCGCGAAGCTGTCGCCTCTGAACAGGGCAATGCAGCCCATCACCAGCGTGCCGTAGAGCATAGCCCAGGCGTTGGTGGTCATGGTTTCAAGGCCTCTGCGCTGGTGACGCATGCTGATCATATTGCCCAGCGAGAAGCCGTAGGTGCCCAGCGCGGAGAGACCAATCCCGGTCAGGAGCGAAGCGCTCCAGCCGCTGGCCAGCAGATCGTCCCAGAAGAGGGTGACAATCCCAGTCAGGCCCAGTGCTGCCGCCGTCCAGAAACGCGCGGGCGGGCGCTGCCCGAAGAAAATAAAGCTGTTAATGGCGTTATAGAGCACGGCCATGGAGAAGATCACCGATTCCAGCCCGGTGTTAATGTGCGAGGCTGCGGCGTAAAAACACCAGAAGTTAAAGCAGAAAACGCAGCATCCCTGGAGCATACAAAAAAGGTGATCCCGCAGCGCCAGCTTGCGCAGACGGCGCAGGGCGATTAACACCACCATCATCGTGAGGCTGGCGACGGCGAAACGCCAGAAAATAGAGACGGGCGCCGCCACGGACCCCTGCTGCAGGAAAATCGCAATCCAGGTGGTTCCCCAGATGACCACCACCAGTCCGTATAATAATGCGTTCATACTTTTTCTCTTCTCAAACCACGGAAGCCCGCAGTATGGCGCTGAGATCCGCGACGGGCTTTCACCAGCTTGCGGGTGACTTGCAAAATCTTGCGCTTTTTTCTTTCCCGGGGGCTGGCAACGGGAGACAACTCTTCTTAGACTGATATTCCAGTCAATCACGCGCTTACGGTCATGTCTCACGCTTACGATACCTTTGAAACGCTTTGCCAACAGAATGCGGTCCTGCGGGAAACCGTCTCGCTGAATTCGGGCATTCAGCTGGCAGCGTGGTACAACAAGCACGATACGATAACGGTAATAAGTAACCACCATACCCTCAGCCTGTACGTGGCGGACGGCTACGAAAGCTACCAAAAAACGCCGGGCGGCTGGAAGAACGGCGGGGGACCGGACCGTTTCTGCTTGATGCCAAAAGAGAGCGAATCGACGTGGGATATCCGTGATGACCTGTCGTTTGTGCATCTGTACTGCACCGATGAACACCTGCGCGACGTGGGGGAAAAGATCTGGGACAAGCGCCCGCTTTCGCTGACGCTGGACGAGCGCATTTTTGGTAGCGATCCGAAGATCACCGCGCTGTATCGCCAGTTTTTGCTCGGCTGCGACTGGCAGCAGCACGCCAACCAGCTCACTTTGAGCACGGCCTCTACGCTGCTCCTGACCCATCTGCTGCAAAACTACTCTAACGTTCAGTGGAAGCTGCCGGTCGTCACCGGCGGGCTATCGCCATTTGTGCTGCGCAACGTGCTGGCCTTTATTGAAGAGAACCTTGGGCAACCCCTGACGCTGGCTGAACTGGCAGCTCAGGCCGCCCTCAGCGAATACCATTTTGCCCGCATGTTCCGCCAGTCGACGGGGCTGGCGCCGCATCAGTACGTGATGCAGAGGCGAATGGAAAAAGCGAAGGCCCTGGTGCAGAACACGGCGACGCCGCTAACGGACATCGCCCTTGCCTGTGGGTTTAACTCCGCCAGCCACTTCAGCAACCGCTTTCGCAGCGCGACGGGCATGACGCCTTCGCAGCTACGTGCGGCGAGCGCGTGAAAACAGGGCATAGCATACGCCGCCCAGCACCAGCCCCCAGAATGCCGAACCGATGCCGAGGATCGTGACGCCGCTCGCGGTCATCAGGAACGTCACGATGGCCGCGTCTCGCTCCGCCTCGTGGCTCAGTGCCTGATATAAACTCCCGCTGATGGTGCCCAGCAGCGCCAGACCGGCGAGCGTCTGGATCCAGCTGAGCGGCAGAGCCGCCATCAGCCCGGTAATCGAACCGCCGAAAATCCCCGCCAGCAGATAAAATCCTCCGGCTGCGATGGCTGCCAGCCAGCGTTTACCGGCATCCGGATGCGCATCCGGGCTTTGACAAATGGCGGCAGTAATGGCCGCGATGCAGATAGAAAAGACGCCAAAAGGGGAAAGCAGCAGCGCCAGCGCTCCCGTAACGATGATGAGCGGCGAGACCGCCAGCGGGTAACCGGAGGCTTTCATCGTGGCGAACCCCGGCGCGTTTTGTGAGGCCATAGTCACCAGGAAGAAGGGCACGCCAATACTCACCAGGCTGGTGAAGGTGAACGTAGGCGCAATAAACTCGGGCATCACAAGGGAGAGTGTGAGCTTATCCGTGACAACGTCACCGCCCGCCCATGCCACAATACCGCCGACCAGCAGCGTAACCACGATGGCATAGCGCGGCGCCAGCGCTTTTGCTATCAGCCACGCCGCAATCATGCTGCCGCACAGCAGAAAGTGACCCTCCAGGTGCGCAAACGCGTGCAGGCCAAACTGCAGCAACACGCCTGCTAGCATGGCGGCGGCAAGCGAATGGGGGATCAGCCTCATCAGACGGGCGAAGAGCCCGGTGATGCCGCAAAGTAAAATGAGCGCGTTAGCAAAGATGAACACGCCGATCGTTTCCGGCAGCGTCACGCCGTGCAGGCTGGTGGCGAGCAGCGCCGCGCCGGGCGTTGACCACGCGGTCAGCACCGGCGCTTTGTACCACCAGGAAAGCGCCAGCGTGCTGACACCCATCCCAATCCCCAGCGCGGTCATCCAGCCTGCGATCTGCTGTGCGCTGGCACCTGCCGCAGCGGCGGCCTGCCAGATGATGGCGGCCGAGCTGGCGTAACCGACCAGTACGGCGACAAATCCAGCCAGTGCGACTGGAACAAGGTGAGAGGAAGGGCGCATATAAACTCCGTTGTGCGTTATAACGTCCGGTATAAGGTAACACTGTGCGCTATAGCGTACAAGTGGTATGCTGATCGCCATCAGGAGGGACCATGGACATCACACTACACCTTGCAACAACGCTTAAAACGCTGCGCCAGGCACGCGGCTGGAGTTTGTCGAAGCTCGCGGACGAGACCGGTGTGTCAAAAGCGATGCTGGGGCAAATCGAGCGCAATGAATCCAGCCCGACGGTGTCGACGCTGTGGAAAATAGCCACCGGGCTGAACGTCCCGTTTTCCGCGTTCATCACGCCAGAGGCGGACCGGCAGGCGGTGTTTGACCCGCAGCAGCAGGCGATGGTGGTCAAACCGTTCTTTCCGTGGGACGAGACGCTCGGGTTTGATTATTTCTCCATTACGCTGGCACCCGGCGCGCTGAGTGAATCCACGCCGCATGAGGCCGGGGTGATCGAACATGTGGTGGTGGTCAGCGGCGAACTGGAGATGAAGCTTGACGGCGAGTGGCAGACGATTTCTGCCGATTCGGGCGTCCGTTTCGCCGGTGATAAACCGCACGCCTACCGCAACAGCAGCGACCGGACGGTGCATTTTCACTCCCTGATTCATTATCCCCGCTGACGCTACGCAAAACTGTTTCGCTGACGCATACTTCTGACTACAATAGCCGCCATTTTGACCATAACGGATAACGACGAAGTATGCGCCTGCAATCCCATCATCTTGAACTTTTAAGCCCGGCCCGCGACGCCGCAATTGCCCGTGAAGCGATCCTTCACGGCGCTGACGCCGTCTACATTGGCGGCCCTGGCTTCGGTGCCCGCCATAACGCCAGCAACAGCCTGAGCGATATTGCTGAACTGGTGCCGTTCGCCCACCGTTTCGGGGCGAAAGTGTTCGTGACCCTGAACACCATTCTTCATGATGATGAGCTGGAGCCTGCACAACGTCTGATTACCGATCTCTACCAGGCCGGCATTGATGCCCTGATCGTTCAGGATATGGGCGTGCTTGAGCTGGATATTCCGCCCATTGAACTGCATGCCAGTACCCAGTGCGATATCCGCACGGTCGAGAAGGCGAAGTTTCTCTCCGACGTCGGCTTTTCGCAGATCGTTCTGGCGCGCGAGCTGAACCTGAATCAGATCCGCGATATTCACCAGGCGACAGACGCGACGATTGAATTCTTTATCCACGGGGCGCTGTGCGTAGCTTACTCCGGTCAGTGCAACATTTCCCACGCGCAGACCGGCCGCAGCGCCAACCGCGGCGACTGTTCTCAGGCCTGCCGTCTGCCGTACACCCTGAAAGACGATCAGGGCCGCGTCGTGGCGTTCGAAAAACACCTGCTCTCCATGAAGGATAACGATCAGACGGCCAACCTGGGCGCGCTGATCGACGCGGGCGTACGTTCCTTCAAGATTGAAGGGCGCTACAAAGATATGAGCTACGTGAAGAACATCACCGCGCACTATCGCCAGATGCTGGACGCCATTATCGAAGATCGCGGCGACCTGGCGCGCGCGTCGGCCGGCCGCACCGAGCATTTCTTTATTCCGTCGACGGACAAAACGTTCCACCGCGGCAGCACGGACTATTTTGTGAATGCCCGTAAAGGGGATATCGGCGCGTTTGACTCACCGAAGTTTATCGGTTTACCGGTGGGGGAAGTGCTGAAAGTGGCGAAAGATCACCTTGATGTCGAAGTGACGGAACCGCTGGCGAACGGCGATGGCCTTAACGTGATGATTAAGCGTGAGGTCGTGGGCTTCCGTGCCAATACGGTCGAGAAAACCGGCGAGAACCGCTACCGCGTCTGGCCGAATGAAATGCCCGCCGATCTCTACAAGGCGCGGCCGAACGCGGCGCTTAACCGTAACCTCGATCATAACTGGCAGCAGGCGCTGCTGAAAACCTCCAGCGAACGTCGTATCGCCGTGGATATTGAGCTGGGCGGCTGGGAAGAGCAGCTGATTCTGACCATGACCTGTGAAGACGGCATCAGCGTGACGCATACGCTCGATGGCCTTTTCGAGGTGGCAAACAACGCGGAAAAAGCGCTTAACAGCCTGAAGGATGGCGTGGCGAAGCTGGGCCAGACGATTTACTACGCGCGCGCTATCGACGTGAATCTGCCGGATGCGCTGTTTGTGCCAAACAGCCTGCTTAACGCGTTCCGCCGTGAAACGGCAGAGATGTTGGATGCCGCGCGCCTGGCACAGTATCCGCGCGGAAGCCGTAAAGCGGAAGCCGTCCCTGCGCCAGTATACCCGGACACCCATTTGTCCTTCCTCGCCAACGTCTACAACCATAAAGCGCGTGAATTCTATCATCGCCACGGCGTGCAGCTGATCGACGCCGCCTATGAAGCGCATGAAGAGAAGGGCGATGTGCCGGTGATGATCACCAAGCACTGTCTGCGCTTTGCGTTTAACCTGTGTCCTAAGCAGGCGAAAGGGAACATTAAGAGCTGGAAGGCTACCCCTATGCAGCTGGTAAACGGCGATGAAGTTCTGACCCTCAAGTTCGACTGCCGTCCCTGCGAAATGCATGTGATTGGTAAGATGAAAAACCACATTTTCAAAATGCCGCAGCCCGGCAGTATTGTGGCGTCCGTCAGTCCGGACGATCTGATGAAAACCCTGCCAAAACGCAAGGGCAGCTAATCACCGAACGTGCGTGTCCGGTTTGCGCGACTTCTGCCACAGGTGGTGTTCGCGCAAACCCTCCGCCGACTCTTCCGCAGCGCTTCGCAACTCATCGCTGTCGGCTTCATGACGAAGCTGATGCGCCACATTCTTGACCCATAAATATTCGTGTCCTTTGTGTCCGGCCATAAGCTGGCCTGAAAACAGCGCACAAATAAGCATGACGAAAGATAACCCTTTTTTAATCATGGTTTCACCGCTGAAAAACAATGCGCAGTAATCATGTCGATTATTTCTTAGGGTTATTATTCAAAAATTAAAATTAGCGCAAAGAAAATGTCAAATAATGTGCGTTCGAAATAGCGGTTAGGACAGTTCCTAAAAACAACTGAATCTTTGTAAACTACCATTTCTGGTCCACAATTGGATGTATGCATTAAGGATTAATCTTATATAATAGTAATCTTAGGCTAAGGAACAGGTCATTTATAAATGAAAAAAATAATAGCGCTTGCGCTTCTGGCAGTGGCTGTTGGAGCCGCTGTAGGGGTTCGTTACGCAGGTAATGACGAACCAGAATATATTCAATCTGCAGAAATTCGCGTGGGTTCTTATTTAACCAGCGATTATGGTAGCGTTGCCTGCGCCAGCAAAAAAGTGAACGATCTGCGTTGGGAATTAGACTGCACTCATCGGGCGAGAGGAAAAACATTCCAGTTTGCGGTGTATCCCTCTGAAAAAGCACCTTATGGTGTCGCTCGCTCCTTTTATCTGGAAGCCATTAATGACGATGCAAAACAGAGCGCTGAGCAGGGCCTTATGCGTTATTTGCAGATCAATACCCATACTGGTTAATAAGGTTGTTTAGCATTCGTTAAGACAACAGGTGTTAGGTTGTATGAGATCCGCTGCCCGGCCATGGAGTGTCGGGACGTAGAGACCAAAACACAAATCTATCCATGCAAGCATTTACCGCCATTTTTTGGCGGTTTTTTTTGCGCCGACCGTCGCGATAGGGTTATGGCGTCAGCCGATAATGCGACTGCACCAGACCCGAAGGGAAGCTGCGGCTTGATACCAGTGTCAAATCCATATCCCGGGACAACGTTCCGAACAGCGGTTTTCCCTCCCCGAGCAGCACAGGTACGGTCGTGATCACCATATCGGCTACCAGTCCTTCGCGCAGGAACGACTGGATCACCTGCCCGCCATCGAGATAGACGCGATGTACGTCCTGCGCAGCGAGATCGTCCAGCACCTCCTTTGGCGTCCTGGATGAAAACTGCACTTTTCCCTTTAGCGCCTCCGGCACGGGCGTACCGGCCAGCTGTCGGGAGAGCACCAGCACGGGACGATCGTAAGGCCATGCGTCAAAGGTCAGTACCTTCTCATAGCTACCCCGGCCCATCACGTTCCACTCTTTGTCCGCGATGAATGCCTCATAGCCATGATCTTCCGTTGGATCGTCGCGCTGCAACAGCCAGTCGATATCGTCATTCTGTCGGGCGATGTAACCATCAAGACTAACCGCGATAAAAACGTGTGTGGTGACCATCAGATCCTCCGTGTGCCAGTGTAGCCCTAAAACTGACGCCTCAGCGTGCAGTACCTGGACGTGAAAATTGTTTGCGATACTGAGCCGGGGAAAGCGCGAACTGCTGGCGAAAATGATGACGCAGTGTCGACGCCTGACCAAACCCGGTCTGTTCAGCGATGCTGTCGATGCTTAACCGGCTGCTTTCCAGATAATCTTTCGCTCTCAGCAGGCGCTCATTGATCAACCAGCGCGCGGGCGTCGTCCCCGTTGCCGCCTCGAAGCGACGAAGGAAGGTGCGCTGGCTCATTCCGACCCGACGCGCCAGGGAGTCGACGCTGTGCGCCTCGATAAGATGCGTGTGCAGAAAATCAAACAGCTGGCCGAGACGCTGGCTTTCCCGCAGCTGCGCCACCGGACGGCTCAGCTGTTGCGGCTGTGAACCATCCCGGTGAGGGGGAATGACCAGCCGACGCGCCACGCTGTTGGCGGTTTCCATGCCAAAATCCCGCCGCACAACGTGCAGACAGAGATCGATACCCGCCGCGCTACCAGCGGACGTCAGAATATCGCCTTCGTCCTGGTAGAGTACATCCTCAACCACGTCGATGTCAGGGTAACGGGCTTTTAGCGCGTCAATGTAGCGCCAGTGCGTCGTGGCTTTGCGGCCGTTCAATAGCCCCGTTGCGGCCAGCACAAACACCCCCGAACAGATGGAGAGCAGCTGACACCCTCGCGCGCTGGCCTGGTGTAGTGCCTCGCAGAGCGCATCCGGAACCGGTGAATCCAGCCCCCGCCAGCCGGGAACCACAATCAGGTCAGCAGACGCAAGCAGGCTTAAATCACCATCGGTAACGATGCGGATCCCGCCAGTTGCCCGAAGTTCACCGCTGTCCACGCTCGCCACCGCAAAACGATACCACTCGTCGCCCAGCTCGGGACGCGGCAGGCCGAAGATCTCCACCGCCACGCCAAACTCAAAGGTACACAGACCGTCATACGCCAGCACGACCACCTGCGGGCGGGCAATTTGTCTTAAGTTTGTCATCTTTTTGCTGTTTTCTGGCATAAGCGAACGCATTCACGGGCTGAATTTGTGGATAGAGTAGTGTTAACACAAACGCCAAAGATGAGGAAGGATCATGAGCTATGTTACTGAATTTCCAGCTGCCGAGCCGCAGGAAGCCGTTACCCATTTTCTGCGCCGCCTGAGCGTTGAAACCGACTGTGCGGATGTGCATCACGCCATCGTCAACCATGAGCAGGACTTCGTGCTGCTGCACGTGGTGGGAAGCCCAGAGCAGTTTGCCCGCCGTCACGTGCCTGGCTCACTGCACCTGCCGCGGAGCCAGATTACCGCTGAGCGCATGGCCGAATGGCCTGAAGGCACGCTGTTCGTTGTTTACTGCGCAGGGCCGCATTGTAACGGCGCGGACAGAGCCGCGCTCAAGCTGGCGCGCCTCGGGCTGCCGGTCAAAATCATGCTCGGGGGGATCACCGGATGGGAGGATGAAAAGTTCGCCTTTGCCAGCAGCGAAACTGCCGTCGCGCTGTGAACATGAATTTTTTTCAACACCCGTGAAATTTTCTCGTTTGCCGGAACAGGACAGGTATGACATCTTTTTTGGACATTTAGACATCCAGAAGTCTAAAGCTTCAAATGATGAATTATCACTGCGGGCAATTATCGCCGGCAGACCGAGGAGATTTCCATGCAACGACACCATGCCCCGTACCGCGCCGATGTAGTCGGCAGTTTTTTACGCCCGGATGCCATCAAGCAGGCTCGCCTGAAGTTCGCCAGCGGCGAAATTGACGCCGGACAGCTTCGCACGGTAGAGGATGATGCCATCCGCCACGTCGTTGAGCAGCAGTGCGCGTGCGGGCTGCATGTGGTCACCGACGGCGAGTTTCGTCGTGCCTGGTGGCACTTCGACTTCTTTGACGGTCTGCAGGGCGTTGAGCGCTACGATTCACAGCAGGGTATCCAGTTCAACGGGGTACAAACCAAAGCCCACGGCGTGCGCGTCACCGGCAAGCTGGGCTTTGGCGACCATCCGATGCTCGAAGATTTCCGCTACCTGAAAAGCATCAGCGGTAATGCTCAGCCGAAAATGACCATTCCCAGCCCAAGTGTCCTGCATTTCCGCGGCGGGCGTAAAGACATCGATGAGACGGTGTACCCGGATCTGAATGACTATTTCGACGATCTGGCGACCACCTGGCGCGACGCCATCCGCGCATTTTACGACGCGGGCTGCCGTTACCTGCAACTGGACGACACCGTCTGGGCCTATCTGTGTTCGGACGATCAGCGCCGTCAGATCCGCGAGCGCGGCGATGATGCCGATGAGCTGGCACGCATCTATGCCCGCGTTCTGAACAAGGCGCTGGAAGGCAAGCCGGACGATCTGACCATCGGCCTGCACGTCTGTCGCGGTAACTTTCGTTCAACCTGGATTTCCGAAGGCGGCTACGAGCCGGTGGCGGAAGTGCTGTTCGGCACGGTCAACGTTGACGCCTTCTTCCTTGAATACGATAACGACCGCAGCGGTGATTTCGCGCCATTGCGCTTCATTCGCCCGGGCAAGCAGCAGGTGGTGCTGGGCCTGATCACCACCAAAAACGGAGAGCTGGAGAACCCGGAGGGGATTAAAGCCCGTCTGGAAGAGGCGGCGAAATACGTGGCAAAAGAGCAAATTTGCCTCAGCCCGCAGTGCGGCTTTGCCTCTACCGAAGAGGGCAACAGCCTGAGCGAAACCCAGCAGTGGGACAAAGTCCGTCTGGTCACGCAGATCGCCAGCGAAGTCTGGTAAAGCCTCATCCACAGCGCTGCATTATAAAAGTGCAGCGCTGTGCCATTCTGAGACGTTATCTTTACATCCCGCGTTCCCCCTCCAGAAATAGCGCTACCTCCATTCTGGCATCCTTTTTGCTCCTGCTTCGCTGACACATTTTTTTCCGCGTCCACGCCGTAACGGACGTTTTCGCACAGCGTTCTTTTTCAGGAGTGAAAATATGCAGCGTCGTACCTTATTAAAAGCCTTTGCGTTATCCGCGTCCGTCGTGGCGATGGGAATGAGTTTTGGCGTGCAGGCGGCCGATACCATCAAAGTGGGGATCATGCATTCTCTTTCCGGCACCATGGCCATATCCGAAACGCCGCTGAAAGACGTCGCGCTGATGACCATCGACGAGATCAACGCGAAAGGCGGCGTGCTGGGTAAAAAACTGGAGCCGGTGGTGGTGGATCCCGCCTCAAACTGGCCGCTGTTTGCCGAGAAGGCGCGCCAGCTGTTGAGTCAGGATAAAGTGGCGGTGGTATTCGGCTGCTGGACGTCGGTATCGCGCAAATCCGTGCTGCCGGTCTTCGAGGAGCTGAACGGTCTGCTGTTCTATCCGGTTCAGTATGAAGGCGAAGAGATGTCGCCGAACGTCTTCTATACCGGCGCGGCGCCGAACCAGCAGGCCATCCCGGCGGTGGAATACCTGATGAGCGAAGACGGCGGCGCGGCGAAGCGCTTCTTCCTGCTGGGCACGGACTATGTTTACCCGCGCACCACCAACAAGATCCTGCGCGCGTTCCTGCATTCGAAAGGGGTGGAGGATAAGGACATCGAGGAGGTTTACACCCCGTTCGGTCACAGCGACTACCAGACCATCGTCGCCAACATCAAGAAATTCTCTGCGGGCGGTAAAACCGCCGTGGTGTCAACCATCAACGGCGATTCCAACGTTCCGTTCTACAAAGAGCTCGCTAATCAGGGGCTGAAGGCGACCGACGTACCGGTGGTGGCGTTCTCCGTGGGCGAAGAAGAGCTGCGCGGGATCGACACCAAACCGCTGGTAGGTAACCTGGCGGCCTGGAACTACTTTGAATCCGTGGATAACCCGACCAACCAGGCCTTCGTGGCGGATTACAAAGCCTATGCCAAAGCGCACAAGCTGCCGAATGCCGATACCGTGGTGACCAACGACCCGATGGAAGCAACTTACGTGGGGATCCATATGTGGGCGCAGGCGGTCGAAAAAGCGGGTACTACCGACGTGGATAAAGTGCGTGCGGCGATGGCCGGCCAGTCCTTTAAGGCGCCGTCTGGCTTTATGCTCACCATGGATGCCACCAACCACCATCTGCATAAGCCGGTCATGATCGGTGAAATCGAAGGTAACGGCCAGTTTAACGTGGTGTGGCAGACGGAGCAGCCGGTACGCGCCCAGCCGTGGAGCCCGTTCATCGCCGGAAACGATAAAAAGCCCGACCAGCCGATGAAAACCGCCAGCAACTAAGCCATCACCAGGGAGAAACGTCATGAACGCCATGCGCATGTTCATCGCTCTTGTATGGCTTTCCGGACTGCTGCCAGGGATGGCGCAGGCATCGGATGCCGATCGTTTTGTTGCCGCCAGCCGCAGCCAGCAGGCGGAGTTGCTTTCGCAGTGGGCCGCCGCGCCGGACGCCTCGAGGCTGCCGCTGCTGCAGGCACTGCAAAAAGAAAATCTCTATACCGACAGCCAAAAGCACGCCTTTGCGCAGCGCGGCGGTCAAATGGTCTCGCTCGGTGACGCTAAGTCGACCGAAGGGGCAGCTAAAGCCGTTCGTCTGACCAACCGGCTGCGCGTGCTGGCCGCCACGGCAATCGCTACGCATCAGCTGGTGAGTGACAGCGTCACAGAAAGACGGGCAGCGGCACGTCAGCTTCAGCGGGATGCCCAGCCCGGAATGCTCGCTTTTCTGGAAAAGCGGGTAAACGATGAAACGGACGCGGTGGCACGTCAGGCGCTATTACTGGCGGTGGCGAATCTCCAGCTCTCCAGCCCGCAGGCAGAGGTGCGCCGCAAGGCCGTCGAATTATTAGGGCAGTCTGACGATCCGGACGTGGAGTCCAGACTTACCCCGTTTACCCAGGCGCAGACAGAGCCGGATGCCGGGGTTCGCGCCGCCGCGCAGGAGAGTCTTAGCCAGATCCAGCATCGGCTGATGTGGGGCGATCTGCTGGGCCAGGCGTTTATGGGGCTGTCCCTGGGGTCGGTGCTGCTGCTGGCGGCGCTGGGGCTTGCCATCACCTACGGCCTGCTGGGGGTCATCAATATGGCGCACGGCGAGATGCTGATGCTAGGGGCGTATGCCACCTGGATGGTGCAGCAGGCGATGGCCGGGCTTGCGCCACAGTGGCTGGCGCTCTATCCCGTTATCGCGCTTCCGGTCGCGTTCTGCCTGACGGCGGGTATCGGGATGGTGCTGGAGCGCACCGTGATCCGCCATCTGTACGGTCGTCCGCTGGAAACGCTGCTGGCGACGTGGGGGATCAGCCTGATGATTATCCAGCTGGTGCGCATGACCTTTGGCGCCCAGAACCTGGAGGTCGCCAACCCGGCATGGCTCTCCGGCGGGGTGCAGGTCTTTGCCAACCTGACTCTGCCGTGGAACCGCATCGTGGTGCTGGGCTTCGTGCTGCTGGTGCTGTTCTTTACCTGGCTCATTCTGAATAAAACCCGTCTGGGGCTCAACGTGCGGGCGGTGACGCAGAACCGCAGTATGGCCGCCTGCTGCGGGGTACCGACAGGCCGCGTCGATATGCTGGCGTTTGGGCTTGGCTCAGGGATTGCCGGGTTAGGCGGCGTGGCGCTATCGCAGCTCGGTAACGTCGGGCCGGAACTGGGCCAGGGCTACATTATTGATTCCTTCCTCGTGGTCGTTCTCGGCGGCGTAGGCCAGCTGGCAGGCAGCGTGGCCGCGGCGTTTGGCCTGGGTATTTTCAATAAAATTCTTGAGCCGCAGATGGGGGCGGTGCTGGGCAAGATCGTGATTCTGGTGGCGATCGTGCTGTTTATTCAGAAACGCCCTCAGGGGCTGTTTGCGCTGAAAGGGAGGGTGATTGACTGATGAGCCAGCCGCTGACCTTAACGCTGGCGCGCAAAGCGCCGCGCGCAACGCAACTTGCAGGCAGCCTGCTGGTGGTGTGTCTGCTGATATTACCGTTTTTCGCCTTACTGCCTGCGACGCATCCGCTGGCGCTGTCGACCTGGATGCTGACGCTGATTGGCAAGATCCTCTGCTATGCCATCGTTGCGGTGGCTCTGGATCTGGTGTGGGGCTACGCCGGAATGCTCTCTCTTGGGCACGGCATCTTCTTCGCCCTGGGCGGCTACGCGATGGGCATGTACCTGATGCGTCAGGCCGCGGGTGACGGTCTTCCCGCGTTTATGTCGTTTCTCTCCTGGAGCGAGCTGCCGTGGTTCTGGTGGGGAACCCAGCATTTTGCCTGGGCGCTGGTGCTGATTGTGATGGTGCCGGGCCTGCTGGCTCTGGTGTTCGGCTGGTTCGCCTTTCGCTCAAAGATCAAAGGGGTCTATTTCTCGATTATGACCCAGGCGCTGACCTATGCCGGGATGCTGCTGTTCTTTCGCAATGAAACCGGTTTTGGCGGCAATAACGGCTTTACCGGCTTCACCACGCTGCTCGGGTTTTCGGTGACGGAAACGACCACCCGTATCGCGCTGTTTCTGGCGACCGTGCTGTTGCTGATTCTGGCGTTAGGCACCGGATTTGCCCTGGCGAAGAGCAAGTTTGGCCGCATCCTGACCGCCGTTCGTGACGCCGAAAACCGCCTGACGTTTTGCGGCTACGATCCGCGCGGGTTCAAGCTGCTGGTATGGACGCTTTCTGCCGTGCTGTGCGGCCTGGCGGGGGCGCTGTACGTCCCGCAGGTGGGCATTATCAACCCCGGTGAAATGTCGCCGACCAACTCGATTGAAGCGGCCATCTGGGTGGCGCTCGGCGGGCGCGGCACGCTGGTCGGTCCGGTGATTGGCGCGGCGCTGGTGAACGGTGCAAAGAGCTTCTTCACCGTCGCGATGCCGGAATACTGGCAGCTGTTTCTGGGGCTGATTTTCATCGCCGTCACGCTGTTTTTACCGCGCGGCGTCTACGGTCTGTTTCGAAAGGGAGATAAATAATGCAGCCAGCCGAAGGGTTATTTACCCGCCAGTTGCCGGGCGATCGTTACCGTGAACAGACCGACCCGGTGCTTCAGCTTGAGGCCATTAACGTCAATTTTGATGGGTTTCAGGCCCTGACCGATCTCTCGCTGAATATCGGCGTGGGCGAGTTGCGCTGCGTGATTGGCCCTAACGGCGCCGGTAAAACCACGCTGATGGACGTCATCACCGGCAAAACGCGGCCAAAGAGCGGCAGGGCGATTTACGATCAGTCCATCGACCTGACCGCGCTGGAGCCTGCGAGCATTGCCCGCCAGGGGATCGGGCGTAAATTCCAGAAACCCACCGTTTTTGAAGCCCTGACGGTGTGGGAGAACCTGGAGATCGCCATGAAAACCGATAAATCCGTCTGGGCGAGCCTGCGGGCAAAACTCAACGGTGAGCAGTGCGACCGCATTGATGAGATGCTGGTTTTGCTGCGCCTTAGCAGCGAGCGCGACCGCCGCGCCGGGCTGCTTTCGCACGGGCAAAAACAGTTTCTGGAAATCGGGATGCTTCTGGTGCAGGACCCGCACCTGCTGCTGCTGGATGAACCGGCTGCCGGGATGACCGACGCGGAAACGGAATACACCGCCGAGCTGTTCAAAACGCTGGCGGGTAAGCATTCCCTGATGGTGGTGGAGCACGATATGGGCTTTGTTGAGACTATCGCCGACCACGTCACGGTGCTGCACCAGGGGCGGGTACTGGCGGAAGGTTCGCTTCGCGAGGTGCAGGCCAACGAGCAGGTGATTGAGGTCTATCTGGGACGCTAAGGAGCGATGATGTTACAGGTTAACGAACTGAATCAGTATTACGGCGGCAGCCATATCCTGCGCGGCGTGAGTTTTGAGGCCGTCACCGGAGAAGTCACCTGCCTGCTGGGCCGCAACGGCGTCGGGAAAACCACGCTGCTGAAGTGTCTGATGGGGTTGATCCCGGCGAAAACCGGGGAGGTCATCTGGCAGGGTAAAAAGATCACCCACAGCAGGCCGCACCAGCGGGTGCAGTCTGGCGTGGCGTACGTCCCGCAGGGCCGCGAGATTTTCCCGCGCCTGACCGTGGAAGAGAACCTCCTGCTGGGGCTGTCGCGATTTTCCGCCCGCGAGGCGAAGCAGGTTCCGGATGAGATCTGGCAGCTGTTTCCGGTACTTAGAGAGATGAAACACCGCCGCGGGGGCGATCTCTCCGGTGGACAGCAGCAGCAGCTGGCGATTGGTCGCGCGCTGGCGAGCCGTCCGCAGCTGCTGATTCTGGACGAGCCGACCGAAGGCATACAGCCGTCGGTGATCAAAGAGATTGGCCAGGTGATCCGCACCCTGGCGGACCGGGGGGATATGGCGATCCTACTGGTTGAGCAATTTTACGACTTTGCCGCCGAGCTGGCCGACAGCTACCTGCTAATGTCGCGCGGCACCATAATCCAGCGTGGGCGGGGTGAAAACATGGAGCAGGAGGGCGTTCGCGGATTGGTTGCGATATAAAATGTTATATTATAACATCCTCATTCTTACAAAACGGAATGAGGGTGTTATGTTGGCTGCACATATTGGGAAATTTGCCATGACTCTGGGGGCGCTGCTGGTCAGCGGCCAGCTGTTTGCTCACTCGCACGGCCATCAGATGACCGAAGCGGAACAGAAAGCGGCGAGCGGCGTGTTTGAGGATAAGGACGTGAAGGACAGATCGCTTTCTGACTGGGACGGGACCTGGCAGTCGGTCTATCCGTTCCTGCTGGACGGCTCGCTGGATCCGGTGTTTAAAAAGAAAGCGCAGAAAGACAAAAGCAAAACCTTTGACGAGGTGAAAGCGTACTACCGCAAGGGTTATGCGACGGACGTGGATGCTATCGGCATCGAAAATAACGTGATGGAATTTCATAAGGGCAAAGCGGTCAGACGCTGTCAGTATGATTACAGCGGCTACAAAATACTGACCTACGCATCGGGCAAAAAAGGCGTTCGCTATCTGTTTGAGTGTAAGGATGCCGGCAGCAAGGCACCGAAGTTTGTTCAGTTCAGCGACCACACCATCGCACCGAAAGCCTCTTCGCATTTTCACATTTTCATGGGCAACACCTCCCACGAGGCGCTGCTGAAAGAGATGGATAACTGGCCGACCTATTATCCCAATGAGATGTACAAAGAGCAGGTGGTGGAGGAAATGTTGCACCACTGATGCTTTATTGCCGGGTGGCGGCTACGCCTTACCCGGCCTGGAAGCGCTACGCCACGTTGGGCGTTTCGCACCACGCCTTCACGCTCATCCCGCGCAAAATCATCAGCCACGCAATGACGATGGCGACCATCATGATGACAAATAGCGACCAGTGCGGCAGGTTGGTCAGAATGATGCCGGTGATCATCGGGTTTGCCGCCGCGCCGAGCCAGCCCAGCGCCTGAGCCGAGAAATAGCTCGCCTTCATCCCCGGTGGGGCAATGTTGTCGATCAGCATGTATTCGCCCGGCGCATAGATAATCTCACCCAGGGTAAAAATGGCGGCAGCGATGCCCCAGTAGACCAGGTTTTCTCCAGAAATCATAAAGCCACCCAGCCCCACGATAAAAAACAGGGTGGCGAGGGTCATCAGCGGGCGAATATTGCTGGCAGAGATCTTACGACCCAGCGCATATTGCAGCGTTACCACGACGGCGGCGTTGACGGGTAATACCACGGCGACCACCTTTTCGGCGAAATCACTGTCCGCATGCGCGGCCAGAACGTATTGCGAAATGCAGGTCGCGAACGATCCGCCGACGTATGACGCGAGCAGGCCAGAGAGCGTATACCAGAACAGCGCGCGGTCTTTCAGCAGCACCGACGGCTGCCAGGGCATCTTCTCCTCGGCGGTATCCAGCGCAACGCTTTTCTGCACGAAGAAATGGATGAATCCGAGCGGCAGCGCGGCGCAGAAGGCCGCCAGCCAGAACGGCAGCTGCAGGCTGTACATCACCAGCAGGGTGCCAATCGGCGGCCCGATCGTCCAGCCAATGTTCAGAAAGCTGTAGTTAAGCGAGAAGACGCGCGCTTTCTGGCTTGCGGTGAGCACGTCGGAGAACCAGGCCTTCAGCACCGTTGAAAAGACGGAATAGGCGCAGTTGATCAGCGCAAAGAACAGCACCACCAGCGTGACGTTATCGACCAGCGGGATCGCGACAAACCCCGCGATAAAGGCCACGATCGCAATCAGCATGTAGCGCTTTTTATCGAACTTATCGGCCAGAATGCCAAATCCCAGGCTGAACACCACGCCGATAGTCAGCGCAATCGTCAGGGCATAACCAATATTCTCGACGCTCATGCTGTAGACGCGCGTGAGATAAATGGTCATAAACGGCAGCGTTGCCCCCCGACCAATGGTTAATAACAATGACGATGCCAGCAGCGCTGCGGTTGAGCGCCTGAGAGATGGTTTCATATTCCTGCCCGACAAATGCTTATGCTTTTTATGTTGTGTCCTAAAAGGATTATCACGACATAAGGGGCTTGTATAGCGCCTAATTTATCCCTAAGTGCTTCGCCTGACTGCCAGAATTAATGATCTTCTCGCCGCCCGCTTTTTTCTGTTACCTTGAAGTGTTAACAAATAATTAATAATTCAGGGGCAGGGTATGACGCGTAAAGACGGGCTGCTGGCGTTGCTGGTGGTCGTAGTATGGGGGCTCAATTTTGTAGTCATCAAGCTGGGGTTACACAATATGCCGCCGCTGATGCTGGCCGGTTTGCGTTTTTTGCTGGTCGCGTGCCCGGCGCTCTTTTTCGTCGCCCGTCCGAAGATTCCGTTAAAGCTGCTGCTGGGCTATGGCCTGACCATCAGCTTCGGCCAGTTCGCGTTTCTCTTCTGCGCCATCAAGTTCAGTATGCCGGCCGGTCTGGCCTCGCTGGTGTTGCAGGCGCAGGCGTTCTTTACCATTATTCTCGGCGCCTTCGTGTTTGGCGAGCGCCTGCAGGGCAAACAGCTGGCGGGCATTACGCTGGCGGTGTTCGGCGTGCTGGTGCTCATTGAAGCCAGCCTGAACGGCCAGGATGTGGCGCTGCTCGGCTTTATGCTGACGCTGGCGGCGGGGCTGAGCTGGGCCTGCGGGAATATTTTCAACAAGCTGATTATGCAGCACGAGGCGCGCCCGGCGGTGATGTCTCTGGTTGTCTGGAGCGCGCTGATCCCGATAATCCCGTTTCTGGCGGCGTCGTTTATTCTGGATGGTCCGGATGTAATGCTGAACAGTCTGGTCGAAATCGATCTGACCACAATCCTTTCTCTTGTCTATCTGGCCTTTGTCGCCACCATTGTGGGCTACGGGATCTGGGGATCGCTGCTGGGGCGCTATGAAACCTGGCGCGTGGCACCGTTATCCCTGCTGGTGCCGGTGGTGGGGCTTGCCAGTGCGGCACTCTTGCTGGATGAAACGCTGAGCGCGCTGCAGCTTTTTGGCGCCGTACTGATCATGGCCGGACTGTACATTAATGTCTTTGGCCTGCGCGTGCGTCGGGCGACGCGGGTAAGAAAGGCATAAAAAAAAGCCCGCGTCTGCGGGGCAAAAACGAATCAGAGGCCGTGCTGATTATAATAAGGCACGCCCAATTCGTCGGATTTGTCGCTACCAGCACCCATATGGTTGAAATCATAAGGCGACTGGTCATGTGCTGACGGCAAAATCATCGTATCAGGATTATTTTGCTGCGTTGCACGAGGGGTTTGCTCCGCGAAGGTCTGGCTGGAGAACAGCACCAGCAAGGCGAGGGCGGCGGAGGCGGTAACTTTCATGATTTCCTCGGTTACGTCTTTACAGGCGATGATTAACTACAGTGTTTTAACGGATACAGGTATCGGGATTCGCCCGGCACGCTGGTGATTCGGTACTTATGAGGCGGCACGTCAAAATAGTTCTTGAACGTACGCGTCAGGGTCTGTTGCGATTCAAATCCGTAACGCTCCGCCAGATAAAGGATCGGCTCATTGCTTTCTTTCAGTTTCTGGGCAATTTCCGTCAGCTTGCGGCTGCGAATGTATTGACCTAATGAATGACCGGTCTCTTTTTTGAACATCCGTTGCAGGTGCCATTTGGAGTAACCTGAACGCTCTGACACTTTTTCAAGGGAGAGCGGCGATTCCAGGTTATCTTCGATCCAGTCCAAAATGCTATGAATGGTGATAGCGTCAGTATTGCGTCTGGACATCGTCATACCTCTTTTTCTGTTTACGGCAGTATTTTTTTGAGCA
The DNA here is from genome assembly GCF_001521715.1 of Enterobacter asburiae. Lineage (NCBI taxonomy): Bacteria > Pseudomonadati > Pseudomonadota > Gammaproteobacteria > Enterobacterales > Enterobacteriaceae > Enterobacter > Enterobacter asburiae. Next base: position 1,350,952 of record NZ_CP011863.1, read on the forward strand.
GAAGCTCAAGGGTTGCCACTTCATCTGCCGTTAAGTTTTTTGTTAGTTCCTGATGCAGTGTTTGTCCTACTAATTGATGACATTGCTCGCACATGGCCGCGCCATCGCTGGTCAGCTTCACCAGTACGCCGCGTTTGTCATTCGGGTTAGGGCTTCGTTCTATCCATCCTTTGCAGACGAGACGATCCAGCATGCGGGTTAACGCGCCCAGATCGACAGAGAGCACCTTTTTAAGCTCAACCGGTGTGATACACACTTCGCAGCGAATGGAACACAGCACTTTGAACTGTGTTGCGGTGATATCCAGCGGTGACAGATAGTCATTGAGCAGGCGATCTTTTTTCTGATTTACCATATGAATAAGACGACCCAGCGGAACAACGTCGTTAAAGATATCACTGGTGCTTTTCAAAATGGTTGCCCTGGCAAGTAGTTAGTCACGGCAGATATTATTGCTCAGGCAAGTATAAGTCAACTGAATGAGTCAGCCGATGCCACGAATTGCTAAAACGTTTCATGAACTTTTTTTGTGGTCTTTCAAATCATATAGATAACTGTGAGTTATCTTTCCAGGACGGAAATAATCGTTGCGTTGCGCCCATGGCTCAATGTCACACTTTCACCCTATAATTGCTGTGTTAAATATGGATAAGGACGACAACGCACTATGTTGGATTTAATAAAAGCAATCAGCCTTGGGCTGGTGGTCTTGCTGCCGTTGGCTAACCCGTTAACGACGGTGGCGCTGTTCCTCGGGCTGGCAGGGAATATGAACAGCGCCGAACGCAACCATCAGTCGATGATGGCCTCGGTGTATGTGTTTGCCATCATGATGGTGGCTTACTATGCCGGACAGGTGGTGATGAACACCTTCGGGATTTCCATCCCCGGCCTGCGTATCGCCGGGGGGCTGATTGTGGCCTTTATCGGTTTCCGCATGCTGTTCCCGGCGCAAAAAGCGCATGAGTCGCCGGAAGCGGCCAGCAAATCGGAAGAGCTGGAAACCGAGCCGAGTGCGAATATCGCCTTTGTGCCGATTGCCATGCCGAGCACGGCGGGGCCGGGTACGATCGCGATGATCATCAGCTCCGCCTCAACGGTGCGCGACAGCGCAACCTTCCCGGACTGGGTGCTGACGGTTGCGCCACCGCTGATTTTTGCGATTATCGGGGTTATCGTGTGGGCGTCGCTGCGCAGTTCTGGCGCCATTATGCGCTGGGTAGGCAAGGGCGGTATCGAGGCGATTTCCCGTCTGATGGGCTTCTTACTGGTCTGTATGGGCGTGCAGTTTATTATTAACGGCGTGCTGGAAATTATTAAGACCTATCATTGATGCGATTGCCGGGCGGCGCTTCGCTTGCACGGGCCTGCGGGTTTTGTAGGCCGGGTAAGGCGAAGCCGCCACCCGGCAAGAAGGCTCACCCGTGCTGACCCTGTTCCTCCAGCGCCACCGGCCATTTACGGAAGATGAGCACCGACCAGAGCAGCGCCACCAGGGCCGGAATGGCGCCGAGATAGCCAATCGCCGACATTGATACGTGCAGTATTACCTGATTTCCCACCAGCGCGCCCGCGCCAATCCCCAGATTGAAAATCCCTGAGAACAGCGACATGGCGACGTCAGTTGCATCTGGTGCCAGGGCCAGGACTTTCACCTGCATGCCCAGACCAATAATCATGATCGCCACGCCCCAGAACAGGCTGAGGATCGCCAGTTGGCTTTCACTGCCTGCGGCAGGCATCAGCAGCAGCAGGCAGGCCAGCAGCAGACCGATAGCGCAGCTCACCAGCGTCGACGCATGCCGATTACCCAGCTTACCGAACAGCACGCTGCCAATAATGCCCGCTCCGCCGAGGATCAGCAGTAGGACGGTGGCAAAGTTGGCGCTAAAGCCCGCCACCACCTGCACAAAGGGTTCAATGTAGCTGTACGCCGTGTAATGGGCAGTCACCACAATAACGGTAAGCAGGTAGATACCCAGCAGCGCCGGGCGACGCATCAGCAGCGGCAGGCTTTTCAGCGAGCCGGAATGCTCGCTCGGCAGCGCGGGCAGCAGCTTAATCAGGCATACCAGCGTAACCAGCGCGCCCATACCAATGGCGAAGAACGTCGTACGCCAGCCGAAGTATTGCCCTACGATGCGGCCAATCGGCAGTCCCAGTACCATCGCCAGTGCGGTACCGGTGGCAATCAGGCTCAGCGCCTGGGCGCGTTTCCCTGCCGGAGCGAGCCGAATAGCCAGAGACGCGGTGATCGACCAGAACACCGCATGGGCAAAGGCAATGCCGATTCGGCTGATGACCAGCACCGTAAAATTCCACGCCATAAACGACAGGACATGGCTGGCGATGAACAGCACAAACAGACCGATCAGCAGCCTGCGCCGCTCCATCTGGCTGGTCAAAAGCATAAACGGCAAGGACATCAGCGCCACTACCCAGGCGTAGATGGTCAACATAATGCCCACCTGGGCCGTTTCCATCTGGAAACTTTCAGCGATGTCAGACAACAGCCCAACCGGAACAAATTCTGTGGTGTTAAAAATAAACGCGGCGATGGCCAGCGTGACCACGCGTAGCCACGCAACCCTGCGGGAAACTGTGTTCGTTGTCATAGGGATGTCGGAGATTCGTTGCTGAAAAGAAGAGGAGACGATCTTAAAACGTTGAACGGCGAAAACTCAACCATTATGTGACGCAGATCTCAATATTTACCTTATGAAAGCGGTAGCCGGGAACGCTGTTTTCATTGAATATAAAAGAACAACACAATAAAAACAGGCGGTAAGACAATGCAGGAGATTGATTTTTATCTGGTAGATGCGTTCAGCGATACCTCATTTGGCGGCAATCCGGCCGCCGTTTGCCCGCTCAAGGAATGGTTACCCGATGAGACCTTGCTGAAAATGGCGCAGCAGCATAATCAGTCGGAAACCGCTTTTTTCGTCTGCAGTAAAGGGGGCATTGAGCTACGCTGGTTTACCACGCTCACCGAAGTCAATCTCTGCGGCCACGCTACGCTGGCGGCCGCGCACGTGCTGTTTACCGAGCTGGATTACCCGGATTCGCGGATCCACTTTGATACCGCCTCTGGCCGCCTGATGGTCAGCCGGGAGGGGGAGTGGATGACGCTGGACTTCCCGGCATGTCCAACCCATGAAGAGACGCCCCCGCCGGAGATGCTCTCGGCGCTGGGTATCAGCCGCTACGTTGAAGCCCGTAAAGGGCGCGCCTGGCTGATCGTTCTGGAGAATCGCCAGCAGGTTGAAGCGCTTGCGCCGCGCTTCTCGGCGATGAAGCCAGGCGAGCATAAGGTGTGCGTTACGGCGCGCGGTGAGGGGGAATATGATTTTGTCAGCCGCTTTTTCTCACCGGGCGTTTCCGTCCCGGAGGACCCGGTCACCGGCTCTGCGCACACCATGCTGATCCCTTACTGGAGCGAAAAGCTGGGCAAAACGACGATGTTTGCCCGTCAGGTTTCAGCGCGCGGCGGCGACGTACGCTGCGAGCTGAAAGGTTCGCGCGTGCTGATGAGCGGGCAGGCCACGCTTTATCTGAAAGGCACAGTTTTTCTGCGCTAAAAACCCATAACAAGAGAGGAAGAGACAATGCAGGAAATTGATTTTTATCTGGTGGATGCCTTCAGCGATAAAACCTTTGGCGGCAACGCCGCAGCGGTATGTCCTCTGGAAGAGTGGCTGCCGGACGAAACGCTGCTCAAAATGGCGCAGCAGCATAACCAGTCTGAGACCGCCTTTTTCGTACGCACCGACGGCGGGTTTGAGCTGCGCTGGTTCACCACGCTGGATGAAATTAACCTCTGCGGTCACGCTACGCTTGCCGCATCGCACGTCATTTTCGAATACCTTGATTATCCGCATACCGAAATTACCTTCACCACCCGCTTTGTGGGCGAGCTGACCGTCAAACGCAGCGGCGACTGGCTGACGCTGAACTTCCCCGCGTGGTCGACGGAGGTTGTGGAGAACCCACCTGAAGCGCTGTTTAGCGCGCTGGGCATCACGGCGGCAAAAGAGGTGCGCGTCGGACGCGATTACATGGTGGTGCTGGAGAGCCAGCAGCAGGTTGAAGCGTTAACGCCGGATATCGGGGCCATGCTTCCGCTGGATAAAATGGTCTGCGTGACGGCGCCGGGAGAAGAATATGACTTCGTCAGCCGCTTCTTCTGCCCGGGCGAAGGGGTGCCGGAAGATCCGGTTACCGGATCCGCCCACAGCATGCTGATCCCTTACTGGAGCGAAAAGCTGGGCAAAACGTCGCTCAATGCCCGCCAGGTGTCATACCGTGGCGGGGATCTGCGCTGCGAGCTGAAGGGCGACCGCGTGCTGATTGGCGGCCAGGCGACACTGTATATGAAAGGGCGAATCTTCCTGCGCTAGCTGAGTGACGTGCTATAAGTTAATACTATGAACCACCCCGGCAGGCCTGAGCTATGTTGATATAAAAACAGCAAGGAGCCTGCCATGTATTCCATTACCTCTGAATCTGCACGTCATCCGGACATTCTCAACCTGATCGCGGCGCTTGACCGCTATCAGAGCGAGCTCTATCCCGCCGAAAGCAATCATCTTCTCGACCTGTCCGCGCTGCCGGAAGCTTCGCTGATCCTGATGGTCATTCGTGACCAGCAGCTGCACGCCGTGGGCTGCGGAGCCATTGTGCTCAACGGTGATGGAACGGGGGAGATGAAGCGGGTCTATATCGATCCAGCCCATCGCGGGCAGCATCTCGGCGAGACGCTGCTGGCCGCCCTGGAAGATGAAGCCCTGAGCCGCCATTGCCACACGGTAAGGCTGGAGACGGGCATCAAACAGCGCGCCGCGGTTCGTCTGTATGAGCAGTGCGGGTACGATTTGCGTCCAGCATTTGCCCCGTACGCTGAGGACCCGCTCAGCCTGTTTATGGAGAAGGCGCTGGTTGAAGACGTTCGTTTAGCAGCGCTATAAAGGCTTCCAGCTGGCGGGTCATTGCCCCGCGTCGCCACACCAGCCAGGTCGTGAGCCAGCGCCAGTTTTCCGCCAGCGGCCAGGCTTCAACCTGATGATGTCCCGGCATACTCTCCAGCATTGAGCGCGGCATCAGCGCGATGCCCGCGCCCGCAATGACGCAGGCGAGCATGCCGTGATAGGACTCCATCTCATGAATGCGGCCGGGCGTGGCTCTGTCCGCATGAAACCAGCTTTCCAGATGTCGACGGTACGAGCAGTTCGCGCGAAAAGCGTAAACGTCGCTGCCGCTGACCTGTGTAGCGCGCGTCACCTCCGCATGCCCGGCAGGCGTGACCAGCATCATCTCTTCCCTGTAGACCGGCATGCCCTCCAGCTCCGGGTGCGACAGCGGTCCGTCGACAAAGGCGGCGCTTAGCGTTCCCTCCTGTACGCCATCAATCATCGTCCCGGAAGGCCCGGTAGAAAGGGCAAACTGAATGCGCGGATAGCGCTGGTTAAACTGCGCCAGCGTTTCGGGAATGCGCACCGCGGCGGTGCTTTCCAGCGCGCCGAGGGCAAATAACCCCTGCGGCTCATCACCCGCGACGACCATGCGCGCTTCATCCACCAGGGCGAGGATCTGCCTGCTGTAGCGCAGGAAGTTATGCCCGGCGGGGGATAAGCGCAAACGCTGATTCTCACGAATAAACAGCTCAACGCCAAGATCGGCTTCCAGCTGGCGGATGCGGGTCGTCAGGTTGGACGGCACGCGATGCACCTTCTGCGCCGCCTGGGTGATACTGCCCGTCAGCGCGACGGCGTTAAACATTTCAAGCTGGGTTAAGTCCATAGCATTCTCGTTTCGTGAATAAGGTGGTTAGTATTATTCATTTTTAAGAAATAGCAGAGTGAGCCACAATCAATCAACCGAAATGCGTGGAGAACATCATGAAATATTCATCTGCTACACATGCCCTGTCCGTTAACCCGGCAACGGGGGAAACCCTCGGTGCCTTCGCCTGGGCGGCGCCGGAAGAGGTTGAACGCGCGATTTCTCAGTCTGACGCGGGGTATCACCAGTGGCGACGCGAAAGCGTGTCCCACCGGGCGCAGAAGCTGCGGGATCTCGGCGCAGCGCTGCGAAACCGCGCAGAAGAGATGGCGCAGACCATCTCCCGTGAAATGGGAAAACCCATCCTGCAGGCGCGGGCGGAAGTGACAAAATCCGCCGGTCTGTGTGACTGGTATGCCGAGCATGGCCCGGCGATGCTGCGTGCGGAACCCACGCTGGTGGAAAACCATAACGCGGTCATTGAATACCGTCCGCTGGGGCCTATTCTCGCGGTAATGCCATGGAACTTCCCGCTCTGGCAGGTGCTGCGCGGCGCGGTGCCCATTCTGCTGGCAGGTAACAGCTATCTGCTGAAACATGCGCCAAACGTGCTCGGTTCTGCGGATCTTATTGCGCAGATCTTTGCGGATGCCGGTTTCCCTGAAGGCGTATTCGGCTGGGTGAACGCCACCAATGACGGCGTAAGCCAGGCGATTAACGATCGCCGTATTGCGGCGGTGACCGTCACCGGCAGCGTGCGTGCCGGTGCGGCCATTGGCGCGCAGGCAGGAGCCGCGCTGAAAAAATGCGTTCTTGAGCTGGGTGGCTCCGACCCGTTTATCGTACTTAACGATGCCGACCTGGATCTTGCCGTGAAGGCGGCGGTTGCAGGTCGCTACCAGAACACCGGGCAGGTGTGCGCGGCGGCCAAACGTTTTATCGTTGAGGAGGGGATCGCAGAGACCTTTACCCGCCGCTTCGTTGACGCCGTCGCCGCGTTAAAGATGGGCGCGCCGGAAGAAGAAGATAACTATCTGGGCCCGATGGCGCGTTTTGACCTGCGCGATGAACTGCATCAGCAGGTGCAGGCCACCCTGGCCGAAGGGGCAACGCTGCTGCTGGGCGGAGAGAAAATCAGCGGAGAGGGTAATTACTACGCGCCAACCGTGCTGTCGAACGTCACCCCGTCGATGACGGCGTTCCGCCAGGAACTGTTTGGTCCGGTCGCGGCCGTTACGGTAGCAAAAGACGCGGAGCACGCCCTGACGCTTGCCAACGACAGCGACTTTGGCCTGTCCGCCACCGTCTTTACCGCTGACGCAGCGCTTGCGGATAAATTCTCCCGCGAACTGGAGTGCGGCGGGGTGTTTATCAACGGCTTTAGCGCCAGCGACGCGCGCGTGGCCTTCGGCGGCGTGAAGAAAAGCGGCTTTGGTCGCGAGCTTTCCCATTTTGGCCTGCACGAGTTCTGCAACGTGCAAACGGTCTGGAAGGATCGCGTGTAATTTATCGCCCGCCTGTGATTTCGGCCCTCATCACGAGGGCCGTTGTCATTTATCTGCAATGGTTCTGTCATTTTCATTTCGTAGACTCGCACGCGTCTAACGTATTGTTAATGAAGATAATTATGAACCTAACGCAAATTTTTCGCCGTATTGCGCAGCGTCTCACCCCTCGTCACTTTGGCCTGCTGACGGGTATCTTTTGCATTATTGGCCTTTTCTCCGCGCTGCAGCTCTCCTCCTCATTCCTGCTTAACGCCTCCCTGAACGACGCCCAGCGCAACGAGCAGCAAAACCTGCTGGCCTGGCAGCAGCAGAGCAAGCTGGATCTGGCCCGCGTTTCCCTGCTGGCGGCAAGCGACCTGCTTAACCGGTCCGGCGTCTGGTTTATGCAGGATAAAGAGACCGGCTCCGACGGGAGCTGGCACAGCCTGATGGACGATGCGCAAAAGGCGCTGGCGGTTTCTCAGCAGGCGTGGAAGGCCTGGCTGGCGCTGAATCCGCCGAAAGACGATGCCCTGGTGAACAGCTATCAGCTTTTTTACGGCGCGATCAACGAGCAGGCTGAAGGTCTGATTAAGACCAACACCATCGACGCGTTTTTTGCCGTACCGGCTCAGGCGTTTCAGTCTGATTTTAACGACAACTATGCGCGCTATCAGCAGGCAAGCGAGAAGCAGGCCATGCAGGGACGCCAGAGCTTAATGGCGCAGCTCTCCGGCCTGCAAACGTTGTTCCTGTTTGCGCCGGTGCTGCTGCTTGCCATCGCGATTGTTGTTTGGTTCGGCATGTCCAGATGGGTGATTACGCCGCTGCGTCGATTGATTGCGCATATTAACCGGCTGGCGGCAGGGGATCTCTCCGGCACGCCGCCGAAGGTCATGCGCTTCAACCGGGAGATAGGTCAGCTTAGCGACAGTATTGCGACGATGCAGCACGGTCTGCAGCAGCTGGTGACGCAGGTCAGCCATGCCACCGCAACGATGGTGGAGAACATTGACTCCCTTGCGGAGGGTAACCAGAAGCTGTATCAGCAGTCAGCGCGCCAGGCGAAAGAGCTTGAGGATGTGACGGCGCATATCGCGGCGCTGGAAAGCCATGTGGAAGGGAATACCGGCTATGCCAGGCTCGCCAGCTCGAGGGCCGATGAAGCGCGGCATGCGGCCGCGGGCGGCGACCGGATGATGTCGACCGTGAATGCGTCCATGCAGGCGATCGTCGACCGATCTTCTGAGATGCGCGGGATCGTGGCGATGATCGACAGCGTGGCGTTTCAGACCAACATCCTGGCGCTGAATGCCGCCATCGAGGCGGCCCATGCCGGAAACCAGGGGCGCGGCTTTGCCGTCGTCGCCAGGGAAGTCGGGCTTTTGGCCCGAAAAAGCAGCCACTCGACGCAGACCATTCAGGAACTTATTAACCGCTCGCTGCAGGGCATTGAAGACGGTTCCCGCGCCGTTAACCTGATGGAAGAGAATTTGCAGCAGGTCACCGGTCTGGTGGGCAATTTAAGCAGTTTGCTTAATGAGATCTCAACCGCCACGCTCAGCCAGGGAGACAGTATTCACCAGATGACGCGCCAGCTTCAGGCGCTGAATCAGGTCTCCCGTCAGACGGACCTGCTGGTCTCTGACGCCTCGGATGCCTCTGAGCGGCTGCAAAAGCAATCCGATCTTTTATTGCAGGCCGTTTCGCGTTTTCGTCTTAGCGCCTGACGCAATACATAAGCCTCTGTTATACTCGCAGCCCGTTTTAGCCTGAGGGCAAGGAGCAAAGTGTGGCTGCGGTCATCCATAATGAGATGTTGGACGAGATTCTGGCGCAGGTTCGTCCGTTAATTGGAAAGGGGAAGGTTGCCGACTATATTCCGGCCCTTGCCTCGGTGAGCGGGAATAAGCTGGGGATTGCTATCTGTACCATTGACGGACAGCGATACCAGGCAGGCGATGCGACTGAGCGTTTTTCCATTCAGTCCATTTCAAAAGTGCTGAGTCTGGTTGCGGCGATGCGCCAGTATGAAGAAGAAGAGATCTGGCAGCGTGTCGGTAAAGATCCTTCCGGCCAGCCTTTTAACTCGCTGCTTCAGCTCGAGATTGAGCAGGGTAAACCGCGAAATCCCTTTATCAATGCCGGGGCGCTGGTGGTCTGCGATATGCTGCAAAGTCGCCTCAGCGCACCGCGTCAGCGGATGCTGGAGATTGTTCGCCAGCTCTCGGGCGTTGACGATATTGCCTATGATGCGGTGGTGGCACGCTCGGAGTTTGAACACTCCGCCCGTAACGCGGCTATCGCGTGGCTGATGAAATCCTTCGGTAATTTCCACAACGACGTGGCGACCGTGCTGCAAAACTACTTCCATTACTGCGCCCTGAAAATGAGCTGCGTTGAGCTGGCTCAGACGTTCCTGTTCCTTGCACACCAGGGGCACGCGCCGCATCTCGATCAGGAGGTCGTTTCTCCGCTTCAGGCTCGGCAGGTTAACGCGCTGATGGCTACCAGCGGGATGTATCAAAACGCCGGTGAGTTTGCCTGGCGCGTTGGGCTTCCGGCTAAATCTGGCGTTGGCGGCGGGGTCGTAGCAATTGTGCCGCATGAAATGGCGATAGCCGTCTGGAGCCCGGAACTGGATGAAACGGGAAATTCGCTTGCCGGCGTGGCGGTTCTGGAGAAACTGACCCAGCGCCTGGGACGTTCCGTATACTGATGTCCGATCTGGATCCTCTCTTTTCCCGCCTGGCGCGATCGACATTTCGCTCGCGCTTTCGCTTAGGCGATAAGGAACGACAGTACTGCTGGGACAAAGGCCCCGAAACCATTGACCGGCACGCCGCGGATTTTGTCGAAAAGCGCCTTGCGCCCGCTCACCCCGCAAACGACGGTAAACAGACGCCCATGCGCGGTCACCCGGTGTTTATCGCCCAGCATGCCACCGCTACCTGCTGTCGGGGCTGTCTGGCAAAATGGCATAATATTCCACAGGGCGTAACGCTCACGGCGCCGCAACAAAATTATATCGTCAGCGTCATCCACCACTGGCTGGTGCTGCAGATGAACGCCTAAATTTGACGAGTTATGCTCCCGTGGTATTTGTGTTATAGATGCATCCCAAGTTAGTCCCGATCATGCTGACGACCGCAATAATTGCCATAAGCTTTCATATGGAATGATATTTAATGCGTTCTGCTCTTACCGCTTTCAGGCCGTTCCAGGTTGACACGCCGCTGCGAAATGCAGCGACGATCTTCATCCTCACCACCTTATTCTATTTTGTGGGCGCAGAATTACGGCTCGTTGAGGCCCTGTCGCTGTTCTGGCCGCTGAATGGCGTCATGGCAGGGATATTCGCCCGCTATGTTTACCTGAATCGCCTGCATTACTACGCGGTATGTTATGTCGCGATGCTGTTGTACGACGCGGTAACGACCAACTGGGGTATGGCCTCCGTGGTGATCAACCTGTCAAACATGATCTTTATCGTCGCCGTCGCCGTGCTGGTCCAGCGCGACAAGCGGCTGATGAAGAAAACCCCCGATCCGCTTAACGCGCTACGCCTGTTTAACTACTGTCTGATTGCCGCGCTGCTTTGCGCCTTGCTCGGCGCGGTAGGGTCGGTCGGGATTGACAGTCATACCTTCTGGCCGCTGTTTGCCGACTGGTTTAGCGAGCAGTTCTCAACCGGCGTGCTTGTTGTGCCCTGTATGCTCACGTTACGTATGCCCGGGCGTGAGCTCAGGTTACGTCTGGAGCAGCTGCTGCCGGTAATTGCGCTGATCGTCTCGGTGATCGCGTCGGTGGTGATTGGCGGCGCGGGGAGCCTCTCGTTTCCTCTGCCCGCGCTTATCTGGTGTGCGGTTCGTTACTCGTTGCCTGCGACCTGTCTGCTGACGTTTATCACGGGTGCCACTGAAATTATTCTGGTCGCCAACTCGGTTATTAATATTGCCGTGGCGACGCCGTTTACGACGCCAATGATGTTTTCAGCCCGGCTGGGGATCGCCACGATGGCGATCTGCCCGGTGATGGTTTCCGTCAGCATGGCGGCGATAAATTCCCTGATCCGCCAGGTTTCACTGAGGGCGGATTATGACTTTCTAACGCACGTCTACTCGCGTTCCGGGCTTTATGAGGCGTTAAAGCATGAAGAGACGTACCGGCACACGCGTTTTCTGACCGTCATGCTGCTGGATATTGATTATTTCAAAAGCATTAATGATAACTACGGCCACGAGTGCGGAGACCGCGTGCTGGCGTCGTTTGCCCGACAGGTGCAGCAGGTCGTCGGGGAAGACGGCATGGTGGCGCGCATGGGCGGGGAAGAGTTCGCCGTGGTGGTCAATTCAGGCGACGCGCAGCACGGTTTTGAACTGGCTGAACGTATCCGAGCCACCGTTGCCAGCCATCCTTTTACATGGCGTCACCAGACGCTCTATCTGACGGTCAGCATTGGCCTCGGCAGCGGAAAGGCCGAGTCCTGGCAGTTGACCGAGGTCTTCAACAAGCTCATGGCCGAAGCGGACGATCATCTCTATCGTTCAAAAAAAGCGGGTCGAAACCGTACCAGCGCCCGGGTGGCGGACGAGCAACTTGCCGCGCCCTCCGGGAGTGAAACATAGCTGCGTTAATCGTCATAAGGCATTGACGTGAATAGTAAGCGGCTTAACAGGCTGTCAGAACACTGACAATGTCTCTGTTTAAGCTACGCTTTTAGTAACGCTTTACGTCAGGAGACATTATGAAAGCACCTGCAACCCCTGAAAATGAAACAGACAGACTCAACTCGCTACGAGAATCAGGCCTGCTTGATATCGACAGCTCCCCGGCGTTTGACCGCTTAACGCGTCTGGCAAAACGCTTCTTCCAGGTGCCGCTGGCGATGGTCAATCTCATTGATGAGCATTCGCTGATCGTTAAGTCGGCCGACGGCCAGGCGCCCGGCAGCGTTCCGCGCAATATCTCATTTTGTGGCCATACGATCCTCACCGAAGCGCCGCTGGTGGTGGGGGATATGCTGCAGGACGATCGTTTTGCGGATAACCCGCTGGTGGCCGGTGAGCCTCGCGTGCGCTTTTACGCGGGCTTCCCGCTGCGCCTGCGCGACGGCGCAAGCGTTGGCTCGCTGTGCCTGATTGATTACGCTCCCCGCGAGTTTTCTGCCGCCGACCTCGCCGTGCTGGGAGATCTTGGCGCGCTGGCGGAAGATGAATTTGCTGCCATCAGCGCGGCGACCACGGATGAATTAACCGGGTTATTCAACCGTCGGGGCTTTAATCAGCTCGTGCGGTTCACGCTTTCCGTTGCCCGGCGTCGCGCTGAGCAGCTGACGCTCGGCTGGCTGGATTTGGATCGCTTTAAGGAAATTAACGATCGCTTCGGGCATGAAGAGGGGGATAAGGCGCTGAAAGCGATGGCGCAGCTGATGCGCGCCTCTTTCCGTGAAGCGGATCTGCTGGTGCGTTTTGGCGGGGACGAGTTCGCCGTGCTGTTCGCGGATACGGATGAGCAGGGCGCCTGGATTGCCATGCAGTATCTCGCCGAGCAGGTCGAAAGCTATAACGCCCGGAAGCTTCACCCCTGGTCGCTCCATTTCTCGTGGGGGCTAAGTGAATTCGATCATAACGGCAACGACCTGCAGCAGTGGTTAAAAGAGGCCGATGAAAAAATGTATGCCATGAAACAGCAGCGCCAGCGCGTCCGGTAACATAACAAAAGCTTATGTCCGATCCGTTTGCGTTAAGAAGATGTTAAATGCACAGTGACGGTATTCAACGTAAGGAAAAACAATGAATACCTCACTGCAAATCAAAAACCTCACCCGAGACGACATTCTCACCCATCTTGATGCGCTGGCCGGGATCCTCGAAAACTGTGTGAACGGCGGGGCATCCGTTAGCTTTATGCTTCCCTTTAGTCTGGATAAGGCTCGTTCGTTCTGGCGCGGCATCGCTGAAAGCGTAGGGCGCAACGAGCGCCTCGTGCTGGCCAGTATCGACCCGCAGGACCGCGTCATCGGAACGGTACAGCTGATCGTCGACCAGCCGGAAAACCAGCCGCATCGAGCCGATGTGGCGAAGCTGCTGGTTCACGAGAAAGCGCGGCGCAAAGGTGCCGCGATGGCATTGATGGAAGCGCTTGAAGCGGAGGCGCGGGCCAGAGATATTTCGGTTCTGGTGCTCGATACCTCCACCGGCAGCGGCGCCGAGACGTTCTACCAGCGTGCCGGCTGGCAAAAGGTGGGGGAGATCCCGCGCTATGCCCTGATGCCGGACGGCGCCATGACGGCCACGTCCGTGTTCTATAAGTTCTTATGATTATTTTGTACAACTACGCCGTGGATTGATCAAAACAGGGTATCTGGTCGTTAAGTTTTGATAAGTTATCGTACCAATCTTATCAGGCTGTATGACTAATCATAAAAGGAATCCCTGTGAACACGCTCAACCGTCGTGATTTTCCCGGTGCTCAATACCCGGAACGCATTATTCAGTTTGGTGAAGGCAACTTCCTGCGTGCGTTTGTCGACTGGCAAATTGACCTGCTAAATGAACATACCGATCTGAACGCCGGAGTGGTTATCGTCCGTCCTATTCATAGCGACTTCCCGCCGTCGCTGAACACTCAGGATGGTCTCTATACCACTATCATTCGCGGCCTGAACGGGCAGGATGAAGCGGTAAGTGAGAGCCGTCTTATCCGCTCGGTTAACCGGGAGATCGACGTCTACAGCCAGTATGATGCGTTCCTGAAACTGGCGCACAATCCGGATATGCGCTTTGTTTTCTCGAACACTACCGAAGCGGGTATTAGCTACCACGCGGGTGACCGATTCGACGATGCCCCTGCTGTGAGCTACCCGGCGAAGCTGACGCGACTGCTGTTTGAGCGCTTCAGCCACTTCAACGGTGCAGCGGATAAAGGCTGGATCATCATTCCGTGCGAACTGATTGACTACAACGGTGATGCGCTGCGTGAACTTGTCCTGCGCTATGCCCGGGAGTGGGCGCTGCCTGCGGCCTTTATCCGGTGGCTAAACGACGCCAACAGCTTCTGCTCGACGCTGGTCGACCGTATCGTGACCGGTTACCCGCGCGACGAAGCGGCCACGCTGGAAGCTGAGCTGGGCTATCACGATGGGTTCCTGGATACGGCTGAACATTTCTATCTGTTCGTTATCCAGGGGCCGGCATCCCTTGCTCAGGAACTCCGCCTGGATAAGTACCCGTTGAATGTGCTGATTGTCGACGACATCAGGCCCTACAAAGAGCGCAAAGTCGCTATCCTGAACGGCGCACACACTGCGCTGGTGCCGGTGGCATTCCAGGCCGGGCTGGATACGGTAGGCGAGGCGATGAATGATGCAGAGATCTGCGCATTCGTCGAAAAAGCAATTTATCAGGAGATCATTCCGGTCCTCGATCTGCCGCGTGACGAGCTGGAATCTTTCGCCAGTGCGGTAACAGGGCGTTTTCGTAATCCCTACATCCGACACCAGTTGCTTTCCATTGCGCTCAACGGCATGACCAAATACCGCACCCGCATCCTGCCGCAGCTACTGGCAGGGCAGAAGGCAAGCGGACAACTGCCTGCACGTCTGACGTTCGCTCTGGCTGCACTGATAGCGTTTTATCGCGGGGAACGTAACGGGGAAAACTATCCTGTGCAGGATGATGCCTTCTGGCTGGAACGTTATCAGCAGCTGTGGGCACAGCATCGCGACCAGCAGTTGAGCACCCGTGAGCTGGTGCAATCCGTACTGAGCGTGAGCGAGCACTGGGAACAGGATCTCACGCAGTTCTCCGGACTTGTCGACCAGGTCACCCTGGATCTTGACGCCATTCTCCTGAAGGGAATGCGCGCAGCGGTGAACCCCCTTTGCTAATGACGTCACCCGGCTTCGGCCGGGTTTAATTACACCTCATTTTAGTTACAACATACTATATGCTCTTTTTTTAAAAACACATGCAGCACCGTGCGGTTATCGCCAGGCAGGTCATAAAATTCAATGTTCCGTTAACATGCTTGCAACGGTGAGGGAGATCACGTTTAATAGCCACGCTCTTTTCCTTCCTGAAATTCACTATGATTGTTCGTCCTAAACAGCACTGGCTACAACTGATTTTTGTCTGGCACGGTTCGGTACTTCCCAAAATTTACACCCGACTGCTGCTCAACTTCCTGCTTTCTATTGCCGTTATCCTGATGCTGCCGTGGTATACCTCGCTGGGCATCAAATTTACCGTGGCGCCGTTTAGCATTCTCGGCGTGGCGATCGCTATCTTTCTGGGTTTCAGAAACAACGCCTGTTATTCACGCTACGTTGAGGCTCGCCTGCTGTGGGGGCAGCTGATGATAGCGGCGCGCTCGCTGTTTCGCGAGGTAAAAAACACTTTACCTGACGATAAGCACCTGGGGGAATTTGTCCGCCTGCAGATTGCTTTTGCCAACTGCCTGCGCATGACCCTGCGCCGGGAGCTGAACGCCGAGCAGCTTTCTCGCTATCTTGCTCCGGATGATTTACGTCACGTGATGAGCGCCAACTCGCCGGCGAACCGTATTTTACTGATCATGGGGGAGTGGCTGGCCGTGCGGCGGCGAAGCGGGCAGCTTTCAGACATCCTGTTCCACAGTCTGAACAACCGTCTGAACGATATGTCCATCGTGCTTTCCGGGTGCGAGCGCATTGCGACAACGCCGGTGCCGTTTGCGTATACGCTGATTTTGCACCGCACGGTGTATCTGTTCTGCATCATGCTGCCGTTCGCGCTGGTTGTGGATCTGCACTACATGACGCCCTTTGTCTCGGCGCTGATCTCCTACACCTTTATCTCGCTGGACACCCTGGCGGAAGAGCTGGAAGACCCGTTCGGCACAGAGAATAACGATCTGCCGCTGGACGCCATCTGCAACATGATGGAACGCGATCTGCTGCAGATGAACGATGAAGAGAACATTCCGGAAAGGCTGATGCCGGATAAGCATTATCAGCTGACCTGACGGGCGTTCCACTCGTCGCGGGTGATCTCCCACAGTTCGGAATCCAGCATGCCGCTGACGTAGGCTTTTTGTTCCGTTCTGATAAGCCGCATGCCGCTACTGTCTGAAATACGCCGGGAGCGGCTGTTGGCGGCGGCTTTCGGGGCGCGTAATACGGGTTTGTTTAGGGTATTGAACCAGTAATCCGTCGCGGCAATGCTGGCCTCGCGCATGTATCCCTGACCCTGAAACTCCGGGGCCAACCAGAATCCACGGTTGTTATCTTCGACGTCATACAAACAGATAATACCCATCAACTCATCCGGCACCTCGCGACGGCGGATGCTCCAGAACCATGCGATCCCTTTTGCCATATCCGGCAGCGCCACGTTGTTGACATAGTTTTCCGCACCGTTATCCGGGTAGGGCCAGGGCACGGAAGAGACCATATAGCGGACAATCTCCCAGCGCGGATACAGCTTTTGAATCTGGGCCGCATCTTCGGCAACCAGCGGTTTTAGCAGTAGGCGTTCTGTCGTGAGCGTCGGTATCGTCATCCGCGGATCTCCATATTTAAGCGTTATGCTTTTGTTTGCGTTCTGGTATTTTCATCTTTACGGCACTCTATCCCACTGAGCTCTTTTCCCATACTACTAACAATTGCAAAGGTCATCATGGTATTAAGACGGGCCAACCCGCAGGAAGCCGAAATACTCTGGAATATTCGCAATCAGGCAATTCGTCACGGCTGTAAAACCAGCTACGACGCCGACGTCATTGCGCGCTGGACGCCAGATCTCATGCCTGAACGCTTTCGGCAGACGATCGTTGAATACCCTTTTTATGTGGTGGAAGATGAAAAGGGCGACGCTGCGGCAACCGGCTATCTGGATCTGGATACCCACTGCCTGGAGGCGATATTCACCTTGCCCGCGGCATTCGGCAAAGGCATGGCGACCCGGATAATCGAGGCGCTCAAAAGTGAGGCCCGTAGCCGGGGGATAACCCACCTGAGGCTGGATGCAACGCCTAACGCCCAGCCGTTTTATCATAAGCTGGGGTTTGTGACGCTGCGCGAAACCTATCATCACTCGCGTATGGCAGGTGTTGATTTACGCTGTTTCGAAATGGCGATCGATTTGTAATGTGAGGAACACATGGCTGTCACGGTAAGACCTCTATGCGAAGACGATTACTCCCAATGGCGAACGCTTTGGGATGGCTATACCCATTTTTATGATTGCTACCTTGAGGAATCCGTCACCGCATCGACATGGGAAAGGGCGCTCTCTGCGCATTCACCGATGTTCTGCCGGGTGGTCGAGAAGGACCAAAAGGTCATCGGTTTCGCAATGTGCGTTCTACACGAAGGAACCTGGTCAACGGCACCCGTTTGCTACCTGGAAGATCTGTTTGTTGATGCCGACGAACGCGGAGCGGGAGCCGGTAAGGCGCTTATTGATGCTCTGATTGCGGAAGGCAAGCGCGAAGGGTGGTCCAAGCTGTACTGGGTCACCCGTGAGAATAACCCGGCGCGTAAACTCTATGACAAATATGGCGAAGCTGACGATTACGTCCGCTATCGCCTCTCCCTTTAAGGCGACAAGGCCTGGGTTTGTATCACACTGTATCAGCGTCCCGGATACATACACAGGCTTGCAATAAACCCGCTTTCGCACATATCCGCTATACATTGCAGTGTTGTTATATCCCCGTGAATTGTACTCAACCGGAGATACCAACATGTTTAGCAAATTCGCGTACTCAACTCTCGCACTGACCGTTTCTCTTGGCACCGTGATGTCCTGTCAGGCTGAAGTCACCGGCACAAATTTCGCGGCAGCCTTTGATCATCCGCAGCAAATTAACGCCGGCGATCTGAATGTCGGCTATGTCGACATCGGCCCGAAAAACGGTCAGCCGGTTATTTTACTGCACGGCTGGCCGTACGACATTCACAGCTATGCCGACGTCGCCCCCGCGCTGGCGGCAAAAGGCTATCGGGTGATTGTGCCTTCTCTGCGCGGCTACGGCACCACGCGCTTTCTGTCAGCCAAAACGCCGCGCAACGGCCAGCCTTCAGCCATGGCGAAAGATATTGTAAACCTGATGGACGCTCTTAATATTAAGCAGGCGGTATTTGCAGGATATGACTGGGGTGCCCGTACCGCGGATATCGTTGCGGCGCTGTGGCCAGAGCGGGTTAAATCACTGGTATCGGTGAGCGGGTATCTCATCAGCAGCCAGCAGATTGGCAAACAGCCGCTGCCGCCAAAAGCGGAGCAGCAGTGGTGGTATCAGTTCTATTTTGCCACCGCGCGCGGTGCTGAAGGCTATGCCAAAAACACACATGACTTCGCGCGCTTAATCTGGTCTCAGGCCTCGCCTGACTGGAAATTTAGCGATGCTGTTTTTAACGTCAGCGCCAAATCCCTCGATAACCCGGATCACGTCGCCGTGACGCTCAGCAACTATCGCTCGCGTTTAGGGCTTGAAAAAGGCGAGCGCAAATATGACAGCTACGAGCAAAAACTCACCACGCTGCCAGATATCACCGTTCCAACGATCACCATCGAAGGTGGAAACAACGGTGCGCCGCATCCGGCACCGCAGGCCTACGCGGGTAAATTTACAGGTAAATATGAGCATCGCACCTTCGGGGCAACCGTGGGGCACAATCCGCCACAGGAAGATCCGCAGGATTTCGTCAAGGCCGTCGTTGACGCGGACAAGCTCTGAAATGTGCTATTTTCAGTACGTTACCCTTCGGTCTGGAGATTTCGGTGGAGCATATTGATCATATCCTTGTCGTCGATGACGACAGGGATATTCGTGAACTGATTGTCGATTATCTCGGTAAGTCTGGCTATCGCGCGACGGGCGCGGCCAACGGCAAAGAGATGCGCGTCGTGCTGGATAAACAGCATATCGACCTGGTGGTGCTGGATGTCATGATGCCCGGCGACGACGGCCTTACGCTGTGCCGAGAGCTACGCGTCGGTAAATATAAAGATCTGCCCATCCTGATGCTGACGGCCCGCAATGAGGAGACGGACAGGATCCTGGGTCTGGAGATGGGCGCGGATGACTACGTGGTGAAGCCGTTTGTCGCCCGCGAACTGCTGGCGCGTATCAAAGCGATTTTACGACGTTTTCGCACGATGCCGCCCAATCTGCAGGTGACGGAAGTAGGGCGGCTGGTGATGTTCGGTGAATGGCAGCTCGATACCGTTGCCCGCCACTTAATCGATCCGGAAGGGGTGATCGTGGCGCTAAGCGGGGCGGAGTATCGCCTGCTGCGCGTTTTCCTTGATCATCCTCAGCGGGTGCTGACCCGCGATCAGCTGCTCAACCTGACGCAGGGGCGCGACGCTGAGCTTTTTGAACGTTCTATCGACCTGCTGGTTAGCCGGGTCCGTCAGCGCCTGAACGAAGATGCCCGCACGCCCGCCTATATCAAGACCGTGCGCAGCGAAGGCTACGTTTTTACGATGCCGGTCACCATCAAAGAGGCTAACGAATGACGCTTTGGCCACGCTCGCTGCTGGCCCGCTTGCTGCTCGTCGTGCTGTCCGGTCTGCTGCTGGCTAACGGCCTGAGCCTGACGCTGGTCATGATTGAACGAATGCACAGCGCCAGAACGGTGATGCTCGGTAACCTGGAAAACGACGTTGCAACCAGCGTCGCCATTTTAGACCGCTTGCCGGCCAGCGAACGCGCGGCCTGGCTTCCGCGCCTCGAACGGGGCAATTACCGCTATATTCTGGGGCCGGGAGAGCCCGGCAACGCGCCGACGGATAAGCGTTCGCAGGACGCCATCCGGACCTTAAAAGTGACGCTCGCGACACAGTACCCGCTCAGCTTCACCGCCGTTCCCGGTTCCGTTTCACACATCCAGGCGCATCTGACGCTGCGCGACGGCGCGCCGCTGACCATTGACCTGATCCCGCGCATGCCGCCGGTCGCCAGCTGGCTGCCCGTTGTGCTGATCCTGCAGCTGCTGTTACTGGCTGCGTGCGCCTGGATTGCCGTGCGGCAGGTAGTGCGGCCTTTTTCACAATTTACCCGCGCGGTGGATGCACTGGATCCGGCGGCCAGCACGCCAATGACGGAGAAAGGGCCGCTTGAGGTGCAGCGTGCTGCGCATGCCTTCAACGCGATGCAGGCGCGCATTCAGTCTTATCTCCGGGAGCGCGCGCAGATCCTGGCGTCCATTTCTCACGATCTTCAGACGCCGATTACCCGCATGAAGCTGCGCGTCGAGATGGCTGGGGAACCCGAACTTCGCGACAAGCTCCTGAACGATCTTGATAGCATGACGCGTCTTGTTCGCGAGGGCATTGCGTATGCCCGGTCATCAGAATCACTGGAAGAGACTCCGCTGAAGCTGGAGCTGAACGCCTGGGTCAACAGCATCGCCTGCGATTATCAGGACATCGGTAAAAACGTGCAGTTTCAGGCAGGCGAAGCCCGTTTACCGATCGTTACGCGTCCGCAGGCGCTTCGTCGGGTGATGACCAACCTGCTGGATAACGCCCTTAAGTTCGGTGGGTATGCCATTATTGCCATTGATGATTCGTCTTCCGAAGAGGTGGTGATTCACATCACGGACGGCGGGCCGGGAATACCCGATGACGAGCTTGAGGCGGTATTACAGCCGTTTTACCGGGTGGAAACATCGCGCAACCGCGATACCGGCGGAACAGGGCTCGGCCTGGCGATTGCCGCGCAGCTCACCGCTCAGTTGGAAGGAAAGCTCAACCTGACGAACCGGGCCGGAGGCGGACTGGATGTTTCCATTACGCTACCACGCCGTTAATTGTACGGCTTTGTATCTCCCGGCCTGGGTGATACAGAGCCAGACAAAACCCGCGTTTTTACACATATCCTGAACACATCCGCACGATGAAAT
This sequence comes from Enterobacter asburiae, assembly GCF_001521715.1. Taxonomy (NCBI): domain Bacteria; kingdom Pseudomonadati; phylum Pseudomonadota; class Gammaproteobacteria; order Enterobacterales; family Enterobacteriaceae; genus Enterobacter; species Enterobacter asburiae. Next base: position 1,372,117 of record NZ_CP011863.1, read on the forward strand.
AGCCTCACTGCAGCGTCGCAGGACTTGTATTGTGAGGTGTCTATGTTTCTGGTAATCGCTTTTCTGGGCGGGGTAATAAGCCTGCTTAGCCCATGTACGCTCCCGGTTATCCCGCTCCTGTTCGCCGGTTTTCAGGGACAGCGACGGCATATTCTGGCCCTGCTCGCGGGGATGATCGTGATGTTCACCCTGGTGGCGATGGTCGTCACCGTCGCCAGCGCGTGGATCGCCGAGGCAACCATCGTTGGGCGCTGGATCGCCCTCGTCATTCTGGCCGCGGCCGCGCTGGCCTTAATTTTTCCGTCATTTGCCCAGCGTATTGCGGGTCCGGCCGTCAGCGCGGGAAACGTCCTCAACGCCCGAAGCGGGCAAACGCGCGGTATGGCATCGGCTTTTCTGGCCGGGCTTGCGGTGGGGCTGCTCTGGTCTCCCTGCGCCGGTCCCATACTGGGCGCCATTTTCAGCATTAATATCGCGGGCCACTCGGCCATTGCGACGGGCGCGCTGCTGGCGGCCTACGGCAGCGGATGCGCGCTGATGCTGAGCCTGCTCGTTTTAGGAGGCCGCACGCTGATGGCACCTCTAAGAGCAAAATCGGCACTGATGGAAAAGCTGCGGCAGGGGGCGGGCGTGGTGATGCTGGCGGCAGTCGTATTTAACGCGACAGGAATGACTTCGCTTCTGAAAGGAGCAAATGGCGTTACAGACCGTCTGGAGAGAACACTTTTGACGCTGGCGAAACCCACAGCCGCGCCGGTGAAGCTCCGGCCGGTGGTGATGGCAGAGCCCAGCAGCCAGTTGCCTTCGTTAAGTGGAGGAACAGGGTGGATTAACGGTGACCCTGTCACGTCTGAATCCCTGCGAGGGAAGGTGGTGTTAATTGATTTCTGGACGTGGGATTGCATTAACTGTCAGCATACGCTTCCCCATGTGAGAGACTGGGACACGAAGTATCAGTCTCAGGGGCTGGTCGTGATTGGGGTTCACACGCCGGAATATCCCTGGGAAAAGCCGCTTTCGTCGGTAAAAACCGCGGTGGAGAAATGGCAGCTGCCGTATCGGGTTGTGACGGATAACAACTATCAAATCTGGAACGCTTTCGGGAACCAGTACTGGCCAGCGCATTACTATTTTGATGCAAAAGGCCAGCTACGCTATACCGCCTTTGGCGAAGGAGATTATGCGCAGCAGGAAAAGGTCATCCAGCAACTGCTGAAAGAAGCCCGGTCATAACCCGTCAGGGCTGGCGTTGAGCCACGATAAATAGCCGCGGAAAAGCGAGCAGTATCTGCCCATTTTCCTGGAGCGGATACTGCTCTTCCAGAAGTTCATGGTAGCGTTTCAGGAAACGTTTCTGCTCGCTCTCATTCAGTTCCTGGAGCCACGGGCGCAAACCGGTGGCGCTTACCCAGTCAATAATGGCCTGGTGCGAGCTCATTTTATGGAAATAAGTTGTTCGCCAGATATCCACGTCACAGCCTGCCTCCGACAAGATGTCGTAATAGGCATGCACGCCCGGGAGAGGTTCGCGGCCGCGGTCAGGGTAGTCTTGCTCCAGCGCCACTTCGCGCATCGCTACGTGAGTGGGTTCAAGCCAGTTGTCAGGCATCTGGATCGCTAATACGCCGTTAAGCGTGAGCAAAGAAACGAGATGAGGCAGGAGATCGTAGTAGCCAGGAACCCATTGCAGCGAAGCGTTGGCATAAATCAGGCTCAGCGGCTGGCCAGGCTTGTACTGGCGGATATCGGCCTCAACAAAATGGCAGTCAGGCAATGCGGCTCTTGCTTCCTCGAGCATTGCAGGGGAGTTGTCGACCCCGGTAATGTGCGCCAAAGGCCAGCGATGCTTCAACAGCACGGTGCTGTTTCCCGGCCCGCAGCCTAAATCAGCGATGGTGGAGACCTCATCCAGAGGAATTCTGGCGAGCAGTTCAGCGGCAGGACGCGTTCTTTCCGCGCCGTATTGCAGGTAAAGAGAAGGATTCCAGTCGGCCATTTTGGTTCTCCGTTTAGCATGCTTCTGCAAGAGTAGCACAGCAGTAAGAACAGAGATAATAGGGGAAAAAATAAGAAAAAGGAAATATTACCCCTTAAATTCTTAAGGGGCAATACTTTAATTGTAATTATTTTATGATTATCGTTTTTTAATATTTTATCGGTTAAGTGCTTCTTACACTCTGTACCCGAAACTATAAATATTAGATAATCATGAGTGGATATATCCCTGGTGTTTCGTAGGTCTTTGACCTCCTGGCCACTGAGTTTCACGAGGACTTAGTGGCCGGGTACTTTTTAAGTATAAGGAATACCATGCACAATGAAAGCTGTCCTAAAAGACAGGGGATAATAGTTTCAGGTGTTATTATCAGGAATAAGAGCAATGAATTCTGTTATTGAGTTTTTTTTGCATGATTACGATGATTTACCGTCAGCATTAGCCCGCGAACTCTTTCGACTCAGGAGAAAAACCTTTCGGGACCGACTCGACTGGAAAGTTGAATGCGTGGAAGATATGGAAAAGGATCAATTTGACAACCCAAACACGACATACTTGTTGGGTATGTATGAGGGAGAATTGTTATGCGGCGCACGATTCATTAACGCGACGCATCCGACGATGATAAGCGAAATTTTTCACAATTATTTTACCGAAACCATTATTTTTCCGGCAGATGTTCCCTGCTGTGAAATTAGCCGTTTATTTTTAGATAAAGAAAGACGAGACTCCTCAAGTCTGCAGGGCGTGCCCGCGAGTAAGGCATTGTTTCTTGCGATGAATATTTATTGCATTAAGAATAAATATCGTGGAATGTACGCAGTAGTCAGTCGTGGTATGTATGCCATTTTTCGCCATGCAAACTGGAAAGTCGAAGTTATTCAACGCGGCGTGTCTGAAAAAGGGGAGGTTATTTACTATATATTTATGCCTGCCAGTATCAGCATTATTGAAGACATTATTAGCAAAGATAAATCCAGTCACTGGCTTCGCGAAATGCTGGAGCATTTACGCCACTTATAACCAGTGGCTGAGGCTCAGTCGTCCAGTAATCGTAGTTCTGTTCCAAGTTTAATTGCGTGCCTGGCATTATTCACACCGAGTTTTTTCATTACATTCCCCATATGGAATTTAACGGTGCGTTCAGCAATAGACAAAATAACAGAAATTTCTGCGTAGGTTTTCCCGGCGCTGACCCATTTAAGGATTTGTCGCTCACGTGGCGACAGAAAAACATTCTTTTTCTGTTGATGCTGGCTATACAGATTGAGTGTCTTCTGATGCAGTTGAACAAGGAAGCTTAAAAATTGTGGCCGATATTTTTCTATATCAATCCCAGAATGCTTAGGACTGATGACGGATAAGACGACAAGATTATTCAGATAATCATGCAGAGGGAAAGTCTGCCCCTGGTAGATATCATACTGGACGCTTTCGTTGAAAATACGCGTCAGGTTATATCCATCAGACAGGATGACATCACTTTCCCAGAAAAAATCTTCAACACAGCGCAAAGCCCGAATGATAACAGGGTCAATGAACTGATATTTCCTGTCGAGGTAGATATCAAACCACTCGGGGCTGTTATTGATTATCCGCATCTGTGAAGGATCTTTCTTGTTCATAATGGCGTAGGCGAAGACGATCCCTTTGAAGTCCTCAAAAAACGCGTCCAGCTCACTCTGAATTAGCGTATTGATCGTTATGTCGTTGTAATATGTATCCTTCACGTGAGTTGCTTGCCTCCTGTTCGAGTGGAGGAGCAAGTATAATATGCTTCGTTATCTGTAGCGAGTCGCATTTTAATCCAGTCAACAGATAAGACAGGCTACCTAAGCGGGCAGCCTGTCGACGTTTGGCATTTCTAAATGGCAAATGCAGATGACTCAGCGAATTGTTGACGATTTTGTCGAATCCCGAAATAGTTCACTAAATATAGTAGGCTGCGAAATTTAGGAGGTTTTCCGCTTTACATTCGAGTGCCGAACAAGCGTAACGAAGCTGATTGTCATCAGGATTTTAACCCGCAGGCTACATAATGCCTTTAAGAGCAATATGATAAAGCAGCATAATGGTTTTACCGTCGACAATCTTGCCTGTTTCAATGCCGCATAATGCCTCTTCAAGCGTCATTTCCAGCACGTCGATATCTTCTCCCTCAGCCTTGATCCCGCCGCCTTCGCCGGTTCTGTCTTTCGGCTGATACTCGGCAAGATAAAAATAGAGTTTTTCCGTGACGGAGCCTGGACTCATATAGGCTTCAAAGATTTTCTGCACGCTCGAAACCTGAAATCCTGTCTCTTCTTCCGCTTCTGCTTTTATGCGGCTTTCGGGATCCATGTTGTCCAGCAGTCCCGCCGCGGCTTCAATTAAATCGTCCTCATGACCGTTGATAAAGACAGGGAAGCGAAACTGGCGCGTCAGGATCACCGTTTTTTTCTCACGGTTGTAGAGAAGAATAGTCGCGCCGTTGCCACGGTCGTAGACCTCTCGTTGCTGTCGTTGCCATTCACCGTCACGGCGCTGCAGGTCGAAGGTGTATTTTTTAAGGTTGTACCAGCTATCTGACAGGGTTTCACTGTCAATGATGCGCACATCTGCACGTTTTGATTGCACGTTTGTTCCTCCTTACGTAGAGTAATTATCATAAACAGCATTATCGTGCAGTTTCAAGATAAAACATGCAACATCAGGAATTCATGATGCTCACCAGTCAGCGAAAACAACTGATCCTTGAAAAGCTTGGCGCCGAAGGTCAGGTCCAGTCAAAAGCACTAAGTATTTTCTTTGACGTCTCTGAAGACACCATTCGGCGTGATTTACGCGAGCTGGCGGCAGAAGGGCGTTTACAGCGTGTTCACGGCGGCGCGCTGCCGTCATCTTCTGCTGTTGCGCCATTTTCCGAACGACAGTCCGTGAAGATGGATGCAAAAAAAAGGGTGGCCCGGAAAGGGGCACAGCTGATTTCATCAGGCCAGGTGGTGATCGTTGACGGTGGCACGACAACTTCGGAGCTGATTACGTTTTTCCCTCCTGACCTGCGCATCACGGTGGTTACGCACAGTCCGAGCATCGCCCTGGGGCTTGTGGATCATCCGTCCATCGAGGTGATTCTGATCGGTGGTCGCTTGTATAAGCATTCCATTGTTGCGGTCGGCGCTGCGGCCATCGAAGGCATCGAAAATATTCATGCAGATCTGTTCTTTATGGGCGTGACCGGGATCCATCCTGAGGCGGGGCTGACAACCGGCGATTTCGAAGAAGCGTGCATCAAACGTGCATTTTCCGGCAGAGCCGCGGAGACGGTTGTCCTGGCTTCTCCGGAAAAGATCAACACAGCGTCTTCGTTTGTGATTGGCGATGTGTCATCGGTGAACACCATTATCGTTGAAGACAATACCGATAATGAGTGGATCCGCGCGGTATCGGAAAAGGGGGTATCCGTCGTGTTGACCTCAGAGAGTGACACTCTCTGATAGCCAGCCTGTGCTCACAGGCTGGCTGGCGGACTGCCTTAAGCCTCAGGAATGTTCTCAAGGGCGGTATAAACCTTCAGGCCATATTTGCGGGCGACCTCAATGTCCATATCGGCACCTTTAGACGCACCGGCAATACGATAAATGGCATCACATTTAGCTATGAGCCGGTGAGCAACGGGGTACAGCATCGCTTCACTGATTTCATCACCAACCGTTTTCGATCCTGCGGCTTTTGCCAACGGCAAAGCCAGCCATTCGCCAATGACCGGGATGTGACCCCGCTGGTAAACGGCTAATGCTGCGCTTTCGAGACGCGCCAGATTCTCATCAATGCGTGCCTGAACGCCTTCGGTTCCGCTGCGATAGGGGCCGGCAATTAAAATTAGCTGTTGTGTCATAGGTACCTCTGTCAGTGTTATTGCATGAAGTTGCACGTTTACTGCCGATACATTACGGGATTGTCGCCGCGTTATGAAATAGTTTCGTGCATTATCGTGCAAAAAGATGCATAGCAGATCATTTAATCGCTTCTGACAGAAGGGCTGAGCTACTGACTTTCCGGCGCATGGCACACCGCCTCGATATTGTGGCCATCGGGCGAGATGACAAACGCGGCATAGTAATTGTCACCGTATGACCTCAGCCCCGGCCCGCCGTTATCGCGTCCGCCGGCGCGCAGGGCGGCATGGTAAAACGCATCGACCTGCTGGCGCGTGTTGGCCACAAACGCCAGATGCAGAGGGGCTGGTTTTTCATTTGTCTGAAAAAGACAGAGCGAAACATCCCCTGAACTCATTTCGACACCGTAGTCTGGCGTGCCTTCATCGATGAGTTCTACGCCAAGCGGCTTAAGCGCATGGAGGAAGAAGGTTTTACTTTTTTCATAATCACTGACGCCGAATTTCACATGATCGAACATGGTTCCTTCCTTTATGAGTTGGAGAAATAACCAGTATAGAAGGAGAGTGGGGTCGAACATGCTAAACAACGTGTCAATGTGACAGTCATCAATTTATGCAGTCTTTCCCGATGCCGAAACGGACAAATGGCATATTTAAAACGTCAGGGTTTGAGCTGGAAAAATAGACCAATCCTGTTCTATTGTCCCGCGGTTTATATTTTTTCAACATCTCAAGTTCAATGCCGGTGCTCATAAATGTTTTTCCCTTTTTATCAAACAGGAAGAAACAAATCTTATTATCTTTGCCCGGCTCAATACTTTTACCCGACGCGTTATCCAGCGTAACCTTATAGCTAACCATATATTTTGCTTCGCCCGTTGTACTGTCCCATTGGCTTCCCTGAGACTCTTTTTGAGCGAAAATGGTTATCCCGGTGAGCTTGTCGTCATGGCTCTCTTTCTGAGCGGCCTGAGCCGTCACGGTGGCGGATAGCGCTAACGCAAGACAAATTCCTTTAGTCAGGAGACTTCGCATTTTTCTTCCTCTTCATTTTTTACATTGATCTACTATAGCTATAACGCCGTACGTTTCCGTCCAACGAACGTCCAACGCAGGTAGTCGTAAAGCCAGTTAAACAGCATCGTATAGGGCAGGAAAAACAGCACCAGACCAATCTCAATAAAAAATGCTTCAGCCACGGTCAGGTTCAGCATAACCATTGCCACAGGGATTAAGGAGATGATAAGTCCCGTTTCAAAACCAACCGCATGGATTGCGCGAACGAGAAATGTGCGCTGAAACTGATGTTTTTTCTGCAGGGAGTCAAAGAGCTTATTAAAAATAAAATTCCAGACCGTTGCGGTAAGGGCGGATATCACGGACAACGAGCCTGACTGGAGTACCGACACGTTCATCAGCCAGGCGAGTGACAGCGCGATGATAACGTTGGCCGTCACTTCAAAAATGACAGCATGGAAAACTCTCTCTTTAACACTCTTATTTAATTCAATTTCCATTTGCTTACGGCAGCGCTTTTCAAAAGCTGAAGTATATCAGATATCTTTCAACCCTTTCTAAACGTGCAGGTTATGTTAAATACAGCCCAGGCCCGCTAATGTAGAACGCACGGCCTCGGTAAGGGGGGTCTGCGGTTCATGGCCTAAAAAGGCAATCAGTTTTGAATTATCCATCTCTATTGTCTGCTCCCAGAGATATCGCATCTCCCGCATTTCACGCAGCGTGGTGTTAAACGGACTCATTGCAGAGACCAGCCACCACGGAAATGACTTCACCTTCGCCTTAATACCGGCATGCTCCGCGACGTGCTTTATGGCTGTGGTCATCGTTGTCCCATCAGGATCCCAGTGACCACGCATATGGAAACAGGAAAACGCTTCGAGTTCATCCCGCCGCGCCAGCAGTGCCGCAACGGTTTCGGCGACATCCGGCAGATAAGCCCACTGATGTCCTGCGCCGGTTTGCCCGGGATTTTTAATGACCTTCGGTGGATGCCCCGGTTTTACCAGTCCCTGTGAAAACCAGTTGTTGCCTGCGAGGGGACCAAAAAAGTCGCCCGCCCGTAAAATGAGCACCTTACCGCCACGCTGAGCATAGGCTGAGAGCGCATTCTCCATTTGCACGCGTATGGCTCCTTTTCGGGTAATTGGATCCTGAGGGGAATCCTCGCGTAAGAGGGGAAAAGCATCAGGACCGTAGTTATAAATCGTGCCCGGCAGAACGATTAATGCACCGTTTCGCTCCGCTGCGTTGATGGTGTTATGCAGCATGGGTAAAACCAGCTGTTCCCAGTTTCGATAACCCGGCGGGTTAACGGCATGGACAATCACGCTGCATTCTGACGCCGCTGCCTCAACCTGTTCAGCATTCTGCGCATCGCCGCTTATCCACGTCATGCTTTCGTTGAGATCGTCATGTTGAGGGGCGCTGCGGCGCAATGCCCGAACATCCCATTCATCACGGATCAATTTACGGGCAATTTCGCCACCGATCCCACCGGTTGCGCCCAGTATCAGTACCTTATTTGTGCTTTTCATCGTCTGGCCCTTATTGGATATCTGCTTGACATCTTAGCGGCCACACGGGCTAAATGTAATTGCATAATATAAGCCAGCAGGTATGCATATTTGTATGAAGCTAAATATTCCGTGGGAATGGTATCGCACCTTTTTGGCCGTGATGAAGGAAGGGTCACTGTCAGGAGCCGCTCGCAGGCTTGCCATTACTCAGCCAACCGCCGGACGGCATATTGCTGCGCTGGAATCAGCCCTGGGGCTTGTTTTATTTACTCGTTCGCAGACGGGATTGCAGGCCACGGATGCAGCCGTTGAGCTGAAGGGTCATGCTCAGGCGATGGAAAATACGGCCATGATGATTGAGCGGTCGGCTGCCAGTTTCAGCTCCGACGCAACCGGATTGCGGGGCGTGGTGCGCGTCGCCGCCAGTGAAATCATCGGAACGGAGGTTCTGCCTCCCGTGATTGCACAGATAAAGGAAGAATATCCGCAAATAACCGTTGAACTGGTTCTGTCTAATCGAGTTCAGGATTTACTGAATCGGGAGGCGGATATTGCCGTACGCATGGCGACGCCGGTGCAGGAGCAACTGATTGCACGTCGGATGGGCAGGGTTGAAATAGGTCTGCATGCCGCGCCAGCATATCTGTCACGGCGTGGTGCTCCGGAAAGTATTGATGAGTTATTAACCCATACGCTTGTCGGTTTCGATAATTTAACGCCCTTTATTTTACAGGCGCTTAAACAATACCCACAGCTAAACCGCGATCTGTTTACCGTTCGGACCGACAGCGATATTGCACAATTAAACCTTATTCGCGCAGGGGCCGGTATCGGAATGTGTCAGGTACAACTGGCAGATTTTTCTCCGCCGTTGCAGAGGATAATGCCTGATTACTTTGCGTTTCATCTGGACACCTGGCTGGTGATGCATGAGGATTTACGCCACAGCCAGGCCTGTAAAACGGTGTTTGATTTTCTTGCTGAGGGTTTACAGGCTTATATCAACAGGGCAAAACGGTAAGCCATGCACTGTGAGATGATCAGCGTGACGATAGCAGCACTTGAGAAGACACACTCAGAGGCCATCAGCAACCAACGATGCCCATAAGATGCCAGATTTCTTCTGATTTCATATTGGTGCACATAATGTATATTATGTTAAATCACCTACTGTGGTAAATAAGTTCATAAGACACTCCCACTAACTTATAAATCAATACGTTAGGATTTCTGATCTCCCTCTCGTTTGTAGGCGCTGTCCTGGTATGTAAAATCCAATGACGATTACGCCCATCTGTGAAAAAAACTCACAACACCATTCGATGACGCATGCTGGTTCCCTTCATGTCAGTGCAATACCCTGTCACACACAGAATTGCTGGCAATAAAAGAAGGAACACAGAATGAAGTATGTGAATCTGGGTCGTAGCGGTTTGAAAGTCTCCCGTCTTTGCCTCGGTTGTATGAGCTATGGTGAACCTGAACGTCTTCCTCAACCCTGGTCCCTGGATGAAAAGGCGTCACGTCCGCTCATTCGTCAGGCGCTTGAAGCGGGCATTAATTTTTTTGATACCGCGAATATCTACTCGGGCGGAAGTTCTGAAGAGATCACTGGAAAAGCACTGAGAGAAATGGCCAGACGCGATGAGATCGTTGTGGCGACAAAGACCTTCTTTCCGTGGCGCAACTCACCCAATACCGGGTTTCTTTCCCGCAAAGCCATTTTTCAGTCTATTGACGATAGCCTGATGCGCTTAGGTATGGATTATGTGGATCTCTTTCAGATTCACCGCTTTGACCACTCCACGCCTGTTGAAGAGACCATGGAGGCTCTGCATGACCTCGTTAAATCAGGAAAAGTACGTTACATCGGCGCATCATCTATGGAAGCCTGGCGCTTTGCAAAAATGCAGCATACGGCAGAGCGTAACGGCTGGACCCGATTTATTACGATGCAACCGCAATACAATCTGCTTTACCGGGAAGAAGAGCGCGAGATGTTGCCCCTGTGTGAAGACCAGGGCGTGGGTGTGATCCCCTGGAGTCCGATGGCACGCGGCAGGCTCACGCGCGACTGGAGTGTCACGTCCCGACGAACGCAAAACGATGCCTTTGCGTTAAAAATGTATGAGAACGCAGCCCTTCTGGATAAGCCCGTTATTGATATTGTTGCCAGCATTGCTGAAAAGCACCATGTGCCAAGAGCCCATGTTGCAATTGCCTGGTTGCTATCAAAAACGGTCATCACAGCACCGATCATCGGCGCGACGAAACCAGAACATCTTTCCACGGCTATCAACGCGCTGGACTTTTCACTAAGCGATGACGAAATCATGGAACTCGAGGCACACTATCTGCCACACCCCGTCGACGGGATCATTCCCCCGCTTCCGGATACGCCACCTTCACTCACGCCGCCTTCAGCAATACAGGACTGTTAATGCCCTACCCTGGCCCGGCGTTGCCGGGTCCCCCAGGACACTCATGTCCGGTCACTGATGTGAAAAGGGAAGCGGTGCCGGCGCGAATGCGCCCGATCGAAAAATCATCGCTCCACCAGGTTCGTTCCCGCTGTTGGTGACAATGAACAACTCGTGATGTCCGGGTCGGATCGCCAGGCTTGTCGATTTAAGATTACGACCTTTGTCGCGGTCAGGCAGCACAATTTGCCCAATCGGCAGTCCGTTGCGGTTGAAGACCATGACGCGCCCCTGGCCTGAGATGGCCACATATATATTGCCTTCGCTGTCGACACGGGCCCCATCTGGAGCCGGCCCGGTGAACTGATAGGTAACAACCGAACCAAAGGGGGCAATCGTGGTGGCGTCTGACAATCTTACGCGATGAAGCCTGTTTTTAGCGTGTTCTGTGGCCCATATCTGAGAGCCGGCGGAGTCAATCGCTATGCCGTTCCCGACCGCGAGTCCAGGCAGGATGGTATGAATTGACCCGACGTTGGGACTAACGTAGAACACCCCACCCTGTGGATCGGCTGAATTTCCCCGGCTGTCAGTAAAATAAAATCCGCCCTGATTATCAAAAACCAGGTCGTTGACAAGAAATCCAGCATCAGGAGCAACAACCATCTGCTCACGGGTGCCGTCGGGTTCGATAGCCCGGACTGAACCTCGCTGCATATCGCCCACCGACGCAATAAAGATCCGTCCATCTTTGTGTACCGCCAGGCCGGAAGCACCGAATGTATTCTCCTTAAGGACAATGGAAAGCTGCCGCTCCGGGGTGAGCTTAAACACGCGTCCCGTCACCACATCAACAAACAGCAGGTTATTGTTCCGATCGAACACAACCCCTTCGAGCACGAGCGACGCCTCTGAAACGCTGAAGTACGGCTGGGCCTCCACGGTCTGAAGAGAACGCTCGCAGGGCGGTATGGGGACGGCACTGCGCGTAAGCGCGTTATGATTTAGTCCATTCATGTGGTTTATCCCCGGCAATAGCACTGAGGGAGACTTTACCTGCAGTCTCCCTGTAACAGCAGGTATTAATTTTTATCAAACTGACTTTCGGTAAACGGATCGGCGCGACCGCCCTGCAATGGGATTTTGGCAAGCGCCGCATCGATTTCGCGTAGCTCGCTGTCCGTCAACCGGACTTGCGGTGCACCGCTATTTTCTATCAGGTGCGGATATTGCGTCGTACCCGGGATGGGGACTATCCATGGCCGCTGAGCCATCACCCAGGCCAGCGCGAACTGAACCGGAGTGGTGTTTTTGCGGCGGGCCCACGATTGCGCAAATTCAAGCAGTACCATGTTTTTGGCAAGGGCATCGGGCTGGAAGCGTGGCAGGTTATGCCGCCGATCTGTGCTGTCGAACCGCTGGCTTGGATTGACTGCCCCGGCAAGGAAACTCCGGGCGGTCGGGCAGTAAGGTACAAAGCCGATACCCAGCTCTTCGAGCGTTGGAAATATCCGCGTCTCCGGTTCACGCCACCACATGGCATACTCACTCTGTACTGCAGTCACAGGGAGTACCGCATGTGCGCGGCGGATTGTCCTGGCACTCGCTTCCGACAATCCCCAGTGTTTCACTTTACCCTCCTGGATCAACGCCTTCACGGTTTCCGCCACATCCTCAATCGGCACATTCGGATCGGGGCGATGCTGATAAAGCAGATCGATGTGGTCCGTTTTCAGACGCTTCAGCGAGCCCTCTACGGCGCGGCGGATATGGTCAGGATGGCTGTTAAGGGAGGTTGGCTTCCCCTCCTCCACGCCGAAACCGAACTTAGTGGCAATCACCACACGATCGCGAACAGGGGCCAGTGCTTCCCCGACAAATTCTTCACTGAGATGGGGGCCATACACCTCGGCAGTATCAAAGAACGTGATGCCTTGTTCGAAGGCGGCCCGGATGAGCGAAACCATGGCTTTACGATCGCGCGGACCACCGCCGTAATACCCCACCATAGGCAGACACCCGAGTCCCATGCTTGAAACCTCCAGCGAGCCGAGTTTACGTGTGGTTAAGGTCTCCTTCTGGACGGGAACAGCATCCGAAGGGGCGCTCGACGTGTCCTGACCAGCCGGGTTCGCCATCACTGCTCCGCTCCTGCCAAGGGTGGTAGCGGCCAACGCCAGACCGGCGCCGGCGATCAGAAAATTGCGACGATCCCGGGAAGCGGGTACGGAAGCAGAATGCTGGTCATGCATCATCTTGCTCATAAACTGGAACTCCCTATAGCGTAGAAAGGATTCATTAATTTGGTCATTACCAGGCATAAGCCTGGGGCGCTTCTCCCCCGGGTCCGGGCCAGATTTCGTCGAGATAGCTCATGGTGTCGTCTGATAGCGTGATTGTCGTTGCGTGAAGCGCCTCCCGGAGTTGTTCCGCCGTACGAGGCCCGATAAGTGGAGCAGTAACGACAGGATTCTGCAGGAGCCACGCAAGCGCCACATCGGAAGGGGTTTCGCCGAGGTCCTCACATAATCCTTCGTAGGCTTCCAGCTGCGGACGATACTGTTCGATTAAACGGGCAAACGCGGGCCTCGCACGGCGCCCGCTTGCCATCTTTTTCAGTACGCCGCCAAGCAACCCTCCGGCAAGTGGGCTCCAGGGAATCAGTCCCAGGCCAAAATGACGGCATGCGGGAATGACCTCCAGCTCAACAGTTCGGGCAGTCAGATTGTAGAGACTTTGCTCAGCAACCAGGCCCAGGGAATGACGGGCCGTGGCCACTGACTGCGCAGTCGCAATGTCCCAGCCTGCGAAATTGCTGCTACCGATATAAAGCACTTTTCCCTGCTGAACAAGGAGCTCCATGGCCTGCCAGACCTCTTCCCATGGTGTATAACGATCGATGTGATGCATCTGATAGACGTCAATATGGTCGGTCTTAAGCCGTCGCAAACTATCCTCGCAGGCCTTGCGAATATGGTAAGCAGAAAGACGGCGATCGTTCGGACCTGGCCCCATAGGCTGATAGGCTTTCGTCGCCAGAACGATACGGTCACGGCGGCCACCCTGCTGGAGCCAGCGACCAATAATCTCTTCAGACAGCCCCGACCCTTGCTGGATATCGGGTGATTGCTCAGTGCCATACACGTCTGCTGTATCAATGAAATTCATACCCGCCTCAAGCGCTTCATCCAGAATGCGGGCGCTGGTTTTCTCGTCGGTGACGTCACCAAAATTCATGGTTCCGAGACAAAGGCGGCTGACTTTCAGGCCGGTGCGGCCAAGATGCGTATAGTTCATACACGGCTCCGTTAGGTGAATGTTACGCCCTGACCGACGGCCAGAGCGCATAATTTTCAAGAATAACGAAGCACAACGTGTTCAGTGAGAGGCGATGAGTGGATGGACTTGTGAAATAAATTCAGCAACGGATTAGCGCTAATCGGTCTATGGTGTATATCATTTCCGTATCAATACATTCGGGCCTTAACGCACAAGGAAAACGATTCTGTATGCAAATAAGCAGAGCTGATGTCGCCGATCTCATTTATTTCATGGCTATTGCACGTCATCGCAGTTTCAGTCGTGCGGCGATTGAATTAGGTGTCAGTGCATCAGCGCTTAGTCATGCCCTGAAGGGACTGGAAACCCGGCTCGGGGTTCGCCTCCTTAATCGCACGACCAAGAGCGTTACCCCTACGGTTGCAGGTGAAGAACTGGTTCAGTCTGTCCTTCAGCCTTTCGACAAGATAGAAGGCGCGCTTGAATCGCTTAACCGGTATCGTAATACCCCTACCGGACGTATCCGCATCAATGCTGCCGTTGAAGCGGCCAATCTTTTGCTTGCGCCGGTCATACCCGCGTTTATGGATCGCTATCCCGATATTGAAATCGATATTGTGGCCAGCAACCGTATGGTTGACGTCACTGATGCGGGCTTCGATGCCGGTATCCGCTATGGTGGCACCGTTCCGGAAGACATGGTTGCCCGGCGTTTATCTGCCGATATTCGCTGGGTTATCGCAGCATCCCCCGGTTACCTGGAACGCTACGGAACGCCTGAACATCCGGATGATTTATTGCACCATCGCTGTATTAGCAATCGCCTCGGCGACGATCGGATTTATCGCTGGGAACTTGAGCGAGATGGCGAAACGTACCAAATCACTGTGCCTGGCTCAGTGACGGTCAACCAGGCTGAAACGGGTCTTGTGGCCGTATTAGGCGGGGCCGGCCTGATGTATTTTCCGGAGCCTCTTGTTGCACCCTATGTGAAGGATGGACGGCTCCGCCTGGTGCTTACGGAATGGTCCCCGCTGGAGGAAGGTTTTCATATCTATTATTCAAGCCGCCGGCAACTGCCGACCGGGCTTCGCCTTCTGATTGAGTTCATACAGGAGGCCAGGCCGCTGGGGTTGTGACATAGCGCTTCCATTCTGAACGATGCGTTGTCGTCTTTATCGCCCCGTAGCGGATATCAGAAAATCAATCAGGGCCTTTACTCTTTTCGTTTTACCCGCGTTTTTGGGGTAATAGAGATAGACTGGCGGGTAGGTTTTCCAGTAACTCTCCATCACGGGGATAAAGTACTCCCTGTCGGGCTGTAACTGCCAGATGGGTTCAAACAAACGTCCAATTCCCAGCCCGTTACGGATCCCGTCAGCCATAACGTCGATATCATTACTGATTAACTGCCCGGGCATCTCAACCGTCAACTGCTCTCCGCGGTCATTCAGGATCAACGGAAGGATGCGGTTGTTCGTAATAAAACGGTAGCCAATCAGCTTGTGTTGACTGAGGTCAGCCGGCACCTGAGGCATTCCATACTCGTTAATATAAGCTGAGGATGCATATAACCCTTCACGAAAGGGTTTCATTAACGGCCGCGCCACTACTCCACCCTCGAGGATATCGCCAAAACGGATCCCAAGATCAAAACGCTCTTCGATGATATTCACGGTACCGTCGTAAACCGAAATTTCCAGCTGTATACCCGGGTATTGCTGACAGAATTCCGCCATTGCAGGCTTAAGAATTAACAGATAGGCAAAACGCGAGAGCGTGATTCGCACGATACCAGAGGGCTCCTGATTCTGGTCGCGAATGCTTTCAAGCGAATGTTCCAGCGACTCCACCGCCGCAGCGGTCTGTTCCAGCAACAGCTGCCCGGTTTCCGTCAGCTCAATACGGCGGGTCGTACGCACAAAAAGCGGATGGCCAATATGATCTTCCAGCAGCTTAAGCGCATTGCTGACGGAGGGAGGCGTAATTTCCAGTTTTCTTGCGGCTGCCGAAATATTGCCCTCACGTGCAATGCTCTGAAAGATGCGTATCTGGTTATACAGGGCGTTATTCATAATGTGTTCCTAAAGCAATCTCCGCCTGATTATTAAGTACAGTCTAAAGATGCTTAAGTCAATGCTCCTCTAATCTTCGTGAAATTCGCCTCTTATACTTTTATCTCTTTCTACAACGACCTGAGTTCAGGAGACTATGATGCGAATTTTATGTCTGGATATCCCCGCACCTGGAGCATCGCTGGAAAAATATGCTCCACACCTTAACGCTGAAGCGCTACACGCCTGGGGATTGTATAAATCCGGCTTCATCCGCGACATCTACTTCCGTCAGGACAGACCTGGTGTCGCTATTTTTCTTGAATGTGACTCTGTCGATGAAGCGATGAACGTAATGGCCGAATTCCCGCTGGCAAAAGCTGGCTTATTAAGCTTTGAGTGCATTCCGCTTGGCTCCTTTATTAACTGGGAAAATCTCTTTGCCGCTGAATTTAAAAATAAATAGTGAGGCCCGATATGAAACCTGCAGATAAACCCGTGCTGTGTGTCGTTTCCAGTCATCCGATTAAAGGCGCATCCGGTGTACCAACCGGTTTTTTCCTGGCCGAGCTGACGCATCCGCTGAAAGTACTGGAAGATGCCGGACTAAAAACGATGATCGCCAGCATTCGCGGGGGTCAGCCGCCGGTGGATGGATTTGACCTCAGCGATCCTGTCAACGCCTGGTACTGGAACGAAACCGATTTTCAGCAGCGCCTGGCAACAACACCAGCGTTATCCGAGCTGAACGGTACCGATTACAGCGCCGTTTTCTTTGCGGGCGGCCATGGAACAATGTGGGATTTCCGCGACAGCCAGGATGCCCAGCGTATTATCCGCGAAGTATATGAAAGTGATGGGATTGTCTCAGCCGTCTGCCACGGACCTGCGGCACTGGTTGACGCAAAGCTCAGCAGCGGCGAATACCTGGTGAAAGGCAAAAACGTGGCGGCCTTTACCAACAAGGAAGAGGAAGAAGTTCACACCACAGATGTGGTTCCCTACCTGCTTGAGACTGCACTTCGCGAGCATGGCGCGCTTCATCATGAAGCCCCGAACTGGTCTGAAAATGTGGTTACTGACGGTCGCCTTATCACGGGGCAGAATCCCGCTTCAGCACACGGTGTCGGTGTGGCGCTGTTAAATGCCCTCCGCCAGTCAGCTTAATCCATTCATCTCTTTTTCACCGTTACTCACCCTCTTTGGCCGGTTTACGTCAGCAATGTTCCGGCCTTTTTACAGGAGCTGAATATGAAAACACTACCTTCCGTCGCGCTGGGCACATGGTCCTGGGGCACAGGTTTCGCCGGTGGCGACACCGTCTTCGGCAATCATCTTTCTGATACTCAGATGGCAGACGTGTTCACCACGGCCATGAGTAAGGGCCTCAATCTCTGGGATACCGCAGCAGTATATGGCATGGGGAGTTCCGAGGCAGCGCTGGGAGCATTAGTCCGTCAGTTCCCCCGCGAGGATATGATTTTATCCACCAAATTCACACCGCAGATTGCGAACGAACAGTCAGCGCAGCCTGTCAGCGATATGCTTGAGGCCAGCCTTGGACGTCTGGGTGTGGACGCGATTGATATCTACTGGATCCATAATCCCCTCGACGTTGAGAAATGGACGCCAGGACTGATCCCACTTTTACAAAGCGGTAAGGTCAAACGCGTAGGTGTTTCCAACCACAATCTGGCACAAATCAGACGCGCCAACGAAATCCTTAACGCTTCCGGTTATTCCCTCAGTGCAGTACAAAATCACTACAGCCTGCTCTATCGCGCTTCTGAAGAGGCCGGGATCCTTGATTATTGCCGAAAAAATAACATCACGTTCTTTGCTTACATGGTCCTGGAGCAAGGCGCGCTCAGTGGTCGTTATGATTCAAATCATCCCATGCCTGCCGGGAGTGGCCGGGCCGAAAGTTATAACGCTGTACTGCCGCAGATTGAAAGATTAACCGCCGCAATGAAAAAAATGGGAGCCGAAAGGAATGCCAGCGTTGCACAGATAGCCATCGCATGGGCTATTGCAAAAGGTACCCTTCCCCTCGTTGGTGCGACTAAAGCCCATCACGTGCTGGACGCCGCCTGCGCTTCAGACATCCAGTTACGCGATGAGGAAATCATCCTGCTGGAACAACTCGCCGCAGAGACCAGAGTGGATACACGAGGCGCCTGGGAAAAACCGATGGTGTAAAACCCATCCGGAACAGACTGTCATGAATCACATTCACGTATGGACAGTTCCGGGCGATCCTAATCTGTATCACTTTTACTGCTTTGTATGAAGGGTGAGAATATGAAAATCATTTGCCTTGAAGAACATTATCTCGACAGCGAGTTAGGGCGAGCGTGTATGCCTGTTGCGCTTGAGCAGGCGCCTTTCCTTGGCGACTTGGGGAAAACCGTCGCTGATGGTCATAATCCTGACCGAAGCCGGCCGCAGATAGAAAAGAATGCGCTGATAAACGCGAAAGGCGCTGATTTGGGAAGCCGCCGCCTCAGGGATATGGATGAGGCTGGAATTACCCTTCAGATCCTTTCTGTGGGCGGATTCCCCCAGCTGGCACCTAAGGATGAAGCGGTAACATTAAATACGGCGGCAAACGACCGCCTTGCCGGGGCGGTAAGAAATCATCCGGATCGCTTCGCGGCATTTGCCACTCTTCCCTGGGCACAGCCGGAAGAAGCTGAAAAAGAGCTTGTCCGCGCAGTTGAAGAACTGGGGTTTAAGGGGGCACTTCTGAATGGCCGACCCTCTTCATGCTTTCTCGATCATCCTGACTATGACTCCCTGCTTTCCCGCTTTAATAAACTGAATGTGCCACTCTATCTTCATCCCGGATTACCGTTTAAAAGCGTGCAACAGGCCTACTTCACGGGCTTCAGCGCAGAGGTCAACGCCCGGCTCTCTATGTTTGGCTGGGGCTGGCATCACGAAGCCGGGATCCATTTGTTACGGCTGATGTTATCGGGCGTATTTGATAAATATCCCCACTTGCAGGTAATCAGTGGCCACTGGGGGGAGATGCTGCCCTTCTGGCTGCAGCGTCTTGATGACAGCCTTCCACTGGCTGCAACGGGTCTGTCACGCACGCTAACGAGAACCTTCCAGGAGCACGTTTACGTTACCCCGTCAGGTATGCTGTCGCTGCCGCACTTCCAGTTTATCTACGCGTTAATGGGGGCAGAAAGGATCCTGTTCTCCGTCGATTATCCCTATCAGACCCTGGACGGTGTAAAAACATTTATCGACTGTCTGCCGGTCAATAAGGCTGAAAAAGAGGCCATCGCGTTTCGCAATGCAGAACGTTTACTGGGCATCACGGCGTAGTTCACGGGTTCGTGATGACCGGTACAATGAGAACAGTCGACCATTATTAGTTTTTGTCTAAAAGTGAATGAGTCTTTACTGCTCTAAAAAAAATAATGGTGTCACTCTATACTGGGTTAAACATTCACCAAATATATTTAACTCATTGAAATGAAAAATATCCTTATTGTTTCAGGCCATCCTGAGCTTACCCATTCCGTCGCCAATGCCACGATCCTTGATGAAGTGGCGACCGCCCTTCCTGATGCTGAAATTCGTCGTCTGGACTGGCTCTATCCGGACGGCAAATTCAATATCGCTGCGGAGCAGGAAAGCCTGCTCAGGGCCGATGTGATTGTCTGGCAGTTTCCTTTTTCCTGGTATGGGCTGCCCGGGTTAATGAAACAATGGCTGGACGAGGTCTTTGTCCACGGCTTCGCGCATGGCTCAACGGCGAAACTGGGCGGTAAAAAGCTGCTCCTCTCCTTCACTACAGGGGCGCCACAGGCGCTCTATACCGCTGACGGTTTCTTTGGCCATGCCATTGAAGAGTATCTTATTCCGTTCGAGACCACGGCAAAACTGTGCAATCTTGAGCTGCTGGCGCCTGTTTATACCTGCGGTATCAGCTATGCCGACCGGGATGCCGACAAAATCGCGCAGCAAAAAACGCTTGCCCGGGAACACGCTTCAAGGCTTGTCGATCTGCTCAATTCCGTCGTGAATAATCCAGAGGGAGAATAACGATGCAGTATACCCGGCTCGGTAAAAGTGACTTACTTGTCTCCCGCATCTGCATGGGGTGTATGGGGTTTGGCGACCCGTTAACGGGCCAGCATAGCTGGACGCTGGACGAAACAGCAAGCCGCGACATTATCCGCTACGGTCTCGAAAAGGGTATCAATTTTTACGATACCGCTATCGCCTATCAGAACGGCTCCAGCGAGCGGTACGTTGGCCGGGCGCTACGGGAGATGGCGAAACGCGATGACGTCGTGCTGGCCACCAAGTTTCTGCCGCGAACACCCGCGCAAATTTCCGAAGGTATCAGCGCAAAGCAGGCGATAGCCCGATCGCTCGACCAGAGCCTGCAGAATCTGGGGATGGACTACATCGACCTCTACATTTACCACATCTGGGATTACAACACGCCAGTTATTGAGGTGCTTGAAGCGCTTCATGCCGCCGTTACTGCGGGCAAAGTGCGCGCTATTGGTATTTCCAATTGCTATGCCTGGCAGCTTGCGAAAGCGAACGCCCTTGCCGAACGCGAAGGGCTGACGGCCTTTGTTTCCATGCAAAGCCACTACAACCTGATTATGCGTGAAGATGAACGAGAGCTCTTCGGTCTGTGCGCTGAAGATGATATCGCCATGACCCCCTATAGCGCGCTCGCCAGCGGCCGTCTCGCCCGGAAAGAAGGCCACACGCGGCGAGCCACGGAGGATGATTATGCGCGCGGGAAATATGACAGCACGGCTGAACAGGATCGGCTCATTATTGAGCGTGTCGCCGAACTTGCTGAACGACATCAGGTGTCCATGACGGAAATCTCACTCGCCTGGCTGCTGACAAAAGTCACGTCACCTGTCGTAGGGGCCACAAAAAAAGATCACGTCGATGGCGCGGTAAACGCCGTAAATCTTCAACTGAGCCCGGAGGAAATCCGGTTTCTGGAAGAAACCTACCAGCCACATGTTCTGACGGGGATCATGGCGCAAAACACGCCGCAAACGAAAGACGTTAAGCAGGTCTGGACGCGGTAGTCCTTATTCACTTTCATGAAAGCTTATGAGGAGGAAGGATGATTTTTAAAACAGTGGTAGCCACTCTTTTCACCCTCTCCGGGCTCGCGTCAGCCCTGGCAGCAACGCCTGCTTATTACATCGCAGAGTTTCAGGCGACCGATCTTGACGCTATCAAACCGTACAGCGCTCAGGTTGAATCCACCTTCAGACCTTTTGGTGGACGCTTCATCGTCAGAGGACGTGAACCCGATGTTAAAGAAGGGTTTGGAGCACAGGGCAGACTGGTTGTAATCAAGTTTGAGAGTCTCAAAAATGCCCAGGACTGGTATAGCTCGGCCGCGTACCAGAAGATCATTCCTATCCGACACCGTGCCGGCAATTCGCGAACCTATATCGTAGAAGGATTGCCAGAACTGGCTCCTGTTACACCATAGCGTTTTACAATCCTGTTAAGACAAAGGAGATTTATGATGGTGTTACTTCAGCGCAGAGCAGCAGCATTGTTTTTGTTTGCCTTTATCTTCCTCATGCCCATTAGTCATGCTCATAGCCGTGAAAAGACCGACATTAAAACGCTCGTTATCGTCTCTCACCCTTATCCGGAACGCTCAGTTCTGACAAAAGGGCTGCAGGAAGCCGCTGAGAGTCTGGAAGGCGTGACGGTTCGCAACCTTGAGACGCTGTATGGCTATGACACACGTCGGATTAATGGCGACGCGGAGCGAAAAATGATGCGTGAGCACAGGCGTGTTGTTTTTATCTTCCCGACACACTGGTTCAACATTACACCAATGATGAAGGCCTGGCTGAATGAAACCTGGGGAAGTGTCGGACCCGGTCTTTGGCAGGGAAAGGAGATGTTTATTGTCAGTACGGCTGCGGGGGGAAGCTCTACTTACGGCCGGACGGCAGGATCGGGGTATCGCTTGCGGATGTGTTTTTACCGATGAAGGCAAGCGCCCTGCATGCAGGTATGACGTGGCTTCCTCCCCTGATCTTTGAGAGCGCCAGCAGCGATCGGTTACCTTCTTACCAACACCAACTTATAGAACGTCTTAAACAGCCATTTCAGTAAAAGGATCATTGTGAAAAAGACTATTATGCTTTTAATTTGCATGCTGATAAGCAGCCCTGTCTTTGCAACAAAACAGGACGCGCCCGATAAGCGAGTGATGAATCTCTTTGAGCTCGGCGTCAGGCCCGATCGGGACAAAGATTTTGCAGACGTAGCCAGACAGACGATTTCCGCTTCGGTTGATCATGAAGCAGGTACGCTGGCGATGTACGCCCTGCACCGCAGCGACAATCCACGTCAGGCATTCATGGTCGAACTCTATGAAAACGAAAGTGCTTACCGCAAACATCTGAATGCCGAACCATATAAGGCATTCGCTGCCCGGGCACCTGACATTATCGATCGGAAAAATAAAATCACCCTGGAGCCCCAATTTCTTGGGGACAAACACATCATACCGGATGAGCGAACCATTAATAATCTGGTAATCGTCGAGGTAAAGCCTGAATTTCAGACCGAGTTTAAAACCATCGTCCTGCCCGAAATGGCGGAATCGCTCAAAGTAGAGAAAGGCGTATTAGCGATGTATGCCGCTACAGATTCACAGACTCCGAGCCGCTGGTATTTCTATGAGATTTACGCCAGTGAGGAAGCGTATCAACTGCACCGACAAACGCCACACTTCCGTGACTATCTCAGGCAAACGGCGCATATGAGCGCCAGTAAGAACGCTATCCCGGTAAAACCGGTATTTCTTCGTAACAAAGGCGGAATCAAACAGGATCCGCACCGTTGACCAGTGAGGATTGACATGAAAAGCGTAATTGCAGCAGCGGCCATGTCGCTTGTTATTTCTGATTTTGCTAATGCTGAGGAAACAAGAGGTAAAACTATGATGAAAATTGAACCTTCAACAATTTCGGAAGCTGATATTCGTTCCGTCTCACCGGCTCTTGCGCGCTTTGGTCGAGAAGCGATTACTGAAGATCTGTGGACACGCGATGCCCTCTCGCCCAGGGATCGTAGTATGGTGACCGTCGCCATGCTAATTGCCAGAAACCAGCCTGGCGACCTTAAGCACTATATAGACATTGCCCTTGATAATGGCGTTACGCCAGCGGAGTTGTCAGAAATCATTACCCATCTGGCGTTCTACTCAGGTTGGTCAAATGCCATGTCAGCCGTCAGCGTGACCAAAGCAGTATTTGAAACTCGTGGCGTCACGGCAGATGTACTTCCTGAAGCTTCTCCGGACCTGCTTCCTCTCAATCAGGAAGCAGAAAAGCAGCGTTCAGAGACAGTGGAAAAAAATGTTGGCCCAATATCTCCGGGCCTGGTTAAATTCACTACAGATCCACTGTTCCTGGATCTCTGGCAAAGACCCGCGCTGAAACCCCGCGACAGAAGTATGATTACGGTCAGCGCGTTAATCGCATCCGGACAGAGCGCGCAGATTGGCTACCACCTCAATAGAGCAATGGATAATGGACTTTCTGTTGAGGAAGCTGGTGAGATCGTTACCCAGGCCGCGTTCTACGCTGGCTGGCCAAACGCATTTACTGCTGCTCCGGTTGTCGGAGAGGTGCTAAACAATCGATCATTGAGTAAAAGGTAATATTACTGAACACTAAAACCTGACGCACATCACAAAATTAGAACGAACAGTTCATGAACCAACAGGCGTGACATCGAGTGATTTATGGACAGCGTTTAACACAGTTATGAACCAAAACTGAGTTCATAACTGTGAGTTTGTATCGCCATATGATTAATATCCATTTAAAACAGTTTGTTATACTGTTTCTGGTACTGTCGTAAATTATGTATATTCCTCAAACCCAGAATAGTTAAATGTGATATGGACATCAGAGAAGAAGCCATAAACCGTTCAGTTCAGTCAAAACCCTCATAGCTGCCTTCCCTCTCACATCAATGCAGTGGCCTTTTGGCCACTGTATCGGTTACTGAGGAGGTTATCTTTTATTCAGATATTTATTGAAGAATGCCGTGATGTTATCGAACGGGATCTTATCCATACGATCATATAAATCGACATGCGTGGCATCTTTAACAATCAGAAGCTCTTTTGGCTGATTTGCCGCTTCATAAGCCGTTCTGGAGAAGTAAAGCGAATGCGCTTTTTCGCCATGAATGAACAGGATTGGACGCGGAGAAATTTCCTTAATGTATGTCATCAGCGGGAAATTCATGAAGGACATCGGCGTTGTCACGGACCATGAATTGCCAGAATTGACGGCTCGTGGATGATATCCGCGCTTGGTCATGTAATAGTCCGCATAGTCCACGAGGAACTGTGCTTCACCGCCCTTCAGCTTGTTGTAGGCTGGCTGGTAGGCCGGTTTGCCGTTTGCCGCATCTTCCCAGCGCTGTAGGCTCATCTTCTCCAGGGCCTGCTCGCGTTGCTCCGGTGTTACGCTGTCATTGTAACCTTTCGACATCACGCGGCTCATATCGTACATGGTGCTGGCAACCACTGCTTTTACGCGTTTATCCACGGCAACAGCATTCAGGGCAATCCCCCCCATACCACAGATACCTATGACACCGATACGTTCACGATCCACATAAGATTGCAGTCCAATAAAATCGACTGCTGCCATAAAGTCTTCGGTATTAATATCAGGTGAAGCAATATTACGGGGTTCCCCACTACTTTCACCGGTATAAGACGGATCAAATGCCAGCGTCACGAATCCGCGCTCGGCTAAGGTTTGCGCATAGAGACCAGAGGCCTGCTCTTTTACCGCGCCAAAAGGCCCGGAAATAACAAGTGCAGCAAGCTTCTTATTTCCGCGATCTTTTGGGAGATACACATCAGCAGCCAGCGTAATGCCGTAACGGTTTTTAAAAGTCACTTTTTGATGATCCACTTTGTCGCTCCTTGGGAAGGTTTTATCCCACGTCTGAACCAGACGCGGTGAAGAGTCTGTTGCGCCTGGTGCAGGCTGGGCGAACGCAGCTTCTGTTGAAATCAGAGCCATCGCTCCGGCAAGGAGTGCGCCGTTTAAGAATCGCGTTGAAGATTTTGTCGTCATGCTATTAAAACCTTTCATTCAGTGAATTCAGGGTTGTTATTTTGGGAGTCTTTAACGAAAGGTGTTATTAAAATACTCTGCATTATTTGCCCGATCCTCTAAACCTTATGCCAAAGCGTATATTTCAGTTTTCATAACTGCTACGTTGATTACGTCGTAAAATGTGAGGCATTACAGAATGATTTCAGACAAGTCGGTTGAGAAACTACTCGGTAAGCTTTCCCGGGAGATTGCTCAGCGCACGCCCTGTACCGGTGATTTCCCTACAGCCGTAGAAGGACTGGAATTATTCCGGCGGAACGAACCCGCTTCGCCGGTGAGCTGCCTGGTCCCTCCCAGTATCGTTCTGGTAGCCGACGGCGCGAAGATCATGTGGGTTGGTGGTGAACCTTATGAATATAATGCGGAAAAATTCCTGATCACGTCTCTCGACCTCCCAGCCAGTTCTGAAGTACTACAGGCGTCGGCAACCCGCCCCTGTGTCGGTGTAGCCTATAAACTTGACCAGCGCGTGCTGATGGAATTAATTGCACAGGGAAGCCTGCCGCCCGTCAAAAAACGAGACGCGGGAACGGGTGTAGGGATCGGTACAGTTACTGATGTTTTGCTGGAGCCCTTCTGCCGCCTGCTCTCTTTGCTTGACGAGCCTCAAGCCATTCCTGTTCTCGGGCCGCTGATTCAAAGAGAGATACATTACAGGCTTTTGATGAGCGATCGGTCCGATCATATCAGGCAGATTGCCGCAGTAGACGGCCATGGCTACCGTATAGGTAAAGCTATCGACTGGTTAAAGACCCATATCGCGTCACCTTTACGTGTCGAGGAGTTGGCAAGCCGCGTGCAAATGAGCACGCCCTCTTTCCACCAACATTTCAGACAGCTTGCGGGAATGAGTCCGCTCCGTTATCAGAAATGGCTGCGCCTCAATGAAGCCAGACGACTGATGCTGAATGAGCATTACGATGTCACCACAGCGGCCTATGCTGTCGGTTACGAAAGCTTATCCCATTTCAGCCGGGAATATTCGCGGATGTTCGGTCAATCGCCTAAGAGGGATATTACTGTGTTGAGAAAGTCAGCCGGTAAGCTTTAGTATTTCCTGAGCTGACATGTTTCACTGCGAGAATATGAAGTGATATTTCTATCACCCGATGGGCTTATTCCCTATCCTGTTCCGGCACTCAAGGAATGAGAGATACAAAACGTTGATTATTAATATGATTAAAATAGTATCCCGTCGCCTGCAACACTGTAACGAGGTGGCTACCAGCATAAGCAATGCCTCCCCGACACAGCTGCAACAGCTAAAGACTGAGTTGGCTGACGAAATGGGCAAACCTGTAGGTCTACACACCATGGGTATTCCAGCGGCGATTAGTACCCTCGGGGTGATTGTCAGTTTCGCGATTCCTCAGCTGTGGCTGGGGTATGGCATACTCGCCGGACTCAACCAACCAGCGGAACACGTATTCGTCTGGGTTGTCCTGATCGCCCTTCTGTTCGCTGGCCTTAACGGCGTGACGATGTTTATGATTGGCAAAGGCAGCATGCGCGTCGTGAGGTTACACCTTACGCTGGCGGTGATAAGCCTGGTATTAACAGCAGCCTAACTGCTGGTCGCGCTGAGCGGTAGCGCAGCTCCGGGCGTCAGTCTGACCGCGGCGCTAGTGAGTATCGGCATGCTACTGCTTAGCGGCACCTGTATCCTTTCAACCGCCTTCTGGCTTTGTTGAATAAATCGAACTTTTGCTGAGTTGAAGGATCAGATCACGTATCTTCCCGACAACGCAGACCGTTCCGTGGCAAAGCAAAAGTTCAAAATCACCAACTGGCCCACCTACAATAAAGCCCTCATCAACCGTGGCTCCATAACTTTCTGGCTGGATGATGAAGCTATTCAGGCCTGGTATGAGTCAGCAACACCTTCTTCACGAGGCAGACCTCAGCGCTATTCTGACCTTGCCATCACTACTGTGCTGGTCATTAAACGCGTATTCAGGCTGACCCTGCGGGCTGCGCAGGGCTTTATTGATTCCATTTTTTCTCTGATGAACGTTCCGCTACGCTGCCCGGATTACAGCTGTGTCAGCAGGCGGGCAAAGTCGGTTAATGTCAGTTTCAAAACGCCCACCCGGGGTGAAATCGCACACCTGGTAATTGATTCCACCGGGCTGAAGGTCTTCGGTGAAGGCGAGTGGAAAGTCAAAAAGCATGGCCAGGAACGCCGCCGTATCTGGCGTAAGCTGCATCTCGCCGTTGACAGTAAAACACATGAAATCATCTGCGCTGACCTGTCGCTGAACAACGTTACGGACTCAGAGGCCTTCCCCGGGTTAATCCGGCAAACCCACCGGAAAATCAGGTCAGCCGCCGCCGATGGCGCTTACGATACCCGGCTATGTCACGATGAACTGCGGCGTAAGAAAATCAGCGCGCTTATCCCTCCCCGAAAAGGTGCGGGTTACTGGCCCGGTGAATATGCAGACCGTAACCGTGCAGTGGCTAATCAGCGAATGACCGGGAGTAATGCGCGGTGGAAATGGACAACAGATTACAACCGTCGCTCGATAGCGGAAACGGCGATGTACCGGGTAAAACAGCTGTTCGGGGGTTCACTGACGCTGCGTGACTACGATGGTCAGGTTGCGGAGGCTATGGCCCTGGTACGAGCGCTGAACAAAATGACGAAAGCAGGTATGCCTGAAAGCGTGCGTATTGCCTGAAAACACAACCCGCTACGGGGGAGACTTACCCGAAATCTGATTTATTCAACAAAGCCCCGCCTTCTTTAAGATGCTGCTGTTTACTCTGCATAATCGTGCCTGGCGCAAGCTTCTCAGCCAGACGCGTGCTAAAACAGCGCGCTAAGCGTTCATCCCGTAAAAAACCAGCCATCGCTGGCGGTTTTTTTTATGGCGTTTTATGCCTGCGCAGCCAAATTAACTTGTACGCCGCAGGAATAATAAACAGCGATAACAGCGGCGCCGTGATCATCCCGCCAATCATCGGTGCCGCTATCCGGCTCATGACCTCTGACCCGGCACCGGTACCCCAAAGAATGGGCAGCAGACCGGCAATAATCACCGCGACGGTCATCGCCTTTGGCCGCACGCGCAGCACGGCGCCATGATAAAGAGCGTCATCAAGCCCTTGTTCGGTGAACGTGTCCCGATGGGACAACGCCGGCTGTGCCTCAACGGCATGACGCAAATACATCAGCATGACCACCCCAAATTCTGCCGCCACCCCGGCCAGAGCGATAAAACCGGTGCCGGTTGCCACAGACATATGGAAGCCCTGCCAGTAGAGGAACCATATCCCACCGACCAGGGCGAACGGCAGACTCATCAGGATCAGCAGCGCTTCATCCACGCGACGGAACGCCAGATACAGCAGAATAAAGATGATCATCACCGTCATCGGCACCATCAGCTTCAGTTTCTTGTTGGCGTGTTCGAGCAGCTCAAACTGCCCGGAGAATGAGACGCTGGTGCCCGGCCTCAGCTTTACGTTCTGACTAATGGCCGTCTTAATGTCGTTCACCACCGACACCATATCTCTGCCGCGAGCATCGATATAAATCCAGCTCGCAGGTCGGGCATTCTCCGTTTTCAGCATCGTGGGGCCGGAAACCACGTTGATGTCCGCCACATCGCCCAGCGTGATCTGCTGTTTCATCGGCGTGAGGATAGGCATCTGCTTCAACGCGCTCGGGCTGTTCCGGTAGTCCTGAGGATAGCGAATATTAATCGGGTATCGGGCGACGCCTTCCACCGTTTCACCCACCGTCGCCCCGCCGATGGCCGAGGAGACGAACAGCTGCACATCGCCCACCGTCATCCCGTAGCGGGAGGCTTTTTCCCGGTTGATATCGACATCAATGTAGCGCCCGCCCTCCAGACGTTCAGCCAGGGCAGACACCACGCCCGGCACCGTTTTGGCTACCGCCTCGATGCTCTGCGCCGTGGCGTCGATATCCGACAGAACGGTACCCGACACCTTGATGCCGATGGGGCTTTTGATCCCGGTGGAAAGCATGTCTATCCGGTTACGAATGGGCGGAACCCACAGGTTAGCCAGGCCGGGCAAACGAACGGTCTTGTCGAGTTCGTCAATAATCTTGTCAATCGTCATGCCGGGCCGCCACTCATTCTCAGGTTTGAGCTGAATCGTGGTTTCCACCATTTCGAGCGGCGCGGAATCCGTAGCCGTTTCGGCCTTACCCGTCTTGCCGAAAACAGAGGCCACTTCAGGGACGGTTTTGATTAACTTGTCCGTGGTCTGTAACAGCGCCGCCGCTTCTTCCGGAGAGACGCCCGGCAACGTTGACGGCATATACAGCAGATCGCCTTCGTTGATCTTCGGCAGGAACTCGCCGCCCACCTGGCTGAGAGGCCAGATCACCGTGAAGATGGATAAGGCCGCAACCAGCAGGGTTGTTTTTGGCCAGTGGAGCACCTTAATCAGTAGCGGGTGGTAGGCTTTAATCAGCAGCCTGTTCAGTGGGTTACTGGTCTCAGCGGGAATTTTACCCCGGATCCAGAACCCCATCAGGATGGGGATAACGATGATCGCCAGCGCGGCCGCGCCCGCCATGGAGTACGTTTTGGTGAAGGCCAGCGGACCAAACAGCCGCCCTTCCTGACCCTCAAGGGTAAAGACAGGAATGAAGGATAAGGTGATGATCAGCAGGCTGATAAACAGCGCGGGGCCAACCTCGACAGAGGCGTTGGTGATCACCTTCCAGCGGGTGGCGTTATCAATCTGCTCTCCCGGATGCTGGCGATCCCACTCTTCCAGCCGTTTGTGCGCGTTTTCAATCATGACGATGGCGGCATCCACCATCGCGCCGACCGCAATGGCAATGCCGCCCAGCGACATGATATTGGCGTTCATCCCCTGGAAATGCATGACGATAAAGGCAATACACAGGCCAAGCGGCAGAGAGATAATCGCGACCAGCGCAGAGCGGACGTGCCACAGGAACAGGGCGCAGACGATGGCCACCACGATAAACTCTTCAAGCAGTTTAGAACTCAGGTTGTCGATTGCCCGATCGATGAGCTGACTGCGATCGTAGGTAGTCACTATCTCAACGCCTTCCGGCAGGCTGGCCTTCAGCGTCTCCAGCTTATCTTTCACCGTCGAAATGACTTCACGCGCGTTTTTGCCCGAACGCAGGATCACCACGCCGCCCGCAACTTCCCCCTGCCCGTTCAGCTCGGCAATACCGCGCCGCATTTCCGGCCCCGTTTGAACGCGGGCAACATCACGAAGGTAAATCGGTACCCCGTTTTCTCCGGTTTTCAGGACAATGTTATTGAAATCGTCCATCGTCTGCAGATAGCCGCTGGCCCGGACCATATACTCCGCTTCCGCCATTTCAACTGACGATCCCCCTGCCTCCTGGTTAGACGACTCAAGGGCCTGCTTAACCTCCGGCAGGCTAATGCCGTACTGAGCCAGCTTTAACGGATTGACCTGGATCTGATACTGCTTCACCACGCCGCCGACAGAGGCCACTTCGGCCACGTTCGGGATCGTTTTCAGCTCAAATTTCAGGAACCAGTCCTGCAGCGAGCGCAACTCCGCGAGATCGTGTTTTCCGCTGCGATCCACCAGCGCATACTCAAATATCCAGCCCACGCCGGTGGCATCAGGACCGATTTCAGAGCTCACACCGGCAGGCAGCTTGCCCTGAACCTGGTTCAGATACTCCAGCACGCGCGAACGGGCCCAGTACAAATCGGTTCCGTCTTCAAAAATGACGTACACGTACGAATCACCAAACTGCGAAAAACCGCGCACGGTCTTTGCGCCGGGAACCGACAGCATGGTGGTAGTCAGTGGATAGGTCACCTGGTTTTCAACAATCTGCGGGGCCTGGCCGGGATAGCTGGTTTTGATAATTACCTGAACGTCAGAGAGATCGGGCAAGGCATCGACCGGAGTGTTGATAATGGTCCATGTCCCCCAGACGCTGAGAAACAGCGCCCCCATCATGACCAGGAAACGGTTGGCGACCGACAGCCGGATAATCCATTCAATCATCATCGTCTCCTTAATGGCCAGAGTGCGCGCCGTCAGCAGCTTCAGCGTGACGCATGCGCTCCAGCGCGCCGGTAATATTGGCCTCCGAGTCAATCAGGAACAGACCGCTGACCACTACCGACTCCCCCTCTTCCAGTCCGCTACCAATGCCGGACTGCTGCTGAGATTCATGCAGTACGTGGATCCTTTTCGGTATAAAATTCCCGTCCGCATCAACCGTAATCACGCGCTGTTCTTTGCCGGTATCGATAACGGCCTGGGAGGGGATCAGCAGCATTTCCTGACTTTGGGTATTCAGCTTCAGGTACGCGTTCATGCCCGGCTTCAGCAGCTCATCCTTGTTAGCGACCTGCAGGCGCACCTGCAGCGTACGGGTGGTTGGATCCACGCTCGGCAGAAGACTCCATTTTTCAACCGGGAAGGATTTATCCGGCCAGGCCGGTATCGAAACAGCAAACTGCGAGGTCTCTTTCAGCAGATAAGCAATGGATTCAGGCACTGCCGCGCCGATCCAGACCGGATCCATCCCCTGAATTTGCGCTACCACCTTATCTTTAGAAATATTCATGCCGGTACGCAGGTCAAAGGCCGTGATCGCCCCGTCGATCGGCGCCCTGATGGTAAACCGGGTCTGGATAGTGCGGGTCGCACGCAGCCTCTGAATATCGTCATCCGGCATACCCGCCAGCCGAAGCCGTTCCAGAACCCCTTTAATTTGCGTCGGCGTTCCGCCTGTGCCGGATAACAGCAGAAACTCGCTCTGCGCCTCGACCCAGTCAGGAATGGTAATATCGATAAGCGGCGTGCCTTTCTTCACCTTATCGCCCGTCGTCAGCGGGTACACTTTCTCCACGAAGCCTTCCGCGCGCGCCTGCACAATGACAAACTGATAGTCGTTATAGCTGACGTTAGCCGGGATCGTCTGGGCATAGTTCAGCGTTCCGCGCGTCACCTTTTGCGTTTTTAATCCCAGGTTCTGAACCTGCGTTGGATCAATACGGATACCGGCACTGCTTTTACTGTCGTTTTCATCCGCATATTTCGGCACCAGATCCATATCCATAAACGGCGATTTGCCGGGCTTATCGAATTTCACGTCTGGCTTCATCGGGTCATACCAGAAAAGCACCTTTCTTTCTGGTGCGCTATTTTCCGTTTTCTCAGATGAATGAATCGCCTGCCATGCCGTCACCGATATCAGCCATCCCGCAATAAGGCTGCTGACTATCAAGGCAGCATATTTTATTTTTAATGAGGCCATGCCGTTTCTCGCTATTTAATGCTCTTGAGTAAAGAGAGATTGCCCTGCTGAACAAACGAGAAATTCACGTGACTGCCGACTTTTAAGGCATTGATACTCTCGTCAGCCTGAATAAAGGTGAAACGCATGGTCATCGCAGGCCAGCCAATTTCCGGGATCGCTTCATGGGAGATCGTGACTTTTTTATTTGTGAAATCAATGTCCTTCACGATACCGGTCCCGGTGATGAGCTGCTCTGAGGTCCCTTCGCTGGCAGCACTCATCATTTCGTGCTGATGAACCTCAGCCTGGAGGCCGGCAGAAAACACAATGGAGATCGCACCAAATACAACGGCCTTAAGTGAATTGCGCATGGTTTTTTTCCTGTTTAATTAAATAACGTTATTCGACCCAACCGCCGCCGAGCGCGGTGAAGAGATTAATTTCATTAACCTGCCGGGCATAAATAAGGTCGAGAATATTTTGCTGCGTGGAGAAAAGAGAACGTTCCGCGTCAAGCACTTCGATATAGCTGACAGCGCCGCTGGAATATAACCCTCTGGCCCGCTGCTGGGTGATGCGTAGCGAATCAAGATACCGCTGCTGCGCAGCAAGCTGCTGGTTAATGCTGTCTCGCAGCGCGAGCGCGTCGGCAACCTGTTTGAAGGCGGACTGAATTTTTTGTTCGTAATTCACAACCGACTGCTGCTGGCGAATTTCGGCCAGCTTAAGGTTGGCCTTATTTCTGCCCGCATTAAAAAAGGGAATTTCAATTTTAGGAATAAAATTCCACATCCCGCTCCCTGACGTGAACAGGCTGGACAACTCCGTGCTGCCGGTTGAAAGCCCGCTGGTGAGAGATATGGACGGGAAAAAGGCGGCGCGCGCCGCGCCGATATTCGCATCGGCCGCTTTAAGCTGATACTCCGCCTCCATAATATCCGGACGCTGCAGCAGTATCGCGGAGGAAAGATGAGGAGGCAGTTTTACCGGCGCAACGTCGCTGGCGTTCATGCCGCCGTCACCCGGCAGCGCGCGATAGGTGCCGAGGACCAGCTGCAGGGCATTATTGGCCTGCGCCAGCTCCCCCTCTCTTTTGGCTATATCTGCACGCGTGCTTTCGATCTGTCCCCGGGCCTGTTCCAGCGCCAGGACGTTCGTACTGCCCGTCACCAGCTGCTGCTCAACGAATGCATAAGACTGCCGGTAATTGTTCAGCGTATCCCGCGCGATACGCAGCTGTTTATACGCCAGCTGCTGGTTGAAATAGCTCTGCGACACGTTAGAGACGAGCAGGATATGCACCGCGCGACGGGACTCTTCACTGGCGAAATAGTTTTGTCGGTCGGCATCGCTCATGTTCTTCAGCTTGCCGAAGAAATCGAGTTCATAGCTAAGCGCAAGGCCCGCGTCGTACTGCTGCGCGGTGGGTTTGTCACTTTTCAGCCCGCCGCTGTACGTGATGCCCGAGGAGGCATTCAGCTGAGGATAACGATCCGCATCCGTCACATTGAACTGCGCCCGGGCTTCCTCGACCTTCAGGGCGGCCATTTTCAGATCGCGATTGTTTTTCAGGGCTTCCGTAATCAGCCCCGCAACCTGAGGATCGACGAAAAAGTTGCGCCAGCCGGTGTCCTGATACCCAGCCGCCGCGGGCGTCAGGCCGTTACGGGAGAGCGAAAACTGCCGGGGGACAGGTGCTTCCGGCCGCTGGTACTCCGGAGCCAGCGAGACGCAGCCTGCCAGAATAAATACCGTGCTGATGCTTAGTCGTTTTAACAGGAACATAACGGTTCAAATAAAGTCCAGAGTAGTTTTAGGGCTACTCTACGGAACGCATCCTGTTTGACGGGTGACAGGATAATGACAATGTTGTCATTTTTAGCGTAAGTCATTGTTAACGGCGGTATGCTCACTAGAATGTCATCAGCAGCCAGTCAGGGGAGCACGATGAAAATACTGATCGTCGAAGACGAAATGAAAACCGGTGAGTACCTGAGTAAGGGACTGACTGAAGCGGGGTTTGTGGTGGACCACGCGGATAATGGCCTGAACGGCTACCATCTCGCCATGACCGCTGAATACGATCTGCTGATTCTGGATATCATGCTGCCCGATGTGAACGGCTGGGACATTGTCCGCATGCTCCGCTCTGCCGGTAAAGGGATGCCCATCCTGTTACTCACGGCTCTCGGCACGATTGAACACCGGGTTAAAGGGCTTGAGCTGGGCGCGGATGACTATCTGATTAAGCCTTTCGCCTTTGCCGAGCTGCTCGCCCGGGTGAGGATGCTGCTGAGACGCGGAAATACGGTGATTGCGGAAAGCCAGCTTCAGGTGGCAGACCTGACGGTTGACCTCGTGTCGAGAAAGGTAAGCCGGGCCGGAAGCCGCATCTCGTTAACCAGCAAAGAGTTCAGCCTGCTGGAGTTTTTCATGCGTCATCAGGGAGAGGTGCTACCCCGCTCCCTGATTGCCTCCCAGGTGTGGGACATGAATTTTGACAGCGACACAAACGCGATTGATGTGGCGGTAAAACGGCTTCGCGCGAAAATCGATAACGATTTTGAACCGAAGCTGATCCAGACGGTGCGCGGCGTGGGCTATATGCTGGAGGTACCGGATGCGCGTTAAGCTTCCCGGGCGCCCCTTTTCTCTTGCCCTGCGGCTGACCTTTTTTATCAGCCTCTCCTCGATACTGGCCTTTTTCGCCTTTACCTGGTTTATGCTGCATTCCGTTGAAAAGCACTTCGCCGAGCAGGATATCAGCGACCTGCAGCAAATCAGCACCGCGATGCACCGCATACTTCAGTCTCCGGTCGATCCTGACCAAAAGAAAATCAGCAAGATCAAAGAGTCGATGGCCAGCTACCGCAACGTGGCTGTCCTGCTCCTGGATTCGCAGGGAAATACCCTGTTCAGCTCGGCGCAAGGGGCGGCACTGCGCCCTGCGATGAACACGGCGGATTTTAGCGAACACCGCCGCACACGGGATGTGTTTCTCTGGACGGTTGAAGACCCTGCCGAAAACATGCACGCCGGGTCCGACATGAAAATGGAAACGTACCGGATTATCGCCTCTTCAGGCACGGCGACGCTGCAGGGCAAAACGCAGAACTACGTGATGCTGATCGGGCTCTCCATTAATTTTCATCTGCACTACCTGGAGGCGCTTAAAAAGAATCTCCTGATGATTGCTGCGGCGATCAGCCTGCTGATTATTCTTGTCATTCGTATCGCAGTTCGTCAGGGACATTTGCCCCTGCGTAACGTCAGCAACGCCATCAAAAATATCACCTCAGAAAACCTGGACGCGCGGCTGGAGCCGTCCCGCGTGCCTGTTGAGCTGGAACAACTGGTCATCTCCTTCAACCATATGATCGAAAAGATTGAAGATGTCTTTACCCGCCAGGCGAATTTTTCCGCCGATATCGCGCATGAAATCAGAACCCCCATCACCAACCTGGTGACGCAAACGGAAATCGCGCTGAGCCAGAACCGCTCGCAGAAAGAGCTGGAAGATGTTCTGTACTCCAGCCTGGAAGAGTACAACCGGATGACCCGGATGGTCAGCGACATGCTTTTCCTGGCGCAGGCGGATAATAATCAGCTCATCCCTGACCGGGTGGTGTTTGATTTAAGTGCTGAGGTCATGAAAGTCTTTGATTTCTTCGAAGCCTGGGCGGAAGAACGCAACGTTACGCTGAAATTTAGCGGGATGCCCTGCCTGATAGAAGGCGATCCGCAGATGTTCAGAAGAGCAGTGAATAATCTGCTCTCCAATGCCCTGCGCTATACGCCAGCAGGGAAAGCAGTGACGGTTTCCATCAGAGAACAGGATGACGACGTTGAACTGATGATAGAAAATCCCGGTAAGCCGATCCCTCAGGAACATCTGGCAAAGCTGTTTGACCGTTTCTATCGCGTCGACCCGTCCAGACAGCGCAAAGGCGAAGGCAGCGGGATCGGGCTTGCCATCGTGAAGTCCATCGTCACCGCGCACCACGGGAAAGTCCGGGTAGAATCGGATGCAGTATCGACGCGCTTCATCCTCTCCGTGCCGGGAAAAGCGGTCTGAGCGTCAGCGCACGGCCCGACACACTTCCAGTACCTTTTCCCTGAGCCAGCGATGCCCCGGGTCCCGCTCCATACGCGGATGCCACATCTGTGACACCGTAATGGTCCGGGTTTTAAACGGCAGCTCAAAGACGTGTACGCACTCGTTCATCGGCTGATTGAGCAGGTACAGCGCCGGCACCATGGCAATCAGATCGGACGCCAGCGCCACGGATAGCGCAGTCGGAAATCCGGGCACCACGCTGGCGACCTTGCGCTTCATCCCCCGTTCCGCCAGCGCGTCATCGACAAACCCGTGTAACGATCCGTCCGGTGAAGCCACCACGTGGCCCCACGCGACATAATCGTCAAGGCTTACCTCGGGCCGTAATGACAGCGGATGTCCCTTACGCACCGCGCCAACAAATCGATCCTGAAAGAGCCTTTGCAGCCGTATTTCAGGCCCCATATTGCTCTGCACGCCGATCTCCAGGTCGACCAGCCCCTCGCGCAAATAGCGCGACGTTTTTTCAGGTTTTGGCGAGAAGCGGATGCACACCTCGGGCGCAACGCTCGCCACCGCCGCAATAAGCAGCGGCCCAAACGCCACCACAAAACCGTCGTTGGCTCTTATGGTGAACAGCCGCTCGAGATTTTCAACCTTTAGCGCGTCGGTGGAGGGCTGTAGCACCGCCCTCGCCTCATGTACGGCGCTTCTGGCGCGGTCCCGCGTGGCTTCGGCCCAGGGCGTCAGCACCATATGACGCCCGGCCCTCACCAGAATAGGATCGCCGGTCACCTCCCGCAGCCTGCTCAGGGTGCGGCTCATGGCGGAGGTGCTGAGGTTCAAACGTCGCGCCGCGCCCGCCACGCTGGCTTCGGCCAGCAGAACGTCGAGCGCAACCAGAAGGTTAAAGTCTGGATCGACCACGGTGACTCCTAAGATAAGGCGTTATATGCAACGATTAAGTGCAACTGATGCGTCTTCCGCCCTGTATACCGCATGATTATAGTTTCGTCATCACTATTCTTATGCGGAGTAACGACGATGACGCTATTTTCAAACCTGCCCGGCGATGAAGGCTTACCCGGTAATGAACGCGCCCGGGTCATGGCCGCCGTCATGACCACCACGCTGATGGGCGTCTTTGACGGCACCATGATCAACATCGCGCTGCCCTCCATGGCAAGGGCGATGCAGGTACCCGCAAACATTGCGGTCTGGTTCGCCAACGGTTACCTGCTGTCAGCGGCAATGACGTTAGCCATCTTCGCGGCGCTGGCGGCGCGCGTGGGCTATCGCCCGGTGTTTCTTGCCGGGCTTGCCACCTTTACGCTCACCTCGCTCGGCTGCGCGCTGGCAGCAACGCCGGAAATGTTAACCGGCATGCGTATTCTGCAGGGCATCGGCGGCGCGGCCACCCTGAGTATCGCCCCGGCGATCCTGCGCTCCGTTTTTCCGGGTCGACTGCTTGGCCGTATTCTGGGGCTGCACGCCCTGCTTATCGCCTCCAGCACGGCGATTGCCCCCGTACTGGGCGGAACGATACTGGACGCGCTGAGCTGGCAGTGGCTGTTCGCCATTAACATTATTCCGGGCAGCGTTGCCCTGCTGCTGGCGTGGCGGGCCTTGCCGCGGGAAACGGCCGTTGACCGCTCGCCCTTTGACGCGCCGGGCGCCGTGCTCTCCGCCGCGCTGTTAGGTTCGGCGATTATGCTGGCCGACAGCCTTCAGCGCGTGACGCAAGACATTAACCAGGCGGCCACAGGCTGGGGGCTGCTCACGCTGGTCAGCGCCCTCGCCTTTATCTGGCGGATTCGGCGCGCGCAAAGTCCCATACTGCCGCCCGTCATGTTCAAAAACGGACGCTTTACCCTCGCAGCCCTGACCTCGCTGGCCTCGTTTGTCAGTCAGGGCATCACCTTTGTCGCGCTGCCGTTCCTGTTTCAGAGCGTGTATGGCTACAGCCCGGTGGTCTCCGCGCTGCTGTTCACCCCGTGGCCGATTGGCATCGTGCTGATTGCGCCGCACGCGGGGCGCTGGGCAGATACGATTTCCGCGCCGCTGATCTCGACAGTCGGGCTGATGATTTTTGTTGGTGGACTGGTCCTGCTGGCGACGTTGCCGGACAATCCTTCCGCATGGAATATCTGCCTGCGCAGTCTGGTGTGCGGGATTGGGTTTGGCTGCTTTCAGAGTCCCAATAACCGGGAGATGCTCTCTAACGTGGCGCGGGAATATGCCAGCTACGCCTCCGGCGTGTTGTCGATTGTGAGGACATTCGGCCAGTGTCTCGGTGCCGCCGCGGTGGGCGTGCTGCTGGCCGCAACAGCTGGGGCAGATCATCAAACGCTTGACGACCGTGCCGTGCATCTGGCGCTGTGGATAGCCGTGATAGCCTCAACGGGATCTGTGTTGTTTAGCGTGAGCAGGCTGCGTAAAACGCGCGAATTGTCGGGTAAACCTGTGTAAACTTTATTGATAAAAACAAGGTTAATATATTATGACGTGTCGCAATATTATTAATAAAGGATTTAAAGCATGACCGACAAGCACTGGTCAAGAATGGAATATCTCCATCAGACGGTAACCAATCCAAATATTCATATCAAAGGGACGCACAGCTATTACAGCGACTGCTGGGACAACGGATTTGAACGTCCCGTGGTGCGCTATTTGCTCGGCGACGACGTCAGTCGGAACTGGGAACCACTCGGGCGGCTGGATAAATTATTTATCGGTAATTTCGTCTGCATTGGCGCCGAGAGCGTTATTCTGATGGGCGGAAACAGCACTCATCGCATGGACTGGTTCAGCCTTTATCCCTTTATGGAGTCGATAAAGGAAGCCTACCTGTCACGCGGCGACACAACGCTGGGCGATGGCTGCTGGCTCGGCATGCGGGCGATGATTATGCCCGGCGTTACCATTGGTGAAGGCGCTGTGGTAGCGGCGGGCGCGGTCGTGACCAAAGATGTGCCACCCTATGCGGTGGTGGGCGGAAATCCGGCCACCGTTATTAAATACCGTTTTTCAGAAGACGATATTGCCCGACTGCTCGCGTTAAAAATATACGATCTGCCTGAAGAAAAACTGCTCGCGATACAGCCAATATTATCCTCGGGAAATATCACCGAGCTGGAAACAATTTTACGATAACAGTCTGCCGTCGCATATATTTCCGTACGACGGCATCTCATCTGTAGTCTACGTCCTACACGCCGTGTTGACTTGTCTGATTTTTTATAAGGTGTGAAACCGGTTTAATAAATTCAGGCCGAATAAGGTGGAAAAGTTTCACCGTAATAATCCACCCCAACTGCCATTAAACCCTTTCAAACAGATCCGATAAGGCTCGTGCAAAACCATTTGGTATTGCCGCGCCCGGTTCTGTTCACTTTATAAGAGACTTTCTTATGAAATCATCAAATGCGCCTACTATTTCGCGCCCGAAGGTTATCGTTGGCTGGCTGACGATAATCACTCAGGCTGCACTCCCTCTGAGTTTTGCTTATACGCCTCTGGTTCAGGCTGCGGCGAAAGAAGATGAAACCAAATGGTATCAGTCAGGCAAAAATACCCCGTCGATCTTCGAAGACAATGCGAGTTCTCTTGCCGCAGCCGGCTCGGCGCTGTCGCAGCGCGATTCTGGAG
Organism: Enterobacter asburiae; assembly: GCF_001521715.1. Classification (NCBI taxonomy): domain Bacteria; kingdom Pseudomonadati; phylum Pseudomonadota; class Gammaproteobacteria; order Enterobacterales; family Enterobacteriaceae; genus Enterobacter; species Enterobacter asburiae. The sequence continues at coordinate 1,412,419 of NZ_CP011863.1, forward strand.
GAGCAGCAGAAGGTCTTGCGCGCTCTGCCGCCACCGGTGCGCTGAATAACAGCGTTGAGGAGTGGCTGAGCCAGTTTGGTACCGCACGCGTGCAGCTTAATCTCGACGATAAATTTAACACTAACGGTGGCGAAGCTGACCTGCTGGTTCCTCTGTACGACAACAAATCCACTGTTTTCTTCACGCAGCTTGGTTTTCGTCACCAGGACGATCGTAATACCGGTAACGTCGGTTTAGGAGCCCGCCATTTTGCGGGGGACTGGATGCTTGGCGTCAACACCTTTTACGATAATGACTTTACCGGCGACAACCGCCGTTTCGGCCTCGGCGCAGAAGCCTGGCGCGATTATCTTAAGCTTTCGGCGAACGGCTATTTCCGCCTGAGCGACTGGCATCAGTCCCGCGATTTCGCCGATTACGATGAACGCCCGGCAAACGGTTACGATCTTCGGGCTGAGGGCTGGCTACCGGCCTATCCGCAGCTGGGCGCAAAGCTGATGTACGAACAATACCAGGGTGATGAAGTTGCCCTGTTTGGCAAAGATAACCGCCAGAAAGATCCGTGGGCCTTTACCGGCGGCATTACCTATACCCCTGTTCCACTGTTTACCCTCGGTGCCCAGCACCGCGCGGGTAAAGATGGGCAAAATGATTCCCAGCTCTCCCTGCAGCTCAACTACCGTCTGGGCGAGTCCTGGAATAAACAGCTCGATCCGGATCTGGTCGGAGCCTCCCGCACGCTGGCCGGTACCCGCTACGATCTCGTTGAGCGTAACAACAACATCGTTCTTGACTACCGCAAACAGGAGACCGTCACGCTGAAGCTGCCGGAGAAAACGGTGGGCAAAAGCCGTGGAACCGTCGCTCTGACCTTCTCTGTGAAGACCAAAAATACGCTACAGCGCATCGACTGGGATGCCCCAGCCCTGCTAGCCGCAGGCGGCAGTATTATTCAATCAGGTGACAATCGCCTGAACGTCACCCTGCCTGCTTACCAGGTATCGGGAAGCAATACGTATCGGATTGCCGGTGTGGCTTACGACGCTAAAGGCAACAGCGGTAGCGCCACGGCAGATATCCAGGTTGACGTGGGTGACGTAAGCGTCGGCTCCTCTTCGATGACGGCATCCCCGACCACGCTGCCGGCTGACGGCAAGAGTACCTCTACGATTAACATTAATATCGTGGATGCCGACGGTAACCCGGTACCGGGTATGGCAAAGTCGCTGTCAGCCTCCGTGAAGGAAACGCAGGCCGTTGTCACCTACGCGGCAAATTTACCGGCGAAAGAGGCGACCCTCTCTGCGGTTGAAGAGACTTCTCCGGGCGTGTATCAGGCTATTGTTACAGCCGGAACGCGCGCGGGTACCGTCACCGTGTCCTCATCCTTCAATGACACCGCCTTACCGGAGATTACTATCTCCCAGCAGGCAGATAACAGTACCGGACGCATCACGTCTGATGCCATCATCGTGACCAGCGATAACAGCGTGGCCAACAACACCGCAATCAATACCGTGACGGCCACCATCACGGATGCGGCAGGTAACAAGCTGGCGAATGTCCCTGTCACCTTCTCTCTCAGCGGTTCTGCGACCGTGGCGGCGGGTTCAGCTCTGAATACCGTAACGGATGAAAAAGGCGTCGTGTCCGTGGCATTCATCAATAAAGTTGCTGAAACGGTGAAGGTTACCGCCACGCTCGCCAACGGGAACTCAGGTACCGTGGACTCGCACTTTGTTGCGGATTCCACAACTGCCGCGATTAGCAGCGCCGGAGATATTACGGTTGATAAGACCACCGTCATTGCTAACGGCAGCGATGCGGCAACGTTCAGTGCCATAGTGAAAGATGCTAACGGGAACCCGGTGCCAAATGTAGCCGTCACGTGGGGCAGCGATAAAGGCGTTCTCTCCGGGACAAGCAGTACGACCGGAGCCAACGGCGTAGCGACCATCACGCTGAAACACACGGTGGCAGAATCAGCACAGGTCACCGTACAGGTAGGCACCTCCGGCGCTGTTAACGCCCCGCAGTCAACTTCAGCGCGGATACCGGCAGCGCCACTCTCGACAGCGGCAGCCTGAGCGTCGATAAAACCACCCTTGTGGCCAACAATGTCGAATTCGCCACTTATACCGCCACGGTGAAAGATGCCAATGGCAATCCGGTACCGAATCTCCCTGTAGAGTGGAAAACGGATCTGGGAACCTTATCCGGCAGCATCATCCAGACCGACAGCAACGGCAGCGCGAGCGTGACGCTAAAAGGCACGAAAGCCGGTACGGCACAGGTGACAGCGTCACTTAACGGTGCAGCCCCGGTAAATGCCAGCAGCGTTACCTTCACAGCGGACAGCACCAGTGCAGGTATTGGAAGCGGTGACGTGAGCGTTGATAAAACGATCCTGATTGCCAACGGTTCCGACATCGCAACCTTCCGCGCCGTGGTTAAAGACGCCAACGGAAACCCTGTCTCCGGCGCAACCGTTAACTGGGCCACCGATAAAGGGATATTATCCGCAGGATCCAGCGTCTCCGGAACTGACGGTGTTGCCACGATTACCCTCCACGATACGGTAACGGGCAACGCTCAGGTTACTGCTCAAACCGGAAGTTCTGGCAACATCAGCGCACCTCAGGTGGAATTTATTCCCGATAACGCCAGCGCCAACATTGGCAGCGGCGATGTTACGGTCGATAAAACCACTGTTGTTGCAAATAACAGCGACGTCGCGACTTTCAGCGCACAGGTGAAGGACGGCCAGGGTAATCCGGTACCGAACTTTGTGGTGAACTGGAATACCACAAAGGGAACGCTCTCAGGCAGCACGACGATGACGAATGCGAGCGGGATAGCCACGGTCACGCTGAAAGATACCGTAGCGGGCGCAGCAACGGTGACGGCACAGTCGGGTACGTCTTCTGCCATCAGCGCACCTGCCGTTGATTTCACCCCGGACAGCACAACCGCCGCGATTGGCAGCGGCGACCTGACGGTAGATAAAACCAGTATCGTCGCCAACAACACAGACCTGGCCACCTACACGTCAGTAGTCAAGGACGCTTATGGCAACCCGGTTCAAGGTGTGACCGTCACATGGGCGACGGATCTGGGCGTCATGTCCTCGTCAACATCCGTAACCGACAGCAGCGGTCAGGCCACCGCAACGCTGAAAGGCACTCAGGCTGGTATCGCTCAGGTGACGGCCTCCGTTAACGGCAGCACGCCAGTTAACGCGGCAAGCGTAACTCTGACGGCTGACAGCACCTCAGCGGCTGTAGCAAGCGGCGATATCTCCGTGGATAAAACCACGCTTGTTGCGAACGCGACTGATACAGCGACATACAGCGCGGTGATCAAAGATGCCAACGGCAACGTGGTTCCTGGCGTCACCGTGAACTGGGCCACCGACAAAGGCACTCTCTCCGGCAGTACCAGCGTGACCGGGACCGACGGCGTGGCGAAAATCAACCTGAGCAGCACGGTTGCGGGTGATGCACAGGTCGCCGTGAAAATTGGATCATCTGCCAGCGTTAATGCTCCAGTGGTCAACTTTACCGCTGATTCAGCGTCGGCAGGTATCAACAGCAGCGACCTGACGGTAGATAAAACCACGCTGGTTGCCAACAACACGGAGTTTGCTACCTATACGGCAATCGTCAAGGACGCAGGCGGTAACCTGGTGCCAGGCGTAAGCGTCAGCTGGGCCACCAGTAACGGGACACTGTCAGGCGCGAACAGCACCACGGGCACGGACGGCAAGGCAACCATCACGCTTAAAAGCACCGTTGCGGGTAATGCGCAGGTTACCGCGACCGTTAACGGCACGCCTGTCAACGCCAGTAATGTGACCTTCACTGCCGATACCGCGACGGCCGCGATTGGCTCGGGGGATTTAACGGTAGATAAAACCAACGTGGTGGCTAACGATATCGATATTGCTACCTACACTGCCCTGGTTAAAGATGCGAATGGTAATGCAGTACCGAACATTGCAATCAGTTGGGCGACAAATCTGGGCACTCTGTCTGGAGCAACCAGCAATACCGGCGATGATGGTAAAGCGACGATAACGCTGAAAGGGACTAAAGCGGGCGATGCCACGGTTAATGCAACAGTTAATGGTGCATCTCAGCCTGCCGCAGCGGTTACCTTGATTGCTGATGTCACCACCGCAACGGTAACCAACCTGACAGCAAGTCTTTCGAAGATGACGGGAACAGGTACAGAGTCTTCTGTTCTTACTGTCACCGTGAAAGATGCTCATGGCAATGCTATCCCTGCAGGTCAGCCTGTATCCTGGAGTACGACACTTGGTACATTAGTTGATACCACGACTCAGACAGATATTAATGGTCAGAGCAGCACCACATTATCCGGCACTACGGCAAGCGGCAATACGAATGCTATTGCGACCGTTGAAGCTCAAGCATTGGCGGGTAGTCTGACCACAGATATCACCATCCTTCCGGTCTATATGGTTGGGGGAAAAACATACTGGACACTGAATAAAGACCATAAAACTCTTGATGAGGCGAAGGCCGAAGCGAACTGCGCGACTTATGGTGGAGGAACGGTAGCTTCTCAGGCTGATTTGAAAGAGTTCGCGAGTAATGGTGGTGACTTTGCAGTTAAAAATGTCCCAGGTGAATACTTCAATACCTGGTATAACCTGTCGGGCTCATGGATGACCACAAGTGGTAAATTCCACTCCTTTAACTCCGGTGGTTCAACGATCCCAGTTGGGGGGACTACAAGTGGTCCAGGTAGCGATTACGTTTGTGTAAAATAATTTCAAACTTCAAGAGGACTACATCGCTGCCCTCTTTTTTTGGGAAGCACGTCCTTTGGCCCGGTTTACACCGGGCCTTTTTTATTCCACATGGGTAGCCGAATTAAGATACTGGCCGATCGAAAGCCGTAAAACTTTTAGCTTAGTCTCCAGCCTGTCCAGCCCCGCCCTAATTTCGTCGTCATGACCCGTCTTCAGCGCCAGCAGTTCAATTTCTGCCGCAAGCTCATCAATTTCTGTTGCACAGATTATCTGCGCCGCGCCGCTAATTCGATGAAGACAACTGGCCAGTGATGCTCTGTCACCGCAGGCGAGCCATTTACGGCATTCATGTATATCCGCCTCATTCTCTTCGCCAATCCGTGACAGCAACCGGCCAAGCATGCCGTCGTCATGATGAATCATCTCTTTTAAATCATTAAGACGAATTTGCTCATGGAGCGGCGGAGGTAACTCAGTGTTTGCGACCTTCTGCAACGCTGATTTTAAATTCGCCAAGCGCAGCGGTTTAAACAGACATTCATTCATCCCGGCAGCTATCGCCTGCGCCCGGGTTTGTGGTTGGGCATTGGCCGTCAGGCCAAACACAGGCGTTGTGCTTCCCGCATCGCGAATTTTTTGCGTCAGCGTAAAACCGTCCATCCCAGGCATGGTGCAGTCGGTAATCAGCAAATCAAAACGCTCCTGCTGCCAGTAGACCAGTGCCTCCTGCCCGCTCGTCGCCTCGGTTACGGTGTGGCCAAGTAACGAAAGCTGACGATTAAGCACCATGCGGTTCACAGGATGATCGTCCACAATCAGGATCGACAACGCCCGCTGCGTATCTGCACGCAACGCGCTGACGGAATCGGCCTTATGTTGCTGCTGGCGAACGGGCACGGTCAGCTCGATGAAGATCTGCGTCCCTCTGCCGGGTGAACTTCGCATTTGCATGCTGCCGTTCATTCTTTCCAGCAGCTGGCTGCCGATCACAAGGCCAAGACCGGTCCCCGTATGGTTGCGTCCAGCTTCAAGCTGGGCGAAGGGTTTAAACAGCTTTTTCTGATCGGACAGGCTGATGCCGGGTCCGCTGTCCTCAATTTCAATGTGCAGCGTCAGGGCATCATCACCGCTTCTCTGGCTGTAAATTCGCAGCTCAACGTGCCCGTGCTGCGTAAATTTCACCGCGTTACTCAGATAGTTAGCAATGACCTGGCGCAGGCGACCGCTGTCTACCCTGATCTCCAGGTCGTCTTCAGTCTGGCTGGTATAACGCAGTTCGAGGTTTTTCTGACGCGCCATCTCTTCGAAGATTTTAATGACCGGCGGCACGAGCGAATCAAGAGGAAGCCATTCCGGGACGATCTCAAGCTGCCCACTTTCGATCCTCGCCATATCCAGCACGTCGCCAATCAGGCTTAGCAACGTTTGCGCTGAGGCGTAAGAGACCTGAATCGCTTCGTTCTCGGGCTGACGCTTTGACTCAAGCTCAAGGAGTCCCAGGATGGCGCTGATAGGGGTACGGATCTCGTGGCTCATTGTCGCCAGGAAGGCGCTCTTAGCCTTGTTAGCCTCTTCCGCATGGTCTTTTTCTACCGAGAGCGCATTCAGAAGCTGTTTATGATCGGTAATATCCTGCCAGCCGCAAATCAGGCCAGCAATTTTGCCTTTTGAATCCGTGAACGGCGTTGACCAGTGGGCGATGACGCGCGCACCAGAGCCATTGTTTACGTTGAATTCGCGCGTTTGCCCGTGGGGAAGGATCGCTTCATTGTGCACTAACACGTCGGCTAAATACTCCCGAAGCCCGGCCAGCGGATGGCGCTGGTCAAGCAATGAATAGCGAAGATGTTCAACCGGCAGTTGACTAAAATAGTGTGCGTAGGCTTCATTGCTGGTCGTGACCATCATCTGCCGGTTAAGTACATAAACCGGCGTAGGCGATCCGTTGATCAAGGTATCACGGAAAGCCAGCTGGGCCTGAAGTTCCTCCTGCGCCAGCTGACGACGTTTAATCTCTTTGGTGCGGATAAATACCCAGAAAAGGATCAGTAAGATTGTGGTGCCCGCCCCCCCGAGTACCCAGTAAAACTCCTTGTTATAGAGCCGCCAGGTGTTAACCGAGAAATCCGGGGCATTTTGCCATTTATGCACAATCAGCGAAATTTCCTGGGGCTGAATATCCGCCAGCGCTTTATTGAGGATTGCCTGCAGCTCAGGCTCATCCCGACGTACGGCAAAGCCCAATTGGTCCGGCTTTTCACCCAGCTGCGCGACGATCTTCAACTTGTCCCGAAAATATCGGTCGATCATGAAGCTGGCGCCCAGCTGGTTATGCAGGGCGCCATCCGCTTTCCCCGAGTTGACCAGCTCCAGAGCGGTTCCGCAGTTTTCCGTATAGATCCACCTGATGCCCGGCCATTCTTTCGAGAGCTGTTGAACCAGCGTCTGAGTCCTGTCTCCAACCACCGCAAGCGTCATTGCGTTATTCAGCGCAACAGGGGCACGCGGCTGGTTTTTTACGACCAGCACGCCGGGGGTGTAGATCCACGGACGGCTGAAAAGCGCCATATCTTCGCGGGAGGAATCAAAGATGGCCGTGCCGACCATGTCTCCTTCATTATTCTCCAGCCGATCGTACACCTCCAGCGCAGAGTTAACCCTGACAGGCTCGAAGCGGATCCCGGTGCGAAGATGAATAAGACGCAGGAGATCGGCGCTTATACCATGAAACGCGCCGCTATCGTCCAGCATGCTGAAGGGGGTATAAAACGAGTTAACGAGCACCCTTACCGTCGGGTGATGCGTAATCCAGCGTTTTTCCTGCTCCGTCAAATCAAGCGGTTTCTGAAAGCGCCAGATGTCAGGCCGCTGCACCCACTGGCGAGAAATGTTCTTTTGCAGCGTCTCAGGTATGGCGCTCAGAACGGTATTGATAGATTCGAGAAGCTCTTTGTCATCGCTGCGCAAAATAAAGCGGTTACCGGCCCCTTCCGCATCGAAAACGTCCGTTGTCGTCAGGGCGTTGCCGTAGTTGCGTTCAATAAGGAAGCTCGTGGTGGTGATGTTGCCAAAGAAGAAATCGCACTGACCATGAACCACGCAGGCCAGGCCACTTTCATTGGAAGGAAAGCGAATGATACTGGCCGCAGGAAAGCGCTCCGAAACCTGCCGATCGCTGAGATAACCTTCTGTAACGGCAAGCTTCATGGCCATATCCGGTTTGACCGTATGTGACGCAGTGCTTTCATTGGTCACCAGTACCGGGAGATTTGCCATAAAGCTTCTGCTCTCGGCGAGCCCGTCCTGATTTACCGGTTGCCCACCGCCATCATCAACGAGGGTATCGACTTCCTTACGCTTCAGGGCTTCAATGGCCTTTTCCCGTGACGGGTAACGGAAAACGCGCACGTCAAGGCCAAGGTTGCTGGTAATGAGCCGGATATAGTCAGCATAGATGCCTTCGTAGAGACCGGAATCAGGAACGATATCAAACGGAGGATTATCCGGTGCCCATGTGGCGACTTTTAATTCGCGTTTCAGCCCTAACCAGCGCCAGTCACTGTCATCCAGGTTAAAGCTGAGCAACACGGGCCGCTCGCGGCTGAAAATCTTTAGCTGTTGTACTGAGGGTTCACCTGCATAATCAACCGTCGCGATCATCCAGAGGGGAAGAAACAGTAGCGCTCGGGACAGAAATTTATTCAAGATTGTTACGCCGTGCGAATTCAAAAATATCCAGTTGAGTTTTACAACCCAGTTTATCCATCAGGCGGCTTTTGTAAGTGCTGACGGTTTTGTTGCTGATCTTCATTTTGGCGGCAATTTTCATATTTTCCAGCCCCTTAATAATATGCTGGAAAACCTGAAACTCCTGGGGCGACAGCATCCCCAGCCTTTCCCGATCGTCTATCGCCTGCTGGCTTTGCGGGGATTCGAAACGTTTGAGAGGGAAATAGCCATAGCCATTTTGCGCCGCACGGATGGCGGTGATGATCTCGGGTAAGTTATTTTTTTTGCTAATGAAGCCATCCGCGCCGCTCAGGGCACTTCGGGGCGAATAAAATTCAGGGTTTTTGCCGGAAATCACAATAATGATCCCCGGATAGCTGTTCGCACGTAACGTCCTGACGACTTCGATACCATCGAGCGTGGCAATATCAATGTCGATCACAAGAATGTCCGGATGATGCTCGTCGATCAGCGAAAGCGCTTCCGCGCCATCGCCTGATTCAGCCACAACGCTGTGCCCTTCCTTTTCGACCAGAAACTGAATAGCCATTCGGGCTATTGGATGATCGTCAACAATCATGACTTTTGCCATATTAATACCCGAGATAAATTTAGCGCCTTTGTATTTTAGCTGAGTTTATATTTATTAAACACCCTCTCAACTATAGGGATAATAATCGCAAAGATTGTAGTCCCTGTCCTACACCGCCATGATGACCATTCCGATTTTATGCCGCTGACAGGCCACGTATATTTATCTGTGTTTTGAAAAATAAAGCTACGTCAGTTTTTTCATATTAAATGCAGAAATAGGTGAGGCGATTTCGTATGGTCAATAATCCCGACAATGGTTCTCATGCTATGCATGAAAAAGAAAAGCGAATTATCATCGTCGTCCGCTGTGTGTTTACGTTACAGGGTCTGAGTGCTTTATGTCATTCTGCCCACTGGCGGGTACAGGCGATAACGCCTGAGGCATTTGATGCGTACACGGTGCTCAACGATCAAAGACCTGATTTACTCATTATTGAATCGGAGTGTTTTGATGAACAACGTTCACAGGCGTTGACCGTCATGAACGTGCTGCCACATAAAACGATCGTATTGACGAACAGTTACTCCGGTGGGCTCTGCAAAGTCCCTTCTGCGGGCGGAACGACAATCATGGTTGATAAGTCGGGGTCCGTGATGGCCCTAAAATGGCTGCTTCAACGAACCGCAAATGAGAGGCACAGCGTGCAACCAGGGCCCTGTCGCGTTCGACACCACCGGGCCAGAATGGCGGAACGTGAAGTTCTCCGTCCTCTGCTCAACGGTGACAGTCCCGATGCGGTTGCTGAAAGAATGGGTATCACCTATTCGGCCGTTAGCCGCTATAAAATGTCCGCCCTGCGCCGTGCTGGCGTCAGAACGCTTAATGAAATTGTTATCGGAAACTACAAAGGATTGCTGACAGCTTAAGGCTGTCAGCACGTGATTCTTGCCTGAAAACACGTTCAGGCAAGACGATTGCGTTACTCTTTAATGGTAGCAACGACCTTTTGCTCTTTTCGGTCGACTTTTGACAGGCTGAGATCTTTATTCAGCACCCAGAGATAGTTACCGTCCTTCGTAAAAACAAGTGCTTGTCTTGGCTCATTAAACCCTTTGATGGTGGTCGTGACGTTCAGGCTGGCAACATCGATCACCGACAGGCTGTTCCCCGTTAAGTTACCGCTATAAATGAATTTTCCATCCGGAGAGAGCGCGGCGCCATAGGGATTTTTTCCAACCTCAACGGTGCGGATGATTTTCTGTTTCGGCAGATCGACGACCGCGATGGTGTCGCTCCCGCTGTTAGCCGCATACAGTGTTTTACCGTCCTGACTAACAGAAATAGCGCGTATTTTGCTGAATCCTTTTATTTCCCCCGTAATTTTATTGGTTGACGTATCCACTGCGGTAATCTTGTCGCCAAGGAAGTTTGTCACGTAGAGAGTACGGCCATCCGGACTCAGCTTCACGCCCTGTCGGGGCTGCGAAAAACCGGTAATGACCGTTTCTGCCAGCCCGCTATCGGTATTAAGACGGGTCACGGTGTTACCTGCCTGATTGTTGATCCAGAGCGTTTTGCCATCTTTGCTTAAGGCTGTACCAAAACTGCCCGGCCCCGTTGAAAAGGTATGCGTGACGTTCAACGACGCGCTGTCAATACGTTCAACGGTCCCCTTACTGCTGTCTGATACGTAAAAGCTGTTGCCATCCGGTGCGAAAACGATATTACGCGGCGTAATAAAACCGTTGATAACCTGCCGTAACTCGCCCTTTTCAAGATCGTATACGGCGATATCCGTTCTGGCGCTGTAAGAGACCACCGCCAATTTTTCATCGGGACTTATTGCCAGCGAGTTGTTTTGAATAGAACCATCAAATGTTTTTTGTACGGCGACAGGCGTGGATACTTTTTCATTTGCCAAAACGGGGGCGCTTAGCGTGGAAACGAAAAGAGTTCCGGACATATATATAATTAATGCAAGCGGACTTTTATTCATCGTAAGACTCCATAATAAAAAACAGTCAATAATATGAAAGTTATTATCTGTCTGTTGAGTCTGTAGAGTACTTACCTGTCCTTTTAAACTAAAGATATAACGGCGTGAATATTCCGAAAGCGTGTAAATTAAAATAAGGGAATCTTTTGATGCTTTACAATAATGCAAAGAAACCGTGTACCAGCGAAAAATAACCGACACACGGTAGATGCCGTTTGTTTACTCCAGCGCCAGCAGCGCAAAGCTCGCCAGCCAGTGTCCGCCGCTGTAGTGGCTGCCGACCACATGCTCAACGCTTGCCGACAGGTGTTTCGCCACCGCCTCGCGCAGCGCCCGCTGCGCCGGATGGTTAGCGGGAAGCGCTTTAGCAATATGCTTCATGCACCAGGCGCGGCTGAGGTTTAACCCGTCGAGATGGGCAATTTTCGGGTCGGTACGGTCGCTCACTTCCGCCGGGTTCATCAGCGCCGCAGCGGAGCCGACATCCGGCAGAAACGCGTCAAACCAGGCCGGGAAGTCTTTCAACATCTTGCTCATCAGCAGCGCTTCCGTCAGCGCCCCGGAAATATACTCATCCCCGCCGGGTTCGTAGTGGGCCGGATAGCGCGTATCGGCGAGATAAAACCGCTCCGCCGCCGTGACAATCGCCTGCTCAAGCGCGCTATCTTCTACGGCTCGGGCGTAGTCCAGCCCCAGCGCGAGGGCAAACGCCGTGTTGTAGTGCGTCCCGACGCGGATCGGATAGGTGAGCTTGGTGAGGTAATCCACCAGTCGGTTACGGATATCCTGGGTTAACGGCTCCAGCGTCCGGTACCAGCCTGCGGCCTGCGGCAGCGAAGACTGTTTTAGCTCCTGGGTCAGCGCCAGCAGCCAGCCGTAGCCATACGGGCGCTCAAACGAGGTGCGGAACGGCGCGGTGAAATAGGCCAGCTCCTTCGCCACGTTATCTTCCGTCAGGTGCTCGTCGAAAAGCGCGACGATCGCGTCCCGGCTCGGCAGTTCCGGATAGAGTCGCACGCAGCGCAGCAGCAGCCAGTAGCCGTGCACCGCCGAATGCCAGTCAAAACAGCCGTAGAAAATCGGGTGCAGTTCGCGAGGCGGCAGCACGTCGCCATCATCATTCAGCAGATGCATGATGTGGTTCGGGTATTCCTGGCGCAAATAGGTCAAAGGCATGCGGGCAAACGCGTCAGCCTGATGTTGCGTTAATTCCATAACAGCTCCTTAGCGAAACACGAGGAAATACATGAGGAACACGTTCACCACCAGCAGGGTTAACGCGGTCGGGATCTGGATCTTGATCACCTGATACTTATCTTTCAGCTCCAGCAGCGCGGCGGGAACGATATTGAAGTTCGCGGCCATCGGCGTCATCAGCGTGCCGCAGTAGCCCGCGTACATGCCAATCGCCAGCAGCGGCGCCGGGTTGCCGTGATGCACGTTAATAAGAAACGGCAAGGCGATCCCGCGCTCAGCACCGGGAAGGCCGCAAACGCATTCCCCATGATCATGGTAAACAGCGCCATCCCCACGCAGTAAATCACCACCAGCATAAAGCGGTTATCCGGGTTAACGAACAGGCTCACCACCTTCTGCACCGAATCACCGGTATTGGCCGCCACGAACACGCCGCCGAGCATGGCCAGCATCTGCGGCAGGATCACCGCCCAGCCGATGGTATCGACAAGGCGACGAGACTGACGAATGGCATGCAGCGGCGTGCCCTTGGTCAGCCACCAGCCGGTGAGGATCGCCGCTACGCAGGCCACGCACAGCGCCGCGAGGGTAAGCTGCTTCTGGTCGAGAAGATAAACGCCGCCAATTGACACGCCCTTCAGGAACAGTGTTCCGATAACCGTCACCACTGGGATCATCAGCGCGGGCAGGAACAGCCAGTTTTTAAGGCGGTTTGACGACGCGAGACGTTCGTCTTCGGTGGACATTTTATAGTGCCCTTTCCCGACCAGGCCAAAGCCCGCCAGCAGCGCGATAGCGATAACGCCCCCGCCGATTATTCGATACGCCAGCGATTTCCCCAGCTCCTGCACCATCAGGTCACCGAACAGGAAGATCCCGCCGAATAAAAACCAGAACAGCGCCGTGGTAAAGCGCTTCGGATTGGCGCGATCGCGCAGGGTCATCACAACCAGCAGCATCACGACGAAGCCGATCAGGTAGTACACGCGGTTAATGGTGATAAGCGTCATCATTGCGCGGCCCCCTGCGTACCCTGCTCTGCACGCCAGGCCATGACGTCGCGACGGATGCTGGCATCCAGACGCAGCAGGCGCGTCATATGAATAACTAATGCCGCAATGGCGGTAGGAATGGCCCACAGGCCAATATGCAGCGGTTCGATGCCCGAAATACCGTTCTCTTTCAGGAACGCGTCGATCAGCAGCACCGCGCCGAAGGCAATAAAAATATCTTCCCCGAAGAAGACCGCGATGTTGTCGCACGCGGCGGCATGGGCTTTGATTTTGTCGCGGATGTGCTGCGGCAGCTCGCCGTATTCGTTCAGCGCCGCCCCTTCGGCCATCGGCGCCAGCAGCGGACGAACCGTCTGAGCATGACCGCCCAGCGACATCAGCCCCAGCGCGGCGGTGCCTTCACGGGCGACAAAATAGAGCATCAGAATACGCGCCGAGGTGGCGCTGGCGATTTTCGCCACCCAGGCCTGGGCGCGCTCCTTGAGCCCGTAATATTCCAGCAGACCAATCACGGGCAGGATCAGAATGAAGGTCGCCAGCGATCGGCTATTCACGAACTTTTCGCCAAAGGTCTCCAGCAGCATCCCAAAATCCATCCCGACCAGCAGACCCGTCGCCAGCCCCGCCACCACGACCACCAGCAGCGGGTTGAAGCGCAGTGCAAAACCAATAACCACGATCGGTATCCCGATCAGCGGCAACAGCGTAGTACCGTCCATAACGTTTACCCTATCCAAAGTGAGCGTTGCGCGCCGACGGCTATTTTTTTAATTTGCGGCGAGCGATGTTGTGTTTTTCGTCAGGTTTCGGAAAACCTGCGCTAAAAAGCTATATCTGAACCTCAAAAACATGTAAACAAATTATCAATAAAATGTTCTTATTTTATCGATGAGTTTACATTTCTGGCTAAGGAACGTTATGACCTCGAAAAAGAGTGCTTCACCCGATCGCGACGATATCAACGATGGCCGGATCGTCTCTTCCCGTCATCTGGTGTCCGAGCGCTGCGCGGAACTGTCAGAGCTTGAGTACGCGCTGATCATGACCAGCAACGCGTTCAATAAATGGATGGTGCGCTGCATGGCCGCTGCCGGTGAACCGGATATGGGCGCATTTGACGTCTCGCTGCTGCATCATGTGAACCACCGCGACCGCAAGAAAAAGCTGGCCGATATCTGTTTCGTACTTAACGTGGAAGATACCCACGTGGTGACCTACGCCCTGAAAAAGCTGGTCAAAGCGGGCTACGTGACGAGCGAGAAAGCGGGCAAAGAGCTCTTTTTCTCGACTACCGAGGAAGGGAAAGCGTTGTGCATGAAGTACCGGGACGTGCGGGAGGCGTGTCTGATCGCAATCCACGCGGAGAGCGGCATTGCCGGGAAGTCGATTGGCGAGACCGCGCAGCTGTTACGCACGATCTCCTCCCTGTATGACACCGCCGCCCGCGCGGCGGCATCACTCTGAAGCTAAGGACGTCTAAAGAGGGTAATACTGCGTCCGGCCAGTTCGTACTCTACGGTTTCGGTGAACGCTGTCCCGGCGGCAGCGCCATCTGCCGTAGACAGCTCCAGCACCCATCCCCCTTCGCCAAACTGCGGGATCTGGAACGGCACGGTGCCTTCAAACGGGTTGAACAGCATCAGCACGTCGTGCCAGATGCCGTCCTCCTGCCTGAGATCCGGCCTGCTGATGGAGACGCCGAGCGTTGAGCCCTCATCCCACTGCTCGGCCTGCTGCGGGCCGCCTCCGGCATTGAACCAGCGGATCTCCAGCCCGTCGCGCCAGCTTTCACGGCGCAATAACGGCTGCGATGCGCGAAGCGCAATGAGCCGTCGGGTAAACTCGCGCAGCGCATCGTCGTTTTCGGTGATCCCGTTCCAGTCGATCCAAGAGATCTCACTGTCCTGACAGTAGCCGTTGTTGTTGCCCTTCTGCGTGCGGCCAAACTCGTCCCCGGCCAGCAGCATCGGCGTGCCGTGGGAAAACAGCAGCGTGGTCAGGAAATTACGCTTCTGCCGTTCGCGGGTAGCAATAATATCCGGGTTCTCCGTCGGCCCTTCTTCGCCATAGTTGTACGAGCGATTATCGTTATGCCCGTCGTTATTGTCCTCGCCGTTGTCGGCGTTGTGCTTCTCGTTGTACGACACCAGGTCATTCAGCGTAAAGCCGTCGTGAGCGGTGATGAAGTTGACGCTGGCCCACGGGCGACGCCCGCGCAGATCGTACAGATCCCCGGAGCCCAGCAGGCGTGCGGCAAAGTCGGTAGAGACGTTATCGCCCTTCCAGTACTCGCGTACAGTATCGCGGTATTTGTCGTTCCACTCCCCCCAGCCCGGCGGGAAACCGCCGACCTGATACCCGCCGGGGCCAATATCCCAGGGTTCGCCAATCAGCTTCAGTCTCGATAACACCGGATCCTGCGATATGGCGTCGAAGAAACCGCCGCGCGGGTCAAACCCTTCCGGCTCGCGCCCCAGTATCGTCCCAAGGTCGAAACGAAAACCGTCAATATGCATCGACTCCGCCCAGTAGCGCAGGGAGTCCATCACCAGCTGCAGCACGCGCGGGTGCGAGGTGTTGACCGTATTTCCCGTCCCGGTGTCGTTGATGTAGTACCGGTGCTGGTCCGGCAGGGTGCGGTAATAGCTGTAGTTATCAATCCCCTTAAACGAGAGCGTGGGGCCAAGCTCGTTCCCTTCCGCCGTGTGGTTGTACACCACGTCCAGAATCACCTCGATGCCCGCATCATGATACGCGCGGACCATGTCGCGGAAGCCCTGGATCCCCGCCGGGCCGTAATAGCGCGACGCCGGAGCAAAAAAGCCGAGCGTGTTATAGCCCCAGAAGTTCTTCAGGCCGCGGTCGAGCAGATGCTGGTCGTCGGGGAACCAGTGAACCGGCAGAAGCTCCACCGAGGTGATGCCAAGACTCTTGATGTAGTCGACCGAGGCTTTGTGTCCCATCCCCTCAAACGTGCCGCGCAGCTCGGGCGGGATGGCCGGGTTCATCTGGGTAAACCCTTTCACGTGGCTCTCATAGACGACGGTATGCGGCCAGGGCACATTGGGCCGGCTGTTGTCCTGCCAGTCAAAGGCGTTCGGGTCGATGACCTTGCATTTCGGGGTGAACGGCGCGCTGTCGCGCGTATCAAAGCTTAAATCTAATTCGTCATGCCCCAGCTCATAGCCGAAATGGGCGTCGTTCCAGTCAATATCGCCCACCAGTTCGCGGGCGTAGGGGTCGATAAGCAGCTTGTGCGGGTTAAAGCGGTGACCGTTTTCCGGATCGTAAGGGCCGTAGACGCGATAGCCGTACAGCGCGCCGGGCTTCAGATCCGGCACATAGCCGTGCCAGACCTCATGGGTATATTCCGGCAGTTCCAGCCGGGCGATTTCGGTTTTCCCGGACGGGTCAAACAGACAGAGCTCCACCCGCTCGGCGTGAGCGGAAAACAGCGCGAAGTTGACGCCCTTCCCGTCATAATTCGCCCCCAACTGCTGGCCATGACCGGCCCGAATTTCAAACGTAGTATCCTTTGCCATTTTCGTTCTCCACGATTATTCGCAGGTAAGCAGAACCAGTACACATCCCTTTTCTGACGTTAAATTCAGCGTCTCTTGCAGAATGCGGCTCTCACCGCTGAACAGATCCCGATAGCGTTTCCCCGCCAGCTCCTCGGGTATCGCCACCGTGGTATTGACCCACAGCTGATGATTATCGGTGACATCAAAAACCAGACGCGGCACGGCGACAATCAGCGCCTCCTCGTCCTTAACGCGCGCATAGACAATCAGATTTTCCTCGCGCTCGCCGGAGACCTTAAGCGGCAGCCAGTCGCCGTAGCGGAAAAGCGCGTCGTAATGCGGACGCAGCCGCAGCAGCGTGGCGGTGACGAACTGCTTAACGCGCCCGTCTCGCCAGCAGGCCGGGTTGTCAAACACCGTGGCATCCGCCGCGCTGAGGTTGTGCACCAGCGTGTTGAAGTCCGGCTCCCGTCGGTTATCAGGATCGACAAGGCTAAAGTTAAGCGCCTCGCTGCCCTGGTAGATATCCGGCACGCCGGGAGCCGTCAGCTTGATCGCCGTCTGGCTGAGGCTGTTCATCAGCCCGGCCCGGATAAAGGGCTGCATCGCCTCGCTAAAATCCTGCAGGAACAGCGCGTTGTCCGGCGAAAGCAGGTGCCGCGCATAGCTCAACACCACGCTCTCATAGCTCTCGTTGCTGTCGATCCAGTCGGTGCGCTGTTTTGCCTCGCGCAGCGCTTTCTCGAGGAAGCCGATAAAACGCGCTTCGAGTTCTTTAAGCCCTTCGGCGTCGTCCGGAGACTGCGTGGCGGGCCAGACGCCCGCCAGCGCCTGATAGATCATCCAGGTATCGGCGGCGTTCGGCGCGGTGCCGTCATTGAGAAAACGCACCTGGGTCTGGTTCATCTGTCGCCAGCGGGCCAGGTTCTCACCCCAGCGTTCAGGCGCTTCCGTCAGGGTGTAGAGTCGCGCCCGGGCGTCTTCCCCGCGCTTGGTATCGTGCGTGGAAGTGCCCAGCAGCGCGTCGGGCTGACGGGCCAGACGAATGCGCATCTCCTGGTGGAAGCGGGATAATGAAAACGCGCGCGGCGTCGGGTCGGCGCCCACTTCATTGAGCGCCAGCTCCAGGTTGTGGCGGAAGAACAGCGTGTCTTCAACGGACTTCGCCATCAGCGGCCCGGTAAGCTGCTGGAAGCGGGTTCTGAAAAGCGAGGCGGACTCGCGGCACTCTTCCGGCAGGTCGCCGGTAAGAATGCGCACAAGCAGGCTCAGCGCCGCTTCAGACGTCGCCACGCTGGCGACCACGCGGTTAAGCAGCGCCACGTCAGGCGGGGTTAATCCCTCCCGGGTGCCGTAGGTGCGGTAGACCGGAAAGGCGATAAGCAGCTCGCGCAGCGCGTGGCGGATCTCCTCGCGCGGCAGCGCAACCTCATTGCGGCGGGCCAGATCGTCAGCAAGGTTAAGAAGCGTGGTGAATTCACCCTCAAAATTGCGGTCGGTCATCAGGCCCTTGGCATCGCGCAGTTCCGCGCGGCGATCGACCGTTATCCCCAGCGTTTCGTCGTGGATGGTCTCCAGGCGGGTCAGGTTATCGTCGTCGACCAGCACTTCCGCCAGCGAGGCGATAAACTCGTAGCCGGTGGTGCCGGATACCGGCCAGTCTGCGGGGAGCTGTTCTCCCTTCGCGAGGATTTTTTCAACCGTGATGTAGCACTCGGGCCCGGTTTTCTCCCGCAGGCGCTGCAGATACCCCAGCGGATCGGCCAGGCCGTCGACGTGGTCGATTCGCAGGCCGTCCACCACGCCCGCGTGAACCAGCTCAAGGATCAGCCGGTGCGAATCGTCAAAGACCGCGTCGTCTTCAACCCGAACGCCGAGCAGCCCGGTGATCTCGAAGAAGCGCCGCCACGAGAGCTGCTTCGGCGCTTCCCGCCAGGACATCAGCCGCCAGCTTTGCGCTTCATGTAGCTCAGCGATGCTCTTATCCTCGCTGTACGTGCCCGGGTTGAGCGGATACTCGGCGTCATAGTAGACCAGCGCGGCCTTGTTCGTGACAGGGTCACGTTTTAGAGTGATCGCACCCTTCTCCAGCTCCGCCTCAAAGGTGTCGCCGAGGAACGGCAGCGTAAGCGGGCGCGAGCCGTCGATATCGAAATAGCGGAAATAGCGGCTCTGCTGGCCGTATTCAATCACGTCCCTCCACCAGGCGTTTTCCAGCGAGGTGGACATATGGTTAGGGACGATATCCAGAATCAGCCCCATGCCGGCCTGCTTAAGCGCCGCGGCCATGCGGTTGAAACCGTCTCGTCCGCCGATTGCGGGGTCAATTTCATTCGGGTTGGTCACGTCATAGCCGTGAGTGGAACCCGCTGTGGCGGTAAACACGGGCGACGCATAGAGATGGCTGATGCCGAGATCTTTCAGGTAAGGCACCAGCGCCGCAGCGCGGTCGAAGGTCATGCCGTTACGGAACTGAATACGGTACGTGGCGGAAGGGATCATAACGATGCTTCTCCATCAGCAAAGCGAACGACAATACCGTTCGGCGTTAAAACGTCAGTGACTTCCGGCCAGGCAAAGCGCGTCTCACCCGCGAGTTCGGGCAGCGCGACGGGCTTATTACCGATATTCAGCGCCAGAGAGAGCGTCCCCGACGTGAAGCGCCAGCTCACCGCCACCATGCCGGGCGCGGTCTTGATTACCTTGCCCTCAACGGCGCCGCCATGATGCAGAAGCGGAACGATATGGCGATGACGCAGCGTCAGCAGGTGGCGCGTGAAGCGCAGCCACGTTTTACCTTCGTCGGTGGCAATCTTATTCCAGTCGAGTTTTGAACGGATAAACGTGTTCACGTCGTTCGGATCCGGGACGGTTTCATCGTGCCCGGCGTGGCCGGTAAACTCTTTTGCGCGCCCTTCCCGCACCGCCTTTGCCAGATCGCCGTGAAAATCGGTGAAGAACAGGAACGGATGCGTTTCCCCAAACTCCTCGCCCATAAACAGCAGCGGGATATGGGGGGAAAGCAGCAGCGCGGCAAGCAGCACCCGCGTCTTGTCGGCACCGGCCAGGGTGATAAGCCGCTCGCCCTGGGCGCGATTCCCGGTCTGATCGTGGTTCTGAATAAAATCGACGAAGAACTGCGGCGGCTGCGTCTGGCACTCCACCCCGCGGGATTCGCCGGTTTGCAGCGACACCTCGCCCTGGTAGACAAAGCCTTCCGCCAGCGCCCGGGCGAACTTTTTCTCCGGCTCAAAGGCAAAATCCTGGTAATACGCGTGGGTCTCGCCGGTGGCAAACACGTGGGCAGCGTTGTGGAAGTCATCATTCCACTCGGCGGTAAACAGCGGCGTGTTGCCCTGTTTATCGCGCGGATGCAGGAAAATCACGTTGCGGCTGTCTTCCGTGGTCAGGTGAACGTGGCGGTGCGGGATCGTCTCGCGGATTTTGGCGGCAATCTCCTCCAGAATGTGCGTCTCCGCGCTGTCTTTAATCTGGTCGATGGCATCAAAGCGCAGGCCGTCCAGACGATACTCCGTCAGCCAGTAGAGCGGCGCATCGGTGATGTACTGCCTCACCGGCTCGCGTTCGTAAGCGATGCCGTTGCCCCACGGCGTCATCCGCTGTGCATCGAAAAACGCGGGCGACAGCAGGGGCAGATAGTTCCCCTCGGGGCCGAAGTGATTGAGCACGATATCCAGCACCACGGAAAGCCCCAGCCCGTGCGCGGCGTCGATAAACGCGTGGAAATCCTCCGGCGTACCGTAGGCAGAGTGCGGGGCGTAGAGCAGCACGCCGTCATACCCCCAGCCGCGGGTACCGCCAAACTGAGAGACGGGCATCACTTCAAGCTGGGTAATACCGAGCTCTGCCAGATACGGCAGCTTGTCGATGGCGGCCCGGAAGGTGCCCTCCGGGGTAAACGTGCCAACGTGCAGCTCGTAGATAACCGTGTCTTCCCACGGCCGCCCTGCCCAGTCCCGGTTGACCGGCTGATAGCGTTGGGGATCGATAACGATGGAGGGGCCGTTAACGTCGCCTTTTTGCGCGCGCGAGGCAGGATCGGGCACCGTCATGCCGTCATGCAGAACAAATTGATATTCTGCACCGTGCGTCACGCCGGGTACGTCAGCCTGAAACCAGCCGTCGCCAGCTGCCGTCATCGGCACGTCGGCGGCGGCCAGACGTAGCGTAAGTTCTTTCTGTCCTTCTGCCCAGACGCGAAAACGTACAACGTCATCGGAAATAAACTCAGCACCCCACTGCTTTTGAAATGTCCTGAATTCCATTCATTGTCCTCGAATGACCCACATTTTACGCGGAACGAAGTACAAGCTTAGTTCAGGATTAAAAGTGTGTTAGGCCAGCGAATTTAACCGCTTCGTCTATTCTTTATGAAATAACTCACTACCGGGAATACTATGCAGATTCGAAAAGGACTCAGTACCGACCTCACGCGCCTTGAATGCTGTGACTTTTCTTTCACCATTAGCCACATTGCGCGAGAGCCCTTTATCCACTGCGATTTGCATATCGAAGCCGTCGCCGTTCCCTGGATTAAAACCTACGAGCTCGACATCCAAACTCTTGAAAACCACTGCGTTAATCCGGACGCCATATTTCTTATTGCCGAAACGGATGACGGGGAAATTGCGGGATTTATTACCGCGTCAATCGGCTGGAATAAGTTTATCTCGGTGGATTACATTGCTGTAGAGCGCACGAAACGCAGAACCGGCGCCGCGCAAAAATTAATGGCCGCCGCGCACGTGTGGGCCCGCAGCGTAAACGCCCCGGGATTACGGCTTGAAACACAAAATGTGAACGTCTCTGCCTGTCTCTTTTACCGCAACTACGGGTTTACCCTGGGCGGGTACGATCGTTATCTCTACAATGCCTTACCGGAAAAGGACGAGATCGCCCTGTTCTGGTATTACATGCTGGTCTAACGGCGCGGCCTTCATATTTCTGTCATTGAATTTCATTACGCTTTCGGGATTTTAACCAGGGTGTTGAGGAAAAAAGTGTGAATTCAATGGCTAAGGCATTACTGCTGGCATTACCTGTTTTGAGTGCAACGGCAGCGGCGAAGGCCGCCGGGGGCGAGCTGTGTGAACCCAAAGCGTACGAAATGGCGCTGCGCTATCAGCAGAAATCGGCAGAGATCATGGCTCTTCAGCTGCAGACGTATCGGTTTGCCACCGAGCGTTTCAACGAAAAGTTAAAAGACCTGAAAACGCCTGAAAATTACGCCGTAGTAATGGACCTGGATGAAACGGTGCTGGATAACCCCCCTCTGCTGGTGCGCGACACGGAGCAGTGTCACGACTTTACAAAATGGGACACCTGGAGCGACTGGGAGAAACAGGGTAAACCCGGCTTAATTCCGGGCGCGAAGGCGTTTCTTGACCATGTGAATCAAAGCAAGGTCCGTATCTATTACGTTTCGGACCGTATGCAGGAAAATAAAGCCGATACGCTCAGGACGTTAAAAGCCCTGGGACTTCCGCAGGTATCCGATGAAAGCGTTCTTCTGGATACGGTCAGCAAGGAAGAGCGTCGCCAGAGCATCCTCAAAAAGCAGCAGATCGTGATGCTGTTTGGCGACAGCCTGCCGGATTTCGCCGTGCAGTTTAAAAATAAAAAGCCGAGCGAACAGCAGCGCGAGCTGGTTGAGGCCAGCGCGGAACACTTCGGAAACGACTGGATTGTGCTGCCAAATGCCGCTTATGGCTCCTGGTCGAAAGCCACGCCGGACAGCTGGAGTGCGCAGCTGAAAAAATAACGTTTTACGAGCCGGGAAAGGCAGCATCGCCACCCGGCCTCTTCGCTGTGCTATCCACTGCGTTTATAGGTCCTATCATTTCTGGGCAGGTTCTTATAATTTTACGAAGAAGTAAGATGAGCGCTTTCAAAGGAGACTCGTATGCTTACCGTGAAAAAACTTGCTCTGTCCACGCTGATTTCCAGTTCATTGCTTTTTTACCCTGCGCTGCAGGCGTCGGCAGAGACGCCTCAGCACGTCGTTAAACAACCGGCGGGCGGATACAGCGTTCAGGTCGGCGACGTTCTGGTCACCGCGTTTACGGACGGGACCGTCGCGCAGGATCTGCACAAGCTGCTGCGCCGGACAACGCCGCAAAAAATTGATGCGCTGCTCGCGAAAAATTTCCAGACCAACCCGCCTGAGGTATCCATTAACGCGTTCCTGATTGCGATGCCCGGACATAAAATTCTGGTGGATACAGGCTCAGGCCAGCTTTTTGGCCCCGGCAACGGCGGACGTCTGATTGAGAGCCTCGCCACGCAGGGGATTAAACCCGAGGACATTACTGAAGTCCTGCTGACTCACGCCCACTCCGATCATGCGGGCGGCCTGGTGAAAGACGGCAAGGTGGTGTTCAGCAACGCGCGCGTTTTCGTTGGCAAACCGGACGTCGACTTTTTCTTTAACGACGAGAATCAGAAAAAAACCGGCTACGGCAAGAATTACTTTGACGTCGCGCAGAAGACCTTAAAACCCTATCTTGACGCCGGTAAAGTGGTGCCGTTTAGCGGCACTTCGGAGATTCTCCCGGGGCTCACCGGCACGGTTCATCCCGGCCATACGCCCGGCTCAGCCTTCTACACGCTGACGAGCAAAGGCGAGAAAATCACCTTTGTCGGCGACATCATTCATGCCGCGGCGATACAGTTCCCGCAGCCTGACGTGACCATTACCTACGATGAAGATCAGAACAAAGCCGCAAGCGTGCGCGAACATGCGTTTGCGGACTTTGTGAAAAATAAAGACCTGGTCGCCGCGCCCCATCTGCCGTTCCCGGGTATCGGCTATGTCACCAAAGGCGAAAACGGCGGCTATGCCTGGGTCCCTGTGACCTATACCAACCGGGACGCCGGCTGCGCGAAATAAGATGACGCCCAGCTCTGACATGGACATAGACCTGATCCTGACCCTGGACGCCCTGCTTCAGGACAGGAATATCACCCATGCGGCCGCGCGGTTGGGCATCAGCCAGCCCGCGCTGTCCGCTCGTCTGGCGCGTCTGCGAACGCTGTTTGGCGAACCGCTGTTTATTCCTTCCCCACATGGACGTGGGGTGCTGCCCACGCCGCGTGCGGAAGCGCTTAAGCCTCAGGTGGAGAGCGTGCTGCGCGGCATCAGCGCGCTGTTTGCCCCCACCACGTTTGATGCGCAGACCAGTACCCGGACCTTTGTCATCGCCCTGCACGAAAACCCGGCGCTGATGCTCGGCGCCGGGCTGCTTAACCAGGTGGGTACCGAAGCTCCAGGTATTCGCCTGCGCTTCGCCCTGCCACAGATGTCCGAACTGGCGCAGCAGCTGGAAAACGGAGATGTGGATATCTACATCGGCGTAAGCGCGGGCGCCCATGACGGCTGGGTGAGGCGCAAACTGCTCGACGATACGTTTGCCACCGCCCAGCGCAAAGGCCATCCGCGCGGGACCGGAGCGTTAGACCTGGAAAACTACTGCGCGCTTTCTCATCTGGTGGTGTCATCGGCGGGAGATCCGTTTACCGGCTTTGTCGATCAAACCCTGGCCGGGCTGGGCTACCAGCGACACGTTGCGATGTCCACGCAGAGCTACGCCATGGCGCCTGCGCTTGTTGCCGGTACAGACCTGGTGTGCACCCTGCCGGAACGGATGCTGAAACAGTTTGCCAGCACGCTGGATCTCTTTGCGCCGCCGCTGCCGCTCCAGCCGATTATCATCAACATGTACTGGCACCCGAAAAACAGCCAGGATCCGGCGAACGTCTGGCTGCGCGAGCAGCTGCTGCAGGCCGCCGGGCGTCAGGTGTGATCGAGCGTAACCAGAAACTTTTTAAGCACTTCTGAGCGAATAATCCGGTAACAAACCAGCGTCAGCTCGCTTTCCCGGAGTCGGTCGAGGATGTCCACGTAAACCACATTCTCGACGCTCACCGCCTTTGCCGACGCGGGCAGCAGCGCCAGCCCAAACCCCGCCGAGACCAGGCTTATCACCGTGGGCACGTCGGTCGCGTTTTGCACCACGTCCGGCTGAAAGCCCGCCCCGCTGCAGGCGTCATAAAAGTACTGTTCCAGCCCCATTCCCTCCGGGTCGCGCAGGGAGATCCATTTTTCGTCTTTCACCGACGAAAGCGTCAGCGCGGAAGATCCCGCCAGCGGATGCTGACGATACAGTGCCAGCACCGTTTTCTCTGACGTGAACGGGCGGCTTTGCAGATCGTCAGGCAGCGACGGCAGCGGCGCCCGGATAATAGCCACGTCGAGCTGGTTGCTCTGCACGGCGGCGTAGAGCGTCTGCACGTTTCCCGTCACCAGCGACATGGTAATGGCCGGCCAGCGCGTATGCATCTGGCGCAGCGCGGCGGGCAGCCTGCCGTCGAACATCGCGCTCGACACGCACCCCAGGTTTAATACCCCCTGCTCGCCCCGTGCCGTTTGCCTGGCGTCGAGAACCGCCTGCTCGGTCAGGGAAATGGCGAGCCTGGCTTTCACCAGAAACGCTTCACCCGCGGGCGTCAGGGTTAAGCGGCGATTCGCCCGGCTGAAAAGAGTGACGCCTAAACGTTCTTCCAGCGCCTTTATCTGCTGGCTCAGGGCCGGTTGCGCCATGTTCAGACGCTCGGCGGCCCGGTGCATATGGAGCTCTTCGGCCACGACGATGAAATGGCGCATCTGACGAAACTGCACGGAACGCTTCCTTTTTTGATATGAATTTACTTATCAATTTAGCAGTAATGATGCAATTGATGCTATTGGTCATTGCCATAAAAATGGAGGTATTCAAACGAGGGAGGAAAATATGGAAAACCCGATCAACGATCTCCGCAGCGCCATCGCCCTGCTTCAGCGCCACGAAGGGCAGTATCTTGAAACCGATTATCCGGTCGATCCCAACGCGGAGCTGGCGGGGGTTTACCGCCATATCGGCGCGGGCGGCACGGTAAAACGTCCCACCCGTACGGGACCGGCCATGATGTTCAACAGCGTGAAGGGCTATCCTGGCTCCCGCATCCTGGTGGGCATGCACGCCAGCCGCGAGCGCGCGGCGCTGCTTCTGGGCTGCGAGCCCTCTGAGCTGGCAAAACACGTCGGTCAGGCGGTGAAAAAGCCGGTTGCGCCGGTTGTCGTTCCGGCCTCGCAGGCGCCCTGCCAGGAACAAGTTTTCTACGCGGACGACCCTGACTTCGACCTGCGCAAGCTGCTTCCGGCCCCAACAAACACGCCGATTGATGCCGGTCCGTTCTTCTGTCTGGGGCTGGTGCTGGCAAGCGATCCGGAAGACAGCTCGCTGACGGATGTCACCATTCACCGCCTCTGCGTTCAGGAGCGCGACGAGCTTTCCATGTTCCTTGCCGCCGGTCGGCATATCGAAGTCTTCCGCAAAAAGGCGGAAGAGGCCGGAAAACCGCTGCCGGTAACGATCAACATGGGGCTCGATCCCGCCATCTATATCGGCGCATGTTTTGAGGCGCCCACCACGCCGTTTGGCTACAACGAGCTGGGCGTCGCCGGGGCGCTGCGCCAGCAGCCTGTCGAACTGGTGCAGGGTGTGGCGGTAAAAGAGAAAGCGATCGCGCGGGCGGAAATCATCATCGAGGGCGAACTGCTCCCTGGCGTGCGGGTAAGAGAAGATCAGCACACCAATACCGGCCACGCGATGCCGGAGTTCCCGGGCTACTGCGGCGAGGCGAACCCGTCCCTGCCGGTGATCAAAGTGAAAGCCGTGACCATGCGAAACCACGCGATCCTGCAAACGCTGGTGGGACCGGGAGAAGAACATACCACGCTGGCCGGTTTGCCGACGGAGGCCAGCATCCGCAATGCCGTTGAAGAGGCGATCCCGGGCTTCCTGCAAAACGTCTATGCGCATACCGCAGGCGGCGGTAAGTTCCTCGGGATATTGCAGGTGAAAAAACGCCAGCCGTCAGACGAAGGTCGTCAGGGCCAGGCGGCGCTGATTGCCTTAGCCACTTACTCGGAGCTGAAGAACATCATTCTTGTCGATGAAGACGTGGATATTTTCGACAGCGACGACATCCTGTGGGCGATGACCACCCGCATGCAGGGTGATGTCAGCATCACGAATATTCCGGGGATCCGCGGCCACCAGCTGGATCCGTCCCAGTCGCCGGATTACAGCACCTCGATTCGCGCAAACGGCATCTCCTGCAAGACCATCTTCGACTGCACGGTGCCGTGGGCGCTGAAGGACCGCTTCGAGCGAGCGCCGTTTATGGAGGTGGATCCGCGTCCGTGGGCGCCGGAGCTGTTCGCTGATAAGAAATAGGAAAAATTTCGGGCGTATGGCCAGCAGGTCATACGCTTATTTTCTTTTCAAGCGTGGCAATATTTTTATCCGCCTTTCGCTCCACCGAGAAACGATCGACGCTCAGCAAAATGAGCATCAGCCCCCTGCCGCTCTCCAGTAACGGCGAAATTTCGCAGAAGCGGTCTCGTCGGGCGGCCTCAAGCCGCTCCAGCGGGAACGCATCACCCGCGTCGGTAAAGACAACGCAGACATTATGGTTCCGGATGTCGAACTGTACGCTGAATGCGCGTGAGGCATCCTCATGCAGCGCGTGCCGGATGATATTCGTCGCCACTTCACTGACGGCCAGATCGAGCGCGAAACGCCACTCATCGTCAACGGCAAGCGCGCTCAGACGTTCTCCCAGCCAGCCAGCAAGCGGCGTCAGGGAGCCGAGCTCTGCCGGAAATGCCGCATGCTCCGGCGTCAGCATCTACTGCCCCAGCTGCGCAAGCGCGCTGTTTTTATCCGGATAAATGCGGAATATGCGATCCATTCGGGTCAGGGTGAACATATTCATGATGCCGGGGTTCAGGGAGCACAGCGCCATTTCGCCTTTCCCGTTCATCAGCTTAAACAACGACACCAGCATCCCCAGCCCGCTGCTATCGATAAAGTCCACTTTGCTAAAATCGACAATTAAGGCTTTACGATCGCTGCCAATTTCTTCCGTCACAGAGGCCTTAAACGTCGCGGCAATGGACGCATCCAGCCGCCGGACCGCTGGCGTGAGAATGTTGGCATGCGGTAATCGTTCAGTGTTAATAATCATTCTGTTCTCCCTGACGCTCAATAACTAACAGTGAAACGTCATCGGTTAAGGCGGTCGGTTCATGTCTATTTTCATTGCGCCAGCCGGTCAAATGTTGGCCGAACCGCGGCAGGAGCTCGTCAACCGGCAGATGGGCATGCTCATGAAGCCAGCGTTCCAGACGTTGCGGGCCAAACTGCTCGCCCTCGCTATTCTCACACTCCGTGATGCCGTCACTGAATAAGCATAAGCGATCCCCTGGATTGAGGGTAAAAGCGACGTCCTCCCAGCTGAGGTCGGGCATCAGTCCGACAGGCGACCCACCCTCGCCAACGTAAGTGACGGCACTCTCTGCGTTCACAATCACGGGAGTAGGATGCCCCGCCTGACACAACAACCCCTGACCACTGACGGGGTCGATCGCGCCGTAGATGATGGTGAAATAGCTGGTGATGTCGTTTTCTTCACTGCAAAAGCGGCTGTTCAGTATTCTGATGACCTCAGCAGGCGACTGAATTCCGCCCTCTGCGGTAAACAAAAAACGGTCCACAACCCGGCCGTGCAGGAACTGACGCGCCACGGCGAGGGACATCATTGCTGCCCCTACGCCGTGACCGGACACGTCAACGCAGTAGAACCCCAGATGAGAGTCCAGAGGAAAAATATTGAAGACATCGCCCGATACCCAGGCAGACGGTAAGAAAAGCCAGTCGGAAAAGTAGTTCCCGAAGCGCAGCCGGTGTGATGGCAGAACCGAGTGCTGAACGCGCGCCGCCAGCTCAAGATCCTGTTCAATCTGGCGTAACGCTTCACTCAGGCGCTTATTATGCGCCGCAAGGGTCGCTTCCAGCGTCAAAATACGTACCCCGGCATGGAGTCGCGCCCGTAACTCAGCCTGTTCGACGGGCTTGCTTAAAAAATCATCCGCCCCGGCATCAAAACCCTGCGTTAAATCTCCTGCATTCTCGCGGGCCGTGAGCAGAATGATATACACATAGTGGCCAAACTGACGGCTGCGGATCGTCTGACAGAGCGTAAGCCCGTCCATTTCCGGCATCTCCCAGTCGCTTATCACCATACTGATCGGCTGGCTGGACAATATTTCCAGCGCGGCGACACCATTTTCCGCCTCGCTCACGATATACCCCCACTGGGTGAGCATTCGGGAGAGTAACCGACGATAAATCAGCGAATCTTCAACGATTAACACGTGCAGCGCTGACATGTATCCCTCCTATAGCGGTAAGAACCATATAAGACTCACGGTCCCTTCCCTGAATTTTGCGTTACCGTTGCCGTGCCCCGGATAGCGCGTCCCCGCATAGTTCGCGTACTGGATGGAGAACGAACCTGGCGTATAGCCCGCATAGCCAAAGCTGTAGCTGTAATCGCCGTTCCAGGGCTGCTGCTGGCTGCTGTCCGGGAACCAGAACGCCGTTGCGCGAACGAAGAAATGTTGTTTGAAGGTATAGCCGCAGCCGCCGAGCATGACGTTTTTATTTTTACGGATGTCATCGCTGCTGAGGTCGTAGTAGCGCGGAACCCAGCTGTACCCGACCTGACAAATGATAGAGTCGCCTTTATTAATCAGGAGCGTGTTTTCAACCGGTTTCGGTAGCGAAAACTTGTAGGCCAGGGTAAAGGCGCCCTGTTCGAAATAGGTGTGTCTCCGGCTACCCGACGTCCAGAAGTGGTTATCGCCGTAGTTGCCGTAGACCAGGCTGAACGTATTGGCATGCCAGTCGTCATAGCCAAAACTGTAGCGAAAATCGGCGGTATAGCGGTTGGTATCTCTGACCGGCAACCGGGAGGTGATGTTGGCAAACCAGAAGCTGTAGGGGGAATACTGCAGACTAAGATTCAGCGTCTGGTTAATTTTTTTCGCCTGCGCGGCGCTGTCCGAGCTGTTGGGCACGCTCACCATCTGCTCTTTCAGCCCTGAACTGAAGCTCAGGGCGCCTGAAAATTTCTTGTCATTGCCTGAGAACAGACGCCCCCACCGGCTGGTAAACACGCCTGCCTGAACGGGTTCGCCGTTCTTATCGCGCAACGTCTCTTTCTCACTGCTTTGCGCCGCATCCGCCGCGGGCATTGCGGCGAGTAAGACGCCCGCCAGGAGCCATTTTTCGCGCATAACCGCCATCCTTAGTTAGGTATCCAGCGTGCGGCGACGTTGTATTTTGCCATGAGCCACAAAATGCCCAGTGCCGCAGCATGCACTAACGTATTTTCTATCCAGGCATGACGCCACAAATCGAAGGTGATGAACTGACTGACCAGCAGCACCACGTACACATGCAAAATGAAGGTATAAAGCGAGTGCTGGCCTAACGGAATAAGAAACCATCCCAGCAGGCGGTTGAGCGGCGTCCAGCAGTATGTCAGCACCAGATAGACGGTAACCATCAGGGCGATATCGTTTAACACCCGCACCGGGCCCAGCCCATTTTTCGCCGCCCAGGTGTGATAAAAGGTGTTGAAGCTGTCAGGCGGGATCACGTGCATCAGCAGCGCGGGGGGCATAAACGGGTTGGTATGGTTCTGTGCTATGAACCCCAGAATGAGCGCCACTATCACCAGCGCAACCACCACCACTTTACCAGCAGGCGTGCGTGCGAAAGAGATCAGTTCGGCTTTATACCAGCCGCTGGCCATGCCCAGAACAAAGATGAATTGCCAGGCCAGAAGCGGAAAGGCAAATTCGAACTCCGACGGCGTCAGCCGGAGCGGCCACCGCTGCCACAGGCCGTACACCAGCAGAGATGCCCCCAGCAGCCACCAGACGTTACCCTTCTGTAGCATCCCCAAAAATAGTGGGCTGAAGAGCAGCAAAAAGATATACAGCCCCAGAATTTGGGTCTGATGAGGGCCAATCTGCAAATAGAGGATAATGTTGAACCAGGTCTCTTTTATTTGCGGCGTGACCGGATAAAGCGACCAGCTTTCACCCGAAAAGCGGTCGGTAAAATGAGTGACCTCGAAAATATTAATATGTGGGATATATGCCAGGAGAATAAAAGACACTATGATAATGATATTTACACGATATATTTTCCACGCTCTAAGATAAAGCCCCCACGAAACCGTGAGTAATACCACTTTTTGCAGGCGAGCGCGATTCAACATCCCCAACATAAATCCCGAGAGAATGACAAAACCTTCTGCGCCGGTTGTTAACCCAAAGCGCTCCCAGGAGAATATATTAAATACCGACATAACCTCCGTATGCGCCACGACCATCATGACGAGGGCAATGCCGCGCATAAAGTCAATTCTCAGGTCCCTGACCCCTGCAATGGCATACCGCCATGATGTTGATTTGGCTAGATCTTCTTGCGCGATAGACGGCGCAATATGGCTCATAGGATGTCCTTTGCCTGGAAACGAAAATTAACGCCTAAATAAAGTAGATAGCCTAAAGGAATAGTAACCGCAATTTATCACGGACAGATGAGACGAATTAAGCAGCATTTAATCTTAATTAACCCCCACTAAATAATAGTCATAAACGTGGCTGGACACTTTTATTCGGCGTTCTACACTTATCTTAAATCTTGTTTAATCGCTATTTTCTTTCGCTTTTGGGCAACTGCCTGCGCAGCAGAATGGCTCTGCATTTTCACGGAATCAGGAACGCCGGAACTATGGATTTTTATTTTTCCCGTTTTGAACATCGTCGACCTCCGGAACCGTTAAAAACGCCGCGCTGGGTAATGATGACCTGGCAGGTGTTAGCGGTCGCGGCGCTTATTCTGGGCGCAAATTATATTTACTGGCGCTGGACCGCCTCCCTGAATACGGACGCGCTATGGTACGCCATACCGCTGGTACTCGCCGAAACCCTGGCCTGGATCGGTACCGTGCTGTTTACCATCAACTTATGGAAAGAACAGGATCCTCCCCAGAGTCCACCTCCGAGCGAGATTAACGACTGCCTGTTATCGGAGGAGGCCGTAGAGCCCCGTCCCGTTAAGGTGGATCTGTTCATTGCCACCTACTCCGAAGACACCGAGCTGGTGAGGCTGTCCATTCGCGACGCCCTGAAGATGGATTACCCGTACCCGATTGACTACCGGATCCACGTCCTCGATGACGGCCGTCGCCCGGAGATGAAAGCCGTTTGCGATGAGGAAGGCGTCAATTACATCAGTCGACAGACCAACATCGGCTTTAAGGCCGGTAACCTGCGCAATGGTCTTGAGCAAACCGACGGCGATTTTATTGTCATCTGCGACGCCGACACCCGGGTCTTTCCCACCCTTCTCAGCCATACGCTGGGCTATTTCCGCGACCCGGACGTGGCCTGGGTGCAGACGCCGCAGTGGTTTTTCGATCTTCCGGAAGGAGAAAGTTTGTCGCGCTGGGGCAAGCGGAAAGCGGGAAAAGTGGGCTATGGCCTGGGCTGGCTGATTCAAAAGTGTGTCGGCCCGGTCACGGTTGGCCGCGACCCGTTTTTTAACGATCCGCGCATGTTCTATGACGTGATCCTGCGGCGGCGCAACTGGGCGAACGCTGCGTTCTGCTGCGGCGCGGCGTCCATCCACCGTCGCGAGGCGGTCATGCAGGCCGCGCTGAGAAGCTACGTCTGGTCCGTCGAAGAGGAGATCCATCGCCATACCCGCGACATCCGCGATGACGAAACGCGGAGCGCGCTCCAGGAGGCGATGCGCCCGCACGTGGCATTTGACACCGAACTCACGCCCTACAAGTTTCACGTCTCCGAAGATATTTACACCTCGGTACTGCTGCACGGTGACGCCGCAAGACGCTGGCGTTCGGTCATGCATCCGCGCGTTGAGTCGAAGATGCTCTCTCCGCAGGATATGCTGACCTGGATGATCCAGCGCTTTAAATACGCCGCAGGTTCACTGGATATTTTATTCCATGACAACATCTTCAGCCGTCGTCGCTTCAGGCTTTCACTCCCCCAGACGCTGATGTATGCCACGACCTTCTGGTCCTATATGGCCTGCGTGTGGAACACGGTATTTTTGATTTCACCGATTATTTATCTGTTCACCGGCATTCCGCCGGTATCGGCCTGGTCGACGCCGTTCTATCTCCATTTTCTCCCCTTTTTTATTTTCTCCGAACTGGCCTTTATGTTCGGGACATGGGGGATTTCGGCCTGGGACGGCAGGGCCTCCTACCTCTCCTTCTTTTCCATGAATCTGCGCGCGCTCAATACGGTGCTGCGGGGCGAACAGATCAAGTTTCACGTTACGCCAAAAGAGAGGCAGACGGGCCGTTTTCTCTATCTGGTGAAGCCGCAGATTGCCATTGTGGTGCTGACCCTGGCAGGGCTTGTCTGGGGAGGCATTCAGGTTGCACGCGGACAGGTCGACGATCCTTCTGGCTACGTCATCAATATTTTCTGGGGAGGAGTGAACATCGCCGCCATGCTGCCGCTGATATTCGCAGCCATGTGGACGCCCGCCGAAGACGATGAGGTCACCCAATGAGAATACGTGATGCCCTGCTTTCCGCGCGCAGTTATCTCACTATTCTGCTGGGGTTCCTGCTCGGCTTTGCCATTGTGGTATGGGTTGAGAAACAAATGCCTTCGCGCGTGGAAAGCAGCGGCGGAATCGCGCTCAGTAAAGATTTCCCTCCGCTGCCCGCGAAACGCGGGCTGACCTATGAAGAGGCCATCTGGGCGCGGGTGGCCTGGCAATACTATGTGAACAATACCCAGCCAAATGGTCTGGCGAATGCCAGCGACGGTGAGCCCTGGCTGAGCCTCTGGAGCGTAGGGAGCTATCTGTTTGCGGCCGCTGCCGCAGAGCAGCTCAATATCATTTCCACCGATGAGTTTGACGAGAGGGTCAGCGCGGCCCTGTTTACGCTGGAGCAGCTGCCGCTTAATGAGAAAGGCCTCCCTGCCGCGTATTACCATGCGGACACCCTCAAAATTCTGGGAAAACCTGACGCCTCCGCAATAGGCCTGAGCCGCCTGCTGACGGCGCTGCAGACCATTCTGTGGCGCTATCCTCAGCACGCGGCGGCCATCCGCGATCTGTTTAGCGCCTGGCGCACCGGCGCGCTGATGGAAAACAGCACCCAAAGCCAGGCGGCGGTACCGCTCCATCACTGGACGCTGGCTGCCGACGAGCAGCGAGACAGCTTTGGCTACCGGCTCTATGCCAGCCATACGCTGCGCTTGATTGACAGTGCGGCGGGACTGGCGGTCACCAATCCGCCCGAAGGGCAAAAGATGATCGACCTGGACGGGATCATGGTTCCTGATGAAGGGCTGCGCACGCCCTGGGGCAAGCAGACCTCCCTGATCAGTCTGCCCTATCTGCTAACCGGACTCGAACTGGGTTTTGACGCACAGAGCGCTGAAATTGCATGGCGGATTATGCAGATCCAGCAGCGGCGCCACGGTCTGCGCAGCCCAAAACCACCTGTCAGCACCGATTACGCCGAACCGGCGCCGGATTACGTTACCGATCTGCCCAACAGGCAGCCGGTTCAGGCGCGCGCCCTGCGCGAAGAGGTCCCGGAGAAGGTCGCGATCGCCTCCACCCGTACCGCGTTTGCCTGGTATGCCCTGTTCCGCAATGGCTGGAGCGAGGCGCTGCGCCAGCAGGTTCTGCCGCTTCTGGTGCCGGGTAAAGGCTGGCAGCGCGGCTTCAATCTTAATAACAGCGTTAATAGCGTCGTGGACGCCGACACCAACGCCATCGTGCTTGAAAGTCTGTCCTACATCGCGCACGGCCAGATGCTCTGTCTGGCCTGCCTTAACACTGCCCCCCATTCATCCACTCCCGCAGGAGCAACGCCATGAAGCCACGATCCCCAATCCTTTTCCACCTGCTCACGGGAATAACGATCTGCTGGCTGGCGATATCGACCGTGCGTGCGGAAACCGAGCTGCCTGCATCAAGTTACTCCCCACGCAGCGGCGAGCTGACGGCCCGAGAGATGACCATTGCGAAAAACGCCTGGCAGTATTTCGTCTCCAACTATCAGCCCACGACGGGGCTGGTAAATGCGGTCAACAAATATCCCTCCACCACCATGTGGGACAGCGCATCCTATCTGGCCGCCATGACCGCAGCGCGCGAGCTCGGGATCATAGATAAAGCAGAGTTCGACCGCCGGATGCTGAAATTCCTCGCCACGCTTAACACCCTGGTGCTGTTTCGCAACGAGCTGCCCAACAAAGCCTATAACACCATCAGCGGCCAGAAGGTGGATTACACCAACAAGCCCGGCGAAATTGGCTTCTCGGCCCTGGATATCGGGCGAATGCTGGTCTGGCTGAAAATCATCAAAGAGCGTTACCCGGAATACGGCAACAGCGTTGATAACGTGGTGCTGGGCTGGGATTTCAGCCACGCGATCGACCCCTGCGGCACGCTGTACGGGGCCTATCTGGAGAACGGCCAGCCGAAGTATGTTCAGGAAGGCCGCCTGGGCTATGAAGAGTACGGAGCGGCAGGTTTTCAGCTGTGGGGGTTTAATACCTGTAAAGCCAGCCGTCCGCAGCCGTACGAGCTGGCCGAGATTTACTGCGTGCTGGTTCCGTATGATTCACGCGACCCGCGCAATACGTCGCAGCATAACTACGTGGTGACGGAATCCTACCTGCTCTACGGTCTGGAGTTCGGCTTCGATAAGCCGACCGACCGGGATAACGCCCCGCGCGACTACTCCCTGACGTGGATGAAAAACTTTGCCGATCGGGTTTATCAGGCACAGGAGAACCGCTATACCATCACCGGTGTCCTCACCGCGCGCTCTGAGCACCAGCTCGATAAAGCGCCATACTTCGTCTATGACACCGTCTTCAGCGACGGGTACAACTGGAACACCATTACCGACAAAGGACAATTCGTCCCTAACGCTGCCGCCATTTCACTGAAGGCGGCGCTGGGGATGTGGGTCCTGTGGAACTCGCCTTATACCGACCGCCTGCTGAACACCATTGAGAATGCGAACGAAGAGGGAAAAGGCTATTACGAAGGGCTGTATGAAAACGGCGACGGGCCGATCAAGGAGTTCACCGCGAACAATAACGGCATCATGCTGGAAGCACTGCTGTTCAAAAAAGAGGGAAAACTGCTGGCCTTCAATACCGACAACCCGAAAAGCAAGGATTTTGCTCCGTCGCTGTGGGATCAAAAGCTGCTCGATCAGTTTGAAGAGAACAACGCCCTGCGCAGCCGCCCGTTCCTTGCCAGCACGCCGGCCGTAAAAAGCTGGTGCGACCGGACCGGCGTCACGCAGCGCACCAAACCCGCCTGCCAGGCCTGTCAGTGCGCGTCATGCAGCGCGGACGAGCCGGTTAAACTGCCTCCGGTAACTGCGCAATGCTTAAAACCTTAGCCAGAGGGCTCGCGGGATTAATCCTCGCAGGTGTGGTCATCTTTGCTCTGTTTGGCCATCAGGGGGCTGGCTGGCGCTGGCTAATCAATGGCGGCTGGCACTCCAGCGCGCGTATCGCTGCCCTGACGCCGGAAGAACAGAAATGGGCGGCGATCGCCTGGCGCTATTTCGTCAATAATACCCAGCCGCAAACGGGCCTGGTCAACGGAAGCGACAAACAGCCCCGCGTCACGCTCTGGCAAATGGGCGATACGCTTATCGCCCTGCTGGCGGCAAAAGAGCTGGGGCTGATTGATGAGGCCGAGTATGACGCCCGCCTGACGCGGCTGATGGGCACTCTCAACCGCCTGATGCTGACCGAGACCCGAACGCCAGGACGGCTCTATTCCAGCCAGACGGCGGCGCCGATCGATTTTAGCGGCAAGCCCGCTAAAAATGGCTGGTCCGCACGCGACATGGCTCGCCTGATGCTCGCCCTGCGCCTCACCGCTGAGCGGGAGCCGCAGTACAGCGAGTATCTTGATAAAATCATTTTGCGCTGGAACTTTTGCCCGGTCATCGATGGTGAAGGCGAACTGTGGTCCTCTTCCCTGCAAAACGGCCAGCCGTTGGTCCGTGAGGAGCTGCGCCTGGGCGAAAGCGAATATGCCGCGACGGCGTTTCATCTGTGGGGATTTTCCCCGGATAAAGCGTTTACGCCACCGATGCACCACGTCATCATCGCTCAGCGGCGCGTTGCCGTGGACGCCCGCGATCCGCGCACCACGTGGCAGCCCTCCCTGATAACCACCCTTCCCTATATGCTGCCGGGCCTGGAGTTTGGCTGGGAGCCGGAAGGCGTTGCGGCCGATCTGCAAAAGCGCCTGCGCAAGCAGGCGGAAAACGTCTGGCTCAGTCAGAAAAGCCGCTGGGAGACCGATAAAATCCTGACGGCCAGAGCGGATTTTTCACTGCCTCAGGCCCCCTGGCATATACAGGATACGGTCTGGGGAAATGGCTATGCCTGGAACTCTGTTGGCGATGATGGCAGGGATTACACCCGCTTCGCGCAGGTGTCGACAAAAGCGGTTTTTGCTCTGTGGGCCTTGTGGGATACCTCTTATACTGACGTGCTGATGTCGGTCACCGAGCACCTTAACGATCCGCAGAGAGGCTGGTACGAAGGCCGCCTTGAAGCCACGGGCGATACCAACGCCTCCCTGACCCTTTCTACCAATGCCACGGTTCTGGAAGCCCTTTTCTTTAAGCACAATGCCGGGCCGCTGTTTGACGCCCGCCGGTCTAAGAAAGAGAGCTACTTTACGCGCCGTGTGGCAGAGGAATATACGCCAGTCGGGCACTGTCTGCCGGGCGAAAACGCCTTAAGGAGGACGCCGTGAAGTTTTACCGCGATCTGTTTGAATCCAGTCTGAACCGCGTCTTTCCGGATAATGACAAAACAGCTTTTTTTCAGACGTTCTATGACGCCTTCGTCCATATGTCACCCGAGACGGAGCAGCATTTTTCTCGCCTGCCGGATCGGGAAGGCCAGCAGACCCTGTTTAAAAGTTTCTTCGCCATGCTTGCGGTAGACGGCGCCCTGATCGTACCTGATTTTCTCGAGCGGCTGGCGCGGGAGCAAAGCGACGACGGCCTGCACCTTCCCCCACGATTTTTCGCCCTCTGGCGCGAAGCGATGTTGAACGCGGTGAGCCAGCGCGACCCGCAGTGCGACGATGAGATCCTGACGGCCTGGGCGATGGCGATAGCGCCCGGGCTGGAATACCTGCGCCGACAGGCCGAACTGCACTACCGCGCATAGGGAGGATCACGATGAACGCATTCTCGTACGATCTTAACGCGCTGCCGGCCGCCGTCATGATTTATGACCGAGATGAACGCCTGCAGGCCTGGAATGACAACGTGGCCCTTTTTTATCCGGTCATCACCCCCTGGCTGCAGGTGGGTACGCCCCTTGCAGAGCTGGCGGAACGCTTTATCGATGCTGTTTACAACGTCGACCCCGGCCTGCGCCAGACGCTACGCGAGTCGGTCGTCCGCAACTGTCGGCAGGATAAACACTGTGAGGTGCGGCAAGTGGGCCAGCGGCGTATTTTCGTCCAGCATCAGCGCCTTGCGGACGGCGGTATTGTCAGCTTGCACAGCGATATTACGGAGCTGGATGAGGCGCAGCGCTCGCGCCACCAGCTGCATGACGATTTCCTGCTGACGGCGGAATCCATTCATATAGGGATCTGGGACTGGCAGGTTTCCGGCGACGCGTTACAGGTTAACGACACGCTGCTTGCCATGCTGGGTCAGTCGCGATCCCAGTGGAGATATCCGCTTCAAAAGCTGCTAGACCTTGTTCACCTTGACGATCGCCTCATACTACGTGAGGCGCTGCTTGCTTCAAAACAGGCGCATCGCCCGGTCTTTGAATGTGAGATCCGCATGCATCACCCCACCGAAGGACTGCGCTGGATGCTGCTGTCCGGGCAGGTGGTCACGCTCTCCATCGAGGGAAACGCCGAGCACGTTATTGGCACACTGCAGGATATTACGCGGCGCAAAGAGGCTGAGATTCAGGCGATCGCCTCAGCCCTTGAAGCACAAAAAGCCAATGAGGCCAAAAGCGCATTTCTGGCGAACATGAGTCATGAAATCCGCACCCCGATGAACGGCATTATTGGCATGACCCAGCTGTGCCTGGATACCACGCTCAGCGCCGATCAGCGCGATTACCTGACGCTGGTGATGAGTTCCGCGCAGTCTTTGCTGCATATCATCAACGATATTCTCGACTTCTCCCGTATTGAAGCAGGCAAAATTGTACTGGATATTGATCCGGTCAATCTTCGTCACTTCATTCAGACCTTAATTCGCCCGCATATGCCGGGCGCGAGCGAAAAAGGCATCGAGCTTCTGGTTGATATTGCACCCGACGTTCCCGACGTGCTGCTGGTCGATGGCGCCCGGCTGCGTCAGGTTCTGACCAATCTGCTGGGTAATGCGCTGAAATTTACGCACCAGGGAGAAGTTATCCTGATTGTTGAATCCGGGGATGACCCGAATCACTGGCGTTTTCGGGTGCGCGACAGCGGTATTGGCATCCCGGCTGATAAGCAAAAGGCCATTTTTGAAGCCTTCAGCCAGGCGGATAACTCAACCACCCGCCGCTACGGAGGAACAGGGCTCGGGCTAACCATCTCTTCGCGACTGGTTGCGGCGATGGGCTGCGAGCTAACGGTCACCAGCGAGCCGGGGAAAGGCAGCGAATTTTCGTTCGTCCTACCGCTTGCAACACAGTTTCTTGCCCCGGAGGCACGCCCGCGCAGCCAGCGCTTTAATGGGGAACCCGTGCTGGTGGTCGATGATAACGAAACCAACCTCCGGCTGCTGGCCGCCATGCTGAGCCAGATGGGGCTGAAACCCACCTGCGTCAACAACGCCAGCGAGGCCATCAACCGGGTTAAAGCGAGTGCCTGGCCGCTGATCCTGCTGGACGCGCAGATGCCGGATATGGACGGCGTGTCTCTGGCCCTTGAGCTTTCGGTGCTGCCGCAGATTTCTGAAAGCCATATCATCATGCTGAGCTCCATGAGCCGACATTTTGATATCAATATGCTGAAGCGGATCGGCATCAAAAACTATCTGCATAAGCCTATCGCTCAGGACGAGCTGCATCAGGCGATTGCCGCGGCGTTTGAACGTGCGCCGAAGACCGTGGGGGAAACCGCGCCCGCCCCCGTCGCCGCCCCGGGCGCTACGGGGCTGCGGATCCTGCTGGCTGAAGATAACCTCGTTAATCAGAAAGTTGCCGCGCGCCTGCTGGAACGCCTCGGCCATACCTGTCAGATCGTCGACAACGGCGTCGCGCTGCTTGAACGCTGGCGCGCGGGCGAGTGGGACGTTCTGCTGATCGATCTTCAGATGCCCGAGATGGACGGCGAGACCGCCATTCGCCTGCTTCGTGAGGAGGAACGCTCCCGGGCAGAACCGGCTCAGCCCGCCGTCGCCATGACCGCACACGCCATGCAGGGGGATAAGGAGCGCTGTCTTAACATGGGCTTCGACGGCTATATTGCCAAGCCCATCAGCCAGGAGCGTCTCGCTGAGGAGATAGCTCGCGTGCTCGAGCATCATGATGATTCCTCCGTTTTTCCTGATGAAGCTCGCCTGATGAAACAGTGCGCTGACGACCCTGCCCTGGTTCAGGAGCTGCTGGCCCTGTTTGGCGAAGGGCTGGAGGAGGCCATGAAAAGCCTCACCCGGGCTATCGAAAGCGATAACCGTGAAGCGCTGCGCCGCACGGCCCACAAGCTGCGCGGAGAAGCCGTCACGCTGGATTTCGGGCTTCTCGCCCGTCAGCTGCAGGCGCTGGAGAGCGAGGCGCACACGCAGGACAGGCAACAGCTTGCAACGCTAAACGAGCGTCTTCAAATGGAATCGCAGCGCCTGATGGCGTGGCTCAACGCGCGAGGGGTAAACGAACCATGACCCGTAGCTGCGCGCTGCTCTTTGCGCTGTTTATTCCACCGCTGGCGGCGAACCCGGTACCGGTCAGCTGGTCACTTGCTGGCACCTGGCGGGTTCAGGACGCCAACGACGGCACGCCTCCTTCCGCGTCAGGCTGGCGCGGGCTGAAAGTTCCCGCCAACTGGTACAGCGCGGGGTACGATCATCAGGGCGCGCTGTGGTATAAGCACGCCTTTACGCTACCCCTTCAACCGCCCGACGTGATGAGCACCCTGGTATTTGACGGCGTCGATTACCTTGCCGATGTTACGCTGAACGGCCAGCCGCTGGGCAAGCACGAGGGCTATTTTCAACGCTTTTCGCTGGATGCCAGCGCCGCGTTACAACGTCACAACCAGTTAGTGGTTCGGGTGGATAGCCCTTACGAAGATCCGCACAAGGTCTGGCCGCTGCATAAAACGCTCATGAAGGGGATTCTTAATCAGCATGATACGCGTCCCGGCGGCGCCTGGTCGGCGGAAGGACAGGACGCCAACTCTGGCGGAATTTGGGCACCGGTCAGGCTGCATCTGAGCCGGGGCGCCACCCTTGATGAAATCATCCTGCGGCCTGACTGGTCGCAGGGGCTGAAAAGCCCTGCATTGAAGGCTGAGATTCGCTATCGCGCACTTGGGAAGGGACAGGCTACCGCGCGACTCACCGCCACGCCCGCCAATTTCAGCGGTAAACGCTTCCAGGCAGATTTTCCGGTTACCCTGGAAAACGGCGCCCATTCCGCTCGTGTCACGCTGCCCATGCCTGCGGCAAAACTGTGGTGGCCGATCGGCACCGGGAAACCCCATCTGTACACGGTTCGCGTCTCATTACGGGATGAGAAAGGGTTAATGGATACGGCGGTCACCCGCACCGGACTGCGCAAGATCGTTGAGCAGCCAGGCAACAAAGGCTGGCTCATTAACGACAGACGCCTTTTTGTTAAGGGCAGCAATTACATCGGCTCTCCCTGGCTCGGCACCATGACGCGAGAAAAATATCGTCGCGATCTTCGTCTGGCAGAAGCCATGAACGCCAACGCCATTCGCGTGCACGGACACGTTGCCGGGCGCGCGCTGTATGACGTTGCCGATGAGATGGGCATGATGATCTGGCAGGATGTTCCGCTGCAGTGGGGCTACGTCAGCAGCGACGCCTTTACCAAAAATGCGGTTCGACAGACTCGGGAGATGATCGAACAGTTTGGCAACTCACCCGCCATCATCGTCTGGGGAGGCCATAACGAACCGCCCTGGAATTCGCCCTGGATGGAAAAACGCTTCCCGGACTGGAACAAAAACCTCAACCGCGAGCTCACGCAGCGGGTAGCGGATACGCTTGCCGAAGATACCTCCCGCATCGTGCATCGCTTTTCCGCCGTTGAGGAGCACTACTGGGCGGGCTGGTATTTCGGTAGCGTACGTGACCTGCTGACGCCGGCCAAAACGGGGATCATCACCGAGTTTGGCGCGCAGGCGCTGCCCCGCTTGTCCACGCTAAAAACCATCATCCCGGCTGCGCAACTCTGGCCAAAAACCACCGCCGCTGACGATCCCGGCTGGAGCGTCTGGAAATACCATAACTTCCAGCCCTTTCAGACGTTTAAATTTGCCGGTATTCCGCGCGGAAACACCATTCAGGAAATGATCCGTAATACCCAGGCGTATCAGTCTCAGCTCGTCGCCACGGCGGCCGAGAGCTATCGCCGACAGCGCTACCAGCCGGTGACGGCCCTGTTTCACTTTATGTTCGTCGAGACCTGGCCCTCCATCAACTGGGGCGTGGTGGACTATCTGCGTAAGCCTAAAGCCGGTTTTTACGCGTTAAAACGCGCATACCAGCCGGTTCTGCCTTCTATTGAACCGGTCACCCCGCAGTGGAAATCCGGCACGGCGGCGACCGTGCGTCTCTGGGCCATCAACGACACCTGGAAACGGTGCAGCGAATGCCGTCTGTCGTGGCGTATCACCCAGCGCGCTAAGGTGCTGGCAAAGGGGACGATGACGATGACGATCCCCGCAGATTCGGGAACGATGGTCAAAACGCTGACGGCCACGCCAGTGGGTCAGGATGAAGTGTCGATTACGTTTGCAATTGAAAACAAGGCGGGAAAAAGGGTTGGTGAAAATCAGCGCACGTAATCCGTCATAAAATGAGCGAGGGAAAAGGAAAATTGCCGCTTCCCCAGCTTTCTTGTACCCTTTCACCGGAAACCCTGCCCCCACGAACATTGAGAAATCCGGACACCTATGACTGCACATATTTCCAAAGATCCTTTGCATGGCGTAACGCTGGAGATGATGGTCAACGCCCTGGTGGCAAAATATGGCTGGAGCGAGTTGGGCGACCGAATCAAAATTAACTGTTTCAGAAAAGATCCCAGCGTTAAATCGAGCCTGAAATTTCTGCGCCGCACCCCGTGGGCGCGCGCGGAAGTCGAAGCCCTGTATCTGGACTCCCTCAACGATGAGGTAAGCACAGAACAGGCGGCGCCCGCCTTTAATCCCTGGGCCAACAGTCGGATTATCAAGAGCTAATACGCAAATGACGCGACACGTAAAACGGATTGGTGCGCTGGCTGCCTGCGCGCTTTTACTTGTGAGCTGCTCCTCAAAACCACCCAAATCACTGGTTACCCCTCTCCCCACCGCGAGCAAACCGACGCAGCAGGCAAACGAGCCGATGCGCGGGATCTGGCTGGCAACCGTCTCTCGTCTCGACTGGCCGCCGGTGGCCTCGGTGAACGGCCGCAGCGCGGACCAGCGCATCGCGATGCAAAAACAGGCGCTGATCGGCAAGCTCGACAACCTTAAGCACCTCGGTATTAACACGGTGTTTTTCCAGGTGAAGCCGGACAGCACGGCCCTCTGGTCATCCAAAATTTTGCCGTGGTCGGATATGCTGACGGGCACCATCGGCGAGTATCCGGGATACGATCCGCTGCAGTTTATGCTGGATGAAGCGCACAAGCGCGGCATGAAGGTCCATGCTTGGTTCAACCCGTACCGCGTGTCGACCAACACTAAGCCGTCAACCATCGCCGCCCTGAACCGGACCGCCTATCAGACCCCGTCCAGCGTCTATGTCCAGCACCCGGAGTGGGTGCGCATCTCGGGCGACCGCTTTGTGCTCGACCCGGGCATTCCGGAAGTACGCGACTGGATAACCAAAGTGGTGACCGAAGTGGTGGCGAACTACGCGGTAGACGGCGTGCAGTTTGACGATTACTTCTATACCGAAACGCCTGGTTCAGCGCTCAATGACGCACAGACCTGGCGGCAGTACGGCCAGGGATTTGCCTCAAAGGCAGACTGGCGAAGACACAACACGCAGCAGCTGATCGTCCAGGTGTCCCGCGCGATTAAACAGACCAGGCCCGACGTTGAGTTTGGCGTCAGCCCGGCGGGCGTGTGGCGCAATCGCTCCTTTGACCCGGCTGGCTCGGACACCCGCGGCGCCGCGGCCTACGATGAATCCTACGCCGATACGCGGCAGTGGGTGCAGCAGGGCCTGCTGGACTACATCGCGCCGCAGATTTACTGGCCTTTCTCCAGGGATGCCGCGCGCTACGACGTGTTGACCAAATGGTGGGCCGACGTCGTGAAGCCGACCCACACTCGCCTGTATATCGGCATTGCGTTCTACAAGGTAGGCGAGCCGTCGAGAAACGAGCCGGACTGGACGGTTCAGGGCGGCGTGCCGGAGC
Organism: Enterobacter asburiae; assembly: GCF_001521715.1. Classification (NCBI taxonomy): domain Bacteria; kingdom Pseudomonadati; phylum Pseudomonadota; class Gammaproteobacteria; order Enterobacterales; family Enterobacteriaceae; genus Enterobacter; species Enterobacter asburiae. Next base: position 1,456,791 of record NZ_CP011863.1, read on the forward strand.
TGAAAAAGCAGCTCGATCTCAACGATTCGCTGCCCAACGTGAACGGCACCATCCTGTTCCGGGAAGATTACCTGAACCAGCCGCAGACGCAGCAGGCGGTGAACTACCTGAAAGGACGCTGGGGAAGCTAAATGCCATCAGGCAGAAACGCCCCGTTTCTGCCTGTTTTTTTACGGCTTCGGCCCGAACATCGCCTCAAGCTGCTGCGCATCCGGCATACCGACCACCTGCTGCAGCTCATTTTCCGCATTCAGATAGTAAATGGCCGGCGTGGCGTTAGCGCCCAGGTTGTCCATCAGCGTCTGGTGCTTCTGCAGGATCTCGACCGTTTCGCGGGATGCGTCCCCTTCCGGCTTGGGCAATTTTTTCCCACCGGACAGCTCGTATTCGCGCCAGGCCGAAACCGGATCTTTCGCATTCAGAATCGCCGAGGCGTTACGTCCGCTGTTGGGGTTGAGAAACGCAACCAGCAGCGTATTAAGCTGAACCTTGCCCGCCTTAACCCACGGCTGCGCTTCGGCCCAGAACTGCTTGCAGTACGGACAGAACGGATCGGCAAACACAAAGACTTTACGCGGAGCGTTATCCACCCCTTCCTTCAGGGGATGCGCAGCGTTGAGGTTCTTCCACATCTCGCGGCCCATCGGGGCGTAGATCTCTTTCTGGAAATAGCCTTCGCTGAGGTTTTTTCCTTTGTCATCGTACAGATAGCCTGAAATGACGTGTTTGCCGTCCGGCGTTAAAAAGAGCGTCACGCCCATATCCTGATACTGCCCAATCCAGGCGGGCGCGCCGCCGGGCGCATCCAGCTTCTTAATGATTTTAATGTTCTGCTGCTCGCTGAAGTGCTTCACCACCTCCGGTATGGCTTCAGCCGCCTGCGCCAGCCCTGAGGTCGCCAGCGCTGAAAGTAACAGTATTTTTTTCATTTCCCTCTCCGGTTTGTTGGGGGCATTCCGCCCCCTTCAGGTTAGCGGTTTTTCAGTGCGTCACTGACCATTTCGTCAAACTGTTCAAAAGGCACCCAGCCGGGTAACAGTCCCTCGCCGATGAGCGTGGCGGGCGTGCCCTGGATCCCCATTTTTTCCGCGACGATCAGGCTGCGCTTGATCGTCAACATACTCTCGTCATCCGGCGTCGCGACGCTCACGCCCGCCCGCTTCTGCGCCTCCTGAATGCTGGCGTCATCGTGGTAACCCTTTTTGGCCATCAGGGTCTGGTTCAGCTTCATAAACTGCCCGGGCTCCTGACGCCAGAGCGTTAACGCATCGCGCGCGGCGGTCAGTGAGCTTTCCGAGCGGAAAGGTAAAAACTTAAAGACCACCGCGACGTCCGGATGCTTTTCGACGATCTTCTCCAGATAGGGATCGAATTTTTTACAGTACGGGCAGTTGTAGTCGGTAAACACCACCAGGGTGAGCTTTGGGTTTTTCGCGCCGATGCGCGGGGAGTTCGGATCGTTAAACAGGAAATCTGCGATCATCTTCTGCGCCCGCTGCTCCTGGTCCGGCGTCAGCGGCTGGGCAGCGAACGCCTGAACCGGGGCCAGCAGGAGCAGAAGCGTAATAAGGAGTTTTTTCATAATACGTTTAGCCTTTTGCATTGTTCAGGGTGGTGACCAGGGCGCGCTTGTCCAGCAGCGGCGAGAGGATTTCCCCCTCGGGCATGCCGGGGCCATACGCTGCGTTAAACGGAATAGCGTAACGGTTTCGCTTCGCCAGAAACTCCGCGATAAACGCGGACGGCTGGCTCCAGTCTCCGCGCAGGGCCACCACGTCCGGCTGGCGCAGAGCGGCAATAACGTCCGGCTGATTCAGTACTCGATGCTCGTTAACTTTGCAGGTCACGCACCAGTCCGCCGAGATATCCACAAACACCCGTTTCCCCTGCGCCAGCGCCTGCTGGATGGCCTCCTCGCTGAGCGGCTGCCACGGGATGGTCTGCGCAGCATTTTGTGCCGGAGCGGCAGGCGGCGCGTTAAGCAGCCCGCGCGCCTGATACCCGCCGAGTGCCGACAGTGCGATCACCACGAACCAGAACAGCGGTGAGGATTTTTGCCCCTTCAGCGCGAACAGCGCCAGCGCGACGGCGATCAGCACCAGCATCACAATCTGGCTGACCGCCTCGCCCAGATGCACGCTTAACAGTGTCGCCAGCCACAGGCTGGAGGCGAGCATCATCAGGCCCAGAACGACTTTTAGCGTGTTCATCCAGCGGCCGGGTTTCGGCAGCAGCATGGCCGTTTTCGGCACCAGAGCGACAAACAGCCACGGCAGGCTCATGCCCACGCCGAGCATCAGGAAGATGAGCCACAGGGAGTGCAGCGATGCGCCAAGGGCAAAGGCGACCGCCGTACCGAGGAACGGCGCGGAGCACGGCGTGGCAAGCAGCGTGGCGAACATCCCTTCGCAGAAGCTGCCGCCAATCCCCGCACCACCTGCCGTAGCCAACCGTCCCGTAGCGGCGGAAGGCAGCAGCATCTCAAACGCGCCAAACAGGTTCAGCGCAAACAGGAAGGTGACGGCGACCATCAGGCCGATAAACCACGGGTTCTGGAACTGAATGCCCCATCCCAGCGACGCCCCGGCCAGCTTCAGCGCGGTCACCATCCCCGCCAGCAGCATAAAGGAGGTGAGGATCCCTGCGCTGGTGGCCAGAAACCGCAGCCTGATCGCGCGCCTGTCCGATCCCGCCTGCAGGATGCTGTTAAGCTTCATGCCCATGACCGGCAGCACGCAGGGCATCAGGTTGAGGATCAGCCCACCCAGCAGCGCAAAGAGCACCATTTTGCCCGTCCCTTCAGGCGCGGAGGACGCTGCTGGCGTCGCGCCAACGGTCATGGTGGTTTGCTGCGCGTGACCGCCACTGGTCAGCACAAACGACAGCGTCTTTCCTTCCAGCGAGGCGGGTTTATCGCCCCATTCGTCGGTCACGGGTACCGCCACCCGAAGGGTATTGCCGTCGTGTTTAATGACCGGCTCGCCGGGAAGAATGTCACCCTCCAGCGGGTCAAAGTAGATCCCCGGATTATCCCACTTCCCGTCCGTCGTGCCGGTAATCACCAGCTTGTCGCCAGCGAGCCAGGCTGAGAGATCCGCGGATACACCAGACGTACCGGGCACGGCGCGCATCGCCTGCTCGAACTCGCTACGGAAGCCCTCATCCGCCGGCTGGGTAAAATCGAGGTGCAGCGGGTAGTCCGTCAGCAGACAGACGTTACTGCACGTGGAAAGCGTGAGCGTCCCGTCGAGCGTATCGCCCTTCACCCCGTCGAGCGTAATCGGGATAGTGACCTTGTCGTGATAGCCCTGCGTGGTCATGCCGGAGATATCGAAGCGCGACGGGACCGGCCAGGACCAGCTATCCATTACGCCTTCCGGCCAGCTGATTTTCGGCGCCACGCCGCCCTCGCCCGGCGATCGCCAGTAGGTTTTCCAGCCGGGCTTCAGCTCAACGGTGAGCAGGCCTTTAATGTGCGTTTGTTCCCTCTCCGCCTGAAAGCGGATGCGGGCGTGATCGTTTTGTGGGGAAACCAGCCAGCCGGTGTCTGCCGCATGGACAATGCCGATGCAGGACAGCCACAGGAAGACGAATCCCCTGAAAAGGTTAACCATGTTTTACTCCGTGAACAGTGAAAATTATCGTGTGAGGACGATGATTTTCATTCACGGAAAACGCAGTTTTTAAGATGTATTCGGGGAGGCGGTGCCTGAACGGGCTGCTCTGCGGGAGTCAATGCCCGCCCTTGCGTAAATAGCTGCAGCAGCGCGAAGAAGATAATAATGGCCGGTAGCGCGCCGTCGAAGAACAGCGGCTGCGCGCAAAGCAGCGAGTGTGCGCCAAGTTGACAAGGCGACGGGCCGGGCTGTTCGGTGCTGCTGCTTTGAGCCGGGACATCTGCACTCAGAGAAATCTGCGGATCCAGTCCCTGTAAAAAATGGTTGAGCATCACCGCACGCTGCACGAGGCAAAGCGCCATCGCGAGACAGGTGACGATCAAAAGCCATTTTCCGAGGAGCTGACGGTTGCGCATAACATTCCAGAGTAACAAGACGCCCCGATCATAAACGATAGTGATGAATCTACAAGTGTCGGAAGTGTAAGGTTTTGTCTGTCGTCGCTATACGCCCGTCAGCGCGTCGTAGACGTCCCGCAGCCGCGTGCGCAGAAACAGCACCGCCTTGTGCTTGCGGGATAACAGCGCCTGCTCGCTGGCGCCCGACTCCTCTGCCAGCATTTTAATGCTGTAGCCGTGGAGTTCGGTCTTTTCAAACACCTCCCTCTGCGGCGCTGGCAGTTCAGACAGCGCCTGCCCCAGCTCTTCCCACAGCAGCGTTTTGAGATACTCCTCCTCCGGCGTGTGCGGGACGCCGAACAGGGTTTCGGCCAGCTCGTCTTCCGGGAAACCCTCTTCGTCTTCGCCCGTAAAATAGCCGGAGAGTGAGACTTCGCGCTTTTTACGCGCCCGGTCGGTCATCTCGTTACGCGCCGCGCGGAACAGCCAGGCGGCGACGTTTTCGACCGGCTGTTCCACTTTCATCAGCTGATACGTCACTTCCTGCAAAATGTCGTCGGCATCATCGCGAACGGACGTCCGCCCGCGAATGAAGGCTTTCAGCCGGGCGCGGCAGGCATTGAGCGCCGACATCAGCATGGATCCGCCCGCCTCCCCGGCTTTCATTTCGCTCACTCTGCTTCCGGCGCTTTTGGCGTGGCGTCGTCGCGCTTATCGTCACGATGACCGTGCCAGCCGCAGTGGCAGCGTCCGTGGCGACCAAACCCTTCGCGGCGCTGCTGAATAAACGCCTCGCGCTGCTCGGGCGTCATGTTCATCCAGCGCTCGTGCATCCGGCGGTGCGCGCCAAACATTCCCGGACGGAAACCCAGCCCGCCAAACAGAATGCGGCTCAGCACCAGAATGCCCAGCGCCTGCCAGAAGCCAATGGCCTTAACGCCGAGAATGGTCGGGAGCAAGGCGTTCCACAGGGTCATCACCACCAGGCCGAGCATGATGAAAATCACCGCGCCGATGACTAAACCCTTACCCATACGGTGGCGACCGAATCCGCGCCCGTGACCTCTGTCGTGCATATCAAAATCTCTCATGGGGTTTACCTCGTTTACAGTAACTGATTATGGCTTGTGATGAGGTAGACGGATGAGGGAGGGAAATATTGCTGGGGGTAATGAAATAATTACTCTGGCCGCACATTCGCGGTTATTGCCCGGCGGCGCTTGCGCGGGCCTACAGGTTTCGTAGGCCGGGTAAGCGTCAGCGCCACCCGGCACATGTCAAAGGCTTACGCCTGCACCGGCAAACTAAAACTCGAAATGCTCCGCGAAAGCTGCTGCGCCTGCTCTTCCAGCGATGCCGCTGCCGCAGCGGACTGCTGCACCAGCGCGGCGTTCTGCTGGGTCACGCCATCCATCTCGGTCACTGCCTGGCCGACCTGGCTGATCCCGCGGCTCTGCTCTTCAGAGGCGACGGAGATCTGCTCCATCAGCGTATTCACTTTATTCACCGACGAAATAATCGAGTCAATCACCTCGCCCGAGCGGCTAACCAGCTCCGCGCCGTTTTTCACGCTGGAGACCGACTGCGCAATCAGGCTCTCGATGTCCTTAGCCGCCACCGCGCTTTTCTGCGCCAGGGTGCGTACTTCGCTGGCTACGACCGCAAAGCCGCGGCCCTGCGTACCGGCGCGCGCCGCTTCTACCGCCGCGTTCAGCGCCAGAATGTTGGTCTGGAAGGCGATGCTGTTAATCACGCTGGTAATGTCTTCGATGCGCTTCGAGTTCGCCGCGATGGTGTTCATCGTGTCGATCACTTCACGTGTCACCGCTTCACCGGTGTGGGCATTTTTCACCGCGTCCTGCACCAGTTTCCCTGCCTGATAAACGTTGTCGGTATTGTTCGCCACCGTCGCGCTCAGCTCTTCCATGCTCGCTGCCGTCTGGGTCAACGCGGAAGCCTGCTGTTCGGTACGTGACGCCAGGTCGATATTCCCGGAGGCAATCTCCTGCGCCGCGTGCGTTACGGTATGGCTCGCGTCGCGCACCTGGGCGATGGTCCCCAGCAGCGCCTGACGCATCTGTTCCATCGAGCTCATAAGATGATCGATTTCGTTATGTGCGCTCCCCTTGACCGGCACAGGAACGTCCAGCTTGCCTGCCGCAATCTGGCTGCAGTGCTCGCGCGCCAGGTTTACCGGCGCAAAGACAAAGCGCTTCATCAGCAGGCTGACGGCGACAATCACCACCACAAACAGGCAGGCGATAGCGGCAATAATCACCAGGCCGGAGACGAAGTGGCTGCTCGCGTCTTCGTTCAGGCTTTTGGCGTATTTCTGGTGGACGGAAAGGACCTGGTCGAGAACGATCTCGTACTGACGGTCAAGACGGGAGACTTCCGGGATCAGCGCGTTAAACTTGGCCACATCGTGCGCCTCGGCGGCATCGATCAGCGGCGCCAGCCCCTGGTTGCGGTAGTTTTGCCAGGCATCCTGATAGGCAGTCACCAGCGGCGCTTCATCCGTCAGACGTGGCGAAGCCATAAAGGCCGCAAAGGCGTGGTCCGCTTTGGTCAGCGCCTCTTTCACGGCGGTTAGCTTTGCAGCCCCGTCCGCAGAGTTGCCCGCTTCCACCATCTTCACATACTCCATCACCCGCACGCGCAGCGTACGGCTATGGTTGATAGGGTCAATAATGGACAGCACAACCTGGATCTCTTTGTTGACGTTATCCAGGGAATTATTACTTTTAATGATGAGGCCAACGCTGGTCACAGTGCTGACAACAAAGAAGAAAAGCAGTGAGAACAGGACGATCAGGGACGACTTTTTCAACGACATAAACCAATACCTCAAGGAGAATTATTCCTTATGGTTATCGGCCATTCCAAAACTTAAATTAATTAAAGTTATTGAAGTATCGAACCAGGCTATTTCGCTGGCTTATAGCGTCGCTGCAGGGTGGCATTGAGCTTGCGCTGCAACGGCTGCGGCGTCTCCCCTTCGATCAATTTGCTAATCAAATCAAAGCAGTGCCACGCCAGCTGGCGGTTATCCTGACGAATGGTATCCACGGGGATCGTCAGCGAATCGTAGAGATAATGATCGTCAAAACTGGCTAATCTGATATCACTTTGCAACAGGTTGTGCTGGCCCATATAGCGCAGCACCCCTTCCAGCAGCCCGCAGGCGGCGGCGAACAGCGCTTTCGGCGGACGCCCCAGACGGGCGCAGAGTTCAGCAAACATCTCGTACCCGGAGCTCGGGTGATAGTTGCCGTGAATGATCCACTCGGGGCGCAGCTCCACGCCTGCCTCTCGCAGACCTTGCTTAAACCCTTCCAGACGATCGCGCGTCGGAGAAAGGCGCGGCTGGCCGCCGAGAAAATAGAATTCATCAGGATGCTGGCGCGCAATGTCGGCCACCAGTTCCGCCGTCGGGGTAATCGAATCGGTGATCACCAGCGGCAGCGCGCTGTCGTTGATGTGGCGGTCAAACAGGACAACGGGCAGCTGCTCGCTCAGCTTGTGGTAGTCCGCATCGTTAAGCATGCTGGAGGCCACAATCAGCCCGTCCACCTGGCGCGCCACCATGTTGTTCACCACCACCGTCTCCTGCCCCGGGTTTTCATCGCTACAGGAGATCAGCAGCTGAACGCCCGCCTCGCGGCACAGCGTTTCCAGCTCGTGAGAAAACACGGCAAAGCCGTAGTTGGTGATCTCCGGGACCACCAGACCAACGGTGTGGCTGCGGTTATCGCGCAGCGACCGGGCGTGAATGCTGGGCTGATAGTGGTGCTCTTTTGCAATTGCCAGCACGCGCTCGCGCGTCTCTTCCGCCACGCGAAGCTCTTTGCTGCGCCCGTTCAGGACCAGGCTGGCGGTGGCTTTTGACACACCCGCCAGCTCAGCGATGTCTTTAATGGTGACGCGTTTTGTTTTTCTCACAACGACTTAGATCCGGCTGCCAAAACCCTCATTCTATCATGCAGGCGCGCAGCGACCAGTAGCGTAATGTGATATCGGACGCACCTTCGAATCGCACCCGGGCCGGATGGTCAGGAAAATAGCGGCTGCTCATCACCCCTTCACCGTGATTGATGAAGATTTCAACGCTGGAGCGGTCGCACAGAACGCGTAAATGACTGACGTCGCCCTGCCAGTAGCGGGTCAACGTTTCACCGGTTTTCAGGCTCGCGCGTTCAAGACGTATACCATGTTCATCGACCGTGAGACGCAGTGCGCCGCCAAAATCGACATTCACCTGCGATGCACTCAGCTCAAACTCCAGGCGCGTCGCGTCCAGGTCCGGCGCCTCGCTGGCGCGCCCCTGCCAGCGCTGCTCATCTTCACGCAGCCCCGCCAGCTCGCGCGCCGGGGTCTGCCAGAGCCTGCCGTCGCGATAGCGTAATTCACGCGGGCAGGTCATCTGGTGCATCCAGCCGTGCGCCCGGGTTGGCTGAAGCATCTCTTCCCCGTCCGGTACGCCCATCCAGCCGATCAGAATGCGTCGTCCGTCTTCCGCCAGCGTCGTTTGCGGAGCGTAAAACTCAAAGCCCGCGTCCAGCTCGTGCAGATCGCCGTGATCGAATGCGGCGCTTGCATAGTCAAACGCCCCGCTCGTCCAGGTCGCCGGATAGGTGTTGAGATAGCGATGCGGCTCGCGCGCCAGCCCCTGCGGACAGCTGATCAGGATGTGCGTTTCGTCGAGCGCGAACAGGTCCGGACACTCCCACATATACCCCGCATCCGTCAGGCCGTTGACCCCGTGACCGGCGATTTCCCCGCAGGACGTCCAGGCGTGCAAATCGGCTGATTTAAACAGCAGCACCTTGCCCCGCTTTTGCACATCCTGCGCGCCGAGCACCATGTACCACTCCCCGTCGTGCTGCCACACCTTCGGGTCGCGCACGTGGCCGGTATAGCCTTCCGGCAGCGCCAGCACCGGCCCCAGCTTCTTAAAGGTCCCGTCCGGCTGTTCAACGGCGAGGCACTGCCAGGCCGTGCGGCTGCCGTCATCAAACTTAACGTTGCCGGTGTAGCACAGGGTCAGTATGCCCTGGTTATCCACGGCGCTACCGGAGTAGCAGCCGTTGCGGTCATACTCTTCGTCGGGCATCAGCGCCAGCGGCTCGTGCCGCCAGTGCACCATGTCCGCAGAGCTCCAGTGCCCCCAGCATTTAAACCGATGCTCGCAGTCCAGCGGGTTCCACTGATAGAACAGGTGGTAGCGGCCGGCAAACCAGATAAACCCGTTGGGATCGTTCATCAGCCCCGTCACCGGCGCGGGGTGCCACTGCGGGTAGTGGCTATCCGCCAGCGCCCGCGGCTGACCTTTCATAACGGCCTGCAGGATCGCAGGCCAGCGGGAAGGTAACGTCATTATTCAGAGTCCGTTTTATATTTCAGCAGCAGTGAGACGGTAAACGCCACGCCGAAGGCAATCACCATACCGATAATATAGTTGAGCAGCGAGCTGGCCTGCACGATGGCCATGCCCGGAATAGCGGTCAACCCAACGGCGGTCATGTAGACATGGACAGAGACCACCCAGGCCCCGCCCACCGCGCCGCCGATCAGCGCGGCGATAAACGGCTTAACAAAGCGCAGGTTGATACCAAAAATAGCCGCTTCGGTGATGCCCAGCATCGCAGAAAACGCGGACGGTAATGTAATGGCTTTGATTTTGGCATCTTTGGTTTTGAACCACACCGCCAGACAGGCGCCGCCCTGCGCCACGTTCGCCATGGCCCAGATAGGCAGCAGGAAGTTAACGCCAATCGACGGATTACCCAGCAGCCCGGCTTCAATCGCGTGGAAGCTGTGGTGAATACCGGTGATCACAATCACCGAATACAGCCCGCCGAACAGCAGACCCGCCAGCCAGCCCGCGTGGGCAATTAATGTACTCAGGATAAAGGAGATGCCGTCGCCCAGCGCGCGCCCCGCCGGGCCGATAATCAGCAAGGCGATAAAACCGGAGATAACGACGGTGAGGAACGGCGTCAGGATCAGGTCTAAGGCGTCCGGGATCGCGCGGCGCAGGTTTTTCTCCACGATGCTCATAAACCAGACGGCCAGCAGCACCGGGAATACCGTGCCCTGATAGCCAATCATCGCGATCTCAAGGCCGAAGAAGTTCATGGTGTGGAAGCCGGACGCCACGCCCCAGGCGTTGGTCAGCGCCGGGTGCGTCAGAATGCCGCCCAGCGTCGCGCCAAGATACGGGTTGCCGCCAAATTCCCGCGCGGCGGTAAAGCCGATCAGAATAGGCAGAATGATAAACGCCGCGGAGCTGCACATGTCCAGCATGATGTAGATGGCGTTATCCGCATTGACCCAGCCGTAGGTTTTCACCATGCCGAGCAGGCCCATCAGCAGGCCGGATGCCACAATCGCGGGAATGATCGGAACAAAGATGTTGGAGAGCAGACGGGCAATGCGCTGGAACGGGTTCAGCTTGCGCGCCGCCAGATCCGCGGCCTCAGACTTGCTGGATTCGCTAATCCCCGCCGCCTGAATAAACGCGGCGTAAACCTTGTTGACCACGCCCGTGCCAAAAATCACCTGCATCTGCCCGGCGTTACGAAAACAGCCTTTTACGCCGTCGACCTTGCCGATCGCCTGCTGATCGGCAAGCGCGTCATCAACCAGCACCAGACGAAGACGCGTTGCGCAGTGAGCCGCGCTGGCGATATTTTCCTTGCCACCGAGCAGCGGAATAAGCTCGCGGGCGATTTGATTAAAATCCATAGATACCTCTGCCTGACTTCTTTTTATGATGTGCGAAACGCTCCCGCCAGGCGGGAGCGTGATGGGTTAAAACCAGGTTTCCATCTGGACCCCAAAGTTCCATTCCCCGCCGGCGTTGAAGCCGCTGCTGCCAAAGGCATCATCGCTGGCGTAATGATCCAGTTTGCTGCTCCAGTCCATCCAGGTGGCAAACAGACGAAGCTCCGGACGGCTGAAGAAATCGCCGATTTTGCTCGCTTTTAACGTCGGCGCAAAGGTTAGCTTGTAGAAACTGCCGTTAACGGCGTTGCGGTCCTTATAGCCTTCCGGATTTAAATCCATGTACTGATAGCTCCCCTCAAAGGCCAGAGCGAAGTTCTGCGTCACTTCTTTAATCAGGCGAGTGTTGAACGTCACCCACTCATAGCTATCGCCCTTGACGTAGCGATCTTTACTGCTCTGCGCCAGCACGGCGGGCGCAACGCTCCAGCCACCGCCGATCGGCGTGACACCGTAACTTGCGAAGCGCCAGGTATCCGCCTCAGGCAGCAGTGCCCCGTCGGAACCGATGCTTTTCACTTCCGCACCCAGCCCGTGGCCGTACAGCAGCGCCGTTTTGGCCGTCCCTTCCCGCAGGCCGTAGAAGCTCTCGTTATGCAACCCGACCAGCGCATGAACGCCGGTATTGGCGGCGTCAGTTTTGATGAGATCGCCGTTGGTGTCTTTACGGTCGTCGTTATCCTTCGCCCGCAGGCCGCTCACCATCAGCTGGAACGGTCCGGCGAAGTGGTTCATGCTGAGGATATAGTTCTGAACGTTATTGGCGGTCTGCTCCACGCTGCCGAAGTTGCGGCCGTAGATGGAGAAGTTGCTGCGCAGCGAATCGTTCCATTTCACGTCATAGACGCCGCCGCCGGTACCGGCCAGGAACACCACGTCGGAGTCCAGCCAGTGAATATCAAAGTTGTCGCGGTCGAAGCGTTTACCCGCCCAGAAGGTGCTGCCCTTCAGCGCGCCGGTAAAATCAGGCAGGTTGCCCAGCTCCGCGAAGGCCTGGCGAATATTGAGATCGCTGGTATCGGCTGACCAGTCGTTATAGGTTCTCTGACCGTCGGCCAGCATCGCTTTGAAGCGCGTGGTGGCCCCGTTGTCCAGGGTTTGCTTGTGCTCCAGGTTCAGCTCAACGTAGGTGTCTGCTTCGTTACCCAGACGCCCTACCGCACCACCGGTTTCACCGGCCGGGGTCAGATAAGGACCGCTTTTGCTGCTGGAGGCCGCATCGTTCATCAGCAGGCCCGAACGGGCGTAGCCGTGGAACTCAAATCCGCTGCTTTGATCCGCCTTCTTCTCCAGCGCGGTGGTGCGCTGCGCCACCGCCTGGGTTGTCGTTTGCGTCTGCTGCTGTGCGGCAACCAGCTGCTGCGTTTTTTGTTCCGCATCGGTGGCGCGTTTTTCAGCCACCTGCGCACGCGTTTCCGCCGCCTGGAGGCGCTGCTCCATCGCGGCAAGACGCGCTTCGATACTTGTCATATCCGTCTGGGCAAAAACAGAGGTACTTCCGGCCAGCATGCCTATCATCACGGCAAGTCTGCGTTTTTTATACATTTTGTCGCATCCCTAAAAGAAGTCATTAAACGTGCTAAATTGCTAAACCGGTTTAGGTTGCTGATACTAAACCTCTGAATTTTGGATCGGCAATCTTTTTTGCTAAACCGTTTTAGTAAGTGTGATCGAGGCGACAATTCAGGCCGCCGGATGGCGGCCAGTGAAGGGAGGAATTACAGTTCGTGCTGCCACGGCAAGGCGGTCATCGCCCCTTTGGCCGTAGTGGCTAATGCGCCGCAGCGCTGGGCTAAGGCGATGACCGGCGTCAGGTCCTGCCCGGCGGCCAGGCCGTAGAGCAGTCCGGCGACGAAGGCATCGCCCGCGCCGGTGGTATCGACACACTCAACGGGGGTTGCCGGATAGTGCTTCGCGGCGCCGTCATGCCAGGCGATCACCCCCTCTTTTCCCTGGGTGACCAGCACCAGACGCGCCGGACAGCGCGCCATCAGCGCGTTCAGACCGACGTTAACCTCTACATTTCCGGTTAAAAACGCCAGCTCTTCCACAGAGAGTTTCACCACGTCGGCGCTCTGCAGGGCCTGCTCCAGGCAGCGGCGCAGCGCGTTCTCATCCGGCCAGAGGTCCTGGCGAATATTGGGGTCGAAGCTGACGTAGCCGCCCGCTCCACGGATGGCGGCCATCGCCTCAAACGTCGCGGAACGGCTCGGCTCTGCGCTTAACGCGATGGAACAGACGTGCAGCCACTCTCCGGCGCTGAACGTCGGCAGATCGGCGGTTTCCAGAAACAAATCGGCGCTCGGGCGCACCATAAAGGTAAACGAGCGTTCGCCGTGGTCATCCAGATCGACCACTACCGTTGAGGTGCGGTGCGCCGGGTCAAGGCGCATAGACTTCACGTCGACCTTTTCGTCAGCGAGAGTTTTCGCCATAAAGCGCCCGAATGGATCGTCGCCAACCCTGCCGATAAAGGCGCTCTGGCCGCCCAGCCGGGCAATACCGACCGCAACGTTTGCCGGTGCGCCGCCGGGACACTGCAGCAATCTGCCTTCTCCATCGGGCAGCAAATCCACTACCGCATCGCCAAGTACCCAGATTTTTTTCATGTGCTCCTCGCAGCTAAACAATGTTAAACCGTTTTAGCTATTTAAGCACAGGCAGGACGAAGGGGAAATAACGCGGGAGGAAAATTGGCTAACGCACCAGATGCGGCCAGTGAATATCACCGACGCCATTAAGCTGCGGGCGGGCAAACAGAAAGCCCTGGAAACGGCGGATCCCGGCAGACTCGAGCCAGCACCACTCCTCTATCTTCTCGATCCCCTCGGCCACCAGGGTAATTTCCAGATCGGAGCAACAGCTGACGATGGAGCGAACAATTGCCTGCTTCGGGCCGCTGAGGTGGATATCGCTGACTATCTCCCGGTCGATCTTAATTTTATCCGGCTGGAAACGGGTCAGCAGCGAAAGACCGGCATACCCGGAACCAAAATCATCGATTGCCAGGCCAATGCCCTCACCGCGAAGCTGCTTGATGGCGCTATTGAACTGGTTGAAGCCGGAGATCATCTCGTTTTCCGTCACTTCAATGACCACCTGCTCCGGCTGAAGGCTATGTTTTTTTATCGCGCTGACCAGGAATTCCACAGCGTTGGGGACATTCACCAGCGACATCGGCAGCAGGTTTACCGCAATCTTATGGCTGCCAATGCCCAGCTTTTCCGCCAGCGCAAAGGCATACGCTTTCGTCTGGAGATCGACTTCGTAGATTTTGTCCGGGTCTAGGGTGCTGAAGAAATGCTCCGGGCTGCCGCCGTCGTTGCCGCGAATAAGGGCTTCCAGCGAGCTGATCTTCCCTTCCGAGGGCTCAACGATGGGCTGGAGTGCAAACTGACAGGTTTGGTTGGCCATCAGCCCCAGGCGTTCGCCAAAGGGCAACGCCTCGGGTGACAGCGTCCATTTCTCTGGTACGTAACGCGCACCCGACAAGGCCGGACGTTTGCCCGTGATAAACGTCTGGATAAATTTGAACACCCGGTCATCGGATGTGAGATAGCTTTCCAGCTTGCTGTAATTCAGAACCGACTGCAGCACCTCTTTCGGCGACTGCGTTTGCAGATCGAACAGCAGCATACCGACGTTTTCGAAGCGTCTGCGCGGGCCATAGTCCCGCATCAGCTCTACCACTCCACTGTGCCGCTTGTCGTCACGGATTTTATGGAACAGCTTAAGCACGCTCTCTTCCGACCCTTCGAGGATTTGCAGCACGTCACTGCCTTTTGCAAGCAGAACCCCGGTGATATTCAGACTGGCATTGCGGATCCGGGCGCGCTCCACCAGCTCCCTCAGCGCGGAGGACTGACAGGATAAATTCAACTGGCTTCGATAAATCAGAGTCGTCAGCACAAAAATGGGATCCGATGAGAAAGAGAGGTGCATTGAAGCTATTATTTAACATACTTAATCAATGCGACCTAACATATTCACGCCACAGGGGAACGTTACTTTTCCGCGTCCCCGATCCGGCTGTTAATCCTCTCCTGCATATAGCCGTAAAACGGGTTCGAGGTGACCCGCATCAGCGCCTCTTTTCCGACGCTCAACACGGACGTTTCGCCCCAGAGCGCAATTGTTCCCAGGCTGATGCCGTAGCGGTTTTTCACCCCAGGCTCACGGCCATAGAGATCGTCATCCGGGGGGAACGGCACCGCAACGTGCGACAGGGAATAGACATCCTGCGGCCAGGCCTGCGCAAGCGGCACGACCGTCTCCCGGGTGCTGCCAGCCGGAGTGATTTTCGCCACCGTCGAGAAACTGTGTGCGTCCGCATTGGTAATAATAGTGACGCCGTAACGCCTCTGCGCAACCGGCAGCAGCGCCGAAGTTGCCGTCCACGACGACGGTTTGAACAGCGGGCGGAAGCTCGCCGCCTGGTTGATATCAAACACCACCAGCTCGCTGCCGTTTGCCGGAAGCTGGTCAAACAGGCCGGTCACCACCGCGCGGGTGCTGACCGTAGAATCCATCACCGACTGGAACGCCAGCACCGGCGGCAAATTCGCCAGTCTGTTCTCCCGCGCTGCGCGGCCGATTTGCTCCTGCAGGGCCTTCGTCAGAAGCCATGACTGGCGGGCGGCGTTCACCGGGAACGAGTTATATTTGTACGGATTATATTCCGGCGCGATATTCAGCCACGCCGCTTTAGCAAACGCCGGCAGCAGCGCCGGTAGCCCGGCGAAACCGGCAAACCGCGCAAAGGCCGTCACGCCAATCATCGGTGAGAGCAGTATCACATGCTGCGGTTTACGCAGCGAAGGCGCGTCCAGCGCATCGAGGGTATATTTCATCGCCAGCGCCCCGCCGTTGGAGTAGCCCACCAGATGCAAAGGCGCAGCCTCACCCGCCAGACGCGTGGCTTCCCGCACCGCAAGACGCGTCGCCGCGAGCCACATCTCCCAGTCGACGTCCGTCAGCGCGCCGGGCGCGGTACCGTGCCCGGGCAGACGCGGGACCACGGCCACAAAGCCGTGCTGTTGATAGTTCACCGCAAGGCGCCGGACGCTGTAAGGCGAGTCCGTCAGACCGTGCAGCAGCACCACCGCGCCGCGCGGCTTTCCGGCAGGCATCAATACAAACGAGCGGTTGGCATCGGGCGTAAACTGTCCCGGCCACACAAGGCTCTGGCGATAATAGCGGTTTAACGGCGTACGTTCCTCGCCCTCTGTTTTCGCCGTCACCGCGCGATCAAGATCGGCGAAAATGGCGTTTTCCCGGGCGATATACCGGGCAAAATCGGCGTTATCCATCTCGCGCACGGACATCTCATCGGCCCGCCAGGTATGCCAGAGGTGCAGTTCCGGTCCCTGCTGGGAGAGATAGACCCGAACCGCCAGCAGGACAACCAGTACGATCCCGACGACAATCCCTATTTTCTTTGCAAGCGCCATCAGGCGCACGCTGACTCGCCAGGGCAGATTTGCCATGCCGGGATCCCTTTTATATTCACGGTACATCTATCTTATCAAAAATGTGAACGGACTGACGGATTCACCAAATTCATACCTGCCGCGTCAGACAGTGCACCAAAAGTGAACTACGCTGCACAAATGTTGATCATTGGTTAAACAAATATTGCATGAAGTTTACTACACAGCGGGTTTCACCCGCCCTGTGAACATGGCACGCGTCATGCATTGTTAACCAGGTAACAAAAATTCGGCCATTGACAGCCTGTTAACAGCGAGGCGGTATGACGACGAAACCTGAGATGTTGAGCCGTATCGAAGCGACGTTCAGCCAGCTCACGCCCAGCGAAAAGCGGGTCGGAAGCTGGCTGCTGGCGCACGCCGCGCAAATCCCGTTTGAAACGGCAGAGAGCATCGGTCAGGCGAGCGGGACCAGCGGAATTACCGTCGGACGCTTTCTGCGCAAGCTGGGGTATCGCAACCTGGAAGATGCCAAAAAGAGCCTGCGCGATCCGTATCAGCCCTGGGGCATGAACGAGCGGCTGGACTCCTGGCAGCAGCAGCGCCCCCTTTCCAGCCGCCTTCAGCATGCCCTGTCGCTGGAAGTGGATGCCATCACGCAGGTGTACCAGCTGGCGCAAACGGACGCCTTCCGCCAGGTGGTGCACAACCTCGCCCACGCGGATGCGGTGTTTGTGCTGGGGATCCAGTCCACGCGCGGAATTGCCAACGCCTTCTTCAGCCACCTCGAGTACCTCCGCCCGCGCGTGAGCTATTCGGAGGGCGCTTCTGGCAGCTGGGTAGAATCCCTGAACTCGGGGTTTTCGCACCCGTACGTCGTGCTGACCGATACGCGCACCTACTCCGCGATGGCCCGCCAGTACTGCCGCGTCGCCAGCGAGAAAGGCATTCCGCTGGCCTTGATCACCGACATCTGGTGCCCGTGGGCGCGGGATTATCCGATGGATTTACTGCAGGTGAAAACCGATACCGGTCACTTCTGGGATTCGCTTGCCCCCGTGAGCTGTCTGTTCAACCTGCTGCTGTCGGGCGTGGTGGAAGCGCTGGGTGATGCGCTCCCGGCGCGTCTGGCGGTCAACCGACAATTACAACAAGAGTTTGGTCAATTCGAACGTTAAAGGAGCGGAGCTATGCCCGAAGAGAGTGAACTGATTGATGTGGCGAAGACGTTTCCCACGCTGCATATCGATCTGAAATACGCCACCGCCGACAACATCACCGGCCGTCCGATCTATCAGGAGGCGCTGTGCCTGCTGCATAGCGACGCGGCCACCGCGCTGGCAAAAGCCATCAGCATTGCCTCCCTGGCCGGGCTGAAGCTGGTGGTCTACGACGCCTATCGACCGCAGCAGGCGCAGGCCCAGCTGTGGGATGCCTGCCCGAACCCGGAATACGTGGTCGACGTGGCGATTGGCTCCAATCACAGCCGCGGTACGGCCATCGACGTCACCCTGATGGATGAACATAACGCCGTGCTGGATATGGGTGCCGGTTTTGACGAAATGCATGACCGATCGCATCCGTATCACCCCTCCGTGCCGCCGCACGCCCAGCGCAACCGTCTGCTGCTGAACGCCATCATGTTCGGCGGTGGTTTTGTGGGTATCAGCAGCGAATGGTGGCACTTCGAACTGCCGAACGCCGCCAGCTACCCGCTGCTTGACGACCGTTTTGCCTGTTTTCCCCTGACGCACACTTCTCTTTAAACCTGGAGCACTGCCATGAAAACATCGCTTCTCTCGACGCTGATCGCCGCCACGCTGGCGCTGAGCGCACCGCAGGCGCTGGCTGCCGTCCCGAAAGACATGCTGGCGATCGGTAAAGCCGCCGACCCGCAAACGCTCGATCCTGCCATCACCATTGATAACAACGACTGGACCGTCACCTATCCGTCCTACCAGCGTCTGGTCAAGTACAAGCCAGGCTCTACCGAGGTGGAAGGCGATCTGTCGACGGGCTGGAAGGCTTCTGAGGACCAGAAGGAGTGGACTTTTACCCTGGCGGATAACGCGAAATTCTCCGACGGCACGCCGGTCACCGCCGAGGCGGTAAAGCTCTCCTTTGAGCGCCTGCTGAAGCTCGGCCAGGGGCCGTCTGAAGCTTTCCCGAAAGACCTGAAAATTGATGCCGTCGATGACCATACGGTGAAGTTCACCCTCAGCCAGCCCTTCGCGCCTTTCCTCTACACGCTGGCAAACGACGGGGCGTCCATTATTAACCCGGCGGGGCTGAAGGCCAATGCGGCGGACGATGCGCGCGGTTTTCTGGCGCAAAACACCGCCGGTTCCGGGCCGTTTATGCTGAAAAGCTGGCAGAAAGGCCAGCAGCTGATCCTGGTCCCTAACCCCCACTGGCAGGGTGAAAAGCCGCACTTTAAGCGCGTCTCGGTGAAAATTATCGGTGAGAGCGCCTCGCGCCGACTGCAGCTTTCCCGCGGCGATCTGGACATTGCCGACGCCCTGCCGGTCGATCAGCTTGCGGCCCTGAAGCAGGAAGGCAAAGTCGCCGTCGCGGAATACCCGTCCCTGCGCGTGACTTACCTCTATCTCAACAACAGCAAAGCGCCGCTCAATCAGCTGGATTTACGTCGGGCCATCTCCTGGGCGACGGATTACCAGGGGATGGTGAAAGGCATTCTGAGCGGCAACGGCAAGCAGATGCGCGGCCCGATCCCGGAAGGCATGTGGGGCTTTGACGCCACGGCAATGCAGTACAGCTTCGATGAGGCCAAAGCCAAAGCGGCGCTGGAGAAGGTCAAAGACAAACCCGCCAGCCTGACCTTCCTCTACTCGGATAACGACCCGAACTGGGAGCCTATCGCCCTCTCCACTCAGGCCAGCCTCGGCAAGATCGGCATTAGCGTCAAGCTGGAAAAACTGGCGAATGCGACCATGCGCGACCGCGTCGGAAAAGGCGATTACGACATTGCCATCGGCAACTGGAGCCCGGACTTTGCCGACCCGTACATGTTCATGAACTACTGGTTCGAATCGGACAAAAAAGGGCTGCCGGGCAACCGTTCGTTCTATGAGAACAAAGAGGTCGATTCGCTGCTGCAGGCCGCGCTGAAAACCACCGATCAGGCGGAACGCACCAAAGATTACCAGCAGGCGCAGAAGGTGGTTATCGACGAGGCGGCCTATGTTTATCTGTTCCAGAAGAACTACCAGCTGGCGATGAACAAAGAGGTCAAAGGCTTCACCTTTAATCCGATGCTCGAGCAGGTGTTCAACATCGCCACCATGAGCAAATAACGGTTGTCGCCGGGGGAAAGCGTATGACGTTCTGGAGCATAGTGCGCCAGCGCTGCTGGGGGTTAATCCTGGTGGTGGCCGGTGTCTGTATTATCACCTTTATTATTTCACACCTGATCCCCGGCGATCCGGCCCGTCTGCTGGCCGGCGATCGCGCCAGCGACGAAATTGTGCAAAACATCCGCCAGCAGCTAGGGCTGGATCGGCCGCTGTATATACAGTTTGGCCGCTACGTGGACGCGCTGGCGCACGGTGATTTAGGCACGTCCATCCGTACCGGACGTCCGGTCGCCGAAGATCTGAAGGCCTTTTTCCCAGCCACGCTGGAGCTGGCCTTTTGTTCTCTGCTGCTGGCGCTGGTCATCGGCGTGCCGCTGGGGATTTTATCGGCGGTGTACCGCAACCGCTGGCTGGATCACCTGGTGCGTTTAATGGCGATGACCGGGATCTCCACGCCGGCCTTCTGGCTCGGGCTGGGCGTTATCGTGCTGTTCTACGGGCACCTGCAGATTCTGCCGGGCGGCGGCAGGCTGGACGACTGGCTCGATCCGCCGACGCACGTCACCGGGTTTTATCTGCTGGACGCGCTGCTGGAAGGCAACGGTGAGGTGTTCTTCAACGCGCTTCAGCACCTGATTTTACCCTCGCTGACGCTGGCGTTTGTTCACCTGGGGATTGTGGCGCGCCAGGTCCGCTCGGCGATGCTGGAGCAGCTTAGCGAAGACTACATCCGCACCGCGCGCGCCAGCGGCCTGCCCGGCTGGTACATCGTCCTGCGCTACGCCCTGCCCAATGCGATGATCCCGTCCATCACCGTGCTCGGGCTGGCGCTGGGCGATCTGCTTTACGGCGCCGTGCTGACCGAAACCGTCTTTGCCTGGCCGGGCATGGGCGCCTGGGTGGTGACGTCCATTCAGGCGCTCGATTTCCCTGCCGTGATGGGCTTTGCCGTCGTCGTTTCGCTGGCCTACGTGCTGGTTAATCTGGTGGTCGATCTGCTTTACCTGTGGATTGACCCGCGAATCGGGCGCGGAGGTGCCGAATGATGTTAACGCAGGAAACGCCCGTCCCGGTTAAAACCGCCGGACAACGCATCAACTGGGCAAAGCTGTTCTGGATGCTGCGTCAAAGCCCGCTCACGATCGTTGGCGGCGTCATTATGATTGCGATGCTCTTTCTGATGGTGGCCTCACCGTGGATTGTGCCGCATGACCCGAACGCGCTGGATCTGACCGCACGCCTGCAGGCGCCTTCTGGGCAACACTGGTTTGGTACCGATGAGGTGGGACGCGACCTGTTCAGCCGCGTGCTGACGGGCAGCCAGCAGTCGATTACCGCCGGGCTGGCGGTCGTGGCGATTGCGGGCGGCATCGGCTCGCTGCTGGGCTGTTTTTCCGGCGTACTGGGCGGGCGCGGCGACGCTATCATCATGCGGGTGATGGACATTATGCTCTCCATTCCCTCCCTGGTGCTGACCATGGCGCTGGCCGCCGCGCTCGGTCCGAGCCTGTTTAACGCCATGCTGGCGATTGCGATTGTCCGCATCCCGTTTTACGTCCGCCTGGCGCGCGGGCAAACCCTGGTGGTGCGCCAGTTTACCTACGTTCAGGCCGCCCGCACGTTTGGCGCGTCCCGCTGGCATTTGATCCGCTGGCATATCCTGCGCAACGCCCTGCCGCCGCTGATTGTGCAGGCTTCGCTGGATATCGGCAGCGCTATTCTGATGGCCGCCACGCTGGGGTATATTGGCCTGGGCGCGCAGCAGCCCACCGCCGAATGGGGCGCGATGGTGGCCGTTGGCCGTAACTACGTCCTGGACCAGTGGTGGTACTGCGCCTTTCCCGGTGCGGCGATTTTGATTACCGCCGTGGGCTTTAACCTGTTTGGCGACGGTATCCGCGATCTGCTGGATCCGAAGTCGGGAGGAAAACAGTAATGACCGAACCGGTATTATGTATTGAGGACCTGCACCTGAGCTTCCCGATTTTTCGCGGTGAGGTCCACGCGCTGAACCACGTCTCGCTGGAGATCGGCAGGGGAGAAATCGTCGGCGTCGTGGGCGAGTCGGGATCGGGTAAATCCGTGACCGCCATGCTCGCCATGCGGCTGCTGCCGGAAGGGAGTTACCGCATTCATCATGGTCAGGTGAAGTTACTCGGCGAAAACGTCCTGACGGCGTCCGAGAAGCAGCTTCGCCAGTGGCGCGGTGCCCGAGTGGCGATGATTTTTCAGGAGCCGATGACAGCCCTCAACCCGACGCGGCGGATTGGCAAACAGATGGTGGAGGTGATCCGCCAGCATCAGCCGCTTTCGCGGCGCGAGGCGCAGCAGAAGGCGATTACCCTGCTGGAAGAGATGCAAATCCCGGACGCGAAGCAGGTCATGGAGCGTTATCCGTTTGAACTCTCCGGCGGCATGCGCCAGCGGGTGATGATCGCCCTTGCCTTCTCCTGTGAGCCGGAGCTGATCGTCGCCGACGAACCGACCACCGCGCTGGACGTTACCGTCCAGCTGCAGGTGCTGCGCCTGCTGAAGCATAAGGCGCGGGCCAGCGGGACCTCGGTGCTGTTTATCAGCCATGATATGGCCGTGGTGTCGCAGCTCTGCGACAGAACGTACGTGATGTATGCGGGCAGCGTGATTGAGAGCGGCGCCACGCAAACGCTGATAGACCGCCCTGTACACCCCTATTCCATCGGCCTGCTGCAGTGCGCCCCGGAAAACGGCCAGCCGCGCGACCTGCTTCCCGCCATCCCCGGCACGGTGCCCAACCTCAGCCAGCTTCCGCAGGGTTGCGCTTTTCGCGAGCGCTGCTTTGCCGCCGGAGCGAAATGCAGCGAAACGCCGCGCTTACAGCCCAATGGCGCAGAAGGCCAACAGGCTGCCTGCTGGTATCCACAACGGGAGAAACACCATGTCTGATGTACTGCTGGAACTGGATAGCGTGCACGTGAACTTTGCGGCGCGCAAAAACTGGCTGGGGCGCGTAACGGAACAGGTCCATGCCCTCAACGGGCTCGATCTTCAGATCCGTCGGGGGGAAACGCTGGGTATTGTCGGGGAATCCGGCTGCGGGAAAAGCACGCTGGCCCAGCTGCTGATGGGCATGCTTAAGCCCAGCATCGGCGCGTGCCAGCGGGCGCACCACGCGGGCGGCATGCAGATGGTGTTTCAGGATCCGCTCTCGTCGCTCGACCCGCGATTGCCGGTCTGGCGAATCATCACCGAGCCGGTGTGGGTGCAAAAACGCAGCAGCGAGCGCGAACGCCGTCAGCTGGCGGAGGATCTTGCGCTGCAGGTGGGCATCCGCCCGGAATACCTCGACAGGCTTCCGCACGCCTTCTCCGGCGGGCAGCGCCAGCGCATCGCCATTGCCCGTGCGCTCTCGTCCGACCCCGATATTATCGTACTTGATGAACCTACCAGCGCGCTGGATATCTCCGTGCAGGCGCAAATCCTCAACCTGCTGGTGACGCTGCAACAGCAGCGTAATCTGACCTATGTGTTAATTTCGCATAACGTATCGGTGGTCAGACACATGAGCGACCGGGTGGCGGTGATGTACCTCGGGCAGATTGTGGAGCTGGGCAGCGCCGCGCAGGTGCTTGGCGAGCCGCGCCATCCCTATACCCGTCTGCTGCTCGACTCGGTTCCCCGCACCGGTGAACCGCTGGATGAAAATCTGGCGTTACGCAAAACGGAGCTTCCCGGCAACCGTCATCTGCCCGAAGGCTGTTTTTTCCGCGACCGTTGTCCGATGGCAACGCAGGGGTGTGAGCGTCCCCAGCCGTTACAGCCCTCACGCGAGGGCCGTAACGTCCGCTGCTGGCGCAGTCTGGATTAGATTTGGGCCATCCCGCCGTCCACAAACAGCTCGATGGCGTTAATAAAGCTGGCCGCGTCGGAGGCCAGAAACGCCACCGCTTTACCCACCTCGCCCGGCGCGCCTAAACGCCCCAGCGGTACCTGCGCCGCCAGCGCGTCGTACAGCCCCTGACGGTGTTCTTCCGGCACCAGATCGCCAAGCCCAGGCGTTTTGATCGGGCCCGGGCTCACCACGTTGACGCGGATCCCGCGGCCCTGCAAATCCAGCGCCCAGGAGCGGGCAAAGTTGCGCACTGCGGCCTTGCTGGCGCTGTAGACGCTGAAGTTGGCCGTCCCTTTAATGGACACCGTCGAGCCGGTAAGAATAATCGACGATCCGGCGGAGAGCAGCGGCAGCGCCTTCTGCACCGTAAACAGCACCCCGCGAACGTTAGTGCCGAAAATCCGGTCAAACTGCTCTTCGGTGATCGCGCCCAGCGGCAGCATATCGCCGCCACCGGCATTGGCGAACAGGATATCAAGACGGCCTTCATCTTTTGCTATCCGGGCATAAACCTCATCCAGATCGGCAAGCTTTGAGACATCCGCGCGAATGCCCACTGCGTCAGAAGCAATCTCTGCTACCGCGGCGTCTAGTTCGGCCTGACGACGACCGGTGATGTACACCTTCGCGCCCTGCGCCGCCAGCTCCTGCGCCGTGGCAAGACCAATACCGGTGCTGCCGCCGGTGACCAGTGCGATTTTTCCTGAGAGAGTCGTGTTCATGTCATTTACCTTTTGTTGGGTTTGCGGTGCGCGCTTTCGCTCGCGTTGAACAAACTTTAGCCCTTGCGGCATTAGTGAAAAACAGGCAAAAATGAAAATGACTATTCATACACAGAAATAATCAGAGGTCATCATGGACCAGCTCATGGCGATGCGCGCCTTTACGCGGGTCGTGGAGTCAGGCAGTTTTACCCGCGCGGCGGACTCGCTGAATATGCCGATCGCCACGCTGAGCAAGCTGGTCAAATCGCTTGAGGCGCACCTGGAGATACGCCTTCTGCACCGCACCACTCGCCGGGTGGTCGCGACGCCTGAAGGGATGGAATACTATGAAAAAGCGCTCAGGGTGCTGATTGATATCGAAGATATCGACACCTCGTTTCGCGTTTCCCGCGCGACGCCAAAAGGGCATTTGCGGGTTGACGTGGGCGGCTCCACCGCCCGGGACGTGCTCATCCCCCTGCTTCCGGAATTCATGCTGCGCTACCCGGATATCCGCATCGACCTTGGCGTGGCCGACCGGCCGGTCGATCTCATCAGCGGTAACGTAGACTGCGTGATCCGCGGCGGTCCGCTGGACGACTCGACCCTCATCGCCCGTCATCTCGGTAACGCCGAGATGGTCACCTGCGCGACGCCGGGTTACCTGAAAAATCACGGCGTCCCGGCCTATCCGCAGGAGCTGTGCAACGGCCACAAGCTGATTAGCTATCTCTCGCCCGTCACCGGACGGCCGTTTCCGTTTCGCTTCCGGCTGAACGGCGAGGCGCTGGAGATCAACATTCCGCACTATCTCGGCGTCAATGAAAGTAATGCCCATCTGGCGGCTGCCGCGGCGGGGCTGGGGATCGTTCAAACGTTTGAGTATTCGGCAAAGGCGTATTTGCATGCGGGGGCGCTGACGGCGATTCTGGGCGACTGGCGTCCTGCCGCGTATCCGTTCCATGTGGTTTACCCGCAGAACCGACATTTAACGCACCGTCTTAAGGTATTTATTGCCTGGCTGGCGGAGGTGTTCCCCGCCGCGCTGAAGGGATAGCCGGGCGCGAACCCGGCTGCGGCTTAGTTGAGCTTATAGTCCAGAGTAATCTCGGCCTTCAGGAGCTGCGAAACCGGGCAGCCCGCTTTTGCTTTCTGAATAATGCCGTCGAACTGCTGCGGGGCAATGCCTGGAACGGTCACCTTACTTTTCAGGGCAACCTTAGTGATGGCAAAGCCGCCGTCGGTTTTATCCAGAGAGACATCCGCGGTGGTATCAATGGAATCGGCAGTATAGCCCGCTTCCCCGAGCATCAGCGACAGCGCCATTGAGAAGCAGGCCGCATGTGCCGCGCCAATCAGCTCTTCGGGGTTGGTCCCCTTTTCACCCTCAAAGCGGGTATTGAAACCATAAGGCTGTTGATTGAGAACGCCGCTCTCGGTGGAAACCGTTCCTTTTCCGCGCTTAATGTCGCCAGACCAGTGTGCCGAACCGTGCTTATGAATAGTCATTCTTGCTCTCCTTTTGGCTTACAAAGGGTTAAGTATAGACTACGCATCTGCCCCACCCTGGAACACAGACAATTCCAGGACTTTCACCTGCTGTACCAACAAAAAGGATAATGATATGGCGCTAAAAATCAGGATGGCCGTTGCCGTAACCACGCTGGCTCTGTCGCTGACTTCACTGGCAAAAACGCCGGAAAACTTTATCTATACCAGCTCGGGCGATCTCGACGCGGCGTTTCCGCTTGTTGCGCGAAGCGATATCGGCGGCGTGCAGATCGTTTACAACTGGCGCCTGCTGGAACCCGAGAAGGACAGCTATGACTTCTCGCGGATTGAACAGGATCTGGCGCGCGTTAAGGCCGCCCGAAAAAAGCTCTTTATTCAAATCCAGGATCGTTTCTTTGAGCCGGACGCCCGCTACGTGCCGGACTATCTGATGCACGATAAGCGATACGGTGGCGGGATTGCGCTGCAGTTCGATAACCCCGGCGAAGGCAAGCCCGTCGGTTCAGGATGGGTGGCGCGTCAGTGGGATCCCGCCGTGCGCGAGCGCTATCAGGCGCTGCTGGCCGCCCTCGCGAAACGCTTTGATGGCGAGGTGTACGGGGTAAACCTGCCCGAAACCGCCATTGATATCGACGAAAAAAATCCGCCCGCCGGATTTACCTGCGACAGCTATTTTGCGGGTGAAATGGAAAACCTGACCTTTGCGCGAAAGGCTTTTCAGAAATCACACGTTGTGCAGTACGTGAACTTCTGGCCGTGCGAATGGGATAATGACCACAACTACATGGGGCGTCTGTTTGCGTATGCCAGCGCCAACAACGTCGGTCTGGGCGGGCCGGACATTGTTCCCAACCGCAAGGCGCACATGAAGAATGCCTATCCCTTCTTCCATAAAAATAAACAGACGCTGCCGCTCATCGCCATGGCGGTTCAGGAACCGACCCTGACCTATAAGGATCCTCAGACCGGAAAACCGTTCACTAAAGCGGAATTTGTCCGCTTTGGTGAAAGTTATCTCGGTGCCGATATTATTTTCTGGAGCACGGCGTCACCCTGGCTAAAGGCGAAGTAATCCCTTCTTATGCCAGGTAGCGCGACAGTTCGTCAAGAAACACGCGCAGCGCGGCAGGCTGGTATTCCCGGGACTGATAAATGCCATGGATGGCAAGCGGTTTCGGCTCAAGCGCCTCCAGCACCGGCACCAGTAATCCCTGTTCCAGAGCGGCAGACGCTTCGCGCTCCGGCAGCATGGCGATACCGCAGTGCTTAATCGCCGCGTCCATCAGCAGCGAAGAGATGCTGGCGCTCAGGTTGCCGCTGACGGCCACGCTCAGGCTTTCCCCTTCCGGCGTCAGAAAGTGCCAGGACTGCCCGGCGAAAAAGCTGTAGTGCAGGCAGTTGTGCTGCGCTAATTCTTCGGGGCTGACGGGGGTACCGTGCTGTGCCAGATACGCCGGCGAGGCGCAGAGCACCGAGCGACATTCCCCCAGCCGGCGGGCAATCATGCCGGGTTCGGGGTTGTCGGTAATGCGCACGGCGACGTCAATGCGCTCTCCCACCAGGCTGACCGGGTGGTTATTCACGTCCAGCTCGATGCGCAGCTGCGGGTAACGCGAGAGCAGGCCGGGCAGGACCGGTGCAATCAGGTGCATGGCGGTAAAATGAGCGCAGGCCACCCGCAGCGTGCCGGACGGCAGATCTTTCTCCGACTGGCCCTCGATTTCCTGCGAAATCTGCGAGAGCGTCCGCGTTTTTTGCAGCACCTTTTCCCCTGCTGCGGTCAGCGTCAGCTTGCGCGTGGAGCGGTTTACCAGCCGCGTTCCCGCCCACTTCTCCATTTGTTCAAGGTAGCGGCTCACCATCGGTCGGGAAATGCCCAACGCGCGGGCCGCCGCGCTCAAACTGCCCAGTTCGCATATCCGGTTGTAGACCTGAGCGGCGATAACGCGATCCATATAAGCTCCATTTGCTCGATTTATGAAACTAAGCATGTCTTGTTTCAGGAATTCTGGCAAATGCGAATATCCGTACAATAGACACATTCCTGAACAACAGAGACAACAGCATGAAACTCACTCACCTTGCCCTCCTTTCCACCCTTTTCACTCCGGCGGTTTTTGCCGCGCCGTTGACCATCGATACCTATAACCCGCAGGAAAAAGGCATTTTCCCGGTCTCCTCTACGCTGGTTTCCGGCCCGAAGGAAGCTGTGCTGTTTGACGCGCAGTTCAGCGTGAAGGATGGCGAAGCGCTGGTAGAAAAAATCCGCCGCAGCGGTAAAACCCTGAATAAGATTGTGATCACCTCCGGCGATCCGGATTTCTATTTTGGCCTGCAGCCGCTGGTCAAAGCCTTCCCGAATGCCAAAGTGGTGGCCACGCAGCATGTGGTTGACCATATTAAAGCCACCAAAGACGCCAAGCTCGCCTTCTGGGGCCCGCAGATGAAGGACGGCGCGCCAACGGAGCTGGTCGTCCCGCAGGTACTTGCCTCCACCACGTTCATGGTTGACGGGGAAAAGGTCGACATCGAACAGCCAGACAGCTATGCGGCCTATGTGTGGATCCCGTCAGCAAAAACGATCCTCGGCGGCACCGGGGTAGCCTGGGGTATTCACGTCTGGACGGCAGACACCCAGACGCCGGAAAGCCGCAAGCAGTGGCAGGAAACGCTGGAGAAGATGGCCGCGCACAAACCAGAACGTGTGATCCCGGGCCACTATCTGGGCACCCCACCAGCGGGTACTGGCGCGATTGATTTTACCCGCGACTATCTGCAGCGCTTTGAAAAGGCTTTAGCCGCGCATAAAGATTCCGCAGGCGTCATCGGCACCCTGAAAAAACAGTATCCAGGCCTGGCTGACGAAAGCTCGCTGGAATTAAGCGCCAAAGTGAACACTGGCGAAATGAAGTGGTAATTTAAAAACGGCTCCTGCTATATTTCCGCGATAGCAGGAGCCCCGCCAAAATATCCCCGCCGTTCCCCGTCGATATAGCCACACTTTTTAAAAGCGCATAAAAGCATGCACTTAGGTTATTTTTATTTCTAAGATGAATCTGAACCACAACCGGGAAAATATTTGCCATTCTGTTTATTAATTAAATTTTTTGCGAGCCGTACCATTAAACAGACAACGACACGGAGGCAGCATGTTTACTTATTACCCGGCTAATACTGCAGCAGCACAACCTGAACTCGTTAACGCGATTGCGCAGGGTCTTCACGCCGAGCACGGTGCTGTGACTGAAGATGACATTTTGATGGAACTGACCAAATGGGTGGAATCCACGGATAATGACATCCTCAGTGACATCTACCAGCAGACTATTAACTACGTCGTCAGCGGGCAAAACGCACCCTTGTAAAAACCTGCTAAGCTGGATCTGCAACCTAAGGGGTTACATTTCGTTTGCGTAAGCAAACTGGTCCTTAAAACTATCAACAGGATTGAGGAGTTAACATGAAATCGAACCGTCAGGCACGCCATATTCTGGGACTGAACTACAAGCTTTCAAATCAGCGTAAGGTGGTGATTGAAGGCGACCACGAAACGCAGGTCACGCACGCCACCGGCAGAAAACGCCACGCAGGCAAGTAAGTTCCAGACTGAGATCCAGAACACCATCGGTAATCCCGGTGGTGTTTTTGTTTATGTGTTGCGGTAATTAATATTTAGCTCCTTTATAATACCGCCTGACCGCACCCCATCGCACAGGCCAGAAAGATGACAAACAGCAGTGTCAGGGACGGATCTTCATAAAAAGAGTGAGTGACATGGACAACAAACTGAAAAAACATCGTTCATTATACATCCCATACGCTGGACCGGTTTTACTCGAATTCCCCCTGCTCAACAAAGGCAGCGCCTTCAGCATGGAAGAGCGCAGCAGCTTTAACCTGCTGGGTTTACTGCCCGAAGTGGTTGAAACCATTGAAGAACAGGCGGAGCGCGCGTGGATCCAGTATCAGGGTTTCAAAACCGAAATCGACAAGCACATTTACCTGCGCAACATTCAGGACACCAATGAAACCCTCTTCTACCGCCTGGTGCAAAACCATCTCGAAGAGATGATGCCGGTGATCTACACCCCGACGGTGGGTGCGGCCTGCGAGCGTTTCTCAGAGATCTACCGTCGTTCACGCGGGGTATTCATCTCCTATCAGAACCGTCACAACATGGACGATATTCTGCAGAACGTGCCGAACCACAATATCAAAGTGATTGTGGTGACCGACGGCGAACGTATTCTCGGCCTCGGCGACCAGGGCATTGGCGGGATGGGGATCCCAATCGGTAAACTCTCTCTTTACACCGCCTGCGGCGGCATCAGCCCGGCGTATACCCTGCCGGTGGTGCTGGACGTCGGGACCAACAACCAGCAGTTGCTCAACGATCCGCTCTATATGGGCTGGCGCCATCCGCGCATCACCGACGACGAGTACTATCAGTTTGTCGACGACTTCATCCAGGCGGTGAAGCACCGCTGGCCGGACGTTCTGCTGCAGTTTGAAGACTTTGCGCAGAAAAACGCGATGCCGCTGTTGAACCGCTATCGCGATGAGATCTGCTCCTTTAACGACGATATCCAGGGCACCGCAGCCGTGACCGTAGGTACGCTTATCGCCGCCAGCCGCGCAGCCGGCAGCCAGCTGAGCTACCAGAAAATCGTCTTCCTGGGCGCAGGCTCTGCGGGCTGTGGTATCGCCGAGCAGATTATTGCCCAGACGCAGCGTGAAGGCTTAAGCGAAGAGCTGGCCCGCTCCCGCGTCTTTATGGTTGACCGTTTCGGCCTGCTGACCGACGGTATGCCGAACCTGCTGCCGTTCCAGACCAAGCTGGTGCAGAAGCGCGATAACCTGAAAAACTGGGATACCGACAACGAAGTCCTTTCCCTGCTGGACGTGGTGCGCAACGTGAAGCCGGATATTCTGATCGGCGTTTCCGGGCAAACCGGCCTCTTCACCGAAGAGATCATTCGCGAGATGCACAAGCACTGCGAACGCCCTATCGTGATGCCGCTTTCCAACCCGACCTCCCGCGTGGAAGCGACGCCGCAGGACATCATCGCCTGGACCGAAGGTAACGCGCTGGTCGCGACCGGCAGCCCGTTCGACCCGGTGGTGTGGAAGGATAAAACCTATCCGATCGCCCAGTGCAACAACTCTTACATCTTCCCGGGCATTGGTCTGGGCGTGATCGCGTCCGGCGCGTCCCGCATTACCGATGAGATGCTGATGTCGGCGAGCGAAACCCTCGCGGGCTACTCGCCGCTGGTCAACAACGGTGAAGGGCTGGTGCTGCCGGAGCTGAAAGACATTCACAAGGTGTCGCGCGCCATCGCGTTTGCGGTAGGTAAAATGGCTCAGCAGCAGGGCGTGGCGGTGAAAACCTCTGCCGACGCGCTGCAGCAGGCCATCGACGACAACTTCTGGAAGCCTGAATACCGCAGCTATCGCCGTACCTCGATTTAATCCGCTCCGACCGGTCCCTCTCCCAAAGGGAGAGGGAATTAGATTCGCCCCCCTAGCCAAACCCCTTTTCCCCCGCTACACTCCCTTCATCCATTAACCTACTGAATATATAAGGAGGCCAATTATGCTGTATCGTGAAATTTTCAATGTTTCACATACATTTGGTGATCGCACCAGCTCAAGCGTTATCGGTATCGTGCTGCGATAACTTCTGCTTGAGCGAAGACACCAACCCCTGAAATCCCTTCTCTCGGGCTTACTGAGTTATCGTCAGCGATGTTTGACGAGGCATAAACATGCCTGTAACTCTTGGGTAAGCAACAATGAGCACTTTACTCACTGCACAATCTTTACGCGTTGATACGGCGTTTGGCACGCTCTTCGACTCGCTCTCCATTACGCTGAAAAAAGGCGACCGCATTGGCCTGCTGGGCGACAACGGCTGCGGCAAAAGCACGCTGCTGAAGGTGCTGGACGGCACTGACTCCCCCGCCGCCGGAACGGTAGCGCTGGCCGGACACTGCCTGATGGCGCGCGTGGAGCAACATCTCCCGGACGCCATTTTCCCGCTGACCATGCTGGATGCCGTACTCGCACGGCTGCCTTTAGCCGAGCGCGATAGCCTGCGCTGGAAAGCCGAAACGCTGCTGGCGAGCATGGGCTTCACGCCGCAGGATATGGCGCTGCAATCCGCCACGCTGAGCGGCGGACAGCACACCCGCCTGCTGCTGGCGCGGGCGCTGATTCACGACCCGGATCTGCTCCTGCTCGATGAACCCAGCAACCACCTGGACCTGCCGACCATGCTCTGGCTGGAACACTTTCTGCAGAACTGGTCAGGCAGCTTCGTGCTGGTCTCCCATGACAGACAGCTGCTGGATGCCGTCACCAACGGCAGCTGGATCCTGCGCGATAAAACGCTGCACTACTTCGCCCTTCCCTGCACGGCCGCCCGCAAGGCGCTTGAAGCAAAGGATGAAAGCGACGCGCAGCGCCACAAGGCGGAGCAAAAGG
The DNA here is from genome assembly GCF_001521715.1 of Enterobacter asburiae. Classification (NCBI taxonomy): domain Bacteria; kingdom Pseudomonadati; phylum Pseudomonadota; class Gammaproteobacteria; order Enterobacterales; family Enterobacteriaceae; genus Enterobacter; species Enterobacter asburiae. Next base: position 1,488,905 of record NZ_CP011863.1, read on the forward strand.
AGATCGACCGCGTGACCGCCAGCGCGAAGCGGCTGGCGACCTGGGGCAAGGTTTACGACAACGAAGACCTGGCCCGCAAAGCCAAACAGATGGAAAAACAGGTCGAACGGCTGAAGGATAGCCAGACGGCGCTCACGGCAGGCAGCCAGTGGACGTTAACCCTGCGCGGCGACGCGCTGCGGGCAGACCGTCTGCTGGAGATGGAAAACCTCAGCGTCCCGCCTGCGCCCGGGCTACCGCCGCTGTTTAACATCGAAACGGCGCGGCTAAAAAGCGGCGATCGCGTGGCGATTGTCGGTCGTAACGGCTGCGGCAAATCGTCGCTGATGAGGCTTATCTGGCAACAGTTTGCCGATGAGCCCGCAGACAGCGGGTTGAAAATCCATCCGCGCGTGTCGCCAGGCTATTACGACCAGACGCTTCACCAGCTTGCGGACAACGCCACGCTGCTCGACGCGCTGGAGCCTTTCGCGCCGGATCCGCAGAACCGCAAAATGGCGCTGATAAGCGCGGGTTTCCCGTGGGCGCGTCACGGGCAAACGGTCAGCACTCTCAGCGGTGGCGAACGCTCGCGCCTGCTGTTCGTTGGCCTGACGCTTGCCCGCTATAGCCTGCTGATGCTGGATGAGCCGACCAACCACCTCGACATGGAAGGCAAAGAGGCGCTGGCGCAAACCCTCCAGCAGTTCGAAGGCGGCGTTCTGCTGGTCAGCCATGACCGTCAGCTAATTAGTCAAAGCTGCAACCGTTTCTGGCTGATTGAAGAGGGAAAGCTGAGCGAGTGGCACGATGCAGAAGCGGTGTTTGAGCGCCTGCGTGAAAGCGCGGGGCTGGTGACCACCGCCGCGCCCGTCATCGACGCTGCGACGGTTCAACCCTCGCCGTATGACGATCTGCTCGAACGGCTGGTCGCGCTGGAAACGCTGCTGGAAGACGATCTGGCGCGTAAGGCGAAGCATCAAAAGCCGCAGCTGCAGGCGCAATGGCGTAAAGAGATAGAGGAGATAGAGGCACAGCTGTAAGTCTGCGCCCGGCGAGTCTCTCTCGTCGGGCCAGTATTTTCCCCCTAAATTATTAGAGGAACGCCGTATTCTTATTCTGAAATCGGATTAAATGATGACATTATGTTGCCATTGCCTTGCATTACAGCCCCAAAGCACTAATCCTTGAGGAGTATTACACCTGCTATGCAGATACTCATCATGAACAAGGAGATACACATGAAGGCTGCTGTTGTCACTCAGGATCATCAGGTTAATGTCACCGAAAAAACCTTACGCCCGCTAAAGCACGGGGAGGCCCTGCTGAAGATGGAATGCTGTGGCGTATGCCATACCGATCTCCACGTGAAGAACGGTGATTTCGGCGATAAAACCGGGGTTATCCTGGGCCACGAAGGGATTGGTATCGTAAAAGAAGTCGGCCCAGGCGTGAAGTCGCTGAAAGTCGGCGATCGCGCAAGCGTGGCCTGGTTTTTCGAAGGCTGCGGCCACTGCGAATACTGTAATACCGGCAACGAAACCCTGTGCCGCGATGTGAAAAACGCCGGTTACTCCGTTGACGGCGGCATGGCGGAAGAGTGCATCGTTACCGCGGACTACGCCGTAAAAGTGCCGGACGGTCTGGAATCCGCTGCGGCCAGCAGCATCACCTGCGCCGGCGTTACTACCTACAAAGCGGTGAAGATCTCTGGCATCAAACCGGGCCAGTGGATCGCAATTTATGGTCTGGGCGGGCTGGGAAACCTTGCGCTGCAGTACGCCAAAAACGTCTTTAATGCCAAAGTCATCGCTCTCGACGTTAACGACGAACAGCTGAAGCTGGCTGCCAGCATGGGTGCCGATTTAACCATCAACTCCCGCAGCGAAGACGCCGCAAAAATTGTGCAGGAGAAAACCGGCGGCGCGCATGCCGCAGTCGTGACTGCCGTCGCAAAAGCCGCATTCAACTCAGCCGTTGACGCCGTGCGTGCCGGTGGCCGCGTGGTCGCGGTTGGCCTGCCGCCGGAAGCGATGAGCCTCGACATTCCGCGTCTGGTGCTGGACGGCATTCAGGTAGTGGGTTCGCTGGTCGGCACCCGTCAGGATCTGCAGGAAGCCTTCCAGTTCGCCGCTGAAGGTAAGGTGGTACCGAAAGTCACGATGCGTCCAATCGAGGACATCAACGCCATCTTTAAAGAGATGGAACAGGGCCAGATCCGCGGCCGTATGGTGATCGACTTACGTTCATAATCGTTCATCTTTCATTACCGCTCCTCGCTGGGGCGGTTTTTTTATAGCCATTTTCCGGCAATCCTTATCTTAATTCCTTGGTTCCCTTGTTTTCCCCCGCGCCCGATGATGAATCCGACGCTAACAAGAAGATAACAAAGGAATTCACCATGCAAACCCCATTTCGTCTGCCGCTGCTGACGGCGCTGATTCTGGCGACAACCGCAGCCTGGGCAGCAGATGCGCCCGTCAAAGGCGGTACGCTGATTTATCTGGAGCAACAGGCGCACACCAACCTCTATCCGCCTGCCGGTGGCTTTTACCCGAACGGCGGCATTCTGAATCAAATCACCGACAAACTGACGTGGCAGAACCCAAAGACGCTGCAGGTGGAACCCTGGGTCGCCGAAAGCTGGACCACCAACGCCGATAAAACCGAATACACCTTTAAGCTTCATCCCGGCATCACCTTCTCCGACGGCACACCGCTGGACGCTAACGCCGTAGCGAAAAATTTTGATACCTACGGTTTAGGCAATAAGGCGCAGCGCCTGCCGGTGTCAGAAGTGATCAATAACTACGATCGCAGCGAAGTCATCGACCCGCTGACCGTGAAGTTCTACTTCAAAAAACCGTCGCCGGGATTCCTGCAGGGCACCGCCACCATTGGCTCGGGTCTGGTCTCGCTCAGCACGCTGAAGCGCAACTTCGAGGAGCTGGGTGATGCCCGCCACATCATTGGTTCCGGCCCGTTTGTGGTGAAGGACGAGAAGCTGGGCCGTGAAGTGACGCTCGAAGCGCGCAAAGACTATCAGTGGGGACCGAAAAACCTGGCGCAACAGGGGCCAGCCAATCTCGATGGCATCAAGTTTATCGTCACTCAGGAAGACAGCGTGCGCGTGGGCGCCCTGCTGGCCGGTCAGGCCGACTTTATCCGCCAGGTGCAGGCATATGACGAAAAGCAGGCTACAGACCAGGGCTATAAGATCTACGCCGCCCCGACGCGCGGGGTGAACGACAGCATCAGCTTCCGCCCGGGCAACCCGCTGGTCTCCGATATTCGCGTACGCCAGGCGCTGCTGCATGCCACCAATGCAAAACAGGTGGTCGAAACCCTCTTCTCTGCCAACTATCCGCAGGCGAAGTCCGTGATTGCCGGTTCCGCCGCAGGCTTTGTCGACCTCAGCGACAAATTGACCTTTGACCCGGCAAAAGCCAACCAGCTGCTGGACGACGCGGGCTGGAAAGCAGGCGGCGACGGGATCCGCGCCAAAGACGGCCAACGTCTGGCGCTGACGGTGTATGAATCCCTGCCGCAGCCGCAAAACAAAGAGGTGCTGCAGCTGGTTGCCCAGCAGTGGCGACAGGTGGGCGTGGCGCTGAGCGTCAAAGCCGGTGACGCAGGCAGCCGCACGCTGGATAACCTTGACCCGCTGAAAACCCCGTTAACCGTCTCCGAAGTGGGCCGCGCCGATCCTGACGTGGTGAAAAGCATGTTCTACCCGGCTAACCGCGACGCGCTGCTGCAAAAAGGCGGATCCAGCGACAAGGTCAAAAACTTCCGTGACGACAGGCTGAATGAACTGCTGGTGAACATTTCTGCTGAGGTCGATCCGCAAAAACGCCTGCAGCTGGCGGGGGACGCACAGCGCTACCTGCTGGATAACGCCTACGTCATTCCGATTTTCGAGGAGCCGCAGGTCTTTGCCGGTGCGCCGTGGCTGAAAGGCGTCAATTTTGAAGCGGTAGGCCGCCCGTCGTTCTACGGCGCGTGGATTGAGAAACACTGAGGAGCTGACGATGCGCCACGCACTTCTTCAACGCTTTGGGCACGGGCTGCTGGTACTGTGGGCCGCCTTTACCCTCTCGTTCGTGTTGCTCCAGGTGCTGCCGGGCGACGCGGTGCTGATTAAATTTCAGAACCCGGACCTGGGCTTAAGCCCGGCGCAAATCGAGGAGATGCGCGTGGCCTACGGCGCGGACAGCCCGCTGTGGCAGCAATACGGCCACACGCTGCTGGCGATGCTGCGCGGGGATTTCGGCTATTCGCTACAGGCCGGCGTCCCGGTCAGCGAGCTGATTGCCAGCAATCTGCCGGATACCCTGAGCCTCGCCCTGCCCGCGTTTGTGCTTGCGGTCCTGCTGGCGTTTGCGCTGGCCTTTGCATCGCGTCTGCCGGGTCTGCGCTGGCTGAGCAATACTCTCCAGTCTCTGCCGGTCCTGTTTATCTCCCTACCCACGTTCTGGCTGGGGATTGCCCTCATCCAGCTCTTTTCTTTTCAGCTGCGGCTGATCCCGGTGATTAACCCGACGCCGCTCCAGGGGCTGATCCTGCCGATCGTGACCGTCGCGATCCCGATATCCGCCCCGCTGGCACAAATTCTGATGCGCAGTCTGGACCAGGTGGCGACGCAGCCGTTTGTCGCCGTGGCCCGTGCCAAAGGGCTGAGTGAAACCGCCGTCCTGTGGCGTCACGTTACCGGCAACGCCCTGCTGCCGGTCCTGAACATTGCCGGGCTGCTGCTGGGGGAGCTGATTGCCGGGGCGCTGATCACGGAAACCGTTTTTGGCCGCAGCGGGCTCGGACAGCTGACCCAGCAGGCGGTGAATAACCAGGATATCGCCGTACTTCAGGCGGTAGTGATGATTTCCGCCCTCGGTTTTGTCCTGATCAATCTGCTGGTGGATCTGCTGATGCCGCTGCTGGATCCCCGTCTGCAAACCGTTACCGGAGGTGCATCATGAGTCTGGTCGATTACGCTGCCGCCGCGCGAAAACGCGTTCCAGCCTGGCAGGCCGTGGAATGGCAGCCGGGACTGTGGCTGGCATGGGGGGTGATTATTCTCGCCGCTTTTGCCGCCGTGGCGCCCGGCCTGTTAACCCACTACAGCCCGATTGAGGGCATCGCCGGAGCACAGCGCCTGGCGCCGCAGGCGGGACACTGGCTCGGCACCGATCAGCTTGGCCGCGATGTTTACACGCGTATTGTCTACGGTGCATCACACTCCCTGAGCGCGGCGCTGGCCGCCGTGACGATGGGTCTGGTGGTCGGTACCGGCTTAGGGGTGATTGCCGGGGCGTTCGCCGGACGCGTCGAGTCTCTGCTGATGCGCTTCGTCGACGTGCTGCTGTCCATCCCGTCTCTGCTGCTCTCGCTAACGGTGATTATTCTGCTCGGATTTGGCACCGTTAACGCCGCGATTGCCGTCGGCGTGGCCTCCATTGCCAGCTTCGCCCGCCTCGCGCGCGGTGAAGTCGTGCGTATCCGCCATACGGATTATGTCGAAGCGGCGTTCGGCAGCGGCGGGACGTTTTTCGCCGTGCTGTGGCGACACATTCTGCCCAACGCGTTAACCGCCGTTCTGGCCTTTGCCACGCTGCAGTTTGGTCAGGCCATCCTGGCGCTCTCCACGCTGAGCTTTCTCGGCTACGGCACCCCGCCGCCGGTGCCGGAATGGGGCTTGCTGATTGCCGAAGGTCGTAACTATCTCTCTACCGCCTGGTGGCTCACCACCTTCCCCGGCGTCGTCGTCATCGCCGTGGTGCTGGCCACCAACCGTATCAGCCAACAGTTCAGCGGAGGTCGCTAATGACCGTGCTCTCAGTGGAAAATTTGACGATCAGCTACCGTACCGCGCGCCAGTGGCGAGAGGTGGTGCATAACGTCAGCTTCACGCTCGGGCGAGGGGAAATGCTGGCGTTTGTCGGCGAATCCGGATCCGGCAAAACGACCACGGCGCAGGCGATCATTGGCCTGCTGGCCGATAACGCCCGGCGCGATGCGGGAAAAATATCGCTCAACGGCGAGGAGATTAGCCGATGGTCCGCGAAGCGTCTCGATACCCTTCGCGGGGCGCGAATTAGCCTGGTGCCGCAGGATCCGGGTAATTCGCTCAACCCGGTGAAAACCATCGGTGCGCAGGTCGGAGAAATCATTCAGCTCCACCAGAAGGTGACCCGCGCCGAGCGCGACGAGCAGGTGCTCGCCCTGCTGACAAAGGTCGGCCTGAGCCACCCCGAACAGCGCATGACGCAGTATCCCCACCAGCTCTCCGGCGGGATGAAACAGCGCGTGTTGATTGCCATTGCCATTGCCCTGCGCCCGGACGTGATCGTTGCCGATGAGCCCACCAGCGCGCTGGATGTGACGGTGCAAAAACGCATTCTCGATCTGCTGGATATCCTGCGCCGGGAATCGGGTACCGCCGTTCTGTTTGTCACCCACGATCTGGCGCTGGCCGCACAGCGCGCGGACAGGCTGCTGGTTTTTCGCGATGGCGAGGTTCAGGAACAGGGCAACACCGCCGATATCGTCCGCACGCCGCAGCACGCCTACACCCGCCAGCTGTTGAGCGATCTCCAGGGCCAGCGCCTGACCATCGCCCAGGTAGCCGGTCGCCCGCTCGCGTCCCCGGCCATTCGCGCCCGCGCCATCAGCAAACAATTCTCCCTGGGCAAAGGTCATCAGCTTCAGGCGCTGGATCGGGTGACGTTTGACGTCAGGCGCGGTAGTACGCATGCGCTGGTCGGTGAATCCGGCTCCGGGAAAACCACCCTCGCCCGTATTTTGCTGGGTTTTGAACAGGCCGACAGCGGACAGGTCATCATTGATGATATTGATGCCACCGCGCTCAGCCGCGAGGCCCGCCGTCAGCTGCGCCATAAGATCCAGTTTGTCTACCAGAACCCGTTTGCCTCTCTCGACCCGCGTCAGACGCTGTTTGACATCATCGAGGAGCCCCTGAAGAACTTTTCTCGCCTCGGTAAGGCGCAGCGAAAGCTCCGGGTGGAGACAGTGGCGCAGCGGGTTGCCCTGCCCGTCGAACTCCTGACCCGCACCGCCCGGGAGCTTTCGGGCGGACAGCGGCAGCGCGTTGCCATCGCCCGGGCGCTGATCCTGGAGCCGACCATTCTGGTGCTGGACGAAGCCACCTCCGCGCTGGACGTCACCGTGCAGGCGCAGATTCTGGCTCTGCTTCAGCAGCTGCAGCAGCAGCTGGGACTGACCTACTTCTTTATCACGCACGATCTGTCTACCGTCCGCCGGATCGCCCACAGCGTCACGGTGCTGCGCGGCGGTCAGGTGGTCGAACAGGGCGACGTCGGAACCTTATTCGCGTCTCCGCAGAACGACTATACCCGCGAGCTGATTGACGCCATTCCCCATTTTTCACCCGCTACGGAGGAGTTCGCATGACGCGAAAACGCCTGGGATTTTTCACCCGCCTGCTTGACGACGCTTCGCCGAAGGAGCGCTATCGTCTGGCAACTGAACAGATCCGCCACGCCGAACGCCACGGTTTTGACAGCGCCTGGATTGCCCAGCACCACTTCCACGAAAGTGAAGGCGGCCTGCCATCGCCGCTGCTGTTTCTGGCGCACGTCGCCGCGCATACCGAAACCATCCGACTGGGCACGGCTATCATCACCCTGCCGATGGAAAACCCGCTGCGCGTCGCGGAAGATGCCGCCGTGCTCGATTTACTCGCCGATGGCCGTCTTGAGGTCGGTTTTGGTTCGGGCGGCACACCGACCTGCTTTCTGCCGTTCGGCCTGACGTTTGAGGAGCGCGGCGCGGCGTTTGCTGACCATTTACATGTGATCCAGAGCGCCTGGCGCGGGGATTCGCTGACCCATCCGGATAACCACCTTTACCCGCCTGCGCCACAGCTTGCCGACCGTATCTGGATTGCCACCTTCTCTGTTGACGGAGCCGTTCGCGCCGCGCGGGCCGGACACGGTTTAATGCTCTCCCGCACGCAGCCGCGCCCGGCAGATCGGCTGGATTTAACGCTCGACGAGATCCAGAACCCGATTGTGGATGCCTACCTCGATGCGCTGCCTCCGGGCATCGCACCGCGCATTCTGGCCTCCCGTACGGCGTTCGTCGCCGACAGCGACGACTATGCGCTCAGGGTCGCGACGCCGGGCCTCACGAAACAGGCCCAGCAGCATCGCGCTGCCGGGCACGTGGTTAAAGGTGACAATGTCACCGACTATCGCCGCCAGTTTGACGCGCATATTGGTTCGCCCGATACGGTGCTGCATTCTCTGAATGCTGATTCCATTCTCAGGCGCGCCACGGATATTTCATTCCAGGTCCATTCGGTCGAACCCACGCATCGCGACACGCTGCGGTCCATCGAACTGATCGCCGAACGTATTGCCCCCCACATCCTTTGAGGAGACACCTATGTCATTAAGTCAGGACATTCTCGCCGAGCTGGCGGAAATTAAACCCGGTTCCCCTCTGGCAGAGGCGCGCGCCACGCGTGATGCCGCCACGCGCCACGCGCAGGGCAGCTACGAAATCCTCTTTAGCCAGCAGGATGCTGATTTTGCACTCGACGAGCGCTTCGCCGTGGCGGCAAAAGTCGCCAGGTGGCACAGCGCGGAGGCGCTGGCCGCACACTATGCAGGGTTTGGCCTGGCCGATCCCACCTCAGAACGCCTGACCCCGGCGCTGAACTTCGCGCGCCTGCTGACGTTCTCACCCGTCGAAGCGACGCCAGCAGCGTTAAAGGCGCTGACCCAGGCGGGATGGAGCAAGGAAGGCATTGTTACCCTGGCGCAGCTCGTCGCGTTTGTGAGCTTCCAGAGCCGACTCATCACCGGGCTGCGGCTGCTGAACGACAGGCCCGTCGCCAAAAGCGATGCGCCGGTGGCGGCAGGCATCTGGCACACGACCGCAACAACGGTCACCGGGAAGGCGGCCCCCGTCGCGTTTACCCAGCAGGAGCTGGGATGGGAACCGTGGATAGCGGCCAAACCGCTGGCGGATTTCCGTGACGATGAGGTTGCCATTCTGGCTAAATTTGGCCATACCGATTCCGACTACTTCCGCCTGCTGGGGCGCAACCTGCCGGTGCTTGAACAGCGCACGTTAACGGATAAAGGAATTTTTTATACATCGGGGGGATTGCCGCGCGCCGAGCGCGAGCTGGCCGCAACGGTAGCCAGTAAAATCAACGGCTGCATTTACTGCGCATCTGTCCATGCGCGTAAAGCCAGCCAGCTGTCAAAGGTTGACGCGGCGGTGGAAGCCCTGCTGGCCGTGAGGCCGGGGCGGTCCCTGAGCGAGGGGCAATCCGCACGCTGGCAGGCGGAAATCGATTTTGCGGCAGCGCTGTCGGTCACGCCGCCTGCCGCCACGCCGCTGCACCTTGCCGCGCTGGAAAAAGAGGGGCTGGATACCTTAGCGCAGCTTGATCTGGTGCAGTCCGCCGCGTTCTTCGCCTGGGCCAACCGTCTGATGCTGACCCTGGGTGAGCCCTGGCTTGCCTGAAATCTGTCAGGCTAGCGCGCGAGCGTTAGCCTGAGCCCGTCTGGCCCGCAGGTGGCCGTAGATCAGCAGTGCACTCATGGCCGAGAACGAAAGTATTGCCGCCGGCAGCGTGACGTAACGCCAGCTAAAGCCGAGGACAATCATCATCCCGCCAAAGTACGCGCCAATTGCACTGCCGAGATTAAACGCCATCTGTCCCCCTGCCGCCCCCAGCATCTCACCACCCTTCGCATTTTGCAGAAGCAGAATTTGTAGCGGCGCAGAGAGCGCGAACAGCCCGGCGCAGCAGATAAAGCCCATGACCAGCGAGGCCGTTTTCAGTTCACCAAAGGCGAAAAGCAGCAGCAGCGAGGCGACAATCACCATGTCGGTGGTGGCCGCAATGCGCAGCGGGCTAAAACGCCCCGAGAGCTTACCGCTCAGAAGATTGCCCAACACCATGCCAAGCCCCATCAGCATCATGATGGCCGTCATCATCCCTTCTGAATAACCGGAGACGATGACCATAAACGGCTTGACGAAGCTGAACCATGCGAACACCCCGGCGTTGCCAAACATGGTGGCGGCAAAAATCAGCCAGGGTTCTGGTTTTTTCAGAAAGTGGAACTGATCGGTCAATTTGATTTCTGACGTGTCGCGGATGTCCGGCACCCAGAGCAGAACCGAGAGGATCACCAGCGCATCGAACACGGCAATCAGAAAAAAGGTATAACGCCAGCTGAACTGGTGCCCGAGCCAGGTCCCCAGCGGAACGCCCATCAGGTTGGCCACGGTCATGCCGGCGATCATCCCTGCCACCGCGACCGTCACCCTACCCGGTGGCGCAATTTTAGACAGGATAATCGCCCCGACGCCAAAAATAGCCCCGTGCGGAAAGCCGGAAATCAGCCGCCCCACCGCCAGCCAGAAATAGGATGTGGAAAACGTGAACAGGGCATTTCCGACAGCGGACATCGCCACCAGAAACAGCAGCGTGGTCTTTAACGAAAACTTGCCTGAGAACAGCGCCACAATCGGGGCGCCAATCACCACGCCGAACGCATAAAACGAGATCATATTCCCGGCGGAGGGAATCGAAATACCGGTGTCATGTGCCAGCTCGGTTAACACGCCCATAATGCCAAATTCGGCCATTCCCAGGCCAAATGTGCCAAGCGCCAACGAAAAAATTGTCTTTTTCATACCTCAACCACTGGTTAATCACTCGCGACGGGCATTATTGAATAATCCTGTATGGTGAGCCAGCTCAAATCCGTTGGCTGGCAGGTTAATCCATTAATTCAGGAGTTTTCTCCCATTGCTACGCGGCGGGAATGGGAAACAAAAAGCCCCGACTGGTGTCAGGGCCAAAGGGTTTAAGGTTTAGCTTTTACAGTTCGCTTTCTGCCGCTGATTTAGCGCGTGTAATAGCGCCAGCATTGAAAATTGGGTGCTCGTGATTGTTCGTTATGTCACGAACGCGGTAGATTTTCCATGCATCTCCTTCACGACGAAGAAAGACTTCAAGATGTATGCTTCTTCCATCACCCGCCCCCTCAATGACCTGGACTACTTCACCGTTTAAAAATGGCCTTGCGTTTCCCACTCGTAACGCAGGTATCCAATCGCGAGAGTAATCCTGGGTATACGTAAAATAATCAGATTCGATTAACTCTTGTTCAGAGATTTCCTGAATGGTGCTAATGCGAGCAATAGTATCAGCAGAAACATATTTACGCAGTGCGTCGGCAGGATAAGGTCTGGCTTCATCGCTGCCGAATGCGGAAAGATAGGATTTATAAAATGATTCGGTAGCGTCTTGCGCGCTCTGATCTTGACGGGCAGCCGAACTACATCCCACCAGCAGCATAACGAATGATAAAAATATCCTTTTCATCAGTGCATCCTGTAAATTTTAAAGGATGGTTGCATTTTGCGGTACCCAGGCCCCGGATACATGCTTTTTTGAACAAAGTCAGAAATCCACTGCGTACCGTCATACATAGTCATGTGACCTATGCCATTTCCTCCAGGATACGGCTGTATCACAGCCACATCGCCAGAAATTAAAGTAGAACCGGGCGGCAGCTCACTGAACCCAGCACGTAATAACTCCGCCCCATAATCTTTTGCATAATCTGTGTTCGGCACCTTAACGCCTCCAGCCAGAATGGCCAGGCGGGTAAACTTAGCACATTCACTATGAGAGTGCCCCAGAGCGTGTGAACGGAGATACGAAACTGCAGCTTCTTTATTCCAACTCATTCTTAGTTCCTTTAAGTAAATAAGAATGAAATTATCACGCTAACCACATATAGCGTGTGGGTTTAAAAGTGCTGATTTTATTGCATCTACATAGGGGAATGGGTGCTAAACACCTTCGCGAATACCTCAGTATCTGCTTAAAAAAAGTGTTGTGAAATTAATTACCTAAAAACATTACGCATAATATCAGGTGGATTACACTTCATAGTGCGGCCTCGCTTTTTTCCGCGCCGGACAATCTGAGGATGACCATCATGGGAAACAAAAAGAAAACCAGTGTCGCTGTCGCTGTTGATGTCGTAAAGAATGCACCGTTAAAGACCAAAGAGTATGAAAAAGAGCTACGTCGCCTCCACGTTGACCTGGTTAAGCTCCAGCAGTGGGTCGTCGCCAAAGGGCTAAAAGTGTGTATTGTTTTTGAAGGACGCGATGGTGCCGGCAAAGGCGGCACCATTAAAGCGATCACCGAGCGCGTCAGCCCTCGCGTGTTTCGCGTTGTTGCCCTTCCTGCACCCACCGAGAAAGAGAAAACCCAGCTCTATTTTCAACGTTATGTTCCCCATCTGCCTGCCGCCGGGGAGATCGTCATTTTCGACCGAAGCTGGTACAACCGCGCGGGCGTCGAGCGGGTAATGGGATTCTGCACCCCCGAGCAGGTTGAAAAGTTTCTAGATGGTGCGCCGGTGATGGAAAAAGCGATGGTTGATGCCGGGATTATCCTGCTGAAGTACTGGCTGGAGGTCACGCCTAAAGAGCAGGAGCGCCGCCTGCGCGATCGTATTAACGATGGTCGTAAAATCTGGAAGCTATCGCCGATGGATATTAAATCCTTTAACCTGTGGGACGAGTATACCCTCGCGCGCGACGCCATGTTTGAAGCGACAGATACCGCATGGGCGCCGTGGTTTGTGGCACGTTCAGAAGATAAAAAACGCGTGCGCCTGAATATTATTTCGCACCTGCTCACCCAAATTCCCTATAAAGAAATTCACGTCGAAAAAGTGGATTTACCGAAACGTAAAATTGGTAAAGTCAAACCCACAAAATACCCGTTCCGGTATGTGGAGGAGCGGTTCTGAAATTACTGGAATACGCCTCGCAGAATGTAGATTACCAGGGGATACGGTATTGTTTTTTGTTGGCTGCGGTTGATAATGACCGCACCAACAAAGGAGATACTGATGACATACCCAGCAGAGCACACCCCCTCCCAACGCATCAAATCGACAAAACCGTCGAGCAACACCGCGCCAGACTCAGCTGACCCGCGTAAGGCATCAGAAGCAGATCGTTCATTTATTCGGTCAATGAATGAGTTTGTCGAAAAACATGGAACCATTACCGATGATGAGTTTTTCAGGGTGCTTTAATGCTGAGACAATTTAATGTTTACCGTAATACATCTGCGGCAACCCGAGACAAGCTTCCCTATTATATGCTCATTCAGGATGATTATTATGATGATCTTGCCACACGCGTCATTGTACCGCTCGCGAGAAATAATAAATTACCGTTATGGCAGAGCCATCTGGCTCCAGGCGTAAATATCGATTTTGAAACATTTCTGATTTATTCGCCAATGATAACCAACCTTAACAACAACAAAATAAACCCTAAAGACTTTGTTTGTAATTTACGCAACGCACGTCATGACGTTATAGCGGCAGTTGATCGTTTATTGACTAACACATGACGCCAGCCGGTCAGGCATTTGCCCTGGCCGCGCAAGCGCAGCGCCGCCGGGCAAAGCCGACGGCGCAGGTCTTACTTCATTCCTTCCGTGCTTTCCCGTTTCGCTTCCAGTCGCTCCACATCACGATACCAGCGCGGATGGTGTTTCTGCGCCCAGCGGCGGCTCACCTTCCCTTCAATCATCCCTTTAATCGATCCTTTGACCCAGAACGCCATATACATATGGATCAGGATGGCGTGGATGAGAATGATGGCCGACGTGGCGTGGATCAGCAGCGCGTAGCGAATCACCTGAATCGGGAAGTAGTGTGCAAAATAGGGACGCCAGATAATCACGCCGGTCACCAGCAGCACAAAAATCATACTCATGATGGTCCAGAACATCATCTTCTGCCCGGCGTTGTATTTCCCCACCTTCGCGACCTTATGCTCGTTGCCCTTCAGGACTTCGACGATCCCTTTCACCCACGGAATATCCTGCTTGTCCGGGATGTTGTGGTGGACAAAGCGCACGAACATAAACATCAGCACCACGAAAATCAGCACGCCGAAGAACGGATGCAGAATGCGCCCCATCTGCGGCGTGCCGAAGGTTTCGGTCAGCCACTGCAGCGTCGGGAAGAAGAACGAAATCCCCGACACCGCTACCAGGAAGAAGCAGATCACCACCGTCCAGTGACAGGCGCGGTCAACAAACTTCGTGCGCACGATCGTTTTCGACTTACTCATGATGCTCCTCCTCGTCGTCATCCACCTCTTTGTTTGGCCCGATACCGATGTAGTGATAAATCAGCCCCGCAAAGGTGGCGATAAAGCCCGCCGCGGAGAGCGGCTTAAGCGCCCCTTTCCAGAGGTTGATGGAGGTATCGATCGCCGGATCCTTCGGCAGATTGTGGTACAGCTCAGGCTGGTCGTTATGGTGCAGCACATACATCACGTGCGTACCTCCCACGCCCTGCGGGTTATAAACACCCGCATTCTGGTAGCCGCGCGCTTTCAGCTTGTCCACGCGCGCCTGCGCCACGTCCAGCATCTCTTTTTTAGTGCCGAAGTGGATAGCCCCGGTCGGACAGGTTTTCACACAGGCAGGCTCCTGCCCTACGCTGACGCGGTCCACGCACAGGGTGCATTTGTATACCCGGTTATCCTCTTTATTGAGGCGCGGGATATTAAACGGACAGCCCGCGATGCAGTACCCGCAGCCGATACAGTTGTCCTGCTGGAAGTCGACGATCCCGTTGGCGTACTGAATAATCGCGCCGGCAGACGGGCACGCCTTCAGGCAGCCCGGATCTTCACAGTGCATGCAGCCGTCTTTGCGGATGAGCCACTCCAGCCTGCCGTTCTGGTCGGTTTCGCTAAAGCGCATCACCGTCCAGGATTTGGCGCTCAGATCCGCCGGATTGTCGTAGACCCCCACGCAGTGCCCCACCTCGTCGCGGATATCGTTCCACTCCGAACACGCCACCTGGCAGGCCTTACAGCCCACGCAGGAGGAGACGTCGATAAGCTTAGCAACCTCTGCCTTGTAGTCCCGCGCGCGGGGCGCGGGCGTTATCGGGTTAGTCGCGGAGCGTTTGATAACGTCTTGTGTTTCCATCGCCATTGAATCGCTCCTTACGCTTTCTCGATGTTGACCAGAAACGCCTTGTACTCCGGCGTTTGCGAGTTGGAATCGCCGACGTTTGGCGTCAGGGTGTTGGCGATGTAGCCTTTCTGCGCCACGCCCTCAAAGCCCCAGTGCAGCGGGATCCCAACGGTTTCCACCTGCTGGCCATGCACGTTCAGGCTTTGAAGACGACGCGTCACCACCGCCACCGCGCGAATAAACCCGCGTTTGCTGCTCACCTTCACGCGGTCGCCGTTGGCGATCCCTTTCGCCTTCGCCAGGGTTTCGCTGATCTCCACAAACTGTTCCGGCTGCGCGATGGCGTTAAGCCGCGCGTGCTTGGTCCAGGTATGGAAATGCTCGGTCAGGCGGTAGGTCGTCCCGACGTACGGGAACTTGTCCTTTTTGCCTAAGCGCAGGACGTCCTCTTCGTAGATACGCACCACCGGGCTGGAGATCACGTTCGGGTGCAGCGGGTTGGTGCCCAGCGGCGTTTCCATCGGCTCGTAGTGTTCCGGGAACGGCCCTTCCGCCAGCTTGTTGAGGGCAAACAGGCGTCCCAGCCCTTCCGGCTGCATGATAAACGGCCCGGTGCTGCTGCCCGGCGCGGCGGTGTTGTAGTCCGGGATATCGTTCCCCGTCCATTTCGCCCCGTTCCACTGGATCAGCATGCGTTTGGGATCCCACGGCCTGCCGTTAACGTCAGCAGACGCGCGGTTGTACAGCACGCGACGGTTCAGCGGCCACGCCCATGCCCAGCCCAGCGTGTTGCCCAGCCCGGAGGGATCGGCGTTGTCGCGGTTGGCCATCTGGTTGCCCTGCTCCGTCCAGCTGCCGGTGTAGATCCAGCAGGACGACGCCGTCGTGCCGTCGTCGCGCAGCAGCGCGAAGCTGTTCAGCAGCTGGCCTTTCTTCGCCACCAGGTTGCCGTTAGCGTCATAGAGATCCGCCAGCGCCACGCCGTTGTTCTCTTTGGCGACCTCTTCAGACTCAGGACGATCCGGCTGCTTGTAGTGCCAGCCCATTTTTAACAGCGGCTCAGCGCCCTTGCCGCCTTCGGTGCGGTACATCTCGCGCAGACGATGGTAAATCCCCGCCAGGATTTCGCCGTCGTTACGCGCTTCGCCCGGCGCATCCTGGCCTTTCCAGTGCCACTGCAGCCAGCGGCCGGAGTTAGCGATGGAACCGTCCTCTTCCGCAAAGCAGGTGGACGGCAGGCGGAACACTTCGGTCTGAATCGACGCCGGATCAACATCGTTCGATTCCCCGTGGTTCTGCCAGAAGGTGGACGTTTCGGTCACCAGCGGATCGATAACCACCATGTACTTCAGCTTGCTCAGGCTGCGAACGACTTTGTTTTTGTCCGGGAAGGAGGCTACCGGGTTAAAGCCCTGGCAGATATACCCCGTGACGTTGCCTTTATCCATCATGTTGAAGTACTTGATGACGTCGTACGCCTGGTCCCACTTCGGCAGCCACTCAAAGCCCCAGTCGTTCTCCTTCTGGGCCGCATCGCCGTAGAAGGATTTCATCAGGCTGACGTAGAACTTCGGATAGTTGCTCCAGTAGTTCACCTGGTCCGGCAGCGTCGCTTTCGGCGTATTGGCCTCAAGATACGTTTGCAGATCCGCCTGCTTTTCCGACGGCAGCGTCAGGTAGCCCGGCAGGCTGGTTGACAGCAGGCCAAGGTCGGTGAGGCCCTGAATATTGGAGTGACCGCGCAGCGCGTTCACGCCGCCGCCCGCCATCCCCATGTTGCCGAGCAGCAGCTGGATCATCGCCATCGTGCGGATGTTCTGCGCGCCGACGGTGTGCTGCGTCCAGCCCAGCGCGTACAGGAACGTCGCGGTTCTGTCTGCGGCGCTGGTTGAGGCCAGCACTTCACACACCTTCAGGAAGTCCGCTTTCGGCGTACCGCAGATGTTCTCTACCACGTCCGGCGTGTAGCGGGAAACGTGCTGCTTAAGCAGGTTCCACACGCAGCGCGGGTGCGTCAGGGTTTCATCACGCAGCGCATAGCCGTTTTCATCGAACTGATAGTTCCAGGACGTTTTATCGTACTGGCGCTTTTCGGCGTCATAGCCGCTAAACAGCCCGTCATCGAAGGCAAAATCATCCCGCACCAGCAGGTTTGCGTTGGTGTAGTGCTTAACGTATTCGGCGTTAATTTTGTTGTTTTCGATCAGGTACAGCAGCACGCCGGACAGGAACGTAATATCCGTGCCGGAACGGATTGGCGCATAGATATCGGCCACCGATGCCGTACGCGTAAAGCGCGGATCGACGACGATAAGCGTCGCATCGTTGTTGTTTTTCGCTTCCATCGCCCAGCGGAACCCCACCGGATGGGCTTCAGCAGCGTTACCGCCCATCACCACCACGACGTTAGCGTTTTTGATATCAACCCAGTGGTTGGTCATCGCACCACGACCAAATGTTGGAGCAAGACTTGCTACCGTTGGTCCGTGTCAGACGCGCGCCTGGTTGTCTACCGCCAGCATGCCGAGAGAGCGCACAAATTTTTGCGTCAGCATGCCGGTTTCATTACTCGCCGCAGACGCGCAAAGCATCCCGGTGGAAAGCCAGCGGTTAACCGTTACGCCCTGCGCGTTCTTTTCAATAAAGTTGGCGTCACGGTCGGCTTTCATTAATTTGGCAATACGGGAGAAGGCCTCATCCCAGGAGATTCGCTGCCACTTGTCGGAACCCGGCGCGCGGTATTCCGGGTAGCGCAGGCGGTTTTCACTGTGAACGTAGTCCAGCAGCCCCGCCCCTTTCGGGCAAAGTGCGCCGCGGCTCACCGGATGATCCGGATCCCCTTCAATATGGTAAATCGCTTCTCTGGCGTTCTTCGCGCCATCGCCCAGGCTATACATCAAAAGCCCACAACCTACGGAGCAGTATGTGCAGGTGTTACGGATCTCTTTCGCGCGCAGCAGCTTATAGTTGCGTGCCTGAGCCAGCGCCATTTTGGGAGCAAATCCCAGCATGGCTGCCGTTGTTCCGGCCATACCGCCCGCGCAGATTTTAAAAAATTGTCTGCGGCTGACGTCCATTGTTGTCCTCGTTTTCGAATAAGACTTCGCGCCGCAAACTAGCAGTTACTCCCCTGATTTTTTTGCGTCAAATCAAGGTCATCTGTCTTCCCCCCCCTAATAGTCACCCCCGATATATTTAAATACCCCTTTTTGATTAACGGTTTAAGAGAATAATGGGCGACAGCGTCAGGATGAATGCGATACATTTTTCCTTTGATTTTTATTGCAATGGCGAAGTAATGGACAGAAAAAGAGCAACGCTTATTGGGCTGGCGGCAATACTGTTATGGAGCACCATGGTCGGCCTTATTCGCAGCGTGAGTGAGGGACTGGGTCCTGTAGGCGGTGCGGCGATGATCTACACCCTCAGCGGATTACTGTGCCTGGTGACGGTAGGATTTCCTGATATCAGGCGGTTTTCACCCCGCTATCTTATTGCCGGCAGCGTTTTATTTGTCAGCTACGAAATATGCCTGGCGCTGTCGTTGGGCTATGCCGCAACGCGTTCGCAGGCTATTGAAGTGGGCATGGTCAATTATCTTTGGCCAAGCCTGACCATTGTGTTTGCCATCTTGTTCAACGGACAGAAATCAACCCTGTGGGTGATCCCCGGCTTAGCCGTCTCATTGCTGGGCGTCTGCTGGGTATTGGGCGGTGAACAGGGTTTACATCTTGATGAAATAACCCGCAATATCGTTTCCAGCCCGCTGAGCTACGCGCTGGCGTTTGCCGGGGCATTTATCTGGGCCGCCTACTGCACGGTCACCAGCAAATTTGCGAAAGGACAAAACGGCATCACGCTGTTTGTTTTGCTGACCGCGCTGAGCCTGTGGGTGAAATATTTCCTGAGCGATCAGCCCGAGATGGTGTTCACGCTTCCGTTGGTAGTGAAACTCGTCATGTGCGGTATTGCGCTTGGGTTTGGTTACGCCGCATGGAATATTGGCATCCTTCACGGTAACGTCACGGTACTTGCCGCCGTATCCTATTTTACCCCTGTCCTCTCCGCCGCGCTTGCCGCCGCAGTGCTGAGTTCCCCCCTCTCATTCTCGTTCTGGCAAGGCGCGCTGATGGTTTGCGCCGGGTCGTTGCTCTGCTGGTACGCAGCAAGACAATAATGCCGGTTTTGCTGTCGAGAAATATTTATCCCGACAGCAAATAATTAACATAAATTTAATATGTGAGCGCACGCCAAAATATTCATCTGAGCACTAGAGCACGTGTTTAGATTCTGTTTATATTCCACCCCCTTTCGTAAATCCCGCCCCTCTCGAATTGACATAAATTGACACCAGAAGGTTATTAATGTGCTTCAAATACTCACAAGGTTAATAGCACAAAGTGCAATAGTATGTTTCTGTTTATTTCAGTTACCAGAACGGAAATTCCGTGCATTACGAGTCCAAAGCAAGGCATTACGGCTATAATGACCATTCATCGCTCCCAAATGAACGGAAATACCGATAATTACCACTTTTTATAAAACCCTTAGGAAACTATATTCACAGCAATCAACCCGACAATTAATTGATTAAATACTAATCATTTGACGCTATTTCATCGTCATATACCCGATCTCGATCACACTAAATGAAATTATTGCTAATAATTTGAAACTTATTATTGAAATAGGACTACAAGATTTTTAAAAATAGCATGCCATTGACGATTGGCCTCGTTTAGAAATCGTTCAAAGTGGCTCAGGAAATACCAAAGAAAATTATAAGGAACATTTAAGATGAAACTTAAATTAGTTGCAGTGGCAGTGACTTCCATGTTGGCAGCAGGCGTTGTAAACGCGGCTGAAATTTATAACAAAGACGGTAACAAGCTGGATCTGTACGGTAAAGTAACAGGTCTGCACTATTTCTCTGATGATACTGATAACGACGGCGACAAAACTTACGTTCGTCTGGGCTTCAAAGGCGAAACTCAGATCAACGATCAGCTTTCCGGTTACGGCCAGTGGGAATATGAGTTCAAAGGCAACCGTTCTGAATCACAGGGCTCTGACGGCAGCAAAACTCGTCTGGCATTCGCGGGCCTGAAATTCAACGAATTCGGTTCTTTCGACTACGGTCGCAACTACGGTGTTGCTTACGACATCGGCGCATGGACTGACGTTCTGCCAGAGTTCGGTGGCGATACCTGGACCCAGACCGATGGCTTTATGACTGGCCGTACGACTGGCGTTGCAACCTACCGTAACACCGACTTCTTCGGTCTGGTTGACGGTCTGAACGTTGCCGCTCAGTACCAGGGTAAAAACGACCGTAACGACATAACCGAAGCGAACGGTGACGGCTGGGGTCTGTCTTCTACCTATGAAATGGACGGCTTCGGTGTCGGTGCAACCTACGCGAAATCTGACCGTACTGACCGTCAGGTTGCTGCAGGTCGCGTCGCTAACACCGTTAACGCTGGCGGTGAGAACGCAGAAGTATGGGCTGCTGGCCTGAAATACGATGCGAACAACATCTATCTGGCAACCACCTACTCTGAAACCCGCAACATGACCAACTTTGGTAGCGGTTATATCGCGAATAAAGCTCAGAACTTCGAAGTTGTTGCTCAGTACCAGTTCGACTTCGGCCTGCGTCCGTCCATCGCTTACCTGAAATCCAAAGGTAAAGACCTGGGTTCATACGGCGACCAGGATCTGGTTGAATACGTTGACGTTGGTGCGAGCTACTACTTCAACAAAAACATGTCTACCTATGTTGATTACAAAATCAACCTGGTTGACGACAACAGCTTCACCAAAGCAACTG
The DNA here is from genome assembly GCF_001521715.1 of Enterobacter asburiae. Classification (NCBI taxonomy): domain Bacteria; kingdom Pseudomonadati; phylum Pseudomonadota; class Gammaproteobacteria; order Enterobacterales; family Enterobacteriaceae; genus Enterobacter; species Enterobacter asburiae. The sequence continues at coordinate 1,509,754 of NZ_CP011863.1, forward strand.
GCGTTGCTACCGACAACATCGTAGCTGTAGGCCTGACCTACCAGTTCTAAGATTTGTCACGATAAAAGGCCAGCCCATGCGGCTGGCTTTTTTTATACGGAATTCTGGCGTCAAAAAGGAGTACGCCATGCACATATTCAAAGGACGCTGCTTGTGCGGAATGAGTCAGTTCAGCGTGAGCCTCAACAATTTTGACGTATACGCATGTCACTGCACCCAATGCCAGAAGTGGTCGGGCGGCATTGCCATGTATCTTGAGCCGCAGGGCGAACCGCTTCTTGAGCAAGGCTCCATCGCCCCTTCTCATTTTGCATCATCGGCGCGCGGCGAACGCTGGTTCTGTCCCGGCTGCGGCTGCCCGCTGTGGTTCAAACTGACCTCCACGTCGCGCTATTTCATTCCCTGGACGCTGCTTGAGATGGGCGAAGATGAGCGACGCCGGCTGGTGCTCGCTGCGGAAATCTACACCGAAACCCAACCCGCGTTTTTTGGCCTGACCGGGCAATACGCACGCTACAGCGGTTCGGAAATTGAAGCGCTTGATAAGCACTGCCTGCTTACGCCGTAAGCGGTTCGACGCCTGCAGCCCGACGAAGCCAGTTTTGCAGCAGCTTACCGTCCTCGGTCATCTCTGAATCGGCACGCGTGCAGAGGTAATAGTCGCGCCCGTCGTCAATGGGTAAGTCAAATATCTTCACCAGCTCGCCGCTCTCAAGATAAGGCGCGATCAGCGGCTCGCGCATCAGCGCGCAGCCCAGACCAGCCTGTACGCCCGCCAGCGTCAACAGCCCGTCTTCAAACAGGGGGCCGCTGCGCCGCAGAGATCGTTTTACCCCCTGCAACTGAAACCACTGCGGCCAGCTGGTGCGCTCCTCATCATGCAGCAGCGGCATTTGCAGCAGTTGCTCAGGCGTATCGATATGCCCATGAATGCGCAAAAACGCGCAGCTACACACCGGAACCATCTGTCCGGAAATCAGCTTTTCGCTCTGATAGCCCGCCCACTGGCCGTTACCAAAACGAATCGACATATCCGAGGCATCGCTCAGATAGTTACGATGGTTGGCATACACAACGTTGATCTCGGTCTGCGGATTAGCGCGCATGAAATCAGGCAGACGCGGGATAAACCACCCCATGCCAAAAAGCGGGATCAGGCTGATGGTGACCTGACGCGTTTGCGCCTGCTCTGCCAGATGCTCCGTTGCCTGTCGCAACACGTTAAACGCCGCACGGATCGAGCGGTAATATTCACGTCCGTGCTGGCTCAGCACCAGCCTGCGCCCCTGACGTTCCGTCAGCGGCATTTGCAGATAGCCTTCGAGCACCTTGAGCTGATGACTGACCGCCGACGGTGAGATATCCAACTCCTGCGCGGCTAGCGTGACGCTGCCCAGCCGGGCGATGGCCTCGAAGGCACGGACAGCCCGAAGCGGCGGATCGTTTGCCAGGCGACTGTCTGCATACGCGGACAAACCCGACGATTGTTCTGTTTTATTCATATGTTGATTTCTTTAGGCTTTACACCTTAAAACTCAATTACATTATCTTTATATAAATCATTAAGATAAAGCAATAGCGGTTTATCATAAGAAATAATATATGTGTATTTTACAATTTAATTCATTTATCGGATGGTAGCCGCAGAAAGAAGACTTTGCGGGAACAGACGTTGGATACACTCATACAACAACTGATCAACGGCGTGATGCTGGGAAGCATTTACGCGCTGATCGCGCTGGGCTATACCATGGTGTATGGCATCTTGCGCATTATTAACTTTGCTCACGGCGATATTCTGATGGTCGGTGCGCTCACCACCCTTTCCGCCATTAACGCCCTGAACGCCACCTTTCCGCACATGCCGCTGCTGTTGCAGCTTGGCGTTGCCCTGGTGATTGCCATGGCCGTTTGCGCCCTGCTGGCAATGGCCGTGGAGCGCTTTGCCTACCGTCGACTGCGCAACGCCCCGCGCCTGGCGCCGCTGATCTCGGCATCGGCGTCTCGGTCCTGCTGCAAACCGTGGCGATGATTATCTGGACGCGCAACCCGCTGATGTTCCCGCAGATCCTGCCCATGGAGCCGATCGCCGTGACGTCAGGAAGCGAACTGCATCCCCCCGCCATTGTGACCGTCACCGGCATTGTTACCGTGGCGCTGGCGCTTGCGGTGATGACCGGGCTATGGCTGCTGGTTGAATACACCCGCCTGGGGCGCGGCATGCGCGCCGTAGCGGAAAACCCGCGCGTTGCCACGCTGATGGGGGTTAACCCCAATGCCATTATTACCCTGACGTTCGCCGTTGGCGGCGTATTTGCCGCGCTGGCAGGCGTGATGATGGCCAGCAACTACGGCAACGCCAGCTTCTCAATGGGCTTTTTGCCCGGGATCAAAGCCTTTACCGCCGCCGTGCTGGGGGGCATTGGCAACATTCGTGGCGCAATGATTGGCGGGATCCTGCTCGGCATTATCGAAGCGCTGGGCGCAGGTTACCTGGGTGAACTGACCCACGGCGTCTTCGGCAGCAACTATCAGGACGTTTTTGCCTTCATGGTCCTGATTCTGGTGCTGGTCTTCCGTCCGGCAGGCCTGCTGGGCGAGCGCGTAGCGCACAGGGCGTAAGGAAAAAGATGACTACTCTTCAACTACAAACCCCTGCGGCGACGCGCAAATTCTGGTCAGGCATGGCTCTGTTCTGCCTCGCGCTGCTAGTTGCGCCCGTGGTGTCCACGCAGCTTGGCGGCAACTACTGGGTGCGCGTTATCGACTTCGCCCTGCTCTACATCATGCTGGCGCTGGGGCTAAATATTGTGGTGGGCTATACCGGCCTGCTGGATATGGGGTTTATCGCCTTTTACGCGGTCGGCGCCTATCTCGCTGCACTGATGGCCTCGCCACACCTGCTGGAGGTGTTTCCACTCCTTGGCGTCTGGTTCCCGGACGGGCTGCACACGTCATATCTGCTGATTATTCCGCTGGCTGCGCTCGTCGCTGCGGTCTGCGGCATTTTACTGGGTGCTCCCACGCTGAAGCTGCGCGGGGACTACCTGGCGATAGTGACCCTCGGCTTTGGCGAAATCATCCGCATCCTGATGCGCAACCTCGACCGTCCGGTGAACATCACCAACGGTGCGAAGGGCATTACCGGGGTGGATACGCTGAATCTGTTCGGCCTGAAGTTCAGCGGCGTATACCACTGGTTTGGTTTCAAAGTGCCCGCCCTGTGGCTGTGGTACTACCTGCTGATGCTGGTGATTGTGGCGATTATTTTTGTCTGCCTGCGCCTGCAGCATTCCCGTATTGGTCGCGCCTGGCACGCCATCCGTGAAGATGAAGATGTGGCCCGCGCGATGGGCATCAACGTGCGTAACTACAAGCTGCTGGCCTTTGCGATGGGTGCCTCTTTTGGCGGCGTGGCGGGTGCCCTCTTCGGCGCGTTTCAGGGCTTTGTCTCCCCGGAATCCTTCACGTTACAGGAATCCATTGCCGTGCTGGCGATGGTGGTGCTGGGCGGGATGGGACACATTCCGGGCGTGATCCTCGGCGCGATTCTGCTTACCGCCCTGCCGGAACTGCTGCGCAGTCAGGCAGCCCCGGTTCAGCAGGCGCTGTTCGGTACGGTACTGATTGACCCGGAAGTGTTGCGTCAGCTGTTCTACGGCCTGGCGCTGGTGCTGGTCATGCTGGTGCGTCCTGCCGGGATTTGGCCGGTACGCCACAAGGAGGTGAATACATGAGTCTGTTAACCGTACGCAACATGTCAAAACGCTTCGGCGGGCTTACCGCCGTGGACGACGTTTCGATCGCCGTGAACAAGGGCGAGATCTACGGCCTGATTGGTCCTAACGGGGCGGGAAAAACCACCTGTTTTAACCTGATCACCGGGCTTTATCCGGCGGACAGCGGTGAATTTTCAATTGCCGATAGGCCCTATTTTCCAAAGCACATTGAGAAAGTCACCGCCGCCGGGATCGCGCGCACCTTCCAGAACGTGCGCCTCTTTAACCACATGTCGGTGCTGGAAAACGTGATGGTGGGTCGCCACGTGCGCACCCGCAACGGCCTGTGGGCCGCGCTGAGCCGTCACAAACGCGCTCGCGAAGAAGAGAAACAGACCCGGGAGCTGGCCTGGCACTGGCTGGAGTACACCGGCATTGCGAAGTTCGCCCACTACCGCGCCTGCGATCTGGCCTATGGCCATCAGCGCCGTCTGGAGATTGCCCGCGCGCTGGCAACGGATCCGCTGCTGCTGGCGCTGGACGAACCCGCCGCCGGGATGAACGCAGCGGAAAAAGTAGCGCTCGGCGAGCTGCTAATCCGCCTTCGCGATGACGGCAAAACCCTGCTGATGATTGAACATGACGTCAAGCTGGTGATGGGCATCTGCGATCGCCTGACGGTGCTTGATTACGGTAAAACGCTCGCCAGCGGCACGCCGGAGAGCGTGCGCCGCGACCCGGCAGTGATCGCCGCCTGGCTTGGAGGCAACGCCCATGTCTGAATTACTGAAGGTGGAACGCGTGGACGTGCATTACGGCGGCATTCAGGCCGTACGCGATGTCTCTTTTACCCTGCACGAGGGCGAACAGGCTACGCTGATCGGCGCTAACGGCGCGGGGAAAAGCTCCACCGTGCGCGCCATTACCGGGCTGGAAAGCTTTAGCGGCCGTATTGAATTCAACGGTAAAACGGTGCGTAAGCACAGGCCCGAAACCCTGCTCCGTGACGGACTGGTGATGGTCCCGGAAGGACGCGGGATCTTCTCCCGAATGACGGTGCTGGAAAACCTGCAGATGGGCGCCTGGCTCAGACGTGACGCTGTCACCGTTAAGCGCGAGATGAACGAGATCTTCGAACGCTTCCCGCGCCTGGGAGAACGCCAGCATCAGCTCGCAGGCCTGCTTTCCGGCGGAGAACAACAGCTGCTGGCCCTTAACCGCGCCCTGCTCAGCCGCCCGCGCCTGCTGATCCTCGACGAACCCTCGATGGGCCTTGCACCGAAGATGGTCGAAAACATTTTTGCCGTCATTGCCGGCCTGCGCGAGCGCGGCGTTGCCCTGCTGCTCATCGAACAAAACGCTCGTCTCGCGCTGGAAGTCACCGACAGCGCGTGGGTGATGGACAGCGGCAGCATCGTTCATCATGGCGAATCGAAAGCGCTGCTCAATGACGACCGGATTGCACAGATTTATTTGGGCGAAATGCCCGTTTAACAACACCAGCCAACATCAGGGAAAAACAATGAAAACAGTAAAAATCAGTGCGCTCAGCGCCGCTATCCTCCTCGGCAGTTTTGCCTCGACGGCCGCGTGGGCAGCCGACGGTGAAACCGTGGTTATTGGTCTGGCAGGCCCGCTCACCGGCCCGTCCGCCCGTATCGGTAAAGATCTGGAGAACGGCGCGCAGCTGGCCATTGACGACATTAACAAACAGCACCCGACCATCGGCGGCAAAGCGGTGACCTTCAAACTGCAGTCCGAAGACGATCAGTCCGACCCGCGCACCGCCGTGGCCGTGGCGCAGCGTCTGGTGGATAGCGGCGTGGCGGGCGTGGTCGGTCACTGGAACACCGGTACCAGCATTCCTGCCGCACGTATCTATCACGATGCGGGCATCGCACAGGTGGCACCGGTCGCGACCGGTCACGCCTATACCAAACAGGGTTTTGATACCAGCTTCCGCGTGATGGGCCACGACGACGACGGCGGTCAGCTAGCCGGCCAGTACGCGGTCAATACCCTGAAAGCCAAACGTATTGCGGTGATCGACGACCGTACCGCCTTTGGTCAGGGACTGGCGGACCAGTTTATTAAATCGCTTGAAGCGCAGGGCGTGAAGGTTGTCGATCGTCAGTACGTTGATGACAAAACGGTGGACTTCAGCGCCGTGCTGACCGCTATCCGGAGTAAAAACGCCGATCTGATCTTCTTCGGCGGCGTCGACAGCCAGGCCGCACCGCTGGCGCGTCGTATCAAACAGCTGGGCATGAACGCCACGCTGATGGGTGCAGGCGGTTTTGTCAGCCAGACGTTCCTGCAGCTGGCGCAGAAAGAAGGCGAAGGCGTGGTTGCCCTCGAACCAGGTCTGCCCGTTGACCAGATGCCGGGCGGTAAAGCGTTCGAGCAGGCGTACCAGTCCCGCTACCACACCCATATCGAACTGCACGCTCCGTTCGCCTATGACGCCACCCGCGTGCTGGTTGCGGCGATGGAAAAAGCAGGCTCCGTTGAGCCGTCCGACTATCTGCCGGCCCTGCGCGCCATCAGCTACTCCGGCGTCACTGGACAGATCGCGTTTGATAAAGAAGGTAACCTGAAATCGCCGTCTTTCACCGTTTACAAAGTTGTCGACGGCAAATGGCAGCCGCAGACCGTGCTGGGTGGCGCAAAAGCGAAGTAACGCAGCGAGGGCAATGTGATGAGTGTTAATAACGAGCTGGGCATTCTCGCCCGCCGCAAAATTGAAGCAGAAATTATTAAGCCAATTTATGAAATCCTGGTGCGCGAGATAGGGAAAACCCGCGCCCAGGCGGTCATTGGCGAGGCTATCGAGCAGGCCGCGATTGACGCAGGCAAAGCGTTTGCCAGCAAAGAACCCAACGGCGCGGACGTCAGGAGCTTCATCGCTCTGCAGTATCTGTGGGAAAAAGATAACGCGCTTGACGTGAAGGTGATCGACGCCGACGACCAGCAGTACAACTACAACGTGACCCGCTGCCGCTACGCAGAGATGTATCACGAAATGGGGCTGGGCGAGATCGGTCATCTGCTTTCCTGCGCGCGCGATGAAAAATTCATCGTTGGCTATGCGCCGGACGTGAAGCTGACCCGCACGACCACCATCATGCAGGGCGGTTCGTGCTGTGATTTCCGCTACCGCAGCAGTAAGGACAAGACATGATCCGCGTCAACGCCGAACGGCTGTGGTCAACGCTTGAGATGATGGCGCAGATCGGCGGCACGCCCGCCGGCGGCGTGACCCGTCTGGCGCTGAGCGAGGAAGATCGTATTGCGCGTAACCTGCTGCGCGACTGGGCGCTGGATGCGGGTTTCACCTGCGACGTCGACAGCATGGGCAATATGTTTATCCGTCGCGCGGGGAAAAAACCGCAGCTTGCCCCGGTCATGACGGGTTCACATGTGGATACCCAGCCGCTGGGCGGTAACTACGACGGGGTTTACGGCGTGCTGGCCGGGCTGGAGCTGCTGCGAACCCTTAACGACCATAACGTTGAGACTGAACGTGACGTTGTGCTGGTGAACTGGACCAACGAAGAAGGCGCGCGCTTTGCGCCGGCCATGCTCTCTTCAGGGGTCTGGACGGGACAGTTTAGCGAAGCGTACGCGCATGCCCGCACGGATAACGAAGGCACTACCGTGGGCGAAGCGCTGGAGAGCATTGGCTACCGGGGTGAAGCCTCTGCCCGCGCGTTTCCCGTTCACGCCTGCTACGAACTGCACATCGAACAGGGTCCGATCCTGGAAGATGAAGCCATCGATATCGGGTTAGTCCGCGCGGCAATGGGCCAGCGTTGGTTTACCCTGACGCTGGATGGATTCGCCGCCCACGCGGGCACGACGCCGATGCACAGCCGCCGCGACGCGCTGACCGCCTTCGCAGAGCTGGCGCTGAAGGTGGAAGAAATTGGCTACCGGCATGCGCCGGACGGACGCGCGACGATCGGTATGGCGAAGGTTACGCCAAACTCGCGCAACGTTGTGCCGTCTCGCGTGGAATGCAGCGTTGAGTTTCGCCATCCTATGCAGCAGGCGCTGGAAGCCATGGAAGCGGCGCTGCATAAGGTGGCTGAAAGCCTCAGCCTGCGCGGCGTCACTGCTGCCGTTGAGCGCATTTTTGACTACGCGCCCATCGCGTTTGATGCCGAATGCCTGGCGCGTTCGGAGAAGGCCGTGGCAGAACTGGGCTATTCGTCGAAACCGATGGTCTCCGGTGCGGGACATGACGCCTGCTATGTCAGCAAAATTGCGCCCGCCAGCATGATCTTTATCCCCTGCGTGAAAGGCATCAGCCATAACGAAGCGGAAAGGATCCTGCCGGAGTGGTCGGAGAAAGGGGCGAATGTGTTATTGCATAGCGTCCTGTCTGCGGCCCTTGAGAGATAGAACGGTGTGAAAGCAGACGAGCTCTGCTTTCGCCAGAATCTACACGGCAACGCGTCGGCTGATTTCGACAACCCGATCGCTGGGAAGGTGATAGTGGTTGATGACGTGCGTGCAGTTGCGCTTCATGAACGCAAAGATGTGCCGCTGCCAGGCCGCCATACCTGCCTCACCCTCGCCTGCTACAATGGTTTCATGCCCGACATACCAGGTGGCGTCATCCGTGGCGAAAAGCGCGTTAATCTCGCTGACACCCTGCAGCAAACGCGGGATGTCCGGGTGTTCCATAAAGCCATACTGCGCCACGCCGTGCCAGTAGCCCGGCGCGCGCTGCTCTACCCTGATCCGTTGTTCTTCCCCCACGTAGGGCACATTCAGAATATCAATGGTAAGCGACAACACGTCCTGCTGTAGCGCCCGGTTTCGCGCGACGTGCCAGCGCATGACCGGCGGGATATTGTTCTGCGTACGGGTCAAAAAGACGGCGGAGCCCGCCACTCTTGGCACCGTCTTTTGCTGAAGCTGGGCAAAGAACGCATCCACTCTGACGCCCTTCTCGCCCACCGATGCGGATACCGCCTTAACGCCGCGGTGCCAGATCAGCATCACCGTACAAATAGCGGCGGCCATCAGCAGCGGAATATAGCCGCCCTCCAGGACCTTAATCAGATTGGCAAACAAGAAGGTGGCATCAATCACCAGGAAGCAGAGGGCAATCACCGCGCTGCTGGCCAGGCTCCAGCGCCACACTTCGCGCATTGCCACAAACAGCAGCCCCGTGGTCATCAGCATGGTTAACGACACGGCGATGCCGTACGCGGCGGCGAGCTTATCGGAGGATTTAAAGAACACCACCAGCCCGATGGTCACCCCCATCAGCAGCCAGTTGATTATCCCGATATAAATCTGGCCGTAGCTTTCTGCCGCCGTCTGTTTGATGCGTAATCGGGGTAACCAGCCAAGCTGAATGGCCTGGCGCGTCATGGAAAAAGCGCCAGTGATAATCGCCTGACTGGCGATGATCGTCGCCAGCGCGGCAAGAACGATGAGCGGAACCTGCAGCACAGGCGGACAGAGCGTGTAGAAAAGGTTTTGTTTGCTGTCGGCACCGGCCAGAATCAGCGCTGACTGGCCAGCATAGTTGAGCAGCAGCGAAGGAAAGACGATGCCGTACCAGGCAAGCCAGATCGGCTTTTTACCAAAATGCCCCATGTCTGCATACAGGGCCTCGGCCCCCGTCACGCAGAGAAAAACGCCGCCCAGGACCAGGAAACTGGTGTACCCGTTCGAAAACAAAAACGCGATGCCGTACGCAGGGTTGAGGGCCAGCAGTACCGAGGGATGTTGGATGATGCCTCGCACACCCAGCGCAGCAATCGCCAAAAACCACAGCGCCATGACCGGGCCAAATATTTTCCCTATTCGCGCAGTGCCAAAAGGCTGAAGAAGAAACAGCGCCAGCAGAACCGCCACCGTCAGGGGCAATATGTACGGCTGAGATTCAGGAATGACCATCTCCAGCCCTTCAAGGGCAGAAAGCACGGAGATAGCCGGGGTTATCGCGCCGTCACCGTAAATCAGCGCTGCGCCAATGAGGGCGGAAAAAATGACCCAGCGCCCGCCTTTGCCTTTCTCCACCAGAAGCGACATCAAGGCCATGATGCCTCCCTCGCCATGATTATCAATTCGCATGGCGAAGGCGGCATATTTTATGGACGTTACCAGGATGAGTGTCCAGGTAATCAGGGAGAGCAGGCCCAGGATGACGCCGGGCGTAGGGTCATGCTCAGAGAGCGACAGCACCGTGCGGAAGGTATAGAGCGGGCTGGTGCCGATATCACCAAAAACGACGCCCAGCGCGCCTCCTGCAAGCAGGGTTAACCGGGAGAGCGGTTGAGACGGTTCACTGCTGTGGCGAGGGCTCATATTTTCCAGCAAGAGTCAGATAATCCTATAAAAAACATAGTCCATCTGCCCCGCCCGCGCCAACCGCGCGCCCTGTATTACTGCGGCTTGACCTTCGCCAGGCTGAACCAGATCCCCACTGCCAACAGCAGCAGCATTCCGCCCGCGCTGCCCAGCGCCACGCTGTGTGAGGTGATAAACGCGCTTTTCGCCGCCTCAATCACCGACTCCGCCAGCGTCGGGGTCAGATCCTGCGCCACCTTCATCGCCTCACCAATGGATGACGAGGCTTTATCGACGAGCGAGGCGTTCAGCCCGGGCGGCAGGTCAATTGACGCCGAGAAGCTGCGGGTCAACAGCAGACCAAAGATGGCGATCCCCAGCCCGGCGCCCAGTTCATAGGACATGGTTTCAATCGCCCCTGCGGCGGCGGCCTTCTCTTTCGGCGCGGCCGCCATAATTGCCGAGGTCGAGGCCAGCAGCGCGCTGGCGGCACTGAAGCCGAGCAGCACCATCAGGGCAGAAGCCAGCAGCTGCTGCGTGCTGAAGTCGAGCATCGACAGGCCGATAAAGCTGACGGCGCTGAGCCCCATTCCGCCGGCCGCGACGATGCGTAGCCCTAATCGTCCGACCAGCACACCCGCGATCGGACCGCTAAACCCGCTCGCCACCATCAGCGGCAGCATGAACATTCCCGCTTCAAACGGCGTAAAGCCATGAACAAACTGCAGCTCCTGAGCCATCAGCAGCTCAAACCCGACCAGGGCAATCATGGCGGTCATCGCCATCACCACGCCGCTCAAAATGATGCGATGGCAGAACAGACGCATGTCGATCATCGGTACGCGAGCGCGGAGCTGAATACGCACGAAGATAAACAGCAGCACCGAGCCGGTCACCAGCGCGGACGCGACTATCCACGGTGACAGGACGCCTTTTAGGGCGGTTTTCGCGCTGTAGACCAGCAGCAAAATCGCCACAATCAGCATAATGGCATGGCTAATATTCAGCGGCTGCTCCGGGCGGCCCTGCTGAGGAGGCACAAAACGCGCGGCCAGTGAAACCACCACCAGCACGATCGGCACGTTGATTAAAAACACCGAGCCCCAGTAGAAATGCTCGAGCAGCATACCGCCAATCAGCGGGCCAAACGCCGCGCCACCTGACCCCACCGCGGCCCAGACGCCGAGCGCAATATTACGATCCCGCGCGTCGATAAACAGCGTGCGGATCCCAGCCAGCGTAGCCGGAATAATCATCGCCGCGCCGATTGCCAGCGAGGCGCGCGCCGCAATCAGCCACCCTGCTGACGGGGCAAACGCTGCCGCCAGCGACGACAGGCCAAACAGCGTGCTGCCAATCATCAGCAATCGTTTAAAACCAATGCGGTCACCCAGGGCGCCCATCGGCAGCACCATTCCCGCCATCACCAGCGAGTAAATATCGATGATCCACAGCAATTCATTGCCGCTGGCGCCCAGCGTCATGCTCAATGTCGGCGCCGCCACGTGCAGCACCGTCGCGTCGATCGCCACCGGGATATACACCAGCACGATAATCACTAACGCTAACCACTGACGAAACATAAATTTCCTTTTCTTTTAAAACATGGACACATGTCCAGGATGCGATCCTACGCAAAGTTGAACACACGTCCAGCTTTTTGTTACACTCGTTTCATTCCCATTGAGAGTGAGTAAACATGCGATATCTGAGCAAGGATGAACGGCGGGAAGCCATCTTACAGGCCGCCATGCGCGTGGCGCTGGCTGAAGGACTGGCTGCTATGACGGTACGCCGTATTGCTGCCGAGGCCGGAGTCGCCACCGGCCAGGTACATCATCATTTTACGTCCGGCGGCGAACTAAAATCGCTGGCCTTCGTACGGTTGATTCGCGAGCTGCTGGATGCGGACGTCGCGGGTAAACAGGCCGGATGGCGGGAGCAGCTTCATGGCATGCTCGGCAGCGATGACGGGAGGTTTGAGCCCTATATTCGCCTGTGGCGTGAGGCGCAAATCCTGGCCAGCCGCGATGCCGACATCAAAGGCGCCTATGTGATGACCATGGAGATGTGGCACCAGGAAACGGTGGCGCTTATCAAAGCGGGAACGGAGGCCGGAGAATTGAATCCGGGCGATCGGGCGGAAAATATTGCCTGGCGCTTGATTGGTCTGGTGTGCGGCCTTGACGGAATGTATATCTTAAACATGCCCGAAATGGACGAAGCCGCCTTTAACAATCATCTTGATAAACTCATCACGCTCGAGTTGTTTTCTAGCCCGCTTCATCAGTGATGTTGCCGGGTGGCGGAGACGCCTTATCCGGCCTACGGTACGGCAAAGGGGGCCAGCCCCTTTGCGCATTATTTCCCGGCCTGAGGATGTGTATCAAACCCCGCCATTACCGCCGTCAGCTCCGCCAGTGAAAAGCCGTGTTTTGCATCGTCAACCCCAAGACCAAAGCGTTCCTGCATCAGCTGATATAGCGCCTCAGCATCCGGCAGATGGATCTGTTCTTCTACGTGACCGTTCTGCCAGTGGGTAAAGTTGAAGTTGGTTAGCGTCAGCTTGCCGCCGTCCGGCAGATGGCGACACATCAACAGATGATGACGGAAATGCGACTGCGGCCAGTGCGCCGACCAGAAATTCCCCATCACGTAATCGCTGAAATACTGCGTCGTCAGGTCAAACTGGTACATCGACTGCCAGTGCTCGTGGTGACGGAACTGCAGCACCCAGTCGTTCCCCTCGCTCAGCAGACGATACAGCCCGTGCGGCGTCTCCTGTTCTTCATTAGCGAGCAGTCGAATCGGCGCCGTCAGCGTCTGGCCGCCAAACCCCACATCGGCAATCCAGCGCTCACCGTTAAGCTCAACCAGCAGCAGGCGGTGCGTGCGCGGCGGCATTTGCGGCGGATTCGCTAATACCACGCGCCCCAGCACGCTACGCACCGTAAACCCGACTTCACGCAGGACGCGCTCGAACAGGCCGTTTTGCTCAAAGCAGTACCCTCCACGACGTGCGGTGACCAGTTTGTCGACCAGACACCGATCGTCAAGCTGGATTTCGCGCGGCAGAACAACATCAATATTCTCAAAAGGGATCGTACAGTTGTGATGTAAATGCAGCGCGCGCAGGGTATCGATATCCACCCGCGTCGGTTGCGCCCAGCCGATGCGGGCAAAATAGGCGGTCAGAAATGGGGACATACATCAGTTTCCTTTGATTGAGATGTTCTGTTTATAAACTAATTTTACGCACCCACTTTGATTTACGTGCTTTTTCGTCATACTCATCGGTGTAGATGAGGAGATCCTATGAGCCACTTTCGCCCTGTTGAATTACGTCACGCCAGCCGTCTGCTGAACCACGGCCCAACTGTACTTATCACCAGTCGGGATGAAAGCCTCGACAGACGCAACGTGATGGCCGCCGCATGGTCAATGCCCGTTGAGTTTGAACCGCCGCGCATCGCGATCGTCGTGGATAAAAGCACCTGGTCACGTGAGCTGATTGAACGCAGCGGAAAATTTGGCATCGTCATCCCCGGCGTGGCGGCGGCCAACTGGACATACGCGGTCGGTAGCGTCAGCGGGCGCGATGAGGACAAATTCAACTGCTACGGGATCCCGGTCGTGAACGGTCCTGAACTTGGCCTGCCGGTGATTGAAGAAAAATGTCTGGCGTGGATGGAGTGTCGGTTATTACCCGTCACCTCAGCGGCAGAAAAATACGATACGCTGTTTGGTGAAGTGGTTTCAGCGGCAGCCGATGAACGCGCGTTTATCGCCGGGCGCTGGCAGTTTGACGGGGATAAGCTGAATACCCTGCATCATCTTGGGGCCGGGACGTTTGTCGCGAGCGGGAAGATGGTGAAGGCGCCGGATTGAGGAAACCCTCCCCCTATTGGGAGAGGGTGACCGTATTACTTCGCACGTCGTGAAATAATCTCATCCGCAACATTCCGCGGGGCTTCCGCAAAATGATGGAACTCCATCGTATACGTCGCGCGCCCCTGGGACATCGAGCGCAGTGTTGTGGCATAACCAAACATCTCTGCCAGCGGCACGTCAGCGCGAATAATCTGGCTTCCGTACTGCTCTGCCATCCCCTGCACCATGCCGCGGCGGGAGGAGAGATCGCCCATAATGTTACCGGCGTACTCTTCCGGCGTTTCCACCTCTACGTGCATGATCGGCTCAAGAATCACCGGATCCGCCCTGCGGGCGCCCTCTTTGAAGCCGAGGATCGCCGCCATGCGGAACGCCATCTCCGAGGAGTCGACATCGTGATACGAGCCAAACGTCAGCGTCGCTTTGACATCAACGACCGGATAGCCCGCCAGCACGCCGCTGTTCATCGCTTCCCGCAGCCCTTTCTCAACGGACGGGATGTACTCGCGCGGCACAACGCCGCCCTTGGTGGCATCTTCAAATTTAAAGCCACTTCCAGGCTCCAGCGGCTCCAGGCTCAGCACCACATGACCGTACTGCCCTTTACCGCCGGACTGACGAACAAATTTACCTTCGATATCCTTCACCGTTTTACGCAGGGTTTCACGGTAGGTCACCTGTGGGCGGCCAATGTTCGCCTCGACGCCAAACTCGCGCTTCATGCGGTCGACGATAATCTCAAGATGTAGTTCACCCATCCCGGAGATAATGGTCTGGCCGGACTCTTCGTCAGTATGCAGGCGGAAAGACGGATCTTCCGCCGCCAGACGCTGCAGCGCGATCCCCATTTTCTCCTGGTCGCCTTTGGTTTTCGGCTCGATCGCCAGCGAGATAACCGGGTCCGGGAACTCCATGCGTTCAAGCGTGATCACTGCATTCGGATCGGTGAGCGTGTCGCCGGTGGTCACATCCTTCAGCCCAACGCAGGCTGCGATGTCTCCCGCACGCAGTTCGTCCACCTCGTGGCGATCGTTGGCATGCATCAGCACGATTCTTCCAATGCGCTCTTTCTTCCCTTTCACCGGGTTATACACCGCGTCACCTTTGCGCAGCACGCCAGAGTACACGCGGATAAAGGTCAGTTGACCGACGTACGGGTCGCTCATCAGCTTGAACGCCAGGGCCGAGAACGGCTCATCATCGCTCGGATGACGCTCCGCGTGCTGCCCTTTTTCATCCACGCCATCAATGGCCGGCACGTCCAGCGGCGACGGCATGAGCTCAATGACCGCATCGAGCATGCGCTGCACGCCTTTATTCTTGAACGCGCTGCCGCACAGCATCGGCTGAATTTCACCCGAGATGGTGCGAATACGCAGCCCTTTGATAATTTCCGCTTCCGTCAGGTCGCCGGTTTCCAGGTATTTGTCCATCAGTTCATCGCTGGCTTCCGCCGCCGCAGAGACCATTTTTTCCCGCCATTCCTGGGCGGTACTGACCAAATCATCCGGCACGGGCGCATAGGTAAACACCATGCCCTGCGTCGCGTCGTCCCACAGAATGGTGCGCATCTTGATGAGATCCACCACGCCGGTGAAATGATCTTCGGCACCCACCGGAATGACAATCGGCACCGGATTGGCCTTCAGGCGCTCCTGCATCATGCGTACGACGCGGAAGAAATCAGCGCCCGGACGGTCCATTTTGTTGACGAAGGCCAGACGCGGAACGTGATATTTATTGGCCTGGCGCCAGACGGTTTCCGACTGCGGCTGCACGCCGCCCACGGAGTCATACACCATCACGGCGCCGTCGAGTACGCGCATGGAACGTTCCACCTCAATGGTGAAATCCACGTGCCCCGGGGTGTCGATGATGTTAATCCGGTGCGGCTCATAGCCTCTGTCCATACCGGGCCAGAAGCAGCTGACCGCCGCGGAGGTAATCGTGATCCCGCGCTCTTGCTCCTGCGCCATCCAGTCAGTGGTTGCCGCGCCATCGTGTACTTCACCCAGCTTGTGGCTCATTCCGGTATAAAACAGAATGCGCTCAGTGGTGGTGGTTTTACCGGCATCGATATGCGCGGAGATACCGATGTTGCGATAACGTTCGAGAGGGATGGGTCGGGGCATGATATTTCCTTAGTCACTATGACTTGTCTGTGACGACCAGGATGGTCGTGCATTCGTTCGTTTGCTATAATAGTCCTATTGTACGAGTATTATCGAACTATTTTTTAACGGTTGACCTATTGTTGATATAGCTCAATCTGACGCCAAACGCAGGAAAACGATGATCCCAAACCACCCTGAAACTGAACAAATACTGCTGGAAAATGTGCTGTTTGCCCTCGGCAATCCGCTCCGGCTGTCGATCATTCGCCGGCTGGCCGATGGCAGCGAACTCAGCTGTAACGCGCTGCGCCCGGAAGATGTTGTGAAATCGACAATGACACACCACTGGCGCGTACTGCGCGACAGCGGCGTTATCTGGCAGCGCCCGCAGGGGCGGGAGAACATGATTTCGTTACGCCGAGACGATCTGGATGCCCGTTTTCCAGGGCTGATGGAGATACTGCTGCAGGTTAAATAATTTCAGTCCCTTCCAGGCGATAGACCGGGATCCGCCGGGTTGTTTTGGTGAGCGTATCAAACACCTCGGCGTCGGACGTCACGATCCTCATCCCTGACTTGCGTAATCTCTGCACATCGGCCGCAATGCGCTGAATACCAAACCAGAAAAGCCCGTCGAGTGCCGTTACCGCTAACCCATTTTCCAGCGCCAGCTTAAGTCGTTCGCGGGGGGCTTTAACCTGCTGAGCAATTTGCCTGTAAGGTAATTCATTACATCCCGTCGCGTCACTGCGCTGGATCCGCGTTTTCAGCTGATAGGTAAACTCGTCGGGTATTCCGTCCAGATCTTTTTTCAGGCTATAGACGCAGCCAAAGCGCTTGCCGTTAAACAGAACATTTTTCTGACTGAGCTGAAGCTCTTTTCTGACAACGTCTATGAGCTGGGGCGCACGGGTAAGGAGCAGCCTGAAGGGCAGCTCGAAGCTGCTGACGTAATCCACATTAAGCAACGCGAGGCGCAGCCGCTCCTCTGCACCGGACGTTTGCTCACGACACTCCTCCATCACCTCTGCCCACTGGCGCGTCAGGCGCTCCGGCTCGGCGGCTTCGGTAAGGAGATATTTTTCAATCTGATAATCAACTCTTCCGGTCATCGTGTGGTATCCCGTCACTGTGGGTGCGGTAATTCTATACAGCGCGGTGAGTTTTATAAAGGACTGAACCGCAGCGACATCCTGAAAATGTCGTTGCGATTCAGCATCCTGACGTATCGGATCAGCGCGCCATAACCCAGCCCATCAGCAGCGTGGCGAAAATCACCGTCGACGCGCCGCCGATGCGGGTGGCGATCTGCGCGAACGGCATGAGCGACATCCGGTTAGACGCGGACAAAATGGCCACGTCCCCCGTTCCGCCCAGCCCGCTGTGGCAGCAGGTTACAATGGCCGCTTCCACAGGATACATATTCAGACGCGACGCGATAAAGTAGCCGCTCAGCGCCATCGCCATCACAACCGAACCGCATACCACCACGTATCCCACCGAGAAGACCGACACCACGCTCTCAAGCGGCACGTATAACATTCCGAGGCCGATCATCAGCGGCCAGACCAGCGCAGCCGAGACGAATTTATAGCAACTGTGCGCGCCCTGCTCCATTGAGGCCGGGATCACCCTGAAGTATTTACACAGGACGGCAATCAGGATCATCAGCACCGGGCCGGGAATGTGTACCAGTTTTTCAAACAATCCGCCGACGATGAAAAACGCGCACACCATCAGCAATCCGCCCCCCATCAGATGAAAATCCGTCTGCTGCGTGCTCTGCGCCCCGGCAAACAGGCTGGCGTCGTCTTTACTCCGCGTGAGCATGCCGTTTCCCGAAAGCGCAGGACGTTTCGCGCCGAGACGCGCCAGCGAGCCCGCACAAATAATGGCGAAGATATTCCCGACGACCGCAGCGGGTGCCAGCTGCGCAACGTAAACGTCCGGCGTCTGCCCCAGTATTGCCGAATAGGCCAGGGAAAGCGGCAAAATCCCCTCGCCAATCCCGCCGCCAATGATGGGCACAATGATGAAGAAGAAGGTGTGGTAAGGCGTAAAACCAAACAGTGAGCCCACAATGAGGCCGCTCAGCACGGCCATGCATGTCCCCGCCACCAGCGGAACAAACATGCGCATCATCCCCTGGATCAGCAGCACCCGGTTCATCCCCAGAATACTGCCGACCACCAGGCAGGCGATGACGAAATAGAGCAGATTCGCCTCTTTCATCAGCAGATGCACGGTATCAAGGGTATGTTTCCCGAATACGCCAAAATAGACCAGCACGGAGGGGACCATCAGGCACAGGATCGCCGGGCCGCCGATATCTTTCAGCACCGGGATTTGACGCCCGACTTTGGCAAACGCGAAGCCGAGTGTCATGATGACCGCAAGTCCACCAATCATATTTTTTGGCAGCAGCCCTGCCCAGGCGGACGTCGCCACAATCGCGGCAATCCCGACGAACAGCATCAACGGGACCGTGCCCACCTCGGTATTGTTGAGCCCAAAGGCAAAACGCGAGGTCGACAGCTCAGAAGTCGGTACAGGATTATCTTTCATATAATCACCTGAATTTGTGTTCGGATAAACAGAGAAAGGAATAACTGAAACTATTCCTGATACGAATAAATGTTCTTAAATATAAATAAAGACTTAGATGGCCTTTTCTAAAAACAGGCTCACGATGAAATTATCACGGGCCTGCGGGTAGAAATGTGAACAATCTGGCTCTTTGCTTTTAAATAACTTAATTCAGCGTTAAGTAACTAAAGTTATTTATAACAGCTAATGTTGCTTTCTTGCGTCTTATCAATATTTGACGAAAGTATTACTTATCCAACTAATGCAATCTTTTTGAAATTAATAAAACCAGAGAGAGTGTGACTCTTGTCACTCCTGCCCTGCTTTCTAAGCGCTAGATTAGCGCTGCAATAAAACACATAAAATACCCTACAGGAAATACTATGCCTTCATTACTATTACAGTCACTGTTTCCGCTCGTCTTTATAATGTTACTTGGATGGCTAAGTGGAAAGCTGGGATATTCCCGGCGTGAAGATGCAAACGTCATGGCAACCGTGGTGATTCGTTTCGCCCTTCCTTTCCATCTTTTTATCGGTGCATTGCATACCGATCCCAATAAAATTAAGAACCTGACCTTTATGGCCGTTTTAGTTGTCGGTTTAATGGGGTCGTATTTACTGACGCTATTTATTTCGCGCTACGTTTTTCGCCACGATATCAAAACCAGCGCCATTCAGTCTCTGGTTTACGCCTTTCCCGATATGGCCTACTTTGGCGCACCGGTCCTGGCGGTATTGATTGGGCCGGAAGGATTTATCGGCGTGCTGATTGGCAATATTATTACCAGCGTTATCATGATCCCTCTGACTATCGTCCTGATTCGTATGGGTGATAAAAATGGTCATGACGGCCTGGAGGCGCTGCACCCGGGCGCGATGATCGTGCAAAACCTCATCAAAGCGGCGCGCAATCCTATCGTCTGGATCCCGGTCTCCGGCGTCTTGCTCAGTCTGGCCGGCGTGCAAATCCCTTCTATTCTCAGCATGCCTATTGAGATGGTCGGAAAGGTTTCAGGCGGGCTGTCCCTGTTTGCCCTCGGCCTGCTGTTTTACGGTGAACGTCCAAAACTGAACGTGCAGACGTTTACTAATATCAGTATTAAAAACCTTATTCAGCCGGCAATGATGGCCGCCGCTGGACTCGCCTTTGGCCTGAGCCACACCTTACTGCAGCAGGTCGTCATTATTGGCGCAACGCCTTCCGCGATTGCCGCAGGGATGTTTGCCTTACGCAGCGATACCTATATTGATACCGCATCCTCTTCCATATTAATTGGCACTGCCGTCGGGGTCGTGACCGAAGGCATTATGATCTATTTTATTTCTTAATCTGCTTTATATAAAAAATTCAGGAGTTAACCATGTCCCGGAAAGAAGTTCTGTACACCCCCTATAACGGGGCCGTATTGCTGGAAAATCCGCTGCTAAATAAAGGACTCGCATTTATTAAAGAAGAGCGTGACAATTTTAACCTGCATGGATTATTGCCGCACAACGTTGAAACTATTGAAGAACAAACCGAGCGCGCCTGGGTGCAGTTCTGCCATTTTAAAAGCGATATTTCGCGTCATGTTTACCTGCGAAATATTCAGGATACCAACGAAACGCTCTTTTATAACCTCCTGCGTTCGCATCTGAAAGAGACGTTACCGATTATCTATACCCCGACGGTCGGTGAAGCCTGCGAGCATTTCTCCACGATTTATCGACGCGCGCGCGGCCTGTTTATTTCATGGCCGAATCGACATCGTATTGATGAGATGCTGCAAAGTTTTTCGCGCAACGACGTTCGCGTGATTGTGGTGACGGACGGGGAACGTATTTTAGGGCTGGGCGATCAGGGTATTGGCGGCATGGGCATTCCAATTGGCAAGCTGTCGCTGTATACCGCCTGCGGAGGGATCCATCCTGCTTCTACCCTGCCGATAATGCTGGATGTCGGCACCAATAATCAGCACCACCTCGACGACCCGATGTACATGGGCTGGCGCCACCCGCGCATCAGCGACGATCAGTACGCTGAGTTTATGGATATGTTTGTCAGCACCGTTAAAGCGCGCTGGCCCAATGTGCTCCTGCAATTTGAAGACTTCGCGCAGAAAAACGCCACCAGGCTGCTCCGGCGCTACCGCGACCAGCTGTGCTGCTTCAATGATGATATCCAGGGCACGGCGGCCGTCACCGCCGGTACGCTGATGGCGGCGGCGCATGCGGCGGGCACGCGCATTCGCGACCAGCGCGTGGTCTTCCTGGGCAGCGGTTCTGCCGGATGCGGGATAGCTGAAAAAATTGTGGCGCTGATGATGGATGACGGCCTGACCGAGTCCGAAGCGCGCAGCCGGATCTTTATGGTCGATCGCTTCGGCCTGCTGACCGACGACATGACCAATGTGCTCGATTTCCAGAAAAACCTGCTTACCGCGCGCGACGCCGTTTGCAGCTGGCAGGTAGACTCGCAAAATATTTCCCTGCTGGACGTGGTGAAGAACGCGCATCCTACGGTGATGATCGGCGTTTCAGGCCAGCCGGGGCTGTTCAGCGAAGAGATTGTCAAAGAGATGCATCGCCACTGTCCGCGCCCGATCATCATGCCGCTTTCTAACCCGACCTCGCGGGCGGAAGCCCAGCCGCAGGATCTTATCGCCTGGACCCAGGGTGCCGCACTGGTGGCCACCGGCAGCCCGTTCGCCCCGGTATTCTGGGAGAATGAACACTACGAGATCGCCCAGTGTAACAACGCCTATATTTTCCCGGGTCTGGGGTTGGGCGTGCTGGCCTGTAACGCGCGCCGGGTGACTGAAGAGATGCTGATGGCAGCAAGCCGCAGCCTGGCCGCGCAGTCTCCGCTGGTCACCACGGAAAAAGGTGGATTGCTGCCGCCGGTAGATCAGATTGAAACGGTATCACGCCAGATTGCCGTCGCCGTCGCCCGGGCCGCGATTGAACAGGGCGTGGCTCCGGCGATAGATGATGAGACGCTGATGGCGCGTATTGAGAAGACCTGGTGGCAGGCGGACTATGCGCCGTACCGCAGGTCTGCGCTGTAAGCCTCGATCCTGCCCTCACTGCACGGTGAGGGCAGGATTGCTGCCTTAGTGCTGGATGCCCGACCGTTCGGAAAGATCGGCGGCAGACAGGATATCAGCCCGTGGTGCCATGTTCTTGCGGCGGGCATACCGGTCAGGCTGACCTTCAGGACGCGTTTTGAAGCGCCGGTGCAGCCACATATACTGTTCTGGCGCCATCCGTACCGCCTGTTCAATCGCCCTGTTCATCTGCGTCGCAACAGATTCTTTATCTCCTCCCTGCAGCGACTCGCTGATATCCTCCAGAATAATCAGTTCGTAGCCGGTGCCGTCCGCCCTGCGGCGCGGCACAAAGGGAATGACGGCAGGCTTAGCGCTTTTGACCAGCATGTAGCTACCCGCGGTCGTGGCGGCATCCGGAACCGCAAAGAACGGCACAAAGACGCTATTGGTTTTGCCATAGTCATGGTCCGGGGCGTACCACAAAATCTCATTCTGCTTCAGCGAGCGGATCATGCCCTTTAAATCATGACGATCGAGCATGGTTTTATTGGAGCGCAGGCGTCCGCGCGTCTGAAGCCAGTCCAGCAGCGCGTTATTATTCGGACGATACACCCCAATGCCGGGATTAAGCATGCCAAAGATCCTCGCGCCCAGCTCGAGGGTGAGAAAATGCATGCCAACGAGCACCACGCCATTGCCCTTTGCCCGCGCCTTTTCCATGTGCTCATACCCCTGCACGGTAAAGCATTTCTTCACCCGCCACGAGGGCCAGAACCATGCCATCCCGGTTTCGATTACCCCCATTCCTACCGATTCAAAATTACGCTGCAGCAGCGACTCTCGCTCCGCCTTTTTCATCTCCGGAAAACAGAGCTCCAGGTTGCGGCGGGCAATCTCGACGCGGCGCGGAAGCAGGCGCATCGCCAGCCGTCCAAGGCCGTGGCCGATTCGGAACAGCAGCGGATAAGGGAGCAGCATGATGAGCCACAGCGCGGCGATGCCAGCCCAGCTTAGCCAGTAACGAGGGTGAAGAAAGGCGAGTGAAAAACGGGGTAATTTTGTCATGAGAAAATTATCCTTTAACGTGTCTGTCCTTAACTGATTCTGTTTGAGATCTTTCCTAAGGATTGATGGGCTGTCAGCCAGAAACGTAAAGTGTAACGGATAAGATAAAACGCATTTTTATCGATTTTTGCGAAAAAGCGGGAAGACGAGACGGGAAAACCGGGGAGGAGAGTTCCCCCCGGCAGTTGCGCTTACATTGAATAGCCTGGCTTTTTGATTAATTCGTCCAGCTTCGGTCCTATTTCGGTATCCCAGACCTGCGCTTTCCAGTCCTCCTGGTTCACCTGATTCAACGCAACGGACACCGAACTGTCTTTGCTGTTGAAATAGCGAATAATGACCTCAGCAATATCCTCGGCCAGTGCGGTTTTTTGTTCGTCGTTCAAATCGCGGGGAAAACATTTGATATCTACGTGTGGCATATGCAGGCTTCCAGTTGTGAGTCAGGGCTCCACGTTATCAGATAATACCGTTGGCCTTTAACACCTTGTGCAGTTCCGGCAGCTGGCATACGGTGTTCGCAATAGCCGTAAACCTCGGCGTATTGGTCGCAAACCAGTCATGGCGTGGCCCCCAGGTGCGCGCCACCGCGATATACACGTCCAGCAGCGTCAGCCGTTCACCCAACGCAAACGGGGCGGCCTTGAGCTGAGTGTCGAACCACAAGTAAAGCGACTTCCGGTATTCGATGCAGTTTTTCTGCAGCTGTTCAGGCGCATCCGGCGCCCAGCGCTCGGGATAGTCTGCATACGTAAACGTGGGATAGACGTTGGCCACAAACCAGATGAGCAGACGCTGAAACTGCTGGCGTTCGGCCTGCCCCACGGGCGGCGCGAGATCGGGGCATCTGTCGAGCACCATCAGGGCGATCGCCGCCGTTTCGGTCATGATGGCGCCATTTTCCAGCTCCAGCGTGGGTACCTGACACAGCGGGTTGAGCTTTTGCAGCAGCTCACGCTGCGGACCGGGCTGGTCAAACCCGTCCACGTTGATAAATTGATAAGGGATATCAGCCAGGGTTAGCATCACTTCACCGATTGCCGAGCCCCAGCCGGGTACGCCATAGAGTTTAATCATGTTGCCCCCTGCGGGATGAAAACTCTAAGTGTAGAGCACCATTAGTAGGTTATCCCAGGCGGGTTGACCTCCGACTGCGCCACCGCTTCCCCCTGCTCGCCCCAGCGCGCCAGCACCTTCTGGTAATCTCCGCGCTTAATCGCGCCGTCCAGCGCGGCCTGCAGCGCGTACACCAGCTCATTGCCTTTTTCGGTGGTGGTCGCGACATAGGCTTTTTTCGGCCCTAAACCGACAACGCGGGTTTTGCCGGTGAGCGCCGCTTTGTAGGCTGAAACCGACTGAGGGCCAAAGAACACGTCCGCCCTGCCGGACTGAATATAGAGATTGCCCGAGGCATCGTCGTGGAGATAGACCGGCAGCGCAGGCGCCCTTCCTGCCTTTTTGTTCTCTTCGTTCCAGCCCAGCAGAATGCGCTCCTGATTGGTACCAGAGCCGACAATCACCTTTTTCCCGGCCAGATCTTCCGCGCTTTTGATTGACTGGATCTCGCTGGTGGATTTCACTGAAAACGCCAGCGAATCGACGCGGTAGGTCGCAAAATCAAACTTCTCTTTACGCTGTTCGGTCACCGCAATGTTCACCAGCGCCACGTCGTAGCGCCCGGAAGCGATCCCCAGCGGCCAGTCTTCCCACGCCGTCGGCACCAGCTTCAGCTTTAGCCCCAGACTGCCCGCCAGCAGGCGGGCGATATCCGGATCGCTGCCAATGCGCGTACGGTTATCGCTGGCCAGCAGCGCCAGCGGCGGAGAGTTCAGCGCCGAAACGGCGACCGTCAGCGTACCCGGCTCAACGAATTTGTAATTGGCGGGGATCTTCGCCACGGCCTGCCGATCCACCGTCACCGGCAGCGGCTGCTCGTTGGCTTTCAAATCAATGCTGGCGTGGCTCGCCGTCGTGAAGACCAGCCCCGCCAGAAGTCCATATTTCATTGGCACTCCTTACAAAACTTTGGAGAGAAACTGGCGCGTTCGCGCATGTGACGGACGGTTTAATACCTCGTCACTGCTTCCCTGCTCGACGATTTTTCCGTCGACCATAAACACCACCTGATCCGCCACTTCCCGGGCAAAGCCGATCTCGTGGGTCACCACCACCAGCGTGGTGCCGGATCGGGCCAGCTTTTTGATCACGTCCAGCACTTCCCCCACCAGCTCCGGATCCAGCGCCGAGGTGGGTTCATCAAACAGCATCACGCGGGGACGCAGCGCCAGCGCGCGTGCAATCGCGATACGCTGCTGCTGACCGCCGGAAAGATGGCGTGACCAGGCATCGGCTTTATCCCGCAGCCCAACCACGTCCAGCAGGCTGTACGCCCTTTCCACCGCCTCTTTTTTGCTGAGCTTTTTATGCGCGATGGGCGCCTCAATCAGGTTTTCCAGCACCGTGAGATGTGGAAAGAGATTGAAGTTCTGAAACACGTAGCCCACGTTGACGCGCTGTTTGAGGATCTCCTTCTCCTTTAGCTCATAGAGCTTGTCGCCCTGACGGCGATAGCCGATGTAGTCCCCGTCGATCTGAATAAAGCCTTCGTCGACGCGCTCCAGGTGGTTAATGGTGCGCAGCAGCGTCGATTTACCGGAGCCGGACGGCCCGAGGATCACCGTCACGGAGCCGGGCGGGATCTCAAGCGAAACGTTGTCGAGCGCCTTATGGCGGCCAAAATATTTGCTGACGCCGGTAATCGAAATATGTCCTTCAGGAGAGGCTTGCATGGACGGGCTCCTGTGCTGGTGTGGTGGTGACAGAACGGGTGCGACGAGCGGCACGGTTCTGGTTAACGGCAGAGCGGCGTTCGCTGCGGGCAAGCGCGCGTTCGACGCCGTACTGGATAGCGGACAGGACGGTGGTGATCGCCAGGTACCAAGCGGCACCGACCATCAGCAGCGGGATCACCTCCTGCGTGCGGTTGTAGATCATCTGGATGGTATAGAACAGCTCCGGCATCGCCAGGACGTACACCATCGCCGTGCCCTTGGCGAGGCTGATGATTTCATTGAATCCCGACGGCAGAATGGTGCGCAGCGCCTGAGGCAAAATGATCCGCACCGTGCGGCGCCAGGCCGGCAGGCCGAGCGCGGCGGCGGCCTCGTACTGGCCGTGATCGACCCCGAGGAATCCGCCTCGAACGATCTCGGCTGTATAGGCGCTCTGCACCAGGGTTAGCCCCACCACGGCGGTAGAAAACTGCCCCAGCACGTTGATGGTTTCAAAGCTGCCCCAGGTGATGCCGGTGAACGGCACGCCGAGAGAGAGCGTGTCGTAGAGATAGGAGAAGTTGTAGAGAATGATCAGCACCACGATCAGCGGCAGCGATCGAAACAGCCAGATGTAGGCCCACGCCAGGCTGCTCAGAAGCCACGACGAGGACAGTCTCGCCAGCGCCAGCATGCCGCCCAACACCACGCTCAGCGCGGTGCCAATCAGGGTCAGCAGCAGGGTCTGCCCTACGCCTTCCAGGATCACCGGGTCAAAGAACCAGCGGGCAAACACCGCCCACTCCCAGCGCGGATTAAAGGCCACGGACTGAATCACGACCGCCAGGAAAAACAGCGCCACCGCGGCGCCGACGGCCCGCAGCGGATAACGCGCCGGGACCACCTTAATGGTTTCAACGTTGCTCATCGTCATTCCTCATGCGGTTTTACTGAACGCTTCGCGTACCAGCGTTTTGGTGAAGCGCAGCCGACCGTCAAACGGCGGCTGGCTGTACTCTTCCGGATCGCGGTTCAGATCGAACTGCGGCTGATAGCCCTGGCTGAGATAGAGCCTGACCGCTTCCGGCTGGCGAAAGCCGGTTGTCAGGTAAATTTGGCTGTATCCTGCCAGCACCGCCCTGCGCTCAAGCTCCTGCACCACGCGCCCGGCAAGCCCCTGCTGACGCAGGGTTTTGTCCGTCCAGATGCGTTTGATTTCCGCGGTGCGTTCGTCGAAAGGTTTGTACGCGCCGGTAGCGATAATCTTCCCGTCGCGCTCCAGCACGATAAACAGCCCCTGCGGCGCTAAATACCATTCGGTGAGCTCAACCTCCGCGTCTTTGGAGAAGTAGTCCCCGTAGCGGGCGGCATATTCACCGAACAGCCCTTCGATAATGGGCTGAAGCTCGGCGTCTTCCGGTGAAACATCACGAAATCGTTCGCTCATCACGCCTCCTTAATCGCCCAGGCCAGCCGGGTTCACTTCTGACTGAGGAATACGCTCAACCCCTTCCCCCCAGCGGTTCAGCACTTTGTCGTAATCGCCGTTTTTGATGACGCCGTTCAGCGCGGTTTGCACCGGCTCAACCAGCCCGCTGCCTTTCTTCAGCGTCACGGCAATGTGCGCCGCCTTCGGCCAGCCGCCGTCGACGCTCCCCACCAGTTTGGTTTTCCCGTTCAGCGCCGCTTTCCAGGCGCCAATCACGTTCGGACCAAAGTAGGCATCCGCGCGTCCGGACTGCAGCGCCAGCGTTTGTGCCGCATCGTCTTTGGTGTAGATCGGGGTAAAGGGCTTCAGCCCCTTCTTCAGGTTTTCGGCATTCCAGGCCAGCAGGATGGCCTCCTGGTTGGTGCCGGAGCCGACGATAATCCGCAGCCCGGCGATGTCCTCAGCCTTCTCAAGCGACTTGATCGGGCTGGTTGATTTCACGTAGAACCCGAGGGAATCTTTGCGGTAGGTGGCAAAATCAAACTTCTCTTTACGCTCTTTGGTGACGGTGATGTTGCTGATGGCGGCATCATATTTCCCGGAGGCCACGCCCAGCGGCCAGTCCTCCCAGGAGGTTGGCACCACGTTCAGCTCCAGCCCCAGGCTGTCAGCGACCAGACGAGCGACGTCCACTTCACTTCCCAGCAGCGTTTTGTTGTCGTCGGAGAAAACCGTCAGCGGCGGTTGATTGAGGCCCGCTACCGCAACGGTAAATTTGCCCGGCACGGCGAAGCGATAATCTTTCGGCAGCTGTGCCACCGCATCATTGTTTTTGGCGGTATTAACCGGCGTTTTATTGGCCTCGATGCTCACGCCGGTGCCGTTAATATTCACATTCTCTGCCCAGACGGCAGGGGTAAAGGCCAGCGCGAGCGCCAGAATAAGCGATGTTTTCTGCATAGCGGGGTTCTCTTTTATTGTTGTGTGAACTGGTTTTTGGGTTCGTCTAAGCCGAGGCTTTCGCGCAGCGTGGTACCCGGGTAGTCGGTACGGAACAGCCCGCGCGCCTGTAAAACGGGCACAACCTGGTCAACAAAGCGCGGGAAGGTGTCCGGCGTACCGCCCTGAATGATGAAGCCGTCTGCGGCATAGCCTTCAAACCAGGCCTGCAGGCCGTCGGCCACCTCTTCCGGCGTACCGGAAAAGCGCGGGCGCGGCGAGGCGGCTTCCAGCGCTACCTGACGCAGGGTTAAGCTGCTCTCGCGGGCATTGCGCTTAATTTCATCGGTGGTGCTGCGGAAGCTGTTTTTGCCTAAGTCGCCGATATCCGGGAACGGCTCGTCGAGCGGATACTGGCTGAAATCGTGATGTTCAAAATAACGCCCGAGGTAGTTGAGGGCATCATTAATTGACACCAGCGCCGCCGTGGTTTGGTACTGATTTTCCACGTCGTCGGCGTCTTTACCCACAATCACGCTGACGCCCTGGAAAATATGTAAATCTGACGCGCGGCGTCCGTTAGTTTCCAGCTGCTGCTTCACGTCGCGGTAAAAGGCTTTTGCCTCATCGAGCGTTTCGTGATGGGTAAAAATGGCGTCGGCATGTTTCGCAGCCAGCTTTTTCCCGTCGTCCGACGCGCCCGCCTGAAAGACAATCGGTCGGCCTTGTGGCGTACGACCAATATTCAGCGGACCGGCGACCTGGAAGAAATCACCGTGGTGATCCAGGGTATGCAGTTTGGCCGGGTCAAAAAACTGACCGCTCTCTTTATTGCGCACAAAGGCGTCGCCCTCCCAGGAATCCCACAGCCCTTTCACCACGTCGAGATACTCATCCGCAATGCGATAGCGCAGCGCGTGCTCGGGGTGTTTTTCTCGGGAAAAGTTCTTTGCTGACCCTTCCAGCGGCGAAGTCACCACGTTCCAGCCCGCGCGTCCGTTGCTGAGGTGGTCGAGGCTGGCGAACTGGCGCGCCGTCGTGAAAGGCTCGCTGTAGGAGGTGGATAAGGTTCCCACCAGCCCCAGGCGCGAGGTGATGCTGGCGAGAGCGGATAACACCGTCAGCGGTTCAAAGCGGTTTAAAAAATGCGGGATCGATTTCTCGTTGATATAGAGACCGTC
Source organism: Enterobacter asburiae (assembly GCF_001521715.1). Classification (NCBI taxonomy): domain Bacteria; kingdom Pseudomonadati; phylum Pseudomonadota; class Gammaproteobacteria; order Enterobacterales; family Enterobacteriaceae; genus Enterobacter; species Enterobacter asburiae. The sequence continues at coordinate 1,538,789 of NZ_CP011863.1, forward strand.
GGCAACGAATAAAAAATCGAGTTTGCCCTCCTCCGCCTTTAACGCCGTCGCTTTGACGAAATCAAAATTGATGCTGGCATCGGCGACGGCCTCAGGGTGACGCCAGGCGGACATATTTCCGGATGCACCATGCAAAATGGTCCCGAGCCGCAATTGACGATGTGCAGACATATTCACCTCTCCAGAATTAAACGTGTTGCAGGGCTTTTTCCGCAAGCTGTGCAAAATAGCGGGCAGCGGGCTCAATTAATGCCTCATCCGGATTGAATGCCGGATGATGTAAACCGTACGGGCTGTTGCTGCCGATGCTGACAAACGCCCCCGGGATCTGCTGGAGATAGACCGCGAAATCTTCCCCACCCATATGCAGCTCGGCGTGCCGGGTTTCGTAGCCTGCTTCTCTGGCGACCGAGGTGGCGAAATCGGCCCAGCGCTCGTCGTTCACCAGCGCGGTGGGTCCGGCATACCAGGTGATATCAATCTGCGCGCTAAAGGCGCTGGCAAACCCGGCGGCGATTTCGCCCACGCGGGCTTTCACGTTCTGCTGCACCTCCGTGCGGTGGGTGCGCAGCGTGCCTTCCAGCTCGACGCTTTCCGGCAGCACGTTCCAGGTGTTACCGCCTGCAATGCGCGTCACGCTCAGCACTACCGAGTCCAGCGTGTTGACGTTGCGGCTGGCGACGCTTTGCAGCGCCGTTACCAGCTGGCTCGCCAGCACGATGGCGTCGTTGCCTTCGTGCGGACGTGCGGCGTGCGCGCCCTTACCGGTAATGCGGATCACGAAGCGATCGACGTTGGCATAAAACGGCCCGCCGCGGGTAGCGAACTCACCGACCGGCAGGCCGGGCTCGTTATGCATGCCGAAGATGGCGCTGACGTCGCGCAGGGCACCGGCCCGCACCATGCTCTTCGCACCGCCAAAGTTCTCTTCGGCAGGCTGAAACAGGATCCGCACCCGGCCATTAAGCGACGCTTCCCGCTCTTTCAGCTTTAACGCGGCGCCGAGGATCACGCTGGTGTGGATATCGTGCCCGCAGGCATGCATTACGCCTGCACGCTGGGAGCTAAACGGCACGCCGCTGCGCTCTTCAATCGGCAGAGCGTCGATATCCGCCCGCAGCGCAATCAGTTTGTTGCCCGAGCCGATTTCCGCCACCAGCCCGGTCGACAGGTCGTAAGGCTGCGGGGTAATCCCGGCATTCGTCAGCCACTGGCGCAGGCGCGTCGTGGTCTCCACTTCCTGGCCGGAGAGCTCCGGGTTCTGGTGCAGCTCGCGACGCCAGGCAATCAGCTGTTCGCCAAAGCTCATACGGTGACCTCCCTGTTAAGACGCGCCTCGGCAAGCAGGCGCAGCGACGCGACGCGCGTTGCTCCCTCCGCTACCGGCGTGTCGATGATAAATTCGTCAATGCCCCACTTTTCATGCAGGGTGTTAAGCTGTTCGAGCACCGATTCAGCCGTACCCGCCAGCAGCGACTGCGCCCGACGTGCAATGCGCACCGGCTCGCTGCCCGCCTGACGCGCAAAGGCGTAGGCCTGCTCTTCGCTGGCCACGGTGACGCGCTGGCCGTTTGCCAGCTCAACGCCCCACACTTCGACCTTCTGCGCCAGGGCTTCCGCCTGGGCCTGCGTCGGCGCGACAATCGCCTGTACCGCCACAATTACGTCCCGCGCGCTGTTCTCACGCCAGGTCGATACCACCTCGCGCAGCAGTTCCGGGTCACCGTTCAGATGCGCGGCAAAGACAAAGTGCCAGCCGAGCCCGGCGGCCAGCAGCGCGCTATCGGTACTCGCGCCCAGCAGGAAACCCTCTGCAGGCAATGGCGGCAGCGGCGTGGCGCGAACGGCCTCTTCATGAGACTGATGCTCAGGACGGATCCAGCGATCGAGCTGGGCCAGCTGTTCGGCGAAGCTGCCCTTTTCCTGTTGATTCAGACCCTGCTGAAGCGCGCGGGTTGAGAGCGGCAGCCCGCCGGGGGCTTTTCCGACGCCGAGATCCACGCGGCCGGGCGCCAGCGCGGCCAGCACGTTGAAATTTTCGGCGACTTTATAAGGGCTGTAGTGCTGGAGCATCACGCCGCCGGATCCGACGCGGATGCGCGTTGTCTGCCCGAGGATCCAGGCAATCAGCAGCTCCGGCGAGGGGCTGGCAAGGTGGGGAGTGTTGTGGTGTTCGGCAATCCAGAAGCGGTGATAGCCCAGATTTTCTGCCTGCTGCGCCAGCGCCAGCGTACGCGCCAGCGCATCGGCAGCCGTTTCGTTTTCAGCGATGGGGCTTTTATCCAGAATGCTGATTCGCCATGACATGTTGCGTTCTCGTTTGACTTAACATGTCGACATTATTAAAGGCGCATTTCACCACTGAGAAACAATTAATTTACATTTAGTTTGCCGAAAATCAGATATATAAAACCATGCTAAGAATAAGACTTTAAGTCAGCAATCAGCGTTTTCCCCTGCCCGCGGCGGGTAATGCGGATAAAGCGAATATGCCCATACTGCGGGTTTTGCAGATCGGCTTCATAACGCGTGCGGTTGTTACGCCAGGTTTTCATCGTCCAGATGAGGATGGACTCTCTGCTGAAAAACGCGCGCCGGAAACTCTCTTTGTTCCCGGTTCCGGGCCAGAGCTCGTGCTTATGCCAGGCCCGTTTGATTGCCCTGGTGACGGCCTGCCAGAGGGTGCGGGCAAAGCCATAATCGACCCACACCACAACGTCGACATTACGCCATTTCACCGGCCGCGTGCGGTTATAGTTGCCGTCAAGCACCCAGTCTGGCGAAGCCTGTAGCGCCTGCTCCAGCTTTTCCTGAAACACATCGTCCGGCGTTCCCTGCCAGTCAGGTCGCCAGTAGAGTCTGTCCATCTCGATATAGGGAATAGCCAGTTCGGTAGCAATCTGCTTCGCCAGCGTGCTTTTTCCGCTCCCGCTGGTTCCGATGACGTTAATTTTCACCTCAGCCTCACTGTAATAACGAAAACTGACCAAATCATAGCGTTTTCATCCTGTTAACGAAACGCTATTTCAGCATGGCAATTTTTCCTGAGAGACGATCTCCCTCTTTCAGTTTGGCTTATGTCGTTTATTTGCAGCGACTCCAGAATACACCCCTGAAAATATTTTCATTTTTATTACATTCGATAGCATTAACAGATTAAAAATAATGAACAACGGGTATTTCAGGCAGTCATAATTTCAGACAGAATATGCTGCATAGTGTTATATAAAAATAATCACATTAATCTTGCCGGAGCTTTTTCCGGGCATTTTTTATTCTTGCACATCATCATGGAGTTACTCATGAGGCGTAACAGTCCCGTTACACAAAACGAGTATTTACTTAACGATGGCTCGACGTTAATGTCGACCACCGATACCAAAAGCCATATTACCTATGCTAATTCCGCTTTTATTGAAGCCAGTGGATATAAAGAAGAACATCTTCTGGGTGAGCCGCATAACCTCATCCGGCATCCCGATATGCCTGCCGAAGCCTTTGGCGACATGTGGTTTACCCTGCAGCAAGGTGAGACCTGGACGGGGCTGGTGAAGAACCGTCGTCATAATGGCGACCACTACTGGGTGCGGGCTAACGTGACGCCGGTCTGGCAGGGTGGATCCCTGACGGGGTATATTTCCGTGCGAAATATCCCCGCACGGGAAGAGATTGCGGCCAGTGAAAAACTGTACGCAAAAGTGCGTAATAACGAATTAAAACATTACCGCTTTTATAAAGGCTTACTGGTACGGCGCGGTTTATTTTCGTTTATGTCGCTCTTTAAATGTCTTAGCACCAGTAAACGAATCCATCTGGGTATAGCGACGACGGCGTTACTCTCCTGCCTGGCGGTGTATTTATTCCCTGATAAACTTGTGCAGTCGGGGAGTCTGGTACTGCTGTTTACTTCCCTGGCTTATTATCTTCATGCGCAGATCGCCCGTCCGGTAAAATCTATTGTGCAACAGATGCAGCGCGTAGTTTCAGGACGTAAAACGGACTATTACCATTTTGACCGGATCGATGACATCGGCCTAATGATGCGCCTGGTCAATCAATCAGGTTTGAACCTGAATTCGCTGGTTGACGATGTCGGGGCGCAAATCAGCGGGATTGGCACCATCAGCCAGCAGGTCGCGAAAGAAGGCGCGGCGCTGCAGACGCGTTCAGAAGAGACCGCAGACTTTTTGCAGCAAACCGCGTCGGCGGTAGAAGAGATCGCCAGCGCGGTGAAGCAGACGGCAGAAACCGCGAAAGAAGCCACGGAGATGGCGGATCGCACTCGCGACAGCGCCCACCGCGGTGAAGCGATGATGAAAGAAACCATCGGTATGATGCAATCCGTGTCGCAGGATAACAGCCAGATCGTCGATATTATCAGCGTTATCGATCGTATTGCCTTCCAGACCAACATTCTTGCGCTGAATGCGGCCGTGGAAGCGGCGCGCGCAGGTGAAGCCGGGCGCGGTTTTGCCGTGGTGGCGGCCGAGGTGCGCAACCTTGCGCAGCACTCCGCGACGGCGGCGAAAGAGATCAAAGCGCTGATTGAGAAAAACGTCGCCAGCGTCAACGCAGGCGTGGAGAAGGTAGAACAAACCGAAACGCAGCTGACGGTTATGATCGACAACGTGCTGCGGGTCTCCTCCCTGATTAAGGAGATCGGCCACGCCACGCAGGAGCAAACCCAGGCGCTGACGCTTATCAACGCATCCATCTCCCGTATCGGCGCAATGACCCACAACAATACGGGGATGGTGGATAACGTCACTCACGCGGCGAATCACCTGACGCAGCGCACCACGCGCCTGCAGCAGGCGATTGCCGTTTTTGGCGGTTAGCCGTTCGGATACTGCTCGTCGGTGACTTTTTCCAGCCATGCAACCGGGCTGCCGTTAACGGATTCGGCGATGGCAATATGCGTCATCGCCGTTTGCGCGCTTGCGCCGTGCCAGTGCTTTACGCCGGGTGGGATCCAGGCGATATCGCCCTGATTCAATACTTCCGCCGCTTTGCCCCACTCCTGTAACCAGCCGCGACCCTGCGTCACAATCAGCGTTTGCCCAAGGGGATGCGTATGCCACGCGGTGCGCGCGCCCGGCTCAAAAGTCACGGTTGCCCCGCCGACGCTGGCAGGTTCGCTCGCCTGAAATGGCGCGTCAATGCGGACGGTGCCGGTGAACCAGGCTTCCGGTCCTTTTGCTGAAGGTAATGATCCGCTGCGGATAATTTTCATCTTATGCTCCTCGTTAACTGTTGCGTTAACAGTAGCGCAAAGCAATCCGGAGCATTAGCGTGCATAATCAGATAGGAAATATGATTGAAATTCATAAATAGAGGCAATCGCGATGCTAAAAGATAATTTCAACGACCTGCTCTCTTTTATGGTAGTCGCCCGCGAGCGCAGCTTTACGCGCGCGGCGGCCCAGCTGGGCGTCTCGCAATCGGCGCTGAGTCATGCCATGCGCAAGCTTGAAGCGCGACTGGACGTTCGCCTTTTAACCCGCACAACCCGCAGCGTTGTTCCAACCCAGGCGGGTGAACAGCTCTTTACGCGCTTAAGCCCGCATTTGCTAGAGATTGAGCAGGAGGTCACGGCGCTTCGCAGCACCCGCAACAAACCCGCAGGTTCTGTTCGCATCGTCGCCGGCGAGCATGCGATGGACGCCGTGCTCTGGCCGGTGCTGAAGGCGTTTATGGTGCAGTATCCTGAGATTAACGTCGAAGTAACGGTAGATAACGGGCTGACGGATATTGTGGATGGCCGTTTCGACGCGGGAGTACGCCTGGGTGAACAGGTGGCAAAAGATATGATTGCGGTACGGATCGCGCCGGATATGCGCATGGCCGTGGTCGGTTCTACGGATTATCTGGCTCGCTTTGGCGTGCCGCAGACGCCGGAGCAGCTCGCTGACCACCGCTGCATCAACATGCGCCTGCCCACGCGCGGGGGGTTATATCACTGGGAATTTGAACGCGACGGGCGCGAGCTTCGCGTTCGGGTTGATGGGCAGCTTACGCTGAGCAGCCTGTCGCAGCGCATCGACGCCGCTGAGAATGGACTCGGACTCGCCTACGTACCGGAGGCGTCGGTTCTGGAGGCGCTTAATCACGGACGGCTGGTCAGGGTCCTTGAATCGTGGTGCCCTACTTTCGAGGGGTATCACCTTTATTATCCGAGCCGTCGCCAGCACACTACCGCTTTCAGGTTACTGTTAGATGCTCTCCAGCAGTCAAAATCTTGACCACCTGGTAATAATTAAGAAAATCTGATGATTAAATAATCAACCCTCCAACTGTTTTGTCTAAAAACTCATCACGATTCAGCGTGTTGTGATCGCCGTCTGCTCTGACCACACGATTTCCTTCGACGTGCATCACTTTCGGCACGGTTATATTTTGCGTCGCTTATGAATTGCAGGTAGGATGCCTCGCCATGTTTCGCCTTATCCATACGCAGAATGACTGGGAAGGCGACATGTGTTTGCGCAGAAGCAATCGTTTGTATTGCGCTCTGCCAGGCAGGACTATCACGATAATGGTTCAGACAGGCAAACAGGTAACTCAATGAAAACAAGCAATAAAAGCGCAGCCGATCATCATGCTGCTAAACGTCGCTGGTTGAACTCCCACGAAGAGGGCTACCACAAAGCGATGGGCAACCGTCAGGTTCAAATGATCGCCATCGGCGGCGCTATCGGAACGGGTCTGTTTTTAGGTGCGGGTGCGCGTCTGCAAATGGCTGGCCCGGCTCTCGCCCTGGTCTATCTGGTGTGCGGGATCTTCTCTTTCTTTATTCTTCGTGCGCTGGGTGAACTGGTACTGCATCGCCCTTCCAGCGGAAGCTTCGTTTCTTACGCCCGTGAATTCCTCGGTGAAAAAGCGGCCTACGTTGCGGGCTGGATGTACTTCGTCAACTGGGCGATGACCGGTATTGTCGATATCACCGCCGTTGCGCTGTATATGCACTACTGGGGCGCGTTCGGCGATGTGCCGCAGTGGGTTTTTGCGCTTGGCGCGCTGGCGATTGTCGGCACCATGAACATGATCGGCGTGAAGTGGTTCGCGGAGATGGAGTTCTGGTTTGCGCTGGTAAAAGTGCTGGCCATCGTGATTTTCCTGGTCGTGGGTACCGTCTTCCTCGGCAGCGGCAAGCCGCTGGACGGCAATGCCACCGGCTTCCACCTGATTACCGATAACGGCGGATTCTTCCCGCACGGTCTGCTGCCTGCGCTGGTCCTGGTTCAGGGCGTGGTGTTCGCCTTCGCCTCCATCGAACTGGTGGGCACCGCAGCAGGTGAATGTAAAGATCCGCAGACCATGGTGCCAAAAGCCATTAACAGCGTGATCTGGCGTATCGGTCTGTTCTACGTCGGTTCCGTGGTGCTGCTGGTTCTGCTGCTCCCGTGGACTGCATATCAGGCGGGTCAGAGCCCGTTCGTGACCTTCTTCTCTAAGCTGGGTGTGCCATACGTTGGCAGCATCATGAACATCGTGGTTCTGACGGCGGCGCTCTCCAGCCTGAACTCCGGCCTTTACTCTACCGGTCGTATCCTGCGCTCTATGTCGATGGGCGGCTCTGCGCCGAAATTCATGTCGAAGATGAGCAAGCAGCACGTGCCGTACGCCGGTATTCTGGCGACGCTGGTGGTGTACGTATTTGGCGTATTCCTGAACTATCTGGTGCCGTCCCGCGTATTTGAGATCGTTCTGAACGTGGCTGCACTGGGGATTATCGCCTCCTGGGCCTTTATTGTGGTCTGCCAGATGCGTCTGCGCAAAGCGATCAAAGAAGGCAAAGCGGCTGATGTGAGCTTCAAGATGCCGGGCGCACCGGTGACCTCCTGGCTCACCCTGCTGTTCCTGTTCAGCGTGCTGATGCTGATGGCGTTCGACTACCCGAACGGTACCTACACCATCGCGACCATTCCGCTACTGGCCGTGCTGCTGATTGCCGGCTGGTTCGGCGTGCGTAAGCGCGTTCACGAGATCCACAGCACCGCGCCGGTTCATCACGACGATGAAAAACACGACGCGCCACTGGTGGAAGAAACCTCGCGTTAAGCATCCGGTAAGCGTTAAAAAGGGAAGGCAAATGCCTTCCCTTTTTTTATCTTACAGCGCGATACGAATAACGTCGTCAGGCTGGGTGGCTTCCTGCTGGCGAGTGGATTTTTGTTTCACCGTCACGTACAGCGTTTTACCATCGGCAGAGAGCGCCAGGCTGTTCGGGTAAACCGGCGTATCGAACGTTTTGGTCACCTTGTAGGTTTTCGCATCAATCACGCTCACCTTACCGGCTTCACGGTGCGTCACGTAGACTTCATTGCGCGTTGGGTTAAACAGGACGGCCAGTGATTCAGGCGCAGCGATCTTCTCCATCACGCTGCCGTCTTTCAGGCTCACCACCAGCACTTCCGGCTGTTTTGAATCGGTCAGGAACGCGCGCTGGCCGGCGGTATCGAGGCTGAGGTTCAGGAAGAAGTGCTCTTTGCCGTCATCCTGCACCTTTTTGCGGCTCAGGATTTTGTTCGTGGACGTATCAATGGTTACCAGCTCGCCGTCCGCATTCGTGGTGTAGAGGCGTTTTGCCTGCGCATCCAGCGCCAGGCCGGTGCTGTACGTACCGGTATTGGCAATGGTCTCTTTCAGCTTCAGGGTGGCGCCATCCACCACCCAAATCACGCTCTCTTTGCCGACACCGGTGATGTAAATCGTGTTGCTCGCGTCATCCGCCACCAGCTGGCGCGGCTGCAGCGGTTTGACGGTTTCACTGCGCTGGCGATTATCGAGCACCAGTCGCCCTTTCACGTCGCCCGTTTTCGCATCGATGGCCGTCACGGCGCCGTTGATGGTGTTGCCAAACCACAGGGTTTGCGTCGCGCCGTTGAGCGTGGCGCCAAAGGGTTTGAGATCGCTGTGAATCGCCTGCGTCACGTCCAGCGTGACCGGATCAAGGCGATAGATAACCCCGCCCTTATCGGTTTTGCGGCTTTGCGAGGTCGCCACCCACAGCGCATTCTCCTGCTCGCTGACCGCCATTTCATACGCCCCTTTGCCCACCGCTTTACGCAGCACCTCTTCGGCGGCATGCACCTGGAACGTCCCGGCAAGCAGTAAAGTGGCAGACAGCAGTGACAGGCTCAGACGCGGCGAGCACAGATGACGTAAAGACATAACAATTCCTTTTCTGAAAAGAGGGGTTTCCGCTGACATCACTTCCGGCAGGCAACGTCATGGCATTGCCTTTTGATAATGAGAATAGTAATCATTAATGAACTGAATGTGGAGTTTTTCTTTCGCGTCTCGCCTTTCATTAACGCAATGTGCGGTTATAGTTTTCAAAACATTTACAAAACCTTTAACATGTATGGACATGTTCCATTTGGTTCGTTTATACACCACAACCGGTTTTATTCATGAAAATCATTTCTGCCCGTAAGGCTTCTCTCCCGCTGCTGCTGGTTCCCGTTACTTTCGCGCCGCTAACCGCAATGAGCGCGGAGGAACAGACCATGATCGTCAGCGCCACGCCGCAAACCGTATCGGAGCTGGATACCCCGGCCGCGGTCAGCGTCGTCAATGGCGATGACATGCGCCACGCCGCCCCGCGCATCAACCTGTCTGAATCTCTGGGCAGCGTCCCGGGACTGCAAATTCAGAACCGCCAGAACTATGCCCAGGATCTCCAGCTTTCAATGCGCGGGTTTGGTGCCCGCTCAACGTTTGGCGTGCGCGGTATCCGTATGTATGTCGACGGTATCCCTGCCACCATGCCGGACGGACAGGGCCAGACGTCCAACATCGATCTCTCCAGCGTTGAGAGCGTTGAAGTGCTGCGCGGCCCCTTCTCAGCCCTGTACGGCAACGCCTCCGGCGGCGTGATTAACATAAACACCCAGAGCGGGCAGCAGCCGCCGACCATTGAAGCCAGCAGCTATTACGGCAGCTACGGTACCTGGCGCTACGGCATGAAGGCCACCGGCGCGATGGGTGACGGCACCCACGCGGGCGATGTGGATTACACCGTTTCCACCACCCGTTTCACCACCAAAGGCTACCGCGACCACAGCGGCGCGCGGAAGAACCTCGCTAACGCCAAGCTGGGCGTGCGCATTGACGACGTCAGCAAGCTGACGCTGATTTTTAACAGCGTGGACATGAAGGCCAACGATCCGGGCGGGCTGAGCTATCAGGAGTGGCAGAACAATCCGCGTCAGTCTCCGCGCGGCGATCAGTACAACACCCGCAAGACCATCAAACAGACCCAGGCCGGTCTGCGCTACGATCGTCAGCTCAGCACCCAGGACGACCTCAGCGTGATGATGTACGCCGGCGAGCGTGAAATGACGCAGTACCAGTCGATTCCGTATCAGCCGCAGCTAAAAGCCTCCCACTCCGGCGGCGTGATTGATATGCAGCGTCATTATCAGGGTATCGATACCCGCTGGACGCACCGTGGCGAGCTGCTGGTGCCGGTGACGTTTACTACCGGCCTGAACTACGAAAACCTGAGCGAAGATCGTCGCGGATACGAGAACTTCGTGATGAACAACGGCGTGCCGGATTACGGCGTGAAGGGTGACAAGCGTCGAAACGAACGTAACCTGATGTGGAACGTTGACCCTTACCTGCAAACCAGCTGGCAGCTGACGCAGAAACTGTCGGTGGATGCGGGGGTGCGCTACAGCTCGGTGTGGTTTGATTCCAACGACCATTACGTTACGCCGGGCAACGGTGACGACAGCGGTGACGCGAGCTATCACAAGTGGCTCCCGGCCGGTTCCGTGAAGTATGCGGTGACGGACGGATGGAACCTCTACGCTGCCGCAGGTCGTGGATTCGAAACGCCAACCATCAACGAACTCTCCTATCGTGCCGATAACCAGGGCGGCCTGAACATCGGCCTGCAGCCGTCCACCAACAACACGTATGAAGTGGGCAGCAAAACCCGCATCGGCAATGGCCTGCTGACCGCGGCGCTGTTCCGCACCGATACGGATGATGAGATCGTGGTGGATGCCAGCTCTGGCGGGCGTACCAGCTATAAAAATGCCGGTAAAACCCGTCGTCAGGGGGTGGAAGTCTCCCTCGACCAGCAGTTTGCTGAGAACTGGAAGCTGAAGATGGCATGGACGTATCTGGATGCCACTTACCGGACTAACGTGTGCAGCGACGCAGACTGTAACGGTAATCGTATGCCAGGCATTGCCCGCAACATGGGTTACGCCTCGTTTGGCTGGCAGCCAGAGGAAGGTTGGTACGCGGGCTCAGACGTGCGCTACATGAGCGATATCATGGCCGACGACGAAAATACGGCGAAAGCGCCGTCTTATACGGTGGTCGGGCTGAACACCGGGTACAAATTCAACTACGGCAGCTGGGGCATGGATGTCTTTGGCCGCGTCGATAACCTGTTCGATAAAGAGTACGCGGGCTCGGTTATTGTCAACGAGTCTAACGGTCGTTATTACGAGCCTGCACCAGGCCGCAACTACGGGGTCGGGCTGTCGGTCTCTTATCGCTTCGAGTAAGCGAAAAGAAAAGTTTATTTTATTAATGAAATAACGCTCCTGATGGCAATAAACCATCAGGAGTTATTCACCGGATAAATAATTAGGTGCGGAATATAGTCGCTCTGCTAAATAATCTCTTAGTTAAAATATTGTCGCTGTAAAAGCAAATTCGCTTCATCAATCACCTTATCAATCGCCTTCTGGCAGGCAACAACATCTCTTCGCTCAAGGGCGGAAAGCAGTTCGTCATAGTGATATGTCGAGGCTTTGATGTCGTTAAGCTCCTGATGCAGATAGTTCATACAGGGCCCGATGCGTACCCACAGCTGCTCAATTAATGCATTAAGCGTTGGCATTTCCGCATACTGATACAGCGTAAACCGGAAGACGCGATTCGCATGCAATGCCTGCTGGACGTTCCCGTTGCGCATGGCCTCATGAAAGGCATCTGACAATTTGCGCAACGCCTCCAGTTTGCTATCAGACATATTCTGACAGGCTGCGGCGACCGCCATCGGCTCAAGCTGCTTGCGAATGGCGTTAATCTCGTTATAGCGCTCCAGCGTGACCTCCGGAACCAGAAATGCCTGCGCCGGCGTGGCGTGTAACGCCCCTGATGACACCAGGCGCAACAGCGCCTCGCGAACCGGGGTAATACTGGTTCCTAATTTATCGGCGATCTCTTTCGTAATCAGTCGTGCCCCAGGTTTGAGTGAGCCTGTAATTAACGCTCCTTTCAAACTGTGTTCAACTTGCATGGTAAGACTGACCCTTTGGGCTTTTTCTAAGTGGTCCAAATCAAGCATGTTCAATTCCTGTAGCTAAAACTTAATGCTATTTTTAAACGCCAGTTTTAATAAAACGACGCTGGTCCGATATATCCTGTATCGTCATGCCTGGTGGTGGGAAGTACGTAAAAACATCAAAAAAGCAAAATTTGTTTTTTTTATTGGTTTCGGGCCCATCCGGGAAGCGGGCGCGAAATGCCATGTCCATTAATTAAAGACAATATATCGTATCTTCACAAATAAATATGGCGGGAAACCCCGCCATAATGCTGTTTATTTATTGTCACTCGCGACGCGAATCACGACTTTGCCGAAGTTACGCCCTTCAAGCAGGCCAATCAGCGCCTCGGGCGCGTTCTCCAGCCCGTCCGTTATCTGTTCACGATAGTGAATTTTGCCCTCCTGCACCCAGCGTCCCATCGCTTCCTGGAACTCCTTAATGCGGTGACCGTAATCCTGGCCGATGATAAAGCCCTGCATACGAATGCGTTTCTTCAGGATGGTCGCCATCAGGAGCGGCAGGCGATCCGGCCCCTCGGGCAGGCCCGTCGCGTTGTAGCCGCTCACCAGGCCGCACACCGGCACGCGCGCGGAGGTATTCAGTAACGGCAGCACGGCGTCAAATACTTTCCCGCCGACGTTTTCATAATAGACGTCAATTCCTTGCGGACAGGCACGTTTCAGCTGTTCGGCAAAATCGGCCGCGTGGTGATCCAGACACAGGTCAAACCCGAGGACCTCAACGGCATGGCGGCATTTTTCAGCCCCACCGGCGACCCCGACCACCCGGCAACCTTTGATTTTACCGATCTGCCCGACGGTCGCGCCAACCGGGCCTGTCGCCGCGGCGACCACCAGCGTTTCGCCCGCTTTTGGCTGCCCGATATCCAGCAACCCCATATAGGCGGTAAAGCCCGGCATGCCCAGAATACCCAGCGCCCAGGAAGGATGTGACGGATTTTCGCCCAGCTTCACCAGGCCGCTGCCGTCCGAGAGTTCATATTCCTGCCAGCCGCTGTAGCCCAGCACCCACTCACCCGGTTTGAAATCGGGATGATTCGACTGCTCAACGCGGCTAACCGTTCCCCCCACCATCACCGCGCCCAGCTCAACCGGTGGTGAATAGGATGGCGCATCGCTCATGCGCCCCCGCATGTAAGGGTCCAGCGACAGCCAGACGGTGCGCAGCAAAAGCTGTCCCTCAGCAGGGGCGGGAACAGGCTGCGTTTCGAGACGAAAATTTTCCGCGACCGGCGCACCCTGTGGACGAGAGGCCAGTACCCAGCGGCGATTTTGCGAAACAGGTTGATTCATCGGGATCTCCTTCTGGTACAAATGTCATTACAGCCTGGCTCACGATCGGCATTATCGCATTAGCATTACGAGGCAGACTGGTTAAGCCGTACAACCAGATAGATGCAGGTTTCATTCGTTTCGTTGATGAACCGGCAGTCATTTGGCGGCCCCAGCTCGAGACAGTCTCCGGCGTGCATTTCGTGGCGCGTATCGCCCTCCTGGAACACCAGCTCGCCGGACTGGAGCCAGATAAGCTGACGAGCCAGCGCGTAAGAAGAGGCAGGCATCGGAACATCGCTGCCCGCGGGCAGTTCAACCTGAACAAGGTCGATGGGCAGATCGGTGCGGGGAGAAACATGGCGGCGGAGGTAGTGCGTCTGTGGATCTCGCCAGACGGGCTGGTTTGCAAGGCGCAGCAGCTTGCCCTCCTGCATTTCGGCCCGGGCAATAAGCGTTGACATGCTGATGCCAAACGCACCAGACAGGCGAGCAAGCAAGGTGGCCGTCGGGCTGCTGTCTCCGCGTTCAATCTTGTGGATCATCGCGCGCGAAACCCCTGCCCGGTCAGCAAGCTCGCTCAGGGACCATCCGCGAGACTCGCGTTCAAGGCGAATTCTTGCGCTAATCCGTTGATTCATCGTGTCTGTTATGGTGTTCATGACGTCATACTATAGTGTATGAACGGCATTTCAATGGGGTTTTGATAACAAAAAAATATGGCTTATGCCGTAGCGATCGGGCGATACGATTGTGTAATATCGTAGGAATAACGTAATACTATAGTGAACAACACACAGAGGGTTAATCATGATCGTTCGTCATGCCAGCAAAGAAGACTGCGCCGCGATAGGAGAAATCTACAATCACGCGGTGCTGCATACTGCCGCGATCTGGAACGATAAAACCGTCGATACCGATAACCGAATCGCGTGGTTTGAGGCGCGCACGCTCGCGGGTTACCCGGTTCTGGTGAGTGAAGAAAACGGCGTTATCACCGGTTACGCCTCTTTCGGCGACTGGCGCGCCTTCGACGGTTTCCGTCATACGGTTGAGCATTCGGTCTACGTCCACCCGGACCATCAGGGCAAAGGCATTGGCCGCACGCTGATGGTCGCGCTGATTAACGAGGCCCGCGCCATCGGTAAACACGTAATGGTGGCCGGTATTGAAGCGCAAAACCATGCCTCGATTCACCTCCATGAAACGCTTGGTTTTGTGACCACGGGGCAGATGCCGCAGGTGGGAACCAAGTTTGGCCGCTGGCTGGACTTAACCTTTATGCAGCTGCAGCTGGACGAGCGCAGCGATCCGGACGCCATCCCATGAATCAGTCACTGACGCTGGCGTTTCTGGTGGCGGCGGGAATAGGTCTGGTGGTGCAAAACACCTTAATGGTGCGTATCACCCAGTCCTCCTCCACCATTCTTATCGCGATGCTGCTGAACTCCCTGGTCGGCATTGTGCTATTTGTCAGCATTCTGCTGCTGAAACAGGGCGTCGCCGGATTCAGCGAGCTGGCCGCAACGGTACGCTGGTGGACGCTTATCCCCGGGCTGCTGGGTTCGTTTTTCGTGTTTGCCAGCATCAGCGGGTATCAGAACGTTGGCGCGGCGACGACTATCGCCGTGCTGGTGGCAAGCCAGCTGATTGGCGGGCTGGTAATGGACGTGCTGAGGAGCCACGGCGTTCCGCTGCGCGCCCTGATTGGCCCGGTATGCGGCGCGGTGATGCTGGTCGTCGGGGCCTGGCTGGTGGCGCGGCGACAGTTTTGATCGTTACAGTATGGTGCCGCCTTTGGTCAGATGTTCCTCCCGCGCGTCCAACTCCTCTTTATGCTGCTTACCGTGGTGCGAAATCGCGGTACGCAGACGCTGCTGCTGGGTGTAGCGATCTTCACGGCTGAGCTCTGCGTCATGGCTTAATTCGATCAGCAGTTCATTCATATGGGTGATGACGCTCTCTTCAATAGCGGCGTCCACACGGGCGGTAACTTCGTTTAAATGTGACATTGTCACTCCTTGTGAATCGCCGGGTGGCGGCTGCGCCTTACCCGGCCTACAGGGGAAACCGTAGGCCCGGTAAGCGCAGCGCCACCGGGCAACATATTAGTTAAGCTTCGCCTTAGAGAAATCGCTGCCCATCAGGCTGACGCTGTATCCGGTCACGTTGCTGCGGGTTGCATAGAACGTTTTCCCGTTTGCCAGCGCGATCCACGGCGCCTGCTGGTAGAAAATCTCCTGTGCCTGGCCGTAGAGTTTCGCGCGCTCGGCCGGGCTGCTGGTCAGCTTCGCTTTTTGCACCAGAGCATCATAACCCTTATCGCACCAGCGCGCGGCGTTTGATCCGGTTTTAATGCTGTTGCAGCCCAGCAGCACGTCGGCAAAGTTGTCCGGGTCACCGTTATCGGACATCCAGCCAAACAGCGCGGAGTCATGTTCGCCTTTACGCATTCCGGAGAGATATTCGCCCCACTCGTAAGAGACAATTTTGGCCTTCACGCCGACTTTCGCCCAGTCGCTCTGAATCATCTCTGCGATACGGCGCGAGTTCGGGTTATACGGACGCTGAACCGGCATTGACCACAGCGTGACTTCCGCCCCCTTCTCCAGCCCCGCCTGCTTCAGCAGCGCTTTCGCTTTTTCTGGATCGTAGCTGTAGTCCTTCAGGTCTTTATTAAAGCCCAGCATATTTGGCGGGATCGGCGATTTTGCCACCGTACCGGAACCCATAAAGACCGCATTGACGATCGCCTTCTTGTCGGTCGCGTAGTTAAGCGCCTGGCGCACCAGCACGTTATCAAACGGTTTTTTCTCGGTGTTGAACGCCAGATAGCCGACGTTCAGCGCATCGACCGAATGCAGCGTCAGGTCTTTGTTGTTCTTGATCGCGTCAAACTGAACCGGGGACGGCGCAGGAATGATCTGGCACTCGTTGGTCTGCAGCTTCGCCAGACGGGTTTCTACGTTCGGCGTGATGGAGAAGATGAGATGCTTCGTCGGCACCTCGCCTTCCCAGTAGTTCGGGTTAGCGACGTAGCGGATCAGCGAATCCACCTTGTACTGCTGCAGGACATAAGGCCCGGTGCCAATCGGCCAGGTGTCCACGTTTTCTGGCGTGCCTTTTTTCAGCATCGCGTCGGCGTATTCGGCGGAAAGAATCGAGGCGAAATCCATCCCCCAGTCGGCCAGAAACGCGGCGTTTGGCTCGCTGAGGGTGAACTGAACGTGATAGTCGTCGACCTTTTTCACGTCCTGAATCAGCTTATCGAGCCCGACATCGTTAAAGTATTCGTAGTTGCCCTGCGACACGTTGTGATACGGATGTTTAGGGTCTTTCTGACGCAAAACCGAGAAAATAACGTCATCGGCGTTAAAGTCGCGCGTCGGTTTGAAGTATTTGTTGCTGTTGAACTTCACCCCTTTGCGCAGGGCAAAGGTATAGGTCTTGCCGTCCGGCGAAATCGTCCAGGACTCCGCCAGCGACGGGACCGGGGTGTTTTTCACCGGGTCAAAATTGATCAGGCGATTGTAAAGTACCTGAGAGCTGGCCACAAAAGACGGGCCAGAGCTGGCGATTTGCGGGTTGAAGGACTCGGGGGACGCTTCAGAACAGTAAATAAGGGTGTCGCTGTTTGCCGCCCATGCGGCACCGGCTGGTAACAGCGCGCTCAGCGCAAGGGCGAGCAGTGTTTTCCCTGTAGACATGGTTATAACCCTGACAGTTTTATTATATAAGACAGTAATAACAGCACAGGCGATATGACCTGGCAAATAACGAAACACTATCAGGTTATTCTAAAGCCGCGTTTTTTGCTGTTTTAACAGCCAGCGTCCGAAAAGGTGATTTGCCTTAAGGGCCATTATTCGTCAAGCACAACCGTCACTTTCTATGCCGCAAGAAATCGGTCCTTTTAGCGTCTCTTCCCCCGTTTGGTTGCTTCCTCGTTTCGTTAAAGTAACGGTGTGAAGAAGTATATGGGATCAAATCGTGGCAAAAACTCTTTTACGCAGCGGTAACCTGGATGACTTTCAGGCCGTTGGCGGCGGCGGACAAGCCGTTTTTGAATCAGCGTTACAAATCCGGGAAGCGCTCCGGTTGCGCAAACAACAGGCCATCGTCGACTGTCTGGCTATTCCGCAGGTCAACGACAGCGGTGACCGCGTGGACTGGTATTCCCCTGTTGAAGGGAGCGTAACCAGCTGGAAAGCGGCCGATGAGGATGACCGCTATCGCGCCCTGCGCTATCTGGAAAACACGCTAGCCAGCGTTGAGTCGTTAAGCAAAAAATGCCTCCAGTCTCCCAAAACCGCGCAGCAGCTTTTTGGTTCTCTGCTGTCGAAGGCGTTTCAGTTCCCGGGTGAAAACTTCCTCTTCCTCGTGGACGGAAAGCCGGTCATCAGCTTCTGGGGGTTTGTAAACCTGAACGAAAATGCGCGCGACGATGTTCTCGACTGCCTGCGTGAATCGCTGGTCCCTGAGCCTGCCCCCGTTCTGATTGAAGATCCTGAGCCCGAGCCTGAGCCAGAGCCGGTGGTGGCCTTTGAACATGCCGACGAGCCGCTGATCGCCCCTTCCACGGTGGTGCGTATCACGCCGGAAGAACTGTATGAGCCGGAGCCGGAGCCGGCCGTTGCGCACCCCGTTCAGGAACCGGCTGTGCCGATCGTCGCGAAAAAGCGCCGCGTTCCCCTGTGGACGCTGCCGGTTGCCCTCGCGATCGTTGCCGCCATTGCCGCACCGCTGCTGTGGCCAAAACAGTCGCCTTCCGCTGAGCCCGCCCCTGTGCCCGCACCTCAGCCCGTAGAGATTGCGCCAAAGCCGATCAAAGCGGTTGAGCCGCTGGCCATGAAATTGCCGCTGCATCAGGCAGAGGTCCTGGCAAGCAAAGAAAAAGAGCCTGCGCCTGCGCCACAGCCCGCCCCGGTAGTGATTGTCGCCATCCCGAAAGATGCCATGGTGATGGAAGCGAATCAGGTGAAAGCGGGATCGACGCGTTTCCTGAACGGCACCTGGCGTGCGGTTCTGGACGTGAAAGATCCGGTTACCGGCAAGCCGCCGTCAATGCGCTATCAGATCCAGAACAATAAAGGCTTCGCCCGGGTTGTCCACGGCGACAACGTTGTCTGCCGCGCGGAGGTCTTCTCCGGCCTGCACAGCAACGGCGAGCTGATGATTAAAAGTCGCGGTACTGCCCGCTGCACCGACGGCTCCCGCTACCCGATGCCGGAGGTTGCCTGTAAAGCAGGCGCCAGCGATATCGCAGAATGTCGCGCCCGTTATGATGCCAATACCGTCGTTCCCCTGACGTTCAAGAAAGCAGGTGCCTGATCCTATGCTGGTTAATCTTTGCGACTATAAACAAAGCGTCACGCTTATTGCCAACAGCGGCGTGCAGTTCCTTGATTTCGGTCTGACGCCGCAGGACACCGCCAGCAACGGGCGCTTCGTACGTAAAACCGCGAACGGCCCGCTGCTGCGGCTCGATTTCGACCTGGTTAACGGGCGCTATACCGTGCCGGGAACGAACGGCGGACAGCCTGAAGTGGTTAAACCGGAAACCACCATCCCGCTGCATCAGTCCCTGGCGGTGCTGGACGGCGTCTGGCTTCCGGTTCCGTTCCAGCGCTTCAACCCTCCGCGCACCTTTGTTGAGGGGCCGGATAACTGGGCCCGCGTTCAGGTGCGCAGGCTGGATACACCCGATACGGCAGGCAATACGCACCGCGTGACCCTCGCCCTCGACAGCCAGATAGCTGAACACGCCACGTCCGCCCTGTCTCCGGTTGAAAACGATATTCTGAACGGGACCCGATTCGCGCTGGCCTGGCGAGACAACGAAGTTGAAAGTTTCCTCGACCAGACCTGGATCGACGGCTGGCTGCGCGAGGCATTTACCCAGTATGCCGACGGCGTTGAAAACCGCTCAGAACGCGATCTCCAGCAGGCGATGCGCGGGTTTGAATATCAGGCCCACTGGCTCAACCTGATGACCATGCTCGGTGAACAGCTCACCGTGCCGGAAGTGAAATTTGTTACCCATACGCTCAGCACGCCAGCCATTCCGGTCGACCTGATCCTCGACGTGGGCAATACCCACACCTGCGGCGTCATTATTGAAGACCACGGCGATGCGAACGATGGACTGCGACAGACCGCCGAGCTGCAGGTCCGCTCGCTAAGCGAGCCGCAGTTCCTGAATGCGCCGCTGTTCACCAGCCGTCTCGAGTTTTCGGAAGCGCGCTTTGGCAAGCAGCACTTCTCGGTTGAAAGCGGCCGCGAAGACGCCTTTGTCTGGCCGTCGATTGTTCGCGTGGGTGATGAAGCCCGCAAGCTTGCAATGCAGCGTCTGGGGACCGAAGGCAACAGCGGCATCTCCAGCCCGCGTCGCTACCTGTGGGATGAAACGCCGGTCGTACAGGACTGGCGCTTTAGCCAGATGAACAGCAAAACTCAGCGTGAGCCGCTTGCCACCGCGTTTCCGCTGATGAACCTGATGAACGATGACGGCGAGCCGCTCTTCACGCTGCCGCAGGACGAGCGGCTGCCGGTCTTCTCGCCGCAGTACAGCCGCAGTACGCTGATGACGCACATGCTGTGCGAGCTGCTGGCGCAGGCGCTGGGGCAGATCAACAGCGTCGCCACGCGCCTGCGTCTGGGCTTCCCGGCATCGCCGCGCCAGCTGCGCACCCTGATCCTGACCCTGCCCTCGGCCATGCCAAAGCAGGAGCGCGAGATTTTCCGTCGCCGCATGTTTGAAGCCATCGCCATCGTCTGGAAAGCGATGGGCTGGCACCCGCAGGATGAGGATTTTGTCACCCGCAAACAGCAGGATAAAAGCGTGGTGCCGGTTCCTGAAATCCAGATGGAGTGGGATGAAGCCAGCTGCGGTCAACTGGTCTGGCTGTATAACGAAGCGATCTCCCGCTTTGGCGGTCAGACCGAAGCCTTCTTCGCCTCCCTGGCCCGCCCGGACCGTGAGCCTGAGTCGGGCAGCCAGCCGGGCCGCGCGCTGCGCGTCGCGTCCATCGACATCGGCGGCGGCACAACGGATATGGCGATCACCCATTATCAGCTGGATGACGGTTCCGGCAATAACGTCAAAATCACCCCGCAGCTGCTGTTCCGTGAAGGCTTTAAAGTCGCGGGTGACGACACGCTTCTGGACGTCATTCAGCGCTACGTGTTGCCTGCCCTGCAAACGCAGCTGCAGAAATCCGGTATTGCGGACGCCTCGCTGCTTATGGCGTCGCTATTCGGTGACTCCGGGCGCATCGATACCCAGGCGGTACTCCGTCAGCAAACGGCGCTTCAGCTCTTTATGCCGATTGGCCACGCTATTCTTGCCGCGTGGGAATCGAGCGACGTTGACGATCCGCTGGCCGGTCTGCATGCCACCTTTGGCGATCTCCTGCCGCAGAAACCGACCCGTAACGTAATGAATTATCTGCAGCAGGCGATCGACCATGCCCTGCCTGCGGGTTCAGAAGCTTTTGACCTGTTCGCGGTGCCGCTGCACGTGAATTTCCGCGAAATGCAGGATGCGATGCTGGCCGGGCAGTTTACGCTGGCCTCGCCGCTTCACGCGGTGTGCGAGGCGATATCCCATTACAGTTGCGATATTCTGCTGATCACCGGACGCCCCGGCTGCCTGCCTGGCGTTCAGGCGCTCATTCGCCATCTGCAGCCGGTGCCGGTCAACCGCATCGTCTGGCTGGATAAATACCAGGTGCACGAGTGGTATCCTTTCAGCCAGCAGGGGCGCATTGGCAACCCGAAATCGACGGCCGCCGTGGGGGCCATGCTCTGCAGCCTGGCGCTCGACCTGCGTCTGCCGCGCTTCAACTTTAAAGCCGCGGACATTGGCGCGTATTCCACCGTGCGCTATCTCGGCGTGCTGGATAACACCATTAATACCCTGCGCGAGGAAAACGTCTGGTATCAGGATATCGACCTCGATAAGCCGGGCGCGAAGCTCGACGCGCGTCTGCACTTCCCGCTGCGCGGTAACGTCACCCTCGGCTTCCGCCAGCTGGCGAACGCGCGCTGGCCCGCCACGCCGCTCTACACGCTCAGCATCAACTCGGCTGAACTGGCGAAAGCCATTGCCGGTGACGGCGTGCTGAACGTGCGGCTGAAGCTCTGCGGCGGCAGCAAGCAGGAAGGCCCTGAGGCCTTCGAGCTGAGCGATGCCTGGCTGCAGGACGGCACGCCGGTTGCACCTGACGCATTAACCTTCAAACTGAATACTTTGGCCGATCGCCGACACAGCGGTAGCCACTACTGGATCGACAGCGGGAGCGTATACCTGAAATGACAGCGACGACGACCACCACTCAGGCCTTAATCGGGTGGATTAATGAGACGCGCCTGAACGCCCCTGTGCTGGATAACGATGCTGACGCCCTGCTTGCTCGCATCAACGCGGCGCAGGCGCGGGAGCAGGCCATTGAACGCGCCTTGACGCGCCTGAGCAGCATTGGGCTTTACGGTCATTCGCAAAGCGCGAAAGCCCATCTGCTGTTATCCCTGTGCGGCAGCGGTAATGGACGCCTGAACGTGACGCCGGGCCAGCGCACCTTTGACTATTTTTCGCATATCAATCCGGGACATGCCCTGACCAACATGGCCGTCCGCTTCACGCCGGAAAGCCCGGAGGTGGCGGATGAGGCGTTCCCGCTGCGTTTGAGCCTGGTCACCGAGGCCGAGCTGGTACAGCTGTTTATTGCCCGCACAACGCTGCATCCGCAGATGCGCGCGGTAGAAAAGGCGGTCATTGAGACTCGTCTGGAGAAATGGCGCGGGCTGCGCCAGCCGCAGGGCGTGCCCGGTATCACGGCTCAGGAAGTGGGTGCGATTGCCCGCTTCTGGCAAAGCACCGTACCCGCCGCGAAACAGCAAATTGATGATGCCCTGTGGCATGAGTTCGCCCGGCTGGTGCCTTCTCTCGATCTCAGCACGCGGGCCAGCGTCTGGTCGCTGCTGTGGGGCGAGCAGCAGGAGTTGACCCAGCAGTGGTTAAAACTGGCCCATGTGCTGCACCCTACCAGCCATGCCGGCGAGCTTGCTGCTCCGCTTAGCCTGCTGGTGGACAGCTTTGGCCTGCCGGGTGAAGGGTTCCTGACGCACGACGGCACGTTAGATCTTCAGGACGCGCAGGAGACGCTGCTTCATCCGCTGAACAGCGGTGAAATGCTAAACGCCATCAGCATCCCCGTCGACGTGCTCGCCTTCCTGACCCGCGAGCTGGTGCTGCCGGTTGAGAACGGCGCGCTGGATAACGTCGATATTATTGATATTCCGGTTTTTGAAGATAACCGTGCCGACCCGCTACGCCAGGCGAAGTCCCAGTGGCTGCTCGAGCATTACCGTCAGCAGCTTCAGCCGGATGTGCTGGTGATTTGCAATGCGACGGCGCAGCACGAGCAGACGGCCAAAAAAGCAAAAGTGTTGATGAACTGGGTCAAGGAGACGCAGCCTGCTGAAGAATCTGCCCTGCCCGGCCTGGTATGGGCGATTACCCCACACGATGCCCGCTTTACCACCCGACAGAATCTCGATGAAGCCGTACAGCATCTGCTCGGAAAGCCGGGTTTACGCTGGGGCACGCTTCAGGCGCTGGACAGCCACAGCATGCAGCGCGTCATCGAATGGCTGTCTCAGGCCACGCTGCCCGCCCAGCGACAGAAGCGTCTCAGCACGCTGAAAGGCTTGCTGCGACAGGAACTCTCATCGCTTATGCAGAGCTATCTGGCACCGCTGGTTGAAGAACCGGGGACAAGACGCGCTCAGGCCGAAAACATGGTGCGCACGCTGCAAAACAGCGCCGCCCGCCACGGCGAACTGCTTGAAGGCCTCCTGCCGCCGCTGAAAGCCTTTGAAACGCTGCTCGCCGTTCAGCAGCCGCGCGAGGAGCACGTGAACGGGCTGTTTACGGACACTATTGACCTGTTTGCCGAGAATACCCAGGAAAGCACCGGCCTGTTCCAGACAAAAGACAAAGCGCGTCTGGCGCACAGAGTCTGGATAAATCATCTGCGTCAGTGGAGCCGCAATGAGGCCACGGCCGCGCGCCTTGGGCTGGAGCCTGCGGTGTTACAGCAAATCGCGGATGTCCTGGTGGTCACCAGCTACCGGCTCGATCTGCCTCAACAGCTTCAGCGTATCGTCGAAGCGGATAAAAGCAGCGCTGCGCAACTGCATGCCGTGATGGGCAATTTCATTGGCTGGCTGGGTTACGACCAGACGCCCGTGGCGGTACGTCCGGCAAGCCGCATCCGCAAGGGGCAGGCAATCTTCGTTACGCCAGTGGTCAGCAGCGCCGAGCCTCGCTTGACGCGACTGGGAGAACAGCCTGTGCATGCGGCCACCGCGTACGTATACGACTGGCTGGTCGCACTCTATAGCCGCGCGATAGAGAACATTGATTACCAGCATCCGCATGATGTTCAGCCCGGTGCGCGTCAGGCCTTACACGCGTTATTGCGCTGAACGCTGATTAACAATGTAGCCGCATTTCTTGCCGGGTGGCGCTGCCGCTTACCCGGCCTACATTCTTCATCGTTGTCAGGCCCGAACAAGAGTAGCGCCGCCGGGCGGAACTTTTGCGCACATCACTCCGTCATACACCCGGCTAACGTCTGTGCCAGCGCAGACGGATTCTCCCACGACATCGAGTGCCCCGCCGCAGGGATGATTTTTACCTCAACGCCCTTTTGCTTCAGATTGTCCACATCGTCATCAGGCAGAGACAGTTCGCCGAAAATCAACATTACCGGGCAAGGAAGTGACAGGAACTGTGCTTCCCATTCGGGCTCAACGCCCGCCACCAGGCTCGATGCGCCCCGCCAGACGGCGTACGGCGCATTGCTCTTCAGACATCCCGCCCACGCCGTTTTTTCCGCGCTGAGCATGTCGTCATAGCCCTGGCTCAGAAACTGTTGCTCGGTTTGCGCTGCAATAGACCGGCTGAACATCCCTCCACCCGCATGAAAATTGGGCTCTGACACCATCAGCCCTTTCACGCGCGACGCCAGCAGCCCGGCCGTTTCGATAGCAATGCTGCCGCCCATGCTGTGGCCGTATAACCAGAAGGCATCCAGCTTAAGGTGGTCAATCAGTTCCGCCACAACGTGCGCCTGGTCGGTGGTTTTATAGCTGTAGTGCTCAGGCTTGTCGCTGTAGCCGCTGCCGGGCAAGTCGATGAGAATCGCTCTGCGCGCGCCAAACAGCGGGTCATGAACAACACGGGGATATTCATAGGAAGAGGCGCAGCCCAGCCCGTGAATGAACACCATGGGATCGCCGGTGCCGGGCAGGTCATGCCAGCGCACGGTACAACCGGCCTGCTGCGAGTAAAAACTGTTCATAAGCACTCCTTTCACGATGCACTGTGTATTTATACAGTTACCGTATCTGGAATGCCATATTCATTTTTAAAAATGGAAGCGTGCTTCAGAAAAGCGAGATCAGCAGCGCAACGGGAAAGCTCATTGGCCAGGTTGACCCCACCAGAAAAGCGCTGAGCAGGCGGATACGTTTGCGGTCTTTAGAGAGGAACCAGGTAATTAATGCGCAGATGGAAGCCATAACTGCGTAAAAAACCAACATCTTTTGATACAACGTCATTCTGTATACCAGAGCCGAAAAAATAACCGCACGCAATATGCGTCATATGTTGATACAGATCAAGTTTTTTCGTTACAGAATAACCACTTAAATATAATGGGTAATAACAATTGAGTATCTTGCGTAACACTCATGGCGGGCGTGGGAAACGCCTGGCCGCGCATGCGACCAGGCATGACGGGTTTAGTGTTTGATCATCACATGCCGCACGACCGTATAATCCTCAAGCCCGTAGACCGACATATCTTTGCCGTAGCCGGATAATTTCATGCCGCCGTGCGGCATTTCGCTCACCAGCATAAAATGGGTATTCACCCAGGTGCAGCCGTATTGCAGCCGCGCGCTCAGGCGATGGGCGCGGCCCACGTCTTTGGTCCAGACCGATGACGCCAGGCCATACTGCGAATCGTTCGCCCAGGCCAGCACCTGCGCCTCGTCATCAAACTCGGTGACGCTCACCACCGGGCCAAACACCTCCCGCTGAACGATGGCGTCGTCCTGTTTTGCCCCCGCCAGCAGGGTTGGCTGGAAGTAGTAGCCTGCCCCCTCTTTTTTGCTCCCGCCCGTGACAACGCGGATATGACCGAGCGCTTTCGCCTCATCGACGGCCTTACAGACGCGTGAAAGATGGGCGGTCGAGCTGAGCGGGCCCAGTTCGGTCGAGGCATCCTCCGGCGCCCCCATTTTAAGGCTGGCGACCGCTGCGCCCAGCTTTTCCACCAGCGCGGCATAAATGCCCTTCTGGGCATAAATACGGCAGGCCGCCGTACAGTCCTGCCCGGCATTGTAGAAACCAAACGTCCGCACCCCTTCGACAACCGCATCCAGGTCGGCATCATCAAAGACGATAACCGGCGCTTTACCGCCCAGCTCCATGTGGGTGCGTTTAATGGAGGATGCCGTATGGCCGATGATATGTTCCCCAGTAGCAATCGAACCGGTCAGCGAGACCATACGAACTTTTTCATGTCCGGTAAGCGGATCGCCGACCGTTTTTCCCCGGCCAAACAGCACGTTCAGGACGCCTGCCGGGAAGATATCTTTTGCCAGCTCTCCCAGCTTCAGCGCGGTCAGCGGCGTGATCTCCGAGGGCTTAATCACCACGCAGTTCCCTGCCGCCAGCGCGGGCGCCAGTTTCCAGGCCGCCATCATCAACGGATAGTTCCAGGGGGCAATAGAGGCAACCACGCCCACCGGATCGCGGCGGATCATCGACGTGTGGCCGTCAAGGTACTCCCCGGCGGCCAGCCCGTTAAGACAGCGGGCGGCCCCGGCGAAGAAACGGAAAACGTCAACCACCGCCGGAATTTCATCTCCCAGAGCACAGTGCAGCGGCTTGCCGCAGTTTAGGGATTCGAGCCGGGCAAAGTCCTCCCCATGCGCTTCAATCGCATCCGCCAGCTTCAGCAGGCACTCGGCGCGGGTCTTCGGCGTGGTTTGTCCCCACACCACAAAAGCACGGTCGGCCGCCTGAACCGCCGCGTCGACCTGAGCCGCTGACGCCTCGGCAATCTCCAGCAGGAGTTCTCCAGTGGCCGGGTTATAGACCGGCTGTTTTTCTCCCTCTCCGGTTACCAGTTTTCCCTCTATCAGCAGTTGTGTTTGCATAGCATTTTCCTGTTGAATTCACTGTTATTTCCCGCTGCCGGCGATGTTCTCGCCGTCGCGGGTTAGCCACCAGGCTCCCAGAATGGGGATAGTTGTCACCAGCATCACCAGCAGTGCTACGACGTTGGTGACCGGCACGTCGCGCGGACGACCGAGCTGATTGAGCAACCACAGCGGTAACGTGCGCTCGTGTCCCGCCGTAAACGTTGTGACGATTATCTCGTCAAACGACAGGGCAAACGCCAGCATTCCCCCGGCCAGCAGCGCGGAACCCAGATTGGGCAGCACCACATAGCGGAAGGTTTGCCATCCGTCGGCCCCGAGATCCATCGACGCTTCCACCAGGCTCCAGGAGGTGCGTCTGAAACGGGCAATCACGTTGTTAAACACCACCACCACACAAAAGGTGGCGTGTCCCACCACGATGGTGAAAAAGCCCGGCTCAAGGTCGATCGTTTTGAATGCCGTCAGCAGCGCCAGACCGGTGATGATCCCCGGTAACGCAATCGGCAATAGCAGCAACAGCGAGATCGCATTCTTGCCAAAAAACTCGCTTCGCCACAGCGCCGCTGCAGCAAGCGTGCCAAGCACAAGGGCAATCGCGGTGGATAGCGCGGCAATTTGAAGTGACAACGTCACGGATTCAATAATATCGCCGCGCCCCGCCGCCACGCTAAACCACTTCAGCGTCAGCCCCTGCGGCGGAAAGCTGAAGGCAGCGTCTTCGGTATTAAAGGCATAGGTCGCGATAATCAGTAGCGGGAAGTGCAGGAAGATAACGCCTCCCCAGGCTGCCACTTTCAGGAACAGCGGTGCGCGTTCAGAGTGCATCGAATGCTCCCAGACGTTTCACGAACGCCAGATAGAGTGAAATCAGAACGATGGGCACCAGCGTGAACGCGGCGGCCATGGGCATATTGCCAATGGCACCCTGCTGCGAGTAGACCATGTTACCGATGAAGTAACCCGGCGGCCCCACCAGCTGCGGAACGATGAAATCCCCCAGCGTCAGGGAAAAGGTGAATATTGAACCTGCCGCAATACCCGGGATCGCCAGCGGCAGAACGACGTAGCGAAAGGTCTGGCGAGGGCGCGCGCCAAGGTCGGCTGAGGCCTGCAGTAGCGAGGCAGGCAGGCGTTCCAGCGCCGCCTGGACCGGCAGGATCATAAACGGTAGCCAGATGTAGACGAAGACCAGAAACCGCCCCAGCCCGGAGGTGGACAAGGTGTTGCCGCCAATCGCCGGGAGCGTAAGGAGTGAGGTCAGGATCGGCTCCAGCCCCATATGGTTGAGAAACCACTGCGCCACCCCGTCCTTCGCCAGCAGCAGCGTCCAGGCGTAGGCTTTGACGATGTAGCTCGCCCACATTGGCAGCATCACGGCGATATAGAAAAACGCTTTCCACTTGCCGCGGGTGTATCGCGCCATGTACCACGCCATCGGGAATGCCAGGATGGCGCTGGCAATCGTCACCGCAATCGCCATCGTTAGCGTGCGCAGGATGATGTCGTAGTTGGCCGGGTTGAAAAGCGCCTGAATGTTCGCCAGGGTCAGATCCGGCGTGACGGCCATGGTGAAATCGTCAAAGGTGTAGAACCCTTGCCACAGCAGGGTCAGAAGCGATCCTAAATAGACGATGCCAAACCACATCAGCGGTGCGAGCAGAAGCATGAACAGGCCGAGCGACGGTTTACGCCAGAACAGCGCCGTCATGCGGCTTAAGCGGCCGTGCGAGGCGGGAGGATGCGCAACGCTCATAGACATTTCACCTCTCCTCGTGCAGGCGAATCATCGCCTCGCGTGACCACGACGCCATCACCGCCTGCCCCGGCGCAATGCCGCTCAGCGGCGAGGTTTCACTGAGATTGGCCTGGCTCACCAGCAGCTTGGCACCGTCGGCAAGTTTCAGCTCCAGACGCGTGGCCGCCCCCTGATACTGAACGGCCTGCACGATGCCCTGAACCTGAACGTCTCCGCCCTCATCAAGGCGAATATGTTCCGGGCGCAGGGAATAGCTGCCTTCCATGCCGCATATTTTCTGCGCAAGGCCTGCATCAAAGACGTTGGACGTGCCCACAAAACCGGCGACAAACGGCGTGCGCGGACGCATGTAGAGATCGCGCGGGGTATCCACCTGCTCGATGCGCCCGTTATTGAAAACCGCCACCCGGTCTGACATGGAAAGGGCCTCGACCTGATCGTGGGTGACAAAAATAAAGGTGATACCGAGTTCCTGCTGAAGTTTCTTCAGCTCGAACTGCATCTGTTCACGCAGTTTGAGATCGAGCGCACCCAGGGGTTCGTCCAGCAGCAGGACGCGCGGCTCATTGACCAGCGCCCGGGCGATGGCGACACGCTGCCGCTGGCCGCCGGAAAGCTGCGAAGGTTTGCGGGCAACGGCAAAGCTCAGGCCCACTTTTTCCAGGGCATCACGGGCCTGCGCATGGCGTTTTTTCTTGTCGATGCCTTTGACCATCAGCCCGTAGGCAACATTGTCGAGGATCGACATATGCGGGAACAGCGCGTAGTCCTGAAAGACGGTGTTCACATCCCGCTCCCAGGGAGGCAGTTCGCTCGCCTCTTTGCCGAAGATAGAAATCGTGCCGCCTGACAGCTGTTCAAAACCCGCTATCAGACGCAGGCAGGTGGTTTTGCCGGAGCCCGAAGGCCCCAGCATGGAGAAAAATTCTCCGTCACGAATAGCAATGGTGACCCCATCCACCGCCCGTACGTCTCCGTACAGACGGGAAACGTTGTTAAACTCTACCGCGTACGTCATGTTCTGCTCCCGGGCAATTAACGACCGCCCATGATGGCGATGTAATCCTGCGTCCAGCGGCTGTATGGGACAAATTTGCCGCCTTCGGCGATGGGGGTTTTCCAGAACATGATTTTGTCGAACTCGTTATAACCGTTTGTATCGCAGCCTTTATCACCCAGCAGCGTGCTGGCCTTACACCCTTCTGCAACCACGGGCAGGGAGCCAAACCACGCCGCCAGATCGCCCTGCACTTTCGGCGTCAGCGACCAGTTCATCCACTTGTAGGCGCACATCGGGTGTTTTGCCTGGGCGTGCAGCATGGTGGTGTCCGCCCAACCGGTCACCCCCTCTTTCGGGAAGACGGTAGCAACGGGCTGGTTCTCAGCCTTCAGCGCATTCGCCTGATACGGCCAGGCGCTGGAGGCCACGACGCCTTCATTTTTGAAGTCGCTCATCTGGACGGTGGTGTCATGCCAGTAGCGGTGGATCAGCGCGTGCTGGTCGCGAAGCACCTTGAGCACGGCGGCATACTGTTTTTCGGTGAGCTGGTACGGGTCTTTAATACCCAGCTGCGGCTGCGTGGCTTTGACGAACAGCGCGGCATCGGCGATATAAATCGGCCCGTCGTACGCCTGCACGCGTCCCTGATTGGTTTTACCGTCCGGCAGATCCTGTTTGGTAAAGACCACGCTCCAGCTGTCCGGCGGCGTCGGGAAGGTTTTGGTGTTGTACATCAGCAGGTTTGGCCCCCACTGATACGGCGTACCGTAGACTTTCCCGCCGACGTTAAACCATTCCCCTTTCACAATCCGCGCGTCGAGGGTTTTCCAGTTGGGGATAAGGTCGGGGTTAATGGGCTGAACGCGTTTCCCCATGATCAGGCGCAGGGAGGCGTCACCCGAGGCGGTGACCAGGTCATATCCCCCTTTCGCCATCAGGCTGACCATTTCATCCGACGTGGCCGCCGTTTTGACGTTGACCGCACATCCGGTCTCTTTCTCAAACTGGGTGACCCAGTCATAATTTTTATCCGTCTGTCCGCGTTCGATATATCCAGGCCAGGCGATAATATCCAGCCGACCTTCCCCGTCGCCGATGGCCTTTGGTGGTTCTGCGGCTTGCGCTGTCATGACAGTCATGCCGAGCGCGCACAGGCTGCTGCGGGCAAAATGTTTGCTCATAAGAGTTACTCCTGTCGCAATGAAATTTAGCGGCAGCCGTGCCGTAAAAATATCTCCCTTATTAAACGTAGACCGCGCAAATGCGCCGCACCGTACGGCTTCAGGAAATTTCATCAAGGTGTGACCGAGGGCGCATTCCCCGTTAACTGGATTATAGACAAGGAGTTAGCCGCGAGAGACGGTATGCAGATTTCCTATGACCGGGCACCGCGAAATATTCGCCGTGCCGTCATCAGGATAAGAATTGATTATTTAAATAACGGAGAAAAGTTTATTCCAGCATCGCGCTAATTAATTTTCCTAACTGAATGACCGCCTGCTCTTCTCGCTCTCCCCAGGCCCAGGAGGTATTAAACCGAAAGAACGGTGTCCACGCGTCGGAGGTGGAAAACATCTTTCCGGGCGCAATGCTGATGTGGTGCGTTAAGGCTTTTTCGCTGAGCAGACCCGCATCCAGCTGCGCCGGAAGCTCCAGCCATAAAAAGTAGCCGCTGTCGTTATGGTGGATTTTGACGCCGGCAGGCATATGGCGCAGAAGAGACTGCCAGGCCTGCTGCTTACGCTCGGCGAGCGTCCGCCGCAGCCGGCGAAGATGGGCGTCGTAGCGTTTCGTCGCCAGATAATCCACCAGCGCCAGCTGCACGGGTGAGCTGGTGGAGAGCGTGCTCATCAGCTGCAGCTGCTGAATGCGTCGCGCGTGTTTTCCTGCCGCAACCCAGCCGATGCGAAAACCAGCCACCAGGCATTTTGAAAAGGACGAGCAGTGCAGCGTCATGTCCTGGCGATCCCATGCTTTCGCCGGGAGCGGCTTTTCGCGGCCAAAATAGAGCTCGCTGTAGACATCGTCTTCAATCAGGGGGACGTTGTGCTGCGTTAACAGCGCGACAAGCTGCGCTTTTTTCTCCGCGCTCAGCGTAAAGCCAAGCGGGTTCTGACTGTTGGTCATGATCCAGCAGGCTTTAACCGGATACTCCTTCAGCGCCTGTTCAAGGGCATTCAGGTCAATCCCCTCGCGGACATCCGTCGCAATCGACAACGCTTTGAGCTTCAGGCGTTCCAGCGCCTGAAGCGCGCCGTAGAAACACGGGTTTTCGACTATCACCCAGTCGCCCGGCTCGGTTACCGCCTGCAGGCTGAGATTGAGCGCTTCAAGCGCGCCTGCGGTGATCACAATCTCTTCGGGGGAGATGTTCATCGCCTGCTGCGCGTAGCGACGGGCAATGGCGTGGCGGAGATCGACGTTACCCGGGGGCAGGTTTTCAATCACGCTCATCGCCGTCGCGGTTTTGCTGACGTTAGCCAGCGAGCGGTTGAGCTGCTGCAGCGGGAAAAGTCGGGGATCGGGAAACGCGGAGGCAAAAGGAACAACGGACGGGTCGCGGCTGGCCTGTAAGACGTCGAAGATGTAGGTGTTAATATCCACCGCTTCGTCACGCATCACCTGGGCAGGTGGAGCAGGCTGATGTGCGGTCGGGCGCGAGGCAACGTAATAGCCCGACTGCGGTCTGGCGACAATGCGCCCCTGACTTTCCAGCATCTGATACGCGTGGCCAACGGTCATAAAACTCATGCCGCTGCTCGCCACCTGCTCTCGCAGCGAAGGCAGCTTATCGCCCGGCAGCCATACGCCAAGCTCAATCTGCGAGATAATTTGTTGCGCCAGACGCTGGTATTTTTTCATCAAATTCTCCTTGTGACCGACAGTGTATATCAGCAGGAGAAAAAGAGAAGATTTAGCTAACTGTTATAGTTCGCGAAATGAATTACTTACGGTACTCGGTAACGTGGCTTTGCGCCTGACGCGCAGCGGCCAGGTGATCGAGCGTAATCATAGACGATTTGCAAAAGATGCATTTCGCGCCGAGTGGGTTTTTCTCAGACATATCAAAGACTGAGGTACGGTACTGCGAGCCATGACAGCATGGGCAGCGGAAATGAATATAAGAAGTCATAGGATTCTCCTGACACGTAAAACGTAAATTACTAATGGGCCGATTGGGCAATAATGGTTTTAAACAAAACGAATCGGAAAGTAGATAAAGACCCAAGAGAGGCTGCGGAGAGGCACAACGTGATGAGAACTGCTTTATAAAACTACGTCAGATATTTATTTGGACTCAAAACCAGAGGACCATTAACGCACGGCGCAGACGACAAGGCAAGCAGTTTTATGCGTAAAATTCATAAAAACACAGTTTTTATTCCTCACGCGAGGTATATCAGATGGCTAAAGCATGAGTTTTAAACCAACTGTTATGGTTAAAAATCACTTTTCTGCGTCTGATAGTCCGAACTTTGCCCCTATACCATAACAGCACACCGTTTGACATTGAGGCTGTGCATGTTTGGTTTAGATGCTTTTCACCTTGCGCGGATACAGTTTGCCTTTACCGTATCCTTTCACATTATTTTCCCGGCCATCACCATTGGTCTCGCAAGCTACCTCGCCGTACTCGAAGGGCTGTGGCTTAAAACCAAAAATCCGGTCTGGCGCTCGCTGTACCATTTCTGGTCGAAGATTTTTGCCGTCAACTTTGGCATGGGCGTGGTCTCCGGGCTGGTGATGGCCTACCAGTTTGGCACCAACTGGAGCGGATTTTCACAGTTTGCGGGCAGCATTACCGGCCCGCTGCTGACGTATGAAGTGCTGACCGCCTTCTTCCTCGAAGCCGGGTTCCTCGGCGTGATGCTGTTTGGCTGGAACAAGGTCGGGCCGGGTCTGCACTTCTTCGCCACCTGCATGGTGGCGTTGGGCACTATAATTTCTACCTTCTGGATCCTCTCGTCGAACAGCTGGATGCAGACCCCGCAGGGCTATGAGATCGTCAACGGTCAGGTGGTACCGGTGGACTGGTTCGCCGTGGTGTTTAACCCCTCCTTCCCTTACCGCCTGCTGCATATGTCGATAGCCGCATTCCTGAGCAGCGCCCTGTTTGTGGGCGCGTCCGCGGCATGGCATTTGCTGCGCGGCAATAATACCCCTGCGATCCGGGCAATGTTTTCGATGGCGCTGTGGATGACGCTGATTGTCGCCCCCATCCAGGCCATGGTTGGCGATATGCACGGGTTGAACACCTTAAAGCACCAGCCCGCCAAGATTGCCGCCATTGAAGGCCACTGGGAAAATCCGCCGGGTGAGCCTACCCCGCTGCTGCTGTTTGGCTGGCCGGATATGGAACAGAAGCGCACCCGCTTTGGGCTGGAGATCCCGGCGCTGGGGAGTCTTATCCTGACGCACAGCCTGGATAAACAGGTTCCGGCCCTCAAAGAGTTTGCGAAGGAAGACCGTCCGAATTCCACCATCGTGTTCTGGTCATTCCGCATTATGGCGGGCCTGGGCATGCTGATGCTGCTGCTTGGGGTGACGGCACTCTGGCTGCGCTACAAAAAACGCGTGTATTCGTCGCGCCCCTTCCTGTGGTTTGCGCTGCTGATGGGGCCAACCGGGCTGATTGCCATCCTGGCCGGGTGGATCACCACCGAAGTGGGCCGCCAGCCGTGGGTGGTCTACGGACTCCAGCGAACGAAGGATGCGGTGTCTGCCCACGGTGACCTGCATATGAGCGTGAGCCTGCTGGCCTTTTTCGTCGTCTATACCTCGGTATTCGGCGTGGGCTACAGCTATATGGTGCGCCTCATCCGAAAAGGCCCGCAGCCGCATGAAACTTTCGCCACCGAGTCCGACGGACGTCCGGCGCGCCCGCTTTCTGCCGTCACAACTGAACATAAGGAGCAGCCATAATGGGTATCGATCTTTCCATTATCTGGTTTGTGATCATCGTCTTCGCCACGCTGATGTATATCGTGATGGACGGTTTTGATCTGGGGATCGGCATTCTGTTCCCGGCAACGCAGAACGCCGACGATCGCGACGTAATGGTCAACAGCGTCGCGCCGGTCTGGGACGGAAATGAAACCTGGCTGGTGCTTGGCGGTGCCGCCCTGTTCGGCGCATTCCCGCTGGCCTATGCGGTGATCGTTGATGCCCTGACCATTCCGCTAACATTAATGCTGATCGGTCTTATTTTCCGCGGGGTGGCATTTGAGTTTCGCTTTAAAGCCACGCCTGCCCACCGTTCCTTCTGGGATAAGGCGTTTATTGGCGGTTCAATTCTGGCAACGTTCACCCAGGGCGTGACGGTAGGCGCCGTCATTAACGGCTTTACCGTCACCGGCCGGGCCTATACCGGCGGCCCCTTTGACTGGTTTACCGCGTTTAACCTGTTTTGCGGCGTAGGGCTGGTGGTGGCTTATGCGCTGTTAGGCTCTACCTGGCTGGTGATGAAAAGCGAAAACGCGCTGCAGCAGCGGATGCGTGAGGTGTCGAAAACGCTGTTAATCGTGCTGCTGGCGTTTATTGCAGCGATCAGCCTCTGGACGCCGCTGGCGCAACCGGCTATCGCTGCGCGCTGGTTTACGCTACCGAATCTGTTTTATCTGCTGCCTGTCCCTGCCCTGGTGGTGATTTTTAGCCTGTACCAGTGGCGCTGCCTGAATAATCCCAATAGCCATAGCCGTCCGTTTATTCTGACGCTGGGGCTGATATTCCTCGGCTTTAGCGGGCTTGGGATCAGCATCTGGCCGCATATTATTCCACCGTCGATCACCCTGTGGCAGGCCGCCGCCCCGACGCAAAGCCAGGGCTTTATGCTGGTGGGCGCGCTGTTGATCATTCCCGTTATTCTGGTCTACACCTTCTGGAGCTACTACGTGTTTCGCGGCAAAGTTCAGCATGGGGAGGGTTATCACTGATGCAACAACCGGTCTGGAAAAGATTACTGTGGCTGGCCATTATCTGGGGCGGCAGCGTACTGGCGCTGGCTGCTGTCAGTATGCTCTTCCGCATGCTGATGACGGCGGCAGGGTTTAAATCGCATTAACGTCATCCCGGGCAACCGCTGCGTTGCCCGGTACTTCTCCCCGCACTTTCAGATAAACCCCATTAACGCGCGGCAGAGTATCGTTACACTGGAAAAAGATTCACGGTATTTATAGTTTGAGAAGAAAAATGAAAAAGCTCATTGTGTTAAGCGTTATTAGTCTTGTCCTTACCGGGTGTGTTAATCCGGGTAAAGCCTCCGTACAGCCGGAGCAACTTAAAAACCACCGCTTTGTGCTGGAAAACGTAAACGGTAAGGCCGTGAAGACCGCGACAACGCAACCTGAGATCGGTTTTAGCGCGCTGCCAGATATCAGCCTGGTTAATAACATCAGCGTTTCTGGCCAGATGTGTAACCGCTTCAACGGACAGGGGAAATTGTCCGAAGGCGAGCTGAAGGTTAAAACGCTGGCCATGACGCGTAAGCTCTGTACTGAGCCGCAGCTGAATGAGCTGGATCAGGCCATCGGCGACATGCTGCGCAAAGGGGCGCAGGTCGACCTGACTGAGGACCAGTTAACGCTGGCGACAGCCGATAAAACGCTGATGTTTAAGCGTGTAGAATAATCAGTAGTTACCGCAGCTTCCAACGGCAAGCGACTGTTCGCTACAGCGTTTGCCGTTTGGCAAGGCGCACATCCCAATAGCAGAACCATCAAGCTGGCGGGCGACAGACAGCGAACCGCCAATCATCGCGCAGTTGGCCTGACCTGAACTGGACATTGCCGCTTTCATTCCCGGCGCCACGTGGGCTGCCGTTGCCTGCTGGACTGGCTCACTGCTACATGCCGACAACAATAACGCGGCACACCCTACCCAAAATGCTGAACGCATGCTTTCTCCCCCATGAATAATGCGAAACCTATGCATAATAGGCATCACATCACGTGTCGTCGAGAGCGGAAGTGCGTATTTATGCGCTTCAGAAACAATTTCTCGCAATTTTTTCGCCAAAAGTTTGATCTACTCATTGATGGCAAGAATACCAAGGACACAAAAGCGAAAATCGTAAAATCCCCCGTTTGCTAGAATACACAGATAATATTCAGGGTTTGTTGCCGTAATACAGACCCCTATTTTTTGCGCAATGTAAGGGTGTTGTCCTATGCAAACTATTGACGGTAATGGTGCAGTTGCCTCAGTCGCGTTTCGCACCAGTGAAGTTATCGCCATCTACCCGATTACGCCAAGTTCTACCATGGCCGAGCAGGCGGATGCCTGGGCGGGTAACGGGTTAAAAAACGTCTGGGGCGATGTCCCGAGAGTGGTTGAAATGCAGTCTGAAGCCGGGGCGATTGCCACGGTACACGGTGCGCTTCAGACCGGCGCGCTTTCCACGTCGTTTACCTCCTCACAGGGATTGCTGTTAATGATCCCTACGCTTTACAAACTCGCCGGTCAGCTGACCCCCTTCGTTCTGCACGTTGCCGCGCGTACGGTTGCCACCCACGCGCTCTCTATCTTTGGCGATCACTCTGACGTGATGGCCGTGCGCCAGACCGGTTGCGCGATGCTATGCGCCAGCAGCGTTCAGGAAGCGCAGGACTTTGCCTTAATTTCGCATATCGCCACGCTCAAAAGCCGCGTGCCGTTTATTCACTTCTTTGATGGTTTCCGCACCTCTCACGAAATCAACAAAATCGTCCCGCTGGCCGACGATACTATCCTGAATCTGCTGCCGCAGGCGGAAATCGACGCGCATCGCGCCCGGGCTCTGAATCCTGAACACCCGGTTATTCGCGGGACATCGGCGAACCCGGATACCTATTTCCAGTCCCGCGAGGCCACGAACCCCTGGTACAACGCGGTTTACGACCATGTTGAACAGGCAATGGATGACTTTGCCGCCGCAACCGGCCGGCAGTACAAACCGTTTGAGTACTACGGTCATCCACAGGCGGAACGGGTCATTGTGCTGATGGGGTCAGCCATTGGGACCTGTGAAGAGGTGGTTGACGAGCTGCTGACGCGCGGCGAAAAGGTCGGCGTGCTTAAGGTGCGTCTCTATCGTCCGTTCTCGGCCAAACATTTGCTTTCGGCTCTGCCTGAAAGCGCCCGCGCTGTGGCGGTGCTCGACCGTACCAAAGAGCCGGGCGCGCAGGCGGAACCCCTCTATCTGGATGTGATGACCGCCCTGGCAGAAGCCTTTAATCAGGGCGAACGTGAAACGCTGCCGCGCGTAATCGGGGGTCGCTATGGTTTGTCCTCCAAGGAGTTTGGGCCGGACTGCGTGCTGGCGGTATTCAACGAGTTAGGCAAGGCGAAACCCAAGCCGCGCTTTACCGTTGGCATTTATGATGATGTGACTAACCTTTCCCTTTCGCTGCCGGAAAATACCCTGCCCTCGACCGCCAAACTTGAGGCGCTGTTCTATGGTCTGGGCAGCGACGGCAGCGTCTCCGCGACAAAAAACAACATCAAAATCATCGGCAACTCAACGCCGTGGTACGCCCAGGGGTACTTCGTTTACGACTCCAAAAAAGCAGGCGGCCTGACCGTTTCCCACCTGCGCGTGAGCGAACAGCCCATCCGCTCTGCGTATCTGATTTCTCAGGCTGATTTTGTTGGCTGCCACCAGCTGCAGTTTATTGATAAATACCAGATGGCCGAGCGCCTGAAGCCCGGCGGCATTTTCCTCCTCAATACGCCGTACGGCGCAGACGAAGTCTGGGGACGCCTGCCGCAGGAAGTTCAGGCGGTGCTGAACCAGAAAAAAGCCCGTTTCTACGTGGTCAACGCCGCAAAAATTGCCCGCGAATGTGGACTGGCTGCGCGTATTAATACCGTTATGCAAATGGCCTTCTTCCACCTGACCAATATTCTGCCGGGCGACAGCGCGCTGGTGGAACTGCAGGGTGCGATTGCTAAAAGCTACAGCAGCAAGGGCCAGGAGCTGGTCGAGCGAAACTGGCAGGCGCTGGCGCTGGCGCGCGAATCGCTGTTTGAGGTACCGCTGCAGCCGGTGAATGCCGCAAGTCCGAATCGTCCGCCGGTGGTGTCCGATGCGGCGCCCGATTTCGTTAAGACCGTGACGGCGGCGATGCTGGCCGGTCTGGGCGATGCCCTGCCCGTCTCTGCGCTACCGCCGGATGGCACCTGGCCGATGGGCACCACGCGCTGGGAAAAACGCAACATCGCCGAAGCGATCCCCATCTGGAAAGAAGATCTGTGTACCCAGTGCAACCACTGCGTTGCGGCCTGCCCGCACTCTGCTATTCGCGCCAAAGTGGTGTCACCGGAAGAGATGGAAGCCGCGCCGGCCAGCCTGCATTCACTGGATGTGAAATCTCGTGATATGCGCGGACAGAAATACGTTCTACAGGTCGCGCCGGAAGATTGCACGGGCTGTAACCTGTGCGTCGAGGTCTGTCCGGCGAAAGACAGGCAGGATCCGGAGATCAAAGCCATCAATATGATGTCGCGTCTGGAGCACGTTGAAGAGGAGAAGGTCAACTATGACTTCTTCCTTAATCTGCCGGAAATCGATCGCAGCAAACTGGAACGTATTGATATTCGTACGTCACAGCTGATTACACCGCTGTTTGAGTACTCTGGCGCCTGCTCCGGCTGCGGTGAGACGCCTTATATCAAGCTGCTTACCCAGCTCTACGGTGACCGGATGCTGATTGCCAACGCAACCGGCTGTTCATCCATCTACGGGGGCAATTTGCCTTCTACGCCGTACACCACCGACGCGAATGGGCGCGGTCCGGCGTGGGCAAACTCGTTATTCGAGGATAACGCCGAATTCGGCCTGGGCTTCCGCCTGACCGTCGATCAGCACCGCGCGCGCGTGATGCGCCTGCTGGAGCAGTTTGCCGGGCAGATCCCCGCTGAGCTCAATGACGCGCTTCATGCAGACGCGACGCCAGAAGAACGTCGTGAGCAGGTTGCTGAGCTGCGCCGCGCGCTGCAGGGCGCGGCGGGGGCTGAACAGCTGCTGACCGACGCTGACGCCCTGGTCGAAAAATCAATCTGGCTGATTGGCGGCGACGGCTGGGCTTACGATATCGGCTTTGGCGGGCTGGATCACGTGTTGAGCCTGACCGAAAACGTCAACATCCTGGTTCTGGATACGCAGTGTTATTCCAATACCGGCGGCCAGGCGTCGAAAGCGACGCCGTTAGGCGCGGTAACGAAATTCGGCGAACACGGTAAACGCAAGGCGCGCAAAGATCTCGGCGTGAGCATGATGATGTACGGTCACGTTTACGTCGCGCAAATCTCGCTGGGTGCCCAGCTTAACCAGACGGTGAAAGCGATTCAGGAAGCGGAAGCGTATCCTGGCCCGTCGCTGATCATTGCCTACAGCCCTTGCGAAGAGCATGGCTACGATCTGGCCCTCAGCCACGACCAGATGCGCCAGCTGACCGCGACCGGTTTCTGGCCGCTGTACCGGTTCGACCCGCGTCGTGCAGACGAGGGTAAATTACCGCTGGCGCTGGATTCGCGTCCGCCGTCGGATGCCCTGGCCGAGACGTTAATGCAGGAACAGCGCTTCCGTCGCCTTAACGCCCAGCAGCCGGAAGTGGCTGAGCAGCTCTGGAAAGATGCCGCTGCTGACCTGCAAAAACGCTATGACTTCCTGGCGCAGATGGCGGGTAAAGCCGAAAAACCGACCAGCGACTAATTCCCTGCCCGGCTTGTCCGGGCATTTTTTTGCCATAAAAAAAGCCCGGCGTATTCACACCGGGCGAATCCAGATAATCATTGAATATCTATTTAGTTTCCTTAATAGCATTCACGTTAATTATGGATGAATCATCTTACAGGCATATAACGCCGGCTAGATTAGCTTAGTTAACGCCTGATTAATAATTTCAATTTAATATGCTTACTTTTAAATCATTCATCACACCAATGATCATTTCCACCGATTTATTCGGTTTAGATTTTACTTAGTTCGTAACAATAATATTTTATTACTCTTACACAGGAGTGATTTAGCATGAGACAACTTTCTCATTCTGAAAGTTCAACAGGTAATTAAATAAAAACAACTGCAAAGGGATATCACAATGCAAAGAAAAGTACTGGCTCTGATGATTCCGGCTCTGTTAATAGCTGGTTCTGCACATGCAGCAGAAATTTATAATAAAGACGGTAACAAATTAGATCTGTATGGAAAAGTAGATGGTCTGCACTACTTTTCCGATAACAAAGGTGCTGACGGCGATCAAACCTATATGCGTCTGGGTTTCAAAGGTGAAACCCAGATTAACAACACGATGACCGGCTATGCGCAGTGGGAATACAACATTCAGGCTAATAACACGGAAGGGTCTGATAATCAGTCCTGGACGCGTCTGGCCTTCGCCGGTGTAAAAGTGGGTGACTACGGCTCCTTCGATTACGGTCGTAACTACGGTGTCCTGTACGACGTGGAAGGCTGGACCGATATGCTGCCTGAGTTCGGTGGCGACTCCTATACCAAAGCCGACAACTTCATGACCGGCCGCGCCAACGGTGTGGCGACCTACCGTAACACCGACTTCTATGGTCTGGTGCAGGGCCTGAACTTTGCGCTGCAGTACCAGGGCAAAAATGAAGACGCCAGCAACAACCAGGAAGGCACCAACAACGGTCGCGACACGCGTCACGAGAACGGTGACGGCTTTGGTATCTCTACCACCTATGACTTCGGCATGGGGATTACTGCGGGTGCCGCGTATACCTCTTCTGACCGCACCAACGAGCAGGTCATGAACACCACTGCGGGTGGAGACAAAGCGGATGCATGGACTGCGGGCCTGAAGTATGACGCCAATAACATCTACCTGGCGGCAATGTATTCTGAAACACGCAATATGACCCCGTATGGTGATAACACCGACGCCGTAGCGAACAAAACCCAGAACTTCGAAGTGACCGCGCAGTACCAGTTCGACTTCGGCCTGCGTCCGTCCCTTTCCTACCTGCAGTCGAAAGGTAAGGACCTGGGCAACGGCCAGGGCGACCAGGATCTGGTTAAATATGCTGACGTAGGGGTCACCTATTACTTCAACAAAAACATGTCCACCTACGTTGATTACAAAATCAACCTGCTGGATGAAGACGACAACTTCTACAAAGACAACGGCATCAGCACCGATGATGTTGTAGCGTTAGGCCTGGTTTACCAGTTCTGATTGTCAGAGCCCGCATAATCATGCGGGCTCGCTTGTTTTTTGAAGTTCGTCACAAAAGACAGTTTAAGAAAGGGATTGGTTGAGGGAAAGTTGAAAGAAAGCTGGTTAAACTGCGGTGATAGCCCTTTCGTCACTAAGGATAACAGCGTTGTTTGGTCGTGTATCCCTTGCCGTACTTACCCTTTTAGCATTGCTGTGGATGGCGTTAATTTTTGATTTTGGTGATATTGTCGGGCATCTCGGCGCGCTATTAAACCATCTGGATGGCAGTTAACTATTGTCCCTGGAAATAAAAAGCCACCAGCATTGCCGGTGGCGGGTAAACGCGTATGTCACGTTATTTTTTCACAGGTTGAGGCTTTTTATCACCTGATTCAGGGGCCTCACGCGGATCGTCTTTTTCAACACAGAGCATAGTTTCTCCTGTTTCAGTTACCCACTGCCAACTATAGCCGGAGGAGTAAAAGAGTGGCCAGGCGGCAATCATGCCTGCTCTTCATCTTTCTCGCGAAAAGAAAGATATCCAAATACACCACTATCCCCATCCATGGGATGGCTAACGCCGTCCATCACCTTCACCTCTGGAAAATCAAAAGGTGATACGTTTTCAAAACAGGCGACATTAACGCCATATTCGTTTGGGTTAGAACGTCGCTGATGGAACGTGTAAATCCCGCACACCGAGCAGAAGAAATGCCGTGCCGTTCCCGTGTTAAAGCGGTACTCGGTGAGCTTATCCTCACCTTTGGTCACCGTAATCCCCGACAGCGGCGCGGAGACAACGACCGCGCCCCGCATACGACAAAAGGAACAGCTGCAGCGCCGTGCGGTATTCAGACCATCAGTGAGCTCAACGGTGAACGCCACCGCGCCGCAATGGCACTTCGCATTTCGTCTTTCAGCCATGGGCTATACCCCTTTTCTCACCAGCTCGGCAGCCTTAACGAAAACCTCATCTTCTACGCCATCGCCTTTTTGCCTGCCGAGCCTGACCAGTTCATCGACAATGCTGTTGCGATGGATCGGTTTTTGCGCTGAAACCAGCCCAATAACGGCGGCCCCAATCGCCAGCCCCACTAATCCGGTTTGTTCATCTTTGTTCATCATGCTTACGCTCCTGGTCCAACCAACAAGCTTAGCAGGATTTTTAAAAACGCGGCGTCAAACCGTATTTAGGCGTTTTGATGTTTGCCGCCCAAATCTTGATATCGTTTTGCAGGAGGATCGTGAAATCGGATTTTAAATGCGTCACCATGCCATTGACGCTTTCCGCATCCACCACTGAAAAATGTTCAGTTCTGTTTTGCCCTATCTGGACACAATTATATTTTGCGGGCAGCACTTTACCGT
The DNA here is from genome assembly GCF_001521715.1 of Enterobacter asburiae. NCBI lineage: Bacteria > Pseudomonadati > Pseudomonadota > Gammaproteobacteria > Enterobacterales > Enterobacteriaceae > Enterobacter > Enterobacter asburiae. The sequence goes on from NZ_CP011863.1 coordinate 1,581,919, forward strand.
TCACATTAAGCGACAGATTATTCTCACCACAGCGGCCTTCAGTAATATACGACACCAGCAAATTAGCGGATTTTCTCCCAGGCTGGGAGACGCTCACCATGACAGGGAAACCTTCCGATGTCTGTGTCATATCATAAAGGACCGCATTTTTTATATACCAGGTATTATATTCCCGCTCCTGAAAAGCAGACCAGGAAGGCGCAGAAAAGACCACCAGCACTGCCAGTATAATAGACTTTATTTTCATGGGATGTTGTCGTCCGTGTTGTTGCACGTATTATTCAGATTGTGCAAAAAACAGCAACCACTTAAGGATAGTCCTACTACTATTGGCAGTGACGGAGGAATGAATTAAAGATATGCCTTACCGTCAGCGGTCCCAGCCAACGCTCATAAAAGAGAATAAGAAGAAAAATGGTAAACCGCCGCCATCATGGCGATGCTGACGACGACGCTGATGAAAAAGTAGCTTTTGAAAGGCTGCTTTTGGGTTTTATGGCGAAAGAGCTGTTGCCCCGCAATGGCGCCAGGCCAGCCACCAGTCACGCCAAATACCAGCAATGTCGCTTCCGGAACCCTGCTCATCCCCTTTCGCGCCGCCATTTTATCGGCGCCATACATGACCAACGTCAGCACATTGATCGTCAGAAACCACATAAGCAGAGGATGGGTAGCAAGAAGGCTGCCGATCGCAGCGATAATCAGGAGTAAATAACAAAAGCGATTAAGGGTCATAGCACGAGTCACGGGGTGTTTAGCGGTTTTGGATGACGCATTATACGCTAACTGCGCCCCTGGCATCACTGATTAACATTTAAACTGCCGTAATAAGTAAGCATTTTTTCATTATGCTTTAGCGGTCAGCATTTTTTTCTTAAAAAATTAACCTGAAGCGCCTTACGTCGAAAACACAGCGCAAGAGCATTGTTTTAACAAAACAACAATTATTGCATCCATTAATCTAAAGAGGGGCGCGGCAATATTGATTAGAATCAAATTAAACGTTAGGCTGCTAATATTCGAGACCCCACATGCGCTTCTAACTTTAAAAAACAATGCTGAAAACAATTAATTTGACCATCCGGTCAATGCATAACAAAATATCACCGTGGTTAAAGCAATAATGGTCTGCATTTTTTGGGGGATGATGTCCCCCCTTTTTATTTTCTCAGAAACAACCGAATAAACATTACTCCACCCTGACCTTAACTTTTGGCTTCGACAAGAGAACTTTGACCAGTTCCTTGAAAGGAAGAGGTTTGTAAAAGAAAAAACCCTGTAAAAACCGGATATGATTGCGTGTGAGGTAATCGAGCTGCTCTTCAGTTTCAACGCCTTCCGCCACGATGCTAATTGAAAGTTTTTTGGCCAACTCCAGTACCGAATCAAGGATTAGCGTTGAGTCCTCATTCGCGTTAACCCTGGCAACAAAGCTCTGGTCGATTTTAATGTAGTCAATATGCAGATCCTGCAGATAGGACAGGCCGGAATAACCCGTACCAAAGTCATCCAGCGCAATGGCAAATCCGTTGTTATGTAACTCATTCAATGTATTAACGAGATGTTCATCAATGTCGAGTGGTTCACGCTCCGTCACTTCAACGACAAGGTTAAGATCCTGTTGAGTAAAGCTGCGCTTGTAGTGGAGACACTCTTCAACAAAGGTGGACGCAACGATATGAGAAGCGCTGAAGTTAATCCCTACGTGAAACCCTTCTGGCAGCAATGTCGCAATAGCATTCATGTGTATTGCAACCTGCCTCATTAAGCTCTGAGTCAATGGAATAATTAAACCGGATTTCTCAGCAAGAGGAATAAAGGATGCGGGAGAAATGAACCCTGATTGAGGATGCTTCCATCTGGCCAGCACTTCCACACCCCGTAAGGTTCCCTCTTTGCCGCTCACAACGGGTTGGTAATACGGAATAATTTCATTTCTGTAAATGGCGATGCGCAGTGATTCTTCAGGTGAGACATCCTTAGAAATATAGCGTTGAAGAATATATGCAGAAAGAGAGGATATTATCAGCAGGAATAACACCACGCCTCCGGCTCGATTGAATAATCTCTTAAGACTAAAAAGAGGTGGAGAGTTAAATTGTACCGAAAATGGATAATTAGAGGCTTTTACCGTTAATACCTCTTTCTTCGTATGGTCTGCCGTCGTCACATCGCCTGTCAGGCCTAAAAGGGTATTGCCTACTCTCAGGGAATATTCAACGCCATTTAATGGCATATCCAGCGCATCACGGATATGGCTATCGCTAATGCTAACGATGATTCGGCTTCCGGCGTGAATTGTCTGGTATAAGAGAACCGGAAGACCGTTGACGGTACTGGCCGAAGGGACGAGGAGCAGTGATGACTCAGGCAGCACTGAACTGTTGACCAACAATACGCGGTTTCCCGGTAGCGAGGAGCACCAGACCGCATCATTTTTCAGAATAACGATCGTTCTCAGGTGAGGCTGTAATGCCGCCTCGGTGCCTAGCCGATATTGCCCTTCAGCATCACACTCATTCTCGGCAAGTTGCATTGCCATCTCAGTCGCATGACGAGCTTCTTTAAGAATAACATTCATGTTCCGCACGACGTAGTGCGCCTCTGCCAGGCTATCAGCCCGTGCAGAATACCAGACCTGTAAATTAATGATAAAAACGCCGAGCAAAAACATTGTCGTGGCTGCAGCTACTGGGATAGATGCATGGCGCATTTAGGGTTCTCGATTTAAGTGAAGTAGCCGCTTCAACGATGCTGAAGTGATTGAATTGTCATTGTCTTAAGCATGGTCGATAACGTAATAATTACCATGCCAGGCGTCAGAAATGTTCTCGCTAACCAGATTGAGGGGAAACAAAAGGCCGCCGAACGGCAGCCCTGGTGGATAAGTGTCTATTAATATCGCTTTATTGTATTGATCGGGGTTCTTTCTGACCAGTCTGGCCGCTCGCCGGCCATGATTGCACGCTGTTGCGTTGGCGTCACAGACTGGGTTATTTCAGGCATTGACTTGTATTCGGGTTGTTTAGGTGGACTGAGAACCAAATCGGAGCTACAGCCTGACAGCAGGAAAATGGCCAGTAGAGATAAACTAAGCTTGAACACGTTAAACCCTTCCAATGGGATAAAATTTTAAGAAAAAGCGTGGTGCTGAACATACATAGCCTAATCAAAATATATTCCCAAGGTCAATGCGCGCAACCCTTTTTCCAGCCCCGGACTCGCAAAGGCGAACATCAAGCCGACGACTTTTTATCGAGAATTGACACCAGATTCAACGTGACCGGAAATGCGCCACGTAAGCCATCCGGATGGCTAAAATAACATTTGCTTATCAACTCAGTCCGTGCCTTAATGATTTAGTTGGCTCGACGCAATACCGAATACAATATTTTACCACGCAGTCCTCATAACCAGGCGCTATCGCTGATATCCCCTCCTTTTGAGTCCATACGTTTTAGTCATTTCCTATCATTTAAAGAGTCTTTAAAGGAGTATTTATGTCTTCACGAATTCAAGGTCTGGTTAAGTGGTTTAATGAAGATAAAGGCTTTGGCTTTATCTCTCCCCTTGATGGCAGTAAAGATGTTTCTGTTCATTTCTCTGCCCTACAGGGAGAAAGTTTTAATACACTATTTGAAGGCCAGAAAGTCGAATTTGCGATTCTTAGCGGCGATAAAGGCCCTGCTGCTGCAAATGTCATTCTTCTGGATAGATAATATTATCAATGGCCCGTGATTACCAACAAGGTTTCCTGAGTAAACGGGCCCTGGATTATATGTCTGTTATTGATAGCAACAGTCAGCATATTTTCTTAACGAGTATGCTAACCAATGTGATGAAGTGCAGAACTGCTGCATGAATGGTCTAAAACTCAAAGCTAACTCATTTTGTCAACTACTTTGGTTTAGAATCGTTGAGTAGATTTAAACAAAACGTGGCAGTACGGGCAGACAAGTTGAGCGCCCTTTTGCACGCGATTAAAACTATGCTCTGAATCTTTAGAGCAATTTGGGCATGAACATTTGACTAAATGATTTCGATGGGATTGTGTATTTTTACGTCCAGACATAGGCATCTCCTGATTTTACGGACTGCCACCATACACGTTAAAGCTAAAAAATGCTTGCTTTAGTTTTCGAATGTTCCTAAAAAAACACAGGGTGGTTTATGAAGAATGTCATCGTTTTTTTCAATGGGAAGCCTGGTAAAGTTGTCACGGTACAACAAGGCGTTACGTCCGTAAGGCAGGAGTATCCGGATGGAGAAGAAATATACCTTCAGATTATGTCTGCCGGTTTCCGGTCTTTAACCGGCGATCGCAGCTTTGTCTACGTTGCCTCTGATAGAGAACTCACCTCTCAGAAGATACTTGATGCCGCAAAAAACCATTTGTGATGTGCGTTTCCGGAAAAATCATAGCCACTTCACAAATGGAAAGATAAAACCTCAGTAAAATCTCCGATATTTGCGGCGAGCGCTTTTAGGTTTTATCTTTTGAATTAAAATAATAAAAACGTCTAACAATTAAAGCCTGCTAAATGCAGGCGATTTTATAGAACCTGTAATCCTAAACCGCCCACCTTTTATTTACACAACACAGGGTAATGACTCCAAATTATTGATAGTGTTTTATGTTCAGATAATGCCCGATGACTTTATCATGCAGCTCCACCGATTTTGAGAACGACAGCGACTTCCGTCCCAGCCGTGCCAGGTGCTGCCTCAGATTCAGGTTATGCCGCTCAATTCGCTGCGTATATCGCTTGCTGATTACGTGCAGCTTTCCCTTCAGGCGGGATTCATACAGCGGCCAGCCATCCGTCATCCATATCACCACGTCAAAGGGTGACAGCAGGCTCATAAGACGCCCCAGCGTCGCCATAGTGCGTTCACCGAATACGTGCGCAACAACCGTCTTCCGGAGCCTGTCATACGCGTAAAACAGCCAGCGCTGGCGCGATTTAGCCCCGACGTAGCCCCACTGTTCGTCCATTTCCGCGCAGACGATGACGTCACTGCCCGGCTGTATGCGCGAGGTTACCGACTGCGGCCTGAGTTTTTTAAGTGACGTAAAATCGTGTTGAGGCCAACGCCCATAATGCGGGCGGTTGCCCGGCATCCAACGCCATTCATGGCCATATCAATGATTTTCTGGTGCGTACCGGGTTGAGAGGCGGTGTATGTGAACTGTAACTGCCATGTTTTACGGCAGTGAGAGCAGAGATAGCGCTGATGTCCGGCAGTACTTTTACCGTTACGCACCACCCCGTCAGTAGCTGAACAGGAGGGACAGCTGATAGAAACAGAAGCCACTGGAGCACCTCAAAAACACCATCATACACTAAATCAGTAAGTTGGCAGCATCACCGCCGTTGTGATGGGATTGATAACGTTGAGTTTGATTAAAGTTTGGATCAGCACGTCGAACAATCCTGACAATCTGTGACCTTATCGCAAGCCGCTTAAAGCGAGGCCACTTCCGTTTCTGGTAAATCAATGATAACTAGTGTGCCAAAACTGCCTGTTTCTACAGTATGGGGAGTGCCAGCTTTAGCGATATAGAGCTGCCCAGCCGTTACAGAGATTTTTTTACCCGTCACGCCCAGCTCCAGACGTCCATCAATGACCAGTAACCCCTCGTCATACTCATGTACCTCTTCAATCACTGAGCGTTCATCCATTCGTAAAACTTTAAGATTTGCAGTTCCAATCCGGCCCAATACACGAGAGTGCCAGGTCTCCGGTAAGGCAAGTGCTTCGGTTTTTAGGTCATAAAGCGACATTAAGTCATTCCTTTTTATGTTCATTTAACGCTCTTATGCCATATAAGTTCCCTGCGGTCATATAACAAATATGGAAAACTACCACGAGTAAAATGCTATATGAGGTCCTGAAATCTCAACGCACGCTAACGGCGTTGCTGCACCAGTTATAACCCCGCTGTAAAACGTGCTGGCATTCGCCGCCGGAATCCGTACCATACGCGGCATACAATGTTTGCCCCTGCTGGCTCCGAAGGTAGTACTAAATGCAAGAGAATCAAGAGATTAACAAAAAAGAGCAATACAACCTGAATAAACTGCAAAAGCGACTGCGCCGTAACGTGGGCGAAGCCATTGCAGACTTCAACATGATTGAAGAAGGTGACCGCATCATGGTCTGCCTGTCAGGGGGTAAAGACAGCTATACCATGCTGGAGATCCTACGTAATCTTCAGCAAAGCGCACCGGTGAAATTTTCCCTGGTGGCGGTCAACCTTGACCAGAAACAGCCGGGCTTCCCGGAGCACATTCTGCCGGAATACCTCGAAAAGCTGGGCGTTGAGTATAAAATCGTCGAAGAAAATACCTACGGCATTGTGAAAGAGAAAATCCCTGAAGGGAAAACCACCTGCTCACTCTGCTCTCGCCTGCGCCGCGGCATTTTGTATCGTACCGCGACGGAGCTGGGCGCGACCAAAATTGCGCTGGGCCATCACCGCGACGATATCCTGCAAACGCTGTTCCTCAATATGTTCTACGGCGGCAAGATGAAAGGCATGCCGCCTAAACTGATGAGCGATGACGGCAAGCACATTGTGATCCGCCCTCTCGCCTACTGCCGCGAAAAAGACATTGAGCGTTTTTCTCAGGCTAAAGGTTTCCCGATCATTCCATGTAACCTGTGCGGCTCTCAGCCGAACCTGCAGCGTCAGGTAATTGGCGACATGCTGCGCGACTGGGATAAGCGTTATCCGGGTCGTATCGAAACCATGTTCAGCGCGATGCAGAACGTCGTCCCTTCCCATCTCGCGGATGTGGAGCTGTTCGACTTTAAAGGCATCAATCACGAGTCAGAAGTTGTGAACGGCGGGGACCTGGCGTTTGATCGGGAAGATATTCCCATGCAGCCAGCGGGCTGGCAGCCGGAAGAAGATGACAATCAGTTTGAAGAGCTGCGTCTGAACGTGCTTGAAGTGAAGTAAGCGATTAGCGTCTCAGAAACATCTTCTGAGACGCTTCATTCTTTATTTCAGCAGACGTACGCGACAGGTTTTGCCCTTAATTTTCCCGTTTTGCAGCTGCTTCCATGCCTTATGGGCAACCGCCTGGCGAACCGCTACGTAGACATGCGCCGGATGGACCGCAATCTTGCCGATATCCGCCCCGTCCAGACCCACATCCCCGGTCAGCGCCCCTAATACGTCACCTGGACGCATCTTGGCTTTTTTACCGCCATCAATGCACAGCGTCGCCATTTCAGCCTCCAGCGGCACAAGGCTGACGCTGGCCGGTGCATTCATCCAGTTCAGCTTAATCTGCAGCATCTCAGAGAGAATATTGGCGCGCTGCGCCTCTTCCGGTGCGCAGAAGCTGATCGCCAGACCGCTGTTTCCCGCGCGCGCGGTACGACCAATACGGTGCACGTGCACTTCAGGGTCCCACGCCAGCTCAAAGTTAACCACCAGCTCAAGAGATTTAATGTCCAGACCGCGCGCAGCGACGTCGGTTGCGACAAGAACGCGGGCGCTGCCGTTAGCGAAGCGGACCAGCGTCTGATCGCGATCGCGCTGCTCCAGATCGCCATGCAGAGACAATGCGCTCTGGCCGGCGGCATTCAGGGCATCACAGACCGACTGACAGTCTTTTTTGGTATTACAGAACACCACGCAGGACGCAGGCTGATGCTGGCTCAGCAATTTCTGCAGTAGCGAAATTTTTCCCTGCTGCGAGGTTTCAAAGAACTGCTGCTCGATAGCGGGCAGCGCATCTACGCTGTCGATTTCAATGGTGAGCGGATTTTTCTGCACGCGCCCGCTGATGGCGGCGATGGCCTCCGGCCAGGTCGCCGAGAATAGCAGCGTCTGACGATCGGCCGGGGCGAAACGGATCACCTCGTCAATCGCATCGCTGAAGCCCATATCCAGCATCCTGTCTGCCTCATCCATCACCAGCGTTTGTAACGCATCCAGCGAGACGGTGCCTTTTTGCAGGTGATCCAGCAGGCGGCCGGGCGTTGCGACAATAATGTGCGGCGCATGCTGGAGTGAATCACGCTGCGCGCCGAACGGCTGTCCGCCGCAGAGGGTTAAAATCTTGGTATTGGGCAGGAAACGCGCCAGGCGACGCAGTTCACCCGCGACCTGGTCTGCCAGTTCGCGGGTCGGACACAGCACCAGAGACTGGGTCTGAAAAAGTGCCGCATCGATGTGCTGCAACAGGCCAAGGCCAAATGCCGCCGTTTTCCCGCTGCCCGTTTTCGCCTGCACGCGCACGTCACGGCCCTCAAGGATGGCGGGCAACGCGGCCGCCTGAACAGGCGTCATCGTGAGGTAACCCAACTCGTTGAGGTTATCGAGTTGGGCGGCGGGCAGAACATTCAGGGTAGAAAAAGCGGTCACAGTAGTCTCTCGTGGTCATCTTTGCGGTCAGATGGCGCGTATCCTCGCAGATCTCGCGGTCCGATGCGACAATTTAATCGGTTCTTCATCTGGCGGCGGGTCGGGCATCGGCTGCGGGCGCGGAATGGGATCGGGCATTGGCACCGGATCGCTGGGGATGGGATCGGATTGACGCGATTGTTGCTGTAGCAGAGCGTTCAGGATGCTCATCATTCCCTCCAGAATTTGCTTTCGTCCCTTTTAGGGTAGACGCTGAGAATCAGGAGGCAAAAAAAAGCCGACTATGAAGTCGGCGTCGTACGAATCAATTGTGCTATGCAGTAATTCAAAAAAGGAAGTAAGACAATATGGAGCGCAACGCCCATCGCTTGACGTTGCATTCACCTGCGGAAGTAATATTGCACCTTACGGGGTAGATGTTTATTGACTTCGCTCAATTAAAAGAGCGTTTTGATCCCGTGAAAAGCTGAAAAAAGCGTAAATTTACAGCCATTTACTACGATGCAACCACCATGCAACACCACCAATCAAAACAACTAACATCACGCAAAACGCGGTAAAGCCGTAGCGATAAGCGCCACCCGGAATTCCCCCCAGGTTCACGCCAAACAGCCCGGTAAGAAACGTGCTGGGTAAAAACACCATCGCCATCAGGGACATCGTATAGGTTCTTCTCGCCAGAGACTCCTGCATCACCTGCGCGATTTCGTCCGCCATCACCGCCGTTCTGGCAATACAGGAATCAATCTCGTCCAGCCCGCGCCCCAGTCTGTCGGCAATATCCTGCATTCTGCGCCGCTGATCGTCATTCATCCAGGCGAGCCTTTCGCTGGCAAGACGCGCGTAAACGTCGCGCTGCGGCGTCATATAGCGGCGCATCACAATCAACTGCTTACGCAACAGGGCCAGAAAACCGCGGGGCGGGATCTGCTGATCGAGCAGGTTATCTTCCAGGTCGATGATTTTGTCGTGCAGCTCTTCAATAAATTCACTCGCATGATCGGTAAGGGCGTCGCAGACGTCCACCAGCCAGCTGCCGCAGTCGACCGGCCCGGTGCCTTCTTTCAGATCGTTGACGATGTCATCCAGCGCCAGAACTTTTCGCTGCCGGGTCGACACAATGAGCCCGTCGTCCATGTAGACACGCATCGCAACCAGCTGATCCGGACGTTCATCCGTGCTGCCGTTAATGCAGCGCAGGGTGATTAGCGTCCCGTCACCCATTCGACTCACGCGGGGCCGCAGGCTTTCACCCGCCAGCGCATCGCGCACGTTATTGGGCAAGAGCGGAGTCGAGGCCAGCCAGTCAGCGCTGTCCGGGTGGGTGTAGTTCAGATGTAGCCAGCAGGGATGCGCACTATCGATCACATCATTATCTTCCAGCGGTCGCGCACCGCCGCGACCATCCAGCACCCACGCAAAAACTGCGTCTGGAACGTTAAGTTCAGATCCTTTAATGCTTTCCACAGCGCCTCCACCTTTTTAGCTCTTCGGTGTCAGTCTAGCTTTCATCAGGTGTTAAGCAACAACTATGTATCTCATCGCGCTGAAATCGCTCAGGAATTGTACATACTGGCCAGAGGCGTAAAAAAAGCCTGGCATGCCAGGCTTTGAGGTGCTGTCAGAGAGAATGCTCTGGCCGCTGCAGGAAGGATGGCGAGCCGCCAGGTGATGAGGACAAGGATGACTGATCGAGCCTGAAATTACGCGTTCGGGTCTGCAGCTCAATCACCTGATTACGCAGTACATCAGACGAACCGTTGAGTTCCTCTGCCATTGCCACGTTACTTTGCGTAACCCGCTCCAGCTCCGATAGCGCCAGGGTAATCTGAGAAATGCCTTTCTCCTGCTCTGAGGTTGACGCGGAAATGTCGTCCATTAAGCGGCTGACATTCCCCGACCCCGTCACGATTTCATGCATGTTTTTCTCTGCCTGTGACACAACGCTGGCTCCCTGCGTGACGTTACTGCTGGTGACTTCAATCAGCGTTTTGATATTCTTCGCGGCCTCTGCGCTGCGGTGTGCCAGGTTTCTTACCTCTTCCGCGACCACAGAAAACCCCTTTCCATGATCGCCCGCCCTTGCCGCCTCAACGGCCGCGTTGAGCGCCAGGATATTCGTCTGGAACGCAATGCCGTCAATGAGCGAAATAATCTCCGTCATCTGCTGCGCGCATTCGGTAATAGACTGCATATTGCTGGCGACCTGCCCCATGAGCTCACCGCCCTTGCGCGCCTGTAACGTCGCCACATTTGCCTGCTCGCTCGCCAGGCGGGTGTTATCGGCATTGTTTTTGGTGCTCGCGGCCATTTGCTCCATGCTGGCGGCGGTTTGCACCAAAGACGCAGACTGCTGTTCGGTTTTCACCGATAGCTGAGCGCTACGTGCCGAGAGTTGGTCCGATAAGGTCATGGCGGTTTGCGATGACGCCCTGATCTCACGCACCAGCGTCGCAATATTGCCGGAAAGGCTATTTATCCCGGGGATGAGTCGGCCCGCGCAGTTATTGCCAAACTCAGGGATAGATACGCCAAGGTTACCTGCGGTCACCTCCTCAATACTTCTCTTCACCGTATTGATCGGCGTCACAAGATACTTCGTCATATAGACCCAGAGCAAAAATAGCGCAACGAAATTGATGACATTAAGCGAAATAAAGAGAGACGTATTGCTGGAAAATAGAACCACGACACCCGCACTTACCAAAAAAAGAGAGAAAAGGAACCCGATAATAAAGGTCCTGACACTAATATTTTTTAGCATGATAATACCCACGTTTTATATTTTGGTCGGCACTTAGACTTATAGCATTGGCCCGGAAGTTTTTCATCGCAAACAACGCTTGTTTTTTGTTTCGCCGTTAGCATCCTGAGATTTGTCTTAAGTCAGATAAAAAAAGCGTATTAGTGAAAATGTTATGCTCAGCATGCTGTGATACTGGTTTCCCGCCATCTTAAGCGATAGTATCGCCCGCGGTGAGACGATACGATCGCCCTCATATTTAAGGAGCTTTGCTACAGTTATTCGTTCTTGTTTAGCAACGCTTAATATATTAACAAGAGAATATATTTTATATTCTTAATAAGTTTTAGAGTATTAATATGACTGGTCATTTTTCACGATAAATAACTAATATGGTTTGAATGCGCATGTTCGTTGCCCAATAAAGATGTACCCGGCAGGCGAAATCGGTGACCCTCTCAGGCGTGGGACTGCATAATGCTCAATATATCGTGGGACCCTGTGTTAATCGCTATCTCTTATCTGGTGGCGTTTATCGCCTCCTTTGTGGCGCTGGACAGCGCCGGAAAGATCCCCCTCTCCAGCCGAAAGGCTGCCCTCTTCTGGCGCATTGCCGGTGGGGTCACGCTGGGCATTGGCATTTGGTCGATGCACTTTATCGGCATGCTGTCGATGCAAATGCCCATGATGATGAGCTACGACCTCTGGTTAACCCTTGCGTCACTGGGCGTCGCGGTGATTGCATCGGCCACGGCACTTAATATTGCCGTCGCGGGCAAAAAACTTTCTCCCTTCCGGCTGATCTTTGCTACGGCGATCCTGAGCGCTGGCGTGGTGTCTATGCACTACATCGGTATGGCGGCCCTGATGCTGGATGGCAGCATCATCTGGGATCGCCGCATCGTGGGGTTGTCCGTGGTTATTGCTGTTGTTGCCTCCGGCACGGCGCTGTGGCTGGCTTTCCGTCTGCGGGATAAACACAAAGGCGTCTTTATCAATCGCATTCTCGCGGCCTTCGTCATGGGTGCCGCCATTTGTGCGATGCATTATACCGGCATGAGTGCCGCGCAGTTTCAGGAAATGGCGCATACCCTCCCGGGCGGGATCGGCGAGCTGGGGTTATCCATCTGGGTTTCGGTCACCACGCTCTGCCTGCTCGGCGTGATGTTAATCATTTCACTTATCGATTCCCACCGGCGCACCAGTCGGCTGACGGATAATCTGCAGCAGCTAAACCGCCAGCTTGAGCTACAGGCGCGTTTTGACGCGCTCACCGGGCTCGCAAACCGCCACCAGATGGATCTCCGCATGCAGGATTGTCTGCGCAGCGCGCTGCTGAGCAAGAAGCCATTTGCGGTTATTTTCCTGGACGTCGATCACTTCAAACGCGTTAACGATACGTGGGGCCACAGCGTCGGTGATGAGCTATTGATCGCGGTCGCGCAGCGCATCACGGCCCGGCTCACTCGTGAGATGACCCTGGCAAGGCTGGGAGGCGACGCCTTTATCCTGCTGGTGCCGGAATGTGACGACGACAGGCTCAACGCCCTGGTCACCGCGTTGCTCGAAGACGTGCGACGCCCTCTGTCTGTCTGCGGGCATACGTTAAGCACGACGATCAGCGCGGGCGTCAGCCTCTATCCTCAGGATGGCGAAACGCTGCATGAGCTGAAGCTCAAGGCGGATGCAGCCCTACATCGCGTCAAAGAAGAGGGCCGCAACGGCTGGGCGATTTACCGGGCCGAGATGTCAACGGCGATCCCGGCAAAACCCGGTTTCCTGCAGGAGCTTTCTCAGGCGCTTGAGCGCGATCAGTTTGAACTGTGGTACCAGCCAACCTGGCATGCGGGAGAGAAAACCATTCACGGTTTTGAAGCCCTTCTGCGCTGGCGGCATCCCGAGCAAGGGGTTGTGCTGCCAAATCTGTTTATCCCCTCTCTGGAGCAAACGAGTTTAATTATTCCGGTAGGTAACTGGGCCATTGAAGCGGCATGCCGACAGCTTCATTTCTGGACTGAGCAAGGTTTCAGCCAGTGGACGCTGTCGCTCAACCTATCCCCCATCCAGTTTGAACAGCCGGATATTTTCCAGATCATCTCGTCGATGCTGGAAAAATATAGCTTGTCTCCGTCCCGGCTGATCCTTGAGGTAACGGAAAGCACCGCGCTTAAAAATCTGGACCGCAGCATTGAGTTGCTCAATGCGTTTAATCACGCGGGGATCGTCGTCTCGATTGATGATTTTGGTACGGGCTATTCCAACCTTCTGATGCTGAGCGTGCTTCCGGCAAAAGAACTTAAGATCGACAGAAGCTTTGTCACGTCGATGCTGGAAAATGAAAAAAGCTACAAGCTGGTTGAAACCATTATCAGTATCGCCCGGACCATGGAGATGAATGTGGTGGCAGAAGGGATCGAGACGGAAGAACAGCAGGCGGTTCTCACCCGTCTCGGCTGCGATTACCTGCAGGGTTACCTTTTCTCCAGGCCCTTACCTGCCGAACAGGTACCGTGGCTACTGCTGCAGATGAATTCAGACAAACAGATTATACCCATTAATAAAATTCAAACGGACCCCGCATTTATTTCTCAAAAAAATCATGCCTGACGGGGTTAAGTGGAGTATGTTTCAAGGGAGTACACGCGAGTCAATTCTGTCATGATTGTCAGGCACATGTTGTCGATGAACAGGAAACGCCTATGTCGCAACCTTGTTTTGATGCGTTAAATGTAATTAAAACACCCGTGTGGCTCGTTTCACCCGTGTCGGAAAAGATCATTTTTGCGAATGTGTCCGCAACGCAGATCATGGGGGATAAAACGCTCGATGACCTGCGCAAAGGGATCTATTCAGCCAGTGCGCAAACCGTCCTGTCGATGTATGTATCTGAACTGAAAACAGAGCAGGAGATCGTCGAAATCTGGACAACGAACCGGGATGGACAGGATACGCCGTTAAGCTGTCGCCTCTCGCTTGCCCACTACGCGCCCTGGGGAGATGTGATTGTTTTCGAGGGCATCTCCCAACAAATACTCTCAGGATTGAAGGCCAGCCGTTCCGCTAACTACCGGCGGAAAAAACAGGGTTTTTATGCGCGCTTTTTTCTGACCAACAGTGCCCCGATGCTGTTAATCGATCCGGCCCGCGACGGTCAAATCGTCGATGCGAATCTGGCCGCGCTCAATTTTTATGGTTATTCACATGATGACATGTGCAGTAAGCATACCTGGGAAATCAATACGCTGGGGCGAGATGTGATGCCCATAATGACTGCGATTGCCGCGCTGCCCGGTGGTCATAAGCCGCTCAATTTTGTTCACCGCCTTGCCGATGGATCCACCCGCCACGTTCAGACGTATGCCGGGCCCATTGAGATCTACGGTGACAAGCTGATGCTGTGCATCATCCACGATATCACCGAGCAAAAAAGGCTGGAGCAGGAGCTGGAACATGCGGCGTTACGTGACTCCATGACCGGGCTACTCAACCGGCGGCAGTTCTACGCGATTACCGATCAAAGCAGCCTGAATAAACTTCCTGCGCAGCAGCAATTTAGCCTGCTGCTGGTGGATACCGACCATTTCAAAAACATTAATGACCTGTTCGGCCATCTGAAAGGCGATGAGGTGCTTATCGCCCTTTCCCGGACGCTGGAAGCCTGTAGTCGGGAGGGCGATATGGTCTTCCGCTGGGGTGGCGAAGAGTTCGTTATCCTGCTGCCGCGCACCTCTCTCGATACCGCGATGCAGATTGCCGAGTCAGTCCGCGCAGCCGTTGCCCGCATTACGATTCCGGGCTTGCCGCGGTTCACCGTTAGCATCGGCGTGGCGCGGCACAATCAGGGGGAGAGTATTGACGAGCTGTTTAAGCGCGTGGACGATGCGCTGTATCGCGCTAAAAATGACGGACGCAATAAAGTCCTTGCGGCATGAAACTGGAGTATCCGTACAAGCCCCGCTACAATGCCCACCTCGAATCAATTAGCTTCAGGTGGGTAAAAGCCGCAATGGGAAAAACAGAAATAATACTCACCTTAATTATTTTACTCCTTATTATATTTGGCTTCTGGTTTATTTTTAGCGGTGAGATCTGGTATCTCGTCGAGTTTCTTGAAAATAGCCTTTACCCGACCTTTGACGCACCGTAACGCACGTTTAATCGCTTGTTTCACCTACCGAATATGTCAGGTATCTGCTTCCCTTACAGCCGCGTAAAATACGCGGCGTTATCCTCCAACAACGTTGATAACGAATCACTTATTCATTTGCTTATGTTGCCCGTGCTCTGACGGGCTTTTTTATTTCCGGCAATTCAGCCACGCCAGGCTATATCTTAATCATCTTTATTGATAGAGGTGAGGAAAGATGAGCAAGAAGATCCTGATGCTGGTTGGCGATTACGCCGAAGATTACGAAACCATGGTGCCTTTTCAGGCGTTGCAGATGATTGGCCATCAGGTGGATGCGGTCTGCCCAGACAAACCGAAGGGCGACTATATCATGACGGCAATCCATGACTTTGACGGCGCCCAGACCTACAGCGAAAAGCCCGGTCACCGCTTTACCCTCAACGCCGATTTTTCAGCCGTAAAGGAGCAGGACTACGACGCGCTGCTCATCCCCGGAGGGAGAGCCCCCGAGTATCTGCGGTTAAATGAGGACGTCTTAAAGCTGGTACAGGCATTTGACGCCGCGCGTAAGCCGATTGCTGCGGTGTGCCACGGACCACAGCTGCTTGCTGCAGCGGGGATACTGAAAGGACGAACCTGTAGCGCCTACCCGGCCTGCGCGCCTGAGGTCCGTCTCAGCGGCGGACACTACGCCGCTATCGGCATCGATCAGGCCCATGTGGACGGGAACCTGGTGACGGCTCCCGCCTGGCCCGCGCATCCGCAGTGGCTGGCGAAGTTTAATGCGCTATTAGAATAACAGAGACCCGGCATCGGGCCACGCATAGCGAATGAAGCCCTACCGCGTTTTGCAGGCCTGGCGCGGGAATGCGCCAGGTCTCATAAAACATCAGTGCTTCTCGATAAACATCGTCCGGCTATACGCCACGTCTTCCGGGTTATTGATGGGGTAGCCTTTCACCCAGGGTTTAATAAGACGACCATTGGTGTACTGGTAAATTGGCGCGATAGGCGCTTTCTCCATGAGGATTTTCTCCGCCATGTTGTAGTCCGTATTACGCGCTTTCGCCGTGGTTTCCAGCGTTGCCTGGTGGATAATTTTATCGTAGGCCGGTTCATTGAAACGCGAGATATTACCGCTGTGGGTTGAGGTCAGCAGAGACAGGAAGGTCGACGGCTCGTTGTAATCGCCTACCCATGACGCGCGGATCACATCAAAATTGCCGGTATTACGGCTGTCGATATAGGTTTTCCACTCCTGGTTTTGCAGTTTGACGTCCACACCGAGATTTTTCTTCCACATAGACGCCACCGCAATGGCGATTTTCTGGTGGTTTTCCGAGGTGTTGTACAGAAGGGTCAACTTCAGCGGACGCTGAGGACCGTAACCTGCGGCCTGGAGCAACGTTTTCGCCTGAGCGTTCAGCTCCTGCTGGGACATCTGCTCGAACGGAGAAGGTTCAGGGGTGAACCCCGCCGTCACGTCGGGGGTGAAATGCCAGGCCGGCTTCTCGCCTGTACCTAATACCTTTTCTGCCATAATGCGGCGATCGATAGTCATGCTCAGCGCAAGACGCACCCGGGCATCGGCCGTCGGGCCCTTTTGCGTGTTAAACGCATAGTAATAGGTCCCGAGCTGAGGCGGCGTATACACCTGTCCCGGAATGTCCTTCAGGAGCTTCTGATACATGTTTTTCGGGAACGATTCGGTGATATCAATATCTCCCGCCAGATAGCGCTTAGTGGCGGAGGATTCCTGATTAATCGGAATGAAAGTCACTTTTTGCAGGACAGTTTTCGCGTTGTCCCAGTAGTGCGTATTCGGCACGACAACCAGTTTTTCATTCACCACGCGGTCGTTCAGGACGTATGCGCCATTGCCCACCAGGGCGCCCGGACGCGTCCACTCTTTACCGCTTTCAACGTTCGCTTTTTGCACCGGATAGAAGGCGAAGTTTGCCGTCAGGTTGCTAAACCACGGGAGCGGTTTGTCCAGCTGGACGCGTAAGGTTCTGGCATCCACCGCCGTCACGCCCAGGGTATCTGGCGCTGCTTTGCCATCGATAATGGCCTGCGCGTTGTTGATGCCTGCCAGCGCCGCAAACCAGGCAAACGGAGACGTGGTTTTTGGGTCAACCAGACGCTGCCAGCTGTAGACAAAATCCTGCGCGGTGACGGGCGTACCGTCAGACCATTTCGCGTTATCGCGCAGGGTAAACGTCCAGATACGGTTATCGTTGCTCTGCCAGCGCGTCGCCACGCCCGGGGTAAGCTCCCCTTTCTCGTTCTGATTCACCAGCCCTTCGAAAAGATCGCGAATCACCTGAATCTCGGGTAATCCCACCGCTTTTGCCGGATCGAGCGAAGCAGGCTCGTCTTTAATATGCCTGACCAGCTCCTGTTTTTGCGCCAGTACCGTGCCCTGGGGCACATCAGCAGCGTACGAGAGTGTAGAGAGTCCGCACAGGTACAGTGCAGCGCAGAGACGCGAAACAGGATGCTTCATAAGATCCCCTTTAATAAATTCAGGTAACAAGCAGATGCGTAATTATTTGTTTCGACACAGGGAAATGCAAATACCTTCGTCAGGAATAGTGATTTGAGGCAATTCTCAAGCGTTACGGAAACTATTTGATTAACAGCGAGTTTTGCACAACACTGCCAGTAGAGAATTCTTTATCAGGATTTCGTATGGCAATTACCCGACCACGAGCGGAGCGCGGGGCCTTTCCGCCGGGCGCTGAGCAATATGGCCGCTCATTTTTAGGCGCATCGCTGATCTGGTTCCCGGCGCCCGATGCCGATCGCAACAGCGGTTTGGTCATTGCCGGCACGCACGGAGATGAGAACTCGTCCATCGTCACGCTTTCCTGCGCGCTGCGGACGCTGACGCCTTCATTGCGACGTCACCACGTGATTCTTGCCGTCAATCCGGACGGCTGTCAGCTTGGTTTACGCGCGAATGCGAGGGGAATCGACCTGAACCGTAATTTCCCGGCGGCAAACTGGCGCGCCGGCGAAACGGTTTATCGCTGGAACAGCTCCGCCGAGGAGCGGGACGTGGTGCTGCTGACGGGAGACAAGCCCGGCTCCGAACCGGAAACGCAGGCGCTGTGCCAGCTTATCCATAAGATCCACCCCGCATGGGTTGTCTCTTTCCACGATCCGCTGGCCTGCATTGAAGATCCGCGCCACTCCGAACTGGGCGCGTGGCTGGCGCAGGCTTTCGCCCTGCCGCTCGTCACCAGCGTGGGCTATGAAACCCCCGGATCGTTCGGTAGCTGGTGCGCCGATTTGAGCCTGCCCTGCATCACCGCTGAATTCCCGCCGATTTCCTCCGACGAAGCCAGCGAGATTTACCTAAAAGCGATGATGGAGCTTCTGCGCTGGCAGCCTCAAAGATGAAGCACGCCGCTGGTAAAATTAAGCGCTGGTGAAACGTCAACCGCCAGCCACGTCGGGCCATCCAGATCGGCGAAACGGACCTGATTGACCAGCGGCAGCGCCGCGCCGATCGCCCGTGATGTGCAGAGCATGCATCCCAGCATCAGGGAAAAGCCCTGCGCCTGCGCCTCCGCCGCCAGGGCCAGCGCTTCTGTCAGCCCGCCTGTCTTGTCGAGCTTGATATTGACCATCTCATAGCTGCCCTTAAGCGCGCTCAAATTCTCGCGGGTATGACAGCTTTCATCCGCACAGACGGGCAGCGGATGGATAAAATTCTTCAGCGCCGCATCATCCTTCGCTGGCAGAGGCTGTTCCAGCATCGCCACGCCCAGGTCAGCCGGCAGCTGACATCGTGCGGCAAGCCCCTCGGGATGCCATGACTCGTTGGCGTCAACAATCAGCGTGGCCGAGGGAACCGCCGAGCGAATGGCGACCATCCGCTCGCTGATCAGGCGATCGTCGAGCTTCACTTTTAACAGCGTGGCCCCGGCGTCAAAGAGCGCTTTTGCGCTGGCGGCCATCTGCTCCGGCTCACCAATCACGACCGTTTGCGCCGTCACGACGGATTCCGGCAGCGCCACACCCAGCAAGGACGTCAGCGATTGCTGCTGCTTAGCGGCCTCAAGGCTCCAGAGCGCGCAGTCGACGGCGTTGCGCGCTGCCCCGGCGGGTAAACGCTGCTGTAACGCCTCGCGCGTGAGCCCTTTTTGCAGGTCAGGCACCAGGGTCATGATATGCGCCATCACCGACGCAGAACTTTCTCCGTAGCGCGGGTAAGGCGTACATTCCCCGACGCCTTTAACTCCCTCTTCTTCGATTTCAACCACGACCACGCTGGCTTCACTTCGGCTGCCGCGGGAGATCACAAACGGGGTATGCAATGGCCAGGCTTCTTCATAGACCTTAACGCTTCTCATCACTGACTCCTTGCGGCCCGGAAAGGCGAAAAATTTGGTTTGCCGTGTTATCCGCTGATGGCATACACTAGCCCCGACGTTAACTATATGTAAACAGGAAGATATCTATGTCACAACTCGTTCATTTCCAGGGCAACCCGGTTGCTGTTGCAGGTTCCATTCCGCAGGCTGGCAGCAAAGCGCAGGCTTTTACTCTGGTGGCTAAAGATCTGTCTGACGTCACACTGGCTCAGTTTGCGGGTAAACGCAAAGTACTGAACATTTTCCCAAGCATTGATACCGGCGTTTGTGCCGCGTCCGTGCGTAAATTCAACCAGCTGGCGACTGAAATGGACAACACCGTTGTGCTGTGCATTTCCGCTGACCTGCCGTTTGCCCAGTCCCGTTTCTGCGGTGCAGAAGGCCTGAGCAACGTTATTACCCTCTCCACCCTGCGCAGCGCAGATTTCCTCGAGAAATACGGCGTCAGCATCGCGGAAGGCCCGCTGAAAGGTCTGGCAGCACGTGCCGTGCTGGTTCTGGATGAAAACGACACCGTCGTCTTCAGCGAACTGGTTAACGAAATCACCACCGAGCCGGACTACACTGCCGCGCTGGACGTGCTGAAAGCATAATAAGTACTTAGCATTCTATACAACTTATTCTCAACCTCGCCGCGGCGGGGTTTTTTATTGCGCCAAAGCTGAATCGTTAAAGCACAAATGCGCACAAGTCACATTAATCATGCAATAACTTAGACAATATGTAACATTAGCGTGATCATTAACGCATAATAATCGTTAAAAATCCCTATTTTCATCCCCAGTGAAGCGCATCACATTTCCCTTTTTGTCTAAACATTAGATTTGCTTACGAAAGAAAATAATCGTTTCAGCAAAAAGGATAATATATGAAGATTAAATTCGCTTTTACACTCCTTTCGGTACTGATTTCTGGCCATGCAGCGGCCAAAACCTGGGTGCTGACAAGCGCTGAAAGCAGCGTAGAGAAAGGAAACTGGAAGATTTCCAGCGATGAGCTGAAAGTTAAAGACCAAACGTTCAGCATTGAGCAAAAAGTCTTGCACGGTGGTAAACAGGAAGGCAGCAAAGTCATCATTATTAGCAGCAAAGATGGCCTGACGATTACCCTGAGCCCGACCCGCGGGATGAACCTTCTGCATGTAGAAGGCTTTGGCACCCGACTGGGGTGGAATTCGCCCGTTAAAGAGGTCGTTAATCCGGCATATATCAATCTTGAAAGCCGCAACGGTCTCGGCTGGCTGGATGGTTTCAACGAGATGATGGTGCGCTGTGGCTATGAGTGGACCGGGCACCCGGTCACCGCGGACGGGCAAATTTACACCCTGCACGGCAGGGCCGGTAATACCCCCGTTTCGCAGGTCGAGGTTGAAATCGCGGATGCCGCCCCGCATGAGATCCGCGTTCGCGGTTTGATCAAAGAGAGCACGTTTAAAAAATCGGATCTGCAAACCATGACCGAACTGCGCTACGTTCCCGGAACCAACCAGTTCAGCCTGCATGATGTTCTGACCAACAATGCGGATTACCCTCATGATTACCAAATCATCTATCACAGCAACTTCGGCACGCCGATCCTTGAAGAAGGCGCGCGTTTCCTTGCGCCGGCGGCAAGCGTGAGCCCATTCAATGACTACGCCAAAGCGGGGGTTAACGACTGGCAAACCTATGCCGGGCCGACAAAAGGCTTTGATGAGATGGTCTTTAACATTAAACCGCTCGCGGACAATAACCACGAAACGCTTGCGGCGGTGGTCAATAAAGCCGGAGATAAAGGCGCGTCAATCCAGTTTGATACCCGCCAGCTGCCTGTGCTGACCTTGTGGAAGAATACCGACACGCTGAAGCAGGGCTACGTCACGGGCATTGAGCCAGGCACCAGCTACGCCTACCCCGTTACGATTGAACGCGAGCAGAAGCGGGTTAAGCAGCTGCAGCCCGGCGCCAGCGCGCAGTTTGATCTGACCTATACCCTGCTGCATAGTCCGCAGCAGGTGAAAGACGTGGAAAGCAGGATTGCGTCGATTCAGGGAGAGACAAAAACAGAAATCGTTAACACGCCGATGGCGAAGGAATAAACGTAAAGTAAAAAGCCTCTTTGCAGAGGCTTTTTTGTTATTCGTCGCCTTTCTTATGATTCAAACCGTACTCGCGCAGCTTGTTCGCGATCGCGGTGTGCGAGACGCCAAGGCGTTTTGCCAGCTTGCGGGTGCTGGGATAGCTGCGGTACAGCTGCGTCAGCACCGAGCGCTCAAAACGGCTGGTGATATCGTCCAGCGAACCCTCCATCGCCTCTTCGCCGACAGACACTGTCCCCGCGTCGTAATCGGGCAACAGAATATCCTGCGGACGCAGTTCATAGCCTTCAAGCTGGGTCAGCGCACGATAAACGGCGTTTTTGAGCTGGCGAATATTGCCCGGCCAGCCGTAGCGCATGAGCACCGTGCCGAGATCGGCAGACAGCTTCGGACGCGGCACCCCCTGCTCGTCGGCAAAGCGGGCAACGAACAGCTCCGTTAGCGGCATGATGTCCTGCGGACAATCGCGCAGCGGGGGAATATTCAGCGTCAGGACGTTAAGGCGGTAATAGAGATCTTCGCGGAAGATCCCCTTTTGCACCAGTTCAACCAGGTTTTTCTGGGTGGCGCAAATGACGCGCACGTCCACATGCACCTCGTGATCCTCACCGACGCGGCGGAAGGTTCCGTCGTTCAGGAAACGCAGCAGCTTAGCCTGCATACGCGGCGACATTTCGCCGATTTCGTCCAGCAGCACGGAGCCGCCGTTAGCCTGCTCGAAGAACCCTTTCTTGCCTTCCGGCGCGTGGCCAAACAGCTCGCTTTCAACGGCATCTTCCGGAATAGAGGCGCAGTTAAGTGCCAGATAAGGCTTAGCCGCACGCGGGCTCGCCAGATGCACCGCGTGAGCCAGCAGGTCTTTCCCGGTGCCGGTATCCCCGGTAATCAGCAGCGGCGCGGTCAGGCTTGCGAGCTTGCGCGCCTGATCAACCACATGGCGCATTTTAGGGCTGACGGCAATAATCTGGCTGAATGTGCCAACGTCCTGACTGGAGAGATTTTGCAGCTGGCGACCCATGCGTAGCGTCGAGCGCAGCATGATCACTGCCCCGGTCAATACGCGGGTATTCCCTTCCCCTTTCAGATAGACCGGCGTGATCTCCATCAGGAAATTCTGCCCGTTAATCACCACATGCTCGCTAAGCGTGTTCTGCGGATTGCTGTCCAGCCAGCGCTGGAAGTTAAAGCCGGGGATCAGCTGCGCGGCGTTATGATTGCTGAGCTTCTCCTGGCTCTGCGCGAAAAGCTGGCAGCTCGCGTGGTTAACGCGCTCAACTTTGCTTTTCAAATCCAGGGAGAGGAACGGCTCTGGCATGGCTTCCAGCAGCGCGCTCAGCGCCAGGTGCTCACGCTCAGAAGGCATCCAGGGAATGGTGCGTACATCCGTAACGCCAGCGATACGGCGGATTTCCGCCATCAGGCTGCTGAAGGTATTAAATTCAATTTCGGCAAAATTGAGGTAAATTCGCCCGACAGGATCGATCTCAATGCCACGTAAATCAATGCTACGTAAAACAAGAAGATCGAGTAATTCGCGGGTCAGACCGAGACGGTCTTCACAGAAGACTTCAAGACGCATGGGAAATTCACCGTTTTAAGCCAATAACAGTAAAATGATATGTCAGAACACGGCGATCCGGAAGATGGCTGTCAACAAATATTGACAGCCAGCACGATAAGTGAACAAAACCTCACGGAGCAGGTTTTTTATTGAGCGTCTCTTTCAGCTGGCCGATCAGCTCACGTCTGAAATCCCCCAGCCGGGGCTTATCGCCATCAATCCACGGCAGCGGACGGCAGACCTCCATCGCTTTAATCCCCAAACGCGCCGTCAATAATCCCGCGCCGATACCCTGGGCGGCACGAGCAGAAAGACGCGCCGCCAGATCCTGCGACATCCAGTCCATGCCAACTTCGCGCACCAGTTCACTCGCCCCGGCAAACGCGATATTGAGCAGGACAAGTTTGAACAATCTGAGCCGACTGTAATAACCCAGCTCTATACCGTAAAGGTTCGCGATACGGTTGATCAGGCGCAGGTTGCGCCAGGCGATAAAGGCCATATCGACCAGCGCCAGCGGGCTGACGGCAATCATCAGGGTGGATTCCGCCGCAGAGCGGCTGATCTCGCGCCGCGCCTGGGCATCCAGCACCGGCTGAACCATATGGGAATAGAGCGTCACCACTTCCCGGTCATTCTGGGTTTCATGGATGGCGGCATACCAGCGCTGAAGCGCCGGATGCGACTGATCGATGCCGGCCTGGCTGGCCAGCTTTTCACAGAACGCGCGGCCTTTGCCGGTGCCGTGACTGTGGAGAAGATCCCGCGCTTCATCACGCTCGTGCGCGCGCTGGCGCAAACGCCAGAGCCGCCGCCACTCGGTGGTAACCGACCCGATGCCCGCCCCCACAATCAGCGCGCCCGCGGCACATCCGCCCAGCGCGACCCAGTCCTGAGTATGCCAGGCATTCATCGTCCACTGCACGCCCTGCCCAACCACGCTTACGCCAAACAGCGCCAGACCGGTGGTGACCATCCTGCGCCACAGGCTGCGCTTTGGACGCAGAGCGGCTTCCACAACCGCCTCTGCCGGACCTTCCTCGACGCCCGACTCCTCGGTCAGGGCCGGGGCAAAGTTATCAGCCTGCGTGCCGCTGAACGTCTGCGCGGTTTTAAACGCCTCCTGAGGATCCTGCTCAAGCGTTCCGGTAAAGTCTATGCGCGGTTTTAACGGTTCCGTCATCGCAATTTATCTCCTATCAAAAACTCCAGCGCTGCATCCAGACGGATGTGTGGCAATGGCCGATCGACGCTCATTGCCTGCGGGCGGAAGGCTTCAAACTGGAAGCCCTGGTTCTGCCAGAAGGCCGGACCCGGCAGCCGCGCAGGCACTTCGCCCGGATACACGGTAAGCGGTTCACCGTCGCTGAGCCGGTTCCCGCGTAATGCCGGTATTTTCTCGCCGTTAAGATCGATCAGCCCGCTTTGCGTCGCCTGCACGGACGCAAGTCCAAGGCAATCCATGCCGATCCCTTCGAAGGCGGCGTTTTGCCAGGCGTCCTGCACCAGCTGCTGCAGCAGCGAAACCATATTGGCATGCTGGTCGACCGTGACGTGATCGGCCTTTGTGGCCGCAAAGAGCAGTTTGTCGATCACCGGAGAGAACAGACGGCGAAACAGCGTCCGCTGCCCGTAGTGAAAACTTTGCATCAGCTGCGTCAGTGCAAGGCGCATATCGTTGAAGGCCTGCGGCCCGCTGTTTAGCGGCTGCAGACAATCCACCAGCACAATCTGACGGTCAAATCGCAAAAAGTGGTTTTTATAGAATCCCTTGACCACTTTTTCACAGTAGTAATTGTAACGCTCGCGCAGCATCCCGGCGTTAGTGTGCCTGTCGGCCTGCGCCAGCTTCGACTCGCCCACCCCATCCACGTTCGGCCAGGGGAAGAACTGAAGCGCAGGTGCGCCCGCTAAATCACCCGGCAGGACAAAGCGACCCGGCTGAATGAAGTGCAACCCTTCCTGCTTGCACTGATGCAGATACGCCGTCCAGGCTTCAGCAATGACCGCCAGACGGTTTTCATCGGCCGGTGCAAGCGGGTCCAGGCCTTCGCACAGCTGTCGCCATTTGGCCGACCACCCGGCGCGCTGCCCCTGCAACAACCCCGTCATCTGGCGGGACCAGCTGAGGTAATCCTGCGCCAGCATCGGCAGGTCGAGCAGCCATTCACCGGGATAATCGACGATTTCCAGGTACAGCGTGGAGGTATCCTTGAAGTGGCGCATCAGGGATTCATTCGAGCGAAAACGCAGCGCGAGGCGAATTTCACTCACCCCTCGCGTCGGCGTCGGCCACGTGGGCGGATCGCCGTAGAGCTGCGCCAGTCCTTCGTCATAGGTAAAGCGTGGAATACCAAAATTACGCTGAGGGACACGCTTCACGCCCAGCAGACGTTCTTCCCGCACCGCGCTAAGCAGCGGCAGACGCGCGCCGGCGTGCAGGTTCAGGAGCTGGTTTACCATCGCGGTGATAAACGCCGTCTTACCGCTGCGGCTCAGCCCCGTCACGGCCAGACGCAGATGACGGTCAACGCCACGGTTCACCAGTGAATTGATTTCGTTTTTAAGTCGCTTCATCGCCGTCCTTCGTTGCCTGGAAGCCTTGAACGCATGGCTTCAGAATACAATAAATGGGGGCAGATCGTTGATTATCAATTCTTATTTATTGCTATTGCCGTTTTCTCTCCAGTAAGATGAACGACATTGCTGTCAGTCCGGAGTGAGTAAGGTGTATGTCACCCACCATCTATGATATCGCACGGGTTGCGGGCGTATCGAAATCAACCGTTTCCCGCGTTCTGAATAAACAAACGAATATTTCTCCCGAAGCGCGTGAAAAAGTGCTGAAGGCGATTGACGAATTAAATTATCAGCCCAACAAACTGGCCCGCGCCCTGACCTCTTCAGGCTTCGATGCCATTATGGTTATTTCGACCCGTTCAACCAAAACCACTGCCGGCAATCCTTTTTTCTCCGATGTCCTTCATGCCATTACGGCAAAAGCGGAAGAAGAAGGCTTTGATGTTATTTTACAAACGTCAAAAAGCAGCGAAGACGATCTGCTGAAATGTGTAAGTAAAATAAAACAGAAGATGATCAAAGGGATCATAATGCTGAGTTCACCGGCAAATGAATCCTTTTTCACCACGCTGGATGCGTATGGCGTACCGGTAGTGGTTATCGGCAAAGTCGAAGGTGAGTTTCAGAATATTTATTCCGTCGACACGGATAATTTCCATGACAGCGCCACGCTGACTGAAACCTTTATTAAAAACGGACGCCGTAAAATTGCCTGTCTGCATGCCCCGCTTGATTATCATGTTTCGATCGATCGTCTTGCGGGCTATAAAGCCAGTCTGAAAAAGCACCGTATTGCCCTTAACCCGGACTGGATCAGGGATGGTGGTTATACCCATGAGAGTGCGCTTACGGCGGCGCTGGAATTATTGTCTTCACCCACGCCGCCTGATGCGGTATTCGCTACCGACAGCATGAAGTTACTTAGCCTCTATCGCGCGGCGGATGAGTTGAACCTGATGATCCCGGAGCAGGTGGTGATAGCCGGATACAGTGACCCGATGCTGTCTCTCATTTTAACGCCCGCACCCGGCGGCTTCGATATCCCGACCCGAAAGCTGGGGGAAGAGAGCTGCGATCTTCTTTTCAGGCGTATTGCGGGTCAGCCTGCACCGCAAAAAGTTCTCGTTGATACCCACTTTTTACTGGCGGCCTCGCTGCGCTAAAACCAGGGGCTTAACGCCCCTGGCGTGCCCTCGGTCAGAACGCGTAATTTACCCCAACGCCCGCATAGTGGAAGCGGTCGTTTTTACCCTCGTCATGGTTTTCCCATTCATAGGCGTATTCAAGCGTCATGGATAAACCGTTGTTGAAGTCATAGGCATACTGCATACCCAGGCGGTTGAAATCATGTCCTTCACGCTCAGGATCGTCCTGCCAGTCCCAGTTCGTCCAGCGATCGAGCCCCAGTCGGGTATAAGGCGTTAAGGTCGTCTGGCCCAATGAAATAGGCAGATAGGCGCGAATTTCCTGGGTGGAGAATTCGCCGTTATTACGGGAACCGTCCATATTGAAGCCGCGCTCTAAATAGTAATTCACTTTAGCCGCAAAGGTTTCGTTAATGGTCCAGGTAAAGCCCGTTTCGGTTTCAACGCGGCTGTCAGAATAACCGGTTTTCTCCAGATCGTTGGCAAACTGATACATGGCAAACCAGCCGCCAAAGCGCCAGTCGTCGGTTAATTTAATATCCCAGTCAGGTTGAACTTTATAGCGCTGCATATTGGCGCTGCCGTCTTTGGCACCGTGTTCATCTTTAAAGTGGTAGCCATAATTACGGAAACCACCGGTCAGACCGAAAGTAAAATCATCGGTTCCGATAAAGCGATAGCGTAATTCAAATTCAGGACGGTCGAAATAGGTTCCACGGGTCATACTGCTGTAATCAACCGGCCCCTCCTGATACATCGCCAGCGAAATAGTCCACGCATCCCAGGTTGCATTAAACCACACGGAGGGTTCATATAATCCATCTTTATCGTCGCCCTGCCCCTCAACGTTTTCGATTTCATACATCGCCCCAATATTAAATTCCCACTGTTTCGCTGTTTCTGATGCTTGTGCACAGCTCACCCCTGCGCACAGCACGAGCGCAGGGTAATGACTCCAACTTACTGATAGTGTTTTATGTTCAGATAATGCCCGATGACTTTGTCATGCAGCTCCACCGATTTTGAGAACGACAGTGACTTCCTGCCCAGCCTTGCCAGATGCTGCCTCAGATTCAGGTTATGCCGCTCAATGCGCTGCGTATATCGCTTGCTGATAACGTGCAGTTCTCCCTTCAGGCGTGATTCATACAGCGGCCAGCCATCCGTCATCCATACCACGACCTCAAAGGCCGACAGCAGGCCCAGAAGACGCTCCAGCGTGGCCAACGTGCGTTCACCGAATACGTGCGCCACAACCGTCCTCCGTATCCTGTCATACGCGTAAAACAACCAGCGCTGGCGTGATTTAGCGCCGACGTAACCCCACTGTTCGTCCATTTCCGCGCAAACAATGACGTCACTGCCCGGTTGTATGCGTGAGTTTACCGACTGCGGCCTGAGTTTTTTAAGTGTCGTAAAATCGTGTTGAGGCCAACGCCCATAATGCGTGCACTGGCGCGACATCCGACGCCATTCATGGCCATATCAATGATTTTCTGATGCGTACCGGGTTGAGAAGCGGTGTAAGTGAACTGTAGCTGCCATGTTTTACGGCAGTGAGAGCAGAGATAGCGCTGATGTCCGGCAGTACTTTTACCGTTACGCACCACGCCTTCAGTAGCTGAACAGGAGGGACAGCTGATAGAAACAGAAGCCACTGGAGCACCTCAAAAACACCATCATACACTAAATCAGTAAGTTGGCACCATTACCGAAATGCGGTTAACCGTCGCCAGTCCCTCCCCCGTCAGGGAAAGGGCTAACGCCAGCGGGAATTATTGGGATAAGTAGCGGCGAGAAAGCCGTTTTGCCACCTTTTGCAACAGCGGTTCTAGCGCCACGGCCAGCACCATTCTGACCGGCGTGCGGGCTACAGATTTAATTGCCCAACCCGCCACACCTGCCGGGCCGAACCGTAACGCGGTCAGCAGGACCAGTTTACCTGCGATTTTCAGGCCGGGTTTTACCTTCTGACCGGCCTGTTGCCAGTGTTGTTTCATCTCATCTCTCTCTTAAAGCTGACGAAAGCGACTTCTCAGCGTAAAGGTATCCGACGTGACATAGCGTTCCATTTCCCGTAGCCGCTTCTCACCTGCGGCGAGCTGCTCATCAACCGCATTGAGAAGATCGCTGCTGGTCGGGGCTCCCTCCGCAGCCAGTTCTCCTTCCGGCATCGGGTCAAGGACAAACGACAGGACGATGTATGCCACCAGGGTAATAAACGCCAGGCCGAAGAATATCGATAGCACCGCGACCACGCGGACAAGTTTGACCGGGACATCAAGATAGTGAGCCAGCCCGGCACAAACGCCGCGCACCATGCCCTGCTGGGGAATACGCCACAGCTTTTTGTTCAGATTCAGTCCAGACATTAACGGTCCCTCCAGTTTGGATGCTCAGCATCCAGGATGGCTTCCAGCGCCTGAATGCGTTCGCGCATTTTGTTCGCCTCGTCGGAGAGCTGCACCAGACGCTGTTGTTCACTCTGGGAGAGTTCGCCCCGAGAAGAACGGTTGCTGTAGTGCAGCCATAGCCAAATCGGCAAAACGAACAGCACGAAAATTGTCAGGGGAATGGCCAGAAAAAGCGCGCTCATGTGTACTCCTTGTCTTATGATGCGGCACGCTCAGGTGCCGCAGGAATTATTATTGGTTGTCTTGCTTCATTTTGGCTTTCAGTGCCGCCAGCTGCTCGCTGATTTCATCATCAGCCTTCAGATCGGCGAACTGTTGATCCAGCGACTTCTGCTTGCCGATGCCGTGGCTTTCGGCTTCCGCTTCCATGTGGTCGATACGACGTTCAAACGATTCAAAACGCGCCATTGCTTCATCCAGCTTACCGCTGTCCAGCTGACGACGCACGTCGCGGGAGGAGCTTGCCGCCTGGTGACGCAGGGTCAGCGCCTGCTGACGCGCACGGGTTTCGCTCAGTTTGTTTTCAAGCTCACCAATCTCTTTCTTCATACGGGTGAGCGTGTCGTCCACCAGCGTCACTTCATGCTCGAGCGTCGCGACCATATCGGCCAGCTTCTGTTTTTCGATCAGCGCAGCGCGGGCCAAATCCTCTTTATCTTTGCGCAGCGCAAGTTCCGCTTTTTCCTGCCATTCGTTCAGCTGAGCGGTAGCTTGTTCAATGCGACGCGTAAGCTGTTTTTTCTCCGCCAGCGCGCGGGCGGAGGTAGAACGCACTTCAACCAGCGTGTCTTCCATCTCCTGAATCATCAGGCGGACCAGCTTCTGCGGATCTTCTGCTTTCTCAAGCAGCGAGTTGATGTTGGCGTTCACGATGTCGGCAAAACGAGAAAAAATACCCATAATCTAATCCTCATAGTTCTGTTATCGGGCTATGCCCTGCTGTACAGATAACACAAACATCATGCCAACTTTTTATCTTATTGATTTTAATGAACCTGATTGATTTTCATGCAGTGAAGAACTATTCTTACCTGGTGAATATCGCTAAGGAGTGGTTAATTTCATCATGCCTGGATACAAAGACAATTTACTCGGCGAAGCAAACAGTTTCCTTGAAGTGCTGGAACAGGTCTCTCGCCTGGCGCCGCTCAACAAGCCGGTGCTGATCATCGGTGAACGTGGAACGGGGAAAGAGCTGATAGCCAACCGTCTGCACTATTTATCCGGGCGCTGGGACGGCCCCTTTATTTCCCTTAACTGCGCGGCGCTGAATGAAAACCTGCTCGACACCGAGCTCTTCGGCCATGAGGCGGGCGCGTTTACCGGCGCCCAGAAGCGCCATCCCGGACGCTTTGAGCGCGCCGACGGCGGTACGCTGTTTCTTGATGAACTGGCCACCGCGCCCATGCTGGTACAGGAAAAACTGCTGCGCGTGATTGAGTACGGCGAGCTGGAGCGCGTCGGCGGTAGCCAGCCGCTGCAGGTTAACGTGCGCCTGGTGTGCGCCACTAACGCCAACCTGCCGGAGATGGTGGCGGAGGAGAAATTCCGTGCCGACCTGCTTGACCGCCTGGCCTTTGACGTCGTTCAGCTTCCTCCGCTGCGCGAGCGCAAAAGCGACATCATGCTGCTGGCAGACCAGTTTGCGATTCAGATGTGCCGCGAGCTCGGCCTGCCGCTGTTTCCCGGCTTCAGCGATTATGCGCAGGAGACGCTGCTTGCTTACCACTGGCCGGGAAATATCCGCGAACTGAAAAACGTCGTGGAGCGTTCCGTCTATCGTCACGGCAGCAGCGAGACGGAGCTGGACAACATCATTATCGATCCTTTTCAGCGCAGCGTGCCGCCGCTGTCCGCACCAACGTCTTCAGGCGATCTCCCTACCCTCCCCCTTGATTTACGCCACTTCCAGAACGACCAGGAGAAACAGCTGCTGGAGCAAAGCCTGAAGACGGCAAAATATAACCAGAAACGGGCGGCTGAACTGCTGGGTCTGACCTACCATCAGTTAAGGGCATTGCTCAAAAAGCATCAAATGCGCTGACAATATCAGCACTTACCCGCAGACATTTTTACGAAGCAGGCGTAAGTGCGATACACTTTGCAGATCGAACCTAAAAACCTTAAAAATTATGCGTCTGGTTTTATCGTCCTTTTTTGCACTCGGTCTGTTTAGCAGCCTGGCCTTTGCCGCGCCCGAGCTAACTCCGCAGCCTGACATTCGTGACAGCGGCTTCGTCTATTGCGTAAGCGGCCAGGTGGACACCTTCAACCCGCAAAAAGCGGGCAGCGGCCTGATCGTGGATACCCTTGCCGCGCAGCTATACGACCGTCTGCTTGATGTTGATCCTTACACCTACCGTCTGGTGCCTGAGCTGGCGGAAAGCTGGGAAGTGCTGGATAACGGCGCAACCTACCGTTTTCACCTGCGCGATGACGTCGCGTTTCAGCGCACGCCGTGGTTTACCCCCACGCGCAAGCTGAACGCAGATGACGTGGTCTTTACCTTCCAGCGCATCTTTAACCGCAACCACCCGTGGCATAACGTTAACGGCGGGAACTTCCCCTATTTTGACAGCCTGCAGTTTGCCGACACTATCAAAAGCGTGCGCAAGCTGGATAACCGGACGGTCGAATTTACGCTGACGCGCCCGGATGCCTCCTTCCTCTGGCACCTGGCGACCCACTATGCATCGGTCATGTCCGCTGAATACGCGGCGAACCTGACGAAAAAAGATCGCCAGGAGTTGCTCGATCGTCAGCCGGTTGGCACCGGTCCGTTCCAGCTGGCCGAATATCGCGCCGGGCAGTATATTCGCCTGCAGCGCCATGAGCATTTCTGGCGCGGCACTCCGCTGATGCCGCAGGTGGTAGTCGATCTCGGTTCAGGTGGAACGGGACGTCTGTCGAAACTGCTCACCGGTGAATGTGACGTACTCGCCTGGCCGGCGGCCAGCCAGCTCACCATTTTGCGCGACGATCCGCGCCTGCGCCTGACGTTACGCCCGGGCATGAATATCGCTTATCTGGCCTTTAACACCGATAAGCCGCCGTTGAATAACCCAGCCGTTCGTCACGCTCTGGCGCTGGCGATTAACAACCAGCGTTTGATGCAGTCGATCTACTACGGCACGGCGGAAACCGCCGCCTCAATTTTACCGCGCGCCTCGTGGGCCTATGACGGTGAAGCTAAAATTACGGAATACAATCCGGCAAAAGCGCGTGAACAGCTGAAAGCGCTGGGGGCGGAAAACCTCACGCTGCAGCTTTGGGTGCCAACCAGCTCCCAGGCGTGGAACCCGAGCCCGCTCAAGACCGCCGAACTGCTGCAGGCAGATATGGCGCAGGTGGGCGTCAAAGTGATCATCGTACCGGTTGAGGGCCGTTTCCAGGAGGCGCGCCTGATGGACATGAATCATGATTTAACCCTGACCGGCTGGGCGACCGACAGTAACGATCCGGACAGTTTCTTCCGGCCGCTGCTGAGCTGTGCGGCGATAAACTCGCAGACCAACTATGCCCACTGGTGCAACCGGGAGTTTGACGCCGTGCTGCAAAAAGCGCTGGCTTCCCAGCAGCTGGCCTCACGCATCGACGCCTATGATGAAGCGCAGAAGATCCTTGCCCAGGAACTGCCGGTGCTGCCGCTGGCCTCTTCCCTGCGTCTTCAGGCCTATCGTTATGATATTAAAGGTCTGGTGCTGAGTCCGTTCGGCAATGCCTCGTTCGCCGGCGTGTCGCGTGAAAAAGAACAAGAGGTGAAAAAACCATGATTATTTTTACCTTACGTCGGCTCCTTTTGCTGCTGGTGACGCTCTTTTTCCTGAACTTTGTCGGCTTCAGCCTGAGCTATTTCACGCCCCATGCCCCGCTCCAGGGATCGTCGCTGTGGGATGCCTGGCTGTTCTGGTTTAACGGGCTGCTGCACTGGGATTTCAGCGTGTCCAGCATTAACGGACAGCTGATTTCCCAGCAGCTGAAAGAGGTGTTCCCGGCCACGATGGAGCTGTGCATTCTGGCCTTCGGCTTTGCCCTGATGGTCGGGATCCCCGTGGGCATGCTGGCCGGGATCTATCGCAATAAATGGCAGGATAAGTTTATCAGCGCCCTCGCCCTGTTCGGCTTCTCCATCCCGGTATTCTGGCTGGCGCTGCTGCTGACGCTGTTCTTCTCGCTGACGATGGGCTGGCTGCCGGTTTCGGGTCGCTTTGACCTGCTCTATACGGTTAAAACGGTGACGGGTTTTGCCATCATTGACGCGTGGCTGTCCGATTCGGTGTGGCGCCATGAGATGATCGTCAGCGCCGTGCGCCATATGGTATTGCCGGTGCTGACGCTGGCGGTTGCGCCAACCACCGAAGTGATCCGCCTGATGCGCCTGAGCACCATTGAGGTATTTGACCAGAACTACGTCAAAGCCGCCGCCACGCGCGGGTTGTCCCGCCTGACCATACTGCGCCGCAACGTCCTGCACAACGCGCTGCCGCCGGTTATTCCGCGTCTGGGATTACAGTTTTCCACCATGCTGACGCTGGCCATGATCACCGAGATGGTCTTTAGCTGGCCAGGCCTGGGGCGATGGCTGATTAACGCCATCCGCCAGCAGGACTACGCCGCGATTTCTGCAGGCGTGATGGTGATTGGTTCGCTGGTGATTATTGTTAACGTGTTGTCCGATATTCTGGGTGCCATGGCCAACCCATTGAAGCATAAGGAATGGTATGCCTTACGATAGCGTATACAGTGAAAAGCGCACGCCCGGTGTGCTGCGCACCGTGTGGCGTAAATTCTATGGTGATACCACGGCGATGATCGGTCTATACGGCTGTACCGGCCTGGTGTTGCTTTGCGTCTTTGGCTCGTGGTTTGCGCCGTACGGCATCGACCAGCAGTTCCTTGGCTATCAGCTGCTGCCACCGTCCTGGTCGCGCTACGGTGAAGTCTCTTTCTTCCTGGGAACGGACGACCTCGGACGTGACGTGTTGAGCCGCCTGCTGAGCGGTGCAGCCCCGACGGTGGGCGGTGCATTTGTGGTGACGCTCGCGGCTACGATCTGTGGGCTGGCGCTCGGTATTTTTGCGGGATCCACCCATGGCCTGCGCTCGGCGGTGCTTAACCACATTCTGGATACGCTGCTGTCGATCCCGTCCCTGCTGCTGGCAATCATTGTTGTTGCCTTTGCCGGTCCGCACCTGTCGCATGCCATGTTCGCCGTCTGGCTGGCTATCCTGCCCCGCATCGTGCGCTCGGTTTACAGCATGGTGCATGATGAGCTGGAAAAAGAGTACGTCGTTGCCGCGCGTCTGGACGGCGCGACAACCTTCAACATTCTGTGGTTTGCCGTACTGCCCAACATCGCCGCCGGGCTGGTCACTGAGATCACCCGCGCCCTGTCGATGGCGATCCTGGACATCGCGGCGCTCGGCTTCCTCGATCTCGGTGCACAGCTGCCGTCGCCCGAATGGGGTGCGATGCTCGGCGACGCGCTGGAGTTAATCTACGTGGCACCGTGGACGGTCATGCTGCCGGGTGCGGCCATTATGGTGAGCGTGCTGCTTATCAACCTGCTGGGCGACGGTATTCGCCGTGCAATTAACGCGGGGGTGCAATAATGCCGCTTCTTGATATTCGCAACCTCACCATCGAATTCAAAACCGGTGAAGGCTGGGTTAAAGCCGTCGATCGCATCAGTATCACCCTTGCGGAGGGTGAAATTCGCGGGCTGGTGGGGGAATCCGGCTCCGGAAAAAGCCTGATTGCCAAAGCTATCTGCGGCGTGGCGAAAGACAACTGGCGCGTGACGGCAGACCGTATGCGTTTTGACGATATCGATCTGCTGCGCCTCTCCCCCCGCGAGCGGCGTAAGCTGGTCGGGCATAACGTCTCGATGATTTTCCAGGAGCCGCAGTCCTGTCTCGACCCGTCCGAACGCGTGGGTAAACAGCTCATGCAGAACATTCCCGGCTGGACCTATAAAGGCCGCTGGTGGCAACGCGTTGGCTGGCGCAAGCGCCGCGCCATCGAGCTTTTACACCGCGTCGGGATCAAAGATCACAAAGATGCGATGCGCAGCTTCCCCTATGAGCTGACCGACGGCGAATGTCAGAAAGTGATGATTGCCATCGCGCTGGCAAATCAGCCGCGTTTGCTGATTGCGGATGAGCCCACCAACGCGATGGAACCCACCACGCAGGCGCAAATTTTCCGTCTGCTGTCGCGTCTCAACCAGAATAACAACACCACCATTTTGCTGATCAGCCATGACCTGCAAATGCTCAGCAAATGGGCGGATAAAATTGACGTCATGTACTGCGGGCAAACGGTCGAAACCGCGCCGAGTGAAGATCTGATTAACGCCCCGCATCATCCGTATACGCAGGCGCTTATCCGCGCCATTCCTGATTTTGGCAGCGCCATGCCGCATAAAAGCCGCCTGAATACCCTACCGGGGGCGATCCCGCTGCTGGAATCCCTGCCGATAGGCTGTCGTCTGGGGCCGCGGTGCCCTTATGCTCAGCGTAAATGTATCGAGACGCCGCGCCTGACGGGGGCCAAAAATCATCTTTACGCCTGTCATTTCCCGCTGAACATGGAGAGAGAGTGAAATGGTCGAAACCTTACTGGAAGTTCGCAACCTGAGTAAGACCTTTCGCTACCGCACGGGGCTGTTTCATCGTCAAACTGTCGACGCGGTGAAGCCGCTGAGCTTTACGCTGCGTGAAAAACAGACCCTGGCGATCATCGGCGAGAACGGTTCCGGGAAATCCACCCTGGCGAAAATGCTCGCCGGCATGGTTGAACCGACTGCAGGCGAGGTGTTGATTGACGATCATCCTCTGACGTTCGGCGATTACTCTTTCCGCAGCCAGCGCATCCGCATGATCTTCCAGGATCCGTCTACCTCGCTTAACCCGCGCCAGCGCATTTCGCAGATCCTCGATTTTCCGCTGCGTCTGAACACAGACCTGGAGCCTGAAGCGCGCCGTAAGCGCGTATTTGAAACCCTGCGTATGGTTGGACTGTTACCGGATCACGAAAGCTACTACCCGCATATGCTGGCCCCCGGTCAGAAACAGCGCCTGGGACTGGCGCGTGCGTTGATTTTGCGGCCAAAAGTGATCATTGCGGATGAAGCGCTTGCCTCGCTGGATATGTCGATGCGCTCGCAGCTGATTAACCTGATGCTGGAATTGCAGGAAAAACAGGGGATCTCGTATATCTACGTCACCCAACATCTGGGAATGATGAAGCACATCAGCGATCAGGTGATGGTCATGCACCAGGGTGAAGTGGTCGAGCGCGGCAGCACCGCGGATGTGATGGCCTCTCCGCTTCATGAGCTGACAAAACGGCTGATTGCCGGTCATTTCGGTGAAGCATTGACCGCCGATGCGTGGAGAAAGGACCGCTAAGCGCGACGCTCAGCAAAAATCACCCCATTAAATTAAGGATTAAATAGCCTGCGTACGCTATTTAATCCTTTAATTTTTCGTCTCCATCCCTGCTCCATATTTTAAGCAATATCAATCAACAGTTCTTCTCCAGAATATCCGGACATTACGGAGGAGAAGAAATGAACACCGCCACTTACGTTTTAAAATACACAGAGTATCTCATCAGAAAATGCCGTTCATTTTTAATGACGGACCTACACTTTCATACTCTAAGGCTTAAGAAAACAACAGGGGAAACCCCTGACATTAACTCGCCCACGACGTTGAGCGAAAAAATATGTCATCGTCTGGTCTATGACCATAATAACTTCTATACGATGCTTGCCGATAAACTCGCCGTTCGGGCATACGTTTCCTCCAGAACAACGCGCGTGAAAACGGTGCCATTAATTGGCGTTTATACCCGGCCGTCGCAGATTGATTTTTCAGTTCTTCCTGACAAATTCGTCCTTAAGTGCAACCATGACAGCGGCAGCACAATAATATGTACAAACAAAGCGCAATTTAATGAAAGAGAAGCGTGTAAAAAACTGAGCCTCGCGTTAAAGAAAAATCTTTACTACACCACGCGCGAATGGCAGTACAAAAACATTACGCCGAGTATACTTTGCGAGCCGTATGTCGATCTCTTCGACGATGCTGACAGGAACACAACGCCCGAAATGCTGAGGATCCATTGCTTTCACGGCGTTGCCCACTATGTAGAAGCGGATTTTACGGATGAGAACGGCAAAGGGTTTATCAACGTTTATGACAGGCACTGGAACTTACAACCCTTCCGGATGGAATATCCGAATACTTCAGCAACGCCTGGCGAACCGCTTTTGTTCCGCCAGGCACTGTTGGCCTCCCAGGAACTGGCGCATGGAATTGACTACTGCCGCGTTGACCTTATGCTAAAAAAAGATGAAATCTATTTCAGCGAAATAACCTTAAGCCCGAGACGCGGTAAACTGACGATTACCCCGCAGGAATGGGATGCTAAGTTAGGAAAAATATGGCATTTATCGCCGGCAGGCACATTTGACCTGCCGCTGAAGCTCACGAGACGGGCCAGGTGAGTTTAAATATCGAGTGGTTTTGCGTCGATAAGGTATAGGTAACATCGCCACCATGAGCCAGCATGATGGCTTTTACCACCGATAAGCCCAAACCACAGCCTTCCGGGTTCACATGTCTGGCGCCATTATCGCGCTGAAAGGGTTGAAACAGGAAATCATGAAACTCTCTGGGGATGCCCGGTCCCCCGTCCTGAATAAGGATATAATTGCCTTTATCAGAAACGCCATTTTTCACGATGAGCGTGCGCGAGGTTGAATAGTGTAAGGCATTATCAAATAAAACGGTCAGACACTGATTGATGCGTATTGGATCAAATACGCATTGCTGCTCCCTCAGGTCTGTATTGACGGTAAACGCCTTACGGCTGAACTCGGGCATGAACGTATCGAGTGCGTTCTGTATTGTCCCTTTTAGATCCGTTCTTGACTGGCACAGCGTGTATCCCGCCCCGCCATTCGAACTGACAACCCGGAGATCTTCAATCAGACGGGTTAACCCTTCCGTCTGTTTGAGAAGATTATTAAACAGCACCGGATCCGGGGTAAAAACGCCGTCAACCAACCCCTGAAGCCGTCCGCGCAAAATCGTGACCGGCGTTCTCAGCTCATGTGCAATAGCGGCATTCCAGGATTTCCTCTGAATATCCAGCGTCTGTAATTTTTCCGCCATTTCATTGAAATCCGTCACCAGGTGATTGATCTCACCCAGCCGGGAACTGGCGCAAAATGCCCTGGCGTCCAGATCGCCCTGAGAAATCTTTTTCAGGCTGGACGCTACCGCGTTTAGCGGGGTGAGGATTCGCGATGATAGTTTGACCGTGAAAAAGAGGGCAATAATCATACTGATCGTAGTCGCGGTCCCAATCCATGCCCAGTCCCACATCGTCATCTGCTCGTCATCGCCCGCTGCAGGGCCGCCCGGGAGGTGATCCAGAATAAAGGAGTAAAAAAACCATGAGCCGAGTATGGCGATGGCAATTATCGTAAACGTCAGCAACAGCATATACGTTAAGATCTGACGACTCAGGACAGACTCTTTGTTCATTTCTTTTCCCCAAGCCGGTAGCCCATGCCTCTGATGCTCTCGGGAACACCGTAAAGGCCGGCAAGCTCCAGTTTTTTACGCAGCTTGCTCATATGGCTGTCGACCGTTCTGTCGAGCGTATCACCTTCCGGCAGACACGCGTTGAGTAACTCTTCGCGGGAACAGACCTTTCGCGGATATCGCATCAGCCAGGTAAGTAATTTAAATTCGGTCGTCGTTAATACCGGGGAGATGACCTCTTCGCCCACGGTGACTTCCACGTAGAAATCATCCGGATAGACCGTAATAAAGGGCGTTCTGAGCGGCAGAGAACCCGCCTGCTGAAGCGCAGTTTTTGTCCTGCGCAGCACCGCCTCAACCCGTGCGACAACCTCAGAAGGGTTGAAGGGTTTGATTACGTAATCATCCGCGCCCAACCTCAGCCCCATGAGCTTATCGACATCCTGATCGAGAGCGGAAACCATAATGACCGGGACAGAACTTTCCTGACGAAGCGTGGTAAGTACGCTCCAGCCGTCACATACGGGCAGGTGAATGTCCAGCAATATGAGATCCGGTTTATGGAGGCGATTGAGCGTTATGGCCTGTTCGCCCTGCCTGGCTCTGAGCGTTTTCATTCCCGAACGCTCTAAGTAGCTCATCAGTATATCGGCGATTTCGTCTTCATCTTCAACAATAAGGATCAGCGTATTTTTGTGCATTTTATCTCCGTGGGTGAAATCCCTTTGAGCACGCTATCAGATATCTTTAGCACAATAAGACACAGCCTCCGCGAAAAAGTGCCGTGGTGACGAAAATTTCCCGGTTGATTTAAATGCCCGGTTATTTCTCCACACAGCCTACACATTCAGTCAATAAAGACTCGACAATGTCCGTTCAAAATCGCTATTGAGGCATAACCCTTTGTGCATTGCGCGTTGCAAATTACCACTGTTTCTTAAAGATTTTATGAAGTTGGCTGAAATAATGAACATGGAACTTTCTAAATATTTCTCACCTAAAAAACTGGGCATATATTCCCTGTTTCTGCTGCTGTCGTGGGGATTACTTTATACCTGGCTGGTGCTGGTGCACAGAATGGATGAAAAAGTCGCCTCGACGCTGCTCTCTTCCCCCATTATCTATGGCTGCATCGCATTGTCGGTTGTCTCTCTGATAATACAAAATAAAGCTGGCGCGTTGACTGAGCTGCTTGTCATCGCCTTCTGGCTAATAGTGATTTTTGTCTATCTCATTATTACGTTCACCGTGCTGTTAAACGCGATGCCCGATATCGAGGATCTGGTCTTTTACTACGAGTGTTATTTGATCATTTTTTTTGGCGGAGCACCGCTGTACCTCATTATGAGAATGATTTGAGCCGCTGCTCCACACGTCCTCCATAAACCGCCCATGTACGCTAAACAGGCGCGCGGTAGAGTCTCTACCTCACTCTTTTACACAAAAATAACTCACTGAAAAGTCTGACATGACTTACCCATAATGATGAACCGTAATAATAATTTTCGTTCTTCTGAACCTGCCGGTGTGATGCGCTCGCTTAAAAAACTCGCGATACGGCACCGAAAAAAACTGGCTGTCATTTTCTTCCTGGTGGTGGCCGAAAACGTAACTTTTTTACTTTATCCCGTTCTGGCAGGCATCGCGATAAATGCCATCCTCGCCGGTGAAACGCTTAACGCCGCGCTGTATGGCCTGATGGTACTTTGTATGTGGTTCATCGGTGCAGCCAGACGGAGCATCGACACGCGCACGTTTGCACGCATTTATGCCGGACTCGCGGTTTCCGTCGTCCTGGCACAGCGCAAATACCAGCTTAACCATTCGGCGATCGCCGCCAGGGTAACGCTCTCGCGCGAATATGTGGATTTCTTTGAAATGCACCTTCCCCTGCTTATTACCTCGCTGAGCTCACTTTTTGGTGCCGCCATCATGTTGCTGTTTATTGAGTTTTGGGCCGGCGTCATGTGCTTTGCGATTGTATTTATTCTGCTCGGATTTGTCTCAGGATATGCCCGTAAAAATGAATGGCTGTTCATGCGCCTGAATAATCGGCTGGAAAAAGAAGTGGATTATGTTCATAAGGCGGGCACGGCTACCCTTCACCGACATTACTCCGCGCTGGCGCGTTTACGTATCGCACTATCTGACCGCGAGGCGTGGGGCTATTTGTGGGTCGGCGTGCTTGTTGCCGCGCTTTTTACACTGACCATCGTCTGGATGACGCGCTCAAGCGGCATCACCGCCGGACATATTTACTCAGTGATGACCTACATGTGGATGTTCGCGACGAGCCTCGATGACGCGCCGCAGCTTCTTGAGAAATTTTCGCAGCTCAGGGATATCGGTAAGCGCGTATCCACTGATGATGAAACTCACGTAACGGGACGTTAATTTAATGCCGCATTTTTTTATTGAACGCCCCGTTTTCGCCTGGGTAGTGGCGCTTTTTATCGTTCTGGCGGGACTTCTGTCTATTCCCCGTTTGCCGGTTGCGCAGTATCCGGCGGTGGCACCGCCGGGAATCATTATTTCCGTCAGTTACCCGGGGGCCAGCCCCGACATCATGAATACGTCGGTGGTGTCATTAATCGAGCGCGAAATCTCTGGCGTAGATAATTTGCTCTACTTTGAATCATCCAGTGACACAACCGGTTCGGCATCGATTACCGTCACGTTTAAACCGGGCACGGACATCAAGCTGGCGCAGATGGATCTGCAGAATCAGATTAAGATCGTCGAGCCTCGTCTACCTCAGGCGGTAAGGCAAAACGGCATTAACGTTGAGGCCGCTAACTCTGGCTTTTTAATGATGGTGGGGCTGAAGTCCGCGACGGGTCAATTTGAGGAAGCCGATTTAAGCGACTATTTTGCCAGAAACGTCAGTGACGAGCTTCGTCGCGTGCCCGGCGTAGGGAAAGTTCAGCTGTTTGGCGGCGAAAAAGCGCTGCGCATCTGGCTGGATCCCATGAAGCTCCACGGCTACGGGCTTTCGGTGAGCGATGTTCTTACCGCCGTTGGCCAGCAAAATGCCCTTGTGTCGCCCGGCAAAACGGGAGATGAGCCAGCATCTGCAGGACAAGGGGTGACGTATCCCATCACCGTGAAGGGACAACTCTCCTCGGTTGAGGCGTTCAGGAATATCACCCTGAAATCTGACGCATCCGGCGCCCGCCTGAAACTGTCCGACATTGCGCGGATTGAATCTGGCCTGCAAAGCTACGCCTTTGGTATCCGTGAAAATGGCGTGCCCGCAACGGCGGCGGCAATTCAGCTCTCGCCAGGCGCGAATGCAATGAGTACGGCTTCCGGCGTACGGGCGCGCATCGACGAGCTTTCCCGGGTGCTACCTGAAGGAATGGCATTTACGATCCCCTTCGACACCGCGCCATTTGTGAAACTTTCTATCATGAAAGTTGTTCAGACATTTGTGGAAGCAATGGTCCTGGTCTTCCTGGTTATGCTGCTGTTTCTGCACAAGATACGCTGCACGCTTATCCCGGCGATTGTTGCTCCCGTCGCACTTCTTGGCACCTTCACCGTGATGCTATTGAGCGGCTACTCCATCAATATTCTGACGATGTTCGGCATGGTGCTGGCGATAGGGATTATCGTTGATGATGCCATTGTGGTCGTAGAAAACGTTGAACGGCTGATGGAGGAAAAAAGCCTGTCCCCGCGTGACGCCACGCGGCAAGCTATGCAGGAAATCACCCCGGCGATTATTGGCATCACGCTGGTGCTTACCGCCGTCTTTATCCCCATGGGGTTTGCGGAAGGGTCCGTCGGGATTATCTACCGACAATTTTGTATTTCCATGGCGGTCTCCATACTGCTGTCCGCGTTTCTTGCCCTGACGCTGACGCCTGCCCTGTGCGCAACGCTACTCAAGCCGCATCAGGCAGGAAAGAGCGGAGGCGGAAGGTTCGCGGTCGGGTTTAACGCGCGCTTTCGTGCGCTCACCGCCTGTTACGAAGCCGGGCTGGGTGCCGTTCTGAAGCGAACCGGGCGTATGCTGCTCCTGTACGCTGCGCTTTGTGCTGCGCTATTTCTGGGATTGTCTTCGTTACCGTCGTCCTTTCTGCCGGACGAAGATCAGGGCTACTTTATGTCCTCAATCCAGCTGCCTTCTGATGCCACGATGCAGCGCACCCTCAACGTGGTTAAAAAATTTGAAGAGGAAATTGCGGCCCGGCCGGATATTGAAAGCTACATTATGATCCTGGGGTTTGGGTTTTCAGGTTCAGGACCAAACTCGGCTATGGCCTTCACCACGCTGAAGGACTGGAAAGATCGGCAGGGCTCGACGGCCCAGGGGGAAGCCGACCAGATACAGGCCAGCATGGCGAACATCTCTGATGCCGTCACGATGAGCCTGCTCCCGCCGGCCATTTCGGATATGGGCACTTCGTCGGGCTTCACCTGGTA
The DNA here is from genome assembly GCF_001521715.1 of Enterobacter asburiae. NCBI lineage: Bacteria > Pseudomonadati > Pseudomonadota > Gammaproteobacteria > Enterobacterales > Enterobacteriaceae > Enterobacter > Enterobacter asburiae. Next base: position 1,625,321 of record NZ_CP011863.1, read on the forward strand.
CGTGCAGGACAGAGCGGGACTGGGCTACGAGGCGTTAAAGCGCGCTGCCGACGCGCTGGTCATGCAGGCCAACCAGCGCCCTGAACTGAGTGACGTGTATATAGACGGGCTTCCGGAAGGAACAAGCCTTGCGCTCCAGGTGGACAGAGAAAAGGCGGAAGCGATGGGCGTCTCATTTGATGAAATCAACCAGACGCTCTCCGTCACCCTGGGCTCAAATTACGTCAATGACTATACGAACAACGGCCGAGTTCAGCAGGTGATTATTCAGGCCGATGCGCCCTACCGAATGCAGCCTGAGCAGATACTGACATTATCAGTGAAAAACCGGATGGGGCAGATGGTGCCGGTATCAACGTTTGCCACGCTTTCCTGGCACGTTGCGCCGCAGCAGTTGACGCGTTATCAGGGATATTCGGCTATTCGCATTACCGGAAGTGCGGCGCCGGGAGCGTCCAGCGGCACCGCAATGAAGGTTATGGAGAGTTTGTCCAGAGATTTACCTCTGGGCATGGCGGGCGAGTGGGCCGGGAGCTCATTGCAGGAGAGAAAATCGGAATCTCAGCTTCCGGGCCTTATCGTCCTGTCGATACTGGTCGTGTTTATGGTGCTCGCCGCCCTGTATGAGAGCTGGTCTATTCCATTTGCGGTCATGCTGGTCGTTCCGCTGGGCCTTATCGGCGCGGTGATAGCGGTGTCTGTTGCCGGCATGACAAATGACGTTTTCTTCAAGGTCGGCCTGATTACGCTTATCGGCCTGTCGGCCAAGAACGCCATTCTGATTGTTGAATTTGCGAGGCAGCTCCATCGCCAGGGGCAGCCCCTGCTGGCGGCAACCATTCATGCCGCCGGCCAGCGCCTGCGCCCTATTCTGATGACGTCGTTAGCCTTCACCTTAGGGGTTGTTCCGTTGATGCTGGCCCGTGGGGCGAGCGACAGTACGCAGCATGCCATCGGTACCGGCGTATTTGGCGGCATGATTAGCGGTACGCTTCTCGCCATTTTCTTCGTACCGGTTTTCTTTATCGTCATCGCGCGCTTCATCGACAACCTCAGGAAAGCGTGAATACCCTTGCGGGATCGCGCTTCCTCGCTGGTTGGATGAGGCGAAGCTGTTGCCGGGTGATATACTGGACGAATGCTGAAATTTTGAGCCCCCGCGAGTCCGCGGCGCATTCTTCGGGGCAGGCGTCTTCGGAAAACAGCGAGAAATATCGTGACACAAGGGGCTGTGAGTGGGCTATAATTTCGAGCTAATTTCGAATGATTTTGAAATACTGCCTGTAACGCTATGAATTACAAGGCAAAATTAGCAATGAATATAAGGATTAAAGCTATGGGTTTTCTTTCCGGTAAGCGCATTCTGGTAACTGGCGTTGCCAGCAAACTGTCCATCGCATACGGCATCGCACAGGCAATGCATCGCGAAGGCGCTGAGCTGGCGTTCACCTACCAGAACGACAAGCTGAAAGGCCGTGTTGAAGAGTTTGCCGCGCAGCTGGGTTCCAGCATTGTTCTGGAATGTGACGTTGCACAAGACGAAAGCATCGACGGCATGTTTGCTGAACTGGCAAAAGCATGGCCGAAATTCGACGGTTTCGTTCACTCCATTGGCTTCGCTCCTGGCGACCAGCTGGACGGCGACTACGTGAACGCGGTTACCCGTGATGGCTTCAAAATCGCTCACGACATCAGCTCCTACAGCTTCGTTGCGATGGCGAAATCCTGCCGCGCGATGCTGAACCCGGGCGCAGCCCTGCTGACCCTGTCCTACCTGGGCGCTGAGCGTGCTATCCCTAACTACAACGTTATGGGTCTGGCGAAAGCGTCTCTGGAAGCCAACGTACGCTACATGGCGAACGCAATGGGTCCTGAAGGCGTGCGCGTTAACGCCATCTCTGCAGGTCCTATCCGCACCCTGGCAGCTTCCGGTATTAAAGATTTCCGTAAAATGCTGGCACACTGCGAAGCGGTTACCCCGATTCGTCGTACCGTTACCATTGAAGATGTGGGTAACTCTGCGGCATTCCTGTGCTCTGACCTTTCCGCTGGTATCTCCGGCGAAGTGGTTCACGTTGACGGCGGCTTCAACATCGCTGCAATGAACGAGCTGGAAATTAAATAAGCTGTGACTCTCTTCCCTTCCGGGAAGAGAGTTTTCCCCCCGCACCGCCCCTTCGTTATTCCGTTCTGCTATTTGTTATCACCTAACAATATTTTTCCCTTTATCTGCCTTACGCCAGGATATTGATCGCCATTTTGAGATCAAGGAACGCACATGGAACAACGCCGTTTTTCCGGCAAAGGCCACTGGTATCACGAGACCCAGTCGAACCACGCGCAGACAGATGTTCTGCCTCTGGTGCCCGAAGCCGCTAACGTCGACGATCGTTTTTTGCTCGATTTAGCCCTGCCTGATGAGATTGTCGCCGCCTGTTCTGGCTGGCTTACCCCTGCCAGAGCCTTATGCCACCAGCTGTTTCCGCTCTCAATTCCCGTGAACCGTCTGCATACGCTCAGCGCCTACGATCGGCTCAGCACCGCGCTAACGGTCGCACAGGCCTGTGGGGTTCAGCGGCTCTGTAACCATTACGCCGCCCTCCTCGCCCCGCTTCCCGGCCCGGACTCCTCGCGCGAAAGCAACAGACGTCTGGCGCAAATTACGCAGTATGCCCGCCAGCTCGCCAGCTCCCCTGATGTCATCGATGATAAAGCGCAGAACCAGCTTGATGAGGTTGGCCTGTCGACGTATGACATTGTGGTGATTAGCCAGATTATCGGGTTTATCGGTTTTCAGGCGCGCGTGGTCGCGATTTTTCAGGCGTTGTTAGGACACCCTGTTCGCTGGTTGCCAGGCCATCATATTCAGCCGCAAACTCTGCCCGCGAGCCACGCCGCCTGGGTGCCGCTGTTGCCCGTCGTCGAGCTGCGCTATGCGAGTGCGCATCAGCTTGAGTCGCTGTCTCGCTGGCAGGCAGAACCCGCGCTGGAGGCGCTGACGCCGGTCCTTTGCCACGAGCCGTCGCTGCTCGACCTGACCGGAGAGATCCTGTTAAACACCCGCGAAGCGATCCCGCTGACGTCCCCCGCACTTTCGGCGGCGGTCGAACTGCTGACGCGCTCTCCGGACCGCTTCAGCGCCGCGCAGTTTACCCCGCTAACGGATCAAGGACTCCCCGGCGAACATGCCATCATGCTGCTTACCCGGAGCGCGTTTGACGGCTGGCTCAATCGTTTGAAAGTCGCGTTTGGTAAAGAGGAATAACCATACTAATTACCCAAAGAGCGCTTGCTGAGACAGTGAGAATCGCGTAAAACTGTCAGCCGCTCAATGGCTACGAAAATAGAACATTATGTTTCAGGACAACCCGCTGCTAGCGCAGCTTAAACAGCAACTGCATTCCCAGACGCCGCGTGCAGAAGGGGTCGTAAAAGCCACGGAAAAGGGCTTTGGCTTCCTTGAGGTTGACGCGCAGAAAAGCTACTTCATTCCGCCACCGCAGATGAAGAAAGTGATGCATGGCGATCGCGTCAAGGCCGTCATTCATACCGAGAAGGACCGCGAGTCTGCCGAGCCGGAAGAACTGATCGAACCGTTCCTGACCCGTTTTGTGGGTAAGGTGCAGAGAAAAGACGATCGTCTTGCTATCGTGCCGGATCATCCCCTGCTGAAAGATGCCATTCCCTGCCGCGCCGCCCGTGGCGTTGAGCATGATTTTAAAGAAGGTGACTGGGCCGTAGCAGAAATGCGCCGTCATCCTCTGAAAGGCGATCGCGGTTTTTATGCTGAGCTGACCCAGTTCATCACCTTTGGCGCCGACCATTTCGTGCCATGGTGGGTCACGCTGGCACGCCATAATCTTGAAAAAGAAGCGCCGAACGGCGTAGCGACCGAGATGCAGGACGAAGGTCTGACGCGCCGCGATCTCACCGCGCTGGAGTTTGTCACCATCGACAGCGCCAGCACGGAAGATATGGATGACGCGCTGTACGCTGAAGAGGGCGCCGATGGCAAACTCCATTTGACCGTCGCCATTGCCGATCCAACCGCCTGGATTGCCGAAGGCAGCAAGCTGGATGACGCCGCGAAAATCCGTGCGTTCACTAACTACCTGCCAGGCTTCAACATTCCGATGCTGCCGCGCGAATTGTCAGACGATCTCTGCTCGCTGCGTCCAAACGAAGTGCGCCCGGTCCTTGCCTGCCGCATGACTATCGCCGCAGATGGCGCGATTGAAGACGATATCGAGTTCTTTGCCGCCACCATCGAATCGAAAGCCAAGCTGGCCTACGATAACGTCTCCGACTGGCTTGAAAATACCGGTAGCTGGAAACCTGAATCAGACGCCATTGCCGCGCAAATCCGTCTGCTGCATCGCATCTGCCTGAACCGCGGCGAATGGCGTAAAACCCATGCACTGGTGTTCAAAGACCGCCCGGACTATCGCTTTGTTCTGGGCGAGAAAGGCGAAGTGCTGGACATCGTGGCCGAACCGCGACGCATTGCGAACCGCATCGTTGAAGAGGCGATGATTTCCGCCAACATCTGTGCCGCACGCGTGCTTCGCGACAAGCTGGGCTTTGGCATTTACAACGTCCACACCGGGTTTGATCCGGCGAATACCGAAGCGCTGGCGGCCCTGCTGAAGACTCACGATGTGCACGTTGATCCGGAAGAAGTGCTGACGCTGCCGGGCTTCTGCAAGCTTCGCCGCGAACTGGACGCGCAGCCGTCGGGTTTCCTGGACAGCCGCATTCGTCGCTTCCAGTCCTTCGCTGAAATCAGCACCGAACCTGGCCCGCACTTTGGTCTTGGCCTCGAAGCTTACGCCACCTGGACATCGCCGATCCGTAAGTATGGCGATATGGTCAACCACCGTCTGCTGAAAGCGATTATCAAAGGTGCAACCATTGCCCGTCCGCAGGAGGACACCACGCTGCAGATGGCCGATCGCCGCCGCCTGAACCGCATGGCGGAACGTGACGTTGGAGACTGGCTGTACGCGCGCTTCCTGCAGGATAAAGCCGGTACGGACACCCGTTTCGCCGCAGAGATCATCGATATCAGCCGAGGGGGGATGCGCGTCCGTCTGGTCGATAACGGTGCTGTCGCGTTTATTCCTGCGCCGTTCCTGCATGCGGTTCGTGACGAAATGGTCTGTAGCCAGGAAAACGGTACCGTGCAAATTAAAGGTGAAACAGTTTACAAAGTCACCGACGTGATTGACGTTACTATCGCCGAAGTTCGCATGGAAACCCGCAGTATTATCGCGCGCCCTGTCGCCTGATAACCGGTTCAATTGTCGGTCATTTCCTTTCCGGAAGGGCCGGCAATTTTTCTTTTTATCCCCGCCACAAAATCATTATTTTTCCTTACTATTTTCAGTATCCCTTCGCCCAAAACCGCCATAATTATCTACAGTAAAAGAGTGTTGTTATATTCGGTTACGTGAATTTCTATACGCTCAGTATCCTTTTTCACCTGACTCGTTTTATTATAAGAAAGCAGGGAAAAACAACAGGTTCACTTCGGTTTTGCCGCTGTTTCTCAACGGAAAAGTCGACAGCAAATGAATAATTTGTGCGCTAATGAACAGCTGCGGGAGAAAACATGATGGACGATCTGGAGCAGAATTTGCTGTTTCGCTACATGGGGACTCACAGCCCGTGGTGGCGCCTGTCAGCCGACAGCAACGCTCTGCACCTTTCCACCAGCGAAAATGCCGATGTCACTCAGGTCGTGGCGCTGGACGATGAACAGGCCGATCTCATCCGTCATTTAACCGTTATTACCTCCAGCATTTCCATGTCGCTCTCCCTGTACGGGGAAGATGTCCCGGTTCATCTTGTGGGCCGTAAAATTACCCGCAACGAGTGGGCAGGCACCGCTTCCGCCTGGAACGATACGCCCTCCGTAGCGCGCGATCTGGCTCAGGGGCTCTCTTTCGCGGAACAGGTTGTCTCAGAGGCCAACTCCGTCATTGTTATTCTCGATCAGCACGGCAATATTCAGCGTTTTAACCGGCTTAGCGAAGAGTACACCGGCCTGAAAGAGCAGGAAGTCATTGGTCAGAACGTATTTAAGCTGTTTATGAGCCGCAGCGAAGCGGCAGCCTCAAAGCGCAATATTACCGGTTTTTTTCGCAACGGCAGCTCCTACGAAGTCGAACGCTGGATCAAAACGCGTAAAGGGCAGCGTCTGTTTCTGTTCAGAAACAAATTCGTGCACAGCGGCAGCGGTAAAAATGAAATTTTCCTTATCTGTTCCGGGACCGATATTACCGAGGAGCGCCGCGCTCAGGAGCGGCTGCGCGTGCTGGCCAATACCGATACCATCACCGGCCTGCCAAACCGCAATGCGATCCACGACCTGATTTCTGACGCCATCGACAACCGCGGCGACACGCAGGTGGGCGTGGTGTATCTCGATCTGGATAACTTTAAAAAGGTCAACGACGCTTACGGTCATATGTTTGGCGATCAGCTGTTACAGGCCGTCGCCCTCGCCATTTTAAGCTGCCTGGACGAGGAACAGGTGCTGGCGCGACTTGGCGGTGATGAGTTTATCGTCATGGCTACCAATACCTCTCAGGGCTCTCTGGAGGCGATGGCGTCGCGCATTTTAACCCGCCTGCGTCAGCCGTTCCGAATCGGTCTTATTGAGATTTATACCGGCTGCTCCCTGGGTATCGCCCTCGCCCCGCAGCACGGGAACGACCGGGAAAGCGTTATTCGCAACGCCGATACCGCCATGTACACTGCCAAAGAGAACGGCCGGGGCAAGTTCTGCGTCTTCTCACCCGAGATGAACCAGCGCGTGTTTGAGTATCTCTGGCTGGATACCAACCTGCGCAAGGCACTGGATAACGATCAGCTTCTGATCCACTATCAGCCGAAAATAACCTGGCGCGGAGAAGTCAGAAGCCTCGAAGCGCTGGTCCGCTGGCAATCACCAGAACGCGGCCTGATCCCGCCGCTGGAGTTTATCTCTTATGCCGAGGAGTCGGGGTTGATTGTGCCGCTGGGCCGCTGGGTGATGCTCGACGTGGTTCGCCAGGTGGCAAAATGGCGCGATAAGGGAATTAACCTGCGCGTGGCGGTGAACGTCTCTGCACGCCAGCTGGCCGACCAGACCATCTTCAGCGACTTAAAGCAGGCGCTGAAGGATCTGAATTTTGAATACTGCCCGGTCGACGTCGAGTTGACCGAAAGCTGTCTTATCGAGAATGAAGAGCTGGCGCTGTCCGTGATCCAGCAGTTCAGCCGACTCGGGGCGCAAATTCATCTGGATGATTTTGGCACCGGCTACTCTTCCCTTTCTCAGCTGGCCCGTTTCCCTATCGACGCCATTAAGCTCGATCAATCTTTCGTCAGGGATATTCATAAGCAGTCTATTTCCCAGTCACTGGTGCGCGCTATCGTCGCGGTGGCGCAGGCGTTAAATCTGCAGGTGATTGCCGAGGGTGTGGAAAATGCAAAAGAAGACGCCTTTCTGACCAAGAACGGCGTCAACGAACGGCAGGGTTTTCTGTTTGCTAAGCCGATGCCCGCTGCCGCATTCGAGCGATGGCTAAAACGATATCAAGCGCGAAATCAACGTTAACTGGCTTTACGCAGGCCCGCCGCGTGATGGCGATTTTGCAGCGTGACCAGACGCTCCATGTAAGCGATATCTTTCGGCTCCAGGCAGAAAGCGGCATCTACCCAGTCTTCCGTGATGTCCATCAGTTCACTGCGGGGCAATTGCAGAACGCGCGTACGGGCGCGCAGCATCGCCCTTACGCCATTCAGTTTTGGCCGCAGCGTATCGATGAAGGTTCGGGTGGAAACATAGCTTTGTCCGGGTTCAAACAGGACATCCACCAGCCCGTGCTGTTCGTACCATTCAGCCGTATGGGATTCCCCTTTGTAGATGAGTTCCTCCGCCAGCTTCATGCCTGCACGGCGCGCAACCAGGGAATATCCTCCCATCCCCGGAAACAGGTTGAAGGCAATCTCCGGGAAACCTAAACGGGCATCGCGCTGAGCCAGGACGAAATGGTGTGCCAGAGCGGCCTCAAACCCGCCCCCTAACGCACTGCCTTCGACCATTGCCAGAGTAATGGCTCCCGTATCAAACCCCCGCGAGGCCGCATGGACGCAATCAACGCAGGCGCGAGCGTACGCCCGTAACGCTTCCCGACGTCCGTTCTGAATGCACTCGACGAAGAACTGTAAATCCCCGCCCGCATTGTACATCTCGGGAACCAGCGATCCGGTTACCCAAAAATCAACCGCAAACCCAGACTGGCGAACCAGCCATGAAAAGTTCATGATCTCCTCTATTAACGCATGGTTAAAGCAAGGACGTGGCTGAGCCCGCAGCATCATCCAGACCGTGTGACGCTCCGCCTCGTAATACCCTGACAGCTGCGTGAACCGTTCAGTATCGGTAAACAGTGTGCAGGTAGGCTGATTGATAACTGTCATAGTCTAATTCCTCTTATAAAAAAGCGCCTTGCGCGCAGTTTTAGACTAATCCACTCATTAAGCCTGCTGCATGAGGGGGAATAAATTTATCACTTACGTTTATGTAATTTAGTTATTGCATTTTTTCCCTTCTCTTTTGATCCTATTTTCTGCATCATTGAAAATATTAACTTTTCGCGCCTGGGGTGAGATTATGTCGACTATTGACGCACAAGCTGTAGCACAACGAATTGATACCGTGCTGGATATCCTGGTGGCGGGCGATTATCACTCTGCAATCCGTAATCTCGAGATCCTGAAGTCTGAACTTCTTGCTCAGAATGGTGCTGACAATGCGCCAGAAAACGGACAGCCAAAAGCGCCGTGGGAAGTTTAATCCCACCGTCTCCGACCTCGTTTCGCTTTATTAAATGGATGCTATGAATTCCCGACAACAACTTATTTTGCAGATGGTCATCGATCAGGGACGCGTAAGCGTAGTCGATCTCGCTAAAACCACTGGCGTTTCTGAAGTCACCATCCGTCAGGATCTTAATCTGCTGGAAAAACAGAGCTACCTGCGTCGCGCGCACGGATATGCTGTCCCGCTGGACAGTGACGACGTCGAAACGCGCATGATGAATAACTACGCGCTCAAACGTGAACTGGCGGAGTTTGCCGCGTCCCTGGTGAACAACGGCGAGACCGTCTTTATTGAAAACGGCAGCAGTAATGCCCTTCTGGCGCGCACGCTTGCCGATCAAAAAGACGTTACCATCATCACCGTCAGCAGCTATATCGCGCATTTGCTCAAAGAGACGCGCTGCGAGGTGATTCTGCTGGGCGGTATTTACCAGAAAAAAAGTGAAAGCATGGTAGGCCCGCTGACCCGTCAGTATGTCCAGCAGGTTCATTTCAGCAAGGCCTTTATCGGGATTGACGGCTGGCAGCCGGAGACAGGTTTTACCGGCCGGGATATGATGCGCTCTGACGTGGTGAATGCCGTGCTGGAAAAAGAGTGTGAAGCCATTGTGCTGACCGACAGTTCTAAATTTGGCGCCGTTCACCCTTATACGATGGGCCCCGTTTCACGCTTTAGCCGCGTGATTACCGACGAACGGTTGAGCGACGCGCACCGTAATAAGCTGGAAGATAACGGGCTGATCGTCAATATTATTAAAACGACCGCCTGAGTCCCCTCCGCGCCCGAATTTCGGGCGCATACGCCCCTTCTTTCTCTGAGATGATTCCTGGTACTTCTTTAAGAGTTTTTACCTGTTTAACCTGCATTAAAGTCGTAAAATTAATGTTAGCGATATAACAGGAAGTGACTATCACCTGCGTGATTACGTAACGCCTGCGCGACCAGCTTTCACGGAGAACAGAATTAAGTATTCGATTCGTCTATACTTAACGTGTACATCTTTCCGTGAATCGATAATTCAGGAGAAAGTATTATGACCTTAACCAGCAAAAAATTAGCCGCCGCTGTTCTGGCAATCACTGTAGCAATGTCCCTGAGCGCGTGCTCTAACTGGTCTCAACGTGACCGTAACACCGCTATTGGTGCCGGTGCCGGTGCTCTCGGTGGTGCAGTATTAACGGATGGTAGTACGCTGGGTACATTAGGTGGCGCTGCTGTCGGTGGTATTATCGGTCACCAGGTTGGCAAATAATTATTATCTAAGCCTTCCCCGGTATTGCGATATTTGAACGCATTTCAGGTCTGACATACGCACGTATATAACACGAGCCACGGCATTTGCCGTGGCTCATTTATTTTAACCGCCTGCCAGTTTGACTTTCATACCTTTGGCTTCCAGCAGAGATTTTATTAAATCGCGCTTATCTCCCTGGATTTCAATAATGCCGTCTTTCACGGCGCCGCCGCAGCCACATTTCTTTTTTAACTCGGCCGCCAGCTTTGCCAGTTCAGCATCATCCAGGTCAATGCCGGAGATAAGGCAAACCCCTTTCCCTTTTCGTCCACTGGTTTGACGCTGGATCCGAACGATGCCGTCCCCCTTTGGACGTTCCACTTTCGCTTTCGGCTCGTCTATACGCCCGCTATCGGTTGAATAGACCAGACGGCTGTTGGAATCGGTCATTACGCCCCCTTTTTCAGCGATGCATTGATAGCCTTAAGCGTCTCAGCCGGGTTGGCAGATTGCGTCACCGGACGCCCGATGACCATATAGTCAACGCCAGCAGCCAGCGCCTGCTCAGGCGTCATAATGCGGCGCTGATCGCCCACGTCGCTGCCTGCAGGGCGGATCCCTGGCGTGACCAGTTTAAAATCCTGGCCCAGCGCTGATTTGAAACGTACCGCTTCCTGCGCGGAGCAAACAACGCCATCCAGGCCGCAATGCTGCGTCAGACGTGCGAGACGTTCGGCATGCTCGGCGGGTGACAACGTCACGCCCAGGTCGCGAAGATCGTTTTCGTCCATACTGGTCAGCACCGTGACCGCAATCAGCAGCGGTGCATCTTTACCGAACTGCAGGAGCGCCTCGCGGGCGGCCGTCATCATTCTTGCCCCACCCGATGCATGGACGTTGACCATCCATACGCCCAGCTCTGCGGCTGCGGCAACGGCGTGCGCCGTGGTATTCGGGATATCGTGGAATTTCAGATCGAGGAAAACGTCAAAGCCGCGCTGCTGCAGATCGCGAACGATTTGCGGTCCAAACAGCGTGAACATCTCTTTGCCAACTTTCAGACGGCAGTCGCGAGGGTCGATGCCGTCGACAAACGCCAGTGCGGCGTCACGCTTATTGTAATCAAGCGCAACAACAACAGGAGAATCCGTAATTACGCGGGAAGTGGAGGATGTAACAGACGTCATGACCAGCCCTTTTCGTCTATGGGCGCGCAGCGGCGCGGAACAGATAAACGGCCAGCATTCTACCTGCCGACGCCGCAAATTGACAGGATCCATTTACGCGCCTGCCAGGCCGACAAACCGCACGGAGTTCAGGATATGGGAAAAACGATCAGTATGTTGTAACTAAAATGCGGCGTTTTAAAAAATTACTGCCCGTCCAGGCCACGGATTGGCTTGATGGTGGACCAGGCGCGGCAGGAAGGACAGTGCCAGTAGAGCGTATACGCGGTAAAACCGCACTTCTGACAGCGATAGCGCGGCTTGCTGCGCACCTGTTCGCCAACCATGTCGCGCAGCACCATCAGGCTCTCTTTGGCGCGCCCTTCTTCAGCATCGTTCAGGTGGTAATCCATCAGCTTGTGGAATACCCGCATGGTCGGATGACGCTGCAGCTGACGCGTAATATAAACCTGCGCGGTGTCGCTTCCCTCATACTGCTCAACAACGTCTGAGAGCATCAGTTCAGCGGTGGCGCCGGTATTCTCTTCCACGCAGCGACGCAGGAATGCTACCCACTCTTCCTGCTTGTCGAGCTGTTGATAGCAGGTTTGCAGCATTTCCAGCGTTTCACTGACCAGCTCTTTGTCCTGGTCGATAACCCGCAGCAGGCTTTCAACGGCTTTGGCGTAGTCGCCATTCGCCATAAAGACGCGCCCCATCATAATGGAGATTCGCGCGCTGTTGCGGTCCGCGGCGGCGCCTTTCTTCAGCAGCGCCATGGCTTTATCCATGTCGTCGTTGCCCATCTGCTGAAGCGCAAGCTCACAGTAGAAATGGGCTATCTCAACGCGCTGCTTATCTTTACCCAGCTTCACCAGACGTTCAGCGGTATCAATGGCTTTCTGCCAGTCGCTGGTGGCCTGATAAATCTGCAGGAGTTGCTGCAGCGCGCCGATGCGGAAATCTGTTTCATCCACCAGCTGCGCGAACATATCTTCAGCGCGATCGTACAACCCCGCGGCCATGTAATCCCGCCCCAGCTGTTGCACCGCAAGGAGACGTTGATCGTAGGTCAGCGAGGCGCTTTCCATCAGGGTCTGGTGAATACGTATGGCGCGATCGACCTCGCCGCGCGAGCGGAACAGGTTGCCCAGGGTGAGATGCGCTTCAACCGTCCCCGTATCCTCTTTCAGCATATCGAGGAACAGGTCTACCGCTTTGTCCTGCTGATTGCTCAGGAGGAAGTTCACCCCCGCAACGTAGTCGCGGGAGAGGCGGTTGGCCTCATCCTGTTTTGTTTGTTGCGCACTTCTGCGGCCCATATACCAGCCATAGGCTGCGGCTACAGGCAAAAGCAGAAACAACAACTCCAGCATAGTCGATTATTCCTTCACGACCGGCACACCAGAGCTTTCCGGGATGTCAGACGCAGGGGCAATGTTATTTTCGAGTCGCTTAATTTTACGTTCAGCGCGCGCAAGAGAAACACGGACTTTCAGCCAGAACAGACCGCAAACCAGCCAGCCAATGGCAAATCCGGCAGCAAATAAGACCGCCAGCAGGCTCGAGACGCGATACTCACCCTGAGCCAGCAGATAGTTAAACGTCACCTGCTGATCGTTTTGTGCACCCAACGTGACTGAAATGACAAAAATCGCCAATACCAGTAAGAAAATGAGTAAATATTTCACATTACTTCCCGTTATGTGGTTCAAGCGAATAAAGTGTGTTCAATTCACCGCAATCAGCCTTATAAACTACCATTTTAGCGACGAGCGCGAAACGGAAAAAGTGACGCGCAGGTCATGGATCTATGGGCAAAATACGGAATATCAACCGTCAGGCGTCCGTTTGGTCCCTTTCGGCTATTTCTTCTTTCTCTTCCGGCGGTGGCGTTAGCGGGCCGCAGAATCGTTCAGAAAGCCAGGTGGCCAGCGTCACCAGCAGCCATGAGATCAGCGTGGCGACGACCAGGTCCCGGGGCCAGTGCATCCCCAGCAGCAAGCGGCTGCCCATGACTCCCGTCGCCCAGACCAGTAAAATCACGATAGTAATCGTTCGACGCCTTGGCCAAAGCAGCCCAACCCCCAGCAACGCCCAGCTGGCCGCAAACATGGTGTGACCGGAAGGAAACGCGAACCCGGTCTCTTTCTGCCAGTGTTTACGCAAGAATTTCGGGATATCCTGCTGTTCCGCAAGCTGTTCTTTCACCAGCGCGCCACGATCTTTACGTTTTAAATTGTAGAACTCATCCACCGGAACATGATGCGTTTTTTCCAGCCAGATGACAAAAGGACGTGGCTCCTGAACGCGATCTTTAACCCAGGACTTCACACCCTGACCGACAAGGATAGCGCCCCCGAGGATCGCAAAGAGCATTAGCGCCGCGCGCAAACGAAAGCGCAGGCACCACAGAAACCAGGCGCAGAGGAGTACGTGGGTAATAATCCCCCACGGCTGGGTGACCGTTTCCGTTATCCAGTATAACGTTTTCAGCCACGTGGCATTATGCCCGGGCTGCCACATCCAGCCTGAAAGCCATACGGCCAGAGGCATAATCAGTAAAATGGCCGCACCTGCTGCCGTACGTCTGGCGATTGAAAGCATGTCTTCTCCTTTTTCGCTAAGCGTCACAATCATAACTGAAATTAATCCTTTGGGTGGATATGTCGGATCGTGCGTTTAACGTTCATATAGCATGGTGCCCATTAGGCGAACCTGCTGAGCTTGTGGCAAAATGAACTGATACAGAAAGCAAAACAGGGCAAAGGCACGAAACGTGTCAGCCTACTCTGGAGAATCACATGCAGCTTAAACGTGTGGCAGAAGCCAAACTGCCAACCCCATGGGGCGATTTCCTGATGGTGGGTTTTGAAGAACTGGCAACCGGACAGGATCATGTCGCGCTGGTATATGGCGACATTTCAGGGCAGACGCCGGTTCTGTCCCGCGTCCATTCAGAGTGTCTTACCGGCGACGCGCTGTTCAGCCTCCGCTGTGATTGTGGTTTCCAGCTGGAAGCCGCCCTGTCTCATATTGCAGAAGAAGGTCGCGGTGTGCTGCTTTATCACCGTCAGGAAGGTCGTAATATTGGTCTCCTGAATAAAATCCGCGCCTACGCGCTTCAGGACCAGGGCTACGATACGGTTGAAGCAAACCATCAGCTCGGCTTTGCCGCTGACGAACGCGACTTCACCCTATGCGCCGATATGTTCAAGCTGCTGGGCGTGGACGAAGTTCGGCTGCTGACCAATAACCCGAAAAAAGTGGAGATCCTGACCGAAGCGGGGATCAACATAGTCGAGCGCGTACCGCTGATTGTCGGCCGTAACCCGAAAAACGCCCACTACCTTGATACCAAAGCCGCCAAGATGGGCCATCTGCTGAAAGAGTGATGCTAAAAGCCCGGCACGCGCGCCGGGCTTGTTTCATCAGTCCAGCATCTTACGAATCACATAATGTAAAATGCCGTCGTTCTGGTAATAGGTCAGCTCGGTTGCCGTATCAATACGGCACCGGCAATCCAGCACCTCGGTTTTCCCGTCTGCCCGCGTTAGCTTCACCGGCACCGTTTTCCCCGGCTGCAGGTTTTGCAGACCGCTAATCTCAATCTGCTCTTCCCAGGTCAGTCCCAGCGTTTTACGCGTCACGCCCTGCGGGAACTCAAGCGGCAGGATCCCCATACCGATCAGATTCGAGCGATGAATACGTTCAAACGATTCGGCGATAACCACGCGAACGCCAAGCAGACGCGGACCTTTCGCCGCCCAGTCGCGGCTGGAGCCGGAACCGTACTCTTTCCCGGCGATCACCGCCAGCGGTGTTCCTTCCTGTTGATATTTGACCGCAGCATCATAAATCGAAACCACTTCCGTCCCCGGCAGATGGCGCGTCATGCCCCCTTCCACGCCCGGTACCATTTCGTTACGAATGCGAATGTTGGCAAAGGTCCCGCGCATCATGACCTCATGATTGCCGCGACGCGAGCCGTAGGAGTTAAAATCGCGGCGTTCGACGCCCCGGCTCTGTAGATAACGGCCTGCCGGGCTATCGGCTTTGATACTCCCCGCCGGAGAGATATGGTCGGTCGTGACGGAATCTCCCAGCATCGCCAGTATGCGCGCGCCGTGGATATCCTTAAGCGGTGCCGGCTCGGCCAGCATCTCGTCAAAGAACGGCGACAGACGAATATAGGTAGAGTCATCCTGCCAGTCGTAGGTATCTGAGCCCACGACGTTGATGGTTTTCCACTCCGGCGTGCCTTCAAAGACCTCCGCATACTCTTTGCGGAACATCTCGGTTGAGACCTTTTCAACGGCCAGCGCGATTTCACGCGAAGATGGCCAGATATCTTTCAGGTAGACAGGATCATTCTTGCGATCGTGACCAATTGGATCGGTCGCCAGGTTGATATTCATGTTCCCTGCAAGGGCATACGCCACAACCAGCGGCGGCGAGGCGAGCCAGTTGGTTTTCACCAGCGGGTGAATACGCCCTTCAAAATTTCGGTTACCGGACAGGACCGCGCCTACCGTCAGGTCACCCTGCTTGATCGCCGTTTCAATGGGTTCAGGCAGCGGACCGGAGTTACCAATACAGGTCGTACAGCCGTAGCCCACGAGGTTAAAGCCCAGCTCGTCAAGGTACGGCGTCAGTTTGGCCTGCGCCAGGTAATCCGATACCACTTTGGAACCCGGTGCCAGCGAGGCCTTGACCCATGGCTGAGGTTTTAGCCCAAGCTCTACCGCCTTTTTCGCCAACAGACCGGCCGCCATTAATACGCTGGGGTTCGAGGTGTTGGTGCAGGAGGTAATGGCCGCAATAACAACCGCGCCATCCGGGAGCTGATACTGATGTCCGTTCAGAACATAGTCGACCGGACGGTGGTCTTTCTGCGCCACGTTCACTTCCAGGGCATTGCTGGCGGCAAAGGCTTTTGGCACGTCACTCAGCGCAACCCGATCCTGCGGACGTTTCGGCCCGGCGAGGCTCGCCTCGACGCTTCCCATATCGAGCTCAAGCGTGCTGGTGAAGACCGGTTCATCGCCCGGGTTTCGCCACATGCCCTGCGCTTTGGTATAGGCCTCCACCAGCGCGACCTGCTCTTCGCTGCGCCCGCTAAGGCGCATGTATTCCAGCGTGACGTCATCGATGGGGAAAAAGCCGCAGGTTGCACCGTATTCCGGCGCCATATTGGCAATGGTGGCACGGTCGGCAAGCGGCAGTGAATCCAGACCATCACCGTAGAATTCTACAAACTTGCCCACCACACCATGCTTACGCAGCATCTGGGTGACGGTGAGCACCAGATCGGTGGCGGTAATGCCTTCAGACAGCTTGCCGGTGAGCTTGAAGCCCACCACGTCAGGGATAAGCATGGACACCGGCTGGCCGAGCATAGCCGCTTCCGCTTCGATCCCTCCGACGCCCCAGCCCAGCACGCCCAAACCGTTGATCATGGTGGTATGAGAGTCCGTGCCCACCAGCGTGTCCGGATAGGCGACCCACTCTTTATCCTGCAATTCACTCCAGACGGCTTTACCCAGATATTCAAGATTCACCTGGTGACAAATACCGGTACCCGGCGGGACCACGCTAAACCGGCTGAACGCCTGCTGTCCCCACTTCAGGAACACGTAACGCTCGTGGTTGCGCTCCATCTCCAGACGCACGTTCTCGCCAAAGGCGTCGTCATCACCAAAGCGGTCAACGGTTACGGAGTGGTCAATGACGAGGTCAACGGGGGAAAGCGGATTCACTTTTGCCGTATCTCCGCCGAGACGCTTAACGGCCTCGCGCATCGCGGCTAAATCAACGACGGCAGGAACACCGGTAAAGTCCTGCATCAGCACCCTGGCCGGGCGGTAGGCGATTTCTCTGTCGGCATGGGCATTTTCTAGCCACCCTGCCAGCGCCTGGATATCATCGAGGGTGACAGAGTCACCGTCCTGCCAGCGCAATAGATTTTCCAGTAAAACTTTCAATGACTTGGGTAAACGCGAAATGTCCCCAAGCGTTCTGGCGGCCAGCGGCAGGCTGTAGTAATGCCAGGTTTTATTTTCTGCCTGTAACGTGTCCTTACTGGCTTCGCGTAGGGTTAACGACATAAGCTCCTCCTTAATCACAGAGATGCCCCGACAATCATCAGGGCCGTAATTAAAGATAACACAAAGATGTCGTAACGTTTTAATAACAACCCAAATTGATAAATTTAGGATTGGTCCAGAAAGGAAAAACAAAAAACCCCGCCGTAGCGAGGTTTTACAATTTAGTGGAGGGCCAACCAGATGAGCTGACTCCAGAACAGAATCGACACGGTAAAAACGCCGATCCATGACCAGTATTTGTGAGACGTCATGTTATTCATCATAGGGACACCAGGCATTATTTATTAAAAGTTCCGAGGTAAGTCCTCAGTGCTATATTGCTGATGTGTATTTATTAAAGAGTACAAAAGTGCAGAGTCGATATTCAGACTATTTGCATCATTATGCAATTAACTAAATTATTGTTTTTTGGGTTCGTCTTCAGCGAACACATCAATAAACGCTTGCTGCTGCGGCGTCAGTTTCCAGGACGCGGGTACAACAGTCGCAGGTGCTTTACGCCCTCTGTGGCCATTGTCACGATGCTGACACATCTGTTTTACCGTTTCTGTACGTACCGTCACTGCCATATTTAACCCCAATATTTCCAGGCCAGGAGAGCAACCACCACCCAAAACAGGGTAGAGACGAGAAAGACCGCCAGCCAGGCTTTACGCTTGAGCGCAGGATCCCTTTGCGGTTCTTCACTTCCTGAAGGCATTGCTAACCTCATACAATCGACATCGCTTATCATTTAGGACCAAACAATTGGTACAATTAATCATCTGTTGAGATAAATCCTAAAGAAACTTTAGCCGAAAAGCCAGTGAATTTACGCACCGGAAGGTATGAAATATTCAATCTTTTGACCAGAAATAAATAATTGAAAAGAAAAATTTGCGAAGGCGTAAATTAGTTTCTACTTTTGTCGCCAATTCACGACATTATAACCTTACGGATTAAATGGATAATGACATTATATGACAGGGGATGCGTAGATGATGATAATTCTAATTTAGCTTTGAGGTGTTATTTCGGTATCTTTCCCTAAGGGAAAGATACCGGGTGTGATTATTTTTCGGGGAGTTTGATGTCTTTAAACATCTCTTCAATATCTTCATTTGAGCGTAATGCAACGGCGGTATCAACCACATCACGCGTTAAATGAGGGGCAAAGCGCTGAATAAAATCATACATATAGCTGCGCAGGAAGGTGCTGCGACGGAAGCCAATCTTTGTGGTGCTATGACTGAAAACATCATGCGCATCAAGACGCACCAGGTCAGGGTCTGACACCGGATCCACCGCCATGCTGGCAATGACGCCAACCCCCAGACCAAGCCGCACATAGGTTTTAATCACGTCGGCGTCCGTTGCGGTAAAGACAATGCGCGGCGTTAACCCTGCCCGGTTAAAGGCCGTATCAAGCTCGGACCGTCCGGTAAAGCCAAACGTATACGTCACCAACGGATATTGAGCCAGCTCTTCGATAGTGACCGACCCTTTACCCGCCAGGGGGTGATCGGGGGTCACCACGATAGAACGATTCCAGTGATAGCAAGGAAGCATCACCAGATCGTCATACAGGTGAAGCGCTTCGGTGGCGATGGCAAAGTCTGCATTACCCTTGGAGACGGCTTCAGCAATTTGCGTTGGCGAGCCCTGGTGCATATGCAAAGAGACGCGAGGATAACGCTCGATAAAGCCTTTGATAACGCCGGGTAGCGCATAGCGTGCCTGGGTATGCGTCGTGGCAATATACAGCGAACCTTTATCCGGCCAGGTGTGTTCCCCCGCCACAGACTTAATTGCGTCGACTTTGGAGAGGACTTCCCGCGCAATGCGGATGATTTCCTGCCCCGCAGGCGTTACCTGGGTGAGATGCTTACCGCTGCGGGCAAATATCTGGATACCTAACTCGTCCTCCAGCATACGAACTTGTTTGCTGATGCCCGGTTGCGAGGTATATAACCCCTCGGCGGTAGAAGAGACGTTAAGGTTATGATTCACCACCTCAACGATATAACGAAGCTGCTGTAATTTCATGCCAGACCATCCGATTTAGCGCATGCGGTCAATCGCTTAAGACGATTTAATAATAAGAAACAGGTTAACTATAACCACTATATCATTTATAGCCTGACTGTATAGTACGGAACAAAAAATAATAACAAGGCAATAAAAAAGGGCCGGAAATCCGGCCCTTTAACAGGTAAGTTACGGTAAGGGAAGATTATTTCTTGCCTTCAACCCATTTGCCATCGACAAAGAAGGCTGACCATCCGGTCGCTTTACCCTCTTTCTCGGCCGCAACATACTGCTGCTTGGTTTTACGGCTAAACCGCACCACGGTTTTGTTGCCTTCCGGATCCTGCTGTGGCGCATCGGCCAGATAACGCAGTTTCTCAGGCAGACGATCGCGGAAGCGATGCAACTCTTCCACCAGCGGCGCGCGCGTTTCACGCGATTTCGGGAAGGTGTTGGCGGCCAGGAAGACACCTGCGGCACCATCACGCAGCACGAAGTACGCGTCTGATTTCTCGCACGGCAGTTCTGGCAGCGGAACCGGATCTTCCTTCGGAGGAGCCACTTCGCCGTTACGCAGGATTTTGCGCGTGTTTTTACACTCGTCGTTGGTACAGGCCATGTACTTACCGAAACGCCCCATTTTCAGGTGCATTTCAGAGCCACACTTCTCGCATTCCACAATCGGGCCGTCATAGCCTTTAATGCGGAACTCGCCCTCTTCGATCTCATACCCGTCACACGTTGGGTTATTACCGCAAACGTGCAGCTTACGTTTTGGATCGATCAGGTAGCTGTCCATTGCCGTGCCGCATTTCTTGCAGCGGCGTTTGGCACGCAGAGCGTTAGTTTCCGCATCGTCACCTTCCAGCACGTTGAGAACTTCGTTCTCAGGCACCAGGTTGATGGTGGTTTTGCAGCGCTCTTTTGGTGACAGCGCGTAGCCGGAGCAGCCAAGGAACACGCCCGTGGTTGCGGTACGGATCCCCATCTTGCGGCCGCAGGTTGGGCAGTCGATGCTGGTCAGAACCATCTGGTTAGGCAGCATGCCGCCCTCTTCAGGGTCTTTCTCCGCTTTTTCAAGCTGGTCGGTAAAGTCGCTGAAGAAGCTGTCGAGTACCTTTTTCCATTCCGCCTGATGGCTGGCAACCTGGTCGAGGCTGTCTTCCATTTGCGCGGTGAAATCGTAGTTCATCAATTCGCGGAAGTTAGCTTCCAGACGGTCGGTGACGATCTCACCCATTTTTTCCGCATAGAAACGACGGTTTTCAACGCGCACGTAGCCACGGTCCTGAATCGTCGAGATGATGGACGCGTAGGTCGACGGACGACCAATACCGCGTTTTTCCAGCTCTTTCACCAGGGACGCTTCACTGAAGCGCGCAGGCGGCTTGGTGAAGTGCTGTGCCGGAACCAGATCGACAAGCGACAACTCGTCACCTTTATTAACCGCAGGCAGCGTTCTGTCTTCATCGCCTTTACGCAGCGCAGGCATCACTTTCGTCCAGCCGTCGAAGCGCAGAATACGACCGCGCGCCTTCAGGCGGAAATCACCCGCGCCGACGGTCAGCGTTGTGGAGTCGTACTTCGCAGGCGTCATCTGACAAGCGACAAACTGGCGCCAGATCAGCTGATACAGCTTCTGCGCATCCGCTTCCATATCTTTTAACGATTCCGCGAGGACGGAGACGTCGGAAGGACGAATTGCTTCGTGCGCTTCCTGGGAATTCTCTTTGCTGGCGTACTGATTCGCACTTTCCGGCAGGTATTTTTTGCCGAAATTGTCGCTGATATAGCCGCGAACCATATTAACAGCGTCCTGGCTCAGGTTGGTGGAGTCAGTACGCATGTAGGTGATGTAGCCCGCTTCATACAGGCGCTGCGCCATCATCATGGTTTTCTTCACGCCATAACCCAGACGCGTGCTTGCAGCCTGTTGCAGCGTTGAAGTAATAAACGGCGCACCCGGCTTGCTGCTGGTCGGTTTGTCTTCACGTTCCAGCACCTGATAGCGTGCTTTTTCCAGCAGCGCTACGGCGGCCATGGTCTGGTCGCGGTTTTCCGGACGGAAAGGCTTATCGTTGTGATGGCTCACCTGCAGCGGCAGAGCGTCACCGCCCGGCGTGGTCACATTGGCATCGACTTCCCAGAACTCTTCCGGCACGAAGGCTTTAATTTCGCGCTCACGCTCAACGACCAGACGCACGGCGACGGATTGCACACGCCCTGCAGACAGGCCACGGGCAATCTTCTTCCACAGCAGTGGAGAGACCATGTAGCCCACCACGCGGTCCATAAAGCGACGTGCCTGCTGTGCGTTTACGCGGTCAATATTCAGTTCGCCCGGCTTCTCAAACGCCTGACGAATCGCATTCTTCGTAATTTCGTTAAACACTACACGGCTGTAGCGTTTGTCATCACCACCGATCACTTCCCGCAGGTGCCACGCAATGGCTTCCCCTTCGCGGTCAAGGTCGGTTGCGAGATAGATGTGGTCTGCTTTTTCAGCAAGCTGCTTCAGCTCGTTAACGACTTTTTCTTTCCCGGGCAGCACTTCATATTGTGCATCCCAGTTATGCCATGGGTTAACACCCATGCGGTTGACAAGCGCGCTACGTTCATCCTTTTTAGGCTTTTTAGCCCCTTTGGTGGAGGTAGAGTCTGCGCTCTTTTTGCTGGCTGAGCCACTGGTCGGCAAATCGCGGATATGACCCACGCTGGACTTAACCACGTAGTCATTACCCAGATACTTATTGATCGTTTTGGCTTTTGCCGGGGACTCAACGATGACGAGAGCTTTACCCATATTCACCTTTACCTAATTTAATTCTTCCAGGAATACGCCGCACGTTGATTTCCCTTCCGCTGACGACGAGCCAATGATATTGCGACTGCGTCAGGAGATATCAACCCCTTTGACTTACCGGACGTTAATGAGAAGACGCCCAGGTGATTGAGTTTTCGGGTATTTTTCTCACATCTCGTGTAATTCGTGACGAATTCCCGGTTGAATGTCAAGCAATTCTGTTGCCAGAATGACGAAAGCGCACACTCTACCTGATAAAATTCGTTACGCAACTTTATTAGCATGCAAAAGCAGATCCCGCCAGCCAGGCCCCTGCACCTTATCCCCTCACATTACAGGGAAAATTTGCCCCCAAAGCGCCCTCGGCGTAGACTATTGTCACTGTTTAAGGAGTGGATTATGCAGAATACGACCCAACCTATTGACCGAGCCTCTCTGCTTATCGAAGCAAACAAGCTTATCCGTGACCATGAAGATACGCTGGCGGGCATTGAAGCCACTGGCGTAGAGCAGCGTAATGGCGTGCTGATTTTCAGCGGCGAATACTTCCTTGACGAACAGGGTTTACCGACCCCGAAAAGCACCGCCGTGTTTAACATGTTCAAATACCTGGCGCATACGCTTTCAGAGAAATATCACCTGGTCGATTAACGCAAAACGCGAGGCATATGCCTCGCGTTTTTGTTTACAGCAGCGGTTTTTGTCCGCGCTGTAGCCAGCGCAACAGCAGGCGATCCGCGCTTTCCGCTGCACTGTTGGTAAAGCGGTCAAGGAGTCGCTTACGCTGGGTAAAGCGCACGCCCACCAGCTCCCGGCCTTCCATTAGATTGAGCAGCAGATCGTCGCTGGTTCCGACCTCATCCACCAGCCCTTTCTCCTGCGCCTGGACGCCGTACCAGTGCTCGCCCGTCGCGACCTGTTCAATATCGAGCGTTGGGCGCATACGGTGTACAAAATCTTTAAAGAGATGATGCGTTTCGTTGAGATCTTCGCGGAATTTTTGACGCCCTTCTTCCGTGTTTTCCCCCAGCAGCGTCAGGGTACGTTTGTACTGACCCGCCGTGTGAAGTTCGATATCAATCTCTTTATTTTTCAGGAAGCGGTTAAAGTTCGGAATTTGCGCGACCACGCCGATCGAGCCAATAATGGAGAACGGCGCGGCAACAATTTTGTCCGCCACGCAGGCCATCATGTAGCCACCGCTCGCCGCCACTTTATCCACGGCCACGGTCAGCGGGATCTGTTTTTCACGCAGGCGCTGCAGCTGTGAGGCGGCCAGTCCGTAACCGTGAACCACCCCGCCCGGGCTTTCAAGACGCACGACAACCTGATCCTGCGGTGTCGCCACGGCCAGAACGGCAGTCACTTCTTCCCGCAGAGAAGAAACTTCATGCGCATCCATACTGCCTTTAAAATCGAGCACATAGACGCGCGGCGTGGCCTTATCCTGCGGCGCATTGAGCTTTGCTTTTGCCTTTGCCGCTTTGGCTTCCTGTTTATGTTTTTTCTTCTGCGCTTTCAGCCAGAGTTTCTGTTGATGACTATCAAGCAGCGCCAGAGACATCTCTTCCTGCATCTCTTTATACTGCTCGCTCAGGCGGGTGATGCGTAACTCCCCACGCTGACGCTTGCGCTGCGTCAGGTTGACAATCAGAACGGCTACCACCGCAATGGCAACCACCACCGTCGCGATTTTGGCCAAAAACAACCCATATTGAGAAAGTAATTCCACGCGTTCCACCTTGATTTAACCACGAATCTTTCACGGCAGTGTACAACAGCCCTGCCCATGCGTCTCGCTCGTGACATTACCTCTGCGAGCCGCCTTCAGGAATCCCCGGGCTGGAGTTTAAATATTTGCAAATTGTTAATTTTACAGTAATGCCTCCTGTAGACTGATTGAATTATTAGGCTAATTCGGGCATAAAGCCGAAAAGTCATTATAAAGGCGCCATTGCATCACCGGTCGCCTGAGGAGTCACCGTGCATTATCAACCGCAAAAAAATCTGCTGCACAACCGGATTATTCTTGTCACCGGTGCCAGCGACGGGATTGGCCGCGAGGCAGCCCTGACATACGCCGAATATGGCGCGCACGTCATTTTGATCGGGCGCAACGAAGAAAAACTGAAAAGCGTCGCTCAGGAGATTGAGGCTGCATGCGGCACGCCGGCCCCGTGGTATACGCTCGATTTACTGACCTGCACGCCTGCGGTGTGCCAGGAATTAGCCCAGCGCATCAGCGCTCACTATCCGAGACTCGACGGCGTGCTGCATAACGCCGGTTTGTTAGGCGAGGTTCGTCCGATGGATAAACAGGATCCTGATATCTGGCAGCAGGTGATGCAGGTCAACGTCAACGGCACGTTTTTCCTCACACAGGCATTGCTTCCTTTATTACTCAAATCCGAGTCAGGGTCCCTGGTCTTTACCTCGTCCAGCGTTGGCCGTGAAGGACGCGCAAACTGGGGAGCCTATGCCGTATCAAAATTCGCGACCGAAGGCATGATGCAGGTGCTGGCGGAGGAGTATCAGAGCCGCCATCTGCGCGTAAACTGCATTAACCCGGGCGGTACGCGCACCAAAATGCGCGCCAGCGCGTTCCCGAGCGAAGATCCGCAGAAGCTGAAAACCCCGGCAGACATTATGCCGCTCTATCTCTGGCTGATGGGCGACGACAGCCGCCGCAAAACCGGGATGACCTTTGACGCCCAGCCGGGACGTAAACCTGGAATTTCTCAATGAGTGAAGAACGTCATCAGCAGCGCCAGCAGCGTCTGAAAGAACAGGTCGATGCGCGCGTCGCGGCAGCCCAGGACGAACGTGGGATCGTCATCGTTTTTACCGGCAACGGCAAGGGCAAAACCACTGCCGCATTCGGCACGGCGACACGCGCCGTCGGACACGGTCAAAAAGTGGGCGTGATCCAGTTTATCAAAGGCGAATGGCCCAACGGTGAGCGGAATTTGCTTGAGCCTCACGGCGTTGAGTTTCAGGTAATGGCGACCGGGTTTACGTGGGATACTCAGAACCGGGAAACGGATACTGCAGCCTGTCTCGCCGTCTGGGAGCATGCAAAGAGAATGCTGGCCGATCCCTCGCTGAATATGGTTCTGCTGGATGAGATCACCTATATGGTCGCCTACGACTACCTGCCGCTGGAAGCCGTGCTGGATGCTCTGAAGAATCGTCCTGTACACCAGACGGTTATCGTCACGGGGCGCGGGTGTCATCGGGATATTCTGGAGATGGCCGATACCGTCAGCGAGCTGCGTCCGGTCAAACATGCGTTTGATGCGGGCATCAAAGCGCAAATTGGAATTGATTACTAAAGAAAAAAGCCCGGCGTGTTCACCGGGCTTTTGTATTAACCGTTGTTGTTACGGCTGCCGGAGCGGCGGCTGCTGCTCACCTGGCTGTGTCGCTTCACCGCGCGACGGATCTGATTCGCCTTCATGCGACGACGATCTTTCTCCACCGCCACTTTTGAGGTGGTTTCCGGTGTCAGGCCGACAAGCTCGCGCAGGTAGTTGGTTTGGGTCAGATCCAGTTCGGTATAACCACCGCGCGGCAGACCTTTCGGCAGCAGAATGTCGCCGTAACGGACGCGGATCAGACGGCTCACCTGGACGCCTACCGCTTCCCAGAGACGACGCACCTCGCGGTTACGGCCTTCGGTCAGGGTCACGTTGTACCACTGGTTAATGCCTTCCCCACCGGTAAATTTGATGGTTTTGAACGCCGCAGGACCGTCTTCCAGCTGAACGCCACGCGACAGATCGCGCAGTTTATTCTCATCAACCTGGCCAAATACGCGCACCGCATATTCACGTTCCACTTCACGGCTTGGGTGCATCAGACGGTTTGCCAGTTCACCATCGGTGGTGAACAGCAGCAGACCGCAGGTGTTTACGTCCAGACGACCGACGGCAATCCAGCGAGCGCCGCGCAGTTTAGGCAGACGGTCAAACACCGTCGGGCGACCTTCCGGGTCGTTGCGGGTGCACAGCTCGCCTTCCGGCTTGTAGTAAGCCAGCACGCGGCAGATCTGTTCAGCGGACTCTTTCACGGAGATGAGGTGACCGTCGATGCGGATCTTCAGCCCCGGTACGATTTCAACGCGGTCACCCAGCGTGGCGATTTTACCGTCCACACTCACGCGGCCCGCTTCAATAATGGCTTCGATTTCACGGCGTGAGCCGTGGCCGGCACGCGCCAGCACTTTCTGTAACTTCTCGCTCATTGAGCTTCCTCAGGTGTCGCCTTCACAGGCGTCGAATCAGGTCAAAAGAGGGCTGAGCCCTGCTTTGATGGCCGCGTAGTATATCTGCTTATACCTTTACAAGAAAGGCTTTACGTCACCCACGCCTTCACGAATCACTTCCGGTGCATCTTCGGTTAAGTCGACAACGGTGGTCGGCTGCTGGCCGAGATAGCCGCCGTGGATAATCAGCTCGACCACCTTCTCCAGACGATCTTTGATCTCTTCCGGATCGGACTCGGTAAACTCACTTCCGGGCAGCATCAGCGAGGTAGATAGCATCGGTTCGCCGAGGGTTTCCAGCAGCGCCTGCGCAATCGGGTTCGACGGCACGCGCATGCCGATGGTTTTACGTTTTTCCTGCAGCAGACGACGCGGTACTTCCTTCGTGCCCTTCAGGATGAAGGTGTAGTTACCCGGCGTGTTGTTCTTAATCAGGCGAAACGCCACGTTATCAACATACGCATAGGTCGACAGCTCAGAGAGATCGCGGCACATCAGGGTAAAGTTATGGCCGTCCGGCAGCTGACGAATACGGCAAATGCGCTCCATTGCCCCTTTATCTTCAATTTTACAGCCCAGCGCGTAACCTGAATCGGTCGGGTAGACAATCACGCCGCCTTTGCGGACGATCTCCACGGCCTGGTTGATCAGACGTGGCTGCGGGTTATCCGGATGGATATAGAAAAACTGACTCATACTTCCCTCTCTTCAATTTGCTGCGGCTGTTCCCAGAGCTGCCAGACCGGCTCAACGCCAGCGGGCAACCAGAGCTTGCGCCCCAGTTCGATCCACGCGCAGGGCTGATGGAAATCAGAGCCCTGTGAACCAAGCAGGCCGAACTGACGGGCATAGGTCGCGAGCTGCGCGCGCTCGTTGGGCGCCTGCTGACACTGGGCGACTTCCATCGCCTCGCCACCGCATTCGGCAAAGTGTGCCAGCAGCCTTTTCAGCCATTTAGCAGAAAGATTATACCGCCCCGGATGGGCCAGCACGGCCTTACCGCCAGAATGATGAATCACATCAATAGCTTGTTTTATTGTACACCACTGTGGCGGAACGTATCCGGTTTTACCGCGTGCCAGATACTTTTTAAAGACGTCGGCCATGTTCGTCGCTTTGCCCGCGTCGACCAGAAAACGGGCGAAATGACCGCGGGTAACCGCCCCGCCGTTCGCCATCTTTTGCGCGCCTTCCAGCGCGCCCGGAATATGCGCCTTTTCCAGACGCTCGCCGATCATCTCTGCGCGCTGATTGCGGCGCGTTTTTTGTTCTTGCAAAAATGCCGTAAGTGCCGGATGGTCTATATCGATGTTCAGGCCAACAATATGAATCTCATGGTTTTCCCAGACGGTCGAGATCTCGACGCCGGACACCAGATTCAGCGCCAGCCCGCTGCGGGCAATCTCGGCGCGCGCCGCCGGAATGGCATCAGTGGTATCGTGATCGGTTATCGCCAGCGTGCCGACGCGCATTTCAACGGCGCGATGAACCAGGGCTTCGGGTGTCAGCAGGCCATCAGAGGCCTGAGTATGGCTGTGTAAATCATAAATAATGGCGTAGGTGGTATCGCTCAAAGCACTTCCCATAACAGGTTAGAGACATCCGAAAACACCATGATACCGACTTAACGCGAAATTCTGAAATCAAGGGTTGACAACTCGCCATCGAACTAGTTAACTAGTACGCAAGTTCACACGAGAAAGGTATCTGAAAATGACAGCACATTTCACTCTGCACGGCTGGTGGCGCACTTCCTGATCTTCGGGCAGTGTCACGCGTCTGCGAAATGCAAACAGATACCTGCCCGCTACCCAGCGGGCTTTTTTTTGAACAAAATATGAGAACAACAACATGCAAACAGCCAAACCTCATCTCGAACTGCTGACCTGCGAGGCGGCCTATCGCCACAACCCGACTGCGCTGTTTCATCAGGTGTGCGGGGCTCGCCCGGCAACGCTGCTGCTGGAGTCTGCGGATATCGACAGCAAGGACGATCTCAAGAGCCTGCTGCTGGTCGACAGCGCGCTGCGCATTACCGCTTTAGGTGACACCGTCACCATCAAGGCATTGTCTGACAATGGCGCATCGCTGCTGCCGCTGCTGGATGCCGCCCTGCCGTCAGGCATTGAAAATGAACGTCATCCAGAAATGCGTATTCTGCATTTCCCGCCGGTGAGCCAGCTGCTGGACGAAGACGCGCGCCTCTGCTCCCTGTCCGTTTTCGATGCCTTCCGCCTGCTGCAGAACCTGGTCACCGTGCCGGAAGACGAGCGTGAGGCGATGTTCTTTGGGGGGCTGTTTGCTTATGACCTGGTCGCCGGATTTGAAGAGTTGCCGGAAACCGAGCAGGGTAATCGCTGCCCGGACTATTGCTTCTATCTGGCTGAAACGCTGCTGGTGATCGACCACCAGAAGCAATACACCCGCATCCAGGCAAGTCTGTTCACGCCCTCTCCCGCTGAGAAAAACCGTCTTGAGCATCGCATCGCTCAGCTGCAGCAGCAGATGACGGAAGCACCGCCCGCGCTGCCGGTGCAGCGCGTGGAGAAAATGACCTGCGAAGTTAACCAGACTGACGATCAGTACGGCGCCGTGGTTCGCCAGATGCAAAAGGCGATTCGCGCCGGGGAAATTTTCCAGGTCGTGCCGTCCCGTCGCTTCTCACTGCCCTGCCCGTCGCCGCTCGCAGCCTACGACGTGCTGAAAAAGAGTAACCCAAGCCCGTACATGTTTTTCATGCAGGACAACGAATTCACGCTGTTCGGCGCCTCGCCGGAAAGCTCGCTGAAATACGACGCCACCAGCCGTCAGATTGAGATCTACCCGATTGCCGGTACCCGTCCGCGCGGGCGTCGCGCCGACGGTTCCCTGGACCGCGATCTGGACAGCCGCATCGAACTGGAGATGCGTACCGACCACAAAGAACTCTCCGAGCACCTGATGCTGGTTGACCTGGCGCGTAACGATCTGGCACGCATTTGCACCCCAGGCAGCCGCTACGTGGCGGACCTGACCAAAGTCGACCGCTATTCGTTCGTGATGCACCTCGTCTCCCGCGTGGTCGGCGAGCTGCGCCATGACCTCGACGTGCTGCACGCCTACCGCGCCTGCATGAACATGGGCACCCTGAGCGGCGCGCCGAAAGTGCGCGCCATGCAGCTGATTGCCGCCGCCGAAGGACGCCGTCGCGGCAGCTACGGCGGCGCGGTGGGTTACTTCACCGCCCACGGCGATCTCGATACCTGCATCGTAATCCGCTCCGCCTATGTCGAAGACGGTATCGCCACCGTCCAGGCGGGTGCCGGGATTGTTCTTGATTCTGTTCCGCAGTCTGAAGCTGACGAAACGCGCAGTAAAGCCCGTGCGGTCCTTCGCGCCATTGCTACCGCACACCATGCACAGGAGATTTTCTGATGGCTGACATTCTGCTGCTCGATAATATCGACTCCTTTACCTATAACCTGGCAGATCAGCTGCGTGCGAATGGCCACAACGTTGTTATCTACCGCAACCACGTTCCGGCGCAGACCCTGATTGACCGTCTGGCAACCATGCAAAACCCGGTGCTGATGCTCTCCCCGGGGCCAGGCGCGCCGAGCGAAGCGGGCTGTATGCCGGAGCTGCTGACCCGCATGCGCGGCAAGCTGCCGATCGTCGGCATCTGCCTCGGCCATCAGGCGATCGTTGAAGCCTATGGCGGCTACGTTGGCCAGGCGGGTGAGATCCTGCACGGTAAAGCGTCCAGCATTGAACATGACGGCCAGGCGATGTTTGCCGGGCTGCCGAACCCGCTCCCGGTCGCGCGCTATCACTCGCTGGTTGGCAGCAATATTCCCGCCGGGCTGACGATCAACGCCTCGTTTGAAGGCATGGTGATGGCGGTGCGCCACGATGCGGACCGCGTCTGCGGCCTGCAGTTCCACCCGGAATCGATCCTGACCTCCCACGGCGCCCGCCTGCTGGAGCAGACTCTCGACTGGGCGTTACAGAAGCTGGAGCAGACCAACACCCTGCAGGCGATTCTGGAAAAACTGTACCAGGCGCAGACCCTGAGCCAGCAGGAGAGCCATCAGCTCTTCTCCGCCGTGGTTCGCGGCGAGCTGAAGCCTGAGCAGCTTGCAGCCGCGCTGGTGAGCATGAAGGTGCGCGGCGAAAGCCCGCAGGAGATTGCCGGTGCCGCCACGGCCCTGCTGGAAAATGCCGCCCCGTTCCCGCGCCCGGACTATCAGTTTGCCGATATTGTCGGTACCGGCGGTGACGGCAGTAACAGCATCAATATCTCCACCGCCAGCGCCTTCGTGGCGGCGGCGTGCGGTATGAAGGTCGCGAAGCACGGTAACCGCAGCGTTTCCAGCCGGTCAGGTTCTTCCGATCTGCTCGCCGCATTCGGTATTAACCTCGATATGAACGCCGAGCGTTCCCGCGAAGCGCTGGATGACCTGGGCGTCTGCTTCCTGTTTGCGCCGAAGTACCACACCGGTTTCCGCCACGCGATGCCGGTTCGTCAGCAGCTCAAAACCCGCACGCTGTTTAACGTGCTCGGCCCGCTGATCAACCCGGCTCATCCGCCGCTGGCGCTGATTGGCGTTTACAGCCCTGAGCTGGTTCTGCCGATTGCCGAGACGCTGCGCGTGCTGGGTTATCAACGTGCCGCCGTGGTGCACAGCGGCGGTATGGATGAGGTTTCTCTTCATGCCCCGACGCTGGTTGCCGAACTGCGCGACGGTGAAATCCTCAGCTATCAGCTGGAGGCTGCCGACTTCGGCCTTGCGCCATACCATCAGGAAGCGCTGGCAGGCGGTACGCCGGAAGAAAACCGTGACATTCTGACGCGCTTATTACAAGGTAAGGGAGAGGTCGCCCATGAGGCCGCCGTTGCTGTCAACGTCGCCATGCTGATGCGTTTGCACGGTGAGGAAGACCTGAAGGCCAACGTTCAAAAAGTTCTGGATGTACTGCGCTCCGGTGCAGCTTACGATCGCGTTACCGCACTTGCGGCAAGAGGGTAAAGAATGCAGACCGTTTTAGCGAAAATCGTTGCCGATAAGGCCATCTGGGTGGAAGCCCGCAAGCAACAGCAGCCGCTTGCCAGTTTCCAGAATGACGTCGTCCCGAGCAGCCGTCGTTTCTATGACGCCCTGCGGGGTACTCGCACCGCGTTTATTCTTGAGTGCAAAAAAGCGTCCCCGTCCAAAGGCGTTATTCGTGACGATTTCGACCCGGCGCGTATTGCCGGCATTTATAAGCATCATGC
Source organism: Enterobacter asburiae (assembly GCF_001521715.1). Lineage (NCBI taxonomy): Bacteria > Pseudomonadati > Pseudomonadota > Gammaproteobacteria > Enterobacterales > Enterobacteriaceae > Enterobacter > Enterobacter asburiae. Next base: position 1,657,028 of record NZ_CP011863.1, read on the forward strand.
TTCAGCCATCTCCGTGCTGACGGATGAGAAATATTTTCAGGGCAGCTTCGACTTTCTGCCGATCGTCAGCGGCATCGCGCCGCAGCCGATCCTGTGCAAAGACTTTATTATCGACCCGTATCAGATCTGGCTGGCGCGCTTTTACCAGGCCGACGCCTGCCTGCTGATGCTCTCGGTGCTCGACGACGAGCAGTATCGCCAGCTTTCCGCCGTGGCGCACAGCCTGAACATGGGCGTACTGACCGAAGTGAGCAACGAAGAGGAGTTGGAGCGCGCGATTGCGCTGGAAGCCAAAGTGGTCGGCATTAACAACCGCGATCTGCGCGACCTGTCAATTGACCTTAACCGTACGCGTCAGCTGGCGCCGCGTCTGGGGTCTGGCGTCACGGTGATCAGCGAATCCGGCATTAACAGCTACGCTCAGGTGCGCGAGCTAAGCCACTTCGCCAACGGTTTCCTGATTGGCTCCGCCATGATGGAGCATGACGATCTCAATGCGGCCGTGCGTCGCGTGCTGCTGGGTGAAAACAAAGTCTGCGGCTTAACCCGCGAACAGGATGCCCAGGCCGCGTATGAAGCCGGGGCGATTTATGGCGGGCTGATCTTTGTGGACTCCTCTCCACGCGCGGTCAGCGAAGAGCAGGCGCGTAAGGTCATCGCAGCGGCTCCGCTCAGCTACGTGGGCGTTTTCCGCAACGCAGATATTGCAGACGTTGCGGCCAAAGCCGACGCATTATCCCTGAGCGCGGTGCAGCTCCACGGCGATGAAGACCAGAGCTACATCGATGCCCTGCGCACCGCGCTGGCACCACAGGTGCAGATCTGGAAAGCACAAAGCGTTGGCGATACGTTGCCCTCGCGTAACCTGAACCATGTGGATAAATACGTCCTCGATAACGGCCAGGGCGGTACCGGCCAGCGTTTTGACTGGTCGCTGCTGAACGGCGAAAAGCTGGACAACGTCCTGCTGGCGGGCGGATTAAGCCCGGATAACTGCGTAGAAGCGGCTAAAACCGGCTGCGCAGGCCTCGATTTCAATTCAGGCGTAGAGTCCCAACCGGGTATCAAAGATGCCAGCAAGCTGGCCTCGGTTTTTAAAACTCTGCGTGCATATTAAGGAAGAGAAGATGACGACATTACTTAACCCGTATTTTGGTGAGTTCGGCGGGATGTACGTCCCGCAAATCCTGATGCCCGCGCTGCGCCAGCTGGAAGAAGCGTTTGTCAGCGCGCAGAAAGATCCGGCGTTTCAGGCTGAATTTACCGACCTGCTGAAAAATTATGCCGGTCGTCCGACCGCGCTGACCAAATGCCGCAACCTGACGGAAGGCACCAAAACCACGCTGTATCTGAAGCGTGAAGACCTGCTGCACGGCGGCGCACATAAAACTAACCAGGTGCTGGGCCAGGCGCTGCTTGCGAAGCGTATGGGCAAAACCGAAATCATCGCCGAAACCGGTGCAGGCCAGCACGGCGTGGCCTCTGCGCTTGCCAGCGCCCTGCTCGGTCTGAAATGCCGCATCTATATGGGGGCGAAAGACGTTGAGCGTCAGTCTCCGAACGTCTTCCGTATGCGTCTGATGGGAGCAGAAGTGATCCCGGTGCACAGCGGCTCCGCGACGCTGAAAGACGCCTGTAACGAAGCGCTGCGCGACTGGTCTGGCAGCTACGACACCGCGCACTATATGCTCGGTACCGCGGCGGGCCCGCACCCGTTCCCGACTATCGTGCGCGAATTCCAGCGCATGATCGGTGAAGAGACCAAAGCGCAGATCCTTGAAAAAGAGGGTCGCCTGCCGGATGCGGTGATCGCCTGCGTCGGCGGCGGGTCTAACGCCATCGGCATGTTCGCAGACTTTATCGACGATACCAGCGTCGGTCTGATTGGCGTCGAGCCAGCCGGTCACGGCATTGAATCGGGTGAACACGGCGCGCCGCTGAAGCATGGCCGCGTGGGGATCTACTTCGGAATGAAATCCCCGATGATGCAAACCGATGAGGGCCAGATTGAAGAGTCTTACTCTATTTCTGCCGGCCTCGACTTCCCGTCCGTCGGACCGCAGCATGCGTTCCTGAACAGTATTGGCCGCGCGGACTATGTCTCCATTACCGATGACGAAGCGCTGGAAGCCTTTAAAACGCTGTGCCGCAGCGAAGGGATCATCCCGGCGCTGGAGTCTTCGCACGCGCTGGCGCATGCGCTGAAAATGATTAAAGAAAACCCGGAAAAAGAACAGCTGCTGGTGGTGAACCTTTCCGGCCGCGGTGACAAAGATATCTTCACCGTTCACGATATTCTGAAAGCACGAGGGGAAATCTGATGGAACGCTACGATAACGTATTTGCAGAGCTGAAATCCCGCCAGGAAGGCGCGTTCGTTCCCTTCGTCACCCTGGGCGATCCGGGCCCGGAACAGTCGCTGAAGATTATCGACACCCTGATTGAAGCCGGCGCCGACGCGCTGGAGCTGGGTATTCCGTTCTCCGATCCGCTGGCGGATGGCCCGACTATCCAGAACGCGACGCTGCGCGCATTTGCCTCCGGCGTGACGCCGACCCAGTGCTTCGAGATGCTGGCGGCGATTCGCCAGAAGCACCCGACCATTCCGATCGGCCTGCTGATGTACGCCAACCTGGTCTTTAACCGCGGTATTGATGAGTTCTATGCCGAGTGCGCGCGCGTGGGCGTCGACTCCGTTCTGGTGGCAGACGTGCCGGTTGAGGAGTCTGCGCCATTCCGTCAGGCGGCGATGCGTCATAACGTCGCCCCGATTTTCATCTGCCCGCCGAACGCCGATGACGCACTGCTGCGCCAGATTGCCTCTTACGGACGCGGGTATACCTACCTGCTCTCCCGCGCGGGCGTGACCGGTGCCGAGAATAAAGCGGCGTTGCCTCTGCATCATCTGGTGGAGAAGCTGGCCGAGTACCATGCCGCGCCTCCGCTACAGGGGTTTGGGATTTCATCCCCGGATCAGGTCACCGCAGCGATTGACGCGAAGGCGGCTGGTGCCATCTCCGGCTCCGCGATTGTGAAGATCATCGAAAAGAACGTGGACAAGCCAGAGCAGATGCTGGCTGAGCTGAAAGCGTTTGTGACCGCAATGAAAGCGGCGACGCATAAAGCATAACCTCTCTACCGTCTGGCTTCCTGCCAGACGGTTCCTCTTCCTGGTTATCACTCTTCATGCTTCTGACGTGCGGGCTGCTATTTAAGAACGCAATTGACAGGCCAGTAATGATGAATGCTTCAATTATGCTTTATTAATAACGTTTCCGGGGCGGACATCGGGACTTACCAATTTGTAAAGTACCGGCAGCATGGACCAAATCAGCTAAAGTACGAACCTGCATTTTATCCATAACCCGACGTCGATGGACCTTCACGGTAATTTCTGATATGCCCAGTTCAGATGCAATTTGTTTGTTTTGCAGGCCGTTAATCGCCAACTCAAAGGTCTGCTTCTCGCGCCGTGTCAATGCCTGATAGTTTTTACAAAGCTCGAATATTCTTTGCTGCTCTAAAAAATTATTGGTCGCTTCGATTAGCACATCTTTCACGACATTGATAAGTTGTTCCGGTTCGACGGGCTTAGTCAAAAAGTCCCGAACGCCTGCTTTCATCGCTTGTACGCAGAGTGGGATAGAGTTGGTCATAGTCAGGATAATTATCGGTATTGTACAGCCACGTTCCTTCAGGGCCTCTATCACATCGAAACCGTTAGTGTCTGAGGTGTTAATTTCAAGTATTAAGCATGAGGGATGATCAACTATGGGGCAGGAGAGAAATTCTTCGGCATTTTTGAAGTCAAAAGTTTGATAACCTATCGCCATTAACAATTTAACCACATACAGCCTATATGCATCATCATCATCGATAACATAAACAACATCTTCCATATCACTCTCTCCTCACCAGTCCTTCGACGTACATAATACGAACGGAGGCGTCCATTCACAAAAAATTTTAGGATTGCCAGCCTCTATGTCTGATATCGTTTAATAACCGGAAGTAACAAAATCAAAGACTAACAATCCGTATGCGAATATTCTAATTTAGCAAAGGCAATTAGCATGAGGATATTCTGAAAAAAAGATACATATAAAAGTCGTTTTTGAGCAGCGGTACTGTTAAAACGCATCCTTCAAGCAAACCCTTTTGTATATATTTGACTCATATCGCGGAAATTATCTTAGCTCTGTCGTTTTAAGATGCAGTTTTTATATCTGCAAGGTGGTTAAGCTGAATAAGAGTGCGTTTTTGGTATTAACGCCGATTCAGGATCCACCCGCACTCCAGCCAGAGTCTCTGTCAGAGCATCGGGTATATCAACGGCTCTTGCTGCTCTGAATTCCGCAGCCGTGCCGAGAATCCAAACGCAGCACGGTTTAATGACTGAGGTCATAAAAAGAGGCGGTATTTTGGAGAAAAGGTTTGGAGAGGTTTTGAGGCAAACGAAAAAGATATATATTCCAGTCCGTTAAATTCACTTACACCTTCTGAGTTCAGAGGCTTATTCATGTCATGGCACGCCTTCAAACAGACTTACCTGGTTAAGTTCTGGTCACCTGTTCCGGCCGTTATCGCGGCAGGCATTCTCTCTACCTACTATTTCGGCATCACCGGCACCTTCTGGGCCGTGACCGGCGAGTTCACCCGCTGGGGTGGTCAATTGCTACAGCTCGCTGGCGTGCATACCGAAGAGTGGGGTTACTTTAAACTCATTCATCTGGACGGCACGCCGCTTACCCGCATCGACGGGATGATGATCATCGGCATGTTCGGCGGCTGTTTCGCGGCGGCGCTGTGGGCAAACAACGTTAAGTTGCGGATGCCCAAAAGCCGGATTCGCATAATGCAGGCGGTGGTCGGCGGTATCATTGCCGGGTTTGGCGCCCGTCTGGCGATGGGCTGTAACCTGGCCGCTTTCTTTACGGGGATTCCTCAGTTTTCGCTTCACGCCTGGTTCTTTGCTGTCGCCACGGCCATCGGCTCTTACTTTGGCGCAAAATTCACCCTGCTGCCGCTGTTCCGCATTCCGGTGAAAATGACAAAAGTCAGCGCAGCATCACCGTTAACCCAGAAGCCAGACCAGGCGCGTCGTCGTTTCCGCCTCGGTATGCTGGTCTTTTTGGCTATGGTCGCCTTGGCGCTTTGCACTGCGATGAATCAGCCCAAACTCGGCCTGGCGATGCTGTTCGGCGTGGGTTTTGGTCTGCTCATTGAACGCGCGCAGATCTGCTTTACCTCCGCGTTTCGCGATATGTGGATCACTGGCCGTACGATGATGGCGAAGGCGATTATCGCCGGGATGGCGGTCAGCGCCATCGGTATCTTCAGCTATGTTCAGCTCGGCGTTGAACCGAAAATCATGTGGGCTGGTCCTAATGCGGTGATTGGCGGCCTGCTGTTTGGCTTCGGGATTGTGCTGGCTGGCGGGTGTGAAACCGGCTGGATGTACCGCGCCGTTGAAGGTCAGGTGCATTACTGGTGGGTGGGCCTGGGAAATGTTATCGGCTCGACGCTCCTGGCATACTTCTGGGACGATCTGTCTCCCGCGCTTGCCACGAGTTGGGACAAGGTCAACCTGCTGAACACCTTCGGCCATCTCGGCGGCCTGCTTGTCACCTACGCCCTGTTGCTGGTCGCTTTTTTACTGGTTGTCGCGCAGGAGAAACGCTTCTTCCGTCGTGCGAGTGTTAAAACAGAAACCCAGGAGAATGCTGCATGAAAGAGATCGTGCCCGATTACCGTCTGGATATGGTCGGTGAACCCTGCCCTTATCCGGCGGTTGCCACGCTTGAAGCCCTACCGCAGCTCAAAAAAGGGGAAATTCTGGAAGTGGTCAGCGACTGTCCGCAGTCCATCAACAACATTCCGCTGGATGCGAAAAACCACGGCTATACGGTGCTGGATATCCAGCAGGATGGCCCGACCATTCGCTATTTGATTCAAAAATGATCGCCCAGGCCTCGCGAGGGGCCTTTATCGCATTGAATTATAAGACATCTTGATCCACGGCAAAAACGCGATTTTTGACTTAAGTAAAATCTCACTTCCCTTTTGAAGGAGGTTTTCGCGGTTTGATGTATTTACGAGCTTTACTGGTTTTCGCCTTATTGATTCCCTTCCATGCGCTGTCCCTGAATTTCTCTTCAACCTTCCTGCGCCTTAATTGTCCGCAAAGAGGACTTGTCGAGGTTATTCTGCACGTTTATGACCATACCCAGGAACGATGGCGCGGTCATTTTGAAACCGGCGCGGGACATAAACGTGCGGGTGATACCGAAATCATCCCGTTTGCCAACGGCGATATTCTCTTTCATTCCCTGTCCAGCGACGCTTTCAGCTATTTATATGATGGGGAAAATATCCTGAGGCACTGCGTAAAGCTTGATGAGCGGCCGGTTTATCCGTCGTTTTGAAGTGAGCAAAGCAAACTGGCCACCCTGTGGCCAGTTTGACGGGGGATCAGAAACGATAACCCGCAGAGAACATAAACACCCACGGATCCAGGCGAGTATTGATACTTTGCTGCTGACCGCCCGCCTTGAAGCGTACGTCCGTATCAATATCCATGTACCAGACCGAGGCGTTAATCAGCCAGTCGCGGTTAATCAGATAATCCAGACCGACCTGCCCCGCCATACCCCACGAATCTTTCAGGCTGAGGTCAGTCAGACCGGCCTCTTTACCGGTATCGTTAAACTTCTCGTCGAAGAAGGTGGTGTAGTTCACACCGGCGCCAATATAAGGACGCACCTTGCTGCTGGCATCGCCAAAGTACCATTGCGCCATCAGCGTTGGCGGCAAGTGGTGAACCGTAGCGATATCACCGGTTGCGCCCAGACCCACGCGATGACGGAACGGCGTTGCAGCCAGAAGCTCAACACCAACGTTTTCCGTCGCCATATAGGTGAACGTTAACCCTAACTGGGTGTTATTACTGACGTTAAAACCGCCCATACCCAGCACGTTATCCGATCCTTCAGTCGGGCGAACCGTAGCCGAACCGGCACGAATAAAGAATTCGCCTGCTTCATGCGCATACGCGCCGCCAGAGAGACTGCTTAATACAAGGGCTGCCACCGCTAATTTTTTCATATCCGCTCCATCGTTGTGGTTTTAATCGCGGATGAGAATATACTCACAAATGAGTAATAAGTGATCTGCTACAGATCACATTAAAACCAGTAACTTAACATTCATTGATCTGGATTAATTTTTTGTTACGCATCCAAAAGCGATAAGTTGTTTCCATGTCAATTTTTGGCATTTCACGGTTACAAAATTTTCCCTTTTCCCCCTCTTGCTCTTCCTCTGGCGGCTGGATAATTTATCGCTCTCACAAGTTGATTTGATGCGTTCTTCTTTAGCAGGTGTGCCATGAGTGATATCAACCCGTGCATGACGTGCGGAGCCTGTTGTGCGTATTTTCGAGTCTCTTTCTACTGGGCCGAAGCCAGCGATGGCGGCGGTACCGTTCCGGTTCATTTCACAGAGCCGCTAACGCCTTTTCTGCGCTGCATGAGCGGCACAAACCAAAAGCAGGTCCGCTGCGTGGCGCTACAGGGTGAGCCCGGGGTCTCTACCCGATGTTCTATCTATGAGCATCGGCCCAGTCCGTGCCGGGAATTTGCCATGTCGGGGGAAGATGGGCAGGTCAACGAAGCCTGCAATCGCGCCCGGGCGCGCGTTGGATTACCGCCGCTTTACAAAGATATGCTTTTCCATACAAGCCTTGATGCTGCCACAGCAGGCGCATCCGGTGTACAATTGCCGGCTAATTAACACCTGCAATACTCAAGGAGAGTGCATGTCTATCACGGCGAAGTCTGTCTACCGTGACACGGGAAACTTTTTCCGCAATCAGTTCATAACCTTTTTACTGATCGCGTTGCTATGTGCCTTTATCACGGTGGTGCTGGGCCATGCCTTCTCACCGAGCGATGAACAGATTGCCAGCCTGAGCCAGGGCGACCACCTTGCCGGAAGCGTGGGGCTGTTTGAACTGGTGCAAAACATGACGCCGGAGCAGCAGCAAATTCTGCTGCGGGCGTCTGCCGCGTCCACGTTCTCAGGCCTGATTGGTAATGCAATTCTGGCGGGCGGCGTTTTGCTGATGATTCAGCTGGTATCGGCGGGTCACCGGGTCAGCGCCTTACGGGCGATTGGTGCCAGTGCGCCAGTCTTACCTAAGCTGTTTATCCTGATCTTTTTAACCACCCTGCTGGTGCAAATGGGGATTATGCTGGTCGTGGTGCCGGGCGTATTACTGGCTATCGTGCTCTCATTTGCGCCTGTGATGGTGGTGCAGGATAAGATGGGGATTTTTACCGCGATGCGCAGCAGCATCAGACTGGCATGGGCGAATATGCGTCTGGTGGCTCCCGCCGTGATCGGCTGGCTGCTCGCCAAAACGCTCCTGCTGTTGTTTGCACCGAATTTCGCGGTATTAACGCCCAATGTTGGCGCGGTAGTGGCGAATACGCTGAGCAATCTGATTTCAGCGGTGCTGCTGGTCTATCTGTTCCGCCTGTATATGTTAATTCGTCAGTAATCCTGAGGCGGGCGGCATCGCTGCCTCCCGCCCCGCTCAGAAGATGGAATCACAGAATGAAGCAGTTACTTGATTTTTTACCGCTCGCGGTCTTTTTCGCTGTCTATAAGTTGTATGACATTTTTGCCGCAACAAAAGCGTTAATTGTCGTGACCGCCGTAGTGCTGATCTATAGCTGGATTCGCTATCGCAAAGTCGAAAAAATGGCGCTTATCACGTTCATTTTAGTGGCGGTGTTCGGTGGATTGACCATTGCCTTGCATGATGTTGAATTTATTAAGTGGAAGGTTACCGTTATTTATGCGTTGTTTGCAGCAGCGTTACTGTTCAGTCAATGGTTCATGAAAAAGCCCCTGATCCAGAGCATGTTAGGTAAAGAACTAACGCTGCCGCAGGTTGTCTGGTCGCGTCTGAATACCGCGTGGGCAATCTTCTTTATACTTTGCGGTCTCGCTAATATCTATATCGCCTTCTGGCTGCCGCAGGATATCTGGGTCAACTTTAAGGTCTTTGGCCTGACCGCGCTGACGCTTATCTTCACGCTGTTAAGCGGCGTATACATCTATCGTCATATGCCCCAGGATGACAACCACTGATTAACGACTGACCAGAACGTCTACGACAGGCGTTCTGGTCTATTCTCTCCGCTGTGAAATCATAGTAGCATCCCGCCTGAAGTCTTCCGTTACGAGTTAAAACAATGACAACAAATAACGCCCCGCAGGGCGAACTGGTTTTACGCACACTGGCAATGCCCGCTGACACCAATGCCAATGGCGATATTTTTGGCGGCTGGCTGATGTCGCAGATGGATATGGGCGGCGCAATTCTGGCAAAAGAGATTGCCCACGGGCGCGTGGTGACTGTGCGAGTGGACGGCATGACCTTCCTGCGCCCGGTTGCGGTGGGAGATGTGGTTTGCTGCTACGCGCGCTGCGTCAAACGCGGCAACACATCTATTTCAATCAACATCGAAGTATGGGTTAAGAAAGTCTCGTCGGAACCCATTGGGCAGCGTTATAAGGCCACCGAAGCGCTGTTTATTTATGTTGCAGTGGATAGCGAGGGTAAACCTCGTCAACTTCCGCAGGCCTGATCGACAGGCAAAAAAAAGCCTCCATCAGGAGGCTTTTTTTATTCCATCTGCGCCCCGCCGTTCAGGCGGAAAACAATATTCACAATCAGTCCGCTGCCCGGTTTTCCGGCTTCATAGCGCCATCTGCGCATCGCCGATTTCACTTCGCGCTCAAACATATTAGAAGGCTGAGCGGACAATATTTCCACGTTATCCACGCGGCCATCGGCAGTGACGTCAAATTTAACCCGTACGCGGCCTTCAATACGTAAGGCCTGCGCTCGCGCCGGATACTGAGGCTGGTTGCGACTCAGCGCGCGCGGGCCCGCCGGGGCACTGACTGTCGGCTTAGGCGCTGTTGCGGTGTTATTCATCACCGGACGCGAAGGCGCCGCATTCTCGACCGTCCGGGTCGCGCGCGGTTCAACCGGACGTTCCTCGCGTTTTGGACGCTCCTCGACCTTATTAACCGGCTTTGGCTTCGGCTTAGGTTTTGGCTTCGGTTCAGGCTTGTGGATCACTACCGGCGCTTCCTTCGGTGGCGCCGGAACAGGCTCGGGCTCTGGCTCTGGTTCAGCCACCGGCTGCGGTGGCGGAGGTGCAACCTGCGGCGGTTCGAGATCCGCTGGCGATACCATCGTCACCGAAATCGGCTGCGCGGGCGCGGGCATTTCAATAACCTGATGAACCGAGGTATACAGCAAACCCGCCACAACAGCACCGTGAATCACGACAGAAAGCAGCGTCGGCCAGGGAAAGCGGCGAGGTAAATCAAGGGTCATCGAAGTCATAATCATCAACGTTAAAAAACCGAACACTGATTTTAAATGCAAATAGCAATCATATTCAATAATACACTTTGTTCTGACGCAACTTTAGCGCATGAGAGGCCAAAAAAGGCGCATTCAGATCAGGGTATTAACATTGTTTTTATTTTACATTGCAGTCGTTTGCCCTTTCACATAACGTAACTGACACTTTTACCGGTTAAGGAGCTTCGCCGTGTTTTACGTGATTTACTCTGAAGATGTTGCTGATTCGCTCGAAAAACGCCAGGCTGTGCGCCCTGCGCATCTGGCACGTTTGCAGCTGCTCCAGGATGAAGGCCGTTTACTGACCGCCGGCCCAATGCCTGCAGTAGACAGCAACGATCCGGGCGCCGCCGGTTTTGCCGGTTCCACCGTAATTGCTGAGTTTGAATCCCAGGAAAGCGCTCAGGCATGGGCTGACGCAGATCCGTATGTCGCAGCAGGTGTGTATGCGAAAGTGACGGTTCGACCGTATAAGAAAGTGTTCTGATACCAAAGCGGCTCCGAAAGGAGCCTTTTTTATAGTAGAGATTACGCGTCTCTGCGCCGGGTAAACTGCTGCTCCGTTATAAGGGTTCCCCACTGATCGCCCTCCCACTCTTTGACGAGCGTAAATCCAAACGATTCGTATAAACGTCGTGCGGCGGTAAGCTTATTGAATGTCCAGAGATGCACGGCAGAGAAACCTAGGCTGTCGCAAAAGCGCATCGCTTCGGTAAGCAGTTTTTTCCCCACCCCGTGTCCCCGGCAGCCATCGTCGAGAATAAACCAGCGCAGATGGGCTTCACCCGGCGCTAAATCCTCGCCGTCTATCGCCACTGACCCCACTATCCTGCCGTTCATCACCGCCAGCCAGATCTGGTTGCATGGGTTATCCAGGCGGTCACTAAATTCTGCAACCCCTGCGGCCACTTTGGCTTCAAAAAAGCGGCCAAAATTGTGCTCGCGCGCGTAATAAACCCCGTGCAACTCCGCGATACGGCCAATCATGCCGGGAATATACCCCTTAACTATCGTGAGTTCGTCGGGGCGCGTGTCGCTGCCCGTCTCACGGCACGCCAGCAGCGCGTTGGCATAAAGGGAGAGCCCCTCAGAAATGGTCTGCTGCTGGGCAGGAGCCAGACTCTTTATTGCTGAGGCCACGCGCTCGTTGCTAAAGGTATTAATTTTACTGACCGTCTCATGACCTTTCGCGGTCAGTCTGAGACTCTTCGCTCTCGCATCTTCAGCTGAAATAACCTCCTCGAGCTCACCCGCGGCAATCAGACGAGCCAGCATCCGGCTAACGCTGGACTTATCCAGCCCCAGCAGCTGCACCAGCTGACTCGCCGTCATCTCTTTGCGTAGGGCTATTTCGACCAGGGTATGGACGGCCGAAGGTGAGTAATTCGTTGAGGCCAGGGTCGAGGCCATAAAGCCTAACTCTCGCACCATCAGGCGCGAGGAACGTCGAATAACACTGACTAGCGGGGTTTCGCTGTGCATGTTGTGCCCTCATCTGTTAGTTGCACTATACAACTAACAGATGAGGGGTTGTCAAACATAATAAAAAAGGCTCCCTCAGGAGCCTTTCAAACCATCAATGTAGCGACGCTAGCCTCGCCGCAAACCCGACAAACAGCAGCCCTATCAGCCCGTTCCCCAGCTTTGCCAGTTTCTTTTTCGTTTTCAGATAACGCGTGACAAACGCGCCGGAGAAGATCAGGAAGCTCATGTACATAAAGCTTATTAACTCCAGCGTCGTCGCGAGGATCAGGAAAGAAGTGCCGGTGCTCTGTGCATTCACGTCAATGAACTGAACGAAGAACGATACGTAGAACAGAATCGCTTTAGGATTGGTCAGGCTTAACACCAGCGAACGTTTCATGATCATACTGGCAGGTTCAGGGCCGCTCTCATGCGCATTTTTCTGGCGGTTCACCACTGACCAGAGCATTTTGCCACCCAGCCAGAGCAGATAGAAGGCCCCGAGATAGCGCACGATATTAAACAGTACCGGCGTGGTCTGGATTAATGCCGCGACACCCGCCCAGGCCAGAAACATCAGCACCGCATCGCCGATAAATACGCCTGTGGCGGCAAGATACCCTTTTTTAACGCCGTGGCCGATCCCGGTTTTTAGCACAAACAGGGTATTCGGCCCTGGCACCAGCACGATAAAAAATGCGCCGACAACATACGTCCAGAAATTCAGTACACCAAACTCCGCAAACACTTCTCCCTCCTTTTGCTAAACACAACAGGAATATCGCTGCAAATACGCTATTCCTAAAAAATCAGACGCTATAAAATCAGCGGGCACCCGTTACGGTGCCCTCATGGTTTCAGATATCCTGGACTGCGAACAGCAACGCATTGCGGTGCCTGGTCAATCCACATTTTCTGATGGCGTGAATACGCATATTGCGGCGGGATTGTGCTTCCAGCCAACGAGCCTTGCGACGACTCACCTGTCGCAACATGCGCCAGCGCCCTACTTCTGTTCTACTGCGCTTCATGTCTACAACTCTTTAACTAACAGAATCGCCATTATAAACCCAACCCGGCAGCAAACCAGCGCTTTTACCTGGCGTTTTTATTTGCCAGATGAATCCTGATGCGTACACTCATAACAATACGCTTTCAAAAGGATTTTTTTACCTATGACAACCTTCTACACCGTGGTGAGTTGGCTGGTCATTTTGGGATACTGGCTGTTAATCGCGGGTGTGACATTACGCATCCTGATGAAGCGCAGAGCCGTACCCTCTGCCATGGCCTGGCTTCTGATCATTTATATCCTCCCGCTGGTGGGAATTATTGCCTATCTCTCTTTCGGTGAGCTTCATCTGGGTAAACGCCGCGCCGAGCGCGCCCGTGCCATGTGGCCCTCCACCGCGAAGTGGCTGAACGATCTTAAGGCCTGCAAACATATTTTTGCCGAGGAGAACAGCAGCGTCGCCTCCTCACTGTTTAAGCTGTGCGAGCGCCGCCAGGGGATTGGCGGCGTTAAGGGCAATCAACTGCAGCTGCTGACCTCGTCCGACGACGTCATGCAGGCGTTAATCCGCGATATTCAGCTGGCGCGTCATAATATCGAGATGGTTTTTTATATCTGGCAGCCCGGCGGGATGGCTGACCAGGTCGCTGAGTCGCTGATGGCCGCCGCGCGTCGCGGTATTCATTGCCGCCTGATGCTTGACTCCGCGGGTAGCGTGGCATTTTTCCGTAGCCCCTGGGCGGGCATGATGCGTAATGCCGGTATCGAAGTGGTCGAAGCGCTGAAGGTGAATCTCCTGCGCGTGTTTCTGCGCCGGATGGATCTCCGCCAGCATCGCAAAATGATCATGATCGATAACTATATTGCCTACACCGGCAGCATGAATATGGTTGACCCGCGCTTCTTCAAACAGGACTCGGGCGTAGGTCAATGGGTTGATTTGATGGCGCGGATGGAGGGGCCGATTGCCACCTCGATGGGCATCGTGTATTCCTGCGACTGGGAGATTGAAACCGGCAAGCGTATCCTGCCGCCACCGCCGGACGGCAATATTATGCCGTTTGAAGAGGCGAGCGGTCATACCATTCATACCATTGCTTCCGGGCCGGGCTTCCCGGAAGACTTAATCCATCAGGCGCTGCTGACGGCAACCTACTCGGCGCGTGAATATCTGATCATGACGACGCCCTACTTTGTCCCCAGCGACGACCTCCTGCACGCGATCTGTACCGCCGCGCAGCGCGGTGTCGATGTGAGCATCATTTTGCCACGCAAAAATGACTCCCTACTGGTGGGCTGGGCCAGCCGGGCATTCTTCAGCGAACTGCTGGCCGCAGGGGTGAAAATTTACCAGTTTGAAGGCGGATTGCTCCACACCAAGAGCGTTCTTGTCGACGGTGAGCTGAGCCTGGTGGGAACGGTCAACCTGGATATGCGCAGCCTGTGGCTAAACTTTGAAATCACGCTGGTCATTGATGATGCCGGCTTTGGCGGCGACCTCGCTGCGGTGCAGGATGATTATATCTCCCGCTCGCGGCTGCTGGATGCCAGACTGTGGGTAAAACGTCCGATGTGGCAGAGAATTGCCGAACGACTGTTTTACTTCTTTAGTCCGTTGCTGTAAAACGTGCCCAACGATGTTAAACAGGTAGTCATCATGGAAATGGATCTGAACAATCGCCTGACCGAAGACGAAACGCTCGAGCAGGCCTATGACATTTTTCTCGAACTGGCGGTTGATAACCTCGATCCCGCAGACGTGATCCTCTTTAATCTGCAGTTCGAAGAGCGCGGCGGCGCTGAATTGTTCGACCCTTCAGAAGACTGGGCTGAGCATGTGGATTTCGACCTGAATCCTGACTTCTTTGCCGAAGTGGTGATTGGGCTGGCCGATGAAGACGGCGGCGAAATTAACGATATTTTCGCCCGCGTCCTGCTCTGTCGGGAGAAAGACCACAAGCTGTGCCATATACTCTGGCGCGAATAAAAAAAAGGCTGCGATTGCAGCCTTTTTTATTTACTCCGGCAATTCACTGCCGCAGCGGTAACAAAACCGCGCGTCGTGTTCATGTTCGCCCTGCTGGCAATGAGGACATTTGCGCTGCTGCTTGCGGCTCTGAAACGCGCTGCTCATGTGTGTGGTAATAAGTCCCGTCGGGATCGCAATCACCGAATAGCCAATCAAAATCAGCACGGACGCCACGATGCGCCCCAATGGCGTATGGGGCGTGATATCACCGTAACCCACGGTGGTGACGGTCACAATGGCCCAGTAGACGGACGCATTGAGCGTCGTAAAGCCATATTTGGGCCCTTCTATTAAATACATCAGCGCGCCAAAAACAATCATGACGATGGCAATAAACGAGTAGAACAAAATAAGCTGATGGCGGGCGCTGACGATCGCACTCCAGAACACGCGTAATGACGGCATAAAACGCAGTAGCTTCAGAATACGTAATACCCGAATCACGCGCATCGCTCGCCAGGCAAAGACATAACTCAGGCTAATCTCCGGCCACAGCCACATTACATAGAGCGGCAGGATGGTGGCTAAATCGATAAATCCCCAGAAGCTGAAAACATATCTGGCCGGGTTGGGCCAGGCTATTACCCGGAGGAGATATTCAGCGGTAAAAATCAGGGTAATCGCCAGCTCAAGCCAGACAAAGATATGCCATTCATCAAACGTCAGGTGGTATTGCGTCCCGGCACCCGATTCAATAAAGATGACAACCACGCTGAGGAGCGCAAATAAACCGCACAGACCTTCAAAGCGTCGCCCGGAAAGCGTTTCAGGATCGAATAAAAAATGATATAGCCGCCGACGGGCTGAGGTGAATAAACGCGACACGGTTACCTCGCAAAAAATAAGGGCTGACATCATGTCAGCCCTTGCGATTATAACGGGTCTACTTTCAGGCAGGAAACCGCATGTCGGAAACTGCCTTCGAGAACCGGTCGCGTTTTAGCACATTCCGGCCCGGCCATCGGGCAGCGCGTGCGGAAGACGCAGCCCGACGGCGGGTTAATCGGTGAGGGTAATTCCCCTTCCAGAAGCTGGATGGTTTTATTCTTTTCCAGATCCGGATCGGGGATCGGCACCGCGGACATCAGCGCTCTGGTGTAGGGGTGCAGTGGATTATGGTACACCTCGTCATAGGTGCCCAGCTCCACGGCATGGCCCAGATACATGACCAGCACGCGGTCAGAAATGTGTTTCACCACGGCCAGGTCATGCGCAATGAAGATCAGCGACAGCCCCATTTCGCGCTGCAGCTTCTGCAGCAGGTTAACCACCTGGGCCTGAATGGAGACGTCCAGCGCGGAAACCGGCTCATCGCAGATAATCAGCTTCGGTTCGAGGATCAGCGCACGGGCAATACCAATACGCTGGCACTGACCGCCGGAGAACTCATGCGGATAGCGGTTGATGAGGTTTGGCAACAGGCCGACTTTCATCATCATCGCCTTTACGCGATCGCGCACTTCCTGACGAGACATCTTCGGATGATAGGTGCGCAGCGGCTCGGCAATAATCTCGCCGATGGTCATACGCGGGTTAAGTGATGCCAGCGGATCCTGGAAAATCATCTGGATATCGCTGCGCACCTCGCGCCACTCGTCGGGCTTCATGCCCAGCAGATCTTTACCCAGCCAGGCCACTTTACCGTCGGTGGCTTTGACCAGACCGATAATGGCTCGCGCAAAGGTCGATTTACCGCAGCCGGACTCTCCCACCACGCCCAGGGTTTCCCCTTCGTACAGGCGCAGCGTGACGCCGTCCACCGCTTTCAGGGTCTTCGGCGGCTGCCAGAACCACTGTTTGCCGTCTTTGATGTCGAAATGCACTTTAAGATCGGCGATTTCGAGCAGCACGTTGCGTTTTTCATCTAATGCGTTCATACCAGCTCCTCCTGCGGCTTAAAGCAGGCGCGCAGACGGCCTGGTGCAAACTCTTCCAGCGGCGGAGCGCTGTTACAGATTTCCATCGCGTGTGGGCAGCGCGGCTGGAACGGACAGCCTTTCGGCAGACGCAGCAGGTTTGGCGGGTTGCCCGGAATGGTGAGCAGGGATTCCCCTTCCGCATCAAGACGCGGCACCGCATTCAGCAGGCCAATCGAGTACGGGTGCGCAGGCTGATAGAAGACATCGCGCGCTTTGCCGTATTCCATGGTACGACCGGCGTACATCACCAGCACTTTGTCGCAGATGCCCGCTACCACGCCCAGGTCGTGGGTGATCATGATAATCGCCGTGTTGAATTCGCGCTTTAGCTCGTTCAACAGGGTCATGATCTGCGCCTGAACGGTAACGTCCAGCGCGGTGGTAGGTTCATCGGCAATCAGCAGCTTTGGCCGGCACAGCAGCGCCATCGCAATCATCACGCGCTGACGCATACCGCCAGAAAACTCGTGCGGGAACATGCGCATACGCTTACGCGCTTCCGGCATTTTCACCGCATCCAGCATTTTGACCGACTCTTCAAAGGCCTCCGCTTTGCCCAAGCCTTTGTGCAGCATCAGGACTTCCATCAGCTGCTCGCCCACGCGCATATACGGATTCAGCGAGGTCATGGGATCCTGGAAAATCATCGAGATCTGCTCAGCGCGCAGCTTGTTCAGCTCGTGTTCCGGCAGGTTGAGGATTTCACGCCCGTTGAATTTAGCGGAGCCGCCAATCACACCGTTAGCAGCCAGCAGGCCCATCAGCGCAAAGGCAGTCTGGGATTTTCCGGAACCGGACTCACCCACGATCCCCAGCGTTTCACCCGCACGCAGGTTAAAGTTGAGATCGTTGACGGCGGTAACATCCCCGTCCGGCGTTTTAAAGGTCACGCGGAGGTCTTTCACATCCAGCAGAAGATTGTTCTGCTGTTGCACCTGTGGCGCAGTGGCCGTTTCAATAATTGTCATGACGGCGCTCCTTAACGGTCTTTCGGGTCGAGGGCATCACGCAGGCCATCGCCGATAAAGTTAAAACAAAACAGGGTGACGACCAGGAAACCCGCCGGATAAAGCAGCAGCCACGGTGAAACTTCCATCGAGTTTGCGCCATCGCTCAGCAGCGCGCCCCAGCTGCTCAGCGGCTCTTGTGTACCGAGGCCCAGGAAGCTCAGGAAAGATTCAAACAGGATCATGCTTGGCACCAGCAGTGAGGCATAGACCACCACCACGCCCAGCACGTTAGGAACGATATGGCGAACCACGATATTCCCGGTAGATACGCCGCCTACCTGCGCGGCTTCGATAAACTCTTTGCGTTTGAGGCTCAGCGTCTGGCCGCGAACGATACGCGCCATATCCAGCCAGGACACCATCCCGATGGCCACGAAGATCAGCAGGATGTTCTGGCCGAAGAAGGTCACCAGCAGGATGACGAAGAACATGAACGGGAAGGAGTTCAGGATTTCCAGCAGACGCATCATTACCGAGTCTATTTTGCCGCCGAGGTAGCCGGAAAGTGAGCCGTAGAGCGTACCCACGATCACCGCCACCAGCGCGGCAGCAATACCGACCATCAGCGAAATACGGCCACCGATAGCGACACGCACCAGCAGGTCGCGTCCCGAGGAGTCCGTGCCGAAATAGTGGCCTGATTCCATATCTGGCGCGCTGGACATCATGCCCCAGTCGGTGTCGAAATAGGTAAATTGCGACAGCATCGGCGCCAGGGTCACAAACAGCGCGATAATCACCAGAACAACCAGACTGGCAACCGCTGCACGGTTGTGCATAAAGCGACGGCGCGCGTCCTGCCAGAGGCTACGACCTTCTACTTCCAGTTTTTCACTGAAGTTTTCCAGCGCCTCGCTGTTTTTCTTACTCAACATCATGGCGTGCTCCAGCGTTAGTAACGAATTTTCGGGTCGATGACGGCATACAGCACATCGACGATAGCGTTAAAGAGAATGGTCAGCGCACCGACGAGAATCGTCAGGCTCAGCACCAGCGAATAGTCGCGGTTGAGCGCACCGTTAACGAACAGCTGACCAATGCCAGGCAGGCCGTAAATTGTTTCGATAACCATAGAGCCGGTGATGATCCCGACGAATGCCGGTCCCATGTAGGAGAGCACGGGCAACAGCGCCGGTTTGAGCGCGTGGCGGAAGATAATCCGACGCATCGGCAGCCCTTTAGCGCGCGCGGTACGAATGAAGTTCGAGTGCAGCACTTCGATCATTGAACCACGGGTGATACGCGCGATGCTGGCGATGTACGCCAGAGATAATGCCACCATAGGCAAAATCATGAACTTCAATGCCCCGCCGTTCCAGCCGCCGCCAGGCAGCCACTTCAGCGTGATGGCAAATATCATCACCAGTAATGGCGCGACAACGAAGCTGGGTATCACTACCCCGGTCATTGCCACCCCCATTACGGCATAATCCCATTTAGTATTTTGTCTGAGCGCGGCGATAACGCCCGCGGTGACCCCGAAAACGATGGCCAGAATGAATGCCGCAGCACCCAACTTAGCCGAAACCGGGAAGCTGGACGCGACCAGGTCGTTAACGGAATAGTCTTTATATTTAAATGACGGTCCAAAATCGCCGTGGGCCAGCTGCTTCAGGTAATTGAAGTACTGGGTGGAGATAGGATCGTTCAAGTGGTATTTCGCTTCGATATTCGCCATGACTTCAGGCGGCAGCGTGCGCTCACCGGTAAATGGACTTCCCGGCGCAAGGCGCATCATGAAGAAGGAAATCGTGATGAGAATAAATAGCGTTGGAATCGCTTCAAGACAGCGACGTAGGATAAATTTCAACATTGCCCGTACCTTCTGGCGTGTGCCTATATTATGTGACGTTGGTTAGACACCGTGGGGCGAGCACGCCCGCCCCACTCATTGCCATTAATGCTTGATAATATACAAGTTTTTAACGTAGATATTATCCATCGGGTCTTTACCGGTATACCCACCTACCCACGGTTTCACCAGACGGGCGTTAACGTAGTAGTAAACCGGAACGATCGCGGAATCTTTATCCAGCTGCTGCTCGGCCTGAGAGTACAGTTCTTTACGCTGTGCTTCGTCAGTGGTTTTCAGCGTGTCGCCAATCAGCTTGTCGAACGCCGGGCTCTTATAGTGAGCGGTGTTGTTCGAGCTGTCGCTCAGCATGGTGTTCAGGAAGGAGGTCGGTTCGTTATAGTCCGCACACCAGCCAGCACGAGCCACATCAAAGGTGCCCTGATGACGGCTGTCGAGGAAGGTTTTCCACTCCTGGTTCTCCAGCTTCACGTTCGCGCCCAGGTTCTTTTTCCAGATTGAGGCAACGGCGATAGCCAGTTTTTTGTGCAGATCGGAAGTGTTGTAGAGCAGGCTGAAGGTCAGCGGCTTATCTGCGGTGTAGCCCGCTTCGGCCAGCAGTTTCTTCGCTTCTGCGTTACGCTGTTCCTGAGTCTGTTTGAACCACTCTGGCTCGGTCAGTTTTGCGCCATCGGTGTATGGAGGGGTATAGCTGTACGCCGGCAGATCGCCCTGGTTTTTCACTTTGTTCACGATGATATCGCGATCCAGAGCCAGCTTCAGCGCGGTACGAACACGTACGTCGGTAAACGGTGCTTTCTGGTTGTTGATTTCATAGTAATAGGTGCACAGGTACGGATCGACGTGAACTTCTTTAGGGATCTCTTTTTTCAGTTTCTGGAACAGTTCAATCGGCATGTTGTTATAGGTCATGTCGATTTCACCGCTGCGGTAGCGGTTAACGTCAGTTACTTCGGAAGAGATTGGCAGGTAAGTCACCTGGTCAATGACGGTTTTCGCGTTATCCCAATACTGCGGGTTACGGTCAAGCACCATACGTTCGTTGACCACCCAGTCTTTCAGCTTATAGGCACCGTTGGTGACGATGTTGGCAGGCTGCGTCCATTTCTCACCAAATTTTTCCACTGCAGATTTTGGTACCGGGGAGACGGACGGGTGAACCAGCAGCTTATAGAAGTACGGAACAGGTTCGCTCAACGTCACTTCAAAGGTATTGGCATCGATCGCTTTTACGCCCAGGTCGGTAACAGGTTTTTTGCCCGCGATGATGTCATCAATATTGGCAATGTGGCCATATTGCAGGTAGCTCGCATACGGAGAGGCGGTGGTTGGATTCGCCAGACGCTGCCAGCTATAAACGAAATCTTCGGCCGTAACCGGTGTACCGTCGGACCATTTCGCATCTTTACGCAGATGGAATGTCCAGACTTTGAAATCTTTGTTTTCCCATTTTTCTGCTACACCCGGTGCCGGGTGGCCGTCTACGTCTGTCACCAGCAGGCCTTCGAACAGGTCGCGGTTAACGTTAGACTCAGGAACACCTTCAATTTTGTGCGGGTCAAGAGACTGAACTTCCGCACCGTTATTACGCACCAGCGTCTGTTTCTCCGCCAGTTGAACACCTGCAGGAACGTCCGCAGCCATTGCAGCGTTGCCCGCGATTAGCGCAGTTAAAATCCCCGCCGCTACCAGATTTTTTTTTGTGATGATGGACATTGTGTTGGTACTCCACTCATTATAATGACTGGCCTTCGCCAGCTGTGTAATCCCCTGTTGGGGCCTGTACAGCGCAGGAGTTTTTTTTGCTGCTGTCAGGTTCTTCTTTTACTGCTTGCTATCACCGACTTTTTTATTACTGACCGCTCGTATGGCCGTCTTGCGTCGATTCTTTACAGGCCTCCCCTGTTTGAGGCCTGCGCTGGATATCTGAGAAGAGAACCATATGAAAATAATTCTCATCTGCTTGTTTTATGCTGCAAAATATTAGGCCGGAAAGTATCAAATGGCGTAAACGCGCGCCAATACATTTTGCAAATTTGTTAAGCAATTCTCTTTTACGGTGAGTACCGCATCGTTGAGGGCAGCCCTGCCGGACATCGAACACCACTTAAAAATCATGACATTCAATAAGATAGAGAAAATTTTCTCTACAAGCGCGTCGCTGCGCTATCATCGAGTGATTTTGTACAAAAATTTAACAACTGGTTATTATTTAGCACATTCATCTAGGGGAATGTTGAATTTACTAATATCATTTCGGTTATCTCTCAGCAAGCCCCAGAGTATCATGTGAGTAAAATAACAGATCGATCGAAGGTTTTCTGCGCAGGCGTGTTTGGCGGGAATTAATAACTTGTTGAAATACAAGCAATGAACATTATTAGTAGAATTTATTATGATATGTGAGCATTTCAACTTTAGTTATAGGATTTACTGATAATGACGTAAAAAAAACGGAGCCGTGGCTCCGTTCTTTCATACGAAATATCAGTGCAGCAAACCGGGGAAAATGCTTTTAATTCCTGTAACGATGAATTCAATCCCTAACGCCATCAAGAGCAAGCCCATAATACGCGTTATGACGTTAATGCCCGTCTGCCCCAACAGTCGCACCAGCCAGGGTGCCATGCGGAATACTCCCCAACAGCAGAGCGCGAAAAGTGCAATGGCAACGGAAAAGCCAATCAGGTGCATCAGGCTATGGTAACGCGTGCCCCAGACAATGGTTGAACTGATGGCGCCAGGGCCAGCCATGAGCGGCAAGGCCAGCGGCACCACGCCAATACTTTCGCGGATGGCGGTTTCTGACTTCTCCTGCTTGTTTTGTTTATCCTCGCCCAGCTTACCGCTGATCATTGACATGGCGATGGTCACGACCAGGATCCCACCCGCAATGCGGAAAGAGTCAATCGAAATCCCGAAGAGCTGGAGAATGGCGTCACCCAGGAAAAGGGAGGTGAGCAATATGATAGCTACTGACAGGTTAGCGGTGAGGTTGGTCTTATTCCTGGCCGCCGCCGTCTGATAACTCGTCATACTAATGAAGACAGGAATGATCCCCACCGGGTTGACCAGGGCAAACAAACCAATAAAAAATTTAAAATACGTTGGAAAATCAAAGAGCGTTTGGATCACGTTTTGCTCCGCTTATACACATGCCCGGGACTGACACTTTGTCATGAGAAATCGCGCTGAAGATACCCTTTTTATTAGCATACTTCACTCGAAATCTGCGGCAAAACGTTATCATTTCAGGATGTTAAATATATGTATAATCAATGACGGCGTCGCTTCCATTACTTACGTAATTATTTAACACTTGAAAAACCTCAACGAAATAACCCTGCTGAAAGGTATCAGCTTGGGGGAAAATTGACGCAGATCATGATTTCCGTACTCAGAAGTGAGTAATCTTGGTTACGCCCCCAGGGAGATCGCCTGACAAAAAGGGATGATGCTAAGGTAAGGCTCTTTTAGTAAATTAGTGTGCTGACGCAGAAAGTAACTCTTTGTTTTACTTTGTGTTACGCAAGTCGTATCGGCTCTGTCTATACTGTGTGACGTATCGAGCGCTGGTTTACTAAAAGAGTTTAAACATTATCAGGAGAGCATTATGGCTGTTACTAATATCGCTGAACTGAACGCCCTCGTCGAGCGCGTTAAAAAAGCCCAGCGTGAATATGCCAATTTCACCCAAGAACAGGTTGATAAAATCTTCCGCGCGGCCGCACTGGCTGCTGCAGATGCTCGAATCCCTCTCGCTAAAATGGCCGTTGCCGAATCCGGCATGGGTATCGTGGAAGATAAAGTGATCAAAAACCACTTTGCTTCCGAGTATATCTACAACGCCTATAAAGATGAGAAAACCTGTGGCGTGCTGTCCGAAGACGACACCTTCGGTACCATCACCATCGCTGAACCTATCGGCATCATCTGCGGTATTGTTCCGACAACTAACCCAACGTCTACAGCTATCTTCAAATCACTGATTAGCCTGAAGACCCGTAACGCAATCATCTTCTCTCCACACCCACGTGCGAAAGACGCGACCAACAAAGCGGCAGATATTGTCCTGCAGGCGGCGATCGCTGCTGGCGCACCAAAAGATTTGATTGGCTGGATCGACCAACCTTCCGTTGAGCTCTCCAATGCGCTGATGCATCACCCGGACATTAACCTGATCCTGGCGACCGGTGGTCCTGGCATGGTTAAAGCCGCATACAGCTCCGGTAAACCAGCGATCGGTGTGGGCGCGGGTAACACCCCTGTTGTTATCGACGAAACCGCTGACATCAAACGTGCCGTTGCGTCTGTACTGATGTCTAAAACCTTCGATAACGGCGTGATCTGTGCATCTGAACAGTCTGTTGTTGTTGTCGATTCCGTGTACGACGCTGTTCGTGAACGTTTCGCCAGCCACGGCGGCTACCTGCTGCAGGGCAAAGAGCTGAAAGCCGTTCAGGACATTATCCTGAAAAATGGCGCGTTGAACGCTGCCATCGTGGGTCAGCCGGCCTACAAAATTGCTGAACTCGCAGGCTTTACCGTTCCGGCAACAACCAAAATCCTGATCGGTGAAGTGAAAGTTGTCGACGAAAGCGAGCCGTTTGCACATGAAAAACTGTCTCCAACGCTTGCTATGTATCGTGCGAAAGATTTCGAAGACGCGGTAGAGAAAGCCGAGAAACTGGTTGCCATGGGCGGTATCGGTCACACGTCTTGTCTGTACACCGACCAGGATAACCAGCCAGAACGCGTTGCCCACTTCGGTCAGATGATGAAAACTGCACGTATCCTGATTAACACCCCTGCTTCTCAGGGTGGTATCGGTGACCTGTACAACTTTAAACTCGCACCTTCCCTGACTCTGGGTTGTGGTTCCTGGGGTGGTAACTCCATCTCTGAAAACGTTGGTCCAAAACACCTGATCAACAAGAAAACCGTTGCTAAGCGAGCTGAAAACATGTTGTGGCACAAACTTCCGAAATCTATCTACTTCCGCCGTGGCTCACTGCCAATCGCGCTGGATGAAGTGATTACTGATGGCCACAAACGTGCGCTCATCGTGACTGACCGTTTCCTGTTCAACAACGGCTACGCTGACCAGATCACCTCTGTTCTGAAAGCGTCTGGCGTTGAGACAGAAGTGTTCTTTGAAGTTGAAGCTGACCCGACCCTGAGCGTTGTGCGTAAAGGTGCTGAGCTGGCTAATTCCTTCAAACCAGATGTGATTATCGCACTGGGTGGCGGTTCCCCAATGGACGCCGCGAAAATCATGTGGGTCATGTACGAGCATCCTGAAACCCACTTCGAAGAACTGGCGCTGCGCTTTATGGACATCCGTAAACGTATCTACAAGTTCCCGAAAATGGGCGTAAAAGCGAAAATGATCGCGGTAACCACCACTTCCGGTACCGGTTCAGAAGTTACGCCATTCGCAGTAGTAACGGACGATGCAACAGGTCAGAAATACCCACTGGCTGACTATGCACTGACCCCAGACATGGCTATCGTTGATGCGAACCTGGTCATGGAGATGCCGAAATCACTGTGTGCGTTCGGTGGTCTGGATGCGGTAACTCACGCCCTGGAAGCTTACGTTTCTGTGCTGGCATCTGAGTTCTCTGACGGTCAGGCTCTGCAGGCTCTGAAACTGCTGAAGGAAAACCTGCCAGCGTCCTACAACGAAGGGTCTAAAAACCCGGTAGCACGTGAACGCGTTCACAGTGCAGCTACCATCGCCGGTATCGCGTTTGCGAACGCCTTCCTGGGTGTTTGCCACTCTATGGCGCACAAACTGGGTTCTCAGTTCCACATTCCTCACGGTCTGGCGAACGCCCTGTTGATCAGCAACGTTATCCGTTATAACGCTAACGACAACCCAACCAAGCAGACTGCTTTCAGCCAGTACGACCGTCCGCAAGCGCGTCGTCGTTACGCTGAAATCGCAGACCACCTTGGTCTGAGCGCACCGGGTGACCGTACTGCTGCGAAGATTGAGAAACTGCTGGCATGGCTGGAAAGCCTGAAAGCTGAGCTGGGTATTCCTAAATCTATCCGTGAAGCAGGCGTTCAGGAAGCTGACTTCCTCGCTCACGTAGATAAGCTGTCTGAAGATGCATTCGATGACCAGTGTACTGGTGCTAACCCGCGCTACCCACTGATCTCCGAGCTGAAACAGATTCTGCTGGATACCTTCTACGGTCGTGAGTTCAAAGAAGGTGACGTTGCCGCTGTGAAAACAGAAGTTCCTGTCATCAAAGCTGATAAGAAAGCGAAGAAAAGCGCTTAATTAGCAGCAGATGAAAAACCCGCCTTTATGGCGGGTTTTTTTATGTCTGTATAACAAGGCTGGCGTTATTTCCTGTTGTCGTGCTGAATCGCCGTCAGCGAGCCTACCGACAGCGCTTCTTTATAATGCTTACGACAGACTGAAACATAGCGTTCATTACCGCCTATAACCACCTGCTCGCCATCTGCATAAGGTTTCCCGGCCTGGTCGAGACGAAGCACCATGCTGGCTTTGCGACCGCAGAAGCAGATTGTTTTCAATTCGACAAGCTTATCCGACCAGGCGAGCAAATACTGGCTACCGGCAAAGAGCTCACCGCGGAAATCCGTACGCAGGCCGTAACACAGCACGGGAATATCAAGCTCATCGACCACCTCTGAAAGGGCATGAACCTGTTCACGCGTCAGAAACTGGCTCTCATCTACCAGAACACAGTGAATGGGCTGCAACGCATGTTCTGTACGAATGTCCTCAAACAGATCGGTTTTCGGGTTAAACAGTCTGGCAGGCGACGAGAGCCCTATTCTGGAACTCACCTTCCCTGCGCCAAAGCGATCGTCAATTTCAGCCGTATAAACAACGCTACGCATCCCGCGCTCCTGGTAATTGTACGAGGATTGCAGCAACGCGGTGGATTTCCCGGCATTCATTGCCGAATAGTAGAAATAAAGTTGTGCCATTGGCCGTAAAACCCTAATCAATGTGTAATATTCCCGATGATTCATTGTACCATAATTTGTCTGGTCATCAGCGATGTAGCACGCTGGGGAAGCGTTTCAGCGCGGAGTTCACAACCTTCTTTTTAAGAAAATAACCCGTTAAAACATGAGGTAAACTCCTTCTGCCCGGCCAATATGTTATATGTTCAGCCAAACATAACACTGCTTTTTATAGTGGAATCTCCGTTCTTTAAAATTCACTATTTATTAACTATTACTGTCTTAACATCACGCTGGGGGTAATGACTCCAAATTATTGATAGTGTTTTATGTTCAGATAATGCCCGATGACTTTATCATGCAGCTCCACCGATTTTGAGAACGACAGCGACTTCCGTCCCAGCCGTGCCAGGTGCTGCCTCAGATTCAGGTTATGCCGCTCAATTCGCTGCGTATATCGCTTGCTGATTACGTGCAGCTTTCCCTTCAGGCGGGATTCATACAGCGGCCAGCCATCCGTCATCCATATCACCACGTCAAAGGGTGACAGCAGGCTCATAAGACGCCCCAGCGTCGCCATAGTGCGTTCACCGAATACGTGCGCAACAACCGTCTTCCGGAGCCTGTCATACGCGTAAAACAGCCAGCGCTGGCGCGATTTAGCCCCGACGTAGCCCCACTGTTCGTCCATTTCCGCGCAGACGATGACGTCACTGCCCGGCTGTATGCGCGAGGTTACCGACTGCGGCCTGAGTTTTTTAAGTGACGTAAAATCGTGTTGAGGCCAACGCCCATAATGCGGGCGGTTGCCCGGCATCCAACGCCATTCATGGCCATATCAATGATTTTCTGGTGCGTACCGGGTTGAGAGGCGGTGTATGTGAACTGTAACTGCCATGTTTTACGGCAGTGAGAGCAGAGATAGCGCTGATGTCCGGCAGTACTTTTACCGTTACGCACCACCCCGTCAGTAGCTGAACAGGAGGGACAGCTGATAGAAACAGAAGCCACTGGAGCACCTCAAAAACACCATCATACACTAAATCAGTAAGTTGGCAGCATCACCCACGCTGGGGAACTAATACAAAAGGCTGATATTTTTCCGCCGCAACTATAATTCCTGCGGTAAATGTCACAAAAAAAAGATGCAATCGGCCGGGTTCTGCCGGGTGACGTGATAACAAACGAGACTGTTGGGTGATGAAATTTAAGTTAGGGAAGGTGCGAACAAGTCCCTGATATGAGATCATGTTTGTCATCTGGAGCCATGGAACAGGGTTCATCATGAGTCATCAACTTACCTTCGCCGACAGTGAATTCAGCAGTAAGCGCCGTCAGACCAGAAAAGAGATTTTCTTGTCCCGCATGGAGCAGATTCTGCCATGGCAAAACATGGTGGAAGTCATCGAGCCGTTTTACCCCAAGGCTGGTAATGGCCGGCGACCTTATCCGCTGGAAACCATGCTACGCATTCACTGCATGCAGCATTGGTACAACCTGAGCGATGGCGCGATGGAAGATGCTCTGTACGAAATCGCCTCCATGCGTCTGTTTGCCCGGTTATCCCTGGATAGCGCCTTGCCGGACCGCACCACCATCATGAATTTCCGCCACCTGCTGGAGCAGCATCAACTGGCCCGCCAATTGTTCAAGACCATCAATCGCTGGCTGGCCGAAGCAGGCGTCATGATGACTCAAGGCACCTTGGTCGATGCCACCATCATTGAGGCACCCAGCTCGACCAAGAACAAAGAGCAGCAACGCGATCCGGAGATGCATCAGACCAAGAAAGGCAATCAGTGGCACTTTGGCATGAAGGCCCACATTGGTGTCGATGCCAAGAGTGGCCTGACCCACAGCCTAGTCACCACCGCGGCCAACGAGCATGACCTCAATCAGCTGGGTAATCTGCTGCATGGAGAGGAGCAATTTGTCTCAGCCGATGCCGGCTACCAAGGGGCGCCACAGCGCGAGGAGCTGGCCGAGGTGGATGTGGACTGGCTGATCGCCGAGCGCCCCGGCAAGGTAAGAACCTTGAAACAGCATCCACGCAAGAACAAAACGGCCATCAACATCGAATACATGAAAGCCAGCATCCGGGCCAAGGTGGAGCACCCATTTCGCATCATCAAGCGACAGTTCGGCTTCGTGAAAGCCAGATACAAGGGGTTGCTGAAAAACGATAACCAACTGGCGATGTTATTCACGCTGGCCAACCTGTTTCGGGCGGACCAAATGATACGTCAGTGGGAGAGATCTCACTAAAAACTGGGGATAACACCTTAAATGGCGAAGAAACGGTCTAAATAGGCTGATTCAAGGCATTTACGGGAGAAAAAATCGGCTCAAACATGAAGAAATGAAATGACTGAGTCAGCCGAGAAGAATTTCCCCGCTTATTCGCACCTTCCTTAGCGTAATTAATAATAGCGGCATTATTTAGTATTTTTTGAATTCCTTACATTCCTGGCTATTGCACAACTGAATTTATGGCTCTATTATTAGGTCAACAAACCACCCCCCATTATAAGTTTGAGATTACTACAATGAGCGAAGCACTTAAAATTCTGAACAACATCCGTACTCTTCGTGCGCAGGCAAGAGAATGCACCCTCGAAACGCTTGAAGAAATGCTGGAAAAATTAGAAGTTGTAGTTAATGAACGTCGTGAAGAAGAAAGCGCAGCTGCTGCTGAAATCGAAGAACGTACTCGTAAACTGCAGCAATATCGTGAAATGCTGATTGCTGATGGTATCGATCCAAATGAATTGCTGAACAGCATGGCTGCAGCTAAAACCGGTACTAAAGCCAAGCGTGCTGCTCGTCCTGCTAAATATAGCTACGTTGACGAGAACGGCGAAACTAAAACCTGGACTGGCCAGGGCCGCACTCCTGCTGTTATCAAGAAAGCCATGGACGAACAAGGTAAACAGCTGGACGACTTCCTGATCAAGGATTAATCCAGCCGTATTCAGAAAAATCCCGCGTAATGCGGGATTTTTTTTAACCTAAATTTGTGGCAAACATCCCCTTACACTCTGTCATAAAGCATTATTTGGCAATTTTAATAACTGTACTTAGAGACAGGTTTCAGAAGTGTTTAGGGCATAAAAAAACCGGTGGGCAGCGCCTCACCGGTTTCGGACATATGTAACCGTGGCTTATTTCTTAATACCTACGCTCTCTTTGAGCCAGGTTTTAAATTCTTCACCAAGAGTATTGTGGCGAATACCATATTCAACAAACGCCTGCATATAACCAAGCTTATTACCGCAGTCATGGCTCTTACCTTTCATATGGTAAGCCTCAACGGTCTCTTTCTCGATCAGCATATCAATGGCATCCGTCAGCTGAATCTCATCCCCCGCTCCTGGAGGCGTTTTCGCCAGCAGAGGCCAGATTTCAGCGCTCAGAACATAGCGACCTACAACGGCCAGGTTTGAAGGCGCTACGTCGGCTTTAGGCTTCTCTACCACGCCAACCATTGGCACGCTTTCTCCCGGATCAAGATTAACGCCTTTGCAGTCAACCACACCGTATGCCGTCACGTCTTCAACAGGCTCTACCATGATCTGGCTGCTGCCGGTTTCGTCGAAACGTTTGATCATCTCAGCCAGGTTATCCTGAGAAAGATCGGATTCGTATTCGTCCAGAATTACGTCAGGCAGAATTACCGCTACAGGCTCATCACCTACAACAGGATGTGCACACATAACAGCGTGGCCCAGACCTTTAGCCAGGCCCTGACGAACCTGCATAATGGTAACGTGTGGCGGGCAAATAGACTGAACTTCTTCTAAAAGCTGACGCTTAACACGCTTTTCCAGCATGGCTTCAAGTTCAAAGCTTGTATCGAAATGGTTTTCGATAGAGTTTTTTGATGAATGCGTAACCAGCACAATTTCAGTGATGCCGGCTGCGATACATTCATTAACGACATACTGGATTAATGGCTTATCAACCAGAGGCAGCATCTCTTTAGGAATTGCCTTAGTTGCTGGTAACATCCTGGTCCCCAATCCCGCTACCGGGATGACGGCCTTTCTGACTTTCGAATTTAGGGCAGCCATTCAAATTCTCCTGAGCTGTTCAAGTTTTGAACTTTTATGCAATAAATAACGCGTTGAGTATATCAGCCTCGCCCCGCAGTTCGGGTCTGAAAAGAACGCGTTGCCGATCAATTAGGATAAATACGCATGAAACTGGGCAGCGATAGTAGCACTCCCCGTAAAACACAGGTAAAGCAATCTTAAAATTAAGAGCCAATTGCTTATTCCGTGGACAACATTAAGCGTAGCCGTCCCCCGGCGCCCCAAATTTGGCACTGCCAGGAGGAACAGCGGTGGCTAATTTGATTAAGATACGCCGTACCCAATGTCCCAAGGGGCACACCGTTACTCACCTCAATATGATGTTCACCGGTATTCAGTGAAGCGTTGAGACCTGCTGAAACGAGGATCAGATTCTTTAAACCGCTGTGGTAATAGCCGACCAGCAGCGGGAACTGTCCGGGCAAATTAGCCTGACGAAAAAGCTGGTTTACCTGTTTGAGCAAACTGCCTAACTCCGGCAGCCGTTGTCCCTGATGCGATAACTGTTCCTGCAGCAAACCATTAAATAGCGCGCGAAGAAGCAACGCGGCTAATACGCCATTATCCCCCGCACGGGTGACATCCAGAGAATAAAACGCAAGGTCGGAATCAGATAATGGTGCGATATCCAGCACCAGTCCCGGCTGGTCAGCCGCCACCAGCTGGCGATAATTTACGCGGCAGTGTGAAATAGTTTGCTGTACGGGCGGCTGAAGTTCTTGCAACAGTTTCGCCGCAGCAGGAGGATCACTCACCAGGGCATCCCAGTCCTGGAAAAGACGCTCCTCTTCCTCGACCCGCGAATTAAACATATTCGGATAAAGGCACGCTAAGACCGTTTCTCGCAGCCGGTTCAGATCCTTGACCGGCTTAAGCAGAATATCCTGGACGCCAAGACGCAATGCTTTAGCAATATCCGCCATATTCTCTGTGGCAGAGATCACCAGAATCGGCGTCTGGTTGCCTTCGTTACGCAGATGTTCAACCAGCTTCAGTCCATTCATGCGCGGCATCTCAATGTCGCAAATCATCAAGTCGGGCGTAATACTGATCATTTTTTCCAGGGCGTCGATACCATCTTCAGCGAGTGAAGTGATTGCTCCCAGCGAGGATAACCACGAATCCAGTAGCGATCGGAAAACGGGCTCGTCTTCTACAATCAAAATGTGTTTTCCGGCCAATGGCTGCGTCATGGTTCCTCCCCTGGCTGACAGTAACTAAATAGTGGCATGCGATCGGCACTATCGCCTGTCAGATTTTGCTGAAGTAGTCAAAAAAAGGTGCTTAACGTGCTGTTTGCACAAAAGGCAACAATTCGTCCATTTTCTTTTCGACGGCTAACGAGCCCGCTGCGATGGCGGCCTCAGCCCGATGGAAATCAAGAGTAGAGATTTGCGGACAGTAAGGCTGAATAAGAATATCTGGCGGGTCGCCTGCCATACGATTGCGCTTTAGGCGGTTCTCCAGAACCTGGATTGATGTGGTCATGATTTCTATCGCCGTCGGCGCGGCAACCGAGCGTCGCGCGGCCATGCGCCCGATTCTGCCGCGCAGGCGCTCATGCCAGGCCAGTTTCTCGCCCTCGGCATCTTCGCTCTGGAGATTGACCGGCATGAGGTCCTGTTGCATCAGGTGGGCATCGTGCTGCAGGTCGACGGCAATTACGATATCCGCCCCCATTGCACGGGTCAGAGAGATGGGAACCGGGTTCACGACGCCACCGTCGACAAGCCAGTAACCGTTGTGTGGGACAGGCGCCATGAGCCCCGGCATGCTGCAGGAGGCGCGCACGGCAAGATGGATATCCCCTTCGGTTAGCCACAGTTCACGTCCCGTGCTGAGGTTCGTCGCGACGGCGCCGAAGGGCATCTGACAATCAGTAAAGTCTTCGAGAGGCATCACCTGGCGGAACTGGTTAAAGACGCGTTCGCCGCGCAACAGCCCACCACGCTGCCACGAGAGGTCCATCAGACGCAGGACGTCCCAGTAACTGAATGAACGCACCCAGGTCTCGAGTTCCGGAAGCTTCCCGCACGCGTAAGCGGAGCCGACAAGCGATCCTATTGAACAACCCGCGACAATATCTACGTCAATGCCCATCTTGTTCAAGGCATTAATCACGCCGATGTGTGACCATCCCCGGGCTGCACCTGAGCCCAGCGCCAGTCCAATTTTAACCTTTCTCATTAGCCCTGTTTTACTTCCCCTGGATTCCTGACATAGCGTCAACGCAACAGCTCAGTTAACATAGTGCTACCCGAAGCGTTTTACGCCTTTATTATTTGTTCCAGGAAGAGAATCGTGTCTCAACTCTGCCCTTGTGGTAGCGCTCTGGAGTATAGCCTATGTTGCCAGCGATATCTGTCTGGCGATCAGGTTGCACCAGACCCGTCACACCTCATGCGTTCACGTTACACTGCTTTTGTGATCAAAGACGCAGACTACCTGATTAAAACCTGGCATCCCTCCTGCCACGCTGATGAATTCAGACAGGACATCGAAGCCGGCTTCGCGAACACGCAGTGGCTCGGCCTTACCGTCTATGAATCCTCAACGGGCAGCCATGTTGATGAAGGTTACGTCAGCTTCGTCGCCCGCTTTAGCGATAATAATAAACCTGGAGCCATTATCGAGCGTTCCCGGTTCTTAAAGGAAAGCGGGCAGTGGTATTATATTGACGGAACGCGCCCACAGTTTGGTCGTAACGATCCCTGCCCGTGTGGTTCAGGTAAAAAATTTAAAAAGTGTTGCGGGCAGTAATGCCTGACAACCCAGACTTCGCAAATACAAACAGGATTTCCCGGCGATGCAATCATTACAACGTAAAGTTCTGCGCACCATCTGTCCCGATCAAAAAGGACTGATCGCACGAATTACCAACATTTGCTACAAACATGAACTGAATATCGTGCAGAACAACGAGTTCGTTGACCACCGTACCGGCCGCTTCTTTATGCGTACCGAACTCGAAGGTATTTTCAACGACACCACCCTGCTTGCCGATCTCGACAGCGCGCTTCCGGAAGGTTCCGTACGCGAGCTGACCCCAGCCGGTCGACGCCGCATTGTGATCCTGGTGACCAAAGAAGCACACTGTCTGGGCGACCTGCTGATGAAAGCAAACTACGGCGGTCTGGACGTGGAAATAGCTGCCGTTATTGGCAACCATGAGACGCTGCGCACGCTGGTCGAGCGTTTTGATATTCCGTTCGAGCAGGTTAGCCACGAAGGCCATACCCGTGAAGAACACGACGATTTGATGGCCCAGGCCATTGAAGCGCATAACCCGGACTACGTGGTGCTGGCGAAATATATGCGCGTGTTAACGCCCTCCTTCGTGGCGCGTTTCCCGAACAAGATCATCAACATTCACCACTCGTTCCTGCCGGCCTTTATCGGTGCTCGCCCATATCATCAGGCGTACGAGCGCGGGGTGAAGATCATCGGAGCCACCGCGCACTACGTGAATGACAACCTGGACGAAGGTCCAATCATCATGCAGGACGTGATTCACGTGGACCACACCTACACGGCCGAGGACATGATGCGTGCAGGGCGTGACGTTGAGAAGAACGTGCTTAGTCGTGCGCTGTATCAGGTGCTGGCGCAGCGTGTCTTTGTCTACGGCAACAGAACCATCATTCTTTAATCTTTCGGAAAATGAATTGATTAGCTTTGCGCCTTTAC
This sequence comes from Enterobacter asburiae, assembly GCF_001521715.1. Lineage (NCBI taxonomy): Bacteria > Pseudomonadati > Pseudomonadota > Gammaproteobacteria > Enterobacterales > Enterobacteriaceae > Enterobacter > Enterobacter asburiae. The sequence continues at coordinate 1,691,451 of NZ_CP011863.1, forward strand.
GGATAAAAAGCAGGCAAACAGCTTCATTTCCCTAAAGGAATGCTTTACAGGGGCGTCTCATTTGATATGATGCGCCCCGCTTCCAGCAGGAAGCAGGCCAGTTAAAAGCATTACCCCGTGGTGGGGTTCCCGAGCGGCCAAAGGGAGCAGACTGTAAATCTGCCGTCATCGACTTCGAAGGTTCGAATCCTTCCCCCACCACCATCTCTCAGCACAACCTCAAAATTTGAATTACCCCTGGTGGGGTTCCCGAGCGGCCAAAGGGAGCAGACTGTAAATCTGCCGTCATCGACTTCGAAGGTTCGAATCCTTCCCCCACCACCATCACTTCCAAATAACTCTGAATCTCCTTTTTGCACCAGGCATCATGCATTTCCGTAACGGGGAAGCCTTCGTAGGCGCAGCCGCCACCCGGCGACAGAAGCCAGAAGCCTACATCGGCGGCAAACGACGCTTCACCGGCGAACTCTTCACAATCGACGTATTGCACTGGGCATGCTCCGCCAGGCCGTCCAGCAGCACATCCAACTGCTCTATCGATCGCACCACCAGCCTAATCACAAAGCAATCTTCCCCGGTGACTTTGTCACTCTCTATACACTCCGGCATCGCCTGAATGTATTTATCCACCTTATGCAACAGCCCCGGCAAAGGCCGCACGCGCACCAGCGCCTGCAGCGTATACCCCAGCGCCGCCAGATTCACCCGTGCGCCATACCCCTGAATCACACCGCGCTCTTCCAGCCTCTTCAGGCGTTCTGCCGTGCTGGGGGAAGTCAGACCGATGCGTCCGCTGAGCACCTTCAAAGACATGCGCGCATCCTCAACCAGACAGGCTAAAATTTGTCGGTCGATATCATCGAGAAGGTATTCCATCGTTTTCACCTAATTTTAAAAAGCCATTATTGCATTTCACCTTATCTCATCCCTGTAAAACCCGACAGCGATTTTCGACAATAGCGTCATACAATCAGGAGGTGGATGATGCGTGATTTCCATAAAGGCGTCTGGCAAATGAGCCTGGCGATGTTAATTTCCGGCTCAATCGGTGCGTTTGTTTTACTCAGCGGTCTGCCGGTGACGGAGGTGGTGTTCTGGCGCTGTCTTATTGGTGCAATGGCGCTTTTTATTTTTATCCGAATAAGTCAAAAGCCCTTCAGTCCCCTCACCCGCACCACGCTGCTGCTGGCCATTCTCGGCGGCGTGGCATTAGTGGTGAACTGGCTCCTGCTCTTCGCGGCCTATGAGCGGATCTCTATTGGGCTTTCGACCGTAGTCTATAACACCCAGCCGTTTATGCTGGTCCTGATGGGGATGTTTTTAGGTGAACGCGTCAGCCTCGTGAAATGGGGCTGGCTGTTCCTCGCCTTCGGCGGCGTGGTGATCTTGCTCTCCAGCGAGCTGACCGGCGCGCATGGCAGCGAATGGCTCGCCGGAATCGGCCTGGCGATGGCCGCGGCTTTCTTCTATGCGGTCACGGCCATTATCGCCCGCAAGCTCAGATCCGTTGCGCCGCAGCATATTGCCTTTATCCAGGTGCTGACGGGCGTCGTGATGCTTTTACCTTTTGCCAGCATGCCGTCATTTTCAGGTGATTTTCCCTGGCCGACTCTGCTGACGCTGGGCATCGTCCATACCGGCATTATGTACCAGCTGCTCTATAGCGCAATTCAGAAGCTGCCTACGCCCATTACCGGCTCCCTGTCGTTTATCTATCCGGTGGTGGCGATCGTTGTCGATAATCTGGTGTTCGGACACTCGCTGAACCTGACGCAGCTGGCGGGCGGCGCGCTGATCCTGTTTGCTGCCGCGGGCAATAACCTGGGCTGGGGCGAAAAAAAACCCCGCGAGTGCGGGGTGAGTGTCAAAACGGTGAATTAGCGACGGGCGCGCACAATCTGGTATTTGCGCGTCAGGTACTCTACCGGCGCGCTCCAGATATGCACCAGACGAGAGAACGGGAACAGCACAAACAGCGTCATCCCCAGCACCAGGTGAACGCGGAAGATAAACGCCACGCCGTCCAGGTGCGCGGAGGCTCCGCCGTGGAAGGTCACCACGGACTGCGCCCAGCCGACCAGCTTCATCATTTCGCTCCCGTCCATATGCTGCGCCGAGAACGGAATGGTCAGCAAACCCAGCGCGCACTGCACCATCAGCAGGGAGAGGATCAGGATATCCGCTGCGGTCGTGGTCGCACGCACGCGCGGGCTGAACAGACGACGTTTCAGCAGCAGCAGGCCACCGACCAGAGTCATCACGCCACAGGCACCGCCGGCGATCATCGCCATTTTCTGCTTCACCTCAATCGGTAGCCACGCTTCATACATCCAGTGCGGCGTCAGCATCCCCAGGAAGTGACCGGCAAAAATCCCCAGAATACCGATGTGGAACAGGTTAGAGCCCACATGCATACCCTTGCGATCCAGCATCTGGCTGGAGGCGGCACGCCAGGTGTACTGGCCGTAGTCGTAACGCAGCCAGCTTCCCACCAGGAACACGGTGCCCGCGATATACGGGTAAATGTCAAAGAAGAACATATTCAGGAAGTGCATTAGTGCCGTCCTCCGTTAGAGATATTCAAATATTGCGGGGCAACCGCGCCGGCAAAACGACGCTGGTGAGCGGAGATTTCAGACTCGCCGCAGTTCTGGTCAGCAAAGAATTTCACCTGCTCTTCTTCCCAGACCGCGTCCAGCGCTTGTGGCGTATCATCGCGGGCTTCATCCGCAATTTTCTCCGCCACTTTTTCACTGTCGACCGCGGCGTTGGCCAGCTTCACCAGCAGATCGAACAGCACCGCATAGCGGCTCTCCCGCTGCTGAAGACGCGCGCCGAGCAGCGCCAGGATCGGCGCGATGTCCTGCAGACCGCCCAGCGCCTCCTCTTTCGGCAGCTGCGCCAGGTACTCCAGATACAGCGGCAGATGATCCGGCAGCTCGCGGCTGTCGAGCTGCAGGCCGTGCTGTTCGTACTGGGCCATCAGGTCGACCATCGCCTGACCGCGGTCACGGGACTCACCGTGCACGTGTTCAAACAGCAGCAGCGAGGTCGCGCGCCCGCGGTCAAACAGCTGGCTGTAGTCCGCCTGCGCGTCCAGAAGGTCGCGCGCTAACAGATCGCGGAGGAAAACGCCCAGCGTCTGGGCATCCTCTTTATCCAGGTTTTCAGATGACGCGAGTGCATCAAAGAGTTCCTGCTGATGCTGCGCAAGCGCAGCATCCGGGTACTCGAGCAGACGCGAAACAATGACGAGTTCAATCATTGGTGCGGCTCCGTTTTGCTGGTCACATCCATGGCATCGATGCGGCGGCTGTTGAACAGGTTGAATTTGCTGTCTGACCCGTGGCAACCGTCGCCAAAGGTAAAGCCACAGCCATTTTTTTCCGGGAAGGCTTCGCGGGCCAGCTCGCGATGGCTGCTCGGCACCACGAAACGGTCTTCGTAGTTGGCAATCGCCAGATAGCGGTACATTTCCTGCGCCTGCGCTTCGGTCAGACCGACCTCTTCCAGCGCGCGGGTATCGGTCATACCGTCTACGGTTTCCGCACGTTTGAAGTGACGCATCGCCAGCATACGCTTCAGCGCGAGCAGAACCGGCTGGGTGTCCCCTGCGGTTAACAGGTTCGCCAGGTACTGAACCGGAATACGCAGGCTTTCCACGTCCGGCAGGATGCCGTTGCTGCCCAGCTCGCCCGCGTCAGCCGCGGACTGAATCGGCGACAGCGGCGGCACGTACCAGACCATCGGCAGGGTGCGGTATTCCGGATGCAGCGGCAGCGCGAGCTTCCAGTCCATTGCCATTTTGTATACCGGTGACTGCTGCGCCGCGTCGATGACGCTCTGCGGCACGCCGTCCTTCAGCGCCTGCTCAATCACCTTCGGATCGTTCGGATCGAGGAACACGTCCAGCTGACGCTGATACAGATCTTTCTCGTGCTCGGTGCTCGCGGCGTTTTCAATCGCGTCCGCGTCATACAGCAGCACGCCGAGGTAGCGAATACGGCCTACGCAGCTTTCTGAGCAGACGGTCGGCATTCCGGCTTCGATACGCGGGTAGCAGAAAATGCACTTCTCGGATTTACCGCTCTTCCAGTTGAAGTAGATTTTTTTGTACGGGCAGCCGGTGATGCACATACGCCAGCCGCGGCACTTGTCCTGGTCGATCAGCACGATGCCGTCTTCTTCACGCTTGTAGATGGCGCCGCTCGGGCAGGTCGCCACGCACGCCGGGTTGAGGCAGTGCTCACACAGGCGCGGCAGATACATCATGAAGGTGTTTTCGAACTGGCCGTACATCGCCTTCTGCATGTTCTCGAAGTTCTGGTCTTTGGCGCGTTTCTCGAACTCGCCGCCCAGAATCTCTTCCCAGTTTGGACCGCTGGTAATCTTATCCATGCGCTGACCGGTGATCAGCGAGCGAGGACGGGCGATCGGCTGGTGCTTGCTTTCCGGCGCGTTGTGCAGGTTCTGGTAGTCGTAGTCGAACGGCTCGTAGTAATCGTCGATGCCCGGCAGGTGCGGGTTAGCGAAGATTTTACCCAGCAGCATCGCGCGGTTACCCATGCGCGGCTGCAGCTTGCCGTTGATTTTACGGATCCAGCCGCCCTTCCACTTCTCCTGGTTTTCCCAGTCGGTCGGGAAGCCGGTGCCCGGCTTGCTTTCCACGTTGTTGAACCAGGCGTACTCCATACCTTCGCGGCTGGTCCAGACGTTTTTACAGGTGACCGAGCAGGTATGACAGCCGATGCATTTATCCAGATTCAGCACCATGCCGACTTGTGAACGAATTTTCATTTTACGCTCTCCTGTACCTGGTCATTACCTTCGCCGTCTAACCAGTTAATATTCTTCATCTTACGTACCACCACGAACTCATCGCGGTTCGATCCTACGGTGCCGTAGTAGTTAAAGCCGTAGGCCAGCTGCGCATAGCCACCGATCATGTGGGTCGGCTTCGGCGTAATGCGGGTCACGGAGTTGTGGATCCCGCCGCGCTGCTCGGTAATTTCTGACCCTGGCAGGTTAACGATACGTTCCTGCGCGTGGTACATCATGGTCATCCCGGCCGGTACGCGCTGGCTCACCACCGCACGCGCCGTCAGGGCACCGTTGCTGTTGAACACTTCGATCCAGTCGTTATCTTCAATACCCAGATCTTTGGCGTCCGTTTCGCTCATCCAGACAATCGGACCGCCGCGCGACAGGGTCAGCATCAGCAGGTTGTCGCTGTAGGTTGAGTGAATACCCCACTTCTGGTGCGGCGTCAGGAAGTTCAGCGCCTTCTCTGGGTTACCGTTCGATTTCGCGCCCATCACCGCTTTCACGGAGCGGGTGTCGATCGGCGGACGGTAGACCAGCAGGCTTTCACCGAAGTCGCGCATCCACTGGTGATCCTGATAGAGCGACTGACGGCCTGACAGGGTGCGCCATGGGATCAGCTCGTGAACGTTGGTGTAGCCCGCGTTATAGGACACGTGCTCATCTTCCAGGCCTGACCAGGTCGGGCTGGAGATAATCTTGCGCGGCTGCGCCTGAATATCGCGGAAGCGGATTTTCTCTTCCTCTTTATTCGTCGCCAGGTGCGTATGGTCGCGGCCGGTGAACTCGCTTAGCGCCGCCCAGGCTTTCACGGCAACGTGGCCGTTGGTTTCCGGGGCCAGGGTCAGGATCATCTCTGCCGCATCAATCGCCGTGTTCAGCATGGGCTGGCCTTTCGCCGGGCCGTCCGCTTTGGTGTAGTTGAGCTTGCGCAGCAGATCCATTTCGCTCTGGGTATTCCAGGCGATCCCCTTCCCGCCGTTACCGATTTTCTCCATCAGCGGGCCGATAGAGGTAAAGCGCTCGTAGGTTGCCGGATAGTCGCGTTCAACCGGAATAATGTGCGGCGCGGTTACGCCCGGGATCAGGTCGCATTCGCCTTTTTTCCAGTCCTTCACGTCCAGCGGCTGCGCCAGTTCGGCGGCGGAGTCGTGCTGGATTGGCAGCGTCACCACGTCTGTCTCTTTGCCGAGGTGCCCTACGCAGACTTCGGAGAATTTCTTCGCGATGTCCTTGTAGATATCCCAGTCGCTTTTCGATTCCCACGCCGGGTCAACGGCCGCAGACAGCGGATGAATAAACGGATGCATATCCGAGGTATTCATGTCGTCTTTTTCGTACCAGGTCGCGGTTGGCAGCACGATGTCGGAGTACAGGCAGGTGCTGGACAGACGGAAGTCGAGCGTCACCACCAGATCCAGCTTGCCGTCGAGACCGTTATCTTTCCACTCCACCTCTTCCGGCTTCACGCCGCCCTGCTTGCCGAGATCTTTCCCCTGGATACCGTTTTCGGTACCGAGCAGGTATTTCAGCATGTACTCGTGGCCTTTACCGGACGAGCCCAGCAGGTTTGAGCGCCAGATGAACAGGTTACGCGGGTGGTTTTTACCGTTTTCCGGCTGCTCTGCCGCGAAGCGGATAGAGCCATCCTTCAGGGATTTCACGGTGTAATCCACCGGTGACATGCCCGCCTGCTTCGCCGCTTCCGCGATGCGCAGCGGATTAGTGCCCAGCTGCGGCGCCGACGGCAGCCAGCCCATACGTTCAGCACGCACGTTGAAGTCAATCAGGTGGCCGCTGTAGCGGGATTTATCCGCCATCGGCGACAGCAGCTCCTGCGCGGTGACCGTTTCGTAGCGCCACTGGCTGGAGTGGTTATAGAAGTAGGAGGTGCTGTTCATATGGCGTGCCGGACGCTGCCAGTCGAGGGCAAACGCCAGCGGCTGCCAGCCGGTCTGCGGACGCAGTTTTTCCTGACCCACATAGTGTGCCCAGCCGCCGCCGCTCTGACCGACGCAGCCGCAGAAGATCAGCATGTTGATCAGACCGCGATAGTTCATATCGAGGTGATACCAGTGGTTCAGACCCGCACCGACGATGATCATCGAACGACCGTGCGTTTTGTCCGCGTTTTCTGCGAACTCACGTGCGATACGGGTAATGTGCGCGCGAGGCACGCCGGTGATCTGTTCCGCCCAGGCCGGGGTGTAGGCTTTCACGTCGTCATAGCCGGTTGCGCAATTTTCATCGCCCAGACCGCGCTCAAGACCATAGTTCGCCATGGTCAGGTCATAAACGGTGGTGACCAGTGCGGTAGAGCCGTCGGCCAGCTGCAGGCGTTTAACCGGCAGTTTGTGCATCAGAACGTTTTTCAGTTCAACCTTGTTGAAATGCTCTGAACCTTCACCGCCGAAGTACGGGAACCCGACCTCGGCGATCTCGTCCTGGCTGCCCAGCATGCTCAGGCGCAGCTCCGTTTCTTCGCCGGTGGTGCCGTTGCGTTGCTCAAGGTTCCACTTGCCCTTCTCGCCCCAGCGGAAGCCGATAGAGCCGTTTGGCGCCACCAGCTCGCCGTTGCTGTTATACGCAACGGTTTTCCACTCAGGGTTATTTTCCTGGCCCAGCGAATCCACCAGATCGGCGGCGCGCAGCGTGCGGCCAGCAGCATAGTAGCCCTCACGCTCTTCCAGCATGACCAGCATCGGCATGTCGGTGTAGCGGCGAACGTAGTCGGTGAAGTACTGGCTTGGCTTATCAAGATGGAATTCACGCAGCATGACGTGGCCCATCGCCATCGCCATCGCGGCGTCGGTACCCTGTTTCGGCGCCAGCCACAGATCGCAAAGCTTGGCGATTTCCGCGTAGTCAGGGGTCACCGCTACGGTTTTGGTGCCTTTGTAACGGACTTCGGTAAAGAAGTGCGCGTCCGGCGTACGGGTCTGAGGAACGTTAGAGCCCCAGGCGATGATGTAGCTGGAGTTATACCAGTCCGCAGATTCCGGCACGTCGGTCTGCTCGCCCCATGTCTGCGGAGAAGCAGGCGGCAGGTCGCAGTACCAGTCGTAGAAGCTCAGGCAGGTACCGCCGATGAGCGACAGATAGCGCGCCCCGGAGGCGTAAGAGACCATCGACATCGCCGGAATTGGCGAGAAGCCCGCCACGCGGTCAGGACCGTAGGTTTTGACGGTATAGACGTTGGAGGCGGCAATCAGCTCGTTCACTTCTTTCCATGAGGAGCGAACGAAACCACCGCGACCGCGAGCCTGCTTGAAGCTTTTTGCTTTGTCCGCGTCTTCGATGATGGAAGCCCAGGCATCCACCGGATCGCTGTGCTGCACTTTCGCTTCACGCCACATTTTCATCAGGCGCTTGCGCATCAGCGGGTATTTCAGACGGTTAGCGCTGTAGAGATACCAGGAGTAGCTGGCGCCACGCGGGCAGCCGCGCGGTTCGTGGTTTGGCATATCCGGGCGGGTGCGCGGATAGTCGGTCTGCTGCATTTCCCAGGTCACCAGACCGTTTTTTACGAAAATCTTCCAGCTGCATGAACCGGTACAGTTCACGCCGTGGGTCGAACGGACGACTTTGTCATGCTGCCAGCGCTGACGGTAACCGTCTTCCCAGTCCCGGTTGGTATCCAGAACCTGGCCGTGCCCATCGGCAAAAGTTTCACCCTTCTGTTTGAAGTAGCGAAACCGGTCCAAAAATTTGCTCATCGGGTATCTCCTGTGTGGAGCCTGTGGCTCTCTAAATCGACATTGCTGATTTGCAGCGAAGGTAACGCCCTGAAAGAGGGGGAGAATTGATAACGATCAAGACGAGGAGGGACTTTTCGGGGAGGGGTTATACCAAATACCACCAAAGCAGTATCTTCAAAAAATTCATATCAATATGAAATATAAAGTTATTTTTATTTTATCGTACAAAAAGCCAGTCAAAATTTAACATCTCAGGTATTAAGGGGTAGACCCACCTGCAAAGCGATGGCGATCACAGTGTCACCGCGGGCGTCTGCCGTAAAGCCGTAAGTATGTTGTAACTATTATTCAGGCTAAAAAAAACGCGGCCCGAAGGCCGCGTAAACGGATAATCACACTTACTTATTTTTCTTGGTATTTCGGCCATATACCAGCCACGTAATCACAACGCAGGCGATATAGAAGACGAGGAAGACCTTCATGGCACCGGCCGGAGAGCCGGTCAGGTCCAGAGAGATACCGAACGCTTTCGGGATAAAGAAGCCGCCAATCGCGCCGATGGCAGAGATAAAGCCCAGCGCCGCAGCCGTATCCGTCGCCGCTTCGCGCATGGCCTGCTCTTCTGTGCCGCCCTGCGCCTTCACGCGATCCATCGTCAGCTTACGGAAGATCACGGAGATCATCTGGAACGTGGAAGCACTTCCCAGCCCGGCCGTCAGGAACAGCACCATAAACACGCCGAAGAAGGCAATAAAGTTACCGCCCTGCCCGTTGGCTGGCAGCGTCAGGAACAGCAGCGCGCAGAAGACCGCCATCACGACGAAGTTAACCAGCGTCACGCGGGTGCCGCCGAGACGGTCAGAGACCATGCCGCCCAGCGAACGCGCCAGGGCGCCAATAAACGGTCCGAAGAAGGCAAAGTGCAGGATCTGAATCTCCGGGAACTGCGTTTTCGACAGCATCGCGAAGCCCGCGGAGAAGCCGATAAACGAACCGAAGGTGGCCAGATACAGCAGCGCCATCACCCAGAGGTGTCCACGCTTCAGCACCGGCAGCTGTTCGCTCAGCGACGCCTTCGATGCGGAAAGGTCATTCATAAAGAACCAGGCTGCCAGAGTGAAGACCACCAGGAAAGGTACCCAGATCCAGGCTGCGTTTTGCAGATAGAGGGAAGAACCATCCGCCTGCTCAACGCCACCGCCGCCAAAGGCCGCAAAAATGGAGACCGAGATCGCCAGCGGGGCAATGAGCTGCATCACGCTGACGCCCATGTTCCCCAGACCGCCGTTAATGCCCAGCGCGCCGCCCTGCTTCGCTTTCGGGAAGAAGAAGCTGATGTTCGCCATGCTGGAGGCGAAGTTCGCGCCCGCAAAACCGCACAGCAGGGAGATAATCACGAACACGCTAAACGGCGTAGAGGTATCCTGCACCGCGAAGCCGAGCCAGACGCAGGGGACGATCATGATGCCCGTGCTGAACGCCGTCCAGCGACGTCCGCCAAACACCGGCACCATAAACGCGTAAGGCACACGCAGCAGCGCGCCTGACAGCGACGGCAGCGCGGTCAGCATAAACAGCTGATCGGTCGTAAACGTAAACCCAACTTTCGGCAGATTGACCGCCACCGCGCTAAACAACATCCATACGCAAAACGCTAATAACAAACACGGCACGGAAATCCATAGATTCCGGCTTGCTACACGATGGCCGCGCTGTTGCCAGAACGCCGGCTCCTCTGGACGCCAGTCTGTAATAACGGCACCATTTTCCCTTTCGGGAGCGGATGAGTGACTCATAGACACCTCTGATTCTCGAATGATGCTGCAAACATTAGGGTTTTAGGGCGGCGGTAAGTTGATATAAATCAAAGGAAAAGTGGGAGGTTTTACGGCGCAAAATAAGGCCTCACCCTTAGTGAGTAGGCTAATTCGGTAAAAAAGACGTGGTTTTTCACGGCACTGAGGGTTCCTGGCTACCCCCACCTCCTTCCCTCTACTCCGTTGGCAATTTAGGGGTAATCCTTTATTGGTATGGGTATACTCCAGGGTATGCACCAGAATAGCGCCATTCCTGCAAGCAGGCCACGTCAGGAGCACGCCACCTCTATGTTAAAAAGATGTTTATCTCCGCTGACGCTCGTGAATCAGCTAGCCCTTATCGTTTTGCTGTCCACCGCCATCGGCGTGACCGGCATGGCGATCTCCGGCTGGCTGGTACAGGGCGTACAGGGTAATGCGCATGCCATCAACGAGGCAGGCTCGCTACGCATGCAGAGTTATCGCCTGCTGGCGTCGGTTCCCCTGACGCAGGACGATCGGCCCCTGATTGATGAAATGGAGCGCACGGTCTTCAGCCCCGAACTGGAAAACGCCGCCATCCGCGCCGGTCAGCAGTCCCAGCTAAACGCCCTTCAGGGCTACTGGCACACCCAGCTGGAGCCCGGGCTGAAGCAGGCGCGCAGCACCGAAACCGTTGCGCAGGACGTGGCGGGGTTCGTCTCACGCATCGATGCGCTGGTCTCCTCTTTCGACCAAACCACCGAATTACGCATCGACCGGGTGGTGATGGTGCACCGCGCCATGGCGCTGTTTATGGGTCTGCTGCTGATCTTCACCATCGTCTGGCTCCGCGCGCGGCTGCTGAACCCGTGGAAACAGCTGCTGGCAATGGCCCGCGCGGTCACCGCGCGCGATTTTACCCAGCGCACGCACATCAGCGGGCGCAACGAGATGGCCATGCTCGGCCAGGCGCTCAACACCATGTCGGCAGAGCTCTCCGAGAGCTACGCGGTGCTGGAACAGCGCGTTCAGGAAAAAACGGCCGGACTGGAGCAGAAAAACGAGATCCTCTCCTTCCTGTGGCAGGCCAACCGCCGTCTGCACATGCAGGTGCCACTTTGCGAACGCCTCTCTCCGGTGCTGAACGGTCTGCAAAATCTGACCCTGCTTCACGACCTTGAGCTGCGCGTCTACGACGTGGAAGACGAAGATAACCACCAGGAATTTACCTGCCAGTCCGATATGTCCTGCGATGACAAAGGCTGCCATCTTTGCCCTCGCGGCCTGCCGCCGCTGACGTCCGGCGGCACCACGCTGAAGTGGCGCCTGACTGACAGCCACACCCAGTATGGTATTCTGCTGGCAACGCTGCCAGCCGGGCGTCACCTGAGCCACGACCAGCAGCAGCTGGTTGATACGCTGGTCGAACAGCTCACGGCCACGCTGGCGCTCGACAGGCATCAGGAAAAGCAGCAGCAGCTGATCGTCATGGAAGAGCGCGCGACCATCGCCCGCGAGCTTCACGACTCGATCGCTCAGTCGCTCTCCTGTATGAAAATGCAGGTGAGCTGCCTGCAGATGCAGGATGCTGAGATGCCCGAAAGCAACAAGCAGCTGCTCAGCCAGATCCGCAACGAGCTGAACACCTCCTGGATACAGCTTCGCGAGCTGCTGACCACCTTCCGTCTGCAGCTGACCGAGCCTGGCCTGCGCCCGGCGCTGGAGGCCAGCTGTCACGAATTTAGCGCCCGGCTGGGGTTCCCGGTGAAGCTAGACTACCAGCTGCCGCCGCGGTTTGTTCCCTCCCACCAGGCCATACATGTACTGCAGATCGCCCGTGAAGCGCTGAGCAACGTGCTTAAACATTCCGGCGCGACGGCGGTAACGGTCACCGTCAGCCAGCACAACAATCAGGTGAAGCTCACGGTTCACGACAACGGCCGCGGCGTGCCGGAAAATGCCGAACGCACTAACCACTATGGTTTAATTATTATGCGAGACCGCGCCCAAAGCCTGCGCGGTGATTGCCAGGTTCGCCGGAGAGAGACGGGCGGCACGGAAGTTGTCGTCACCTTTATTCCCGAGAAACCGCTTACAACTGCTCAAGGAGAAACCCATGACTAATCAGGAACCGGCATCCATCCTGCTGATCGACGACCATCCGATGCTGCGTACTGGCGTGAAACAGCTGGTCAGCATGGCACCCGATATCACCGTGGTTGGCGAAGCCAGCAACGGTGAACAGGGCATTGAGCTTGCCGAATCCCTCGATCCCGACCTGATCCTGCTCGATCTGAATATGCCCGGTATGAACGGTCTGGAAACCCTCGACAAGCTGCGGGAAAAATCGCTTTCCGGGCGCATCGTCGTCTTTAGCGTGTCGAACCATGAAGAGGATGTGGTCACGGCGCTGAAGCGCGGGGCGGATGGTTATCTGCTCAAAGATATGGAGCCGGAAGACTTGCTTAAGGCGCTGCAGCAGGCCGCGGCGGGCGAGATGGTTCTCAGCGAAGCCTTAACGCCAGTGCTGGCCGCCAGCCTGCGCGCCAATCGCGCCACCTCTGACCGCGACGTCAGCCAGTTAACCCCGCGCGAGCGCGATATTCTCAAACTCATTGCCCAGGGGCTGCCTAACAAGATGATCGCCCGCCGCCTGGACATCACCGAAAGCACGGTCAAAGTGCACGTGAAGCATATGCTGAAGAAAATGAAGCTAAAATCCCGCGTTGAAGCCGCGGTGTGGGTGCATCAGGAACGCATTTTTTAAGGATTACTCCTCCGGCAGAAGCTTCCAGCGCGGGTCGTTGTCCGGTAATGCGACCAGCGGCTGCACGACGGTCAGCACGATCTCATTGGACGAGACGCGCTGGCCTTTCTCATCTTCCACCACCGCCGACAGGTGCCAGCGGTTTGTTGCCCCTTCACGGTCATCCCAGGCAGGCATAATCACGCTCCAGCCGTCGCTGCTGTTGCTTTTAGCCGGCGACGTCAGGCTCAGCGCCTGCGTATCCCCCTGCCAGTGGATCTGACGAATGCCGTTCGCGCTGCGAACCTGCAGCTTCAGCATGACGGTCTCGCCCCCTTTGAGATCCCACGGCGGCGTTGCCAGCCAGACGGACAGCGTTTTACGCTGGCGGAACTCCATCACCGGCAGGCTATTGCGCTCCGGCGAGTCGTAGCGGCTTCCGCGCAGGGAGCGCGTGGCGGCGACTTCACCGGCGGAAAGCTGCTTCACCAGCGGCACGCCAAAGCGATAGTTGAGCTTCAGTCCGAGGTTATTCTGGCTCTCGCCGCTTTCGCCCTGCTTATGCGCGGCGGTCAGGGTGACCAGCGGAACGGGGGTATAGTTAAGCCCCAGATTCACCGCCACCGGATTGTGATAGCCCGTTCCGCTGTTGAAGAGGTCGACGTTATCGCCAAAGTATTGCTCGAAGCTGACGCTGGTATTGAGATGATGGAACCACGGCAGCCAGGCTTTAGCGGTGACGTCATATCCGCGCGCCATACGCTGCTCCTGGACGTCGGAGCGATCGCGCCAGCCGGCAAAGGGCTGATAATAGTTGGCCGACAGGCGCAGATTTTCCCCCCACGCTTCCGCGCCCAGCCCGGCACGCTGCAGGTTTTCATCCAGTAGGTTATCGTAAAAGGTGTTGTAACCCAGGAGCCATTTCCCGGCGACCCAGCGCTGACCGATTCCTGCGTTACTGACCAGGCCATCCGTCTGCTGGGTCAGGCCAAGCTGGCTCCAGCTCAGATAACGGTTGTTATCGTTCCAGGGGATAAACCAGCTCCCGCTGCTGCCATTAAATTTGCCATCGTTATCTACCAGCAAGTTCACGCTGGCGTTCCCCCAGGGCGAAAGCCAGGACTCAATCTGCTGGTTCACTTCGCCGCTCACCGCGTCGCGCACCTGGCCAAACGCAAACTGCCGCGCCTGCTCGCCCGTTGTCAGGCCGTTGTCGGTCATGCTGGCTTCACCAAACGCTTTCGCCATTTCGGCCAGGTGCTTCTCCCCCTCGCCCGTTGGCGCCGCCATGCCGAGGTCGGGCAAACTGTCCCCATTATTATCAAAGGGATTTTGCGCCTGATGCATAAAGGAATTCGACGCACCGTGAACGGCTCCGACCGTAACAAGGGAGAGTAATAACAGCAAACGAATGCGGGACGATACAGCCATCAACGTCGTAAATAAGAACCTGTGTTTATGAATAAACTCCTATTATGTTAACGCGATAAGCCTTGAAATGCAGTTCTGGCGGACATTTCAGGATTATCCTGAAACAGCCCTTTCAGCTCCGGCACGCAGGAGCCACAGTTCGTACCGCAGCGCAGCGTCGCCCCCAGCGCGGTGACGGAATCACACCCGCCGACGATCGCCTCCCGTATCGCATCCTCCCCGACGCTGAAACAGCTGCAGATGATGCGTCCCGGATCCGCCGCCTTCCCGACGCTCTGTCCGTTCAACAAGGCGTGGCGTTCTGCGAGAAGCACGGGTGGGGATTGAAAAGCGGCTTCAATCACCGCATGCGCCAGCGTCGGTAACGCGGTGCCCTCCCAGAAGCCCAGCATCAGCTGGCCTTCATGCCAGGCCAGCACGCTGCTGCGTTCGCCGGTTTGCGCAACCTGCAGCTGCCAGCCACGAGCGCTGGCGTATTCCATTACCCACGGCAGCAGCGGTTGTTCGCCCGCCACCGTCAGGCGTGAGGCTTTACGCCACCAGTAAGCCGAAGAGGGGATTTCCGGCCATTCCCGGGCATAGAGTTCCCCCTGCCAGGCGGGCTGCCAGGGCAGGATCCTGACGGCGGTTTGTTTACTCTCCGGCTGGCCCGAAACCGGATCGCAGCGCCCTTCCACCAGCGCATTCACCTTTCCCTGGCGGGCAAACCCGGCGTTCCAGTGCATCGGGGCAAACGCCTCGCCTTCCCGTATCCCGTCGCTGATGCGCACTCTTGCCACCATCACGCCGCGCGGCGAGCTGATGCGCGCCAGCTGGCCGTCGCACAGGGAAAACCGAACGGCGTCTGCCGGGCCAACCTCAACAAACGGTTCGGCGATATGCTGCATAAGCCTCGCCACGTATCCCGTTCGGGTCATGGTATGCCACTGATCGCGGATGCGCCCCGAGTTGAGAATCAGCGGGTATAACGCGCTGACCGTCGCGCCGTGCGACAGAGGGTTAACGGGAACGATGTTTCGGCGCGGAAAACTCCCCGTCGGCCACTGATAAGGCTCAAGCTGATCCCACTCTTCACGGGTTAGCGCAGCCAGTTCATGAAGATTCAATGCCCGCGCGCCGTCATTTTCAAAGGCCGTCAGCGCCGCATGTTCGCAAAAAATCTCTTGCGGATGTTGCCAGGCAAAGGCCTCGCCGTAGCCCAGCCGTTTCGCCATCTGCGCGACGATCCACCAGTCCGGCTTCGCCTCGCCCGGCGCGGGCAGAAACGCGCGCTGGCGCGAAATGCGGCGTTCCGAGTTTGTCACCGTCCCGTCCTTCTCCCCCCAGCCCAGCGCCGGAAAACAGATATGGGCGAACCGGCTGGTATCGGTATCCTTCATCACCTCAGAGATCATCACCAGCGGGCAGTTCGCCAGCGCCTGACACACCGCGTGGCTGTCCGGAAGCGACACGGCGGGGTTAGTGCCCATGATCCACACCGCCTTCACCTCGCCGCGGGCAATGGCGTCAAACAGCTCCACCGCCATCAGGCCCGGGGTTTGCGCCAGCCGTTCCGTTCCCCAGAAACGCGCCACCCGCGAGAGATCGTCCGGCTCAAAGTTCATGTGCGCCGCCAGCTGGTTAGCCAGCCCGCCCACTTCCCTTCCCCCCATCGCGTTTGGCTGTCCGGTCAGCGAAAACGGGCCGCAGCCCGGACGGTTGAACTTCCCGCTGGCAAGATGAACGTTAATGATGGCGTTACACTTGTCGCTGCCGCTGGTGGACTGGTTGATCCCCATGGTGTAGAGCGTGATGGCCCGGGGCGCCGTCATAAACCAGTCATAAAAGGTGCCTATATCCTGCGGCGAGAGGCCGCAAAACGCCGCCACGCGCTCAACGGGCCACTCATCCGTTCCCTGAATCACATTAAGCAGACCGACAAACAGCCCGGCGTCGCTGCCGGGGGCGAGCGCCAGATGCAGATCGGCAATATCACAGGTGGCGGTTCTGCGGGGATCGATAACCACCACCATCATCTGCGGGTTGTGGTGCTTCGCCTGCACCAGCCGCTGGTAGAGCACCGGATGCGTCCAGGCCGCGTTCGAGCCAGCCAGCACCACCAGATCGCTGTTTTCCACATCCTCGTAGCCGCACGGCACCACGTCTTCGCCAAAGGCGCGCTTGTAGCCCACCACAGCCGAGGACATGCAGAGCCGGGAGTTGGTATCGATGTTTGCCGCGCCGATAAACCCTTTCATCAGCTTGTTAGCGGCATAGTAATCCTCGGTCAACAGCTGGCCGGAGGCGTAAAACGCCACCGCCTGCGGCCCCCATTTATCGATAATCTCCCGCAGGCGCTCCCCTGCCGCGTTCAGCGCCTGCGCCCAGTCCACCTCAAGGCCGTCAACGACCGGGCGCAAAAGCCGCCCCTGTAAGCCCGTCGTTTCCCCCAGGGCCGATCCTTTCACGCACAGGCGGCCCAGGTTCGCAGGATGGGTTTCATCCCCATGAACGCTTACCGCTTCACCTTCCACGCGGGCGACCACGCCGCAGCCCACCCCGCAGTAGGGGCACGTTGTCCGGGTTTCCGTCATGAGGCCTCCGCACGCATTACCAGGGCGTCGCTGCCAACCCACACCTTGCCGTTTTCAATCTTCACTGGCCACGTGCGCACCGCGGGTTCGCCGTTCTCTACCTGACAGCCGTCGCGCAGGCGAATGCGCTGCTTGTAGAGCGGTGAAATCACCACAGGCTCGCCCGCCGCATCGCCAAGAATGCCGCGTGAAAGCACGTTCGCATCGCCGCCCGGCTCCCGATCGTCGAGGGCGTAAACGGTTTTGCCAAAGCGGAACAGCGCAATCGGCTTACGTCCAAGCCGCGCGCCGATGCCCGCCTGCTCGGGGATATCGTCGATGCCGCAAATTTCCTGCCAGCGCTTGCTTTCATCCGGCGCGGTCTCGTTCACCGTCGTGCGGAACAGCGCCAGGCGGCTGGGATCGCTGAGCGTGGTTTGCCATTCGCACTGGTAGGTTTCCACCACCCGGGCCATCTCCTGCTCCAGCTCGTGAGCGATGCCGAGGCTGTCGTTGAGGATCACCTCGCGCAGATAGTCGAGGCCGCCTTCCAGGTTGTCCATCCAGGTGCTGGTGCGC
Organism: Enterobacter asburiae; assembly: GCF_001521715.1. Classification (NCBI taxonomy): domain Bacteria; kingdom Pseudomonadati; phylum Pseudomonadota; class Gammaproteobacteria; order Enterobacterales; family Enterobacteriaceae; genus Enterobacter; species Enterobacter asburiae. The sequence continues at coordinate 1,709,056 of NZ_CP011863.1, forward strand.
TGCAGGCGATCCGCCGTGCGGATGTAAAACATCAGGAAACGGTCGACGGTGCGGATTAACGTTTCGTCGTCCAGATCGCTGGCGAAGAGATCCGCGTGGCGCGGCTTCATCCCGCCGTTGCCGCACAGATAGAGGTTCCAGCCCTTATCGGTGGCAATCACCCCCACGTCTTTGCTCTGCGCCTCCGCGCATTCGCGGGTGCAGCCTGAGACCGCCATTTTGATTTTGTGCGGCGCGCGCAGGCCCTTGTAGCGGTGCTCCAGCCGGACCGCGAGGCCGGTGGAGTCCTGCACGCCGTAGCGGCACCAGGTCGAGCCGACGCAGGATTTCACCGTGCGCAGGGATTTCCCGTAGGCGTGTCCGGTTTCAAACCCGGCTTCCACCAGCGCCTGCCAGATCGCCGGCAGCTGTTCCAGGGTGGCGCCGAAAAGATCGATACGCTGTCCGCCGGTAATTTTGCTGTACAGGCTGTAGCGTTTCGCAATCTGCCCGATGGCAATCAGCCCGTCGGCGGTCACTTCCCCTGCGGGCATGCGCGGCACGATGGAGTATGTGCCGTCCTTCTGGATGTTGGCGAAGTAGCGGTCGTTGGTATCCTGCAGCGGCAGATGCGCCGGTTTCAGCAGATACTCGTTCCAGCAGGAGGCGAGCACCGATCCCACCAGCGGCTTGCAGATCTCGCATCCGTGCCCCTGTCCGTAGCGGCTAATAAGCTGGTTAAAGGTGCGGATATGGTTGACCCGCACGAGGTGGTAAATCTCCTGGCGCGAGTACGGGAAGTGCTCGCAGATGTCCTTTTTCACCTCCACGCCCTGCTTCGCCAGCTGGAACTCCATCACCTGCTTCACCAGTGCACTACATCCGCCGCAGCCGGTCGCCGCTTTGGTGCACTGCTTAACGGCGCCGATATCCGCCGCGCCCGCGCTCACCGCCCGGCAAATATCGCCTTTACTGACGTTATGACACGAACAGATCTGCGCGCTTTCCGGCAGCGCCGCCACGCCGAGCGCTTTTGGCGCGCTGCCTGACGACGCGGGTAAAATGAGCGTTTCCGGCTCTTTCGGCAGGCTGATGCCGTTAAGCATCATCTGCACCAGCGTGGCGTATTCGCTGGCATCGCCCACCAGCACGCCGCCGAGCAGCGTTTTGCCGTCGTGGCTGACCACGATTTTCTTGTAGATTTGCTGCGGGCCGTGCGTCCACTGGTAGCTCAGCGCCCCCGGGGTGCGCCCGTGGGCGTCGCCGAACGAGGCCACGTCCACGCCGAGCAGCTTGAGCTTAGTGCTCATATCCGCGCCGGTGAAGGTTTTATCCTCCCCCGCCAGCGCGGCGGCGGCCACCCGCGCCATCTGATAGCCGGGCGCGACCAGACCGAAGATTTTCCCCTCCCACAGGGCGCATTCGCCGATGGCCAGCACGTCCGGATCGGAGGTCTGGCAGCCGTCGTCAATGCAGATCCCGCCGCGTTCGCCGATCGCCAGCCCGCTGCTGCGCGCCAGCGAGTCCTGCGGACGGATGCCCGCCGAAAAGACCACCATGTCCGTTTCCAGCTGTTCGCCATCGGCAAAGCGCAGCACCAGCCCGCCGTCCGCGGTGGCGATCTCCGTCGTGGCTTTACTGGTGTGAACGCCGACTCCCAGCGCCTCGGTTTTCTTGCGCAGCATCGCCGCGCCGTCGTTGTCGAGCTGAACCGCCATCAGGTTGGGCGCAAACTCCACCACGTGGGTTTCCAGCCCGAGCTGCTTCAGGGCATTCGCCGCCTCCAGTCCGAGCAGGCCGCCGCCAATCACCACGCCGCGGCGCGAGCCCGCCGCATGTGCAGCAATGTTGTCCAGGTCGTCAAGGGTGCGGTAGACAAAACAGCCCGGCAAATCGTTGCCCGGCACGGGCGGAACGAACGGGTATGAGCCGGTCGCCAGCACCAGCTTGTCCCAGTGGGTCTCATGCCCGCTGGCGGTACGCACCACGCGCGCGTCGCGGTCGATGCCGACGATCTGCTGCGACAGGCGCAGCTCAATGCCGCTGTCGGCAAAGAAATCCCCCTCCACCAGCGAGAGCGACGCCGCGCTGCGGCCGCCAAAATATTCCGACAAATGCACGCGGTCGTAGGCGGCATAGCGCTCCTCGCCAAAGACGACGATCTGATACTGCTGATGCAGATTGCGCTTAACGCAGTCTTCGAGGAAATGATGGCCGACCATACCGTGCCCAACCACCACCAGAGTAGGTTTTGTCATAGCATTCTGTCCTGCAACCTGCGGTTGTGTAGTGAAACGATCGAACAGCCAGTCCGCGTGGGCGGGCGTGGCCGTTGCCAGTAAATCGGTAAACGTTGCCGCGCTGCGGCAGTCGCCCATCAGCAGCGCGCCAGCCAGCGCCCCCTGATGGATCAATAAACGGCGATAGTGACGGGTCATCGGATCCCATGCGCTCCAGACCACGTCGCCCTCCTGCTCCGCCGCACGGCCGAGGCTGAACAGCTCCACGCCCGTCACCTTGAGGCGCATCCCGCTGTCGGTCAGGGTAAACGGCGCGGTAGCGTCCCCGGCCAGCCGCGCGGCCAGGATTTCCGCCTGCGCCAGGCAGGGGGCGACCAGGCCAAACGTCTGCCCGTCAATTTCGCAGCACTCGCCGATGGCGTAGACATTCGGTTCGGAGGTTTGCATCTGGTGATCCACCACGATGCCGCGCGCGCAGCGAATGCCGCTGGCCTGCGCCAGCGCGACGCTGGGCTGCACGCCGGTCGCCAGCACCACGCGAGCGGCGACGACGCGGCGCCCGTTGAGCAGCGTCACGCTATTCCCGCTCACCGCTGCGATGCCCGAGGCGAGCTCACAGCGCACGCCCTGCGCCGCCAGCGCCTCTTCCAGCAGCATTCCCGCCTGCCGATCCAGCTGCTGCTCCATCAGCCACGGGCCGCGATGAACCAGCGTGACGTTGTCACCTGAGCGCGCCAGCGCTGCCGCCGTCTCAACCCCGAGCACGCCGCCGCCCAGCACCACCGCCGGACCGGCGATCGTCCGAATGGCCCGGGTATCCTCCAGGGTGCGGAACGTGAACACATGCGGCGCATCGCAGCCGGGGATTGGCGGAATAAAGGGCGTTGATCCGGTGGCAAACACCAGCGCATCCCAGCCCAGCGTGCGGGCGGTGGTTTGCACTTCCCGCGCGTCCACATTCACGGCGATCGCCTTTTCGCCCCGCAGCACCGTCACGCCGCGCGACTGGTACCAGTCGTCATCCTGCAGACAGATGTCTGCAGCCTGCTTTTCACCGCCCAGGACCGGCGAAAGCTGGATGCGGTTATAGGCATGCTCCGGCTCGTCACCGATGACGGTGATAGCGAAAAGACCGGCAGCACGCCCGGTGAGCGCGGCAATCAGCCGCGTGGCCGCCATGCCATTTCCGATAATGACCAGTCGCATCAAAACCCCTCGTTACGCCGCTTTCGGCTGCTTTTCATAGAGGAAATGGAGGATCTGCTGGCGCATGTGGTGATAGCGGCTGTCGTCGGCCAGCTGCACCCGGTTGCGCGGGCGCGGCAGGTCCACGCGCAGGATCTCCCCGACGGTGGTCGCCGGGCCGTTGGTCATCATCAGCACGCGATCGGAGAGCAGCACCGCCTCGTCCACGTCGTGGGTAATGAGCACGATGGTGGTGTTCAGCGCCTGCTGGATCTGCATCACCGAGTCCTGCAGATGCGCGCGCGTCAGCGCATCGAGCGCGCCGAAGGGTTCATCCATCAGCAGCACTTTCGGCTTCATCGCCAGCGCGCGGGCAATGCCGACGCGCTGCTTCATGCCGCCGGAGATCTCCCCCGGTCGCTTGTGCAGGGCGTGCCCCATCTGCACGCGGTCGAGGTTGTGCTCGATCCACTCCCTGCGCTCCGCCTTGCTCATGCTGTGGCGAAACACGTGATCGACCGCCAGGGCCACGTTGTCGAAGCAGGTGAGCCACGGCAGCAGCGAATGATTCTGAAAGACCACGGCGCGCTCCGGACCCGGCCCGGCGATTTCACGGTTGTCGCAGATCAGCCCGCCTTCCGTCGGCAGGGTAATACCGGCGATGAGGTTCAGCAGCGTCGATTTGCCGCAGCCGGAGTGCCCGATCAGGCTGACGGTTTCGCCCTCGTGGATATCAAAAGAGACGTTTTGCAGCGCCAGAAACTCGCCGCTGGCGGTGGAAAAACGCTGGCTCACGGCCTGGACCTGAATTAATGGTTTCATGTTCGCTCCTTATTTTTCCTGCCAGCTAAAGCGACGGGCGATCAGCATCAGCCCCTGCTCCAGCAGCAGCCCGACCACGCCAATGATGACGATGGCGATGAGAATGTTTTCGACGTTGAGGTTGTTCCACTCGTTCCAGATCCAGAAGCCGATCCCTAAACCTCCGGTGAGCATCTCGGCGGCGACGATCACCAGCCAGGCGATGCCGATGGAGAGACGCACCCCGGTCAGCACCGCGGGCAGCACCGCCGGGAAGAGAATGCGGCGCATGATGGTCCACTCGGAAAGCTGCAGCACCCGGGCCACGTTGAGGTAGTCCTGCGGAATGCGGTGTACGCCTTCGGCGGTGTTGATCACCATCGGCCAGATGGAGCAGATGAAAATGGTCCAGCTCGACGCGGGCTCCGCTTTCTGGAATAGCAGCAGGCCGATGGGCAGCCAGGCCAGCGGGCTAACCGGGCGTAACAGCGCGATCAGCGGGCCGAACATGCGAGAGAAAAAGGTGAAGCGACCAATCAGGAAGCCGAGCGGGATCCCGGCGAGCGCGGCCAGGCCAAAGCCCACCGCCACGCGCTGTAATGAGGCGAGCACGTTCCAGCCGATGCCCATATCGTTAGGCCCGTCGCGATAAAACGGATCGGCAAACAGGGTGATGGCGGAATCGAGCGTGCTGAGCGGCGTCGGGAAACCTTTGCTGTTAATCGCCGCCAGCTGCCAGAGCACCACCAGCAGTCCCAGACCGAGAAACGCCGGGATGATGCGCTGGAGGATCGCGTTAATCCGACGCGCAAACGTCGGCGTACGGCGGCGAACCTGCACCGGAGGCAGGACAATCACCTCCCCACTCTCCGGCGTCTCGTGTGAATTCGTCTTTTGCAGATGCTGCATAATCAGGCCCCTTTACGGTGAATGGCGAAACGGCTGGCGTATCCTTCCGGATCGGTACCGTTCCAGACGGTGCCGTCCATCAATGTGCTGCTGCGTAATGGTGAAGTCGGTGTGCTGATGCCCCCCACCGCCGTGGCGGCATCCTGCCAGACCGCGGTCTGGTTAATGCGCTGCGCGATGTCCGCGTAGTCCGGCGCGGATTTGAGCAAGCCCCAGCGGCGGAACTGGGTTAAGAACCACATGCCGTCGGAGAGATACGGGTAGCTGACGGCCCCCTCGTTGAAGAAGCGGATCGGGTGCGCGTCCTGCCAGCGCTGGCCCAGGCCGTTGTCGTAATCGCCGAGCATGCGTCCGGTGAGATACTGTTCCTTGCAGTTGAGCCACGCCCGGCGGGAGAGGATCTGCACGGTCTCGCGTTTGTTTTCCGGGGAGGCTTCGATCCAGCGCGCCGCCTCCAGTACCGCGCTCACCAGCGCCCGCGCGGTGTGCGGGTTTTTCTCCACCCAGTCGCGGCGCGTACCGAGGATTTTTTCCGGATGATCGGCCCAGATAGACTGCGACGTGGCGGCGGTAAAACCGATGCGGTCGTTGATGGCCCGGGCGTTCCACGGCTCGCCGACGCAAAAGCCGACCATGTTGCCAATGCGCATGTTCATCACCATCTGCGGCGGCGGCACCACCACCGTACGCACGTCGTCAAAGGGGTTAATGCCCGCGCTGGCCAGCCAGTAGTAGAGCCACATGGCGTGCGTCCCGGTCGGGAAGGTGTGCGCGAAGGTGTAGGTGCCCGGTGCCTGCTGCCCAATGAGCTTTTTCAGCCCGTCAAGGTCTCGTACGCCCTTCTCCGCCAGATCGCTGGAAAGCGTAATTGCCTGGCCGTTTTGATTGAGCGTCATCAGGTTCGCCATCTGCTGCGGCTTGCCGGCGATGCCCAGCTCCAGGCCGTACAGCAGGCCGTAGAGAATGTGCGCGGCATCGAGTTCGCCCGCCACCAGCTTGTCGCGCACCGCCGCCCAGCTCGCCTCTTTGGTGGGCACGATGGTAATACCGTATTTTTTATCAAAGCCTTTCAGCGCCGCGATAACCACCGGGGCGCAGTCGGTCAGCGGGATAAACCCGATGCGCACCGTTTCCTGCTCCGGTTTATCCGAGCCTGCCGCCCATGCGGCCTGCATGACACCCGGTAACAGCATTGCGCCACTCGCCAGCACGCTGGCCTGCAAAAAACGCCGTCTCGACAAATCCGCCATGACCAACCACTCCTGAAAAAAAACCAAAAAAAAGCGCCCACGATGCCGAAGCACCAGTGGACGCCTTTATCCCGAAGACGCATGCGCCGCCGTTGGCGCATCGTCAAAAATGGTTAATCCGATAATGCAAAGTGAATGCCAGGTTTTAACCCGCAGTTTCCGGGGCGCTAACCGAACTCCCCTCGCCTGCACGCACCTTAATCAGGCACAAAATGCCCGCTGACCGTGCAGCTACTCCTTTGGTGTTACCTGCCATAAATTCTTCACCATCAGCAGCGCGCGGGCGATATCCACCATCCTTTGGTTTTTGTCCATCGCCATTTTGCGCAGCGCCGTCCAGGCCTGTTCCTCACTCATATTCTGGTGGGTCATCAGCACGCTTTTCGCTTTATCAATGACTTTGCGCTCTTCAAGCGTATCGCGCAGCGATGCAAGCTGGCGCGAGAGCTGTTCTATCTCGCGTGCCTGCTGGCGCACCAGGGTGAGCAACGGTTTTTCCGGATACTGTATCAGCGGGTCGTCCTGCTCATCGGCGGGAGGCACGTACTCATCGTTACGGTAAATACGCTCGTCCACCGCCGTCATCAGATCGGCGATGAGCGTCTCCTCCAGCGTGCGCAGATGCTCAAGGCGCGCGGTTTGCAGAGCAAACCAGGCCAGAGCGGTAAGGCCATCATCCGCGGCAGGCTGGCGAGTACAGGCTACGCGCCGGAGTTGCTCCGTTTCACGATCGGGCTGGCAGTGGAGAGAAAAGGTGGTCTGGACGTCAGCGGAGCTGTGTGAGAGAAAAATTTCAAAGCAGGCCTGCTGCCCGTCGATGCGGTCAACCAGCCTCTGGCGAGTCACATCATCGAAAAAGCCCTGCGTGAAGCCAATCGCCCCCAGGGCCCGCTCCTGTCCCGCCAGCTCTTTCCCCTGCATCAGGCTATAAAGGGCAACAAAACGCCCGGCGATTTGCGGATCGTCAATGCTGTCATTGAGCTGCGGCACGATACTGAGCAGATGGCGAAGCATGCGGGAGTAGTGTTCCATCGCCTGCGGCGCCGTTACCGTTTGCTGAATAACACCGTCGCGCAGCGCGGGAAGCATGTCCAGGCTCTGAAGCGCGCCGCCGATACGTTCACAGACGGTACTTCCCGGGATCGGCGACTGTTTTTCAAGAATGTCATAAAGTGCAGCGAGGTTTTCATCCACCAGAGCCCGGCTGGCTTTGCATTCAGGGGCGTAGAGCTTACCCTGTGAGCAGAGCCAGACGTTGGACGCCCCACGCTCGCACTGTAACATATGCACCAGTTGGCTAATGCCGTGCACAAGCACGCCAAGCTGTGCCAGCTTGCTGAGCTGCTCCCGGCGCATCATCCTTGCGCGCTCGAGCCATTCGCCAGCGCCTGGCGAAATGCCAGCCATTAATGTCATGCTTACTCTCCAGAACAGCGAAACTCGGGAAAGCTAAGCAATATTCGTGCCTTTATAAGAACAGGAGTCAACATGCAGAAGATTGTGATCGTCGCCAACGGTGCGGCTTACGGCAGCGAATCCCTTTTCAACAGCCTGCGCCTGGCGATTGCGCTGCGTGAAAAAGAGAGCGACCTGGCGTTACGACTCTTTTTAATGTCGGACGCGGTCACCGCGGGGCTGAAGGGTCAAAAACCGGCAGAGGGCTATAACATTCAGCAGATGCTGGAGATCCTCACCGCGCAAAACGTGCCGGTGAAGCTGTGCAAGACCTGCACCGACGGTCGCGGCATTACCGGTCTGCCGCTGATTGATGGCGTAGAGATTGGTACGCTCGTTGAGCTGGCCGAGTGGACGCTGTCCGCCGATAAAGTATTAACTTTTTAATAATAAACCCGTAAAAATATTATTTTCTTATGGACGCGGTTTCAGCATCAAGTTTACCTGCGGGGTTGCCGATAGGCATGGAAACAACACAGCAGGTATTTCACTTATGTTCAGATCGATTCGTGCACGCATCATCGTGGCGACGGCAGGCTGTCTGGTCGTCGCCCTTCTCCTTAACACCGTTATCAACTTCCAGGTCACGCGCCAGGATAACCAGCAGTCCCAGCGCGATATCCTGACCAGCACCAGCCATAACATGGCGATTGCCGACTGGGTAAAAAGCAAGATGACGGTGATCGCCTCCGCGCAGACCGTTGCGCTGAATGACGACCCGGTTCCGGTGTTTAAACAGCTTGCGCAGGCGGGTGGATTCACCAACGTCTATGTTGGCTACGCCAGCAAAACGGCGAAATTCTCTGAACCGGCGGGTGTCCCGGCGGACTATGACCCGACTATTCGCCCGTGGTATCAGCAGGTAGTCAGCACGGACGGTCCGGTTGTCACCGCGCCCTACGTTGACGCGGGGACCGGTAAACTGGTGGTAACCTTCGCCGTGCCGGTAAAAGAAAATGGCACCCTTAAAGCGGTGGTGGCGGGCGATGTGGCGATGGACAGCGTGGTGGCTAACGTGCGCGGGATCCATCCAACTCCGGCCAGCAGCGGGTTGCTTCTGAACAGTGACGGCAGCGTGATTGCCGCTAACGATCCGGCCCTGACGCTCAAACCCTTTGCTGAGACGATCAAAGGCATTGATTTTGCTGCGCTGAAAAGCGGTACGCCGGTGGACGGAACGCTGAACGACGCTGAAAAAACCTTCGTGGCGACAGCCGTACCGGGCACTAACTGGCTGTTAGTCGTCGCGCTCGACAGCGGTGACGCCACCTCCGGCATGCGTTCCCTGCTCAAAGCATCGGCGATTTCGCTGGTGATCCTGGCACTCCTGAGCGCGGCCATTGTTCACTTCCTGATTGCCCGCCTGCTGAAGCGTCTGTCCGACATTCGCGACGCGATGCACAACATTGCCAACGGGACTAACGATCTGTCCCAGCGCCTGCCGGACAGCGGCGAGGACGAAGTCGCGCAGATTGCCCAGGCCTTTAACGCCTTCAGCGATAAGCTGTCGGTGGTGATGGTGCAGCTCCGGGATGCCAGTGAATCGGTGAAAAACGCGGCGCAGGAGATTGCCGCGGGTAACCAGGATCTTTCCGGACGTACCGAGCAGGCGGCATCCAGCCTGCGCGAGACGGCCAGCGCAGTAGAGCAGATCACCGCCTCCGTGACCCAGTCGAATGAATCGGCAGCAGAAGCCAACGATCAGGCGAGCAAGGCCTCAGCGGCTGCGGCGCGCGGCGGCGAGGTGGTATCGCAGGCGATCAGCACCATGCAGTCCATTGAAGTCGCGTCGGCTAAAATTGGCGATATCACCAGCGTGATTGACGGCATAGCTTTCCAGACCAACATTCTGGCGCTGAACGCCTCCGTCGAGGCGGCGCGTGCCGGTGAGCAGGGACGCGGGTTTGCCGTCGTAGCAGGCGAAGTGCGTAACCTGGCGAGCCGTAGCGCTCAGGCGGCGAAAGAGATCAAATCCCTGATAGATTCCACCACCGACAGCGTGGCAACGGGCTCCCGCTACGTGCATTTGGCTGGGGAAAGCATGGATGAGATCCGCTCCAGCATCGGCAGCGTCTCCGGCATTATGCGCGAAATCTCCATCGCCACCAGCGAGCAGATGAAAGGGATTCATGAAATCAACCACGCGGTGACCCATCTCGACAGAATGGTGCAGCAGAACGCTGAGCTGGTGGTGGAATCCGCCGCCGCCGCGGGTGCCCTGCAGAGCCAGGCGGGCGACCTTGCTGAAACAGCCGGTCATTTCCGCATTTAATCTTCTTCCGGCGCGCGTTTAGCGGGTAAAACGCGCGCAAGCGTAAATTTTGAGGAATTTTGTCATTTTTGTTTAATCGTTATGCCATTTTTTGATCAAAATCAGCATCCCACCCCCTCCCCTTTGGTGTTATGCCATGAGTGAATTGTGAACAACATCACGCTCGGATATGGCAGCAGGGAGAGCGTTGTTTAAGACTACGGGGTAAAAAATGGCACTGGTAAAAACAAGTTTGAAACTGTTTGGCGGGGATACGGTAGTGGTGCGTTGCTCAGAACGCTGTCGTATTCATCTGATGAGTTCGAAAGCACAAAAACAGTCCCAGGCGGATATTCTCACCGTACAGGACGATAAGGCCTGGCTTACCGTGCCGTATACCGGCACGTGGGATGTGCTGATCGATAGCCACAGCCAGTCGCTGGAGCATTCCGTCAGCTACGTGGCAGCATAAGTTTAAACGCCCGGCAAGCCGGGCGTATTGTCAGGCAAAACCCGGTCGCAGCGTGCCGTTGAGCGGGTTCCCTTCCAGCAGCGCCTTTACCTTCACCACCAGCTCATTCAGACAGTCGTCCTTCATGCCGAGGCGGGTTAGCTCCTGGTCGAGGGAGAACAGATACTGCGCGTTGGTGCCCAGCGGCCCGCTCGCGGCGGCAATCAACGGGGCAATCACCTGCGTTCGGGTATCCGCTTCATACAGCGGATGGCGCGGGTCCATAATAAACACCAGCGCGTTGACGGTACGACCGTCGTCCAGTTCCAGCTTGCACCAGCTCGGCATATAGCAGCCGGTGATCATCTCGCGCTTCCAGAGCAGCGTGAGCTCCTCCTCCAGCGTGGCATCCGGAAGGCGATACGCCACGCCCGTGGTGCGCCCGCCCTCTTTCAGTGCAAGCATGCGCCCCGGCTGGCACGCGCTGCCGCGTCCGGCCGTCAGGCGCAGGCAAAATGCGCGATGCCAGCCAGGCAGCGTTCCCGTTGCCGATTCGACAAATTCCAGAGCCGGGTTCCACATCAGGGAGCCGTAGCCAAAAATCCATACCGGGCCATCATCCGGGCGGCAGGCAAGCGTGGCAGCGAGAGACGCCGCACGTTGTTCAGCTGACCAGAGAAGCGATTCCTCAATAGCACCAAATGCCGTCTTACAATCTGCCTTCATTAAGAAATCACGCGTTAACACTTTCCACCTCCGCCACTGCATGCTTCCTTGCGACATCTGTAATTCGCCTTCCCGGCATTTTTTGCTGGTCATTTTGCCAGCAGTTAAATAACGATAAGCAATTAGCGGACCAGTTGCAATACAACGGAAGTTCAACCGCCTGAAAAGTCAAAATGAAGGCAGCGAATTATTTCACGGCTATTTCTTTTTATGCCATTTATCGTCGTCTCCTTTCTCATAGTCATGTTTTACTGCGGCCCAGGCGACTTTGTGGGCCGTCTCTTCACGGCTGGCATCATCCCGACGATCGTCCTTGTCTTTGTACTGATCCCAGGCGCTGTTGAACGCCTCTTTGTAGATATCCTGTGCGTGAGCGGGCAGCACGTTTTGCACGTTATCGGGTAATTCGCGTTTCGCTTTATAGGGCATCACTGACCTCTCTTTTGGTTAAAGAGATAAGTGTGGACGACGATACGCCATGGTGCCACCCGGCAATAATTTATGAGTACATTATATTTTTAATTAGCTGTTATTTAATGAGTATTCAATAAAAACATCGTATTATAGACATTAAGAACAAAAATAATGACAAAGGGTAAAATTAAGTAAAAATTAAAGGGTATTTAACAGAGATCTGTTAATTTAATGACCTCAAAAATCTATCTATAATTACAAGCACCTGCATTGATGGAGAAGCACATGACAGCAACACACGAGGCGGTAAAGACCCGCCACAAGGAGACGTCACTCATTTTCCCGGTTCTGGCACTGGCTGTGCTGCTCTTCTGGGGAAGCAGTCAGTCACTGCCAGTGGTGGTTGGTATCAATATTCTTGCCCTGGTCGGCATCTTAACCAGCGCATTTAGCGTTGTTCGCCATGCGGACGTCCTGGCCCACCGTCTGGGCGAGCCGTACGGATCGTTAATTCTCAGCCTTTCCGTTGTTATTCTAGAAGTCAGCCTGATTTCCGCGCTCATGGCAACCGGCGATGCCGCGCCGACGCTGATGCGCGACACGCTTTACTCGATCATTATGATAGTGACGGGCGGCCTGGTGGGCTTCTCTCTTCTGCTGGGCGGGCGCAAATTTGCGACCCAGTATATGAACCTGTTCGGCATTAAACAGTATTTGATCGCCCTCTTCCCGCTGGCGATTATCGTGCTGGTCTTCCCGATGGCGCTGCCGGGCGCGAATTTTTCTACCGGGCAGGCGCTGCTGGTCGCACTGATTTCCGCCGCCATGTACGGCGTGTTCCTGCTGATTCAGACTAAAACGCACCAGAGCCTGTTTGTGTACGAGCATGAAGATGACGGCGACGATGATGACCCGCACCACGGCAAACCGTCGGCCCACAGCAGCGCGTGGCATACGGTTTGGCTGATCGTGCATCTGATTGCGGTGATTGCCGTCACCAAGATGAACGCTAACCCGCTGGAGACGCTGTTAACCGAGCTGAACGCGCCGGTGGCGTTTACCGGCTTCCTGGTGGCGCTGCTGATCCTTTCGCCGGAAGGGCTGGGCGCGCTGAAAGCGGTGTTGAATAATCAGGTGCAGCGCGCAATGAACCTGTTCTTCGGCTCCGTACTGGCGACGATTTCACTCACCGTCCCGGTGGTGACGCTGATTGCCTTTATGACGGGTAACGAACTGCAGTTTGCGCTGGGCGCGCCGGAGATGATTGTGATGGTCGCCTCGTTGCTGCTGTGCCAGATTTCGTTCTCAACCGGGCGTACCAACGTGCTGAACGGCGCGGCGCATATGGCGTTGTTTATTGCGTATCTGATGACGATATTTGCGTAATTTTATGCGGCGCGGGCTGATGCCTCGCCCTAACCCTCTCCCACAGGGAGAGGGAGAACAAAAAACCCGCCGAAGCGGGTTTTTTTATTAGTTGCTGGTATCCAGCTCGTCGAAGCTCTTCACCAGATCGTCAATCGCTTTGATCTGCTTCAGGAACGGCTCCAGCTTGTCCAGCGGCAGCGCGGATGGGCCGTCGCATTTCGCGTTAGCCGGATCCGGGTGCGCTTCAATGAACAGGCCGGCCAGACCGGTCGCCATACCGGCGCGCGCCAGCTCGGTCACCTGGGCACGACGGCCACCGGACGCGGCGCCGAATGGGTCGCGGCACTGCAGGGCGTGGGTCACGTCGAAAATCACCGGAGACTGACCGGAGACATTTTTCATTACGCTGAAGCCCAGCATATCCACAACCAGGTTGTCGTAGCCGAAGTTTGCGCCACGGTCACACAGGATCACCTTGTCGTTGCCGCCTTCGATGAACTTATCGACGATGTTCCCCATCTGCCCAGGGCTGACGAACTGTGGTTTTTTCACGTTAATCACCGCGCCGGTTTTCGCCATCGCTGCAACCAGGTCGGTCTGGCGAGCGAGGAACGCCGGAAGCTGAATCACGTCCACCACGTCTGCCACCGGCTGCGCCTGTGAGGCTTCATGCACGTCGGTGATCACTTTCACGCCAAAGGTCTGCTTCAGCTCCTGGAAAATCTTCATTCCCTCTTCCAGGCCCGGGCCACGGTAAGAGTTGATGGAGGAGCGGTTGGCTTTGTCAAAAGAGGCCTTAAACACGTACGGGATGCCCAGCTTCTGGGTCACGGTCACGTAGTGTTCGCAGATACGCATGGCGAGATCGCGGGATTCCAGCACGTTCATGCCGCCAAACAGTACGAACGGCAGGTCGTTTGCTACCTTGATATCACCAATGCTAACCACTTTTTGTTTCATAGGATCGCCTTATTCAGGTGTGAATCGGAATTAAGATTAATGCAGTGTAATTTGTTTGTGCGAGATCGCGTTGATCTGCGCACGAATCATTTCGCTAATGGGATCTTCCGGACACTGCTCGACGAAATAGTTCAAATCATTCAGCGCCACGTGTTCACAGTCGAGCTGCGCATAGATCAGCCCGCGATCGCGAATTTCGTACGGATCTTCCGGGTTGAACTGCAGCAGCACTTCGCTGGCGCGCAACGCCAGCTCCATCTGACGCTCTTCCATTAACGCAGACTTCAGCGTATCCAGCAGCTTGCGGATCACTTCTGCGTTATCCGCCTCGTCGAGATCTTCGTTGAAGAGTTCGGCCACCGGGCTGATATTGCCTTTAAGCCACACATCCAGCGTATGTTCATCCAGCGTGTCGCCGTTGAAGGGATTAATGAGCCACATTTCGCCGTCCAGCCACTCTGCACGCAGGATCATCTGCGTCGGGAAAATGACCGGGACCAGCGGAATATCCAGACGGTGCGCGACCCACAGCAAAATAGAGCCCAGCGCCACGGCGCTGCCCTGACGATTTTTTAAGACCTGGTCCAGCCATAACGCGTCAGACAGGCGATACACGCCCCGCGTGTCGCAGAAACCCCATTCGCCGTAGAAAAGCTCCAGCAGCTTCTCTAATTGCCAGTCTTGCGGGCGAGCCTGATTAATCTCTTCACGCGCCAGGCTGACCAGATTCTCCAGCTCATCGTAGACAAACTGCGACGTAAAATCGTCGCGAATCATCTCAGAAATCAGGATCATGCCATCGCAAAGCGGCACTTTATTAAATTCGAAATCGGCTAAGGACCTCATGACTTACCCCAGTAACGGTATTCTTGTGGTGGCGAGTTTAATGATGATGTACAGCACCACCAGACCCAGCAGAAAGGCGATAAATCCGACCTGCTGGCTGCGCGGACGACGACGCCCAAGCGCGATAAAACCCAAAACGATGTAGATGATAACGCCAAACAGCTTTTCAGTCAGCCATGCACCTTTATCAGTAAATGGCAGATAGCCGGTCTTCCACATGAGCCCGGCACCGGAAAGGAGCAATAGCGTGTCGATGCAGTGCGGTGCGATACGCACCCAGCGGGCATCCATCAGCGGATTGTTGCTGTAGCGCCACCAGTAACGGACGATGAAAAAGCTGACGGTCAGCGCAACGGAAATGAGGTGGACGGTAATGAGCACGGTAAACAGGCTCATAGCCACTGCCCCAGCGTCAGGCGTTCGTTGCCGCCGTAGTCGCGGCAGGTTTCGACAGCGCCGTAGCCTGATTGCGTAAACAGTGCCCGCACGGCTTCTCCCTGCGTCCAGCCATGCTCCACGAGCAGCCAGCCGCCGGGAAGCAAATGTTTTCGTGACGTTGTCACAATGTGATCGAGATCGGCTAATCCCGCGTTGGCGGCCACGAGCGCCGTCAGCGGTTCGAAGCGCACGTCTCCCTGCGCAAGGTGCGGGTCATGTTCGTCGATGTAGGGAGGATTGCTGACAACCATCGCAAATGAGCGATTCTCCAGCGCCTCAAACCAGCTGCTTTGCAGCACCGTCACGTTGCTGAGTCCGAGACGTTCCACGTTACGCTGCGCCAGCGCCACCGCATCGGGCATTACATCCACCGCCGTCACCGTGCAGTCGGGCCGCTCGGTAGCGAGCGCCAGCGCGATAGCACCCGTGCCGGTACCGAGGTCGAGAATGCTGCAGGCCGCCGCAGGTAAACGCGCCAGCGCCTGCTCCACCAGACACTCGGTGTCCGGACGCGGGATCAGCGTCGCCGCCGAGACGTACAGCGGTAACGACCAGAACTCGCGCTCACCGACAAGGTGCGCCACCGGCTCGCCGGTTTTACGGCGGGCAAGCAGCGCGGCGAGCTGCGCTTCCTGTTCCGCGGTCAGTTCGGTTTCGCCAAAAGCCAGCAGATACGTGCGGGCTTTACCCGTCACATGCTCAAGCAAAATTTCGGCGTCGCGTTTCGGGCTTTCGCTTTCTGAAAGCTCTCCGGCCGCCTCACGTAACCAGCGCTGAAAATCCATTATTCCTGCTCGGACAGCGCCGCCAGCTGGTCGGCCTGGTATTCCTGCACGATAGGCTCGATCAGCATATCCAGCTTCCCTTCCATCACCTCGTCCAGACGGTACAGCGTCAGGTTGATGCGGTGGTCGGTTACGCGCCCCTGAGGGAAGTTATAGGTGCGGTTACGGTCGCTGCGATCGCCGCTGCCCAGCAGGTTACGGCGCGTAGACGCTTCCGCCTGCTGGCGTTTCGCCATTTCGGCTGCGTGGATACGCGCGCCCAGCACGGACAACGCTTTGGCTTTGTTTTTGTGCTGTGAACGCTCGTCCTGACATTCAACGACGATGCCGGTCGGCAGGTGAGTAATACGGATGGCGGAATCGGTGGTGTTAACGTGCTGACCGCCCGCGCCAGAGGAGCGGAACGTATCAATACGCAGGTCCGCCGGATTGATATCCGGCAGTTCAGCTTCCGGCAGCTCCGGCATCACCGCAACCGTACAGGCGGAGGTGTGAATGCGGCCCTGAGATTCGGTGGCCGGCACGCGCTGCACGCGGTGACCGCCGGATTCAAACTTGAGACGACCGTACACGCCGTCGCCGCTGATCTTGGCGATAACCTCTTTGTAGCCACCATGTTCGCCTTCGTTGGCGCTCATGATCTCCACGCGCCAGCGACGCGATTCGGCGTAGCGGCTGTACATGCGAAACAGATCCCCGGCAAACAGCGCCGCTTCGTCACCGCCGGTACCGGCGCGCACTTCCACAAACGCGTTACGCTCATCGTCCGGATCTTTCGGCAGCAGAAGCACCTGAAGCTGCTGCTCCATCTCTTCAGAACGCGCTTTCGCATCCTGCAACTCTTCCTGCGCCATCTCGCGCATTTCAGGATCGTCGAGCATCATCTGCGCGGTTTCGATATCTTCCTGAACCTGTCGCCAGTCGGTAAAGCATTTAGAAACATCACTTAACTGCGCATATTCACGCGAGAGCGCGCGAAAACGTTCCTGGTCAGCGATGGTCCCGGCATCCCCGAGCAGCGCCTGTACTTCTTCATGGCGCTCGTGCAGAGCTTCCAGTTTAGCGACGATAGAAGGCTTCATAGGCGTAAGTGCACCTTGTCTTAGAAAATGGGTATAGGGCGCTATTCCAGCCCGAGGCTGTTGCGCAGAATAGTCAGGCGTTCATCATCCCCGTCACGGGCAGCCTGCTGAAGAGATTTGGTTGGTGCATGGATCAGGCGGTTGGTTAGTTTCCACGCCAGGTCCTGCATAATCGCATTCGCGTCGCCGCCCTGTTCAAGGGCTGCTAACGCTTTGGCAGTCAGGTCATCACGCACCTGCTCCGCCTGCCCGCGGTACTCGCGGATGGTCTCGCTGACGCTTTGCGCGCGCAGCCAGGCCATAAACTCACTGGTTTCCTGCTCGACGATGGTTTCCGCCTGAACCGCCGCCGCTTTACGCTGGGCAAGGTTGTGCGAAATGATGCTTTGCAGGTCATCCACGCTGTAGAGATAGGCGTTAGGCAGCTTGCCCACTTCCGGCTCCACATCGCGCGGGACGGCGATATCCACCAGCAGCATCGGCTGATTACGGCGGGACTTCAGCGCACGCTCCACCATCCCTTTTCCGATAATCGGCAGCGGGCTGGCGGTAGAACTGATGATAATGTCCGCCTCTTTCAGGCGTTCATCAATGTCGCTCAGGGCAACCACCTCTGCACCCACTTCATCCGCCAGCACCTGCGCGCGTTCGCGGGTGCGGTTAGCGATAATCATCTTTTTCACTTTATGCTCGCGCAGATGGCGCGCAACAAGTTCGATGGTTTCGCCCGCTCCCACCAGCATCACGGTGACGGTAGACAGGGATTCAAAGATTTGGCGTGCAAGGGTGCAGGCCGCGAAAGCAACAGAAACCGCACTGGCACCAATGTCGGTTTCGGTTCGCACACGCTTCGCCACGGAGAACGACTTCTGGAACATGCGCTCCAGCTCGCTGGCCTTCAGATGCCCTTTTTGCGAATCCGCAAACGCTTTTTTCACCTGACCCAGAATTTGCGGCTCGCCCAGCACCAGCGAATCCAGCCCGCTGGCGACGCGCATCAGATGGCTGACCGCATCGTTGTCCTGATGCCAGTACAGGCTGTTGCGCAGCTCGTCTTCATTGAGGTTGTGGTAGTCACATAGCCAGCGGATCAGCGCTTCGTGCAGGTTGTCCTGCTCTTCCACGCTTAAATACAGCTCGGTACGGTTGCACGTCGAGAGCACCACGCCACCCTGCACCATCGGCTGTGCAAGCAGGCTGTCCAGCGCCAGGTCAAGCGTATCCGGCGAAAACGTCACGCGTTCTCGCAGCGAAACCGGAGCCGTTTTGTGGTTGATGCCGAGTGCTAATAGGGTCATGTTGAGCGGGAGTAGTACCAGCGTTAATAAGGTTAGCAGAACGCATCATACAGGATGCGCGAGATCAATAAAAGGGACTGCCCCCTTTCGGAGTAATAGGTTACACACCGCTTTGAGATAATTTGAACGTAGACGGTAGCCCCCTTCGACGCTAGCATTAACAGTTATAACTGCAACGTATCTCAAGGATTTGTCCTCATTATGACCCGACTGATTCGCCTGCTGCCGCTGGCAGCACTGGTTCTGACCGCATGTACCGTCACTCAACCAAAAGGCCCGGGCAAAAGCCCTGATTCACCGCAGTGGCGTCAGCACCAGCAGGACGTCCGTAATTTGAACCAGTATCAGACCCGCGGCGCTTTCGCTTATCTCTCTGACGAGCAAAAGGTTTATGCCCGCTTCTTCTGGCAGCAGACGGGTCAGGACAACTATCGCCTGCTGCTGCTGAACCCGCTGGGCAGCACCGAACTGGAGCTTATCGCCAAACCGGGTGAAGCGCAGATCACCGATAACAAAGGCCAGCACTATACCGCGACCGATGCCGAAGAGATGATTGGCAAGCTGACCGGGATGCCAATCCCGCTCAACAGCCTGCGCCAGTGGATCCTCGGCCTGCCGGGCGAGGCAACTGACTACACCCTTGACGATCAGTACCGTCTGAGCCAGGTGAACTACACGCAGAACGGCAAAACCTGGAAAGTGGTGTACAGCGCCTATGACAGCAAGAGTAAACCATCGCTGCCATCAAACATGGAACTGACCCAGGGCAGCCAGCGTATCAAGCTGAAAATGGACAACTGGATCGTTAAATGATGACCCACTGGCCCTCTCCGGCAAAGCTGAACCTGTTTTTATACATCACCGGCCAGCGTGCTGACGGTTATCACACCCTGCAGACGCTGTTTCAGTTTATTGACTATGGCGACACGATCTCCATTGAACTGCGCCAGGACGGGCAGATTTGCCTGCTAACGCCCGTCGAAGGCGTGGCGCATGAGGACAACCTGATCGTGCGCGCCGCGCGTCTGCTGATGAAAGCCGCGGCGGAATCGGGCCGTCTGCCCGCGGGAAGCGGTGCGGATATCCGTATCGAGAAACGCCTGCCAATGGGCGGCGGTCTGGGCGGCGGCTCATCCAACGCCGCCACCGTGCTGGTTGCGCTGAACCACCTCTGGGGCTGCGGGCTGTCAAAGGACGAACTGGCAGCCCTGGGCCTGACGCTGGGGGCTGATGTCCCGGTGTTTGTGCGCGGTCATGCGGCCTTTGCTGAAGGCGTGGGTGAGATCCTCTCCCCGGCTGAACCGCCGGAGAAATGGTATCTGGTTGCCCACCCTGGCGTGAGTATTCCGACGCCGGTCATCTTTAAAGATCCTGACCTGAAAAGGAATACCCCGGTTCGGTCAATAGAAACGTTATTAAATTGTGAATTCAGCAACGATTGCGAGGATATCGCAAGAAAACGTTTTCGCGAGGTTGATGCGGTGCTTTCCTGGCTGTTAGAATACGCGCCGTCGCGCCTGACTGGTACAGGGGCCTGTGTCTTTGCTGAATTTGACACCGAATCCGCCGCTCGTCAGGTGCTTGAGCAAGCGCCGGTTTGGCTGCATGGTTTTGTAGCACGCGGGATGAACACCTCCCCCCTACAGCAGACCATTCTGGCGCAGACTGAGTTTCGGTGACAACGTCACCCTGTTCCAGACGTTGCATCGCGCTCTTTAATACACCGCCTGGATAGCCTTCGCCTGGCCCGCACAGTTTGCGGCGAGCGCTATCCACCACTGGACGCATGCCTGAGGTTCTTCTCGTGCCTGATATGAAGCTTTTTGCTGGTAACGCCACCCCGGAACTAGCACAACGTATTGCCAACCGCCTGTACACTTCCCTCGGCGACGCCGCCGTAGGTCGCTTTAGCGACGGCGAAGTCAGCGTACAAATTAACGAAAATGTACGCGGTGGTGATATTTTCATCATCCAGTCCACCTGTGCTCCAACAAACGACAACCTGATGGAATTGGTTGTTATGGTCGACGCCCTGCGTCGCGCTTCAGCAGGCCGTATCACTGCTGTAATCCCTTACTTCGGCTATGCCCGTCAGGACCGTCGCGTCCGTTCCGCTCGTGTGCCAATCACCGCTAAAGTTGTCGCTGACTTCCTGTCCAGCGTCGGCGTTGACCGCGTACTGACCGTTGACCTGCACGCAGAGCAGATCCAGGGCTTCTTCGACGTCCCGGTTGATAACGTATTCGGCAGCCCAATTCTGCTGGAAGACATGCTGCAGCTGAACCTGGATAACCCAATCGTGGTTTCTCCGGACATCGGCGGCGTGGTACGTGCCCGTGCTATCGCTAAGCTGCTGAACGATACCGACATGGCAATCATCGACAAACGCCGTCCGCGCGCTAACGTTTCTCAGGTGATGCACATCATCGGTGACGTTGCTGGCCGTGACTGCGTGCTGGTTGACGACATGATCGATACCGGCGGTACGCTGTGTAAAGCAGCTGAAGCGCTGAAAGAACGTGGTGCCAAGCGCGTATTCGCTTACGCGACTCACCCGATCTTCTCCGGTAACGCGGTAAACAACCTGCGCAACTCCGTCATTGACGAAGTGGTGGTATGCGATACCATCCCACTGAGCGACGAGATCAAAGCACTGCCAAACGTGCGTACGTTGACCCTGTCCGGGATGCTGGCCGAAGCGATTCGTCGTATCAGCAACGAAGAATCCATCTCAGCAATGTTCGAACACTAATCGAACACGGCCGAAAAACCCGCTGCGGCGGGTTTTTTTGTCTCCGGGTTTTATTTGTATGATTAATGCCTCCTTCACCTGCCATTCACATGACAGATGATGCGCATACGGATGATAGATAATTGTGAAAAACGTAGCCTCCTCACATGTTCTGCCCTTTCGCGCCCTCATCGACGCCTGCTGGAAAGAGAAGTACACCTCGTCACGATTTGTCCGTGACCTGATTGCCGGGATCACCGTCGGCATTATCGCCATCCCGCTGGCGATGGCGCTGGCAATTGGCAGCGGCGTTGCGCCGCAGTACGGTCTGTACACCTCGGCCGTTGCCGGGATAGTCATTGCCCTGACGGGCGGCTCGCGCTTCAGCGTCTCCGGCCCGACCGCCGCCTTCGTGGTGATCCTCTACCCGGTTTCGCAGCAGTTTGGTCTGGCAGGCCTGCTGGTCGCCACCCTGATGTCCGGCGTCTTTTTGATTTTGTTTGGTCTGGCACGCTTTGGTCGCCTGATTGAATATATTCCCCTTTCCGTGACGCTGGGGTTCACATCGGGGATTGGTATTACCATCGGAACCATGCAGATCAAAGATTTCCTCGGCCTGCAGATGCCCCACGTACCGGAACACTATCTGCAAAAAGTGGGAGCGCTGTTTATGGCGCTGCCGACGGCCAATCTGGGCGACGCCGCCATCGGGATTGTGACGCTGGGCACGCTGATCGTCTGGCCTCGCCTCGGTATTCGTCTGCCGGGCCATCTGCCCGCGCTGCTGCTGGGCTGCACGGTAATGGCTATCGTCAATATGTTCGGTGGTCACGTCGCGACTATCGGCTCGCAGTTCCACTATGTTCTGGCGGACGGTTCACAGGGCAGCGGCATTCCGCAACTGCTACCGCAGCTGGTGCTGCCGTGGGACATGCCCGGCTCCAGCTTTACCCTAAGCTGGGATTCCCTGCGCGCCCTGCTTCCCGCCGCGTTCTCTATGGCAATGCTGGGGGCGATTGAATCCCTGCTCTGCGCCGTCGTTCTGGACGGCATGACCGGCACCAAACACAAAGCCAACAGCGAGCTGGTTGGTCAGGGATTAGGCAACCTCGTCGCGCCGTTCTTCGGCGGTATTACCGCAACGGCAGCCATCGCCCGCTCTGCTGCCAACGTGCGCGCAGGGGCAACTTCACCCTTTTCGGCGGTCATCCACTCCGTGCTGGTGATCCTCGCCCTGCTGATCCTCGCCCCGCTGCTATCATGGCTGCCGCTTTCCGCCATGGCCGCCCTGCTGCTGATGGTGGCCTGGAACATGAGCGAGGCGCATAAGGTGGTGAACCTGCTTCGTCGCGCGCCGAAAGACGACATCATCGTGATGCTGATCTGCATGTCGCTGACCGTGCTGTTCGATATGGTTATCGCCATCAGCGTCGGGATCGTGCTGGCTTCCCTGCTGTTTATGCGCCGCATCGCGCAGATGACGCGCCTTTCCCCGGTTAACGTCGAGATTCCTGACGATGTACTGGTGCTGCGCGTGATTGGCCCGCTGTTCTTCGCCGCGGCGGAAGGTTTGTTCAGCGATCTGGAGTCCCGCATCGCTGGCAAACGGGTTGTGGTGCTGAAATGGGATGCCGTACCGGTGCTGGATGCAGGCGGCCTGGATGCCTTCCAGCGCTTTGTGGCACGTCTGCCGGAAGGCTGCGAGCTGCGGGTGAGTAACCTGGAGTTTCAGCCGCTGCGCACCATGGCGCGCGCCGGCGTGCAGCCTATCCCTGGCCGACTCTCCTTCTACCCTAACCGTGAAGCCGCGTTAGCGGATCTGTGAGTGACCTGATGCAGAGAAACGTCTCTGCATCAACACCCCGATCGCCTGCTGGAGCCATGCAAGCACGGCAGGCGTCATCCAGGTTCCTTTCATCAGGTGCGGCTCCTGCTGCATGGCAGTACGAAACTTTTGCTGAGTTTCCGGGCTGGTGCCCGCGTAAGACTGGAACAATGCCAGCCAGTTTTCAGCCAGCTTTTGCGCCTCCTCCGAAGCGGGATCGATATTATCCCGCTGCGCCTGATGCAGTTTCGCCACCAGCGGCGGCCACTCCATCATGCGGTCAAAGTAGTGTGCCCGGGTAAAGGCCATCTCTTCGGCAGTGAGATACTTCTCCCATATGCTGAGCTTAGACTCAGCAAACGCGCGCGTGATGTAATCCGTCATCTCTGGCGTGATACCGGTCTGCACCTGCATCTGCGGTTCAACGCTGTGCATCTCGTTCAGCCGGGTGAGAAACTCCGGCTTGCCCGCCGTGTCCTGCTCCAGGCGTTCCATCCAGCGCGTCGCCAGATCCATCACCCGGGCGTCCGTAGCGGGGATATGTTGCTCCAGTAGCGCACTGGCCTCTGCAACCAGCCCCGACCAAATAGCCGCCAGCGCATCCTTCTGCACCGCAAACGGCAGCTGCTGTAACTCTTCTTTGCTAAACCAGCGATCGTACATATTCATTAACTCCAGAGTCTGTAGCCAAGATTCCAGATCCGGCGTCGCATCGTCGATAAGCCCGGTCCGCAGCTCCACCAGCCGATCGCGCAGCGTATGTATGCTGCGCAGCTGTTTATCCAGCAGCGTGATTTGCGCATCGAGTAACTCGGTTAACGACAGCGACTCCTGTTCCAGGAAATCCCTGATTTTCAGCAAGTTCCAGCCCCGCTTTTGCCAGCGCCTGGATCATGTGCAGACGCTGGACATCCGCCAGGTTGTAAAGCCGGTAACCTGCTGCGCTTCTGGCAGAAGGCAGCAACAACCCTGTTTGCTCATAGTGGTGCAATGTCCGCACGGTGATCCCGGCGCGTTTCGCCAGCTCACCCACCTGAATCAACATAACTGCTCCTTTTTCTTTGCCAGTGGCGCCACTCTGGAGCCTTACGTTACGTGAGGGTCAACCCTTGATGCAAAAAAAAACGACTCCCTCGGGAGCCGTTTCGGCGTTCTTTTTCAGGCACTAGCTGTGCTTATGCTGATCGCGACGACATCGTTTATCGTAGTGGCGCACCCACCAGTATTTATCGCAGACTTCCTCATGGCCGCTCACGCGCGCCCCGGCGAGCCACAATACCGCACCAACGAAGATGCTCAATATCGCGCCGTGCGCGAAGTATTGCGGGAGGTTAATCTGAGGTAACTGGTTTAAAATGGAATAACCCACGCCGCCAACCATCACGAACAGCCCCAATCCCATCAGTACGTTACCGAGTAACGAAGCGTTTTTGCGTTTCATGTGTCACCTCCGGAACTTTGGGTTGTCAGGGGAAAAGCCCCTAATCCTTGTGTGTAAAGTATAGACAACGCCCCTTTTATGAGTTGCGTGAATGATCACAATTACAGATAACTCCCAAACAAAAGTTTACAAATAACACTTTGAACAGCTTGAAATTCTAATTGTTCAAATCAGAAATTATTCGTATTTCGTTGAGAAGATCGCAGAATTTTGTCAAGCGGCGCGCCAGACAGTAAACTACGCGCCAGATCTGGAACCCATTAGGAATTAAATCGTGACGATTAAACTGATTGTCGGCCTCGCCAACCCGGGCGCAGAATACGCGGCCACCCGCCACAACGCCGGGGCATGGTACGTCGATCTGCTGGCCGAGCGGTTACGTGCTCCCCTGCGTGAAGAACCTAAATTCTTCGGGTATACCTCGCGTATCAACCTTGCTGGCGCGGATGTTCGTTTACTCGTGCCCACCACCTTTATGAACCTGAGCGGTAAAGCCGTGGCGGCAATGGCAACGTTTTATCGCATCAATCCGGATGAAATTCTGGTGGCTCACGATGAGCTGGATCTCCCGCCCGGCGTGGCAAAATTCAAACTGGGCGGCGGGCACGGCGGCCACAACGGCCTTAAAGACATCATTAGCAAGCTGGGCAATAACCCGAATTTCCACCGTTTGCGCGTTGGAATCGGCCATCCGGGCGATAAAAACAAAGTTGTCGGTTTCGTACTCGGTAAGCCCCCGGTTTCTGAGCAGAAACTGATTGACGAGGCGGTAGACGAAGCGGCGCGCTGCACCGAAATCTGGCTGAAAGATGGGTTAACCAAAGCGACAAACCGCTTGCACGCTTTCAAAGCGCAATAATCCGCCCGATCCGGCTTTTTTACCGCGCATCATGCGGGTTACGTGTATAATAGGCGTAGTTATTTACTTTTCATCAGTCGGTTATCGTTAACGGATTGATTATCAAGATATTAAGGTGATTTAGAAATGGGATTCAAATGCGGTATCGTCGGTCTGCCAAACGTGGGCAAATCCACCCTGTTTAACGCGCTTACCAAAGCGGGTATCGAAGCGGCGAACTTCCCGTTCTGTACCATCGAACCTAACACCGGCGTTGTGCCAATGCCGGACCCGCGTCTGGACCAGCTCGCGGAAATCGTTAAGCCGCAGCGCATTCTGCCAACCACCATGGAATTCGTGGACATCGCGGGCCTGGTAAAAGGCGCATCCAAAGGTGAAGGCCTGGGTAACCAGTTCCTGACCAACATTCGTGAAACCGAAGCGATCGGCCACGTTGTGCGCTGCTTCGAGAACGACAACATCATCCACGTAAACAACAAAGTGGATCCGGCTGACGACATCGAGGTCATCAACACCGAGCTGGCGCTCTCTGACCTCGACACCTGCGAACGCGCGATTCACCGCGTGCAGAAGAAAGCCAAAGGCGGCGACAAGGACGCGAAAGCGGAACTGGCTGCGCTGGAAAAATGCCTGCCACAGCTGGAAAACGCCGGCATGCTGCGCGCGCTGAAAAACCTGACTGAAGAAGACAAGGCGGCGATCAAATACCTGAGCTTCCTGACCCTGAAGCCAACCATGTACATCGCCAACGTTAACGAAGACGGTTTTGAAAACAACCCGTACCTGGACAAAGTGCGTGAAATCGCAGCGGCTGAAGGTTCTGTGGTTGTGGCTGTTTGCGCTGCCGTTGAATCCGATATTGCCGAGCTGGACGACGCCGACCGTGAAGAGTTCATGGCCGAGCTGGGTCTGGAAGAACCTGGCCTGAACCGCGTCATTCGTGCAGGCTATGAGCTGCTGAACCTGCAGACCTACTTCACCGCTGGCGTGAAAGAAGTGCGTGCGTGGACGATCCCTGTGGGTGCGACTGCACCTCAGGCGGCCGGTAAGATCCACACCGACTTCGAGAAAGGCTTTATTCGTGCGCAGACTATCGCGTTTGAAGACTTTATCACCTACAAGGGTGAGCAAGGCGCGAAAGAAGCAGGCAAGATGCGTGCGGAAGGGAAAGATTACATCGTTAAAGATGGCGATGTGATGAACTTCCTGTTTAACGTTTGATTTGTTTTGAATGAAAAAAATCCACGCTTTGGCGTGGATTTTTTTATTGCGGGGTTAAAACACATTTTCCAGGAGTTCTGTTTTCATGCTGGGTTCAAAGGGAATGATTTCAACAGTCGCAAGCTTTAACGCCTGAAAAGGATCCTCGCGTAAGCGCTCTTCAAGAGAGGTAAGACTCTCGCACTTAGCGAGAATGACACCGCCATTTCTTGGGATCCGTCTACCGGACGCCAGGAAAATCCCCTCTACATACCCCTTTTTTAGCCACTCAACATGAGCAGGTATCGCTGCATCGATTTCTTCGAGTGGTTTTATATAGGTCAAAATGACAATGTAAACGGTGCTCATCCTTTGCCTCTCAGTTAGGTTTTATGCCTTTTGTTGGAACTGCTTATGCAGCTCCTCTTTTGTCCCCCGGTATTGTTATAACGTTTATGTGTATTTTAATCTTAATAAGCGGGTCCGGATTGGGACAACACGTTATGCATCATAGGAAAAAACCAATCATGCCAGCCGTTTTTTACCGCATAGCTACAGACAATGACGACTTCCCTTGGAAGAGTGAGTGTTAAGCAATAAAAAAAGTCCCTTTAGGAGGTGCAGACAAATATACTTCTTCACAGATTGCATGGAAGTTTGTCAAAACGGCTGGTAACGGCTTTTTTTCATTTAATACAAGGACTAATTAACGTGTTCAATCTAACATTACATAGTATAAAAATGATATGCCGAAAGTATATTTTTACCCTTTAGCGATCACAACGCTCCTATAATCTGTTTCATTTTTTATCCAGAACATTTCATCTTGAGGTAACGATCCATCACTGCAGAAATCAACAAGTTCGCCGAACCAACCATCAGGAACATATTTGTAGTAATGCATACTCTCAACATATTCAGAATATAATCGCTTACTTTCAAAGTCTATAAATAAATCCGGCATTAGATCATAAATATCCCACCAGGTTGTTTTTTCTGAAAGCCTATTGTAAAACGCCTCAGCTATATCATCCTTATCGTATAAATAACCATCTTTAATTAAGTTACCAATGAATATCTGTGCGTTTTTTTCATTTACTACTGGTATGTCATATCTTTCCTTATGGATATCCTGTAGGTTTATTTCCACCCCGTTTTTCACAAAATCGTCTATCCATTTAACTCTGTCCAAAACCCACATTTCTTTAAAGGCAACGAACCAATAAAATCTTCCTTCGTTCTTTACTATTACAAGGAGTTCATCATCTTTATTAACGTTCATATAGTAACCTATTTTACATTCCCCGAGCCTGGAATCGCTACTTCTTCAAGCCATTCTGCCCATATTGATGGTAATTCATACGATCTACCTGGCGTTGTCGGATCGACACGCTTAGGAGCTAACCCACCTTGATTTAACGGATTGCAAGATGCGTGCGGAATGGAAAGATTACATCGTTAAAGGTGGCGATGTGATAAACTTTTTGTTTAACGTTTGATTTGTTCTGAATGAAAAAATCCACGCTTTGGCGTGGATTTTTTTCGCGTAATCTATCAATAGATTACTAGTTTGCCCGCTGGCCAGGAACCTGACAATACACAGGGCATATGCTCAGACTTATAAACATTAGTTAATCCGTCAAAAAAGAATGGCTCTTATAATAGAGTATTATACGCATCTTCAAGCAAGTAATTCACAAGGTCCCATTTTAAGTTCTCAGTCATTGAACCTTTCCTAAGCTCCGGGTATGTTATTTTTGGGATAATAACATTCTCCACAACTTTCTTAGCTTCTTTGACCAAAAATTTCCAGCATTGAAATTTGTTAGTCTCTTTTTTGCGAGATAGCCCGTTATTTCATTACCTGCCCCCAGGGTGGCGATCTCACATTAATAACTATTCATTCCTTTTACAAATAAGCTAAGGGACTGAGCTTGGATAACACCAATGAGTGTCGTTGCAATACCAAGATTAACAAACCAATTAATATTATTTAACATATACATTGCTACTTGGAATATTTTTATGTTTTAACCGAATTTATTTTACCTGGAATCCTAGATATCTTCACACCCACAAGCACCATGCTGTTTTATAATAAAACCCTATGGTTTGTGCCACAGAGTTTTATTAAAAATATGAATAGCAAAATAATAGCAATTGAATTGAATAAATCGATTAAATTCTTAAGTATTCTTTAAGAAAGATCCTCTTCTGCTACTAATCCGTTAACAAAGTTAGCAAATGAATTTGTCAGATATCTTTGAAGATTTGTGTGATTCTCTTGCATAGTCAAATCCTCATCAAAAGAATCTGTAGCAAAATATACAATTGAGTAATTATCTAAATCCAGGCAGAAGAAATTCCCTCCCCAATCATTTGCGAAAGGAAGCAGATTTTTAGGAATCACTTCCCTATCCACCATGCTGATATAGCAACCGTCAATTAAAGATCCAGGGGCATTATTTGTCTGACTATTATAAACAAACGGCTTAAACGCAGCCACCTCTATTGGCTCAAAATCTTCATCACCGTCCCACCAACTTTTCTCTGGAGTGCCACCATTAAATTGCAGATAATGTGAAACGAAATCATCCGGAAGAGTAATAGATAATTTCTCTTCCGTTTTAGCAATATCTGCACGTCCGATCTTTTTTTCACAGTTAATGATATTATTCATGAGTATGTTGCTTAATGATTATTCTTCGTATGCACTTATGTGGAACACGCTTATTCTAGCTGTCTAAGTAATGTAAAACAGCGAGGGCTTCACGTTCTTTTGCCTAAATAAAATTCCAGATATTTTTTAGGCCTATGCTTAAACGCACGCTCTTTGCCGTAGTTATAAGCATCGTTGAAATGTTTATACGCTTCATCGAATTGATTCAACCCGTAACAGACCATGCCGAGGTCGATTGATGGTGCAGTGTCTATATTCGATCCACGTGTGCGCAACGTCGTCTCTCCCCATTTCTTCGCCTCATCGTAATCCTCAAGATCAAAATAAGCGCTGTACATGCACGCAGCGATCCAGTTAGCAAATTCCGATTCAAACTTTGGCTCAGGAAGAGCTTGCCAGGCTTTTGGTATTGTTCTAAAGCTTCGGCGTATTTTTGGTTGTCGTGAAACTCGTTTCCTTTTTCTACAAGAGATGTAACTCTTTTTTCATCGAATTTATAGCATACGTTTTTCATATATTTATTCATTATCATTCGAAAAGAGACCTCCTTGCCTATATAAAAGGGATAAAAGCGATAAATGCCTTCAGAAGCATGGAGGTCTCTAAAAGAGTAAGTTTTATTGTTAACTAACCAAAAAAGAAATATTTAAAAGCTTCTACCTCAACATCCTTAAGCTTGCTTTTTAGCATTAAATCGATATCCTCCAGAAAGTCCTCTCTGAAATTAAAATCATCATCTGTAGCATCACCATCATATTTACTTTGTTCTATCTCAATGGCAGAACAAAAAACATCCAAAAAGTCAGCTAACGAATTGGAAATAATGAAATTTCTTTTTTGAATACTACCATAAACAGGTGATGTAATATTTTGGGTATCACAAAAAAGAACATCTCCATTTCTTTCAGCAAAGATTATATATTCATCGCGCCAGGTCGTGTCATTTTGAACTCGCCAGCCTGATAACATTTCATTAAGCTCTTGGGACTCAACAATCTGTATAAAGAAAGTACCATCAAATGTTGGGTGGTCATTTAAAATCAAATGGCTATAAAAAAAACGAATTTCGCCATTTAAATTCACTGGAAAAGAAGTTTCATTTTCATCGTCTGTATAGTCTATCTCTCCCATATTTAAATCATTCATTTTGAATTTGCTAACAAAGTCTTGGACTGCATTTTTTATGTTCATCTTTCCCCCTATAATTGCTTACATCGTTGTCTGGATTTTAGTGTTCTTTCTCTATCGATTAAGCGCCCGCGCGTCGAGTTTTTAGTATTCCCTCTATGTCCTTGATCACCATGGACATGCTCATTGAACTTGTCGGGATGGTTATGATTTTTCAAGAAAACAATATTCCTCGGATCACCTTGCCATTTAGAACCAAGTGTACCATTGCCTTCTACCGAGTTGATATGATGCCCAGTATAGCCTGCCCGTGACATCACGGAGGTAAGACTTTTGTTCGGAGTCTTCAATATTAAATCTCTCTCTTGCGCAGTCCAATTCCTGGTGCCAGCCCCACCATCCTGCAATAAGGCTTTTTCTTGCACCCATGCCCTAGAGATAGCAGAGCTTCTAGCTCCGTTTTGAGCAGAAAGAGAATCGTGTGGGCGGTAGCGAATCAGATCCTCAGGAGTTAACCCCCACGGATCCACCCACCCCAGCGCATTCGGCGCATACTGGTAAAGGTTTATCCCCCCCGCCAGCCCTATCGGGTCCTGCTGCGTAAACCGCCCGCAGTCCGGGTCATAATACCGGAACAGATTGTAGTGCAGCCCTGTCTCACGGTCCAGGTATTGCCCCTGCATGCGCAGGTTCTGAGAATATCCTGATACCTGCGTCTCGCTTTCCCGCAGCAGCTTGCCCCAGGCGCTGTTCACCCCTTCCCAGCGCACCTGCCCTTCGATATCCGTCATCCGCTCCGGCGTGCCGTTGGGCTGGCAGTGGAACCAGAAGATCTCCGGAGCATCCACGCCGTCAATACGTGCCAGCGGGTCGTAGCTGTCCTGATCGCTGTAGACGTAGGTGAGCGGCACATCCCCGTGCACCTCCTGCAGCAGGCGGAACCCTTCCCATACAAACCGGGTGGTGACCGGCTTGCCGGTTGGCTGTCCGCCCAGCGTCTGGCGTCGCGTTTTGCTGATGCGTCGCCCGAGCGGATCGTAGCGGAAGCTGACCTGCGTCTGCGGCCTGTTGCGGTCCCGCGGCAGGCTGATGACTTCCGTCAGGCGATGTTCACCGTCGTAGCGATAGTGCCAGCGGGTCTGGCCGTTATCTTTTTCCACGGTGCGGCCGTGGATGTCATAGCGCCAGCGAATGCCGTTCAGCTGCGTCAGGCGGTTGTGCGTGACCTTCTCAGCAGCACCTTCCAGCGGGTTACCGGCAGCGTCCCAGCGCCACTGCTCCTGTCCGGGCAGCGTGCCGTCCTGAACGAGCAGACGCCCGGCGCTGTCGTACTGCCAGCGGTACCAGCTGAACGGATTATCGTCCCGCTCTTCCCGCACCAGGTTATTGCGGTAGTCGTAATCCCAGCGGCGGGACCAGCGGCGCGGCGACGGGCGCTGCGCATTGCCGGTAAAGACGTCCCGGCGATGCAGTCGGCCGAGGCGGTCGTACTCGCTGCGTGTGGTCAGCAGCCCCTGGGTGCGGCTGGTCTCACGGTGGAGTTCGTCGCGGGTAAAATCAGAGACCGACAGCTTATCGAGAGCAATGCTGAGCAGATGCCCGCTGCCGTAGTAGAACTGCTTCAGCTCGCGTCCATCGGGCAAAGTAATCGAGGTGCGGTTGCCCAGCGCGTCATACTCCCACGCCAGCTCGCCGTGCTCGCCCGCCTCGCGCGTCACGCGACCGAGCGCGTCATAGTCAAAGGCGAGCTCCTGCTCTGCCTCGGTGGTCCACGCGTCGGCTGCAAGCGCAGGATGTAGCCCAATCCGGCTTAACAGTCCGGCCGGAGTGTAGTGGTAGCGGGTCTGCCCTTCCGGCGTGGTGCGGGCGACCAGCTGGCCGCTCGCGCTCCAGGCGAAGGCGTGGGTGATGGCCTCCGGATGACCGGCGGCAAACGTGCGCGCTATCGTGCGTCCGCAGGCGTCGTAGCGATACTGCGAGGTTACGCCATCCAGCCCCACTTCTTCCAGCAGCAGCGAGTCCGCGCCCCAGCGGAACTGATACGCTTCGCCGTTTTCGTTTTCCAGGGCAATCAGACGCCCGCGGCTGTCCCAGCGGCGACGCACCTCTTCGCCCTGGGTATTGCGCGTCGCGGTTAAGCGCCCTGCCTCATCGTATCTGAACTCACTTTCTTTCCCGTCGGCGCCCGCATGCTTCACCGGCAGACCACGTTCGTTCCATTTGAGCGATTCCGTCCAGCCTTCCGGGCGATCGAGCTGCACCGGACGCCCTGCGGCGTCGTAGCGATAACGGGTCTCTTCCCCGTCGGCGCTAGTCTCGGCCACCAGCCAGCCCAGCGGGTGATAGCGGTAGCGGGTAATACGCCCGGAACAGTCCGTCGAACGAACGATCTGCCCGGCCTCGTTGTACTCCTGGTAGCGGCTGTTTCCTGCGGCATCGACCTCTTCAACGACCTGGCCGAATTCGTCCCGGCGCAGCTGCGTGGTCTGCCCCATCGGGTCCACCACGCGCTTAAGCCCGTGATGTTCGTCGTACCAGAACCGGGTGGCGCTGCCGTCGGCTTCGATAATGGCCGCAGGAAGCGCGCGGTGCTCCAGCCAGGCGGTGGTGCGGGTATTGCCGTCGGCGTCGATCTCCTGAACCCGGTTGCCCATCTCGTCGTAGACGAAGGTAACGGCATTGCCGAGCGGATCGATGCGGCGCGTCAGAAGCTCGTTCTCATCCCACTCGTAGCGCCAGTTTTCACCGCGCTCGTCAACGTAGCGGACGATCAGATTCTGCGCGTTCCAGTAGTGGCGGCGCGTCTGGCCGTCGTAGTGCTCGACGGTCGTCAGCCCGGCGGCTAAATCGTAGCTAAAGCGGCACCCGTCGCCGGTGCTGGTGCGGTTTTCCACCACGCGCCAGTGGTCGAATTTTTTCCAGCGGTATTCGCTCTCCAGACCGCCCGGCATCCGGTGCCAGACCATCAGCCCGTGCTCGTTATAGCGGTATTCACGCGTCACCACGCCGGAGGCATCCGTCGCGTTCGCCAGCTGGCCGCGCGCGTCGTAGCCCCACTGCATCAGCGGCCAGGTTTGGCTACCGTCGAAATGGCTGGCAGCGGTAACGCGCTGCGGGAAACGTTCATCTTCATAGCGCAGGGTGACGTCTATCGCCCGCGGCTCGTCGTGAAGGCCTACCAGCCTGCCGTGCTCGTCCCACTCCGTCAGCAGCGCGTTGCCGTATTCGTCGCTGAGGGAGGCCAGACGCAGGATAGATGGATTCGCCCGGGTCTGTTTATACAGACGCCATACCGCACCGTCATCGTCGGCAATCGCCACGTCGCCGTTCTCATTGCGGCGGATGATAATGCCTTCGCTGATGCTGTAAAACGCGCGGTCGACAGGCGGCAGCTCGAAGCTCAGCTCGCGCCCGGTTTCGTCGAACCAGGTAGCGTTGTTATCTTCCAGCACCAGATAGCTGTCAAAGGTGGTTGCCCAGCCCAGACCAAACAGCCCCTCGCGGGTGGTCAGGCTGTTGTAGCTGCGCTGCCAGCGAAGCGGGAAGCGCCCCGGCAGCGAGAAGTCGAGCTCGTCGTCGTCATTCAGCACCTTCACGCCGGTGGCGGCGTGAACCGGGTGCGAGGAGCCAAACACGGCATTCACTGCCATATCGGCCAGCATCCCGCCGCCGGCCGCCGCCAGCGCGCAGGGCATGTTTTTCAGGATCTTGCCCGGTCGCCCGCGCAGCAGGGAGAGCGCAATCATCCCCAGCGCCAGCCCCGCCGTTTTACCGCTTTTGATATCGCGAACCGTGAGCGTGTCCCCGCCGATGATCACGTTCGGGGAGACGTCGTCGGAAACGGTGCCTTCGCAGGTGGTGCGATCTTTCGCGCGCACCGCGGGCTGTCCGTTTATGAAGACGCTTTTAGAGCCTTCCGCCAGATACTGCGGCCCGGAGTGCTTTTCGCACGCCACCTTGTCTTCTTCCAGCGGCGAGGTTCCCGCGGCGGCAGAGGCCACGCTCGGCTGCCACATTTCGCTGCCAAACTGTCCGGCGGCGGAAAGCAGCATGCCCGCGTAATCGGCAAAGCTGCCCGGCGACTGCGGCTCAGGAGACGGCGTATCGGCGGGCGTCAGCGTTCCTGCCGCCCGCGCGGCGGGGATTGCGTTGGTCAGCACGTTACTGGAACCGGTGGTGATTTTACCCGCAGGCGACGGCGGGAAAAGCGCATTGCCTAATCCTTCCGCGGCGTTACTGATATCGTCGGTAATACCCGCCACGTTCGCCAGCACGCCACCGATAATCCCGCTTAACAGACAGCTGGATCCAATTGCTGCCACGCCAGCTGCTGCTGCCCCCGCCCCCAGCAATGGCGCCGCTACGGTTGCTGCTGCGCCTACAGCCGCGCCGATCACCGCATAGGCGGCACCTTCCGCAACAATGCTGGTGATATCAGCAAAAATGCTGGAGTGAATAATCTCGTCGCCCTTACGGGCCGCGTTGTTATCGCTCATGCCTTACACATTCCGGTTGTCGTTTAGCGTCAGACTCTGCTTAAGCGCGCTCCAGCGCACCTCGTCCTCTTCGGTGAATGCCCTGAGTGCCGAGAGGGTAAAAATCATCAATACCGGTTTGCCCGGCGTCTGCACTGCCAGCTGTTTTTGCCACAGGCGCTGCCCGTTACGGTCAAACGTCGTCTCAACTTCCAGCCCGTTAATTTTTCCGTCAGGCCCGGCCTTTACGTTCCGGAATTCGCTTTGGGCAATTTCGCCCATCTGAGGACGCAGCACATCCCACTGGCGGCGGAACTCTTGTTCATAGTCGCTGCCATCGGGGATAACGCCGCGGCTGACCACCACGGACAGCCCGCTTTCGTCATCGCGAATAATGTTCATGCTGTTATCCTGCCAGGCAGCAGGGAAAAGGGAAAACGAACCTTCCTGGAGGGTGTATTTCATAAGTGAACTCGGGATGATTAATATTGTGAGAAACAAAAAGGCCAATCCATGCTGGCCCTTTGGCTGGCTGTTTTATTATTTACGCCATTGACCTGACTGTTCGACTAAAACCTGGCTGCCTTTACTGACAACCAATTTCGCAGGTGCATACGTCACGGTATAAACGATCTCGCCATTCTTGTACGTTGAGCCGATTATTTTACCTGCGGAGTCGTGCTGCGTTTTTCCCCTTAAGGAGATCGTACTGTTATCGCTTTTGCGCACGCCGAGATAAACCATCTGGTCACATTCGCTATCAAAATGGCCACACCTGTTCATCAGCGAAATAGCGAACTTTTCGGTGTCCAGTTTTCTGGTTTCAGCGTTATGAACCGAAGCGGCTTTACGTAACGTATAA
The DNA here is from genome assembly GCF_001521715.1 of Enterobacter asburiae. NCBI lineage: Bacteria > Pseudomonadati > Pseudomonadota > Gammaproteobacteria > Enterobacterales > Enterobacteriaceae > Enterobacter > Enterobacter asburiae. The sequence continues at coordinate 1,744,695 of NZ_CP011863.1, forward strand.
CGCAGCGGAGCATAATAATTTCCTTTTTGAGGAGGAGTAACTAAGCGCCATTCCATTTCACTCCCCTTTATTTCAAGAACAGCCCGTCCGCCTACGCCGCCAAACGATGAGTTGAACTCAACGCTGGCGCGATTGCCAGCGATAGTACCGCTAAGATTACGCTCATGATCTTCCGGGCAATCTATGCGGTTTCCTTTTTGGGAGATATAGCAATAAGACCCGGTGATGCGGTTGCCTGATTCAGCTAACCGCAGGGTTAACGTCGAGTCGTTCCCGAATTCGCCAGCCCAGTCCCCGTCAAACGCGAGGCCTGACTGGCTGTTCGTTGCAAAATGCATCGCATTAAATCTGGCGGCCCATCGCTGAATATCGGCATTAATAACCGGGCTATTTTCTGAAGACTGGTAATGAATAACGTCCGACTCCGGAACCACCCAGGCCGCAAAGATTTTGCCGTCAGGATTGATGACCAGCGCTGACGCGTTCTCCAGGTAGAGATCCTTTAGCCAGCCTTCAACAAACAATCCGCCACCTGCGGTGGTATGCGGTTCACCGAAGACATCAAAGTTATCAATAAAGATCTTGTAATGATTTCCCAGCAACGTCCTGAGACTGTCTGTTACTTCTCTGTCGTTAACGATGCGGCTAACCGTTTCGAGCTTATTGTATTGCGATAATTCAAGCGCCGATGACGCTTCAACGACGCCTGTCAATAAAGCGGTGAACAATACGGCTGCCAGATATTTTTTGGTCATAAATTACTCTGAAGAACCATTTTCGTAATTCATTGTAATTTTCACAACCTTACTGTCTTTAACCTCAAAAGAGAGCAATTTCTTACCCAATTCATAGGAAATCCACTGTTCCCCGGAATCATTTTCAACCTGGCCACTACCATAAGCGTTATTCAGTTCATTTATTGTTGAACCAATATGGATCCCTCGGGCTGTTTTGCCATCCACAGCAGTTAGCGTAATCTGCGACACAATATAATCATCAACACTTCTCTCGGCTTTATCCCACCAAAGATTGGAAGTGAATATTTCTAACCCAGACTTTTGATGCTGGAAGAATTTATAATTTATTCCGTCAAAAGGAACTTCCCCGACAAAATGGCCGTCAATCGGCAACTCAAATTTACGTGCAACGTCATTAGTCCACCTGTCGCCCAATGCGACAGACTGTTTGTTTATTTGTACAGAAAAGTCGGGATTTGCTAAAAGATTATGGGATGAATTTTCAACTTTTTTATTGATTTGAGCAGTCGTGGCATTACTGTTCAAGCTGCAGAGCACCAGAACCGAACATAAAACACTCAGAATTTTCTTACTCATAAGTTGATCCATTACTTAAACTTTGGAATATCATATGATAGGTTTGCCCCAGGGAAATTATCAAACATTTTCTTCATGTTTGATGTTTGGGCTACAGCCCAGTTAACATCAGTTGCATACTGATGTGTTCCTGGCGAAGCTGGGTTCCATCGCATCTTATAAAGATTGTTTTGGGCATAATCCGCATTATTGATGTATTTTTCGGAAATCCATTTCGCACCACCATCTATCGCTTTCTCTGGCGAAGTCCATCCCATTTTATATGCGTAATTGGATCCTGTTTTAACAGCATTGCCATCTAAAGCGCCAATACCGTACATATTATAAACTTTTACACCATTGACCTCGACACCTTTCGCCAGTTCACTCGCTCCGTTACCTGTTTCGAGAGCAGAATGTGAGGCCAGGTAAACTTCACTGACATTGTATTTCTTTGCTGCATCAAGATATGTTTTTTCTTGACCTTCAAGTACGCCTTTACCTTTCAGGAAGGAAGCCATATCAGTTTCAGAAACACCTGATGAAGATGAGAGATCAAGGAACTGATATTTATCAGTTCCAGTATTGTAGTTATCCGGGTTTGCATATTTCTTAATATCATCTTCAGAGGCGTTGACAAAACCGCGTCGCGTCCACTTTTGAGGTTTGGCCTTTAAATTCTTTTGCTTATCCACCATGTCCTGCAACGAATAATTATATTCACTGGTTTTGTCTGTGCCCGTTGTAGCAGCAGAATTGTTTTGCGCAGGCGCCGCTTTACCCGATCCTCCGGCAACTCCCACACCGGCAGATTTTTTAGCCTGATCCGGAGAGAAATACGCCTGCACCGCCGCATCAATATCCCCTTTATGCCCCGAACCCGGTGCCGTTGTGCCCGGCTTGGTTCCCGAGGTATTCAGATGCAGCTTACCGCCCGTGGTGATATACCCATCCCCTTCCACGAAGAAGTTAAACTCTTTGCCGATCAGGTTAATCTTGCCGTTAGCGTTCAGCTCAATGGCGCTCTCACCGGAGACCAGCCGCAGCTTCGTCCCGGAAGCAATAACGTACTGCTCCACCGCCGCATCCAGCTTGCCTTTCCCCGTCAGGATCTCGGTTCCGCCCTTCACGGCCTGGGTTTGGTTCGCTTCCACGCGATGCAGTTCATTTTTCTTCACGTAATGGCTGCGCGCCCCGCCGACGCTGTGCGTTTCATCGTTTTTAACGCTGGTGTCCATGTTGCGTTCGGCCTGGATCCACACCTGCTCTGCGCCCGCCTTGTCCTCAAAGCGCAGGGCGTTGGCGTTGTCCACGGAGCCCCCCTTAGAGCGGCTCATAAAGCCCATCTGCGTCGCCGCAGCCGGCAGCGCCCACGGCGGCATGCTCGCGTCGTTGTACACGCGCCCGGTGATAATCGGCCGGTCCGGATCGCCGTTGATAAAGTCCACCACCACCTCATCGCCGACGCGCGGGATCTGCACCCCGCCGTAGCCCTGGCCCGCCCACGCGCTCGACACGCGCACCCAGCAGGAACTGGTGTCATCGCCCTTCGCCAGGCGGTCCCAGTGGAACTTCACCTTCACGCGACCGTATTTGTCCGTCCAGATACTCTCGCCCTTCGGCCCCACTACCTTCGCGGTCTGCGGGCCGTAGGTGCGCGGCCACGCCGTGGTCTGCGCCGGACGGTAGACCACCGCCGACGGAATCACCGTAAAATCGGTGCGGTGAATGGTTTCACCCTCGCCGCTGGCGTAGCGGTTCTCTTCGAAGTGGTAACCCGCCGCCGTGACCAGATACTCGCCGTTGTCGCTGAAGAACGGCGCGTTGGTTAACGTGAAGGTGTGCCCTGGCGCAATCCCCGCCGCCGTGGCGGTGGCCTGAATCTGCTGATGCTCAACCTGCCAGCGCTCCTGACGGATGCGGGCATAGAACTCCCCGTGGCCTTTGTCCACAAAGCGCCCCGGCCAGTCGTACACGTCGATGCTGCCCGGCTTCGGCGACGCCGGGTTCTGCTGGGCCTGGAACAGCCACGCGTTCGGCTTGCGGAAGTCATAGTCGTCGAGGCTGTAAATACCCGGCGTCACGCTGTCCTCCAGCGCCCACTGGCTGATGCCCTCTTCGTCCGTACTGCCGCCTGACGGCGTCTGATGGTAAGGAATGACCTCATAGCCGCTGAACGGCTGATGCTGCGTGGCGGCATCAGTCAGTACCAGGGTGTGTTTGTCGGCCTCATGGCTGAAGTGATACGCAATCCCCTCCAGCTCCATCAGGCGGCTGATGAAGTCCAGGCTCGACTCCTGATACTGCACGCAGTAGTCCCATACGCGGTAGCTGCCGGTGAGTTTATCCTCAACGTTAACCTGATGCTCACCCAGCAGGGTTTTGACAATCTGTGGCACCGTCTGCCCCTGGAAGATACGCAGGTTACGGTCGCGCTTCATCGGCCACAGGTCCGGCTCCACCGTCAGCTGGTACACCGCATAGCGGGTGCCCGTCAGCTCGACGGCGCTGACCGCCACGCGGGTAATCTTGCCGTTAACATAGCGGGACGTCAGCAGGTTCTGCGTCGGGATGGTCACCGTGACCGGCTGGCCCAGCAGCTTGCTGCGGTCGAGGCGCGCGTCCGTGCCGAGCACGGTCAGCGTCAGCGCGAACGACTCGGACATCGCCTCGCGGCCCGTCAGTTTCCAGAACAGAAGCCCCTCCACCGGGAGCTGAACGGTAATTCGGTTGAGCATAATCTTTATTCCATCTAGCTTATGCGATTCAGAAAAGAGGTTCGCATCTGTGACTGAGCGTAATTCTAAGGATTCACCAGCCAGGTACCCGGCTTAGTGATATCCAGCGTCTGGCCACGCGTTCTCCCGTTGCCCTGCAGTTCAATCTTCACCTCGCCGGCCGGCAGCTTGAGCGATGCATAGCCGTTGGTCGCCGGACGCAGCGCTTTTGGCTCGCCGTTCACTTTCAGCGTTTCGCCGTCGAGGATGCGGATATAAACCAGCGCAACAGGGCTCTCGACAGGCGGTGGCGTCTGCTGGGCCGTCGCCTGCTCGTTAACCTTCGCCGTTTCTGGCTTCACGTCCGGCGTGTTAGCGGTGGTTTCAGTCGGACGCGTCTCTGCCGGTGGCTGTGCAGCCTGCTCGGGAGCATCATTACCGCTGCTGAACAGCATCGCCCCGGCGACAACGCCCACCAGCACGCCCGCGGCAACCAAGCCCGGGATCTTGTAGCGGCGCCAGTCGAGTAGCGAAGCCGGTTGTTCCTCCTCCACCGGTACCAGCATCGTGCCGGGCTTTTTCGCCGTCAGCACATCGTTGATACCGGCGACCGGCATCTCTATCAGCGCGGCGAACTCGTCGATTGACTGCGGACGATCCTCCATGTGCAGCGCCAGCGCGCGGTCGATGGCCTGCAGCAGCGGAATGGAATAGCCCTGCGGCATGATTTCCACCAGCGGTTTGCAGGTATCCTGAATTGAGCGCACCACGCTGACCGGCGGCGGAGAACCCACAATCAGGGTACGCAGCACCGCGCCGAGGGCGTAAATATCCGTCCACGGGCCCTGCTCGCTTTCGTTGTCGTCGGTATACTGCTCAATCGGCGCAAAGCCCGGGCGCAGCATGGTTTCCGTTTCGTCGGAGAGGTTACCGATGGTGCGGCGCGCGGAGCCGAAATCGAGCAGCACCGGCAGGCCGTTATCCTGGATCTGAATGTTATCCAGAGAGATGTCGCGGTGCAGATAGCCTTCGTCGTGAATGGTCTTGATCGCACCGAACAGCATCGGCAGCGTGCGGCGGATCCAGGCCTCGTTGATCAGCTCCGGCTTTTCTTCGCGCAGGCGCGAAAGCGTGGTCCCGCTGTAAAACAGCGTCCCCATGTAGGCCGTGTCGTTTTGCACCCAGAAGCGCAGGACGTGCAGCAGGTTCGGGTGGTTAAAGCGCGCCAGCAGACGGGCTTCCTGGATGAAGCTGTTCAGGCCTGCGGAAAACGCTTTGCCAAAGCGCTCGCTGCGCAGCACCAGGGTCATGTCGTCGCCGCGCACGGCGAGCGAGGAAGGCATAAATTCTTTGATAGCGATAGTGCGTTCGAGCTGGTGATCCCACGCGCGATAGACGATGCCAAAACCGCCGCCGCCGATCACCTCTTTGATTTCAAACTCGTTGAAGCGGTACCCTACCGGGAGCGCGTTTGGGACAGTCCGATTGTTATCATTATCCGTCATCTTTTACAGTTCTCTTGATGATTATTACGCGGCAAACTGACAGTGAAACTCGCCCTGCTCGCAGGTGACGTGCAGACGTCGGTACTGCTCGTCGCTGCGGCTGGCGGTAAGTAAGATCTGGCTCATCTGAGGCAGCAAGGTATTGGTCAGAATAGCATCCACCATGCGGCCCCCGGACTCCACCTCGGTACAGCGCTGAACAATCTGTTCCACCACGCTGTCGTCAAACTCAGAAATAATGCTGTGATTCTCTTCCAGACGACGCTGAATGCGCTTGAGCTGCAGGCGAACAATCTGCCCCAGCATCTCGTCGCTGAGCGGGTAGTACGGCACCACCAGCAGGCGGCCCAGCAGCGCCGGCGGGAATACCTCCAGCAGCGGCTGGCGCAGGGCGCCGCTTAACGCATCAGGCTCCGGCATCAGCTCCGGATCGGCGCACATGGCGCTAATCAGGTCGGTACCGACGTTAGACGTCAGAATAATGATGGTGTTACGGAAATCAATGTGGCGCCCCTCGCCGTCTTCCATCCAGCCCTTATCAAAGACCTGGAAGAAGATTTCGTGAACGTCCGGGTGCGCTTTTTCAATTTCGTCCAGCAGCACCACGCTGTACGGGCGGCGGCGCACGGCCTCGGTTAACACGCCGCCTTCACCATACCCTACGTACCCCGGAGGCGCACCTTTTAAGGTGGAAACGGTGTGGGCTTCCTGGAACTCACTCATGTTGATGGTGATAACGTTCTGCTCGCCCCCGTACAGGGATTCCGCGAGCGCCAGCGCGGTTTCGGTTTTACCGACCCCGGACGGGCCGCACAGCATAAAGACGCCCACCGGTTTGTTGGGATCGTCGAGCTTCGCCCGCGAGGTTTTCACGCGGCGGGCAATGAGATCCAGACCGTGACGCTGGCCGATAACGCGCTGGTTCAGCGTGTCGGCGAGGTTGAGCACCGCGTCGATCTCGTTTTTCACCATCCGGCCCAGCGGGATCCCGGTCCAGTCAGAGACCACCGCGGCGACCACGTTTTCATCCACCGCCGCAAACAGCAGCGGCTCATCGCCCTGCAGGGCGTTCAGCGCCTGCTGCTGTTCCGCCAGCTGGCCGCGCAGCTCGGCGGTATCTTCATCGCCCGCCGCGAACAGCGCCGCGCGCAGGCGGATAATCTCCTGCACCAGGCTGCGCTCTTCTTCCCAGCGCCGGGACAGGGCTTCACGTTTGGTTTCATACGCGTCGCGCTCGGCGCGCAATGCCGTGACGCGCTCGGCTTCACCGGCTCCCACGCGCGCTTCGCGTTCAGCAATCTCAATTTCCACGTCCAGCGCGGCAAGGTGGCGCAGGCAGTCTTCCAGCTGCGCAGGCGGCGCGCTCTGGCTGACCGCGACGCGGGCGCAGGCGGTGTCGAGCAGCGCAACGGCCTTATCCGGCAGCTGACGCGCCGGGATGTAACGATGCGACAGCTTCACCGCCGCGCTGACCGCTTCGTCGAGCAGCAGCACCTGGTGGTGCGTCTCCAGCGGCGACACGGTGCTGCGCAGCATCAGAATGGCTTTCGCTTCGTCCGGCTCGTGCACCTGCACCGTCTGGAAACGACGGGTCAGCGCCGGGTCTTTCTCGATGTACTTTTTGTATTCCGCCCAGGTGGTAGCGCCGATGGTGCGCAGCTGTCCGCGCGCCAGCGCGGGCTTCAGCAGGTTCGCCGCATCGCCGGTCCCCTGCTGGCCGCCTGCGCCAATCAGGGTGTGGATCTCATCGATAAACAGAATGATTGGCGTGGCGCTGGACTGGACTTCATTAATGAGCGCCTGCAGCCGGGCCTCGAACTCGCCTTTCATGCCTGCCCCAGCCTGCAGCATGCCGATATCCAGCAGCCACAGCTGAATATTTTGCAGCGGCTCCGGAACGTCGCCGTCGGCGATACGCAGCGCCAGCCCTTCCACCACCGCCGTTTTCCCGACCCCGGCTTCTCCGGTCAGCAGCGGGTTGTTCTGGCGGCGACGCATCAGGATATCCACCATCTGGCGGATCTCCTCGTCGCGCCCGACAACCGGGTCAATCTTCCCGTCGCGGGCGCGGGCGGTCAGGTCCTGGCCGTACTGGGCCAGCGTCCCCTGCGCAGCCGGTACCGCACCCGCCGGTGCGTCTGCGGCGGCAGCGGCCTGCTGCGTCTCTTTGCTGTTGGCGCAGATGGCGTCGAACTGCTCAATCAGCACCTCGACGTTAAGGCGGGTGAACTGCGACGAAATGCTTTTCAGCACGTTGGCCAGGTTCCAGGTTTTAAGCATGCCGATCAGCAAATGGCCGCCGCGAATACGGCTGACGCCAAACTTCAGCGAGCCGAAGACCCAGGCGCGCTCCACGGCGCTGTCGATATGTTCAGAAAGATCGGAAACGGAACTCGCCCCGCGCGGAAGGACATCCAGCGCGGCCACGATATCGCGCGTCAGCTGCTGTTCATCAAGGGCAAAGTGGTGGATGACCTGCTGCAGATCGCCATCCTGCTGCTGCATCAGCTGATGCAGCCAGTGCACCAGCTCAACGTACAGATTGCCGCGCAGCTTGCAGAACGCAGTGGCGCTTTCCAGAGAGGTAAATAACAGCGTATCCAGTTTGCCGAAAAGCACGGCACGGCTAATTTCTGACATGTTCGGTTCCATTGATAACAATGCGTTAGAAAAATTATCGCTCTGCGCAATACACCAGATCGCCACGCGGGACAGGCTGCGGCTGAAGGCCCAGCCAGGTGTTATAGCCTAATCGCCCATTGCTGCCGAGCGTGGTACCCTGCACCGCGTCTTCACGCAGGATCACCCGCGTTTCCCATTCAAACTCCACCCCGGCGTACTGACGCACCCAGTCGCGCAGTTCGGCGACCCACGCTTCTCCCGGCAGAAAGCGGTTGTACTCCTCCGCGCTCAGCGGGCCAATTTCGATGCGAAACTTGTGCTGCACGTCGCGGACGGCGACGCCGAGAAAGGCGGATTCCCCCATGCGCGGCATGCGGCGTCCTGCGCCAAGCTGCGCCTGCTCGCGCGCGGAAAGCGGCATCCACTGCGGCACGTTGCTCACCAGCTTAACCGGCGCTTTAAAATAGTTGCGCAGGATCTTCTCCAGCCCCTCCGGATCCCGCCCGTGACGGGTCAGGTGTCCGGCGTGGGTAAAGCGAGCATGCGAGCTCAGGCTGCCTTTGTTCATCTGCCCCGGCTGGCCCATGCCAATCAGCGACGCCAGGTACCCCTCAAAGCGCCTGTTGTCGGCGCGGTCCAGAGAGACGGCCGGTTGCGCATCCGCCCAGGCGCGATAAAACAGCAGCGCAAGGCGGTGATGGAACAGGTCGGCAAACGCGCTGAGGCTGGTGTCCTGATGATGATAAATACGCTCGCGGGCGTATTCGGTCATGTGGACAGGCAGCGGGCCGTTCGGGCCAAACAGGCCGAAGCTGAGGATAGACACCTCGTGCAGCCCGCTTTCCTCCCGCTGGCGTACCTGAGCCAGCGTCGACGGTGCAAAACTCATCGACGGCTGCTGGCCGATGCGCAGCGGCTCAAATTTCGGCAGCGGCGCGCGTCCCAGCGGGTAGCGCTCGCCGCCCTGGGCATCAATGCGCCTTAACAGCTGAAACAGATCGTAGCGCCAGGGCGTCTCGCGGACCCCGTGCCAGAACGCATCCGGCAGCCGGGTCAGGCGATGCACGCGCAGCGGTGCGGTGGCAGCGTCACTCATATCAGCGCCCTTTTACCCATGCGCGGCGCCCAGTAGCCAATCTCGCCGCGCTGCTGACTCTTCAGGGTGAACTCCGTAAAGCTGTTGATGGACACCAGACGGGCAAAGAGACGTTCCATCACGCTGCCAAAGAGCCACGGACTGGCGCCGGAAAAGGCTCGCTCATCGACAGTCAGGGTGATGCCGATCCCGCGGGCGAAAACGACCGGGCCGGGTTCAGGCACGCGGCGGTGAACCGGCTCCAGCACGCAGTGGCGTACCCCCTCCACCTGGCGCGCAACGGGCGTTTCTGCCAGGTTGGCGTACAGCCCTAACAGCTGGCGCAGCGCGGCCGCGCCGTCTTCGTTTTCGCTGTCCATCAGGCTGAGGTAGTTCATCTGCAGCTGGCTGATGAGCCGCCAGGTGCTGAACCCTTCCGCCAGCGCCGGGCGCGGCGGCGTCGGGCCTTTGCGCAGGGTGAGGGATTTCACCGGCATGGAGTCGGCCATAATGAACTGCCCGAGCTCCTGCTGCAGCATCAGCGGCAGGTCGCGGCTGGTGCAGAGCACCTCGGCAGAGATATAGCGCAGGTTTTCCTGCCACGGGGCGTGCTGTTCATCCACCAGCGAAACAAACACCTCCGAGCCGATATAGCCGGTACGGGTGCCGTAGCGCAGGGCGTGCTCGGACAGCACGCGCTGTTCGCGGCGCAGGGAAAAATAGGCCCCGTAGTTGCCCGCATCACCGCTCCAGGTGCTCCAGAATGGACGAAACGTCTGGTCATCGCGCTGGCCGTCCGCGCTGCCATAGATTTTTTTGACCGCGTAAATTTCATAATCCAGCGGACGAATGTTATCGACCACCAGATGGTATTCATGCTGGCCTTCATTCAGCTTCTGACGCGCCGCGACCTTTGGGAACAGGTTGATGACCGGCGTACAGTGCAGCGCCAGATGGCTGGCATCGACCACGCGCTCCAGCTGTTCATCCGACTTATCCAGCAGAATGAAGATGTCGAAGGCTTTTTCGCCTTCACAGCGTTCGATAAGCGTGCTCAGGCCGCTCAGGCTGATGAAGCGGAAGCGGGCCGGAAACGCGAAATACTCCTGCAGCAGGCGGTAGCCGTCAAAGTTGCGCAGATCGTCAGGAAGCAGGGCCTGGTCAGGCTCAAAGCCCTCCTGGCGCAGCGCGTCAGACGTCAGCAGCTGTCGCTGCGGCTGCGGGCTGACCGTCTGACAGACGATCCCGGCGTGGTGCTCCATCACCAGCTCCAGCAGCTTCAGCGCTTCAATGTCCGGACCACCGAGGAAAAATTCCAGACGGTCGAAATCCAGGTGCCCGAGGTTTTGCGGGCCGTCGCAGGCGATGCGGATCCGCAAGGCGCTGCCGATCCCCCGCTGGCTCAGCCCCAGCTGCGCCAGCGGCAGATCGGCGGGCACGCCGCCCAGCTCGACCTTGTCGATTTTCAGCGGCAGCAGGTTGACCTCGTGCGCCGTGGTATAGCTGCAGGTCACGCCGGTTTTTTTCAGCGCCAGGCTGTCCATCATGGTACCGCGCGGCACAATGAAGCCCTTGCTCAGGTCGCCCCGGCTGCTGTCCGGCTCAATCTCCGCGATCGCCATCGACGGCGTGGGCGCGAGATAGTTAGGCGCAATCATCTCCAGCAGACGCTGGGAGAAGCGCGGAAACTCCGCGTCCATTTTCATCTGCACGCGGGAGGTCAGGAAGGCGAAGCCCTCCATCAGACGTTCGGTATACGGGTCCGCCACTTCGATGCCGCGCATGCCCAGCCGTCCGGCGACTTTTGGGTAGCGTTCGGCAAACTCGGCCCCCATTTCTCGCAGGTAGGCCAGCTCGCGGTTGTAATATTCGAGCAGTTTACTTTCCATGATTACCCCGCATCTTTCAGTTCAAAATGGCCGTTTTCCAGATCGACATCGGTACGAAACAGAAACTCCAGCGGGTACGGCACACACCACAAACGCCCTTTGATCTCGATGGAGAGCACGTTGTGCAGATCCAGCGAGGAGGTATCCGACACGCAGCGGACCTGCAGCCCCTGCGGCAAAATGCGCGGCTCAAAATTGATGATGGCCTCGGTGAGCTTGCGCTGAATGTCGTGCCATTCAATATCCGACATCCTTTTCCCGGCCAGCGGTGCGACGCCGAAGTTGACCACCGAGCGCTTCACGTGCGGCAAGGCGCTCAAATCGCCGGAGGCATCGTGGTTGATGGTGTTAAACAACCACTGCAGATCGCGCAGGACGTTGCGACGCAGGGCGGCGTGGGTGATCAGATTGCTGTTGGCCGACTCGCGTTTTTTTTCCGGGTCGTTATCGGTGAGGCGATCCAGCAGCGAGGGCTGCATTTTGTCGCGCGCCCCCACCTTCTCCTGCCTGCTGCGGGCTTGCCAGCCGCTGCGCAGCAGATCGCCTTCGCCAGCGGGATTACTCATCGGCTCCATCCGTCGCAAACGTCACGAGGCTTAAGGACAGCAGCGGGTATTCGCTTTGCTCGCTCAGCCAGGCCTTCTGGCCCCGGCCTTCGTAAAGGGTGCCGTCTTCGTCGAGCTGCAGCCATTCGGTGGTGCGGCCCAGCTTGACCGCATCGGTGGCATCGGCAGCAAACGGGTAACGCGCCGGGATCTGACATACCTGCTCCGTACCGTCGGTCAGGCGCACCAGCGTGTGACGCCAGACCAGATCGGTCACGCTGGCGGGCGCCTGGAAACGGATCTCCGCAATGGCGCTGAACGGCAGCCAGAAATAACGGCCGTTCACGATGGTTTCGCAGACCGGGCCGAGACGGGCATCGCCGTCCATCAGCCACTCGAAAGCCTGCGTCTCCTCGTTTTCGAGGATAATCTGGCCGGCAGTGGCCTCAGCCCGATCGAGGGCGTCCAGACGCAGCGCCCGGGCGCGCTCGCCCTCCTCGCTTAGCGCCGAGGCCAGGGTCGTCAGCCACGGCCACTGGGTTTCAGGCATGGCCGGACGCGCCTCTCCCGCCATCACCTGCGCGCGCTGCAGTTCGCCCTGAATGGATTGCTCCAGCAGCGTGACGGTGGGCTTCGCCTGAGGCTTCAGCGCCAGCCAGCTTTTCAGCTGGGTCAGCGCGCGCGTCCAGTTGCCGCTGAGGGTTAAAAACTGCACGAAAGCGGCGCGGAGGTCGGCATCCGCCGGACGGGCTTTGATTTCAGCTTCAAGGCGCGCCAGCGCATCGCTGAGCGGCTCGCCCGCCAGGTGTTGATAGAGCGTATTCATAGCCACTCCTTAATTCGCCGCGCGCCATGCGCCGACGGCCGGATCGCGCAGCTGAGGACGCAGGGTATCAATCAGCACGATATTCAGCGGCGTGCCGGGTGCGACCCAGGCGCTCCAGGTTTTTTTCACCGCCGCAATACGCGCCTGCAGTTTTGCATCATCGCTGGCGATTTCACGGGAGATCTCCACCGCTACGGTGCCGTTGCTTTTCCAGCTGTTCAGGGCGTTATCGTAAGGCAGGATCATCCAGCTCTGGTCGCTGTCTGGGGTGCTGAACACCATGCGCTCTTTGTTGACGGAGGTGATCAGCGCGTTTTCAGGATCGGCGCTTTGATTCAGACCCGTCACCGGGAAGCCATGGATGTACGTCACCGCCATCTCTTTCTGTCCGCCATTGCGGGACTGCGAAACTACGGTGTGCCCGCTAAGCCAGCTGCCGTTACCGCAGCGGGTGGTGTCAGAATCCGGAATAAAGAGCGCCGGAGCGGAAGCGCCACCTTCCCAGAAGGTGCGCAGGTGGCAGCCGTCCTGCAGGGTAAATTCCTGCCACGGCGTGCGGTCAGCGGCAACCGTGCGGGAAGCCACGTTCTGGTCCGGCGGCAACAACGCGCCGCTGGCTGGGGTTGCGGTGACGGTCGCAGCAGGCGCGGCCTGCTCCTGTTTCACCACCAGCGCCCAGTCCTGCGCTTTGCCTGCCGTACCCTGCGCCAGCGTGGTACCCGCCGGATCGTTGAGCGTCCAGCTAAGCTTATTCACTTTGCTGCACTGGTGTTCCAGCAGGGAGCCAAGACGCGGCACAAAGCTCTCCAGCACGGAGACGTCTTTCTTGCCGTTCGCCACAATGCGCAGCGCCACCTCAGGTTTACACCAGCTCTGCGGCGTGTTGTCTTTGATGTTGTCGATCCAGATATCCAGCTTCTGCGCAGGAGACTGCACGATGCGGAAATTCTCAGCCTGCGCGGTGGAGGTGACCGCCAGAAGTGCCAAACCCGATAGCCAAAGTTTCATATCGTTCCTTGTGTGTCTAATCAGTTCCGCAGGGAAGAAATTGTGCTGCGTCAGAGAGGGTGTGCAGCAAAGTGGTGTCCTGAGGGTTGCCCATCCATACCGCCAGGGCAGTATAGTTATCCTGAGCATTCCCCTCCTGTTCGCCATTCTTTTGAATGATTTGGTTCATTAAGGTCAGCCACTCCTGCGGCGTATTGACCATATGCAGCGACTGCTTCATTTGCTCTTCGCTAACGCCGTGCCAGAACCCGTCGGTGCAGAGTAAGAATGCATCGCCGTCTTCCACCTGCACCACGTCGCTGTAGCTCGCTTCCGGCCCGCCGTTTTCAATCCCCAGCGCGAGGTACAGCAGGTTGCTGTTGAGATCGTCGGTCTGGTGCCCGGCGTCTTTCATCTGCTGCACCAGGCTGTGGTCGGTGGTCACGTGCCACAGCCATCCCCGGCGAAACAGATACAGGCGGCTGTCTCCGGCGTGCGCCCAGTAGGCCAACCCGTAATCGCGGTCAATGAACAGGCTGACCAGCGTCGTGCCCATCCGGCGATAGTCCTGCACGGCCTGCTGTTCGCTGAGGATCGTGCGGTTCGCCGTCTGCACGTAGTCGCGGATATGCTGCGCGTTAAGATGCTTGTCGCCATCGAAGCGGGAGATAATGCTGTTGCGGGCCAGCTCTGCAGCCACCTCACCGCCCGGCAGGCCCGCGATGCCGTCGCAGACGACAAAGCAGGCCGAACGTTCCCCTATGGTTTCTCCCGTCTGGTCCTGGTTGCTGGCGCGCGTCCCCTGGCGGGAGAGAGAAGCCGTTGCGATATTCATTTGTCTTCCGATCCGCTCTGTGAGTCTTTGTACTGATTCACCTCCATGTCGTACGCATGAAGGAAGGCTTCGCCGAACAGGGTGTGGAAGTCATCCTCAATCTCGCCAGCCGTCTCGCCATAGCTGCGAACAAAATAGTCCCACAGGGCGGCTTTGCGGCTGCCCGGCAGCGCCAGACGAGAGGTCATTCCGTTCTGCTTCGCCTGCTCTTCCAGCTGCTCAGGGTTAAAGGACTGCAGCATCGCGGCAATGATGGCGCGGATACCGGAGATCATGCCCAGCTGGTGCGCCTGCAGATCGATCAGCGCGTCGCGCACGGATTTGGTCGGCGGCATAAAGCCCGGCATTGGGGTGCCGAACATCTGGATCAGCACGGTTTTGCCGGTCGGCAACAGCTTGAACGGGTTGTTGGCATCGTCCAGCACCATGGTCATATCGGCCTTCACGCCACGCTTGAGGATGGAGCGCGAGGAGAGCAGCGCCACGGTTCCCTGAGAGAACATGCCGAGGATCTGCCCCAGCTGACGCATGTTTTCACGGTCAAACTGCGGGACGGGCTGCATTTCGCTCAGCCCCATGCCTTCCAGCAGCGCCTCCAGCAGCTCGCCCTGCAGCACTTCGCCCTTCTCACCGCTGTTCGCCGTGGCGGTTGGGGCGGAGGCGTTATTGACCGGGTCGATGCGCAGTCGGCCCTTCGGGGCCTGAGCGCTGCTGCGCGCAACGGCCTGTGGCGTAGGCATGGTGAAGCCTGCGTAATCCGGTCGCGCGGGCTCTTCTTCAGCACGCGGTTCTTCCTGCGGCTCAGGGGCGAACAGCGGAGAATCGGCCAGCACGTCCTCTTCCTGCTCGGGTTCCGGCACTGGCGCAGGCTTTTCGGCAAGAATGTCATCCGGATGGGTTAACGGTGCGCCGCCCATCAGCCCGAGCGGGTCGTCATTACGCGCGGCTGGCGCGCTGGCCTTACCGCCAAACAGGGCCAGCGGATCGAGTTCGTCCGTCGCCTCGTCTTCTGGCTTAGCGGGGGTCGTCTCGCCCGGCGGCACCAGCGTTGACGGGGTGACGTCGTCAAAAATACTCTCTTTTTTGAACAACGCTTCGTCGCTGAACAGCGTGTCCGGGTCGACATTCTTACGCTCAAACTTTGGATCGCTGTCGTTGAACATCGCCAGCGGATCTTCAGCGTTACGCTCCGGGGCGGCAGGCTGGGAGAACGGATCGTGCGATGCAGCAGGCTGCGGTTTTGTACGGTTGCTGGAGATGCTGTCGGAGATGGAGAACTCCTGCATCAGGCTATCCCAGATTTCCGTTGGCACGGCGGTCGGTTCGGCTTTCCCGCGCGGTGCGGCGCTCGCCGGCTTCGGTTGCGCAGCGGGCGCGGACGCGGCTGCCGGACGCGCCTGCTGATGCATGCTGGCCGCCATACGGCTTACGGGCTGGGTATCGTGGATCAGTTCGGTCACTTCGATGCGGTAGTCATCAATACCGAGAATGTCGCCATCCTGCAGCTCAACCTGACGCCCTCGCTCCAGCGGAATGTCATTTAATACCACGCGGGTGACGCTGCCACGGTTGGTCACGCGGCATTCGCCCTGGGCGTCCACGTGAACAATGGCCTGCAGACGAGAGATGGTGCGGTCATTATCCGGCAATACCAGATTGTTATCCGTACCGCGCCCAATGGTGCCGCCCGGGGCGTAAAAATCACAGCTGCTTTGCGGCGGCTGATGACCGGGTTTCGTAGAAATAATCGTGAATCGCATGGCGTATTCCTGCTGGTATGATTAGCGCTCAAACGCTGCCGCTCTCGGAGCGAGAACGGCGGCGTTTGAGAAATTGAATATCAAAACTATTTAATGAAGATGATAAAATATAATCCAACAATGAGCCATAGAGTGAATATTAACGCCTGTAACTTATAGCGGCGATGTAACTTTAGTATCCAACCAATTCTTTCTTCAGGTAACGACTGTACATATTTATAAGCATCTTCCTGAACAAGCCTTTCACGCGTAAATTTCATTTTAACGCCTTTATAAAGGCGAACAAACCAGATTATTTTTTGATAATTGGCCAGCGAACCAAAAAAAGAAGCATAGTCGGTTACAAGATCCAGATCATATCCCTTGCGCCGATAGTCTGAAAGTAACTGATTATAATCAG
The DNA here is from genome assembly GCF_001521715.1 of Enterobacter asburiae. Classification (NCBI taxonomy): domain Bacteria; kingdom Pseudomonadati; phylum Pseudomonadota; class Gammaproteobacteria; order Enterobacterales; family Enterobacteriaceae; genus Enterobacter; species Enterobacter asburiae. The sequence goes on from NZ_CP011863.1 coordinate 1,761,169, forward strand.
CCTCGTGCTTTTTGAAATAACGAGAACTGAACAAATCCATAATTACAACAACCAGCAATAAAACCACGATAAGAAATAATGATAAATTCTCTATATTCACCATATTTTATCCATCATATACTCAGTCGCTCCGCCCGCTATCTCGCCACCAACGTATCCTCCTGCAGCAGCCCCGACAATGGAGCAGGCGAGCAGTCCTACACCCCCCGTCGCAACACCAAGCGCAACGCATACACCAGCACCTGCCATTGCTCCGTATTTACCACCGTAAATACCCCCTGCCAGGCTTGCACCAAAGCTGCTGTATTTTTTCACAGCGACTTTAGAGCAACTCTGCTCTCGTCCTACGGTGCAGGCATTGTAAACTTCATTAGTGGTATTTGCACCTGCAAAACCTATTGCAAGCCACCCTCCCGCTTTAAGAAAACGAGCGGCCTTAGAGGCATTATCGATATAAGTTGAATAACCACGAATAGAGGCGACCCCGGCTGTACTCCATTCATGTACAATGGATCTGCTTGACAAGCCTAATGCATGCTTCAATTCGTTATAGGGTTTCATCTTTAAGGTCAGTCGGGACAATTTGTTTAATAAACCATCCAACTCAGAAAAGAGGCGCTGACGTTCAACAAAAAACTGTTGGCTTATCAATGTCCCTTGTGCTCTGTACTGATTCTGGTAAGCCAATTCAATGGATTTAAGTTTTTTTTCTATTTCACTAAAATATTTTTCACCTGCATCAGCAACGACACCAAGGGACTTATCCATAAAATTAGTGACTGCAGCTATGGTACTAAAATGTTGATTAAAGAAATTCGCTTCACCAGAGTTAAGATCGGCCAGAGCACCGTTGACTTTCTTTTTAGCGAGCTGTAATTGCTTAAGCTGCACAGAATTATTACTTCCTGGTGCACCAAGAATCAACATCTGCCCAGGTTTTGACCACTGCACATCACTATTAACCTGCATGAAATAACGTGCAGCATCACTATTTGGATCGTTGAATAAAAACCTTGTCTGGAAATCCAGGGTTCCGGGTTGCTGAACAATACAATATCCCGGATTAACTAATGATTGGCTAGCCATATTCATTCCCTTTGATTTTTACAAAAACGCTCACAAATAAGCATACCCATTTAAATAAAAACGGAGTTAAATTAATATCCAAAGGTTGACACTTTCTTAAAAACATCAACATTTGAAAACGCTCCTATTCTATTCTTGCCAGCGATAATTCGCCTCTGGAATTTACACTGAGAATAAAGCGAGTCGCATATCGAACAATAGTATTATGATTTCTCGATTGTAATACCACATCATACTCCCCTGACTGCCAGTCTACTTTATCCCAGCGTAGGCACTCTTCAGATTTCAAAAAGCGGCTGGAAGGAAATGCTCCTGGAGAGAAGATGCTTTCCCATTCGTTACCTACACGTCGAGATATCGAGGGTTCATAAACTAGGGAAGGTGCGAACAAGTCCCTGATATGAGATCATGTTTGTCATCTGGAGCCATGGAACAGGGTTCATCATGAGTCATCAACTTACCTTCGCCGACAGTGAATTCAGCAGTAAGCGCCGTCAGACCAGAAAAGAGATTTTCTTGTCCCGCATGGAGCAGATTCTGCCATGGCAAAACATGGTGGAAGTCATCGAGCCGTTTTACCCCAAGGCTGGTAATGGCCGGCGACCTTATCCGCTGGAAACCATGCTACGCATTCACTGCATGCAGCATTGGTACAACCTGAGCGATGGCGCGATGGAAGATGCTCTGTACGAAATCGCCTCCATGCGTCTGTTTGCCCGGTTATCCCTGGATAGCGCCTTGCCGGACCGCACCACCATCATGAATTTCCGCCACCTGCTGGAGCAGCATCAACTGGCCCGCCAATTGTTCAAGACCATCAATCGCTGGCTGGCCGAAGCAGGCGTCATGATGACTCAAGGCACCTTGGTCGATGCCACCATCATTGAGGCACCCAGCTCGACCAAGAACAAAGAGCAGCAACGCGATCCGGAGATGCATCAGACCAAGAAAGGCAATCAGTGGCACTTTGGCATGAAGGCCCACATTGGTGTCGATGCCAAGAGTGGCCTGACCCACAGCCTAGTCACCACCGCGGCCAACGAGCATGACCTCAATCAGCTGGGTAATCTGCTGCATGGAGAGGAGCAATTTGTCTCAGCCGATGCCGGCTACCAAGGGGCGCCACAGCGCGAGGAGCTGGCCGAGGTGGATGTGGACTGGCTGATCGCCGAGCGCCCCGGCAAGGTAAGAACCTTGAAACAGCATCCACGCAAGAACAAAACGGCCATCAACATCGAATACATGAAAGCCAGCATCCGGGCCAAGGTGGAGCACCCATTTCGCATCATCAAGCGACAGTTCGGCTTCGTGAAAGCCAGATACAAGGGGTTGCTGAAAAACGATAACCAACTGGCGATGTTATTCACGCTGGCCAACCTGTTTCGGGCGGACCAAATGATACGTCAGTGGGAGAGATCTCACTAAAAACTGGGGATAACACCTTAAATGGCGAAGAAACGGTCTAAATAGGCTGATTCAAGGCATTTACGGGAGAAAAAATCGGCTCAAACATGAAGAAATGAAATGACTGAGTCAGCCGAGAAGAATTTCCCCGCTTATTCGCACCTTCCCTAGCACAGAGTCACCTGGTTCAGTGTCATTCGAAACGCCAAAACAGGGTGCATTTTTTTCCACCTTAACAGTTAAACTCTGAAACTGAGCAGGGTGGGATATGCAGGCGCTACATGATAATACAATGGGTATAACCGTTAACGCTCTTTCCATCGCAAATACGCGCCGAATAGTGAAGCAATCATAATGACCGGGGAAAACTCCCCGGCCACATACGCAATTACGCTTCTTTGTTTTCTTTGATGTTCCAGCCAGCGCTGCTTTCAGCACCTTTACCACCAGACGTGGTCTGCTCCCAGTACTGCTGTTTCACTTTCGCGGCCTGGAATGCATAGGTCACACCAACGGTATCGCCGTTGTCTGCACCGGTGTACTGAACAGAGGTGACCAGCACATCTTCCAGCGTGATGCGGGAGTATTCCACCTGCTGGCCGCCGGCTTTACAGACGGACAGCTCAACTTTGGTCAGGTGTTTACCGCTGGCGCAGTGTTTCAGGATAGCGGTGGTGGATTTGTCGATCAGCGCGTTAACGTGCAGGTCGTTAAAGTTAACTTTACCGGCACCGCCGCCACCGCCAACGCTCATATTACCTGGCTGGGAAGCGCCCCAGGAGAAGGAGGTAATATCAGTCCAGCCGGTGTGGTTAGAATCTTTAGATTCGCCCGTAACACCCTCGACCTTCAGAAACATATCAATAGCCATAATATCTACTCTTCGTGGATGAACAATATTGCTTTCGAAAAAGCACTTATATGGCAAACAGGAAAGCATGGGGCTGAATAAAACCGTCCATATTTTACCTCTGCCTCACATCAAATGACCCGTGTCATTTGACAGTCTTACATTCTCCCTGAATGAACGGAAAGAATGTGAAGTCTTTACTACTGCGGGTTATCCTGAATCCAGGTGCGGTCAGGATCGCCTATGATGACCTGCGGAACCAGTTTGTTCAGCTCATCGCTATGATAAAGACGTAAACAGTTTAAGGTTACGCCTTTGACATCGGGTTTTCGCTCTGAATGAAAACCGTTAATTTGATTTTTATATTTTCCGATGAGGGCATCCACTTTATCAGTGCCATTTTCGGCATCAAAAGGTATCCACTCAATGAATGCACTCGCACTGCGGGCAGCATCAGCAGAAAACTGGCTGCCTTTATCTGCTACCTGCGCCAGGCAGCGCGCCAGAACAATATCTTTTAAAACCTGCCGGTATGTTTGCTGATGATAAAAATCAGGATAGTTATTTCCGGCACACACATAAAAGGTCATAAATACGAGGAAAAAACAGAAACGTTTCACCTTAATATCCTTTGCCTTAGGATCCGCAGCGCATCAGTCCGCGTAAAATACTAACTTTTTTCTTTCCATTTCTCTGCCACAACGTATATCGCTATCGCTAATGCATTAAGTCCAGTGCATAAGAATCCATGCATTGCGATTCGCGGGACATCTTCCGGCCAGTCAAAGATAAACAGATAGTAGCCGGATACCGTCACAAACAGCATGAATGAAATTATTAGCAACGTATAAATGGCTAAATAGCTGATGAATTTTCGTATTAACGCTGTCAGAGTCAAATTCATTAGCTATCTCATATTCACCGAAAAGTAGCCGACCCAATGGGCCGGCTACACTCATTACGCGTCTTTCGTCTTCAGCGACGGCAGTTTAGAAACCAGACGCAGGGAAACGGTCAGACCTTCCAGCTGGTAGTGCGGACGCAGGAAGAACTTCGCGGCGTAGTAGCCCGGGTTATCTTCAATCTCCTGCACCTGCACTTCCGCTGCCGCCAGCGGTTTACGGGACTTGGTCTCCTGAGAGGAGTTCGCCGGGTCACCGTCGACGTAGTTCATGACCCAGTCGTTTAGCCAGCGTTCCATCTCTTCGCGCTCGCGGAAGGAGCCGATTTTGTCGCGCACGATGCACTTCAGGTAGTGCGCAAAACGGCAGCAGGCGAACAGGTACGGCAGACGAGAGGCCAGACGCGCGTTGGCGGTGGCATCCGGGTCATGGTACTCGGCCGGTTTCTGCAGCGACTGCGCGCCGATGAAGGCGGCAAAGTCGGAGTTTTTGCGGTGAACCAGCGGCATAAAGCCGTTTTTCGCCAGCTCGGCTTCACGACGATCGCTGATGGCGATCTCGGTCGGGCACTTCATGTCCACGCCGCCGTCATCGCTCGGGAAGGTGTGGCACGGCAGGTTTTCAACCGCCCCGCCCGACTCCACGCCGCGAATCGAGGTGCACCAGCCGTACTCTTTGAAGGAGCGATTGATGTTGGCGGCCATCGCATACGCGGCGTTAGCCCAGGAGTAGCTGTTGTGGTTCGCGCCGTCGGTCTGCTCTTCAAAGTCAAAGCTGTCGACCGGGTTGGTGCGAATGCCGTACGGCAGGCGCGACAGGAAGCGCGGCATCACCAGGCCCAGATAGCGGGCATCTTCGGATTCACGCAGCGAACGCCAGGCGGCGTATTCGGTGTTCTGGAAGATCTTGGTCAGGTCGCGCGGGTTAGCCAGCTCCTGCCAGGACTCCATCTGCATCACGCCCGGCGCGGTACCGGTGATAAACGGACAGTGCGCCGCAGAGCCGATGCGCGCCATTTCGCCCAGCAGCTCAACGTCCTGCGGGCTGTGGTCGAAGTAGTAGTCGCCCACGATGCAGCCAAACGGCTCGCCGCCGAACTGACCGTACTCCTGCTCGTAAATTTTCTTGAAGATCGGGCTCTGATCCCAGCCCACGCCCTTGAAGCGCTTCAGGGTGCGGCCCAGCTCCTGCTTGGAGATGCTCATAAAGCGGATCTTCAGCATCTCGTCAGTTTCAGTGTTGTTCACCAGGTAGCTCAGACCGCGCCAGGCGCTCTCCAGCTTCTGAAACTCTTCGTGGTGAATGATCTGGTTTACCTGCTGCGACAGCTGTTCGTCGATACCGGCGATCAGGTTCTGAATGGTGCGGTAGGTGTCGTTGGAGAAAGTGACGGTATTTTCCAGCGCCTGCTGCGCCAGAGTTTTAACCGCGTTTTCTACGGCTGAACGGGCCTGATCGGTTTTTGGGCGGAACTCTTTGTTCAGCAGCGCGCTGAATTCATCCTGGCTGAACGCCTGACCCGCCTGCTGCTCGTGTTGTTGAGTCTGGTTGCTCATCGATTATTCCTCGCTACCTTTCGCGCTTTCGTCATTTTTCGGCAACTGGCTCAGGGATTTGAGCAGCGTCGGATCCTGCAGAATTTTAGCGATCAGCTCTTCCGCACCGTTTTTGCCGTCCATATAGGTCAGCAGGTTGGAGAGCTGGGTACGCGCTTCCAGCAGCTTGTTCAGCGGCTCGACCTTGCGGGCCACTGCATCCGGCAGGAAGTCGTCCATGCTGTCAAAGGTCAGATCCACGTTGAGCTTACCTTCGCCGGTCAGGGTGTTATCCACCTGGAACGCCACGCGCGGCTTAAGCGCCTTCATGCGTTCGTCAAAGTTGTCGATGTCGATTTCGAGGAATTTACGCTCGTCGACGGCCGGCAGATTTTCTACCGGTTTGCCGACCAGATCGGCCATGACGCCCATCACAAACGGCAGCTGGATTTTACGTTCTGCACCGTAGATCTCTACGTCGTACTCGATCTGCACGCGGGGGGCACGGTTACGTGCGATGAATTTCTGCCCACTGTTACTCATTGCCATGATGTTCTCCATCAAAGATGCGCGGTGAAGGTGAAACGGCAGGCTCCATGCCTGTCGTCATAATGCCTGGACGCGTTATTCGCGGCGCCCAAAGATGTTTTCAAGTTGGTTAACGCCGTCTGGCGCCAGGTCGCGAATAATGTCCATAAAGTTAAGTTCTGACAGCCGCTGCACCCGTTCAATCATCAGCGGTGCGGGGTGGCTCGGTTCGTACTGCGCAAAATACTGCTTCGCTTTTTCCAGCATCAGCTGCGCGTCGGCGCGGCTGGTGACCTGGACGCTTCGCCAGTCGGTGACCGGCTGAGCGGGCTGCGCTGTCGCCGACTGCTGCTCGGCCTGTGGTTCTGCCTGCGCCTCACGGTTCGGCAGCAGCTTGCTGATGTCGGTTACCTGACACGCGCTGGCGACCAGTCCGACGGTTTTCAGCAGCTGCTCCATCTCGGGCACGCCGCTTTCACCGAGATGCCCGGTGAGCAGCTCGCGAATCGCCAGCAGACGTTCGTTAATGACGATAACCGCGGCGGTTCCCGGCTGGTCGCCGCGGGCCAGTTCGTCAATCAGCCGTGGACGGCCGCCGGGATAGTCCGGGCATTCCGTTTTGCTGCCGTCCAGCAGTGCCTGGGCATCCCGGAGCGAAATTTCATCGCCGTTTGAACGCAGAAGCGAGGCGTTTCGCACGGCGACGGTGAGGTCGGATTTATCGCTCAGCCCTGCCAGGGCGTTAATGCGATAGAACGGATCGGTTTCGCCATACTCTTCCAGCAGCGGATAGAGCGTCTCCCAGTAACGGGCGATCGCCTCCTGCACCAGCAATAAACCGTCCGCGTAGCCCGCAAGCCCGCGCCGGCGCGTCCAGGCATGGGTTAAAGCCAGCAGTACGCGAAGATCTTTGGTGCGGGTCAGCAGGCTGGTGGCATATTTTTCCACCGTGTTCCAGTCAGCTGGCTCTGCCGGGATAATGGTGTCGCCAAACTGCTGTTCCGCTTTCCCCTGACTGGCCTGATTCATGATCTGGAAGTCGGCGTCGTACTCCAGGTTTTCGCCGCAGGGTTTTTCAGGACTGATTGGCGCGAGAAATTCTTCGATATTCATAAGATCCCTGCTTATTCAAACATGGGCGGATAAAGACCGTGACGCCCCGGACGGGCGCCCCCTGCCGGGTCGAACAGCAGGGTGAAAAGCTGCCCGGTAAAGTTACCGCTGTGCACGTGGGTGTACAGCGGGTAGCCGTCACAGCGGTTGGTCCACCAGTAGCTGGTCTGACGCAGCGGATCAAAACACTCGGCCGCCTGCGGCCAGCCCAGCGTGCTCTGGCCGTCCTCGTCATAGCCAATCACATCAAGTATGTCGGAACGCTTTTGCGGCTCGACGGGCTGCGGTGCCGGGATGGTCATCAGCATCTCATCCAGCTGCGAGGCGGAAAAACTGTTGCGCACCGCGTACAGCCCCAGGCGCCCAATCTGCTGGTACCAGCTTTCGGCCTGGCTGAGCAGGCTGGTCGACCACTCTGACGGGGCGAAGCTCAGCTGAAGGCAAACCGGATACTGGCGACCAACGCTGTCGCGGCCGGGCAGCAGACAGCCCATCTGGATCATCTGGCTGCCCAGCATGGGCGGTACCACAAAATTCCAGACTGGCGCTTTCTGGAACTGGCGCTCGCCGCTGCGCTGCTCTTCCTGCTGCCAGGCCAGCAGACCGACCTGGAACCAGTGTGACCACTGGCGCTGTAAAGTGTCAGGAAAGCGACGCTGCAAAAAATCTCCGGCGCTGGGTAACTTGCCATACCAGCTGTAGCGGTTCATCGCAGGGGTATTCGTCATACGGCTGTCCTTGCGGTTATGGGCATGAGAAACGGGGAAGCTGGAACGGGTTACGAATGCTGTTAGGCGCAAACTCCAGCGTGACCTGATGTCCGTCGACGCTGAAGGTGGCCTGACGGCTCAGGCTACCCGCGCCCGGGCTGGTGCTCGCTTTATCGAAGAAGCGGTTGAGCGCCCAGGCGCCGTTGGTGACCAGCGTCGCCGTGCTGCCGTTAGCCAGCCCCAGCTGCATGCGTACCTGGTTGGTGCCGCCCGGCCCCGGCCAGTTCATGATCTGCACGGCCTGCGGACCGTGGCTGTAGCGCAGCAGCTGGCCGTCAACGTCCAGCGTCAGGTTCAGAATGGTGTTATCCATTCGCACGGTGCGAACCGTCACCTTGAAGGACGGCGTCGTGGCGCCATTAGCAAAGAAAGCGTCGCGAATCGACTGGGCCTGCTGGAACGGTCTCAGCAGCCCTTCGCTTCCCGGCAGCGTTTTACCGTCGATGCCCGGCATAAAGCGCCAGTTTGCCTGCGTGGTATCCACTTTATTGGTCAGATTGTCGCGGAAGAAAGCGTCCATCAGCCCGGTTCCCGGCGCAAACATGCGCGCGAGATCGTCAGGGGTGACCTCGGTGCTGGCGCTGCGTACCAGCGGGTAGCGACCGGCGATCGCCTGACGGCAGAATCCGCCCACCTCAACGTTAATCCGCTTACGCACGTTTTCGAGGTCTCGGCGCTGGGTATCGCTGCTGGCACCCACCGCCATATTGCTGAACATGGTTTGCAGCCCGCCCGGCAGGCGACCGGCGCTGGCCTGCAGACGGCTGATCGCCTCGCCGCCCGGTGCAGGCATGCCGCTGTTGGCCGCGTCCTGGACGGCGGTCAGGTAGCGATAGAGCTCATCCACCTGCTTGAGAAAATCATCAAACACGATGGTCTTCCCGCCCTTCTCCAGCGGCTGCGCCAGCTCAATCATCGGCGCGTAGTGGTCGGTGACCAGCTGTTCCGGCGCCTGGGTGACCACGGCGGCCTGGGTCGGCGCAGCGTCATTGTTGCTGAATAGCGCTTCCAGCGTGCGGGTGGCGCGGTTGCTCTGCGCCTGCGCTTTATCCGCATCTTCCGGCGCTGGCGCATTGCGTGACAGCGTCAGGACCTGGCTCAGGTTCTGCACCAGACGGCGCAGCGGCGAGTTTGCGCCGGAGAGCAGGCGCGCGGTGTTGATGCGCTGGGAAAGATCGGCGCTGTTATTGAGCTGGATGTCGGCGAGGAAGCGATCCCAGTTCGCGATAAAATCGCGCATGTAGAGCTGGCGCACGGCGTTATCGATCTGCTGTTTATCCTCCTGCGCCGTGGCGGCCCCCAGCACCCAGGCGTCGTCCTCGTGCAGAGCGGTGGTTACACTGTCAATCTGGCCGTTAAAGCTTTTCCAGTAGCCGTCCGGCGTATACAGGCCCGGCACGTCTTCGCTCACCGGCTTGCCGCTTTTGCGTGAAAACACCAGCTCGCTCTGCGGTCCGCCCAGGTCGGAAAGGGAGACCGGCTTGAGGTTGTCATCATGCTCCAGCAGGCGTTTGAGACGACCATATACGCGCGTGGAGAGCGGCTGCTGGCCGATCATCGCTCTTTCGCGGGCAACCAGGGATTCATCCTGCGCGTACGGCGAGGCCTGAATTTTCGGTTCCAGCAGCTGCGTCAGGTGCCATTCAAGCTGCTGCAGCTGCGCCTTCGTGACGTTCTGCGGCAGATTTCGCTGCAGGTTGAGCATCACCCACGAATGCAGGAATTTACCGTCGTAGTGCTTCGGCTGATACAGCATCTGATAGGCTTTCAGCGCTTCATAGCTGTATTCCACGTCGCTGCCGTTGTCGTTGCGAAGCCAGGTGGTGATGTGCATGGCAACGGCAGGCAACAGCATCTGATCCAGCGCTTTCTGGTACAGAGACTGCGCGGCATCGCTGACGTCATCCCCGCGATAGAGACCCATACGTCGGGATACGGGCGGATCGTTGACATCAAAGTCGTCGCTTTTCGGCAGGTCGACCAGACCGTTCAGCAGCGGCAGCAGATCGAACAGGTCACGCTGGGTCTGGTTCTGTAACGCCTTGCTCTGCTGGTCCAGCAGCGGCACCTTCGCATCCACCTCTTCCAGATAGGCCTTGTTTTTGGCATAGCTGGTCAGCCACAGACCGCCGAGGATCGCCAGCAGGGCCAGCAGCGCCGCGTAGCCGGACCAGATCACCGCCCGGTTGCGCAGCTCCCACCAGCGGTTTTCGCCCGCGATCCCGGCTTCCTGGAAGATGACGTTTTGCAGGAGGTTCTTAATGAAGAAACTCTGACCTTTTGCCCCCGGGATAGGCGCTTCTTTGCTGACCGAATCCCAGTTATCCGCCTCTCCCCCTTCCGGCAGCGACAGCGCGCGGTTCAGTTCGCCCATCACGCGGTCGAACGGCATGCCTTCCTGCGTCCCGCTGGCGAAGTAGATCCCGCGCGGAGAGAACTCGGTTTCGAAGTTGGAGCGGGCGAAGACCGTGCTCAGGTAGTCCGCCAGCAGCGGACGCAGCGCGGCGAACTCCTGCGGGAAGAGATACGCTTCCGCGCGGGTTTTCGCGTCATGCTCTTTCAGCATGGTTTCCGGCAGCCCGGCATCGAGGCGCTGCTGCAGCAGAGAAAACTCCTGCTGGAAGTTGCCCATCAGGTCGTAATCGGCGTGTTTGGTTTGCTCCCACGGCAGCGTGAAGCCCCAGATCTGGTCGCGCTGCGCTTTATCGTAGTCGGCAAACCAGGCGCGGAAGCCTTTAAGCAGGTCGGCCTTGGTCACCATCACGTACACCGGGAAGCGGATGCCCAGCTGTTCATGCAGCTCGGAAAGACGCTGGCGCAGGTTCACCGCCTGCTGGCGGGACGCCTCGGCGGACTGGGTGAGCAGGTCAGAAATGCTGATGGTGATGATGACGCCGTTGATCGGCTGGCGGCGGCGATACTTACGCAGTAACCCCATGAACTCCAGCCATTCGCCGGCGTCCTGCACCTGCTCGCTCTCCTGGGTGGTATAGCGGCCCGCCGTGTCCAGCAGCACCGCCTCATTGGTGAACCACCAGTCGCAGTTACGCGTGCCGCCAATGCCCCGCAGCGCGGTCTTACCGAAACGATCGGCCAGCGGGAACTGCAGCCCGGAGTTAACCAGCGCCGTGGTTTTACCGGAGCCCGGCGCGCCGATAATGACGTACCACGGCAGCTGATAGAGATATTGTGTGCTGAAGCGCTGCGTCCACTGGGCGCCCTGGCCCGCTTTGCTGAAGTGCGCTTTTTTAAGCATCTGCGCGGCTTCATCAAAGCGGCTGGCGAGGATCTGCTCCTCGCTGTTCAGCCGCTTCTGCGGGTCCGCCGCTTCCGGGCTGGCGGTGTTCTCTTTGAGCTTGTCCATCAGCTTGCGGTTCAGCCAGGCATTGTACAGGCGCGGCAGAATGTGGCCCTGCGCCCAGAGCAGATAGACCACGGCAATGCTGATAATACGGTTCTGTTCAGACTCAAGCGGTCGGGTGTCCACGATGGACAACAGGGGACCAATCATCCAGATCACCGCCGCAAGCGCCGTTACGCCGAGGAAGCTCCACAGAATGCGGTTGGTCAAAATGGAAAGAAGTGTAGTCAGCATCCTTAGTTTCCTTGCGGCAATCCGTTCAGCTCAGCCTGAGTGTTTTCAGGCGACACCAGCAGAGTAATTTCCACACGGCGGTTACGGGCGCGGTTTTCAGGCGTCGTGTTCGGCGCCACCGGGTTAATCTCGCCCCGCCCTTCCGCTTTCACGCGGCCAGGCTGAGAGAGGCTTCCCTGCAGCATTTTCTGTACCGAGCGGGCGCGTTCCAGAGAGAGTTCATAGTTAGAGGCAAAGCGCGCGCTGCGGATCGGCACGTTGTCGCTGTAGCCCACCACCAGAATTTTGCCGCTGACGTTATTCATCGCCTGCGCAATGCGGTTGATGACCGGTTCAAAGCGGTCACGCACGACGGTAGAGGCAGAGGCAAACAGCCCGTCGCCCTTCAGGATAACGACGCTGCGATCCGCTTCGTCTTTCACCGCAACCAGGCCAGCCTCGATTTCAGGCTTCAGGAAGCCGCGCAGGTTCAGCACCGCCGGTAGCTGACGGGCCGGCTGCTGAATAGTGGTTTCCGGCAGCTGGGACTGATAAATCTTCGCCAGCACCGGGTTGGTGTTATCGCCAAGGCGCCAGTTAAGCACGATATAAAACAGACAGGCGATAAACCCGGCCAGCGCCACGCATGCCCACAGGGGAACCATCGGCCGCCAGAGCTTGCGCAGCACCGGACGATCTTCCGGATGGGGAGAAAGCGGCGGCGGATAGCTGCCGCGCACGCCGCGGATCATCTGCCACAGCCGCTGCTTGATGGTTTCAAGCTGCGTGCGGCCATTATCCAGCACCCGATAGCGTCCTTCGAAGCCCAGCAGCAGGCAGTAGTTGATCATCTCCAGCAGCAGAATATGCTCGCGCGGGTTCTGCGACAGGCGAGCCAGCAGCTGGAAGAACTTCTCGCCGCCCCAGGTTTCGTTATGGAACGTCACCAGCAGACCGTTGCTTGACCAGACGCCGCTGCTGCCCCAGGGGGTGAGCGCGGCGGCCTCATCGAGCGCCGTACACAGGCAGTAACGCGCCCCGACGATCACTTCGTAGGGCAGCCCCGCCTGCTGGCAGCGGACTTCGAAACGGCGAATCTCATCGATCAGGCGCTGGCGTAACGCCACCTGATCGTCATGGGAGACCGAATGACGGATCTGCGGAATCGCGTTGAGCAGCGGATTGGCGGCCGCCACCAGCTGATTGTTGCTACTGGCTCCGGTAAACCCGGCATCACTGCCGGTGTCCTGTCGTTCCTGCATATTAAGCGCTCGCTTTATTATTCTGTCGGGCTACGGATGGCCCAAAACTCCATATCCAGCCCCGGGAATTCGCCTGCAAGATGCAGGGCGAATGCGCCGGACTTATCAATCTCGTGCCACAGCTCGCTGCCCTTCTCCAGTTCAAAGTAGCTGTAGCCGGCATGCCACGGGATCTGCGGCGGCGCGACCGGCATGGCGCGCAGCATAATGCCCGGCAGCTGAAGCTGAACCAGATCGCGGATTTTCGACACCGGCGCGACCTTCATCTGCGCCGGGAAATGGGTTTGCAGGTGTTCGCCAGGCACGTTGGCTTTTACCGCCAGCACGAAGCCGAACTCGCGCACCATGCTGGTTTCAGGCACCGTAGCGATGTTCAGGCCGTGAGAGCGTTCGTTAAGCGGCAGCTGAATCGCGTGGTCTTCCATCACCAGCGACAGCCCCTGACGCAGCATCAGCATCAGTTTGCTGAAGCAGTTAGCCAGATCGTCATGATCGTAAATCGGCAGCACGCTTTCGGCGGTACGCTGCGACGTCCAGGTGGCGAGCTCGGTCGCAAACGGCAGCCAGCTGCGCCAGAGCGTTTCCGGATGCAGCAGCGGGAGGGTTTTTAAATGAGAAACCTCGCCCAGATGACGGTTAACCAGCGACAGCAGCGTGAACTCAATCAGTTCGGAGGTGTTAAAGCGGCCAGGCTGGCGCAGACGACCGCCAATTTGCTGGCTGCGCTGGACCAGCAGACCGTGCAGATCGTTGATCATGCTGTAGATCTGCGGGCTGTTGTTGGCGTTGAGCATCGGCGGGATGTAGCTGTTATCGAGGCGCACGTGGTTGTCGTTACGTTTCTCCGTCACAAACGCCACGCCGATGGCGGTCCATTCTGCCGTGAGGTCTTTTTCCAGCATCAGGGTCAGACGCAGACGGCCAAACTGGACGGTGGCATCCCCCACCGACATGGCGTTGTCGTCTTCCACCTCTTGCTCGAAAGCGATGAAGCGCGCCAGCGAGGCCGGCTCTTCGCTAAAAATCACCTCTTCTCGCTCGCCGCGACGAACCGGCAGCGCGAGCACCACCTTTTCGTTGGTGAGGTTGTCAGGAATTTTTAGCGGTACAGGACCGTTGCGCCCGTTACGCACCTGGAAAAAGGTGCCGTCCGGCAGCAAACCACTGCAGTAGCTCAGGGCAATGCATCCCTGACGAAGCATCGCTTCATCCAGTTCAACGTCAAGAAAGCCCCAGAGATATGACCGCTGTAGCGCACCCCATTCACGAACATGGTTGAGCAGATAACTTTCAGTCCGCTGAAAATGGTGTGGACGCAGGAACATGCCTTCGGTCCAGACGACCTTTTCTGCTTTCGTCATGATGATGTGTTTCCTGTGTTGAAGCGCGTTACTGGCTGATGACCCGAATGCCGTTCACGTCGAGAAAAACGTTGGCCTGAAGTTCATCCGCGGACCATTTCCAGAACTGGTAGATATGATTTTCGCCATGCACAGGCAGAGGGAGTGAAACGCGCCATTTTTTGCCATCCAGCATCTGATACTCCGCCATCACGCCGATGTAGCGGGCCTCCGGAGAGCTTTGCCCGCTGAGGGTTTTGGACAGCTGTCCCGGCATCAGGAAGAACACGTCGCTGTTCAGCAGATTCGCGCCAAGCGTGGCTGACGCGTTGTTCTGCAGGGAGTAGAAGTCGCTGGACATGAAATCCGCATCGGATTTCAGCAGCAGCACCCGGACCTTAAGCGGCGCAGATTCATTGATTTGTGGATGAGCCTGAAACTGCAGATTGTAGCGGGAGGGGTCGCTGTGTGAAGACGACGAACAACCACTGACCAGGGCGAAAATCACCGCGTAAAAGAATAACCACAGCTTATGAAAATTTTTATTATTCATAAAAATGCGCTCATGAAAGCCGTTTAGTTCAGGATCCAGGTACCGTTAGCGCTGTCTTTGCAGGCTTTGCTGTTGCCATCGACATCGACACAGGTCGCTTTTTTACGCGCTTTCGGACGAATAGCCTGTTTACGCACGGCGGCGTCGTACAGGTCGGCCTTGATCACGGCGCGCATCGGGACGTAACCAATCAGCTGATCGTTACCTTCATCGGCAAGCGCCATCCAGTAGTGTTCAACCTGCCCCAGCACCACGTACGTTTTTCCGGTCTCGAGATTACGGATAACTTTGCCGCCGAAGTCAGGACGGCTCATCAGGGAAGCCGGATACATGGCGCGATACGGTTCGTTGACCGGGTTAAACTCCGCCGGCGGCGTAACAGCGTGACGGTGGGTTAAGGTCACGCCGTTGACCTGGCTGGTCTCGATCGTATCGTCGTTGATCACAGGTTTCTGCGGCGCTTTACAGCCCGCCACCGCCATTACAAACAGAAGTGAAAACAGTACGCGCATTTTCATATGCTTTTCCGTAGCGATATTTCGATGATGAAGATAAGGGAGTGAAGTTTGACTTAAGTGCTATTGTTAAAATAGCCAGGATATTTTCGGGGCGTTACTATTTTAAGGGCATAGCTACCGCACGAGCCCTTCAGAATAAGGCCCAGTGTCTTCCTGACATATTTTGACAAACGGTAAACAAGTTTACATGAGCTTCGCATCAATTCAATATTTACCGCTACGTAACTGTTGGTAAATGAAGCAGTCGGAAAATTATAGGATTAATCCTATGAAAAAACCCGATATGACCTACACTCTGTTATTTCCCCACCACAACGTCACGCAAGCACATGTTTTATATACAAAAAACACAAAAGAGAACCACTTTCATTAACGCAATACTGCTATTATCGCCACTACCATAATTAGTAGAATTCGCGTATTGGTGAGGTCCACAGAATATATGAACGCTGAATTATTTGTTGCACTAGAAGGGTATCTTTAATATTGAATGCATGCGACAACGAGAGTGTGACTATTTCACTTATGTTGCACGACGTTAATTTCACGACTCAAAATAACTTTATATTTCGCATTGTGACAATGACCCGGTCAGGCCTGAATTTTATCCTTTAATCATTAAGCCAGAGTTAACCTTCCTGACATTTTCACAGTTGAAAATGCTTGCGATGACCCGCCAGCTGCGAAAAGTGTTTATTGCTGTCGCTCACAGGCTTCATTCGAAATTTTATTGCTGCTACATCCTCTCCGGCTCGCCCCATCTATCTTGCCTACCGTTTGATAGATAATATTTATTATTAAAATGATAAAATTTCGTTATAATTTCTTTAAATATTTAAGCATCAAATCTGATAAATCGCTGTAATAAAACGAATTTAAGATAAAGCATTTTTCCACGCCGCATGCGCATAGCCATTCGGTCGTCATTGCTTTCACTTATTGTCCGTTACAGCGTTTTTATGGGTTCAGACGTTGTGTGACCGAAGAAATCAGGAGTGGGTATGAATAAGAAAAGACGCTCGGTGCCGGGTATCAGACACTATGACGGTCCTGCCGGAGGCTGGGGCGCGTTAAAAGCGACGGCTATCGCGGTACGTACCCAAATGGATACCCTTGATGCTCCCGCCACGCTGCTGCGCACCAACCAGCCTGACGGTTTTGACTGCCCGGGCTGCGCGTGGCCCGATAAAGAACACAAGTCGACATTCCAGTTCTGTGAGAACGGCGCCAAAGCCGTGACCTGGGAAGCCACCAGCAAACGCGTTACCCCCGCGTTTCTGGCCGAAAACAGCGTCTCCTCGCTGCTGGCAAAATCGGACTTTGAACTGGAAGGCTACGGTCGACTGACGCATCCCCTGCGCTATGACCGGGCAAGCGATACCTTCCGGCCCGTCGACTGGGACGAGGCGTTTCAACGCATCGGCGAAGCATTGCGCGGGCTCGAACCGGACCAGGTCGAGTTCTA
Organism: Enterobacter asburiae; assembly: GCF_001521715.1. Lineage (NCBI taxonomy): Bacteria > Pseudomonadati > Pseudomonadota > Gammaproteobacteria > Enterobacterales > Enterobacteriaceae > Enterobacter > Enterobacter asburiae. The sequence continues at coordinate 1,778,069 of NZ_CP011863.1, forward strand.
TACCTCCGGACGCGCCTCTAACGAAGCGGCGTATCTGTTCCAGCTGTTCGCTCGCGAATACGGCACCAACAACTTCCCCGACTGCTCGAATATGTGCCACGAGGCCACCAGCGTCGGTTTGCCGCGCTCGATTGGCATCGGGAAAGGCACCGTCTCGCTGGACGACTTCGATAAGACCGAGCTGGTGATCTCCATCGGCCACAACCCCGGCACCAACCATCCGCGAATGATGGGGACTCTCCACGAGCTGGCCCGTCGCAACGTGCCGATTATCGTCTTTAACCCGCTGCGCGAGCGCGCCCTCGAACGTTTCGCCGACCCGCAAAGCGTGATTGAAATGGCAACCTACGGCTCAACGGATATCGCCTCGACCTATTTCCAGGTGAAGGCCGGGGGCGATGCCGCCGCGCTGAAAGGCATTGCCAAACACCTTCTCGAAATGGAGGCCGAGCGCGGTGACGTGCTCGACCATGCGTTTATTGCCGAACACACCCAGGGCATAGAGGACTTCGCCGCCGATATCGCGCAAACCCGCTGGGACGAGATCGAGCGCGAGTCGGGCCTGAACCGGGCGGCGCTCGGGAAGGTGGCCGACGCCTATGCGAAATCAAATGCCACCATCATTACCTACGGAATGGGCATTACCCAGCACAATAAAGGCACGGCGAACGTCCGCCTGATCGCTGACCTGCTGCTGCTGCGCGGGAATATCGGCAAGCCCGGCGCGGGTATCTGCCCCCTGCGCGGCCACTCAAACGTTCAGGGGAACCGCACCGTCGGGATTAGCGAGAAGCCTACCCCGGCCTTCCTGAACCGTCTGAAGGACGTTTTCGGCTTTGAGCCGCCGTCTCACCACGGACACGATGCGGTGCAGGCCACGCAGGCGATGATCGACGGCCGCGCGAAGGCGCTCATCTGCCTTGGGGGTAATTTTGCCGTCGCGATGCCCGATCACGAGCGAGGTTTTCCGGCGATGGGTAACTTGGATGTGAGCGTGCACGTCGGTACCAAGCTCAACCGCACTCATCTTCTGGTGGGCAAAGAGACCTTTATTTTTCCGTGCCTCGGCCGTACCGAGCTGGATCTCCAGGCCACCGGTCGTCAGTCCATTACCGTCGAAGATTCCATGTCGATGGTGCACGCCTCGTCCGGCAAGCTGAAGCCCGCCTCGCCGTTGCTCCTCTCGGAACCGGCTATCGTCGCCGGCATGGCGAGAGCCACGCTGCCGGAAACCCGCGTGGACTGGCTAACGCTGGTTGAGGATTACGATCGGATCCGCGATCTGATCGAGCAGACCATTCCGGGCTTTGAGAACTACAACGCGCGGATCCGCGTTCCCGGCGGCTTCCGCATGCCGCTGCCGCCAACGCAGCGCATCTGGCCAACGGCGACGGGAAAAGCGATGTTCTCGGTGTTCGACGGCGTTCACGAGAACGCCAGCGGCGAAGGTGAGCACGTTCTGCGACTGATCACGCTGCGCAGCCACGACCAGTACAACACCACCATTTACGCCCTGGACGACCGCTACCGCGACGTGCTGTTTATGAACGAAGACGATATGGCGCAGTCAGGCCTGGAACACGGCGACCGCGTGGATATCGAAACCGCCCTCCCCGGCAGCGTTCAGCGTCTGAAAGACATCACCGTGGTGGCGTATAACATCGCGCCGGGCACCGTCGGCGCCTATTACCCGGAGGCCAACGTGCTGGTACCGCTTGATTATCTGGATAAGGACAGCGGTACGCCGTCGTATAAATCCGTTCCGGTTCGCATCACCCTGCGCTCGAAAGAGATCCGCATGCTGTAAGGCTGCTCGCGCAGAGAATATGATGGATATTAAACAGTTAAAATATTTAATCGCGCTCGACGAGACCCGTCACTTTGGTAAAGCGGCCTCGCAGTGCAACGTCACCCAGCCGACCCTCTCCATGCGCATCCGCAGCCTGGAAGAGGAGCTGGGGCTGGTGCTGATTGTGCGCGGGCAGCGCTTTGAAGGGTTTACGCCGGAGGGGGAACGCATCCTCGCGTGGGCCCGCGCCCTGCTTGCCGCGCATGACGGGCTACAGGCGGAAGCCGCGCTGTGTAAAGGTCAGGTGGTAGGCGAATTACGTCTGGGGATGGTGCCGCTAGCGAGCGTGGATCCGATGATCTTTATTCGTCTGCTGACGCAAAAATACCCGGAGCTGACCTACAGCCTCTATTCCATGTCCTCAGCGCAGATTGCCGACGGCGTCAGCCGCAATCAGCTTGAGCTGGGAATTTGCTACCTCAACAGCATCGACACCAGCCTGTTTGACATTATCCAGCTGCCAAAAACGAAGATGGGCCTGCTGCATGACGTCCGCCATTTCCAGCTCGGCCAGGCAACGCTGACGTGGCACGACCTGACGGATTTTCCGCTGGGGTTCCTGACCAAAGGGATGCACTACCGGGCGCACATGGAGGCCAGCTTTAAATCTGCTGGCATCGAACCGACGTCCGTTTTCGAGAGCGACTCGACGTTCCAGATCATTCAGGCGGTTCAGAGCGGCGTGTGCTGCGCCGTCATGCCGCTGAACAACGGGCTGGAAGCGCTGAACAGCAACTTCAGGATTGTCCCCATCAAAGATGCGAACATTGAGGCTCCCGTCGGCCTGATTATGCGCAGACAGAAGCCCGTCTCCTCGCTGGCGCTACGCTGCTTTACCGACGCGCAGGAGATTTATCACGCGGACAATGAGGCGTAGGCCTCGCGCGTCACCTCGCTAAAACCGCCGATCAGCACCGCGTCGCGCACCTCCCGGTATTCCGGTGCATCCACCAGCTCGCGGAGCGCATCGCGAATGGCGTTAAGCGTTTCAGGCGAGGTGTTATGCGAGGTAATCAGCGGCAGTCCCGGCGTCAGCGGGGTACTGTCAATGATCGCCAGCCCCGCAAGCCGTTCCGGCTCATGGCGCTGCAGTAGTGCCCAGGTTACGCAGTCGATGGCCGCGATATCCCCCGCCCCGCGTTTCACATCAATCAGCGACTGGCGATGGCTGCCGCTAAAGGACGTTTGCGCGAAAAAGGGACTGCCGCTCGCCAGGGGAGCCACTATTTTTCGCAGCGCATTGTAGCCGGACTGGGAATCCGGGGAATTACAGACCGCCCGGCGTCCGCGAAAATCCGCCAGCGTCAGGTGCCGATCCTCCTCGCGCACCGCCAGAAAGCTGCGGTACTGGATCCCTTCGCAGCCCGGCGCCGCGTAGTGAAAACAGCCGACCACCTGCACGTCCGGGAGCTGCGTGACCAGCGGATAACCGCAGGTCTGGCTGAGGATAAGCGCAGGCTGTTGCCAGTGGGTCAGCAGATCGGACTCCGGCCAGCCGGGGTCACGATCGACGGACACACCGCGCGCGGCCAGCAGCCCCTTTACCGCCAGCCAGAGCGCGCGGGTGTCGGCGCGATCCACGGCATACATGGGAAACGCCAGCAGGTTACTCATACCCTTCCCCCTGTTGTTTTGCGGGATGAACGGTGACGTCGACGGGCCTGGCCCAGAACTGACGCAGCCATACACCATAGCCCCTGACGACAAAACCGTGGTTTCGCTGCTGGTACGCCTCCCGGTTTTGCTGGTAGATGGCCTTCAGCCCGTACCAGGGAACGCCCGGCAGATCGTGATGGACTGAATGATAGTTGAGATTCAAAAACAGCACCCGCCAGAATAACCCGGCCTCGTTAATAACGGAGCGCGCCAGCGGATCGTCCGCCGCGCGATGTTCGAAAAACGATCGGACCTTGGTCAGCGCCAGCGCCGGATAGCTGACAGCCAGCACGAACCAGACGGGTGAAAAACCGGTATGCGTCATCCACGCGAAGAGCGCCAACAGCAGCAAAACGTGAACCAGCCACATCGCCATCGCCCGCAGGTGAAGGTGACGAAACGCCGCCACGGCGCTGCCCAGCGTCTGCAGGATATCCAGCAGCGGCGCCAGCACCAGCCGCCCGGCGAAAGTATTCCGGGCGCGGATCGTACGCTTCTGCCAGGGGCAAAAGCGCGCCCAGCTCTCGTCGGTAAAATAGTATGACTCCGGGTCATCCACCGGATGGGTCAGGCTATGGTGCCGATGATGGGCAAGATGGGAGTCCCGGTACAGGCCATACGGATACCAGACCGCCAGCGGGAGCGTGCCAAACAGCTGGTTGAGCCAGGCATAACGCGTGGGGTGCCCGTGGATCAGCTCATGCTGCAGGGACATGTACCAGGCGGTAAACCCGATGAGCAGCAGCGTGGCGGGCAGCAGGCCGAGCGTTTGCCAGAACGCCAGCGTGGCAAACCAGCCTACATAAATAGTGATAATCAACAGCCACGTGGGCAGTTCGCTTCGCCATAAAAAACCCGATGCAAGGTGGCGGATTTGTTCGCGTTGTTGCGGATGTAAATAGAGGGAGCTTCGTTGACTCATTCCTTCAGACGCCGTTTCGCCAGAGATAATTCTCTGACGATCGGGGATAACGTCTGAAATAACAAAGAACTTAAATCGCATTGCTTTGCCAGAAACGTGGGGCGCACGCGTCGCTTGACTTATTTTGTGATAAAGGTACTTTTCAGGACATGAAGAAGATCCTGATTATTGTTCCCGACGGCGGCATGCTGTTTGAAGCCGCCGGTATCGCCGACATTCTGATGCAGGCCAACCGGCTGCATCCGGAAGGGCTTTCCCACCCCCGCTACCGGATTATCATTGCCACCACCCAGCCTCACCAGGTGATCCACGGCCAGTCCGGCCTGAATCTGCTGGCGGACTATCGCCTGCCGGAGCTGGATCCGCGTGAACCGCTGGATACCATTATCATCACCGGACGCGGCATGAACGAGCAGGAGAGCACGGCGGTGGTGGACTGGCTGCACCTCGCTGCGCCGCACGCCCGGCGGGTAGCCTCTATCTGCGGCGGCGCGATGCTGCTGGCCCAGACCGGTCTGCTGGATGGTCGCCGCGCGACCACCCACTGGCGGCTGCTGGAGACGATGCAAACCCAGTATCCGGCTATCCACGTCGAAGGCGGTCCGCTGTATATTCAGGATGGCCCCATCTGGACCTCCGGCGGCGTGAGTTCCGGGTTCGATCTGACCCTGGCGCTTGTGGAAGACGACTACGGATTTACCCTCGCCCGCGACGTGGCGCAGGATATGGTGATGTATCTGCGCCGTCCCGGCGGCCAGCTGCAGTTCAGCCGCTACAGCCTGCAGCAGCCCGGCACATCCGGTCCGATAAGCGAGCTGCAAACCTGGATCCTGCAAAACCTCACCGCCGACCTGTGCGTGGAAAATCTGGCCGAGAAAGCGGCAATGAGCCCGCGTAATTTCACCCGCGTGTTTACCCGCGACGCGGGCGTTTCTCCGGCCCGCTACGTGACCGAAGCGCGTCTGGCCGCGGCCCGACAGCTGCTTGAGCAGACCCATGACTCCCTTGAACGCGTTGCCGAGCAAAGCGGGTTTGGCACCAGCATTAATTTGCGCCGCATCTTTGAGAAACAGCTCCACCTCACGCCCGGCGAGTACCGCCAGCGATTCCACTGCCGCAAGATGGCGTAATCTGATCCTTTTTTGTCGTTTACGCCAACCGGCCCGACGCCTACAGTGACTCCAGACAACAGAGATAAGGAGTGCACCATGGTTAAGGTCGGTATTAACGGTTTCGGCCGTATCGGACGTAATTTCCTGCGCGCGGCGCTGGGCAACCCGGATCTGCAGATTGTGGCCATTAACGATCTGACGGACAGTAAAACCCTCGCCCACCTGCTGAAGCATGATTCCCTTCTGGGCAAGCTGCCCGCACCCGTAGAAGCGGCAGACGACGCGCTGCAGGTAGACGGGCAGCGGATCGCCGTATTTAGCGAACGCGATCCGGCGAATATCCCGTGGCGTGACGTCGGCGTTGACGTGGTGATTGAGGCCACCGGCTTCTTTACCGAGCGGGAAAAAGCGGCGGTGCATATTACCCACGGCGGCGCTAAGCGCGTCATCATTTCCGCCCCCGGGAAGAACGACGACCTGACGATTGTGATGGGGGTTAATCACGAGCAGTACGATCCTGCCCGACACGCGGTGGTGAGTAACGGGAGCTGCACCACGAACGGTCTGGCGCCAGCCGCTCAGGTACTGCATCAGCAGTTCGGGATTGAGCATGGCCTGATGAACACCACGCATGCCTACACCAACAGCCAGGCGCTGCACGATCAGCCGGAGAAAGACCTGCGCGGCGCGCGCGCGGCGGCGCTGTCGATTGTGCCTTACTCCAGCGGCGCGGCAAAAGCGCTGGGGAAAGTGATCCCTTCCCTTGACGGTAAACTGACCGGGTACTCCCTGCGCGTGCCGGTGCCGGTGGTGTCGATTGTGGATTTAACGGTAACGCTGAGCCGTAACGTAACCGTCGAACAGGTGAACGAGGCGTTCCGCAACGCGGCCGCCAGCGGGCCACTGAAAGGTGTTCTGGGCTATAGCGATGAACCGCTGGTCTCCAGCGATTACCAGGGCGACCCACGCTCCTCGATTATCGACGGGCTTTCCACGCTGGTGATTGGCGGGAATATGGTGAAGATCCTGGCGTGGTACGACAACGAGTGGGGCTTCTCTAACCGTCTGGTGGATCTGGCGGTGTGGATGGATAAGAAAGGGCGGTAATGACTCCAAATTATTGATAGTGTTTTATGTTCAGATAATGCCCGATGACTTTATCATGCAGCTCCACCGATTTTGAGAACGACAGCGACTTCCGTCCCAGCCGTGCCAGGTGCTGCCTCAGATTCAGGTTATGCCGCTCAATTCGCTGCGTATATCGCTTGCTGATTACGTGCAGCTTTCCCTTCAGGCGGGATTCATACAGCGGCCAGCCATCCGTCATCCATATCACCACGTCAAAGGGTGACAGCAGGCTCATAAGACGCCCCAGCGTCGCCATAGTGCGTTCACCGAATACGTGCGCAACAACCGTCTTCCGGAGCCTGTCATACGCGTAAAACAGCCAGCGCTGGCGCGATTTAGCCCCGACGTAGCCCCACTGTTCGTCCATTTCCGCGCAGACGATGACGTCACTGCCCGGCTGTATGCGCGAGGTTACCGACTGCGGCCTGAGTTTTTTAAGTGACGTAAAATCGTGTTGAGGCCAACGCCCATAATGCGGGCGGTTGCCCGGCATCCAACGCCATTCATGGCCATATCAATGATTTTCTGGTGCGTACCGGGTTGAGAGGCGGTGTATGTGAACTGTAACTGCCATGTTTTACGGCAGTGAGAGCAGAGATAGCGCTGATGTCCGGCAGTACTTTTACCGTTACGCACCACCCCGTCAGTAGCTGAACAGGAGGGACAGCTGATAGAAACAGAAGCCACTGGAGCACCTCAAAAACACCATCATACACTAAATCAGTAAGTTGGCAGCATCACCCCCAAGGAGAGGGAAAAGGCTCACTCCGCTTTTACTTTCACACCCATAAACACAATCACCATCGCCGTTACCAGCAGAAGCCCGCTGCCCGCGAATACGCCGCTGGCGCCGTTGAGATCAAATACCGCGCCGCCCCCGGCCGCACCGGCACTGATTGCCAGCTGAATTGAGGCCACCAGCAGCCCGCCTGCACTTTCGGCTTCATCCGGAACGGTGGTAGCAAGCCAGGTTGACCAGCCCACCGGAACCAGACCAAATGCAAAGCCCCACAGCGCGACCAGGAACCCGTCCAGCATCGCCAGATGACCGAACGCCACCATCGTGAGCGCGAGAACGCCCATCGCGAACGGCACCAGCGCCAGCGTCAGGCGCAGATTACGCGCCAGCAGATGCCCGGCAACGGAGGTGCCGACAAAGTTGGCGAGCCCAAAACCCAGCAGGATCAGCGAAATGGTCTCAACGCTCGCCTGACCTACCGTTTCCAGGAACGGGCGCAGGTAGGTAAAGAAGGCGAAATGGCCGCTGAAGATCAGGATGGTCGCCAGCATGCCGCCGATCATCCCCGGACGACGCAGCACGCGGAACAGCGTACTCAGGCTGCCGCTGCTCTCCGGCTTCATGGACGGCAGTACCCACAGCTGCCACAGCAGCGCCAGCATGCTAGGCAGGATGCAGAGCACAAAGACGTTGCGCCAGCCGATCAGGCTGCCCAGATAGCTGCCGAGCGGCGCCGCGACCACCGTGGCAATCGATACGCTGGAGAAGATCACCGCCAGCGCCTTCGGCACTTTATCTGCCGGAACCAGACGCATCGTGGTCGCCGTCGACATCGCCCAGAATCCCCCGATGGCGATACCCAGCAGCAGGCGCCCCATCAGCAGGACGTGCAGCGTCGGCGCAAAGGCTACCAGCAGGCTGGAGATAATTTGCAGCACCGAGAAAAACATCAGCACCCAGCGGCGGTCGATGCTTTTGGTGGCCGGCGTAATCAGCAGTCCGGTTACCAGCGCAACCAGCGCGGTGGCGGTGACGGCCTGTCCGGCCATTCCCTCACTCACGCCCAGGCTCGCGGCCATCGGCGTTAACAGACTGGCGGGCAGAAATTCTGCCGTAATCAAACCAAACACCCCCAGCCCCAGTGAATAGACGGCCCGCCAGGCGGGTTTTGCAGGCGCTACCGCCTCGCTCGCCGCGACACATGAATTCATCTGTTTTTCTCCCGTTATAAAAATGTGACAACTGTCGCAAAAGCATAGAAGGTTCACCCTGGACGATCTATGACATATAATCTCCACTTATTGATTATTCGTCCGGAGTTGCGCCATGACCGTACAGTCACCCGATCTGATCAGCGAACTTTTACGCGGCATGCGCCTGTCAGGGGTGAAATACCGGCGGATTGAAGCCAGCTCGCCGTTTGGCGTCGCGTTCCATCACGCCCCCGGCAAAGCGCAGTTTCATTTCGTAAGCCACGGCAGCGCCCTGCTGCGAATGGAGAGCGGCGCGGCCTTTCAGCTGAGCAGCGGAGACGCCCTCTTTATTCCAGGCGGCAATTCCCATGCCCTGCTCTCCGACGAGCGGGCCACTATTACCCCGGTCAGCGACTTTCCCAGCGAGCCTATCTGCAGCTCGGTCTGCGCCATCACCTGCGAGCCCTGCCCGGAAAGCGAGAACACCATCATCTTTAGCGGGTGCATGGATTTTGAGCTGGGCGGGATGCAGCCGCTGATCAAGGCGATGCCGGAAGTGATGATGGTCAGCCGGCTGATGTCCACCTGGCCGGAGATCCACCCGCTGCTGGCGGCGATGGAGCGGGAGTCCGTGGCGCGTCAGGCTGGGTACGCCGGGATCCTCGCGCGCCTGGCCGACGTGGTGGCGGCGTTAATCGTGCGCGGCTGGGTTGAAGGCGGCTGTGGTAAAGCCACCGGCTGGGTGCAGGTTCTGCGCGACCCGCGCCTGAGCCGGGCCATTTACGCTATGCACCAGCAGCCCGGCCTGAACTGGAGCGTGGCGGATCTGGCAAAAGAAGCGGGCACGTCCCGTTCCGTGTTCGCCGAACGGTTTCTGGCCGCGACGGGAACCACCCCGGCAAAATATCTCAGCGAACTGAGGATGCGCCTGGCCATCCAGTACATTCGCCACGAAAATCAGCCGATTGAAACCGTCGCGCTGCGGCTGGGGTACGGCTCTCTGGCGGCGTTTAGCCGGGCATTTAAGCGCATCATTGGACATGCGCCGGGCACGCTGCGGGAAGCCAGCCAGACGCCGGAAGAGGTCTGACTGGCAAGCAATATTTAACGCGAAGCGGGCAATATTCGTCTAAGGTTTTCAGGTGATTGACAACAGCGGTCACGCTGTTTAGTGAAGACAGGAGACGAACTGATGATAAGACCTCGTACACTACGCCCCGCGTTCTTACCCCTTGCGTTAGGAGGCGCGCTGCTCGGCGTCACGACTTTCGGCTATGCCGACGATAGCCCCGCAGCCCAGACAACCTCACCCGATATTTTGCTGGGCCCGCTGTTTAATGATGTGCAAAGCGCCAAACTGTTTCCCGACCAGAAAACCTTTGCTGATGCCGTCCCCAAAAGCGACCCGCTGATGATTCTGGCGGATTACCGGATGCAGCACACGCAGTCCAGCTTTGACTTACGCCACTTTGTCGAGATGAACTTTACGCTCCCTGCGGAAGGGGAAAAATATGTTCCGCCTGCTGGACAAAGTTTACGTGAGCACATCGACGATCTCTGGCCCGTGCTGACGCGCACCACCGATAAAGCCAGTAACAAATGGGATTCCCTGCTGCCGTTACCCAAACCTTACGTTGTGCCCGGCGGACGTTTCCGCGAGGTCTACTACTGGGACAGCTATTTCACCATGCTGGGCCTGGCAGAGAGCGATCATTGGGACAAAATCAGCGACATGGTGGATAACTTTGCGTATGAGATTGACACCTTCGGCCACATTCCCAACGGCAACCGCAGCTATTACCTGAGCCGATCCCAGCCGCCGTTCTTCTCGCTGATGGTGGAACTGCTGGCAACGCACGACAGCGATGCGCTGAAGAAGTATCGTCCTCAGATGGAGAAAGAGTATGCCTACTGGATGGACGGCGTCGACGCCCTTCAGCCGGGGCAGGCTAACAAACGCGTGGTGAAGCTGGATGACGGCGCTATCCTCAACCGCTACTGGGACGACCGCGATACCCCGCGCCCGGAGTCCTGGCTTGACGACGTGAATACCGCCAAAAGTAACCCTAACCGGCCTGCGACCGAGATCTACCGTGATTTGCGTTCCGCTGCGGCCTCGGGCTGGGACTTTAGCTCCCGCTGGATGGACGATCCGCAAAAGCTCGGCACCATCCGGACCACCAGCATTGTCCCCGTGGACCTGAACGCCCTGATGTTCAAGATGGAAAAACTGCTGGCGCGGGCAAGCCAGGAGAGTGGCGACGCCGCCGGCGCAAGCAAATACGAGGCGCTGGCGACGGCGCGTCAGAAAGCCATCGAGAGCCACCTGTGGAATGATAAAGAGGGCTGGTACGCGGATTACGATCTGAAAAGCAAGAAGGTACGCAATCAGCTCACGGCGGCAGCCCTGTTCCCCCTTTACGTGAAGGCGGCGGCGCAGGATCGGGCCGATAAAGTCGCCGCGGCAACTTCATCGCGCCTGTTGAAACCGGGTGGTATTGCGACCACCACCGTCAATAGCGGCCAGCAGTGGGATGCGCCAAACGGCTGGGCCCCGCTGCAGTGGGTGGCCGCGGAAGGGCTGCAGAATTACGGGCAGGAGAAGGTCTCGATGGACGTGACCTGGCGCTTCCTGAAGAACGTTCAGCATACTTACGACCGCGAAAAGAAACTGGTCGAGAAATATGACGTGTCGACAACCGGTACGGGCGGCGGCGGCGGCGAGTATCCGCTGCAGGACGGCTTCGGCTGGAGCAACGGCGTGACGCTGAAAATGCTGGATCGGGTCTGTCCGAAAGCAAAACCGTGCGACAGCGTGCCGGAGAATCAGCCTGCGGCGAATGAGGAGGCTGCGCCGGTGAAAGCTGCGGCGCAGTAAGGGAGTATTGCCGGGTGGCGGCTACGCCTTACCCGGCCTGCATTTTGGACTCACAGGGAGTTACTTAGAAACTATAACTCGCCCCTAGCTGATACGTCCTGTCACGCCCAATCCAGCAGTTGGTCGCATCGTAGCAGGTGAGCGTCTCTTTATTGGTGATGTTCTGCGCGCTGGCTTTGAGCGTTAGCCCTGCCAGCGAGGGCAGGATTTCGCCCATCCGGTACGAGGCCGCCAGATCGTACTGCGTGGTGCCGCCCAGTTTACCCGCATCGTTTGCCGGAGAGATTTCCATCGGCCCGGTGTAGCGTGCGCCCGCTCCCAGCATCAGTCCTTTCAGCGGCGTGTTCTCAAAGGTGTAATCCCCCCAGAGGTTGAAGGCATTCTCCGGGACCTGCGTTGGGCGTTTACCTTTGTACTTGTCATCTTCCCGGTTGATCGCGTGGGTGTACGCATAGTTGGCAATCAGCGTCAGGTTGTCCGTCGGACGGCTGATGGCGGACAGCTCTGCCCCTTTGGATTCCACTTCCCCGGTCTGACGATAGTTCAGGAAGCCCGGATCGGAGGTGACGACATTTTTCTGACGGATGTTAAACACCGAAGCGGTAAAGGTGGTGGCGTAGTCGGCCAGCAGATATTTCACCCCGCCTTCCACCTGCCTGCTGGTGGTCGGCTTGACGTCTTTCGCCACGAGCGTGCCCTGCGGTGACACCGGCGCAAAACCTTCTGAATAGCTGATAAACGGCGAAATCCCGTTATCGAAGGCGTAAAGCGCGCCCAGGCGTTTGGTGACGCGGTCCTGCGATACCCAGGCTTTATCACCGTTTTGCAGGTAGTTAGTGGTGACGGAGCGGTAATCGTCGTAGCGCAGGCTGCCCAGCAGGTTGAGGCCGCCAAACTCTACCTGATCCTGCAGGTAGTAACCGTTTTGCTGGTAGCTGAGGCGGTTTTTCTGGGCGGTATACAGCCCCAGCGTGCTTTCGCCGATCTGCGAATAGTCAGGATGCCGCATATCGATACCCGGCGTGGCCGACGCGTAGCGATAGTGGAAATGGGAGTTCAGCTTCTGATAGTCAAACCCGGCCAGCAGATGGTGTTTCCACTCGCCCAGCGCAACGGTTTTAGTCACCTGATTGTCGATGTTGAAGCTCTTAAGGTCTTCATCGGTGGTGTAGGCAAAGCGGTTGAGCTGATACACCTCGCTTCCCGTCCCTGTGGCGTAGACGCTGCGCTGGTGGGTATCGACGTCGAAATAGCGCGCCTTCTGGTTAAAGCCCCAGCCGCTGTCAAATTCATGTTCAAAGCTGTAGCCCAGCATCCACTGACGCTGCTTAAACCCGCTCCACTCGTCTCCGGCGTAATCGCGCTTGCCCGCGTATTTTGAGCGCAAGTAGGCGAGCGGCAGCGGGTTAGACGGCGTCAGGCTCGGGGTGTTTTGCGCCAGCGCGTCCAAGGTGAGACGGGTTTTGCTGTCCGGCTGCCAGGTGACGGACGGAGCAACCAGGTAGTTTTCATACCGGGCGGTGTGCGGCTGATCGTCGTTTTCCGTGGCTTTGCCCAGCAGACGGTAGTTCCAGTCGCTGTCGGCAATCTGCCCGGTTGAATCGAGATAGCCCTCTTTAAGATTACGGTTTCCGGTGTTAACGCCGATTTCGGTTCGGGCTTCCCGCTGCGGTTTTTTACTTTGAATATTCACCAGCCCGCCCGGCGAACCGCCGCCGTAAAGGACCGATGAGGGGCCTTTCAGGATATCAACGCTGTCAATCAGCAGCGGATCGATGCGCGCTTTGGTATTGCCGGTGACGTTATAGGGCAGCTGCAGCCCGTTGTAGAACTCCTGGTCGACGGTAAAGCCACGAATTTTATATTCGCTCATGTAGGAGGTATTGCCCCGCACCTCGGTTGAGACGCCCGGGCATAGCGCAGGATTTCATTCACCGAATTCGCGTGACGCTTTTCAATTTCCGGCGCAGAGAGGGTCGTGATGACCTGCGGCGTTTTACTTTCGGCAACGGCCGATTTCGTGGCGCTGTTCGTCCAGGCCGGCAGCGCGCTGCCCTGCTCTGAACCTGTGACGACGATGGTGGATTCTTCGGCGAGCGCCGGGACCTGCAATGCCAGCGTGACGGCCCCTGCCAGGGCGCAAAGCGTAAAACGTGAGGTATTCATAATGTCGTCTTGTTGTTAGATGCAATACGGAACGACAATTATTATCATTTAGATTAACAAATCAATACTCAGGCAAAAAAACGGCCCTCCGCAGAGAGCCGTTCACGTCAATTTATGCTCGTCGCAGTAACCTGAATATGCCCAGCACCACAATGGCACCCACGACAGCGACCAGAAAACTGTGCAGGTCGAAACCACTTATGTTGCCTCCAAAGCCAAACATCGTCGCCAGCCAGCCGCCCACAACCGCACCAACGACCCCGAGTACACAGGTCAAAATAAAGCCGCCGCCATCGTTTCCCGGCATGATCAGTTTAGCGATAGCGCCAGCAATAAGACCAAAGATAATCCAGGCGATGATACCCATAGCGATGCCCTCTTGCAGGTTTAACGCGTGCGCAGAAAACCTTCTGCACAGCTAACGTAAGTATAGGTCATCGCCGTAAAACCATTTTCATCTCACCGACTTATCTTTGCTTAAACAGGCAAAAAAACTCACCGGTTTGTATTAAGTTTCATTGCAGATTGCCGATAACGCTAAGACAGTCTGTCATCTATCAAGGAGCCATCCGGCGTGAGTCATTACAGTGAGCAGTTCCTCAAGCAAAATCCGCTGGCTGTATTAGGGGTGTTACGCGACCTGCAAAAAGGTGAAGTGCCGCTGCGCATCAGCTGGTCGAATAATCAGTTCATCAGCAAGATCCTTGACGCCTCGCAGGATCGGCTGGTGATTGATTTAGGCAGTCAGGAGTATGAAAACCGCGCGGCGCTTAAAGCGGAGAATATCGCGGTGATGGCCGAAACGCAGGGCGCCAAAGTAGAGTTTGTCCTGTCGCGGCTGGAACTGAGCGAATATCAGGGACTGCCGGCTTTTGTTACCCCGCTTCCGACCAATCTCTGGTTTGTTCAGCGTCGTGAATATTTCCGCATCAGCGCCCCGCTCCACCCCGCCTATTTTTGTAAGGCCAAAATGCCGGACAAAAAAGAGATCCGCTTCCGCCTCTTCGATTTGTCGCTGGGCGGCATGGGCGCGCTGATGGATACGCCGAAACCTGACGGGCTGGTAGAGGGCATGCGGTTTACGCAAATTGAACTGGATATGGGGGGCTGGGGTCGTTTTTATTTCGATGCACAGCTGATTGCCATCAGCGACCGCACCGTCGTGGACAGCAAAAATGAGACCATCACCACGCCGCGTCTGAGCTTCCGTTTCCTGAACGTCGGGCCCGGCGCAGAGCGTGAGCTTCAGCGTATTATCTACTCCCTGGAGAGGGAGGCGCGGGAACGCGCAAATAAAGTCCTGTGAAGAAATCGGGCAGCGTGACCGCCGCCCGTCTGCGGCATTACATGGCATCCATCGCTTTCTGCACTTTCCAGATATAACGAGGCGCCTGTGGTGCCGGGTGATTTTTCGCCACATGTTCAAAGAATTCGTCTTTGTCCATATCGTTAATCTCTTCTATCGCCTCTTTGCGGTCAGAGGAGAAGGTTCTGAGCAACGCGCCGGCACCGTTAACGTACGACACCACCAGCGCGTACTGCATCACCTCTGGATCCTTAATCCCCTTCAGCACGCCATGCTCCATAATGCTCAGATAGGCCGTGCCCATTGAAATGTTGCGTTCCGGGTTTTTCAGCTCGCTGGTCGACGGCTGGCCGCTCCAGCCCATGTAGCGATAAACCTCTCTCCCCGCCGTTGACGCTTTAAGCTGCATCAGCCCCACCGCGTTGGATTTGCTGACAAGCGTGGGATTACCGCCGGACTCCACCGCAATGATCGCCGTGATGAGACGCGGGCTGACGCCCCAGGCCTTCCCGGCTTGTTCACTGATCGGCATCCACTGCATGGCCCGTTTCACCGGCACTTCCGGATTCCAGGGCGGGTTTTGATAATCATGTTTTGAACTACAGCCAGCGAGCAATACAATCAAAAAAGCAAACCATCTCAATTTCACGTCATCTATCCTTATAGCCGGTCATCGCGGTGCGCCGCCACTTGAAGCAGGCAGCGTATAAGCGGCATGATATAGACAATTAGTTTCTCATTCAGCAAGGAATTGCCATGTCTCAGTTTCATCTTATCGCGCCGTCGGGCTACTGCATTAACCAGGACGCGGCGCAGCGGGGCGTTCAGCGTTTGCTGGAATCTGGCCATCAGGTAGAAAATCAGACGATTATCCCCCGCCGCCAGCAGCGTTTTGCCGGTACCGAAGCGCAGAGGCTGAATGATATCAATAGCCTGGTGAACCTGACGGGCGAAAACCAGATTGTGCTTGCGGTACGCGGCGGATATGGTGCGAGCCGGCTGCTGGAGAGCATTGACTGGCAGGGGCTGGCACTGCGCCAGCAGCAGGATCCGCTGCTGATCTGCGGCCACAGCGATTTCACCGTCATCCAGCTCGGGCTGCTGGCCCTGCATAACGTCATCACCTTCAGCGGTCCGATGCTGGCTGGTAACTTTGGCGCACCGGAGCTGGATGCGTTTACCGTGGAACATTTCTGGCGCGCGCTGCGCAATTCCACCTACAGCGTGGAGTGGCAAGGCAATGGACCGCACTGGGAATGTGAAGGTCAGCTCTGGGGCGGCAATCTGGCGATGCTGGTCTCGCTCATCGGCACGCCGTGGATGCCGCAAATCGAGGACGGCATTCTGGTGCTGGAAGATATCAACGAACATCCGTTCCGCGTCGAACGCATGCTATTGCAGCTTTATCATGCCGGTATTCTTGAACGCCAGTCCGCGGTTGTGCTGGGCAGCTTCAGCGGCTCTGCCCCGAATGACTATGACGCGGGCTACTCCCTTGAGACCATGGTCGACTTCGTTCGTTCGCGGCTGGATATTCCGGTCATCACCGGTCTCGATTTCGGCCATGAGCAGCAAACCGTGACCCTGGCGCTGGGGGCGCATGCCTCCCTGATCCACAACGATTCCGGCAGTCGGCTGACCATCAGCGGCCATCCTGTCATAAAGGCATAAAAAAGCCGTTATACCCCCTTAATAAAACGCTGTTGCCGTTGTTAATATGTTAGGGTTTTAGTAACAGCGTTAACATTGAGGTGGGAGTAAGAGAACATTGGATGCCGCAGCGATAATCAGCCTTTTCATTTTGGGTTCCGTCCTTGTAACCAGCAGTATTTTATTAAGTTCATTTTCATCGCGTCTCGGCATACCTATTCTTGTCATTTTTCTCGCCATCGGCATGCTCGCCGGCATTGATGGCATTGGCGGTATCCCATTCGATAACTACCCCTTCGCCTACATGGTGAGTAACCTCGCGCTGGCGGTGATCCTGCTGGACGGCGGGATGCGCACCCAGGCAAGCTCCTTCCGCGTGGCCTTAGGGCCTGCGCTGTCGCTCGCCACGGTCGGCGTGTTGATTACCTCTGGCCTCACCGGGATGATGGCCGCGTGGCTTTTCCATCTCAATATCATGGAAGGTTTGCTGATTGGCGCCATCGTGGGCTCAACCGATGCGGCAGCGGTGTTTTCCCTGCTCGGCGGAAAAGGGCTTAACGAACGCGTTGGCTCTACGCTTGAGATTGAATCCGGCAGTAACGATCCGATGGCGGTATTTCTCACCATTACGCTTATCGAGATGATTCAGCAGCATGAAAGCGGGCTGAGCTGGATGTTTGCGTTACATATCCTGCAGCAGTTCGGTCTGGGGATTGTCATCGGCCTGGCGGGGGGCTATCTGCTACAGCAGACGATCAACCGTATATCGCTTCCTCTGGGGCTTTACCCTCTGCTGGCGCTGAGCGGCGGCATTCTCATTTTTGCCGTCACCACCGCAGTGGACGGCAGCGGTATTCTCGCGGTCTATCTCTGCGGGTTCCTGATGGGCAACCGCCCTATTCGCAACCGGCATGCCATTTTGCAGAACTTCGACGGCCTGGCGTGGCTGGCGCAAATCGGCATGTTTCTGGTGCTGGGCCTGCTGGTTACGCCATCGGACCTGCTGCCGATCGCCGTTCCGGCGCTGCTGCTGTCCGCGTGGATGATCTTCTTCGCCCGTCCGCTGTCGGTGTTTGCCGGCCTGCTGCCGTTTCGCGGCTTCAACCTGCGCGAGCGGGTCTTTATCAGCTGGGTGGGCCTGCGCGGCGCGGTGCCGATTATCCTTGCGGTGTTCCCGATGATGGCCGGTCTGGATAACGCGCGGCTGTTCTTTAACGTGGCGTTCTTCGTGGTGCTCATTTCCCTGCTGTTCCAGGGAACCTCGCTCGGGTGGGCGGCGAAAAAAGCCAAAGTCGTGGTCCCGCCCGTGGGCTGGCCGGTCTCCCGCGTGGGGCTCGATATTCATCCGGAGAACCCATGGGAACAGTTTGTCTATCAGCTGAGCGCCGACAAATGGTGCGTAGGAGCCTCGCTGCGCGATTTGCACATGCCGACCGAAACGCGCATTGCCGCACTGTTCCGCGATAATGTCCTGCTGCACCCTACCGGCAGCACCCGCCTGCGCGAGGGGGATATTCTTTGCGTGATTGGTCGCGAGCGCGACCTGCCCGCGCTGGGCAAGCTGTTCAGCCAGTCGCCTCCGGTGGCGCTGGATCAGCGTTTCTTCGGCGATTTTATTCTGGAAGCCAGCGCCAAGTTTGCGGATGTGGCGCTGATTTACGGTCTGGATGAAGGGGCTGAAGACGGTGAAAACCCGCAAACGCTGGGTGAAATCATCCAGCAGCGGCTTGGCGCAGCCCCGGTCGTGGGCGATCAGGTTGAGTTTGCCGGGATGATCTGGACCGTTGCCGAAAAAGAAGATAACGCGGTGCGGAAAGTCGGTTTAAGGCCGATGGAAGAGGAAGCGGAGTAGTTTTTTTGCCGGGTGGCGGTTTCGCCTTACCCGGCATACAAAACCCTCGAACGTAGGCCGGGTAAGCGTTAGCGCTACCCGGCGAACATAGGTTACACCGTCACAACCGGCACTCGAGGCGCCAGCGCGCACATCAATTCGTACCCCACCGTGCCCGCCGCGGCAGCCACGTCATCAATTTTGATTTCGTTACCCCACAGCTCGACCGGTGAACCAATGCCCGCCTGCGGGCATGGCGTCAGGTCAACGGCCAGCATATCCATAGATACGGTGCCCACCGTTCCCGTGCGGACCCCATCGACCCAGACCGGCGTGCCGGTCGGCGCGATGCGCGGGTAGCCGTCGGCATAACCGCCCGCCACGATGCCAATCCGCTGCTCGCCCTTTGCCCGGTAGCGGCTGCCGTAGCCCACCGTGTCACCGGCCTTCAGCGTCTGCACGCCGATGATTTCACTGCGCAGGGTCATGACCGGCTTGAGGCCGCTGTTGGCGATGTCCTGCCACTGGCCTGAGGGAGACGCGCCGTAGAGAACGATCCCCGGACGCACCCAATTATAGTGCGCCTCGGGATGCCACAGCGTGGCCGCCGAGTTCGACAGCGAGCGCGGGCAATCCAGCCCTTCAGCCGCCTGCTCAATGCGGACCATGGCATCGGCAATACCGTCGGGTTTTTCCGCGTCGGCAAAATGCGCCATCAGCGTCATTTCGCCCACGTTCTTCATCGCGCGCAGCTGCTGCCAGACCGTATGCACCCGCTCAGGCTGAAAGCCCAGGCGGTTCATGCCGCTGTTCACCTTGAGGTAGATATCCAGCGGAGCATGGAGCTTCGCATCCTGGATCGCCTTAATCTGCCAGTTGCTGTGAACGCTGGTGGTCAGACGGTACTTGTCCAGCAGCGGCAGATCGTCCGCGTGGAAGAACCCTTCCAGCAGTAGAATCGGCCCTTTCCAGCCGCGCTCGCGCAGCAGAATGGCCTCTTCCAGATTCAGTAGCGCAAAACCGTCGGTCGCGCTCAGCGCGCTCCAGATACGGTCAATACCGTGGCCGTAGGCATTCGCTTTCACCACCGACCAGACGCGCGAACCCGGTGCCGCCCGACGAACAATTTGCAGATTATCCTTCAGGGCCTGCAGGTTCAGCTGGGCCAGAACAGGACGGGACATGACAACTCCTTAGCTATGCGCGCCGTGCAGGTGCTGTGGACGCGAAGGCGTAAACCCCGATTGATAGCGCGCGGCACTTAAATCATCAAACGGAATTGCCGGCGTGCGCCCGGAAATCAGGTCGCTCAGCAGCTGGCCCGATCCGCAGGCCATCGTCCAGCCGAGCGTGCCGTGTCCGGTATTGGTCCACAGGTTTTTGTACGGCGTGCGGCCTACGATCGGCGTGCCGTCCGGGGTCATCGGACGCAGGCCGGTCCAGAACGTCGCCTGCTCAACAAAACCTCCGCGCGGGAAGAGATCGCCCACGACCATCTCCAGCGTTTCACGACGCGGCTGCAGCAGTTGGGTGTTGAAGCCCACGATCTCCGCCATGCCGCCCACGCGAATACGGTTGTCGAAGCGGGTAATAGCGATTTTGTAGGTTTCATCCAGAATGGTCGAGACCGGCGCGCCGCTCTCTTCTTTCACCGGAATGGTCAGCGAGTAGCCCTTCAGCGGATAAACCGGAATGTCGAGAATGCCTTTCAGCATGGCGGTGGAGTACGAACCAAACGCCATCACGTAGGCATCGGCTTTGATCACCTCGTCGCCGCACTTCACGCCGTAAATTTTTTCGCCTTCCGACAGCAGCTTGTCGACGGAGGTGTTAAAGCGGAACTTCACTCCCGCCTGCTCGCACATTTGCGCCAGACGTTGCGTAAAGAGCTGGCAGTCGCCGGTTTCGTCATTCGGCAGGCGCAGGCCGCCCGTCAGCTTATGCGCAACTTCCGCCAGCGCCGGTTCAACCTGACCAAGCTGGCTGGCTTCCAGCAGCTGGTACGGCACGCCGGCATCTTCCAGCACGGCGATATCGCGGGTGGCATTTTCGTACTGTTGCTCGGTGCGGAACAGCTGTAGCGTGCCACCCTGGCGGCCTTCGTACTCAATCCCCGTCGACGCGCGCAGCGCTTTCAGACAGTCGCGGCTGTATTCCGCCAGGCGCACCATGCGCCCTTTGTTCTCCATGTAGTGGCGGGTGTCGCAGTTGCGCAGCATCTGCCACATCCACTTCAGCTGGAACTGCGTGCCGTCAAGGCTGATGGCCAGCGGCGCATGGCGCTGGAACATCCATTTAATCGCTTTCAGCGGAACGCCCGGCGCAGCCCACGGCGCCGCATACCCCGGAGAGATTTGCCCGGCGTTCGCCGCGCTGGTTTCAAGCGCGGGACCGGATTCACGATCGATAACGGTTACGTCATGTCCCGCCTGACTTAAATACCAGGCGCTGGTTACCCCAACGACACCACTTCCCAGTATGACAACACGCATAGCCACTCCATTATGTGCAAAAGAACAATCTTCTAATTACAGATTGATAACCTAGTTGAAAATATTATTCAACATACGACTTTTTTATGGTGACTTACCTCACACATCCCCCAGCATCAGGGGATAGTGCCAATTTGGGATCTCCTGCTGCGCGTTATTTTTAACCAGCATAATATGCTGAGACATACCGTTTTTTTGCCGTATCAAAAACGCGAAATCGCAAAGAAAAAATTTCTGCCCCAGCACGCTTTTTAACACGTTGATCTATGCTTGAAAGGAGGCTCTCCAGACAGAGAGAGCACCCACAACGAGGGCGCGCTAATGGCTACTATTGATTCCCTGAACAAGGACAACACACGTCTGAGCGATGGACCCGACTGGACCTTCGAGCTGCTGGATGTTTACCTCGCCGAAATCGACCGGGTCGCAAAGCTGTATCGTCTGGATACCTATCCCCATCAGATTGAAGTCATTACGTCCGAGCAGATGATGGACGCCTATTCCAGCGTCGGGATGCCGATTAACTATCCGCACTGGTCGTTTGGTAAAAAATTTATTGAAACCGAGCGGCTGTATAAGCACGGCCAGCAGGGGCTGGCGTATGAGATTGTGATTAACTCCAATCCGTGTATCGCCTATTTAATGGAAGAGAACACCATTACCATGCAGGCGCTGGTGATGGCGCACGCCTGCTACGGGCACAACTCATTTTTCAAGAATAACTACCTGTTCCGCAGCTGGACGGATGCCAGCTCCATCGTCGATTACCTGATCTTCGCCCGCAAATACATTACCGACTGCGAAGAGCGCTACGGCGTGGACGAAGTGGAAAAACTGCTCGACTCCTGTCACGCGCTGATGAACTACGGCGTGGATCGCTACAAACGTCCGCAGAAAATCTCCCTGCAGGAGGAGAAGGCCCGGCAGAAAAGCCGCGAAGAGTACCTGCAAAGCCAGGTGAACATGCTGTGGCGTACCCTGCCGAAGCGTGAGGAGGAAAAAACGATCGCCGAAGCGCGTCGCTATCCGTCCGAGCCGCAGGAAAACCTGCTCTATTTTATGGAGAAGAACGCCCCGCTGCTGGAGCCGTGGCAGCGTGAGATCCTGCGCATCGTGCGCAAGGTGAGCCAGTATTTTTACCCGCAAAAGCAGACTCAGGTCATGAACGAAGGCTGGGCGACCTTCTGGCACTACACCATTCTTAACCATCTGTACGACGAGGGAAAAGTTACCGAGCGGTTCATGATGGAGTTCCTCCACAGCCATACCAACGTGGTGTTTCAGCCGCCCTACAACAGCCCGTGGTACAGCGGAATAAACCCGTATGCGCTTGGCTTCGCCATGTTCCAGGATATTAAGCGCATCTGCCAGTCGCCGACGGAAGAAGACAAGTACTGGTTCCCGGATATCGCCGGTTCTGACTGGCTGGAAACGCTGCACTTTGCGATGCGCGACTTTAAGGATGAGAGCTTCATCAGCCAGTTTATGTCGCCGAAGATCATGCGTGACTTCCGCTTCTTCACCGTGTTGGACGATGACCGCAACAACTATCTGGAGATTTCCGCGATCCATAACGAAGAGGGGTACCGTGAGATCCGCTCTCGCCTCTCTTCCCAGTACAACCTGAGCAACCTTGAGCCGAATATTCAGGTGTGGAACGTCGATTTGCGCGGTGACCGCTCCCTGACGCTGCGCTATATCCCGCACAATCGCGCGCCGCTGGATAAAGGGCGTAAAGAGGTGCTGAAGCACGTGCATCGCCTGTGGGGTTTTGACGTGCAGCTGGAGCAGCAGAATGAAGACGGGAGCGTCGAGCTGCTGGAACGTTGCCCGGCGCGGTTGAATACGCTTTAGTGACGTTTTTGCCCGGTGGCGCTACGCTTACCGGACGAAAAAAAACCTCTCGTATGAGAGGTTTTTTCTTTTAGCGGGTCTGAATCGCTAAATCACCCGGCAGCGTTTTCTGCATACGGTGCCAGATTTCACCGGAATCGTGACCGTAGCGGCGCACCGTCTCATAAACCTGATCGTGCAGGCCTTCGGTACAGAGCTTGCTCAGCTTATGGTAGAAGCCCAGCGCCAGGCTACGCGCTTCCGGATTGGCAAAGTAGTGGCGGCCAATGCGGGTGTAAAGCCCCTTCATACCGTTGAGGATCAGGCCGTACACCGGGTTGCCGGAGGCAAACGCCAGGCCGCGAAACACGTTGTAATCGAGGGTGGCAAAAGCATCGGCATGATCTTCCACCTCGTTCGCTGTGGCCAGTACCGCAAGGGCGTCTTCAGGATGCTGACGGAAAGCGGTACGAATAAAGATCGTCGCGATGTTGGTACGGACGGAGAGCAGATTATCAATGAGCTGCGGCACGCTTTCATGGTCGAGACGCGCCAGCGTTTCAAGAATGTTCAGCCCGGACGTTTCCCAGAAGTTGTTCACTTTCGTAGGCTTACCGTGCTGGATCGTCAACCAGCCATCGCGCGCCAGCCGCTGGAGCACTTCACGCAGCGTGGTGCGAGTGACGCCAATCAGTTCAGAGAGTTCGCGTTCAGCCGGAAGAATGGACCCCGCAGGGAAACGATTATTCCAGATGCTTTCAATGATGTACTCTTCCGCGAAACCCGCCGGGCTCTGCGCCTTAATGACCATAGTGAGATTTCCATTACACAGCTTTAGCAAATTGGACTCATCATACCAGAGGCACGCAGTGGCAGGTAGCGCGGCAAAGAGAGAAAAGAGGGATCGCCGTTTCATTTTTGTGAAATTTACAATGCTGCCTTATCCGCCTCCAGGCCGCGATTTTTGCGTATACTGATGTTTTGTCTTACTTGACGGGAAGGACGTCTGTTGTGGAAATTTCTTTTGGGCGCGCGCTGTGGCGCAATTTTTTAGGTCAGTCTCCTGACTGGTATAAACTGATACTGCTGGTTTTCCTGGTCGTAAATCCCATCATTTTTAGCGTGAATCCCTTTATCGCCGGCTGGCTGCTGGTGGCGGAGTTTATCTTCACCCTGGCCATGGCGCTGAAATGTTATCCCCTGCTGCCGGGCGGATTGCTGGCGTTTGAAGCCGTCGTCATCGGTATGACCAGCGCCGAGCATGTCAAAGCAGAGCTGGCGTCAAATCTCGAAGTGCTTCTGCTGCTGATCTTTATGGTGGCGGGCATCTACTTTATGAAACAGCTGCTGCTGTTCATCTTCACGCGCCTGCTGCTCAGCATTCCGTCGAAAATGTTCCTCTCGCTGGCGTTTTGCCTTGCCGCCGCCTTCCTGTCGGCCTTCCTGGATGCGCTGACGGTCGTCGCGGTGGTGATAAGCGTTGCGGTTGGGTTTTACGGTATTTATCACCGCGTGGCCTCCTCTCGCCCAAATGAGGACCTGCAGGATGACAGCCACGTCGAGGCGCATAACCGTGACGTGCTGGAACAGTTCCGCGCGTTTCTGCGCAGCCTGATGATGCATGCCGGCGTGGGTACCGCGCTGGGCGGCGTGATGACCATGGTGGGCGAGCCGCAAAACCTGATCATTGCCAAAGCGGCGGGCTGGCACTTCGGTGAGTTCTTCCTGAGAATGGCCCCGGTGAGCGTACCGGTGCTGATCTGCGGGCTGGCGACCTGTCTGCTGGTGGAGAAGTTTCGCCTCTTCGGCTATGGGGCGCAGCTCCCGGAGCCGGTACGTCAGGAACTGCATAAATTCGATGTGCAGAGCCGAAGCCAGCGGACGCGCCAGGAGACGCTACGACTGATTGCTCAGGGGATCATCGGCGTCTGGCTTATCGCGGCGCTGGCGTTCCATCTTGCCGAAGTGGGGCTGATTGGCCTGTCAGTCATTATTCTCGCCACCACCTTTACCGGCGTGACGGATGAACATGCCATCGGCAAGGCGTTTACCGAAGCCCTGCCGTTTACCGCCCTGCTGGCGGTGTTCTTTGCCGTCGTGGCGGTGATTATCGACCAGCACCTTTTCGCGCCGATTATTGCCTTTGTACTACAGGCATCACCGGATGCTCAGCTCTCGCTGTTTTACCTGTTTAACGGCCTGCTCTCATCGATCTCAGATAACGTCTTCGTCGGGACGGTCTACATCAACGAGGCCAAAGCTGCCATGGAGCAAGGCGTTATCAGCGCCGGACAGTTTGAGCTGCTCGCCGTGGCGATCAACACCGGCACCAACCTGCCGTCGGTAGCGACGCCAAATGGCCAGGCCGCCTTCCTGTTCCTGCTGACCTCCGCCCTCGCGCCGCTCATACGTCTTTCTTATGGCAGGATGGTGTGGATGGCGCTGCCCTATACGCTGGTGCTCACGATCGTCGGATTGCTTTGCGTCAAAATTACCCTCATTCCCTGTACGCAATGGCTGGTACAAGCGGGTATACTTGCGGCGCAGTAAACTATGCATCTCGGGCAGTTCGCTGCCCGTTTGCCTTTTCGCACGATAAACATCCAATTACGTTTTATTTCGCCAGGTACAGGTGGCGCGAAAAACGAATTCGTTTACACTGCGCTTTCTAAGCATGTTCCAGGGAAATGATTATGTTGAGATTTTTAAACCAGTGCTCCCGCGGTCGCGGAGCGTGGTTGCTAATGGCCCTGACCGCCTTTGCGCTGGAAATGGTCGCGCTGTGGTTCCAGCACGTAATGGGACTGAAACCTTGCGTGCTGTGTATTTACGAACGCTGCGCGCTGTTCGGCATTATGGGTGCGGGCCTGGTCGGCGCGATTGCCCCAAAATCGCCGCTTCGCTATGCCGGTATTGCCATCTGGATCTACAGCGCCTGGAAAGGAATTGAACTCTCCTGGCAGCACACCATGATGCAACTGCATCCGTCACCGTTTATGACCTGTGATTTTGCCGCCCGCTTCCCGAGCTGGCTGCCGCTGGACAAATGGCTGCCGCAGGTGTTTGTCGCATCCGGTGACTGCTCCGTTCGTCAGTGGGAATTCCTGACGCTGGAGATGCCGCAGTGGCTGGTGGGTATTTTTGCCGCCTACTTCGTCGTGGCGCTGCTGGTGCTGATTGCCCAGCCGTTCAAACCGAAGAAACGCGATCTGTTCGGAAGGTAAAAGCAAAACGGCAACCTCGGTTGCCGTTTTTAGCGTTTGCGCCCTCTCCCGTGGGAGAGGGTTGGGGTGAGGGCATCAGGCCGCACAAACACAAAAAAACCCGCCTCGGCGGGTTTTTTATTCTCAACGGGTCGGGTGGTTCATGATGTGATCTTCCCAGTCACGCACCTCGGACTCTTTCACCGCGATGTGGCGCACAGAAATACGTTCACCGTGCATCGCCGCTTTTGACCCGGTCAGCAGCGGGTGCCAGTTCGGTAAATCTTTCCCTTCCGCCAGCAGGCGATACGCGCAGGTATGCGGCAGCCATTCAAACGTTGGCAGATTATCCCGGGTTAGCTTGATGCAGTCAGGCTCAAATTCAAACCGGCGCTCATAGTTGCGGCACTGGCAGGTTTTAATGTTTAACTGCTTGCAGGCAACGTTGGTGAAGTAGATTTCGTCCGTATCTTCATCCATCAGCTTGTGCAGGCAGCACTGCCCGCAGCCGTCGCACAATGATTCCCATTCCGCGTCAGTCATGTCGTCGAGAGTTTTGCTTTGCCAGAAAGGGATGTCGTTCATCAGGATGTCCACACGTCAAAAGAAAGCGCACCTTATAACGAGTCTGGCACGTTGTTGCAAGTTTTGCCGCCCTCTTCAGGCGGCAAGATGGGGTTACAGCACGCGGGTTTTCAGCGACAGGCCGTTAAAACCGACCTCTAGCTCGTCACCGCTGAGTAGCGGACCAACGCCTTCTGGGGTCCCGGTCAGGATCACATCGCCTGGTTTAAGGGTAAAGAAGCGGCTCATGTAGGCGATCAGCGGCACAATCTTATGGATCATGTCTGCCGTGGTGCCCTGCTGGCGGATCTCGCCGTTGACCTTCAGGCTGAGCGGCGTGTCCTGCGGATCGCCGGTAAATTCGCTCACCGGCACAAACGCCGAAATCGGGCAGGAATTATCAAACCCTTTGGCTTTTTCCCACGGCTGCCCTGCTTTCTTCATTTTGCCCTGCACGTCACGCAGGGTGAGGTCCAGCGCCACGCCGTATCCGGCAATCGCTTTTTTAACATGTTCTTCTGAGGCCTGGCGCAGCGTCGCGCCGATCAGCACCGCAAGTTCAACTTCGTGATGCACCGAGCCCAGCCCCTGCGGCAGCGCCAGCGGCTGGCGAATATCGCAAAGCGCCGTTTCAGGCTTAATAAACAGGACCGGCTCTTCTGGCGTCGCGCTGCCCATCTCCTGAATATGTTTTGCGTAGTTGCTGCCCACGCAAACCACTTTGCTGACGGGATAATCCAGTAATGCACCTTGCCAGTTATGATGTTGATACATGGTCGACCCCTAAACGGTTGATGTGTTGTGCCCAAAAACAGTTGAGACTATTTTTTACCGTTCGCCTCAAGATGCTGTTTTAATAAATTCTCGGGTGGCGGTGGAAGCTGTAAATAATAGCCTTGCTCGGCTAAGGCCGTTTTCACTTTATCCAGATCGGCATTAATCAGTTTCTTACGACCATCAAGCGGCAGCAGCATCGCCAGCTGTGGTCGGCCAAAGTTCTTCATTAATTCTTCAGGCACGCGTGAAAAATCGTCTTTCTTTTCGACATAAAGATAGGTCTGGTCACGGCTTGTACTTCTGTAGATCACACAAAACATGTTTTTACTCTGAATTAATGGGTGGTTGCTTGCCTCAATATACTCCTGACTATAACATGCCTGATACTCTTCGGAATATCGCAGCGAGTGGTTGCGGTTAATAGCAAATTGAGTAAGGCCAGGATGTCAAACACGCCCATCGAGCTTAAAGGCAGTAGCTTCACCTTATCAGTGGTACATTTGCATGATGCAAAACCCGAGGTTATTCGTCAGGCGTTAGAAGACAAAATCGCCCAGGCTCCCGCCTTTCTGAAGCACGCCCCTGTTGTTATCAACGTCAGCGGTCTTGAGGCTCCGGTTAACTGGAAACTTCTCCAGCAGGCCGTCTCCTCGACCGGACTGCGAATCGTGGGCATCAGCGGCTGCAAAGATGCTGAGCTGAAAGCGGAAATTGAGCGTGCGGGGCTGCCCCTTCTGAATGAGGGCAAAGAAAAAGCCTCGCGTGCGGCACCCGCTGCCGTGCAAACGCCCCCTCCTGCGGTGCAAAACGTTACTACCGTCACAAAAACGCGAATGATTGATGTGCCGGTTCGTTCCGGTCAGCGCATTTATGCACCAAACTGTGATCTGATTGTTACAAGCCACGTCAGTGCTGGCGCTGAGCTGATTGCAGATGGCAATATTCACGTATACGGTATGATGCGTGGACGTGCGCTCGCAGGTGCAAGTGGCGATCGAGATGCGCAAATATTTTGTACTCACCTGACGGCGGAACTGGTGTCCATCGCAGGTGAATATTGGCTGAGCGACAAGATCCCAGCCGAATTTTATGGCAAAGCGGCTCGCCTGCTTCTGGCAGACGACGCGTTGACCGTTCAACCGTTGAATTGATCCCTTTTTAACAAGGAATTTCTATGGCACGCATTATTGTTGTTACTTCGGGTAAAGGAGGCGTTGGCAAGACCACCTCCAGCGCGGCCATCGCTACTGGTTTGGCCCAGAAGGGAAAGAAAACCATCGTTATCGACTTCGATATCGGTCTGCGTAACCTCGACCTCATCATGGGATGCGAGCGTCGCGTCGTGTATGACTTTGTAAACGTCATTCAGGGCGATGCCACGCTTAACCAGGCGATGATCAAAGACAAGCGCACCGAGAACCTCTACATTCTCCCGGCTTCTCAGACGCGTGACAAAGACGCACTGACCCGTGAAGGCGTGGAAAAGGTGCTCGACGATCTGAAAAAAATGGATTTCGACTTCATTGTCTGCGACTCCCCTGCGGGCATCGAAACCGGTGCCCTGATGGCGCTCTACTTCGCTGATGAAGCGATCATCACCACCAACCCTGAAGTTTCATCCGTGCGTGACTCAGACCGCATTCTGGGCATCCTCGCCTCTAAATCCCGTCGTGCGGAAAATGGCGAAGACCCGATTAAAGAACACCTGCTGCTCACCCGCTACAATCCGGGCCGCGTGAACAAAGGTGACATGCTGAGCATGGAAGACGTGCTGGAGATCCTGCGCATTAAGCTGGTAGGCGTTATCCCGGAAGATCAGTCCGTGTTACGCGCGTCTAACCAGGGCGAGCCAGTGATCCTTGATACATTGGCAGATGCAGGTAAAGCTTACGCCGATACCGTTGACCGTCTGCTGGGAGAAGAACGTCCTTTCCGCTTCATTGAAGAAGAGAAGAAAGGTTTCCTCAAACGCCTGTTCGGAGGATAAGTTATGGCATTACTGGACTTTTTTCTCTCGCGGAAAAAGAACACCGCCAACATCGCAAAAGAACGTCTGCAAATTATCGTTGCGGAGCGTCGTCGTAGCGACGCCGAGCCTCACTACCTGCCGCAGCTGCGCAAGGACATCCTGGAAGTGATCTGTAAGTATGTGCAGATTGACCCGGAGATGGTCACGGTGCAGCTGGAACAAAAAGACGGGGATATTTCGATTCTGGAGCTGAACGTTACGCTCCCGGAAGCGGAAGAGTCACGTCCGTAGGTTTGTGTTTTCGTCGCCCCGGTAAGCGCAGCGCCACCGGGGAAATATGCCGGGTATATCGCCCGGCATATTTTTTTATCGCGGATAACCGTCCAGCAGCGTATTCAGGCGATCGGCCATCAATTCCCCGCGCCAGCCCGCCATCATCTCCGGCACGCCATTCTGCGGCTTCAGCTTCCAGTGCCAGTTCAGCAGCTGGTTAATCTGACGACGTGAGGCGAGCAGTTCCGCGCTCAGCTTGCTTTCCGTTGCAACTGCCTGCACCAGCGCTTTGATATCCTTAAACGCTTTGCGATAGCCCGGCATGTCCATCAGGTTCAGCAGCGGTTCCGGCAGCGCATCTTCCGGCAGCTCCTGCGCTTTGGCGACCAGCGCCAACAGGGTTTTACCGTGGAAGCGGATCTCGCTGCCCGAAAGGCCAATGCTGTCCAGCTCGCCCAGGCTGCCAGGCATATAGCGCGCGACAGCCCAGAGATGCTCTTCGCGAACCACGAAGTTAACGGCCAGATCGCGCTCGCGCGCTTTACGCAAGCGCCAGTCTGCCAGCAGCTGCAGGCATGCCAGCTGACGCGTACGCAGCTGCCAGGCGTTGCTGATATCGCGCCAGGCCTCTTTCGGGTCAACCACT
The DNA here is from genome assembly GCF_001521715.1 of Enterobacter asburiae. Lineage (NCBI taxonomy): Bacteria > Pseudomonadati > Pseudomonadota > Gammaproteobacteria > Enterobacterales > Enterobacteriaceae > Enterobacter > Enterobacter asburiae. The sequence goes on from NZ_CP011863.1 coordinate 1,808,256, forward strand.
TCCTGACGACGCTGCTGGGTCATACGGCACTCGTCCAGCGCAGCAGACAGCCAGCCGGAGGCTTCCGCCTCTTTCATCAGCTGTCCGGCAATCGGCAGCAGGTAAAACACGTCTGCCGCCGCATACTCCAGCTGACGCTCGGTAAGCGGGCGCGCCAGCCAGTCGGTACGGGATTCGCTTTTATCCAGCGTCAGGCCCGTATACTCCTCCACCATGGCAGCAAAGCCCCATGAGAGCGGACGATTGCTGAATGCCGCGAGGATCTGCGTGTCAATCAGCGGCTGGGGCATGATGCCAAAAGTGTTCAGAAAGACTTCCAGATCTTCACTGCCTGCGTGCAGGTATTTCGTCACGGCGGTATCGAGCAGCAGGTCACGCATCGGCGTCCAGTCGGTAATGCCGAGAGGGTCAATCAGCGACACGTGTTTACCGTCGTACATCTGAATCAAACCCAGCTGCGGATAATAGGTCCGGGTACGGACAAACTCGGTATCCAGGGCAATGGCAGGAAAGTCGCGCGTCACTTCGCACAGCGAAGCCAGCTCGTCGTTGGTCGTGATCATCTGGTAATTCAAAACGGGTTCTCTTTTGTTTGCGCCCATAAAAAACGCCGGCTTAACCGGCGTCTGGGCGATTAGCGTGAAGCTCAGGCCTTATTGTCTACTTTGCCACGGGCTTCGTCACGTAATTCTCGTCGTAATATCTTTCCGACGTTGGATTTAGGCAGCTCATCGCGGAACTCAACCAGCTTCGGCACCTTGTAGCCCGTCAGCTGACGACGGCAGAACGTTACCAGCGCCTCCTCCGTCAGGGAAGGATCTTTCTTGACCACAAATATTTTAACCGCTTCACCGCTGCTGCCGGAAGGGACGCCGACAGCCGCCACTTCGAGTACGCCGCTGTGCTGCATAACCACGTCTTCGATCTCATTCGGATAGACGTTGAAGCCGGAGACCAGGATCATGTCTTTCTTGCGATCGACGATGCGCAGGAAGCCCTCGTCATCCATTACCGCAATATCACCGGTGTGCAGCCAGCCGTCTTTGATGATTTCGTCGGTCGCATCGGGACGCTGCCAGTAGCCCAGCATCACCTGCGGACCTTTGACGCAAAGCTCACCCGGCTCGCCCGGCGCGACTTCGTTATCGTTATCATCGACCAGTTTGGCCTCGGTGGAAGGAACCGGCAGACCAATGCTTCCACTGTGATAATCGATATCGTGTGGGTTCACGCTGACCAGCGGAGCACATTCCGTCAGCCCATAGCCTTCCAGCAAATACTGGCCGGTGAGCTTCACCCAGCGCTCGGCGACCGCCTGCTGAACCGGCATGCCGCCGCCCGCAGAGAGATGCAGCGTGGAGAAATCCAGTTGCTGGAACTCTTTGTTATTAAGCAGCGCGTTAAACAGGGTGTTCACCCCCGTCATGGCGGTGAACGGATATTTCGCCAGCTCTTTCACCAGGCCCGGGATATCGCGCGGGTTGGTGATGAGGATGTTCTGACCACCCAGTTCAATAAACAGCAGGCAGTTCATGGTCAGCGCAAAGATGTGATACAGCGGAAGCGCGGTGATCACCACCTCTTTGCCCGGATGCAGCAGCGGCCCGTAGGTGGCGTTCACCTGTTCAAGGTTTGCCAGCATATTGCGGTGGGTGAGCATGGCCCCTTTGGCGACGCCGGTGGTCCCGCCCGTATATTGCAGAAACGCAAGATCTTCCGCGACCACTTCGGGTTTCACATACTGCATACGGTAGCCCGCATGCAGCGCGCGGCGGAAGGAGATGGCGTCCGGCAGGTGGTATTTTGGCACCAGACGTTTGACGTATTTGACGACAAAGTTAACCAGCGTGCCTTTGGCGGTTGAGAGCTGATCCCCCATGCGCGTCAGGATGACGTGTTTAACCTGAGTTTTGTCGACCACTTTTTCCAGGGTATGGGCGAAGTTGGACACAATGACAATCGCGGCCGCGCCGCTGTCGTTCAGCTGATGCTCCAGCTCGCGCGGGGTATACAGCGGGTTAACGTTGACGACAATCATCCCGGCTCGCAGGATACCGAACAACGCCACCGGGTATTGCAGCAGGTTTGGCATCATCAGCGCGACGCGGTCCCCTTTTTGCAGCCCCAGCCCTTCCTGAAGATACGCCGCAAAGGCGCGGCTACGCTCCTCAAGCTTACGGAACGTCATGACCTCGCCCATATTCACGAATGCGGGCTGGTCCGCGTAGCGCCTTACCGAGTGCTCAAATAATTCCACCAGGGATTGATAACGGTCAGGATTGATCTCAGCAGGAACATCTGCGGGATAACGGTTAAGCCAAACCTTCTTCAATGCATCACCTCTGAAATGAGTGTTCGTCGTCATCACAACCCCGATAATAAACAGTTTGTTAACATTATATTAACTCAGCGTACCAGTTTATTAATTGTTCACATTTAAGGTTGCGAAGCGCGTCACTCTTTTTTTTCGTTTTATCCGTAAAAAAACAGAGACAGCGGCTGAGCCGCTGTCTCTTTTCTAACAATAACAGTAAGTTACTCAGTAACGATCGTCTGAACCTGTGCAGGACCCGGGTTATACCAGCCCCAGCCCGGGTAGCCGTAACGATAAGGATGTGGACCCCACATCCACGGATCCATCGGCTGAGGCGGCATGATCACCTGCTGTGCCAGCCGCCAGCGTTTATACCCGTTGACCTGCATGGTCATAAATTTATACGGCGTGCTGCCGATTTTACCCTGCACGGCGCCGGTAATCGGCCCGACGACGGTCACCAGCTGTCCGCGAAAATCGACCGGATCGAGGAAACCACTGACGTCCGCATAGATACGCCCGCGAGAGGCCTCACCCAGTACCGGCCGCGCGCCGCTGTCCAGCGGAACGGTCGCGATCTCCAGACGGGTTTTCCCCTGCTGGTTTTGTACGTCGATGACCTTACCGCCAAAGCGCGCTTCCTGGCCGACGTAAAGCTCAGGCGCATTCATCACTCGCACCAGATCCTGCTGTGGCGTCGGGCTGCTGCCCTTAATCGCATCAGGAACGGAAACGCATCCGCTCAGTGCTATGGCAACCGCGCCTGCCATAATAAGGCGTACTACTTTAGTCTGAACCGCCATGATGCGACTCCTTTTTCTCAGTTCCTGTTACTGAGATTCACTCGCGGCCCGGAAGTTTCTTCCACGCAACGGTGTTTCGCAAATAAACCGGCTCCGCGTGTTCAACGGCAACGGTTTTTCCTGCCGCGAGCAGCTGGCAGGCAATCGGAAGCATGTCTTCCGCAGCCGGCAGCAGCATGTTGCCGTCCACCAGCATCACCCCGGTGTCGTTTGCCATGTCAGGCCACGCCGGCCAGCCGGTACCGACGGTCGCCCACTCACCGGAGAGCTGCTGCAGCCGCTCAGTGACCGCTTCCGGCTTGAGCACGGCTTCCGTCTCTTCACCGTGCCACACGCCCTGCTCGTCGCGGGTGTATTCGGCCCAGTAAACTTCGCCCATGCGGGCATCAATCGCGGCCAGCACGCGCGTTGCCCCGGTCATGCGCCATGCGCCCTGCGCCATGGTGGCGAGGGTAGAGACGCCGATCATCGGCAGTTCGGCGCCCAGCGCCAGCCCCTGCGCAATGCCGATCCCGATACGTACGCCCGTAAAGCTGCCGGGGCCACGGCCAAAGGCCAGCGCGTCGAGGTCGGTTAAGGAGGTGTTGCCCTGAGTTAAAATGGCTTTTACTAGGGGCAGAATGCGTTGGGTGTGTTCCCGTGGGCACTCTTCGAAATGAGCAGAAACAGCACCGTCGTTCAACAGAGCGACAGAGCAAGCCTCTGTCGCGGTATCAATAGCCAGAATTCGCATCAGTCGTCGCGCTCTCGCAAGGGTCAGTCACAAAATGGCGCGCATCTTAGCACACTCCGGGGTAAATTACTCCGCCGTTGGGTTTGCCAGGAAACGCACCGCGCGTTTTATGTCCCGCGTCCGCGGCGCGGGCGGCAGGCTGGCGAGGAAGGTTGCCCCGTAAGGACGCATCACCAGCCGGTTATCGCAAATGACCAGCACCCCGCGATCGGTGACGTCGCGGATCAATCGCCCTACCCCCTGCTTGAGGGTAATCACCGCATCCGGCAGCTGTACCTCTTCAAACGGATCGCCCCCGCGCAGACGGCAGTCTTCCATCCGCGCCTTCAGCAGCGGGTCGTCCGGAGAGGTAAATGGCAGCTTATCAATGATCACCAGCGAGAGCGTATCGCCGCGCACGTCCACCCCTTCCCAGAAGCTGCTGGTTGCCACCAGCAGGGCATTTCCGGCGCTGACAAACTGCTGTAACAGCTGGCCTTTGCTGGTTTCTCCCTGCAGCAGCACCGGTAAGGTCATGGTGGCGCGGAACTGCTCGGCGAGGTCACGCATCATGGCGTGAGAGGTGCAGAGCATAAAACAGCGGCCGTTGTTGGCCTCGATCATCGGTTTCAACATCGCGGCCAGATGGCGCGCAGCGCCCGGCTGGTTCGGCAGCGGCAGATTACGGGGAACGCAGAGCAGCGCCTGTTTTCCGTAATCGAACGGGCTGGGCAGGAGCAGGGATTCCGCCTCCTCAATGCCAAGACGTTCCGTGAAGTGATGTAGATCGTCGTTCACCGACAGAGTTGCCGAAGTGAAGATCCAGCTTCCCGGCTTTTGCGCCATCACCTCTTTAAATTTATCGGCCACCGTCAGCGGCGTGAGCGCCAGCGTGAAGTGCCGCGAGGTGCACTCATACCAGTAGCTGAACCCCGGCTGGTTAATCTCTTTCAGCCGCTTGAGCCGCCCGCGATAGAGCGTGGCGCGTTCGAAGGCCGCGTCCAGCAGCGCGGAGCGGCCGAGGGACAGTTTTGCCACGTCGTAGCAGAGTTCCAGGGCATCATCGAGCAGCAGCAGCGCGCGCTGGATGTTTTTGTCCGCCAGCAGCTCGCGCAGGTTGCCGCGATAACCCGGATCGCCGAGCTGTAAGCGGAAATCCTGCGCGCTTTGGGCCAGACGGTCGGCGCACTTCTGCAGCTGCTGGGTATCTTTGAGTTCGGTCCGGTAAGCGATGGTGAAATCTTTCGCCAGATCCTGCAGCTGGCGGCTGGAAAGCGACTGGCCGAAGTACTGGCTGGCGATGTCCGGAAGCTGGTGGGCTTCGTCGAAGATCATCACGTCAGCCTCCGGGATCAGCTCGCCGAAGCCGCTGTCCTTGACGACCATATCCGCGAGGAACAGATGGTGGTTCACCACCACCACATCCGCATCCATCGCCGTTTTGCGCGCCTTCACCACAAAGCAGTCTTTATACAGCGGACAGTCGCTGCCGAGGCAGTTGTCGTTGGTGCTGGTCACCAGCGGCCAGGCAGGCGAGTCTTCCGGCACGCTCGCGCAGGTGCTGATATCACCCTCTTCGGTCTGGTTCGCCCAGGCGCGAAGGATAATAACGTCGCTGAGGGTTTGTACCGGCAGGTCACCGCCCGCCAGCGCCTGCTGCTCAAGACGTTCCAGGCAGAGATAGTTTGAGCGCCCCTTCAGCAGGGCCAGACGTCCCTTGTATTTCAGCGCTTTCGCCACCGTGGGCAAATCGCGGCTGTAGAGCTGATCCTGCAGCGCCTTCGAACCGGTGGAAATAATCACCTTCTTCTTCGCGCGCAGCGCCGGAGCAAGGTAAGCATACGTTTTACCCGTGCCGGTTCCGGCTTCGACCACCAGCGGCTGAGCCTTATCGATGGCGCGTGCAACGGCGTGCGCCATCTGGCGCTGAGGCTCACGGGGCTTAAAGCCGGGAATAGCCTGCGCTAATTGACCTTCAGGGGAAAAATCGTCTGCCACGGTGCTCTCTCACTGTATTTTTGCACAGGGATTATGTCAGCCCATCCTCTCCTGTGCCACCCCAAATAGTGACGACAGGAGAACAATATGGCAGTCTTGCCGCCTGACGACGAAAAATAACGAGGAAACGTTTATGACAATTGTGCGCATTGATGCTGAAGCCCGCTGGTCTGATGTGGTGATCCATAACCAGACGCTTTACTACACCGGCGTACCGGCTAACCTGGACGCGGATGCGTTCGAGCAGACGGCTAACACCCTGGCGCAGATTGATGCGGTGCTGGAAAAACAGGGCAGCGACAAATCCCGCATTCTGGATGCGACGATTTTCCTGGCAAACAAAGATGATTTCGCGGCGATGAACAGAGCCTGGGATGCATGGGTAGTGGCGGGTCACGCGCCTGTACGCTGCACCGTACAGGCCACGCTGATGAAACCGGAGTATAAGGTTGAGATCAAGATTATCGCGGCGGTGTAAGCCCGATTACTCTTCTGGATCTTCATCTTCATCTTCGAATCGCGCCACGATCCGCTCGCCGGAATGACTGGCGCGAATCTCCTGAGCGACAACGGTAATCGCCTGTCCGCTGCTCATCCCCTGGGACATCAGTTCCTGAATTCGCTCAACCGCTTTCTGCTGCTGTTCATGGCTCAGAGAAGGTAAACCTGCAAACATCGTCAACTCCTGCTAAATTATTCGCGCTAATTATTTCACGCTGCCCGGTAGTATGCCACACATGAACATGCGCTTCCCCACTGTTATTACCTTGCCCTGGCGTGCAGACGCCGCTGAATTCTGGTTTGCCCGCCTGAGCCATCTTCCGTATGCGATGCTGCTGCATTCCGGCCATGCGGACCATCCCTATAGCCGCTTCGATATTCTGGTGGCCGATCCGCTAAAGACGCTGACAACCGATGACCTGTCGTTAACGGACGATCCCCTGAAGCAGCTGCAGCAAGCCATTAACGCGCTGGGCTTATCTGCCGCGCCGAACCCGGACTTCCCTTTTCAGGGGGCGCGCTGGGCCTGTTTGGCTACGATCTGGGTCGCCGTTTCGAAACGCTGCCGGAGCATGCGCAGGCAGATATTTCCCTGCCAGACATGGCCGTGGGGCTGTATGACTGGGCGTTAATTGTCGATCACCTGAAAAAAAAGGTTTCCCTGCTGAGCCATCATGACGTGCAGGCGCGTCTGGCGTGGCTGGAGGCGCAACAGCCTGCACCGGCACAGACGTTCACGCTCACCTCAGGCTGGCGTTCAAATATGAGCGCAGCGGAGTATGCCGAAAAATTCGCGCGCGTTCAGGCGTATCTGCAAAGCGGTGACTGCTATCAGGTTAACCTCGCCCAGCGCTTCCAGGCGACATACCGGGGAGATGAGTGGCAGGCATTTACCCGTCTTAATGCCAGCAATAAGGCGCCGTTCAGCGCGTTTGTCCGTCTGGAACGGGGGGCCATACTCAGCCTGTCTCCGGAGCGCTTTATTCATCTGGCCGAGGGCACGATCCAAACCCGTCCGATTAAAGGCACTCTGCCGCGTCTTGCCGATCCCGACGCCGATCGCCAGCAGGCGGAAAAGCTGGCCGCCTCGCCGAAAGACCGCGCCGAGAACCTGATGATTGTCGACCTAATGCGTAACGATATTGGCCGCGTCGCCGAACCGGGCAGCGTGCGCGTGCCGGAACTGTTTGTCGTCGAGCCTTTCCCGGCGGTGCATCATCTGGTCAGTACCATTACCGCGCGTCTCCCTGCCTCTCGCACCGCCAGCGATCTGCTCCGCGCCGCGTTCCCGGGCGGCTCCATCACCGGCGCGCCAAAGGTGCGGGCGATGGAGATCATTGATGAGCTGGAGCCGCACCGCCGCAACGCCTGGTGCGGCAGCATCGGCTATATCAGCCTGTGCGGCACCATGGATACCAGCATTACCATTCGCACGCTGACGGCCTGCGACGGAAACCTTTACTGCTCGGCCGGGGGCGGCATTGTTGCCGATAGCCAGGTCGATGCGGAATATCAGGAAACCTTTGATAAAGTTAACCGTATCCTGAAACAACTGGAGTAATCACGGGTGGAAAAAGAGAACCTGACGCTTGACGATTTTTTATCTCGCTTTCAGCTATTACGACCGCAGGTCAACCGCGAGGCGCTGAACCAGCGTCAGGCGGCCGTACTGATCCCGGTCGTGCGTCGCGCGCAGCCGGGCCTGCTGCTCACCCAGCGTTCTCCCCATTTACGTAAGCACGCGGGTCAGGTCGCCTTTCCGGGTGGCGCAGTAGACAGCTCCGACGCCTCGCTGATTGCCGCCGCGCTGCGGGAAGCGCAGGAAGAGGTTGCCATTCCGCCGGAGGCCGTGGAGGTCATCGGCGTGCTGCCGCCCGTCGACAGCGTTACCGGTTTTCAGGTCACGCCGGTGGTGGGCATTATCCCGCCCGGCCTGCAGTATCATGCCAGCGTCGATGAGGTGTCTGCGGTGTTTGAAATGCCGCTTGAAGAGGCGCTCCGGCTAAGCCGTTATCATCCGCTGGATATCCATCGTCGCGGGCATGACCATCGGGTCTGGTTGTCCTGGTATCAGCATTATTTTGTCTGGGGCATGACGGCGGGCATCATTCGCGAACTGGCGCTGCAAATCGGCCTGAAACCTTGACTATACTTTACATTCCATCCTTTTTTGCAGGTTTGCGATCCGCGTCGCGCTATTAGCAAAACCCATCGTTAACCATTAGTTTAATTCATGTGAATAGTTAAGCCGAGGTCGGTGTTCCCTCTTACACTATGCGCAGTTATAACATCGTTACTGGAACCCCGGTAACCCTGTCAGGAGTGTGAAAGTGATTAGTATATTCGACATGTTCAAAGTGGGAATTGGCCCTTCGTCTTCCCATACTGTTGGCCCGATGAAGGCCGGTAAACAGTTCGTCGATGATCTGGTCGAAAAAGGATTACTGGAAAGCGTTACCCGTGTCGCCGTGGATGTTTACGGCTCGCTGTCATTAACGGGTAAAGGCCACCACACCGATATCGCCATTATTATGGGTCTGGCAGGCAATATGCCGGATACCGTAGATATTGATGCCATCCCGGCATTCATCCGCGACGTGGAAACACGCGGCCGCCTGCTGCTGGCAAACGGCCAGCAGGAAGTCGATTTCCCGCAGGATGACGGCATGCGTTTTCGCAGCGACAACCTGCCGCTGCATGAAAACGGCATGACCATTCACGCTTACAGCGGTGAAAAAGAGATTTACAGCAAAACGTACTACTCCATCGGCGGTGGCTTCATCGTGGATGAAGAGCATTTTGGCAAAGACAGCGTCGGCGACGTCAGCGTACCGTACCCGTTCAAATCGGCTACTGAAATGCTGGGCTACTGCAAAGAGACCGGTCTTTCACTGTCCGGCATGGTGATGCAGAACGAACTGGCCCTGCACAGCAAAAAAGATATTGAAGACTATTTTGCGAACGTCTGGCAAACCATGCGCGCCTGTATCGACCGCGGGATGAACACCGAAGGCGTTCTGCCGGGTCCACTGCGCGTACCGCGTCGTGCCTCTGCCCTGCGCCGTATGCTGGTGACCACGGACAAGTTCTCCAATGACCCGATGAACGTGGTCGACTGGGTAAACATGTTTGCCCTGGCGGTTAACGAAGAGAACGCCGCCGGTGGCCGCGTCGTGACGGCGCCAACCAACGGTGCGTGCGGTATCGTTCCGGCAGTGCTGGCCTATTACGATCACTTTATTGAGCCCGTGACGCCGGACATCTATATCCGCTATTTCCTGGCGGCAGGTGCCATCGGTGCGCTGTACAAAATGAACGCCTCCATCTCCGGCGCGGAAGTGGGATGTCAGGGTGAAGTCGGCGTTGCCTGCTCCATGGCGGCGGCGGGTCTGGCAGAGCTGCTGGGCGCAAGCCCTGAGCAGGTCTGCGTAGCGGCGGAAATCGGTATGGAACATAACCTCGGCCTGACCTGTGACCCGGTCGCGGGCCAGGTGCAGGTGCCGTGCATCGAGCGTAACGCGATTGCCTCGGTGAAAGCCATCAACGCCTCACGTATGGCGATGCGCCGTACCAGCGAACCTCGCGTATCGCTGGATAAGGTGATTGAAACTATGTACGAAACCGGCAAGGACATGAACGCGAAATACCGCGAGACGTCCCGCGGTGGCCTGGCCATTAAGGTGCAGTGCGACTAATACTGCCTTTCGCCCATCTGCAACGGATGGGCGAATTTCCCTCTTCTTTCTCGTCTCCTTCAGCTTTCCCCACTACACTTTTACTGTTGCGTCCGGCTTTTGTGGCTGGTGGCTTATCAGGCGACCGTTCATGCAAACTGCACAAACGATCATTAAAAACTATCGCCGAAAACGCGTTATCGTCTGTGTCACGGTTGCGCTCCTCACGCTCATCCTGACGTTAGGCATTCGCTTTATTTCACAGCGCAATGTTAACCAACAGCGGATCCTCGATTTTACCAGCCACACCGTTCGCGCCCTTGATAACGTCCTGCTTTCTTTAGAGAACCGCCGCAGCGTGCTGCAGCCCCTGGTGGGGCAGCCCTGCCCGCAGGCGCACCTGGCGCTGCGAAAGCAGGCCGCCATTTTGCAGACGGTACGCTCCATCGCCCTGATTAACGAGGGTATCCTGTATTGCTCAAGTATTTTCGGGAGCCGCAACGTGCCCGTTCGCGACTTCCTGAAAGAACTCCCCGCCAGCACGGCAAAGCTGATTTTATCGACCGACCAGTGGCTGCTTAAAGATAGCCCGATATTGGTCCAGTGGTATCCCGTCTCACAGGACGGTGAAGCTGGCGTTATCGAAATCATCAATATCGATCTGATCGCCAAAATGATCCTCGAGCCCCAGCGCCCGCTCATCAATGACGTGGCGCTGACCGTAGGCGATCGCTTTCTGCGCTATGGACAACGCGTCAGCGACAGCCTGACCTTTGATGAGGAAGGTTCTCTTTTCCAGCAATCGTCAACCCGAAACCCTTTCACCATTACGGTCAGCGGGCCAGGCTCTGGAGAGTTAGCCTTAAAAAGCCTGCCAGCCCAGCTGCCGCTTGGACTCATGCTCAGCCTGCTGCTGGGCTATCTCGCCTGGCTGGCAACGGCAAACCGGATGAGCTTTACGTGGGAGATCGATATGGGCATTGCGGCGCGGGAATTTGAGCTTTTCTGCCAGCCGCTGGTGAATGCCCGCACCCAGGCGTGCACCGGCGTGGAAATCCTGCTGCGCTGGAATAACCCCCGTCAGGGTTGGATCACCCCGGAGGTATTTATCCCTCTGGCAGAAGAACATAACCAGATTGTCCCTCTGACCCGCTACGTCATCGCCGAAACGGTGCGCCAGATAGGCTACTTTCCTTCCAGCGCCGGTTTTCACATCGGTATTAACGTCGCCGCCAGCCATTTCCGTCACGCGGTGTTGATACAGGACCTTAATCGCCTCTGGTTCAGCGCCAGTCCGCGCCAGCAGCTGGTGATTGAACTCACGGAACGGGATGCGCTGCTGGATGCGGATTATCGCATCGTGCGCGAGCTGCATCGCAAAGGGGTGAAGCTAGCCATCGACGATTTTGGTACCGGGAACAGCTCCCTCTCCTGGCTCGAAAAGCTGCACCCGGACGTGCTGAAAATTGACCAGTCGTTTACCACCGCCATCGGCACCGACGCCGTGAACTCGACGGTAACGGATATGATTATTGCGCTGGGACAGCGGCTGAATATCGAACTGGTTGCTGAAGGGGTCGAGACGGAGGAGCAGGCGCGCTACTTGCGCCGCCATGGCGTACCTGTCCTGCAGGGGTTTTTCTATGCGCGGCCCATGCCGCTACGGGATTTTCCGAAGTGGCTGGCGGGGAGCGCGTCCCCGCCAGCGCATCATAACGGGCACATCGTGCCCTTAATGCCGCTGCGCTAAGCCGGCTTACTCATCTTCGTCGTGGGCTGATTGTTCTTTAACAATACGAACCATATCAACGCGATAGTCGTTGGCTTCAACGATCGTAATGTGCAGCGGCCCCAGCTCGATCACATCTCCGACGCGCGGGATTTGCCCGTTAACGGCGATAACCAGACCGGCAACGGTCGCGATGTCTTCTTCATCGTTGATCACGTTTTCCAGCCCCAGCGTGTGCGAGAGCGCGTGCAGGTCGGTGGTACCTTTAACCAGCCAGCCTTCACCGTCGGCAACGATCTCAGGCGTTTCGTCGGCATCCGGGAATTCACCGGCAATCGCTTCCAGCACGTCCAGCGGCGTAACCAGCCCCTGCACCACGCCAAACTCGTTGGTGACGATAACAAAGCTACCGCGAGCGCGGCGCAGCACCCGAGCAGGTTTATAGGATCCAGCGTTTCCGGCACGACAATCGCAGGTGACGCGGCGGCAACGGCTTCCACGTTGACGCCCTCTTCCAGGGCCACCAGCATCTCTTTTGCCCGCACCACGCCGATGATCTCATCCAGCTCTCCGCGACACACCGGGAACAGGCTGTGCGGAGAAGAGAGCAGCTGCTGGCGAATTTCATCCACGCTCAGGTTTGCATCGACCCAGCTGATCTCCCCACGCGGCGTCATGATGCCGCGCAGCGAACGGGAGGCCAGGGAGAGCACGCCGTTGATCATATAGCGTTCTTGCTCCACAAACGCCCCTTCCGGGACCGGAACCGGGTTATGGTTTTCGGAATCAGACTGGACGTTCACCTGACGACGACCGCCCATCAGGCGCAGAATCGCATCTGCGGTACGGGCGCGCAGCGGCTGATTCGACTGCTGCTTAATAAAGTTACGGCGCGCAATCTGGTTGAACAGCTCGATCAGGATCGAGAAGCCAATCGCGGCGTACAGGTAGCCTTTCGGAATATGGAAGCCAAAACCTTCCGCCACCAGGCTCAGACCAATCATCAGCAGGAAGCTAAGACACAGCACGACCACCGTTGGATGCTGGTTAACGAAGCGCGTCAGCGGCTTCGAGGCCAGCAGCATTACCGCCATCGCAATGACGACAGCCGCCATCATTACCGGCAGATGATTCACCATGCCGACCGCCGTGATCACCGCATCCAGCGAGAAGACCGCATCAAGCACCACGATCTGCATCACTACAACCCAGAAGCTGGCATAACCCTTACCGTGCCCATCATCGTGCTGACGGTTTTCCAGCCGCTCGTGTAGCTCCGTCGTCGCTTTGAAAAGCAGGAATATCCCCCGATCAGCATGATTAAATCACGCCCGGAGAAGGTGTAGTCCATGACGGAGAACAGCGGTTTGGTCAGCGTGACCATCCAGGAGATGACGGAGAGCAGCCCCAGTCGCATAACCAGCGCCAGCGAGAGACCAATCAGTCGCGCTTTATCACGCTGTTTTGGCGGCAGTTTGTCCGCGAGGATGGCGATAAACACCAGGTTATCAATGCCGAGAACAATCTCGAGCACCACCAGCGTGAGCAATCCCACCCAGATTGACGGGTCCATTAAGAATTCCATGACAAGCTCCTGCTAAAGGAATGACGAAACGGTGCCCCACTCAACGCGGGCAAAACAGAGGTAAACAGAGTCGATACGTGGCGAGGATCGCCGGTGAATAAGGCGCGAAATGGCCTGGCAGATGACTGACGTCGGTGACGGTCCATATAGTGGGCTGTAGCCCTATACTCCTGAACTATTAAACGGAGGCTAAACATATCAGAGACACTGTGTTTTTAGCAAAGATTTACGTTCCTTTGCAAAGTTCTGTAACACAGCGGCTTTACGCTACAGATAAATCTGTAACGCGTGGCTAAATTACGGATCTTCATCACATAAATTATTTTTTCACTATCTAAAATAATTCGCGGAAGTCTTAGTTTTTTTGAACTCTAACCCTTATCTGAATCGATTCGGTTCGCCAATACGATTCTCAGTACGGCTGCCTGGCAGGCGTATTAATGATAATAAAAGGAGGTAGCAAGTGACCATTGCTATTGTCATAGGCACACATGGTTGGGCTGCTGAGCAGCTACTCAAAACGGCAGAGATGCTGTTGGGCGAGCAGGAAAACGTCGGCTGGATCGATTTCGTTCCCGGTGAAAACGCCGAGACGCTGATAGAGAAGTACAACGCTCAACTCGCGAAGCTGGATACCAGCAAAGGCGTGCTGTTTCTCGTTGATACATGGGGCGGCAGCCCGTTCAATGCCGCCAGCCGCATTGTCGTCGATAAAGAGCACTATGAAGTTGTCGCCGGGGTTAATATTCCCATGCTGGTGGAAACCTTCATGGCTCGCGACGACAATCCGGCGTTCGATGAGCTGGTGGCGCTGGCCGTTGAAACCGGTCGCGAAGGGGTAAAAGCCCTGAAGGCGCAGCCAGTTGAAAAACCCGCCCCTGCGCCTGCAGCGTCACCAAAAGCGGCAGCACCGGCAAAACCGATGGGCCCGAACGATTACATGGTCATCGGCCTGGCGCGTATTGATGACCGCTTAATCCACGGCCAGGTCGCCACGCGCTGGACCAAAGAGACCAACGTTCGACGCATTATCGTGGTCAGCGACGAAGTGGCCGCCGATACCGTTCGTAAAACCCTTCTGACTCAGGTTGCTCCTCCTGGCGTTACCGCGCACGTCGTGGATGTCGCCAAGATGATCCGCGTGTACAACAACCCGAAATACGCGGGTGAACGCGTGATGCTCCTGTTCACTAACCCGACAGACGTTGAGCGCATTGTTGAAGGCGGCGTGAAAATCACCTCTGTGAACATTGGTGGTATGGCATTCCGTCAGGGCAAAACGCAGGTCAACAACGCCATTTCAGTCGATGCGAAAGATATCGAGGCATTCAACAAGCTGAATGCGCGCGGTATTGAACTGGAAGCCCGTAAGGTTTCCACGGATCAAAAACTGAAAATGATGGATTTGATCGGCAAAGTTGGGAAATAAGCCCGCGCCGGTTCTCATATAAAGTTTATGTAATAGGAGAAGTGCAATGGAGATTACCACTCTTCAGATTGTGCTGGTGTTCGTCGTCGCATGTATTGCGGGTATGGAATCCGTACTTGATGAATTTCAGTTCCACCGCCCTCTGGTGGCCTGTACGCTGATTGGGGCCGTTCTGGGTGACATGAAAACCGGTATCATCATCGGTGGTACCCTGGAAATGATAGCCCTGGGCTGGATGAACATCGGCGCAGCGGTTGCGCCCGATGCCGCTCTGGCCTCTATCATTTCGACCGTTCTGGTTATTGCCGGTCACCAGAGTATTGGTGCCGGTATCGCGCTGGCGATCCCGCTGGCAGCAGCTGGCCAGGTTCTGACCATCATCGTTCGTACTATTACCGTAGCCTTCCAGCACGCAGCGGATAAGGCGGCCGAAAACGGCAACCTCACGGCACTGTCGTGGATCCACGTATCATCCCTGTTCCTGCAGGCGATGCGTATCGCGATCCCGGCGGTTATCGTGGCGATCTCTGTTGGTACCAGTGAAGTGCAGAGCATGCTGAACGCCATTCCAGAAGTGGTCACCGGCGGTCTGAACATCGCGGGCGGTATGATCGTAGTTGTCGGTTATGCGATGGTCATCAACATGATGCGCGCAGGCTACCTGATGCCGTTCTTCTACCTCGGCTTCGTGACCGCTGCCTTCACCAACTTCAACCTGGTTGCACTGGGTGTGATTGGCGCGGTGATGGCGATTCTCTACATCCAGCTCAGCCCGAAATATAACCGCGTCGCGGGTGCCCCAGCGCAGGCTGCTGGTAACAACGATCTCGATAACGAACTGGACTAACAGGTGAGCGAAATGGTTGATATGACAAAAACTACCACTGAGAAAAAACTCACTCCGGGTGATATTCGTGGCGTGTTCATCCGTTCTAACCTGTTTCAGGGTTCATGGAACTTCGAACGTATGCAGGCGCTGGGTTTCTGCTTCTCCATGGTGCCAGCGATCAAGCGCCTGTACCCGGAAAACAACGAAGCGCGCCGTCAGGCGATCAAGCGTCACCTGGAATTCTTTAACACCCATCCTTACGTAGCGGCTCCGGTTCTGGGCGTAACGCTGGCGATGGAAGAACAGCGTGCGAACGGCGCAGAGATTGACGATGGTGCCATCAACGGTATCAAAGTCGGCCTGATGGGGCCGCTGGCCGGTGTCGGTGACCCTATCTTCTGGGGTACCGTGCGTCCGGTCTTCGCGGCGCTGGGTGCCGGTATCGCGATGAGCGGCAGCCTGCTTGGCCCGCTGCTGTTCTTCATCCTGTTCAACGCCGTGCGCCTGCTGACCCGTTACTACGGTGTGGCCTACGGTTACCGTAAAGGGGTGGACATCGTTAAGGACATGGGCGGCGGCTTCCTGCAGAAACTGACTGAGGGGGCGTCAATCCTCGGCCTGTTTGTCATGGGGGCGCTGGTTAACAAGTGGACGCACGTGAACATCCCGCTGGTGGTATCGACCATCACCGGTCAGGATGGTCAGACGCGCGTCACCACCGTGCAGACGATTCTGGACCAGCTGATGCCTGGCCTGGTACCGCTGCTGTTAACCTTCGCCTGCATGTGGCTGCTGCGTAAGAAAGTGAACCCGCTGTGGATTATCGTTGGCTTCTTCGTCATCGGTATCGCGGGCTACGCTGTCGGCCTGCTGGGTCTGTAAGTTTCAATGCTATAGGCCGGGGGCTTGCCCCCGGTTTTTTTATCTGGAGGATGAATGACTGTCACGGACATCGTACTGGTTTTATTTATTGCTGCCCTTCTGGCTTACGCGATCTATGACGAATTCATCATGCCCCGCCGTCACGGCGAGACGCTGCTCTCCCTTCCCCTTCTGCGACGCGGGCGCGTGGATGCGTTTATCTTCGCGGGTCTCATCGCTATTCTTATTTACAATAACGTCACCGGCCATGGTGCAATATTAACCACATGGTTATTATGTGCGCTGGCATTAATGGCGGTTTATCTGTTCTGGATCCGCACGCCGAAAATCATTTTTAAATCCCGCGGATTTTTCTTCGCCAATGTGTGGATAGAATATAACCGTATTAAAGAGATGAATTTATCCGAAGACGGTGTGCTGGTGATGCAATTAGAACAACGCCGCCTGCTTGTTCGGGTGAAGAATATTGACGACCTGGAAAAGATTTACAATTTACTCGTTAAAACTCAATGATTTAAATATATAGCAATGGCTATACTCTGTGTTTATCTTGCGCAAGAAATATAGCCTAAGCTATATCCCCTTCGTTAATTTGTTCTCTATTTGTTAACGATACTTTCACGCTTAAAGACAAATGAAAATCGTTATCACCAAGCGTTTAAATAATGCCTCTTCGTTGTTGTTTTATATTCTCAAAATATGTTAAGGTTGCGCCCGTCGTTGGGGAGTAGCCGATTTCCTGTTCGCAGGAAATGTACGTGTCAACATACTCGTTGAAAAACGTGGCGCGTACGGATCGCTGACAGCACATCTTATGTGCGGCGCGATCAGGCGAGACCATAGATACATCAACTGCTGTTTACTGGGGGCAGTGATGTGTCATATGGATATCCCCGGTCTGGACGCTGTTATGAATATCTCCGCTACGATCCTTCTCGCTTTTGGCATGTCCATGGACGCATTTGCTGCTTCCATCGGAAAAGGCGCCACGCTCCACAAACCTAAGTTCTCAGAAGCCCTGCGTACCGGCCTCATTTTTGGTGCTATCGAAACGCTTACGCCGCTTATCGGTTGGGGACTTGGCATGCTCGCCAGCCAGTTCGTGCTGGAGTGGAACCACTGGATTGCCTTCGTACTGCTGGTGTTTCTCGGCGGCCGAATGGTGATTGAAGGTTTTCGCGGCGGTGATGATGAAGACGAGGAACCGCAGCACCGCCACGGGTTCTGGCTGCTGGTCACCACGGCGATTGCCACCAGCCTTGATGCGATGGCCGTCGGCGTCGGTCTGGCATTCCTGCAGGTCAATATTATTGCCACCGCGCTGGCCATCGGCTGCGCAACGCTGATCATGTCCACGCTGGGCATGATGGTCGGACGGTTTATCGGCCCGCTGCTGGGTAAACGCGCCGAGATCCTGGGAGGAATTGTGCTGATTGGCATTGGTGCCCAGATCCTCTGGGCACACTTCGCCGGTTAATCCTCGCGCTGCCAGACGTGGATACTGAAATCCGTCTGGCAGTTAAATATTGATTGTACAGCTAACGCTTCCCACACTTCCGGTTTTGCCCGCCACGCGAACGGCGTCATCTGCAGCAACGCGGTTGCCTCTTCTCCTTTCAGCGTCATTTCATACGCCACGCTTTGCTCCTGCTTCAGGCTAAAACCGGCCAGCTGTTCAGAATGAGGGGCATGGAGACGCACTTCGTCGTAGATCAGCCCTTTCAGCTCCATCAGATGACGCGGGCCCGGCGTTACGGTGACCACCCATCCGCCCGGCTTCACCACGCGAGCCAGCTCTTCCGCCTTGCAGGGCGCGTAAATGCGGATAACAGCGTCCATGCTGGCATCGTCAAACGGCAGCCGGTGGCTGGATGCCACGCAGAACGTCACGTCCGCGTAACGCTTTGCCGCCGCGCGAATGGCCACTTTCGACACGTCAAGACCGAATGTCAACGCGCCCTTCTCACGGGCGATCCCGGCAAAGCGTGCGGTGTAGTACCCTTCCCCGCAGCCGATATCGAGCATGGCGGTGGCTGAACCCGGCAGGATGTCATTCAGCATCTGCGCGACGGTCTCCCGCAGCGGCAGATAGTGCCCGGCATCCAGAAACGCGCGGCGCGCCTGCATCATCTCTGCACTGTCGCCTGGATCGCGGGAGCGCTTATGCTGCACCGGCAGAAGATTCACGTAGCCTTCTTTTGCCATATCAAACTGATGCCCCTGCGGACAGGTATAACTTTTATCTGAATGCGTCAGGGGGGCGTGGCAAAGGGGACAGCTGAAGGACATGGTGACTCCGGAGCATAATCAAAGGGCGAAGTGTACCGCTATTCGCCCTGGTTATAAACGCCCGGTTAACGCATAACGATAAGGTGATCGGAGCCCGCCGGTAACCCGTCAGGTTTCACATTCTCCAGACGCAGCACGTTACCCATAATCTCGCTGAAGACAGGCGCGGAAACGGCACCGCCGTAGTAGGCGCCATTTTGCGGATCGTTAATCACCACCACCAGGGCAAAACGCGGATCGCTGGCGGGCGCAACGCCGGCCGTATAGGCGACGTATTTATCGACGTACTTCCCGCTGTCGTCAATTTTCTTCGCCGTACCGGTTTTCACCGCCACCCGGTAATCACGAACGGCGGCCTTAACGCCCCCGCCGCCGGGCAGCGCAACGCTCTCCATCATGTGCTCCACCTCGTGCGCGATCTCTTCCGGCATGACGCGGTGCCCGATAACGGGTGGATCGATACGCGTAATCGAGAGAGGTCGCTCGAGCCCGAAGCCGCCGATCGTGGCGTAGACGTGCGCCAGCTGGAGCGGCGTCACCATCAGCCCGTAGCCGAAGGCAAAGGTCGCACGATCGAGCTGGCTCCAGTATTTACGATTTGGCAACAGCCCCGAGCTCTCGCCCGTTAAGCCAAGCCCCGTATTCGTGCCAAACCCAAAGTTTCTATAGGTATCAATAAGATGCTGGACAGGCATTGCCAGGGAGAGTCGGGAAACGCCGGTGTCGCTCGATTTTTGCAGGATCCCGGTCATCGTCAGTTCAGGATAATAGCCCACGTCGCGGATACGATGCCCGGCAAGGGTGTACGGGTGAGTGTCAATCACACTGTCCGGCTGGACCAGGCCCTGCTGTAGAGCCGTCATCAGCACCAGCGGCTTGACCGTCGAACCGGGTTCGAACGTATCGCTGATGGCGCGATTACGAAAATCGTTTATCGTCGCGCCTTCCCGATTATTGGGGTTGAAATCCGGATAGCTCGCCATGGCGAGTATTTCCCCGGTTGGGATATTAATTAGCACCGATGCACCAGACTCGGCCTTGTTCCAGGCCACGGCATTATCGAGCGCATCTTCGGTGATGGTTTGCAGCCGCTCGTCGATACTTAACTGGATGTTATGCGCCGGCGCGGGCGCCACTTCCGTCAGGTTTTCAACCACGCGACCGTAGCGGTCTTCCCTTACCTGCCGTACTCCGGCTTTGCCGGTCAGCTGCGCGTTAAAGCTTTTTTCCACGCCTTCAATGCCCTGCCCGTCAATATTGGTGAAGCCAATCAGGTTCGCTGCCACATGGCCGGCAGGATAAAAACGGCGGGATTCATCGCGTAAATTGATGCCGGGCAGATTCAGCTTATCGATCCACTTTGCCTGTGCGGGATCGACCTGACGGGCAAGATAAATAAAACGCCCCTGCGGGTTGGCGTTGATTCGCGCCGAAAGTGTGCCCAGGGAGAGATGCAGCGCACTTGCCAACGCCTGCCAGCGTTCGTCAATGCCAACGCCTCCTTTTGCCAGCACCGTTTTAGGATCGGCCCAGACGGCCCGGACGGGCACGCTCACCGCCAGGGGGCGACCTTCGCGATCCATTATCATGCCGCGCGGCGCATCAATCGCCAGCTGGCGAAGGGAGCGCATATCTTCCTGCTTCACCAGATTGTCAGGCTTGATGATTTGCAGCCAGGCAACGCGGCCCAGCAAAAAAGCCAGACTACAAAAAATAGCTAAACAGAGCAGCACAAAACGCGCTGGCGTGAAATTGCCAGCGGTCGTTATCAATTTCTTCTTCACCTGAACCCCAGGACTGTTAAACAACGCCCTGATTTAACGGGAAAAGATGGGTTTAAGGTGGCAAAACAGTGCTACTAACCTCGCAGCTTTGCAACAAGTTACTAACAAGACCGCGAATGGTAATATTTTGAAAGATAAGGGACATAAAAAAGCCCCGCGTTATGCGAGGCTTTATGTCTGAGATTGAAGTGCTAAGCGCTTCAGTCAGCAGCGGTTCGATCAGATAGCAGTTACGTTAACTGCAGCTGGGCCTTTCTGGCCATCCTGAATTTCGAACTCAACGTTCTGGCCTTCAGCCAGAGTTTTGAAGCCGTTACCCTGGATTGCAGAGAAGTGTACGAACACGTCTTTGCTGCCGTCAGCAGGAGTAATGAAACCAAAACCTTTAGACTCGTTGAACCACTTAACTTGACCTTTAATCTTTGCCATTTTGCAAAATTCCTTAGAGTGTTTTCTTAGCCCGCAGGCATTAACTGAGATAAAACTGAGACATTACTGCATGAGGCACTAATATAAGGTTCGGCAGAGAAGCGGTATTCAACGACAACGTGTTTACTCAGGACTTCTTTACTGAAAATGCCACACATAAACAGAACTGTACCTCGTTTGACCCAAAACGTGTTATCACACACTATGTTTAATATGGCAAGCCATTTTTAAACATGTCTCGATCCGCCGCACAAATTCGAACAGTGCCTGTCAGGTTTTGCACAATTATGCGCATCACTCACAGACAGCTCTGCTGCGTAACAAAGACCCAGCGTTGCTTTCACAAGCGCTGTAATCTAAGACTTTTTTAACATAGCTCAATCATTACGAAGCGTCCAGCAACCGGGAAAAGAAATCTTACGTCCTGATTGAGTTAGAACAATTTGTGAAAACTTATGCTTAAATCATTGTAACGCGACCAAATTGTTTCAGAGAAAAAACACTGTTAATAACCCGCGCCGAACTGTATTAAAATGCACCAGCTAATAAACAGTGTTATGCACCAAAATAATGAAATTTTTATGACTCTGCATCAAAAGAAGGCAAGCAAAACGTTTCGATAAAAATAAAACATTCCTGCACGCGTTTACATACAGAATATATGCACTACGTTATCGCTTCGTTTATAAGGATAAATATTCACCAACTTTCAGTATCCTGAAAGAATGATTAACCGGTGCTAAATTATCTAGCGCGTCAGTTAACTCCCGCACAGGTTCATCGAGGGCTTCATCTGCCAGTTCAAACACGCCCCAGTGAATGGGAAACGCCAGAGGACAACCCAGCTGCTGCCACAATGCCACCGCAGATTGCGGATCCATATGATGGACAGCCATGAACCATCGTGGGGCATAGGCACCTATTGGTAACGCGGCAGCATCGATATGGCCAACGCGTTCAGGTATCAACAGCAGTTCAGGCGAATACCCCGTATCTCCGCTGAACCAGAAACGATGATGTCGACCTTCCATAACCCAGCCGCACCATAATGAGCGATTGCGGTTCCATGGCGTGCGCATACTCCAGTGCTGTGCCGGTACGGCGGTCAGCGTCATCCCCTGCCAGGTAAAGCTCTGCCACCAGTCGAGCTCAACCACGCGTTTTGCCCCACGGCGGCGAAACCAGTCGGCCAGGCCCAGCGGAACAAAAAAACTGACCTCGGGGAAGCGTTTGAGAATACGGCGAATGGTCGCATCATCAAGATGATCGTAATGATTATGGGAGATGACGACCGCATCAAGCTGATTGAGTTGACTGACTGACAGCGCGGGAGGCGTTTTGCGCTGTGGTCCCAGGAAAGGGAGTGGAGAAGCGCGCCGTGAAAAAACCGGATCGGTAAGGATGATATTGCCGTCCAGCTGCAGCATTACGCTCGCGTGTCCCAGCCACCATACCCCATCTTCATGAGGTTGCGTAAGCTCAACCGGTTGCCACCACTGTTGGATAAAGTCTTCATAGCCCAGCGCGGGTGGCTTCGGTAAACCGGCCTCTTTACGCGCTTTACGCCAGCGGTCAAGATCGCCGGGTTGATGTCCGACAGGATCGGTATTACGAAAACCGTTCGGGGTGTGATGTTTCAGGGAGGGGTCATACCAGGGATTTTTCCAGACCACAGCCACCTCCCAGCATAAAAAGATTAACGCTCAGCCACCAGGCGGATAAAGTCGTCTTCGTCTTTGCTATCTTCAGCGACCGCGTCTTTCGGCGCGTCTTTCTCTTCCGGTTCGTTAGCCTCACACAGACGGCGTAGCAGCGCATTCTGACGTTTTTGCTGATCGAGCAGCGCTTCCAGCAGTTCAATCTGCTCGTTAGTACGGGAACTGGCGCGGTTCACGAAAAACCAAATGACCAGGCCCACAAGCAGAACAACCAAAGAAATCATCAGGGATGCCATATTCAGCAGCCCTGAATTCAGTAACTCACCCATTTCACCACCTCAATAAAAACGTCTATTTTACCACTGGCGCGAAGGAAGGAAATCACCTTGAGAAAAAATGCGTATTACCACGGAATAAACTTATTGATTGCGCAAACGCCGCTAAAAAACTGTACATCCTGATCGCACATCACATTGATCGTCTGCGTCCATAACACCACGCACGCTATCAGCACGATAATCAGAATTACCCAGCGTATTTTTTTCACTCCACACTCCGTCTAAAAACCTGATGTAACGAGGTTATCACGCTTATCTTAAACAAGGACTAACTGTACCGCCATCGCACTTTTTTCAGAATCCTGCACTTGTTTCATCGTGTAAACCGTTTAGGCTAGCTTTATGATAACAACGACAAAAGAGGTTAATGATGCGCTTAATCATTCGAACAATTATTGCGCTGGCCATCGTCTGGATTGGCCTTCTGCTTACGGGTTATGGCGTGCTTGTGGGAAGCACCGAAAACGCAGCCGGGTTAGGGATTCAATTTAAATATTTAACAGCACAGGGCGTGAGCACTGCGCAATATTTGCATACTGACAGCGGGATCGTTGGCTTGACCAACTGTCCGGTCCTGCGAAAGACATCCGTCGTGATTGATAATGGCTAATCAGCCGGTGACATGACTGATATAAAAAACGCCGCAACAGATGCGGCGTTTTTTTATGCGAGCAGAGATTAAAACGGGTAGTCGTGATAACCCATTTGTTCAGAAATCTTACGTGCGGCAGTGTGCAGAATAGCCACATACTCATGCAGGCGCTCTTCGGAGAAGCGTAAGGTTGGGAAGGAGATACTTAAGCCCGCGATTACTACGCCAAAGCGGTCAAACACCGGAACGCCGATGCAGCGCAGCCCTTCTTCCTGCTCTTCGTTATCTTCGCCATACCCCTGCTCGCGTACGCAATCGAGCACCGTTAACAGCGCGTCAGTGCTGGTAATGGTTCGTGAAGTACTTTGCTTGTATTCCACGCCTTCAAGGATCTGCTTCACTTCTTCACGATCGCGCCACGCCAGCAGAACCTTACCAATCGCGGTGCTGTAGAGCGGGTTGCGACGACCAATGCGCGAGTACATGCGCAGATTGTACATGGAGTCGATTTTATGGATGTAAACAATGCTGTCTTCATCCAGCGCACCGAGATGGATGGTCTCTTTGGTCAGGCGAGAGATTTCACGCATCTGAATATCGGCGCTGCGGATCAGGTCAACATTTTGTAGCGCACGGGCGCCCAGCTCAAACAACTTCAGCGTCAGAGAGTATTTTTCAGATTCGCCTTCCTGGGCAACGTAGCCCAGCGACTTCATGGTTTGCAAAAAGCGATATACGGTGCTTTTAGACATCATCACGCGCTGCGACAACTCTGTAATACCTATTTCACGCTCTTCCCCCAGCGCCTGTAAGATGCCAAACACCTTCAGCACGGAAGAAACAGAATCTGGCTGTTTATCCAAATCCGCAATAGCCATTTACCACCTCATAGAGAGTGTTTTATAAAAATCAGAACCGGTTTTTATTATAAGTTCCCGTCATGTCACCTGCAATCAATCCACGTTTACTTCGTTACAAATCTGCGACATATCGCAGCTGTAACAATGCTAAAATAGTTACCCTGAGAATAATTTCACGCTGAGCTTTTTTAATCCTAATGGAAAAGACCCTTTCCGATGGCCTGCCTTTACCCCAGCGGTATGGCGCTATAGCGACCATCATTATCGGTATCTCAATGGCCGTCCTTGACGGCGCAATTGCGAACGTTGCCCTGCCAACCATCGCCAGCGACCTGCATGCCTCTCCCGCCAGTTCGATATGGATCGTTAACGCCTATCAGATTGCGATTGTGGTTTCCCTGCTCTCGTTCTCTTTCCTGGGCGATATGTTCGGTTACCGTCGGGTGTATCAGTGCGGTCTGGTGGTTTTCACCTTCACGTCCTTGCTATGCGCCCTTTCAGATTCACTGCATACCCTGACGCTTGCCCGCATCGCGCAGGGTTTTGGCGGCGCGGCGCTCATGAGCGTAAACACGGCGTTGATCCGCTTAATTTATCCGCAGCGTCATCTGGGGCGCGGCATGGGGATAAACTCGTTTATTGTCGCCGTCTCTTCCGCCGCCGGGCCAACTATTGCGGCGGCGATCCTTTCCGTTGCGTCATGGCAATGGCTGTTTGCTATTAACGTGCCGCTGGGCATTGTCGCTATATTCTTTGCCCTGCGCTTTCTTCCCGCTAACGGCCCTAAAAGCACCATGCCGCGATTCGATGTGGCGAGTGCGGTGATGAATGCCCTGACCTTTGGCCTGCTGATTACGGCGCTGAGCGGCTTTGCGCAGGGACAGTCTCTGATGCTTACCGCCGCGGAGCTCATCGCCCTGCTGGCGATCGGCTTCTTCTTTGTTCGCCGCCAGCTCACTCTCCCTGTGCCTTTACTGCCGGTCGATCTGCTGCGTATTCCCCTCTTTTCCCTCTCCATTTGCACGTCTGTCTGCTCGTTCTGCGCCCAAATGCTGGCTCTGGTTTCTCTGCCCTTCTTTCTGCAGAGCGTGGTCGGCCGTTCAGAAGTGGAGACCGGCCTGCTGTTAACCCCCTGGCCGCTGGCGACCATGGTGATGGCGCCGCTGGCAGGTTACTTAATTGAACGCGTCCATGCCGGTTTCCTGGGAGCATTGGGGCTTGCGGTGATGGCGACAGGCCTTTTCGCGCTGGCACTGCTACCGTCCTCGCCAACCGATCTGGACATCATCTGGCGCATGATCCTGTGCGGCGCAGGGTTTGGCCTGTTCCAGTCCCCTAACAATCACACCATCATCACCTCCGCGCCGCGCCATCGCAGCGGAGGTGCCAGCGGCATGCTGGGAACCGCTCGCCTTCTGGGGCAAAGCAGCGGCGCGGCGCTGGTCGCCCTGATGTTTAACCTCGCCGGGCAAAACGGCAACCATGTTGCGCTTCTCACCGCAGGTGCCCTTGCCTCGCTCGCGGCGGTCGTCAGCGGCCTGCGTGTGACCCAGCCCAGGGTTCAGGCATAAAAAAAGCCGGGCGGAGAGTTCTCCTGCCCGGCTTATTAGGGTTCTTAGCGTTACTTCAGGTATTCCCCACTGCGCAGCGCTTCGATACGTTTATCCAGCGGCGGGTGAGACATAAACAGCTCGCTCAGCGATTTGGATTTACCGTTAATGCAGAAGGCCATCATGCTGTTCGCTTCCTGCGGCTCATAGCTGGTTTTCAGACGCTGCAGCGCGGCAATCATCTTCTCACGACCAACCAGCTTCGCCGAGCCGGCATCCGCGTGGAATTCACGGTGGCGGGAGAACCACATGGTGATGATGCTGGCCAGAATACCGAATACCAGTTCCAGAACCATCGAAACGGCGAAGTAGATCAGCGGGTTGCCGTTGCTCTCTTCACCTTCGTCACGGTTTCCGCCCATAAAGCCTGCCGCGATCTGCGCCAGAATACGGGAGATGAAGATCACGAAGGTGTTCACCACGCCCTGAATCAGGGTCATGGTCACCATGTCACCGTTGGCGATATGGCTGATTTCGTGAGCAATAACCGCTTCGGCTTCGTCACGACTCATGTTCTGCAGCAATCCGGTGCTGACGGCAACCAGTGACGCATCGCGACGGGCGCCCGTGGCGAAAGCGTTGATGTCCGGGGCATGGTAAATCGCCACCTGCGGCATGGCGATCCCGGCCTGACGGGATTGCTGAGCCACCGTATTCATCAGCCACTGTTCCATATCGTTACGCGGCTGTTCAATAACCTCACCACCCACCGATTTCAGTGCCATCCACTTCGACATCAGCAGGGAGATGAACGAGCCACCAAAACCAAACAGCAGCGCCATAATCAACAGACCCTGAACGCTGCTCGACTGAATTCCTGTCAGGCTTAGCACGAGCCCGAAAACCACCATGACCGCCAGGTTGGTGAGCAGGAAGAGCGCGATTCGCATCATAATTTTCTTTTTACCTCAGTTTAACAAAACGCACTATGCGATTACCCACATCGTATGGGTATTGCGTCTATTTTCAAGCATCCGGCGGGCGTAAGTCACCAGAAAGACACAACTTTACACAATTGGAAATCTGGCTGACGGAAGGATGCAGAACAAAAAGAAACAGGCACAATTTCTTGTGCCTGTTGGGAGGTTATTTTGCCGGAGCGGGCTGTACGGCTGGTTTCTCTTTTTCCTGATTCGCCAGGTCGAGAGCAATATGCACCGTCTCGTCCAGATACGGATCCGGCTCATGGTAATCTTTTGGCAGATCGTCCAGTTTCTTGAGCAGAGGCTTGCCTTCGCGCTTGAAGCGATCGTTGATACGCGCCAGGCGGGTTGCATCGTCTTCGTTGTTCTCTTTCTCACGCTGTGCGTAGTTCAGAGAAACGATATTCCGCTTATCTTTCAGGGCATTGAATCGTGCAATGTCCTTCATGATGTACTGGAACTCCGGATCTTTCGCGATGCGGTCGTTATGCGCTTTCAGCAGTTCTGGGCCAAATTGCGTCATATCACCCGCTTTCACGTAGGTCGCGGCATTGATGCTGTCCCACGGCAAGGCGTTATCTTCAAACTTCTCGCCGGTTTCCGTCTCTTCTGTGCCTGTCGGCATCATGATGTCCGGCGTTACGCCCTTACGCTGCGTACTGCCGCCGTTCACGCGGTAGAATTTCTGAATGGTGTACTGAACCGAGCCCAGCGCAGGCCATTCCGGACGCAGCATCTGATCGTAAATACGATTCAGAGAGCGATATTGCTGAACGGTGCCTTTTCCGAAGGTTGGCTCACCGACAATCAGCGCGCGGCCATAGTCCTGCATTGCAGCGGCAAAGATTTCAGACGCGGAAGCACTGAAGCGGTCAACCAGGACCACCAGCGGGCCTTTGTAGTAGACCACACCGTCGTTGTCGGCATCTTCACGCACTTTACCGTTGTTATCGCGCACCTGAACCACAGGACCTGATGGAATGAACAGACCGGAGAGTGAAACCGCTTCCGTCAGCGCCCCGCCGCCGTTACTGCGCAGGTCGATGATAATGCTGCTGACGTTCTGCTTTTCAAGCTTCTGCAGCTGTACCTTCACATCGTCAGTCAGCCCCACGTAGAAGCCAGGAATATCCAGAACACCCACCTTCTCTTTACCCACGGTTTTCACCGACATTTTCACCGCGCGGTCTTCCAGACGGATACGCTCGCGGGTCAGGGTAACGATACGGGTTTTGGTGCCTTTACCGGCAGGCAGAATTTCCAGACGAACCTTGCTGCCTTTCGGACCTTTGATCAGCGCAACCACGTCATCGAGACGCCAGCCGATCACGTCGACCATGTTCTGGCCGGTTTGTCCTACACCCACAATGCGATCGCCTACGCTAATCGCTTTGCTTTTGGATGCCGGGCCACCCGCGACCATGGAATTGATCACCGTGTAATCATCGTCCATCTGCAGCACCGCGCCGATACCTTCCAGAGACAGGCTCATCTCGGTATTGAACTGTTCGGTGTTGCGCGGAGAGAGATAGTTGGTGTGCGGATCGATTTCGTGAGCAAAGGCGGTCATGGCCAGCGAGAAGACATCCTCACTGTTGGTCTGGGCCAGACGACGAATGGCGAATTTGTAACGACGCGTCAGCGTGTCACGGATCTCTTTTTCGTCTTTGCCGGTCAGCTTAAGACTCAGTTCGTCGTATTTAACTTTACCGTCCCACAGCGCATTCAACTCGGCCTCATCTTTCGGCCAGGGTGCTTTACTGCGATCCAGATTAAAGGTGTCAGTGCCGGTGAAGTCCATCGGACGTTCCAGCACTTTCAGCGCGTACTGATAGCGTTCAAAGCGGCGCTTTTGCGACAGGTTGTAGAGATCGTAGAACAGATCCAGCTTGCCTGAACGCAACTCGTCACCCACCTCGGATTTGCGCTTAGCGAACTGCTCGACATCGCTGGCGAGCAAAACGTTATGGCTGTAATCCAGCAAGTTCAGATAGCGGTCAAAGATTTTGGCCGAAAAGGCCTGATCGAGATCGAACTGACGATAGTGCGAGCGGGTAAAACGTGAGGTCACGCGCTCGCTCACCGTCGCGTGCTGCGTCTCTTCCTTGAGTACCGGAATTTGATCAACACGCGTGATATCGTCCACTGCAAAAGCGTGACCTGTTATGGCAAACAGGCCCGCCAGCGCGGTGAGCTTAAAAAAAGTGTTCATGCCAGGCTTGGCCTCCGTTTCAGAACAACAAGTGTTCTGCGCGTACAATCATTGACATACCAGAAGTCAGCTGTACACGAACGCCATCTTTGGTGATTTCCAGTACGGTGGCGTCCATAGCATTGTTACCCGCTTTTACCTTCAGCGCCTGACCTACGCTCAGGGCGTTAATGTCAGAAACCGGCGTATGGCGCGGCTCTTCACGAGGGGCACGCGGGGCTTTTGCTGCTGGTTTGTCTGCACGCGGTTTGCGATCGTTATTATCGTGACGACGCGGCGCAGGGCGTGGTTTACGCTCACGACGAGGCGCTTCTTCCTGGCCGTTTGCCGCTGCGGCTTCGCGTTTTTTCGCCTGCTGTTCTGCACGTTGTGCCTGAACGCGTGCTTTGGCTTCTTCAAGCTGCTTGCGCGCGTGCTCAACGTGCTGCTCGTCCAGCTCACCACACGGGTTGCCGTCGAGATCCACGCGGGTCGCGCCAGCTTTGATACCGTACAGGTAACGCCAGCTCGAAGTATAAAGACGTAAGGCGGAACGCAGCTGAGTTTTGCTGAGGTTCATTTCCCCTTCAACACGCGCCACCAGATCCTGAAAAATACCGACTTTCAGGGGACGAGCTTCACCTTCCGCGCTGAAGCACTGCGGGAAACGCTCGGCCAGAAATGCGATAACTTCTTTACTGCTATTCAACTTAGGTTGATTTTCCATGAAATTTCCTGATTACAACGGACGTTGCCAACAAGCGCAGGCATGAACAGGCGTCATTATAATGACGCTATCAGTAAATGCTACGTTATCCGTTGATTATCCTGCGACGCTCGCAAAGAATTTTTGATAATCGGTTGCAGCGAGTACGTTTTCCAGATTCGCCACCAGCTCGCGTAGCCCCTGTTCGTCCTCGGTTGTAAAGCGACTGAAGACCGTGCTGTCGATATCCAGAACGCCAATAATCTGATTTTTCACCACCAGCGGCAGAACGATTTCAGAATTACTGGCAGCATCACAGGCAATGTGCCCGTCAAACGCATGAACGTCTTCCACACGCTGGACCTGATTCTCAGCCACCGCCGTGCCGCATACGCCACGCCCTACCGGAATACGCACGCAGGCCAGTTTGCCCTGGAACGGACCGAGCACCAGCGTTTCACCTTCCAGGAGGTAAAAGCCGGCCCAGTTCACGTCAGAGAGACGTTCAAACAGCAATGCGCTAGTATTTGCCAGAGTGGCTAAGAAGCTGGTCTCACCCGCCATCAATGCCTTAAAATCGCGGTTCAGATCCGCGTAGAATTCTGTTTTGTTCATTATTCAATCACTTAGTTGTCTTACAAATTTACCGCATAGCCTATTAAAATAAGCATTAAATGCGCTCATGCTCAAGATGAATCCGTTCATGAGTTATTATAACTTTCAACAATACTTATTTGTGCGCAGCTGATGGCCTTAAAAACAACCAAAATTACGCCGACAAGAAAGATAACTGTCCATACGGTAAGCGAAGCTTTGCCACGTGCACATTATCAGCGTTGCCCCCAGTGCGATACGCTTTTTATGTTGCCGAAGATGAAATCGCACCAAAGTGCCTTTTGTCCCCGCTGCGACGCCAAAATTCGTGATGGTCGCGACTGGTCGCTAACCCGACTCGCCGCCATGGCCGTCACCATGCTGCTGCTGATGCCCTTCGCCTGGAGCGAACCGCTGCTGAAACTCTACCTGCTTGGGGTACGTATTGACGCCAACGTGCTGCAGGGTATCTGGCAGATGACCCGTCAGGGGGATCCCATCACCGCTGCCATGGTGCTGTTCTGCACCGTTGGCGCGCCGCTGGTGCTGGTCGCCGCCATTGCCTATCTTTGGTTTGGCAATATTCTCGGCATGAACCTTCGCCCGGTGCTGCTGATGCTCGATAAGCTCAAAGAGTGGGTGATGCTGGATATTTATCTGGTGGGCGTGGGCGTTGCGTCAATAAAGGTACAGGACTACGCCTTTTTGCAGCCCGGCATCGGACTCTTTGCTTTCATCAGCCTGGTATTGCTGAGCATACTGACGCTTATCCACCTGAACGTTGAACAGCTCTGGGAACGATTTTACCCTCAGCGCCCCGCCACGCGTCCTGATGAAAATCTGCGCGTCTGTCTGGGATGTCACTATACCGGCCTGCCAGACGCGCGTGGTCGCTGCCCGCGGTGCCACATTCCGTTGAGAGTGCGGCGCAACAACAGCCTGCAAAAATGCTGGGCCGCGCTGATCGCCTCCCTGGTGTTTCTGATCCCAGCCAATATGCTGCCGATTTCCATCATTTACGTGAATGGCGGGCGTCAGGAGGATACTATCCTCTCCGGGATTATCTCCCTTGCGCACAGCAACGTCGGGGTGGCGGCGATCGTCTTTATTGCCAGTATCCTGGTTCCCTTTACCAAAGTGGTGGTGATGTTTACCCTGCTCATCAGCATTCACTTTAAGTGTGAACAAGGCTTACGGACCCGCATTCTGCTGCTGCGGTTCGTCACCTGGATTGGCCGCTGGTCAATGTTAGATCTGTTCGTGATTTCGCTGATGATGTCGCTCATCAATCGCGACCAGCTACTTGCTTTTACAATGGGACCCGCGGCTTTTTATTTCGGCTCTGCGGTGATATTGACTATTCTTGCTGTGGAATGGCTGGATAGCCGCTTACTTTGGGATGCACATGAGTCAGGAAACCCCCGCTTCGCCGACTGAAGCGAGAATTAAAACAAAACGCCGCATTTCGCCATTCTGGTTGCTGCCCGTCATCGCCCTGATGATTGCAGGCTGGCTTATCTGGACGAGCTATGAAGATCGCGGGAGTACCGTCACCATTGATTTCCAGACCGCCGACGGCATCGTCGCCGGGCGAACGCCCGTTCGCTTCCAGGGGGTTGAAGTGGGTACGGTTCAGGACATATCCCTTGGAAAAGGGCTGAACAAGATTCAGGTGCGGGTCAGTATTAAATCTGACATGCAGGATGCCCTGCGCAGCGAAACGCAGTTCTGGCTGGTGACGCCGAAAGCCTCTCTGGCCGGCGTGTCCGGGCTGGATGCGCTCGTGGGCGGTAACTATATCGGCATGATGCCGGGTAAAGGAGAGCCGCAGGATCACTTTGTTGCCCTGGATACACAGCCCAAGTACCGCCTCAACAACGGCGATTTAATGATCCACCTGCAGGCGCCGGATCTCGGTTCTCTGAACAGCGGTTCGCTGGTCTATTTCCGCAAAATCCCGGTTGGCCGCGTGTACGATTACGCGATCAACCCGAATAAACAGGGCGTCACCATCGACGTGCTGATCGAGCGTCGCTTCACCAATCTGGTGAAAAAAGGCAGCCGCTTCTGGAACGTCTCCGGCGTGGATGCGGACGTCAGCCTGAGCGGTGCGAAAGTGAAGCTGGAGAGTCTGGCCGCGCTGGTGAATGGTGCCATTGCCTTTGACTCCCCGGAAAATTCAAGCCCTGCCACCGCGGATGACTCATTTGGATTGTACGCTGACCTGGCGCACAGCCAGCGCGGCGTGCTCGTCAAACTCGCCCTGCCCGATGCTAAGGGGCTAAAAGCCGGTTCGACGCCGCTGATGTATCAGGGGTTGCAGGTTGGTCAGCTCACCAAAATGACGCTCAACCCGGGCGGCTCGGTCACCGGCGAAATGACTGTCGACCCGAGCGTGGTCGATCTCCTGCGCGAGAAAACGCGTATCGAAATGCGCAGTCCAAAGCTCTCTCTGAACGATGCCAGCCTCAGCACGCTGTTGACCGGCAATACGTTTGAGCTCATCCCCGGCGAAGGTGAGCCCAGCAATAGCTTCGTGATTGCCCCGGCGGATAAATCCCTGCTGCAAAAGCCGGGCGTAGTGACGGTCACCCTGAGTGCACCAGAAAGTTACGGTATCGAAGCCGGACAGCCGTTAATTTTACACGGCGTGCAGGTCGGCCAGGTGCTGGAGCGTAAGCTGTCTGCGGATGGCGTGACGTTCTCGGTTGCCATCGATCCGCAGTACAGCGACCTGGTGCACGGTGACAGCAAATTCGTGGTGAACAGTCGCGTCGACGTGAAGGTGGGTCTGGACGGCGTGGAGTTCCTCGGTGCCAGCGCCAGCGAATGGGTTAACGGCGGTATCCGCATTCTGCCCGGCGATAAAGGCCCCGTGCGGGACAGCTATCCGCTGTATGCCAACCTGGAGAAAGCGATTGAAAACAGCCTGAGCGATCTTCCTACCACCACGCTGACGCTAAGCGCCGAGACGCTGCCGGACGTACAGGCGGGATCCGTGGTGCTGTATCGCAAGTTTGAAGTCGGGGAAGTGATCGCCGTTCGCCCGCGTGCGGACGCGTTTGATATCGAACTGCATATCAAGCCGGAGTATCGCAAGCTGCTGACGCCAAACAGCGTCTTCTGGGCCGAAGGCGGCGCAAAAGTTCAGCTTAACGGTAACGGCCTGACCGTGCAGGCCTCCCCGCTGTCACGCGCGCTGCGCGGGGCGATTAGCTTCGATAACCTCAGCGGCGCGGGCGCGAATCTGCGTAAAGGCGATAAGCGTATTCTCTTCCCGTCCGAAACCGCCGCGCGCGCCGTGGGTGGACAGATTACCCTGCACGCGTTTGATGCCGGTAAGCTGGCGGAAGGCATGCCAATCCGCTATCTGGGCATTGATATCGGGCAGATCCAGAAGCTGACGCTGATTACCTCGCGCAACGAGGTGCAGGCCACCGCCGTGCTTTACCCGGAATATGTGCAGACCTTCGCCCGCACGGGTTCGCGCTTCTCGGTGGTGACGCCGCAGATCTCGGCCGCGGGCGTTGAGCATCTCGACACCATTTTGCAGCCGTACATCAACGTTGAGCCGGGCCAGGGCAATGCCCGTCGTGATTTCGAGCTGCAGGAAGCCACGATCACCGACTCGCGCTACCTTGGCGGCCTGAGCATCGTGGTGGAAGTGCCGGAAGCGGGCTCGCTTAGCATCGGCACCCCGGTACTGTTCCGCGGTATTGAAGTGGGTACGGTCACGGGCCTGACGCTGGGCACGCTCTCCGACCGCGTGATGGTGGCGTTACGCATCAGCGAACGCTATCAGCACCTGGTCCGTAATAACTCGGTATTCTGGCTGGCATCCGGCTATTCGCTGGACTTTGGCCTGACGGGAGGCGTGGTGAAAACCGGCACCTTCAACCAGTTCATTCGCGGCGGTATCGCGTTTTCCACGCCGCCGGGCACGCCGCTGGCGCCGAAAGCGCAGCCGGGTAAACACTTCCTGCTGCTCGAAAGCGAACCGAAAGAGTGGCGTGAATGGGGAACCGCCCTGCCGCGTTAATCTGAAAGGCTCCGGTGTCAACGCACCGGAGCCTTTATGTTACACTGCGCGCCTGAACTTTTCCCTGTGGTGTGCCCGTGGCTCAAAACTCCGTATTTCTTCCTGAACAATTCCTGGCGCAGATGCTCGAGGCGCTTCCCTCTCACCTGTCGTTAGACGATTTTATCTCCGCCTGCCAGCGTCCGTTACGGCGAAGTATTCGCGTCAACACGCTGAAAATCAGCGTCGATGATTTTCTGGCGCTGGTCTCGCCGTACGGCTGGCAGCTTACGCCGGTCCCGTGGTGCGCCGAGGGTTTCTGGATCGAACGTGATGACGAAGCCTCACTGCCGCTGGGCAGTACCGCTGAACATCTGAGCGGTCTGTTCTATATTCAGGAAGCCAGCTCGATGCTGCCGGTGGCCGCCCTGTTTGCCGATGGAAATGCGCCCGAGCGCGTGATGGATGTTGCCGCTGCGCCCGGCTCAAAAACCACGCAAATTGCCGCGCGGATGGGTAACCACGGGGCGATCCTCGCCAACGAGTTTTCCGCCAGCCGCGTGAAGGTGCTGCATGCCAACATCAGCCGCTGCGGTATTCATAATGTTGCCCTGACGCACTTCGACGGACGCGTGTTTGGCGCCGCCTTACCGGAAGCCTTCGATGCCATTCTGCTGGACGCCCCCTGCTCCGGCGAAGGGGTGGTGCGTAAAGATCCCGATGCGTTAAAAAACTGGTCCGTGGAAAGCAACCTGGAGATCGCCGCCACGCAGCGAGAGCTGATCGAGAGCGCATTTCACGCGTTGCGCCCCGGCGGCACGCTGGTCTATTCAACGTGCACCTTAAACCGCGATGAAAACGAAGACGTCTGCCTGTGGCTGAAAGCGAACTACCCGGATGCCGTGGAGTTTCTGCCGCTTAACGATCTGTTCGCCTCGGCACAGGAGGCGGTCACGCCGGAGGGTTTCCTCCACGTGTTCCCGCAGATTTACGACTGCGAAGGGTTCTTTGTGGCGCGTCTGCGTAAAACGCAGGCCGTTGAGCCCCTGCCCACGCCTAAATTTAAGGTCGGCAACTTCCCGTTTGCTCCCCTTAAAGGTCGCGATGCAGCACAGCTTGAAGCCGCCGCCAAAAAGGTTGGGCTGGTCTGGGATGAGAGTCTGCACCCCTGGATGCGTGATAAAGAGATATGGCTGTTCCCCGCACAGATCGAGCCGCTCATCGGAAAGGTCCGTTTTTCGCGAATCGGGATCCGCCTGGCAGAAGTGCATAACAAAGGCTATCGCTGGCAGCATGAGGCCGTTATCGCCCTTGCCGGTCGCGAGAATACCTTTGCCCTGACGCATCAGGAAGCCGAAGAGTGGTACCGTGGTCGCGATGTCTATCCGGACAGCACGCCATCAGGCGATGAAGTGATAGTGACGTATCAGGGATATCCGCTGGGGCTGGCAAAAAAAGTCGGCTCAAGGCTGAAAAACAGCTATCCGCGCGAGCTGGTTCGGGATGGCAGTCTGTTTACCGGTAACGATCGCACAGCCTGAAAAAAAGCGCATTTTTTTACTGGCGATTTTGCTCTCCTTGTCTACGATCAAAAATGGGTGATCGCACTGGTCATACCAGATTTTGACAACCGACCCGGAGAGCACTATGACGAAAACCAGCGTGCGTATTGGCGCTTTTGAGATCGACGACGCAGAGCTGCGCGGCGAAGCACAAGGCGATCGAACGTTAAGTATTCCCTGCAAATCCGACCCGGATTTGTGCATGCAGCTCGATGCATGGGATGCAGACACCAGCGTCCCGGCAATACTTGATGGCGAACATTCTGTCCTTTACCGTGAGCATTACGATAGTAAAACCGATGCCTGGGTCATGCGTCTTGCCTGACCTAAAGAGAACCCGCCCGAAGGCGGGTTATTTATTACTGCAGCTGCGCCAGCGTGAAGTAACCGTCGAAAACAGCCCCCGTATCAATGTAGTGAAGATTATTAAAATCGTATCTTCTGTCGAGGGGCGTATGCCCAAACCAGAAATGATCCGCGCCGCTGATGCCCTCTCCTTTACCCACCATAAATCCCATCAGCCTGTCGCGGTTCCATAAGACGCGCTGAGCGCTAACCGGTTTTTGCCACCGGTATTCCGCGGCCGGATAATCAGCATGGGCAATCACATTCAGACCGTTCGCACAGGTTATCTCGATGATATGCGGTAAATCGCGACAGGCGTCGAGCAACGACAGGGCAAGCTGCTGCTGGTCGCGTTCAAGATGCGAAAACCATATTCCACCATTCATCGTCCAGAGAGAAAAATCGTTATTATCCAGACTGTCGAGAGCCATTTGCTCATGGTTTCCCCGCACGGCACGAAACCATTTTTCATGGATTAACTGCAGACATTTAACGCTATCAGGGCCACGGTCAATCACATCCCCGACTGAAATAAGTAAATCCTCATATGGGTTAAAATGACGGCGTTTAAGCTCATCCATAAGCCACTGGTAACAACCGTGTATATCGCTGACAACCCAGACGTGACGCCACATCCCACCTTCAATTCGCTGATACATAGGACCTCCTTTAAACAGTATAGCCGCCGCAGAAAAGGCAACAGACATGCGCGGTCATCACGAAGTCAAACAAACGGTAAACCAAACAGAAATAAAGATCCTCGCGCTATTAATCCCTTTTTATTGGCTCTTTAGAATAAGGGTATAAAAAAAGAGGGGTCTTCACGTGTCTAATACGCACCTGCATAACGATGTTTTTTATCCGCATCGCACAAATATTATTTCCGAGCTGGTGAACGGCAAACGCGTGCCGGGTCCGATCTGGCGCAAACGCGAATATCGTCTGAAGTTCCTTTTACGCTCGCTTCTGTTCTGGTCTTCCACCCATCGCATGCTGGAAGCCCTTTCGGGTCGCGACGATTTCGACAGGCTGCTGGCCTCTCAAATTACGTTGCCCAGCAAGACCCACCGACAGTATCTGATGCGCGGCCTGACGGCTAACGATCGCGCCGACGCTATCGTCAACCATTACTACTGGATTGATAGCCTGAAAGAGAGCGGTCTCGCTCAGGCCCTGACGAGCCCGCAGGAGCAAACCGTTGTGCAGTTCCATGCTAAAGACGGTGTAACCTATACGGTCAATGCTTCCTCTGCGGGAAAAGCCGAGCGCGAAGGAGAAAGCACGCTGTGGCTACACGACAACGAGGATACGCTGCTGGCCAGCCTGACCTTTAGCGTCGCGCGCAGCAATGGTCAGCAAGTGATGGTCATCGGCGGGCTTCAGGGGCCCCGTCGCTGCGTATCGCGAGACGTCATTAAACAGGCCACCCGCGCCTGTCACGGCCTGTTCCCTAAGCGCGTGTTGATGGAAGTTCTTTTTCAGCTGGCTGCGCAGTCATCTGTCCGGGCGATTTTTGCCGTCAGCGATGAAGGGCACGTTTTCCGCGCGTTGCGATATCGCCTGAGCAAAGGCCGCCATTTCCACGCCAGCTACGATGAATTTTGGGCATCTCTGGACGGTAAAAAGCTCTCAGCTTTCTGCTGGCAGCTGCCGCTGAAAATGGAGCGTAAATCCCTTGAAGAGATTGCCAGTAAAAAACGCGCCGAATACCGCCGTCGCTTTGAGCTACTCGATGAAATAGAGGCATCCGTTAAGTCCCACTTTTAAGCCTGGCTGGCGTCTTCGCTCACTGCATATCGGATGCATTCCGTTTAAAAAAGCATGATAAAGCAGTGCACTATTGCACAGGGCGAGGGCGCTCAGTTAGCATTGCGCGAAATGAAACCGGCGAATGCGTTGGGAAGAGCGCAATGTGGGCGCAAAAATGAGGGACTTCGGTAATGATCTATGACTGCTTCTTATATTACGATGAAGATATGCTTCTCGAAATCAGGCTAAACACGCTCGCGGACGTTGTCGACCGCTTCGTTATCGTTGAGTCAACGCATACCTTTACCGGTAAAAAGAGGCCGCTGCATTTTGACATTAATAAATACAGCCAGTTTAAAGATAAAATTATATACGTTGTTCATGATAAAGAGCCGATTACGAAAGCCGCTGAAGAATCACACCAGGCTCGGGAGGTGATTCCGGGTCTGCCAGTGGGAATGGAGGTGGATGCGTGGGCAAATGAAGCCGCGCAGAGGAATGCCATCATGCAGGGTTTGACGCAGGCCAGCGATGATGATTTGATTTTAGTTTCCGATGTCGATGAGATATTTTCACCACAGGTGGTAGCATCGATAAATCCCAAAAAGCTCTGCACCACTATTTATCAGAATTTCTATAATTATCAGTTCAACCTGCAGGTTTTTAATACTGACAACACGCCAAGAAAATGTAAATTGCCGAGAGCCACACAATATAAAAACCTCGTTAGTTTCTTTGGCGGCGAACCTGAATCATTCAGGAATCTTAAACGCACCCGAAGCGTTAAAAACTGGTCCTGGCTAAAGTGGAACTGGTTCAAGATTAACAACAGCATTATTGACAATGGTGGCTGGCACTTCTCATGGGTAATGACACCCGAGCGCATCTCAGAAAAAATGTCGACCATATCCCATACTGAATATGATCTTCCTGAGTTTAACAACCCGGAACACATCATGAAGGTCATTAAAAATGCGGAAGATATCTGGGGACGCGACAGGACGTTAACCAGGCAAGAGCTGACGGTTGAAAACTTCCCGGAGTACATTGTCCGCCACAAAGATAAATTCAGCGCGTTCATTATTTAACTTATGGGCTGCCCTTTTGCTGGCCGGAAGACTTTTGCTTAGCGATCTCTCGGACACAAAATTTTAACAAAGATCCCAAAAAACCCTGGACGCACGCGGTCCTGAGTATGTTATGGTTTAGACAGGATATGGAATGTTCGAGTAATTTTCGGGGGATTTTGTGTTGAGACCGAAAAAACCCTTGAGAAACAAATAGATAAAAAGAGACCGAATACGATTCCTGTTTATACCCGCAAATTATTTTTTCTTTCATAATCAAGACGATACGCACCAATCAGATTAAAATATATACATTTGATGGTGCGTTTTCAGGCACTAAAAATCATATAGTTACACAAATTTTCGGACATGTTCGGACGAGGTTCGGACACATTTTTTTCGCTTACGTTGACATGAAAAATTTTTTTTCTCATACTCGCCTTGCACCAGCAAAATCTGGTGTCGGGATTGGCGTCCCGGATAGAGACCGCGACAACAACACGCCGCGAGCGTGTTTTTTATTGTCGTTTGCATAGTCACATCTTCGCATTATGGTGGGCTGTGTGGGGGCGGAGAAATCCGCGCCGGTTGGTTTCCCGGTTACGCCAACCCTGCACAGTTCACCACCTAACTGATTGGCGTCAGCGGTGGTGGTTAATCTTGAAACCACATGAGGACGTCACTATGACCACTCAACTTATCCCCCTCTTTAACGGCAAGATTTGCAATGAAACAACCCTTCTCTGTGATGCGCGTGATCTTCATGCGTTCTTATCCGTAGGAAAAATTTTCGCAGCCTGGATAAAAGATCGCATTGCCGATTATGGCTTCATTGAAAACCAAGACTACGTTTTGCTTACCAATACTGGAAAGCAAAATTCTGGACGAGGTGGCCACAACCGAAAGGATTACCATCTCACACTCGACACCGCCAAAGAACTGGCTATGGTTGAACGAAACGATAAAGGCAGACAGATTCGCCGCTACTTCATCGAATGCGAAAAACAATTAAAACAGCAGGCCTCCAGCCCCACCTTTCCGGGGAATTACGCGGTAATCACCTACTTCGAAAACGGTCTGCCGGTGGCGTGCCACCCTCTTATGCCTGGCGAGGTGATCATGAATCCAGATTCATGCCTTGAGCACGTGATCCGCTCTGGCTACGTGGTGATGCCGTGCGATGAAGCGGAAAAATTCACGCTCGGCGAGATACAGGAAATGATCGCCATAGCACGGCGCGCACGTGATCGCTGGCTGCAACCTTAACCACGCAGGGCAGCCCGCTATTGCATATTGCGAGGCTGCTCAGTTAGCATTAAGCAATAATGAAGCACTGGCGAATGTTCTGCAATAAAGCGTGAATTTGGAGCAAAATTTAGAATGGATAAGGTTAAGTTAAGCGTTATAGTACCATGTTATAATTCACGTGATTTCATTGCTGAATGCCTACAGTCGATTCTTCCTTATTTGTCGAATACGGTTGAACTAATTGTTGTTAATGACGGTTCTACTGACGACAGTGCTGATATCATTGAACGCACTATACAAACATATAAAGATAAACTCATCACAATTATTCATCAAGATAATGCAGGCATTTCCGCCGCAAGGAACGCAGGGATAAAAATTGCGAAAGGTGAATATATAGCCTTGTTAGATTCCGATGATTTTTTTCACTCTGATTTCTGGGCTGAAGTGTTACCTTTGATAAATGACTCCACAATCGATATAGTAGAATTTAACGCTGAACAATTCGATGGTAAAATAACCAATATAGTTGAACATATAGATTGTTCTGTTTTCACAGGAAGGGTTGTTATCGCCTCTGTGGCAGAATTATCACCAGCATTCAAAAGATCCAAGTGGTATCCATGGGCAAGGGTTTATAAAACTGCATTATTCCATGAATTTGACATTCAATTTCCCACAGGCCGTCTCTATGAAGATATGAGCACAGTCCCGGCCATATATTTGCATAGCAAAGTTATCTATGGCCTTAATAAATCCTTGATTTGGTATCGCTATCATAAAAAAAGTATAACCCAAACTTTCAGACAAAAAGATATTGTTGATTTAGTTTACGCAGTAAAATTACTTTCGCTGCAGGCAAAAGATAATGCAGAGATAAAACGAGCCCTTTTCCCTACCGTGCAAAGAATATTCAATCTCCTCAAATACATGTTGGTGAAAAACAAAGGCGCAAAGCTTCCTTTCGTAGAACAGAAAGCACTACGCCGTGCCTTGCTAAGTTTCATTGGAAACTTTAAGATATCTCGTAAAGTTCAAATATTAATATTACCATTGTACCTAAATACGATCATTCGATTTAGGAAAAAATAGCCTTCATTCATTGGGTTGGTTTTAACGGCCAGTCAGGTTCGTTTGGATTAACCCTATTCAAAAGCACCCGATATATTTTCCATTCACGTAGACTTTCGACTTCCTGAGTGGTTGCAATTGATAAATCTACAGCATCTTGTAAAGTCGCTATAACTGCTGTAGCTTCATTTATCAAACGAATTTTTTTACTATTGATTTCATCCAACGGGTCAGGATTTATTTGAATTAGTTTTTTGCCATCAAATTTCCAACCACCCAATATATCAATACCCTCTGGAAATTCTGTTTCAGAAATCTCCGCCACATAAGAATCAATCGGATTTAGTGAAGATGCATCGAGAGAGTATGATGTGATAATTCCATTTTCATCATAAACTATTTTCATAGTTTCTTGTGAGAATTTCGATTGAATTTCATACCAATCATCGCCTCGTTCATTTTGCAGAAAAATAACATCCATCCCAGTAAGATTTTTTATAACGCTAGAATCTTTCAACAATTTTCCACTTGTAGGGATATATCTTGTAAATTTACCAGCAATCATCATATTGCACCTGTGTTATACCATGTTCCATTTAGATTATATTGTGGATATCTATAATACACCGCCGTATAGTTAGCATCTTGATATGATGCAGTCAAAACTGCACCATTTGGTGCAACGGCCCATCCACCATTATTATTGTTAGCAGCTCCCTGAGCACCTAACCGCATACCCTGCAGGAAATTACCTCTAACCCAGTCTTGAGGTGCAAGTTCTATAACTGCACCTGTAGACTCCTGCCGCATATATGGGTATGCAGGATTGTTTGATGAAAGCCCAACGGTAGTAATCGAGTCACGTCGCGCGTATGGGCTTAAATCCTGTTGTGGCGGTGGGTTATTGGGCGAGTACACCCGCACTCCTGGCGTGTCGTACAGGCCCGCCCCCGCCTGAATCAGCCCCACGCTGCTGATATTCCTCCCTGAGTGAATATCATCCTTAGCCTCAAGATAATTAGGCGCAATCACATTTCCATTTGACTGAATATCTACTGACGGTCCCTGCGCTGCGCGTAAATGAAGCACTTTATCGTCAGAGGCATAAACGAGCCCCATTTCTGCACCGGAAGCATTAAAAAACCAGAGGTGTTTATTCCCTGCCCCACGAATGTTTATCGCATTTTGTGAAAGCTCTGCACCGCCATTGACAGCCTTAAGCGCCCCCGGAATAGTTACCGTATTATTATCAGAATCGTATTGCACCGCCCTGAAATAGCGCCAGCCTATGGTAGTACCATCATCTTCCCGAATGGCGAGGATCAACTTCGAATTCGTGTAACTGACGAACTGGATCAACGGCCTGTTTACCCTCCCCCCCTGAGCGGGGCCGGTGGCGCACACGACATCTATATAATAAAAATCCTGCGTAATGAACGGTGGGTTATTGGTACACCCACGCGTATCAATAAACAATGATTCACCGACGACAAAGGGGTAAGTCGCAAAATCAATCGCGCCGTGATTAGAGTCGGCTGTAAAATTCCCCTTGTAACCAACAGGCACCAGAGCGTTGTTATTGCTGTTGTCAGCGGTGTTACGAATAGCTGCGGTTCCCAGCTCCAGATTCGAGCGCGCCAGTGCTTTATCCACCACATCAGCAAGATTCTTGCTGCGTAAAAGCGCATCAGGCACACGGTCAGTGATGAGCTTAACGATAGCCTGATATAGCTGATCATGTTGCCCTTTATTCAGCACCGCGCCTGATTTCTCGATAGCGTTACAGATTTCCTCCTGAACGGCATCCCACATATCACTGTTCAGATCAGTAGCACGGCGGCCGGTGGCCGGGTCACCATTTGTAAAACCATTTTTGCCCTGACCAAATTTATCGGCCTGAGCCGTGGGTGTATCAATTCGATGCATTGTCTGTTCCTTCCGGGTAAGCAAAAACGACGACGGTATGTGACGGCGCAAGTTTTTCTATAACGCACTCAGCGACCGTGTCGCCCCAGGTTCTGATTGCGGAGTTGCACGCACTGGTGCAGGTCTGCCAGTTAACGTTGGCGTCAGCCGGGATATTCACACGCCAGTAATAGCGCCAGAATTCCCCCCATTCCGGGTTAGGGCTGCTGTCGAGGTTCTGAAACTGTTCAATCGTTGCGGTGGTATAACCCAGCGCGTCCAGCTGGTTACGGTAGAACTGTTCGTTGATACCGCCCGCCACGTTGGCCTTTGCATCCAGACGTTGCTGACGCTGGACCAGCGATTGCACCCCGTCAGGGGTACAGGAGTCCGGCAGGCCGTAGACGGTTTCATAGCGGTCAATCAACTCTGTTGTCTGCGCCGGGTCAATTTCCTTCATCAGCGCATCGGCACGTTGATGCACGCGCGTAAGCGACGGGGCAAGGCCTTCAATTAACGGGATCTCACCCTCCCATGCCGGGCCAGGCGGAAGCAGCCTGTAGAGTAGCTGCTCATATTCATCCTGCATTGCCATCAGCTGCTCGCCTCCGTATAGGTTTCCCAGGTGATGGTGCCAACAACGGGCAGTTCGGTAGATCCCAGCGCAACGTCTGCAACCGGCGCACGCAGCTGGTGAGCAACCTCCCCTGTTGCCAGGCTTATCGCTTCGCTGATGCGTGACAGGTACACTTTTCCGTCAGGAACACCGTCGCGCAGCATCAGTGAATTCAGCTCCGCGGATACGGCTGCGCGGATTTCTGCGGTATCTTTCGCCAGCGCGATCGTCATCGGAATTACTTTTTCCGTGGCCGCGAAAACGAAAAGACCTGCGCCTGCAATGGGTGCCAGCGGCAGGATATGGTTACGGACAGCCTGAACCAGATCATCGCCCGGTGCCGGGTGCGTCGGGTCGCCGGTTGCCACCATGACGCCTACGGTTCCGGTCCCCTTATAGTGCCGGAGAGTCCACGCCCGGGTGATACCCGCAATCTCTTTTGCCCAGATGACATAATCAGGATCAGCACCGCCCTGTGGGATCCAGTAATAACGCTCCATGACGCGGGCGCGCCATGTCTCCAGTTCTTCTATGTCATCGCCGCCCACCACCGTGTCGGCATACCCCGTAGACGGGATGCCACTTACCGGCGTGCCCAGACGTAAGGCAATTCCGTCATCGGTATTTCCTGCAGCACCGGGGTTATCCGCCACCAGCGGCACGCGCAACACGCCACCTGCTGCTTTCACGGTTTGCGTGGTGGTAAAGGTCACCTGGTCATCACGCTGGATCTGCGTACCGGCGGGCAGCGTCGGCGTTCCGCTGATCCCATCCCAGCGCACATAGCCCGCCGCGGCCACGGCATCCTTTCGGGGGCAGCGCTTGATTCTGCCGTGACGGTATAACCAGTCCTCATCGCACAAATCAGGCAACATATTGCGCGCCAGATAATCGATATAGCCGTAAAGAGTAT
Organism: Enterobacter asburiae; assembly: GCF_001521715.1. NCBI lineage: Bacteria > Pseudomonadati > Pseudomonadota > Gammaproteobacteria > Enterobacterales > Enterobacteriaceae > Enterobacter > Enterobacter asburiae. Next base: position 1,853,180 of record NZ_CP011863.1, read on the forward strand.
GAACGGATGCGGCCATAACCCGCGCGTACACTTCCGCATCCATCCGGCGTAAGAGCACATCCTCCTGGAAGCGCGTCATCAAATCGCTGCGGATGGTGGCTATCAGTTGCGGGAGTTCAGGCCGTGAAAATTGACTGTCAGCCATCGAGTTCACTCCAGATGTCATCAAAGGTAATGTTGTGAATGGTGCCGTCACGCTGGTAGATAGTTATCCCCGCCGCCAGCGTATCGATCCCGGTACGTTCTGCGGTTACGTCAACACGTGCGGCCACGCCGTCCTCGGTCATCCACGCCAGCGCCTGCTGCATATACTCGCGGGCATCCTGAGGCGTTTTATTGGTGAGTTTCCGGCGTTTCAGCAGATACAGACGGGAGCCTATACGGTCGTTCTGCACTGTCGGCCAGGTATCGCCCCACCAGCCGTAGGGGTCTTGTGTACGGTCGTCGCTCTCGGCGCGCCGCCACGAAAACAGAGAAATAACAACAGCACGTGTTAAAAGGTCGAGTGGATCCGTGGACTCCTTCAGAAGCCCGTTTACGTAGAGGATCATGATTTATCTCATCGGTTGTGTTGGTGGATTTGTCGTTCCGCCGCCGTCGCCATTTTCCTGGTGGGTATGCCCGTTGTATGTCGTGCGCATGGCAGACATCGTTTTACCTGCGCCGTCGCAGAGATCTTTAATCTGACCGGTGGCCTCAATATCCATTTCGAAACGGGCTTTTGGGGCGTTGGTGAAAATAACCGGTTTACCGCCGCCGTTGACAACGATCCCGGCACGGGTCAGCGTTACCGACTGCCCCTGATCGTCGTAAATGGCGACCTCTCCGCGTGTCAGGCCTTTAAGGCGGTACCGCCGGTCAGCAACCACCACGGCAACACCGTGTGAACGGTCGCCACCAGGAAACAGCATCACGGCCTCTGCACCATCCTGCGCAGCAGACGTAAAGCCATACGGCTCCAGATGCTCCACGTTTTCTTTTTGTTCGCCGGCGATCAACCGCAGACCAGCGGCCTGGCATTTTTTTGCGGTATCGAGCGCGGTGATAACTGCTCGCGTGACAATGTTCTGAAGAGAAGATCCAGCCATCAGAATTCTGAGCCTCCCGATGTCTTTTTCTTTTTCGGTGCTGCCGGTTCCGGCAGGTATGCGTCAGCAGGACCAACGCGGATTTCGCACGTGGTGCCGTTGTTGTCTTTAATGTATGTCACTTCAGCGATAACAAGCGTCTCATTATCGAAGCCATTCAACGGGTCGTAGACGATGACCGAAAGATTTGGCCGCCAGAGTTCGCCATTGCCCTGCCGCCATCCCTGAACCGTGTACGTGGTTTCACGGGTTTTTGCAGCACGTTGTCTGGCCTCAAACTCACAGCGGGCTTTGCAGCTGTCCGTCGTCGCGGTACCGGACTGCTGAACGGTGTGCGGACGATAGCGGGTCACTCCACTATCTTTTGTACTCTGCCGGATGGCGGCAATCGTCGCTTCACCGAAATCGTCATCAGTGCCGGGGCGCTGGCCGGTTACCAGGTAGCTGGAAAACCGATCGCGGACACTGCGCTCTGTATCGCAAGAAAGAATATTTTCGCCCAGTACCAGCGCCGTGGCCGCTTTCTCACCCCCTGGTTTACCGAGCACCAGCCTGCCCTGTGCATCATCGTAGGCCAGCGCCTGCACCTGCCCCAGCAGGCGGTTCAGACACTCCACCACCGTTTCACCGTGTTCCGGCTGCGCGTCAATGACTGCAGTCGCAGGTGTACCGGCGTCCACGACGTCCACGCCGAACGGTTTAGCCAGCGCGGTGGCGATTCGGAACAGATTTTTACCATTGTGCTGCGCAGGTGCCGCTGAGCAGTCAATAAGGTCTGCCGTTTTGCTGCGGCCAACGATCCCCATTGTTATTGCCGTTGCATCGTAGCGCAGCGGTAACGCCTCAACCCAGCCTGTAATCACCAGATCATCACCTATCATCACCTCAACGCGATCGCCGTTTTGAATCTGCGGCACACCATCACTACCCGGCCACTGCCTGGTGATCGACACGTTGAAATCGCGGGCAACACGGTCAATGCCCGCGCTGATGCGGGAAGAGGTCCAGCCCCCCCACTCGCGGCCATTCACTCGTAAAAAAACGGTATTGTTCATCGGACCGGTACCCTCAGAGGTTTAACAGGCACAAATCCCGGATGGGGAACCACATTGCGGGTAAGAATGTCATTTTCCCGCGCCGCGTCGTCATACCAGCCCGCCGCCAGCACCAGCGCAGGGAGGACTTCCGGGGGCGTCCGCTCAGCCGTTATTTCCACCTGTGCAAGACGCGCGGAAATATCCCGGTTCAGGTCTGTTCTGAGCACAGTGATTTGCTGGAAAATCCCGTCGTCGGTAATGCGCAGCTGCTCCTGATCAATAGCGGTATTCAGAGCCGAGCGAATTTCAGTTAATTCATCCCATGTAGGCGGATCTTCTTTCACCGTCGTACTGCCCGAACCGTCCAGCGCGGGATGGGAAATGTTGATGATATCGTTAGTTGACGCACCGCCGGTTACCTTCCCGGTTTGCCCCTGCGGCGCCGCGATGGTTTTCGGCTGTGCCAGTGTTGCAACGGTCTGGGATGCCGTGCTGATTGCCGTGGAACGGATCGCTGCGGCGACCATGTTACTGCGGGATTTTTGCATCCCGACGGAACCGGAATCTGTCGGCCAGGTTCCCCGTGGCGCCAGCCCCGGATCAAGCGTTACGCCGGACATCGTCTTAATCATCGTCACAAGGTCTGAAGTATCGCCAGTTAGCCGGTCCCCGGCGCGCCAGGCTTTTTGCAGCGCTCGCACGAAATCACTGGCTGCGCTGGGCGGCATTAAAATGACTGACAAATCCCCCTGCAGTAGTCGCATCGCCGCTGAGACGCCGGAGTCAACCATCCGGAACGCGTCAGCAACATCGCCAAGCATCGCGGCTGCGTCGGCCAGCACATCATTCTGGATGAAATCAGCAATGCCGGAGAGTGAAAAGGCAGAGAACATGCTTTCGATCGCTTCATCAAACAGGCCGCCTGATTGTGTGAGGCGCTGCGCCGTCGCCATGCCCGCAACAGGAAATGAGAGTTCGCCGCTCTCCACGAACTGGAAGGAAACACGGCACATGCGCCCTTCTGCATTGCTGTGCGTGACCCTCACCTGACCGTCGATACTGCCCTGCATTTCTCCATACTGAGGATGGACAAGCGTACCCGGCCCGGCGGTTTCGATAGCGCCAATAAGGCGATCGCGCTTGTCCGCATAGTCGTCGCCTACCAGATAGGCGTTAATAGTCATCCGGCGCGTTGCCCGCCCTAAATCCTCCGTGAACGGTTTATCGCGATTGGGATATTCATGCACCTGAACACGGCGCCCAAACGAACCTTCATCATCTTCCACTGAAAAAGGTACGCCACGAAACGACGCATCACGAAGACGATCGCGCCAGTCGTTTGAAGAAAAAAAAGCCATATAGCCCCCAAAAGAAAACCCGCCGAAGCGGGTTTAACGTGGTGTGCGGAATGGTGAATAACCGACATCGTGAGTCACATCCATCATCGGATTTCCCGATTTCGGGATATCCAGCACTCTCATGCCTGGAGGAGCATTATCAAATGTCACTTTCAACTCACTGCGTTGTGCAGCTGGCGCAGCTGCACGATCAAGAACTGGTCCCTGACGCAGTAACGGTGAAGATAGCGAAAAATTATCCCTTGTCGTCTGCCCTGTCAGCATGTCACGCTGCTGGACCTGCTGCTTATTGTTATACCAGCCCCCGGCGTTCCAGCGATTTTTCAGTGACTGCCAGAATGAATCGGTATGGTCGGCTTCCTTCGCTGCATCGGCTATCTCTTTAAGCTGCTCAAACATGTAGATCGCAACAGCAATCTGAACGGTGGTCGCCCCCAGCGTGGCGATTTTCCCCAGCACACCGGAAAGCTGTGTTGCTAAGGTCAGGGCGGTGCGCAGCGTACCCAGCGTTTTAACCGTGAATACGCCTGTCATATACAGGCCAACACCGCCCAGAACAGTTTCCCAGCCGCCAAACGCCTGGGCAACTTTATCCACTTCAACCCATGCCGCCTTTATCACCGGGGCAACATCATCCCAGTTCTGGATAATCAGCATAGCGCCCGCCGCCAGCGCACTTATCGCCAGTTTGGCCGGTGAAAGGTTGATCACCGTATTCAGTATTTTTATTGCACGCGATAACACGCCGATAGAAACGCCAACACCCAGCAGCGCCGCGCCGAATTTAGCAGCCGACTGTACCAGCTCAGGATTCGCGCGAACGAATGTCCGGAGCTGTTCCAGATAAGGCATGACCGCTTTCGCGGCTTCGTTAATGGCGGGCAGGAAGGTATCACCCAGCGTCACCGAGATCGCATTCACACTGTTTTTCAGCAGAACCAGCTGGTTTTCTGTCGTGGCCGCGCGTGATGCGTATTCCTTCTGCATCGAGCCGCCATATTCCTGGGCATCTGCCACGCGGGTAAAATTGGTACGTAACAGATCCAGGTTAGTCAGCAGCGGGGCAATTGCACTCAATGACTCTTTGCCAAACAGCGCGTTCATGACGGCGGCCTGCTTCGCTTTAGGTACTTTTGCGAGCGAGTCCAGTACCTTCAGCATCGCGCCGCGTGCATCCTTCTGCATATCCTCAGCAAGTTTACGTGGGTTTAGCTTCAGGAAAGCCAGCGCATCCTTCTGTGACTTTGTTGCCGAGTTGCCAGCAGTAAGTGAGAGCATGAAGTTTTTGATGCCGGTAGAAGCAATTTCAGATTCAACACCCATACCGGCGATGGTCGCGCCCATTGCTGCAATTTCACCGGAGGCCACACCCGCGACACTACCGAGCGGCCCGATCCTCGTGACGATATCAGAAATTTTCTTCGCGTTAGCCGGACCGGTATTTCCCAGATAGTTGATCTTATCGGCAAGAACAACCACATCATCCTGCGTCAGTTTGAATGCCGTTCGCCATTGCGCCATCATCTGGCCTGACTCTTCGGCTGTGGTGTCAAACGCCACTCCCATTTTCACGGCATCGTTGGCGAACTGCATCAGGTCGCTGCGCGCGATCCCCGCCTGGCCACCTGCCGCAACAATCTCTGCGATCCCCTCTGCCGCCATCGGTAACTGCGTGGACAGCGTCAGGATATCGTCACTCATCTGCGCAAAGGCTTTTTTATCATCGAGGCCGTCAACCACCTTGCGGATATCAGCCATTTTTGACTCAAAGCCCATCGCGGAATTCACCGGAAGCGCCAGCGCGCCGAGAATGGCGGTACCCGCAGCCGCAGCCCCCAGCGCCAGACTGCCCATTTCCTTCTGGAATCCCTTAAGCTCGCGCTGCATCCCTTTCATCGGCCCGGTCAGCTGGTCAACGGCGGTGATGATTGCCTTTAACTGGAAACTGTCAGCCATTTTTTACTTCCTCGTTGATGCGGACGGCCTCTGCTTCCAGTTCAAGGAAGTCTGAAATGGCCGTCCGCCGAAGCTCAAGGGGGTTTAATTTCCAGAACCAGGCGACGTTGTAGAGTCGTCGCCTGAGGTTTGATCCGTCTCCGATTGGGTAAAAAAATTCAGGATCAGCATGCAGGTTTTGAAGATGTCCAGCTTTGCCAACTGCGCGGCAGACGAACGGGGGATCCCCGCCAGCACCGGGATATACTTCAGCGCCACGGCACTATCCAGCTTTAACCCTCCGTCGCCGGACACGGTAAACGGGAAGCCTATACTCTCAATTTCGTCGTAAGTGGGCTCGCGCAGCTCCAGCACGTGCAGTTTTTCGTTATGGGCAGTAATCGGCTTTTTCAGAACCAGTTCAGTTGTCATTGATAAAATCCTTCTTCACCGTGGAATTCCAGATCCACCGTGCCCTCTTCGGGGTTATGGTTTGCCTCGCCGTGCAGCCAGGCATTCGACAGAACATAAACCTGCCCGTTCGCCAGCTCAGAGGTGATGGTCATGTTGTCTGAGGTGGTGATTTTGTTCACCGGGAAGTTTTTCGGCACCTTCGCCGTCACCTTCGTATAGGGCGCGCGGTGCGTTTCTTTATAATCGACATCACCAGCCAGGCCGATCACGTCATCACGTACGCGGGTGTTCATCGGCACCTCGATCCCGCCGGTGATGGACAGCTGCTGTCCGTCGATTTTGAAATAAGTGGTACCCGCAATCTTTGCCATTATGCGGCCTCCTCGTTGTATTGCAGACGGAACTGGTTAAGGACAGCGAACACGCGCAGCTGGTTGACGTAATCCGGCGGGAACAGCACATCCAGACGGTTCGGGTCATTCGCGTTACGTTCGACAATCAGGTATTGCTGGAAGAGGTCGAAGTTTTCAACGATGCCCTCACGCTCCAGCTGTCGATAAACTGCCCCCAGCTCACCCCGGATGACTGACGGCGTAACAATCGCCTGGCCGGGACCAAATCGGGTGCCGTCATTCGCCAGCTTGTGGCGACCGTATTTGCTGGTGATCACCGACTTCAGGCGTCGCAGAACGTAAGCACTGGTATGCAGCGTTTCGCTGTCCAGATAGCTGTTATCCGCCACGCCGTAAGCATTTTTCCGGTAGGTGGTGATGTCGCGCTGAATGCGCAAAATGCCGGATTCGGTATACGCCGTCGCAATACCATGCGTCAGCAATGACTGCTGCTCCGTGATGGTAAAGCGCTTTCCGGTTGGCGCAGGGAGAGCCCCTGTCAGTTCACCGGTCTGCGTCGGGCGCGCCGGGTCATTGCGCAAAAACACAGCCTGACGCGCCAGACGATATGCCACCAGCTCATCCACCGGCGTCTGCACATCCTTTTCATAACCCGCGATAGTGATGTGCTGATAATTAAACGTATCGCCATAGGCGACCAGCTCGGACAATGAACCGGTTCGGGCCGTATACACGTGGCCGTACAGCTGGCGAATGTAACTCCAGCGCCCGGAACTGTCGTTCATTTCTGTCGCCATCAGCTGCAGCGAGGCGCTGTCGCTGAACGGCAGGCCAATATAATCAAACGGCTCGTCACCCATCGCGGCGATGGTTGCTGATAAATCAGGATCACCGGCACCGCCGCTCATTTTCCCGATTTGTACGCTTAAGCCTGCAGGTACTTCTTCGCCGCTGGCCGTGCCGTAATAATTCAGCGTCAGAGGAATGCTGTTGCCGCCGGTACCGCTATTAACAGCAGTGAGCTCAAGCGTTCCCTGCGCAGGTCCTGCCGAGGTCATTTTATACTGAGCGGTGACCGGCAGATCCTGATTGCCGTTAATGGCAGCCAGCAGCGCCTGCGCTGCATCCGCGCCGGTGTCTTTAGCGGCCACGGTAATCTGTACACGGGTGGTACCGATATACAGGTTGACCGCCCCCGCATCTGTTGCCGTGCCTGAGAAGGTGATCGTGCCGGTTGCCGCCTGCCCGCTGTCAGGCACAGCGATAACCCACAATTCGCCGAACGGGTCAACACGGCGATAGGCTTCCACCATGCGCGCCAGCTGGCTGCCACGGCCTGCCATTTTCTTCGCCAGGTCTTTCGACGGCATGATGACCAGCTGGTTAACGGGCATTTCAGCGTCAGACAATGCCATGCCAATCAGCAGGGATGGCGCGCTGTCCTGTGCCGTATTGGCGGCGCTGTTGTCCATTTCGGCATAAAACAGCGGTACCCGGTTATCAGCCGGGATGTAATTAAAGCTTACTGTCATCTTTAGCCCCTTTTGGTTGAATTACTTCGATTTCGCCAGCGGCTTTCCGGCGGAACCAGTACGCGGACGCTTCGACGTTTCGCCCTTTTTCCGGCAAAACATCACCACGGGCAGGATCCGGAACGGACTGCCCTTTGACGGGTTTCACAAACATGAATTAATCCTGAAAGGTTATTTCGGTGTGGTGCTCAATGTTGCCGTCTGGCCCGGTACCGGGTTCGATAAAATCAACATCTATACTGAGCGTTTTAAGGTCGGGTAATGCGTCCAGGTCGTCCTGCTGGCGGGTGTCCTCTTCGGTGATTTCATACTTCACCGTGAAGTCAAACTGGTAATAGAGTTCGTGGCGGTTCAGATCCAGCAGCATCCCACCGGCGTACTGAATTTCATGCGCCTGAGGGTCAGGCTCCCAGCCCAACAGCGCTTTCCAGATAAGCTGCCTGACGTCATGAACGGCGTCATACGCTGCCCACTGCCCTTTTTCATCCCGTTCGTTGCTGAGCACGACGATGACGGAAAAACCCTCCGTCAGATCCTGCCAGTAGTCCGTCTGCGACTTCTGCTCGCCAGTGACGTCTTCAGATGGCACGACATACGCAGCTGGCAGCCTGAGCTTTCCGGCTTCGGGGATCGCTTTAAACTGCGCGGCGCCGCCAACACGGTCTTCAAACAGCGGACATCGGGCGCGCAGCGCCGCAATAATCGGGGTTAGTTTCATTTTTTCTTCCTGCGTTGAGGCCGGAGGGATTTACGCAGCTCGCGGGAAAGCACGTAACGTGTCCAGCTGCGGCGTTTTTCCAGCACCTCCGTCATGTAGTTGTTACGCGGTGCAACGCGCCAGCCGCTGCCTCCCGAAGCGCCGCGATGATGCCCTTTCTTACGCTTCGCGCCACGGCGAACACCGTAAAACAGGAAGGCAGGGTAAAACGCGCCGTTGATATGGCGGTTGCCCTCCCCGTTCTTCTGGTTCGGTGCAATCTTTACCATGAGCCCAGGACGCTTTTTAGAAGCGCGGGGCACGTAATAACCGATTGAGCGCGCCAGCTGCCCCGTCCGGTATGAGGGGTTTTCGCCAGGCTTCGAGCGACCACGTTTCATTACCAGCCGCCGGGCATCGCGCATGTGAACCTGACCGATTTTGACGAACGCCCGTCGCATCCTCGCCCGGTTAAAGACCAGCTCGTCCGGCTGTTCGAAATCAACGTGTAAAAATGCTGTCTGCGGCATAGTCACTCCCGCTGTCGGTACCCAGCTCTTCGCACTCAAGCAACAGGAAACGGCGTTTACTGTTCAGGTCACGGACGCGTTTGACCCGATAAGAAATATCGTCGTGAACCACTTCATGATCGGCTGTAATGCCGCGGCGAAAACGGATGGTGAAATAATGGGTCACCTTATTTTCAACCTGCACAGACCCCTGATACGCTGCCGCGCCGGGTTGTGCCTTTTTGGCCCACGTCCGGATCTGCTCCGGATAAGTAGGTGACACGCCAAAATCATCCGCTGGCACATCGACGCGCCGCCGGATAATGATTCGCTGGTCCAGTTCGCCCGGGTCGGGCAAAAGGTATGTGGCGCTGGCCTGCGCCTGCCTGAGTTTCATAGCGGGATATACCTGTATGGACCGACGAGCCAGTTAAAGCTCATCGGCAGTTCGACTTTCTCCACTTCGGTGACGGTTGAGCGGTTCTCGTAGAAGTGCGTCAGCAACAGCAGCATCCCCATCCTGATGTCATCCGAGAGAATAAGCCCCTCAGGATCGTCGGCTGGCACCCCCGCCTCCGCCGCATAAAGTTTCCGGTTCAGAAAATTTTCTGTCCGGGCCTGAACCGCCCGCCCCAGCAGCTCAAGAAACTTGTCTTCATCGGTGTAATCCTCATCCAGCCTGAGCTGAGCTTTAATTTCCTCAGGAGAAAGCAACATAGGATCCTCCTGCGCCCGCCAGATGGCGGGCACAAAAAAACCGCTTAACGCGGCATGGTTTCTTCAGTGATGGATTTTATTAGCTGCTTGCAGAGCCCTTGCCCACCAGCGCTTTAATGGCAGAGGTGTCTTCCAGGATGCAGTCAAAGCGATGGAATGCCAGGAAGCCTGTCTGGTCGAATTCTGCGTAACGCTCCACCAGGCGTTTCAGGATCATGTAACGAACACGGCGGATGATGAAGCGATCGAAGTCGCCGCAGAACATGAATTTTTTACCCGCGCCGATATCGTCAATTTCCTGGTCGATGACATACGGAACATTAAGAACTGACGCTGGCGCCACGCCGACGATATCCGGCAGCCAGAGCGGGCGTCCCTGACCGTCTTCCATCTCGCTGATGAGTTTCAGCGTGTTGTCATTGAACGCCAGGCGGAACTTCGGCCCGCGGCGATACGCCGGATCAATGCTGTGTTTCAGCGCAAGAATTTCCTGCCATTTCACAGCGGTGGCGGCGGCCGTCTGAGTGGTGCCGGTTACGGAGGCTTTCAGCCCCTTCGGCTGTTTTGGCGTGCCGGTGCCGGTACCCTGAATGAGATAACGTGCTTCACCGCGTCCAATACGCTCTGCGATACGGCGGGCAAGATAGGCTTCCATGTCGATCGCACTGTCCTGCAGCAGCTCGTTGGACACACGGATGATTTTGGACGTCATTTTCACCGCGCCCAGGGAGTCCATTCCAAACTCGGTATCTTCTTCACCAGCTTCTTCGTTCTCACCCAGCAGCACGCCCATTTCAGCGGTACCGTCAGCGGTTGCCCACTCCATAGTGCGACCGTCGGAAGTCGTCAGGATTTGCGCCACGCTGGCAATACCGCCATAAGCTTTCATCTGCTCAACGACTTTCGCCAGGAAGGTATCAGGCACGGTATAACCGCCCTTCTCATCTGGCGCCACGCCCTGCGCGCGCAGCTCACGCAAAGCCTTGCGCTCTTCTGAACTCAGTTCGCTGGCACCGTGACGCATCCATTTATCAAAGATCTGACCGCGCTTTTCGTCCTGCAGCGTATTTTTATCAGGATCCTGATTATTGCGCTGCTCTTCCTCGTTTTCATCAACATAGGTCTGGTCCTGGCGGCGCAGCTCCTCTTCGCGGGCAATGCGCTCATCGAGGGCTTCCAGCTCTGACTTCGCTTTATTCCACTCGGTGCGCTGCTCTTCCGTCCATGCGTTATCGCCGATTTTTTCATTCAGCGCGCGCATATCGGTCGCGATGGTATTACGTTTTTGTTTCAGTTCATGCAATTTCATGGTTTTTCCTTACGCGTTAAGAAGGGTCAGGACGCGCTCACGCGCCATTCGTTGGTTAATGGCTTTCTGCAGCGCGCCACTGTCGCGCGCCTCCTGCCAGGCTTTCATTGAGCGGACGGCGGAATCCGCCTCCTGGTACGCCGGATATGTCACAGGGCTGACATCCAGCAGACGGGAAAAACGGGTAATTTCACGAATTACCACGCCTTCCTCGTCCTGGTACCACTCCTCTCCGTCGCGGGCGACGCGAAAAGCAAAAGAGGACTGGTTAATATCGCCGCGCTGCATTGGTGCCAGCACCAGATCGCGGATTGTCTGGGTTTCTGGCGCGGTGATGTCGTAACGCAGACCGCGTTCATCCACCGTCAGTGCAAGCGTGCCCGCGCAGGTGCGCCCCAGAATAAAATTTGGATCATGGTTAAACAGTGCCCGGACATCGTCCTGAAGCACATCATCAAACGCACCGCGCCGGATGATTTCGCGAAACGAACCGAAAATCAGTTCGGAACGGCTGTCAAAAACCGAACCGTACCCGATGATCCGGCTGGGTTCGCTGTCGTGCGTTTCAGCGCGCACTTCGCCGCTGTAACAGCGAATTTCTCGTTCACTCATCTTGAGTGTTCTCCTGGGTAGTTGATTTGGCTGGCTGGGAGGCGTTGACGCTGACGAGCATTTCATCGAGGCCGTCTTTCGGGTTCATGTCCTCAAACGCGCGAGCCTCGTTGCGGCTCATCCAGCCATCGGTGATGGCGTAGTGATAGAACTCAGCACGCTCTTTTGCGGTGCCGCGCAGCAAACCGGCCAGATTAAATCGCACGTAATAACCGGCTGCCCGTTCGGCGCGGGTGAATAACCTGCGGTTAAGCTCCTGCTCCCAGTTCGTCACCCACGGCATCATCGTGTAGCGGACAAACTGAATCGCCTGCTCGGAAATATTGGAGAAAGTGGCTTTTTCGAGGTCGTTGATCATGTGTGCCGGCACGTTGAAAATACCGGCAATCATCGAGCGGTTGAGCTTCATCATATCGATGAGCTGGGCATCAACCGGAGAGACTGTCAGCGCCTTATAGTCAAGGTCGGCCGGTAGCAGCATGGTTTTATTTTCCTTGCTGCGAAGCATCGCTGTAGCCTTTTGCCACTGATCTTTCAGCCATCCCCAGCTATCTTTATTCAGCGGACCTTTCACTGACACAATCCCGGCAGGACGAGCATTTCCGCTGAAAAAACTTTCCGTGTACTTCTGCCCGCTCATGCCCATTCCGATGGTTTCAGCATGCTGAAGTACCGGGCTGAGCCCCATTTTCTGATCGTTACCCAGCGCCCTGACGTGGATCATGTCGTCAGGATTGATGGCGAAGGAGCCCTCTTCGTTATAAACGCCGTAGGTATAGCGCCCGCCGGTGTTGAGCAGCGTTGTTTCCCATGGCATACAGGCTTCGAGACCGGTCACTTCACCGGTCCGGCGGTGTCGAATTACCCGCGTGTAGCCATTCCCCCAGCCCAGAATGTGCCGCTGTTTCAGCTCGCGCCACTTATAGCTGGTCTGCCAGGCGTTCGGCTCGTCGTGAACCAGATAAAACGCCGGATGATCGCGGGCGGCCTCGACCTTCTTTCCGGTGCGCCGCATGACGTGCAGCGGCATCTGCGCAACGTTGGACGAAATAACGTAGATACAGGCGTACACCGCAGCCAGTTTCATCGCCGTCCGGGGATTAACAATCACGTCACCGTTAAAAATCCCGTCATTTTCGGCTGATTCAACGGTGAGCGGTACCGCGGGGTTTTCCAGAGAGTTACTTCGAAAAATGGCATCAATCAGCATGACTTTATTCTCCTGGCGGCCAGCAGCGCCCACAGCAGCAGACCGCTACCGCCAGCCATGAGAGCAACCGCCACGCCAAATTTGAGGTAAACGCCTCCCACCAGCGCGCCGAAGCCTGCCAGCCCGGACACATCGATAATTAGTGATTTCACAGGAATAACAGTTCCTCATCAGGATCGAGGTTAGAAAGGAAGTCTTTCGGCTCATTCAGCATTGCGCGGCCAACACCCATCATCAGGCCAACTGCACCATCGATTTTGTTGCCTGCGCCCTCTTTTACCGGGCGAACAACATCATCACTACCCGGTAAATATTTGCCGACCACGTTTGATATGCACCAGGTCATCAGCGGATTGCCGTCGTGATGGAAGCGGCCAGCAGCGATCGCAGCCTCAATCTCCCTCATCGGGTCGCTCATGTTGGTGTAGTTCTGGGTAATGGTGACGGGCTCCAGCCCTTCATCCTGCAACATGTGAGAAAGGCCGGTTGCGCCATAGGGGTCAATCGGGCTCGCCGCTATTTTCACGGTTTCACGTAATTTCAGGATCGCTTCGTAAATAAGGCGGTAATCCACTTCTGCACCGTCGGATGGAACCAGCACGCCCTGATTAACAAAGGACTGGTATCGGTCGGCGATCGTTTTCAGCGCCGGGTCCGTGGCGTAGACAGTGTCTTCCGGCACCCAGAACAGAGGCGAAACGCAGTAATAATGGCTTACTCCGTCGATTTCCCGGCGGAACACCGGCACCACCGCGTTGAGGTCGAGTTTTGATGCCAGGTCGATGCCGAGATAACACTCTTCCCCCGCAAAATCGGACAGTTTGAGCGTTTTGTCTGCCGCGGCCATCCACTTCTGCAGGTTGTAGAATGCCGCTTTAGAGCTCACCCATTTATTAAAATGCTTGGTGAGTATTTTGTTGGTCTGGCTGGGCGTGGACATCGCCAGCAGCTGCTTGGCCTTGAGGAATCCCTCTTTCACCGAAATGTTGTAATTCGGGTTGGCCTTTTTCAGCGCTTCCGGCTGCGTCCAGTCGTCATCATCGTCCAGGGTATAGATGATCCCGAAAATTGCCTCGTTTTCACCACCTTCTCTGATGCGCTCCAGTATCTCGACCACCTGCGTGCGCTTCTCATAGCATGGCGAAGCAATATCGAAACCCGCCGTGGTGATGATAAGCGTGATTGGCTGTTCCCTTGCCCCCATCCCGGTTGTCATCGTGGTATAGAGCGCATCAGTATCATGCTCATGATACTCGTCGATGATGGCGCAGGAGGGTGAATCACCGTCGCCGGGGTCACCGATAACGGGCGCGAACAGGGAGCCGTCCGGGCGTGTCATCTTCTTCGCCCAGGGTTTGATGCTGAACTTCTGGCGCAGGGCCGGAAGCTTTTTCACCATCGCCAGTGCAGGCGCAAAGACTTTCCAGGCCTGTTTTTCCGTCGTGGCGCCGCAGTAAACTTCCGCTGCGTACTCGCCATCGGCACAGAACATATAATTCCCGACGGCCGCAGCGATCGCCGATTTACCGTTTTTACGTGGCACCTCAATGTAAATCTCAGTGAACCGACGAAAGCCGGTATCCTTGCGCACCCAGCCAAACGGCACGCCCAGCGCAAATTTCTGCCAGGGCTCAAAATCTATGCGCAGCTTCCGGCGAGCCCACTCCCCGGATGTGTGCGGCATTTTCTGGGAAAAGCGGAGGAAACGTTCTGCTTTATTTTTATCGAAGCGGTAAGGCCAGCGTGGATCTTTGGCGCGTTCCAGGTCGTCCAGATGTCGCTGACAGGCAAGAATGGTTAACCGGCAGGCCAGTATCTTCCCGTTCACGACGTCCCGCGCATACTGGTTCGCCGCATTGACGTTCGGATATGTAGCCATCAGTCAAACTCATCAAATTCATTCCCTTCATCGTCCGGATCATTTTTACCGCTGGTCATTCTTATGCGGCTGAGCGGGTCTAACCCGAGAAGGGAACCCAGACGGGCGAGCTGTGAAACGGAGTCATTACGGACATTGACTGCCGGGTGTTTTTTCTCACCCCCCATTTCACTTGATACGGTCAGGCCGTCTTTCGCGATGACTTTTTCGGCCTCAACCATCAGGTGAAATGCATTGCAGTACGCCAGGAGTAGCGGCGCGTCTTCGAGATCAAAAACGCCGCGTTCGATTAAAATTTTGCTCTGCGTTTTCCAGATGCGGATCGCGATGTCGCTCATTAACTCATCCGGCGGCGCGATCCTTGTCAGTTTGCTCTTCAGGTTTGAGGGCAAATTGCGCTTACGGCCACCACCGGAAGATCGTACAGCAGTACCCATCAAAACCTCCAATTCAATAGGCGGAACCTTCCGGAAAAAAGTTTCTTATTTTGGGCGCGTAAAAATTCGATGAGGCGGGCAGTCCGGAGGGGCAAAGGCTGGCGAGATTTACCCTCCCCCCCGCCTGCCTGACAGGCGCTCTCGCGCTGTCTTCGCCCGATGGCATGGGGTACACAGGCTTTCAAGGTTGTCGTCACTGTCGCTGCCTCCGTGCGCCAGCGGCAACCTGTGGTCTACGCTGGTTGCCTCAGTTATTGCGCCACGACGCAAACACTCCTGGCATAACCCCCGGTCTCTTTTGAGAATGCGGAGACGGGTCTTATCCCATGACGCACCATAGCCGCGCTGATGACGTGATACTCCGGGCTTGTACTGTCGCCAGCCCTCGCCCCGGTGGTCATCGCAGTATCCGCTGCGGTCCGTTGTGGTCTGCCTGCAACCTCGCTTACGACACGCCTTAGGCGTTCTCGGTGGCATGGCTAACTCTCCGGAATGCATAGCTGCTGATGCCGTCACGCCCAAGCATGCTCTCAATGGTGTTGTGCTCAGCACATACAAAACCCTGCACGACAAACCAACGCCGGATGCCTTCATCTGTGAAATACCAGATGTGCTCATCTTTGCGGTAATGCCGGGACGTAAGGATATGTTCTGCATTTTTGAAGACAGGCAGAGACACAAACACCCACAGACCGGCACGCGCCACAGCTGCTTCTGGATCGTCGATGTGTTCCAGCGAATCCCAGAACGTCAGCGCAGGGAAATCACCATCGGGGAAATAAGGGTCGTAAAGGTTCGCCCAGCGTCCACCAGCTTTAAGCCAGGCTATCCCTTCAGGATTAACGTCATAGCCCCATGTATCAGGCCGTGTCTCCACGAACTGACCAGACCCGATCCCCACATCAAGCACTTTGCCCTGATGATGGCGGGCCACCAGCTGTATACGTGCTGCATTCAGCTGAATCCCCATACTGGTCTGCGCCATCTGCCGATACTTTGCAAAATAACTTGCGTCGTATGGCCGCTCTGGTGGTACCGGGAAACGGCCAATGCCCAGCTCGGGCAGCCAGACAAGGCCGTTTTGCATTTCATGTGAGAACAATGTCATGTAACCAGCCTTTGAATTTATCGAGGAAACCGGTGATGTGCTTACTGCAGTCGTGTTGCATGCTCCCGCACATGCAGTAATCATCGGGTTGTGCCCAACCGACGCGGGAAAGATCCATTTCTGGATCGGTAACGATATGCGGGGCATTGTGGGCACCACACCCGCCCTGAATGATGAAAACCGGCGTTTTGTAACAGATGGCCGCAGGCAGCGCCCAGCCAACCCCGGACACCACGACGGCGGCATGTTCCACCAGCGCCAGCATTTCCGTCAGCGACAGCTCGCCTTTATGCAGATAGAGATCAGCCTCTGGATGTTCTCCCACCAGCCACTCTTCCCCCTCTTCAAGGTCAGCCAGGCTCACAACGTAAAAATGTTTACGCAGCTCACGTGCGGCATCTGCCAGGTATTTGGGGTCAGGATTTCGCGCCGGATTCGCCCACTCTTTGCGAACGGTCGCCGGACGGATGACTGCAACAGGCTTATCAACCTGCACCGGCGATTCACCGAATGACGGCAGATCAAACACGCTGGCCATCTTGCCGAACTGCCAGGTCATGGCATCGATGATGGAGCCCTTTCTCAGTTCGTCGGGACTATAAAAAATCGTCAGAATCTCTGACGGCCGCGGCGGCTCCTGCACAAACGCCACACCCGTTTGCTCTTCGTTTTTCCGCTGCGTCCTGAGCGAAGTATTCGAGCGAACAAAATTAATATCGAGATCGCAATAAAGTTCCGGCCAGGGTGTTCGCAGATACGCGCCGGGGAACTGGCGCACAAACGCCCGCTGGTAAATAGAGTCACCAAGCCCGTACATCCCGCGGATGCAGACCTTTCGTCTTTTCATAAATTTCCTACAGAGAAAGTGCAGTCTCGAGAGACTGTCGGGGGAAGCAGGTAAGCCGCGTAAAGCGGGAACAGTTAATTATCTCGACACCACCAGCAGCAGCGCGGAGACGGGAAAATTCATCCTGCCAGCGCGCTACGCTGAATTTGTCCGGATTGGACAACAGAGCATGGTTGCCGTGCCAGTGGGTGCCGTTACGTATTGAGCAGTCATAGCCCAGCAACAAAACGCGGCTTGCTCCAAGGTGGATCGCCAGCTCAATGGCGCGCTGACCAGAATTAAACGAGCCTGGGATTGCAGACGGTAGCCAGTTAATCCCGAATCGCCGGGCCGTGAATTCATCGCCACACCACCGGGAAGCCTCTGATGTTATCCCTGCGCCGTATTCTTCCCACCAGCAACAATCTGATGCGTAGATATGCTGGCATGAAGGAATAGCGCTCCACGAACTGTTCACAGCAATAATTGGCAGGCCGGAGTTGCGGGCATGGGCGCAATCATCTGAAGTCAGCGACGGGCCGCTGGCGACACAAATGAACGTTTTCATTAGGTTAATGGGGTGGCGGTGAAAGGTAGTAATTGATAAAGGAAAAACCGCCTGTCGAGGCGGTTAGTTAATTTATTCGAATTGAGATCCACCTAAAAAGTAACCGTCAACCTCTTCTATTTTCAGACGAAGACAAGCTCCTTTCATACTCCCCATCTGACCGTCGCCTTTGAGGAAAGATACCTTTATAAGATTCATAAAACTCGGCTCTGAATACTCGGTTTTTTCAACGTCAAATTTTTTGGCCCTTTCCTTAAAGTATTCAGCGATCGATGCACCAATATCTCCTGATAACTGCAGGTCATCACTTACTTGGGTGTAATACTTTTTATTAGAGACGAGCATGCCTGACACCAAAAGACCTTTGACCAGCAGGGTAATACCGATATCAATATTCGCTCTTTCAACAACATTTACTAAATACTCTAAGTCTTGGTCATAAATTGAGCGAGATATCACTTCATGACTGATTTGTTGTTCCATTTTTTATCCCCTTAGTTAAAAACAGCGAATCCATTCTAAGGCCAATGGAGGACATCTTCATCAGTCTTCTTTGACTCTTGTGCACAAAACGAAATAAAAAAACCAGCTACTGCGAGGCTATGGATTCTTTCTGGCAGTTTGCCTGCCACGCTTTGTTATGCGCCAGGATGTCTTTCTTCGTCTGGCGGTCCAGCACGTCAATATCGTGGTTTGTCAGATAGATAATCCGGGTCCACAGGCAGCCCGTATCAACTACTACCGGGGCGGGTGAAGTTTTCGCGCAGCTCGCGATCAACATCGTTATCAGGCATGTGATTAACAGTCTGCTGTACATTGCTGGCCTCTTTAGTGACTTCCGCTTTACGTTCCGCCGCAGCAACAGTCGCCGCTGCATTCTCTTCGGTGCGCTGCTGTTTGGCTTTTGCCTCTGCCTTTCCGCTGCCGCGAATATTGCCAGCAACAAACCCGCTGAATGCGACGGCCACCAGCGCAGCAATACCGCCCAAAATCATTTCGATGATGCTCATAGCCACCTCAGACCAGCACGGATTTAGCCAGATTAAACAGTGCGCGGCGTTGCTCCAGCCCGTTTCGGCCGCCGTTGATTAGCAGCGTAACGCGCTCAACATCGCCGGAGTGGAGCAGGCAGCCGCGGGAAGCATAGAACCACGCAGCTGACCGCGCGGCGTTTTCGTCCACCTCCAGCAATTCAGGCTGCGTTACCAAATCCAGCTTCAGCGCCTGACCGCAGCTGCGGTAGTTGCTCAGCCCGGTGATTTGCTTTAGCCCGCGCCCGCGATATTTCCAGCCGTCTCCCGCTACCTGATTACCCAGATTCTTTTTCCCCCACTCGCCACCGTAAACAAGATTGGCGATCGCTTTCTGGTTGGCCGGTTGCGTTGCCGTTCTGCCGAGGGCGGCGGCCTGCTGGGGTGTGATGCGGTGCCTGCCAAATTTGGGCACTAAGTTTTCAGCCGCATAATTCAGATTTTCCACCAGCCGGGTAAAGCCCGTGGACTCATGCCCCATCTGTGCGATAAACATGGCCTGGTCAAGCGGTGCGGTAATACCGTATTCCCGAATAACCTTGTCTATCTGCGGAAACCAGCGCGCAGCCAGCCCGGCGCTGATACCTGCCGCCTTTTGAAATTGTGTTTGGTTCACGTTGTGCTCTCTCCAGTAATACGAGCGATGTTGCCGCCCGCACGCCAGACCGCGACGCAGACAACAACGTTAATGAGGATTTCACCGTAATCGACCTGCACATAATCGCCGTGCCAGATACGGAAAGCCGTGTACGCAGGAGCCAGAATCAGCCCATAGGCCAGAAGCTCCATTATTCTGCGGCGGCGCATACTGCGCTTTCGGAAGAACATCAGGCGAAAAGAAATCATGATGCAGGCCAGTGCGTTAAGGTGAAGCAGCAGCCATGGAAAGTTCTGCATTAGCCACGTCATTCTTCCCCCTTCAGACCGGGTAAGTTTCCGGTCCGTGAACGCTTGAGCACCCTGAGCAGGACAGTCACAGAAACAGTGGATGCCGCCAGCGCCCCAATCGCAGGTGAAACTTTTATGCTGACAGGAGGGCTAAGCTGATTTAGTCCGGCGTTGATAAGGGCGGCAATAATCTCTGAAGCAGTACCGGCACAGTAAACGCCACCGATGAAAGAAATCAGCGCAAAAATAATCTGCTTCCAGATTTTATGGTCCTCAGAACTGAGGATATACAGTGCCGCCCCAGCGAGGGAGCAGACCATAACAGCAGGCGTAGCCTCTGGAAAAAGCGTGGCGAATGTAACTCCGGTTGTGCCAGCAGCCACGCCCGCCGTTACCGTTGCAGTTATTGGTTCTGCGGACATTGAGCCCCCTCTTATTGCTGTGAATCCTCTCAGAAAATTTGAGGGGAAATAAAAAAGGCCGCCGGATGGCAGCCCATAAAGAAGATATTTGGATTGAATTAATCAGGTGAGATCGGCGATATGACAGGGGTACTGGTGCAATGCACCTTCGCGAATACCCCTGTCGTATCGCCGGATAACAAAAAACCCCGGCTGGCGGGGTTTAGAGTTTTTTCAAATTGTCGCTTTACATCGCTGCCATCGTGGAGCAGCTCTGCCAAGCATGAATGGATTATCTGATTTTCTGGCCCGTTTTCAACATCATTCCGAATAAATAGCATTTTTTGCTAACTCAGATCTGATCATGAACCTCTTTCAGGCTGGTCCTCGCCGACAGAAAAACCTTTGCCCTGAATATCTCCAGGCACCAGCGCACGCGCTTTCTGGCTTCCGATTCGGTTAGCCACGGGGCCAGGCCTTGCAGTTCCCTGGTGATGTCAGAGATTTTTTTCCTGGTGGTGTAATACTGGCGGCCAACGATGTAAACCGGATCCTTCAGGTCGAACGCCTGCAGCACTACGCCCTCCATAAATTCACCGTCATCACTACTTATAGCCTCGTCAATAATGCTGGTCGGCGGCTCCGGCCAAAGAATGGCGCGCGCCCGTTTCATTGCCAGCTCACCGCGAAATCCTTCTTCTCTCGCCTGGTTCAGCGCTGCAGTAAACCTCTCAAGGGCTTTGTCTGACCAGTTCTTTCCTCTGATTACGTTCCAGCATGAGTGCCCGCATGGTTTCGCCGGTGCTGTGCCACCGCGTACGCATTCACCCCACACTGTAAGCAGAGATTTTATCCAGCCGGACTGAACATCATTCAGGAGAATACTTTTTCCCAGCCAGCTCTTACGTGGTGCCATTGCTGTTTTTCCCAGCCCTTCAAGATACTGGCGTTTCTGGCGTGGCGTCATTTCATATCCTCGATAATTATCATTCCGGTTTCGCCCCATATTTTTGATGTCCGGGCGTCCCAAATGTGGGAGTCATCCTCAAACAAGGCGTCCAACAGAGATTTTGTTAAGTTGTCCAGATCGGGCTTTTGCTGGTGTGGCTGGCCGTCCATAGACGCGCGCTTTTTCTTGCTCCAGCTCTGGGGCATCGGCAAAACGAAGGTGATATGGGCGCCGTTCTCCGGCACCCGGATTCCATGCAGGCGGGCTTCATCGCAAAACATGCGATAACGCATCACCGGCGCGCGCTGCTTCCACTTATCAGCGCGGGTCATGCGGGGTTTTCCCACTGGGGTGATGATGTATTTAGGCACGCAGCGCCTCCTGTATGCGGAAGCCGATCCATCGCATCACCGGTACCGCCATTGAATTTCCGATCGCTTTATAGCGCGGTCCATCAGCGGCCAGGCGGTAAGCCTGCTCTGCAGTCAGTTCTGGCCGGTGGTGGCGCAGGTAGGCATATTCTTCAGCGGTGAGCTGCTTACGTTTTTGTGTGGGGATCAGGGTGTGGTTATCTGGGAAGCCCTGCAGGCGTTCGCACTCGACAGGAGTCAGGCGGCGAACAGCCATATTTTTCTGTATGTCGTGGTCCTGAGTTCCGTGCACCGACATAACTGCCAGATCGGTTGCGTCTTTATGGTCCCGGGCTTTGCATGTTGATCCCGTTCCATCCTTCACGTATTCACCAAAGGCCCTCAAGCGAAAAGTTCCTACGGGGATGTAGTGTCCAGCTGCCGCCCCTTCAGGTCTTCCACCCGCGCCGCCAGTAAATGAATTGGCGGCAATAGCTCCAACTACTTTCTGAAGATGGCCGGCCTGTTCCTGGCTGTCGTCTGCGCCACCTGTTCCAGCGCCTCGCGCAGTAAAGGCGGCAACGATTTCCGTCGTTTCTCTGCGCGGCGGAGAATTCCGGCGCAGGCCTTCGGACTCAAAAAGAATTTTTGCGGGATCGATATCCCCTCGAGCTGTTGCGACAACAAACACACGTCTGCGTCGTTGGGCCACTCCGAAAAATTGAGCGTCGAGCACTCGCCAGGCAATAGCTCTTTCTGGTCCCAGCACATAACCAGCGTTTGACCATCGCTTCCCAGGTGATTCCAGCGCGCAGCTTTCGCCGGCAAGCCCTGCAAGAAAACATCCGAAAGCGTTATCTTTGCTGCTGAATACGCCGGGTACGTTTTCCCAGACGACGATGACGGGGGATTTTCCCTGTTCTCTGCGTTTTTCATCGATAGCATTAACCAGCTCCACGAAAGCTAAAGTTAACTGGCCGCGTTCGTCAGCCAGCCCATTACGTAAACCCGCAACGCTGAACGCCTGGCAAGGGGTTCCTCCCACCAGCACATCAGGCGCTTCAATTTTTCCGGCAAGGATTGCCGCGGCGATTTGCGTCATATCACCCAGATTGCTGACATCCGGCCAGCGGTACGCCAGAACAGCAGAGGGGAATTTTTCTATCTCAGCGAACCATGCTGGCTGCCAGCCCAGGCAATGCCATGCCACGCTGGCGGCCTCGATGCCGCTGCACACTGAGCCATAACTGACTGGCTTATTCATCGGCAGGCTCTCCCAGCAAATAGAGAACCTGCACCAGCAGCTCTGCTTCGGTACCGTGCTTCATTTCCCAGGCGCGGCGGCCAGCGTGAATCGCCACACCATAACCGCCGTTGCGATGGTGCATATGGCACAGGGGGATTGATTTCCGATGGTCAGCGCGCTGGCTTGTGCCCTGCCCGGTTCGGATATGATGAATTTCCGCAGGCGTTTCGCCCAGGTTCTGATTTCTGCACACGATGCAGCCCAGTGCGGCCACACGCGAAAGATGGAGGCTATCTGCTTTCTTCATGCTGGACCACCAGCATAAGCAGAAACACCGCGCATAGACGGGCGGTGTGAGTAATTCGAGGTAGTTCTTTGCGCCATCACTTTTCTCCGGTGATGGTGCGACAGGCGCTGGTTGTTCAGACCAGCTTGATTATTATAAATCAGTTGTCAGGGTTGCGGAAGCGCTCAGCATGTTGCAGGAGAGATTCGCGGGTAATCAGTATTGCTTCTAGCGGGATAGGTATCACGATAAAAGAACCATCGTCATTGGTCACTACCTCATAACGTCCAGCGGGGCGAACGGCAGCTATTAATTCTTGCTCATTCATAACGCAAAATCCTATTCAATTCAGTCATCCCCGAAACGCCGGGGTCGGCCCTTTTCTCCCTGCGCACTGAACGTTTCTGAAGCAGCCCTTCTCGCAAACGCCTAATAGGTTAGAAAGACCAATTAGCCGTAATTGGTCTGTGTAACCGATCTGCTCTTTAAGCACAGGAATCTTGTACGGTCTGCTAAATCACTGGCCGATTGTCGGTATCTGTCACACGGTTCAGAAGGTGCGTTACTACCCCCATGACGGTTGCATCATCCAGCGCATCACCCTCAATAGCCTCTCCATCCTGAGTTATCAGAGCTTTCCCCTGCACTTTTGCGAAATCCAGACTGCCGCAGAACGAAACCAGGACGGTATCACCCACTTCCGGCTTTCTGGCGACGTTTATAATCGCGTACCCGGCCGATGTTTCGATGGTTCGACAATTGCCGTCATAGCCGCAAATGCTGGTGATAGTGAGCGTCTGTTCTGCGTAGTCTGCTGCTGGTGATGGAAAACCCATGATAACCACCCCTGTAAATTAACTGTATATTTATACAGTAACACCAAAAAAACGAGGGTCAAGATTTTGGGCGCAAAAAACCCGCCGAAGCGGGTAAGTGCTTAATCAATAATCAATTCTTCTTAGAAACAGCACCACCAGCGCGATAAAGACAACCAGCCATACTGCGCCAGCAAGCAACTCTATCAGGTACACTTTTCCACCTCCTTTGGTACCGCATCAGCGAGAACATTTTCAGCCCAATCACGGTCGAATCCAGGCATTGCTGGTAATGCGGCAGCGATATCTATTGGTAATGAGTCGATGTAATCGAGTGCTGCCCTGGCGACTTCTGCTGTTTCACTTAGCATGAGTGGCGGCGCGGTGTAGAGAACCCGGCGCTTACCGCGACGTTCAGAATCATATTGGTCATAAAAATCCTTGTTCACGTCTTCCCAGTGCCACTGCAGATCACCGTTGGCATCATGATGACAGAATTCACATTGGTAAATCGGCTCAGCCTTCTCTCTGGTAAAAGTGCTCATTGTTATGCGTCCCAATTACTTACTTCTTCTGCTACGGCTTCATCTGCCGCATCCTGACAATCAATTACCTCATGCCATGACTCAGCAGCAGCGGCAGTGACAGCAGCCCAATTACGGGCGCAGTCTTTACGATGCTTGCGACTACCCATGCACCACGCTGGATTTTTGAGCTCTTTATTCCACGCGCGGACCATGTATTTCATTGGTGATTTGCTCATTGGGCTTTCTCCTCCACCAGTTTTTTCCATTTTTCGCGCAGCTCTTTCCGGGCCTCAACCTCATGATCGGGCGGGTACGAAAATCCGGCACGCATATCCGGGCAGCCATTTGAACAACGAATTTCTGCGGAGCCCCAGTTTATGCCGCGGCTGCGTACCTTCATGGCCGGTTTCAACCCACAGTTCGGGCTGTTAGGTAAATCAGTCATTCCCCAGCCCCTCCAGCAGATTCTTGTGGCGGCGCAGCTCGCGAACGGCCACCTGCAGCCGCTGCAGGTTAGCCAGCTTGGCTTTCGTGCGGCGGATTTCGGTCGAGATATAGCGCGATGACGGAATAATCAGGTCATCCGGACGGCTGGCGAAAGCCGGGATATCCTGAATAATTTCGGCGGTGGATTTGCAAACTGGCGCCGCTGCTTGCTCGTTAACCTCTGGTGCTGGCTCCTGCTGCTCTGGCTTTATTGCTGGTTCACCCACCAGGCTCCAGGTGATGTTTTTACCGTCAACATGGCGCAGGATCAGACCGTCCTTGCACATTGCACCCAGCGAAGCATTCAGGGCTCGCGGACTTTTACCCAGCTTTTCAGCAACCTGATTGGCCCTCATAGCCCCCTGCCCCTGCATTGCTGACAAAACCCTCTCCACAAGCGGGGATGTCTGCTTGGGTCTGATACGCTTCGGTTTCTGCTCTTTCGCGGTACCGAGGAACCAGCCGCCGTCCGCAAAATCACACAGTCCCTGCTCTTTCTGCTCGCGCAGCATGTTCAGCGCTTCAACGGGCTCGATATCCAGACGGGCAGCAACCTCGCGATATGTCGCTTTTTTCATGGCTTTCAGTGCATCAAGTACGGTTTCCATAAATTTTCTCCTGTTCACATACGTTTTGATTTGGCTGCCTCTGCCTGCGCTTTAAGTAACTGCGCGGGGGTCGGCCCTGGCGCATGGCGTGGTGCGGCAATCTGTTTTCTGACCGGCGGGATCCGATGTCCGTCCGCCACATGTTTTTCCCACTTCGCCAGCTGTCCTGCTGCCAGCGCTTCAAGTTCCTTCTCGGTCAGCTGTCGCTCAATCCCCGTGCGCCGCAACTCAGTGCAAATCTGGTACAGAACCGGATGACATTCCCGAGCGATAAAATATTCCTCGGTGCTGGCGTAGCGGTATGACTCATTGCGCCAGCGCCTGTATTCTGCCATCACGTCCGCCGTTTTAAGTCCCAACTCGCTGCCTCCGCAGTCGGCAACCAGCGTGACGAACTCAGCCAGATCAGGCGGCCATGAGTTGCCCGCCCTGCAGCGTGCAACCATCGCGTTACAGACGCTCGTCGTCTGGTCGCTGGTCAAACTCCCAATCTGCGCAATCCATAGGCCCGACGGGGCCGAGCCGTTTTTGGTCTCCCATCGGGTGGAGTAAATTTCCAGCATTAGCTCCCAGAATTTCCACGCCTTCTCCTCGAGCTCGTAATTGTTCCGCACGTGCTGCACGCGCTCGTTGTACAGCGGCGTTTGCTGTGGAATTTGAGTCCAGTCCTGCATGAGAATTACCTCGCGGTTTTGTTGGCTTTGTGTTCTGCAGGTGGAGAGCAAATTTTTGCTCCCACTGCGTCTGGTTGAATGCCTTGCCCTCAGAGATCCAGTAATCGACAAAACAGGCATGTGCAGCGCGTAAATCATCGGGTGTTAGTTTCTCAGGGACAGGGCGCCCCCAGAGGTTCGCCTGTTTGCGAAAGTCAGCAGATGGTTTCCACTCCTTGCTCATCGGAAATTTCCCCAGCAACTGAGAGGCAGGGAAAAACGTGCCTGGCTGACCCGGATATTCTGGAACCGGTCTTTCACTGACTGATCCAACCAGTTCCCCTCGCGCGTTATGTGTGGGGTTTAATGACGGATCAGAAGTTAATGACGGATCGGGGGCAAATTTTGGGGGGGTTAAATCGCCTGTTTCACCAATTTTTGACCCCTCAAAATTTGACCCATCAATATTTGCCCCCTTATTTTCAGCATTTAAGGGGGCACTATTTGAGGGGTTAAAAATTACCCCCTCCCCTTCCTGTCCTGCTGGCAGGCACCGGGATCCTTTCTTTTTGGCTCGTTTTTCCTTAATTTTTTTTCGCCCAACTGCGGCGGCGTTTTCCAGCTTTTCGATGTTGATCTGGTAGATGTTCGTCAAATTTCGACCACCTACCTTGCGCTCAATTTTGGTAATCCAGCCACCGCTTACCAGCTCAGCCAGCGCATTTTTGATGGTGGTTTCACTCTTTGCCCCGATCTCAATCTGGAGCGTCTCAATTGCAGGCCAGGAGATGCCTTCAGCATTGCTGTAGTCGGCAATACGAGCCATCAGCGCGACACGGGAGATACCTAGCCCCGCCTGTGCGCATCCTTCCCATACAAGACCGTGTAACTTGCTGCTCACGACTTCACCTCGGTGAACTTAATTTCAAACTCACGACGCCCTGTTTCACTGACGTCCGTGTACCCCTCCCGGCGATATGACACCCGGAGCGGGGAAGCACGCAAAACTGTTACCATGCGCCCGCGTTCGTCGCGGTATTGCTTCCCTGGAATGATTTCACCGCGGCGATCCACTGGCTCCTGAGTGGGTCGGTTATTCATCGCGTTTTTCATGCGCTCTGCCAGTGCGCTCGCTAATTCCTGAGAAGTACGCATAGTTGCCTCCAGACCGTTAAGCTGCGCGATGGCAGTGCATGATTTGGACTTTCACGCCAGCCATCTGCGCCAGCGCGTCGATCGCTTCCAGAGTTTCTCGCCGGATGACCGGTTTCGGTTTGCCTGTGAAGACCGCATTGGTGGCTTCGATGCACTCTTTGTTAACTCTGGCGGCCCGGTAGAGCATGCAGTCCTTCTGCTCCAGTTCGTTATCAATGGCGGTACGGATGGCATAGCTCAGCGCTTCCGCCTGTTTCAGGTAATTAGGCGTATCGTTGCGGAACGCACGCTGAATAATCTGCTTGTTGTTGTGCAGTCGGCGCGCGTACTCGTCAGGATCCGTCACGTTATCCAGTGGCTGAAGCAGATCACCGAAGTGATGCGGCGTTATCAGCTGCGTGACCGTCTTCCAGCCCTTTTCCTGGGCCCAGGACTCCAGCTCGCATGCCAGCTTTTTGATTTCCATCAGTCAGACTCCTTCTGCGCGCGTGGGATATCCTGAACAGGAATTCCACTGGTAGGGGTTGGATGCAAATCAGGACGTAACTCATGTGGGGTGACAGTCCAGCCGCCAAATTCACAGAGCTTTATCACTCGCTCGCTTGGAACTCGGTTTCGGATAATCCAGTTTGCTACTGACTGTGAGGACTTAAAGTTGAATTTGCGGGCGACGGCCGAAACAGAACCAATCGACCTGACAGCCTTTTCCGTTATGTTCTTGTATGAAGTAGTCATCGTGTTCTCCTGAATGAGTCGATGACTGCAATATACTACATAAAGTAGAAAATACAACTACGAAAAATAGAAATGACTATAAACGCGCCGTGCCTTACTCTTCTACATATGGTAGAAAAAGCGAATAAACATCAGGATTTCGCGAACCGGCTGACCGAAGAAATGCGCAGACAGCGCCGTTCCGTCAAGGATTTAAGCCAGGCTTGCGATGTCACATACGAAATGGCTCGTCGTTATACGTTGGGCACGGCTAAGCCACGCGATGAGAAACTTCAAAAGATAGCTGACTGGCTAAATGTCCAGGCGGCCTGGCTTGATTACGGCGAAGGTGAGAGTGCGCCAGCTAAGCTTCCGGAAACTGAGTTTTCGGGCTTCCCCGCGACAGAACCAGACACAGGCAACGATGCGGAATTCAGAGAATTAAGCGAAGACGAAAAGCGACTGGTTCGAGTGTATCGGCAGTTCCCAAGTGTTGAAGCAAAGAACATGCTACTGGCTTTCGAAATGCGGTATAAACAGCTTTATGATTTCTTTCTGAAGTACGCAAACACCCCGCAGAAGTAAAAAAATCCCAAATAACCCGGCACATGCCGGGTTTTTTTACGCCTTCCCTCACTACTGTAAGTAGCCCACCCCTCTTAAATTTCTACTTTTAGTGTTGACACGTCTACTTTATGTTGTATTCTCTACACATCGAAGCACAACAGGTGCGACAGGTAAACGTTCCGCCTACCCGGCGATAAGGGTGATAAGCCGAGCAAAGCAGCAACAGGGGGTCGAGATGGAAAAAGCATACGAAGAATATTTCAACAGTCTGGCGGAAGGTGAAGAAGCACTGAGCTTTTCCGAGTTCGTCCAGGCAGTTTCATGAATGTGGCGTAAGCCAAAGGCTTGAAGGCGGTTTTTTCAGGTTGCGCGCTAAAGCATAGCGGGGAGAACCTGGGGCGGAGAGCAAACCCCGCGATGCAGGACTTGAAACACCTGCACAGACCAATAAGCCGCATGGCAGCGTAACTGCCCTTTACATCTGCTCTGGCGAGGTGGTGCCGCCGGACCAGGGCAGATGAATCGCCCACAATTGAGAGCGCACTCGCCTCACCAATTTGAGCTTTGTCGTTAAGTCAAAATTGATTGAGTGCGCTTCCAGTTGTGGGTAATCGCAACATGAGGCTGTGTTTAGTTCTTGGTGGTATATGCGTTTCCCGTGGTCCACGTATACACCACCCTTTTTAAATCAGGTTTTATAGTGGAGTGTTCATATATGGATAAGACACAATTAACACCGGAACAACAAATTGCCTGGGCACAGGGAAAACTCGTCACTTCAGTATTTCTTCGAGATATTGCCGGATGTCATGCAGCATGGAAAGTATTACGGAAATACAGAAATTTTGTTGTGCATCGCCAACCGCATCAGGAATGGCGTAATAATTTAAAAGCAATTTAATTTTTTCCTGTTTAAAAACCAATGCCTTAAAAGGCAGGGATTTTCACACCCTGAACCAAGGAGTTCAAAATGAAAGTAAGCGTTACAACCGTTGAGCTGAATCTCGTTATCGTAAATAAAGAAATTGCCACCTTTAATATTAATGGTGCTATTTCAGGCGTGGTTCATTTGCCATCCTCAGGCCCTGTAACCGTTGTGCTTGACGGTGGCTACGTGCTCGGTGAATTTCATTGTCCGGTTTGTGCTGTTAAGCACATTAGCTTGCTGTCTGTGAACTTCGCAGAAGCGCAGAACGCTTGTGGCATGTCTTTTTACGACCACAAGCGCCAGTATCTGAACTGATATGACTGACATCATTTGTCATTGCGCTGTTTGCTGCCACAAATATGAAAAATCGGAAATGCACGAAAGGAAAACAGACATATACCCCTTTAAGCGGACGATTTATTTATGTGAGCAATGCAATGAAAAAAGAGATCGACGTAACGCGTTAAAAAGTATTAAGCGTGTTACTCGCAAAACAATTCGTTCAAATTCATTTTCAAAATATTAATCGAGGTCCTTATGTCTGTTGAATTGAAAGTTTTCGGCGGTGCTTATTTCCCAAAAGATAAAGCATTGAAAAAATACCCAGATTTAAAACCGCTTGCTACTGCTGTGAATGCGGCTACGAAAGCCATCGCCGAAGCTGTTATTCTTGGCAAGCTGGCGGCCCAACACCCTGAACATATTGATGATTATTTTAAAGTGAAAATCTGGGAACACCGTGAAGGTTTACCCTGCCCTGAACTTGATATTTTCTCCTCTGAATTTTTCGATACCGTGGCTATCTGGAATGTGAATGCAGGTGAACCAGCTGCGGCACCACAGCCAGAATCTGAAGAAAAGACGGAATGGGATGACAACAAGGCAGTGGAAGAAATTAAAACTGTCGCGCAGCTCGACGTGGCATCCCGTGCAGCTTGCCTGGCACTGTTCGGCCCGGTCCCTGGAATCACTACAGCGCAGTACGGCCAGATTGTCGATCTGAAGAATGATGATGAACCCAGCTTTGCCCGCGAGCTTGCAGAAGCACTGGCGAAAGAGACCCGCGCGCTGGCGCTGGCTCCGGAACGGCAGGAGCAGCTGCTCGCATGGATACGTGAAAATACAAAAGACTCTGCACAGTGGCCGGACATCAAAAAGCAGATCGCTAAATGGATCGATACCCCAGTTGATAAGCGACCTCTGGCTGACAGCACTAACTCTCAAGAAAACCGTACAGACACCGGCTCCACGCTGGGCGGTGGTAACAAGACAGACCGTAGTCCGGATCTGGTTCATAACCTCTCTACGCTGCGTATCGAAGTGGCTGTTGCCATTCTGAGCATGTACGACGAGATCGACATTTACTGGATCCCGAATAAATACATGATTCCAGCGAAAGCCATGGCCGAAGCAGAACAGGACACCCGTTTCACAGCGTGGTGGAAAAAACTGCGCAGCACCCCAGGCATTCTGGATTATTCCCGTGCGGCCATTATCGCCCTCATTAAATCCGCTCCGGAGGACATTTGGATGGACCCTGTTGCCTTGCGTGAATACATCAATCGCGAGCTGGTTGAACGTGACCATGCGAACCCTGACCAGAAAACGGTTGATATAGCCTGCCGCCCTAAACCTCGCACTAATGTTGAGAAAAAAGAAAATGATGAAACCGAATCGACTGTACCGGGCGAAGCTCTGCCACCAGCAGTTTGCCCTGGCAAAGCTGCGCAACTCAACAAAGAACTCAACGAGGCATTCGCTCAGAGCCCGGCACCAGAAGAGCAAGCGATTGACCAACCACGGGTGGAGAACCTGGGCGGCGGAGTCTTCTCTGTTGATGCACTGATTAATAATTCCCCCTCAAATGAGGTCGAAAAACAGGAAGTACCACCTGCACCAAATGATCGCGACTTTGCGATTTTGCATGCGCTTAATGACCTTATTTCTGGACGCACCAACATCATGGGGAAAGAAGAAGCAGAAGATGTGGTGGCAGGCACCGGCCAGCTCGTTTCTGATGTTATTCCACTGCTAATGGCCGATATCACCACCACAGAATTTTGCCTGTCTCCTGAGTTCTCCGACGAGGAGATCCACGACGTGGCAACCACCATGCTGGATAGCTGGTCTGACGATATCAGCGTTCGCCAGAAAATAGCGCTTGATGCAATCGTGGAATACCGCCGCCCGGCACCACCAAAATCTGTCGTGCTCGATCCACCGGCCGTTAATGCAAAGCCGAAAACCAAGCCCGAACCTGCACCTGAAACAAACGCGCCGCTTTCGTCTGTTACCTACCTGCAACAGCTGACCATTGCAGCGCTGCAGGGCTTATGTTCCAACCCGGCATATTGCAATCAGTATGACGATTTACCGGCAATGGCCGCCGGGCTTGCCCGCAGCGTGATCAGTCAGCAGGAGGTTGCAGAGTGAGTAAAGCAAAGGAAGTCATCGCCAATACCAGGTATGCAGAATTCCCGGACACGCTGGTAACTCTGGAGCTGTGCCGCGCGTTTGCAGCCATAGAAAAACGCCGTATTGGTGAATCGCTACGTGCATGCGCTCGCGTTCTGGCCGCCAAGGCACAAGATCACCATCTTGTCAGCGTGCTGGATGAAATGGGCCGAAGCCAGTTCCCTGAAGTCCAGATGACGAGAATACGTGACTGCATCAGAAGGATGGAATCAGCGCTGGTAAGGAATTTTATCAATGCGTCTGATTAATCGCAGCGCGAAAGACAGCATCGGCGGGCCAGCTTGTGCCGCCGCGCTTAAATGCCATGTTGAGAAATTTGGCGAACACGGATGTCGTTACACCCAGACAATTTACACGGTGCGTGTAAGCGGGCAGAAGGTGACTGTGGAGATCGTGAACAGGAGCCGCAGCTATGTTGCGACGGCCATGATCGGTGCCCGACATCTTCGCCGTCTTCCGGGGTTAACTGATTCGTGAGATTCAATATCTGCCAGCTGCCGCACGTATGATCGCAGCTGGCTATCGAGGTGCATATGAAACTTTTATCACTCGAGCGCTGGGCGGAAGAACGCTATGAAGAGCCTCCGCAGATAGGAACCCTCAGAAAATGGGCGCGCAACGGTAATATTTACCCGCCTCCGGAAAAAGAGGGAACAGAGTACAAAGTCAGGCCCGATGCCATTTTTATCAGGCCTAACAAATACTGTAAGACAGTTAACACAAATCAGAGCAGATACCCGTTAAAAGGGCGATTGATAGAGAGGATTATCGATGGCGAGGCCGGAAAAGTATGATGCAAATCTGCCAAAAAATCTGACCTACCGTAAAACCCGGAAAACTTATGCCTGGCGTAATCCAATCGACGGAAAAGAAATTCCCCTGGGCAAGATTTCTCGCAGGGATGCGATAGCCCAGGCCATTGAAGCAAACCACTACATCGAAAAAAATTACACTCCGATCGCCCTGCTCGAGCAGTTGAAAGGCACCAACGAGTACACAATGGCTAACTGGATAGATCGGTACGAAGTCATTCTTCAGCGCCGCAAGCTGGCTGCAAATACGTATAAGGTTCGCGCCGGGCAGTTGGCAACTATTGGTGAGCATTTCGGCCCGATGATACTTGCCAGCATAACAACGCGGGATGTTGCTGAATTTCTTGAACGCTGGACGGCGTGCGGCAAAACTACAATGGCGGGCACCATGCGCTCAGTATTGTCTGACGTTTTCCGCGAAGCGGTAGTTGAGGGGCGTGTTGACGTGAATCCGGTCACCCCTACCCGCGCACCGAAGATTGAGGTTCAGCGCGAACGCCTCGAGTACGAAATGTTTGTGGCCGTGCGTGCTGGTGCTGAACGCATGCCGGCATGGTTTGGCCTGGCGATGGATTTGGCGCTGGTCACCGCCCAGCGGCGCGAAGACGTCGCCCGGATGCGCTTCACCGACATCAGAGACGATCGACTATACGTCGAGCAGCAGAAGACCGGGGCCTGTCTGGCCATACCCTTATCACTGACGCTGAAAGTATCAGGCCTGCGGCTATCGACCGTGATCGACCGCTGCCGCCTGGTTAGCCGGTGCGATTTTTTGATAAGCCCGGGGATCCGCAAAAACAGCGAAGACGGCAGTATAAATCTGGATAGCCTGACGAAAGGTTTTGTGAAAGCGAGGAATTTTTCCGGACTGGAGTTTACTGACAGACCACCTTCATTTCATGAGATCCGAAGCCTGTCGGGGAGGATGTACGAGAAGGAGTTAGGAAAGGAGTTTGTTCAACGGCTGTTCGGTCACAAGTCAGAAAAAATGACAACGAAGTACCTGGACAGCAGAAAAAAAGAATTCATGATGATTTAAAAATTAGCGTGTAAATGAATTGTGAATGTTAAAAACGGTGTGGTATAACGAGAAATGCCGGATATTGAAGTTCGGACAATTTTAGGACATTTTCGGACGGAGCGCCGTAAGTGACTGAAATAGAACGTAGATAAAAAGAGACCGAATACGATTCCTGTATTCGGTCCAGGGAAATGGCTCTTGGGAGAGAGCCGTGCGCTAAAAGTTGGCATTAATGCAGGCTAAGTCGCCTTGCCTTTTAAGAATAGATGACGACGCCAGGTTTTCCAGTCCACAGCTAAAGCGGCCGGAAAAAAAGCGCCAGAGCATCATTAAAAGTGAAAAACCGCAGTGCTTTCGCAAGCATCTGCGGTTTTTTATTGGAAACCCGAACGTTAGCAGAGCTTGTCGGCGCGCTCGATAAACGGTGCCAGACTCATTTTTTGTCCCGGATGCGACGGGTCATCGATTTGAATAATGCTAATCGGCTGGCCGCTGCTCTTGCCGCTGGCTACCTGCTGCTCTGCGGTATCATTCAGCGGGTATTGCACCAGCGTGCTCGGATTGATGGCATACAGCGCATGGCCCGGACGGCAGGTCAGCATCACCTCTTCGCGATTGAACGCCCATTTGTCCTTACCCACTTCGAAACGGCTCACGGTGATGACCTGCGGTGCGGCAAACGCGCTCCCCGTACAGGCCAGCAATAAAAGAGAAAGTACTGTCTTTTTCATATGATATTTAACCTTGTCAGAAGGGTTCCCAGGTGGCAAACAGACTGACCGTTGCCAGCACCAGCGCTCCCAGCACCACTTCTGCCTGTGTCATCCTGATAAAAATCTGTTGTGCTCGCCCGGTCTCTGGACGAAACCGTGGCACCAGAAAATACCGATTTGCCAGCGCAATTACCACCATCAACGCCACCAGCGCACATTTGAACAACAAAAACTGCACGTAGCCAGCCTGCCAGGGAATATCGAGGCCCAGTATCATGAGTGCATTTATCACCCCGGATAGCAGCACGCCCGCAACGGCGTAATGCCCCACGCGCGAGAAGCGCATCATGGTAAAAATGGCGGCATTCTGCCAGCGCCCTTTCGCCAGTCGCATGCAGAACAGCAGGGGCAGTAATCCGCCAAGCCAGGTGGCGGCACAGATCAGGTGAAAAGCATAATTAAGACGCTGCAGCGCCCCCATCGGACCGTCGTTCATCGCCGCGTGACCTACCCCAGCCAGCAGGATAAGCTGGCCCATTGCGAGCAGCAGCAGACGCGAACCTTTCAGCGGCGCGAGCCATGCGGCACTGACCGTTATCGCAGCGAGGATCATTTGCCACAGCCAGACGCCGCCAAACCGGGTTCCCATCACGCTGAACCATACCTGTGGCGCAAACACATCTCCCCAGCCGTTGCCCATCAATCCGCCCTGCAGCACAAACATCAGGACCTCAGCCGCCAGGCTCACTAATGCCGCCACTTTCTGCTGCGACTGAAAACGCCGGGACAGCAGACGGTGGAGAGACGAAGGCGCAAACCAGACGCTGTAAAGCGCATTGCCAAACACCAGCATCAGCGCCCCGAAATGGATAAAGCGTAGCCCGATATAACACAGCGCCAGCATGCTATTTCACGCTAAAGTGATAGCTGCCTTTGGTTTTATGGCCGTCCACGGAGACAACATGCCAGTCCACCTGGTAAGTCCCTGATGCCAGCGTTTGTTCCAGCGGCACGGTAAGCTGAGCTTTGTTCTTTTCGTCGCGCGTAGCGGTTCCCGTTTTGATGACCTGGTTTTGCGCATCCGTTACCACCACACCGCTAAAACCAGGTTCGATGCCTTCCGAAAAATTCAGCGTAAGTGCCTGCGGTGCGGTCACCACGCTGTCTGCTGCCGGGAGCTGCTGGTTAAGATGCGCATGTGCAAGCACGGAGGGCGTCATCATTGTCGAGGCCACAATAACCAGTGCGCATACTGCGCGGGAAGCGGAGAAACCCATCCAATCATTCCTTTTTGTTATGTCTGTATGCTAAAGAATAACGCTGTATAATAAACGAGTCGAGGATCATCCTGCCTACGCTTGTCATCATCGTGCAATCGCGGTAACGTTGCCGCCGCATAAAAAGG
The DNA here is from genome assembly GCF_001521715.1 of Enterobacter asburiae. Taxonomy (NCBI): domain Bacteria; kingdom Pseudomonadati; phylum Pseudomonadota; class Gammaproteobacteria; order Enterobacterales; family Enterobacteriaceae; genus Enterobacter; species Enterobacter asburiae. Next base: position 1,888,799 of record NZ_CP011863.1, read on the forward strand.
AGAAGGTAATGAAGATCAATCTGGCCGCCCTTCCGCAGGACGAAATGGATAAAGTGAATGTCGATCTCGCTGCCGCTGGCGTCGCGTTTAAAGAGCGTTACAACATGCCCATCGTGGCTGAAGTCGTGGAACGGGAACAGCCCGCCCATCTGCGCGACTGGTTTCGCGAAAGACTCATCGCCCACCGTCTTGCCTCGGTCAATCTCTCCCGTTTACCGTACGAGCCTAAAGTTAAATAAGCTTAACGAGTCGTTACACTTCCTTACGCGGAATCTGGCAGGATAAGAAAACCCTATTATTTTGGGTGTATTCTTAAATCTCTGCGACTCAGTGTATAAGGAAGTCACGATGTCACATTGGAATATAGCGGCAGCCCAGTATGGCGGGCTGCATCAGACTGTAGATGACCATGTTACGCACCACCTGCGCTTCATCGCCGAAGCAGCACGGCAGCGGTGCGATCTGCTGGTTTTCCCAGAACTCTCATTAACGTGCTCTGGCGCGCCGACGTTACCTCCCCCGCCCGATGACGCGCAGCTGGAACCGCTGCTTAACGCGGCACATCTACACCAGATTACCGTTATTGCCGGGCTCCCCCTGGAACAGAATGGCCAGCGCCAGAAAGGCCTCGTGCTGTTTTCGCCCGCTCGCCATCGCATTTTGCGCTATCCGCAAGGGCGCGGAGCGAGCCTGGTGCCGGGAGATAAACACCTTAGCATCCTTGATGCACATCCCGATTCCCCCAATCTCGATCCCCGGGCAACGCTTGTTACCAGCTGCCAGTCGGTGGGGGATCATCGCTGGCGGCAGTCCATCAGTAACCTGCAGCGCTTCGCGCATAAATATGCCATTGCGGTGCTGATGGCGAACGCCTGCGGCGGCAGCGCGCTGTGGGATGAAAAAGGCCAGCTGGTCGTGCGCGCGGATAAGGGCGAGCTTCTGGTGACCGGCACGCTCGGCGGAGAGGGTTGGCAAGGCGATATCATTCCTTTAGGCTAGGCGTTTTAAGCTCAGGAGTTTTCAATGCTGCGCGTCATCGATACCGAAACTTGCGATCTTCAGGGCGGAATAGTGGAAGTGGCCTCTGTCGACGTGGTTGACGGTAAAATCGTCAACCCCATGAGCCATCTGGTGCGTCCCGATCGCCCCATCAGCCCCCAGGCGATGGCTATCCATCGCATTACCGAATCGATGGTGGCGGACAAGCCGTGGATCGAAGAGATCATTCCGCACTACTACGGTAGCCCGTGGTACGTCGCGCATAACGCCAGCTTTGACCGCCGGGTGTTACCTGAGATGCCGGGGGAATGGATTTGCACCATGAAGCTGGCGCGTCGTCTCTGGCCGGGGATTAAATACAGCAATATGGCGCTGTACAAGTCCCGCAAGCTCAGCGTACGTACCCCTGAGGGGCTTCACCATCACCGCGCCCTGTATGACTGCTATATCACCGCCGCGCTGCTGATTGATATTATGAATATCTCTGGCTGGACGCCGGATGACATGGCGACTATCACCGGACGTCCCGCGCTGCTGACCACGTTTACCTTTGGTAAATATCGCGGGAAGCCGGTGTCCGAGGTGGCGGATAAAGACCCGGGCTATTTGCGCTGGCTGTATAACAACCTCGACAGAATGAGCCCGGAACTGCGCTTAACGCTGAAACATTATCTGGGCGACGCTTAACGCTCTGCACGGCCTGGCAAAGTTTCCTGCGCCAGGCCTATTAAAAAGGCATATTCCAGAGCAACCCCTTCGTACGATTTAAACCGTCCCGATTTCCCTCCGTGTCCGGAATCCATATCGGTACACAGCAGCAGCAGATTGTCATCGGTTTTCAGCTCCCGCAGCTTTGCCACCCATTTTGCCGGCTCCCAGTATTGCACCTGAGAATCATGCAAACCGGTGGTGACCAGCATATGCGGGTAGGCTTTCGCCTCAACGTTATCGTACGGGCTGTACTCTTTCATATAGCGGTAGTACATCTCATCCTGCGGATTCCCCCACTCCTCAAACTCCCCGGTGGTAAGAGGAATGGATTCATCGAGCATGGTCGTGACCACATCGACAAACGGAACCTGCGCGACAATCCCCTTAAAACGGTCGGGACGCTGGTTGATCGCCGCCCCCATCAGCATGCCGCCCGCGCTGCCCCCCATCCCAAAGCAGAGCTGCGGATCGCCGTATCCCTGCTCAATCAGCGCATCGCAGACGTCGAGGTAATCATTGAAGGTGTTTTTCTTTTTCAGGAATTTCCCGTCTTCATACCAGTTCTGGCCCAGCTCACCGCCGCCGCGAATATGGGCGATGGCGAAAACAAAACCGCGATCGAGCAGGCTTAACCGGCTGCTGCTGAAATCGGCGTCCATGCTCGAGCCATACGAGCCGTAGCCGTACACCAGGATCGGGTTTTTGCCTTTCTGGAAATGAGCCCGATGGTAAACGAGAGAGACCGGCACCTCCACGCCATCACGGGCGGTGACCCACAGGTGCTCGCTGCGGTAGTTTTCGGACTCAAACCCTTTTACCTCGGTCTGTTTAATCACCTGGCGCTGCCCGGTGTCCATATCCAGCTCAAACAGGGTGTCCGGCGTGGTCATGGAAGAGTAGCCGTAGCGCAACCGCGACGATTCGGGTTCAGGGTTGAAACCAATCCACGTCACGTAGGCCGGGTCGTCGAACGCAATCCCCACCACTTCCCGGGTTTTACGGTTGATCTGCCGGATACTGGTCAGCCCGCGCAGACGCTCTTCCACCACCAGCCAGTCGGTAAACAGGGTGAATCCTTCGAGCATCACCTGATCCCGCGCGGGGATAAGCACCTCCCACTTCCGCTCATCGCGTACTTTGGTTTTATAGAGACCAAAGTTTTTGCCCTCGCGATTGGAGCGCAAATAAAAGCTGTGCTGGAAGTGATCCAGGCTGTACTCGTGATCCTTGCGGCGCGGCAGGAAACAGAGCGGCTGGGCGTCCGGCAGTTCGGCATCCAGCAGCAGAACTTCCGACGTCGTCGCGCTGGCAAGGAAGATAATCACATAGTGGCGTGAGGAAGTTTTATGCAGGCTGACATAGAACGTTTCGTCTTTCTCTTCATAAACCAGCTCGTCGTCAGCGGAGTCTGTTCCCACGGTATGTCGCCACACCTGGTAAGGCAGCAGCGTCGATGCGTGCTTTTTGACGTAGTAAACCGTCTCGGAATCATTCGCCCAGACAAAATCCGGGGAGACGTTTTCCAGCATTTCCGGATACCAGTTGCCGGTCTCCAGATTGCGAAACCGCAGGCCGTACTGGCGACGGGAGAGATAATCCTCCGCCAGCGCCATCACCGCGTTGTCAGGCGAAATGGACATGCCGCCCAGGGTATAAAACTCGCTGTGGGCGGCGCGCTGGTTGGCATCCAGCAGAATATCCCACTCATCCCATTCGGCGCTTAACACCGACTGACGCTGGTAGATGGGATACTCATTGCCGGGCTCGTAGATATGGCGATAGCGATAGCCGTTTTTGGTCCAGGGCGCGGAGATATCGCGCTGAGGAATACGCTGCACCATTTCATTCAGCAGCTGGTCCTGAAGCGTCTGCTGGCTGGACATGACCTTGCGGCCATAGTCGTTTTCCTCGTGCAGGTAGTCGAGTACCTCTGGCCGGGAGCGAGAATCGTCCCGCAGCCAGTAATAGTTGTCTATACGCGTATCGCCATGCGTGGTGATCGCATAAGGAGTACGTCGGGCTTTCGGTGGCATGTCATCATTCTTTTAAGTTTTACACCCTATAAGGTTGGCAAAACCCACGCATGATGCAAGCGAAACAGCGTCGCGACGGCGACGGCTAGCCCTGTAACGCCTGTTTTTGCTCCCGGATATCCCGCTCAATACCCTCGCGCACGTCCTGAGGGATCTTTAGCGCATCGCCCAGAGCGTTAAGGTAGCTGCGCTCCATAAAATGATCGATATCGATAGCGGCGCAGCTGAGGAAATAGAGCTCCAGCGCCTCTTCCTCATTTTTCACACTCTGCGCAAGACGCTGCGGCTCAAGCGGCTGTTCTATCGCCTGCGCCACCAGCGCTCTTCCCTTCTCTTCAACACCAGCCTCGCGCAGCTGCTGCTCGATCGCCGATCGTTCTTTATCGTCAATATGCCCGTCGCTTTTCGCGGCAAAAACCAGCGCAAGAATGAGCCGTTCGGTACGAAGATCCAGCGGCGAGGTGTGCTCGCCGTAATGCGGTTCATCGCTGTGCGCGGTCCGTACCCTGTCCTTGTATTTATTCCACAGCACGGTGCCCGCGATGGCGCCGCCGCCAGCCAGCAGCGCGCCTGTACCATACTTTGCCAGCAGCTTGCGTGAGGATTTATTCGCGACCAGCAGGCCTGCCAGCCCGCCGAGCGCCCCGGATACCAGCAGTTTGCTGAGGTCCCGCTCTCCAGCGGATGTTTTCTGCCCTAACAGGGATTGCAGTTGATTTAACCAGCCAGACATGGTTTCCCTCACTTAACGGTGAACATGTTTCACAGCGTAAGCGAGCGGGCGTCAGGAAACGTCTGGTCGGGCTAAAGATGCGCAAATTTCTGCCCCCTCCTGTAGCCGTGCACAAGACAGAAGCAAACGTTTTCGTTTATACTGCGCGCAACTTTTTCAGGGGGATTGTTATGATTCGTTTAGGAACTGCGCTGCGACCTGCGGCGACGCGAGTGATGCTGTTGGGATCGGGCGAGCTGGGAAAAGAGGTCGCCATTGAGTGCCAGCGTTTAGGTGTGGAAGTCATTGCCGTAGACCGTTACGCTGACGCACCCGCCATGCACGTCGCCCATCGTTCTTATGTGATTAACATGCTGGATGGCGATGCCCTTCGCGAACTGATTACGCGCGAAAAACCCGATTTTGTCGTGCCGGAAATTGAGGCCATCGCCACCGATACGCTGATCGCCCTGGAGCAGGAAGGCCAGCGCGTGGTGCCCTGTGCGAAAGCCGCAAAGCTGACCATGAACCGCGAAGGCATTCGTCGCCTGGCGGCGGAAGAGCTGGGATTGCCCACCTCGAGCTACCGTTTTGCTGGCGATAAGGCCGCGTTCCTGCAGGCCGTCGAGGAGATTGGCTACCCGTGCATCGTTAAGCCGGTGATGAGCTCCTCCGGAAAAGGGCAGAGCTTTATTCGCGACAGCGGCACTCTGGATAACGCGTGGGATTATGCCCAGCAGGGCGGCCGTGCCGGAGCCGGTCGCGTAATCGTCGAAGGCGTCGTGAAGTTTGATTTCGAAATCACCCTTCTGACCGTCAGCGCCGTTGACGGCGTCCATTTCTGCGACCCGATTGGCCACCGTCAGGAGGATGGCGATTACCGCGAGTCCTGGCAGCCGCAGCAGATGAGCGCCCTGGCGCTGGAGCGTGCTCAGGATATCGCCCGTAAAACCGTCCTGGCGCTGGGCGGCTATGGCCTGTTCGGCGTGGAGCTGTTTGTGTGCGGTGATGAGGTGATTTTCAGCGAAGTCTCCCCTCGCCCACATGATACCGGCATGGTCACGCTAATTTCGCAGGATCTCTCCGAGTTCGCCCTGCACGTACGCGCGTTCCTCGGCCTGCCCGTCGGCGGTATTCGTCAGTATGGCCCGGCCGCCTCGGCGGTGATCCTGCCGCAGCTAACCAGCCAGAACGTCACGTTTGATAACGTCGACGGGGCGGTGGGTGCAGGATTGCAGGTACGTCTGTTCGGCAAGCCGGAGATCGACGGAACCCGCCGTCTTGGCGTGGCATTAGCCACCGGGGATAACGTTGACGACGCCGTGGCGAGAGCGAAAGCAGCCGCTGCGAGCGTCAAGGTTTCAGGATAAAAAAACGGGCCGTAAGGCCCGTTTTTCATGCGGCGAGTGGCTTACTGCTTCGCGCCTTCAACCGCTTCGCGAGCCAGTTTGGTGATGCGATCCCAGTCGCCCGCTTCCAGCGCATCCGCCGGAACCAGCCATGAACCACCGATGCAAAGCACGCTTTTCAGCGCCAGGTAGTCACGGTAGTTGGCAGGAGAGATACCGCCCGTCGGGCAGAAGCGTACCTGAGAGAAGGGACCCGCAATCGCCTGGAGCGCTTTGGTGCCGCCGTTCGCTTCAGCCGGGAAGAATTTGAACTCTTTCAGACTGTAGTCCATGCCCAGCATCAGTTCAGAGACGGTGCTGATGCCAGGGATCAGCGGAATGGTACCTTCGGTGGCGGCTTTCAGCAGCGGCTCGGTCAGGCCAGGGCTGATGGCGAACTGTGCGCCCGCTTCGGTCACTTCTGCCAGCTGCTGCGCGTTGAGAACGGTACCCGCACCGATGATGGCGTCCGGCACTTCTTTGGCGATAGCGCGGATAGCATCCATCGCACAGGCGGTGCGCAGGGTCACTTCCAGAACGCGAACGCCGCCCGCGACCAGCGCTTTCGCCATCGGTACAGCGTGCTCCAGCTTGTTTACCACGATAACCGGCACGACAGGGCCAGTGGTCAGGATTGCTTCTGCACTTGTTTTCCAGTTTTTCATCAGAGTTTTCTCTCGCCAGATCGTTAAAATCAAGTCGTCTTAAAACGTAATACAGGTTGCGCCCTGCTCCGCACCGGAGAGTTTCTCACGCAGCGCGCTGAACATTTCGCGTCCGGTCCCCACGCGCGATGCGCTCAGGTCAGGAATATGGGGCTGACGTGCAGCCAGTTCGCCTTCATCCACCAGCAGGGTTAACTCACCCGTCTGGCCGTTCACGCGGATCATGTCACCGTCGCGTACTTTCGCCAGCAGACCGCCGTCGTAGGCTTCCGGCGTCACGTGGATGGCTGAAGGCACTTTACCGGATGCCCCGGAGAGGCGTCCATCGGTGACTAGCGCAATTTTGAAACGGCGGTCCAATAATACACCAAGTGGTGGCATAAGTTTATGTAATTCTGGCATCCCGTTAGCTTTAGGCCCCTGGTGACGCACCACTACCACGCAGTCTTTATCAAGCAGGCCGGCGTCAAAGGCGGGTAACACGTCATGCTGGCTTTCAAACACCACCGCCGGCGCTTCGATAATCTGGTTCTCTTCCGGTACGGCAGAGGTCTTCATTACCGCGCGACCGAGGTTGCCGCTCAGCACTTTGGTGCCGCCGTGAGGTGAGAACGGTTTGTCGATGGTGGCGATCACCTGCGCATCAAGAGACGCGCTCGCCCCTTCGCGCCAGTCCAGCTCGCCGTTGTTCAGCCACGGCTCCTGGGTGTAGCGCTTAAGGCCAAAGCCCGCCACGGTATTCACGTCTTCATGCAGCAGTCCGCCTTTCAGCAGCTCGCGCATCAGCAGCGGTACGCCGCCTGCGGCCTGGAAGTGGTTAATATCCGCCGGACCGTTCGGGTACAGGCGCGCCATCAGCGGTACTACAGAAGAGATCTCGGAGAAGTCATCCCAGTTAATCAGAATGCCCGCCGCACGCGCCATGGCCACCAGATGCATGGTGTGGTTGGTTGACCCCCCGGTTGCCAGCAGCGCGACAATCCCGTTAACAATGACTTTTTCGTCGACCATTTTACCCATTGGCATCCATTCGTTGCCGTTGCCTGTCAGACGCGTGACCTGACGGGCCGCAGCCTCGGTCAGCGCCTTGCGCAGCGGCGCATCCGGCTGGATGAAGGACGAGCCCGGAAGCTGCATCCCCATAAATTCCACCACCATCTGGTTGGTGTTAGCCGTACCGTAGAACGTACAGGTCCCCGGCGCATGATAGGACGCGGCTTCCGCCTCCAGCAGCGCCTGACGGTCTGCTTTCCCTTCCGCGTACAGCTGGCGAATACGCACTTTTTCTTTGTTTGGCAGACCGCTCGCCATTGGGCCTGACGGGACGAAGATCGCAGGCAGATGCCCAAACGACAGCGCCGCCATTACCAGGCCCGGGACAATCTTGTCGCACACGCCGAGATACAGCGCGCCATCAAACATGTTGTGTGACAGGCCCACCGCGGCGGACATCGCAATCACTTCGCGGCTCAGCAGGGACAGCTCCATACCGTCCTGCCCCTGCGTCACGCCGTCGCACATGGCAGGTACGCCGCCCGCCACCTGGCCCACCGCATTCACGCTGTGCAGCGCGTTACGGATGATAGTGGGATAAACCTCATACGGCTGGTGGGCGGAAAGCATATCGTTATAGGAGGTGATGATGGCGATATTGTTACGCAACATGCTTTTCAGCGACGCTTTATCATCAGGCTGACAGGCGGCGAAGCCGTGCGCCAGGTTCCCGCAGGCCAGCTGAGATCGGTGGACGGTGCTGCTCTTTGCCTGTTCAATCCGGGCGAGGTAGGCCGAACGGGTCTCTTTCGAGCGCTCGATAATGCGCTGTGTTACGCGTAACAATGTCGGATTCATAAAAGCTCCTCTAAATTATCTGTCCGGCTCGGGAGTTTACAAAGTCGCTGGCAGTTGTTAACAACGCTGAAACGCTTGCTGTCCGGAGCTCAGGGGCAAAATCACTTCCGGCAGTGTAATAAAAAAAGCTCCGCGGGTGAATCCACGCGGAGCTTAAAAGTTGAAAATTGTGCCACTAGCTGTGTTAGATCATGTTACCGGTAAAATAACACTTTCGAGCTAGAGGATTATCTTACTCAAACTCGTTCCAGGAGCGGCCATCGCGGGTGATCATCGCCACCGACGCGACAGGTCCCCAGGTCCCCGCCTGATACGGTTTTGGCGCATCCTGATCGGCAGCCCAGGCTTCGGTGATGGAGTCGACCCATTTCCACGCCTCTTCCACTTCATCACGGCGCACGAACAGCGCCTGGATACCGCGCATGGTTTCCAGCAGCAGACGCTCGTAAGCATCGGCCAGGTGCGTCTGGTTGAAGGTTTCGGAGTAGCTCAGATCCAGCTTGGTGGTCTGCAGGTTGTGTTTGTGATCCAGGCCCGGCACTTTGTTCAGGATCTGGATATCCACGCCCTCGTCCGGCTGCAGACGAATGGTCAGTTTGTTCTGCGGCAGCTCCTGCCAGGACTCTTTGAACAGGTTCAGTTCCGGGTTTTTGAAGTAAACCACCACTTCAGAACATTTGGCCGGCAGACGTTTACCGGTGCGCAGGTAGAACGGAACCCCCGCCCAGCGCCAGTCGTCGATATCCACGCGGATCGCCACGAACGTCTCGGTGTTGCTGGACTTGTTCGCACCCTCTTCTTCCAGGTAGCCCGGCACTTTTTTGCCTTGCGCAAACCCGGCGGTGTACTGGCCGCGGACGGTCTTCTCACGCACGTTGGAGCGGTCGATGCGGCGCAGTGACTTCAGCACCTTCACTTTTGCGTCACGGATGCTGTCAGCCGTCAGGTCAGACGGTGGAGACATGGCAATCATGCATAGAATTTGCAGCAGGTGGTTCTGGATCATGTCGCGCATCTGGCCAGCCTGGTCAAAGTAACCCCAGCGGCCTTCAATCCCCACCTCTTCCGCCACGGTGATTTCCACGTGGTCGATAGTGCGGTTGTCCCAGTTATTCACAAACAGGGAGTTGGCAAAGCGCAGCGCCAGCAGGTTCAGTACCGTCTCTTTGCCGAGATAGTGGTCGATACGGTAGACCTGGCACTCTTCAAAGAACTCGCCCACCTGGTCGTTGATTTCACGCGAGGTTGCCAGCGACGTACCCAGCGGCTTTTCCATCACGACGCGAGCCGGTTTGGCGTTCAGTTTGGCTTCGCCCAGGCCTTTGCAGATGGCGCCGAAGGTGCTTGGCGGCATGGCGAAATAGTTAATGGTGACACGGTTTTTCTGATCCAGCATCGCGCCTAAGCGGGTAAACGCGCTGACGTCATTGACGTCCAGGTTGCAGAAATCGAGGCGTCCACTCAGGGTATCCCACAAACTTTCATCAATTTTTTCTTTCATGAAAGTTTCGAGCGCCTCGCGGACGACTTTAGTATAAGCGTCCTTGTCCCAGTCGGCGCGCCCTACACCCAGGATACGGGTATCCGGATGAATTTGGCCCGCTTTCTCCAGTTGATACAGGGAAGGCAGCAATTTTCGGCGTGCAAGGTCGCCTTTCGCGCCGAAAATGACCAGGTCACATGCCTGGGCTGTTTGCGTTACCGCCATGTCATTCTCCTCAGTTGGATCACCTGGTACTTCTGCCAGGTATCGTTGTAATTTTATTACAATGCACTGTACTGCTTTTACGTCATTCCCGAAACCATTAGCGCTTATCGTCGCGTGCGATAACGCGATTTTTCCCTCTCTGGAGGATTACGGCGGCGCAATGACGCAACAACCGCCGTTTCTTTGCGCAACAGGGTCACGGCAAAACCCGACACCGATCAAGTAATGAAAAAAAACAACAACATTATCTTGTCGATTGTTACCCTTTATGGAAGCCACAAGGGTAATATCGGCTAAATCGAATCACGATTTCATCAATTTATGAAATCGTTTACACCCATGAGCGTCCTGTTAACATGAACATGCTGGAAAAAATCCAGTTTCAACTGGAACACCTTAGCAAATCCGAGCGAAAAGTGGCCGAGGTCATTCTCGCCTCCCCCGCTCAGGCGATTCATTCAAGCATCGCCGCTCTGGCACAGGAAGCGGGTGTTAGCGAACCGACGGTCAATCGCTTTTGCCGCAGCCTGGAAACGCGCGGCTTCCCTGATTTTAAACTGCATCTGGCACAAAGTCTGGCTAACGGCACCCCTTATGTTAATCGTAATGTGGATGAAGACGACAGCGTTGATGCCTATACCGCGAAAATTTTTGAATCGGCCATGGCTTCGCTCGACCACGTCCGTCAGTCTCTGGACATGAGTTCCGTGAATCGCGCGGTGGATTTGCTCACCCAGGCCAAGCGGATTGCATTCTTTGGTCTCGGGTCGTCGGCAGCCGTGGCGCATGACGCGATGAACAAATTTTTCCGCTTTAACGTCCCGGTTATTTATTCCGATGACATTGTGCTGCAACGCATGAGCTGTATGAATTGCAGTGAAGATGACGTCGTGGTGCTGATTTCGCACACCGGCCGCACCAAGAGTCAGGTAGAGCTGGCTCAGCTGGCCCGTGAAAACGATGCCATGGTGATTGCCCTCACCACGGCAGGTACGCCGCTCGCCCGTGAAGCGACGCTGGCGATCACCCTCGACGTGCCGGAAGACACCGACATTTATATGCCGATGGTTTCCCGACTGGCGCAGCTCACCGTGATTGACGTGCTGGCAACCGGTTTTACCTTACGTCGGGGCGCAAAATTCCGGGATAACTTGAAGCGGGTCAAGGAAGCGCTGAAGGAATCGCGTTTTGATAAAGAATTGCTTATAAAGAGCGATGTTCCCTGATAGTTGATAACGAAGACGTAACCAATAATTACGATGTAACGATTTACGGCATTCGGTCCACTCTCCGCTGCCTTGCAGCAGATGAAGGCCGATTCAATGTTCACGCAACACCAAAGTTGTTTCAGTCAACGGAGTATTACATGTCCAGAAGGCTTCGCAGAACCAAGATCGTAACCACCTTAGGCCCGGCCACCGATCGCGATAACAATCTTGAGAAAATTATCGCCGCCGGCGCCAACGTGGTGCGTATGAACTTCTCTCACGGTACGCCAGAAGACCATAAGTTACGTGCCGATAAAGTGCGTGAAATCGCAGCCAAACTGGGCCGCCACGTAGCTATCCTCGGCGATTTGCAGGGTCCAAAAATCCGCGTATCGACCTTTAAAGAGGGTAAAGTTTTCCTCAATATCGGCGACAAATTCCTGCTTGATGCCAACCTGGGCAAAGGCGAAGGCGATAAAGAGAAAGTCGGTATCGACTATAAAGGCCTGCCGGCTGACGTGGTGCCAGGCGATATCCTGCTGCTGGACGACGGTCGCGTACAGCTGAAGGTGCTGGAAGTTCAGGGCATGAAAGTGTTCACCGAAGTCACCGTCGGCGGCCCGCTCTCCAACAATAAAGGCATCAACAAACTGGGCGGCGGCCTCTCTGCAGAAGCGCTTACCGATAAAGACAAAGCGGACATCGTGACGGCTGCGCTGATCGGCGTTGACTACCTGGCGGTCTCCTTCCCGCGCTGCGGCGAAGATCTGAACTATGCGCGTCGTCTGGCACGTGATGCAGGCTGCGATGCTAAAATCGTCGCGAAAGTTGAACGCGCGGAAGCCGTATGCGATCAGGATGCCATGGACGATGTGATCCTCGCGTCCGACGTGGTGATGGTTGCGCGTGGCGACCTGGGCGTGGAAATCGGCGACCCTGAGCTGGTAGGGATCCAGAAAGCGCTGATCCGTCGCGCACGTCAGCTGAACCGCGCGGTGATCACCGCCACTCAAATGATGGAGTCGATGATCACCAACCCAATGCCAACCCGTGCAGAAGTCATGGACGTGGCTAACGCCGTGCTGGACGGTACCGATGCGGTGATGCTCTCTGCGGAAACCGCTGCAGGCCAGTATCCGGCAGAAACCGTGGCCGCCATGGCGCGCGTCTGCCTGGGCGCTGAAAAGATCCCAAGCATCAACGTCTCTAAACACCGTCTGGACGTGCAGTTCGACAACGTGGAAGAAGCGATTGCGATGTCTGCAATGTACGCGGCAAACCATCTGAAGGGCGTTACCGCGATCATCACCATGACCGAATCTGGCCGCACCGCGCTGATGACCTCTCGTATCAGCTCTGGTCTGCCGATCTTCGCCATGTCCCGTCACGAACGTACGCTGAACCTGACCGCGCTGTACCGTGGCGTGACGCCGGTTCACTTCGACAGCACCAATGACGGCGTATCTGCGGCACACGATGCCGTAAACCTGCTGCGCGACAAAGGCTATCTGGTGTCCGGTGATATCGTCATTGTGACCCAGGGCGACGTGATGAGCACCATCGGCTCAACCAACACCACGCGCGTTATGACCGTCGAGTAATAACGTCTGTGTTAAAAAGCCCTCTCCATCTGGAGAGGGCTTTTTTTATTTCCTCGGATAAAGCTCTTTGCGTTTATAGGGCTCTGTTTCACCCGGTTTCCGCGTTTTAAGCAGCTTCAGGATCCACGTGTACTGTTCGGCATGCGGCCCCACCAGGATTTCCACCTCTTCGTTCATTCGACGGGCGATGGTGTGGTCGTCAGCGGTGAGCAGATCGTCCATCGGCGGACGAACCTCAATACTCAGACGATGCGTTTTGCCGTCATAGACCGGGAATAGCGGGATCACGCGGGCACGACAGACTTTCATCAGACGGCCAATCGCGGGAAGCGTCGCTTTATAGGTCGCAAAGAAATCGACAAACTCGCTGTGCTCGGGGCCGTGGTCCTGATCCGGCAGATAGTAGCCCCAGTACCCCTGACGCACCGACTGAATGAAGGGCTTAATGCCATCGTTACGCGCATGCAAACGTCCGCCAAAACGACGACGCACCGTGTTCCAGACAAAATCGTAGATTTTATTTCCCTGGTTATGGAACATCGCCGCCATTTTCTGCCCCTGTGAGGCCATGAGCATCGCCGGAATATCAACGCCCCAGCCGTGGGGGACGAGGAAAATGACTTTTTCGTCGTTGCGGCGCATCTCCTCGATGATGTCCAGCCCTTTCCAGTCAACGCGATCGACGATTTTATCCGGCCCTTTCAGCGCCAGTTCGGCCATCATCGCCATTGCCTGCGGCGCGGTGGTATACATCTCATCAATGATTGCCTCGCGCTCGGCGTCGCTTTTCTCAGGAAAACAGTAGTAAAGGTTGATCTGCGCGCGACGGCGGGCGCTCTTGCCTAAACGCCCGGCCAGACGGCCAATTTTCCCCAAAACAGGATCGCGGACGGAAGCCGGCAGCAACGCCATCCCCGCAAAGGCATAGACACCAAGCCAGGCGCCCCAGTTGCGCGGATGGCGGAAGGATTTTTCAAACTCAGGAATGTATTCAATATTGTTTTTTTTGGTTTCCATGCTGGATCCAGGGTCTGATGACGCAAAATTTTATTCAGATAGTGTAGCGAGGCAGTCGTCCACGCACAAAAGAAAAAGCCGGCGTCAGTGTGAGCCGGCTTTTTTAACAAAAACAGAGAGCTTAGTTTAGGCTCAGCTGCGGCATCACCTCTTTCACCTGCGCCAGATAATCAGTACGATCTTTACCTGTCAGGCCTTCGGTGCGCGGCAGTTTCGCCGTCAGCGGGTTCACGGCCTGTTGGTTGATCCACACTTCATAGTGCAGGTGCGGGCCGGTAGAGCGTCCGGTATTGCCGGAGATCGCGATACGGTCACCACGCTTCACCTTCTGGCCCGGTTTGACCAGCAGCTTACGCAGGTGCATATAGCGGGTCGTATAAGTACGACCATGACGTACCGCGACATAATATCCGGCGGCACCGCTACGCTTGGCCACCACCACTTCGCCATCTCCTACCGCCAGTACCGGTGTGCCCTGCGGCATGGCAAAGTCAACGCCACGGTGCGGTGCGACGCGCCCGGTTACCGGGTTCAGACGACGCGGATTAAAGTTCGAGGAGACGCGGAACTGTTTTGCCGTCGGGAAGCGCAGGAAGCCTTTCGCAAGGCCCGTACCGCTGCGGTCATAGAACTTACCGTCTTCGGCACGAATCGCGTAGTAATCTTTGCCCTCGGAGCGCAGACGTACGCCCAGCAGCTGGCTTTGCTCGCGCTTGCCGTCCAGCATTTCGCGGGACATCAGGACGGAGAACTCATCGCCCTTCTTCAGCTTGCGGAAATCCATCTGCCACTGCATGGCTTTGATCACCGAGCTGATTTCAGCGCTGGTCAGGCCTGCATCGCGCGCGCTGGAAACAAAGCTCGCGCCCACGGTACCTTTCAGAACGCTGTTAACCCAGTCACCCTTCTGCATTTCGCTGGTCATCTTGAAACCGTTTGCAGTGCGATCGTAGGTGCGGGTTTCGCGGCGGGACATTTCCCAGGTCAGACGCTGGAGATCGCCGTCCGCCGTTAGTGTCCAGGAGAGCTGTTGTCCGATTTTCAGGTTACGAAGATCTTTATCCGCAGCCGCCAGCTGGCTGATATTACCCATGTCGATGCCGTACTGGTTCAACACGCTGCTCAGCGTGTCCCCGGTAGACACAACATATTCGTGGATACCCGCTTCGTTCTCGGTTTTATCGTCCAGCTCATCCTGCGGGATGGCTTCATCTTCCTGAGCCGCCTGGTCGATAGGCTCACTGGCTTCAGGCAGCAAAGAACGGATTTCGCTCTTTTCAAGCTCAATGGTTTTAATGATAGGGGCAGAACTCGGATGGTAAACATAGGGCCGCCAGACGGCGACCGCTAAGGTGAGAACTGTAAGCGACCCCAGCATAACGCGGTGGGGTCGAGGCAGATTGTTAAATGCCAGGGCGACAGAGCGGGCTATCTGTTGCACGTATTCACTTCCTCGTTAATCTCCTTTCAGGCAGCTCGCATACTGGTTCGCCAGTTGGCTGAGGAACTGCGAATAGCTCGCTTTGCTCAACTGGATATTCGTACCTAGCGGGTCAAGGGTTCCCATGCGCACGGATGTTCCCCTGGCCACGGCTTCTACGACCGCTGGCCTGAACTGTGGCTCAGCAAAAACGCATGTCGCTTTTTGCTCAACCAACTGTGTTCTGATTTCATGTAAACGCTGCGCACCAGGCTGAATTTCAGGGTTGACGGTGAAGTGGCCCAGCGGGGTCAAACCGTAGTGTTTTTCGTAATAGCCGTAGGCGTCATGAAAAACGAAATACCCTTTACCTTTCAACGGTGCGAGCTCATTACCAACCTGCTTATCGGTTGCGGCTAATTGTGCCTCAAAATCCTTCAGGTTGGCGTCTAGTTTGGCTCGACTTTGCGGCATAAGTTCCACTAATTTGTCGTGGATTGCAACCGCTGAAAGCCGCGCTATCTCTGGGGATAACCAAAGATGCATGTTATACTCGCCGTGATGGTGATCTCCATCACCTTTTTCCCCGTCTGCGGCATGATGGTCATGTTCGTCACCGTCGTCATCCGCCCCTTTCATGAGCAACGGTTTCACGCCGGAGAGTTCGGCAATCGCGACCTGTTTTTCGCCAGCAACCTGTTTTGCTGACTTCTGCATGAACGCTTCCATTTCCGGACCAATCCAGACAACTAAGTCCGCGTTTTGTAAGCGTTTTACATCTGACGGGCGCAGGGAATAGTCATGCTCGGATGCACCATCAGGGAGCAGAACCTGGGTTTCCGTTACCCCGTCTGCAATGGCGGACGCGATGAAACCGAGTGGTTTAAGCGAAGCGACAACCGCAGCGTTAACATCTTGTGCGGTTGTACCCCAAAGGGCAGCGGATAATGCTGCGAAAAGAAGCGTATTTTTATGTAACATAATGCGACTAATCATCGTAGTGAATGCGTGGAATGTGATATTATAACATTCGTTGACTTCTTCAAGCTTAAAATGACATGACGACATTGGTTTCTCTTGAAAATATTTCGGTCTCATTCGGGCAGCGCCGCGTCCTCTCTGACGTGTCGCTCGATCTGAAGCCCGGCAAAATTCTGACGCTGCTCGGCCCCAATGGCGCAGGCAAATCCACCCTGGTGCGCGTGGTGCTGGGTCTGGTCGCACCCGATGAGGGCGTGATCAAGCGCGAGGAAAAATTGCGTATTGGCTATGTGCCGCAAAAACTTCACCTCGACGCCACGCTGCCGCTGACGGTCAGCCGTTTTCTGCGTCTGCGCCCCGGCACACGGAAAGCCGATATTCTTCCGGCACTGAAACGCGTGCAGGCGGGTCATCTTGTCGATGCGCCGCTGCAAAAACTGTCCGGCGGTGAAACTCAGCGAGTGTTACTTGCCCGCGCGCTGCTGAGCAGCCCGCAGCTGCTGGTACTGGATGAGCCAACTCAGGGTGTGGATGTGAATGGTCAGGTTGCGCTTTATGATTTGATCGACCAGCTGCGTCGGGAGCTTGATTGCGCCGTGCTGATGGTGTCTCACGACCTGCATCTGGTAATGGCAAAAACCGACGAAGTGCTGTGTCTCAACCACCATATCTGCTGTTCCGGTACGCCTGAAGTGGTGTCAATGCACCCGGAATTTATCTCCATGTTCGGCCCCCGCGGCGCTGAACAGCTGGGTATTTACCGTCATCATCATAATCATCGCCATGATTTACAGGGACGAATCGTACTGCGTCGGGGAAATGGACACTCATGATTGAACTGTTACTACCCGGCTGGCTGGCCGGGATTATGCTTGCCTGCGCCGCGGGCCCACTCGGCTCGTTTGTTGTCTGGCGCAGAATGTCCTATTTTGGCGATACCCTGGCGCACGCGTCTCTGCTGGGCGTTGCCTTTGGTCTGCTGCTGGATGTAAACCCCTTCTACGCGGTGATTGTGGTCACGCTGCTGCTGGCCGCCGGTCTGGTCTGGCTGGAAAAGCGCCCTCACCTCGCCATTGATACGCTGCTTGGCATTATGGCGCACAGTGCCCTGTCTCTGGGCCTGGTGGTGGTCAGCCTGATGTCGAACATCCGCGTGGATCTGATGGCCTACCTCTTCGGCGACCTTCTGGCCGTAACGCCGGAAGATCTCATCGCTATCGCCGTTGGCGTGGTGGTGGTGCTCGCTATTCTGCTCTGGCAGTGGCGGAATTTACTGGCCATGACCGTCAGTCCGGATCTGGCATTTGTCGACGGCGTGAAGCTGCAGCGCGTAAAACTGCTGCTGATGCTGGTGACGGCGTTAACGATTGGTGTCGCAATGAAGTTTGTCGGCGCGCTGATTATTACGTCGCTGCTGATCATCCCTGCCGCCACGGCGCGTCGTTTTGCCCGTACGCCGGAGCAGATGGCCGGCGTAGCCGTGATTATCGGAATGATTGCGGTAACGGGTGGGTTAACATTCTCGGCGTTCTATGACACGCCAGCGGGGCCGTCAGTGGTGCTCAGTGCGGCGGTGCTGTTTATCTTCAGTATGATGAAAAAGACCGCGAATTAACATGGAGGGCGCTGATGCCCTCACCCTGTCCCTCTCCCTCATGGAGAGGGAACACAACATTACGGCATTGCCGGTGGCGTAATGCCGAAATGATTCCACGCCCGCACCGTTGCCATACGTCCACGCGGGGTACGCTGCAGGAAGCCCTGCTGGATCAGATACGGCTCCAGCACATCTTCAATCGTCTCACGCTCTTCCCCAATAGCCGCAGCCAGGTTATCCAGCCCGACCGGACCGCCAAAGAACTTATCCAGCACCGCCAGCAGCAGTTTACGGTCCATATAATCAAAGCCTTCGGCATCGACGTTCAGCATATCCAGCGCCTGAGCGGCGATCTCAACGGAAATCGTGCCATCGTGCTTCACTTCGGCGAAGTCACGCACGCGGCGCAGCAGGCGGTTGGCGATACGCGGCGTACCGCGGGAACGCTTCGCCACTTCAAACGCGCCCTCTTCGCTCATTTCCAGCCCCATATAGCGGGCGCTACGGCCAACGATGTGCTGGAGGTCCGCGACCTGGTAAAACTCGAGACGCTGCACGATGCCGAAACGATCGCGCAGCGGAGAGGTCAACGAGCCGGCGCGAGTGGTGGCGCCAATCAGGGTAAACGGCGGCAGATCGATTTTGATAGAGCGCGCGGCCGGGCCTTCACCGATCATGATATCCAGCTGGTAATCTTCCATCGCCGGATAGAGCACTTCCTCCACCACCGGGGACAGGCGGTGGATCTCATCGATAAACAGCACGTCATGCGGTTCGAGGTTAGTCAGCATCGCCGCGAGATCGCCCGCCTTCTCCAGCACAGGGCCGGAGGTGGTGCGCAGGTTGACGCCCATCTCATTGGCAACGATATTCGCCAGCGTGGTTTTGCCTAAACCGGGAGGGCCAAAAATCAGCAGGTGATCGAGCGCATCGCCGCGCAGCTTTGCCGCCTGGATGAAAATCTCCATCTGGGAACGAACCTGCGGCTGGCCGATATACTCATCAAGCAGTTTTGGGCGGATCGCGCGATCCACCACGTCATCTGCCTGAATTGTGCCTGCCGATACCAGGCGGTCTGCTTCAATCATCCTTTACCTCACAATGCAGCGCGCAGCGCTTCGCGAATCAGGGTTTCACTGCTGGCGTCCGGTTTGGCAATTTTGCTCACCATACGGCTGGCCTCCTGAGGTTTATAGCCCAGCGCCACCAGCGCGGCAACCGCTTCCTGCTCGGCGTCATCATCCGTCGCAGGGCCGCCAGGAGAGGTCAGTACCAAATCGGCAGCCGGAGTGAACAGATCGCCATGCAGACCTTTAAAGCGGTCTTTCATTTCGACAATCAGGCGCTCGGCGGTTTTCTTACCAATGCCCGGGAGCTTAATCAGCGCCGCAGGATCTTCGCGCTCAACGGCATTCACAAACTGTGGTGCCGACATGCCGGACAAAATCGCCAGCGCCAGCTTCGGCCCAACGCCGTTGGTTTTAATCAGCTCGCGGAACAGGGTCCGTTCCTGCTTGTTATTGAAGCCGTAGAGCAGCTGGGCATCTTCACGCACCACAAACTGGGTAAAGACAATCGCCTCTTTGCCCGCGTCCGGCAGCTCGTAGAAGCACGTCATCGGCATATGGACTTCATAGCCCACGCCACCCACTTCCAGCAGCACTAACGGGGGTTGTTTTTCAATGATGATGCCTCTGAGTCTGCCTATCACGTGACGCTCCTGCGTTCTGGGAGAAATTAACTGCCGACATAATAAAAAAAGGCTGGATGTTTATCCAGCCTGATTTCTGATTATCGTAACCTGCCTCGCGCCAGATTGAGCCGCGACTCGCTCATTTGCATCGCATTCTGGCTGACGTGACAGTGGGTAATCGCAATCGCCAGCGCATCCGCGGCGTCGGCCTGCGGGTTCGCGGGAAGCTTCAGCAGGGTACGCACCATATGCTGCACCTGACTTTTCTCCGCGCTACCAATGCCCACTACCGTCTGCTTGACCTGACGTGCAGCGTATTCGAATACCGGCAAATCCTGGTTCACGGCAGCGACGATGGCGACACCGCGCGCCTGACCGAGCTTTAGCGCTGAATCGGCGTTTTTCGCCATAAAGACCTGCTCAATGGCGAAATAGTCCGGCTGAAACTGGGTGATGATCTCCGACACGCCCGCATAAATGAGCTTCAGGCGCGAAGGAAGATCGTCCACTTTGGTGCGAATACAGCCGCTGCCCAGGTAGGTTAACTGGCGTCCCACCTGACGGATAACGCCATAACCGGTAACGCGTGAGCCTGGGTCAATCCCGAGAATAATCGACATCACGCGTCTCCCGTAAACGGTTTACAGGCTCTCATCAGAGAGTCGCTGCAACCTCATCAGAGATTTCACCGTTGTGGTACACTTCCTGCACGTCGTCGCAGTCTTCGAGCATGTCGATCAGACGCAGCAGTTTCGGTGCCGTTTCAGCATCCATGTCCGCTTTGGTGGACGGGATCATGGACACTTCAGCGTTGTCCGCTTTCAGGCCAGCCGCTTCCAGCGCGTCGCGCACGGCACCCATCTCTTCCCACGCGGTATAAACGTCGATAGCGCCGTCATCGAAGGTCACTACGTCTTCCGCACCGGCTTCCAGCGCCGCTTCCATGATCGCATCTTCGTCGCCTTTCTCGAAGGAGATGACGCCTTTTTTGCTGAACAGGTAAGCAACGGAACCGTCAGTGCCCAGGTTGCCGCCGGTTTTGGTGAACGCGTGGCGCACTTCCGCAACGGTACGGTTACGGTTGTCGGACAGACACTCAACCATCACCGCAGTACCGCCAGGGCCGTAACCTTCATAAATGATGGTTTCCATGTTCGCGTCTTCATCACCGCCCACGCCACGTGCGATTGCACGGTTCAGGGTGTCACGCGTCATGTTGTTAGACAGCGCTTTATCTACCGCCGCGCGCAGACGCGGGTTAGAAGCCGGGTCGCCGCCGCCCAGACGCGCTGCTGTCACCAGCTCGCGAATGATTTTGGTAAAGATCTTACCGCGCTTGGCATCCTGTGCCGCTTTGCGGTGTTTGGTGTTGGCCCACTTACTATGACCTGCCATAAAAAGTTCTCCAAAAATCGCGCCTTCTCAGGCTGCGTTAATTACAAATTCTTCAATCGCCTGCCGGTTGCTCCAAGACTTGGTCAGTGCGGCGGCATCCGCCGCACTGACCCAGCGGTAGGTCAGGTGTTCGGTAAACACGATCTCCCGTTCATGGGGGAGCGCGAGACAGAACCACGACTCCGTATTGCGCTCGGTACCCGGCGCGTAGCGATGACGTAAATGGCTAAAAATTTCAAACTCCACCGTGCGCTGGCAGTCCTTCAGGGTCAGTTGCTCGCTGGCAACGTCAATGGTGACCTCTTCCTTTACTTCGCGCGCGGCGGCCTGCAACGCGGTTTCCCCCTCTTCCAGACTGCCGGTTACCGACTGCCAGAAATCAGGGTCATCGCGCCGCTGCAACATCAGCACCCGCTTCGTGTCTTCTGCATAAATGACCACCAGGACCGAAACGGGAAGCTTATATGCCATATCAGTTTTTCTCTTCCTTCTTCACCACTTCAATGCCCAGCTCGGCCAAAGAGGCCGGGTTGGCAAAGCTTGGCGCTTCGGTCATCAGACACGCTGCGGCAGTGGTTTTCGGGAAGGCAATAACATCACGAATGTTATCGGTGCCGGTCAGCAGCATGGTCAGACGGTCAAGACCGAAGGCCAGACCCGCGTGCGGCGGCGTACCGTATTTCAGGGCGTCCAGCAGGAAGCCAAACTTCTCGCGCTGCTCCTGCTCGTTGATGCCGAGAATGCCGAACACGGTCTGCTGCATTTCGCCGCTGTGAACACGCACGGAACCACCGCCCACTTCGTAGCCGTTGATAACCATGTCATAAGCGTTCGCGACCGCATCTTCCGGTGCCGCTTTCAGCTCTGCCGCCGTCATGTCTTTTGGCGAGGTGAACGGGTGGTGCATTGCGGTCAGGCCGCCTTCACCGTCGTCTTCAAACATTGGGAAGTCGATAACCCACAGCGGCGCCCATTTGTTTTCGTCGGTCAGGCTCAGGTCTTTGCCGAGCTTCAGACGCAGCGCGCCCATCGCATCCGCCACGACTTTCTTGTTGTCTGCGCCGAAGAAGATCATGTCGCCGTCCTGCGCGCCGGTGCGCTCAAGGAGCGCTTCCACGATGTCCGCGTTCAGGAATTTCGCTACCGGGCTGGTGATGCCTTCCAGACCTTTCGCGCGCTCGGTCACTTTAATATAGGCCAGACCTTTCGCGCCGTAGATCTTGATGAAGTTACCGTAGTCGTCGATCTGCTTGCGGCTCAGGGCAGCACCGCCCGGTACACGCAGGGCCGCCACGCGGCCTTTAGGATCGTTAGCCGGGCCAGCGAAGACGGCAAACTCAACGCCTTTCACCAGGTCTGCTACGTCCACCAGCTCCATCGGGTTACGCAGGTCTGGTTTGTCAGAGCCGTAACGACGCTCGGCTTCAGCGAAGGTCATGATAGGGAAATCGCCCAGTTCAACGCCTTTCACGTCGTTCCACAGGCTACGCACCAGAGCTTCCATCACTTCACGCACCTGCTCGGCGGTCATGAAGGACGTTTCCACGTCGATCTGGGTAAATTCAGGCTGGCGGTCAGCGCGCAGGTCTTCGTCGCGGAAGCATTTAACGATCTGATAGTAGCGATCGAAGCCGGACATCATCAGCAGCTGTTTGAACAGCTGTGGAGACTGCGGCAGCGCGTAGAATTTGCCTTTATGAACGCGGGATGGGACCAGGTAATCGCGCGCGCCTTCCGGCGTGGCTTTGGTCAGCATCGGGGTTTCGATGTCGAGGAAACCGTGGTCATCCATAAAGCGACGCACCAGGCTGGTGATTTTCGCACGGGTTTTCAGGCGCTGAGCCATTTCCGGACGACGCAGATCCAGGTAGCGGTATTTCAGACGCGCTTCTTCAGTGTTGACGTGGTTGGAGTCCAGCGGCAGCGCTTCTGCACGGTTGATTATCACCAGATCGGACGCCAGCACTTCGATGGCACCCGTCGCCATGTCGGCGTTGACGTTTTTCTCGTCACGCGCGCGCACGGTGCCGGTAACCTGAATGCAGAACTCATTACGCAGCTCAGAGGCCAGCTTCAACGCATCTGCGCGATCCGGATCGAAGAACACCTGAACGATACCTTCGCGGTCGCGCATATCGATGAAGATAAGGCTACCAAGATCACGACGACGATTGACCCAACCACACAGGGTTACCTGCTGTCCGACGTGGGACTGACGCAGCTGCCCGCAATATTCTGTACGCATGAGATATCCCTTAATTAGCCGCAGGCTAAATGTCGCCTGGTATGCAGGCTACTATGTCGCAGCTTTCTGTATGTCACAACTGGATGAAAAAAGGCGGCTATTATACTGGAAATTCCGCCGGACGATAAGAGCGAACCACGGCCAGGCGGTCGTTTGCTGCACTCTTATTGCGCATTCTCACAAAAATTAACAAAATTATCCGACCAATAACAGGCCATGACGTCGTATGGTGTCTGGAAGTGATTCATTTAACGGGAGTAACGATGTTAACACTTGATGCCAGTAAAACCGCACTTGTTGTGATTGATTTACAGGAAGGCATTCTGCCCTTCGCCGGTGGCCCACATACTGCGGATGATGTGGTCAGCCGCGCTGCTCGCCTGGCGGAAACATGTCGTGCCAGCGGTGCGCCTGTTGTCATGGTGCGCGTCGGCTGGTCCGCGGATTACGCCGAAGCGTTGAAACAGCCCGTTGATGCCCAGGTTCCTGCACGCGCCCTGCCGGAAAACTGGTGGACGTACCCGGCCTCACTTGGCAAACGCGACAGCGATATTGAAGTGACCAAACGCCAGTGGGGCGCATTTTACGGTACCGATCTCGAGCTGCAGCTCCGCCGTCGCGGCATCGACACCATCATCCTGTGCGGCATTTCCACCAACATCGGCGTGGAGTCTACCGCCCGCAACGCGTGGGAGCTGGGCTTTAATCTGGTGATTGCCGAAGATGCCTGCAGCGCGGCCTCCGCGGAACAGCACCAGGGCAGCATGATCCATATCTTCCCGCGCATCGGCCGCGTGCGCAGCACGGATGAGATTGTCAGCGCGCTATGATGTACGTGGGCCTGCCCCAGTGGTCGCACCCGAAATGGGTGCGCCTCGGCATCACCAGCCTTGAGGAATATGCCCGGCACTTCAACTGTGTTGAGGGTAACACCACCCTGTATGCGCTCCCCAAAGCCGAGATTGTTACGCGCTGGCGGGAACAAACGACCGATGACTTCCGCTTCTGCTTTAAGTTTCCGGCCACCATTTCCCACCAGGCCGCACTGCGCAACTGCGGTGATTTGACCGAAGAGTTTTTTACGCGCATGTCGCCGCTCGCGAACCGCATCGGTCAGTACTGGATCCAGCTGCCCGCCACGTTTGGCCCGCGCGATTTACCTGCGCTCTGGCAGTTCCTGGATGCCCTGCCCCGCGAATTCACCTACGGCGTTGAAGTCAGGCATCCTGAATTTTTTGCGAAGGGCGAAGCAGAAAAAGCGCTCAATCGCGGCCTGCTTGAGCGTTCCGTTAACCGGGTGATCCTCGATAGCAGGCCGGTGCACAGCGCGGTCCCCCATAGCGAAGCCATCGTTGAGGCTCAGCGTAAAAAACCGAAAGTGCCGGTCCACGCCATCGTGACCGCGCAGAACCCAATGGTCAGGTTTATAGGCAGCGATAACATGCAGCAAAATCAGGCGATGTTCGCCGTCTGGCTGCAAACGTTGGCGAAGTGGGAACACACCACCACGCCGTATCTCTTTTTGCACACGCCTGATATCGCCCAAGCCCCTGAACTGGTCGATGCTCTGTGGCAGGCCTTGCAGGCTGCGGTGCCGTCCGTGGGCAGCGCCCCTTCCATCCCACAACAATCTTCTCTTTTCTGATATCACCCCCTATCATAGTGAAGTGCCATCTGCCAAAAACAGGGAGTTTGTATGGTCAGCGCGCTGTATGCGGTGTTAGGTGCATTACTGCTGATTAAGTTTTCATTTGATGTTGTGCGCCTCAGAACGCTGTACCGCGTCTCTTACGGTGACGGCGGATTTTCCGAGCTACAAAGCGCTATCCGCATTCATGGCAACGCGGTCGAATACATTCCCGCAGCCTTAATCCTGCTGCTTTTTATGGAGATGAATGGCGCAGAAACCTGGATGGTGCACATCTGTGGCCTGCTTCTTATTGCTGGCCGCCTGATGCACTATTACGGTTTTCACCACCGCTTAATCCGCTGGCGTCGTTCCGGCATGAGTGCGACCTGGTGTTCGCTTTTGCTGATGGTGCTGGCTAACCTGTGGTATATGCCGTGGGAGTTGGTTTTCTCCCTCCATTAGCGCACAATACGCCACTTTATTTTTCCCGGATTTTTACGTTATGTCAGATCGCGACACGCTTTTTTCCGCGCCTATCGCCAGCCTGGGCGACTGGACCTTCGATGAACGGGTAGCCGAAGTCTTCCCGGATATGATCCAGCGCTCTGTTCCCGGTTATTCCAATATTATCTCTATGATCGGCATGCTGGCTGAGCGCTTCGTTCAACCCGGCACGCAGGTCTATGACCTGGGCTGCTCGCTCGGCGCGGCAACGCTGTCGGTTCGTCGTAACGTTCACCACGAAGGCTGCCGAAT
Source organism: Enterobacter asburiae (assembly GCF_001521715.1). Taxonomy (NCBI): domain Bacteria; kingdom Pseudomonadati; phylum Pseudomonadota; class Gammaproteobacteria; order Enterobacterales; family Enterobacteriaceae; genus Enterobacter; species Enterobacter asburiae. The sequence continues at coordinate 1,914,409 of NZ_CP011863.1, forward strand.
CATTGCCGTCGATAACTCCCCGGCGATGGTTGAGCGCTGCCGTCGCCACATTGACGCTTATAAAGCTCCTGTTCCGGTCGACGTGGTGGAAGGCGATATCCGCGAGATTGAGATCAATAACGCGTCGATGGTGGTGCTGAATTTCACCCTGCAGTTCCTGGTCCCTGAAGACCGCCAGCTGCTGCTGGACAAAATTTACCAGGGGCTGAATCCCGGCGGCGCGCTGGTGCTCTCGGAGAAATTCAGCTTCGAAGATGCCGAGGTTGGCGAGCTTCTGTTCAATATGCACCACGATTTCAAACGGGCGAACGGCTACAGCGAGCTGGAGATCAGCCAGAAGCGCAGCATGCTCGAAAACGTGATGCTGACGGATTCCGTAGAAACCCACAAAGCGCGTCTGAGCAAAGCCGGGTTTGAGCACAGCGAACTCTGGTTCCAGTGCTTTAACTTTGGCTCTCTGGTGGCGCTGAAAGGGGGAGAGTCCGCATGATCGAATTCAGTAACTTCTATCAGCTGATTGCTAAAAACCAGCTCTCCCACTGGCTGGAAACCTTGCCCGCGCAGATTGCCGCCTGGCAGCGCGATCAGCAGCACGGCCTGTTAAAGCAGTGGTCAAACGCGGTGGAGTTCCTGCCCGAACTGACCCCGCATCGTCTGGATCTTCTCCACAGCGTAACCGCCGAGAGCGAAGAGCCGCTTCCGGCCGGGCAGATCAACCGCATCGAAACGCTGCTGCGTAACCTGATGCCGTGGCGCAAAGGGCCGTTTTCACTTTACGGCGTGAACATCAATACCGAATGGCGCTCGGACTGGAAATGGGATCGCGTTCTGCCTCACCTTTCCGACCTGACCGGACGTACCATACTGGACGTGGGCTGCGGCAGCGGTTACCACATGTGGCGCATGATTGGTGCGGGCGCGCATCTGGCGGTCGGTATTGACCCGATGCAGCTGTTCCTGTGCCAGTTTGAAGCGGTGCGCAAGCTGCTGGGTAACGACCAGCGCGCGCACCTGCTGCCGCTGGGTATTGAACAACTCCCTGCCCTGAAAGCCTTTGATACCGTCTTCTCCATGGGCGTACTGTACCACCGTCGTTCCCCGCTTGAACACCTGTGGCAACTGAAGGATCAGCTGGTCAGCGGCGGCGAGCTGGTGCTGGAAACGCTGGTGATTGAAGGCGATGAACATGCCGTTCTGGTCCCCGGCGATCGCTACGCGCAGATGCGCAACGTTTACTTCATCCCTTCCGCGCTGGCGCTGAAGAACTGGCTGGAGAAGTGCGGGTTTGTGGATGTGCGGATTGCCGACGTCAGCGTGACCTCGCTCGAGGAACAGCGCCGCACCGACTGGATGATCACCGAATCGCTGGAGCAATTCCTCGACCCGGCCGACCACAGCAAAACCATCGAAGGCTATCCGGCCCCGATGCGAGCGGTGTTGATTGCGACCAAGCCGTAGTTTTCCCCTCACCCCGGCCCTCTCCCCTATGGGGAGAGGGGATAAAAAAAGGCCCCTGTTGAAATTGCAGGGGCCTGGTACAAGCAAGCATCATATTGGGCGACATGATGCGCGGTAAAAATCGGTACGTTGCTACACGTGATGGCGCTCAATCAGCGACTTCATTTCCGCAACCGACTCTCCCTCTACGCCATAGCGTGAATACTCATCCGCTTCAGCATCCGTCGACATTGACAATCCTGTATTGCGATAACGCATGGGCGAAGGTATCCATTTACCCGCGGAGCTGTGCAGCTCTTCTACCCCGGCGTTTAAAAACCGTTCCAGATTGCTGGCGCGGACACCCGCACCCGCCATTATTATTGGAACACCGGAATGTGCTTTTAGTTCCGTAATTAATTGCAGTCCTTTTTCAGCTGACGCCTGCTGACCCGATGTCAGAACGCGCGCCACGCCAAGTTCTCCAAGCGTTTCAAAGGCCTGAAGCGGATCTTTACACATATCAAATGCGCGATGAAAAGTGACGGCCAGCCCCTGCGCGGCGCTCATAATCTGACGCATGCGCGGTAGATCGATATTGCCGTCTTCATCCAGCAGGCCGGTCACCAGCCCTGGAAACCCCAGGTCCCGAACGAGCGCGATATCATCAAGCATGGCACTGAACTCGCCCGCCGTGTAACAAAAATCACCGCCGCGCGGACGAATAATCGGGTGAACGGGAATGGTGACGGCCTGACGGGCAGACTTCAACACGCCGTAGGACGGCGTCAGCCCGCCTTCTTTGGGTGCCGCACACAGTTCAATACGGTCAGCCCCGTGCTTTTGCGCGGTCACGGCACACTCCACGCTGTAACAACAAATCTCCAGCAGCGCCATTTAATCCTCCTGAAATTCCACTAAACGAAACATCTTCACACGCCGTCCGTTTTCAGTCCCGGCGTGAACTCACATCTCTTACGCTTCGCTGGCAACGATCTGCTCAATGGTCCACGGATGAAACTTCACCGTGACCTGCCCGTCAGTGACGGCCAGCGTCGGGTTAGGTAACCGCTCGCGCTCGCCTTTGGGTGAACTCGTCTTCACAAAAATTCCCGGCTTGCTTAAGCCTTCGTCAGAAAGGAGGGCCAGCGCGCGCGCGTTCAACGTTTCCGGCTCACCCGGCAGGACAATTTCGATATGTTCCCAGCCTTCGTGCGGATAGCGTTTCTCTCCCGGCCACGGCAGTTCAACCACGCTGAACTGCCAGTGCGCCACGTTCACCGGTTCATACAGTTTGAACAGGCAAATGGGGCGACCGTTGATGATGTTCTCGGAGAGCAACTCGCCGCACCGTTCGAACCCGCGACGCCAGCGCTCGGCCGTGGCATTCTGATGACAGCGCAAAGAGATGTGATCGGCCTCAAGCGGCGCGATATCCAGACCGAGACGGGTGGCAAGTTCTGTGAACGCCTGGGTGAAGCGCGGTAAATCTGCGGAAATATCATGCAGTTCGTCAATGGATTGCCAGTTCGCCATAAGTCACTCTCTTTTCATGTCGCAAAGCCGCTAATTTACTCTGTTGCCCTGTTTTGACCAACCGCAGAATCCGGCTTTTTATGACTGCATGATTATGCATACCTTCACCGCCTGGATTCTGAGCAATCTTCAGGCCCCGCAATGCTGACGCCAGAAGGCATTTGCAGTATACTCCCGCCCTAAATTCTTTAACTGGCGCGGGCGGTTTTAAGCCCGCATCAAAAACGTAAGGTATCCAGGTGAATATTCAGGCTCTTCTCTCCGAAAAAGTCAGTCAGGCACTGATTGCCGCAGGCGCGCCTGCGGATTGCGAACCGCAGGTTCGTCAGTCAGCAAAAGTACAGTTTGGCGACTATCAGGCTAATGGCGTGATGGCAGTGGCTAAAAAACTGGGCATGCCGCCGCGACAGCTCGCTGAGCAGGTACTGACGCATCTGGATCTTTCCGGTATTGCCAGCAAAACCGAAATCGCCGGTCCAGGCTTTATCAACATCTTCCTTGAGCCTGCATTCCTGGCAAGCCACGTTGACGCGGCGCTGAAATCTGACCGCCTGGGTGTTTCCCAGCCGGAGGCGCAGACCGTCGTGATCGACTACTCTGCCCCGAACGTGGCGAAAGAGATGCACGTTGGCCACCTGCGCTCCACCATCATCGGTGATGCCGCGGTGCGCACGCTCGAGTTCCTCGGTCACAAGGTGATCCGCGCGAACCACGTGGGCGACTGGGGTACCCAGTTCGGCATGCTGATTGCTTACCTGGAAAAACAGCAGCAGGAAAACGCGGGTGAAATGGCGCTGGCGGACCTGGAAGGGTTCTACCGCGAAGCTAAAAAGCACTACGACGAAGACGAAGCCTTTGCCGAGCGCGCGCGCAGCTATGTGGTAAAACTGCAGGGCGGCGACCAATACTTCCTCGAGATGTGGCGCAAGCTTGTCGACATCACCATGTCTCAGAACCAGCTGACCTATAACCGCCTGAACGTCACCCTGACCCGTGACGACGTGATGGGTGAAAGCCTCTATAACCCAATGCTGCCCGGCATTGTGGCTGACCTGAAAGCGAAAAACCTGGCGGTAGAGAGCGAAGGCGCAACGGTGGTGTTCCTTGATGAGTATAAAAACAAGGAAGGCGAACCGATGGGCGTGATCATCCAGAAAAAGGATGGCGGCTACCTCTACACCACCACCGATATCGCCTGCGCGAAGTACCGTTACGAGACGCTGCATGCTGACCGCGTGCTGTACTACATCGACTCCCGTCAGCACCAGCACCTGATGCAGGCGTGGACCATCGTGCGTAAAGCCGGTTACGTGCCGGATTGCGTGCCGCTGGAACACCACATGTTCGGCATGATGCTGGGCAAAGACGGCAAGCCGTTCAAAACCCGTGCGGGTGGTACCGTGAAGCTGTCCGACCTGCTGGACGAAGCGCTGGAACGCGCCCGTCGTCTGGTGGCCGAGAAGAACCCGGACATGCCTGCCGATGAGCTGGAAAAACTGGCCAACGCCGTAGGTATCGGTGCGGTGAAATACGCGGATCTCTCCAAGAACCGTACCACCGACTATATCTTCGACTGGGATAACATGCTGGCGTTTGAAGGCAACACGGCGCCTTACATGCAGTATGCCTACACCCGCGTGCTCTCGGTGTTCCGTAAGGCGAACATTGATGAAAGCGTACTGGTGAATGCGGCAGTGACCATCACGGAAGATCGTGAAGCACAGCTGGCGGCGCGCCTGCTGCAGTTTGAAGAGACGCTGACGGTTGTCGCGCGTGACGGCACGCCGCACGTGATGTGTGCTTACCTGTACGATCTGGCGGGTCTCTTCTCCGGCTTCTACGAACACTGCCCTATTCTGTCTGCGGAAAACGAATCGGTCCGCAACAGCCGCCTGAAGCTGGCGCAGCTCACGGCGAAGACCCTGAAGCTGGGTCTGGATACCCTGGGTATCGAAACCGTAGAACGCATGTAATACAAAAAAACCCGGCAATCGCCGGGTTTTGTTTTTTGCAGTCCTGCTCATTCAAGCGTCAGCGGTAGTTCACGATGACAGAATTACTCTGCACTTTCAGCGCCGGGATTAAGCGTCCCCCGCCCGGCACTTCCCAGATAAAACGCAAAGGTTCAATGGCCGGTACGCCGTTGAATGCCTGCGTCGTGCCGTTTTCGCCGTCGATTTCCGTGCAGCGCGTCTGAGAGCAGAGGCGCACCCGCAAGCCCGCTGGCGTAGGGCCAATCAGCCGGTAGTTCCAGACCACAAGGCCCATCTGACCGGAAACGCCGTCAGAAGGCGACAGCGGGTTAGAGGACATGGCGACGCCCCGGTTGCTGAGGGTCACCCCCATGCTGCTTGCCTGCCAGGTGCCCTCCCCGGCAGCGTGCGCCGCCAGCGGGAAGAGTAAAATCCAGAGCCATTTACGCATTATTTTCCTCCAATCGTCGCGGTCATGCGGATATGACGGTTATCCGACAGCTCCATATTCGACAACACGACCAGCTGATTCAGACTACGACGCAGGAAGCGCGACAGCAGCGGACGCAGCGCATGGTTAACCAGCAGCACCGGCGGTGCGCCCAGCATCTCCTGGCGCGCCAGCGCCTCCTGCGTTTGCGCCAGCAGACGGTCCGCCAGCCCCGGTTCCAGGCCGCCCCCGCCCTGCAGGGCCTGCAGCAGCAGACGTTCAAGCGGCGTATCGAGGCCAATGACCTGCACTTCTCCGCTTCCCGGGAACCACTGCTGGGTGATCGCACGACCCAGTGCCACGCGTACCACCGCCGTCAGCTCGTGCGGATCGTTTTGTATCGGCGCATGCTCGGCAAGGGTTTCCAGAATGGTCCGCATATCGCGGATCGGCACTTTCTCTTCGAGCAGGTTTTGCAGCACCTTGTGCAGCGTGGTTAAGGTCACCACGCCCGGGACCAGATCTTCCGTCAGCTTCGGCATCTCCTGCGTGACGCGGTCCAGCAGCTGCTGCGCTTCCTGACGGCCAAACAGCTCTGCCGAGAATTGCCCAATCAGGTGATTAAGATGGGTCGCCACTACGGTACTGGCTTCAACAACCGTATAGCCCTGGATTTGCGCCTGCTCTTTCAGGGCACTTTCAATCCAGATAGCGGCCAGGCCAAAGGCCGGGTCGATAGTTTGCTCGCCCGGCAGCGTGCCTGCGGCGGTGCCCGGGTTAATCGCCAGCCAGCGGCCCGGATAGGCATCACCGCTGCCAATTTCGACCCCTTTCATCAGAATGCGATAGCGCGCGGGCGGCAGGTCCATATTGTCGCGGATGTGCACAACCGGCGGCAGGAAGCCCATATCCTGCGCGAATTTTTTACGGATACTGCGGATACGGCCAAGCAGCTCGCCATCCTGCTGGAAATCGACCATGGGAATCAGGCGATAGCCCACTTCCATTCCCAGGGAATCTTCCAGCTGAACGTCGTTCCAGGTCGCTTCGACGGCCTGGGTATTCTCCGGCATTTTTACCGGAACAGGCTCCGCCGCAGGTTTGGTTTCACGACCGCGCATCCACCAGGCTAGCCCCAGCAGACCCGCCGTAAACAGCAGGAAAACGAGGTTTGGCATTCCCGGCACCAGGCCGAGCAAACCCAGAACGGCAGCGGCCAGCAGCATCACGCGCGGGTTGCTGAAGAGCTGCCCCACCATCTGCTCGCCAACGTCCTGATCGGTACTCACGCGGGTCACAATCACACCCGCCGCCGTGGAGATAACCAGCGCCGGGATCTGCGCGACCAGACCGTCACCAATGGTCAGCAGCGTATAGCTTTCCGCCGCGTGGCCCATGTCCATCCCGTGCTGCAATACCCCCACCAGCAGGCCGCCGACCACGTTAATCACCATGATCAGAATGCCCGCGATGGCGTCACCGCGCACAAACTTACTCGCACCGTCCATGGAGCCGTAGAAGTCCGCTTCCTGCGTCACTTCCGAACGGCGTTTTTTGGCTTCATCTTCAGCAATAAGACCGGCGTTCAGGTCGGCGTCGATCGCCATCTGTTTGCCCGGCATCCCGTCCAGCACAAAACGCGCGCCCACTTCCGCGATACGCCCTGCACCTTTGGTGATAACCATAAAGTTGATGATAACGAGGATAACGAACACCACGATACCGATAGCGAAATTGCCGCCCACCAGGAAGTGGCCGAACGCTTCAACCACTTTACCTGCCGCTGCCGCACCGGTGTGACCTTCCATCAGGATGATACGCGTGGACGCTACGTTCAGCGCCAGTCGGAGCAAGGTGGTAAACAGCAGAATGGTCGGGAACGCGGCAAACTCCAGGGTACGCTGGGTGAACATCGCCACCAGCAGCACCATAATGGACAGCGCAATATTGAAAGTGAAAAGCAGATCGAGGATGAATGCCGGGAGCGGCAGTACCATCATCGACAGAATTAGCAGGATCAGAATCGGCCCGGCAAGGATTTGCCATTGGGTCGATTTCAGGTTGCCGGGCAGGCGCAACATTGCCACCAGATTAGCCATCAGATTCCTTCTCGTTCATAAAATCCAGCGCGGCAGGCACCGGAAGGTTTTCAGGTTTCACAGGCCGCTGACCGCCAGCCAGACGCCAGCGCTTCAACTGCCATACCCAGGCCAGCACTTCCGCCACGGCGGCGTAGAGTTGTCCCGGAATCTGTTGTCCGATATCCGCATGGCGGTAAAGGGCACGCGCCAGCGGAGGGGCTTCCAGGATCGGCACGCGGTGCTCAGTGCCAATTTCCCGGATACGCAGTGCGATCAGCCCCGCCCCTTTCGCAACGACTTTCGGCGCGCTCATTTTGTTTTCGTCATAGCGCAGCGCAACGGAATAGTGCGTCGGGTTGGTAACAATGACGTCGGCCTTCGGCACATCGTCCATCATGCGGCGACGGGCGGCGGCACGTTGCATCTGGCGGATACGCCCTTTTACGTGCGGGTCACCTTCCATCTGCTTATATTCGTCACGGATATCCTGACGCGACATGCGCAGCTTTTTGAAGTGGGTATAAAGCTGGAAGATCACGTCAAAACCCACCATCGGGATAATGCTGAGCACCACCAGCAGCGCGCAGAGCCCGACCAGATTCAGCGCGTTGCTCATCGCGGTGAGCGGCGATTCGCTGATAAGACGCATCATTTCCGGCCAGTGGTACCAGAGGTAAAAGCCTGCGGAACTGCCCATCAGCACCGATTTGAGAACGGCTTTGAGCAGCTCAGCCCCGGTCTGCGCAGAGAACATTTTCGCAATACCCGGCAGCGGGTTCAGTTTGGAAAATTTCGGTTGCAGCGATTTGGCACTGAAAACCAGACCGCCGAGCATCACCGGAGAGACCAGCGCGACCAGCACAACCCCGGTAATCAGGGGCAACAGCGCGACCATGGCCCCTTTGATAAGCTGAATAATCTGGCTGAGGATCAGATTCGGATCGTTAACCATGCTGTGGTCAAAACGTAAGCCGGTGGACAACATTCCCGCCAGCTTGCGGGCGAGCGACTCCCCGCCCCACCAGATAATGCAAACCCCTACGATAAGGATCAGCAGGGAGGTTAATTCTCGGGATCGGGGGATCTGCCCTTCCTCACGCGCTTTTTCTAGTCGGTGGGGTGTGGGGGCTTCCGTTTTGTCGTCGTTCTCTTCTGCCACAGTGCATGCTCAGCCCATTACGTCACGGGTATCATGCCAGCACCGCCTTTCATCAATGGGCTGATAAACCCCTATAACCGGGTCGGTGATGCTGCCAACTTACTGATTTAGTGTATGATGGTGTTTTTGAGGTGCTCCAGTGGCTTCTGTTTCTATCAGCTGTCCCTCCTGTTCAGCTACTGACGGGGTGGTGCGTAACGGTAAAAGTACTGCCGGACATCAGCGCTATCTCTGCTCTCACTGCCGTAAAACATGGCAGTTACAGTTCACATACACCGCCTCTCAACCCGGTACGCACCAGAAAATCATTGATATGGCCATGAATGGCGTTGGATGCCGGGCAACCGCCCGCATTATGGGCGTTGGCCTCAACACGATTTTACGTCACTTAAAAAACTCAGGCCGCAGTCGGTAACCTCGCGCATACAGCCTGGCAGTGACGTCATCGTCTGCGCGGAAATGGACGAACAGTGGGGCTACGTCGGGGCTAAATCGCGCCAGCGCTGGCTGTTTTACGCGTATGACAGGCTCCGGAAGACGGTTGTTGCGCACGTATTCGGTGAACGCACTATGGCGACGCTGGGGCGTCTTATGAGCCTGCTGTCACCCTTTGACGTGGTGATATGGATGACGGATGGCTGGCCGCTGTATGAATCCCGCCTGAAGGGAAAGCTGCACGTAATCAGCAAGCGATATACGCAGCGAATTGAGCGGCATAACCTGAATCTGAGGCAGCACCTGGCACGGCTGGGACGGAAGTCGCTGTCGTTCTCAAAATCGGTGGAGCTGCATGATAAAGTCATCGGGCATTATCTGAACATAAAACACTATCAATAATTTGGAGTCATTACCCGTTATTGCGACCGGGGAACTGAACGCCCATATTCTCGATATGTGTCGTAAACAAAATATTGATTTAGTGATTTGCGGGAACCATAACCACAGCTTTTTATCGCGGGCAGCCTGCGCGGCGAAATCTATTGTCGCGTCAAGCCAGGTCGATGTGCTGTTAGTGCCGCTTGGGGGGCATTAGCCCCCCAGCAGTAAATCAGGCGAGTTTAGGGAAGGTCGCGATCTTTTTTTGCAGATCGCCTTCATGACTTTGCGGAGCGATATCCCGGAGATCCTGAATAAAACGCGCCTGCCAGTGGTTAATATCGTTCTTCCGGATTGTTTCCATCATGTCAGCATGGCGGGAAATACGTTCCGTGAGCGGCATTGTCAGGGCGCGATTCAGCGCGTTAGCCACGTCATCCCTGTCGTAAGGGTTAACGATGAGCGCCGACGTGAGCTCATTTGCGGCCCCGGCAAACTGGGAAAGCACCAGAACACCCGGGTCGGCAGGATCCTGGGCCGCCACATACTCTTTCGCCACCAGGTTCATCCCGTCGCGCAGCGGCGTGACCAGCCCAACGTCCGCATAGCGGAAGACCTTCATCAGGATCTTACGGTCAAAGTGCTGATTCAGGTAAAACAGCGGCGTCCAGCCCAGCTGGCCGTAGCGGCCATTAATGCGCCCTGCTTCTGTCTCCAACTGATGGCGAATATCCTGATAGGCCTGAACCTCACCGCGCGACGTCGGCGCAATTTGGGTATAGCGAATTTTCCCGTGATGCTGCGGGTATTTATCCAGCAGCGTTTCATACGCCAGGAAGCGTTCCGGCAGCCCTTTGGAATAATCAAGACGCTCAACCGAGAAGATATTTTTTACGTGCTTGAGTTCATTCTTAAGCTGCGCCAGCTTCGGCGGCAGCGGGCCGGAAGCCTGCTCCGCGATTTCGTCAGGTTCAATCCCTATTGGATAGACCTCGGTGTGGAAGGTTTTCCCCCACGCCGTATGGGTTTTCCCGCCTTTGGTTACCAGACGCGCTTTACCTGACACGGAGTCAAGGAACGCGAGGCGGTCATTTTCGGTCTGGAAGCCCAGCAAATCGTAATCACACAGCGCCTCCAGCAATTCTTCATGCGGCGGCAGCGCGGTAAAAATTTCCGGCGTCGGGAACGGGATGTGCAGGAAGAAGCCAATGCGGTTATTTACCCCTCTTTTTCGCAGCTCGCGCGCGAAGGGCAACAGGTGATAATCGTGGATCCATAAAATATCGTCTTCTTCGATTAATGGCAGCAGTTTATCCGCCAGCAGCGCATTCACGCGCGAGTAGCCTTCGAAGGATTCACGCTGGAATTTGACCAGGTCAAGACGATAGTGGAACGCAGGCCACAGGACGGCATTTGAGAACTGCGAGTAATACTCGTCATAGTCTTTCTCTTTCAATGCAAATGAAGCCCACGTAATGTTTCCGCGCGTCACCTTTTTGAGCGGTTTCTCTTCTTCACTGATTTCTCCACTCCAGCCAAACCACAGCCCGCCAGCGGCTTTTAAGGCACCTAACACCCCTACCGCCAGGCCACCTGCACTGGCTTTTTTATCGTCAGGCGGTGCGATTCGGTTAGAGACGACGACTAAGCGACCCATAATGGTTTCCCCCTTTGCTTTGCGCTATTTGTTGTTGTTGCTGGTTAGCGATGTCAGATATCCACTGCCAGACGCTGGCGACATCCGCCAGCCGCCATTCGGCAACCGTGTCACCGGGCCCCACCTTGACGGCGATCCCTCCGGCCTGATTCACCACGCGAAACCCGGCCTCGTCGGTCAGGTCATCCCCAATGAAAACGGGCGTTCGCCCTTTGAAAGGCGGCGACGCCATAAACGCGGCGATGGCCGCGCCTTTATTAATCCCTTTCGGTTTTAACTCCACTACGCATTTGCCGGGCTGCAACGCCAGCTGTGGATGGGCATCCGCAACCGTCTGAGCCAGCGCAAGCACGGCCTCCTCATGCTGCGGCGCCTGACGATAATGCAGGGCAAAGGCCATGCCTTTGGCTTCCAGTTCGGTGCCAGGCAGCGCTTCCAGCGCAGCAGAAAGCTGCTTCTGAAGCGTTTGCGTGAGTGCGTCAGGGAGTGAAACGATATGCGTGTGATCATGGATGTCGCGGCGCTCCGCTCCGTGTACACCGGCCAGCGGAAAGTGGTAAGGACTGGCGAGCGTATCCAGCTCGGCCATTGAGCGCCCTGATATCAATGCCAGTGCTCCCTCATTCATGAGCGAGAGCTGATGCAAATCCTGTAACACCGCATCCGGAATAGACACCTGGTCAGGGTGCGGTTTTATCCCGGCGAGCGTGCCGTCGAGATCGAAAAAGAAAGCATAGTGTCCGGGCAGTACAGGCGGTGCGGTTAACATGTCAGCCACCCTTTTCCTCCTTACGGTTTACGAGAGGTAAACGCCTTTACCTCTTTCATAGCCATGTAAGTATAGACAGTGTGACGTCGCTCGCCATTTGACAACCGCCCCGCCAGTTTTACTGGCGGGGCGGTTAAGGGGTCAACTATGGTTATAAGTTGAGCAATAAAAGACGGGAAAATGGGTTACAGGGTACGCTTCGCTTTTTGCTTGTAACGGTCGAAAATCACGGCTGCCAGCAGGATCAGGCCACGCACGACGTACTGCGCGAACGGCGAAATATTCAGCAGGTTCATGGCGTTCTCTACGGTGCCCAAAATCAGGATACCGGCCACCACATATGAGATTTTTCCGATGCCACCCTTGAGGGAAACGCCCCCTAAAACGCAGGCCGAAATGACGATCAGCTCATAACCAATAGAGGTCATCGGCTGGCCGCTGGTCATGCGCGACGCAAGAATAATCCCCGCGGCGGCAGAAACCAGCCCCGAGAGCACAAAGATAATAATCTTGGTTCGCACCACCGGTACCCCGGCCAGACGGGCGGCCTCTTCGTTACCGCCAATCGCCAGCGTATTGCGGCCAAAGGTGGTCCGGTTGAGCAGGAAGCCGAACAGGATCAGGCAGGCCACGGTCAGCCAGATTGGCGCAGGCAGACCCAGCCAGTTGGCGTAACCCAGGGTAAAGAAGCGCTCGTCTTCAATCCCCACCGCTTTACCGTCGGAGATGATATAGGCCAGCCCGCGGACAATTTGCATCGTCGCAAGCGTGGTGATCAGAGCGTTAATCTTCAGGCGTGCGATAACAAAACCGTTCACCAGACCGCTGATGACGCCGAGTAGCAGACCGGCCAGAACGCCAATCCACAGGCTTTCCGTCATGTTGATCACCACTGCCGTCGTGACGCCCGCGCAGGCAATCACCGACGCCACCGACAGGTCAAAATCGCCGGAGGCCAGACAGAACAGCATCCCGCAGGCCACCATCCCGGACATGGAAATGGCCAGCCCCAGCCCCTTCATATTAATGAAGGTGGCAAAGTTAGGAACAAAGATCGCGCAGGCGAGGAACAGTGCGGCAAAGACCACCAGCATGCCGTACTGATCCCAGATACGTCCAAAACTCAGCGCCGACTTCGACTTCGGCGCTCCGGATGTAGTAACAGAGGACATCATTAACTCCTTACTCAGGCGACAGCCTGGCTGACTTTAGGCATGGCGAGGTTCAACGCCTGTTGTTCATTCGCCTGTTCATGAAGTAATTCACCGGCAATTTCGCCTTCACGCATCACCACAATGCGGTCGGCCACGCCAAGCACCTCCGGCAGATCGCTGGAGGCGAAGAGCACCGCCACGCCGCGTTTTGCCAGCTCATAGATCACGTTATAAATCTCGTGTTTTGCCCCCACATCGATACCGCGGGTCGGCTCGTCGAGCAAAATGACCTTCATATCTTCCGACAGCCAGCGGCCTAAAATCGCCTTCTGCTGGTTTCCGCCTGACAGATTCATGATCAGCTGTTCCGGACCCGGCGTTTTAATATTCAGCGAGCGAATATGGTGGTCGGCATTGCTCGACTCCCAGCCATCGTTTATCAGGCAGCCTGCGCGAATAAACTTGCGGCGAGCGGAAATATTGATGTTGTCGCGTACCGAATGCACCGGAATAATCCCCTCTGCTTTACGGTCTTCCGGGCAGAGCATCATGCCCGCCCTGATCGCGTGGGCCGGTTTCTGGATATCGACCCGTTCACCGTCAATAGAGACCTGCCCGTCGGTAATACGGGTTCCGCCGAACAGGCCTTTCATTAATTCACTGCGCCCCGCCCCCACCAGACCAAACAGGCCGACAATTTCGCCGCTGCGAACGGATAACGAAATCGGCGTGCGCACGCCCGGCGCTTTGACGCTGTCCAGGCGCAGGCGTTCAGGGCCGTACTGACGCGGCTGCCAGTGATAAATGTCACCCAGCTCGCGTCCGACCATCGCCTGAACAAGCTGATCATGGTTAACCTGCTGCATGTCGGTAAAGGTGCGCACATAGCGCCCATCTTTAAAGACGGTGATGGCGTCGCTCAGGGCAAATATCTCTTCCATGCGGTGCGAGACATACAAAATCGTACGCCCTTCCTGACGCAATTCGCGGATCACGCGGAACAGATTTTCAATTTCACGCGCAGAAAGCGAACTGGTGGGCTCATCGAAGGCAATAATTCTGGCGTTACGCGCCAGCGCCTTGGCAATTTCAACCATCTGCCACTGGCCGATGGAGAGATATTTCAGCGGCGTCTGGGGATCGACGTCCAGACCCAGGTGTTTAAGCTGCAGCCCCGCTTCATAATTAAGTAGCGAACGATTTACCACGCCGCCTTTGTGCGGGAGCTGTCCTAAATAGATGTTTTCCGCCACGGTCATCTCAGGAATGAGGTGCAGCTCCTGGTAGATGATCGCCACCCCGGCATTGAGCGCCGCCGTGGTATCGGCAAACGCCACCTCTTCGCCGCGAATGGCCAGCGTGCCGGTTGTAGGCGCATAGTTGCCGCTGAGGATCTTCAACAGCGTGGATTTCCCCGCACCGTTTTCCCCCATCAGGGCGTGAACCTGGCCGGCATAGCAGTCGAAGCTGATATCGGTCAGCGCGTTAACACCGGGAAAAGTTTTCCCGATGCCGCGGAAAGAGAGATACGGATCAGACTGTCGCATAACGTCTCCGTGATTCCTGTAGTGTGTACGTCTGGCCCCTCACGATGCATGAGGGGCACAATCACAGCGTATTACTTACCGCCCAGCCCTTTTTTCGCCAGCTCCTCTTTGAAGTTGTCGCGGGTAATCAGCACCACGTCGGTCACTTCGGTAAATTTCGGCGGTTCGGCCCCTTTGGTTACCCAGTTGTAGAGCATCTCACTGGATTTGTAGCCGTGAACGTCCGGGCTCGGCAACAGAGAACCGTAGAAGCCGGTAGCCTGCGCTTTGGACAGCTCGCTGACGGCGTCAACGCCGTTGATGCCAATCCCGATCACGTCAGGCGCTTTGAAGCCCTGGCCTTCCGTCGCGCGTACCCCGCCCAGCACGGTGTTGTCGTTCATGCCGACCACCAGCCAGTGTTTGACCTCCGGATGCTGGACCAGCATAGAGTTCGCGGCGTCGAAAGCACCCGGGATATCGTTGGATTTGGTTGGGACTTTATAGATCTGTTTTTCCGGGAAGCCGGCCGCTTTCAGCGCATCCATTGAACCGGTAGTACGACGACGGGCGGTGTCCAGCTCGTCAGCCGTGATAGCCATTACCGCGGTCTCTTTGACATCCCAGCCGCGCTTTTGCATCTCTTTATACAGTTCCTGGCCCTGGCGCTCGCCGATTTTGGTCGCCGCCATCATGACCAGCGGGACGGTGTCCATCGGCTTGCCTTTGGCGTTAACGAACTGATCGTCAACCGCGATGACCTTCATATCGTAACCGCGCGCTTTCGCCGCGATTGCCGATCCCAGCTTTGGATCCGGGGTACAGATAACGAAACCTTTTGCACCGCTGGCCGCCAGGCTGTCGATGGCGTTCAGGGTTTTTTCGCCGTCAGGCACGGCGATTTTAATGACTTCAAAACCTAAATCTTTCCCGGCTTTATCTGCGAATTTCCACTCAGTCTGGAACCAGGGCTCTTCGGGCTGTTTTACCAAAAAACCGAGTTTTAAATTCTCAGCGATAGCGGATTGTGACATAACGGCAGCCAGACCGATGGCCGCCAGCGCTTTAGTAAATTTGTGCATGGTAAACTCCAGCTTTAGCATTCTTTTCTGTAGGGAATAAGTGCGTGCTTCTTATTTAATCGGACTTAAAACAAGGCATTAGCGCTTACCTCGTCATAAGCGTTATTGCTGGTGATAGTTTTAGCGGGAAATTAATCATCCATAAGAGAGCCCCATCACACCGCAGAATTACAGTAATTGCGTACATAAATTCAGCGAAAAATGACATAAAAAAGGCAGGATTTGTCAGACAAATAGAAAGAGGTTAAGCAGAATTATCCATAAGATTAGCCAAGATATCCCTGATGCCCCTCAGCGGGCAAAAACGCACCTGGCGTTAAAGGGGGTCAACATGTTTTTCATCAAGAATGTACAACGCACCTGAAAAAACGTTATTCCGCAGAAATTGATTTAGCGCAATTTTATTAGCACATCATATATTCGAAACGATTAAACCGTATTTCTCCTTTTCTCAGAGTAATATTCCAACTTAATATTTTCGAAAGAGTAACGGTGTACCCTCACGATAAAAACCCTTAATTATTAGCCAATTAAGTCACATCCAATTCATGGCGAGCTAATTGTATTTCTGAACTATATTAAACTTTGTAATGTATGGTAAATACAGCCTGATTAAGAGTTTTCTTAGACCCAATACAAGGGTATGCTTATTTATATCGAACACAGGAAGTGAATTTCGGTCGACTTCGGTCGCGGCAGAATGTCTATTTCTGCTCTTTTCTTCGTATTTGCCTGACGCTCAGGTAAGCAACGGACATCACGTCCCACAGTCAATAAGGATATGAGTATGGCTACCCAAACGATGATGCAAAAACTTAACGCGCAGATGAACCTTGAGTTCTACGCCTCGAATCTGCACCTTCACTTAAGCGCGTGGTGTGCCGAGAATAGTCTCACGGGGTCTGCCACATTCTTTCGCTCTCAGGCGCAAAGTAACGTCACCCATATGATGCGTGTCTTTAACTTTCTGAAAGCCGCAGGGGCAAATCCTGTCGTTAAAGCCCTTGATGGGATCAATGAAAACTATTCTTGTCTGGAAGAACTGTTTCAAAAAACGCTTGAAGAGTACGAGCAACGCTGCAGCACGCTCAGCAAACTGGCCGATGAAGCCAAAGCGCAGCAGGACATTACGACGCTCAAATTCTTACGTGATATGGACAAAGAACAGCAGCAGGATGGCATGCTGCTAAAGACGCTGGCGGATGAGATCCATAATGCGCAGCAGGCGGGTTTATGTCCTGAGCAAACCGACCGTCATCTGCTCGACATTGTGGCGGTGCAGCACCACTGAGTTTTTAATTTGCTCCAACAGGGCTGAGGGTTTCCCGGGAATTTATTAACCTGAAGCGATGAATTTTGTATCAGGCAAGCGAATAACTTACAGCGATGTCCTGGTCCGGCTGTAAATCGCCGAAGCGTTTCCGTAAGGCCGGGGCGAGGCGCATGGATGCGCCGAGAGGGCGTGGCCTGCAGGGATGCAGGCTCATGCCCGGCCCGATAGCCTGAAGGAATAAGCTGAGGGAACCGCGAAGCGGCGATTTACCGCCGGGAGCCCGGGTCGCAAGGGCGGCGGCGATTGAGCCGCCCTGGCACGTTCACCGGTCATGTCGTTACAGAGTAGCAAGGAACATGAAGTGAACGGAATGACCACCACAGCCGTATGTTCCCCCTCACCCCAGCCCTCTCCCTCAAGGGAGGGGGAGTCGTCCGTGCAAGCATTGTTTTGTGGGGATCCCTCCTCCCACCTGAGGCAGGATTCCTTTTCCCCCTCTCCAACCTTCTGCTTTTCCTGAAATTTAACAAATCAGATCTGGCTCCCAATGATTAACCACACAACGTGTGATGATTTATTTAGTTACATAATCATTGACGAGGGAGCATCATGATCACCATTGAGTTTGTTGTCATTCTCCTCTGCCTGCTGACGGGTACGCGTTTCGGCGGTATGGGGCTTGGGTTAATTAGCGGTATTGGTCTTTTTATTTTATGTTTTGTCTTTGGACTGCAACCGGGTAAACCGCCGGTTGACGTTATGCTGACCATCCTTGCGGTGATAGGCTGTGCGGCTACGCTGCAGACTGCGGGCGGCCTCAACGTCATGATGCAGTTTGCTGAACGCCTGCTGCGCAAACACCCGCAGCACATCACCCTGCTCGCCCCTTTCACCACCTGGATGCTGACCTTTCTGTGCGGCACCGGGCATGTGGTCTACACCATGTTCCCCATCATTGCGGATATCGCCCTGAAAAAAGGGATCCGCCCGGAGCGCCCCATGGCCGTGGCCTCGGTCGCGTCGCAGATGGCAATCACGGCATCCCCCGTTTCCGTTGCCGTGGTGTCACTGGTGTCCATCCTGGCGGCCCAGCATGGGATCGATCACGCGTGGGGGATCCTGGAAATTCTCGCCGTGTCGGTTCCCGCTTCGCTTTTCGGCGTGGCCATTGCGGCCCTGTGGAGTTTACGCCGTGGGAAAGATCTGGCTGACGACATAGAGTTTCAGGAAAAGCTGAAAGATCCTAAGCAGCGCGAGTTTATCTATGGCGGAACGGAGACGTTAATGAATCAGCGTTTCCCTAAACAGGCCTACTGGTCCACGTGGATTTTCTTTGCCGGTATTGCCGTGGTCGTTTTGCTGGGGGCATTCCCTGAACTGCGCCCCGCCTTTGAGGTAAAAGGCAAAATGACGGCGCTGTCGATGAACCTTGTCATTCAGATGATGATGCTAATTGCGGGCGCCGTGATGCTGATGGCCTGTAAGGTCAATGCGTCGGCCATTTCCAACGGCGCGGTGTTCAAGGCCGGTATGGTCGCGATCTTCTCGGTGTTCGGCGTGGCATGGATGAGCGATACCTTTTTCCAGGCGCATCTCGATGAGTTAAAGCTGGCGCTGGAAGGCGTGGTGAAGAGCCACCCGTGGACGTATGCCATTGTGCTGTTTCTGGTGTCAAAACTGGTGAACAGCCAGGCGGCTGCGCTGACGGCCGTTGCGCCAATGGGCCTGATGCTCGGCATCGACCCGAAAATGCTGATCGCCTTTTTCCCGGCGTCATACGGCTATTTTGTCCTGCCGACCTATCCCAGTGATTTGGCCTGCATCGGCTTTGACCGTTCAGGCACCACCCGCATCGGCAAATTTATCATCAACCACAGCTTTATTCTGCCAGGGCTGATTGGGGTAAGCTGCGCGTGCGCGGCGAGCTACCTGCTGGTCCAGACGTTCTTTTAACCGCATCAAAGGGCGACATATGCTGTCGCCCCTTTCCATGCTTTAGTGGGACTCACCCTGCGGCGTGAATCGCAGTTCAATCAGCGCGATGGCTTTCTGGATCGCACGAAGCGTAACCGGGTCAGCGGCAGCAGGATGGCTGGCAAAATCGATGTTCTTCAGCTGCGTAGACATCTTCTCGCGCACTTCAACCGGCGCAATCACGTCCAGAACATCAAGGATTTGTTTGATAACCAGCTGACAGGCGACAACGTCAGAGACTAGTTCCTGATCGGCGCTCAGGTTTTGTGACATGGGGGCTTTCTCCTTATTTAAAGGCCGCCATAGTAGCAAAACACGCCCCCTGACATCTTCCCTTCATCGTCAGCAGGTACAAAAAAACCCGCCGAAGCAGGTTTTTTTATCAGAACATGGCGCCCGGCGGCACGTCTTTGAACGTGCGGCAGTAATTGGCCCACATGCTTTTCAGGATTTTGCGCAGTTTCACGATGATGCTCCATTAACTTGTTATACAACTTTATTGTCAACGTGCTTATAATATGACCACCATCACAAAAATCAATCTTTTTGTGATGGCTATCACATTTTTATCAGGGTTTGGCCTGATAGCGCTCCCCTCTGACCCGTTGCGAAGAGTGAGGGCAGATTGTCCGGCTATTCCAGGCATTGCAGCGGGCATCTGCGGGTACGATAAGGTATTTCCATCCACTCAGAGCGAACCATGAAAAGAGTCATTGTAGCCGGCACAATCCTGCTGCTCGCGGGGTGTAGTATCAACCGCCAGGCTGAAGTCAGCAGCCGCGACGCGCCGAACGGCATCGTCCGCCTCGACTACGGCCAGGCAGCGCTGCAAAATGCGTATTCCGATGAGTATGTAAATAACGGCACGGCGGCAAAAGCGTGTCAGAGCATGGGGTATGCCACTGCCTCAGCCTATGGTCAGCCCATTAAAACCTGCACCCTGACGAGCGGCTCTTTGTGCCTGAACGAGAGCGTGACTATCCAGTATAAATGTATGGGTTACGCCGTTAATCCTAAGTCAAATAATCCGTGGTATTAATCAACGCTGCCAGCGTTTGCTGGCAGTTTATTTCATTACGAACAAAAATAATTCTCATTAATAAGTTATAAAAATCGCCAATGCGTTTTATTCCCATTCGTATTTTAAATAAATAAAATAAAAATTTTACGTTTTGCAAATAATTAAATAACAAATTATAGTGTCGCTCATTGTGAACCAGAAATAATAATCCGGAGCGTCACCATGCTGAAAACTGAAATGATCGACAAGCTCAACGCGCAAATGAACCTTGAGCTTTTTTCATCCCTGCTCTACCAGCAGATGAGCGCCTGGTGCAGCTACCACAGCTTCGAAGGTGCGGCCGCGTTTCTGCGTCGTCACGCTCAGGAAGAGATGACACACATGCAGCGTCTGTTTGATTATCTTACGGATACGGGCAGCCTGCCGCGCATTGAAACCGTGGCTTCACCTTTCGCTGAGTATAATTCTCTCGATGAACTGTTCCGCGCCACCTACGAGCACGAGCAGCTGATCACGCAGAAAATTAACGAACTGGTCCATGCCGCGATGACCAGCCAGGATTATCCAACCTTTAATTTCCTGCAGTGGTACGTCGCTGAGCAACACGAAGAAGAGAAGCTGTTTAAATCCGTACTGGATAAATTATCTCTGGTGGGTAAATCCGGCGAAGGTCTTTACTTTATTGATAAAGAACTTTCCACTCTCGATACGCAGAATTAATTTCAGCGCGGTGCCGGTTTCCGGCACCGCGTTAATTTACATACACCCCGCACAGCTGGTGCAGCACCAGTCATGAGGATTCACCGCCTGGTAAAAATAGCGGTAGCTGGACGTCTCCAGCGGAATACCCACCTCGAAGAACATATCCGTTAACCAGTCGACATTCTCAACGATCCACTCATCTTCCTGTAAGCCTTGCGCAAAGGTTTCATCTTCAGGATCGATAACCGAATAGATTGCCCAGGTGCCCATATCCTTTTCGCGACGGGACTCGGGAAGTATCAGGGGTTGGTTCTGCCAGCTGATTATCCAGTGGCCATGGCACAACAGGTTACCTCCCCGGCTCCATGCCGCGGTGAAGGGATTCTCCCCAGCCATAAACTCTCACTTAATTTGATAATTTATATTTATTGTTTACGTTACGCCGGAATGTCGCCCAGCAACATTGCCCTTATGAAGTAGGCATCCGCCTAAAAAGGATCAGAGCGACAATAATCCGTAAATTATTCATTACACTACTTGTAACGGTGATTTGACGAATTAAGGCTTTTCCCTTACTCTGCGCCGCAGATTTTGTCGCGGTTAAGCATCGTTGTAGAGGAAAGCGTGAAAAACAGAACCCTGGGAAGTATTTTTATCGTCGCCGGAACGACGATTGGCGCAGGAATGCTGGCAATGCCCTGGCAGCCGCGGGCGTGGGATTTGGCATGACCCTGCTGCTGCTGGGTACGCTCTGGGCGCTGATGTGCTACACCGCCCTGCTGCTGCTTGAGGTTTACCAGCACGTGCCCGCCGACACCGGTCTGGGTTCGCTTGCGGCGCGCTATCTGGGACGCTACGGCCAGTGGATAACCGGCTTTAGCATGATGTTCCTGATGTACGCCCTGACCGCCGCCTATATCAGCGGCGTCGGGGAACTCATCGCCTCCAGCGTCAACGACTGGTTTGGCTCTGACATTACCCCGGCGACGGGGGCTATCTTCTTTGCGCTCATCGGCGGCGGCGTGGTCTGTGTGGGGACATCGCTGGTCGATCTGTTTAACCGCTTTCTGTTCAGCGCCAAAATTCTCTTCCTGATCGTCATGCTGGTGCTGCTGGCGCCGCACGTGCATAAGGTCAACCTGCTGACGCTGCCGCTGGAAAAAGGGCTGGCGCTCTCCGCGATCCCGGTCATTTTCACCTCGTTTGGCTTCCACGGCAGCGTGCCAAGTATCGTCAGTTATATGAACGGCGATATCCGCAAGCTGCGCCGCGTCTTTGTAATCGGCAGCGCGATCCCGCTGATCGCCTATATTTTCTGGCAGCTGGTGACGCTGGGCAGCATTGACTCCTCAACCTTTATTGGGCTGATGGCGCAACACGCTGGCCTGAACGGTTTTCTGCTGGCACTGCGCGAGGTTGTTACCTCCCCGCACGTGGAGCTGGCGGTACACCTGTTTGCCGACCTGGCGCTGGCAACCTCGTTCCTGGGCGTGGCGCTCGGCCTGTTTGATTACCTGGCCGATCTGTTCCAGCGTCGCAATACCGCGGCTGGACGGTTGCAGACGGGGGCCATCACATTCCTGCCGCCGCTGGCATTCGCGCTGTTTTACCCACGCGGGTTTGTGATGGCGCTGGGCTATGCGGGGGTGGCGCTCTCTATCCTGGCCCTGCTGCTCCCTTCCCTGCTGGCGTGGAAAAGCCGCCAGCAGCATCCTCAGCAAGGATATCGCGTGGCGGGAGGAAAGCCGCTGCTGTGCGTTGTGTTTGGCTGTGGGGTGGTGATTATTCTAGTGCAGGCGCTGATTGCAGCCGGGATGCTACCGGAAGTGGGTTAAATAAAAAAGGGGCTATCATCAGCCCCTTTTTTATCAGTGCAAACAGCAGCTCTTAAACTTCTTCCCGCTGCCGCAAGGACAGGGATCGTTACGCCCGACCTTCGTGCCGTTCACCGTCGGCTTCTTCACTTCAGGCTGCTGCGGGTTGTTAACCCAGTATTGATATAAACGCAGTGCCGCAGGCTGGATGCTTTCGATGCTGGCGATATACTCCTCTTCGGACAGTTCATCCAGCTTTTCGCTGTTCTCTTCCGTCCCGTGCAGCGCAATCACGTCAAGATCGGCCTTCAGGGCTTCCGGCAAGGCTGACCAGTCCGTCAGCGCCACGCCGCGCATATAGCCATAGCACCACTCTTCCACCACGGTATAGCTCTCACCGTCAACGTCGTTATAACCGAACATCGGTTCAAACTGATCCGGGTACTCGCTCAGGCGCTCTGCAATATCGTTCATATGCTTAAAGCAGAGATCGATAAAACGGTTCATCTCACGATCGTTTTTCCAGCGCGGAATGTACTTCTCGCCGCCCCACACCGCCACCAGCCAGGCGTCTGGCTCAACGACAACAGGACCGGAAAGCACTGCGGTAAGCATGCCGTCCAGTTCGGACACGTCAATCACGGACGCGTCATCATGACCGTAAGACATTAACGTCTCTTCAAGCCACGCCATTTCGCTTTCATTCAATGGGCCTTCAGTCATCGCTGATACTCCTGCAAAAAAGGAAACGATCCTAACACATATCTCACGCCTCTCCGGGCTGAAGTTTAGGTCTTTATTGCTGCAAAAACGTGCAAACCGTGACCTTTGCACAACTTATGGGCTTTATTGTTAACGATATGTGATCTCCGCTGTAATTTCTTCTCCTCCCGCAAGGCGGCATAACGCGGCGCTCTATACTCAAACATGTCGCATGCCCGTC
Source organism: Enterobacter asburiae (assembly GCF_001521715.1). Taxonomy (NCBI): domain Bacteria; kingdom Pseudomonadati; phylum Pseudomonadota; class Gammaproteobacteria; order Enterobacterales; family Enterobacteriaceae; genus Enterobacter; species Enterobacter asburiae. Next base: position 1,937,756 of record NZ_CP011863.1, read on the forward strand.
AATGGGTTAACCATTCTGGCAACGTTTTTGCTTAACGTTCTTCGCGCGTCCCTGCGCAGGGAAATCTCGCCGTAATATGCAGGATGCCGTCTGTATCTTGTTCGTTTAGTGCATTTTATTCTTGCTCGTGTTTCGGATTGGCTGCGCCGTCGGGCGTTCGGGTTTACGCCGTGGTGCAAAAACCTCTTTGCTAAGGAACATAATAATGTCGCTGAAATTTATCAGAACTCCTCTTTCTCTTGTGTTGGCCGGTTGCCTGGTGACGGCGTTTTCCGCCCGGGCAGATATTGTGATTGGCGTGGCCGGACCGTTCACGGGTCCGAATGCCACCTATGGCGATCAGTACTGGCATGGCGCAACGCAGGCCGCTGAAGATATTAATGCCGCAGGCGGCATTAACGGCGAGAAGATCAAACTGGTTCAGGGGGATGATGCCTGCGAGCCTAAGCAGGCCGTGGCCGTCGCCAACCGTTTAGTTGACCAGGATAAAGTCAACGCCGTGGTCGGCCATTTCTGCTCCTCTTCCACAATGCCCGCCTCCGAGGTGTATAGCGACGCGGGCATTATTGCGATTACCCCCGGCTCAACTAACCCGCTGATCACCGAACGCGGCATGAGCGACATGTTCCGCATGTGCGGACGCGATGACCAGCAGGGTCAGGTTGCCAGCGACTTCATCATCGACAAGCTGAAAGCCAAGCGCGTGGTGATTATTCACGATAAAGACACCTATGGTCAGGGTCTGGCTGACGCCACCAAAGCGGCGCTGGCGAAACGCGGGGTTCAGGATGTGATGTATGAGGGGTTATCCCGCGGTGAAAAAGACTTTAACGCGCTGGTGACGAAGATCGGCGCGCAAAAACCGGACGTCGTGTTCTTCGGTGGCTGTCACCCGGAAGCCGGTCCGCTGGTTCGCCAGATGCGTGAACAGGGCGTGCAGGCGAAATTCTTCTCCGGCGACTGCATTGTCAACGAAGAGATGGTGACCGCCGCGGGTGGCCCGCAATACACCAACGGCATTTACATGACCTTCGGTAAAGATCCGCGCCTTATCCCGGACGGTAAAGCGGTTATCGAGAAATTCCGCGCCGGTAAATTCGAGCCGGAAGGTTACACCCTTTACTCCTATGCCTCCGTACAGGCCATTGCCGCGGCCTTCAAGGCCACCGGCGGCAAGGACTCCGCCAAAGCCAGCGAGTGGCTGAAAGCCAATTCCGTCGACACGGTGATGGGCAAAAAAGCCTGGGACAGCAAAGGCGATCTGAAAGTGTCTGACTACGTGGTTTACCAGTGGGACGACAAAGGAAAATATAAGGAAGTGCAGTAACGGGACGGAGTCACGCTCAACGTCGGCGGGCTTTCCCGTCGGCGCGTAATAAACATCAGGCTGCGCGGCTCGCGCAGCCTATAAAACGAGCGCGCTAAGATGAGTACATTCTTCCTGCAACAGTTAATTAATGGCTTAACGCTGGGCTCCGTCTACGGCCTGATTGCCATCGGCTACACCATGGTGTACGGCATTATCGGCATGATCAACTTCGCCCACGGCGAAGTGTATATGATTTCCGCCTATCTCTGCGCCATTGGCCTGGCGCTGCTCTCGTTCTTCGGTCTGCAGTCGTTCCCGCTGCTGATCCTCGGGACGCTGGTGTTCACCATTGTGGTAACCGGGGTGTACGGCTGGACCATCGAGCGTATCGCCTACAAGCCGCTGCGCAACTCCACGCGCCTGGCGCCGCTGATCTCCGCCATAGGCATGTCGCTTATCCTGCAAAACTACGCGCAGCTGAGCCAGGGTCCTCGCCAGCAAGGAGTGCCGACCATGCTGGACGGCGTGATTCGCCTGCATCTGGGCGACGGGTTCGTGCAGATAACCTACACCAAAGTGTTTATTCTGGTTGCCTCGTTTGCCGGCATGCTGGTGCTCACCTGGATAATCAACCATACCCGGCTGGGCCGGATGTGCCGCGCGGTACAGCAGGATCGTAAGATGGCCTCCATTCTGGGCATTAACACCGACCGGATTATTTCGCTGGTCTTTGTCATCGGCGCGGCGATGGCCGGCCTGGCGGGGGTGTTGATCACCATGAATTACGGCACCTTTGATTTCTACGTCGGGTTCGTGATCGGCATTAAAGCCTTTACTGCGGCGGTACTCGGCGGCATCGGCTCCCTCCCCGGCGCCATGCTCGGTGGCCTTATCCTCGGCGTGGCGGAAGCCCAGTTCTCGGGCATGGTGAACTCGGACTATAAAGACGTCTTCTCGTTCGGCCTGCTGGTCATGATCCTGATTTTCCGTCCCCAGGGGCTGCTTGGGCGCCCGATTGTGGCCAAAGTGTGAGGGAGAGAATGATGACATCACACGGTTTTTCACTTAAACGCTGCATGCTGGACGCGATTTTTTTCCGGGCTGATTGCGCTGATAATCTTCGGCCCCATTGCGGGCGTGGTGCTGGACGGATACAGCTTTAACTTTGCCGGGCAGCGGCTGGCCTGGATGGTTGGCATCGTCATGCTCGGGCGTTTTCTGTTGAGCGCCTTTTTAGGTACCGCCGCGGGCACCCGTTTCCAGGCGCGCTTCGAAGCCGATAGCGCGGGCGTATATGTCCGGCCACCGGAATACAAAAGCCGCATGCGCTGGATTATTCCTCTGGTGATTACCCTTGCGATTTGCTTTCCGTTTGTCGCCACGAAATATGTGCTAACCGTCGCCATTCTCGGGCTGATCTACGTGCTTCTCGGCCTGGGGCTGAATATCGTCGTGGGTCTGGCCGGCCTGCTGGATCTGGGATATGTCGCGTTCTACGCGATTGGGGCGTACGGTCTGGCGCTGGGATACCAGTATCTCGGCTTAGGCTTCTGGAGCATGCTGCCGCTGGCGGCAATCATGGCCGCCGCCGCAGGCGCCCTGCTCGGTTTCCCGGTACTGCGCATGCACGGTGACTATCTCGCCATCGTCACCCTCGGGTTCGGGGAGATTATTCGCCTGATACTCAACAACTGGCTGACCTTCACCGGCGGCCCAAACGGCGTGTCGGCCCCTCCCCCCACCTTTTTCGGTCTGGAATTTGGGCGACGCGCGAAAGAAGGCGGCGTGCCCTTCCACGAATTTTTCCACCTGACCTACAACCCGAACATGAAGTTTATTTTTATCTACGCGGTTCTGTTCCTGGTGGTGATGCTGGTGCTCTACATTAAGCACCGCCTGACGCGGATGCCGATTGGTCGGGCGTGGGAGGCGCTGCGTGAAGACGAAATTGCCTGCCGCTCGATGGGGTTAAATCATGTTCTGGTTAAGCTGTCGGCCTTTACGCTGGGCGCGTCGACCGCGGGCATTGCCGGGGTGTTCTTCGCCACCTATCAGGGGTTCGTGAATCCCACCTCCTTTACCTTCTTTGAATCGGCGCTGATCCTCGCCATTGTGGTGCTGGGCGGGATGGGCTCGACGCTTGGCGTAGTGCTGGCCGCCTTTGTGCTCACGGTAACGCCGGAGCTGCTGCGCAGTTTTGCCGAGTACCGCGTCCTGCTGTTTGGCATGCTCATGGTGGTGATGATGATCTGGCGTCCGCGCGGTTTGATCCGCATTAACCGCAGCGGGTTTGCCGTGCGTAAGGGCGTCGCGCCATGAACGGAACGATATTACGCGTTGAACATCTGATGATGCACTTCGGCGGGATTAAGGCGCTAAACGACGTCAACCTGGACGTGCAGCGCGGCTCAATTACCGCCCTGATTGGGCCAAACGGGGCGGGAAAAACTACCGTGTTTAACTGCCTGACGGGCTTCTACAGGGCCTCCGGCGGCAACATTTTATTTAATACCCGCCATAAAACGACCAACGTTATTCAGGTGCTCGGACAAAAATTCCAGCCGGGAGACTGGATTAACCCCGCGCAGTTCGGGCAGCGCCTTTTCTACAAAATGTTCGGCGGAACGCATCTGGTCAACCGCGCAGGGCTGGCGCGTACGTTTCAAAATATCCGTCTTTTCCGCGAGATGTCTGTCGTGGAAAACCTGCTGGTTGCGCAGCATATGCGCGTTAACCGCAATCTGCTCGCCGGGATTTTAAATACGCCGGCGTACCGGCGGGCGGAAAGCGACGCCCTGGACAGGGCCTTCTACTGGCTGGAAGTGGTGGATCTGGTGGAGTGCGCCAATCGCCTGGCGGGAGAGATGTCGTACGGCCAGCAGCGGCGTCTGGAAATTGCGCGGGCCATGTGCACCGGGCCGGAAATGATCTGTCTGGATGAACCCGCCGCCGGGCTTAACCCGGTTGAAACGCATAAGCTCAGCAGCATTATTCGCTTTCTGCGGGATCATCATGACATCACGGTATTACTGATTGAGCATGATATGGGGATGGTGATGGAGATTTCGGACGACATTATCGTGCTCGACCACGGCGATGTGATTGCCAGGGGAAAACCCGAGCAGATCCAGCATGATGAAAAGGTTATTGCCGCCTACCTGGGTACGGACGAAAGCGAGGTCACCCTATGAGCGAACCGCTGCTGGCATTTCGCGATGTGGATGTGTTTTACGGCGTCATTCAGGCGCTGAAGCAGGTCTCCCTCGAGGTCAATAAGGGTGAAACCGTGGCGCTGATTGGCGCAAACGGCGCGGGTAAATCGACATTGCTGATGTCCATCTTTGGCCAGCCCCGCATTCGCAGCGGGCAGATCCTTTTCGGTGGTGAAGATATCAGCCATAAATCTACCCACTACGTCGCGTCCGGCGGCATTGCGCAGGCGCCGGAAGGCAGACGAATCTTCCCGGATATGACCGTTGAAGAGAATCTGCTGATGGGGACCATCCCCATCGGCAGCCAGTTTGCCGCCGAGGATATGCAAACCATGTTCGACCTGTTCCCCCGCCTCAAGGAGCGGCGCAAGCAGCGCGCGATGACCATGTCCGGCGGGGAACAGCAGATGCTGGCGATTGCCCGGGCGCTGATGAGCCGTCCGAAGCTGCTGCTGCTGGATGAACCGAGCCTCGGTCTGGCGCCGATTGTGGTGAAACAGATCTTCCAGACGCTGCGCGAGCTGGCCCGCAACGGCATGACCATCTTTCTGGTGGAGCAGAATGCGCATCACGCGCTGAAGCTTTCCGACCGTGGGTATGTGATGGTTAACGGGCAGATCCGGCTGAGCGGCAGCGGCGAGGAGCTGCTGGGAAATCAGGAGGTCAGGAAGGCGTATCTGGGTGGGGTGTGACTGGCAAATTTCAGGCACAAAAAAACCACCTTTCGGTGGTTTCACGACACTGCTTATTGCTTTGATTATTCTTTGTTTCCCATGGTAGCCGGAGTGGGACTTGAACCCACACAGCGCGAACGCCGAGGGATTTTAAATTCTACGCAGGATCAATGAGTTAGATAGCAGTACATTGCGAAACTTCGCTGCAATTGTCCATCTACTTTACTGTAATTGGCAGTAAATAGATAGACTTGGATAACTTTGAGCACAGAGTCAGCACAGGTAAGCCCCCCCTGGCACGGAAGCCCAAGTGCCAATCTCAGTACATGAATAACGTCTAAAAATGTAGCTTGGCTGTACCTGTACCAGGTCAGCTATGGTGGTGGTTTGCCACTAATGTTCGTTCCCCTTTCCAGTCTGATAAGGGTGATACTATTTATGAAAGACCATTGGCATTTTCTTTCGAAATTTGATTTTATGATGAGTATGTGGGTTAATGTTGAGAATTGGTATGGAAATCCAAGATTTTGTAGGTCATTATAAAAATCATCCAGTGCTTTTCATCGGCACCGGTTTTAGTCTTAGGTATCTTCAAAACTCTTTTGGCTGGAATGAATTACTTGAGTTTATATCCAATGAACTCACGGGTAATGAGGAGTTTTACTATGACCTTAAAGCAGAATCAATGGAGAATGGTGAATATAGTTATGACCTTTTGGCAACAAGGCTTGAGATAGAATTCAACAAATGTCTTGCAACTGATCGGAATGGCAAATTCGAAGCCATTAACGATATTTTTTATAAAAACATGAAAGAAGGCAAGAAACTGAGCCGTTTTAAAATTTATATAACAGAAATACTTAACGGCTTATTGATAAGACCCGAAAAAAGCAATGAAATTGACGCTCTAATTAGAGCACGTAAAAACATTGGTTCCGTCATAACCACGAATTACGATCGTTTATGTGAAAAAGTTTTTGAGTTCAACCCGTTAATAGGGAATGATATTCTTCTTAGCAACCCCTATGGCTCAGTTTACAAAATACATGGTTGTGTAACCGACTCAGACAACATAATTATAACAAGAGACGACTATAATAACTTCAATAATAAATACGAATTAATCAGGGCCCAACTCCTTTCTATTTTCATACACAACCCTATTATATTTATTGGCTATAGCATAAGTGATTCAAACATTAAGTCCCTGTTAAAAACTATTTTTTCATATGTAAATGTCAACACTGAACTAGCAAAGAAGATTCGCGATAACTTCCTGCTAGTTGAATATGCACCTGGTGATCATACGACAGAAATAACCGAGCATGATATTGATATTGAGAGCATGGCAACTATCCGCATCAATAAAATCAAAACAGATAACTATACTGCTATATATGATGCACTTTCAAAACTAGTCCTTCCAGTTTCCGCGATGGACATCAGGAAAGTGCAAAAAGTTTGGAATACTATTAAAAGCGGCGGAGAAATAAAGGTAAATATAACAGAAAACATCGATGAACTAAAAAATGAAGATATGGTTTTAGCCGTTGGTTCAGAACGGACTGTTAAATATGAATTCCAAACCAAAACTGAAATGATTCAAAATTATTTCAAAATAGTTGATGAAGCAAACTCACAACTTATATCATTACTGAATAAGCAAGTCATATCAACTCGTGAAAGGTTCCCGGTTTTCGCATTCAGTTCAATTTGTGAGAATCTCATTAATGAAGAAAAATATAAAAATCGCCAAGTTGATAAAATTATCGCTGACTTAAAGGGTTATGTTAAAGAATGCGGAAATGAATACTCAACAATAACTGACATAACGGATAACTTACCTGACTGGAAAGTCATCGGTGGAATCATGTATTCTGTTATGGATGATAATATATCAATAGAAGAATTAAAGAATTATCTTGAAGAACACTCCGGACGGTGTGACACGGATTTCAGAAAATTATTATGTCTTTATGATTACTTAGCATTTTAAATGTTCGATTTTTTTACTAAACCGCCTTTAAGGCGGTTTAGTAAATTAAAGTTACCAACGCAAAACCTGCCAGTACTTACCATCAATGCTGCAATGTTTAAACATTATGAGTTCGACTGAAAATCTTCGATTATCTTCTGATTGTAATCATCCAGATACTTTTGCAGTTCATCCCTGTCGATCAGACGTACCAAGGCTGATTCAGCTAACTCTTTCGCAGAGCGTGTGAAGTAGGAATTAGTCACAACCATCGCCTCATCACAACCATAGAATGTTTTAGCAGAGATCACCTGCTGCACCGCCGAGTTACCTACAGAACCAGAATAATTTTTCGCCTGGATAACCATATCCTTACCAAATCGAGTGACGAAGAGATCTGCCCCCTGATCTTGCGTTCTCTTGGTTTCTTTGACGTCATAGCCCATAGTCTGGAATACTTCCACAAGGAAATCTTCAAACTGGAAACCGTCCATTGCATCAACTAAATACATGGTGACGAATTTGTTAGGGTTAAAATGTTCGAGCCGTGTAGCTAATCTATCAACCAGAATATCAAAATAAATATGTTCGCACGCAGCTAAGTATTTTTTAACTTCATCAAATGAAACTAAAGGAACACCAGGCGTAGCCTCCGCTTTTTCATTGAACTCTACTGATGAGAACTCTATTTTATTGCTCCATATATAGAATAGAAACAATGAAAGATCTGCCCTAAAAGTGGTACCCGCTTCCTCAATCCATGACTTCAAGGATTCAGTAAGTGTGGATTTAATATGCCGTTTAACTTCCTTAGCGAAACCATAATAAAGAGCGTTAAATGACGTGGTAAGGAGTAATTTATCTAATAGCTCAGGTAACTGCTCAAGCTCATTGAACCCTTTTCTGACCAACACCTCACGGAAAAGTTGTAATTCGGAGTATGTACCATTATCTGTTGAGTAATCTGCTTCCGATTTATTATTATGTGAGAATCTGGAAGTGTAAATGAAGTTAGTAAAATATGGATCTTTTAAACTGGAGTATTTTTCGAGAACATTTTCAAGCAATTGATTAAGCTGAGTTTGCTCTTTCTTTTTCCCAAATAGATCTTTTAGAACACCCTTTGAACGATACTGAAATTCGGGATAAAACGATGGATTCAATGGTGTCATACGTTGTATGTCTATTGCTTGTGCGGTCGATGATGCTGAACCCCATGCAGACGTTTTTACAGGCGAAACTCCACTACACCAGGGACAATTAACCTCAAAAGTCGTTCTACTGCAAGTATCACACTGATAAATCATTTGAATATTCTCCTTTTATTCCAATATCTGTCTATTCGGCGCTTCAATTACCAGCCTAATAATCCACAATTTAAAAAAGATCGTCATCACTCAGTCATATTACTTTATGTTCTTATTTTTGAGTCCATCCACTTAGTCATATCCTTAAGAAGAACCAGTGCATCTTTTTTGCTTCTCGTATTCCCCCAAAAACTCAGTTCAAGCACTTTCCCCTTCCCAGTAATTGATACTTCATAGTCCTCAGGGCTAGCTGTTGGAATGAAATCTCCAGCACTTAAAGCAACTCTTATTTCTTCTTTTAGTGCATTAACTTCAGGGTAATCATCTGAATGTATCCATCCATATACGTAGAACTCAGCTTCATCTCGTCCATCCTCTGAAGGGCGATAAACTAACGTAATTCCTGTTTTACCTTGCCCCCAGCATCCCGGCATCAGATGAATTGCTTTATAGTAACCCTTCCAGTTATTAATACCTGTTGCAATATGAATATCAGGCAATACCTCTGAGACAACCGATTTAGCTTCCTCGGTGATAGCATTTTGGTACATTTCCAGCAGTTGAACCGATTTTATCAAAGCTGAGAAATTTTCAGTGACAAACTCCACATTTTTATCAGATACCTTATCCATACTAACCTCACTCAATTTTTTAAGATGACTTAAAAACTCCTGATAAAAAACAGTCCACTTGCTGAACTCTTGATTCATCATCTCCAACCCCAGACGTCGAATGGCGGTTTCCAGCAGCAGTGAATAATTGATCAGTTGCCAACCGTCTACGCCTTTAGCACTGTTACCGTCAGGCTTTAATATACAGCGAAATAGATTTTGATTGTTGCCGCCGTAACTATCAATGAGACTTACATAGCTGGGAAAAGGATTATATGTATCAGCCAAAACTTTATGCTCAATACCTATGATGAATTCATCATGTCTGATAAGAATATCAAGATATTTCCCATCCTCTGTTCTGGCCTCTCTCATTAATTCCAGAGAGGTGAAATCAATTTCATCAACATCGAGGGAATCATCCAGGCAACATAACAATGCTTTTAGCAACCATGGCGGCACCATTTTCTGGGCTCCCATAAACAAAGCCATTAAATCCGTTGTTGGGTTTTCGAGATATCCGGAACCTCCCAATTCAAAAAAATTGAATTCAACATTATCCTCAACCGAGATGCCTTTCAGTTGTTCAATAAATTCGATAGCCAACGCTTCAGAATGCAATTCAACCTCCCTTTAACAATCATGTTTACTATGCCATTTGTTTGATATTTTAGTTATTGAAAACTGTCACTGTTAATCAATATCCATGCAGAAAACTCAAACATTATTCATTAATCCTCTTGCGGGCAATATCTATCTCTATCGCCATTTTAATTTCATCTTTCTGGGATTCTATAATCCTGATATCTTTTTCCATACTTTCAATTAAAGCATTAAGTGTTTTTCTTTTTTCAGGGTCACTTTCATATTTTAACTTTACCTCCGGCTCAATCATTTTCATTCTTATTGCATGAATTTGTTCGTTAAGAGGTTTTGTTTTTTCATTTATGATTCTGTTTTTCTCATTGAACCAGTGCATGCCTTCATTAAAACGTTCCAGCCCGACATTTGTATCATTGAGCACCCTGGCTACAACATTTGATACTTCTCCTGATTTACTCTTTCTTTTACCGAGAAGTTTCATTAATAATCCAGAAACAACAATCACCGGAATAGCCACATAAGTTAAATAGGCACCAACATAGCTGACAGTTAGTAATGTCAGGACATAAAGAATTAGAGTGGTATAAAAAACATACTTCGATAGCGAATACATAACTTCCCCGGTTAGTTTCTAAATGAAGATCAGCCCCAAAATCACATATCCGCCAACAACATCCCCGCCATTCCGTCGAGCCGTTTCTTGACCTTTTCCCAGCCCGGCATAACCTGCCCCATCAGACGGTAAAACTCCTCGCTGTGGTTGTGCTCAGCCACATGGCATAACTCATGCAGCAAAACATAATCGATACATTCTGAGGATGCCTTAACCAGCCATGGATTCAGGGTCAGACAGCCTTTTGCTGAACAGTTGCCCCATTGCGTTTGCATCGCCCGCAGACGTATCGGAGGACGCTCACTGACCCAAAGGGTCTGGGGTATCAATAAATCAAGCCTGCGTTGAAATACATCTCTGGCACGTTCCCGATACCATTCGGCCAGCAACGCTTTTACCTTTTCTGCCGATTTGTGTCTGACAGTCACTTCCAGACGCCCACGCAACATTTTCACTCGTTGCGGTACAGTAGCGTCTTCTGTCACTTTCAACTGATATTGCTTACCGAGATAATAATGGCTTTCTCCGCTGACATACTGACGCGGAACAATGTGTGTCTGTTGCTCCCTGAAATCACGCAGTTGCTGGTATATCCAGCGACTTCTTTTTTTCAGCGCAGACAACACCTCGTACTCCGGTGTTTCTGGCGGTACAGAGGCCACAACCCGACAGTCGGGATGTACCTTGATGAGTACTCTGCCCTTTACGACCTGACGCGGAATACACTGTACGGTGATGACCTCATCACCATAAACAATGCGTAACGCTTTCATTGATGGCGATTCTTTTTCACTCATGATTTCATCAATCCAACACGCAGGATCTGGATGATGGTTTCCACAATACGGTTCACCTGGATCATTCCAGCCCCTATCTCCCGGCAGGCCGTAAACAGCAGCGGTAAAATATTTGTCTTGACCGCTTTCTCTATATCCTGAGGGTTAAGGGAATTTTCTGCCACTGCTTTGACGATAATGCTGTCCACTTCAAAGGCCAGCTTGGTCCACTTCTCCTGCACCTGAACATCGTTTACCGCAAAAACCTCAGGCAGCTCTTTTTTAAATACGCCGTAATATGCCTGAGCATGTTTGTTTACCGCTAGTGCATCCGGGATATCACTGAGCTTACGGGCTTCAACCTGCTCTTCAAACTCACGGAATAAGAGGTACTGCTTCAGTGGATGGTCGAACAGTTTTTCAGCCTCTTCGATTGCCATACGCAGGAGTTTGGAAAAGGCCTCCTGAGCATACGGGTCATCACGCAGCTCCTGCTCAATCATCTTTGTCACACGGGTTTTAATGATGTCGGTTTCATTGCGGGTTTTATTGTTGTCCCACTCTTCGGGCTTTTCGCTCTTGCCCATTTTACCGACTTCATACACGCCATCCGGTTCACGAACCTCAACGCCGGTGACATGCTTATCCAGCAGTTTTTTCACCTGCTCAGCGTAGTCGTCATAATTGACCTGCTCTCCACTTACCTGCATCGCCCACTGGCGAAGGCTGGACATCTGTTTTACGGTTTCTTTATAGAGATTTCGGTCTTGTTCCGTAAAGCTCTTGTCGGTGAAGAAGGTAGCGGACTGCAGTGCCACTTTCAGGCATCCGGCAAAGGCCGTTAACGCCTCGAAGAAATCATCACGGGTTTTCTGATGGATATCGACCATCTCTCCGTCACGTTCTTCCATTTTAGGCACCAGTACCGCACGTAACTGCTCAGTATCATTTTTGTTTTTAACACCGGCAAATATGGCCCACAGCTGGTTATACAGATGCGGCAGGCGCTTGTATTCAGAGCTCATGGCGCTGTACAGCCCGTCAATATCTTTGATATCGTATCCGCCCTGAGTTCGGGAGGCGAGGTCCTGATATTTGCCGATAGTCGTGTCCAGCTCAGCCAGAATACCGCGATAATCAATCAGCAGACCGAACTTTTTTAGTGGATGCAGTCGGTTCACCCGCGCAATCGCCTGGATAAGGTTGTGGGACTTAAGCGGCTTGTCGATATACAGCACGGTATTCTTCGGCTCATCAAACCCGGTGAGCAGTTTATCAACGACTATCAGCAATTTGAGCTTCTCATCGGTATCGAAACCACTGATGACATTACGGGTATACACAGACTCATCCTGCGTGCCGACATTATCCTTCCACCATTTCGTCACTTCCGGCAGTTTGCTTTCATCCACTTCGGTATTCCCTTCCCGGGTATCCGGCGGGCTGATAACTACAGCTGACTCAAACAACCCGGCTTCATCAAGATACTTTTTATATTTGATGGCGGAAATCTTGCTGTCGCAGGCAAGCTGGCCTTTCAGTCCCTCATCAATATTCTTCGAGAAGTGCGTGGCGATATCGAGTGCGATCAGACGGATGCGATCATCTGCACTATAAACCTCACCCTTTCGGGCATATTTACGCTTAAGGTCGGCTCTTTGCGCTTCGCTTAATCCATCGGTAATACGGTCAAACCAGGCATCTATTGCCCGGTCGTTTACCTCAAGATCAGGAATACGTTCCTCATAGAGCAGAGGCGTCACGGCCTGATCTTCTACCGCCCGCTGCATGGTATAAGCGTGGACAATCGGCCCGAATTTATTGGTGGTCTTATCTTCTTTCAGCAATGGCGTACCGGTAAACGCAACAAAGGCGGCGTTCGGCAGAGCCAGTTTCATACGAACATGGTTCTCACCCCCCTGGCTACGGTGTCCTTCATCAATCAGAACGATGATGTCGGGGCTGGTATTGACGCATTCAGGCAATTTTGTCGCTGAGTTAAATTTCTGGATAAGGGTGAAGATAATGCGTTCTTTACCAGAGCCAATCTGCTGTGCCAGCTTCTGGCCAGAGGTCGCCATTGCTTTGGCCTTATCATCCTTCCCGGCAAGTTCGCCACCAGAAGCAAAAGTGCCGCTGAGCTGCCCTTCAAGATCGACACGGTCCGTCACCACCACAATGCGACACTGCTTCAGGCTGTCATGAAGGATCAGCGCCTTACTGAGGAACACCATGGTGTACGATTTACCGGACCCCGTGGTATGCCAGATCACACCACCTTCTCTGCCCCCGTCCGGTCTGCGGGTGCTTATGCGTTCCAACAGCCTTTTAATCCCGAACACCTGCTGATAGCGGGCGACAATTTTCCCGGTCTTTTTATCAAACAGGGTGAAAAAGCGGGTCATCTCCAGCAGACGTTCCGGTGAAAGCAGGCTGATGAGCAGCTTATCCTGCCCGCTGACGGCCAGTTCACCAGCAGCTATTAACTGTTGGTACCAGTCGAGATCGGCTGAAGGACGATGATCAAACAACGCATGAATTTGTTCAGTCGATAACTTATGGTTGCGCAGCGCATACATCTGCGCGTAAGTAATATCTTCTTCGCGCCATGCCGCCCAGAATTTCATTGGTGTATGACAGGTACCATAGCGCCCGTCATGCCCGTTAATCGACAGTAATATCTGGCTGTAGGCAAACAGCTGCGGGATTTCATCGTTGAACTGGTTGCGGATACTCTGGGATATCCCTTCGTCAATAGTTGGCCCTTTCTTGCCATGGCCTGCCGGGCTTTTCGCTTCAATAACAGCCAGCGGGATACCATTAACAAAGCAGACAATATCTGGCCTCCGGGTTTCAACACCACCTGACCGCAATACCGTAAATTCTTCAGTAAAATGGAACTGGTTATTTTCCGGATGTTCCCAGTCGATCAGCGCAATGGTGGGGTTGACCTTCTTGCCATCGACAAACTCCGTGACGGCGATACCGTAGAGCAGATGGTTATACATCCGTTCATTGGCTTTGAGCAGCCCTTCATTCAGCGCCGGAGAACAGACCTGTGATATCAGGTTATCCAGTGCTTTTTCCGATAACTGGCAGGTTTTGCCACCCGCCATAAAGGAACGCTTCGACAGCTCTTCACGCAGAACCGGACGCAGCACCACCTCATCCTGTTTATAGCCCCGGTAATCCATAATCTGTTTCGGAGATAAAAACGCCCAGCCGAGGCTGGTCAGTAACGTCAGTGCCGGAATTTTGGCGCTGTATTCTTCCTGGAATTTAGGTTGGTAGTGCTTATCCACCCGGTAATCCTTCTTGGCTAAGAGGTGAAACTGTATGTCCTTACGGACATGCTCAAAATGAACGAAGACTTATGATGAAAAGAACGGCGAGTCCCGATAAAGGCGATTGTACTTGACCTGTTCTGTTTCGCCCTTGTTTACATTACCAAATTTCTCCTGATGCGTCGTACAGCAGGAACCACAGGATGCACAAATAAATCGTCCTTCTGAACATTTTTCATGCAAATCCCTGGCGTCAATTATTTCGCTGCATTTGTAACCAATACAGTGATTAATGTAATGCCCGATACCAAACTGTTCGCACGAATGACTGGCACATTTAAAGACGGTCAGGCGATACGCGGCCTGGAAAGGTTTTTTCACAAATCCTTTCGACTTTGTATCCCAGACGCTGACTTCCACACGAGCATATTTCATATCTGGAACCATCAGCACCCCACAACTTCGGCAATGCAAGCGGGAATGTAATTCTCTGATACGATTGAAATACCCAGCCAGTTTAATTGGGAAATCCCGCTTAGAAGGTTCGCCTGCAATCAGATAGGTCATGCCATAGTGGGCAAGCCAGTCATAAATAGTGAAGTCGATGTAATCCCGACTGAGGTCGGGTAGTACCTGCGGATCATGGCAGATTTTCGAACGACAAAGGAATTTTTTCTCTATCGTTCCGTCAGGTTGTTTTGCATTCCAGTGAAACGCCTCACAGGATAATTCTAAACTTGGGAAACGAATTTGTAATGAACTACATTGTGGGAACAATTTGAAAACAGAAGGATGATTTACCGGAATTTTACCCGACAAGACTCCGTGCCATATCTCATGCAGAATAATACTCAGAACGGACTGTTCATCGTTGCGCCCAAGCAACGGTAACAATTTACTCAGAATGAAGTATTCAGGATCAGAAGCAATTTCAGTATTCGACTCGACATCATTAACAAAACTGAAATCTTTTCTGAACATCTTCTGTTTAATCAAATACGTATTGATAAAAGGACTAATCACGGTATGTTTATAAAATTGCTCTCTCGATGAGAATTTCTGCTGATAGGCATCACGGACAAATGGTTGTATATCCATTTTATTTTTCGTGAAACTACGTCGAACAAAATTCTCTATATCATCATGCCGATGCTCAAGAATCCGCTCGCTACTTATACAATCGTAAAAAGCCAGGTAGAGAATAGCACTTATAGATATATGGCTGAGTAATTCATTGATGATGTCCGATGTTGAAGCCCCCTGGCAATCCGTAGCCGCAGAACATCTTTTCACCCAAACAGCGAATTGATCAATGTTATTATCGATAAATGACGAAGGCATGACCGCAGGAGATATTTGTTGTGCGGTCAAATCATCAAAATTCTTATCAGAGGCGAAAAGTGCAAACTGGTTATCGTAGTTACGTGATTTTAAAAATAGCGGTAAGACTTTTGTAACAGCTATATCACTGGTAACTAACCGAATTATAGCCCTTTCGCCAAAGGACTGAGTGAGGAAATTAATAACGCAGTCACGATAACGCCAACGAGCGAAATCAACGCCCTCCTCAATAATAGCCCGGAGATATTCAATGAGGAGCTCAGCCGTCTCCTCATCTGTTTTATCAAGAATGTGAACGTTAAAAGCCGTAGGCTTACCATTTTTACCTATACCTTCCCTGAACAGCACCGGTATATTTTCAGCGGGTGTATAGTTCCGGCTTATCTCATTCTTATGAAAAAACAGCTCATTACCATTCTCTGATAAGAGGAAGCCAAAGTTATTCTCCCGATCCGTTTTGCTGTTGTAGCCTCCGAACCAGAGAACATTTCCCATGTACCACCGGGAACGATCCAGATTGTTCACTGCCATGAGCAAGCCCCCTTCCGCTTTGTCAGTGCAGGCAGCACTTTTTAAATTTTTTACCACTGCCACACTGACACGGGTCATTACGACCGGGCAGTTTTTCTGCCCCCTTCACGGGAACAGGCCGGGATGATGCTTCTGACATTCTCACCGACAACCAGTGCTGGTAAAGCGCCAGTGCCGCAGGCTGAATGAGAGTAATACTCTGTTCAAATTGAACAGGTGACATTTTCTCAACCACTGGGAAGTTCTTTTCAATACCATGAAGGGCTATCGCCTCCAGCGAGGGACGTAAGGCCTCTGGCAAGGCTGACCAGTCATCCAGAGACCGGCCTTTCATATACCCGAAACACCACTCTTCGACGATGGTATATGTCTTCCCCTTCACCTCACGTCCATTGAAAATCGGTTCAAACTGTTCAGGGGCCTCATACAGGCAGCCAGCGATATCGTTCATATGCTGAAAACACAGCCCCACAAAACGCGTCATCTCTTTTTCAGTGGTCCAGCGAGGGTGGTAATCACCTCGCCCCCAGATAGCACTGAGCCAGGTATTAGGGGAAATCGTATTCGGGCCAGAGACAATCGCCGTCAGAAAGCCATCCAGCTCAGAGAAACAGAGCACAGAGTCATCATTGCCGTATTTCATCAACACCTCTTCCAGCCAGTCGATTTCCCGGTCAGTCAGTGGACCACTTTTCGTCAGTTTCATGCAGCAACAGCCTCATCCATTTTCACCCGACGTTTGCCAGTCAGTAGCTGTTGCATCAGGGCTTTTTTCTCTTCTTTCAGGCAGGCGAGTTTTTTCTCCAGTGTGGAGATTTCAGCGTCGGCAGTGGACAGAGCTGATGCGATTTTTTGTTGTTCCTTGGCATCTGGAATAGGTATTACTAAGTTGGAATAAATTGAAATCCAATGCCGCTGATGCCCACCTATTTTAAATTTCAACATTTGCATTGCTTCAAAAATATACTTTGCAGATACTCCTTTTTTGGCTGTAAGAATTTTCATCGCACTGGATTTTGCTTTGAATTCAAAATCGACGAACTTACTATCAGTCGTGAAATCATCAAAAATTATGGCAGGCAAAGGTGCATGATAAATACCATGTTCTTCATTGGTATAGCCAAGAATGAAACTTTTACCTGCTGTAAGAACTGGGATTGAGTAACTATCATTATAATCAGTAGAATCAACTAGATAAGGGGTTGGCTGCATATAATCTAAAACTGCGCCAAGCTCAGCACGATGCCACTCACCACCATACCTGACCCCCCTCTCATCCAGCAAGCGTTTCTTCCCGGTAAGCAATTTCTGCATCAGGGCTTTTTTCTGCAACTGACTGTTGGTGAGAAGCTTTTCCGTTACTGAAATCGCGTTATCCCAGGTTGACAGGATTTGGGCTATTTTCTTTTGTTCAGCAACAGGCGGGGTAAGCACAAATTGATTATCAATGTCTTTTTTTTGAACATGTAATAATGTTGATTTGAAACCATGAGCCTGCGCTTCAATTTTTTGAGTTATATGCAATAAAGCTAAATACAGCCAGTGTCCATGAACATTTTCATTTGCAAATACCTTGTAGATATGCTGATTCAAAACACCTTTTGGCCCATTCCAAATGAAAGGACCGAAGGATACACCTTTTGTACCTGCCCAGGAAAATAGTAACTGCCCTGGTTCAACCAACCATTTATCCTGAGGAACACCTGAAAAATAGTTATAATTATCGCTTCCATTCAAATTTTGAATTCGAATGATAGGGAGACCTTGTGTATCCCACTCATGTGGCTTGAAACTATTACCATTTTGTAACTTACAAATATCTGACACTTGGAGAAGCGTCCACCCCTTAGGCACCATAACCCAACTCCTTCAGATAACCCGCCATCTCAACTTCCAGCTTCGCCAGTTCCACCTTCAGTTGCTCACGCTCTGCTCGCACCGCCACCAGGTCAATCTCATCCTCTTCTTCAAAGGTATCGACATAGCGCGGAATATTGAGGTTGTAATCGTTGTCCTGAATTTCCTTCAGGCTGGCAAGATAGGCGTATTTCTCGACGTTATCGCCATCACGGTAGGTCTTGACGATTTTCTTAATGTTTCCTTCGCTAAGCTGGTTCTGGTTTTTACCTGCCTTGAATTCACGGCTGGCATCGATAAACAGCACCTTGTCATCAACTTTCTGCTTTTTGAAAATCAGAATCGCAGCCGGAATCCCCGTACCGTAGAACAGTTTTTCCGGCAGACCAATTACCGCATCCAGCAAATTTTCGTCGATCAGTTTCTGGCGAATTTTACCTTCGCTGGAGCCACGGAAAAGCACACCGTGTGGCACAACTACGCCCATACGGCCAGTTCCCGGTTTCAGGGTTTCGATCATATGCGAGATAAAAGCGTAATCTCCTTTAGTCTTCGGCGGTACACCGCGACGAAAACGGCCAAACTTATCGTTCTCGGCCTCGTCATGGCCCCACTTATCGAGGCTGAACGGTGGGTTAGCGGTCACGATATCAAACAGCATCAGGTCGCCATTTTTATCGAGCAGCTTCGGGTTACGAATGGTATCGCCCCACTCGATTTTATGGTTGTCTTCCCCGTGCAGGAACATATTCATTTTCGCCAGCGACCACGTAGAACCGATCGCTTCCTGACCGAACAATGCATAGTTACGACTATCATGCCCGGAGACAATTTTACGCCCACACTTCATCAATAATGAACCGGAACCACAGGCTGGATCGCAGATGGTATCACCCGGTTGCGGATCGAGCAGTTCTGCAATCAGGTCCGAAACTTCCGGCGGGGTATAGAACTCCCCGGCTTTCTGCCCACCGCTGGCGGCAAAGTTTTTGATCAGGTATTCGTAAGCATTGCCGATAACGTCCAGCGTACCGACACGACTCGGCTTCAGGTTGAGATCTTCACCGGCGAAGTCTTCCAGTAGCTGACGCAGTATGGTGTTTTTCTGTTTTTCTTCGCCAAGACGATCGGTGTTAAACGAAATATCCTGGAACACGCTTTTCCCGGCATCTTTCAGTTTGGTTCCGTTGGCTTCTTCGATTGCATGCAGAGCCTGATCGATACGCTCACCGTTACCCGGCTCATGGCGGCGTTCGTACAGCGCATAAAAGCTGGCACTTTTTGGCAGTACAAAACGCTCGTTGGCCATCATCGCTTCAATCAGTTCCGGCGCATCGCCATACTGTTCTTTGTATTCGTCATAGTGATCCTGCCAGACATCTGAAATGTACTTGAGGAACAGCATGGTAAGGATAAAGTCTTTATAGGTATCAGCACTGATGGTGCCACGGAACGTATCACACGCGGCCCACAGGGCTTTGTTGATCGTGTCCTGACTGATTTTGTCGTTCATGAATCATCCTGGTCTAAAGAAAAAGCTAGCGATGCAGGGCTTTGCATCTTAAAAATTGCGGTAAATGATACCGTAAGATGCCTCCCCTGACACGCCAATATCGCAGCATTCAGGTTTGCATCATCCCCGTAATATCGACATGAGACAGACTGACACAACCTGGCTCGTCACTCGCTAAAAACCAATTATCTTAGTAAGATAGCATCCATATTAGCCATGGTGTAAAACTGCCGTTGGGGTAATGATGATCCATATATCACCCGTTCTGGTGTGTGAAGCTGACATCATCCATAATCGGCAACGTTGATGCCCTTTGATAGTAATGATGACCGTCAATGTGATTCCCCTGTTGACTGGAGGTCTCCGGATAGAATGAGTATTGCCAACTGCGCTATCGGCCCACTTTATGATGAGCAAATAAAAAAAACACTTATGTATGCTGACCATAAATTCAAGCGGCTAATGAATACACGAATGTCGTTACTCGAACATTTATCACCCCACTATGACTTATCTTCCATGTTCAGCTATGAGTTGGAGGGAAGAGTTTTCCGGATTAAATTGATCAAGCCTGAGATTAAATTATCTCGCCAGCAGTTGATCTTCTCCTCACTCTTTTTAGAGCAAGATTTTCTAAAAGAATATAAAAAACACATCTCAAATACTCTACAAAAAACAATCAAACAGTGCATTAAAAAATACAAACAAAAAATCAAAATCGAGCCTTCTGTTTTAGATTACATATCAACGTCACCCCGCAATACGTCGAGTTATGTATTACATGAGATAGTTTCTCAATGTGAACATTGCGATGAAATTCGCAATATTAAAAATGATATACTGCTTGATGAACTAACGTTGAATGGTCGGATCACTAACATTTCAAAATACATTAA
Source organism: Enterobacter asburiae (assembly GCF_001521715.1). Lineage (NCBI taxonomy): Bacteria > Pseudomonadati > Pseudomonadota > Gammaproteobacteria > Enterobacterales > Enterobacteriaceae > Enterobacter > Enterobacter asburiae. Next base: position 1,958,258 of record NZ_CP011863.1, read on the forward strand.
AAACAGTCAAGATAAAATCGTCGAACATATAGAGTTCTGCACTCATAAACTTGTCAATATAAGTCGTAAGAATCGTCACATTTTCAACAGCACCACAATCTCTGGCAGAAAACCCAACATCACTGGTGTTTTACTTTGCCTTTCAGAATTGATAAGCAATCTGCATATTTACCCAACTGCAATTAATAATATAAGTAACGCCATAATTATAAGCATTGTATACTCTGTACTTCAACATCTTCAATCCGGAAGAGAAACAGAAAAAACCAAAACCTCTCCAGCACTGGATTTTATCCCCACCATCATCGCACCTCATGTTTTCTACCTGGCGAAACGCGAAAAATCCTCTCAATATAAATACATTGAAAAAGAATATCTTCTCGGCCAGTTACTTATATTTTTGATGTATAAAACAGTTTACTACTCGATTCATAACATCAGGGTAAGCCATAAGCACTTCTATAACGATATAAAACCAAAATTAATGGCATTAAAAAAGAAAGCTTATTAAGCACCAATTTCATGAAAAATCGAAGTGAGATTAGAGGTGAAGTCTTTGGTGATGTTGGTAGTATTGAGGCTGATTTGAGGGAAATCAGCACACTGATTCATCGGCGGAAGGCATTATTTATTTCCTTTTAACTTTAAAACGATAAAAACAAATGAGAGACTGAATAAATATCAGCCTCTCACATAGTTAATAAGTTTCAACTTTAATATCTGAGAAATCATTCTATCTGGGCCTTGTGGACATTAATCCTCCTGGCAACATACGACTCAAAGTTTCAGCCTTGCATAGATCATTATCAATGCCATAGACAGTGTTAATCATATGACATCGTTCCGGTATTGATACTGATTATCAGGCCTTGGTTTTATGTAATTTCAAAACCATCATATCTCAAACCTCACAGCGCTCATATTTTAACCATAAAAACTAACCGATTTACACCCGCCACACACCGTCATAACTTATTGTATTTAAATAGCTATAAGCCTCTAACCCACTAATTACACCATTAAATTCAAGCCATATCCTTACGCAGATTCAAGCTTGCCCCTGCTGCCATTCACGTTTTAGGATTACCTCGCTAACACGACATGCTACTTTTTAAATCAGTGTAATAATTCAAACGAGGATAAAATTATGTTCGAGAAAATGAAAAACAATGTAACCCGTATACCGGGGAATTTAACAAAACTTAATCAATACCAAAAAGACATTGATCACCTGTCTAAACTATTTTCTGAACAGCAATTACTGGAACTAATGACGACTACCGAATCCGATCAAATATTGCAAATGAAGCCTGCTGTAGATATTCTTCATGTACTGTCTCCATCAGCATCTACTGCTAAGCATATCAATTTTTTTCAGCACGTCCCAGTGCTCGAACAATGGTTAAAAAAGGAGTGCACTGCCTTTAATTTACTGGCAGTACATTTCTATTCACAGCAATCCCGTAAAAATGTCATTCCGAAAGAAATCTGTATGCTACTGGATGCATTTATTAAAACTGAACTTTCATCTGCGGTTAATGGTAATAATAATGCCGAACTCCTTTCTTGTTTTCAAAACACGCTGGATAAAATGTGCAATACACTAACATTTATAGACCACACAGTTACGGAACAATCAGGTCAAGTAGCAATGCTTGATTTCAGCGCAAAAATGCATGAATATACTGTTGAAATCAGGACCTTTTTGAAGTCTGAATACTGGCTAAACAAACTACCTAAGGATATTAACATTCCAGCCATTGACCTATCCTGGCTTGTGTTTTGTTACTTTTGCTCTGAATATCTTTTTGTATTTATTCAAACAACGCTCAATACAATGAAGGCAGGAAAAATCATTCGTGATAACTACCTTTATCATCCTAAAATGATTGCATTGATCATTTTATCTATGCTGCCTTATGAAGTCATTCATAACGATGGATCACTGAATAAGTTTAAAACGCCTTTAACCAGCCCTGATGAGTTCATAATCAAATCTATTTGCATTAAAGGTAAGCAAAACACTACAGGGCATAAAAAAGATATCGAACAATTGCTTCGTAAGACATATATCTATATTGCATTACTCTTAAACCCTGAGTGGGCACCATCTTCCAAGGAGTTGATTTCCTTTTTATCAGGAAAGTCCACAGTGATAAGTGGTTCAATGAATTTCCAGTCAACGTCCAGTGGTCTGGGTGTTCAAACTAACAATATCACTCTTCTTAAGAATGAGGTTTACTTCGAAAAAATAGCGAACAAGATCATGAAACTGTAGTTTCTTAATATAATGGCGACATGGAATTGTGTTGCCATTATATCCGAATCAGCATTTTTCACCTGATGAACTGTGAAAGCTGTAACTGGCAGACTATAACCTCACATCGTATTTTTCCAGTGTCATTTACAGGAGAAATACGATGCCTATTCTGGATCTGCGTTTCAGCAATAAATCAATTCACCAACTTCCACATCCCCTCACGGGTTGTCAGGAATACCGTGATATTCACTGCCAAAACCTGCGTGCTCTGGTGTATCCCAATCGGATCACGCTGGCCTTTCGTGCCACTATAAACAATCAGCGTATATATGAAACCCTGGGTCAGTTCCCTCAGCTCTGCGTTGAGGATGCCCGTCAGCATGTGATGAAACTGCTTGCTGATAAAAATCGTCTTGCGGTTCAGTCCCGTCGATTCACTGTGGAACAGGCCATCAATGACCTGTGGCTACCGGATTTGCAGTTGTATAAAAAGAGTCCTCAGTCAGAGTTGTCAAAACTCAACCTCTACGTTCGCCCGTTCTGGGGCAAGCGGCAACTTCGCGACATCACGGCAGGAGAACTAGAACAATATGCTGCTGGCTTACGGGAAAAATTACGTCCGTCAACAGTAAACCGTATCCTCGCAATATTGTCCAAAATATGCTCTCTGGCAGTACGTGCTGGATGGATCACGCATTCCCCGATGACACATGTCCGCTATCTGAAAGAAAATAACATTCGCTATCGCACACTATCAGCGACAGAAATCCCGCGCTTTATTGACGCGGCAACAGCGCTGCAAACACCGGCAGCTGATTCTATATTGCTTGCTCTTTATACGGGGATGCGTATTGGTGAGGTATGTACCCTGAAATGGGAGTACTGGCACCCGGATATGCATCAACTCATACTGCCTGATACAAAGTCCGGACACCCTTTCACCTGCCCACTTGCACCTCCAGCCATTGCAGTTGTCCAGTGCCAGCAGGACCTGATGCTCAGCAAAACTTACATTTTTCCGCGACTAACCGACAATGCCCGCCCTCTGGCATATCCGCGTGCAACCTTTGCCCGTATTTGCCGGGATGCCGACATTGATAACCTGCGGATGCATGACCTGCGCCGTACCTTTGCCACCCGGGTACTACAGGCGACCGGGGATATTGCAATCGCTTCCCATCTGCTCAATCATCACTCACTTACGGCAACCCGTCGCTACGCTTTTCACAATGCAGCGACATCGCACGCAGTGGTTTCTCAGGTCATTGAAAGTTATGACACGAAAAAATGAACCAATGATCTGTGATTCGTGATTGATGCAACACTCGTTTAAGGACGGTATTGTCATTGCATGCTTCTGCAGGGCCCTGCATTAAGTCATCACAGAATGTGGATTGATATTAAATCCGCGTGGCTTCTTATTCTCTGAAACCGGAGGTTTATGTATTTAACCATTAAGCAGTTCGCAGAAAGATTTAATCTTTCTGCATCCACGGTTGCGTCAGATATATCTCGCAATCCCGGAAAACTCCCGCCCTTCATCAGAATTGGGCGGGCTATACGATTCTCTCTTGACGATATTGTTGAGTGGGAAAATGCACATCGTCAAAACAAACTTAAAGGTGATATAAATGGTTACTAAGAACACGGAAAATAACGCTAATAATGCACTGAACATTCTTCCCGAATCGGCAAGCACAGCTGTAGACAACGATGAAAAATATCTGTCCTTTGCATTAGTTCTCGCTATCACGATTATGGACAACTTAGTAAAGCTCATCGGCACAGATGGCTTCGTTCTTTATACCTACACCCTGCAGGACACGGCTACTGCTCGTGCTGTTTTTAATGAATTAGCCAGGCGTCTCAAAAATTTCAATCGTCAGGAGGAGGTCTACACCACCGATTACCTCACCTTTCGAATGAAATACATTTACGGTGTTACCCTGTTCGAACATGATAGTAAATCTATCCTTAACCTTTTTGATAAGAAGGGTTATTCGGTATTGAGTGAATCAGGAGAACCCGGTTCTCTTGATGATATGTATCTTGACATTCAAGCACGATTACATGGCGGCTACGCCTCAAAAAAGTTTCTTCACTTACATGAACATTGTCTGTTATCTGCACACGTTACCCCGTCTGTGGAAAAGACGCAACGTGGCATCCTGATTAAAGCAGGCAGGAAACTCGTTTCCTTTATCTATGTAGATAATGAATCTCGCAAAAATGATATTTTCAAAGCTGTAGTAGACGTCATTAAATCCTGATTCATTATGCCGGGGGGGGACAAACTCCCGGCGTTTTTTCGGAGTTAACTATGAGCAATAATTTGCAGGACATCCTCGCTGCCGCATCGGGGTATCAGTCCGTGACTTCAGAGCCAGCGCTCAATCGTAAAAGACCTAAAACGCTTGATGATTATCCTGTGATACCACCTGCATCAAAAAAAGTGTCTGTGATTTCAAGTGACCTGACACTCTATATCGGTTTTGATACCGAATATGTTTTCAATCCTGAAACACAACAGAATGATATTCTGTCATATCAGAGTTATGTTGTCTTACCCGATAATACAGGTATATCGAACATTATCTATCCACCTGACTCACAGAAAAAATCCCGGCTGTCTTTTAAGGAATTTCTCTGTCAAACGATTACACCGCTTCTTGAAACGGGTGTGATTACAAAATGGCCCGGTATTATTAATATATATGCGCATTTCATTCGTGCGGAAATCGCCTCCTTTGCCAATTTCTGGTCAGACTACAAAATTCTTCTGAAAGGAATACGCGGTACTGTCAGCAGCTTCAAAAATCGTTACGGTATCGATTTTGATGAACAGCAGGAACGTCGCGTAAAGACTGAACAGATAATGTTTGACAAACGAACTTCCCCTCCGCGTTGCAGTAACGTAGCTTTCATCGATACACTGCTTATCACTCCCGGGGGTATGGGTCTGGCTGAATGTGGTGAATTACTGGGTCTTCCCAAACTCACCATTCCTGCACCTTATTCCATAACCAATATGCGTGAATATCTTCTGGGCGACAGAGCAGGGTTTGAAGCCTATGCTCTGCGGGATGCCGAGATTGCGGTTCGTTATGCTTTACAGGTTCGCAATTTTTGCGCCCGGGAGCTGATGATTGATCGTGTCCCCGCCACCATCGGGGCGATGGCAGTTTCACGGTTCACCAAAACACTTAAAGAAAACAATATGTCTCCTGAAGTCTGCCTTGGGACACACATTAAAACCCGTGAACTCTGGCTCACGGAAAAACAGGCATTCCGGACGATTAAAAACCCCGCCAGTGTTCCTTCAAGAGAGTTGTTTGAAACGTTCCCGATCAATTGTTACCACGGCGGACGCAATGAGTGTTTTATGATGGGGGTTACACCGTCTGATCACTGGTATGACTACGATCTGGCTGGAGCGTATACCACCGGGCTATTAGATATCCTCACACCCGATTACGGGAACATCCGCCTCAGTAAAAATCCGGACGATTACTGTGGGCATGTAATGGGATTTGCGCTTGTCACATTTCGGTTCCCGGAATCAGTTCCCTATCCCAGCCTGCCGGTTCGGACCGATCAATATGGGTTATTCTTTCCATTAAGTGGCGAATCATGGGCAACGGCACCTGAAATCGAACTTGCTCTGTCGCTCGGGGCAGAGATGACGATCCATAATGGGATCATCGTCCCCTGGATCTGTGACACCTCCCCACATAACAGCGAATCAACATCGGTGTTTCTTCCCTTTGTTCAACAGGTCCGTGAGAACCGTAATCGCCATATTAAAGGTTCTCTGGAGGAGAAATTCTGGAAAGAAATTGGCAACTCGCTTTATGGCAAACTTGCTCAGGGCCTTCGCGCCAAAACCGCCTTTGATACTGCTCGTGGATTAAACAGATCCCTCCCACCATCATCGGTTACTCAGCCATTCTTTGCTGCGCATGTGACGGGATTTATCCGCGCCGTTGTCGGGGAACTCATGAATGCTTTGCCCTCTGATTCATCGGTTGTCAGCGTCACAACCGATGGCTTTTTGACAAATTGCCCACTTAACAAGATAAACATGAGCGGTCCACTGTCTTCCCGCTTCCAGTCGCTGTGCGATATTGTTGATCCGGGTTCATCAATGTTGACATGTAAGCATGAGGTCAGCCAGCTTATCGCCATGAAAACCCGGGGGCAGTTAACCTATAGAGCTATTCAGGGAAAACCTGTTGTTCATGCCAGGGCTGGCGTCAAACCTCCTGCCGATATTCCACGCAGTGACTATAACGACTATATGGTAGATCTTTACCTTAATCGTTTACCCGGTCAGACGTTATCCCGAAGTACGTTGATATCAACGCGTGAGATGTGGCTGTCGGAAAGCGATCTGGTATCCCGGGAACAGGATATCCGTCTTAATCTGGAATTCGATTTCAAACGCCAGCCCGTACAGCCCGCCATGAATGAAGGGCATTTACTGATGTCTTCCCGCCCATGGGATAATATGGAAGAGGCTCTGCAGCAACGCTCCCTTTTCGACGACTGGCGGCAAATGCATACACTGAAGACGCTGGCTGACTGGGATGACTGGTGTGATTTTCTCTATTGCCGGACGGTGTTTTCTGATATGAAACTAAAAGTCGGAAGCAAACGTAGTGATGATATTTTAGTCAGACTATTTCTCCGGGCGCTGACTCAGTGCCAATGGGGGCTGATGCTGAAAGATAAAAAAAGTTATTCCTGTAAAGAGGTTGCTGAATGGCTGACGTCAGAAGGCTATTCAGTAACGGTGACTGATGTAAAAAATGCGGTAAGAGCAAAAATACCCCAAATGAAATTTAGTTCTGTAACACCGCGAATGAAGTCACTGATGGATATCATAGCCCGTAAATATCCGACATTCTGTCTTCCAGTCTGATAACCGTTAAATCTCCCCCAACTCCTTTAACAGAAGTTGGGGGCTTAATCACAGGCAATCGGCATCAAAACAGTGAAATAACTGCCGCGCGTCAGGATGGCCATTTACATGATAGATCCGCATGGCATGACAGGTGATACTCTGGAGATTAGCAGCCAGCCTTTTCCCCATATTCACCAGTATGCCGTGTGGTATTTTACTGCTTGTACTGTTTACTGTCAGAGTAAAACAATTTGTTTCAACGCTGACCTCAATAAAATCATTTCCAAATAATGTACCGACAACCTGCCTGATTGTTTCTTCATAATCTGTCAGATCAATGACATCACGCCATCTCGCATTTACGAGTTGATACTTTCTGATATGTAAATACATAGAACCACCTTTATGTTATTTCAACTAATATGATGTTCTCCGATATTATGAAAATATTAATCATCATTGTAATTGCTGATAACCTCTCTAACCTTCGGATCTTACGTTCCCCCCTGCCTCTCCGACTCGATGGCAAAAGTGCATGGTCAAATATGCAGCAAAAACATGTCATGTACAGGTCAGGATAATAATTATCACCCTGAACGTAAAAATATACATGGACAGTATGAGTCCACATGTTATTCGATGATTCGAGCAATGTTTTAATATATTGATAATTAATGAGTTAATTTTTTTCTCCGTCACAGTAAAAGTGGACTCATCCTGTCCGTTACTTTGCTGAAAATATCCTCTTCGCTGGCATTAACCGGATAAACGAATGGGTAAGCACGATAAACTTGGATATCGACTCGGATTGATATTAACTCGCCTGAACAATGGTGAGTCACTAGCCGTCCGGGAGTTATCTGAGGAATTTAACGTTTGCGAAAAAACTATCCGTCGTGATCTTACTCAGCGCCTGTCCTATCTTAATCTGATTCGACAAAATGGTCGCTATCGCCTGTCTGACGGTGTTCTCGGTCAACGCAGCAATGCTGATTTACGTCATTTCACGCGCATCCTGGGTATTGAAGGGCTGTTCCCTCGCTGGGATGACAGACTACTGAGTATTTTGTTAGGTAACACGAAAAACAACCCGTTTCTGATAAAACAACGTCCATACGAAAACTGCGGATCATTCATGTCAATTCTGAATGTATTATCCGATGCCATCCTGTCACAGAAGAAAGTAAATTTTAATTACAAAGATAAAGAGTTTCGGGCTGTTGAGCCATACAGACTGGTTAATGACGACGGATTGTGGTATCTCGCTGCCGCCCATGACAGTACATTAAAAAGCTTTGTTATCTCATCTGTCAAAGACGTTTGCATGAGTAATATCGCTTTCAGGATAATCCCCGAAATTAATGAAAAAATAGAAAAGACAGATGGTATCTGGTATAGCGAAGACCTTATCGAAGTTCTCATTTCAGTTTCCGCACATGTTGCTCCGTGGTTTACCCACCGTCATCTATTGCCAGGACAGGAAATAATTCATACTTCCCGGTCTGGCGATTTACTGGTGATATCACGTGTAACACACACAGATCAGATAATGCCTTTAATGAAATACTGGATACCGGATGTCGAAGTAATACAACCGGCCTCAATCCGTCAACAACTTGCTGAAGATATACAATCCGCACTGAAACGTTACACCCAGCCAAGTAACGCCCCGTAATGACACGGATAATATAATTTTCATTGAGTGCTATTTTTGTAAGCTAAAAAATGGAGTTACCATGAAAAAATGCCCGGTTCTTCTTGTTGTATCAGGGTTTCTGACCGAAAATGATATATCATGGTTTAACCGAATTAAAGCAGGGTGTGGCCTTGATGTCAGATACTATAAATGGGAATCGGCAAATCTACTATCCATATTAAGTTCTGACATAGCGAACAAGTGGGGGTTATATACTCTCTTCCCCCTGAGAACATCTCCTTTATTGCCATCAATCTCCATCCCATTTAAAGCGCGTCAGGCCTGGTATAATGCAACGAAAGCAGCAGTTAATAACAGAGAAAAATTAGCACACGTAATAAACGAGATATACGTTAAAGAAAAGCGTAATGTGATCATAATGGGTCATTCTTTAGGGACTCGATTAATAAACAATACATTACCCTATATTAAAAATGATAATATTCTCTTAACAATCTCTATGGCCGGAGCCACCCCAATAACAAGTTATACAGAGAACATAATGAAAATGGCTTACGGTTCAAAAATGGGGCATTTAAATATCTACAGTGAACATGATAAAGTACTTAACACGATATACCCTCTCGTTGAGTCAGTAACACCAATTGGGGTTCGGGAGGTGAGATTCAGACCTGCTCGGATAATCAACTGGAAGTGGAATGTTGGTCACACTGAATATATTACTTCAAACAGGATTGATTCATTAACACACTGGTTAAATGTTACCTGTGCCGATTTAGCTGATCCAGCCGTAGAGCTCACTGACGACGACATAAAATTGTTTAATAATATTATTGATCTTGCGAATTTAACATGTCATAAAAACACTGTCGCCCCCAAATTAATATCATTTGAGTAGTTAAAAAAAGGTTGCATTATAACGGGAGTGTATATTTACTCCCGTTAAGTTTCATATTTTATAGAATTGATATGGATTCGATTAAAAATTTCGTCTAACTCGTTCCCTTATCAAATTTGCCAGCCTTACCCTTCCAGGTGAAATAGTTTCCGTTACAGTTTCAACTCTCAACAAATCACGCTGTCCGGTTCGGCGACTGACCGCGAAACGCTGACATATATCATTAACCGATACCGTATTACCGGTATACAGTTGAAGTAATATCCAGCACAGCCTTTCTGCGATCCTTTCACCGCGAGTTTTATACATCTGTAAAACCTTCAGTTATCGTCAACGATGACATAGTCCACCTCAAAACCCACATAACTGACTGTATTCATGAATATTTATTACCGGTGTAATACTGTCGTTGGGGTAATGGATTAACCGTTATCACCCTGCTACTGGAGAATGCACCATAGGGGGCAAAAATCACGAGGGATCTGAGATCCCCCGTGTCTGCACTTGTTTATGCGAACAGCCAGGAAAAAGAGACATCATCTCCATGCTGTGATGCACGCCACATGCAGTAGATTACAAAGCCGCCCGCTTTCTTCCTGTTCATAACGGGTCAACAACTTTCCACAGTTACCGTTACCCGGTAAATCCCCATAGAGAGATACTCCATAAAATTACGCTCCCACAGGGACCAGAGTTCATTCCTCTCTGCTGCCAGTGAAATATCCCCAATCAGATAATGGAAGACATAATTCCCCGACCAGCAAAAATCAATTTCTTTTTCCAGCTCAGGGTAGACACGCCCCATATAACTGAAATCTGTGACATAATCAAAATACCATTCATTATTCTTACGGATAAACCGTATTTCAACGGGATGAAAGCCCCCGGATTCTGCACTGTAGTCCGGATCACGGAAATTAATAACCACTGCCTCAGTTATTTTTTGTAAAACCTGATTTGCCAGAAGAGTAGTAATATGCTGCTGAAATTCTTTAGTAACAGGCAGAGTTAATCCTGCCTGTTTTAAAACATATTGGGTTTGCATAATAAATTTTCCTTTAGAAAGTAAATAGTGGTGTGTGGTGATTTCTGGTTGTATAACAGTGCAGGAAATAAATTAATCCTCTGTAATCTTTTCCTGGCTACTGATCGTATTAAGTTTATTCAACCGCTCCCTCCAGTCCGGGTATAATACATGAGTAAATAACTTCTCTGGATGTGCCTCCAGCAGACATATATCCGGGGAGCGTAAAACAGCAGCCAGAAAACCTGCATTGTTGGCGCTTGCCCCTTTGAATAGCGGCCTGAATACTCCGGATGAGAAGCCGGTAGCAGGTTGTGTTTCCAGAACAGTTGCAATCTTTGAAAGTGAGATCCAGTCCTTAGAGAACAACCCTCCACAGCCATTTGCCACCAGACGAAGATAAAGTTCATTGTCCACCTCTGATATCGCCAGTTGCCATGTCAGCATACCACTTGCCTTAGGACTGATTTTTTCTGCCTGGCCTGTTTCAATGAGCAACTGATAGTCTTTTACATCAGATAATGTTTGTTCATCTGCACTGAGATTTTCATGAATAACCTCTGCCTCATTTTTAATCTCCTTCGAAACTGACTCAACATTATTTTTAACTAATTTTGATTTACTCATTTTGCGTTCCTGGTTTTGCTTGTGTTTAATAGCGTGATTCGGCCATAGAAATTAATAAATCAATACCCTTCAGAGGGCAATCGGGGTGAAATAACAGATAAATACCGTTCCCGTTATCTTCCGTAACAGAAAGCATCAGGTAATAGTCATCTGTCAGACGGACTACAAATTCTGGATTTGAAATTAACTGATGAATCACATTTAATACCTGCGCTTTAATATCTTCAGGTACATCATCGGGCTCGACATATATTAATGTCACCCCGACTTCATCCCAGAAACTCATTGCAGAGTATTCATCTTCAAATGGGAGTACCAGCTCTGTTTTCAACAGACTCATTACTGACTCCGGAAGAGATAGTGATGGCAGACTTTGCCAGTTAGCGATAAACTTCATTGAATAATCCTCATAAACAAAAAACCCGATACGTTTTAAGTATCGGGATTACATAGACAGGGTAAAGAATCTGGAATTGCCTTCAGTGGTCATCTATATTCTTTCATAATATCCACAATCCTTGCAGATAAGCACTGGCGCATTATTCCTTTCACGCTGTTCAAGGAATCCAAATAGACGCTGTATCGCCCTGATGATTTCTTTAAGCAATTCTGGTAATTGCTCCGGGCTAATATAACCGGATGTCGATGTCAGAAACCGGTCATCGCGAGTCACCTTTGCTATATTTCCGGCAGTTTCTGTGACTGTATTCCGACTACCGCACTTAGGGCACTTTAACGGCATAATCATTCTCCACGTTTAAGAGATGCAAAAATCACTGTTCTTTACTGGTAGCTACGGGGGGTAAAAGAAGGTCGGTAACACCCTGCCCGGTCTGACGCATTCGCTCTGGTGTCAGTTTTGCGTAGCGCTCCGTACTCTGAATACTGGCATGTGCAAGCTGGGCTTTAACGTCATACAGACTGTACTGTCCGCTGGAGACAAGTAATGATGCGACGGAATGGCGCGTAGTGTGGAAACAGACTTCACTTTTATCTATCCCGCACTCTGCCAGTATTTTTTCATAGGCCCACCGGGGTTCTGATATTGGTTTTCCATTATCTTTTACGGCAAACAGATAGGGGTTGCTGCCAGCCCGTGGGATCGAATCAATAATAGATAATGCAACATCACTGAGATACACAGTTCTGCTTCGACCATTCTTAGTATAAGGAATGAATAACGACCTGTTATCCCGATCAATATGTTTGTGCATGACATTCAGCATTTCTGATTTGCGAGTACCGGTTAACAGCAGCATGGCTATCAGTCCCCCGGCTGCCTTATTGGGGTATCGTGCCGCAGCGTCGAGGATCCTTCTGATCTCATCGGCGTCAAAAAAGCGCGTCCGCTGATTATTCTCCTTCAGCAAAGGGATCTTATCGGCTTCATTCTTCTCCAGGACATCCTGTCGTAGCGCATAACGCCCCATAGTTTTCAGAATAGCCAGTGCCCTGTTACAGGTAGACGGTGCATACTGCTGGCCGTGAATACGACCCTCAAGCATGTCGAAAAGCACCTGCTGGATTTCCCGGGCCCGAAGGTCACAGTAACGTATCTTCCCCAGACAAGGTTCAATGTATTGCGTGAAACGCTGAACATCCTTATCCCAGGACTTTTTATGGCGTTTGATGAACGGAACATAGGTCTGGTGAAAAAACTCACTAAGCGTTGGCATAGCACGATAATTATCGCGTTCTGCCTTAGGGTCATTTCCCAGTGCAATCGCCTCCTTGTGACGGCGGGCTATCTGACGGGCTGTCCCCACATCAATTTCAGGGAATCTGCCAATACTGATACTTTTTTTGGTACCGTGGAATGTGTATCGCAGGAGGAAACGTTTGTTACCCGTTCGACCTGAGAGGCATTTGAGGCCAATGACCTCGGTATCAGATACCTCAAGCTCTGTAGATCGGGTATCTGTGTTTGCCGGAAGGGCTTTGATGGATGAATTGGTGAATCGGAAGGATTTTTGCATATTTATCCTCATATATCTGATTGATATCATGAAAATAATATATATCTGAAGGTGTTTTTATTACGGGGCAGGATTGAAGAATGGAAAGGCTATTAGACGCGTACAAACGGATATTACAGGAAGTTGACGCCCAGTCATTTAACCTGAATGAAGATAAATACTCAGGCGTCTTTTTACCCGTGCCGTTTGAAGAATACTGGCATTCACCGGTAAAAATCATGCTGGTTGGACGTGAAACCGCTGGCTGGAATACGCTGAATGGTAAGAATACGATATCACGGGTGTTGGGACTTATGCCTGACGTCACCATCGGGCAGGTGGTTGAAGAAGCTGTAGATCGTTACAGGAAACATCTTCCGGTACAAAATTATGGCACCACCAACCTCAAATCACGTAGCCGCTTCACGCAATATCATTTCCGACTGGCCCGGGAGCTAAATTTTCCTCCTCAGGCTATCGTGTATGCCAATCTACTGGCGTGGGATTACGACGGACTGACCCCTCTCAATCGCCCTCAAAATGAAGTGCAGGAAGTCATATTAGCCTCGCTGAAGCTGCTGGCGGTACAAATTAAACACCTTGAGCCTGATTTCATCATCTTTGCATCCGGAGCACGGAGAACAGACTACATCATAAAACAGGTGCTTACTGAGCTAGGCGGCTATGAGACTTCTTCAGTCATTTCGGGGAAGCTATGGGAGTTCAAAACAGGTAATACAATCTGTTTCAGAATTGCCCATCCAAGGGCTATGCGCGGACACCAGAAGTACAGAGAAGAGGTGATTGCACGAATTAAGCAACTTCGTACTCGGGGTGGCTAGAACATTACAGTTTGCTCAGCAGGCCCCCCTTCCCGGAAGAGTACCGGAAAACAGGCAAAGCGACCTGGTTCTCTATGCTGGAGGCGACACGTTCGATTCGGCATTGCCAGGCTGGAGATTGCAGCTCATTGCACCCCGTGAGCACAGGATATGCACAGGACATGAATTTCAGGCACAAAAAAACCACCCGTAGGTGGTTTCACGACACTGCTTATTGCTTTGATTATTCTGCTTTTTCCCATGGTAGCCGGAGTGGGACTTGAACCCACACAGCGCGAACGCCGAGGGATTTTAAATTGGTTGTTAAAATCATTAAAATCAATGCGTTAGGAAATTTATCCGAACATAACCAAAAATGACACCACCTTAAATACATGCACTTACAACCTCTTTGGTGCCAATCTTCGGAATGATTAGTGAATAATAATGCTTCATTCCGTAGCCCTGTACCACGCTTGCCAACGATACTTATCCAGCCGTAACTGGCGCAGGCATTCCGCTGTTTCGATGTCTGCTTGCAGATCTTCGTCGCTGTCTGTTCCAGCTTTACTCGCTCCCTTGCACGGCTCCTGCATCAAATCCGCTGATGGAGTTGGCCGCGTCGAGGGCTCGCTGACGCAGCTGCACAGCGTGATCGTCAAAATCGCACTTAACATGATTCGGGTCGTTAACATATTTCACCACGTCTCGGTAAATGGTCCGGTAAATCACTTTACCCTCTGCACTGGCCGCCGCCGCTTTCTGCTCGCCGATGGCGACGGCTTTCTCAGCTTTCTTCTGCTTCGCTTTTTCCTGGCTGTTAACGTGCTCGCTGTGCGCATACCACCCTTTGAGGTAGCCTACATAAAAGGTACCGACAAAAAACGCCAGCAGAACGGCCAGCGCTAACAGCTTTGCTTTTATCGTCACTGGTCTATCCCCCAGCACGCTAACGCGCTTTCCTGATCCCGACGCTCAACCTGACCATAGCAGCCATTCTTCTGACCTTTGGTCAGTCTACAGTCACGGCCCCCGTCTTTGATCCACCAGCGGATCGCCTCACATGCCCCTTTTCGGTCACCGGCATTCATTCGCTTATAGAACGTTGACGGGAAGCATTTGCCGGGTCCGATGTTGTACGGACAGAAGGATGCAATCCCGGCTTTCTGCGGCTCTGTCAGCGGTACCTTGATGTTGCGGTCTACCCATGCCAGCGCCTTATTACGTTCAATGGCGTTTACCTGGTCGCATTTCGCCTGCGTCAGTTTCATACCCGGTATCACCGGCTTGCCATCAACCATTGTGGCGCCACGGCAGATCGTCCAGATGCCACTGCCATCTTTGTACGCGGTGAGACTGTTTCCCTCTTTCTCATTCAGGAACTGATCGAGAATGACCGATGCTGGTGCACCAGCGAGTACCAGCCCCAGAACGGCGGCACTTAGTTTCGCCCGGCTATTCATGATTGAATCTCCGTTTCAGTCATCACCCGCTGGACTTTAGCGACAACTTCGTCGGCCTGTTCGAGGTTGTGTGAATCAGACTTGCTCAGGAACTCGATAACCGCTCTTGTACGCTGGCGGTCTAATGCCAGACGTTCTGCGGATGCGTGGCGATCAGCTTTAATCTTTGCCCGGCGGTCAAGCCAGCCAAGAAACGATAGCAGGAAACCGAGAACTGCAAGCACGAGATATGTTAAATCAAGCGTGGTAATGCCGAGATAAGCTGCAAGGGTGGTTAACCCATTGCCGATCCAGGACAGCCAGTTGTTTTGCGGATTCATCCCCAAACCTTACCCCGGAGGGAAATTTATGTAGTCCCGCAAGAGTATGGTTAGGCTACGGTCGGAATCCTGACCATATAGAGAATGTCGATCCAGAGTTATTGTGGTGCTACACTTCAGACCTTTTAGAATTCACTGATTTTTATAATGTTAAAGTTATTCGCCCGATACACATCGATAGGTGTCATCAACACACTCATTCACTGGGTGGTGTTTGCCATTTGTATCTATGCATTTAATACAAGTCAGGCGCTCGGTAACCTTGCCGGGTTTGTTGTGGCTGTATCGTTCAGCTTCTTCGCAAATGCCAGATTCACGTTCAAATCATCAACCACGACTATGCGATACATGCTTTATGTAGGGTTCATGGGCGCCCTGAGCGCAATAGTGGGCTGGACTGCTGATAAGTCTGGCCTGGCACCACCCATCACGTTAATCGTGTTCTCCGCTATCAGCCTAGTATGCGGATTTATATATTCAAAGTTCATTGTATTTAGGGATGCGAAATGAAAATTTCTCTGGTCGTTCCGGTATTTAATGAAGAGGAAGCTATTCCCATCTTCTATAAAACCGTTCGGGAGTTTGATGCACTCAAGCAGCATGAAGTAGAGATAGTCTTTGTCAATGACGGAAGCAAGGATGCCACTGAATCAATCATAAGTGCTATCTCAGTTGCAGATCCGCTCGTAATATCTCTGTCATTCACCAGGAACTTTGGCAAGGAGCCAGCCCTCTTCGCCGGCCTCGATCACGCCTCTGGTGACGCAGTTATCCCGATTGATGTAGATCTGCAAGACCCCATTGAAGTCATTCCGCATCTAATAGAGAAGTGGCAGTCCGGGGCAGATATGGTACTGGCAAAGCGTTCTGACCGCTCTACTGATGGCAGGCTCAAGCGAAAAACCGCTGAGTGGTTCTACAAGCTGCACAACAAAATTAGTAACCCGCAGATAGAAGAAAACGTTGGTGATTTCCGTCTTATGTCTCGGGAGGTGGTAGAAAACATTAAGCTCATGCCTGAGCGAAACCTTTTTATGAAAGGGGTATTAAGTTGGGTCGGTGGAACTACTGACGTAGTCGAATACGCCCGCGCAGAACGCGTTGCCGGAAGCACAAAGTTCAATGGGTGGAAGCTGTGGAACCTAGCTCTTGAGGGAATTACCAGTTTTTCTACTTTCCCCCTGCGCATTTGGACTTATATAGGCCTATTTGTCGCCAGTGTTGCTTTCATTTACGGGGCATGGATGATTATCGACACCGTTGCGTTTGGCAATGCAGTTCGTGGTTACCCCTCCCTGATAGTTTCAATACTTTTCCTTGGTGGAGTCCAGTTGATAGGGATAGGAGTACTAGGGGAGTACATTGGAAGGATTTATAATGAGGTCAAAATGCGACCTAGATACCTGATTAAGAGAAAGGACACAAAATGAAGATGAAGGTCTCATCAATATTAACAATTACAGCTATTTTCATTCTGGTGCTAATTCCGAGTCTGCACGTCCCGCACCTTTCTGACGACTATTTCTATATGGCCATTGCTAATTTGCATGACCAGCTTGGGCACTATAAAGAGTGGAGCGGACGAATAGTCACAAACATATTCAGCGCTTACATGATGAAATACGCCAGCCATACGGTGTATATGAGCCTTAACGCTATGGCTTTCACTGCAATAGCTGTGCTGATTTCTTCTATTCCATGTGCAGTATTGCGCGGAAAATTCAAACTATACCCTATTGGGATGGTTGTAATTTTCACTCTCATGTGGATAGCAAACCCTGCTCTTGGCGAAACATCATTCTGGTTCGTTGGCTCTGCTAACTACCTATGGCCGTCCATGTATGTCTCATTATTCATGGTGATCGTTGCTCTTCAGAAAGAGAAAATGGCAGCATGGAAATTACCACTCGCATTAGCAATGGGATTTCTCGCAGGTTGCTCAAATGAAAACACATCTGTAGTTCTTATTCTCCTTACAACTGGCTATCTGGTATACACAAGAAAATTAAATGTATCTTACCCATATCTGATAGGGTTGTTGGCTGGAGCAGCGGTTCTTCTTCTTAGCCCTGGCTCCGCCAAGCGCTCACTGGTCTTTACTGATTGGCATTCTCTGTCGTTTTTAGACAAGCTGGACCTTCAGTTGTTTACGAGAATGCCTGACTCTCTTACAGGCTTTTGGCAGGTATACCTAGTAATTATTTTTATGGTCCTATGCCACGCAATAATTGGAATCAAGGACCGCAAACCGTTTGTTGCAGCTACGGTGTTTTTTATCGCTGCTCTTATGTGCAATGCCGCCTTCCTTGCGTCTCCATACATGCCAGCAAGAGCGTATGTTGGCGCGCTTTTCATGCTCCTGATAGCCACATCGTTTATAATCTCTGGGTTTGCTGAAAACAATTCCAATATTGCAAGGTTAGTCGCTCCTGGTGTGGTTTTATTGTTCTGTATCGTATACTTTATTCCATCTTACACCTTCTTTACTCATTCTGTTTTAAGCACATGGAAGCAAGAAAAGATAAGAATGGAGATGTTGGCAGAGCAAATTTCTAATGGTAGCAAAGACCCTGTAATCCCTAATTATTACTTCCCAAGGCTTCTAAAAACCACTGATGGCTATCCAGTTTTTCAGAACCCGTACATGCTTTACCATTTTGGTGTTAACACCATTACAGAAAAACAAATTGGATTCGATTATTCAGCGTTAAGTAAGTGTAATTATGTTAAGGTAGGACAGCGTATCTTTGATGGCGTTACACTTGAAAGTGTTTGTCTTTTCCATGATAAAATTTCAGGTGATACGAAAATATTATATCGCACAGTAGGCGATATAAATAAACTGTTTAACAATGGATATGCGTTGTACTCTCATGTTTTCATGGAAGACGGTTCGACATTAAATAAAGATACCGTTGAGCAAGCACTATTTATTGATGGTTACTGGTATACTTACAGCGACGCTAAAAACTTAGAACTAGACAAGATTAAGAAAATAAAAATAGGAATATATAATTCAAAAACTGTAGAGATATATTCTGGCGTCATCGTTGAGCCATAAAATAAAAGCCCCTCAAAGGGGCTTTTTTATTATCGTGACGCAGTAATCACCATCATTTCCAGAGCGCCGCCATTAGTTTGCGCTGTCCCAGAATCAATTTTTGCCTGTGCAAACACCTTATCTCCAGCCGCTAAATCACCAAGAAAAGTAGATACGTTTGCAGTAGTGGCTTTTGGCATTGTAAGAGATCTAACTATTGGCGAACTTCCTGACGGCGTAACAAAAATATCTAGTGAAACTGTAGCCCCAGAGTTAATTCTAATTACAGAATCAACTTTTACGTTTTTTAAACCGCCAGTGGGCACAGTAAAAACGCCGGATGATATATTAGTTCGCCATCTATATGTATCATCATTAAACGTTGGCTCTGTCCATATAACAGTATTTAACGATGTATTTAATGTCTGCCCATTAGCATTTTTAAGAATTGCAACAGGTCTTTCTGTAAAATGCAGTATTCCACCAGAGACAGCCTGCAAACCTTTTACGAAGTTGGTGCCGAATCCTCTTTCATCGTAGTAAACATGTGTCAACGGGCCAGCAACAATGTTTGGCTGAATTCTTTGTACCGGAGCATACAGACTCATATTATCAGTGTGGATACTACCAGCGTAGTCAGCTAAAGATGAATCATGAACTGATATCAGACCACCATTATCTTGAGAGTGGTATCCATGGTCCCCATAAACTGATACCGATGATCTGTTACTTATAGGTGATGGTACACCATCTAAATTTGCTATTAATACGCGCTGTGCTGCGCATTCAGTATGCACCTCTGAGCTTGAATAGTTCCCATAAGTATTACCGAAATCAGGGTCTGCTATTGGTGACAATAACACGCCTGCGCCAAAAATATTGTTATTGTGCTGCAATTCACCACCAATATGTTTGACTTGTGCTCCTACAATAGTAATTGTGTATTGGGTTACAGGCTCGAGATCTCCTGCTGCACCAGATACCGCATCGAAGCCAATAATATTAATGTAACATTGAGTACCAATAGCCTTAACAGCACATGGAGTACCAACCGTATGCCCTCCCATTAACGACATCTCTGAAACCAAAGCTCCAGGATAGGCCAAATCTCCGAACTGAATACCAACCAGAGCATAACTACCAATCAATCCATAGAGGTATGAGAAACTAATTCCTGAACCATCGCTCCATAGCTTGCATGCCGATTTAATTCCTAAAAGGTTTACCCCAGAAGCCTCAACCCGGCCATAAATTCGTAAACCAGCACCATTTTTGAAACCAAGAACGTGAGTTCCTGATGTATACATTGGATAGATAAAGCAATTACCAATTAACGTAAGGCCCTGCAACCCAACAAATGTAACTGGTTGGCTAATTTTGAAGATCCCATTAATTGTTGCCGTCACGTAAGCATTACTGGTACAGGCATCAGCCCATGCCTGAAGGGCCGCATAAGAATCGGTCGCCCCGGTAGGATCAGCACCAAAGTCGGCAACAGCATCTAACTTTCTGATGAAGCGTGCAGAAACAGGAGAACTAATAGCTTCTACCACCCCCGGCTGCTTAAACCACGAAAGATTTGCACCAGTTGGCTTTGCCAGTTCTATTAAAACATCCGCAGCTGAACCAGATTCAGGAAGAACAGCAATTGGGTCGCCATCCGCGTTGAATGCCAGAAGTTTATCTGCGCGTTGACTTACAGGGGGGACAGCTTTTACTGAGCTTTCCGGAACGCGTAAAACTTTTGCTAAGGAAACCGACTCAACATAATTTTTCGTAGCAGCGTCCTGAGGGTTCACCGGATCCGCAAGCTTTTCAATCCGGTACCCTTCGGCATTAAATGGACCACCGAAAAGCGGCCGGCGAAGTGCCAGCCCAAGATAAATAAATGACCGTTGAATAGCCATCCATAGACGATCAAAGTCTTTATTAACCGTATCAGCCAATAAGTCGCCGTTGTCCTGGTAATCTGTGAGCCGGTATGTTGGTACCACGCGCTCCAGCATCACGACAGAGCCGTTGGCTGGTGGAGTGATAAAAATGACATCTCCGCCACCGACGTTGCCCGCACCCGAGACGCTATAACCGCTGGTGACCGGTGTCCCGTTAATGGTCACCTGTATATCACTGGCGTTGATAATATAAAATTCGAAGGGAAAAACGGTCGTCAGACCGTTAGCGTTGTAAATTATGTACGGAGTCTGGTTCGGTACCGACATGATGGGGAACCTCTGGCAGGTTAGTAATCGACGTCGACCAGATGATCTCCGTCACTTAACCGCCAATCTTCGCGCGCATGTCCGGTCGGAATCCCGACCACTTTCCCGATGCGTACAGGGGTCTGACTTATTGCTCCCGCGCCAGAGTCTATAAAGTCGTCCGGCTGGTTGGTCAACGCCGGGTTAAAGTCACGCATCTGGTCGTACACAGGGCCGTCGAGCACGTCAGTATGTGCCCACAGGAATCGCGACGACAGCGGCGCTTCAAACGCGTCAAGGATACGTTTCTGCTTGTTAGTGATGCTGAATTCTTCCCGAACACCACAGCTGGTACCCTTGAGCGCCTGACGCAGCAATTTACCCGCGAAGCTGCCGGGTCCGTTTACCTCAACGCACACAACCGGGATCTGATATTTGAGCACCAACTCTTTTATCTGCGCCACCTGGCCGCCAGTGATTTTGTCGTTGTCGTCGAATTCGGCCAGCTCCCCCGTAAGCTCCTGGCAGACATGCCAGTACAGGTGGCCGCGTGCGTCGGTAAGTATCAGAGAGAACGCCGAGGCGTCGGCCTTAACTTTACCGGTTGCCACATCCCACCAGGCGACCGCACCAACGATTTGCACGTTACCCAGCCACAGCGAAGCCGTACGGTTCGCATAGCGAATTTGAGGATGAATGTTGTATTCCCGGATGCGGTCAGGGTCGAGGCGAACGTCTCCAACGGGTTTACTGTGCAGCTGATACTGGCTATCCCACTCGTTAATCGTGCGGGTTTCTTTGCGGCGGTTTTCCATTTCTTCACGGGTGAACCGTTCAGGCTAGGCGCAGTCTGCATAAAAATCGATAACCGTGTCCGGTGCGGCCGCAAACTCAACGCCGTCGGCGGTCAGCTTATAATCCACATTTTCGACCAACAGCCGCGCCGCCTTGTGGATGCCAGCAAAAACATAATCCGGGCGAAAAGGCACGGCGTAGCGCAGCTGCGAGGCCTCTTTCGCTTCAATGCGCTTTTCTTTATCAAATAACCGGATGGTAAGACAGTCGGCCCCCATAGACTCCACCTCATCATAAAGGCTGTCATGTGTGTGCGGTGTACCGATATAAAGCTTGCGGCCGCCGGGGATCAGGATGTGGGTTTGCTCTCCCAGTCGATAGCGCAGCTTTTCGCGCGCCTCCGGAGTCTGGATATTACGTGGTACCTCCACGTCGTCGTTCTGGCATTCGTTGGCGCGCGCCGAAGTTACGTTAGACAGGATGCCTTTTGCGTACATGCTGCCGTTACGTAAATCCAGCGCGCCATTAACCCACCATTGCTCAACGGTTCCCTGCCCGTCAGGGAGCATGCCTTTGGTCAGCGGATGATTACGCAGGACGTTCTGAGTGTCACGGCTGGTTTTATACGCGGTTCCGTCTGATTCCGACTGGTGAAGAATGCGGTACTGACGATCGCAGTAGTATCGCCAGGCATTATAGACCGCAAGGATCGTTGATTTACCGAAACCACGGAAACAACGAAGCACCGCGAGGTTTCCGCGATGCTCCAGCCAGTGGCAGGCCTGATAGTGGCAGTCCGGAACGTCCCAGTTCATTCGCTCCGCCCACATTAAAAAGAAGGCGAGGAACGAAATCATTTTTTCCCTTTCTGCAGGCGCTCAATAATGGCGGCCGCCTCTCGCTCAGCTTTTGAAACCTGCTGGCCCAGCGCAAAGGCTTCATCATCCTGACCTGGATTATCGGATGGCGTACCGCCGCGCGTTTGCATGCCAATCAGGGAGTGCACCTTAATCAGCAGCGTCAGCGATGCGGCTGCATTCTTCTTATCCCAGTAGCGATCGCCGCGTTCATCCTTGGTCAGTTCGCTCGGTTTCTTCCCCGCCCCCGGCCAGTTTTCCGGATCGGCTTCTTCGAGCACCACGTCGGTGAGTTTATCACTCAGTGCGGTAAGGCGTGTTTTGTAATCCTGATGCATAAAAAAGCCCCGTAGTGAATACAGGGCTATGATGGAGCAGTCCAGAGGTCGGAATCCCGACCGATTACCGCATGCCGGGGTCAACCTGATTTATCAGCGGCGCTATCCAGAAAAGATTATTACCCGGCAGCAGCGTACGCACGTTATGCAGTACCCGATCGCCAGCATCACCGTTGAGCACGCCAGCGGTCACATCGGTAACGGTATCGAGCAGGCCGAACGTTGGACCAAGCGCAGAGCCAATAAAACCACGGCTGGCATAACGTGACTGCGTTCCGGTACCGAGCAGTGCACCCAGCCCCACCATACCGCCGGAGGCTTTTTCTGCCATGTTGTTATATTCCATCAGCGGGCCGAGAATACCGGATCGGTCGATACCCTCAATGGCCAGTTTCTGAGGCGACCAGTCAACCTCTTTACCATTTGCAGATTGTTTAAGTGCGTACGTCAGTGCGCCGAGGCCAATCTGGAAAGCGGTACCGTAATAAAACTGGCCGGTTCCCTCCTGCAGGCCGCCCAGCGTTGCGCGGTTGTAGGACGCGGTAGCGAACGATTTAAACTGGAAGATAGTTTTACCCAGCGGCGTGCTGGCCCACAGTGGTGTATCACCGATCCCCGGTGTGATAACGGTATTGTTAACGTCTTTGAGCACCGCCGACTGGAAGACACCAGCCACATGCTGATCGTCCCATTTTTCAAAATTGCCGATATGCCAGCCATTGATTACCTCGCCGTGCTTTTCGAATTCGCTGCGGATACGCGCGGCCATATTGTCGTTAATGCCGAGCTTGGCAAGGCGGCGGCCAGCGAACGCGCCGGACAAAATGCCGTCGGAGGTGATCATCCCGTTTACCGATTTGTTCATATCGTCGAAGTGGCCCATCAGCGTGAGCTTGCCGAACGCATCGGTGACGCGCTCCATTCCCGCTTCTACCGCTGTAGTGCGGGCGGAACTGTCTACCAGGTCACCCATCGTACGCGCACGGGTATGCAGGATGGTTTCCAGCCCGACGGCCATTTTTAACTGTTCGGCCCGGCTGGCCTTGAATGCCGGCGACCGGGTTATCAGCGCAGAGTAGCCGCGCATGGTATTGCCAAACCCGTTAACCATCACACCGCGGGCGAGATCAGGAATAGCGGAAACGGTCATACCGCCCAGCTTGGTAACAAAGTTAGCGCTGCGAAGGAACGCGCCAGCACGTACGAAAAATGATGATGGATCGTCCGGCATGCCGTAGGTACCCGCCAGACGGTCGCGCAGCGCAGTGATATCACGAATATCGTTATCGCGGGCTTTCGCCAGCTTCGCCTGGTCTTTGGGGTTCTGACGCATCAGCGCATCGTATTCATCCTGAATATCCTTGAGCTGCTTTTCCAGCGATTTGTTACCGAATGCGCGCGTCAGCTCAACCTCTGCTGACGCCTCGCGGATATGACGCTGCAGTACATAATTGGCGTCGCTCTCCAGATAATCTTTCATCAGACGATCGGGAACGCTGAGCGTACGCGACCGGGTGCTGCCTGCCGCTTTCACCATAAAGACGTTCGCAAAATCCTGAGGAATTTTTGCGCCGACGATTTTATTGATCGTGGCATCAGCAGTAATTTCCGCCTCTTCGCGGGACATGGTTTTTTCGCCGCGCGACCACCAGTCGACCAGCATCTCGCGGAATTTATCACGCTCGTTGACGATCTTGCCGACTTTGTACACGCGGGGAAAATAGCTTTCCTGGCCGATGGCTTTCAGTTCCTCGTCCGGCGGCAGCAGGCCAAGCTTTTGCTGAGCCACTTTCACCCGGTTAACCACGGTGCGCATTGCCTGCGCCGCTTCCTGCACCACCGGGTTAGCATGCACATCGCCACTGCGCATGGCGTTACCGACTTCCTCACGGAACTGGGAAAAACTCAGGTCACCGCCAGCGGCTTTATACTGGCTGTAGGCCTGCTTGTTCGTCACCACGACGGCGGCCTCTTCACGACGCCACCCGCGAACGCGGGTTTCTGCCGCGACGGGTGTCTCAATACCCCGGGCGTTACCCTGCAGTGTGTAGTTATTTTCTGCCAGCTCCAGCGCCGTACGGCGGGAGGTTTTGGACGGTGACTCCATAAGACGGGTGAACGGCGTCAGATAACTGCCCGCCTTGCGTGCCAGTTTACCAACCGGACCGCCAGCTGCAGGAGTGAGATCCTCGAGCGTTGCCTCACTGATTCTCGCCGCGCCGACGCTGCCCCCTTCGGGGAGCGAGGCAGCAGCTGTGTCCGTCGCTGACGTGATGCTCATATTATCGAGCGCGTCAGCCACTTCGCGCGTGGCCGCAGTGCGAACAGATGGCGATAAAGCAGCCCCGGCAGCAGCGAATACGCCGCTCATCAACGCACCCGCTGCGACGTGGGAGGCGCTTTCCCCCCACGTGCGTGTTATCTGCTGATTATTCAGCACAACCTCGCTCGCTGCTGTTGCAGCTGCACCGATTGCAGCCTGCGACGCGATACGGGCAACCGCGCCGCCCTGCGCACCGGGGATAAACATGGAAGCTACGGTGACAGGGTCTACCACTCCGGCTGCAATGCTGGCGAGGACACCTTCGCCGCCAGCCTCGGAAAGTACCCTGCGGTCCTCGTTTTCGTCGTCAATCTGTTGTTTCAGCCAGGCGGTCTCCTCCGGCGATCGGGAATCAGCAAACGCCGAGCCCCACTGTTCGTACCCGTGCAGCTCGGTTTTATCCGCATAAGGGTTATAACCCTCTACCGGCTCAAACTGTTTGGCCGGGCGGAACATTTCGCCAAGCAGGTTATTCTGGCGAAATGCTGCCCCCCAGACAGAGGGCTCATCCTGTTGAGGCTCAGGGTTGGTACCTTCGGGTAAAGGCACATCAAATCCTGTAGGTGCTGCCAGAACATTACCCGCCGGAGTGAATCCGTTATTCAGTTCTTCAGGAGTGGCGTATACCGGCATTATTCAGTGCTCCACGAAAAGTAATTTTTAACCCTGTCCATACGCTCGTTATGCAGACGTTTATATTGTTCATCGAGCGCGCGGTGTTTATCTTTGAACCCGCGAATATCCTGACCGCGTTGCAACTCATTGCGATCATGTTCTTCGCGCTCTTCCTGCATTTTTTTGTATGGCGCCCACTCTTCCAGTAACGGTTTCCAGCGCATCGGCCTGCCGTACGAATCGTAGAACGGTTGTACCGCCTCGATACCATCCTTATCTTTTGTTCGCACCATGATGGCATAATCGCCATTGCGGGCCGTCAGCACATCAGGGGTAATTTCCAGATCGCCGCCAATACGCGACTCCGGCGTTTTGCTGGTGACAGTTACCGCGTTACCAGAAGTGATCCCAAGCTGCGCTGGGCTGGTGGTGATCTCGCCCTTGCGCTCGCCGTACATCAGGTTTTCTTTTTCTTCTTTCCATTGTGCAGCTTGCCAGCCTGACGGACCGTAGTTATAGAGCGCCTCCGGCGCGTATTTCATAAGTTTTGCGTCGCCGTTAACCTCGCTGATACTCCATGTGCGGGCGATCTGCTGGTTGGTCATTTTTTTGGCCGCATCCGCATTACCGCCGGTAGTGCGGTAATTGATGTCGTACAGCGACTGGTAATCGTTGCGGAAACGTGCGGCCTCCGGCGTCTGATCGTCGGCAGATGGATTTCCCCAGCTAAAGAAGCCCGACATGCTGCTCACCGCAGAATCCATCGCTTTGCCACGGTCTTTTTTGTACTCCTTGGTGCTCTGGGTTGATGCCAGTTGCGCTTTGAGTGCATCGGTCTGGTTGTAGGTCAGATTCTGCGCCTGTTCGATAGCGGTTTCGGACGCCATGCCAGAATCGGTAAGCTGTTTAACGGTGAGATAAAATCCCTGCATATCCTTTGGCATGTCGCCAACAGACGCGGGATCCGTGTCATAGAGGCGATTAAATAACTCAGCCCCCTGACGGACCGCCTCAGGACTGCGCGCGCGGGATATCGCCGATAACTGGGTGGTTACCTGCGAAGGAATGATCCCGGTCTGGGCCACCTGCTGCACAATCCCGTCATGGGTGGTGGCGTCGTTAATCCGGAAGTTTTGCGCCGTTTGCGTGGCGTCGGCGGCTTTTTGCATGGATTTATTGGTAGGGTCGAGTTTCTCGCCCATAGACAGCGCTTCGTTAAAACGACGGGTATCACGCTGCGCCTGTATCGCTTCATTGCTTTTCTGCACCAGCGCGCCGAGCTTGCCATACGCATCGAGCTTGAGCGCATAATCTGGGTCATTTGCCTGAGGTTTGAGCTTTGCGATTTCTGCCTGCTGCTGTTCCGGGGACACGTACTGTATCGCCTGGAAGGTTTTGGCGTTGTTGATCGCGATATCGAGCTGCTTAACGGCTTTTGCTCCCTGCTCACCGTACGCAAACATAATTGACGCTTTATCAGGCATAGCATCCGGCACTTCACCGTTATACAGCTGCGCCATCGTATTATTTAGGATAGGGTCGATTTGCTCGCGCAGGGCTGTACGCTGCTCACGGATTTTCGACTCAGCAATGTTATCGATTTTGTTAACCGACACAGGATCGAGACCGGTTTTATTTTTACGGTACCGAGCCAGCCACCCGCGAGTTTCAGAGGGCAGCTTGCTGATAAACTCAGACTCAGAAATTTCGCCCTTGCGTGGGTCTCCGGTTTTCGCGATCAGCTTGTCAACGTTACCCATACCCCAGTTATAGGCAGCACCCGCCAGCATTTCAGAGCCATATTTACCGTACAGCTGATTTGCGTAATCGCTCGCCAGCAGGGCATTTTGTTCTTCATCTGCCGGGTTATATTCAACTCCGCGCTTCGCCGCCAGCTCTTTGCCCGTATCTGGCATCAGCTGGTATTTTCCCTGCGCGCCGGCGGACGAAGTGATAATGCTGCCGTCAGCATTAAAATGCTTACCGCCGGATTCAACAATCCCGATGGCGCGCATATCCAGCGCACCGGTATCTTTCACGGGAAAATCGCCATTTAACCAGCCCTGTGGGTTTGTAACCGCGTAGTTCTGGGCTCGCTGGTCCATTGCTCGCAAATTGGCTTCAGAAACAGCCTGGTCTATTTGCTCCTGTGACCACCCCTGCGCCTGGCCATACAATGAAATTGAGTGCTGCCGGGCGCTGCGAATCAGTGCGGCAGCCTGCGGATCGTCAAACGCCCCCGCTTCCTGTTCAACAGACGATTTAACCGTCGCGTCGAGCTGCTGGCGCTGCGCCTGTTCAGTCTGGCTACGCTCAAAGCTGTTATAAGTGCTGGCTCGGCGGATCTGACCCGCTTTCCACTGCGCGTCAAAATACTGCAGCTGGCTCTGCGGTACGCGTTTACGGGCCTCTTCGTAGTCGGAAGAGTCCTGTTTATCCATGTCCAGACCAACGCCGGAAGACTTGAACCCCTGCCGGGTTACCAGCGCGCCGGTCTCCGGGTTTTCCCAGCGGTCACTGGATTTCGCATCAAGATCGGTAAGGATAGCCTGGGTTGCCGCCACATCCGCTTTATCCTGCGTGCGCTGTACCTCATCAGCAGTCTGACCTAAAGCCGCCCCCAGACCTGCGACTGCGTTACCTATTTGCCCGACATTACTGACACTGACGCGGGTAGGATTCGCCTGCGGCGTAACGTTACCAAAATTACCCGTTGGAATTCTCACGGTTATTTACTCCCTGCTTTTTTCCAGCCGTTATATGCGGTACCGCCCGCGCTAAGCACAGAGCTACCCGCGCTGATGTAGCCAGATGTTGAAGCGTTACGGCCAGAGATACGGTCAGCGGACGCCTGAGAATTCAGTCTGGCGCTCTGGTTCGTACCGTTCAGAATGGTCTGGTAAGCATCCTGCTCAGCATCGCCAACGATATCGGACTGAATACGCAGCGCCGTGCCTTCCCCCGTGTCCACACCAGACCCGGCAAGAGAAGCTCGCGCTGCAGCTGCCTGTGCCCGTCCAGCTTTACGGATGCGATCGGCTTCCACCCGTGCAGCTGCTTGTGCAGCCTCGGCATCAGCTTCCGCCTGCGCAGCCTGATAGTTGGACATTTTCTTTTGCTGCTGCCCGCTATAAACCGCGCCACCGGCGGCAAGCACGGATGCGCCAATAGCCGCAATTTCCACGCCAGTACACATTTTTAAACCTCCATTGAATACAGCAGGCCGGAACGTTTCAGACCAAGACGGGAATACATTTCGCCGGTGCGTTCTTCATGTACGCCCGTGGTTATGCCCATGTTTATGAGCGCGGCACCGTGTTCTTTCGCCCAGGTGATAAAAGCTTTAGCGAGACGCGGGCCCGCAGTGCCGCCGCGATGCTCCGGAGCGACAAAGAGCCCATACTCAAAGGCCATCAGCTGTCGGCTGAACCACTGCTCAGCAATGCCACCAGCCATC
Organism: Enterobacter asburiae; assembly: GCF_001521715.1. Taxonomy (NCBI): domain Bacteria; kingdom Pseudomonadati; phylum Pseudomonadota; class Gammaproteobacteria; order Enterobacterales; family Enterobacteriaceae; genus Enterobacter; species Enterobacter asburiae. Next base: position 1,987,809 of record NZ_CP011863.1, read on the forward strand.
CAGCCGATGACTACCCCCTCTTTTTCTGCCACCAGTACACACCCTGCGGGCGACGCGATAACGCTTCGGGCAAGCTCTGCACACTTTTCTTCATCGAATGGTGAGTTTTGCGAGTACCGGGATTCGATATACATCCGCGCGCCCAGCTCGATCAGCGCCGGGATATCCCCGGCTGTTGCGTTACGTACCATGTCAGCCCCCGTTACTGGTGAATGTGAAAATAATTGCAAGAAGATGGAATGGAAGCGGCTGGCGCTGCTGGATAAGCAGAGTGTCTTCCCCGCGTTCCCAGCCGAGTTTTCCCCAGTAGTGATCGCCGGTGAAAAGTGGCGCTGGCTGGTTGAGGATTTTCGGCCCGAACCGGCGGAACGGAATAACCTGGCCGTTGCACTCTGCACCTGTAGTATCGAGAAACCGCATCGTCACTTCGCTGGTACGCTTTTTCGCGTTCTGGGTGGTACCTTCGGTAGTGGAAACCTCCGGCGATAGCGTTTCGATTGTGCTTTCGAAGTGCAGGCCGATCTCCACGCTTTTAGCCTTACGTGACAGGGTGATTTGACCAGAGGAAACGGTGTACTGCGGCATAACTGCACCATCGGCCACCACATCAACCGTCTGCCCCTCAAGATGCGAAAGCCCCGACCATGTCGTAGCACCATCGCCGCCGCTGGCCCCTGTAATGGCTGAATCCGTATAGAGTTTGCTGTCGAACACCTCGACATAACGTACGGTCTGGCCGTTTATCTCGCGACGGACGATCGCATAAACCACATCGTCAGCTTCCGATGGGATGGTCGCCAGCGACTCAAACGCGCCATCTGTGACCTGACGTGACCATGCAATTACATCCTGACCACGGTCAATAGCCATCGTGACCGCAGCGCCATCAGCCCGGACCATCCAGATAAACGCATCCGGCTGTTGCTGGTATGCCATATCCAGCACGCCGCCAGCGGTGATGTGCTCGGCCAGCACCGTCATATCGTTGGCGGAATAGGAAACAAAGCTGTCCGGGTCGTACGCTACCGCGTAGAGTTTGCGGCCAGCGCGCTGCACAAACATGATTTCGGTACCAACGCGCACCGGGCGGATCCCGTTGCAGCCGTACGGGCTCGGATTTTTCACCGAGATATTGGTCGGCGTAATAGCTGCATCGTTGCCGGAGGTGATCGTAAACTCGCCGCCGTATGTCAGCGCAATCAGGGTATTCATCTGCGCCAGATGCACAATCGGGTTGAGCTGGTCTGAAGACAGCGTGAAGCTGATCGCGTCATCATCCTCGGTGCCAATCTCAAAGGACAGATAAACGCCCGTTTCGCTCCACCAGATTGTTTGCGGATATTTTGGCGAACCCGCCAGGACAAGGCGCTGCTGGTATAGCGTCACCGCGCCGGGGTAACCAAATTCATCGGTCCAGACTGTGTCCTCACGCGTCCATGATCCTGGCGATGCCGCCTGCGTTGCCGTCAGGTCGCTGCGAATGGTACCGACGGCAATCTGAGCACTGGTGATGCTTTTAATCAGCACCAGACCGCCGTTAAGGCGAACGTAGGAACCCACATCCTGAGCAACCCAGCCCGCGCCAGTGAATGGTGGATTTGGGGTGTCTCCCGGTTCCGCATCGCTCAGGGTCAGCGTAATTTCAGAGCCCACGAACTCTTTGACGGATGGCTTACACCATTTCTGCGGTGTATCGCGCACCTCGTCGAATGGCTCAACGATGAACGGTGCCGGTTCAAGCACCCAGTCTGTTTGACCACGGCGCTGGAGGCGGTGAGGCTTCACAGACTGATGAACCAGAAACATGGTGTCAGCGCCCTGGACATAATTCACGGCAGCCAACATATCGGCGGTGTATGGGCTGGCGATTTCATAAGGCGTATTGTCGCCGTTAACCAGCTGCTTACCGTTCTGATAAATACGCATGTAGCCGTCGCCGAACTCCAGCATGTAAGCCTGAGACCGGTTGAACACGTAGGGAATAAGACGTGATTTTTTATTGCCGAATTTCGTGGCCGCCGCAAAGCGGGTACCAGGTCTGCGGACAACACCACCCTGCACGACCACTACCGCGTTTTCGATAATCTTCGCGCCGTTGGCGTAGCGGGCAATATCAACGCGCCCCATCAAACGTGGGGAAACTTCGCCAGCTGTAAAATTGGTTTTTATAAGGTTCGCGCGCATGTCAGAACCTCGACTCATAAGTTGGATAGCCGCCCAGCTCTTCCGGCGGTTCTTCCTGGCCATCGACGGCTTTTGCCTGTTTCAGCAGGAATGAGGCCTCCTGCGCCAGACTATCGCGCAGGCTGGTGGACCCGGTCACTGCATACGCCAGCTTGGACTGCATCGTCATTTCAGCAACATCCACCAGCGCGGCATCCCATGTGGACTCGTCCTCATTACGGAAGATATAACGCAGGCGAATCACATCGACGTTAGCCAGCAGTCGGCTTCCCTCAATCCGGTAATCAATATCGTCACGTAGTTCGCCAACAGAGAGAACGCGAATCAGGTCGCCAGGCAAAGAAAACTGATAACCATACCCGAAGACAGGCGCGGCACTGACAGGTGAGAGCACAACGCGTTTTATCGCGCAGTTCCACGGGTGAGCGCGGAGTAATTTATTGCGGACAGTAGGGTAAAGGTTGGCGCAAAGACGGGCATGATCCGTGTCTTCGTCGAAATCATTTATCGGGTGAGCACCCAGCGCCAGAAGTGCGTTTGAGCAGATCGATACACTCGAAGTCATGGCAGAACCTCAGATGAAAAAAGGCCGGGGGTAGTCCCCGGCAAACACACCAGCGGCATTAAGCAACAAAATCGATGGCGACGACTTTTTTCTCGTTGGCACGGCCAGCACCATAAGACGCATCAACAGAGATCTGAATGGTGTTGTTTTTATCGCGACGTGGGCCGATATCAACGCTGTACTCAGCGCCGGTACCGAAATGCACAGCGGATTTACACCATGCGACGGCGGTTTTGGTGGTCACGGCCGGATCGCCTGCGGTCGCAGAATCCAGTTTTTCGTAAGCCAGCCACTTAAAACCAAGCCAGTTTCCGGACACAGCACCTTCCTGCAACATTTTCACCGCCATGAAGTCGGCAGAAGTCAGCGTGGTATCGCTGAGGATCTGCGTCAGCATGTCGGCGTTGTAGGTGATATACAGTTCTTCACCGTTCTGCTCATCGCACTCGTTGCGGCGGAACATCGCTTTCGCGGCGATCAGCTTGGCTTTGGTCATGCCCGTGCCACCAGCAACGATTTTTTGCGACGCAGGCAGCGCCACCGGTGCGTACGCACCGCCGCTGGACGTTTTACGCATCACAGGGTCGAGCAGAGCACGATAAACAACATCGTCTTTTTTGCGGTTGGAGGCCGCCAGGGTGAGCTGCAGATATGGACCCTGCGGGTCGGCCAGCAGTTTACGCAGGTCACGTTTTTCAACTGGCACGAATACAGCGTAGTCCGCCATCAACGCATTACGGGTGCCAGCGTCTGGCAGGTCCCATACGGTGTCACCAAAACGCGTGGTGATCTGCGTCATTTCGATGGTGCCCATATCGTTAATGGTGAACGCTTCGCCGGTGATCATCCCACGGTCGTTTACCGCAGCCTGCAGGCGGGAATCCTTCTGCTGCGCGGCGATTTCGAAAGAATCATGAAACTGCGTGATAAACGCAGCGGTGATCATGTTCTTATTGGTATCAAATGACATAACAATCACTCCAGAAAATATCGCCTGCTGGGTTGTCGGTTGCCCGGCCCGATTAACACAATGCGCGTGGCGCGTACGCACTGCGGGAAAATTCAGTTATCCGGCGTCCCCGCCGGGCTGGTTGTGGGGAGATTGTTAGCGAGGTGCGCGGTCGGAATCCCGACCAAATGAAAAAGCCAGCGGGTTAGGCTGGCTTTTTGTTAGAGTGCTGAGGAGTTAGCAATCCGCATCAGGGCGAGCAACGGCACGACAGGCCGCCATGCATGCAGTCTGCATATCGGTTTTCGCGATGGCTAACCAACGACGATCGTATTCACTGTTGGTAGACAGCATTTCAATCTCAGCCAGGAAATTACGGCTAATAGCTTTCAGATCGTTCATTGCGCCGATTTCCGTCTCGGTCAGGCTGCGATATCCCTTAACGGTACTACCATCTTGTGGTTTTGCTTCGCTCACTGGTCTTTCCTCGTTTTAAGTTGTCGTGACATGTCACGCTACGGTTTGATCGCCGTAACGACGCTGGTAATACGCTTTGACCTTCGCAGATACGCGTTCGTGGTCGGCGTGTTTTGGATCCATGTAGGCCGGAGATTTCATCAGGTCGCGAATGGTCTGCTGCTCTTCGAGGTTCACATCGCCGCCCGCTGGCGCATCCTCCTGCATTTCAGCACCGACTTTAGCAAGCATGCGGATAACCATCGGGTTATTGCCGATTTCGTCAATGCGGCCTTTATCGGCGTCGTCCGCCAGAGAGTTGAACGCGCGGAAAGCCAGACCGATGTTCTGCTTAAACTCTGCGTCAGTCTTCCACACTTCGCGCAGCTGCGTGGTGGCCGCTTCCGAATCCAGCGCAGCGGCGCCACCCACCAGCTCAGGAGCGCGCTGTGCGTATTCGCCCAGGATAAAGCTCATCTGATCGTTGGTGATGCCTTTGGCGTGCGCAGTTTTCATAAAGCCCTGCATGCGCGGGTCGGCTTTGAATTCTTCCCAGTTGAATCCCTCGACCTCTACCTTAGGTGCATACTCATCTGCCGTTTTCGGCGGCGCGTCGCCGCTACCCATGCGTTTTTCAAGGTGAGTGTAATTTTCCGCCAATTTGCGGGCAGAGCTTTCAATACTGAGCTTTCCGTCTTCGCCCATAACGCGGAATTTCTCAGGTAGCCAGTCATTAGCACCCGGTTCGCCCGCGCCTGTGCTGAGGAGAGAATTACCAGAAGGTTCGCCAGCACCAGGATTATTGCCGCCATCTTCACCACCTCCGTTACCGCCGCCTGGCAGTTCTGCGCCCTGCTCAGCGTTCATGAATAAGTGTTTAAGCTTCCACATCGTCTTCTACTCCATCGGCTCTGTTGATCTGACTGAGAATGAAATCGAGCACAGAACGCTGTCCGGCCCGGTAACATGTTTCGCGGTCACCTTCGGTACCGCCTTTCACGTACGCTTCGCGACCGAAGCGCCTGGTAAGTTCTTCCAGCACAGGCGCACCGCCTGGCATTTCTTCAAAAATCCGCTTGTAATCTGCGGGTGTAGCCTCTTTGGTTCTCATTGATTACCTGCCAGTCGTTGTCCTATTGCCGCGCCTGCTGTCTGCCCTGCGGCTCCTGCAGCCTCAGTTCCCGCCTGCATCATGAGCTGCTGCTGAGCGGCCTGCTGCTGTGCTTTCTGGCGCTGATCGCGGAGATCCGCCACGGCATCGGATGAGCGAATTACTTTTGCCGGAACGCCGAGAGCCTCAGCCACAACGCGAGTGGCTTCGTCTGTATCGATGAGGTCAACAACGTCCTGGCTGATGCCCGCGAGGTTTGCCACGTTCGCGCCGAGGCGTTCGATTGCCGTTACGTCTTCCAGCTTCTGGGCGCGTGCCAGAGGCGAGATGTAACGCACATTGAAATTGGCGTTTTGCAGGCTCTCAGGCGGCGGGGAGAAGACGCCAGCGCGGAATGCAATGCCAAAACAGCGCACCACCAGCAACTGGAGATATTCAGCCTGGAACCGGCCATACACCGGACCAAGCAGCTGGCGAATCAGCGCGACGCGCACATGCACTTCGGTGGCGGTCATGGCTGGACCGTCCTGCGGCTGCAGCTGGTCGGCCATCATGATTTTGCGGATTGACGCCTGCAGGCGGTCTTCTGCGGTAAACGCTACCTGGAAATCTGCGCCTGTCAGCAGCGGTTTCATGCTGTCGGTGCTGTTCGCCACGATGATACGGCGCGGGCCAACCTTGACCGTGCGCGGGTTGAGCACGCCGTCATCCTCGGCAATCCACATGCCGGAGATAGCCAGATCCTGCGCGGCTTTCTCCATGCGTTTGGTTTCGTTCAGCTCTTTGCAGTCCGGCAGTGCGTCGTACACCGGGCCGATGCCGTAGGAACCGCCGGGGATTTTCATCCAGCGCGGCACGCAGCACGGGAATTCGTGATAACCAGATTCGCGCACAATCTGCTTGTTGCTCACGTCGACGTTGTACGACGCAAAGCGCATGTTCTTCGCCAGGCGGGCATCGACCATGTAGGTTTCGCGCGGGAAAATGCAGTGCAGGAAATCGAATTTATCGTCGGGCTTTTTCTTCGCCGCGTCGCGGATCTTCTCGCTGACCTTGTCCGCGCCGAATTCCTTGATGGCCTGCTCTGCGGTCAGCTGGTAACGGCGGTATATCGTGTCCACGATGCCGTCTTTGCGGGTGGACGTGACATAGCACTGCGCCAGCGGCCATTGCTGGAAGGTGTAGCCGCCCTCTTCGCGATCCTCGTCGATGTACAGAACAAACCAGCCAGCGCACACCACGTCGAGATTTGCCTCGTAGCCCTCCGCGTCGAAGTTGGCGGCGTGGATATTTTCCCAAACCAGCGTGGCACACTCAGACAGCCAGGCTTTGGCGTCGTCCGGCAGCGATTCGCTGTCGAGGTTCAGCCATTGCGCGTTCGCCGGGGTCATGCCGGACATGAGCGCAGAGGCCAGCATGCGTGCGCTGTCGGTGGCGGTGCCGTCCAGTAGCTTCGCCACCTTGTGTTTTGCGCTCTGAGCGTCGAGCACTTCGTCAGAGAATCCCGCGCCGCGCAGCGGATAGGTGTAGTCATAGCACTCGCGCCAGACGCTTTCATGCTGCTGGCGGTTGGCTTTCAGCGTGTCGGAACGCTTAATCAGCTTAACGGCGAGTTCATCCATCAGTTACGCCCCCAGAGTGTTTTTCTGCTGCGCTGCCTGCGCACCAGAGGACAGCAGAGAGCTGCCCGAATCAGCTGCACCCTCTGCACCACTGGCGAGAAGGGACGAGCCTTTCTTGCGCTTCTTGCGCGCTGCTGCATCGGCGTTTGCCGCTTTTGCTGCTGCATCGGCAGCTGCATCCGCTTCGGCCTGCGGGTCGGTCTGCGTGACCTTTGGCGCTCCACCTCCACACATAACGATTCCCCCTCTTAGCCCGGAACGTGCCAGCCGTGCTCAGTCAGAACGGGCTTACCCGTAACCGGCTGCGGCTTGCCCTCGTCGTTCGTCACGTAGCCCAGCGGCGCGGCGGGCTCCGCCGTGGTGGCTTTTTTGACGAGCTGGAGGAATTCGAGATTGTCGGTCAGCTGCTGGTCAGCCAGGTCGGTGTAACCCAGCGTTTCAAAGCGGGCGATGATGGCCGCTCCCTTCTCGTTGATGGTACCCAGCAGAGTATTGCGCTCAGCAAGTGCGGCATCGTCCAACAGACTGGCAACGCGCTGCTGGATAACTTCCTGTTCTGCGCGCTGGCCGTCTGCGTTAAGCGTCAGGATCTCAGTCGCTGTAATTGGGGTATCAGCTACAGTCTGGTTGACAGGGGCAGAATTAAGCAATTGCCCTTCCGCCACGATATTGGTTGTATCGGTACCAGCAGTTTCCTGCCCCGGCACCTCAACGTTTTTTCTTGGTCGACCCATTTTAGTTATCTCCGGATGAATGCTGAGCGGTCATTGTTATTTGCATGTCTGGTCAGTTTCCCGACCAAAACGCGATTTCCGAAAGGTGAACCACTGGCGATGCAAGACCGTGGGTAATTTTTTTCTGTCAGAGCTGGTTGCCATGCACCAGAGCGCAATAAGTGCCTCACCATGACCGTGGCGAGGTTCTGATCCTGACTTCCAGCCCAGAACGGCAGATTTCGAAACGCCAAGTTCGTTGGCAATTTCCTGTGTCGTGAGGTTTTTTCTGGTCAGGTCGGTAATGACCCGGAACCAGTCGGTTTTGAAGGTGGCAACCAGCGGCATTTATCAGCCCCCAAAACGCGCGCGCGCGCGAACATAGAGAAGGGAAAAATCGCCCGCCGCTGTGGTGAGAAAAGAAGGTAAACAGAATATTGTTCTTTCCTGACGCTGGGCGCCATGCCACTTTTTGGTTTTTCCTGCTACCGCCAAGAGTGGAATTAAATTCTGCATAATCGCAATTCCCCCACTTCAATGGTCACCTGATCCAGTAACTCAGTCTCGGTGCCGTAATTTTTTTCCCATGTTTTCTGACCTGCGTGGATAGCAACGCCGTGCCCGCCGGTTCTGTGGTGAGGTGCGCACAGAGGTAATGTTTTTTTATGGTTTGCACGTTGGGCTATTCCCTGCCCTGTGCGTATGTGATGGATTTCTGCAGGTGATGCGCCATAGCCAAGATTTCGGCATACAACGCAACCCAGAGAGGCAACGTCTGCCAGCCAGCGTTTATCGTCGTTAGTCATGGCGATATTTCTTACGCGGCGTAGCTGAATAATTGTGAGGCTGCGTTTTCTGCGGCCTGCTGTGTTGGGAACGTGCGGTAGAGGATGAAATTCCAGAGCACATCGAGAACGGATTTGTAGAGCTGGGAAAATTCGATATCGTCCATTTTTGCGAACGATATGGATTTTGGTTCTTTGCGGGTGGTGCCGTCAGGCATTTCGTATTCGGTGTAAAAACCTGCCTGGATAGTTACCCAGGAACGGAACGCCTCAAACGATTTTACTGCGCTGATATTTCCGGCGCGTTTTTCTGCTTCGTCGCGGAGATACTGATCGGCCAGTTCCTGGAGTGTTTCTTCATGCCCGGCATAATGGGCCACCAGTTGCACATACCCACGAACCAGTTTTTTATCGGCCGGGGAAATGGTTCCGCCGGTCGGCTGCCAGTAATCAAACCCCAGATTAAGCAACGCGAAGAATTTGCGATGAAATGCCGGATTGCGCGCTTGTTTAAAGTCGGCGTAAAGCACAGCGCCCATGCGACATTTTTTTTCGATAAATTCGCGCGCTTCTGGCGTTGCCGGGATTAATACTCCGCCTGCTGATTTTACAAAAGAATACTGCGCCATTGGTTTCCCCTTTAGCGCAGCAATTGCTCAGAAATACAGGTTATCGGGTGTTCAGTCCGATGCCCTAATTATACCTTAGTTTTGTCTTTTTCGACAATGGTAAAACCAGACAATTCCGCCAGTTCAAACAACGACTTAAGTGATGCAAGGTGCTCATCATCATGAGCAGTTCGTAGGGCAGATATTTTGCCGTTTCTGAGGGTCACGAGTACGCGGCCGTTATCGGGAAGATGATCCCCAATCTCCGTTTTTTCAATCACGCCTCCCCCTCTCAAACAACTGTATAAAATTACAGTATATATACTCCCAAGTGGCAGGAAGTGCAAATCCTTAAGAGCACAAAACGTTAAAATAATTAAAAATACAAGTACGTATTGTTTTGTTTTTAAACAAAAAAACCGCCGTTTCCGGTGGTAGTATGCTTTGCTCTGCTGACTCATACTGTCAGTATGAATTTTTTCCAGCCACCTGTTATCCAGCACTGCGAATCACCTGACATGATGCAGCTTTTAACCGGAAGCGCGTCGCCGCACTTGGTGCATTTGGTGGTGCTTACACGCTTAATGCGGTTGCGCATCCGTGCATCATCCTGGCGGATCAGCAGCGCGATATACTCGGTCATGTCATACGGCGCACGACCAGGGCGCCGGCCGGCGCAGTTGCGCTCGAGCATTTCAACCTCCTGCGCATCGAGCTGCAGCTCCAGCTTGCGGTTACCGGTTTTGGCCTGGCGTGCGCGCTGCGCTTTTTTACGTTCAGCTGCGGTCTTAGCCATTAGCGCCCTCCAGTTCGGCAATGCGAGAAATCAACTTTTTCCGTTCTTCCTCCCATCGCTGTTGGCGTAACTCCATAGCTCTGGTGGCGGTATAGACACGATTCTCCATGTCGCTGTCTGCCGCCATGCAGATGACTCGCCACTCATTTGGAGTGAACTCCCTACGGTTGCCTCCCTGTTCAAGAACGATGACGCGATTATTCTCGTCACGATACACTATTGCTTGGTTTTCACTCATAGCTTAGTCCTTAACAAAGATGATCCAGTGGGTTTTGTCGTTCTTCCCGGTACGCTGGCCGATAGCGGGTTTCTCGTCTGTTAACTCCAAAATCTGGCTCACCGGGATCTGCGTTTCATTCCATTTGAAAATGAGTACGCCGTGTGGCCGCAATACGCGAAAAGCCTCTTTGAACCCCGCGCGAATGTCCGCCCGCCATGTTTTTTTTGTTGAGGCGTCCGTATTTTTTACCCATCCATGCCGTTTGGCCGACACGCTCAAGGTGTGGGGGATCAAACACAACAACCGGAAACGACGCATCAGCAAACGGCAGCGAGCGGAAGTCTGCAATCAAATCAGGACGGATAACGAGGCGGCGGCCGTCGCATAATTCGTGCTCTTCGCTGCGAATATCGGCGAAGAGCGTGCGCGTATCGCGTTTATTGAACCAGAACATGCGGGAACCGCAGCACATATCCAGAACGGTTTGCTCAGCCATACTCACTCTCCTTTAGCGGTATCAGCGGCGTGGCAATAATGCGCCCCGTCAGGCTTGTGGGTTAAATCGAGCTCACGCTTGCATCGTGGGCAGACTGCGAACGGCTTGCAGCCTGCTGCAACAATCGCCTCAATAATCTGGTATTCATTGATAACTAACGGGCAGTCGATATCACCGTCCGGATAGAATGATTCAGGCAGTTTAATCTTTACTTTTTTCGCTTTCAGCTCGGCGGTCCGCTTCTCTGCGGCTTCCAGTGCTATTGATAATTGGTGAGAGCGTGCGATTTGAACATCCAACTGAGTGGCGAGATTAGAAACCATCTTCGCGATCTCGATCAGCGGCGTATCACTGCTGATTGCTTTTGCCAGTTCGTGCCCGGATTTGACTAATTCTTTGTTATTCAACGTTTAACCCTTCTCTCTGCGCGCGCCAGTAATTTAAGCGCTCTCTAAAAAACTCTCTTTGACTCTCCGGCGTTGCCTCAATTTGCTGAACGACCGCGTAACGCGTGGTTTTCTTCTCATAGAGCTGGCGAACGAGCGCGGCAGCGCGCATGTCGTAATGCTCTTTGAGCTGAAATTCCTGCGGCCATTTGGAGCGATTGAGGGGTAAGCCGGGCGGTAGGTAATCCGATTGCCCGGCCATGCCTTAATCCTTCACGCTTTTCTCTGAATGGGTGTAAAAACGAGGATCAACACTTTTCAGGGTGAAATGAGTCACCGGCATATCATCGTGACGCTCAATGCCAACGTATTTGGACTGAACCATGCGCCAGATACGCTTTTGCAGTTGGCCGGGGGTAATATTGATGTCCGGGTGATATTTTTTGATCGCAGCGAGGATGCCCTGATACGAAAGGGTTTTGCCCTTCATCAGCGCCACCAGCTTTTGTGCTGATAACTCTCCGGAGGCCTTTTGGGATTCCGCTTTTGCTTTGCGTGCAATCGGAGTGATCGACTCCAGAAGGAGGCGGCAGCGGCCCGGTGCGCCGACGCGCTGCCCGGTGAGCTTGTCGTAGTTTTCATTGCTCCCGGCACTCCAAACGGTGGCAGTCTCGCGGATTTTTACCGTTTTTTCGCCTTTAGCAGTGATAACCGTCGCAGTGTGGGTTTTGAGCCAACGCCCTGAGGTGTTAACGGCTTGCACAGGTGCTTTTTTTGTTTTCGCTACGCGATAAACAGGGTTTACCTGGATCGGGCGGGGTGCCGGAACGTAACAGGCACGATTTCTGGCACGCGCGCCAGCATTCATACGCCAGATGATTACTGGCCCCCAGTCACAACCATCATCTGCGCTGGTGGTTTTTGCATACAGTAAATCGGTCATTGGTCTTTCCTCGTTGGTTAATTAGCGCTGGTCAGGCGCGGTTAAAACGGTTCGGTGTTGTATTTGTCGGAATACCGACGCGGTTGTTTTTTGGGTTTGGCTGCCTCCAGTTGAATACGGGTTTTCTCTTTCCCGACATGTTGATCGATTGGTAAGAAATGGCCGTTCTTGAATTCCTGGTAGATCACGGTGCCAGCTGCGGCAAAGCGGCACTTACCGAGAATGACCTCAGCAACACCTGCAGCAGGGCTTTCAGGGTTATAAACCTCGTCGCGATACAGAAACAGGATGCTGTCGGCGTCCTGCTCAATAGAGCCGGAATCACGCAGGTCTGACATCACCGGGCGGCGCTGTGCTGCCGGGCGCGCATCAACGGCACGGGAGAGCTGGCTCAGCGCGAAAGTGGGCGTGTGCAGGCGCATAGCCATCGTTTTGAGGTTTCGCGAAATATGCGCAACGGCGAGATCGTTACGCTCTGCTTTTGGTTTTTTTATCAGACCAAGGTAGTCGACCATAATCATCGCTAAATGCGGGTGGCGGCGTTTGTGAGTTTCCGCAATGGCGCGGATTTGTTCGACGGTCAAATCGGTAGCGTCAACAATCCAGATATCACGATCATTGAGTGTGGCCATCGCTGATGTCAGGCGCGCCCAGTCCTCGTCATACATGTCCTGAGGGTTACGCAGCCGTGATACAGAAAGGTTTCCGGCGCCAGCCAGTGAGCGTTCAACGATCTGCGTGGCCGCCATTTCCATACTAAAAATCAGCGCGCCGCCGCCTTTGGCCGTTACCCCTTCCACCACGGTGAGCGCGAACTCTGTTTTACCCATTCCCGGGCGGCCAGCAACGACGATAAGATCCTGTGGGTTAATTCCTCCAGTGGCGCTATCGAGATCCGAAATACCCGTCAACAAATTGCGGGTCGATTCATCACCATCCATGCGTTTTTGCAAGGTATCCATGTAAACAGGCAAAAGCTCGTTGATATGTACCGGCTGAATGTCGCCAGTGTCAGCAGTCATATCCAGCAGCTGCGCGACGGCGTTCTCGACCACCTGATCGCGTTGCTCCTGGTTTGCTGCCTGTCGGATGCCGTCGGCCCCCTCCTGCAGCAGTTTCGCCAGCGCCCTGCTGCGCCATGCTTTGACCATCTTCCCTGCATACCCTTTCAGGTTTGGTACCGTGGCAGGAATACGGGAAATGTCTGACAAATCGGCCAGACTTGAGCCACCCAGAGCCTCGCTGATGAAAAGCATATCGATCATGCCGTTCGCCAGGGCTTGTTTTTTTATTTCGCTGAAAGCGCGGCGATGGAATCCGATGCTGAATGATTCCTCCGGCGTGCTGGCGATCACATCGAACGCATCCGGAGTGGCACCGCCATTCAGCAGGCCAGCCAGCACACAGGCTTCGAGATCCTGAGGGCTCACAGTGCACCTTCCCTTGTCTTACGCAGTGTTTCCGGTTTCATCAGGTAATCAAAACTGGCGCGCCAGCCGTCGCGATGTTCGCCGCCAAAGTAAAAATCTGGCGCGGTATTGCGGAATTTTTCCAGGTAACCCAGAAACGCACCTGTGGTTTTATTCATCATGTGAGCCGCAAGGCGCGTAATTTTCTGGCGGCGATCAGCGTCAAGTGTCGCGGCAGGTAGTACGTCAGCGAAAATCTCGTTGTAGGCATCAACAACCGCTACCGGATCAATACTCGCCTCTGTGGTGGCCCAAGCCTCAGCGTCAGCGAGATAACCGTCGAACCGGTTCACCCGGCAGATATTTGCTGGCTTAGGCGCGCCAGAGCCACGGCGATGCCATGTAGCCAGAACCCAGCGGATAACCAACTGCAGTTCGGCCAGGGTGTACCCCTCACGCGTCAGAGTCGGCGTCAGCATGAGCACGAACGGTTTAACGTCACGGCAACGGGTACCGGTGCAGTCGTTATAAAACTCGAGCGCTTTTTTCGCGTCAGCGAGAATAATTTCCTCGCCCTCCCCCATTTGGGGGTTAGGGGGATCTTTAGGTTCATTGACTGGTTCAAAAGAGTGACTGGTTCTGGTGCCGCCACACGGCATAGGGGGTGTGCTTTCTGGCGGCACACCTGTGCTTTTTGACGGCATAGGGGCTATGCTTTTTGGCGGCATAGGGTTGTCGAGTTTCATGTAATACAGATTCGACGCATTACCCTTACCATTTTTGACGCCAGGGCGGTTTTCTTTCACCAGCAGCCCCATAGCGATCAGCGCATCGATGTGATCACGTACAGCGCTCTTGCTGCACTCGCAATGGTCGGCAATATGTTTGTACGACGGCCAGCATTCACCGCTGTCATTGGCGTTATCAGCCAGTTTGATCAGCACTAATTTGCGGATAGGGTTTCCGGTTTTAATTGCCATCGCGCGGGCCATCAGGGTCATACTCATAATCAGATCCCCAATGTTTCAGCAATTTGACGGCATGCCGCCTGATATTCCTCAGGTGACAAATTCATTTCGCGGAGTTCTTCTTTCAGTTTTTCATACTGCGCCCAGATAGATAACGCAGCTGCGCGGCGACCTTCGAAAATATCTTCGATGTCTTCCATGACGGCCGGTGCGCCATTCAAACGGAAGCCGTTCCGCCAGGTAATGCGGTCAATTGAATTCAGCATGTTGGTCTTTCCTCGGTACAGTTAAACGCTGGTCAGGCGCTGTGTTTCCTGGATGGCTTGCAATGCCTGGGCTATCCTCTGCGGTCTATCCCTGGCATCCAGCAGTAGCGCGATGATCGCCGCAGCAAACTCGCGTATCGCTACGCATATCAAATGCTGAGTAGTCATTCCCAGCTGCGCGTATCGTTCTGCGGGCAATGCCGCTTCCATCGCCTTAGCCAGCGCTCTTGTTTTGGCTCTAGCCGCTTTGGTGTCGCCACGTAACCAGCGAAAAATTTGCTGGCGATTGTTGTTTATGGCCCGCCAGTCGGCGTTACCCATTGGATCTTCCATCTGGTGAAGCTTTACCGTGCTGGTGTTACCACCCATTCGGAACCACATGCGTGTGATTTCGATGGCAACATGTTCCTGCCCGCGCTCTACGGCCCAGTTGAAGATCTCCCGTTTCAGTTCTTCGAGGTTTTCCACTTCCTTCGCGTCTCCTGTCGCTGAAAACCTGATTAGGCTTAATCAGATTTCTTGGTTGCTGGTTGTTAAGCTGCTGCCCTGTCTGGAATCCCGTCTTTTGGGTTCGGATATAAATCAGGACGCAGATCATGCGGTGTTACTTGGAATCCAGTTGCAGCAGCCCATTTAAGTGCCGTGGCAGCCCCAAGTAGACACTCTCCGGAGGCGACACGGCTGACATATCCCTGGGTCCGCCCTACGAGTGCGGCAAATGCTTTCTGGCGTACACCAGAAGTTTTAAGAAATGTTTTGAGATCCATCGATCCTCCTGGGTTGTATGAGACATGCAAATATTAGTATCACGAATATAGACATGTCAACAGTAACACGCTTGGGAGTAGATTAATTTTACGAATAATATGGATGCCATGAGAAAGAAAACGCTTGATGTCGCTGAAACTGATGCCGCGCAAAGACTGCGCGACATATGGGATAAGAAAAAAGTAACTTTACGCCTTACGCAGGAAAAGGCGGCGGATGCTCTTGGCTTCAGCACACAAGCGACTGTAAGCCAGTATTTACGTGGAAGCATCCCCCTCAATACCGATGCAACATTGAAATTCGCCGCGCTTCTTGGCGTAAAGCCAGAGGAAATCCGCCCAGACCTAGCTGAAATGATGAACTACGTTCGTGCTACCGGTTCGCATGTCCAAGACTACTCAGCAGCTGGCTGGAGGCTTTTGACTCCTGATGACGCAGAACTTTTAGAGCTTTACGAAAGACTTCCACAAAGCGAGAAAGAAAGGCATTTGTCTGATTTAAAAGAAAAAGTTAAAGATTTTGACAGGCTATTCGAGGAACTGCTGGCCACCAGAAAGCAATAATCCCCTTCCACAAACAATCCCGCAAATGCGGGATTTTTTTTATCGTTTATTTTCAAACACATAAAAATAATATTCGCATTGCGATTATTTTTGGCTTGACCTGAATTATACGCATAACTAATATTCACATCACCAACGACGCACTAACCACGCGGCAGTTGTTCAGAAAAACGTTCTGACAGTCTGGAAAGACAGGCACCAAATTCGCGGGTCGCCGCCAGTACGATGACATGCGGGAAAGACCGCAACGAATCCAAAATTGCTGTGTGTAGTCTTTGCCTCGTCTCCATGAGGGGCACTTTTTTTCACGGCAATGAACATGAGGAAAGACCAACGGGCATGACCAGCCCTGACAGCCCGGAAAGACGGGCACCAGACGTAAAAAAACCCACCGAGGTGGGCTTCTTTACCCGGGACAGTGACCAAACCGCCCGGAGGTGGTACAGGGGACCAACCCTGTACCGAGGAAAGACCAACGACATGAGCCGCTGATCGGCTCGAATTATACATCAGTAAGGAGCCGCTATGGAAGCGCTACCCCTGCAGGTAACACTGTACATCCACATATCTACTAACCCCCACGTCCCTGCACTTTACCTGGTTCATACCTGTGACATGTCACAGAACTATCCAGATCTTTACGTACTGCTGGAAACGCGCACTGTTTTCCTTGAGATAAACCAGCCGGAACCGATCGACATTATCGGTAAACAGGTTGAACGCCTCCAGAAAGAAAAGGCGTCGATTGTCGATCAGGCTCACCAGCGTGTCGCTTTCCTTGAAGACAAAATCCAGCAGCTGCTGTGCATTGACCATTCCACCATCCAGGAAAGTGATATTCCGTTCTGAGGTGTCCATGCAAACTGAAAGGTTCATTGAGAAAGTGATGAGCGCTGGGTTATCAGTGCTTGAGCATGAAAATAATGGTGATTTCGGAAGTGGCGTTATGCATTTAACCATTGTCGGCGGAGTGAGACGCGTTGAGTTCTACCCTACCACCGGCACTGTCTACGCCAATGCAGTTAAAGGGAAATACCCCGTTTTTAAGCAGAAAAAAGCCGGGATCAAAGTAGCTATCCGACTTGCAAAATCAGGCGCCTGACCTGCGCCAGTAACCGAAGAGGAAAGACCAAGTGACAATCTCAATTTACAACTGCCTGTTTAAGCCAAAAAAATCGGCCATCAAAGATGGTGCCGTTGCGCTGGCGATCAGCGTGGAAGCACCAAACAAAAAAATCGCAGAAAGCATCGTGACGGGTAAGCTCTGGGAGCACTATCCGGCGAACGGCGATAACTTCTTTAAACCTGAAATATGGGAAAACACAGCTGATCAGCCTCACCCGGAGATCGGGAAGTTTGACGAGCACTTTGCTAAATCCCACACGTTCGATGGCGAAAAGTGGGTGGTAAATGCCGCCGAAACAGATGGCAGCGCGAATCCTCTACCGGGCAGTAATGAAATATTAGACTTCATGTCTATTTCACCGAGGGAACGCTTCGCAACGGTGGTGTTATTTGGCCTCGCGAAGCTAGACGGAGATCTTTATTCTCAGGTTCGCGATTATCTTGATAACCTCGAGAACACCAGCCAATACGATGAAGAGGTTAATGACCGCTTAAATCGTTACATCCTTAATGCGATGGAGGCGCATCCGCCTGTTCACCATATGCACCAGGAGGGGCTGAATAATCTCCTGCAGGCAATTTATGCGAAGTTTGAGAACCAGTTACCCGGCGGCGCCGCGCTTTACTCATTTATTAAAAAATGGGCTGACAATCCGGGCAAGCGTGAAGAAATGCTGCCTCAGAACAGCACCAGCACCAGCACCAGCACCAGCACCAGCACGGAAGATAATGCCCAAACTCAGGTTGCACCACAGCGCGGTTACAAACACACATATGCCACGCTGGATCAGGAGATCGCTCTCGCACTGTTGCCAATAGAACCAGCGACCACTGTATCTGTCAGCGCTTTGCGCCAGGCAGAGAGCCTCATTGAAGAAGACCGGGAAGACTTTAAACGCTGGTCCATGGCGCTGCGCACTACTGAGCAGATCCTCAAATATTCCCGCAACACTATTTTTGGCGTGATTCAGGATGTGCCGGCGAAAGATACCCATCACTTCCCTGACTCATTGCGCCGTTACATCGACAGCTGGCTTGCCGAAAATGGTGTGCTTGAACAGGATCCCAATGATACGGAGGCAACCAGTAAATCACTGGCAGCCGGGCGTGGTGAATATGTCGAAGGTATAAGCGACCCAGCCGATCCCAAGTGGGTAAAAACAGAGAATCAGACCACACCGCCGATCGCCTCAAATGAGGTGGAAAAAACGGAAGTGGTTACTGATTCACAGGCTGAGGCCGCACGTGAAACGCTTAATAAAATGGGCTACAGCGTTTACGCCAGTGAATCCGAGCAGGAGCAGAGCAGCAGCGAGCAAGTTAATAGTGCAGAGCAACCAGCAGAGCCGTTGGTGCAAGAAGAACCGCGTCCTAACGTTAATGACGTTGAAAAGAGTATCACCGAACGCACCGGTACCGAGATGGAAAATCTCGACCTGTGGAAGCGCGTTTTTAAAACCGATGAACGTTTCACAAAACAGTTTACTCAGAACGGTGGCGGCACATCGATCAACGGCACCTACATGACGATGCTGGCCACTCGTGAATTTGGCCCTAAAGGTATTGGCTGGGGCGTTGATATTCTCGAAGAGCGTTTCGATACCGGCGCACCAATTACACGCACAGTAAAAGGCCAGGATGGTAATAGTACGTGGGAGCTGATTCCGGACGGTATCGGCGGCTACCTCACAGAGAAACATCACGTGATTAAGATCCGTCTCTGGTATGTGCGTGGCGGCGTGCGCGGTGAAGAGATTTCATTCGGATGCACCCCTTATCTCTACGGAAGTAAATACGGCCCGATCTGCGACGGTGAAGCAACAAAGAAATCACTTACTGATGCGACGAAAAAGGCGCTCTCTTCCCTCGGTTTCAGCGCAGATATATTTATGGGCCTCTATGACAACCCTGAGTATCGGCAGAAAAACAAAGAAGAATTTGCCCTTAAAAATGCCAGCGATAATGCAGAAGATGCTGCGCGCCTGCGTCACGAGCTGGACGACAAACTTACGCGGGTGGCAAACACGCTGGCAACCGGTGTATCTGCCAATGAAGTTACGAAAGTTTTCGCATCTATCGCCCGTGAAGTGGAGGTGCACCGTAAAGATGCTGAGGCTAAAGGCGACAGCCAGCATGCTAATTACCTTAGTAAACGCCTGCGTCGCCTGACCACCATCAAAGACGAACGCCTGAAAGAACTGAACAAAGCCCAGGAGAAAACAGCATGAGCAAGGTAACCGCAATCGCATTAGCAAATGATTACTCCAGCCTGTTAAATCTGCTGGAAACCTCTGACGAGTTAACGCCAGAAATGATCGCCGACACCCTGGAAGGGATTGAAGGTGAACTGGCTGATCGTCTTGATGCTGTTATGGTGGTGGCGCGCAATAACCTGGGCCACGCGAAAACCTGCGAAGAAGAAATGAAACGTCTGGCTGAGCGTAAAAAGTCATTCGAAAATAAAGACAAGCACCTGCGTAAATATATCCTGTCATGCCTGTTAGGCGCTGGCCTGGATAAACTGAAAACGCCAAGAAACACTTTTACTGCTCGTCAGGGTGCAGTAAACGTTGTGATCGATAACGTCGATGCTTTACCTGATGACATGGTGTCAGTGCAGACAGTGATAGCCCCAGATAAAAAGGCAATCAAAGAAGCGATAGAAGCCGCCTCCGCAGCAGCAACACAAATCAAAGCCGATGGCGGTGAAGTTCCGGAAGAATTGCTTAACCCGGTACCAGGTGCACATCTGGAAGTTGGCGAACGTTCATTACAGGTGCGCTAATCATGCTGAAACTGACTCTCAAAAGAGGTGATGCGGTACACGTGGTGTTTCCTGATGGAACAAACGGGATCATCGAAGCGCGTAGCCGCAGTGAGTTGGGGTTGCATCTTCCGGAGAACGTCAAGGTTACACGAGAGAAAGGCGCGTTTCTGAAAGATAACCTGATTAAGCGTAATCAGAATTAATCCCTCTCCGCCGATAGCATTGTGGCCTCAAACACCTAATGGAGGCCGCAATGCTGCACTGGCAACCCGGAGCAATTCTGCTCTCAGACTTTGATACCAAGATCGGAAAATTATCAGCGAGCGTACGAAAGAAGACCCTGACCAGGTCGGATATAGAGCGTGCCTGTAGAGACGCTGACGATGCGATATACCGCATGTTGAGGAAAGACCATGAGACACGATCACGACATTATCACCCGAGAAGAGATGATAGAACTGACGGGGACTCCGCTTAAATCAAAACAGTGCGACGCTCTGCGTCGAGCCGGGATATTCTTTATGGAAAGAGCGGACGGCCACCCTAAAACAACATGGGGGCATTTTATGAACCCCATTAAATACCGCAACCAGGAAATCACTCCGGTGCGCGAGGATGAAGAACCAGACTTCGGAGCCGTATTTGATGGCCGGAAAGCGTAAAAACCCCGCTGACAGCTGGATGCCACCGCGTGTATATCGCGGCAAAGCTGCTTATGAATTTCGGACTAAAGATAACAAAGCCGTTCGCCTGTGCGCTCTTAACGAAACGCAAGCATCGGTATGGCTGGCGTATGAAAAAGCCGTGGGCGAAGAAGTCAGGAAAAATACATTCCAAACCCTCGCAGATATGTTTATGGCCTCCCCCGACTTTATGGATTTGTCACCGGAAACCAGAAAGGATTACACGAAATATTCGGGTAAGGTATTACCCGTTTTTGGCAAAACAGACCCCAATAAAATAAAGCCCGAGCACATTCGGCGTTATATGGATCAGCGTGGTATTTCCAGCCGAACGCAGGCAAACAGGGAAAAGAGTTTCCTTTCACGGGTATTTCGTTGGGGCTACGAACGCGGATATGTAGAAAGAAACCCATGTCAGGGGGTTAAGCAATTCAAGGAAGTATCACGTGAGCGCTATGTGACAGATGAAGAATACAAAGCTGTATATGAGGTTGGAGCTGATGTGGTCAGAGCTGCAATGGAAATCGCTTATTTATGCGTTGCTAGGCAAAGCGATGTCCTGTCTTTAAGTGAAGAGCAGATTAGCGATATGGGGATATTTATCCGCCAGGGTAAAACTGGCGTGAAGCAGATCAAAGCATGGACACCCCGTTTACGCGCAGCGGTTTCGCTGGCGCGCGCACTGCCTCTAAAGCCAGGCATAAGGAGTCTGTTTCTTATCCATCAGCCCAGTGGAAGCAAATACACCCGTGATGGTTTTAACTCGCGCTGGCGTGAGGCAAAGCTGGCAGCCCAGGCTAAATACCCTCACCTGTCGATTGATTTCACTTTCCACGATCTTAAAGCAAAAGGCATCTCTGATCTCGAGGGTAGCCTCGAAGAGAAACAGGCAATCTCCGGCCATAAAAACTCGAGACAAACAGCAATTTATGACAGGAAGGTAAAAGTGGTGCCGGTAGTTGGAGGGCAAAAAAACTGATTGGATATGCGTTCGACGGAAATTCATCTTCGGACGCATCTTCGGAAAAACAATTTTCGGGCATAAAAAAACCACCTTTCGGTGGTTTCACGACACTGCTTATTGCTTTGATTATTCTGCTTTTTCCCATGGTAGCCGGAGTGGGACTTGAACCCACACAGCGCGAACGCCGAGGGATTTTAAATCCCTTGTGTCTACCGATTCCACCATCCGGCCAGGGAAGAAAGTGGAGGCGCGTTCCGGAGTCGAACCGGACTAGACGGATTTGCAATCCGCTACATAACCGCTTTGCTAACGCGCCGTAAAACTTTTCAAACTGACACCCGCTACTGCGCATGTCTTTAATCTGGAGCGGGAAACGAGACTCGAACTCGCGACCCCGACCTTGGCAAGGTCGTGCTCTACCAACTGAGCTATTCCCGCATGTCATCAAGTAAACGTCTAACCACTTGATTTCATTATCGTCCGGCTTGCTGTGCCGCCGTTCGATGCGTTGCATTCTACTGATATGACGTTATGAGTCAACGTTATTTTTTGCATCCCTGGATCGTTTGCTGAAAATTACGGCGAAACGATCACTGATCAAGCAAATCCCCGCGCGCAGCGTTCAAATATTGCAGCATGGACCACAGCGTCAGCACTGCCGCTACCCACAGCAGACCAATTCCCGCCCATTCAACCCAGGCGTTCGGACGCCAGAGCATCCAGACCAGCGCCGCCATCTGCGCCGTCGTTTTGACTTTACCAATCCACGAGACCGCCACGCTGCTGCGTTTACCCAGTTCCGCCATCCACTCGCGCAGCGCAGAGATAATGATCTCACGGCCGATCATGGTTGCTGCGGGCAGCGTTACCCACCAGGTGTGATAGTGCTCGGCCACCAGCACCATGGCGATAGCGACCATCACTTTGTCTGCCACCGGATCGAGGAAGGCACCGAAACGGGTGCTTTGATTCCAGCGACGGGCCAGATAGCCATCAAACCAGTCGGTGACCGCCGCGATCAGAAAGAGCAATGCGCAGGCGAAAGGTGCCCAGACGACCGGCAGGTAAAACGCCAGTACAAAGAACGGGATGAGTACAACACGAAAGAGAGTGAGCAACGTAGGGATATTAAATTGCATAATGACGGTAACTGTTTGTTGTCAGTAAAATTTAGCTCTATGTTGCTACAGAGCCCTCAATGTTTCAACGAGTAGTAGATCTTTTCTGCCAGCCCTTGCGAAATACCCGGCACTTTTGCAATTTCCTCCATGCTGGCGTTGAGTAATCCTTGCAATCCGCCCATATATTTCAGCAGCATCTGCCGACGTTTTGGCCCCACGCCTTCGATCGTTTCCAGGCTACTGGTGTTTTTCACCTTCGCCCGTTTTTTGCGGTGACCGCTGATGGCATGATCGTGTGATTCATCGCGAATATGCTGGATGACGTGCAGCGCCGGGGAGTCCGGCGGCAGGCTGAAGCCCTCGCCTTCCGGCTCGAAGAACAATGTCTCCAGACCGGCCTTACGGTCGGCCCCTTTTGCGACGCCCAGCAGCAGCGGATGGTTTTTATCCCAGCTGACATCAAGCGATTCAAATACCGCTTTTGCCTGGCCAAGCTGCCCTTTCCCGCCGTCAATCAGGATCACATCCGGGATTTTGCTCTCTTCTATGGCTTTACCATAGCGACGACGCAGCACCTGATTCATGGCCGCATAGTCATCGCCCGGCGTGATCCCGGTGATGTTATAGCGGCGATATTCGGCGCGCAGTGGGCCATTCGCATCAAATACCACGCACGACGCCACCGTCTGTTCCCCCATCGTGTGACTGATGTCGAAACACTCCATACGTTTCACTTCCGGAAGCTTCAGCAGCGTCGCCAGGGCCGCTAAGCGCTGGTGCACCGTCGACTGCTGCGACAGCTTAGTGGTGAGTGCCGTCGCCGCGTTGGTTCGCGCCAGCTTCAGATAACGCGCGCGATCGCCGCGCGGTTTGGTTTGTACATTCACCCGACGGCCCGCCAGTTCAGAGAGCGAATCGGCCAGCAGGGTTTTATCGTCAAGATTAAAATCGAGCAGGATCTCAGAAGGCAGGGTGCGCATCTGGCTTCCCTGCAGATAGAACTGGCCGACAAAGGTTTCAACCACTTCACCCAGTTCAGTACCGCCGGGTACTTTCGGGAAATAGCTGCGGCTGCCGAGCACTTTGCCCTGGCGAATAAACAGCACGTGCACGCAGGCCATCCCGGCGTCAAAGGCTACGCCGATGACGTCGAGATCGTCACCGGTATTCGAGACAAACTGTTTCTCAGTGACTCTGCGCACCGCCTGGATTTGGTCGCGGATCCGCGCGGCCTCTTCGAACTCGAGTGCGGCGCTGGCTTTTTCCATACGCGCGATCAGCTGCGTTAAGACCTGATCGTCTTTTCCGGCTAAGAACAGGCGCACATAATCCACCTGCTGGGCATACTCTTCTTCACTTACCAGCCCTTCCACGCAGGGCCCCAGGCAGCGTCCAATCTGGTACTGCAGGCACGGGCGCGAGCGGTTACGGTAAACGCTGTTTTCACACTGGCGGATCGGGAAGATTTTTTGCAGCAGCGCCAGCGTTTCTCGCACGGCATAGCCGTTAGGGAACGGCCCGAAATATTCGCCCTTGGCGTGTTTTGCACCGCGGTGCATGGCGAGGCGCGGATGAGTGTCGCCGCTCAGAAAAATAAACGGGTAGGATTTATCATCACGCAGCAGGACGTTATAGCGCGGCTGGTAGAGCTTTATATAGTTGTGCTCAAGCAGCAGCGCTTCTGTCTCGGTGTGCGTGACGGTGACATCAATATTTTGAATGAGTGAGACCAGCGCTTCTGTCTTACGGGAGGCCAGGTTGCTGCGAAAATAGCTGGAGAGACGTTTTTTAAGATCTTTTGCCTTCCCCACGTAGATAACCGTACCGCCAGCGTCATACATGCGATAGACGCCAGGCTGGCTGGTTACGGTTTTCAGAAATGCTTTTGAATCGAACACATCACTCACTGACTTAACAACGTCTCCGCATTACACAAACCGTGCCGGATGGCCAGGTGCGTCAGTTCAACGTCGCCATGAATGTTCAGTTTACTGAACATCCGGTAACGATAGCTGTTCACCGTTTTCGGGCTGAGATTCAGCTGTTCCGAGATCTCATTCACCTTCTGACCTTTGGTGATCATCAGCATAATCTGCAATTCACGCTCGGACAAACTGGCAAACGGTGATTCGGTTTTCTCGGGCTCGATCTGACTCAGCGCCATCTGTTGAGCAATGTCGGACGCTATGTAGCGCTGTCCGGCAAACACGGAACGGATTGCATTGACGACTTCCTGCGGCGCAGCACCTTTACTCAGGTAGCCCGCTGCGCCCGCCTGCATCACTTTCGCGGGCAGTGGGTTTTCGGTATGCACGGTCAGCATGATGACTTTTGTATCAACAAAGGTACGTGCGATTTTGCGTGTTGCTTCAAGACCACCGATACCGGGCATATTCATATCCATCAGTACCACATCGGCCGAGTTTGTGCGGCACCATTTTACCGCATCTTCGCCGCAGCACGCCTCACCGGCAACTTTAATACCTTTAATATCTTCAAGAATGCGTCGTATCCCTGCGCGCACCAGTTCGTGGTCATCAACAAGAAGGACGTTGATCAAAGGAAATGTCTCCAGAATAGGGATAACGCTACTGAGTGATAATTTGGTTTATATTAAGGAAGGTGCGAACAAGTCCCTGATATGAGATCATGTTTGTCATCTGGAGCCATGGAACAGGGTTCATCATGAGTCATCAACTTACCTTCGCCGACAGTGAATTCAGCAGTAAGCGCCGTCAGACCAGAAAAGAGATTTTCTTGTCCCGCATGGAGCAGATTCTGCCATGGCAAAACATGGTGGAAGTCATCGAGCCGTTTTACCCCAAGGCTGGTAATGGCCGGCGACCTTATCCGCTGGAAACCATGCTACGCATTCACTGCATGCAGCATTGGTACAACCTGAGCGATGGCGCGATGGAAGATGCTCTGTACGAAATCGCCTCCATGCGTCTGTTTGCCCGGTTATCCCTGGATAGCGCCTTGCCGGACCGCACCACCATCATGAATTTCCGCCACCTGCTGGAGCAGCATCAACTGGCCCGCCAATTGTTCAAGACCATCAATCGCTGGCTGGCCGAAGCAGGCGTCATGATGACTCAAGGCACCTTGGTCGATGCCACCATCATTGAGGCACCCAGCTCGACCAAGAACAAAGAGCAGCAACGCGATCCGGAGATGCATCAGACCAAGAAAGGCAATCAGTGGCACTTTGGCATGAAGGCCCACATTGGTGTCGATGCCAAGAGTGGCCTGACCCACAGCCTAGTCACCACCGCGGCCAACGAGCATGACCTCAATCAGCTGGGTAATCTGCTGCATGGAGAGGAGCAATTTGTCTCAGCCGATGCCGGCTACCAAGGGGCGCCACAGCGCGAGGAGCTGGCCGAGGTGGATGTGGACTGGCTGATCGCCGAGCGCCCCGGCAAGGTAAGAACCTTGAAACAGCATCCACGCAAGAACAAAACGGCCATCAACATCGAATACATGAAAGCCAGCATCCGGGCCAAGGTGGAGCACCCATTTCGCATCATCAAGCGACAGTTCGGCTTCGTGAAAGCCAGATACAAGGGGTTGCTGAAAAACGATAACCAACTGGCGATGTTATTCACGCTGGCCAACCTGTTTCGGGCGGACCAAATGATACGTCAGTGGGAGAGATCTCACTAAAAACTGGGGATAACACCTTAAATGGCGAAGAAACGGTCTAAATAGGCTGATTCAAGGCATTTACGGGAGAAAAAATCGGCTCAAACATGAAGAAATGAAATGACTGAGTCAGCCGAGAAGAATTTCCCCGCTTATTCGCACCTTCCCTAGTTCCCGATATACCTCATCGGTACTCGTCAATTCCTGAAACCGGAGTGAGCAATCCCGTCGCCAGGTGAAAAAGTCTGAATCCTTCATACTTACTAAATGAAGCCTCTGAAAAGATAATCATTATTATGGTGAATATAACCTAACACATAAATCTTTTTTCTAACTACAAAATATCGGCATTAGCACAATTAACTTTACTATTGATAAGGTTTATCCGGGCCGGATGGAATAAAAAAGCAAACGACTGCCCCCGAAGGGAGAATAATTTGCTCCAGCCTAAATTTCTGGAGCAAATTAGTGCAAAAATTCTACTGCATAAGGAATTTTTCAAGGAACTGACGGGTTCTCGGCTGTTGAGGGTTAGCGAACAGGCTTTTCGCCGGCCCCTGCTCCACAATCCGCCCCTGATCCATGAAGATGGCTCTGTCAGCAACATCGCGTGCAAAGCTCATTTCATGCGTCACGATCACCATCGTCCGTTTTTCCTGCGCCAGCTGGCGAATGGTGTTCAGCACCTCACCCACCAGTTCCGGATCGAGCGCAGAGGTCGGTTCATCAAAAAGGATCACGTCCGGGCGCATAGCCAGCGCGCGCGCTATCGCCACGCGCTGCTGTTGCCCTCCCGACAGACGGCGCGGATAGCTGGTCTCTTTCCCCGCCAGCCCGACTTTAGCGAGCAGTTCGCGCGCGCGCGCCGTCGCGTCCTCTTTCGATTCACCTTTTACAATGACCGGTCCTTCAATAATGTTCTCCAGCACCGTACGGTGCGGGAAGAGATTAAAGTTCTGGAAAACGAAGCCGACATGCTGGCGCAGGCGGCGAATTAACCCTTTCTGCTGGCTAATGGATTTCCCGGTATCAATCGTTATCTCCCCTACCCGAATGGTGCCGCCTTCCGGCTGTTCAAGCAGGTTAATACTGCGCAGCAGCGTCGTTTTTCCCGAACCGCTTGGTCCGATAATCGCCACCACTTCACCCTGCTCTACTTCAAGATCGATCCCGTGGAGCACCGTTTGACCGTGGAATTTTTTCACCAGGTTTTTGACGTCGATAGCACTCATTTTGGATCACGCTCCTGGCGGTTAAGCTGGTTTTCGAAGTAGTTTTGCAGAGCAGACAGCACCGTCGCCATCACCCAGTAAATCAGCGAGGCGGCCAGATACATGGTAAAGACTTCAAGCGTGCGCGAAGTAATGAGCTGCGCCTGACGGAACAGTTCCGGTACCTGAATCGTTGCCGCCAAGGACGTATCTTTCACCAGGCTAATGAAGCTGTTGCTCAGCGGTGGAAGCGCCACGCGTGCCGCCTGCGGCAGAATGGCCCGACGCAGCGTCTGCCATGGCGTCATCCCGATACTGGCAGCCGCCTCCCACTGCCCTTTGTCAATGGAGGAGATCGCCGCTCGCAGGGTTTCTGACGTGTACGCCGCGGTATTGAGCGACAGACCAATCATCGCTGCGGGGATCGGATCCAGCTCGATACCAAACTGCGGCAAGCCGTAGTAGATCATAAAGAGCTGGGCGATAAGCGGCGTGCCGCGAAATACAGAGATATAAAAGCGCGCCAGCCAGCGTACCGGCAGGATGGGTGACATGCGCATTAATGCCAGCACAAATCCCAGCACCAGCCCGAAGAACATCCCGCCGATACTGAGCTGTAACGTAAATACCGCCCCTTTCAGCAGATACGGCAGAGAATCAATAACCAGTTGAATACTTTCTTGCATTATTATTTTTCGACCTGATTTTTAGACATGAGGATGGTAGGCAAACAGCGCAGGCGCCCCGCCGGTATGGACAAATAAGATCGGCCCTTCATCCTTAAAGCGTTTCTGCGCAATGCCATCAATCAGTCCGGCCATCGCTTTGCCGGTATAGACCGGATCGAGCAGTATCCCCTCGAGGCGAGCCAGCAGCTTCACCGCTTCCATGCCCTCTTCGTTAGGCGTGCCGTAACCAGGCGCAAAATAGTCGTCCCAGAGCAGAATGTCGGCCTTTGCCTTCAGCTCCAGCTGCTCGGCTACCGCCTGCTGTAAAGTGACCACTTTCGGCTTCTGCTCGGCGACGCTGCGGGACACCGTCACGCCAATCAGCTCGACGTCCGGCAGCAGTTGTTCCAGCCCCACCGCCAGCCCGGCATGCGTGCCGGCACTGCCGGACGCAACAACCACGGAGGAGAGGCTTACCGCGCCTTCGCACTGCTGCGCGATTTCCAGCGCACTCTCCACATACCCCAGCGCGCCCATCGCGTTCGAACCGCCGACGGGGACAACGTAGGGGCGGAACCCCTGCGCTTCCAGACGCGTCGCCAGCTCGTCGAGCTGGGCGGTCGGGTCGGTCAACGCCTCGACCATTTCGACCTGCACGTTAAACAGGTCCAGCAGCAGGCGGTTGCCGTTGGTGAGATAGTTTTCTGCCCGCGTGCCAATCGGGTTTTCCAGCAATGCCACGCAGTGGAGCCCGAGCTTTGCCGCCACTGCCGCCGTCTGACGAACGTGGTTTGACTGGATAGCCCCGGCGGTAATGAGCGTATCCGCGCCTTCGCGCAGTGCATCAGCCGCCAGAAACTCCAGCTTGCGCAGCTTATTGCCCCCCATCGCCATCGGCGTCACGTCGTCACGCTTGATAAAAATATCGCGCCCTAAATAATCAGAAAATCGCGGCAGATACTCCAGCGGCGTCGGCGCGCCGATGAACTCCAGGCGGGGAAAGCGCGTTAAATTCTGTAGTGACATGGGTTCTCCGGTAACTCTGACAAAATGTGATATTTTGCATTATGCACGCAGACGCGAAAGAAATAAAAAAGGCGCTTTTAAAAGCGCCTTTTTTTACGGCAGAAACTTATTTCGTGACGTCTGCACCGAACCACTTCTCGGAGAGCGCTTTCAGGCTACCGTCTTTTTGCATGTCAGCAATCGCGGAATCAATCGCTTTGACCAGGTCTTCGTTACCTTTACGAACGGCAACGCCTGATTCCTGACGAGAGAACGCATCACCCGCTACCGCCAGGGTATTGTTGGTTTTCTTCACCAGATCCAGCGCGGCCAGGCGGTCAACCAGAATGGCGTCGATACGGCCCACGCGCAGATCCTGGTATTTCGTCGGGTCATCATCATAGGTGCGGATATCCACGCCCTGCACGTTCTGGCGCAGCCACTCTTCGTAGTTGGTACCCAGACCGACGCCGACTTTCTTCCCTTTCAGGTCCGCGGCAGTTTTAATTCCGCCTTCGTTGCCTTTCTTCACCAGCGCCTGAATACCGGACACGGTGTACGGCGTAGAGAAGTCATATTTCTTCTTACGCTCGTCAGAAATGGTTACCTGATTAATCACCACATCAATACGTTTGGAATCCAGCGACGCCAGCATACCGTCCCATTTGGTCGGTTTCAGTGACGCTTTAACACCGAGGTGCTTCGCCAGCTCTTCAGCAAACTCCACCTCAAAACCGGTCAGCTTACCGTCATCGCCCTGGAAGCTGAACGGAGGATAGGTTCCTTCCAGCCCGACCAGCAGCGTACCGCGCTCTTTTACTTTATTCAGCAGGTTTTCTGCGGCGAACGTTTTCACGCTCATACCCGCAACCAGCGCAACGGCCATAACACCCATCAGCGCCTGACGACCCAGAAGTGCAAATTTCATAAATACCCCGATATAGTGGAATTTTTACGTAGTGTAGAGAAATCGCCTGCAACGTCAAAGGCGACTGCGCTACATCTTATTCTTTTTTAATATATATCAGAAGTTGTTCCGGCGTGGGCTTTCTGCTTTATGGCACCCGGCATTTGTACCTTGTATTGAGCATACTTGCGCAGCGCAATTCGGTAGTTGTTGGTGCTGGTTGCAGGCAGCCACGGCTCGAGATTTTCATCCAGATAACCGGTTTTCAGCAGATCGCGAGAAATATTGTTTACGGTCAGATGTTGCCCAAGGCGGCGCAGGCGAACGACATATTCGCGAACGGTGCCGTGGCTCATTTCCGTTTGTTCAAACAGGAACTGCTTGAAGCCGATAATATCGAAGAAGTCGCTTTGCTCTTTGCAGTGGAGATCCCCACAGAAACGGCAAAGCGCCACTCACTCTTTTTGCTCTTCGAGCCATGCTGCTTCGTCCATCAACGTGTCGAGACGCGAAATCGCAATCTTATTGACGATTTCGCCCCGGCGAACCAGCGTGATACGATCGAGTAACTTGTTACAGTGGGCGCAATGCGTCTGGCTGTGTTTAAAGTCTTTCAGGTAGCGGCTTAAAGGCCGTCTTTTAGATTGCTGCACCGTCATGATAACTCCTGGTTGTCAATACGTTGTGCGGCATTTTCAAGGTGAATCAATCACCTATAACTTACCCAGCTTGGTTCGTAAGCGTTTAATGGCCTGGCTGTGCAGCTGGCTCACCCGCGACTCTCCCACCTCCAGAACAGCGCCAATCTCTTTGAGGTTAAGCTCTTCCTGGTAATAAAGGGTCAATACCAGCTGTTCGCGTTCAGGCAGAGCTTCAATAGCCTCCATGACGCGCTGGCGTAAATTCCCTTCCATTAAATGGTGTAACGGGTTTTCCTGTTGGTGCTCGTCCGTCACCAGCTCGATGCTATCGCCATGCTCTTCGCGCCACTCGTCATAAGAGAAGAGTTGGCTATTATTGGTATCGAGCAACATCTGACGATACTCTTCAACAGCAATGCCAAGACGTTCCGCCACTTCGGTTTCCGTTGCGTTACGTCCCAGTTCCTGTTCCAGCTGCCCCATCGCATGCGCCACTTCGCGCGCGTTGCGGCGAACACTGCGCGGCACCCAGTCGCGGCTGCGCAGCTCGTCCAGCATCGCACCACGAATACGCTGAACTGCGTAAGTCGTAAATGCCGTTCCTTGCAGAGCGTCGTATCGGTCAACTGCATTTAATAACCCGATACCGCCCGCCTGTAGCAGATCGTCGAGTTCCACGCTCGCCGGCAAGCGCACCTGGAGGCGCAATGCTTCGTGACGCACCAGCGGGACATAACGCTGCCACAGCGAGTGTTTATCCATTACACCTTCAGCGGTATAGAGTGAATTCACGATAAACAGCCCTGCGTTAGTTGAGTTATCGGCATGATTATCCGATTCTGCAGGGCGTTCAATTGGATGAAAAAGGGGGATAAAGTGAGGTTATTCTGAGGTTGCCCACAACAGGGGCAACTTTTCTGGCTAAATTAACAGTTGTAACAATGAAAGATCGTCGCCCAGTTTGACGCTATCTATATGTTGATGAAAGAGCTTTCCCGCTTCCTGATTATGCTGGCTAAGGGAGTGGAAGCTGTAAATAACATCAATAATATTATCTTGTTCAATTTTCCCCGCCACGATCGCCTGACCGGCAAGTAACGTTTTAAGGAAATAGAACTCCGCGACGATTAAATAAAGGTTATTCAACATGCTGCGGCCATTGTTCTGCGGGAAGCCCTGCTCCCACAGTTTGTATTTAAAAAAGTTCTTAAATAAATGGTCATTGGTCGCCAGGTAACTGCCCGCCACATCGCGCCAGACGGACTCGATGTTCTCCATGACCTTCTCTGCCGGCACGGTGTCACCCGCAGACTCAAATTCTTGATAAAGTTGGGTAAAATAACGGTTTAATACCGCACCGCCGCGGGCTGTCGCTTTCTTCGTGAAGTAGCTCTGGATGAGCGAAATTAACGCGAATTTCAGGCTGTAGTTCTGATTAAATCCGCCTAATTCCGTTTTGATTTTACCGCTCACCAGCTCGTTAACCAGCGAGAAATAGACCGTTTCGAGCGTGCCGATATTCTCTTCGAGATTATCGAGCTTTTCAGCCACCATGAGGAATTTCACCACGGCGTAAACCTGTTCTTCAACGCTGACGCCCTCAACGCTGAAAATATTCTGGCAGAAGAGATTGATGACCTTTGCCTTCAAATCAATCATCGGCGCATTATTGACGTCCTGCTGGACGCTAATGGATTCCATCATCGACATAGACTCTCGATCGTTCAACAGAAGTCGGGTCACTTCCGGACACGAGAGGTTCAGCGATTTTTCGATTTCATTTTTATAGACCCGGTTTGTCCGCGGGAACGACGAACAGGTTGGGCTTAAGGCCTGGGCACCCATGGCGCTATGAATAGAACAGAGTTTTTCCGTATCCATAAACGGGCAGTTTTTACTTTCCGTATGGAAAATCACTTCGCCCCAGTTGCCATACTGCTTTTTGGTGACTTTTATCGCCGTTTTCGCCGTCTGACGAATGGCGGCATTTTTACTGTTCAGGTAGCGATTAACGGAGGATTTATCAAATGCGATGGTCCAGCCCTGACAACAATGTTCACGGCATTCCCCACCGACACATGAAAAATCTGCGACCAGCTTTGGTTGAGTGACACTGATTTGTTTCACAGGCGGATTCTCAAATAGCAGAGATAAAAAAACCCCGCCGAAGCGGGGTTTCACGCGTAATATTAACGCAGCAGAGACAGAACGGTCTGTGGAACCTGGTTTGCCTGAGACAGAACAGAAGTACCAGCCTGCTGCAGGATCTGCGCGCGGGACATGTTGGAAACTTCAGTTGCGTAGTCAGCGTCCTGGATACGGGACTGAGCAGCAGACAGGTTGTTAGAGGTGTTGTTCAGGTTGTTGATTGCAGAAGTGAAACGGTTCTGCACAGCACCCAGACCAGAACGTGCTTTATCAACGGTAGCGATAGCTTTGTCGATGGTGTTCAGGTCGGTAGCGGTCATTGCTTTCAGGTCGATAGCGTTCACGCCCAGAGTAGTAGAGTCAGCTTTAGCGCCGCTCAGATCCAGGTTGATGGTGTCGCCGTCGTTAACGCCAACCTGAATTTTAACCACACCAGCAGTACCTGCAGTGCCGTCCAGCAGTTTGATGCCGTTGAAGTCAGTTTTGCCCGCAACGCGGTCGATTTCAGCCAGACGAGCGGTAACTTCATCCTGCAGAGAAGCCAGGTCAGATGCGCTGTTGGTGCCGTTGCTTGCCTGAACAGCCAGTTCACGAACACGCTGCAAGTTGTTGTTGATTTCGTTCAGAGAACCTTCAGCAGTCTGCGCCATGGAGATACCGTCGTTGGCGTTACGCGCTGCCTGAGTCATCCCTTTGATCTGAGCGGTCATGCGGTTTGCAATCGCCTGGCCAGCAGCATCGTCTTTCGCGCTGTTAATACGCAGACCGGAAGACAGACGCTCGATAGCAGTGCCCAGAGAAGACTGAGATTTGTTCAGGTTGTTCTGAGTGGTCAGGGACAACAGGTTAGTATTGATAACTGCCATAATTTTGTTTCCTTCAAAAATTGGGTTTTAGGTCCGGTGCCTAACACTCACAGCGTCTCTCACCGTCAACAAGGTTATCGACGGGTCCCCAAAAGACTTTAGAATCAATTTTGAAAAAATTATAACCCACTGATTATTGATGATTTTATTTTTAAAAAATCAATTAAGGTCTGCCAGAGGCTTATTATTTACGCTTTTTTAACGCTCAAAGAGATGACAAAAAAGGCACACACTTTTTCATGTTTTCAATGCGCTGATAATGACACTAAAGTGCAATCCTTTCATTTACCCCGCCAGGACGCGTCTATTCTTTGGATTATTTTTTTCTCATCATCGTAAACTTTTACTTTAAGAGGCCGATAAGAGTCCTGAACTACTTTCGTATTTAAGGAAAATATGCATGGCTACTATCAGTAACCTCGGGATAGGTTCTGCAGGACTCGGGGATTTATATAATCAGTTGGAAGCGGCAGAGAAAACGAAGCTGACGACGATTACTTCCCAGCAATCAACGTATAACGCACAGTTAAGCGCTTACGGCAAACTGCAGAGCGCCATGACATCGCTGCAGACTGCCACCGCTGCACTGGGTAAAGCAACCACCTGGAACTCAACGTCCGTTAGCAGCACCAACACGGCCTTTACCGCCACGACAACGGCTGACGCGTCCGTGGGTTCCTTTGTTGTCAACGTTAACCAGGTTGCAAAGGCACAAGCACTCACTACCGGCTCTTATGCAAACAACACGGATCTGCTGGGCGATACGACAGGTACAACGCGTAAAATCACCATCACCCAGCCGGGTACCAAAACGCCTTTAGAGGTCACCCTGGCGGATGGCGATACGTCTCTGGCCGGGATCGCGAGCGCCATTAATAAAGCGAACGGCAACGTCACCGCCAGCGTCATTAAAGCGAAAGACGGTGATTACCGCCTGATGCTGTCATCTAAAACCACCGGTACGGATGGTGCGATGACCATCAACGTTACCGGCGACGCCAAGCTGCAAAGCGCCATTGGTTATGATTCAACCACCAAAACGGGCGCGCTGACGGTGAACACCGACGCGCAGAACGCGATTGTGGTGGTGAACAACATCTCCATCGAGCGCCAGTCGAATACCATTACCGATGCGCTGCCTGGGGTGACCTTCTCGGTGAAGGCCGAGAGCAAAGCCGATGAAACTCTTGAGGTTTCACGCGCAACGGATGCTAACCAGAAGGCGATCACCGACTGGGTCACGGCGTATAACTCGCTGCAGTCCACCATTAACAGCCTGACGAAGTATGTTCCGGTTGATGCAGGCGCCGGCAGCCAGTCTACCAGCAACGGTGCGCTGGTCGGTGATGCGAACGTGCGCGGGGTTCAGTCCCAGCTGCGCGGCCTGCTGACCGAAGTGCAGACCGGCTCCATTCAGATCATGGCCCAGCTGGGGATCACCCAGGGCCCGGTGAAAGGCGCGGACGGTACCGTCGGTAACCTGAAAGTCGACACCGATAAGCTGAAAAAAGCGCTGACCGACAACCCGAACGCCGTACAGCAGTATTTTGTCGGTGACGGAAAGAAAACCGGTATGGCGACCCAGATGAACAACACGCTGACCACCATGCTCAGCACCAGTACCGGCAGCGCCGGGGTGATCCAGAACGCGAAAGACGGGATCAACAAAACGCTGAAAACGCTGGGTGAACGTTACGATGCCATGGATGCTCAAATTG
The DNA here is from genome assembly GCF_001521715.1 of Enterobacter asburiae. Lineage (NCBI taxonomy): Bacteria > Pseudomonadati > Pseudomonadota > Gammaproteobacteria > Enterobacterales > Enterobacteriaceae > Enterobacter > Enterobacter asburiae. Next base: position 2,023,086 of record NZ_CP011863.1, read on the forward strand.
AAGCCACCATGGCGCGTTACAAAACCCAGTTCACCAGTCTGGACGTATTAGTCACCAAAATGACCAGTACAGCCAACTACCTGACCCAACAGTTCTCACAAAAGTAGTCGTAGCCTTCAGGAGTGGATATGTATAAGACCTCTGGTGTTCAATCCTATCAGCAGATAGGAGTAGAAAGCGCAGTTATGAATGCCAGTCCACACCAGCTGATTGTCATGTTGTTCGACGGGGCGCATAGCGCCCTTGTTCGCGCGCGTTTGTTCATGGAAGCCGGACAAATTCGTGAGAAAGGCGAAGCCTTATCCAAAGCCATCAACATCATCGACAACGGTTTGAAAGCAGGACTGAACATGGAGGTTGAGAGCGAATTGTCCGGTAATCTTGCCTCCTTGTACGAATATATGGTTCGACGTTTGTTGCTGGCGAATGTCAGTAACGACGTAGACGCAATTGTTGAAGTCGAGGGTTTATTAAACAACATTGCGGATGCGTGGAAGCAAATCGGCCCCAATGCGTCCTCTATTTCAGGATAATTTTGATGAATAATCCCAGCGCAGCGCTTAGCCACTGGCAGGCGCTACATGCTCAGAGCATTGCTATGCTAAATCTCGCACATTCTGGTCAATGGGATGCGCTTATCGAGCAGGAAATGCATTACGTTCAACTGGTGGAAAAGATTTCTCAAACGCCCATCATGTCATGCCCTCCGGCTCAGGTTGAGCAAGCGCGTGCGCTGCTGGAAATGATCCTTGAAAATGAGAATGCGCTAAAGGCACTGCTGAAAGTCCGCATGGACGAACTGCGCAATCTGATTGATCAAACCGGTAAACAGCAATCCATCACGTCTACCTATGGAAAGCTGTCAGGGAATATTCTTTATCCAGAAAGTTTTACCCGCGACACACAACTATGATTTCTTCATCCATACTCCAGAAGTCTGCCAATGGCTTCTGGAGCAAGGATGATGAAAAACCCCACCCTGTTACAATGTTTTCACTGGTACTACCCTGCTGGCGGTGAATTGTGGCGAGAGGTCACGGCGTTAGCTCCCAATCTTAACGAAATCGGCATCAACATGATCTGGCTGCCGCCCGCCTGTAAAGGGGCATCCGGCGGGTATTCCGTCGGCTATGACACCTATGACCTGTTCGATCTTGGTGAGTTTGACCAGAAAGGCAGTATCGCCACGAAATACGGCGACAAGGCGCAGTTGCTGGAGGCCATTGATGCCCTCAAAAGCAACGACATTGCCGTGCTGCTGGACGTGGTGGTCAACCACAAAATGGGCGCCGATGAAAAAGAGCCCGTGCGCGTTCAGCGCGTGAACGAACAGGACCGCACGCAAATCGATGACGAGGTCATTGAATGTGAAGCCTGGACTCGCTACACCTTCCCTGCCCGGGCCGGGCAGTACTCACAGTTTATCTGGGACTACAAATGCTTCAGCGGCGTTGACCATATTGAAAACCCCGATGAAGACGGCATCTTTAAAATCGTCAACGACTACACCGGCGAAGGCTGGAACGATCAGGTTGATGATGAGATGGGTAACTTCGATTATCTGATGGGCGAAAATATCGATTTTCGCAATCACGCCGTGACCGAAGAGATCAAATACTGGGCCCGCTGGGTCATGGAACAGACGGGCTGCGACGGTTTTCGTCTGGACGCCGTGAAACATATTCCCGCCTGGTTTTACAAAGAGTGGATTGAGCACGTCCAGGAAGTCGCCGACCAGCCGCTGTTTATCGTGGCGGAATACTGGTCCCATGAGGTGGATAAACTTCAGGCCTATATTGACCAGGTCGAAGGCAAAACCATGCTGTTTGATGCCCCTCTGCAGATGAAATTCCACGAGGCGTCACGTCAGGGCCGGGATTACGACATGAGCCAAATCTTCACCGGCACCCTGGTAGAAGCCGATCCCTTTCATGCGGTCACCCTCGTCGCGAACCATGACACCCAGCCTTTGCAGGCGCTTGAAGCACCGGTCGAAGCCTGGTTTAAACCGCTGGCCTACGCGCTGATCCTGCTGCGGGAAAATGGCGTGCCGAGCGTCTTTTATCCGGATCTCTTCGGCGCCAGCTATGACGACGCGGGAGGAGACGGTGAAACGTACCATATTGATATGCCGGTGATTGAGCAGCTTCACGAGCTGATCCTCGCGCGCCAGCGTTTTGCCCACGGCGTGCAAACGCTGTTTTTCGACCATCCAAACTGCATCGCCTTCAGCCGCAGCGGCACCGATGACGATCCCGGCTGCGTGGTGGTGATGTCGAACGGGGATGATGGTGAAAAAGTGATTTGTCTTGGGGAAAACTACGGCAACAAAACGTGGCGGGATTTTCTCGGCAATCGCGAAGAAACCATCACCACTGCGGCGGATGGCGAAGGGACGTTTACCTGTAATGGAGGGAGCGTCAGCGTTTGGGTGATAGAGGATGCACTATAGAACGGGAAACGTGCGGCCTGATGCCCTCACCCCGTCCCTCTCCCACAGGGAGAGGGCGCAAACACCAAAAACGGCAACGAGGTTGCCGTTTTGCGTTTACCCTTAGGGTAGCTTACTCTCCAGCGGATTCTTGCTCAGATAATCGGCACACTCAACCGTTGGGCGGTCGACCTTCTGCAGCTCCAGCCCGTCATACTCAAGCGTCGAGCCATCACGCTCCAGCGGATAGATATCCAGCTTACGCGTCACGTTGTAATAACTGTCTGAACGCAGCATGATTTTACCCGGCACGGCAATCACGCGCTGCCACTGACGGCAGTCCAGCGTATCGCCCTCTTCCGTCACCACCAGCGTGGCAATCGCCTTCGGGCTGACCATGTTGCTCTGCGGCCCTTTCGACTGCCAGTATCCCGCCAGATGCGCCGGGACAGGGTGCTTGATCACGTCGTTATAGTTATCGACCTGAACGCACCCGGTCAGTGCCAGCAGCGCGCCAGCAATTGCTATTTTTTTCATCATCTTTCCTGCATTCGAAGAAAAAAATATTGTGGCATTAAAGCGCAGCGGCTGCCAGCGAAGATCGACAGGTCTTTAACCTGCATACAAATGATAAGAGCGAACATTTTTCATAATCGACAAAGGCCTGGTCGACATTCATGATCGTCGAGTACGAGCTGTCCATTGGAATGAGCTGGACGGTTGGACGCAGCTGCAGGCGTTCAACTCTGAACTCCCCTTCCATCGCGGTGATGACAATATCACTATGCTCAGCAGTTCGGGAGCTGTCCACCAGCAGCTGGTCACCGTTGGAGCCCAGCCTCAATCATCGTGTCGCCAGCAGCTTTAACAATAAACGACAAGCCTGATGGGACAAAAGCAACTCATTAAGATCAATGCGCTGCTCTACTTAGTCGGCTGCAGGACTGAGAAAACCACACTGCACTAAGCCGTAAAAAAAACGGGATAGCAATAATTCCGCGTAATTCTGCCGGTCTGAAGAACTCCATGACGCATACCCAAACACTGGTTTTATGCGCAGCGCTTTTAACTAGAGTACTGATAAAGTTTGCCGTTCGTATCTGAATGGCTACATCTTAACCATTTCGTTTCTAAGCCTGTAACACTATTTGGTGTTTGGTGTGTGAAAATTTCAGAATAAAAAGCGTCAATTGCTCACGTTGAATACTCAATGCAGAGATTTTGGTCAGAAGAAACCGAGGGGATAGTGTATGTAACAACATCAATAAGACCAACGTCACCTTATTCATTGCCATCTATTGTCTCACCTTCATCAGTAATGAACGCTTCACCGGCCCAATATGCGCGCAGCTCACGGCCACTAAACCAGATGAGCAGTGAGCTCTACTACCGCAACGAAGACTGTGTATGTCTGCTGTGCGTGGCATGATCATTCATAAAATCAATTGTATAAATACGCTGCGTAGTTAAACATGAGGGTCGATCAAGTGAATGCCAGATGCTACACTTCGGACTTTTCCGAATTTGCTGATTTCTCAAATGTTCAAGTTATTCGCTAAGTACACATCAATAGGTGTAATAAACACGCTTATTCACTGGGTCGTCTTTGCTGTATGCATATACGCATTCCACACAGGACAGGCGCTTGGCTGATCTTGACCCTCCATCTCCGGACAGCTTTTGTATCTTAAGTTAACGATGTCCGCTGCCGCCGGTATTCCCTCGGGGAGTGATATCCCAGCGCGCTGTGCGGGTGGTTTTCATTGTAATGCGTGAACGCTACTGCAAGGTTTCGCAGTGCTGTTCTCACATCCGGTTTTGGCATGAACGCGATATAGTCTTCTTTCATCGTTTTCACGAACCGTTCGGCCATGCCATTACTCTGCGGGCTGCTCACCGCTGTTGTGCAGGGCTCCAGATTCAGCTCTCTCGCGAACCTCCGCGTTTCATACGCGGTATACGCTGAACCGTTATCCGTCAGCCACTGCACTGGTGTTTCCGGTAGCCTGTCGCCGAAGCGCTTTTCCACCGACCTCAGCATCACATCCTGCACGGTCGAACTGTCATAGCCTCCCGTGCTTGCTGCCCAGTCTATGGCCTCACGGTCGCAGCAGTCCAGCGCGAACGTTACCCGCAGTTTTTCGCCGTTGTCGCAGCCGAACTCGAAGCCATCTGAACACCAGCGCATATCGCTTTCTGCCACCGCTATCTTGCCCTTATGTTCACGCTTCGGTCGCTCTGGTTTGTCATGCAACAACAACAGGTTATGCTCGCTCATTATCCTGTAAAGCCGTTTGGCGTTCACAGGTGGCTGTCCCTCTGTGCGACGTTGCTTGCGCAGGATGCCCCACACGCGTCGATAACCATAACTCGGCATATCGCTGATGATGTCGAGGATAGCCGACAGTATTTCTTCGTCTGCTTCGTCATTACGCCGGTTACAGCGCCTGTCCTGCCAGTCGGCAGAACGGTTAATCCGCAGTGACAGCTGCGCACGCGACACGCCCATGGTGCGGCTGACCAGGGCTATTCCCCGTCCTTTGGCAACAAGGGCGCGTGCGCTATCCATTTTCGCGACTGGCCGTACTCCACGGCTTCTTTCAGGATCTCAACTTCCATCGTCTTCTTGCCCAGAAGGCGCTGAAGTTCCCGGACCTGCTTCAGAGCAGCAGTAAGCTCAGAAGCAGGAACGACTTCCTCTCCGGCCGCAACGGCGGTGAGGCTGCCTTCCTGATATTGCTTCTTCCACTTAAACAGCAGGCTGGGCTGGATACCATGCAGGCGGGCGACATGGGAGACATTCATGCCCGGCTCCATCGTCTGCTGGATAATGGCGATCTTCTCCTGAGGAGTTTTACGTTTACGGGCTTCTTGCCCTAACAGGATCCCGGTCATCTCAAAATTGGCGTTAGTGTTAGACATATATTCAAGCCTATCTCTTATCTGGAGATACAGCTACTGTCCGGTGTTTCAGGGGGCTACATCAGGACAGGCGCTTGGCAACTTTGCCGGATTCGTTGTCGCTGTGTCGTTCAGCTTCTTCGCCAATGCCAAATTCACTTTTAAATCTTCCACAACAACCATTCGCTACATGCTTTACGTGGGTTTTATGGGCTCATTGAGTGCCGCTTTTGGCTGGTGTGCAGACAAATCAGGCATGGCTCCTATCATCACATTAATCGTGTTCTCCGCCATCAGTCTGATGTGCGGGTTTGTATATTCAAAGTTCGTTGTATTCAGGGATGCTAAGGAAGGTGCGAATAAGCGGGGAAATTCTTCTCGGCTGACTCAGTCATTTCATTTCTTCATGTTTGAGCCGATTTTTTCTCCCGTAAATGCCTTGAATCAGCCTATTTAGACCGTTTCTTCGCCATTTAAGGTGTTATCCCCAGTTTTTAGTGAGATCTCTCCCACTGACGTATCATTTGGTCCGCCCGAAACAGGTTGGCCAGCGTGAATAACATCGCCAGTTGGTTATCGTTTTTCAGCAACCCCTTGTATCTGGCTTTCACGAAGCCGAACTGTCGCTTGATGATGCGAAATGGGTGCTCCACCTTGGCCCGGATGCTGGCTTTCATGTATTCGATGTTGATGGCCGTTTTGTTCTTGCGTGGATGCTGTTTCAAGGTTCTTACCTTGCCGGGGCGCTCGGCGATCAGCCAGTCCACATCCACCTCGGCCAGCTCCTCGCGCTGTGGCGCCCCTTGGTAGCCGGCATCGGCTGAGACAAATTGCTCCTCTCCATGCAGCAGATTACCCAGCTGATTGAGGTCATGCTCGTTGGCCGCGGTGGTGACTAGGCTGTGGGTCAGGCCACTCTTGGCATCGACACCAATGTGGGCCTTCATGCCAAAGTGCCACTGATTGCCTTTCTTGGTCTGATGCATCTCCGGATCGCGTTGCTGCTCTTTGTTCTTGGTCGAGCTGGGTGCCTCAATGATGGTGGCATCGACCAAGGTGCCTTGAGTCATCATGACGCCTGCTTCGGCCAGCCAGCGATTGATGGTCTTGAACAATTGGCGGGCCAGTTGATGCTGCTCCAGCAGGTGGCGGAAATTCATGATGGTGGTGCGGTCCGGCAAGGCGCTATCCAGGGATAACCGGGCAAACAGACGCATGGAGGCGATTTCGTACAGAGCATCTTCCATCGCGCCATCGCTCAGGTTGTACCAATGCTGCATGCAGTGAATGCGTAGCATGGTTTCCAGCGGATAAGGTCGCCGGCCATTACCAGCCTTGGGGTAAAACGGCTCGATGACTTCCACCATGTTTTGCCATGGCAGAATCTGCTCCATGCGGGACAAGAAAATCTCTTTTCTGGTCTGACGGCGCTTACTGCTGAATTCACTGTCGGCGAAGGTAAGTTGATGACTCATGATGAACCCTGTTCCATGGCTCCAGATGACAAACATGATCTCATATCAGGGACTTGTTCGCACCTTCCCTAAATGAAAATTTCACTGGTCGTTCCAGTTTTTAATGAAGAGGATGCAATTCCGATTTTCTACAAAGCCGTGCGGGAGTTTGAAGAGCTCAAGCAACATGAAGTCGAGATAGTGTTCATTAATGACGGCAGCAAAGATAGTACAGAATCAATTATTAACGCACTTGCCCTTGCCGATCCGCTTGTAGTTCCACTGTCGTTCACTCGCAACTTTGGTAAAGAGCCTGCGCTGTTCGCAGGTCTGGACCACGCTTCCGGAGAAGCGATTATTCCAATTGATGTTGATCTTCAGGACCCAATCGAAGTCATTCCACATCTGATAGAGAAGTGGCAGGCCGGAGCAGATATGGTGCTTGCCAAACGCTCTGATCGCTCTACAGATGGCCGTCTGAAGCGTAAGACCGCTGAGTGGTTTTATAAGCTACATAACAAAATCAGCAACCCGCAAATCGAAGAGAATGTTGGAGACTTCCGCCTGATGTCCCGCGAGGTCGTGGAAAATATTCAGCTCATGCCAGAGCGCAACTTGTTCATGAAGGGCGTGCTGAGTTGGGTCGGCGGGCGTACTGATGTCGTGGAGTATGCACGTGCTGAGCGCGTTGCCGGCAGCACTAAATTTAACGGCTGGAAACTGTGGAACCTTGCACTTGAGGGAATAACAAGTTTCTCTACTTTCCCTTTAAGGGTTTGGATGTATATAGGCTTCATAATTGCATCTATTTCTTTCTTATACGGCGCATGGATGACTTTGCAAACATTAATTATAGGCAATCCGATAAAAGGGTATACATCCCTGTTGGTATCCATCCTATTTATCGGCGGCGTTCAATTAATCGGCATAGGTGTTTTAGGGAAGGTGCGAATAAGCGGGGAAATTCTTCTCGGCTGACTCAGTCATTTCATTTCTTCATGTTTGAGCCGATTTTTTCTCCCGTAAATGCCTTGAATCAGCCTATTTAGACCGTTTCTTCGCCATTTAAGGTGTTATCCCCAGTTTTTAGTGAGATCTCTCCCACTGACGTATCATTTGGTCCGCCCGAAACAGGTTGGCCAGCGTGAATAACATCGCCAGTTGGTTATCGTTTTTCAGCAACCCCTTGTATCTGGCTTTCACGAAGCCGAACTGTCGCTTGATGATGCGAAATGGGTGCTCCACCTTGGCCCGGATGCTGGCTTTCATGTATTCGATGTTGATGGCCGTTTTGTTCTTGCGTGGATGCTGTTTCAAGGTTCTTACCTTGCCGGGGCGCTCGGCGATCAGCCAGTCCACATCCACCTCGGCCAGCTCCTCGCGCTGTGGCGCCCCTTGGTAGCCGGCATCGGCTGAGACAAATTGCTCCTCTCCATGCAGCAGATTACCCAGCTGATTGAGGTCATGCTCGTTGGCCGCGGTGGTGACTAGGCTGTGGGTCAGGCCACTCTTGGCATCGACACCAATGTGGGCCTTCATGCCAAAGTGCCACTGATTGCCTTTCTTGGTCTGATGCATCTCCGGATCGCGTTGCTGCTCTTTGTTCTTGGTCGAGCTGGGTGCCTCAATGATGGTGGCATCGACCAAGGTGCCTTGAGTCATCATGACGCCTGCTTCGGCCAGCCAGCGATTGATGGTCTTGAACAATTGGCGGGCCAGTTGATGCTGCTCCAGCAGGTGGCGGAAATTCATGATGGTGGTGCGGTCCGGCAAGGCGCTATCCAGGGATAACCGGGCAAACAGACGCATGGAGGCGATTTCGTACAGAGCATCTTCCATCGCGCCATCGCTCAGGTTGTACCAATGCTGCATGCAGTGAATGCGTAGCATGGTTTCCAGCGGATAAGGTCGCCGGCCATTACCAGCCTTGGGGTAAAACGGCTCGATGACTTCCACCATGTTTTGCCATGGCAGAATCTGCTCCATGCGGGACAAGAAAATCTCTTTTCTGGTCTGACGGCGCTTACTGCTGAATTCACTGTCGGCGAAGGTAAGTTGATGACTCATGATGAACCCTGTTCCATGGCTCCAGATGACAAACATGATCTCATATCAGGGACTTGTTCGCACCTTCCTTAGGTGAATATATAGGGCGAATCTATATTGAAACAAAAAAAAGACCGCGTTATTGTTTAAAACGGAATAAAGAAAAATGATTTCCAAAAATAATCTGTTAATTCTAAGTGTTATTTTTTTACTTATGTTGGTGCCATACCTACACACGCCAGTATTGTCAGACGATTATTATTATTATTTCCATGCAAGCTTGCATGAGCAAATTGGTCATTATTTAGTCTGGAGCGGAAGGCTGATTACTAACATATTTAGCTCGTATATGCTCAAATATGTCAATCATGACATCTATCAATCTTTGACAGCTGCTGCGCTAGTTGCCAGCGTTTATCTTATCGCAGCGATACCATCTGCATTATTTGTTGGTAAGCCTAAACCAAGCGCCATTTCGATAATAATTATTTTTTTATCTTTTTGGATATCAAATCCAGCCCTTGGCGAAACTTTTTTCTGGTTTGTTGGTGCGTCGAATTACTTATGGCCTATATTTTACATATCTTTATTTTTTGTTATTCTGGCTCGACAAAGAAAATCACACACATTACTTAGTTATTCTGGGGCTATTTTAGTTGGTTTTTTGGCAGGTTGCTCAAACGAAAACACGTGTATTGTTGCAACGATACTGACAATTTTATACTCTATTTGTTTTAGCCGCTTTAAACTGTCAGCACCATATTTGATTGGGATTATCTTAGGCTCTGCGGTACTTTTATTCAGCCCAGGCTCTGCCATCAGGTCGTCTTATTTTAAAGAGTGGCATTCATTAACATTAATAGAAAAACTTGATCAACATTTATTTGAAAGACTGCCTGCAGCGCTGGATAGCTTATGGCCAATATTTCTAATCATTATTTTCATTGCACTTTCATTTGGAGTGCTCAAAATAGAATCAAGGGCTTCATTAATTTGTGCACTAGGGAAGGTGCGAATAAGCGGGGAAATTCTTCTCGGCTGACTCAGTCATTTCATTTCTTCATGTTTGAGCCGATTTTTTCTCCCGTAAATGCCTTGAATCAGCCTATTTAGACCGTTTCTTCGCCATTTAAGGTGTTATCCCCAGTTTTTAGTGAGATCTCTCCCACTGACGTATCATTTGGTCCGCCCGAAACAGGTTGGCCAGCGTGAATAACATCGCCAGTTGGTTATCGTTTTTCAGCAACCCCTTGTATCTGGCTTTCACGAAGCCGAACTGTCGCTTGATGATGCGAAATGGGTGCTCCACCTTGGCCCGGATGCTGGCTTTCATGTATTCGATGTTGATGGCCGTTTTGTTCTTGCGTGGATGCTGTTTCAAGGTTCTTACCTTGCCGGGGCGCTCGGCGATCAGCCAGTCCACATCCACCTCGGCCAGCTCCTCGCGCTGTGGCGCCCCTTGGTAGCCGGCATCGGCTGAGACAAATTGCTCCTCTCCATGCAGCAGATTACCCAGCTGATTGAGGTCATGCTCGTTGGCCGCGGTGGTGACTAGGCTGTGGGTCAGGCCACTCTTGGCATCGACACCAATGTGGGCCTTCATGCCAAAGTGCCACTGATTGCCTTTCTTGGTCTGATGCATCTCCGGATCGCGTTGCTGCTCTTTGTTCTTGGTCGAGCTGGGTGCCTCAATGATGGTGGCATCGACCAAGGTGCCTTGAGTCATCATGACGCCTGCTTCGGCCAGCCAGCGATTGATGGTCTTGAACAATTGGCGGGCCAGTTGATGCTGCTCCAGCAGGTGGCGGAAATTCATGATGGTGGTGCGGTCCGGCAAGGCGCTATCCAGGGATAACCGGGCAAACAGACGCATGGAGGCGATTTCGTACAGAGCATCTTCCATCGCGCCATCGCTCAGGTTGTACCAATGCTGCATGCAGTGAATGCGTAGCATGGTTTCCAGCGGATAAGGTCGCCGGCCATTACCAGCCTTGGGGTAAAACGGCTCGATGACTTCCACCATGTTTTGCCATGGCAGAATCTGCTCCATGCGGGACAAGAAAATCTCTTTTCTGGTCTGACGGCGCTTACTGCTGAATTCACTGTCGGCGAAGGTAAGTTGATGACTCATGATGAACCCTGTTCCATGGCTCCAGATGACAAACATGATCTCATATCAGGGACTTGTTCGCACCTTCCCTAGCATTTTTCATTGGTGGGATATTGTGTGACCTTGCATTTGTTGCTTCACCATACATGCCTGAAAGAGCTGGTATTGGTGCCTTGTTTATGTTTTTAATAACACTTTCATTTTTAATTCACTCTGCTAATTTTTCAAATGAAAAAATATTTAAAAACTCGATATATGGCATTATCATTGTGTTCGCTATGACTTACTTTTTACCATCTTACGGCTTAATTTCCTATTCTAATTTAAGAGCGTCAAAGCAAGATGCAATACGCATGGCCATGATAACACAGCAAATCGACGAAGGAAAAAAAGAGATCGTAATACCTGACTTTTATCTAAACCGACTTTTAAAAAAATCAGATGGTTTCCCTACTTTCAAGAACTCATATATGTTTAATTATTTTAAAGTAGATAAAATCACTGAAGAGCCAATTAATTTTGATTACTCAATTATTGACTCACTTCCCAAGAGAGACGTTAATGCAAAATTAAATGAAAACATAACATTGAAATCGATTTATTTTTACACTGACAAATTATCTGGTAAAAATAAGCTTATATATCGTATCTCAGGTGACATAAATGCTTATTTGATGCATAACACCGCCATTTTTTCTCATGTTACTTTAAAAAACAATGATAATAAAAACATGGATACTATTGTTAAGGCGATTAAAGTAGGGAGTGATTGGTATACTTATAGTGAAGCAGGAAAGTTAGATTTATCCGAAATAAGTAAAATCAATATCGGAATGTACACTACTGAGCCAGTAAAAATACTATCTAGCAATTATTTAGAATTTAAATAATCACCTTTTGGTTTTACTGGTATCTTCGGGAATGGCGTTATCCAGAACGCCATTCTTTTGAAGAATTACATAAAAAAAGCATCCCTATTATATGAAGGATATCAATATGGTCAAAAGCATACATTACTTAAGGGGAATTGCGGCTTTATTCGTAGTTCTATTCCATTTAAGAGGCTATGTAAACAACACCTACGTACAGTCAAATCTTGGAGATTTGCTGTTTGTTAATGGAGCTTTTGGTGTAGATTTATTCTTTGTAATTAGTGGGTTTATAATCTGCTTTGCGACTCAAAAAAAGGAATACTTTTATCCACTTAAGTTTTTTATTAGAAGATTTTTTAGAATCTATCCACTTTTGATATTATCAGTGTCAATTTACTTTATATTTTTGACAATCAAAAAGGGATCAACCGGCTTAGATTCATGGTTTATATGGTCAATCATACCTCTCCAAATCGATTATCATGCTGGGGCTCCTTTCTTTGGATACAATGTACTTGCAATAGCATGGACATTAACTTACGAGATTTCTTTTTATATTATCTTTCTTGCATCCATGATTATATCCCACAAGTATAGGGCTATATTATGCTCATCCATAATCTTAACAATGGTTTTATCTACACAATTAATGAGTGTCACTCCAACACTCAATGGCATAAATACAAACTATATCAAAAATGACTTTATCACTCTTATTTCATCACCTATATACATTGACTTTGTATATGGCATAATATCGTATGTTATATATATTCACATTTTACCTGCTCTATCGATATACAAGGGAACAGTTTTAAATGTTTTGCTAATTTCAACCATAACTGTTACTACAGTATTAATATTTACAACAAAAAACATTGACCACGGGCCTCTAGGCTGGGGGGTTATGGCCTTTATCATTGTAGTAGCTACGACTTTAATGGATGCAAGTTTCACGACAGCAAAAAACAAACCTCTAATTATGCTCGGGAATATTTCATTTTCTCTTTACATGTGGCATTACATTTTCATAGAAATAACTAATACATATTTCCCAAGCATTTCAATGAATGGATTTTATACCTTAGTCATTATGACGACCTGCTCAATTGCAATAGCATAGATTTCATTCAATCTTATTGAGATTCCATCAATTAATCTTTCGAAGAAAATCATTTCATGGATAGACAGAAACAACCCAGAGCGTGTTGTTTCATAGCTAAATAGTGCATAATGTGCGTCATTGTAAAAGATGATAGCGTTTAACCAGATAAAATGATTCGCTCTAATGGATGTAATTATAACCGCGATATATAGATCGCTATCATTTCCGTATAATCTCAATTCATTTGTACGTTCCTGAGTGAATTTTCTTCCTTTTTTCATCAGATCAATACCATATTTTTAGCCCAGTTCATGCGTGCCAGTAAAATTATTTTCAGCTCGATTCACATTCAGCCACTTGTAATGGGAAATATCTCAACCATTATGTTTAAAGCTGTATCGAACTCTTGAGACGTGACGATTACGCATCGGGCAGGTATGCAATTGCTGCTTTAATGTTGGCACAAAAGACCAGCCGAAACTTTACAAAACGATGTGAAAGGAATGATCATGAGCAAAATGATTTTAATCGTACTCAGTAATTGGGTGACGGAAGACTTACTTGTAAAAAATGACCGGATTTCGCCCTAGAACGATAGCGCGGGCTCGTAAAAAAAGCTGACTCGTTGAGAGGGGGATTTCCACCTGTCTCCAAACAGTTCGCAAAAGGAAAACAGCGAGTGTATGTATAACCACATAGCTTTCGACCAATGCGTTGAAAAGCTCAAAAAGAAACAGCCGAGTACGCGAATGCCTCGACGTGCCAAATACAAAAAATAAATGTCGCCAGCGAGCTTGTTTCGCTGGCCTGGGAGAATATAGTCCTTAAATCGGGAACAATGATTACCCATGCTTGGCAACATTACGCAGTCGGGTCTTTCAACCCGTCTCAGAAGGCAGTAATGAGACGCGACGGGATTCGTTATAGCAGAGCATACCAGTCCCGACACACGTATGCATGTTAGTCGTTGGCTGACGGTGCTAACCCAAACTTCATCGCGAAGCAAATGGGCCACACCGACGCGCAAATGGTTTACCGGGTGTACGGATCCTGGATGGCTGAACATAACCAGGACCAGGTCCTCATCCTCAACCAGAAATTGAGTGAGTTTGCCCCATCCATGCCCCACGCAGTGGGATCGGATGGTTATTAATTATAAATATCATTAGGTTAGTTAACCTAAACCTGCATCCCCATGACTTCCTGATACGCCGACACCAGCTTGTTACGCACCTGGATCCCCATCTGCAGGGAAACCGAGGCTTTTTGCAAATCGGTCATCACATCATTCAGCGCCACGCCCGGCTCACCGAGGGTGAACTTTTCTGCCTGAGTGCGCGCGGCGGTCTGGGTATCACTGATACGGTCAAGAGCGGCATGCAGTTGCCCTGCGAAGCTGATGCTCGGCTGCTGATCTGCCACATTCTGATTACGGGCCGTCATCGCCGTTGCCTGCAACTGACTGATTACCCCTTCAATGCCCTGTATAGCCATGACTCTCCCCTGGATGGTTTTTTACGCGGTCAAGACTAACAGCTTGTCAATAAGATAATGGCGGTAAATAGCGTGAAAAAACCAGGTTATTTGACGCATAGAAAATCACGAATCATCAAATAATGGCAGGGCCATCAATATGGAACTTTTGTCGTGTTTGCCGACCCGGGAGTCAGTTTTGTTTCTCTACACGAATAACGTAAACCACCAGGATTTAAGAGGTGCGCAATGAGTGCAACAGCATCGACAGCGCCGCAGAATAAATCACTCGAGTGGATGAACCGCCTTCGCGCGAATCCTAAAATCCCGTTGATCGTGGCAGGCGCTGCCGCAATTGCGATCCTTGTAGCGATGGTCCTGTGGGCGAAAAGCCCTGATTACCGGACGCTCTACAGCAACCTTTCCGATCAGGATGGCGGCGCCATCGTCACCCAGCTGACCCAGATGAACATCCCTTATCGCTTTGCCGATAATGGCGGTGCGCTTGAGGTACCGGCAGATAAGGTGCACGAACTGCGTCTGCGTCTGGCCCAGCAGGGGCTGCCGAAGGGCGGTGCCGTCGGCTTTGAGCTGCTGGATCAGGAAAAATTCGGTATCAGCCAGTTCAGCGAGCAGGTGAACTACCAGCGTGCGCTGGAAGGTGAACTGGCCCGCACCATTGAAACGTTAGGCCCAGTGAAGAGTGCCCGCGTGCACCTGGCGATGCCTAAACCTTCTTTATTTGTCCGTGAACAGAAATCACCTTCGGCTTCCGTTACCGTGAACCTCCAAGCTGGCCGCGCGCTGGACGAAGGGCAAATCAGCGCGGTGACGCATCTCGTCTCCAGCGCCGTCGCCGGTCTGCCGCCGGGTAACGTGACGCTGGTCGACCAAAGCGGTCACCTGCTGACGCAATCCAATACCGCCGGTCGCGATCTGAATGACGCGCAGCTGAAATATGCCGCCGATGTCGAAAACCGTCTCCAGCGCCGTATTGAAGCCATCCTCGGCCCGGTGGTGGGTAACAGCAACGTGCACGCGCAGGTTACCGCGCAGATCGACTTCGCGAATAAAGAACAAACCGAAGAGCAATACAGCCCGAACGGCGACGCGGCTCAGGCGGTGATGCGTTCACGCCAGATCAATTCGAACGAGCAGGTCGGCGGTGCCTACCCGGGCGGCGTGCCGGGCGCACTGTCTAACCAGCCTGCACCGGCTAACGCGGCACCGATCTCTACGCCGCCGGCCAATCAGCAGAACGGTCAGCAAAATAATCAGCAGACTACCTCAACGACCAGTAACGCCGGTCCGCGTACCAGCAGTCGTAACGAAACCACGAACTACGAAGTGGATCGGACGATTCGCCACACTAAACTGAACGTGGGCGATATTCAGCGTCTTTCCGTTGCGGTGGTGGTGAACTACAAAACGCTGGCGGATGGCAAACCGCTGCCGTTGACCGCCGAGCAGATGAAGCAGATTGAAAACCTGACCCGTGAAGCGATGGGTTACTCCGAGAAGCGCGGCGATACCCTCAACGTGGTGAACTCACCGTTCAACTCGGTTGAAGAGACCGGCGGTGAACTGCCGTTCTGGCAACAGCAGGCGTTTATCGACCAGCTGATGTCCGCAGGACGCTGGCTGCTGGTGCTGATTGTCGCGTGGCTGCTGTGGCGTAAGGGCGTTCGTCCTCAGCTTCAGCGTCGTGCTGAAGCCGAGAAAGCGGCTCGCGAACAGATGAACACGCGTCAGGAAACGGAAGAAGCGGTTGAAGTTCGCCTCAGCAAAGATGAACAGATGCAGCAGCGTCGTGCTAACCAGCGCATGGGCGCTGAGGTCATGAGCCAGCGCATTCGCGAAATGTCAGATAACGATCCGCGCGTCGTGGCGCTGGTCATCCGCCAGTGGATGGGTAACGAACATGAGTAATACGCTTACGGGCACCGATAAAAGCGTCATCCTGCTGATGACCATTGGCGAAGATCGCGCGGCAGAGGTGTTTAAACACCTCTCCCAGCGAGAAGTGCAAATTCTCAGTGCGGCCATGGCCAACGTGCGTCAGATCTCCAACAAGCAGCTGACCGAAGTGCTGGCAGAGTTTGAACAGGAAGCCGAACAGTTTGCCGCGCTGAACGTCAACGCCAACGACTACCTGCGCTCCGTGCTGGTCAAGGCGCTGGGCGAAGAGCGTGCATCCAGCCTGCTGGAAGACATTCTGGAAACCCGCGATACCGCCAGCGGTATCGAAACGCTCAACTTTATGGAGCCGCAGAGTGCCGCCGACCTTATTCGCGACGAGCACCCGCAGATTATCGCCACCATCCTTGTCCACCTCAAGCGTGGCCAGGCGGCCGATATTCTGGCGCTGTTCGAAGAGCGCCTGCGTCACGATGTGATGCTGCGTATCGCGACCTTCGGCGGCGTCCAGCCGGCCGCGCTGGCGGAGCTGACCGAAGTGCTGAACAACCTGCTCGACGGTCAGAACCTCAAGCGCAGCAAAATGGGCGGCGTGAGAACGGCGGCGGAAATCATCAACCTGATGAAAACGCAGCAGGAGGAGGCCGTCATTACGGCGGTTCGCGAATTCGACGGCGAGCTGGCACAGAAAATCATCGACGAGATGTTCCTGTTCGAAAACCTCGTCGAAGTGGACGACCGCAGCATCCAGCGCCTGCTCCAGGAAGTGGATTCCGAGTCGCTGCTTATCGCCCTCAAAGGCGCCGAGCAGCCGCTGCGCGAGAAGTTCCTGCGCAACATGTCTCAACGTGCGGCCGATATCCTGCGCGACGACCTTGCCAACCGCGGCCCGGTTCGTCTTTCCCAGGTGGAAAACGAACAGAAAGCCATTCTGCTTATTGTTCGTCGTCTGGCGGAAACCGGCGAGATGGTGATTGGCAGCGGAGACGACACCTATGTCTAATGAGCTGCCCTGGAAGCGCTGGACGCCGGACGATCTGGCGCCTCCCCTCTCCGAGTTCACGCCGGCCGTCATCGCAGCCGAGGAGCTTGACCCGGACGTCGAGCAGCCCGAGCTGACCGAAGAGGAGCAGCAGGCACAGATGCTGGCGCAGCTGCAAATGCAGGCGCACGAGCAGGGCTATAACGCCGGTCTGAACGAAGGCCGCCAGAAAGGCCACGAGCAGGGGTATCAGGAAGGTCTGGCGAAAGGGTTAGAGCACGGTATTGATCAGGCGCGCCAGCAGCAGGCGCCGATCCATGCCCGCATGCAGCAGTTGGTCAGCGAGTTTCAGCACACCCTGGACGCGCTGGACAGCGTGATTGCCTCGCGACTGATGCAGATGGCGCTGGAAGCCGCCCGTCAGGTTATCGGCCAGACGCCCGTGGTGGATAACACTGCGCTGATCAAACAAATTCAGGGTCTGCTTCAGCAGGAGCCGCTGTTCAGCGGGAAACCTCAGCTGCGCGTCCATCCGGACGACCTGCAGCGCGTTGAAGAAAGCCTGGGCGCGACGCTTAACCTCCACGGCTGGCGTCTACGCGGCGATCCGTCGCTACATCACGGCGGCTGCAAAGTCTCTGCCGATGAAGGCGATCTGGATGCCAGCGTCGCCACCCGCTGGCAGGAACTGTGCCGCCTGGCGGCACCGGGAGTCGTCTGATGACCGCGCGCCTCACCCGCTGGCTCACCACGCTCGACAACTTTGAGACGAAGATGGCGCTACTGCCATCTGTTCGTCGTTATGGGCGACTGACGCGCGCCACCGGCCTGGTTCTCGAAGCCACCGGCCTGCAGCTTCCGCTGGGCGCGACCTGCGTCATCGAGCGTCAGGATGGTCTGGAAACGCGTGAAGTTGAAAGCGAAGTGGTCGGATTTAACGGCCAGCGCCTGTTCCTGATGCCGCTTGAAGAGGTGGAAGGCATTCTGCCCGGCGCGCGCGTGTACGCCAAAAATATTTCTGGCGATGGGCTGCAAAGCGGGAAACAGCTGCCGCTTGGCCCTGCTCTGCTGGGCCGCGTGCTGGACGGCAGCGGGAAACCGCTCGACGGGCTGCCCTCCCCGGACACCACCGAAACCGGCGCGCTGATCACCCAGCCGTTCAACCCCCTGCAGCGTACCCCTATTGAGCATGTGCTGGATACCGGCGTGCGCCCGATTAACGCCCTGCTGACCGTGGGACGTGGACAGCGTATGGGCCTGTTCGCCGGCTCAGGCGTAGGCAAATCCGTCCTGCTCGGCATGATGGCGCGTTATACCCAGGCCGACGTAATCGTCGTGGGGCTGATCGGCGAACGTGGTCGTGAAGTAAAAGACTTTATTGAAAACATTCTGGGTGCGGAAGGCCGCGCCCGCTCGGTGGTGATCGCCGCACCGGCAGACGTGTCGCCGCTGCTGCGCATGCAGGGTGCCGCGTATGCCACCCGTATCGCCGAAGATTTTCGTGACCGCGGCAAGCACGTGCTGCTGATCATGGATTCCCTGACCCGTTACGCGATGGCGCAGCGTGAAATCGCGCTGGCCATCGGTGAGCCACCGGCGACCAAAGGCTACCCGCCTTCGGTCTTCGCCAAACTCCCTGCGCTGGTGGAACGCGCGGGGAACGGCATCAGCGGCGGAGGATCCATCACCGCGTTCTATACGGTACTGACGGAAGGCGATGACCAGCAGGACCCGATTGCCGACTCCGCGCGCGCGATCCTTGACGGTCATATTGTGCTGTCGCGTCGTCTGGCCGAAGCCGGGCACTACCCGGCCATCGATATTGAAGCCTCTATCAGCCGCGCAATGACGGCGCTGATAACCGAGAAGCACTACGCCCGCGTGCGTAACTTCAAACAACTGCTTTCCAGCTTCCAGCGCAACCGCGATCTGGTCAGCGTGGGGGCGTATGCCAAAGGCAGCGACCCGATGCTCGACAAGGCGATTAGCCTGTGGCCACAGCTGGAGGCATTTTTGCAACAAGGCATTTTTGAACGCGCCGACTGGGAAGATTCAATTCAGGCACTGGAGCTGATTTTCCCGCAGGTGTAACACAGGTGGAGGGCGAAGGTCATGGCGCAAAACAGCGCGTTATCAACGCTGAAAGATCTGGCTGAAAAAGAAGTTGATGATGCCGCATTGCAGCTAGGCGCAATGCGACGCGGGTGCCAGCAGGCTGAAGAACAGTTGAAGATGTTGATCGACTATCAGCATGAATATCGCACCAACCTCAATACCGATATGACACAGGGCATTGGAAGCCAGCGCTGGATTAACTATCAGCAGTTTATCCAGACGCTGGAGAAGGCGATAGATCAGCATCGCCAGCAGCTTAACCAGTGGACCCAGAAAGTCGATACCGCGCTGAATTTCTGGCGCGAGAAGAAGCAGCGGCTGCAGGCCTGGCAGACTTTACAGGACCGACAGATCGCGGCAACGACCCTGGCGGAAAACCGTCTGGATCAGAAGAAAATGGATGAGTTTGCCCAGCGCGCATCAATGAGGAAACCGGAATGATCACACTGCAACAACTGCTGATGAGCGACAGCGACCTGTCAGGCGGCACGCAAACGGGGAAAGGCACCGACGGTGCACAGGACTTTCTCTCTCTGCTGGCGGGCGCCCTGTCGGACGCAACGGGCAAGGGCAAAGATGCGCCGCTGACCCTGGCTGACCTGAAAGCCGCCGGCAGTAAACTGTCGAAAGTGGCTCAGGACGCCAAAGGGGATACCACCTTGCAGGCAAAAATTGCCGACCTGCTCTCGCGCCAGCCCGCGCTGAACGGCGATGAAACGTCGCCCGTCACGTCGCTTGATACGCTGGTTTCCGGGCTGGTGCCGCTGTCTAAGGGCGACGCGCTGAAGACGCTCAATGTGGCAAACGGCAAAGATGACGGTAAGAGCGAGCTGAGCGAAGAAGAGCTGGCCGGATTAAGCGCGCTAATGGCGATGCTGCCGCACCAGCAGCAAACTACCGCCTCTCGCGTGGCAGGCAGCGAGAGCGTATCCGCCACCTCAACGCTGAATTCCGCGACGCTTTCGCAAAACGGCGCGGGCCAACCGTCCCTGAACGCGCCTCCGGGTAGCCATGATAAAGCGCAGAACTCTACGCCTTATCAGAGCCAGGTGAAAAATAACGAGCCGGCCCTGCAGGGCAACGCGCCTGCTACACCGGCCGTGGCCGCGGCGACAGAGAAGCAGGAGCTCGCCAGTTCGTCCTCTTCATCATCACCAACGGCTACTCTGGCACCGATTATGTCCAGCCATGCGACCAGTCAGACGGCCGCCACCGTCGCCCCCGCGCCGGTGTTAAGCCAGCCTCTGGGGACTCACGAATGGCAGCAGTCCCTGAGCCAGCACATCACTCTGTTCACTAAGCAGGGCCAGCAGACGGCAGAGCTGCGCCTGCATCCGGAAGATCTGGGTCAGGTGCAAATTTCGCTTAAGCTGGATGACAATCAGGCTCAGCTGCAGATGGTCTCTGCGCACAGCCATGTTCGTGCAGCACTGGAAGCCGCGCTGCCGGTACTGCGGACCTCGCTGGCGGAAAACGGCATTCAGCTTGCGCAGAGCAGCGTCAGCAGCGAGAGCTTCGCCGGGCAGCAGCAGTCCTCATCCCAGCAGCAGCACCAGGCTTCGCGTTCCGGCAACACCGGCGGTTTTAATGAAGAGAGCGATGAGTTACTGCCTGTTCCTGCCGCCCTGCAGTCCGCAGCGCGCGGTAACGGTGCCGTAGACATCTTCGCCTAAACGCCAGAGGTAGCGTGATTATCCCCGTCTTTTCCACGCTTTGACGACAGCAGGACACGGGATAATCACCTTATTAAGCTGTACCGAAACAGGAAGCTCGTATCAGATGACTGACTCCGCTATCACCAAAAAAAGTAAGCGTTCCATCTGGATCCCGCTGCTGGTGTTGATCACGCTCGCCGCCTGCGCTACCGCGGGCTATAGTTACTGGCGTATGCAGCAGGAACCGACCACCGCTGCAGCCAAAGCTGAAGCACCGCCTCCGCCGGCTCCAGTGTTCTTCCCGCTGGATACCTTCACCGTCAATCTGGGTGATGCGGATCGCGTGCTTTACGTTGGCATTACGCTGCGCCTGAAAGATGAAGCCACCCGTTCACGTCTGAACGATTACCTTCCTGAAGTGCGTAGCCGCCTTCTGCTGCTGTTCTCTCGTCAGGACGCTTCGGCGCTGGCTACCGATGTGGGTAAGCAAAAGCTGGTCGACGCCATTAAACAAACGCTGGCGACCCCGCTGGTAAACGGCCAACCTAAGCAGGAAGTCACTGACGTTCTGTATACAGCATTCATTCTGCGGTAACGACATGGGCGACAGTATTCTTTCTCAGGCAGAAATCGATGCGCTGCTCAACGGCGACAGCGATAACAATGATGATCCTAAACCGGGTATTGGCGGCGATAGCGATATACGTCCCTATGACCCGAATACCCAGCGTCGCGTGGTACGTGAACGTCTGCAGGCGCTGGAGATCATTAACGAACGTTTTGCACGTCAGTTCCGTATGGGGCTGTTTAACCTGCTGCGTCGTAGCCCGGATATTACGGTCGGTGCGATCCGCATTCAGCCGTATCATGAGTTTGCCCGCAACCTGCCGGTGCCGACCAACCTTAACCTGATTCATCTGAAGCCGCTGCGCGGCACCGGCCTGGTGGTGTTTTCGCCAAGCCTGGTGTTCATCGCGGTGGATAACCTGTTCGGTGGCGACGGGCGTTTCCCGACCAAAGTAGAAGGTCGTGAATTCACCCACACCGAACAGCGCGTCATTAACCGCATGCTGAAGCTGGCGCTGGAGTCTTATAGCGACGCGTGGAAAGCGATTAACCCGCTGGAAGTGGAGTACGTCCGTTCTGAGATGCAGGTGAAATTTACCAATATCACCACCTCCCCGAACGATATCGTCGTTAACACCCCGTTCCACGTGGAGATCGGTAACCTGACCGGCGAGTTCAACATCTGTCTGCCGTTCAGCATGATCGAACCGCTGCGCGAGCTGCTGGTGAACCCGCCGCTGGAGAACTCCCGCAACGAAGACCAGAACTGGCGTGAAAACCTGGTCCGCCAGGTCCAGCATTCGCAGCTTGAGCTGGTGGCGAGCTTCGCCGATATCCCGCTGCGGTTATCTCAGATCCTGAAATTACAACCCGGTGATGTTTTGCCGATAGAAAAACCCGACCGCATTATTGCCCATGTGGATGGTGTCCCCGTGCTGACAAGCCAGTACGGCACGATTAACGGTCAGTATGCGTTACGCGTTGAGCACTTGATCAACCCGATTTTGAATTCGCTGAATGAGGAACAGCCCAAATGAGTGACATGAACAATCCGTCCGATGAAAACAGCGGAGCACTGGACGATCTGTGGGCTGACGCGTTAAACGAGCAAAAAGCACCCCCGGCCAAAAGTGCAGCGGATGCCGTATTCCAGCAGCTCGGCGGCGGTGACGTCAGCGGCACGCTGCAGGACATCGACCTGATTATGGATATCCCGGTTAAGCTGACCGTTGAGCTGGGACGCACCCGGATGAC
This sequence comes from Enterobacter asburiae, assembly GCF_001521715.1. Taxonomy (NCBI): domain Bacteria; kingdom Pseudomonadati; phylum Pseudomonadota; class Gammaproteobacteria; order Enterobacterales; family Enterobacteriaceae; genus Enterobacter; species Enterobacter asburiae. The sequence continues at coordinate 2,045,968 of NZ_CP011863.1, forward strand.
CATTAAAGAGCTGCTGCGCCTGACGCAGGGTTCCGTGGTGGCCCTTGACGGTCTGGCCGGCGAGCCGCTGGATATTCTGATCAACGGCTATCTGATTGCCCAGGGTGAAGTGGTGGTGGTTGCCGATAAATACGGCGTACGCATCACCGACATCATTACCCCGTCTGAACGTATGCGTCGTCTGAGCCGTTAAGCATGAAAACCCAGGCAACAATATCACAGCCTTCTGCCGTTCCCGGCTCGCCTCTGCTCCAGGTGAGCGGGGCATTGTTCGGTATTATTGCCTTTATTCTTATCGCCGCCTGGCTGGCGAAGCGCTTTGGCCTGGCGGGTAAAACCGCCGGTGCCCGCGGCCTGAAGGTCAGCGCCAGCACCACGCTGGGGCCACGCGAGCGCGTGGTCATCGTCGAGGTGGACGACGCGCGCCTGGTCCTGGGCGTCACGGCCTCAAACATCAGCGTATTACACAAGCTGCCGCCCGCCCCTGTTGTGGTGGACGAGCGCGCAGAGGCCCCTGCGGATTTTCAGTCCGTCATGAAGAGTTTGCTTAAGCGTTCCGGGAGATCCTGATGCGCCGTTTGTTATCCCTGACGCTTGCGGGCGTTGCCCTGTTTACTCCCGCGGTCTATGCACAGCTGCCCGGTCTGGTCTCCACCCCTCTCGCGGGCGGCGGACAAAGCTGGTCCCTTCCGGTTCAGACGCTGGTGTTCATTACCTCGCTGACGTTTATTCCGGCCATTCTGCTGATGATGACCAGCTTCACCCGCATCATCATCGTCTTTGGTCTGCTGCGAAACGCGCTGGGAACCCCTTCTGCACCGCCAAACCAGGTTCTGCTTGGCCTGGCGCTGTTTTTGACCTTTTTCATTATGTCGCCGGTTATCGACAAGATTTATACCGACGCCTACCAGCCGTTCAGCGAAGATAAAATCTCCATGCAGGAGGCGCTGGATAAAGGCGCTCAGCCGCTGCGAGAGTTTATGCTGCGCCAGACGCGAGAAGCCGACCTGGCCCTCTTTGCCCGCCTGTCCAACACCGGCGAGCTGCAGGGACCGGAATCAGTGCCAATGCGTATTCTTCTGCCTGCCTATGTCACCAGCGAGCTGAAAACCGCGTTCCAGATTGGCTTTACCATCTTTATTCCGTTCCTGATTATCGACCTGGTGATCGCCAGCGTCCTGATGGCGCTCGGGATGATGATGGTGCCGCCCGCGACCATTGCCCTGCCCTTTAAGATCATGCTCTTTGTTCTGGTCGACGGCTGGCAGCTGCTGGTCAGTTCGCTGGCGCAGAGTTTCTACAGTTAAGGAACGGTAATGACACCCGAATCGGTCATGATGATGGGCACGGAAGCGATGAAAATCGCGATTGCCGTTGCCGCGCCGCTGCTGCTTGTTGCGCTGGTTACCGGTCTGATTATCAGTATTCTGCAGGCCGCCACGCAGATTAACGAAATGACGCTGTCGTTCATCCCGAAAATCATCGCCGTGTTCGTGGCGATTATCGTGGCCGGGCCGTGGATGCTGAACCTGTTGCTGGACTATATGCGCAACCTGTTTACCAATCTGCCGTACATCATCGGCTGACCTGACGATGCTGCACTTCACCAGCGACCAGTGGGTTCAGTGGCTCGGCGTCTATTTCTGGCCGATGCTGCGCATCATGGCGCTGATATCCACCGCCCCCATTCTCAGTGAGAAATCGATACCCAAGCGCGTGAAGGTGGGGCTGGGCATTATCATCTCCATTATCGTTGCGCCCTCTCTCCCCCCCGTGGATATTCCGATCTTCTCGGCGAACGCGGTGTGGGTGGCCCTGCAGCAGGTGATGATTGGCGTCGCCGTCGGCTTTACCATGCAGCTCGCCTTTGCCGCGGTGCGTACCGCAGGGGAACTGATCGGCCTGCAGATGGGGCTATCGTTCGCCACGTTTGTCGATCCCGGTAGTCATCTCAACATGCCCGTGCTGGCGCGTATTATCGATCTGCTCGCCATGCTGCTGTTCCTGTCGTTCAACGGCCATCTCTGGCTTATCTCCATGCTGGTGGATACCTTCCATACGCTGCCGATTGGCGAAAATCCGGTGAACAGCAACGCTTTCCTCGCGCTTACTCGCGCTGCGGGGCTGATTTTCCTCAACGGGCTGATGCTGGCGCTGCCGATCATCACCCTGCTGCTGACCGTCAACCTGGCGTTAGGTTTACTCAACCGAATGGCGCCGCAGCTTTCAGTGTTTGTCATTGGTTTTCCGCTGACGCTGACGGTTGGGATTTTATTAATGTCATTACTGATGCCACTTATCGCTCCCTTCTGTGAACATTTATTCGGCGAGATATTCAACCTGTTAGCGGATATTGTCAGCGAGCTGCCACGTAAATAATAACCCTCACTGTTGCCATTGTCTTTCTGAGGATATTCCTAAAATAAAACGCGTAAAACATCTTCCAGGATATATCTGACGCGGTTTAATTGTTTCTAACCATCTCACAATACTTAATATTTACTTTACTTTAAGAAGATTCCTGGCAAATTATACGTAACTTTACGGGATAGTGAGTCCGCCTGAAAGTCTTTGTCATGCTCACAGGTTTATTATTTTTTTCCATCCCGTATGGCTGTTTTGAGCTCTCAGGCAGATGGTGAATTATCGTTACGCATTGAGTGAGGGTATGCCATGTCAACGATCATTATGGATTTATGCAGCTACACCCGGCTAGGGTTAACCGGGTACCTGGCAAGCAGAGGGGTAAGAAAGAGAGACATCAACGATGCACACACCGTTGACGAACTCGCAGCCGCTTGTGACGAACTAAAACCAGGCGTGGTGTTTATTAATGAGGACTGTTTCATTCACGATCCAGCCAACAGTCAGCACATTAAGCAAATCATTAATCAGCATCCAAAAACCCTGTTTATTGTTTTTATGGCGATCGCGAATATCCATTTCGATGAGTATTTGTTGGTCCGTAAAAATTTATTGATCAGTTCTAAATCGATTAAACCCGAGTCGCTGGATGACATTCTGGGTGATTATTTGAATAAAGAAGTTAAAAATGTAGGAGCGGTTAACTTACCCACCCTATCATTAAGCAGGACTGAATCAAGTATGCTGCGAATGTGGATGGCGGGACAAGGAACTATTCAGATCTCTGACCAGATGAATATTAAAGCGAAAACCGTTTCGTCACACAAAGGAAATATTAAAAGGAAAATTAAAACGCATAATAAGCAAGTGATCTACCACGTGGTACGCCTGACCGATAATGTGACGAACGGGATTTTCGTCAACATGCGTTAGTCGCTTAAGACCTGTGCACCCTACCTTTGATCTCTGGCCTGGCCAGAGATTTTTGCTTCTGGAAAGGTTGTCGGGCACGCGATGTGCTACCCGACGCCGTGCTACTCCGCCTTCTCGACAAAAATGCCGTCCGGATGCCCCAGTTCGTTAAAAAACCAGATGCCGAGCGGGTAGTCTTCAAGCGATACCAGGTACATTGTGCCTTCGCTAAACTCTTCAATTGCCAGCACCACACCCGGGCGGCGCGGCCCACCGTCCGTTTTAACGGTTACCCGATCGTTGACCTTCATACATTCCTCCTCTGGTTTTGAGCCAGTGTAGAACAAAACGCAAAAACGCACATCGCCGCCCGATGTGATTGGCGTTTTTATGCACAGTCTATACTTACCGTTGGACACGGTTGAATGAGGAACCCCGTAATGAAGACCGATAAAGAGTACAGCGACACCATCAAGCACGAAGTCGAGGTGGATGTCGATGCCCTGCTGGCCGCCATCAATGAGATCAGTGAGTCAGAAGTCCGCCGGTCGGACGACAATTCGGACCGCGTCATTGTCAACGGAAGGGATTATCACACCTATCGCGAGCTGGCGGAGGCCTTCGAGCTTGATATTCACGACTTTAGCGTGTCTGAAGCCAATCGGTAGGGCGAAAAAAATCCCGGTCATGGGGATGACCGGGATCAAAACTTGCTTATGCAAGAAGCACTTGAAAATTCGTTACACCAGGAAATCTGATGTACATGCCACACTATCCCCAACGAATTTGGCTGACAAGCATATATTCTTACGATGAATATAATATTTTTAACATAATGCTTTTTGTTATGAGCGATAACACACGCCGAATGCGGGTTTGCCAGGGGCATCCCTCTTATCTCCGGTTTTCGCCTCAACCATTTTTTAGGAATTTTCTTAGGGCGAAACGCATCTGTTACCAGGAGTCGCTATGCCTTCACTGCGGGATACATTACTGATTTTCTCTGACCTGGATGGTTCACTGCTGGATATTCACACCTATGAGTGGCAACCCGCCATGCCCTGGCTGGACAGGCTGATGGATAATCAGGTTCCGGTCATTCTTTGCAGCAGCAAGACCGCGGCAGAGATGCTCGATCTCCAGCTGGATCTTGGGCTTGAAGGCTTGCCTTTTATTGCCGAGAACGGCGCGGTGATTCAGCCTGACGTACGCTGGGATAAAATTCAGCGCCAGATCAGGGGGATGACACACCGGGATATTCGCCCGCGTATCGAGCAAATTCGCCTGCAGACGGGCTATAAATTCACCACCTTTGACGACGTGGATGAGCACGTTATCAGCGAGTGGACCGGACTGACGCGCTACCGCTCGGCGCTTGCCCGCAAGCATGAAGCGTCCGTCACGCTCATCTGGCGCGATACCGACGAGAAAATGGTTCAGTTTGAAGAGGAGCTGGCGAATGCCGGACTGAAATGCCTGCAGGGGGCACGCTTCTGGCATGTTCTAGACGCCCGCTGCGGCAAAGACGTTGCGGTGAACTGGCTGATTGAGCAATACCGCGAGCAGGAAGAGATTGAACCCACCACGCTGGGGCTCGGCGACGGTCCCAATGATGCGCCGCTGCTCGACAGCGTTGACTTCGCGGTGGTGATTAAGGGCATTAACCGCCAGGGCATCACGCTACGGGACGATAACCCCGCCCGGGTTTATCACACCCGGCAGCCCGGCCCGGCGGGCTGGCAGGAGGGGCTGGATCACTTCCTCTCTTAATCCCGCCAGACGACCCGGTTACGCCCGCTCTGTTTGGCCTGATACAGCCGGACGTCCGCCACGGACTGCAGCTGTTCAAACTCGTAGTTACCTGCTTTATCCGCGCTGCTGACCCCCAGCGACGCGCTGATACGCAGGGTCGTGCTCTTCTTCACCAGGATCTCCTTACTGTTGATCCGGCAACGTATACGGTCGGCGACGCTTCTCGCCTCCTCCAGGCCGATCCCCGGCAGGACGACGCAAAACTCTTCCCCGCCTACGCGCCCTGCCACATCATTCTTGCGTAGCGCGCTAGCGATCAGTCCTGCCGTGTGGGAGAGCACCTTATCCCCGGCCTGATGGCCGAAGCGGTCGTTGATGTTTTTAAAATGGTCGAGATCGATCTGAATCACCGAGAACGGCAGCGACTGCTGGCGACAGGTTTCCGCCAGCAATTTTGCGCGGTCGAACAGCGCGCCGCGGTTATTCAGGCGGGTAAGCGGGTCATGCCAGGCCTGCCACTGGAGCGAGTGCTGAAGCGTGTACATGTTACTCACCATGCGGCGGATCACCAGCCACGAGATCAACAGCATGGCGGTAAAGAGCGCCCACAGCAGCGCCAGCACGATGCTGATGCTGCCGAAGTCGTCCTGTACCCCTTCGTGCAGGGTGTGGATCCGCAGGACGACGCCGTCGAAGTGATCGAGCCGCTCCCAGCTGACAAAACGGCTTCCGAGGCGGATCCCGCCGCCGGTAGCGTGCTCAATCGCCTGCGCAATCTGCGCCGTTTCGCGTTCGTCAAAATGGTTAACCACGTTTCCCGTATGGGCAGAAGTGGCAATCATATTGAGCCGGGTATCGTACAGCTGATACTCCCCTTCCGTTCGGTCTTCCGTCGCATCGGCCAGCAGGCGCTGCATCGTGTTCAACGTAAAATCCATCGCCACGACGCCATACCAGTAATGATCGAAATAGATGGGAACGCTGGCGGTGATCGTACGTTCATCGTTGGTCCAGGATGAAGGGGTAGAGATGAACCAGCGCACCGCGCGCGCGCGATTGTTCCGTTCTGACTGCTGGGTAAACCAGGACTGCGTGACAAGATGGTAATAGCGGGAGGTAATATCGCCCGCCTGGTCCGGCGTATCGGTGGAAATGAAAAACCCGGCGCGGGAGACGTAGATCACGCGCGCTTCCGTTTGTGCTCTCGACGACGCCAGCCTGAGCAGATACCCCACTTCCAGCGCGGCGGAAATCTCGTGGCTGAGGCGTTCATCGTCACGATTCAGAAGCGTGGTTTTTTGGACGAATGCATCCGAAACACCGTTAATGGGAAGGGTGCGTTTTTTATCTACGGCAAGCTGCCAGGTGGGTAGCATGCGGACAGTATCGAAGCGTGACACTGCGTTCTGGAGTACTTCAAATGCCAGCGGCGTCTGGATCGCATCGCGCATGCCCTGACGAAACAACAGCATCCGGTCCACGCTGTTCTGCAGCTGCCTGTCCAGCGAACTGGCCACCGTATCCAGATGGTTACGCTGGCTGGAGATGTACGCCTCTTCCAGTACCACCACTTCACGCCAGGTCAATAGAGTGGAAAATACCAGAACAACCAGAAAACAGAGATTAACAATCAGCCCCGGATTGCTACGCTTATGCAGCCATTGCAAAAAAGATTGTCTTACAACAAAGGTATCGCGCTGCACACACACTCCCTGATCGCTGCCTTTCACCCGGTACTTGAGATAAAAACGCCCGGCAAAGCCGGGCGTTATGTGATTAAGCCTTGTCCCGCTGGTGCTGCCCGTCCCCCGGCTGAAGCTCATCTTCACGAAATGCTTCCCGCTTGATGCCATAGCCATCGTGCCACCGACATTCCACCATTCCGCTGGAATACCCGGTCACAATCATACGTGGGCCGCCCTTCTTAGGCTTAACTTCATCACTGACCAAAAAGACCATACCTGCCTCCTGTATCAGGGTGAAACTGTTTCAATTTAGACGAGGAATGGTCTTTTTGCATCCCACAACGGGTAACAATTAGTGCGACGTGCCGCGTATTTTTTCAACCAGCTTCACCGCCGCAACCACGATAGCGCCAATGATGAAGCCCAGCACCAGATTCAGCAACGTGGGCAGAATCGCCGCGATAACGGCCCCCTGCGCCGAGGAAAAATGTTCGATCGCATGGTGCAGCGGCGCGATACCGTGAACCACGATCCCGCCGCCCACGAGGAACATCGCCAGCGTGCCTACCACCGACAAACTCTTCATCAGCCACGGGGCCAGCACCAGCAGGCTTTTGCCGATGCCTCTTGCCACCGCGCTCGATTTCTCTTCCAGCCAGTAGCCGATATCATCCAGCTTGACGATCAGTCCCACCAGGCCGTAGACGCCGACGGTGACCAGAATGGCGATACCGGAGAGGATCAGAACCTGATTCAGGAGCGGCGCGTCAGACACGATGCCCAGCGTAATGGCGACAATCTCCGCGGACAGGATAAAGTCGGTCCGAATGGCGCCTTTAACCTTATCGCGCTCGAAGGTTTTCGGATCCTGAGCGGCCAGCGCTTCAAGACGCTGCTGGCGCATCTCCGGCGTATCGCTCTGCTTGCGCGCGCTAAAGGAGTGCAGGACCTTCTCTACGCCCTCGAAGCAGAGAAACGCCCCGCCAATCATCAGCAGCGGCGTGATGGCCCAGGGAATAAACGCGCTGATCAGCAGCGCCAGCGGCACCAGAATCACCTTATTCAGGAAGGAGCCTTTTGCCACGCCCCACACCACCGGCAGTTCACGGTTAGCCCTTACCCCACTCACCTGTTGGGCGTTAAGCGATAAATCATCTCCCAACACGCCTGCGGTTTTTTTCGCCGCCAGTTTCCCCATCACTGAAATGTCATCCAGTAAGGTGGCAATATCATCCAGCAATGTTAATAAGCTACTTCCTGCCAAAATCTTAATCCTTCATTTTTTGGTAATTAAGTGAATAGTATGGAGCAAAAGCGCAAACCCGGAAACACCCACCTCGCGTCAACAAAAAATTCACATCCGCTACACAATTAAAGGGCTCGCCAGCGCGATAGTTTTCGCGTTTACTATCAGCGACCTTTTTATTTCGTCGTGAGGGATTATGCGTTTCCGGCACTTGCTACCGCTCATTGGGGCACTCTTTTCGCTGTACATCATCTGGGGCTCAACCTACTTTGTCATTCGCATCGGCGTGGAAAGCTGGCCGCCACTGATGATGGCGGGCATCCGCTTTCTCTCGGCTGGCATGCTGCTGCTGGCCTTCCTGCTGCTGCGCGGACATAAGCTTCCCCCGCTGCGCCCGATGCTGAATGCCGCCCTGATCGGCCTGCTGCTGCTGGCGGTGGGAAATGGGTTTGTCACGATTGCCGAGCACCAGAACGTACCGTCCGGGATCGCCGCCGTGGTCGTTGCCACCGTACCGCTGTTTACCCTCTGCTTTAGCCGCCTTTTCGGTATCCGTACCCGCAAGCTGGAATGGCTGGGGATTGGTATTGGCCTTGCTGGTATCATTCTGCTGAACAGCGGCGGTAACCTGAGCGGGAATCCGTGGGGCGCAATCATCATCCTGATTGGCTCGATGAGCTGGGCGTTTGGTTCCGTCTACGGTTCGCGTATCGAACTGCCGACCGGCATGATGGCGGGGGCGATTGAAATGCTTGCCGCCGGAATTGTGCTGCTGCTCGCCTCCACGCTGACGGGAGAAAAGCTGACGACCCTGCCGCCGCTGTCGGGCTTTCTGGCGGTAGGCTACCTGGCGCTGTTTGGTTCCATCATCGCCATTAACGCCTATATGTTCCTGATCCGCAATGTCTCCCCGGCTGTCGCGACCAGCTATGCCTACGTCAACCCGGTCGTGGCCGTGCTGCTCGGGACGGGATTAGGGGGAGAAACGCTCTCTTCCGTTGAATGGCTGGCTTTAGGAGTGATTGTTTTTGCCGTCGTGCTGGTCACCCTGGGCAAATATTTACTGCCCGCAAAACCGGTGGTCACGCCTTGCGAGGTGGATAAACCTTAAGCAGGTGAATACCCTGCGTGTCGATCTGCGCGGTCTGGCCGCCGCCGCAGATCCACTCTTCCAGCCGTTCGGTCAGATCGGTATCGTTCAGTTTTAATCTGCCTCTCAGAGCACACTCCCAGACGATCAGCACCCGCCAGCCCTGCGCAATCAGCGCGGTGAGATCCCGTCTGTCGCGCTCGACGTTCTTGCCAATTTTATCCAGCCAGAAATCGGTGCGCGTCGCGGGGACCTTAAACAGGTAGCAGTCGTGGTGATGCCAGAAACAGCCGTGGGTAAAGATGATGCACTGCCAGGCGTCGATGACGAAATCGGGGCGACCCGCAAGCGCGGGATCCTGCACGCGGAAATCAAACCCCGCCTGCGTCAGCAGCCCGGCCAGGCGCTTTTCGATGGCGGTGTCACGCGTGCCGATGGCACGCATATTTTTGCTGCGCGTGGCCTTATCGTGAACATCCGTCATTGACGGCCTCACCCTGACGGAGTGCCACCGCCTGTCTGATGCGCGAGGCCAGCAGTTTTGCCACGGCCGCGAACGCGGGAACCACCACCGAATTACCAAACTGGCGGTACGCCTGGGTATCCGAAACCGGGATGCGGAAGCGGTAGCCCTGCGGGGTTTCAAATCCCATCAACCGGGCGCATTCCCGCGGCGTTAAGCGTCGCGGACGGTGACGCTGGTTGTGCGGATCGTCGAAATCTTTTTCACCCAGCGCCTTGTCCCAGCCTCTGTCGATCAAGATCTCTGCCCCATCCTTATAGTAGCGAGCGGACAACGTGCGGGTCACGCTGAGCGGATCGTTGGGGTTTACCATTCCAAAACCGAAGCCGTTGCCCTTCGCCTGATGTTTCTTGGCATAGCGGTAGAGGTATTTCCACAGCACCGGGGTAAGAATAAATTTCGCGTCAACGACAGGTTCCAGCAGGTCGGCCACGGTAGGACGACGCTCGGGATACAGAGACGGGATATCCCGCAGGGTGAAATCCCCCTTGAGATTGAGGTCGCGGCGGAAACCCACCAGCACGATACGTTCGCGATGCTGGGGCAGGAAATGTTTCCCATCAATGATTTTGGGATCGTCCGCGCCCATGTCCTGCGAGTCGGCCACGTCATAACCCAGCTCATCCAGGGTCTGCATGATAATGCGGAAGGTTTTTCCGCCGTCGTGGCTCTTTAAATTTTTGACGTTTTCCAGCACAAAGATGGCCGGGCGGCAGGCATCGATAATGCGCGCCACATCAAAAAACAGCGTTCCCTGGGTATCGCAGGCAAAACCGTGGGCGCGTCCGAGGGCATTCTTTTTGGAGACACCGGCCAGCGAGAAGGGCTGACACGGGAAGCCGGCCAGCAGAACGTCATGCGCCGGGATCGTCTGGCGAATGTGCTCGGCGGCGTGTTCATCGCTCACGCCGCTTTTATGGCTCAGGGTAACATCGCGGATATCCGCGTTGAAATGGTGCTCGTGCGGATCGCAGTACCAGTTGGCCTTGTAGGTCCGGACGGCATGTTTGTTCCACTCGCTGGTAAACACGCACTGTCCGCCGATAGCTTCAAAACCGTGTCGGATACCGCCGATACCGGCAAACAGATCGATAAAGCGGAAGGCATAGTTCGGGTGCGCGGCAGGAGGACGCGGAAGCAGGTTTTGCAGATAACGAAACTCGCCTTCACTCAGACGACGCCCTGCGCGTTCGCTGGTGAGCAGACGCTTAAGGATCGCCGGGCTCCAGTGGTTTTCGCCGTGCGCCATCAGCAGACTGGCCAGCGTTTTAGCATCATAGATATCCAACAGCTGGCGCAGCAACGCCTGCACCGTTGCCGTTGATTTCTCAGCCTGCTCGGGCGCGGGCTCTGTCACTGATAGATTTTCCTGCATTCTTTTAACCGGAGAGTAAAGACTGGGAACAGATTACCACAGTTCAGTTGCGCAAACTGCGACGGAAGCGGCTCAACACCTGACTATCCAGCCCGATGCAGTCACCGTGTAATTCGGCACTGAGTTTCGCCATAAACTGGATCAGGAAATCGGCATTGTGACGTGCCAGCTCGCGGCCCATTTCCGTTTGCATTGTATCAGGCAATCGCAGCAGCTTGGTCTGAAAATGGTCGAGGGCAAACGCACGATCGTCAAGGATACGCGCATCGGCAAAGGGATCGTCAGCATCAAAAAGCGGCACGCCCAGCGCGCCCGAGACGGCGAAGACGCGCGCCAGACCGATAGCGCCTAACGCTTCCAGCCGGTCTGCGTCCTGCACAATTTTGGCTTCCATACTCTGCGGCGCAATCCCGGCGCTGAAGCTGTGCGCCTCAATCGCGTGTGCGACGGCGGCAGTATGCTCTGGCGGGAAGTCTGGGAAGTCGCGGCGCAGAATGTCGCACGTCCTGCGCGCTGCCATCTGGGATGACCGGCCGCGTTCGGGATGGTTTTTCGGCAGGCTCACAATATCGTGGAAATAGCATGCGGTCAGGATCACCAGCGGCTCCACCGCCTGGTCAGCCATGATTTTTTGCGCCGTCATCCAGACCCGACGAAAATGCGAAATATCATGTGCGGTATCGTCGGTGCTGTGGTTTTCCTCGAGCCAGCGCTCAAATCGCTGCTGCCACCGGGCAAGTTCCATCGTCATATCCTGTTGTTTAAAAGCGCATGAATTATAACATAGCCGAATTAAATCAATTTAAGAATAAAACCACGAAATACTTAATAATAATTACACCATATAAATTCAATGAATTAATTCACCAGAAAAATAAAGAGATTAATAGAAATATTTAGCAATATTTCATAGGATTTACTTACATTTATTTTTGAAACTAAATAACACTTCCTGGAATAGTATCAAGCCTGTAATTGCGGAGGGTGATTACATATATTCATATAAATTATGTTTGAAGGGAATATATAATGAAAAGAAAAGTTCTGGCAATTGTGGTACCCGCGTTATTAATGGCAGGCGCAGCCAATGCGGCTGAAATGTACAACAAAAACGGCAACAAAGTTGACCTGTACGGCAAAGTCGACGCGCGTCACACCTTCTCTGACAACCCCGGCGACGACGGCGACGAAACCTATGTGCAGGTTGGCTTCAAAGGCGAAACCCGGATCGCTAACGACCTGATCGGTTATGGCCAGTGGGAATACAAAACCTTCGCTAACAATACCGAGGGCGCGGGTGACAAATCGTTTAACCGCCTGGCGTATGCTGGCCTGAAATATGGCGAATACGGTTCATTTGATTATGGTCGTAATTACGGCGTCGTGTACGACGTTGAAGCCTGGACCGATATGCTGCCTGTATTTGGCGGTGACTCTTACACCTGGACCGATAACTTTATGAACGGTCGTGCTAACGGTCTGGCAACCTACCGTAACCAGGATTTCTTCGGTCTGGTTGAGGGTCTGAATTTCGCGCTGCAGTATCAGGGTGCGAATGAAGGCCAGGATGCAACAGAAGATCAGGAAGGCACGAAAAACGGCCATGACGATGTTCGTTTCCAGAACGGCGACGGCTTCGGTATGTCTACCTCCTATGACTTTGCTGGCGATCTCTCAGGCCTGAGTCTGGGTGCGGCGTACTCGTCTTCCGACCGTACTAACGAGCAGGTTGCTTACGGCAAAGCCGCGGAAGGCATAGGTTATGCGGGTGGCGATAAAGCTGAAGCCTGGACCGTGGGCGCAAAATATGATGCAAACAACGTTTACCTGGCGATGATGTATGCGGAAACCCGCAACATGACGCCAATCGGTAACGTTGGTATCGCTAACCAGACTCAGAACTTTGAAGCGGTTGCACAGTACCAGTTCGACTTCGGTCTGCGTCCGTCCCTGGCATGGGTTTACTCAAAAGGTAAAGACCTGGACGGTAAAGGATTCAACCAGGATGTGGTTAACTATATCGACCTGGGCATGACCTACAGCTTCAACAAAAACTTCTCCACCTATGTTGATTACAAAATCAACATGCTGGACAACGATGAAGCTCTGTATGACGCATACGGTATTTCCACCGATGACATCGTCGGCGTAGGCATGACCTACCAGTTCTAATCCCCCAAAATACCAAAGGCCGCAATTGCGGCCTTTTTTATTTCTTCACTATCTTTACTACGGCGCTTCCTGCAGCGCCACGCGAATAAACCCGTTATTCTGCGCCAGCAGCTCATGGGCTTTCCATGCATCCAGCCCTGTCAGCACCATCAATACCGCCGTTTTACAGTTATGGTTACAGCTCGCCAGCGCGGCTTTTGCCTCGGCCCGTGTGCATCCCCCCGCTTCCATCACAATAGCGATTTGCCGTTCAGCCCATTTGGTCGCGCTTGCCTCAAGATCCACGCGCAGGTTGCTGTAAACCCGTCCGGTGCGGACGGCCAGCCCGGTGGCGATCATCGAGAGGATCATTTTTTGCGCGATCCCCGCTTTAGTGTTGATATAGCCTGCGACGACATCGGCCCCCAGCTCCGGAGCGATAACCATGCTTGCCAGCTGCGCGGCTTCGCTTTGCGCATCACCGGTAACAATGGCGACCGGTGAACCCAGCGACCACGCATGGCGCATTGCCCCCCAGACCCACGGCGTTTTTCCGCTGACGGTCACGGCCAGCATCATATCGTGTTCACCAAACTTGATGGCCTGCAGATCGGCAACGCCGCGCTCGTAGCTCCCTTCCCCTTCTTGTGCCGTAACGGCCATCACAGGGGTTTTGCCCGGCGCATATTCATCGGCAACCTGTTGCGCAACGCGCCCTGACGGCCCCGCGCCAACAAAGATCAGGCGACCACCGTGGCTGAGCGTCGCGGCGGCGTTGTCCACCACGCGGGCAATAGTATCTAAACAGGGGGTAATAGCAGCAGAAATGAGTGCATCATCTTGGTGAATGACTTTCAGCATGTCCAGCGTGGACAATCTATCAATATTCATCGTGCTGGCGTGCCGTCTTTCCTTGACCGAACCGGTAAGCATAACGCTCATAAACAGCCTCCTTATTATGAGTACCCACACACTATAAAGTGTTTTATATAGACGACCTGCGAGGAGGGTCACGAAAAGGGCACCAAATCCACGCCTTTACATGGCTTTAAGAAAAGCGCGTCATCGGCGATAATTCCCCTTTCTTAATTATCGCGGAGTGTTGATGAGCGATTTGCAGCCTTTCCTTACTACGCGCAAGCGCCCCATGAAGCTGAACACCCTGGTCACGCTGATGGTATGCGCGATTATTGCCTCTGTGCTGCTGGTGGTCTTTGCGCTCTACTCCGTGCAAATCACCCGGGCGACCCGCGATGATGTTAAAGATACGGCTCTGGGTATCGCCAGAACGCTGGCCAACAGCCCGGAGATCCAGCGCGGCCTGATGCAGCCACCCCAGGCGGATATCATTCAGCCCATCGCCAAAGCCGTCACCCAACGCAACGATCTGCTGCTCACCGTGGTGACCGACATGCGGGGGATTCGCTACTCGCACCCGAACGAAGCCCTCATCGGCCTGCATTTTATTGGCAACGACCTGGAGCCTGCGCTGGAAGGTAAAGAGAATGTCTCCGTAAACCGTGGCGCCCTCGCCGAAGCGCTTCGCGTCTTCACCCCCGTTTACGATAGCCAGCACGACCAGATCGGCGTGGTGGTGGTCGGTATCTCCCTCAAAAAAGTGGAAGATCAGATTGCCCGCGGGCGGCTAAACGCCGTCTGGACCATTTTGTTCAGTATTTTTATGAGCTCCATGGCGATTTGGGGTCTGGTGCGGGTTCTGAAACGTATCCTGTTCGGGCTCGAACCTTATGAAATTTCCGCCTTGTTCGAACAGCGTCAGGCGATGCTGCAGTCGCTTCGCGAGGGGGTGCTGGCCGTCGATATTCACGGGCGCGTGACGATGATCAACCAGACCGCCAGAGAAATATTGCTTCTCCCCTCCGGCAAGCAGACCGAAAACGCCAGCGCCCCCCTGCTGGCCAGCCTGCGCGAAGTGTCAAAGACGGGCGTCGCGCGCCAGGATCAGGAGATCAGCTGTAACGGGCGTCTGTTGCTGTGCAATATGGTGCCCGTCAAGAGTCAGGATCGGGTGATCGGCGCCATCACCACCTTCCGTGATAAAACGGAAATCAGCCAGCTGATGCAGCGTATTGATGGCATGGTTAACTACGTCGACGCCCTGCGCAGCCATACCCACGAGTTTATGAATAAACTGCATGTGATCCTGGGCCTGCTGCACATGAAGCGCTACGACAAGCTGGAAGAGTACATCATCCAGACGGCGCATAATTACCAGACGGATATCGGTACGATACAGAGCAAGGTAAAATCCCCGGTTATTGCCGGGTTCCTGCTGGGAAAAATCAATCGGGCGAAAGAAACGGGCGTCACCCTGACGCTGGCGGATGAATGCCAGATACCGGATAACGCGAGCGAAGAGCAGGTCGCGGTGCTGATCACCGTGCTGGGTAACCTCATTGAAAACGCGCTCGACGCGATGGAAGGACAGCAGGAAGGTGAGATCGGCCTGCTGCTGCATTATCAGAACGGCTGGCTCAGCTGCGAAGTCAGCGACGATGGCCCCGGCATTGATCCCGCTCAGCTGGAGGCTATTTTTACAAAGGGCTTCTCAACAAAAGGTGAAAACCGCGGCGTTGGGCTGTTCCTTGCTCGCCAGCAAATTCAGAACCTCGGCGGCGATATCACCGTCGAGTCTGAGCCAGGCGTATTTACCCAATTTTTTGTTCACATCCCCTGGGATAGCGAGAGGAATATCGCGTGATAAATGTATTAATTGTCGATGATGACGCCATGGTAGCCGACCTCAACCGTCTGTATGTCAACCGTGTTGAAGGTTTTAGCTGCTGTGGCGTCGCCTCCACGCTAAACCAGGCCGAGGCCATCATTAATAACCCCGGGCAGCCTGTCGATCTGGTGCTGCTGGATGTCTATATGCAGCAGGATAACGGGCTGGATCTGCTGCCCGTTATTCGCGCATCCGGTCGCCCAATCGATGTGATTATGATCTCGTCGGCTGCCGACGCCGCCACGATCCAGACCTCCATCCACTACGGCGTGGTGGATTATCTGATCAAGCCGTTCCAGTTCCCGCGCTTTGAAGAGGCGCTGAACGGCTGGAAGGCAAAGCACAGCCTGATGGGTTCGCACCAGTACTATGAGCAGGCCGACGTCGACCGGCTGATCCACGGCGGGGCGCCGGAACTGGCGGACAGTAAAAAGCTGCCGAAGGGGTTAACGCCGCAAACGCTGCGCACGATTTGCCAGTGGATTGACGCTCACCCGGAGACGGAGTTTTCTACCGATGACCTGGCCAACGCCGTCAATATCTCCCGCGTCTCCTGCCGTAAATACCTGATTTGGCTCGCGCAAATCAACATTCTGTTCACCAGCATTCACTACGGTGCCACCGGCCGTCCGGTGTATCGCTACCGTCTCCAGCCGGAGCAGACCGGCCTGCTCAAGCAATACTGTCAGTAACGCGGTAGTCGTTATCCAGCAGGGTAAAACGGAAGTGGTGCATCGATGAGATCACCACTTCTTTTGTTTTGGTCACAAAAATCGCTTCGATATCAGGACGAGAGCGCAGCGCAGCGCAGCCCTTTTCAACGCCCATACCGTACATCAGCGTGGTCCAGATATCGCCGTCGATGGAGTCTTTCGAAACAATCGTCACGCTGTCCAGCTCGTTGTCCAGCGGATACCCGGTGCGCGGATCGAGAATATGGTGATAGCGCCTGCCGTTTTGCTCAAAGTAGCGCTCGTAGGTTCCCGACGTCACGACGGACAGGTTCTCTACGGTCATCGTGCCAATCAGCGCGTCACCGGCGAACGGTTTTTTCAGCCCGACGCCCCAGCCCCCTTCCGGCGAGCCTAACGTCTGAATGTTTCCGCCGAGGTTGATCAGCCCCAGCTCAGCGCCCTCTTTATGCAGGTAATCACGCACCCTGTCGGCGATATAGCCTTTGGCAATGGCCCCCAGATCGATCTCCATCCCCGCTCTGGTCAAGAACACGCTGCTGCTGGCCTCATCAAGGAGAACATCTTCAGGACGGGTAATCGCCAGCAGCGACGCGATTTCATCGTCAGGCGGAACGCTGTCGCCCTGAAAACCAATTTTCCAGCGCTTCACCAGCGGACCTATCGCCAGGTTAAAAGCGCTGTCCCTGAACAGGCTTGCCGCTTTTGCACAGCGGATCAGCTCAAAAACCGGCCGGCTGACGGTAACCGGATGCTGGCCAGCCGCATGGTTGATGTCCATCACCTGCGAGTGCGCGCGGTTGACGGTAAGCAAATCTTCATACTGTTTGATCAGGCGAAACACGCGGGACGCGAGGGCTTCGTCGTGGGAGAAGAGTTTCAGGAGAATGGGCGAGCCCATCAGGACGGCGGAGTAGCTGTAAACGCGATGGCTATCAGGCATAGCATGAGTCCTCAGATGTAGCCCCGGCAGGCACCGCGCCGCCGGGGAAAATGCCGGATAACGCTGCGCGTATCCGGCCTACAACACAGGGGTCTTACTGCTTTTTCGAACGCATAGCCGCCTGATGTCCTGCAAGCGTACCAAAAATAATGATATCTGCCACTGCATTACCGCCGATACGGTTACCGCCATGGATCCCGCCAACCACTTCACCGGCCGCAAACGCGCCTGGCAGCACGTTGTGGTTGCTGTCCAGCACGCAGGTTTCGGTGTTGATGGTCACGCCGCCCATGGTGTGGTGCACGCCCGGCGCAATCTGAATGGCGTAGAACGGCCCTTCGTTGATAGGCGCACGCAGCGCGGTGGTACGACCAAAATCGTCATCGTGCTGTTTCTCAACGAAACCGTTGTAACGTTCCAGGGTCGCGAGGAAAGCGTGGTAATCCATCCCCAGCGCTTCAGCCAGGGCTTTAGGCGAGCTGGCGCTGGTCACGAAACCTTTCGCGATGTATTCATCCGCGGCTTTGTTTTTGGCACGTACGTGCTCATCAAAGACGATGTATGCGTATTTCTCCGGCAGCGCGATGATTGACGCCGAGACCTTATCGCGGGTCGACATTTCGTTGTAGAAGCGTTCCCCTTTCTGATTGACCAGAATCGCCCCGCCGCCGCGAATGGATTCGGAAATCAGGTACGAGGTGTTCTGCTCAACGGTTGGGTGAATTTGGATTTCGCCCATATCCACGGTACCCGCCCCGATGCGCTCCAGCAGCGCGATGCCGCCGCCGGTAGCCCCTTTGTGGTTGGTGGTGACGAACCCTTCCAGATCCGGACGGTATTTCACCACCATCTGGCTGTTGGCGCTGAAGCCGCCGGTGGCGACAATCACGCTTTTGGTTGCCACGGTGACGGTTTCGTTCTCTTCGGTAGTCAGGCGTACGCCGGTCACTTCGCCGTTCTCGAAGATGATGTCGCTGACGGAGGTATCCAGCATCACCTCGATGTTGCGTTTGTTGACGTTACGCACCAGGCCGCTGATGAGATAGCCGCCTACCGCTGAACCGTCTTTTGGACGGTGAGTACGGTCGATGCTCATCCCGCCGGTGGTGGTGATGTCGTTCAGCATGATGCCGCGCGCTGCCAGCCACTCAATTGCCTGCGGCGCGTTTTCGACGAAGCGACGCAGCAGTTCCGGGTTGTTCTTGTTGCCGCCGCCTTTCAGGCTTTCCTGATAGAACAGCTCTTTGCTGTCCTGAATGCCCTTCACGCGCTGGAAGCGGGTTTCGGCGGCGTTCATACCGGCTGAGGCTTTAATGGTGTTCCCGCCGATGGTCGGCATTTTCTCGACAATCAGCACGCTCGCGCCTTCGTCGTGAGCCTGAATCGCCGCCGCCAGACCGGCGCCGCCGCTGCCGACAACGACCACGTCTACGCTGCGGGTTTCGTTCGGGTCAACGCCCTCTTCCGCGGCCAACGCTTTGCTGGATTTCAGCATCGCCTTAGAGACCGCTTTCTTCACCGCTTCACTCTGGCTGGTTGCGCCGGTGATGGCATCCACGTGCGGGGTGTTGGCATCCAGAATGCGGGTACGGATCTCTTCAAAGCTGGTCACAAACTCAACGTCTTCGCTCGGGCCGGAGGCCAGCTCGATGTCCGCGATGCGGTCGGTTTCCAGACTGACGTTGATCACCAGTTCGTTAGCGTCATCCTGCACTTTCTCAGCAAAAGTACCCGGCTTGAATTTGGATTCGCCCATGCTCATGTCGCGGATCATCGCTTCCACCAGCGAGAAGCGCCACAGCGGCTCAGGAATGCTCAACGCCTCGCGCTGGGTGCTGTCCATAAACAGCTCAAGGCTTTCGCCGGACGCGATGCGGTCGGTCCAGTCCGGGTAAGCGATAGTCGCGCGGCCAACGGCAATCAGGTCGTAACCGTGGTCCAGCGCCTCATTCACGTCTGAAGCATTCACCACGCCGCCCACGCCCATGACCGGAACCTGCGCCAGCGTTTCAGAACGCATCGCGCAGTATTTTTCGATAAGCGGAGTCGGGTCCTGGGTGTCGACAATGGAAGGACGCAGGGTCGCGCCGACGGAGAAGTGCAGATAGTCCACGCCGCGCGCCGCCAGTTTTTCCAGCAGGTACATGGTGTCGTCAAAGCGGATGCCCGGGACTTCCATCTCTTCAGGGGAGAAGCGGTAGCCAATAATAAACGCGTCGTCCGCGTACTGGCGCACCATTTTGTGGGTAATATCCAGCACGGCCAGCGGGAACTTCGCGCGGTTATCGCGGCTGCCGCCCCACTCGTCATCGCGCTGGTTTGAGTTTGGCGAATAGAACTGCTGAATCAGATAGGTGTTCGCCCCGTGGATTTCCACGCCGTCGAAACCGGCCTGGATGGCGCGGCGCACGGCTTCACCAAATTTGCCGATCATGCCTTCCACTTCTTCAGCGGTCAGCGCAACCGGCGTTGCGGCACCTTCACGCGGCGCGGCTACGGCGCTCGGGCCAACCGGGGTGCGGCCACCAATCAGTTTTGGGTCGACCATGCGGCCGCCGTGGTAGATCTGCAGCAGCGCCTTAGATCCTTTGGATTTAATGGCCTCTGCGATTTTCGCCAGCCCGGCAATTTTCTCATCATTATCAATACCGATGGCACCCGGGAAGGCGAGACCGAGATCGTCGACGAAGCAGCACTCCACAATGATGGTGCCAATGCTGCCGGAACGGGCCCGATAGTACTCCACCAGCTCGCTGGTGACGGTGCCGTCAAAATAGCCGGTACAGGTTGTCATAGGGGCCATTAACAAACGGTTTTTCAGTTCAGTACCATTCGGTAATGTGAAGGGGCTAAGAATGCGTTCGTTAGTGCTCATAATAGAAACTCCAAACTTTTAAAAATTAAGAATTCGTTATCGGATTGATTTTTTATTTCGTCGTTATTTGCCGATGTCATGATATTAATATAATGATTTTTTTAGTTTCTAAAGTTATTACGTTAGTTAAAAAACTATTTAATCCCTGCGATAACACAAATAACACATTGGTGTTAGCGATTGTAATTCAGCCATTCACAATAATTTAAAATTCGTTAAATGATTAATGGTAAAACCAATTCTCCATCACAAAAACAAAGTCAATAAAAACAATACATTACAAACACACCAAAATCTAATCTGTTAAAAAAATGATAAAAAATGCGCGAAAAACAGGTAATAACCACATACGCCAGAGTGGTTATTAATAAAAGCATAAAAATAACGCTGCAATTCTATTTTTTTGATCGCGATCAATAGTTATGGCATTCAAAAGCGCAATATAAAAACATCATCATTTTTTAATTTAGCGCACACGAAAACGCGTTAAATCGCTATTACTGGAAAAACACGAAAGCACCTTTAATAACTAAAAAAAGCAAAGAAACTTAAGAAAGTGTTTTTCCAGTGCGACCGAATTTTTGACAACTTAAGACGTGAAACTATGAATACAAAAACTGCTGTAACGCCCCCTGTGGCGAACCAGGCATCAAATGGAAACGCAAAACGATTGCTGATGATGGCGCTACCCGTCATCGTCGCCGTACTGCTGCTGTTTGTTCCCGTTCCTGAAGGCTTGCCGCCTTACGCATGGCACTACTTCGCCATCTTTGTCGGCGTGATCGTCGGTCTGATCTTCGAACCGCTGCCGGGTGCGGTGATCGGCCTGACCGGCGTGGTCGCCATCGCCCTGTGCAGCCAGTGGGTGCTGTTCAGCCCCGATCAGCTGGCTGACCCGAAATTCAAGCTGGCGGGAGCCTCCTTTAAATGGGCGGTGAGCGGGTTTGGTAACTCTACCGTCTGGCTGATTTTCGGTGCCTTTATGTTCGCCGCAGGCTATGACAAAACCCGCTTCGGCCGCCGTCTGGCGCTGATTCTGGTGAAGTACCTCGGCCGTCGCAGCCTGACGCTCGGTTACGCCATTACGTTTGCGGACCTGCTGCTGGCACCGTTCACCCCGTCCAACACCGCGCGCAGCGGCGGGACCATCTACCCGATTATCGCTAACCTGCCGCCGCTTTACGGTTCAAAACCGAATGACCCAAGCGCGCGCAAGATTGGTTCGTACCTGATGTGGGTGGCGATCACCGCGGCCTGTATCACCAGCTCAATGTTCCTCTCCGCCCTCGCGCCAAACCTGCTGGCCCTGGCGTTGGTGAAAAGTACGGTTGGGATTGATATCTCCTGGGGCACCTGGTTCCTCGCCTTCCTGCCGCTGGGTATCCTGCTGATTCTGGCCATGCCGCTGCTGGCCTACTGGTTCTACCCACCTGAAGTCAAAGTGAATAACGAAGTGCCGCTGTGGGCGACCCGCGAGCTGGAAAAACTCGGCAAACTGTCCCGCAATGAAATTCTGCTGCTGGTGTTCGTGTGCTGTGCGCTGCTGATGTGGATCTTCGCCGCCGCGTGGATTGAGCCTGCCATGGCTGCCCTGCTCATCGTTGGTCTGATGCTGTGGACCGGCGTGCTGGAGTGGAACGATATCACCGGTAACAAAGCCGCATGGAACACCTTCGTCTGGTTTGCCACCCTGGTGGCACTGGCGGATGGCCTCTCCTCCACCGGCTTTATCAGCTGGTTAGGTAAAGAAGGCGGTCTGTTGATGAGCGGTATCTCTCCGGGCGTGGCGACCGTCGTCCTGCTGCTGGCGTTCTACCTGCTGCACTACCTGTTTGCCAGCACCACCGCGCACACCACGGCGCTGCTGCCAGCGATGTTGACTATCGCCTCCACCATCCCAGGCATGAATATGGAAGTGTTCGTTCTGCTGATGGTGACCTCGCTGGGCGTGATGGGGATCATCACCCCGTACGGTACTGGCCCAAGCCCGATTTACTACGGCAGCGGCTACCTGCCAACCAAAGACTACTGGCGCCTCGGCACCATCTTCGGTGCCATCTTCCTGGCGGCCCTGCTGCTGATTGGTTATCCGTGGATGTCCATGATGTTCTGATTCCTGACCGCCGGACTTCTCCTCCGGCGGTTTTATTTTTGTGGAGCAATACTATGTCGAATAAACCGTTTTTTTATCAGACCCCCTTCCCTCTTTCCCATGACGACACCGAATACTACCTGCTGACCAAAGAGCACGTCTCCGTTGCCGAGTTCGAAGGCCAGGAAATCCTGAAAGTAGAGCCGGAAGCCCTGACCCTGCTGGCGCAGCAGGCCTTCCACGATGCCGCGTTTATGCTGCGTCCTTCCCATCAGAAGCAGGTTGCCGCGATCCTGAACGACCCGGAAGCCAGCCAGAACGACAAATACGTTGCCCTGCAGTTCCTGCGTAACTCTGAAATTGCCGCAAAAGGCGTTCTGCCAACCTGTCAGGATACCGGCACCGCGATCATCATGGGCAAAAAAGGCCAGCGCGTCTGGACCGGCGGCGGTGACGAAGCGGCGCTGAGCCAGGGCGTGTACAACACCTACATTGAAGATAACCTGCGCTACTCGCAGAATGCGGCGCTGGACATGTATAAAGAGGTGAATACCGGCACCAACCTGCCCGCGCAGATCGATCTCTACAGCGTGGACGGGGACGAATACAAATTCCTGTGCATGGCAAAAGGCGGCGGTTCTGCCAACAAAACCTACCTCTATCAGGAAACCAAAGCGCTGATCACCCCGGCAAAGCTGAAAAACTACCTGGTTGAGAAGATGCGCACCCTGGGCACTGCGGCCTGCCCGCCTTACCATATCGCATTTGTGATTGGCGGTACGTCAGCGGAAGCCACGCTGAAAACCGTAAAGCTCGCTTCCACGCGCTACTACGACGCGCTGCCGACGGAAGGCAATGAACACGGCCAGGCGTTCCGCGACGTACAGCTCGAACAGGAACTGCTCCAGGAAGCGCAGAACCTCGGCCTCGGCGCGCAGTTCGGCGGTAAATACTTCGCCCACGATATCCGCGTGATCCGCCTGCCGCGCCACGGCGCCTCCTGCCCAATCGGCATGGGCGTCTCCTGCTCCGCAGACCGCAACATCAAAGCGAAAATCAACCGCGATGGGATCTGGATTGAGAAGCTGGAACACAACCCGGGCCAGTATATTCCTGAATCACTGCGCCAGCAGGGCGAAGGCGACGTGGTGAGCATCAATCTGGACAAGCCGATGAATGAGATCCTGGCGCAGCTTTCCGCGCACCCGGTCTCTACCCGCCTGTCGCTGAACGGGACCATCATCGTGGCGCGCGATATCGCCCACGCGAAGCTGAAAGAGCTGCTCGACAACGGTGAAGAACTGCCGCAGTACGTCAAAGATCATCCGATTTACTACGCGGGCCCGGCCAAAACGCCGGAAGGCTACGCGTCTGGCTCGCTCGGCCCGACCACGGCGGGTCGTATGGACTCGTATGTGGACTTACTGCAATCCCACGGCGCGAGCATGATCATGCTGGCGAAAGGCAACCGCAGCCAGCAGGTAACCGACGCCTGTCATAAACACGGCGGCTTCTACCTGGGCAGCATTGGCGGCCCGGCAGCGGTGCTGGCGCAAAACAGCATTAAGAGCCTGGAATGCGTCGCGTATCCGGAGCTGGGAATGGAAGCCATCTGGAAAATTGAAGTCGAGAACTTCCCGGCGTTTATCCTGGTGGATGACAAAGGCAACGATTTCTTCCAGCAGATCCAGAACAAACAGTGCGCGGGTTGTTCACAGCGCTAGGTTGAGACAGGCCGGGTGGCGCAACGCTGCCCGGCAGTCGCAGTCAGACATGCGCCTGCGTCATGTCACAAAACCGTGATATCAGCCACTTAGCAAAAAGTGGTGAATAAAAAATCAATTAATTGTTAAGTTATTGTTGTCATTAATTGTATTTATCCCGCGAAGGCTATTCATGCAAAAAGTGCATCAGCCGATGCGGCATTTGCGCTTATCTATTTCCTCATCCTGATCCAGTTTTCAAAAACAGACGCGTAAAACGTCAACAATAAACTGGAGATAACCATGTTTTCCTCAACCTCACCTGCAACCGTACGCTCGAAAGCGGGCGCCATACTTCGCGTGACGTCCGGCAACTTTCTTGAGCAGTTCGATTTCTTTCTGTTCGGCTTCTATGCCACCTACATCTCCCATACGTTCTTCCCGGCGAGCAGTGAATTTGCGTCGCTGATGATGACCTTCGCCGTCTTCGGCGCGGGCTTTTTGATGCGTCCAATAGGCGCCATTGTGCTAGGCGCGTATATCGACAAGGTAGGTCGCAGAAAGGGGCTAATCGTCACGCTTTCCATCATGGCGGCGGGGACGTTCCTGATCGTGCTTATCCCCTCTTATCAAAGCATCGGTCTGTGGGCGCCGCTGCTGGTGCTGACGGGCCGTCTGCTGCAGGGTTTTTCCGCCGGTGCGGAACTTGGAGGCGTCTCGGTTTATCTGGCTGAAATCGCCACGCCGGGGCGCAAAGGGTTTTACACCAGCTGGCAGTCCGGCAGCCAGCAGGTTGCCATTATGGTCGCCGCGGCGATGGGCTTTGCCCTGAATGCCCTGATGGAGGAGAGCGCCATTCGCGAATGGGGCTGGCGCATCCCGTTCCTGTTCGGCTGCTTAATCGTGCCGTTTATCTTTTTCCTGCGCCGCAAGCTGGAGGAGACGGAAGAGTTCAGCGCGCGCCGCCAGCATCTGGAAATGCGTCAGGTCTTTAAAACGCTGCTTGGCAACTGGCAGGTGGTGGTCGCGGGCATGCTGATGGTGGCGATGACCACCACCGCGTTCTACCTGATCACCGTCTACGCCCCCACCTTTGGCAAAAAGGTGCTGATGCTCAGCGCCTCGGACAGCCTGCTGGTCACGCTGCTGGTGGCGATTTCTAACTTCATCTGGCTGCCGGTGGGCGGCGCGCTGTCGGATCGCTTCGGGCGCAAGCCGGTCCTGATTGCCATGGCCCTACTGGCGCTGGCGACCAGCTACCCTGCCCTGACGCTGCTGGCGAGCGCCCCCAGCTTCTCCATGATGCTGAGCGTGCTGCTGTGGCTCTCCTTCCTCTACGGCCTGTACAACGGCGCGATGATCCCGGCCCTGACGGAGATTATGCCTGCTGAAGTGCGCGTGGCGGGGTTCTCTCTGGCTTACAGCCTGGCAACGGCGGTCTTTGGCGGCTTTACCCCGGTAATGTCCACCGCGCTGATTGAATACACCGGTGACAAAGCCTCGCCCGGCTACTGGATGAGCTTCGCTGCCGTGTGTGCCCTGCTGGCCACGCTATACCTCTACCGCCGCCGCGCGGTATCGCTGCAAAACACCGTCAAGTCACAGGGGGCTGTATGAAACGCACCTATCGCTTTACCGCCAGCGCGCTGGTGCTGACGCTCCTGAGCGTTAATGCCTGTGCCCAGGACGTAAAGGTCATGATTTCAGGCGGCTTCAAGGCCGCCCTGGAAAAGCTGGCCCCGGACTATGAACGCCGGACCGGGGATAAAATCGTGATCATCCCCGGCCCCTCAATGGGCGCTACGCCGCAGGCGATCCCAAATCGACTGGCGCGCGGCGAGAAAGCCGACGTGGTGATTATGGTGGGCGATGCGCTGGAGAAGCTCGAAAAAGCCGGCCAGACCCAGCCGGGTTCGCGAACGGAACTCGCGGACTCCCCCGTTGGCATGGTGGTGAAAAAAGGTGCGGATGTCCCTGATATCAGCAGCGAGGCGGCTTTGCGTAAAACGCTGCTGCAGGCCAGCTCCATCGCCTACTCTGACAGCGCCAGCGGCAGGTACGTCAGCCAGACGTTGTTCAAAAAAATGGGGATCGAAAAAGAAGTGGCGGATAAGGCGACAATGGTCGAGCGTATCCCGGTCGCCTCAGAAGTGGCGAAAGGAAAATACGCCGTCGGTTTCCAGCAGGTCAGCGAGCTGCTGCCGGTTCAGGGCATCACCTTTATCGGGAAAATCCCGGATAATCTGCAGTACATCACGCGGTTCGCGGGTGCGGTCACCCGTCACGCAGAACATCCCGCGGAGGGGAAAGCGCTGTTGACCTATCTCGCCTCACCGCCCTCCAGGGCCGTCATTGAGAAAACGGGAATGCTCCCCGTTACGTCCGGCGATACTGCTCGGTGATCTGTTTTTCCAGTTCAGCCGCAATGTAGGACTGGATACGCCCCCGGCGCCGGATAAGCCCCACGGTGCGTTTCACTTCCGGCGCCACCAGCGGCAGATGCGTCAGCAGCGTGTGCTCTGACGTCGGCATCGACATGGCGGGAACGGCAGCAATGCCGATCCCCGCCTCTACCATACCGAGCATCGTGGTAACGTGGCGCGTTTCGCAGACGCTCGGGCGTTCGGGAACGATATCCCCCAGCATCCGATCGAGCAGGTTACGGTTACCTGACGTTTTATCGAGGGAGATATAATCCTGCTGATAAAAGGCCTGCCACGTCAGATGATTCTTCTGCGCCAGCGGGTGATCCTTTCGGCACGCCGCAACATAGACATCCTCCACCAGCGGGAAAAATTCGATTTCAGACGGCAGGTTTCCTGCGAAGCTAATGCCAAAATCCGCCTGGCTTCGGGCCACGGCGTCAATCACATTCCCGCGCTGCTGTCGATGAGCTTAATGCGCACGCGCGGATAGCGAGACTGAAAACGCCGGATCACATCGGGCATAAAGTAACAGGCCGCGGAAGGTACCGTGGCAACCGTGATCAGCCCCGTCCGCTCTTCGCTGACTTTATCAACATCCGCCAGCATTGACTCAACGTTGTCGAGCAGCTGCGCGGAGCGTTCAGCAAAGTTTTGCCCGTATAACGTTAAGGCCACGCGGCGGGTGGTACGGTCAAACAGCCGGTTTCCCAGCGCGGCTTCCAGCTTTTCAATCCTGCGGCTCAGCGCCGACTGGGATAAGCAGATAGATTCAGCAGCGACACGGAAGTTACCGTATTCCACTAACGCTCTGAAAGCATAAAGATCGTTAAGGTCAAAATTCACGGGCATAGCGTCTGGATGTCCTGTCAGGGAATGCGCAGCAAAGTCAAAAATAATAGCGTCTTATTGACCCACCGCAACCGGCGCGGTGTTGAAATACGTCAAAGCTCGTTGAGATTCAGGCGAACATACCCGGCGCGATCGGCAATGGCCTGCCGCTCCTCTTCCTTCATGTCCGCAAGCTGTTTAAAAACGATGCCCAGGCGGGGATTGTTACCCAGACGCGCCTGGTTGCGCGCAAAGAAATCCCAGTAAAGGGCATTGAAGGGGCACGCCAGCTCTCCGGTACGCTGGCTGTGCTGATACCGGCACCCCTGACAGTAGTTACTCATCTTATGAATGTACGACGCGCTCGAGACGTAGGGCTTGCTGGCCAGTAACCCGCCATCGCCAAACTGGCTCATCCCGAGGGTATTGGGCAGCTCCACCCATTCAAAGGCATCAATGTAGACACCCAGATACCATTCATGAACCGCCTGCGGCGACAGGCCGCTGAGCAGGCTAAAGTTCCCGATGACCATCAGGCGCTGGATATGGTGGGCGTAAGCCTCGGTGAGCGACTGCCCAATCGCATGCGCCAGGCAGCGCATCTGCGTCCTGCCGGTCCAGAACCAGTCCGGCAGCGGGGCGTGCTGGTCTAAGGCATTCAGCTCCCGATAGCCCGGCATCTGCGACCAGTAGATCCCACGCACGTACTCCCGCCAGCCGAGAATTTGTCGGATAAACCCTTCAACGGCAGGCAGCGGCGCATGGCCCGAACGCCATGCCTGCTGGGCGGCAGCAACTACTTCCCGCGGATTAAGCATTTTGGTGTTCAGCGCGAATGAAATTAACGAGTGGAACAGAAAAGGTTCCTCAGCGTTCATCGCGTCCTGCCAGGCGCCGAACTGCGGGAGCACGTGAGCGATAAATTCATCCAGCCCGGCTTTGGCTTCCGAACGGTTGAGCGGCCAGCGAAAATTCCCGGCCTGCGGTTCGCCGAAGGTGTTTACGCCGCAGCGCTGGATCTCAGCCCATAAGGCTGAATAATCATGGAGCGGACGCGAATCCTCCGGCGCGGGCGGCTCGCCGGACCAGCGCCTGCGGTTTTCGGCATCAAAATTCCATTTTCCCCCTTCCGGCTCGCCTTCTGAGGTTAACAGTATGCCGTGCTGACGACGCATTTCCCGGTAAAAGTACTCCATTCGCCAGCTTTTGCGCGTCGCAAAGAACGCGCTCACCTGTTCACGGGTGGTGAAGAAATGCTCGCTGCTGACGCAGGCCGTTTCGACTGAAGCCGCATTCGCCCACGCCTGCAGCTGCGTATCCAGGCGCCATTCGTCAGGCTCCTGCCATATCACCCTGTCGGCGCCGTAATGCGCGACAAGCGCGTTGAGATTGTCTTCCAGCGCGCCGCGGTTTGAGCCGTCAGAGAGCCGGACATACCTCACCCGATGCCCCTTCTCTTTTAACGCAGAGGCAAACGCGCGCATGGCCGCAAAAATGGCGATCACTTTCTGAGCGTGGTGAAGCACGTACGCGGTTTCTGCCCGCAACTCCAGCATCACGTAAATGACATTCGGATTGCAGGCATCAAACCAGCTGTGGTGCGGATTAAGCTGATCGCCGAGGATCAGGCGCAGTTCGGTCAACGGTGGCTCCTGCGACAGCGCTCAGAACAGTATTTAACCTCATCCCAACATTTCGCCCATTTTTTGCGCCACGTCATGGGACGCTGGCAGTGCGCGCACGCTCGACTGGGCAGGTTCTGCTTGTTACCTTTGAAATCGCTCATCTTTTCAATACCGTACTGATTTCTTCACTGAACCTGTGGGTTAAGGCTACGACAGACTTCACAAAATGAAGGTGATGCCCGTAAACCGCTACCCACCGCTACGTACGAATGATAGTTTATTCAGGCTGGAATTGTCGCAGCGAGCGATTTTCTGGCATCTTAACCAAACCTGACTTTCCCATTTTTGTTCAAGTGACGAGTTTGCGAGCAAAGCGATGATAAAGTGGCCCTGGAAAACGAATGAAGCTGGCCGGGATATGGCGCTGCCATGGGATGACGCGCTGACGATCCCTGTTCTGGCTAATCTTAAGCCGGATGAACAAGCGAAACTGGTTCAGCTGGCGGATCGTTTTTTACAGCAAAAACGCCTGGTTCCACTACAGGGTTTCGAACTCGATCCCCTGAAAAACGCGCGCATCGCCCTGCTTTTCTGTCTGCCGGTGCTTGAGCTCGGCATTGAGTGGCTGGACGGTTTCCACGAGGTGCTTATCTATCCCGCGCCGTTCGTGGTGGATGACGAATGGCAGGACGATATCGGGCTGGTGCACAACCAGCGCGTGGTACAGTCCGGACAAAGCTGGCAGCAGGGGCCGATTATCCTGAACTGGCTCGACATTCAGGACTCGTTCGACGCGTCCGGTTTTAATCTGGTTATCCATGAAGTGGCGCATAAGCTCGATACCCGCAACGGCGATCGCGCCAGCGGAGTACCGCTGATCCCGCTTCGCGAGGTGGCGGGCTGGGAGCACGATCTGCACGCGGCGATGGATAACATTCAGGATGAAATAGACCTGGTCGGCGAAAGCGCGGCCAGCATTGACGCCTATGCGGCAACCGACCCGGCCGAGTGCTTTGCGGTGCTGTCGGAGTATTTCTTCAGCGCGCCCGAGCTCTTCGCGCCCCGCTTCCCGGCGCTGTGGCAGCGTTTCTGCCAGTTTTATCAGCAGGATCCCCTGCAGCGTCTGCGGCAAAATGAGGAGTCTGGCGGCCATTCCTCCCGCCAGATCCATTAAGGCTTTTCAGAAGGGGTCCGCTCGGTTGACCGTACCCCTATGCTCAACGCTAAAAACAGCACTGCCATTCCCCATGCGGCCACCGTTAAAGACTGCTCGCCGTAAAAGCGCGTCACCACGGGCACCAGCAGCGCGCTGACGCCGTAGCCTAACGTGTGGCTGGTGGCGATGACGCCCGCCCCTTTCCCGGTGGTCAGCCTGTCGTTCAGCAGCAGCTGGTAGCCCGGCGTGGCCATCGCCGCCCCGAGTGAAGTGATAACAATCCCCACGTAGAACAGCGTTAAACCCGCGACGGTCATCAGCCCAAGCCCGGCCACCATCAGCACCGCCGCGATGCAGAGCAACGTCACCGGGGTGAAATGCTGCGGGCGGACCACCAGAAACTGCGCCGCGAGCGTGGCCAGCGCGGCCAGGCTCAGTAGAAGCGCAACGTGATGGCTGATGTCCCGGGCATTGCCCTCCAGCAGGGGGCTAAGATGCGGTGACAGTCCAAGCTGCATCAGGCTGACCAGCGCCGCCAGCAGCAGCGCCAGCAGCAGGAACGGCAGCATCGAGGCCTGCAGCCGGGTCGCCTGGTGCGCCACCGGCGGCAGCGGCGGGTCTGCGACTTCGCGAATAACCAGCAGCAGGGCGATTAACGGCGCGATCGCCATCAGCCAGAGCGGCGCCACCGGGCTGACGCTGAGCATCAGCGCTGCCAGCGGTGGGCCGAGCAAACGTCCGCAGCTGAGGCCAGAGCTTATCGTCGCCAGCGCCGCCATTCTCTTCTCCAGCCCCGCACGCTGAATAGCCCACGTCTGGGCCGCAGGCACCAGCCCCGAGACCGTCAGTCCGTAGAGCAGACGTGAAAGAATCAGTCCCGCCAGTCCCCAGAATGTATCCAGCCTTCCGGCCGCCATCGCCCAGACCACCAGCGCCATGACGGCGAAACTGGCCTGATAGCCGCTCAGCGAGGCCAGCATCACGGCCTTACATCCCCGCCGCTCGCTCTGGCGTCCCCACCAGGGCGAGGCCGGTAAAAAGAGCATGGATCCGAACATGAGCAGGCCGGCCCAGACCGAGAGCGACAGCCCGGTCAGGGTTACCAGCTGCGGGAGCATCACCAGCAGGCCGTTTTGCCCGATACCTAATAAACCCGCACATAACGCCAGGGGCCAGTTGGCTTTTGAGGTGACGTTTTCGGTCAATGTTTCTGAGTCAGCGCGCATGAGAATGTGAACATAGTGTCAATAAATGTGTGGAAATCATGAAGTTTATGAAAACAAATATTGCAAAAATGGTTGCGACTGTAAACAGAATGAATATCATAACGAGAATTATTATCAATCATGGAATGAGGTACATCTATGCGTGCTCTGCCCCGCTCTGCCGGTACAGACGTTGCAGCCCAGTGTTTTTTAAACGCCCTGTTGCGCGAAACGAAGGACTGGCGCTATCTCCCCGCTACCGCTGCGGATGCGTTACCGAACATTCATATTCCGCTGTCACAAACCCAGGCGCTTCGGGTTCCGGTACGCTATTTCTCCCCCACCCAGCATCATCAGTACCGTTTCCCAGCAACGCTTATTCAAAGCAACAGTGATGACGGTGACGCCGTCACTTTTCATCAACTGGTTGATTTAATTATTGAAAAACCGTCAGTAAAAGGCTCGCTGGATACCGATACGCTGGCGCGTTTTAAGCAGCGCGTTCTCGAAAGCCATGCGCACACCTGGCAGGCGATCGATCTGCGCCACGGCTGGGCAAACCTGCGCGATAAGCCTTTGACGTTTGCCGACGCGGAACAGGCGCTGCTGGTCGGCCACGCGTTTCATCCGGCGCCGAAGTCCCACGAGCCGTTCAGCGAAACCGAGGCGCGTCGCTATTTGCCCGATTTCGCCTCCCGCTTCCCGCTGCGCTGGTTTGCCGTTGAGAGCAAGCTCGTTGCCGGCGACAGCCTGAACGTCTCCCTGCGCGAGCGTCTGCTGCGCTTCGCGGCCCAGAGCGCGCCTGAGCTGCTCGGCCACTTCACCGACACCCGCTGGCTGCTGCCGATGCATCCGTGGCAGGCCGACTATCTGCTGGAGCAGGACTGGTGCCAGCGTCTGGCGGAAAACGGTTCATTGCAGGATCTGGGCGAAGCGGGCGCGCAGTGGCTACCCACCAGCTCCTCCCGCTCGCTGTACAGCGAAACCAACGGCGACATGATTAAGTTCTCCCTCAGCGTGCGCCTGACCAACTCCGTGCGCACGCTGTCGGTCAAAGAGGTTAAGCGCGGAATGCGCCTGGCGCGCCTGGCGAAAACAGAACGCTGGCAAGAATTACAGTCACGCTACCCGACCATGCGCGTGATGCAGGAAGACGGCTGGGCGGGGCTGCGTGACGAAAGCGGCGCTATTCAGGAAGAGAGCCTGATGGCCCTGCGCGTCAACCTGCTGTTCGATACCCCCGAAACGCAAACCAACGTACTGGTGAGCCTGACCCAGGCCGCGCCGGACGGCGGCGACAGCCTGCTGGCCTCCGCGGTGCGCCGTCTGAGCCAGCGTCTGGAATTACCGCTCGCCCAGGCCGCCCGCTGCTGGCTGGACGCCTATTGCGACCGCGTATTACTTCCGCTGTTCAGCGCCGAGGCGGACTACGGTCTGGTCCTGCTGGCGCACCAGCAAAATATCCTCGTTGAGATGCAGCAGGATTTCCCCGTCGGGCTGATCTACCGCGACTGCCAGGGCAGCGCCTGGACCGAAGGAGCCGACGGGTGGCTGAAAGAGGCGGGCGAAACGGAGGTGGAAAACCGCTTCGGTGAGAGCCAGCTGCTGCGCTACTTCCCTTATTACCTGCTGCTGAACTCTACCCTTGCCGTCACCGCCGCCCTCGCCGCCGCCGGTTTTGACAGCGAGGAGAACCTGATGTCCCGGGTGCGCGACGCGCTGGCCGAACTGCGCCGCACGGCAAAGCAGACCCGCTGCCTCGACTACGTGCTCGACAGCCCGACCTGGAACTGCAAAGGCAACTTCTTCTGCTACCTGCACGATCGCAATGAAAACACCATCGCCGATCCGGCGGTGATCTATTTCGACTTTAGCAACCCGTTTTACAAGGAGAAGGCGTAATGGCAATCGCGAATATCGTCCATTCCGGCTACGGCTTTCGCTGCACCGCAACGGATCGCGCGCTTCCGCTGACGTTGGGTCTTGACGGCAGCGCGGTGCTGGAGCGTCTGAGTGGGATCCCGGACGGCTGGCTGGTCGAAGCCCTGGATCAGCTGTTTGTTGCCGCACCCGCGCTGACCGGCATTACCCTGCCCTGGGCGACCTGGCAGGATGAACCCCAGGCGCAGGCGCTGTTTAGCCTGGCCCACGGGGACTATCTGGCACGCGAAACTTTTTGGCAGCTGCCGCTGTGGCTGAAAGGCGAACAATCACGGGCCAGCGGCGGGATGCAGTTTGATGAGAGCCGTCAGCTGTATTTCCCACTGCGTCCTCACCGCCCGCAGGGCGAAGTGTACCGTCGTTACGATCCGCAAATTAAGCGCACCCTCAGCTTCCGCGTAGCCGACGTGGCGATGGACGGCGAGCGCTTTACCCAATGGATGAACAACCCGCGCGTGAACGCCTTCTGGGAGATGGCGGGCCCGCAGGCCGAGCAGGAAAGCTACCTGCGCCGTCAGCTTGACTCGACCTACTGCTACCCGGTTATCGGCTGCTTCGACGACCAGCCGTTCGGCTATTTTGAGCTCTACTGGGCGGCGGAAGACCGCATTGGCCGCCACTACCGCTGGCAGCCGTTTGACCGCGGCCTGCACATGCTGGTGGGCGAAGAGAACTGGCGCGGCGCGCAGTACATCCGTAGCTGGCTGCGCGGCCTGAGCCACTATCTGTATCTCGATGAACCGCGCACCGCGCGCATCGTAGCCGAGCCGCGCTTCGACAACCAGCGCCTGTTCCGCCACCTGGCCTCCGCCGGTTTCGACACGGTGAAAGAGTTCGACTTCCCGCACAAGCGCTCGCGCCTCATCATGAGCCAGCGCCACCGCTTCTTCAGCGAGGTGGAACTGTGAACGCGCTCTGGCAGAAAGTGAACCGCGAGATGGTGGCGAAGATCCTCGCCGAGCTGGAATACGAACGCACCCTGCGCGCTGAGCCGGTTTCGTCGGACGGCTGGCGCATCACCATGGGCAAGGAGTCCTGGCAGTTTCGCGCCGCGCGCGGGATCTGGGGCTGGCTGCATATCGACCCGGACAGCCTGATCGCCGCCAGCGGCGACGCCGTCGAAGCGGAAAGCGCGCTGCTGCAGCTGGCGAAGGTGCTGGAGATGAGCGACGCGCAAACGGCAGAGCACATGGAAGATCTCTACGCCACCTTGCGCGGCGACATGCAGCTCCTACAGGCGCGTGAAGCGCTGGACGCGGACGCGCTGATCCACCTCGACCCGGACGAATTACAGTGTCTGATAAGCGGTCATCCGAAGTTTATTTTCAACAAAGGCCGCCGCGGCTGGGGGCTGGACGCGCTGCGTCAGTACGCGCCCGAGTATCGCGGACGTTTTCGTCTGCACTGGGTTGCCGTTCAGCGGAAACATCTGGTCTGGAGCAGCGACGCCGATTGTGACATTCACACTCTGCTGGCCAGCGCTATGGACAACGCCGAGCGCGCCCGCTTTGACGCCCGCTGGCAGGCGCTGGGTCTCAACGACGGCTGGCTGCCGGTGCCGCTGCACCCGTGGCAGTGGCAGCAGAAGATCGCCATTCATTTCCTGGCGCAGCTGGCGCGCGGAGAGATGGTTGAGCTGGGCGAATTTGGCGATGAGTATCTGGCGCAGCAGTCCCTGCGCACGCTCACCAACGCCAGCCGTCGCGCGCCGTATGACATCAAGCTTCCGCTGACTATCTACAACACTTCCTGCTATCGCGGCATTCCGGGCAAATACATTGCCGCCGGGCCGCTGGCCTCGCGCTGGCTGCAGCAGCAGTTTGCCACCGACGCCACGCTTGCCCGCTCCGGCGCGCAGGTGCTTGGCGAACCCGCCGCCGGCTATCTGTCGCATCCGGGCTATGCCGCATTGCCGAAAGCGCCCTATCGCTATCAGGAGATGCTGGGGGTGATCTGGCGCGAGAACCCGTCCTGTTATTTAGAGGACGGTGAGCAGGCGGTGCTGATGGCGGCGCTGATGGAAACCGATAACGCTGGGCGCCCGCTGATTGACGCGTGGATTAAACGCTCGGGGCTAAGCGCCGACGCGTGGCTGGAAAAGCTCTTTGAGGCAACGGTGATCCCGTTCTATCACCTGCTCTGCCGCTACGGCGTGGCGCTGATCGCCCACGGCCAGAACGTGACGCTGGTGATGAAGGATTACGTCCCGCAGCGCATCCTGCTGAAAGATTTTCAGGGCGATATGCGCCTGGTGAATGAGAATTTCCCGCAGGCCCAGAGCCTGCCGGAGCAGGTGAAGGCCGTCACGGCGCGCCTGAGCGCGGATTACATTATTCACGACCTGCAAACCGGTAACTTTGTGACGGTGCTGCGCTTTATCTCGCGCCTCACGCTGCAAAGCGGCGTCAGCGAAACGCGCTTCTACCAGATTCTGGCCGGAGTATTACGGGGTTATATGGCGGCGCACCCGGATCTGGCAGAACGCTTCGCCAAATTCGATCTTTTCAAGCCGCAGATTATTCGCGTGATCCTCAACCCGGTCAAACTGACCTTCTCCGAACACGACGGCGGCAGCCGCATGCTGCCGAACTACGTTACCGACCTCGATAACCCACTTTTTCTCGCCTCCCGGGAGTCAGCGCAATGAAAACCTATGATTTCATCGGCATTGGTATTGGCCCGTTTAACCTCAGCATCGCCGCATTGGCCGAAGGGCTGGACGGCTTTAGCTCGCTGTTCCTTGAGCGCAAGCCGAACTTTTCCTGGCACCCGGGGATGATGGTGCCGGACTGCCACATGCAGACCAGCTTCCTGAAGGATCTGGTCAGCGCCGTGGAGCCAACCAACCGCCACAGCTTCCTGAACTACCTGGTGCAGCGCAAAAAGTTCTATCGCTTCCTGACCACCGAGCAGCGCACCGTCTCCCGCGAAGAGTTTGCGGACTACCTGTGCTGGGCGGCGGAAAACCTCACCAATCTGTCCTTCAGCCAGCAGGTACAGCAGGTGAGCTTTGATGATAAAAGCGGCCTGTTTGAGGTGATGACCCAGCGCGACCGCTTCCTGGCGCGCCACATCTGCGTGGGGATTGGCAAACAGATCAACCTGCCTGACTGCGTTACCGTGCAGGACGATACCTGCTTCCACGCCAGCGAGATGATGCTCCGCACGCCGGATCTTGCGGGCAAGCGCGTCACCGTCGTCGGCGGCGGCCAGAGCGGGGCCGACCTGTTTTTGAATATCTTCCGCGGCGAATGGGGCCAGCCGCTGAGCCTGAACTGGGTATCGCGCCGCAATAACTACAACGCGCTGGATGAAGCCGCCTTTGCCAACGAGTATTTCACGCCCGAGTACGTGGACAGCTTCTCCACGCTCGGTGAAGAGGCCCGTCATCAGATGCTGCACGAGCAGAAGATGACCTCCGACGGTATCACCACCGAGTCCCTGCTTGCGATTTACCGCGCCATGTACCACCGCTTCGAAGTGCTGCGTGAAAAACCCTGGGCGCATCTCCTGCCGTCCCGCTCGGTGACGGCTCTGACGCGCCAGGAAAACGGACATCGCCTGAGCATTCAGCATCACCTCGACGGCGGCCGCGAGCAGCTGGAGAGCGACGTGGTGATTTTCGCCACCGGCTACCGCGCCGTGCAGCCCGCGTTCCTGGCGCCGCTGTCTCATCTCCTGCATCTGGACACGGACGAAGCCTTCTGCATCAACAACGATTTCACCCTCGAATGGGACGGCCCGCAGAGTAACCGCCTGTTCGCCGTGAACGCCGGGATGCACCGTCTCGGCATTGCCGAACCCCAGCTCAGCCTGATGGCCTGGCGCGCGGCGCGAATTCTTAATCGCGCGCACGCCGACGAGCCGTTTGAGCTGGCCACCACACCCGGCGTTATCCACTGGCGCACCACCGCCAGCCCGGACAGCAGCCCGGTTTTTAAATCATTAGCAAAGACCACCGAGTACTGACACACACAATCAGGATCAACATAACAATGAAACGTTCTCATCTTTGGGTTTTAAATCCTTGCTTGCTTGCAATGCTTTCTACCTCTGCGTGGGCGGAAGAACAAAAGGAAGAAAATATCGTTGTCTCCGCCAGCCGCGCGCACCGCAGCGTGGCGGAGATGGCGCAGACCACCTGGGTCATTGAGCGGGCTGAAATTGAGCAGCAGGTTCAGGGCGGGAAAGAAATTAAAGAGGTGCTGGCGCAGCTGATCCCGGGCATGGACGTCAGCAGCCAGGGCCGTACCAACTACGGCATGAACCTGCGCGGCCGCTCCATGATGGTGATGGTGGACGGCGTTCGCCTGAACTCGTCCCGCAGCGACAGCCGCCAGCTGGACTCTATCGATCCGTTCAACATTGACCGTATCGAAGTGATCTCCGGCGCCACCTCGCTCTACGGCGGCGGCAGCACCGGCGGCCTGGTGAACATCGTCACCAAAAAGGGCCAGCCGGATACCGAAGTTGAGTTCCAGACCGGGGCAAAGAGCGGGTTTAACAGCCACAACGATCACGATGAGAACGTGTCGGCAGCCGTAAGCGGCGGCAACGACAACGCCTCCGGTCGTCTGTCGGTGTCGTATCAGCGCTACGGCGGCTGGTATGACGGCAAAGGCAACGAGGTGATTATCGATAACACCCAGACCGGCCTCCAGTATTCCGACCGTATTGATGTGATGGGCACAGGCACCATCAACATTGACGATCGTCAGCAGCTGCAGCTGACGACCCAGTACTACAAGAGCGAGTCCGACGGCAAGCATGGGCTGTATCTCGGGAAGAACTTCTCGGCGGTAACGGGCGATGCGACCGCGTACAACAAAGGTAATCTTGATTCTGACCGCGTACCGGGCACCGAGCGCCATCTGATTAACCTGCAGTACTCCAATACCGACTTCTGGGGCCAGGATCTGGTCGCGCAGATTTACTATCGCGACGAGAGCCTGACCTATTATCCATTCCCGACCCTGACCAAAGGCGTGGTGAGCAGCATCGGGGCTTCACAGCAGAAAACCGATTTTTACGGCGGCAAGCTGACGCTGAACAGCAAGCCGGTGGACGATTTAACGCTCACCTGGGGTGTGGATGCCGACCACGAAACCTTCGATGCCAACCAGCAGTTCTTTAACCTGAGCAAAGCGGCGGCGAGCGGCGGCATGGAGCTGGATAACGCCTACAACGTGGGCCGTTACCCGGGCTACAGCATCACCAACCTCGCCCCGTTCCTGCAGGCCAGCTACGACATTGACGCCATCACCCTGAGCGGCGGCGTGCGTTATCAGTACACCGAAAACAAGGTGGACGACTTTGTCGGTTACGCCCAGCAGCAGGCCATCGCCACCGGGAAAGCCTCCTCCGCCGACGCGGTGCCGGGCGGGAAAACCGATTACAACAACTTCCTGTTTAACGCCGGGATCCTCGGTCGCCTGACCGAACAGCAGCAGGTGTGGTTTAACTTCTCCCAGGGCTTCGAAATTCCGGACCTGGCGAAGTACTACGGCTCCGGCACCTATCAGCTCAGCAACGGTCACTACCGCCTGCTGAACAGCGTCAACGTGAACGACTCGACGCTGGACGGTATCAAGGTCAACGCTTATGAGCTGGGCTGGCGCTACACCGGCGATAACCTGCGCACGCAGGTCGCGGCGTATTACTCGCTCTCGGATAAAACCATCACCATCAACAAGACGGATATGACCATCAACCTGGAAGACGACAAGCGTCGTATCTACGGGGTGGAAGGTCAGGTGGACTATTTCTTCACCGACAGCGACTGGAGCACCGGTGCGAACTTTAACGCCATCAAGTCTGAAACCCGCGAAAACGGGAAATGGGAGAAGCTGACGGTCGACAGCGCCAGCCCGTCGAAAGCCAGCGCATGGGTCAACTGGGCGCCGGGTGACTGGACCCTGCGCGTGCAGAGCACGCAAACCTTTGACGTGTCAGACTCCGACGGCAAGAAGATCGATGGTTATAACACGGTCGACTTCCTGGGCAGCTACGCCCTGCCGGTCGGTAAGGTCAGCTTCAGCGTGGAAAACCTGCTGGACAAAGACTATACCACCGCCTGGGGCCAGCGCGCGCCGGGGCTGTATAGCCCAACCTACGGCGCACCGGGCCTGTATACCTATAAAGGCCGCGGACGTACCTTTGGTCTGAACTACTCCGTACTGTTCTGATCCTGCGCGCCGCCTGCAGGCGGCGCTTTTTGCTGTGTAATTTCAACGCAAATTTGCCATAAAATCAGCGATTTGCTGAAATTGTCGGCAAACGAATGAAAAGTTTAATTTCCCCTTTGACAAGGTGAACGCAGGTCGATAATATTCGCCCCGTTCACACGATTCCTCTGTAGTTCAGTCGGTAGAACGGCGGACTGTTAATCCGTATGTCACTGGTTCGAGTCCAGTCAGAGGAGCCAAATTTAAAAAGCCTGCTTTTAAAGCAGGCTTTTTGCTTTTCTGCGTATCTGAAGTTAACTCTGAATCGCATCCAGCCTGGCAATCACCTTAATCTCAAACTGGAATCCGTACAGCCACGTCACGCCGATCCCGGTCAACGTAGGGTAAGGCGCTTCCCCCCAATATTCTGGCAGGATTCTCCAGATAGCGTCGAGGTTTGACTCGGGATCGACGACAAAGAGGGTAACGTCAACTACGTCATCGAACGTGCAGCCCGCAGCCGTAAGAACAGCATTAAGGTTATCGAATGCCAGCCGGATCTGCGCGTTGAGATCCTCTTCCGGCGAACCATCCTCCCGGCTACCAACCTGTCCCGAAACAAACAGGAAGCCGTTAGATTTGATAGCGGGTGAATAGCGATTGCGCTCATAGAGCGCCTGCCGACCGAAGGGAAAAACGGCTTCGCGCGTTGTCATGTTTGTACCTCTGTAATGGGGCTAAATCTGCCCGGTGAGCATAAACACACTTTACAGGCGCCGGAGCGGGCGGATAAACAAGCGACTTTGTCCATCATTGTTTGTAATATCCAAACAATCGGTAAAAAGAGAGGACAAGGGATGGATCGTTTCGATGCGATGCGCGCCTTTGCTCGCGTGGTGGAGGCAGGCAGTTTCACCAGGGCTGCCCAAACTCTTCATATGAGCAAAACCACGGTGACGCAGCTTATTCAGCAGCTGGAAGCGCGACTGCGCGTCAGGCTGCTCCATCGCACTACCCGCAGGCTCGGTGTGACTCCTGATGGCGCGGTCTACTACGAGCGCGTCATCCGCCTGCTGGCGGACATGGAAGATGCTGAAAATAGCCTCTCCAGTTCGGCGATGACGCCCAGGGGACGGCTACGGATAGATGTGCCCACTCCTCTCGCCCGCCTGGTGCTGGTGCCCGCGCTACCGGCTTTTCACGCGCGCTACCCTGATATCCAGTTCGACATGGGCGTGAGTGACCGGGTGGTGGATCTGATCGGCGACAACGTGGATTGCGTCGTGCGCGGCGGTGCAATCAACGACCAGTCCCTGATCGCACGCCATGTCGGCGATTTACAAATCGGTGTTTACGTCGCACCAAGCTATGTGGAACGCCTCGGCGCCCCTGCGCACCCGCGAGAGCTGGAAAACACGGACCATCGCATAGTGGGATTCTTGTCCTCACGCACCGGCAAGGTTGATCCTCTGGTACTGCACGGTGAGAGTGAACGTATTGAAATCACGGGAAACTATGTGCTTGCAGTGGATGATGGCAACGCCTACCTCGAAGCCGGGCTCGCGGGATTAGGCGTGATTGCGCTACCCGTCTATATGGCGGCAACGCATCAGGCATGTGGTTCCTTGATTCCGCTATTTGAAGACTGGCGTATTGATCCAATGCCCCTGTATCTGGCATTTCCGCCGAACCGCCACGTTAACGCCAAACTGCGTGTTTTCATTGATTGGATCGTTGAATTGATGCAGCAGCATGTCCCCACTTCCGCCAATAAATAACTGCATCTATTCGTTCATCACCGCCGAGTGACGGTCATGCTGGCGGTTTTGAAGCAGGCTTTTTGCTTTTCTGCCCTACAGCACAAACTCATAGTGCGAGCCATCCGGCAGCTCAACATCAAGCCGCAGCTTTCCGCCCGCCGCCTCAACGTAGCGCTTGAGAGAAGAGAGTTTCAAATCGCGCCCGGCCTTTTCCATTACCGCAACGGTAGGCTGCCTGATACCCAGAGCCTGCGCCATCTCTACTTGCGTTTTTTGTACTTTCTCACGTAACTCAGCCAGATGAATGTTGAGCAAAATATCCGTTGCTATCGCCTGAGCGCTGGCGACAACCTCCGGCTTTTCATCCGCTATAAGCTGCTCAAGAGTTCTTCCCATCGCGCTATTCCCTCTCTTTTAATGTATTCAGCCAGTGAGTGAATTCCCGGTCAGCAACGAGAAGCATCTCATCGTAGAATCGCCTTTCATTGCCGACCTTATTGCCCGCACAAAGCACGATACCGGTGCGGTTTGGATCAAAGGCGAAAAATGCCCTCAAGGGATCGCCCTTACTCTGAATACGTAGCTCTTTCATGTTGCTGTGACGAGAGCCTTTAAGCGTATCAGCGTAGGGTCTCGATAAACCCGGCCCCTTCTCTCGCAAAACAAGCAGTGCTGCAAGTACGCTGGCGCGATCGGTATCCTCAAGCGAAGTGAACCAGCGATCAAACCTGTCCGTCGTGTTAATT
The DNA here is from genome assembly GCF_001521715.1 of Enterobacter asburiae. Taxonomy (NCBI): domain Bacteria; kingdom Pseudomonadati; phylum Pseudomonadota; class Gammaproteobacteria; order Enterobacterales; family Enterobacteriaceae; genus Enterobacter; species Enterobacter asburiae. The sequence goes on from NZ_CP011863.1 coordinate 2,087,968, forward strand.
GCCCACACAAGACCTCCCATCCAATATAGATCAAAAGCTATATACGTGCAAAGCTATAGCGATGATTATGCAGAGATGAAAAAGCAGAATCTTGTGGGGTTACGGAAATACTGAATGCGTGCCGGAATAATTCTATGTATCCCTTGTCGTATATTCATTTTGTTACGAGCAGCGTCGAAAAAAGTTCAGCAGCCCACCAACTGCCGCCAGGCCGCCACTTCCTCGTTCAGCCACGCGACAAAAAGAGCCACCTCGGGCTTCGTCTCCGTTGCCTGTGCTGTCACCAGCCAGTAAGGCCAGGGATACGGCGCGGTGATGGAGGTTAGCTGGACCAGCTCGCCCCGGGTGATGGCATCCTGAACCAGAGAGCGGCGCTCCAGCGCGACGCCTTTCCCGAGCCGAACGGCTTCGATAATGATATTGGAGTCGTTAATGCATAAACCGCCAGGCACGATCTCTTTCTCCAGCCCCGCTTTCACGCACCACGTTTTCCACGACTCCATGGAAAAAATAATATGACTCTTTGCAATCTCAGCCGGCGTAGCGGGCAGCACACCGTCGTTATAGCCGGGTGCGGCCACCACAATGAGTTCATCGGAAAAAAGGTAATGGCTTTCGCTCCCTTCCCAGTTTCCCTTCCCCATCCGTATCGCGATATCTATCCCCTCCTGCTGTAGGCTGGTGACCGTCAGGCTGGCCTGGATCCGAAGAGTGATAAGTGGATATTTCGCGCGAAAGCGTTCCAGACGCGGCAACAGCCAGTGGCATCCAAAAGACGGCACCATCGCCAGCGTCAACTCCTGCTTTCTCGGCTTCACCTGCACGAGCCGGGTGGCATCCGCAATATGGTTCAACGCCTCGCGTACCTGTAAGGCATAGAGCCGCCCTTCTTCGTTGATCTGCACCCCGCGTCCCTGACGGATAAAGAGCTTAACGCCCACCATCTCCTCCAGCACTTTGATCTGCTGGCTGATAGCGGAATGGGTAACGTGGAGTTCTTTTGCCGCCAGCGTCAAGCTGCCAAGACGGGCGACGGCTTCAAAGCTTCGCAAACTGGCAATGGGTGGAAAATCCGACATGAAAGCACTCCCTTATCCGCGCTGGATTTAAAACGGCAACTTGCCCACATGTCAGTAATACTAACCTTTACGGTAAGATACTGAAGATATTCGCCAGGAAGTTTGTATTGTACTGTCTGTTCATCCTCTTCAATGACGCGTTATTTCACAGAGACAGGAAAACGGGAACGATGATTAAGCTTGTTGGCATGATGGATTCACCTTATGTACGGCGCGTGGCGATCTCCCTTGAGCTTTATGGCGTTGAGTTTGAAAGCCAGCCGCTGTCGGTCTTTAGCACTTTCGAAGCGTTCTCCCGAATCAACCCCGCGGTAAAAGCGCCCACGCTGATTCTGGATAACGGAATACGTTTGATGGACTCGTCGCTGATACTGGATTATTTCGAGGCTCAGGCCACACCCGAACGGAGGCTCCTGCCCGTCGCGCCGGATGCGCTGGCAAACGATCTTCAGACGCTGGGCTTTATCCTCGCCGCCGCGGAGAAAGCCGTGCAAAATGTGTATGAACACCACCAGCGCCCGGTGGAAAAGCAGCACGCTTTATGGGTCGAACGCATTACAACCCAGCTGCTGGCGGCCTGCAGGGAATGGAATGCCTTGCTGAAGACGCGTCCGGCCTCCGCCGCTCCCGATCAGGTTGCCGTCACGAGCACGGTTGTCTGGACGTTTATTCAGTCGATGATCCCGCACGTCGTTAACGCAGCGGATTTTAGAGAGATTCAGGCGGTTGCCGAATCATTCGAATCACAGGCGGTCTTTAAAAAATATCCGTTCAACTAAGCGATGAGCCCGGTCAGCGCAGCGCTACCGGGCAAACCAGCGCCTAAATCTGATAATCAATCGCCACTTCTTCCGGTTCCATCACCTGGCGTTTAATCTCATCCACCGACAGCCCGGCGTTGCAGAGCTCGATAAAGCGCCACACGTAGTTGCGCTGCAGCTGCCCGCGCTTCAGGCCAAGCCATACGGTATTGGCGTCAAACAGATGACGCGTATCAAGACGCACCAGGTTCCCGTCCTCGCGTTCTCCACTGGACTGTTCCGCCACCAGACCAATGCCCAGACCCAGCTCGACGTAGGTTTTGATCACGTCAGAATCCTGCGCGCTCAGCACCACGTCCGGCGTTAGCCCTTTGCGGTTGAACGCCTCGTCTATGCGCGAACGTCCGGTGATCCCCTGGCGGTAGGTAATCAGCGGCCATTTCGCAACGTCTTCCAGCGTCAGAGGGGAAACCTGATTCAGCGGGTGATCGACCGGGAGTAATAAGCTGTGGTACCAGCGGAACCAGGGGAACGCCACCAGCAGCGGGTCGTTGCTCAGGCGTTCGCTGGCAATGCCGATATCCGCCCCACCGTTTTGCAGCAGCACTTCAATTTCCTGCGGCGTGCCCTGGATGAGCTCCAGACGGACGTCGGGGAAAAGTTCGCGGAACGCTTTAATCACCGGGGGCAGGCTGTAGCGCGCCTGGGTGTGGGTGGTGGCGATGGTGAGTACGCCCGAGGCGTCATTGGTAAAGAGATCCGCCAGACGGCGCACGTTGCTGGCCTCGTTGAGGATCCGCTCAGCGATGGTGAGCAAAGCCTTACCCGGCTCCGTCATGCCGAGCAGCCGCTTGCCGCGACGGATAAAGATCTCTATGCCCAGCTCCTCTTCCAGCTCGCGGATATGGCGGCTGACGCCGGACTGAGAGGTATAAAGCATATTGGCGACCTCGGTCAGGTTGTAGTCCCGCCTGGCCGCCTCACGGATAATTTTAAGTTGCTGGAAATTCACGATTCACTCCGGCGCATCTGACATAGCTCTATTGTTAGAGTCAGCCGCGCTGCAGAAAAAATAATAAAAACCAGCATCTTATGCTTTTATGGAATATCAGCTCACGAGCTGGAGTTCACGGTTCTCAAGCGACGGCTTGCTGACCAGCGACATCAAAATCTCTTTTACCGCCTGCGCCTGCGGCGACAGCGAACCGCGTGCAGACATATTCAGCGACAGCGGCAGGCTCATCGAAGGCGTGGTGATGCGCGCCATCCAGCCGTTTGCCGCGCTGCACAGCGAGCGTGCTGCGAATTCCGGCAGAACCGTCACGCCCATTCCGCTGGCAATGGCCGCGGTGAGCGTGGAGATTGAGTCAATTTCGCCGATGATTTTGGCCGTCAGGCGGCGCAGGGAGAACGCTTCATCCACGCGCACGCGCACGGCGCTGTAGTCGCGCGGCAGATAAAGGTTCATCTCTGCCACGGCGGTAAGGTCTACGCTCTGGCCCGGACAGTCGCGGGTCCCCACGAGGTAGAGATCTTCTTTCAGCAGCGGCTGGCTGGTGATGCCGGCGACCGGGGAGCGATCGTAAAGGACCGCCATATCCAGCTGGCCGTTGAGCAGTTTGTCATTCAGCACGGAGCCGCTGTTTTCATGCAGGTACACCAGCACCTCAGGCAGCTCGGCGCGAACGGCCTGCAGCAGCGGCATGGTAATAGAGGACGCGGCCGTTCCCGGCGCCAGGCCGATAGAAACGTGCCCGCTCAGGGTCTGGCCCACGTTATTCACCGCCAGCTGCGCCTGTTCACACTGGCGAAGGATGGTGCGCGCATGGGTATACAGGATCTTGCCTGCTTCCGTTGGCGTGACGCCGCGTTTGGTGCGGATCAACAGCTGCTGATCCATCTCGCCTTCCAGAGTAGCCACCTGCTGGCTCAGCGCAGGCTGCGCGATATGCAGCACTTCTGCCGCTTGAGTCAGGCTGCCGATATCGACGATTTTTACGAAGTATTTCAGTCGTCTTAAGTTCATTTTGCCCCCTGTTCGAAATGCTGTGCCGGAAACGGCTGTCGTTGTTGAACAGGTTTTGCAATATGAATGCCACTTTTACCAGGCGGTCTAAATTGTTCGCTAAGCGCCTGAAAATAAGGAAACCTAATTACAGAGGGGGGTTTTATTACCGAAACAGCAGTTTATGATCTGCCCCATTAGGGGTATACCCGCACCATGACGGTGCATTCCGCTGTCAAAAACATCACTTTGCCGATTTTGTCAGCAAACGATCAAAAGGCGTTGATCCACCCTTTGACAAGGCGAACGCAGGTCGATAATATGCGCCCCGTTCACACGATTCCTCTGTAGTTCAGTCGGTAGAACGGCGGACTGTTAATCCGTATGTCACTGGTTCGAGTCCAGTCAGAGGAGCCAAATTTAAAAAGCCTGCTTTTAAAGCAGGCTTTTTGCTTTTCTGCGCAAGGTAAATGCAAAACGGCAACCGGGTTGCCGTTTTTAGTGTTTGCACCCTCTCCCGTGGGAGAGGGCTGGGGTGAGGGCACCAGCCCGCACTTTCCCTTCACATGCCGATCTTAACCGGCATCCCCGACCGCCGTTCCAGCTCAGCGCCCGCGCCCTCGTTTATCAGCTGCGTTCGCTGCGCGGCTGAAATAGGCAGCGGCACTTTACTGGTCGATTCAAACTCCGCGCGGTTACGTGATAATGGCTCGTGAACTTCCACCCAGCGGCTGCCGTCCGGCTCGGTGGTGACTTTAACCGGCCTGTCGATCAGCTGCACGCGGGTGCCTACGGGAACATTATCGAAAAGATACTTGATGTCGTTATTACGCAGACGGATACAGCCCTGGCTCACCCGCAGCCCGATGCCGAAATTCGAGTTTGTGCCGTGAATGGCATACAGCCTGCCGATATAAATCGCATACAGCCCCATCGGGTTATCCGGCCCGGCGGGCACGAATGCCGGCAGCGTTTTCCCTTCTGCCGCATAGGCGCGACGCGTATTCGGCGTCGGAGACCAGGTTGGCCCCTCCTGCTTACGCTCAACGGCCGTCACCCAGTTACGCGGGGTTTCGCGCCCGGCCTGACCGATGCCGATGGGCAGCACTTCAACGGTGTTACCGCCAGGTGGGTAATAGTAAAGGCGCATTTCTGCCGCGTTAACGATAATGCCCTCGCGGACGGTGTCAGGCAAAATCAGCTGCTGAGGTATCACCAGCCGGGTGCCGGATTTGGGCAAAAAAGGATCCACGCCCGGGTTTGCTTCCAGCATATTGCTTAGCCCCTGCCCGTACCGCGCGGCAAAGGCTTCCAGAGGCAGCGTGTTGCCTTCGGGAACGGTGATGATAATCGGGTTTCCCACCAGACGACTGCCTTCCGGCGGAAGCGTATAGGTTACGGCAAACGCACCGGGTACAGCGGCACACAGCGTAAGGACGAACCAGGTAAGTCGAATCATAGTTTCCTGTGCTCAAAAAAGAGAAAGCCTGGTCTCAGGCAGGCTTTCTCAGTTTACGCTATTACGCCTCGGTTTTGCGCCACCTGCGCGTCAGCACTTTCTCCGCCTCGACAATAAGGAACATCACAAAACCAATCAGGAAGGTGATGACCCAGTAGCGGAACGGCAGCGCTTCGGTGCCAAACAGCATCTGCATGAACGGTGCGTAAATGATAAGAAGCTGTAACGCCAGCAGTAAGCCGCTCACGATCCAAATCCCTTTGTTCGCCAGCAGGCCTTTGCTCAGCGAGAAGCCGTCATTAACGCGGCAGTTGAGCATGTAGAACCACTGCGCAGTGACCAGGGTTTGCAGCAGCACGGTGCGGATAAATTCCGCCGAATAACCGCGCGGCTGAAGCCAGGCTTCCAGCACGAAGGCGCTAATGGCAATCATCAGACCGACAAACACGACGCGCCAGATGGCATAGCGGTCCATTACATGAAGATTAGCCTTTCGCGGTGGCCGGTTCATGATGTCCTTCTCACCCGCTTCAAACGCCAGGCCAAACGACAGCGTTGCCGACGTCGCCATGTTCATCCACAGAATCAGGACCGGCGTCAGCGGGATCAGGTTCCCCGCCAGCAGCGCGATGATGATCAGCAGAGCCTGCGCGATGTTGCTGGGGATAACGAACAGAATGGTCTTTTTCAGGTTGTCGTAAACCCGGCGTCCCTCGTGCACCGCGCTGGCAATGGTGGCAAAGTTGTCATCCGTTAGCACCATGTCGGCGGCTTCCTTGGTCACTTCCGTTCCCTTAATCCCCATGGCGATACCCACATCCGCCCGCTTGAGCGCGGGGGCATCATTTACGCCATCCCCGGTCATGCCCACGACTTCCTGCTTACTTTGCAGAGCCTGCACAAGGCGGAATTTATCCTCCGGGCTGGTTCGGGCGAAAATATCGTACTGCTGCGCGGCGTCGCTCAGCTGACGATCGTCCATCGCTTCCAGCTCACGTCCGGTGATAGCGCTTGCGGCGTTACCAATCCCCAACATTTGCCCAATGCTCATTGCCGTTTGCGGGTGGTCGCCGGTGATCATTTTCACGCGGATCCCGGCCTGCAGACAGTCGGCAATGGCGGTAATGGCCTCTGGACGCGGCGGGTCCATCATCCCTGCAATACCCAGCAGGATCACGCCATCATGCAGGTCCGGGTGATCCAGCTCGCGTTGTCCCTCGCGGGCAGGTTTCCAGGCCGCGGCCACCATGCGCAAACCTTCCCGGGCATACTCTTCAATCTTCCCTTCCCAGTAAGGCTGATCGAACGGCTGCAGTCCGTCATTCGTCTGCTGATACTGGCAGAGGCGGAACAGGACGTCCGGCGCGCCGGTGATTAAAATCACCTCTTCATCGCCCAGCCGGTACAGCGTGGACATGTATTTATACTGTGAATCAAACGGGATTTTGCTGCGCATTTCGGTGTCGAGCGGTGGGAGCGGGATTTTCGCCGCCAGCACCTTAAGCGCGCCCTCGGTTGGACCCCCGGTGATTTTCCACAGCCCCTGCTCGTCTTTGATTAGCTGGCTGTCATTGCAGAGGTCAATGGTGCGCAGGTAGCGTTCCAGCAGGGAACCCTGCGTCACGCTGACGGGCGTCGGGTCATCTACGGGGTGAATATTCCCCACCGGTTCGTAGCTGTCGCCCTCTACGCGATAGGTCGTGTCAGCGGTAATCACCGCTTTGACCGTCATTTCATTCATCGTCAGGGTGCCGGTTTTATCCGAGCAGATGACCGTCATCGCCCCCAGCGTTTCAACCGTAGGCAGCTTGCGAATAATGGCCTTGCGACGCGCCATGGCCTGTACGCCAAGCGAAAGGATGATGGAAATAATGGCCGGCAGGCCTTCCGGCACGGCGGCAACGGCGAGGCTGATAAGCGACAGCACCAGTTCAGAAACCGGCATATCCCGGAACAGGAGGCTAAAGACAAACAGCGCCACCATCATCACCAGGATAGTGATGAAGATGGTCTTACCGAGCTTATCCATCTGCACCATCAGCGGCGTGCGGTGCTTTTCAATGTCGGACATCATCTGATTGATGTGGCCCAGCTCGGTCTCGCCCCCGGTTGCCACCACCACGCCTTTACCGCCGCCGGAGCTGACGGTAGTGCCTGAGTAGAGCAGATTATACCGGTCACCTAAAGGCAGTTCCCCGCTTAACGCATCGCTGTTTTTCTCAACAACGGTGGATTCGCCGGTCAGGATGGCCTCCTCCACGCGCAGCTTATGCGCTTCAACCACGCGCAGGTCCGCAGGGATACGATCCCCGGCGCGGATCACCACGATATCTCCCGGGACCAGCGCCGTGGTGGGGATCGTTTCGTGATTCCCCTGTCGTACCACCACGGCTTCGCTGGAGAGCATATTGCGAATGCTCTGCAGCGATTTTTCAGCATTGCTCTCCTGGATATGGCCAATCAGCGCGTTAATGATGGCAACCCCAAGGATCACAAACATGTCTACCCAGTGGCCCATAAAGAGCTTAAGCAACGCGGCCACCAGCAGAACGTAAATCAATACGTCGTTAAAATGCGCCAGGAAGCGTAGCCAGGCGGGTTTACCCTTTTTTTGCGGTAACGCATTCTCACCGTGCTGCTGAAGTCGGGCTGATGCCTCTGTGCCGCTAAGGCCTTCCAGGGTGGAGTGGATATTCGACAGGGTTTCGTCAACGGTTTGTTGATAATACGGTGATGCTGCCAACTTACTGATTTAGTGTATGATGGTGTTTTTGAGGTGCTCCAGTGGCTTCTGTTTCTATCAGCTGTCCCTCCTGTTCAGCTACTGACGGGGTGGTGCGTAACGGTAAAAGTACTGCCGGACATCAGCGCTATCTCTGCTCTCACTGCCGTAAAACATGGCAGTTACAGTTCACATACACCGCCTCTCAACCCGGTACGCACCAGAAAATCATTGATATGGCCATGAATGGCGTTGGATGCCGGGCAACCGCCCGCATTATGGGCGTTGGCCTCAACACGATTTTACGTCACTTAAAAAACTCAGGCCGCAGTCGGTAACCTCGCGCATACAGCCGGGCAGTGACGTCATCGTCTGCGCGGAAATGGACGAACAGTGGGGCTACGTCGGGGCTAAATCGCGCCAGCGCTGGCTGTTTTACGCGTATGACAGGCTCCGGAAGACGGTTGTTGCGCACGTATTCGGTGAACGCACTATGGCGACGCTGGGGCGTCTTATGAGCCTGCTGTCACCCTTTGACGTGGTGATATGGATGACGGATGGCTGGCCGCTGTATGAATCCCGCCTGAAGGGAAAGCTGCACGTAATCAGCAAGCGATATACGCAGCGAATTGAGCGGCATAACCTGAATCTGAGGCAGCACCTGGCACGGCTGGGACGGAAGTCGCTGTCGTTCTCAAAATCGGTGGAGCTGCATGATAAAGTCATCGGGCATTATCTGAACATAAAACACTATCAATAATTTGGAGTCATTACCCGTTTCCCCACTGATAATGGTTATTTAACATTTATCTTTTCGCCGACTATGCTCATAGTCAGCCACCGCTTCCGGCTCATGGAGGAATGTATGTATGGTTTAAGCCTGATCCGCCTGGGTATGTTTATTGCACTTGCCATTATCGCCAGCACGGCGATTGGTTTATTTACCTATATGGTCGTCACTGTTCTGGCAGAATAGTGTCACCCCCTGTCCAGGTTATGGAATAAATAAAACAGTTATTTATTAGGGGAATACAGTGAACCGCTACCTCTCTCTTTTACCGTTCGTTTTGTTAACGCTCACGGCGTGCGATCCAAAACCGAAGCAAGCTTCCCCCCTTCCCAGGATGGTAAAAGTGGCGGAGGTGACGGTTCCAGGTCACGCCCAGCAGCGCGTTTTTCCCGCCCGCATTGAATCGGGCGATGCCACAGACCTTTCCTTTAAGCGCGCAGGTCAAATTGAAGCGCTCGATGTGCGTCAGGGTGCAGCCATCAAACAGGGGCAACAGCTTGCCAGACTGAACGCCCGTGAAGCCCAGCAGCGGGTTAACGACAGGCAAACGGCGGCGACGCTGGCCCAGAGGCAGTTCGACCGCTTCCAGACGCTGGCAGGCCGCCAGGCGATTTCGAAAGCGGAAATGGACGTGCAGCGCGCGAACCGCGATTCGGCGAATGCGGCGCTGCAGATTGCCCGAGAAGAGCTAAATCAGATGACGCTCGTTGCCCCCTTCAGCGGGACGGCGGCCAGCGTGCACGTGCGAAACCATCAGGTAGTGTCCCCCGGCCAGCCCATCGCGACGTTAACCCGCACCGACCTGCTGGACGTGGTGTTCAGCATCCCTGAAAACCTGTTTAAGACCTTTGATATTCGCAACGCGCAATATCGCCCCGTGGTGAGAATTAACGCCATGCCGGATCGGGAATTTACCGCCGTCTACAAAGAGCATTCGGGCAGCAGCGACAGCAATACCCTGACCTGGCAGGTGATACTCACCATGCCGCGGCCAGATGATTTTCCCGCCGTCGGTGGCGTAAGCGGTACGGTGACCATCAATTTAACCAACCTCCCGGCGGGCGCGGACGCTCAGGCGCTGGTCGTACCGGTTGAGGCAGTCTTTAACCCGAACAACAGCCCGCGCAACGAGCCGCACGTCTGGGTCGTAACGGGCGAAGGCGATGCGCTGCATCTGGAAGACCGCAAGGTCAGCGTGGGGCAAGTGAGCACCGAAGGCGTGGTGATTACCAGCGGGCTTAAGGCGGGCGAACGCGTGGTGGCCGCGGGCGTTGGTGAGCTCCATGCTAACCAGCCGGTGCGTATCTGGACGCGTGAACGGGGACTGTAATGGATATCTCTCGTCAATTTATCAATAACCCTGTTCGCGTCTGGCTAACGATCCTGCTGCTGGGCATCGGGGGTATTTTCGCCCTGTTGAATATCGGCAGGCTGGAAGATCCCGCTTTTACCATCAAAACCGCAGTGGTGGTCACCCACTACCCCGGCGCATCCGCTCAGCAGGTGGAAGAAGAGGTGACGCTTCCGCTGGAGAATGCCCTTCAGCAGCTGCCTTATCTGGACAACGTGAGCTCCATCTCTTCAAACGGTCTGTCGCAAATCACCGTTAACATCGCTTCTCGCTATCACTCGAACGAGCTGCCGCAGATTTGGGATGAACTGCGCCGCCGCGTGGGCGATGCCTCGCGTCAGTTCCCGCCCGGCGTCGTCACGCCCTTTGTGAATGACGATTTCGGCGACGTGTTCGGCTTCTTCTTCGCCATTTCCGGAGATGAATTCAGTAATCCTGAACTGGTGCGATATGCGGAGCAGCTGCGCCGGGAGTTGATTCTGATCCCCGGCGTCGCGAAGGTCGCCATCGGCGGGGCCATTAGCCAACAGGTCAATATCGATATCTCCCTGACCAAAATGGCCGCGCGCGGCATTACGCTGAACCAGCTTTCCGCCCTGCTCAGCAGACTTAACGTCGTTTCCAGCGCCGGAGAAATCACCTCCGGCACCGAATCCATTCGCCTGCACCCGACCGGTGAGTTCGAGAATCTTGATGAACTGGCGGATATCATCATCACGCCTTCCGGCACCGGGGCGGCGACGCGTCTGCGGGATATCGCCACGCTGTCGCGCGGGCTGAACGAATCGCCGGCCAGTATCTACCATGCCAACGGCAAAAAAGCCGTTACCATGGGCGTCTCGTTTATTCCCGGCGTGAACGTTATCGACGTGGGCCACGCGCTGGAGGCGAAGCTAAACCAGATGTCGGCGGAAAAACCGGCAGGCATACAGATAGACCTGTTTTACGATCAGGCAGCCGAAGTGGGCCACTCCGTTAACGGTTTTATTATTAACTTTCTGATGGCGCTGGCGATTGTCATCGGCGTGCTGCTGGTCTTTATGGGCGTACGCAGCGGGATCATCATTGCGTTTTCTCTCGCGCTTAACGTGCTCGGCACGCTGCTGATTATGTATCTGTGGGGCATTGAGCTGCAGCGCATCTCGCTCGGGGCGCTGATTATCGCTCTCAGCATGCTGGTGGATAACGCCATCGTGATTGTCGAAGGGGTGTTGATTGCCCGACAGCAGGGCTCCCCGCTGCAAACCGCCGTGAACTACATCATCCGCCGCTCCGCCCTGCCGCTGCTGGGGGCGACGGTGATTGCCATCCTGGCGTTTGCCCCTATCGGGCTGTCGCAGGATTCCACCGGGGAATACTGTAAATCCCTGTTCCAGGTGCTGCTGATTTCCCTGATGCTGAGCTGGTTCTCGGCGCTCACCCTCACCCCGGTGCTGATTAAGTGGTGGTTGTTTAAAAACGACAGCGCGCCCGATAAAACCGACGAGTCAGATCCTTACGACAAACGCCTCTACCGCGCCTACCAGCGCCTGCTTAACACGCTGCTGCACCATAAGGCACCGACGCTCATTGTGATGGCTGCGCTGCTGGCAGCGTCTGTCTTGGGCTTCGGCGCCGTACGGCAAAACTTTTTCCCGTCGTCTAATACGCCGATTTTCTTTGTCGACCTGTGGTTACCCTACGGTACGGATATCAAGTGGACTGAGAAAATGACCAGCGATATTGAAAAGACGATCAATGGCCAGCCTGGCGTGGAGACCACCGTCTCAACCATTGGTCAGGGAAGTATGCGCTTTATTCTGACCTACAGCGGACAGCGCCAGTACGGCAACTATGCCCAAATCATGGTAAGAATGGATGACCAGCGTAACATTTCTGCCCTGACGCGCCACGTGGACGAGTACATCGCGCGAAACTATCCGCAGGTCAACGCCAGCACCAAACGCGTCATGTTTGGCCCCTCCGGCGACAGCGCCATTGAGGTGCGCATTAAAGGCCCCGAGCCTGACCGGCTGCGTCTGATAGCCAGCCAGGTGGACGATATCCTCACGCGCGACCCGGCCACGGGCAGCGTCAGGAACGACTGGCAAAACCGCAGCAAGGTGATCCGCCCACAGTACGTTGCCGCCCTGGGCCGCGAGCTTGGCGTAGATAAGCAGGACGTTGATAACGCGCTGGAGATGAACTTCTCCGGCAGCCGGGCGGGGCTGTACCGGGAAGGCAGCGACCTGCTCCCGGTCGTGGTGCGCCCGCCTGAGAGCGAACGGCTGGACGCCAATCACCTGAACAACGTGCTGGTGTGGAGCCAGACGCGGCAGCAGTATATCCCGCTGAGTAACGTCGTCAGCCGCTTCTCGCTGGAGTGGGAAGATCCGCTCATCCTTCGACGCGACCGCTCGCGGGTGCTGACGGTGCAGACCGATCCCGATCCGCTGAGCCAGCAAACCTCCGGGGACATTCTCGCCCGGGTGAAGCCGCAAGTGGATGCCCTTCCCCTGCCACACGGCTACAGCATCGAGTGGGGGGGCGACGTGGAAAACTCCAGCGAAGCGCAGCAAGGGCTATTCACTACGCTACCTCTCGGGTATCTGGTGATGTTTGTTATTACGGTGCTGATGTTCAGCTCGGTGAAAAATGCGGTCGCCATCTGGCTGACCGTACCGCTGGCGCTGATTGGCGTGACGCCGGGATTTTTACTTACCGGCATTCCCTTTGGCTTTATGGCGCTGATTGGTCTGCTGAGCCTGAGCGGCATGCTGATCCGCAACGGCATCGTGCTGGTGGAAGAGATCGAACAGCAAAAAACGCAAAAGGATCAGCACGAGGCGATCGTGTACGCCGCGACCTCGCGCCTGCGCCCCATCCTGCTCACCGCCTTCACGACCGTACTTGGCCTGGCTCCGCTGCTGCTGGACGTTTTCTTCCAGAGCATGGCCGTTGTGATTATGTTTGGACTGGGGTTTGCTACAATCCTGACGCTGCTGGTACTCCCCGTTATCTATGCGTGTTTCCATCGTAAGGACGAAGCCAAACCACAATGAATGCGACAGGGCTGAACATTATCAAGACGCTGGGCTGTATGACGGCGGTGACCTTCTTTACCATCTACAACACCTGGGATCATTATGATTACGACTATCACTGGATCCTGGGATTTTTGACCTTTATCTCGACGATTGCCACACCGCTGTTTTTTGTCGTTGCGGGCTATCTCGACGGACAATCCCGACACGGCACCCGCTGGCAGCTGGGTAAAATTAAAAGTCTGGTGATTGTTTTTCTGTTCTGGATAACGATCTACTACCTGTGGGAGCCCTATCAGCGCGGGTATTTAATCCAGCCCTGGTTCGTGTTCGCCTTTGTGGTGATTTACACCTTCCACCCGGCAGTGGAATGGCTCAGCCAGCGGCGATCGCTGTTCTGCGGCGCGATTGCCGCCCTGCTGCTCTTTTCCTACGGATACGATCTGCTATCGGCGCTCTATCCTGAAACGCACGCCCTTTCTCTTTCACCGCAGTATCGGCTGTGGACGTGGCTGCTGTTTTATCTGACGGGGCAACTTTTCTGCGACCCGAAAGTCGCCGAGTGGATTAGCCGCAAAAATGTGGTCAGGGCGGCGGTTGTCGCCATCCCGTTTATCTACCTCTTCACCTGGTTTTACGAGCGCCACTTCTTCTTCGCGCTGTTCAAGGCGGACAGAAACGCCTTTATTCTTACCGGCTCGCAGATCTACATCCTGATTATTGCCCTGGTGATTGCGGCGAACGGCGTGCGCTTTCGCCGCAACGCTGAATTTAAGGAGTCCATTCTGGCCGCCATCAGCAAAACGATGACAGGCGTGTACATTGTGCACTACTCGGTATTTCATCTGCTGACGGCGCTGATACCGGTGACCTCGCTCGGTATGAAGCTGGCGCTGATTGTGCTCACTTTCATTACCTCTGTTCTCTTCTCCATGCTGGTATTGTCTAACGCCGTGGCAAAAAAGGTGATCACCCTTTAAAAGCCTAAGCGCAGCCAGGCAAAGAGCACGTTGCCGTTGTTATAGGTTCCTGGAATATAGGTGAACTGAACGGTAACGCGCTTATACCCCGCCGAAAACAGCGGGAAGATGAACGGTAGCGGGACATAGTTTGCAAAATCATCTCGCGCCGTGATGCCCGCCGCGGCGCCGAGCCCAAGGCGGAAATCTTTGGCATTATCCAGATACCAGCCCTTCTCCCAGCCATAGCCCATCGCGGGCTGCCATTCGTTGTGCGAGTCCTTGAACATCATCGCGAACAGCGCGCTCCAGTTGCCCTCTTCGTTATAGCGGGAAACGCCCAGCCCGCCGCCCCACGGCATTTCATTGTAATTGTCCGTTTTTTCTTTGTCGTACATAAAGCGAGCGTGCCAGCTCAGGAACGGCAGGTACAGGTCGTAACGTTGAGGCTCTTCCCAGGTCTGTGAGATATCATCCGTCAGCGCATTCCACCAGCCGCTGATGCGTTGCTCACCGTAGACGTTGGGCTCCGCGTTAAGCGGTGCGACGAATAAAAACAGGACCATCCAGAATGCCGAAAAGGTGCGTTGCATCGTTATTCCCTCAGCTTAGGCCACGCAGCGGTATCTATAACTGTAATCCATTCAGCACTAACCGGAGCCAAACAGACTGATTTATATCGAGGTAGGGGAAGATGAAATTTATTTATTCAGCGCCTTCCGGAAAGATAAAAACGTTTTCTCAGGCGTTTTGTCGCGGTAGTCTCATAGGTTCCGTTGATACGACGGCTGCTTTGTGAGTGACCTTTTCTTATACCAATAATTAAAAATCAGTATGGACAGGACAACTATGGACTCCACCCTCATCTCCGATCGTCCCAACGAGGAGGCACCTTCGCTCAATCGTGCCCGCCGCGCAGCCTTAGGCAGCTTCGCGGGTGCCGTCGTCGACTGGTATGATTTTCTGCTTTACGGCATCACTGCCGCCCTGGTGTTTAACCGCGAGTTTTTTCCTCAGGTCAGCCCTGCGATGGGTACGCTCGCCGCATTTGCCACCTTCGGCGTCGGCTTTCTGTTTCGCCCGCTGGGCGGGGTGATATTCGGCCACTTCGGCGACCGTCTTGGCCGCAAGCGCATGCTGATGCTCACCGTCTGGATGATGGGGATCGCCACCGCGCTTATCGGTATTCTCCCCTCGTTTGCCTCCATCGGCTGGTGGGCGCCGGTACTGCTGGTCACCCTGCGCGCCATCCAGGGCTTCGCCGTCGGCGGCGAATGGGGCGGCGCGGCGCTGCTGTCCGTTGAGAGCGCGCCGAAGCACCGGAAAGCGTTTTACAGCAGCGGCGTACAGGTCGGGTACGGCGTAGGCCTGCTGCTTTCTACCGGGCTGGTATCGCTAATCAGCCAGCTTACTACCGACGAACAGTTCCTGAGCTGGGGCTGGCGCATTCCGTTCATCTTCAGCATCGTGCTGGTCATCGCCGCACTGTGGATCCGTAACGGGATGGAGGAGTCGGCTGAGTTTGAAAAACAACAGCTGGAAAAACCGCTCGCCAAAAAGCGCCTGCCTGTGATGGAAGCGCTGGTTCAGCACCCTGGCGCTTTTCTGAAAATTATCGCCCTGCGCCTGTGCGAGCTGCTGACGATGTATATCGTCACCGCGTTTGCCCTGAACTATTCGACGCAGAACCTCGGTCTCCCCCGCGAGCTGTTCCTGAATATTGGCCTGCTGGTCGGCGGGATCAGCTGCCTGACAATCCCCTGCTTCGCGTGGCTGGCGGACCGGTTTGGCCGCCGCCGCGTTTACATCACCGGGGCGCTGATTGGCACCCTCAGCGCCTGGCCGTTCTTTATGGCGCTCGAGGCGCAGTCGATCTTCTGGATTGTCTTCTTCGCCATCATGCTCGCCAACATCGCTCACGATATGGTGGTGTGCGTACAGCAGCCGATGTTCACCGAGCTGTTCGGCGCAAGCTACCGCTACAGCGGCGCGGGCGTGGGCTATCAGGTGGCAAGCGTGGTCGGCGGCGGATTTACGCCGTTTATTGCCGCCGCGCTGGTGACCTTCTCCGGCGGCAACTGGCACAGCGTGGCGATTTATCTGCTGGCCGGCTGCCTGCTGTCGGCAGCGACGGCGCTGCTTATGAAAGAGACGAGCCACAGCTGATCTCCCTTTTGTTTCACGGGCGTGTGACATACTATCGGGTAGAGTCGCACACCTGTGGAACAAGGAGACAGAGATGAATAATAAGGGCTCCAGCCTGACCCCGGCTCAGGCGCTGGAAAAACTCGACGCGCTGTACGAACAGTCCGTCAACGCGCTGCGCGGCGCCATCAGCGAATATATCGAAACAGGGAAACTTCCCGACCAAAAGGCCAGAATCGAGGGCCTTTTTGTTTATCCATCGCTCTCTGTGACCTGGGACGGCAGCGCCAGCAGTAATCCCAAAACCCGCGCCTACGCGCGCTTTACCCACTCCGGCTGCTACAGCACCACCGTCACCCGCCCTGCGCTGTTCCGCCCGTATCTTGAAGAACAACTCACGCTGCTGTACCAGGACTACGGCGCGCACATTGCCGTTGAGCCCTCGCAGCATGAGATCCCGTATCCCTACGTGATTGACGGCTCGGCGCTGACGCTGGATCGCTCCATGAGCGCGGGGCTGACCCGCCACTTCCCGACGACAGAACTTTCACAGATTGGCGATGAGACGGCCGACGGGATTTATCACCCGGCAGAATTTTCTCCCCTGTCGCATTTTGATGCCCGCCGGGTCGATTTCTCCCTTGCGCGCCTGCGCCACTACACCGGTACGCCAGTCGAACATTTCCAGCCGTTCGTGCTCTTTACCAACTACACCCGTTACGTTGACGAGTTTGTCCGCTGGGGCTGCAGCCAGATCCTCGACCCGGAAAGCCCGTACATCGCGCTGTCCTGCGCGGGCGGGATCTGGATCACCGCGGAGACCGAAGCGCCCGAGCAGGCCATTTCCGACCTGGCGTGGAAAAAGCACCAGATGCCCGCCTGGCACCTGATCACCGCCGACGGTCAGGGCATCACCCTAATCAACATCGGCGTGGGCCCGTCAAATGCCAAGACCATCTGCGACCATCTGGCGGTCCTGCGCCCGGACGTGTGGCTGATGATTGGCCACTGCGGCGGCCTGCGCGAAAGCCAGCTGATTGGCGACTACGTGCTGGCACACGCCTATCTGCGCGATGACCACGTGCTTGATGCGGTCCTGCCGCCGGACATCCCAATCCCGAGCATCGCCGAAGTACAGCGCGCGCTGTATGACGCTACCAAAGAGGTCAGCGGCATGCCGGGTGAAGAGGTTAAACAGCGCCTGCGCACCGGCACGGTCGTCACAACGGATGACCGCAACTGGGAGCTGCGCTACTCCGCCTCCGCGCTGCGGTTCAACCTGAGCCGCGCGGTGGCGATCGATATGGAGAGCGCCACCATCGCCGCCCAGGGATATCGCTTCCGCGTTCCTTACGGCACGCTGCTGTGCGTCTCCGATAAGCCGCTGCACGGCGAAATTAAGCTTCCGGGCCAGGCCAACCGTTTCTACGAAGGGGCTATCTCAGAGCATCTGCAGATTGGTATTCGTGCGATTGATTTACTTCGCGCGGAGGGCGACAAGCTGCATTCGCGCAAGCTGCGCACCTTCAACGAGCCGCCGTTCCGCTAATAACAAGGATAAACCATGCACACCACATCACCGCTCTCTGCCCTGCGCCACTGGCTTGAGGCCAGTCAACTCGACGGGATGATCGTCCCGCGCGCGGATGCCTGGCAGAGCGAATACTGCGCGCCCTACGACGAAAAGCTGGCCTGGCTGACGGGCTTTGACGGCTCGGCCGGCGTGGCGCTGGTGTTGAAAAACAAAGCGCTGCTGTTCGTCGACGGGCGCTATCAGGTTCAGGCACGCGTTCAGGTCAATATGGATGAGGTTGAGATCCACCACCTGCACAACGAACCGCTGGCAGAATGGCTGGCAGAAAACGTTGCGGCCGGAACGCGCATCGGTTTTGACGCGCTGCTGATGACCAACTCGGAGTTTGAGCAACTGTCTGCCACGCCGTGCGAGCTGGTGCCTCTGAAGGCCTCGCCATTTGATACGCTATGGACCGATCGCCCTGCCGCGCCGGCGGGGCTTATCCGTGAAATGCCGGTTGAACACAGCGGCGAACGCAGCGCGGACAAACGCCAGCGCGTCGCCGCCGTGCTGGCCGCAAACAATGCGGATTATCTCGCCGTTACCCTGCCGGATAACATCGCCTGGCTGCTAAACGTGCGCGGTGCGGATATTCCCTACAGCCCGGTACCGCTCTCCTTTGCCCTTCTCGGTCGTGACGGTCACGTTGAGTGGTTTGTTAACGACAATAAGCTCAGCGCCCTGCCTGACAATGTGCGCAATGCGTTCACCATTGCGCCGCAGGATACCTTTATTGAACGCTGCCAGCAGATTGCTAAAGGCAAACGGGTGATGATTGATGCCGATTCCGCGCCGGTTGCCCTGCGCTTCGCCATCGAACCATGGGGAGAAATTGTCTGGCGGACCGACCCCATCACCCTGATGAAAGCGACTAAAAACCCGGTCGAGCTGGCAGGCTATCGCGAGTGCCATCACCAGGACGGGGCCGCGTGGGTCAACTTCCTCGCCTGGCTGAGCCGTGAAGTACCGCTGCGCGAGGCGGCTGGGCAACCGCTCACCGAGCTGGACGCACAGGCGCAGCAGCTTGCGTTCCGTCAACAGCAGCCGGGGTTCATCGAGCAGAGTTTTGAAACCATCTCCGCCTCTTCGAGCAATGCGGCGATGTGCCACTACCATTCGAGCGAGGCCAGCAATAAGCCTATCGGGCATGACCATTTTTACCTGAACGATTCCGGCGGCCAGTATGCTAACGGCACCACCGACGCCACCCGCACGCTGGCGTGGGGGAAAGTCGATCCGCAGCAGCGCCTGCACTACACTGCCGTGCTGAGAGGCTTCCTGTCGCTCATTACCCTGCAGTTCCCTTCCGGGACTCAGGGGCATCAGCTGGATGCGTTTGCGCGTCGCCCGCTGTGGGAGATGGGGCTGGATTACGATCACGGTACGGGACACGGCGTGGGGCACCAGCTGCTGATCCATGAGAACCCGCATCGCATCGCCAAAAAGGTCAACCCGTGGCCGCTGGTGGCGGGCAATATCATGACTATCGAGCCGGGCTACTATCTGGGCGATAGCCACGGTATTCGTATTGAAAACCAGGTGGAGATTGTGGAGAGCCGTCCGGGGTTCTGCAAATTTGCCTCGCTGACGCTGATCCCGATCGACTTAAGTCAGGTTGAGCTGCATCTGCTGAGCGAGCAGGAAAAGCAGTGGCTGGATGCGTATCACCGGCAGGTACGCGAGGCGCTTTCACCTCTGGTGAATAGCGATGCGCGTCCGTGGCTGGTTGAGGCGACGGCACCGATTAGTGTGTAATTTCGTGCGGTCTGGTGCCCTCACCCCAACCCTCTCCCACGGGAGAGGGTGCACACACTAAAAACGGCAACAAGGTTGCCGTTTTGCATTTACCTTGCGCAGAAAAGCAAAAAGCCTGCTTTAAAAGCAGGCTTTTTAAATTTGGCTCCTCTGACTGGACTCGAACCAGTGACATACGGATTAACAGTCCGCCGTTCTACCGACTGAACTACAGAGGAATCGTGTGAACGGGGCGCATATTATCGATGCTCCCCCATGATGTCAAAGGCAGAATGCACATTTCCGATCGTTTGCCGAATTATTCTCCACTTCGCGCAATTGTCAGGCATTTTTCCGCGGATATTTCCACAGCCAGCGCCCGCTGACCATCCGCCAGTAGAACAGCGCGCCCCGCACGGCCCAGTCGAGGAACATCCCCAGCCAGACGCCGACCACACCCCATCCGAGCATCACCCCGAGCGTATACCCCGCGACAACGCGACATCCCCACATGCCGAGCATCGATACCCACATCGCAAAGCGGGCATCGCGCGCGCCTTTCAGCCCGGCGGGCAATACCCATGAGGCCGCCCAGATGGGCATGAAGGCCGCGTTGAGCCAGATGAGGATCTTAACGACCTCTTTAACGTCGTCTTCGTGGGTATAGAACGAGGCCATCAGCCCGGCAAACGGCGCGGTTCCCCAGGCAATCAGCGTCAGCCCAATGGTCGACAGCCAGAACACGTGCCGCAGCTGCCGCTCCGCCTGGCCTATCTGCCCTTTCCCGAGCCGTTTACCTGTAATAATGGTCGAAGCCGAACCCAGCGCGTTACCCGGCAGGTTAATCAGCGAGGCAATAGAGAAGGCGATAAAGTTACCGGCGATAACGTCGGTGCCCATCCCGGCGACAAACATCTGCGTGAGCAGCTTCCCGCCGTTGAACAACACCGATTCAATGCTCGCGGGAATGCCGATCCCCATCACTTCCCAGATAATGGCGAAATTAAAGGGACGGAAATAGCTTTTCAGCGTCAGACGCAGCGAGGGGGTGATCCCCGCCATCAGCACCCCAATGATGGCTACCGCACCGATATAGCGTGAAATGGTTAACCCCAGTCCGGCACCAACGAACCCCAGCCCCTCCCACGAGAACACGCCGTAGATCAGCACGCTGCTGATAATGATATTCAGGATATTCATCCCGCCATTGATCAGCAGCGGAATTTTGGTGTTGCCCGCCCCGCGCAGCGCGCCGCTGCCAATCAGCGCAATGGCAGCCGCCGGATAGCTTAAGACGGTCATCTCCAGATAGGTCAGCGCCAGGTCTTTAACCTCGTTCGTGGCCTCCCCGGCGACAAAGTCGATAATCTCTTTACCGAAATAGTGGATCACCGCCGCCAGAACGATCGAAAAAATGGTCATGATCATCAGCGACTGGCGTGCCGCCTCGCGTGCACGTTTGGGATCAAGCTTGCCGAGGCTAAAAGCCACCACCACCGTCGTCCCGAGATCTATGGCGGCAAAGAACGAGATCACCACCATGTTAAAGCTGTCCGCCAGCCCAACCCCTGCCATCGCCTCTTTCCCCAGCCAGCTCACCAGGAAGGTGCTCAGGACCCCCATCAGCAGAACGCAGGTATTTTCCAGGAAGATAGGCACGGCAAGAGGGGTGATTTCACGCCAGAACAGGACACGATAGCTTTTACGTTTTGCATACCACGGCGTGCGCGTTATCGCCTGGCGTAAGGAGGCAGTGACGTTCAAAATGGACCTTAGCGAGAAAAGTTGAAACTCCATTTCAAATGATGGGGGACAAATGCTAATCCTGCAAAGTATTTTCCAGAAAAAGATGTGTGGATTTACAACAAACTGACGACAGAATCAGCAATCGGTCGATTTTCCCTAAGATCAGGTTTGACAAAACTTTTTTCGCCGCTAAGATAAGCCTCCACAACGATTCCTCTGTAGTTCAGTCGGTAGAACGGCGGACTGTTAATCCGTATGTCACTGGTTCGAGTCCAGTCAGAGGAGCCAAATTTAAAAAGCCTGCTTTTAAAGCAGGCTTTTTGCTTTGCGGATGAGGGAAAATGAACGCTCTGTTTGTCTACGGCACGCTGCGCCCGGGCCACTCTAATGCGCATATTCTTGAAGACATCGGCGGCGAATGGCTGGCCGGTTCCGTATCCGGCACGTTTTACGAACGCGGCTGGGGCGCAGCGGCGGACTTCCCGGGAATTGTGCTCCACCCTGACGGACCCCGCGTCGAAGGCTATCTGTTTATCTCGGATAACCTTGCCGCACACTGGCAAATGCTGGACGAATTTGAAGACGGCTACGATCGGGTTGAGGTCACGGTGACCACCCTTGAAGGCAAGCAGGTTAAGGCCTGGATTTATCAGCTACAGCCGCGTTCTGAATCATAAAAAAGGCTCTCTGTCACCAGAGAGCCTTTTTCACTATTCGCTGCGATTACTCGCTTTTTGCTTCGCCGTTTTTGATTTCGCCCATCACTTTCAGCTTTTTAGAGATGTCACGACGCTCTTTGGACAGCTCAGCGTTTTTGATGATGTAGTCATCAACGCGGTCTTCATAGTCGCTCTTCATGCTGGCGATGATGCCCTGAATAGCTTCAACGCTCATACCTGGCTTGATGTAGTCGCTCAGGTTGTCGAGCAGCAGAACACGTTTCTGGTTGTCACGGATCTTCTTCTCAACGTCCTGGATTTCACGCTGCAGCTTGTTTTTGCGGCGGAACAGGCGGACGAATTCCAGAACATCCTGGAACGAAGGCTTGGTAGTTTCCATTTTTACACCCCTGATAATGTGAGATTCGGATTCGTTAAGGCAACCGTTGTAACAATAACCTTACTGACAGCGGCTGCGAATGACAATGAGTATATCGTTTAAAGCTATCATAACCCCAATTGCTGCTGAATCGAAGCAGCAGGCGTCACATACGCCTTTTATTTGCGCAGCGCCCGGCAAATAAGGTGCGATAACAGCTCAAGCTGCCGCGCCAGTTCCATGCTCAGCCAGACATAGCCATGAATAGGCGTTTCCGCCACGTTATCGCTTTGGCGCTCATTGATTAGCTGCTTCAGCTCCGCAACGATCTCATTCAGCCGCTCGCTGTTGGCCAGTATCGGCTGCGGGTTCCCTTCATAGAGCGCATGGGCGATGGTCAACAGCGTTTGCTGCGTCATCTGCTGGGTCTCTTTAAGGGTCTGCGCGTTAAGCATCAACAGATGGCTGGGACGCGAGGCCCAGTGCGCGTTGATCTGCAGTTCAAGCATGCAGACCAGATTGCGGCTTACCGTCTGGATGGCTTCGAAAATCGATTTCTGAATATGGGTTTCTTTGCTGGCGGGCGTGATCAGGCCGCGCATTTTGACCACGTCGTTGAGGATCGTTTGCAGATGCTTTTCCAGCCGGGGACGCTCAACCAGATTCGGGGAAAAACCGGCCTGATAGACGCGGTTAAAGGCGGTGACGTAGTTCGCCATCTGAATACGCCAGTGCAGAAAAGCCCGCTGCGGCCAGATACCGGTGAAGAGCATGGCCAGCAGTGACCCCAGGATGACATCCCCGCTTCGCCACAGCGCGGTGGTCATATCCCCGGCGGGCGCACCGACAACCACCGCGAGCGTAATACCAATCAGCAGCGCCTGATACGGCCTCTTACCCAGCGCCAGCCAGCCGCACAGGAACATGGCGGCACCGCACCATGCCAGCATCACGGGAAATGAGATGAGCTCCAGCTTCAGGGCGATAAGCCCAAGGGCCGAGCCTAAAACCGTCCCGCCAATTCGCTCAAAAGCGCGCGGAACAACGTTTCCCCAAAACGAGATGGGCCCCATCACCACCACAAGGGTGATCAGCGGCCACGTCCCTTCCGGAACGTCCAGCAAACGGACCAGTACAAACGTCAATACGAACGCCAGCGCGATGCGACACCCGTGCACCACGCGGTAATGTTTGTACAACCGAATTTCAAAAGGGGTTAATGATTTGTCGGGACGCACACCCGCTCTCCAGCTACACGGCAAATCACAATTGTACTGTGTTTTCAGCCGGGCGGATCGCTCCCGGCTGAAAAACCCTTCATTTAGCAGGCTTAAGCCGTTTTATGCTCTACCGCGATATACATTTCGATATCCCAGTAGCCGTCTGCATTGCCGTCATTGAGATAGCGCTCGAAGCAGGGTTTGAGCGCCATCTGGTACTTATTGTCCTGCAGCAGGGAATTAAAGAACTGATACCACGGCGTGGCGAAGTCGTAGTTTTCCACGCGCGCCGTCGCCACGGCATAATCCCCGGCCGCGATTTCCGTCATCATGACGCCTTCGCTGTTTTCCGGGATAACGAAATCATCCGGTACCGTAACGGCCGTATCGCAGCGCAGTTTTTCTGCCGGGACCTCATCCGGATTATCGTAGTAGACCGCAACCCACTCCAGCGGCTCAATGTGGCGCCCGTCCACCCACATCACCAGCTGTTCAAAGCCCTGTTTTACCGTTTGTTCCCACGGTCCGACCAAATGAAAACCGGCAATCTTACGTTTCTTTTGCTGCTTGATGCTGTAGTCCATGCTGCCTCCATTTATTACTGTATATACATACACTATAAAGCGGATTCTGAGGGTTCAGCAAACGAGAAGTGTTTATTATGTGAGCAGACTCGCAACCCTGCCAGCCTGCTCGTCAACCGCTAGAGCGTGTGATGCAGATAATCGCTCATGCGAGAGAACAGTCCACCTTTATCAACGGCTTCCAGCGTCACCAGCGGCCAGTGCGCCACCACCTTGTCGCGGTCATAGAGCTGGATCTCCCCGACCCGTTGATGCGCAGCAATCGGCGCTTCCAGCTCTTTTTTATCCAGCACGTATTTGGCTTTGATGTTCGGCACTTCCGCTTTCGGCAGGGCCAGCCAGAAGTCCTGGTCGGTGCCCAGTTTCACCTGCTCCTTATCGCCGTACCAGATACGCTCTGTCCCCACTTTTTTACCGTTGTGCAGAATTTGCACCGTATCGAAGTTCTGCTGCCCCCAGTGCAGCAGTTTCCGGGCCTGGTCCTCACGCCCTTTCGGGCTGTCCGCCCCCATCACCACCGCGATTAAACGACGCTGCCCGTCAACGGCGGACGCAATCAGGTTAAAGCCCGCTCCCGAGGTGTGCCCCGTTTTAAGCCCGTCCACGTTCATGGTTTTATCCCACAGCAGGCCGTTACGGTTTTGCTGGGTGATCCCGTTCCAGGTCAGGCTCTTTTCGCTGTACATATGGTAAAACTCAGGCTCGCCGTGAATGATGGCCCGGGAAAGTACGGCCAGGTCATAGGCCGAGCTGTGCTGGCCCGGTGCGTCCAGCCCGTGGACGGTTTCAAAGTGCGTATCGCGCAGGTTCAGCTTCTGCACGTAGTCGTTCATCATCTTCACAAACTGCGGCTGGCCGCCCGCCACGTGATCGGCCAGCGCCACGCAGGCGTCGTTGCCGGAATCGACAATCAGACCGCGGCTTAAGTCACGCACGGAGACGCGATCGCCCTCTTTCAGGAACATGAGCGACGAGCCGTCAAAAACCGGGTTGCCTTTTGCCCACGCGTCACGCCCGACGGTGACAATGTCGTCCGGCGTAATGCGATGGCTATCAATGGCCCGATCGACCACATATCCCGTCATCAGCTTGGTCAGGCTCGCCGGATTGCGTTGTTGATGTTCGTTGCCCGCCGTTAAGATCTGGCCAGTCGTGTAGTCCATCAGCACCCAGGAGCCAGCCTGAATGGCCGGAGGCTGCGGCGAAAAATCCAGTGGTTCGGCCGCAAAAGCAGATGAGACACTCGAAGCGAGTAAAGAAACAGCAATAAACAGACGGCGTTTCAACGGTATATCCTCAGGTCATTAAAAATCGATGACCTTTTTACGGGAGTTCTGATGTCGTTACCTGGCTTAATTGCAAAAAAATGTGACAGAACGCAGATTATTCTCTGAAGCTGGCGCGCAAATTTGCGTCACGGCGGTGCTTTTTATTCGGTCTGAACCGCACGATCGTTTACCATAGTGACGTCATTTTTTAACAGGATGGTATTACTGGTGTCTGACTCTGCCGCTCGCCCGACTTTTTTATTTCATGACTACGAAACCTTTGGCACGCACCCGGCGCTGGACCGACCGGCGCAGTTTGCCGCCATCCGTACCGACGACGAATTCAACATTATTGGCGAGCCTGAGGTCTTTTACTGCAAACCGGCTGATGACTACCTGCCGCAGCCCGGGGCGGTCATGGTCACCGGGATCACTCCTCAGGAAGCGCGCGAGAAAGGCGTTAACGAGGCAGAATTCGCCCGACGCATCCACGATCTGTTTACCGTCCCCAATACCTGCGTGGTCGGTTACAACAACATCCGCTTCGATGACGAAGTGACGCGCAACATCTTCTATCGTAACTTCTACGATCCCTATGCCTGGAGCTGGCAGAACCGCAATTCACGCTGGGATTTGCTAGACATCATGCGCGCCTGTTATGCCCTGCGTCCTGAGGGCATTAACTGGCCGGAAAATGAGGAAGGGCTGACGAGCTTCCGGCTGGAACACCTGACGCGCGCCAACGGCATCGAGCACAGCAATGCCCACGACGCGATGGCGGACGTCTATGCCACCATTGCCATGGCGAAGCTAGTGAAAAACGCGCAGCCCCGGCTGTTTGAATATCTGCTGAGCCACCGCAGCAAGCAGAAGCTCATGACCCTTATCGACGTGCCGCAGATGAAACCCCTGGTGCATATCTCCGGCATGTTTGGCGCCTGGCGCGGCAATACCAGCTGGGTCGCGCCGCTGGCGTGGCATCCGGACAACCGTAATGCGGTCATCATGGTGGATTTAGCCGGCGATATTTCGCCGCTGCTTGAGCTCGACAGCGATACCCTGCGCGAACGGCTTTATACCCCGAAAAATGAACTCGGCGATCTGCCTGCGGTGCCGGTCAAACTGGTGCATATCAATAAATGTCCGGTACTCGCGCAGGCAAACACGCTGCGCCCGGAAGATGCGGACAGACTGGGCATTAACCGTCAGCACTGCCTCGATAACCTGAAAGCGCTGCGCGAAAACCCGCAGGTGCGCGAGAAAGTGGTTGCTATCTTTGCCGAGGCGGAGCCGTTCATGCCGTCTGAAAACGTGGATGCCCAGCTCTACAACGGCTTCTTCAGCGACGCCGACCGTGCGGCGATGAATATCGTTCTGCAAACCGAGCCGCGTAACTTACCGGCGCTGGATATTACTTTCGCTGATAAACGCATCGAAAAGCTGATGTTTAACTACCGCGCGCGTAACTTCCCCGGCACGCTGGACGAGGCAGAGCAGGATCGCTGGCTGCAGCACCGTCGCAATGTCTTTACCCCGGAGTTCCTTAATAGCTATGCCCAGGAGCTGGAAATGCTTTATGGCCAGTATGAAGGGAATGCTGAGAAACAGGCACTGTTGAAATCCCTGTTCCAGTACGCGCAAGAGATAGTTTGATCGATGGGTATAAAAAAGCCGGAGGCGATGTCTCCGGCTTTTTTTTGCCCGGTGGCGCTTCGCTTACGCGGGCCTACAGGGTATGTAGGTCGGGTAAGGCGTAGCCGCCACCCGACACAGTCTTACGCGACGTCTTCGTACTGTGGAACCGGGTTACGGAAGCTCTTCGTGACGCAGGCCAGGTAAATCAGGCCGATACCCGCCCAAATCAGGCCAAGCACCATAGAGCTCTCTTCCAGGTTAACCCACAGCGCGCCCACGGTCAGGGCACCGCACATCGGCAGGAACAGATACTGGAAGTGATCTTTCAGCGTCTTGTTACGCTTTTCACGGATCCAGAACTGAGAGATAACCGACAGGTTAACAAAGGTGAACGCCACCAGTGCACCGAAGTTAATCAGCGCCGTTGCCATCACCAGGTCAAAGTTAATCGCCAGCAGCGCAATGGCACCGACCAGGATGATGTTCATCGCCGGAGTACGCCAGGTTGGATGAACGTAGCCGAAGAAGCTTTTCGGGAATACGCCATCGCGGCCCATCACATACATCAGACGCGCAACGCCTGCATGCGCGGCCATACCGGACGCCAGTACGGTAATGGTGGAGAAGATCAGCGCGCCAACCTGGAATGCTTTACCCGCCACATAGAGCATGATTTCCGGCTGAGACGCATCCGGATCCTTGAAGCGGGAGATATCCGGGAAGTACAGCTGCAGGAAATAGGTCGAGAAAATAAAGATCAGACCGCCAATCAGCGCCGTCAGGAAGATGGCGCGAGGGATCACGCGCTCTGCATCTTTCGTTTCTTCAGACAGGTTGCTGATGCCGTCAAAACCGGTAAAGGAGAAGCACAGAATGGTTGCCCCGGTAATCATCGGGATCACATGGGCATCACCTGACCAGAACGGCTTGCTGCTCGCCAGAGTGCCGGCACCTTCACCATGGAACACACCGTAAATCACCATGCCAAGAATAACGGCAATCAGGACAACCTGAAGGACGACGATAACTGAGTTAAAGTTGGCAACGGACTTAATGCTGCGCAGGTTAAAGGCCGTCATAAAGGCCACCAGCGCCACGACGAACATCCAGGATGGAATCGACGGCACCAGCGCTTCAAAATAAATTTTTGCCAGCAGAATGTTGATCATCGGCGCGAACAGATAGTCGAGCAGCGAAGACCAGCCCACCATAAAGCCAACTGTCGGGCTGATGGATTTCTGGGCATAGGTGTAGGCGGAACCGGCAGACGGATAGCGACGCACCAGTTTACCGTAGCTCAGCGCGGTAAAGAGGATCGCAATCAGCGCGAAGCCGTATGCCGTAGGCACATGACCGTCTGTGAGGCCTGATACGATACCGAATGTATCGAACAGCGTCATCGGTTGCATATAGGCAAGGCCCATCATAACAACCGGAATCAACGTAAGCGTTTTACGTAATTCCACGCGAGAGGTGTTTGGAGTTGCGTTATGCGACATAGTTATTCTCCTTTACGGTGATAACCGCCACGTAAGCGAAAAATTGCCCCATTTCTTTCTTCCTCAGCGACAACAACTGTCGGATTTTAGTAAATATCTATCCGGTACGAAGCCCGGCCTCTTGGTTTTTAGTTTCGTTTCGTACATGCAAAAAAAAATAACCGACGCCTTTTATATCGTCGATTATTCATTTGGTTGCAGCGGCGGCATTTTGCCCCACATCGGATACAAAAGGCAATACTTTGCAACGCCCGGTCCGTTTTTCTTTTTGCTAACTGGCTGATTTCTGGACGCCGGGCTGAGAGTAGACGGCGGCGATAGCACTATTTGCTAAAATCTCGTCTCGCCACCAGGCGCTTGCAAGCCCGGCAGTTTGTTCATTCCAGCCTACCCACACCGATTCATTACTGCTTTGAGCAAGTACCTGTTTTTCAACAAGCGCACCGCTGTCTATAAACCGCTGCGCCAGATAGCGGGGTAAATAGCCGCAGCCAAGGCCGCTTATTTGCAGTTCCAGCTTGGTTTTATAGTCGAAAACGGTAATGGCCTCCTGCTCATCAAGTAGCTGCGAGGAGACCGAACATTCCGGACGAGAGCTGTCCCCGACAACTATGGCGCGGTAGCCTTTAATCACGCGACGGTTAAGCGGCTCGGGTTCCTGAGCCAGCGGGTGATGAGGCGCTACGGCAAATACCTGCTCGAGCACGCCCAGCCGGGCAAAACCAAAATCACTCAGCTGGGGAGGCTCATGGAGTGCACCGACGAAAATGTCCGCCCTGCCCTGCGTTAAGGCATCCCAGGAGCCACCCAGCACGCCGTTGATAAAGATGAGCCGGGTCACGCTGTGGTGTTGATAGAAGGCTTCAATCAGCGGCGTCAGGAGAGAAAACGGAAAGGTATCATCCACGCCAATAACCAGCTCGTTTTCCCATCCCTGATGGAGTTTTACGGCCTGTTTTTCGAGCTCACGAACGGTATGGAGGACTTCACGGCCTTTTTCCAGCAGCATCTGTCCGGTACGGGTAAAACGAGCGCGGTGCCCGGAGCGATCGAGGATCTGGATATTGAGATCGCTCTCCAGTTTTTGAACGGTATAGCTCAGCGCAGATGGGGTTTTGTAGAGCTTTGCTGACGCAGCGGCAAAGCTCCCCTCTTTTTCCAGAGCATCCAGAATAATAAGAACATCCAGCAGCGGTTTCATGCTCGCCCCCCTTCTGGTGCGCGATCGTCTCCGCTGCGGGTCTTATTCCATGGGCATCACCAGCGGATCGGGATACTGATACTCAAACCCCAGCTCATGACAAATGCGATTGCCATCAACAATTTTGCCTTTACTGTCATCCTTTGCCTCACCGAAAACCGGCGCCGCCAGGCCCAGCTGACGTGCCATCAGCGGGTAAAACGTGCTGCGCGCCGGATGGGAAGGTGCACATATATTATAGATGTGTCCACCTTTCGGAGCCTGTAAGAGTAGCTCAATCGCGCCTACAACATCGTCAAGATGGACAAGATTGACGACATGCTGGCCGTCCGGCGCAGATTTTCCGGCAAAAAAGCGTCCCGGATGGCGGCCAGGGCCCACCAGCCCCGCCAGACGTACGATATCGACCTGCGTGCCGGGAAGATTATGCAGCCAGTCTTCCAGCTCTTTCAGAACCTGACCGCTCGCCGTAACGGGACGGCGCTCGGAACTCTCCTTAACAACGCCTTCAACCTCGCCATAGACCGACGTCGAGCTGGTAAAAATGATGCGCGGAACATGGTGCGCCAGCGCGCTGTCGACGATCTCCTGCATCGCCTGCAGATAAAACGACTCGCCCGGCCCGCTGCGCCGCGCGGGGAGCGTGATCACCAGCGCATCGACGTTCATCAGCGTGTCCAGATCGTCAGCATCACACACCAGCTCCGGTTCAAGGCGCAGTTCAACGCCGTCAATACCGCACATGCGCGCTGCCTCCACCCCATCCGCCGTTGTTTTGCTCCCGGTCACCTGCCAGCCTTTCGCGGCCAATGACATCGCCAGCGGCATTCCCAGCCATCCTAAACCGACAATCGCGACCTTTTTCATGCGAATTCTCCTGACTCATACTCGTCTTTTATAAGGCTACGCCAGCCCGGCAGAACACACAATTCATAGCATCAATATGAAATGAATTAATGATCAAAAAAAGCCCTTGCAATATGTCGTACAACTGGTTTAGGTTAAAAGACATCAAATGAATAAGCATTCATCGAGAATTTATATGACACGCGTTCAATTTAAACACCACCATCATCACCATCATCCTGACTAGTCTTTCAGGCGATGTGTGCTGGAAGACGTTTGGATCTTCCAGTGGTGCATGAACGCATGAAAAAGCCCCCGGAAGATCTTCTTCCGGGGGCTTTTTTTTGGACCGAATTCAGACAGGTTAAAACAGGTTAACGAGGAATAAAGAATGTTAGATAACTCACGCTTACGCATAGCTATTCAAAAATCAGGCCGTTTGAGCGATGACTCACGCGAACTGCTGGCCCGCTGCGGGATTAAAATTAACCTGCACACCCAGCGCCTGATTGCTCTGGCTGAAAACATGCCCATCGACATTCTGCGCGTGCGTGATGACGATATTCCCGGCCTGGTCATGGACGGCGTCGTTGACCTCGGCATCATCGGTGAAAACGTGCTGGAAGAAGAGCTGCTGACTCGCCGCGCGCAGGGCGAAGATCCGCGTTATTTCACCCTGCGTCGTCTGGACTTCGGCGGCTGCCGCCTGTCGCTGGCTACGCCGGTTGACGAAGCGTGGGACGGCCCAGCCGCGTTGAACGGCAAACGTATTGCCACCTCTTACCCTCACCTGTTAAAGCGTTATCTCGACCAGAAAGGCGTGCAGTTTAAATCCTGCCTGCTGAACGGCTCCGTTGAAGTGGCGCCGCGTGCGGGTCTGGCGGACGCCATCTGCGATCTCGTCTCGACCGGCGCGACGCTGGAAGCGAACGGTCTGCGCGAAGTGGAAGTGATCTACCGCTCTAAAGCGTGCCTGATTCAGCGCGACGGCGAGATGGCCGATGCCAAGCAGCAGCTGATCGACAAGCTGCTGACCCGCATTCAGGGCGTGATTCAGGCGCGTGAGTCCAAATACATCATGATGCACGCCCCAACCGAGCGTCTGGATGAAGTGATTGCCCTGCTGCCGGGCGCTGAGCGCCCAACCATCCTGCCGCTGGCGGGCGATCAGCAGCGCGTGGCGATGCACATGGTGAGCAGCGAAACCCTGTTCTGGGAAACCATGGAAAAACTGAAGGCGCTGGGCGCAAGCTCCATCCTGGTGCTGCCTATTGAGAAGATGATGGAGTAATGGCCATGAGCTTTAACACAATCATCGACTGGAATACCTGTAGCGACGCACAGCAGCGCGAGCTGCTGATGCGCCCGGCGATTTCCGCCTCAGAAAGCATCTCACGCACCGTGGCCGAGATCCTGGACAACGTCAAAGCCCGTGGCGATGACGCGCTGCGTGAATACAGCGCGAAGTTTGATAAGACGGAAGTCGGCGCATTACGGGTTACCGAGCAGGAAATCATTGATGCCAGCAATCGTCTGGGTGACGACATCAAACAGGCGATGGCCGTCGCGGTGAAAAACATTGATACCTTCCACACCGCGCAAAAGCTGCAGACCGTGGATGTTGAAACCCTGCCCGGCGTGCGATGCCAGCAGGTCACGCGCCCGGTTGCATCCGTTGGCCTCTATATTCCCGGCGGCTCTGCCCCGCTTTTCTCCACCGTATTGATGCTGGCGACTCCCGCACGCATTGCCGGGTGTCAGAAAGTGGTGCTGTGCTCACCGCCCCCGATTGCCGACGAGATCCTTTATGCGGCGAAGCTGTGCGGCGTGCAGGCGGTATACAAAGTGGGCGGCGCGCAGGCGATTTCGGCTCTGGCGTTCGGCACGGAATCCATTCCTAAGGTCGACAAGATTTTTGGCCCGGGCAATGCGTACGTGACCGAAGCCAAGCGTCAGGTCAGCCAGCGTCTGGACGGCGCGGCCATCGATATGCCTGCCGGGCCGTCTGAGGTGCTGGTGATTGCCGACAGCGGCGCAACGCCGGACTTCGTGGCGTCCGACCTGCTTTCTCAGGCGGAACACGGCCCGGACTCGCAGGTCATCCTGCTGACGCCGGACGCCGATATGGCGAAACGCGTGGGCGAAGCCGTTGAACGCCAGCTTTCCGACCTGCCCCGCGCCGACACGGCACGTCAGGCGCTAGCGGCTAGCCGCCTGATAGTGGCGCGCGATCTGGCGCAGTGCATTACCATCTCCAACCAGTACGGTCCGGAGCACCTGATTATTCAGACCCGCAGCGCGCGCGATCTGGTCGACAGCATTACCAGCGCAGGCTCGGTGTTCCTCGGCGACTGGTCACCGGAGTCCGCGGGCGATTACGCCTCCGGCACCAACCACGTGCTGCCCACGTATGGCTACACCTCAACCTGTTCGAGCCTGGGCCTGGCGGATTTCCAGAAACGCATGACCGTTCAGGAGCTCTCCCGCGAAGGGTTTGCGTCACTGGCGTCTACAATTGAAACCCTCGCTGCCGCCGAGCGGCTGACCGCCCACAAAAATGCCGTTACGCTGCGCGTTGCAGCTCTGAAGGAGCAAGCATGAACATTGAAGAATTAGCCCGCGAAAATGTCCGTCGCCTGACGCCTTACCAGTCTGCGCGTCGTCTCGGCGGCAAAGGGGATGTCTGGCTGAACGCCAACGAATTCCCGACGGCGGTGCAGTTTGAGCTGTCGCAGCAAACGCTGAACCGCTATCCGGAATGTCAGCCGAAAGCGGTGATTGAAAACTACGCGCAGTATGCGGGAGTGAAGCCAGAGCAGGTGCTGGTCAGTCGTGGCGCGGATGAGGGTATTGAACTGCTGATCCGCGCCTTCTGCGAGCCGGGCAAAGACGCGGTGATGTACTGCCAGCCTACCTACGGCATGTACAGCGTCAGCGCGGAAACCTTCGGCGTGGCGTGCCGCAACGTGCAGGCGCTGGAGAACTGGCAGCTGGATCTGCAGGGCATTGCCGACAATCTCGATGGCGTAAAAGTGGTGTTTGTCTGTAGCCCGAACAACCCGACCGGACAGATTATCAACCCGCAGGATATCCGCACCCTGCTGGAGATGACGCGCGGTAAAGCCCTGGTGGTGGCCGACGAAGCCTACATCGAGTTCTGCCCACAGGCGACGCTGGCAGGCTGGCTGGAGGAGTACCCGCACCTGGTGGTACTGCGTACGCTGTCGAAAGCCTTTGCCCTTGCGGGTCTGCGCTGCGGATTCACGCTGGCGAATAAAGAGGTCATCGACCTGCTGCTGAAAGTGATCGCCCCGTACCCGCTCTCGACGCCGGTTGCCGATATTGCCGCACAGGCGCTGACGCCACAGGGGATCAACGCGATGCGCGAGCGCGTGGCGCAAATTCTGGAGGAACGTCAGTATCTGGTGACCGCCCTGAAGGATATCTCATGCGTGGAGCAGGTATTCGACTCAGAAACCAACTACATCCTGGTGCGCTTCACCGCCTCCAGTGCCGTATTTAAATCTTTATGGGATCAGGGCATTATCTTACGAGACCAGAATAAACAACCTTCTCTGAGCGGGTGCCTGCGCATTACCGTAGGCACCCGTGCAGAGAGCCAGCGCGTGATTGACGCCCTGAAAGCGGAGAAAGTATGACCCAGAAGATCCTTTTCATCGATCGTGACGGCACCCTTATTTCGGAGCCACCAGCCGATTTTCAGGTCGATCGATTCGACAAGCTGGCTTTTGAACCGGACGTTATCCCGGTGCTGCTCAAGCTGCAAAAAGCAGGCTTTAAGCTGGTGATGATCACCAACCAGGATGGTCTGGGTACCGACAGCTTCCCGCAGGCAGACTTTGACGGCCCGCATAATCTGATGATGCAGGTGCTGACCTCTCAGGGCGTGGTATTTGATGAAGTGCTGATTTGCCCGCACATGCCGGCCGACGAGTGCGACTGCCGTAAGCCAAAGGTGAAGCTGGTAGAGCGCTACCTGGCAGAAGATGCGCTGGATAAAACCAACAGCTATGTCATCGGCGATCGCATCACCGATATCACGCTGGCGGAAAACATGGGCATCGCGGGGCTGCGCTACGACCGCAACAACCTTAACTGGGCGAAGATTGGCGAGCAGTTGACCAAACGCGACCGCTATTCCCACGTTGAGCGCAACACTAAAGAGACGCAAATTGACGTGAAAGTCTGGCTGGACCGTGAAGGCGGCAGCAAGATCCACACCGGCGTCGGTTTCTTCGATCATATGCTGGATCAGATTGCCACCCACGGCGGCTTCCGCATGGAGATCGCGGTAAAAGGCGACCTCTATATCGACGATCACCACACCGTTGAAGATACAGGCCTGGCGCTGGGTGAAGCCCTGAAGCTGGCGCTCGGCGACAAGCGCGGCATTAACCGTTTTGGCTTCGTTCTGCCGATGGACGAGTGTCTGGCGCGCTGCGCGATGGACATCTCCGGTCGTCCGCACCTGGAATATAAAGCCGACTTCACCTATCAGCGCGTGGGCGATCTGAGCACCGAAATGGTGGAGCACTTCTTCCGCTCATTGTCCTACACCATGGGCCTGACGCTGCACCTGAAGACCAAGGGCAAGAACGACCACCACCGCGTGGAGAGCCTCTTTAAAGCCTTTGGCCGTACCCTTCGCCAGGCGATTCGCGTAGAAGGCGACGCCCTGCCCTCGTCGAAAGGAGTGCTGTAATGAACGTGGTCATTCTGGATACCGGATGCGCCAACCTGAACTCCGTGAAATCGGCCATTGCGCGCCACGGCTATGAGCCGGCGGTGAGTCGTGACCCGGACGTGGTGCTGCGCGCCGACAAACTCTTTTTACCGGGCGTGGGAACCGCGCAGGCAGCGATGGATCAGATTCGCGAACGTGAGCTGGTCGATCTGATCAAAGCCTGTACCCAGCCGGTGCTGGGCATTTGCCTTGGCATGCAGATCCTGGGCCGTCGCAGCGAAGAGAGCAACGGCGTCGACCTGCTGGGCATTATTGACGAAGACGTGCCGAAAATGACCGACCACGGCCTGCCTCTGCCGCACATGGGCTGGAACCGCGTTTACGCCAAAGCGGGCGACAGGCTGTTTCGCGGCATCGAAGACGGCGCGTATTTTTACTTCGTGCACAGCTACGCCATGCCGGTGAACGTGAATACGATCGCCCAGTGCACCTACGGCGAGGCGTTTACGGCAGCCGTACAGAAAGACAATTTCTTCGGCGTGCAGTTTCACCCGGAGCGCTCTGGCGCCGCGGGCGCGCAGCTGCTGAAAAACTTCCTGGAGATGTGATGATTATTCCCGCTTTAGATTTAATTGACGGTACGGTTGTTCGTCTCCACCAGGGCGATTATGGCCAGCAGCGCGACTACGGAAACGACCCGCTGCCGCGTCTGCAGGATTATGCCGCTCAGGGTGCGCAGGTATTGCACCTCGTGGATTTGACGGGCGCGAAAGACCCGGCGAAACGCCAGATCCCGCTGCTTAAACAACTTGTTGCGGGTGTTGATGTGCCCGTCCAGGTCGGCGGCGGCGTGCGTACGGAAGATGACGTCGCGGCGCTGCTGGACGCTGGCGTGGCCCGCGTGGTGGTGGGTTCAACCGCCGTGAAAGATCCTGAGACCGTGAAAGGCTGGTTCCGCCGCTTTGGCGCCGATGCCCTGGTCCTGGCGCTGGACGTGCGTATTGATGAACAGGGTAATAAGCAGGTGGCCGTTAGCGGCTGGCAGGAAAACTCCGGCGTGACGCTGGAAGAGCTGGTCGATATCTATCTTCCCGTTGGTCTGAAGCACGTGTTGTGCACGGACATATCCCGGGACGGAACGCTGGCGGGCTCCAACGTCTCACTGTATGAAGAGGTCTGCGCGCGTTATCCGCAGGTAGCGTTCCAGTCTTCTGGCGGTATCGGTGATATAGAGGACGTGGCCGCGCTGCGCGGTACCGGTGTGCAAGGTGTGATTGTGGGCCGGGCCCTGCTGGAAGGAAAATTTACTGTGACGGAGGCGATTCAATGCTGGCAAAACGGATAATCCCCTGCCTGGACGTACGCGATGGTCAGGTCGTGAAAGGCGTGCAGTTCCGCAACCACGAGATCATTGGCGACATCGTCCCGCTGGCAAAACGCTATGCCGATGAAGGCGCCGACGAGCTGGTTTTTTATGATATTACCGCTTCAAGCGATGGCCGCGTGGTCGATAAAAGCTGGGTGGCACGCGTGGCGGAAGTGATCGACATTCCGTTCTGCGTGGCGGGCGGGATTAAGTCCGCTGACGACGCCGCCAAAATTCTCTCGTTTGGCGCCGACAAGATTTCTATCAACTCCCCTGCCCTGGCCGACCCGGAGCTTATTACCCGCCTTGCAGATCGTTTTGGCGTGCAGTGTATTGTGGTTGGGATCGACACCTGGTATGACGCCGCAACGGGCAAGTACCACGTAAACCAGTACACCGGGGATGAAAGCCGCACGCGCGTGACGCAGTGGGAAACGCTCGACTGGGTGCAGGAAGTGCAGAAGCGTGGCGCGGGTGAAATTGTCCTCAACATGATGAACCAGGACGGCGTGCGTAACGGGTATGACCTCGAGCAACTGAAAAAAGTCCGTGCGGTCTGCCACGTTCCGCTGATTGCCTCCGGCGGTGCGGGCACCATGGAACACTTCCTTGAAGCCTTCCGCGATGCCAACGTGGACGGCGCGCTGGCCGCGTCCGTGTTCCACAAACAGATTATTAATATTGGTGAGTTAAAAACGTACCTGGCCGGCCAGGGCGTGGAGATCAGGGTATGTTAACAGAGCAACAACAGGCGCAGCTGGACTGGGAAAAAACTGACGGATTACTGCCGGTGGTTGTCCAGCATGCCGTCTCAGGCGAAGTGCTGATGCTGGGATATATGAACCAGGACGCGCTGACGAAAACAATCGACAGCGGCAAAGTGACCTTTTACTCGCGCACGAAACAGCGCCTGTGGACCAAAGGCGAAACCTCGGGTCATTTCCTGAACGTGGTCAGCATGGCGCCTGACTGCGATAACGATACCCTGCTCGTGCTGGCAAACCCAATCGGCCCAACCTGCCATAAGGGCACCAGCAGCTGCTTCGGCGAGACGAGCCACCAGTGGTTGTTCCTGTATCAACTGGAGCAACTGCTTGCAGAGCGTAAAACGGCTGATCCCGAGAGCTCCTACACCGCGAAGCTGTACGCCAGCGGAACCAAGCGTATTGCACAGAAGGTGGGTGAAGAAGGCGTTGAAACCGCACTGGCCGCGACCGTACATGACCGCGAGGAGCTGACGAATGAAGCGTCTGATTTGATGTACCACCTGCTGGTGCTGCTGCAGGATCAGGAGCTGGATTTGACGGCGGTGATTGAAAATCTTCGCAAACGTCATAAATAAAAAAACCGGGGATATTCCCCGGTTTTTTTTAATCTGCAAATCAGGCTTTGGGTTTGTAGTTGCGTATTCCATTACGCGCGAGTACTACTACAGAACCCATCATTAAGCCCAGCAGCACGGCAAGGATCAGAATAATAGGTTTTTTTGGGCTGTCACGATGGACAGGCAGATCTGGCTTCATAACGTAACGATAAACGTGAATAGTGTCCGGATTTACGTTCAGATTCTGGATATCCAACAGATTTTGTTTGGTCTGATAATACGCGGCTGAGAAGATCAGCGGGCGTGAAGCTTCATTGTCAATCATCGATTTCAGCCCGTCGCTTCCCAGCAGGAACATCGTTTCCTGGGTTACATCCTGGGTCTGCTGAATGCGCGGCGAGGTAATTTTCGCTGCCTCAGCATTCTTCAGTGCCTCAGCAATCTGTTTGATTCGCAGATCTTTCTGCTCCTGAGCGACCTTCTCCTGACTTACCAGAGAATCGTTCAGGGTTTTAATCTGCTCCTTGATATTGTCCTTGAGGTCAAGAGCAAGTTCTTTTGCCGTTTGTCCATCAACCTGCTGGATATACTGCGCAAGCTGCTTTTGAGCAGCTTCAGCTGATGTGCTGGTATAGGTGACGCTTAACGGCAGCGTTTCCCCTTTAACAGCAGGTTCAATGGTAAGTTTTTCAGGTACGTCCTGATTGTCGAGTGCCTGCGATAACGCGGAGAAAGAAGAGTTAAAACGTCCAATCGCGCGCGTTTGAATGTCCAGCATTGAAGGGGCAGCACTGCCATAGAGGATGTTCAATGCATTTGAATAGGTTGCTATCTGGGCCGCATCAGGTTGTGCAATAATCGCCCTTGAGGTCCATTTTTCCTTTGCGAATGCTAGATATCCAATTGCCATGGCAATAAAAACAACAACAAAGATTGCTATCGTCCACTTCCCACGCCACAACTGTAACATTAAATCAAATAAATCAATGTGCTCAGGGTCATTGCTTCGGCTGACCGGGCTATTGTTGTTTTGCGTCATACAATCCCTAACAGATAAAAAAAGGGTAAACATTATTATGTTTGCATAGTGTATATATTGCTGAAGATTTTTCTATAAGAATCCGATGAGTTATATCGGAAAGATGGGTTATGTAACCTGCACCCTTCGCGCTATCATAGACGTCGTCTGATGCGCTATGGCATCTGTAAGAAAAGGTTTATGAGGGAAGCTATGAAATTTTTGGTCACGGGCGCTGCAGGTTTTATCGGTGCGAATGTCAGCAAACGCCTCCTTGAGGCCGGTCATCAGGTTGTTGGTATCGATAACCTCAATGAATACTACGATGTCAACCTGAAGCTGGCACGCCTGGAACTGTTAAAATCTGAGCGTTTCACCTTTCACAAGCTGGAATTAGCTGACCGCGAAGGTATGGCCACGCTTTTCGCCAGTGAGAAATTTGATCGCGTCATTCACCTGGCCGCACAGGCAGGCGTACGCTACTCCCTGGAAAATCCGCACGCCTATGCGGATGCCAACCTTATCGGCCATCTCAACGTGCTGGAAGGCTGCCGCCATAATAACGTTCAGCATCTTCTCTATGCCTCATCCAGCTCCGTATATGGCCTCAACCGCAAGATGCCTTTCTCCACTGACGATTCCGTGGATCACCCGGTATCGCTCTATGCCGCGACCAAAAAAGCCAATGAACTGATGTCGCATACCTATTCGCATCTCTACAATCTGCCGACCACCGGCCTGCGCTTCTTTACCGTGTACGGTCCGTGGGGACGCCCGGACATGGCCCTGTTTAAGTTTACTAAGGCGATGATTGAAGGCAAAAGCATTGATGTCTATAACTACGGTAAGATGAAGCGCGACTTCACGTATATTGATGACATCGCTGAAGCAATTATTCGTCTGCAGGATATTATTCCTCAGGCAGATGCTAACTGGACCGTTGAGACCGGCTCCCCGGCAACCAGCTCAGCGCCTTACCGGGTTTATAACATCGGTAACAGTTCGCCAGTAGAACTGATGGATTACATTACCGCCCTGGAAGACGCGCTGGGTAAAAAAGCCGAGAAAAACTTGCTGCCTCTCCAGCCAGGCGACGTACTGGAAACCAGCGCAGACACTAAAGCACTGTATGACGTGATTGGTTTTAAACCGCAAACCGCAGTCAAAGACGGAGTAAAGAACTTCGTTGACTGGTATCGCGATTTCTACAAGGTCTGAAAATAAAAAACCCGGCAATTCAGCCGGGTTTTTTACAGGATAAAGCAGAGAATCAGTCGCTACCAAACAGATCGCGGGTATAAACCTTATCCGCTACATCAGCCAGCTCTTCCGCCATGCGGTTTGAAATGATGACATCAGCTTCTTTCTTAAAGGCATCCAGATCGCGGATCACACGGGAATTGAAGAACTGATCGTCCGGCATGGCAGGCTCATAGATAACAACCTCAACCCCTTTCGCCTTAATGCGCTTCATGATCCCCTGAATGGAAGAGGCGCGGAAGTTATCGGAGCCACTCTTCATGATCAGACGGTACACACCAACAACCTTCGGTTGACGCGCAAGGATGGAGTCGGAGATGAAATCTTTACGAGTACGGTTAGCGTCAACAATCGCCGAAATGAGGTTATTCGGTACAGCCTGATAGTTTGCCAGCAGTTGCTTAGTGTCTTTTGGCAGGCAATAGCCGCCGTAGCCAAATGACGGGTTGTTGTAGTGGTTGCCAATACGCGGGTCGAGACACACCCCTTCAATAATCTGGCGGGTATTCAGGCCAAGACTTTCTGCGTAGCTGTCGAGCTCATTGAAATAAGCTACTCGCATTGCCAGGTAGGTATTCGCGAAGAGCTTAATCGCCTCAGCTTCGGTGGAGTCGGTGAACAGCACCTGAATATCTTTCTTCACTGCGCCTTCCTGCAGCAGTGCGGCAAAACGTTCAGCGCGCTCAGAACGTTCGCCAATAACGATACGCGAAGGATGCAGGTTATCGTAAAGCGCTCTCCCCTCACGCAGGAATTCCGGCGAGAAGAAGATATTATCAATACCGAACTTTTCTTTAATGGATTTGGTAAAACCAACAGGAATGGTCGATTTAATGACCATTACCGCATCAGGGTTGATCGCGATAACGTCTTTGATCACCGCCTCTACAGTTGAGGTGTTGAAGTAGTTGGTTTTAGGATCGTAGTCAGTAGGCGTCGCAATGATGACGTAATCCGCATCGCGGTATGCATCTTCTTTATCTGTCGTGGCGCGGAAATTCAGCGGTTTATTGCTGAGATAGTCCTGGATTTCTTTATCC
Organism: Enterobacter asburiae; assembly: GCF_001521715.1. Classification (NCBI taxonomy): domain Bacteria; kingdom Pseudomonadati; phylum Pseudomonadota; class Gammaproteobacteria; order Enterobacterales; family Enterobacteriaceae; genus Enterobacter; species Enterobacter asburiae. Next base: position 2,129,322 of record NZ_CP011863.1, read on the forward strand.
ACAATCGGCGATTTTTTCTGATTGAGCATATCGACTTTGGCCTGCACGATATCCAGCGCAACCACTTCATGATTCTGGGCAATCAGAATGCCGTTAGAAAGACCGACATACCCTGTTCCGGAGATTGTTATTTTCATTCGCTAATGACTTCTGTGAGTTAACTGTACTGATGGCCGCCTGACCATCGCGATAAACATAACTGTTGGGCTTTGTACCTCCTGGCAAACTGAACTGTCAAGGCAAACCAGGAGTAATCACTTCGAGCGGGGCGAGATTCAGACTACTTCGAATAACAGACGACATTTTTCGCATAAAAAAACCCGGAGACTGGCTCCGGGTTTTGATTACAGCGAGTAAGTTAACTTATTCCATCCATTCAGTATGGAACACGCCTTCTTTATCGGTGCGTTTGTAAGTATGCGCACCAAAGTAGTCACGCTGTGCCTGAATCAGGTTGGCAGGCAGAACGGCCGCGCGGTAGCTGTCGTAGTAGGCTACTGCAGCAGAGAAGGTCGGAACCGGGATCCCGTTCTGGACAGCGTAGGCAACCACGTCACGCAGCGCCTGCTGATATTCATCCGCAATCTTCTTGAAGTACGGTGCCAGCAGCAGGTTGGCGATACCGGCGTTTTCAGCATAGGCATCGGTGATTTTCTGCAGGAACTGCGCACGAATGATGCAACCCGCGCGGAAGATCTTCGCGATTTCACCGTAGTTCAGGTCCCAGTTGTTCTCGTCTGACGCCGCACGCAGCTGAGAGAAGCCCTGCGCGTAAGAAACGATTTTACCCAGGTACAGGGCACGACGCACTTTTTCAACGAATTCGGCTTTGTCACCCGCTGGTTTAGCCTGTGGGCCAGACAGCACTTTAGATGCCGCGACGCGCTGCTCTTTCAGGGAAGAGATGTAACGCGCGAAGACGGATTCGGTGATCAGAGACAACGGTTCGCCCAGATCCAGAGAGCTCTGGCTGGTCCATTTACCGGTACCTTTGTTCGCAGCTTCATCCAGAATCACATCAACCAGGTATTTACCCTCTTCATCTTTTTTCGTGAAGATATCTTTGGTGATGTCGATCAGGTAGCTGTTCAGCTCGCCTTTGTTCCACTCGGTAAAGGTTTCAGCCAGCTCTTCATTAGAGAGGTTCAGACCGCCTTTCAGCAGGGAATAAGCTTCAGCAATCAGCTGCATGTCGCCGTATTCGATACCGTTGTGCACCATTTTCACATAGTGGCCTGCACCGTCGGCACCGATATAGGTTACGCAAGGCTCACCATCTTCAGCCACGGCTGCGATTTTTGTCAGGATAGGCGCAACCAGTTCGTACGCATCTTTCTGGCCGCCAGGCATGATAGATGGGCCTTTCAGGGCGCCCTCTTCACCACCGGAAACCCCGGTACCGATGAAGTTGAAGCCTTCAGCAGACAGTTCACGGTTACGACGAATGGTGTCCTGGAAGAAGGTGTTACCGCCATCAATAATGATGTCACCTTTTTCGAGGTAAGGCTTCAGGGAATCGATAGCTGCATCGGTACCTGCGCCCGCTTTCACCATTAACAGGATACGACGAGGCGTTTCCAGAGACTCAACGAACTCTTTCACCGTATAGAAAGGAACCAGTTTCTTGCCTGGGTTCTCGGCAATAACTTCTTCGGTCTTATCACGGGAGCGGTTGAAAACGGAGACGGTATAACCACGGCTTTCGATGTTGAGCGCCAGGTTGCGCCCCATCACTGCCATACCGACAACGCCGATCTGTTGCTTGGACATTACATACTCCTGTCAGGTGTGGTCCCACCGGGTACTTCCCGGTGGATATAATATCGAATTATCTTAACTCAGAAATCGAGAGCAGAGGTAGGTAATTATGGTCATTAACACACTTAAACCTTAACAAAAACATGGTTTATCGGAGATTATTTTTTCGTCAGTGAGGGGCATTGATTTTTATTTTCTTTAATAAGTTTCTGATAAATATAATAGCTTAACTTCGGCGTACGCTTCAATGTCTTATCATCAAAATCAACACCAATTATGCCAAACCTATTTTTGTAACCCCATAACCATTCGAAGTTATCAAGCAAACTCCAAAATAGATAGCCCTGGATATCCAACCCTTCCTTTTTTGCTTCCATAACTGCAGACACATGTCTATTGAGATAGTCTGCTCGCAACTTATCAGAAATGACACCGTCATTAAGTTTTTCATCTTCTAAACCAAAACCTGCACCATTCTCAGTAATAATGAAGGTAGGATGTGCATATTTTGCATCAAACTTTTTCATCATCGTAACCATCGCTTCTGGAGAGACAGGTCCGTTTACAGAAGGTTTTTTATCCGGGTTAGGAACATTACCTATTTCAAACGATTCAGATTTATCATGCTTAACCAATGTTGGACCATAATAATTTACGCCGATAAAATCAGGTTTCCCCTGGGTAATGAGTTGCATATCTTGAGATGTAGGGTAATGACTCCAAATTATTGATAGTGTTTTATGTTCAGATAATGCCCGATGACTTTATCATGCAGCTCCACCGATTTTGAGAACGACAGCGACTTCCGTCCCAGCCGTGCCAGGTGCTGCCTCAGATTCAGGTTATGTCGCTCAATTCGCTGCGTATATCGCTTGCTGATTACGTGCAGCTTTCCCTTCAGGCGGGATTCATACAGCGGCCAGCCATCCGTCATCCATATCACCACGTCAAAGGGTGACAGCAGGCTCATAAGACGCCCCAGCGTCGCCATAGTGCGTTCACCGAATACGTGCGCAACAACCGTCTTCCGGAGCCTGTCATACGCGTAAAACAGCCAGCGCTGGCGCGATTTAGCCCCGACGTAGCCCCACTGTTCGTCCATTTCCGCGCAGACGATGACGTCACTGCCCGGCTGTATGCGCGAGGTTACCGACTGCGGCCTGAGTTTTTTAAGTGACGTAAAATCGTGTTGAGGCCAACGCCCATAATGCGGGCGGTTGCCCGGCATCCAACGCCATTCATGGCCATATCAATGATTTTCTGGTGCGTACCGGGTTGAGAGGCGGTGTATGTGAACTGTAACTGCCATGTTTTACGGCAGTGAGAGCAGAGATAGCGCTGATGTCCGGCAGTACTTTTACCGTTACGCACCACCCCGTCAGTAGCTGAACAGGAGGGACAGCTGATAGAAACAGAAGCCACTGGAGCACCTCAAAAACACCATCATACACTAAATCAGTAAGTTGGCAGCATCACCAGATGTAGGCTTGAATTTAGGATATGCAGACTGATACATTTTCAATACTGAATCAGGGTATTTCCCCTTATAAAGAGCATCCAGAATCCAGTTGTTATGGAGATCGTTACATAACTTCTCAGTAGCACTATTTGGATTGTCATTATCAATGCATGGCGATAAGTTTAATGCAATCCCAATACGTCCATCATATTTTGCTTTGTGGTAATTCCGTACTGCCATCGCATTTGCAATCAAAAGATTGTGCAGTGCTATCGCTTGTTTTCCACGAGAAGCAACGGATAAAACGTCACGATATCCGTCTGGCTTTTTATCAATAAGGTTTGCTGCAAGAGGTTCAAGAGTAAAAACGTATCCTTCAGGCTCATTAAAAGTTATAAAATAATGACTTCTGCTACCAAAATTTTCAAAAACTACTTGTGCATATTTCTCAAACCAAACTGGTGATTCAGGATTAGACCAACTTCCTTTCTTATAAAGTGCTAATGGCATGTCCCAGTGGTAAAGTGTAATCACAGGTTCAATATTGGCTTCTTTTAAGTCAGTAATCAATTGGCTGTAATATTCTAATCCCTTTTTATTAACCGTCACTCCGTCGGGCATGATCCTTGACCAGGAAATAGAGAAGCGGTACGAATTGACACCTAATTCTTTCATGAGTTGTATATCTTTTAGATAGACATCTCGCGAAATTTGATTGGCCGCAATATCTCCATTTTCAACAGTGCCAATGGTATACTTTGTGACCTCATTATGGGTAAAATAATCCCAATTTGAAGGCCCCTTTCCATTTATATTCCAACCACCTTCAACCTGGTAGGATGAGGATGCCGTGCCCCAGAGAAAATCACATTGCTGTTTTTCGCCGGAGAATGCAGGAGGTAACAGAAGTACAGAGGTAAAGAAAAAATATTTTGCTTTCATTTTAGAATTATTACCAGATACCCATGAAAGATATGATATTGTTAGATAACAATAACTGCTATTTACTATTCTTTATTAAATTGAGTAAATATTGACCGTAATTGGTCTTGCTCATTTCATTTCCGTAGGTCATGACCTCACTTTCAGTGAGCCAGCCGTTACGGTAAGCAATTTCTTCCAGGCAGGCGATTTTGAACCCCTGTCGTTTCTCAATAGTATGAATAAATTGTGATGCTTCGATTAAACTATCATGGGTACCGGTATCGAGCCATGCAAAACCACGACCCAGCAATTCTACCTGAAGATTCCCCTGCTCGAGATACATTTCATTCAGTGTAGTAATTTCAAGTTCACCGCGTGCTGATGGCTTGACACATTTAGCCATATCAACCACGTTTTCATCGTAAAAGTATAGGCCAGTGACAGCCCAGTTGGATTTAGGCGCAGCTGGCTTTTCTTCTATACTTAATGCCTTGAAGTTTTCATCAAACTCGACAACTCCAAAACGTTCAGGATCCATTACCTGATACCCAAAAACAGTAGCTCCGGCATTGCCGGAAACAACCGATTCAAGTTTCCTGCCAAAACTTTGCCCGAAGAAAATGTTATCGCCTAATACAAGGGCACATTTATCACCCGCGATAAACTCTTCACCAATAATGAATGCTTGCGCGAGGCCATCAGGAGATGGCTGAATTTCATAGGATAAATTAATTCCGAAACGACTACCATCGCCCAGTAAACGTTTAAAAGAAGGCATATCTTCAGGTGTTGTGATTAAGAGAATATCTCGAATTCCCGCAAGCATAAGCACCGACATTGGATAATAAACCATAGGTTTATCATAAATGGGTAAGAGTTGTTTAGAGACTCCACGTGTTATCGGGTGCAAACGTGTTCCAGAACCGCCAGCCAGGATAATGCCTTTCATTTTACTACCTCAATACTTTTAAGCTAAATAGATTAGATATCTTTATTTAAACAACATCTTCTCTGATATCAGTCGAACATAATGTTTTTACCCACGAGTCTACACTATAACGCGAAATTGCATCCAGGTGCGCATCGTTATATGGGATTTCAAAAAAACCAGAGTCGATTTGGATATTATCTCGATCGATAAAGTAAAAATTTTCAGCTGAATAGAAATCGTAATTTTTAACTCGTGAATTGGTAGTTATAAATTTCCTCTTGAGAGGCAAGCATTCTATTGTCCTCATCGTCAAACCTGTCTGACGGGGATGCTGGATATCAAGAACCGCATCAGCACTAGAGAAGAATGATGCTATCTGCTTTTTATTTCTAGAGCGAAGGGTAAAACTAAAAAGTCTGAACCTAATGATAGACTTAATATTAGTAAGAAGAAAACCTGCCAAGACAACAATTGAAGGGAAATAAAGAACAAACCTCAAATCATATTCATTTTTATATTTCTCATAAATCTCCCCCAATAGTCTGTATCTGTCACTATGTACGGTACCGAGAAATGCAATGGATGGCTTAAAATTCTTTGAAGCGTCTTTTTTCGCTGTGCTTACAAAATCCGGGGAATAAAACAATGGTAAATGAGTCATAAAATCATATTCTCGCGCATCGTTATCATCAAAGGTAAACACGCGGTCAAATAAATTCAGGTACTCTTGAATATGAGGGTAGTTTTTAATAGAATCCCATGCGTAGTAAATGAATTTAGCTTTCTTATATTTATTTTTGAATTTTAATAAATTTTTTCTATTGAGAGATTCACCTTTGAGTACTATGACGTAGTCATAGTCATCATTTGTTTGAAGCAAAATCTTCTCAAAATACGCATCTGAAATACGTTTAAGAAAATTATTATCTTTCCAAAGTCTGAGTAATATTTTAAAAAATACGTTATTAAATGGTTTTTCATCGAAATAATCAACGGTGGCACCGGCTCGCCTTAATCCATCAGATATTTCATTTTCATAGTTAAAAAAGCGAGGACATAAAAACAACACTTTCATTTCAAATACTCTTCTTCACAACGGCCGGGATACCTACAAGTAGCACATTGTTATCACAGGAATGCATTACAACAGCGTTTGCAGCGACAATAACATTGTCGCCAATTCGAATACCGCCAAGAACCTTAGCCCCAGAGGCAATAACCACATTATCACCTAAAACAGGGCGATTTAGGTGATTAAAGGGAATATCTATATTTTTTGCGCCCAGAGTAACTTGTTGGTATATCGTAGCGTTAACACCAATTTTAGATGCACCAATAACAATGCCCTGCGAATGAGGAATAAAGAAACCACCACCTATTTCGCAATTAGAAGCAATCTCAACACCAAAGACAACAAAATTTATTAGAGAAAAAACTTTCCCTAAAATAGGTATTTTTTTCTTAAAGCAAAAATGGCTCATCCGGTATAAAATAACTGGAGTCATTTTCATTCCAAAAAAAGCCGATATTATACCTAAGATAGATACTTTTGATTTATTTCGCCCAGTCAGTTTGTAATATCTCAGTACATCATCTTTAACAAACTTAAACATGAGGATGACTCCCTGTAAATATTTTTATTCTCACAAAAACAAGAGTAACAATGAAAAGTAAAAAATAGGTTTGAATAAAGAACAAATTATAAAAGCCACTGAATATTGCACATTGCATTGCAATCGCATAAGGAAACAAACTATAACGATACGATTTAAGCAAATTCTTGTAAGCAATACTAAAAAGCAGAAGTAAACATGTAACCACAATAAGGGAGCCCGCTATCCCAAGATCGGGCATTAGCTTTTCAAACATTGTCGAAACGTTGGCATTATCGTCTACTAACGTCATGGTATCATGGAATCCTAAATCACTGTAAATAAGATTTCGGATAACACTGGGGAAAAGGTCCTGGAAGCTTGTAAAATCGTATACCGGAACTATGTGTGCAAAGTTATATGCAAGGTTTGCAAGACCTGCCGTAACATAGACATAAAACCATGTGAAGCCTGAAGGCAAACTCGACAGAAATTGTCCTTCTGGTGACAACAAATATTGATAAGGATTTTCAGCGCCCCTGATATCTCCTACAGCTCCAAAAAGGAGAACTATTGTGATTACAGAAAACACAGTGTAAATAAACATCTTTTTAGTGAATTTTTTATAGATAAAAAATAAAAAAAATATTTCCACGAGGCCAGACATCAGTATACCTCGTCTGAAGACCAGCATTTCCCATATACTCATCAATAGTATAACCAGCAGAATAATTTTTCTTTTTGACAAAAGAAAATGATAATACAGTGACGGAAAAACAAAAAGGAATAGCATATTAACTATCCCATGATATGTCGGTATACCGAATTCGGTATAATTATAGCCGCCCCTAAACTGCATAATCATTGGAATCCCGCCAGCAACAACCACATCAGGAATTATCGCAAAGCACCAAATGATGAGCCATATTTTAGTCGCTCGCCAGGATGGCATAATTTTATCCAGACGAACGCGATTAATACTGCCAGGAGTGATAAATGGAAGTGAAAAAATCAAACCCAAAACAACATTGATTGATAAAAAAACCACCATCTCGTTTGAGAGCGGGCTAATATTAGTAGTCAATCCAAGCGAATATAATATAATTGTGAACAGCCAAATTGAAGCATACACAAACCCTGGGGACATTAAAAAAATACTCATCCTACATCCTCAGCTGTCGAAGTCTTCCACCTTCAATATATGAAAGTGCCAATACGATCTTATATATGAAGTCAGGTACTTTAATCGCTTTTGTATCTAATTTGTCACACAACCAAAGAAGGCTTTTTCGGGTTGTTGTAAGTGGTAGAAGATGGATAACATTTATGAGCAATTTACTGGGAAGTCTCGTATCATCTAACATTACTTCGTAGGATGAAAAGAGGCTGTCCTTCACGCACTCCGGGTGTTTTTCTTTCAATACAGGGAAAGATTTTGATGCATACACAACCATTCTTTCTGATGCTCGGCGCAATGTTGGTGTATCGCTGTCTTCTGCTTTTGCATCGGGTAAAAAATAAAAGTCATATTTTGCTTTTGAAACTCGGATGCCAAGTTCCTCATCTTCACAGCCGTAATGATAGAACGTCTCATCAAAACCACCGATTGTATTAATGATATCTCGTGTCAGGATAATGCCGTCACTTGCAAAGAAGCGAGTACTTATAATCCCTTCAGGTATATTACGCGCTCCGAGATAACGGCTATCAAAATAACGGAGGTAATTGCTAGTGGAAAGTCTCGCTGGGTCGATTCGTATATTAATTCTGGCTGCCGTGAAGTGCTTACCATGGAAAAAAGAAACTATTTTTTTTATTGCATTAGGTTCAAGCAGGTTGTCGATATCAATAAACATTATCAACGAGTTTGTCGCTAAAGAAATACCAACATTGCGGGAAATAGCCCTGCCAGAATTTACCTGATTCCTGTGGAATGAAAAATTTATTTTATCTTTAAAGGCTTCTCCATAAGAGGCTGCGATTTCTTTCAGTGAAACCGGACTACAATCATCAATAAGAATTAACTCAATAAGGTTATCAGGATAATCAATATTCAGTATGGCATCCATGAAACGCTTAACTTTCGATGGTTCACAATAGGCAGGGACCACTATTGAAATCTTATCATTGTACTGCACCAATGCACCTCGTAGAATAAATTATATTGAAGGCGTAAACTACTGCTAAACCGAAGACGATGTTACTAATACCCATATAATGAAAAATAGCAGGCACAACAGCCACTACCAGGCAGAAAGCTATCAACCACTTAATAGCTAATTTATTTAGCTGATTCATTCTAATTAGAACCATGCTGAGCAATTGATCTATAGCTAAAATTGGGGTTAACCAGACAAACGTTCGCAAATAACTATAGGCATTAACAAGCTTTGCACCATAAAGAATATGAATAATCATGTCTGCAAGAACTGTTGTAAACAATGCGCCTGCGCAGGTTACTGCAAGTGTAGCGAAAACACAGAATGGCAATTTTCTTTTAATGTTTGTTATATCAATGAATTTAAATATAAAAATTGGTGCAATTGCCTGGACAAACAGAATACATATTGCATACCAGTTATCGACCAACTGAAGTGCTGCTGCATAGTTGGAATACATTTCTCCGGAAATTTTACCTTCCAGATATACACGATCAAACTTCATAGTGACCTGTTGCATGATCAAACAAAACCATACGGCAACACCAATCTTAAGATATGAGAAAATTTCAGAATCAACCTTCACAAATCTAAACCCGGTAGCCTTTCTGAAAGAATAAAAGATAAAGCCACAAGGTAAAAGTGATTCAATGACCCATGCTACCCAAAGATAATTTATTGGTAACTGATTCCTTACACCAATATAAATGACAATGAGTTTAATTATTGCAGCTAACATTAGTACCAGGCAAGGTAATTTAAGACGAGCCTGGCTTTGGTACCATGTTAAACCGACGATGAAAGTTTCTCGTAATGCGACAGATATGGCCAAACCAATTATGAACTGTCTGGACAGCCCACTTGCAGCAAAAAATCCCCATGCCACCATACACAACGCAACGAAAGTCCCTGCAGCCAGACGTAATATAATCACGTTGCTCATTGTGGTATTTATTTTAGATGGCGCATCCAGCAATTTAGGAATTACCACCTCGGCCCCACAGATCCATGTGCCTGTCATAAATATGGCTAAAATGACGAGAGAATATTGCCAACTGCTGAAATCACCAAAGTCATAATGATTTATCAACAATCTGTTAATAATAATAATAATAACAAGTTGAGTGATTCTCTCGATGCTAAGATAAAAGAAGTTAACAAAGACTTTTCTTTTATCTTCATCCGCCATAGTTTTTTTTATGGCTGATAATAAAAAATTAGACATCTGTCATATTCTTTTTAAAGTTATCAATCATTATTTCTATATCGGACAATACATTGTTATAGACATGACCGAACTCATTCCTTGTTCTCGTATTATCCGTCGGTGGAAAATATTCTCCTTTGAAACCTTCATGCCATTTGATCGTGCAACCAGTTTTACTTGCAATTAAGTCTGCAATATCAGCAGCTGTTGTATTAACGCCTGATGCAATATTGTAGATGTTATACTCATTTTTACGGCTGATCTGGTAAATAAGCTCAGCAACGTCCGTGACTGAAACATAATCTTTTGCATAGGCAGGGGCAACATACATATCAATATGTTTATTCGAGATTGCATTTCTGATTATGCTAGGCAGGAATAACTTACTCTTTAATGCCAAACCATATACATTGCTGGGTCTGACAATAATCGTATCTCGGTTGCTTTTTAAGCATAACTCTTCACTTACCAGTTTAGTAAGATTGAAAAGCCTTCGGTTATCGCCCGTGCATACCGTAAGATTATCCATTTCCGACGCGCTATCTTGTTCCATGTAAACACGCGTTGATGAAATATAGATTAATTTCGAGAATTGAGCGCGTTCCAAAAGTGTTGCCAGCAACTCGGTGTTAGATTTATATACTTCAAACGGCGTGTTTGCACAATCACCATTGCCAGCAGCATAGATGACAATTCCCAGATCTCTTTCAAAAAGAGTCTTATCATCACGCGGTGGAACCTCAACATTCTCACCCTTAGCCAGAAGGTTTTCAACGATTTCACTGCCAATGAAACCACGTCCACCAATCACTGTATAATGTGCTTTCATAAAGATTTTTTATACTCTGCAAGTGTAATTAATTTAATATCTTTTTCTGAGAGAACTGGTGCTGTTACCGGCCAGTCAATAGCAATATCCGGATCATTCCAGATAATTCCACCTTCATCCTTTGGATCGTAAAAATCAGTACACTTATAGTGAAAATCGGCATATTCGCTTAATACACAAAATCCATGGGCAAATCCGGGAGGAACGTATAATTGGTTATTCTTCTCGCCAGAAAGAAGAACACCCACATACTGACCAAATGTCTCAGAATCGTGGCGCAGATCCACTGCAACATCATAAACTTCCCCGCTGATTACGCTGACTAATTTACCTTGGGGTTTCGTTTTCTGGAAATGCAGTCCACGCAAAACATTTCGACTCGAACGTGAGCGGTTATCCTGTACAAAATTACCTTTGATTCCTGCATTTTCATATTTTTCTTTATGCCAGGCTTCAAGGAAAAAACCGCGAGTATCGCCAAAAACCTTAGGTTCAATGATCACACAATCTTTTAAAGGTGTTTGAATTACATTCATTTAAAATCCCTCAGCTGGAAAGATATTCTCACCAGCTGCTTTATTAGTTAATTTCGGATACTGGTTGAAACTATAAATACTTAACTTTTGTGTTCTTTCCAAAGTAAGTCACAGATATCATCAGTAGGATTAAATGCGGTAGGTGCATTTAACAGTATTTCGCGTACCCGCTCATAATCAAAGTTGCGACATGAGCTATCCAATTCTGCGATAATGTCTTTCATTTCATCCCACGGAAGCATGACTTCATTAGCCGTCTTAATTCGTGGATGCTGTGTTATTGAGACGTTATCGCCAATCAACAATTCTTCATACAGCTTCTCACCAGGACGCAAGCCAGTCGTTTTGATAGCAATATCGCCATAAGGATTTTTATCATCACGAACTGAAAGTCCTTGCAAGGCAATCATACGGTGGGCGAGGTCAATAATTTTGACCGGATCACCCATATCCAATACGAAAACATCCCCACCACTGCCCATTGCTCCAGCTTGAATAACAAGCTGTGCGGCCTCAGGAATGGTCATGAAATAACGTGTGATGTCAGGATGCGTTAACGTCACCGGACCACCAGCAGCAATTTGTTTTTCAAATAATGGTACGACGGAGCCGGATGAACCTAGCACATTTCCAAACCGGACCATGCTGAAACAGGTTTTACTTGACTCTGATGCGAGAGCCTGAAGTATTAGCTCTGCCATTCTTTTTGTTGCGCCCATGGTGTTCGTTGGTCGCACAGCTTTATCCGTAGAGATAAGCACAAAACTTTCGACACCACAGTTTTCGGCAGCTTGTGCACAACATAAGGTCCCGAAGATATTATTACGAACACCATCAATAACGTTAAATTCAACCAGGGGAACATGCTTATAAGCAGCCGCATGATAGATGGTCTCAACGCTAAATGCCTTGATTAACCTTTCAAGATGCGCCATATCCTGAACGTTGCCCAGAATTGGATAAATCTTAACATTTAAAGATTGTGAAAGTATTAAATTTCGCAATTCAGAATCAATTGAATATAGTGAGAATTCTGATAATTCGAAAAGAATTAGTTGAGTAGGTTTATTTCTGATTATCTGTCGACATAGTTCAGAGCCTATAGAGCCACCCGCGCCAGTAACCATGACTGTTTTACCCTGAATATTCTTTGAAATTAATTCAGGGATCGGGGTAACAGGATCGCGACCTAAAAGGTCAGTAATTACTACCTTACGTAAGGCATCGATTCTTGCTTTTCCTTCAACGAGGTCGACCATCCCAGGTATTGAAAGCACCTCGCACGGAAGTCCCTCAAGGGTAGATATAACCTCATTTTTTCTGGCGCGGCTGGCACTTGGCATTGCCAGGAGAATTTTCTTAGCTTCGTACTTCTCTATCAACCAGGCCAATTTTTCAGGTGAAAATACGCTTACACCATGGATGACCTGCCCCTGCAATGAGCGATTGTCATCAACAAAAGCCACAGGATAGTATTCATCCATTTGGCTTAACGCAGGAAGTAACTGGCGTCCAGACGCTCCAGCCCCATATATAATTACGCGTGTTCCCAATTTTAAACCGCGATTGACCAGCATTCTCATAGCAAGGCGTGAGCCTGCAACGAACAATACTCCGAAAGAGAAGTAGATAAACGGGATTGTTCTTGGAAGATAGAGATTCGTGTAAAATGCGGCAATAATCAGCAACAACGACGAAATTAGCATCCCAATAGCAACTACAAGCAGTATTTTCGCAGTTATATACCTTATGACAGCTCTATAAAGGCCAAGTTTTACAAAGATGGCCAAAGTAATCACTATTATCGATGTTAGCAGTAACCAATGAGATACGCTTGATAATGGCGTCATTGAATCAATACGGACCCAAAATGCAAACCAAAATGCGCACATTAACAGTACTACATCAATAGAGAGCGTTATAATCCGTTTTATTAGTCTTGGCAAAGAAATTAAATAAGTTAGCATACTAAAAACTAGTCGCCTCGTTAAAGCTTGCTATTAATTTATAAAATAGTACCTGGAGGGCATATGACATGCTCTTCCACTTTAGCACTATATCCACCCACTGTTCCCGCTTGCAGAAATGCCGATTTACCAATACACGCTCCCCCTGCAAGATGCACCCCAACACCTAAATGGGCAAAATCACCGAGAGTTGAATCATGATCGACTGTAGAATGACAATTAACTATCGTACCTACACCAAGAGTTGAGTTTGCTCCTACAACCGCACCGGCTAAAACTACGCTGCCATGTCCCAAAGTAGCGGACGTGCTCACAAATGCAAAAGGATGAATTAGCGTTATCGGATAAATGCTTAGCAATTCTAGCTGTTGGTGGAATGACTCTCTGAGCTTATTATTACCTATGCCAATTACAATGTGTTTAGCTGTACCAGCATAAACCTTCAGATCTGAGGTTTTCCCGATAACACGAACCTTTGAATTGTCGGAGCGAGATTCATTATCGTCGAGAAATACAATTTTTTCATATCCCAATAGCGTAGCAGTTTCGTACAATGTACGTCCATGTCCTCCAGCTCCAACAATGATCAGATCATTCATTTATGCCTTCTCTTTATCTTTAACTCCAGCACCACATCTGAATACAAGAATAATCAATGGTAACCAGGCGATGGTAATGCCTACAATTCCATCAATTTTTGCAGAGATGATTAAGTAAGCAATAGGGAGCAGCCACATGAAGTTAATAGCTATAGCCGCCATAGTAACAGGAACATGGCTCTTATATTTACGGGCAAGAATTTGGTAACAATGACTTGCATGTGCTTCATAGACTTTCTTACCCGCCAGTAATCTTCTCAGTAAGGTAGTAGTTGCATCAACAATGAAAACACCCATCAGACAGAGTTCTGCGATCAGAACACGTGAGTCCAGCTTTGCAAAATAAAGGATCATCAGCCCAATGGTGATACCCAGAAAACCGCTTCCAGCATCGCCCATGAAGATCCTTGCCACAGGGAAGTTCCACACGATGAACCCCGCGACCGATCCAGCGAGTGCTAATGCAAGCATAGTCATTGCATCAGATGAATCAGAGTAGTTATTGATAGTTATTATCAAGATACTACAAAGCGAAAAGGTAATAGCTTGCGCACTTGCAAGACCATTAATACCATCCATAAAGTTATATAAATTCAACATCCATACAAGATAGATACTACCGAGGATCATTCCAAACCATGACAAAGAAACATCGTAGCCAAACATATTAATGCTTGGGAACGATCCTAGATAAAAAAGCCCTATAGCTGCAGCGATGAAGTGCATTAACAAGCGCCAGCGTGCGGCGATATGGCCATGATCGTCGAGGAAACCAATAACCGCAATCAATAAGCCAGGCACGAAGAAACCTAAAAATGTTGCCTGAGTTATATGATTTGTAAGGACCAGCCATACTAATGAAGCTAACAATGTTAATACAATAGCCACCCCTCCCCCACGAGGTGTAGGAACACTGTGAGAACTTCTTTGGTTTGGTTGATCAATTACATTATTCTTGATGGCATATAACCTTAAACCCCAGGTCAACGCGCATGATATAAAGAATGCAAAAACGACAATGCCCAGATACAACATTATTTGTTACCTTCAATAAAATACTTCGCTGTTTTTACCATCGTTTCTTGTAACGAGACGGGTGGCGTCCATTGAAGCTGCTCTCTTGATTTTCTTGAATCAACTTCCAGATCGCCAAACAGTTGATCATATATACTTTTCTTGCCCAGTATAGAAAGGAAAATTTTCAGTATTGTTTTGGGGAAATAGACAAGTCGCGCTTTCATACCCATCCCGGTAGAAAATGCCGTTATCATTTCTTCAGTTGAAGGATGCACTTCGTCAGCCAAAAGATAGAGTTCATTCTTTGACTTCTCATTCGTTACACATTCGCAGATAAAGCTCACAACATTGTCCAGTGAAGCAAGAGCACGCTTATTTTTAACCGATTTAAAAGGCAGTGGCAGATTTCGCGACACTAGTTTTAACAATCGTTGAATGTTACCCGGTGCATTTGGACCACAAATCAATGCCGGACGCACTATGGTTATCCCCATATTGCTACCAGTAAATGCTTTAAGAAGACTTTCCTCGGCTTCCAGCTTTGAAATAGCATAATCTGAAGTGGGTCTGGCAGGTGTCGTTTCACTAAAAGGTATCCCCGAAGTGGAATTACCATTAACACCTATTGAACTGACGAAGATGAAATGTTTCACATTACAACTTATTGCATCATGAGCTAATTTCATCGTGGCATCGTGATTCACACGACGAAATTCTGTCAGCGTATCTTCGGCTTTATCATTAAGAATATGTGCTCTGCCTGCTGTGTGAATGACAGTATCACAATCCTGGAGAAGGGTTGTCCAGTTTGTTTGTGCAGAGATATCGCCAAGGTTGTACATCCCATTGTCGATATTTTCGTCTCGACGGGAAGTGAAAATTACCTGATGACCTGCCGACCTCAGCGTTTTGACTAAAGCAGAACCGAGAAAACCAGTTCCCCCTGTCACTAAAACTTTCATTGTCATCCCCTATCAGTTAATGAACTATAAACAAATATAGAAATAAACTGCTCTTAACGATTTTGATAATTTTGCGCAATCCAGGATTTATAATTACCGCTTTTAACGTTTTCCACCCATTCTGTATTTGTCAAATACCATTCAACGGTTTTACGAATGCCACTTTCAAAGGTCTCCTGTGGCGCCCATCCCAACTCAGCACTAATTTTATTTGCATCAATGGCGTAGCGACGGTCATGGCCCGGACGATCAGCAACATACGTAATCTGATCGCGATAAGACCCCTCTTTTGGCACAATCTCATCAAGCAGATCGCAAATCGTATGGACCACGTCCAGGTTCTGCTTCTCGTTATGACCGCCAATATTGTACGTTTCACCCGGTTTCCCTTGAGTGACAACGGTGTAGAGAGCACGCGCATGATCTTCTACATATAGCCAGTCACGGATCTGATCGCCCTTACCGTAAACAGGAAGAGCTTTTCCGTCCAGCGCATTCAGGATAACCAGTGGGATCAGTTTTTCAGGGAAATGGTACGGACCGTAGTTGTTTGAACAGTTGGTGACAATGGTGGGGAAACCGTAGGTACGCAGCCAGGCACGAACAAGATGATCGCTCGAGGCTTTCGACGCTGAATACGGACTGCTAGGCGCATAAGCAGTGGTCTCAGTGAAGAGTGGCAGCTCAGTTGACGCCGGATGCTCATCAGGATGCGGCAAATCACCATACACTTCGTCGGTTGAGATGTGGTGGAAACGAAACGCTTTCTTCGCCTGCTCATCCAACGTTGACCAGTACGCACGAGCGGCTTCCAGCAGTACATAAGTGCCGACGATATTGGTTTCGATAAACGCAGCCGGGCCTGTAATCGAACGATCGACGTGACTTTCAGCGGCCAGGTGCATCACCGCATCAGGCTTATGCTTTGCGAAAATGCGATCCATAGCGTCTTTGTCGCAAATATCCGCATGTTCAAAAGCATATCGGCCGCTGTCGCTGACTTCACTGAGCGACTCAAGGTTGCCGGCATAGGTCAGCTTATCCACATTGACGACGTCGTCCTGGGTATTTTTAATAATATGTCGTACAACCGCTGAGCCGATAAAGCCGGCCCCACCCGTCACAAGAATTTTCACGTTATCTGTTCCATCTGTTGGAAATGTCTGGATACTTGCGCTCTGAAACCTGAACATTTATTAACTGACGGTTTCAGAAATTGAGCACGCTACCGCCCCTGGCTTAACAGCTACCAGTGCACTGAGCGATGTGTGATTAAATGATTTTTCTTGTCTGGATACAGACAAAAAACTGGCGTTAATTGTCGTCCTAAACGACCTCAGAAACAAGCACAAATCGCTACAAAGCAATCCGTATTTAGACCCTGTAACTCGCTGTAATCATGGGATTAATAACAAAAAGCGGCAGTCATCATTTTGGTTAGATATCAACACACCAAAATAATGACTACCGCTTGTTCAAATCGTGGCCGGAATATCAGTCGTTTGCGAGCAACTTCTCAATACGGGTTCTGAACTTCGCCCCTTCTTTCAGGTTACGCAGCCCATAGTTCACGAACGCCTGCATATAACCCATTTTCTTACCGCAGTCATAGCTGTCGCCGGTCATCAGCATAGCGTCTACGGACTGTTTTTTCGCCAGCTCGGCAATCGCGTCGGTCAGCTGAATACGATCCCAAGCGCCTGGCTCGGTTTTTTCCAGCTCGGCCCAGATATCTGCGTTCAGAACATAGCGACCTACAGCCATCAGGTCTGAGTCCAGCGTCTGTGGCTGATCCGGTTTTTCGATAAACTCAACGATGCGGCTCACCTGCCCTTCCGTCTCCAGCGGCTCTTTAGTCTGGATCACAGAGTACTCGGAGAGATCGCCCTTCATGCGTTTCGCCAGCACCTGGCTACGGCCGGTTTCATTGAAACGTGCCACCATTGCCGCCAGGTTATAACGCAGCGGATCGGCAGAAGCAGTATCAATGATGATATCCGGCAGCACGACGATGAATGGATTATCGCCCACAACCGGACGGGCACACAGAATAGAGTGGCCCAGACCCAGCGGCTGCGCCTGGCGCACGTTCATGATGGTCACGCCTGGCGGACAAATAGACTGCACTTCCGCCAGCAGCTGGCGCTTAACGCGCTGTTCAAGCAGCGCTTCGAGTTCGTAAGAGGTGTCGAAGTGGTTTTCTACCGCATTCTTGGACGAGTGCGTAACCAGGACGATTTCTTTGATCCCTGCAGCAACAATCTCGTCGACAATGTACTGAATCATTGGCTTGTCGACGATCGGCAGCATCTCTTTAGGAATGGCTTTTGTGGCTGGCAGCATATGCATGCCCAAGCCTGCTACCGGAATGACTGCTTTCAAATTAATCATTATTTCTTCCACCTTAAAATGGTTGACGAATTATAGCTCTTAAACCTGTTTTCGCCAGCATGATTTGCCGTAATCCTCAGGTAATGTTACGCCTTAGCCCTACAAATTTCTGTAGTTGTAATCTGAATAGATCACGCTTCTTTCCCAGGAATAGTCTCAAAACAGCTATTTGTCGATTATCTGTGCGGAAGCGCAAAGTTAAGCTTTTCCGCATTCACCACCTGCTGGTCGACCCGGTCAATATCCACCGAGCTTTGCCCCTTCTCATTCACCGCTTTAATGTTCGCCAGCGACAGCAAGGTCTCATCTTTCGCCATAAATTTCCCCCTCACATCCTTGCGCAGATCGAAGTTGATCTTCAGGGCGGGACCCACAGCGGCTTCCTGCATCACATTGATGTTGCGTAAAAAAAGATGCTGCGGCTTGTTGTGCAGTTCAAGCGTAGCACGCTGCATTTCCACGTTGGTTATCGCCACAAACGAGGTGGCGTTACCGGATGAAATCTGTATTCCGCGCAATTTATACGCAAGCTGACGATTATCGAGATGAATATTGTTGAGCTTGAAGTTCTGCGGGATGGACAAATAATCGCCTTTTATCACCCCATAGCCGATTAACATTCCGGCACTGTTCACCATATCGACATTATCAATAATGAAATTATCACAGCCATAAATGGCCACCGTGGCATTGTCTATTCCCGCCTTTTTACTGAAGTCGGGAGTTATATTTTTGGCCTTAATATTGCGAATAACAAAATGTTTACCGTTTTCAACGTGCACCAGCTGGCGACAGTTGCTGCCGGTAATGTTTGCCACCACGAAGTTCTTGACGGTTTGCTTCTCCGGATAGTCGTTATCGTAGGTGCTGCCGGCGAGGCCAATGCCGATGCCCCAGTTGATCTTGCCGTTGGTGCAGTTGATGTTGTCGATGACATGATCGGAGATCAGGATATTGCGATCGTTGATGGCGACGTTCCACTCGATCGCATCGCCCTGGAGATGGCTAAATTTACTGTTGGTGATGCGGGCACCGTCCACCTGGTTGTGGAAACCCTGGCGCAGGATGGCGTAGTTGGCCTGGCTTACGCTGATGTTATCAATCAGCAAATTGCGCATCACGCTCGGTTTCTTGCCGCCGATGTAGATCTGCGTCACCGGGCCAAAACCGCTCATGGCCAGCCCTTTGATGACGCAGTCAGAGCCGCGAACGTCGAGCGTGATGTTCTCCGTGCGGCCAGCACCTTCGCCTATTACTTTGCTGCCTTCCTGCAGAACAAAGCGGCCGCGCCCGTTGCCGGTTAACGCTCCGCGGATCAGCAGCGTTTTACCGTCGGGAATGAAAATGCCCGTATTGATGTTTGCGCAGGTGAGCCCGGCGGGGACCACGACGGTGTCACCGTCATTGAACGCCTGCTTAAAGGCGGCGATCCAGTCGTTGTTATTGTACTGATTAACAGAGACCGTTCTGCCGCTTGCCGCCTGCGCGATGCGTGACGACAGCAGCGGCGTGGCCGCCAGAACGGAGAGAGAAGAGACAAAGGTGCGTCGGGTAATCTTTTTCAGCATACATCCTCGGCGTTACAACGTTTGCAGCAGGCTGGCTAACTGGCGGTTAATCACCTGCTGGTTAAAATCGGTTTCCACTTTTTGTCGGGCGTTATGGAGCACGGGCTCCAGCGCCTGCTGGTCAATATCGCTGAAGGCTGCTAATCGGTCCGCAAGGGCCATCGCGTTATTCTCCGGCACCAGCCAGCCGGAGTGGTCAGACTTAATCAGCTCCGGGATCCCGCTGTGCAGGGTTGATACCACCGGAATACCTACGGCCATCGCCTCCATCAGCGCCACCGGAATGCCTTCCATATCGCCATCGGCACCCGTCACCGAGGGCAGCAGAAACACATCCGCCTCGTCGAGCATGGACTTGACCTCGTGGCTCGGCTTGAAGCCCGGCATCTCTACGACATCTTCCAGCTGATACTGTTCGATAAGCGTGCGCAGACGACGCTCCCACGGCCCAATGCCGAGAATGCGATAGTGGAAATCCACCCCGCGCGCTTTTAGCTGTCGGCAGGCTTCAATGGCCACATGGAGGCCTTTCTTCTCGGTCAGGCGAGCAACGGAGATGATCTGCAGCGGTTTTCCCGGCACCTTGACAGGACGGCGAGTGAAGCGCGTTAAGTCCACGCCCATACGCGAAACGGCAATTTTTTCTCCCGGGCAGCCCATGTTTTTCAGGCGTCCGGCCCACAGGTCGCTGATAGGCAGCATCATGTCACCGCGTCTGAACAGCTGCTGATACTCCGGCGTGTAGTGGTTAAGCACTTCGCGGCTGGAGATGTCGATACCGTGGAAGATGGTCGCAATTTTGCCGTCAATCACGCCCAGCTCGCGTAGCTTCGCGGCGGTGACGCCCGCCGGGCCAAAGTGGGCGATAAACACGTCGGCACGATACGGCTGCGCGGTTTGCCCGCAGATGGCCGACAGGATCAGATTGCGGGATTCGGACCCATAGCGGGAAACATTCAGCGCCCGCCACGTCGACGCGCGGTGGATCCCGCGCAACGTCTGGCTGGCCCGGTAGCGCAGCTTGCTCAGCTTTCCGGACGGCTCATCCTGCAGCCAGCGGGTTTTCGCCTCCAGCCCATACTGGGTATACGCCGCATGGGTGTTTTTGGTATCGCCCTTTTGCAGGGCGATAATCTCCACGTCATATCCCATATCGATAAACGCGGTGATTTGGTTCAGGACAAACGTTTCAGACGACAGCGGAAATTTCAGTAAGAAGAAACCAACCTTCATTTCCCCTCCCGCACGCGGTCAAGTACCGATTTCACCATCCCAATGCCCTTCTCGCGCTCGGCTTTCACCGCCACCGCCAGGCGTTCATTGATCGCAGGCAGCTGGCCGAGCGTGTCGCCCACCATCGCACCGAGCGAACCATCGAGCAGATGACGGATATCCACGGCCATTTCCGGCATACCGAGCTGCTGCATGATGCCTGCTGATTTGTGTTCGTAGTTGATGGCAATGGCCGGCGTGCCAAAGTTCATGGAGATAATGGCGGAGTGCAGCCGCGTGCCGACGGTCAGGTCGCAGGCGGAGAGCAGCTTGCCCATCTCCAGATCGTTCAGTTCGTCCATCACCACGTGATAGCGGGACGGATCGTTCACCAGATTGCGCAGGTTCAGCGCCACCATGCGGTCGTCTTTGTTGTAGCTGTCGATACCCGTGCAGGTGGAGAGCGCCAGCACCTGGTACCCGCTGTCCAGCACGCGGTTCACCACGTCGGCGAAGGCTTTCTCGTACGCCGCCTGCGTTGTGCCTAAACGCTTATCGAAGGGCGCCAGCTCGCGCAGGGTTATTGCGACGGTTTTCTGTTTCGCCGCCACGTCGAGCCAGTGCTGCACCGCGTAGCTCGGCTGGAAGCTGTCGTCCTGGTGATCCACAAGCCACGCGGTGTCCACGCCGTGCTCAACTTTTGAGGTGTCAATTTCGCTGCGCTTCATCATGTCGAGGCTGACCGACTCGCGCAGGATCAGCGCGTCGCAGTGGCCGAAGACGTAGTTTGCGAGCTGGTTAAACTGCGGATCCTGGAATGGCCCGACGCTGTGGCCAATCATAAACAGCGGCTTTTTCGCCATGAACGTACAAAGCGCATGCTCAAACTGAGGCACGCCGTAGAGATCGACGAAGAAAGAACCGCCAACCTGGATAATGGCGTCATAGCCGGACAGCAGACGAACAAAATCGGTAAAGCCCTGCGCGATAGCGATGTTGCGCAGCTTGCCGGTATCGGTCACACGGGAAAGCAGCACCTGGTGCTGGTAGCGACGACGCAGCACTTTCTTCACGCGGCCCATCACGCCCGCGGCGTTGTTATGCTGTTTCATCTGGCTGTAGAGCGGGTCGCCCATCACCGGGCGGTTCAGCAACCAGGATGAGCTGACCGGATAACGGCTCATCACGTCCACTTCGGTCTCAGGCTTAAGGGTGTTAATTGCATCCAGTAAACCGCGCAGGATGGCGCTGTCGCCACGGTTGCCGCAGGTATGGTTGCCAAGAATTAATAATTTCATAATGGCCTCTTAAATAACTAGCCTGCGCGAAGCAGCGTTTTCATTTTTTCGTTACGGCAAAACTGGCGCTTCATCTCCACCACCAGCGCATTGCGCGACAGCACAATCATCACGACGAATGCCAGCGCCCCCGCGGCAACCTGTACCGCCAGCAGCGCGGCCAGCGGCAGGTGGCCGCCGATGATGATGCCCAGGCCGTAGCTCACCGCCAGGGTCGGCAATGAGAGATAGAACGGCAGCCACAGGCTCAGGATGTACTGACGGTAGCTGGAGCCCAGCACCGGCTTGATCATGATGAAGTAGCTCAGAACGGTATTGATTATCTGCACCAGCAGGAAGCCCAGCGTGACGCCGATGGCGCCTGCCATATGCCCGCCGACGATAATCGCCGGAATAAACAGGAAGGTTTTGAACATGTTGAACTTAAAGCTGATATCCACGCGCGCTTTTGCCATCAGCAGGGAACCGATCGGATTCCCCACGGAGCGCAGGAGCCCCACCACGCACAGCAGCTGAAGGATCGGGATGATGCCGTTCCACTTCTCGCCAAACACCAGCGGCACGAAGTTACTGGAAACCACCATCAGCCCCAGCAGCACCGGGAAGTTGATAATCCCCACCACGGAAAGCAGCTTGTAGAAGTTAACGCGCAGCTTCTCGGTGTCGTCCTGAATCTTGGCAAACGCCGGGAACAGGACGCGGGTGATGATCGGGTTCAGCTTCATCGGCGGCACCACCGCGACGTTGTAGGCCAGGTTGTATCCCCCCGCCACGCTCGCGCCAAGAATACGCGCCAGCACCAGCGTCGACAGGTTGGTATTCACATAGTTGATGATGCTGTCCGCCGTCAGCCACGCGCCAAAGCGCAGGTTGGACGAGACGGATGCGAGAGAGAAATGCAGCCCGGGACGGTAGATCTTGCGGCCAAAGTAGCCGAACAGCAGCGTACGCACGGCAGAGTTAACCAGGTATCCGAGGATGGCGGTCATCGCCAGCGGCCAGAAATGGGCGCTCACGACGGTGAAGGTAAAGCCCGCCAGCACGGCGCTGGTCTCGATCATGCCGATCTTGTTGAACTCCAGCTCTTTCTGCATCAGCGTGCGGAACTGCTGCCCGTGCGGGATCACCACGAAAGCAAACGACAGCGTGCGCATCAGCGGAGCGAGATCCGGGTTATGCAGCACGCTGGCGATAGTGTCGCTCAGCAGAAACACCAGCACGAACACGAAAATCCCCAGCCCCACGTTCAGCCAGTAGAGGGTGGTCAACTCAAGATGGCTAATCTCTTTGCGCTGGATAATCGAGTTGGCAATACCAAAGTCAGACAGCGTATCGGCCAGCGCGATAATCACCAGCGAGACGGTCAGCAGACCGAACTGGTGATTATCAATAATGCGCGCCAGCACGGTCATCTGCACCAGGCCGAGGCCAATGATGACGATGGTCGCCATCGCTGACCACTTCGCCCCGCTGATGGTTTTTTCACGTAAGCTCATCTTAGTACGCCGCTTTGTTCACGAAACCTTTGAAGATGGTCAGAAAAACAATCTTGATATCGAACCAGATACTCCATTCACGGATGTACTCCAGATCGAATTCGATACGTTTTTCCATTTTTTCCAGCGTGTCGGTTTCGCCGCGCCAGCCGTTGATCTGCGCCCAGCCGGTGATGCCCGGCTTCACCTTATGGCGCAGCATGTAGCCTTCAATCAGCGAGCGGTACTGCTCGTTGTGCGCCACCGCGTGCGGACGCGGGCCAACAATCGACATGCCGCCGGTGAAGACGTTGATAAACTGCGGGAGTTCATCCAGCGAGGTGCGGCGCAGGAAGTTCCCCACGCGGGTGACGCGCGGATCGTTCTGCGTTGCCTGGGTCACCACCTTGTCGTTTTCCATCACCTTCATGGAGCGGAATTTCCACACCATAATCGGCTTACCGTCCATACCGTAGCGGGTCTGGCGGAAGATAACCGGGCCGGGAGAGCTCAGCTTCACCGCAAGGGCAATGCAGCACAGAACAGGCGAAATCAGCAGCAGGATCAGCGAAGAGAGCACAATATCTTCCGCGCGCTTCAGCACGCGGTTAATCCCGGACAGCGGGGTGTCGTACAGCGGTACCACCGGCACGCCGTTCACTTCTTCAATGCGTGAATGGAGGATGTTAAAGGTAAAGACGTCCGGGATCAGGATCACCGAACAGGTGGTGTCCGCCAGCTCGCGCATCAGTTGCTTAATGCGGGATTCGTCTCTCATCTGCATGGCGATGTAGACGTTGTGAATTTTACCGGCTTTCGCGTCTTCAATAAGCTGTTCGTAATTGCCCGCCCAGTCAGACGGCACGCCGCCCGGCTTCGCGTCGTGATAAATCCCGACCACTTCAAACCCTAACCACGGCTCTTTGCGGAAGCTGTCGAGCAGGACCTTACCAACCGGCAGATCGCCCGCTACCGCCACGAAGCGACGGTTATAACCGCGGTTACGCAGCCAGCCCGCGCCGAAGCGGATAAGGGAACGGCACACCACCATGCCGACGCTGGTCAGCAGATACCAGCAGAGGTAGGTGACGAGGCGATTATCAAAATCATGGCTGAATGCCACCAGGCCTGCGCTAAAGATCAGGCTTAGGGTCCAGTTCTGCAGCAACAGCATCAGCTCGGTGGTCATTTTCACGCCGCGCCAGGAGCGATAAAAATCGGTCATCCCGCCGATCATCTGAAACACGACCAGCGCAATGAGTGCCATCAGCAGATGCATATATAAGAACGGCAGCCCGCCGATCCGACACACCGCCCATAATCCACCGACCATGATGGTGATATCAGAAAAACGCTGCACCATAGAGATTAACGATGCATTCGTTCTCGCTCGTTCGCGTTTTTTTAGATTCGTCATCGTTGTTCCTTTAGTTCTAAACCTTACCCCTCACCCTGCCCCTCTCCCCAAAGGGGAGAGGGAATTTGAACACCCTCTCCCCTTTGGGGAGAGGGCTGGGGTGAGGGGCAGTTATTACTGATTCAACAGCGCCAGAATGTCCTTCGTTCGGGCTTCCATCAGCGCCGTGTCAGCACGGGACTCCACGTTCAGGCGCACCACCGGCTCGGTGTTGGACGAGCGCAGGTTGAAGCGCCACTGCGGGAACGCCATGCTGATGCCGTCCGTACGGTCAATTTCCAGCGCGTGGATCGCAAAGTGCTGCTCCACGCGGGCAATGGCCTCGGCCGGCTCCGCCAGCTTGCTGTTGATCTCCCCGCTCGCCGGGAACGCCGCCATGCGGTCGCGCACCAGCTCGCCCAGCGTCTGCCCCTTCAGGCACAGCAGCTCGGTGACCAGCAGCCACGGGATCATCCCGCTGTCGCAGTAGGCAAAATCACGGAAGTAGTGGTGGGCGCTCATCTCGCCGCCGTAGATGGCGTCTTCTTCGCGCATGCGCTCTTTGATGAAGGCGTGGCCGGTTTTGGACATTACCGGCGTGCCGCCCGCCGCTGACACCACGTCGACGGTGTTCCAGGAAAGGCGCGGGTCATGGATGATTTTCGCGCCCGGGTTTTTCTCGAGGAACGCTTCCGCCAGCAGGCCGACAATGTAGTAGCCCTCGATGAACTGCCCTTTCTCGTCGAA
The DNA here is from genome assembly GCF_001521715.1 of Enterobacter asburiae. Lineage (NCBI taxonomy): Bacteria > Pseudomonadati > Pseudomonadota > Gammaproteobacteria > Enterobacterales > Enterobacteriaceae > Enterobacter > Enterobacter asburiae. Next base: position 2,155,349 of record NZ_CP011863.1, read on the forward strand.
CAGGAAGCAACGGTCGAAGTCACCGTCAAAGGCGATCCCCATGTCCGCGCCGTGCTCAATCACCGCGTTGCGGGTGTCGTCGCGGCATTCCGGCAGCAGCGGGTTAGGAATACCGTTCGGGAAGTTGCCGTCCGGGGTGTTGTGTACCTTGACGAAGGTCACCGGCACGTTCAGCGCCTTAAAGCGGGCTTCCAGCGCGTCCACCACCGGGCCGGCCGCGCCGTTACCGGAGTTAATCACCAGCTTCAGCGGCTTGAGGTTCGCCACGTTGATGTAGCCCAGCAGGTGGTCGATGTACTCTTTCTGCAGGTTGATTTTTTTGTAGCTGCCGCGCTTCGCCTCGTTCACCGGCGGGAAATCGTTGGCTTCCGCCAGGCGCTGCACGTCGCGCAGGCCGGTGTCGCCGCTGATCGGGCGGGCGCCCTTGCGCACCAGCTTCATCCCGTTGTAGTCCATCGGGTTGTGGCTGGCCGTCACTTCGATACCGCCGTCCACGCCCAGGTGGAAGGTGGCAAAGTAAATCTCCTCGGTCCCGGAAAGGCCGATATCCAGCACGTCCACGCCCGCGTCCTGCAGCCCTTTCGCCAGGGCCAGCTTGAGGGATTCACTAGTCAGACGCACGTCGCCGCCCAGCACGATGGTCTGCGGTTTTAAATATTCGCCGTACGCGCGGCCAATGCGCCACGCGATGTCTTCATTCAGCTCTTCGCCCAGCTTGCCGCGAATATCGTAGGCTTTAAAACAGGTTAATTTTTCCATGATGACCCCTTTTTCAGGCAACAGTCGGCCCTGACCACTTAATGGCCAAATTGATTTTTTTGTCATTCGCAGGCCCGGTAAGCGCAGCCCACCGGGCATAATGCAGAGTGCTACACCCGCCCGTAGCGGTCCTGGAAGCGCACGATATCGTCCTCTTCCAGATACGAGCCGGAGCGCACCTCAATTAAGTCGAGAGGAATTTTCCCCGGGTTCTCCAGACAGTGCGTCGCCCCCAGCGGAATATAAATGGACTCGTTTTCACCCAGCAGTTTGATTTCACCGTCGATAGTGACTTTAGCGGTACCCGCAACCACCACCCAGTGCTCGGCGCGGTGATGGTGCATCTGCACCGACAGCCCCTCGCCCGGCTTCACGGTGATGCGTTTCACCTGGTAGCGGTCACCGGAGTCAATGGAGTCATATTTCCCCCACGGACGGTAGACTTCGCGGTGAATATGGTGCTCGTGACGGCCATCGGCCTTGATCTGCTCCACCACTTTTTTAACGTCCTGCACGGCGTTACGGTCGGCAATCAGCACGGCGTCCTTGGTCTGGACAACCACCAGATCCTTCACCCCGACCGTGGTCACCAGGCCGGATTCGGCGTAGACGTAGCTGTTTTCCGTTTTGTGGCTAATAACATCGCCGTGGTGGACGTTACCCTCCGGGGTATGGGCGCTGATCTCCCACAGAGAGGACCAGGAGCCGACATCGCTCCAGCCCGCATCCATAGGTACCACGACGGCGTCCGCCGTACGTTCCATCACCGCATAGTCAATGGACTCTTCCGGGCAGGCGAGGAACGCCTCTTCATCCACGCGGATGAAGTCGAGATCCGGGTCCACCACCGCCATCGCTTTCTCGCAGGCATTCAGAATATCCGGGCGGTATTTGCGCAGCTCTTCCAGGTAGCGTCCGGCACGGAACAGGAACATCCCGCTGTTCCAGTAATATTCACCGCTGGCGACATACGCCTGCGCGGTTTCCAGATTCGGTTTTTCAACAAACTGCGCCACGTCAAACGCCACGCTGTCGCCTTCACCCGGCGTCACGCTGCCGCGACGAATGTAGCCATAGCCGGTTTCCGGCAGATCCGGCACGATGCCGAAGGTCACCAGCTTGCCGCTCTCGGCGTAAGGGATCGCCGCACGCACCGCGTCGCGGAAGGCGTCTTCCTGCTGGATAACGTGGTCTGCCGCCAGGACCAGCATCAGCGGGTCACAGTCCGGGCTGCTGCGTTTTGCCGCCAGCGCCGCCAGGGCGATCGCAGGCGCGGTATTGCGTCCGGCAGGCTCCAGGATGATGTTTTCGGTGAGCTTATTCAGCTGGCGCAGCTGCTCGGCAACAATAAAGCGGTGCTGTTCGTTACAGATCACCACCGGGCTTTCACACTCCACGCCGTGCAGACGGTTTACCGTCGTCTGCAGCATGGTGAGATCCCCTTTCAGGCAGAGGAACTGTTTTGGATAGAGCACGCGGGACAGCGGCCACAACCGGCTACCAGAGCCACCAGCCATCACAACCGGATACAAAGTGGTTTGACTCATGATTTATCCCCGTATATCTGCAATAAATTGGCTCAGCACGTTCTCTTTTTCGAGCGTGCGTTCGGCATATTCACGTGCCACCGTGTTCACTTTTGGCATGGCAAGTGCCTGTTCAATTCCGGTTACCAGCGCCGGGACCGATTCCGGCTCCACGCACACGGCAATCCCCGGATAGCTGTCACACAGCTGGCCTAATTCTGTTTCGGCTTCTGCCGTGATCACCGCGTTACCGCCCACTGCCAGAATGTTGGTCAGCTTGGACGGCAGCACCGCGTCCGCGGCGCCGCGTTTTTGGACCACCAGATGGCAGTCGCCCATCTTCAGCAGCGCAGGCAATGCCTCGTAAGACTGAAGCGGGAAAAATTTCACGTTGGTCAAGCCGCGTTCCCCGGCCATTTTTTCCAGCCGCGCTTTTCCACCGCCCTGCCCGACAATCACAAACGTCCACGGATGTTCACTCAGCAGCTGGGCCGCTTCAATCACGCTTTCCAGCCCCTGCTTTTCGCCGATGTTGCCTGAGTAAAGAATGATTTTTTGATCTTCAGGCAAACCGAGCTGCGCGCGCAGGACATGAGCATCTTGCTCAGTTACATCGCGAAAACGCGCCACTTCGGACCAGTTCGGGAAGAAAATGACTTTCTCCGCCGGGACGCCCTTCTCCTGCGCCTTGTTCATCATCGAGCGCGAGATAGTCGAGACGTAATCCACGTTGTGCAGCCCGCTGCGCTCAAACGCGCTGGCGAGCTTCGCCACCTTGCCGCCCTTGCTTTTGCCTGCCATCCCCAGGCCCAGCATGGCGTCAACTTCATAATCCTGAATATGCAGCAGGGTGCGCGCGCCGGAGAGTTTGCCCAGCAGGCGCATGCCCGGCGTGCAGAACAGCGTCGGCACCACGCCGATAATGCGATCCGGCTTCCAGCGACGCTGCGCCATCAGCGGGAAAAAACTGCTCAGGGCAAAGCTGCCCAGATGAAGTAACCGTTTCAGCGTTGAGGGCTGCTTAGGGACATACAGCGGGCAGCGCCAGACGGTCGCTGCACCCTCTTCGCGACGGTAGCGCCAGCTTGAGTAGCGCTCCCCGACTTTCCACTCCGGGTAGTACGGCGGCGCGGTAATGACCCGCACGTCATGTCCCTGGCTCGCCATCCACTCGACCATCTCGCCGGTGTATTTTCCGATGCCGGTTAATTCCGGCGAGTAGTTGATTCCGTATACGAGGATCTTCATATGCCCGGCACCTCGGCCTGACGTTCAGCCAGGAAATAGGCACGACTGTTGTCATGCACATTGTCGCTGGCAAGCAGCGCCTCTGGCGTTTGCCAGCGGTAGTCGTCATGCTGAGAATCAGGCAGACGCAGGTCTGCCTCACTCACCTTCAGGCGGAACCCCAGCACGATGTAGTGCGTGGTGAACCCGGTGCCTGAAAAGTTATCGTCATAGAAGTGCTGCCAGACCCCGTAAAACTGGCCCGCTGCCATCGGCAGCTGCAGGCCCAGTTCCGCCAGAGTGAGTCGCTCAAACGCATCGCTCAGCGTCTCATCCTTCTGCACGCGCCCGCCGGGCACGAACCAGAAGCCCTGTGCAGGACGGTTGGTTCGTTTCCCCAGCAAGAACTCGCCGCGTTCGTTCTCCACGATCAAATCAATTGAGATGAGCGGAGTGGAACGCACTACCGTGGCAAAATCTTCCTGACTTAAAAACATCGTTACCCCCGGAAGCGGTGCTGGTTTTCCAGGAACCACTGGTAGGTACTGGCCAGACCCTGCTCCAGTGACACCTCGTGATACCAGCCCAGCTGATGCAGACGGGTCACGTCCAGCAGCTTGCGCGGCGTGCCGTCCGGTTTCGTCGCGTCAAACACCACGCGGCCTTTGTAGCCCACTACCTGCGCGATGGTTTGCGCCAGCTCGCGAATGGTGCAGTCCACGCCGGTACCAACGTTGATGTGCGACAGCATCGGCTCGGTGTTCTCCTGCCACACCTCGCGATCCAGCTCCATCACGTGAATGCTGGCGGCAGCCATGTCGTCCACGTGCAGGAATTCACGCATCGGCGTACCGCTGCCCCACACCACAACGTCCGGCGCGTTCTCGGCGGTAGCCTCGTGGAAGCGGCGCAGCAGCGCCGGGATCACGTGCGAGTTGCTCGGGTGGAAGTTGTCGTGCGGTCCGTACAGGTTGGTCGGCATCACCGAGCGATAGTCGCGGTTGTACTGACGGTTGTAGGACTCGCACAGCTTGATCCCGGCAATCTTGGCAATCGCGTACGGCTCGTTGGTGGCTTCCAGCGTGCCCTGCAGCAGTTCGCTCTCGGCGATCGGCTGCTTCGCCATTTTCGGGTAAATACAGGACGATCCGAGGAACAGCAGCTTATTCACGTTGTGCAAATGCGCCGCGTGAATGATGTTGCTCTCGATCATCATGTTTTCGTAGATGAAATCCGCAGGGTAGGTGTTGTTGGCAACAATGCCGCCTACCTTCGCCGCGGCCAGATACACCTGGTCAATGCGTTCGTTAGCAAAGAAGTCCTGTACCGCACGGCTGTCGAGCAGGTTCAGCTCGTCGCGCGTGCGGACAACCACCTCGACGTCACCGCGCTGTTCGAGCTGGCGAACAATCGCGGAACCCACCATTCCGCGATGACCGGCGACAAAAATACGTTGTTTTGTCATTCTCAGGACTCCAGCGCGATGGCAACCTCGTAGCCATGAGACTTAAGCAGAGAGTGTTTTTTCGCTGCTTCAAGATCTTTGGCTACCATCTCGGAAACCATTTCCTGCAGAGTGATTTCTGGTTTCCAGCCCAGCTTCTCGTGCGCTTTGGTTGGGTCGCCCAGCAGGGTTTCCACTTCAGCAGGACGGAAGTAGCGCGGGTCAACCTGCACAATCACGTCGCCTGGCTTCACGCCCGGAGCGTCGTGGCCGGTCACGGAAACCACGATACCTTTCTCTTCCACGCCGGTGCCTTCGAAGCGCAGTTTGATGCCCAGCTGTGCCGCGGCCATTTCAACGAACTGACGAACGGAGTACTGCACGCCGGTCGCAATCACGAAGTCTTCTGGCTGTTCCTGCTGCAGCATCATCCACTGCATTTTCACGTAGTCTTTGGCATGGCCCCAGTCACGCAGGGAATCCATGTTGCCGAGGTGCAGGCAAGACTCCAGACCCTGCGCGATGTTGGCGATGGCGCGGGTGATTTTGCGGGTCACGAAGGTTTCGCCGCGACGCGGAGATTCGTGGTTGAACAGGATGCCGTTACAGGCGTACATGCCGTAGGATTCACGGTAGTTCACGGTGATCCAGTAGGCGTACAGTTTTGCTACCGCATACGGAGAGCGCGGGTAGAACGGCGTGGTCTCTTTCTGTGGGATTTCCTGCACCAGACCGTACAGCTCGGAGGTGGATGCCTGATAGAAGCGAGTTTTCTTCTCAAGGCCAAGGAAGCGGATCGCTTCCAGCAGACGCAGCGTACCCATGGCATCAACGTCAGCGGTGTATTCCGGGGATTCGAAGGAGACCGCTACGTGGCTCATCGCGCCCAGGTTGTAGACTTCATCCGGCTGTACTTCCTGCAGGATACGGGTCAGGTTGGAGGTATCGGTCAGGTCGCCGTAGTGCAGGTGGAATTTCGGGTTCGCCGCATGAGGATCCTGATAAATATGATCCACACGTTCAGTGTTGAAAGAAGATGCACGACGTTTAATACCGTGTACTTCATACCCTTTTTCCAGCAGGAACTCTGCCAGGTAAGAACCATCCTGCCCGGTAACGCCGGTGATGAGAGCGACTTTAGACATGTTTATATTCCTCTACTTATGAATTTAATCAGTTTCAACGCGTTCGCGTATCACCACTGCGGGGTTGCCACGGCAAATTTTATTTGCCGGTAGCGATTTAAAAACGCTGCTGCGGGCACCGACTACCGTGCCATCGCCAACAGAAACACCCGGTGCAACAAAAACATCCGTTGCCAGCCAGCATTTTTCACCTATCGCAATAGGCGAAGCGGTAATATCAAAATGCTGACTCATAAAATCGTGGCTGCCGGTGCACAAATAACACTTCTGTGAAACCACCGAATTTGCGCCAATCGTTATTTCGCCAAGGGTATATAACACCGCGTCATCCCCAACCCATGCGTAATCTCCCAGCGTTAATTTCCACGGATAGGTAATTTTCACAGAAGGTCGGATGACTACGTTTTTTCCGATTTTTGCGCCAAACAGACGCAATAAAAAAGCTCGCCAGCGGTACATTATTTGCGGCGACCAGGCAAATAATGTTGCCTGAACGGCCCACCACAGCTGTACCTTAATACCATTCCCGCCCCGAAAACCTTCCGGCACGGAGAAACCTTTTAAATCCTGCATTGCGTTTCCTTATATTCAGGCTTTGTTATATAAGGTTTTCGTTTTGCCTGTGGTACGCAGGCGTAATAAATAAGATAATTCCGCCCAGAACCCCGGCACGCATAATATTTTACGCTGTACGTTTTTGGCATCCTGGCACAATTCCAGATTATTAGACGTTGACACGCCGCCCATTGAGAATTCAGACACCAGCCCTTTAATTCGACGGAACGGGTAACCAGATTTATACAGGCTGGCTGCCAGCGCATAATCGGAAGACACTTTATACTGCAAATCGTAAGGCTGTTTTTTCAGACCCTTTACCGGGAAGAAAATGGCCTGGTGGCTGGCCGGCAAGCTGTGGTAGATATACCAGCCTGGCTTCGCGCTGCGGCACACTTTATGTCCGTCGCCAAAATCGAGCAGCGCATCGCCAATATACATGGCGTCCTCTTTCTGGCGAGCCAGCTGACGTGCAAACAGCGCCACGTCTTCATGGAAAATATCGCCCGAGTTCAGGAAGATGGCATAACGGCCTTGCGCCATGCTGATGCCTTTATTCATCGCATCATAGATGCCTTTATCTTTCTCGCTGATGTAGCGTAAGTTGAACTCACCGTTGAGTTTTTCCAGAAACTCCGCCGTGCCATCGTTCGAGCCGCCGTCGACCACAATCCACTCAAAGGTGAGGCTTGGATCGCGCGCCAGGTTGCGCAGCGAGCGCCAGGTTTTTACCATCCCTTCGTAATTACGAAAAGCGACAGTAATGACGCTAAGAAACATAAATCACCTCATTTCGTCATACGTTCGTAATATTAAGCGCCTTGCGCAGAATAAACGGACAGACAATCAAGAAAGCATATTCTGGGCTAAATATTGACCCGGTAAAAAACAGCGACACCGGAGTAAACAGATAAAGCTGAACGCGAAAGTTCTGGTTATCACCAAACGCGTTAATCATCATTTTGAAAACTTTAAACAGATACCACAGGGTCAACAGTACGGCGAACCACGAAAAATAAATAATTAACAGATACAGACCATTGTCTATGGTTTTACCGACATCCGCACCGTTAAAGATTCCGAATGATGCAACATATTCGTAAAGTGAGCCGAATCTTACTACCCCATCAATATGGGTTAAGGAATAACCCACCATCACCAGTGGCCCAATGATGCGATAATAGGACGAAGACCCTTCCGTTCCCAAATCACCCAGACGTTCTGAGATGTACGGGAAGGCAAATATCACGCCTACCATAAATACCGTCAGGGAGATAATCGCCAGCGGCAGTTTTTTCTTAATCGCATCTTTGTTCAGGTACTGGAACGCCCACTCCAGCAGGTAAAACAGGATAAATGTCATTACCCCTGAGAACGATCCAGACAGAACAATTCCTGCAAGAATCATAGCATCGGTCTTAGGCGTTTTGATACCAAACTGTTTGATGCTGAGCCAAATTGAGATTAACGCCAGAGCGAAAAACGCCGGTTCAAAATAGAGGGCCGTAGTACGCTTCCCGCCAAACTTGATGAAGTTCAATACATAGCTGTTACTGTAAATGAGATATTTCGAAATTATCTCCATCAGGCTGCTGCCGCCGGTGAGAATAATTTGCGCCATCTCCAGCGCGGCAAGCATAACAATTAACGCAACGGCAATATAAAAGAACCTAAGGATTTTCCGATAATTGTGCGGAGAAATAGTTTTAAACCGAATACTCCAGACCATTCCGATAATAATAACAATATAAACAAACAGCATGGTCGAGGTGACGTATTTACTGGCATCCAGCGACTGGCCAAAGATGTAGTTAAACAGCGTCAGGCCCGTGCCCAGCCCTAAGGCAATCATCAGCTTCTTGAGGTTGATTTTATCGACATACAGCAGAAGCAGAACGGGCAAGAAGGTTACGATGGTTATCGGGAAGCTTTCGCCGAGCTGGGCAATTTTGACGTTGACCAGCAGGTAGATCAGCGGCAGCAGCAGATAACTACAGATTCTGATAGAACGAGACATACTCCTCCAGCATCTGTTGTCCACTGTAGGCCTTGCGGCTGCGGTTGCGGAACGATTCCAGGTCAGTACCAAAAACGATCTCAGCAATCTGCGCCTTCGGCAGCTGCACCAGGGGCAGGACCTCCTGCTCAGTGAAGGTTTTCCCGCCGGACTTTTCCAGCACTTCACGCGCCGCATCGCTGTGGGTGGCAATCACCGGCACGCCGATAGAGAGCGCTTCGCAGAGGATCAGCGGGTAGTTATCCACGCGGGAGCTGAACACCAGGGCGTCCATTTCATTCAGCGCGCTCATCAGCTTGCGCTTGTCGGTCTCAAACCCGTGGTTCACCACGTTGGCCCCTTCGAACGGTGAAAACTTGCCGAAGGTGTGAAGCTCGATCTTGTCACCCAGCGCCATCATGTCGCGCACCAGCTGCTGGTTGGTCTTACCGTCGTAACGCAGGTCATGCGCAACGATAGCGATTTTCGGTTTGCCCGCGGTTTCGGCCACCGGGGTCAGCTCGGCAAGAATGGCTTCCGTCGCTACGTCGATGCCGTTGTTGATAATCTGACAGCGCCCTGCCCCGTACAGGCTGTTGAAGGCATCGGCTACGTGCTGGCTCGGGGAGATAAACGTACAGCCGAGCGAGAGCATGTCGCGGAACAGCTGACGCTTTCCGGCCACCAGCTGATGCGCGCGATCCACCTTCACCGGTGGGTAGTTGCTTAACGTCGGGCACTTCTGGCAGTTATCTTTCCAGCCTTCGCAGCCGTCGGTAAACGCGCAGCGTCCGGTCACGCTCCAGTGATCGTGCAGCGTCCAGACGAATCGGGTGTCGGGCTTGTGGGTCTGCACCTTCTGGCAAAACGCCACCACCTCTTCCAGATTCAGCCAGTAGCTGTGCAGCACGTGAAAATGCAGTACAACCGGGCCCGTGGTGCGGGTAACCGTGCGGTAAAGATTGTTCAGGTTGCCAAACAGATCGCGGTTAAACAGGCGGAACAGCGCAATGTTGGCAATCGAGGTCAGACGCGGCGTGTGCTTGTGCACCTGCGGGAAATTATCGTGGCTGACGCTTTTCTTGCCGCCTTTGCCGTAGCCGTAAATAAAACGAGACTGAAGTCCTTTTTGCAGCGCGCGCTGGTGCAAATCCAGGGCCACGCCTGCCGCTCCGCCTTCTGCGAGGCGTACGTTAAATTGCAGAATGTTCATTTAATCACCTTCACGCGGGCTTTTTCTCCCACCACCAGCGCGTTATCCGGAATGCTGTCCAGCACCACGCTGCCAGCACCAATCGTGACGTTATTACCAATCGTAATGTCACCGATGATCACCACGTTCGCCCCCAGCTCGACGTTATTGCCAATGACCGGGCAGGCCAGGCTGTCAGGCCCGCGGTTGCCAATGGTGACCGCATGACGAATGGTGAAATCATCCCCGGCGACCACGAACTTGTTGATCACCACCGCATAGCCGTGATGGATGGTAAAGCGGCGGCCAATGGTGGCAGCGGCCTGAATTTCATAGCCAAAAAAGCATTCGGTGATGATGCGGTACAGCACCAGCACGGGTGCCGCCCAGATATTGTTCAGCACGTTTTTCTTACGCCACACCGAGCAAAAGTGCGCGATGCGGTACGCCAGAACCATGCAGCACGGACGCAGGCTCCAGCCGTTAGCGCGGCAATCTTCCAGAAACATTATTTCCCCCGAAGTCCATCAGCCAGGCGTTTGCCGTTACGCACGGACAGCAGCGTCAGCAGCGTGCGCCAGTTCATGCGCTTATTGCGGATCTGATAGAGGGTAAAGAGCTGATATTTACGGCTGGCACGGTCAAACTTGTCCTTGTGCTTGCGGTAAAAATGGAAGTAGCCGGAGAACTTTTTCGGCGAGGAGGTGATTTGCATCTCCCCGTGGTTGATATGCAGGATCTGCGTGGCCTCTTCCACTTTCCACGGCTCGCCGTATTCCACCACCATGCGCAGGAAGATATCGTAATCCTGCGCGGCCTTGAGTTCGGTATCGAACAGGCACTCTTTGAAACGCCACGCCCAAGTGAAGACCTGGTTACCAATAATGTTGCGCTTGTAGAACAGGCGGCGAGAGTACGGTGATTTCGGATACAGCGGCAGGCTCGCGGGCTGCGAGTAAACCTCGCCCTGGCAGACATAGTCGTTGGCATACAGGAAAGCGTGCGTGACCAGCTGTTCTTTATGCGACAGGAAGATAGACAGGCGGTTCGGCGTCCATTCGTCATCGTCGTCGATCCCGGTCAGATACTGCCCTTTGGCCTGCATAATCGCCTGATTACGCACCGCACATGCGCCGGAGTTAATGGCGTTATGCGTATAGACCACCCGCGGGTCGTTGAGGTCAGTCACAAACTTTTGCAGCTGTTCATACGAGGAAGAGCAGTCATCAACGATGATCAGCTCCCAGTTATCGTAATCCTGTCGCAGGACGGATTTGATTGCGCGGATCGCCAGCTGCTGACGATTCCATGTCGGCATATAGATTGAAACTAAAGGGCGTTGTGTGGTCATGGTCTTCCCCTTATCCCTCACCCCGCCCCTCTCCCGGAGGGAGAGGGAGAAAGCTGCTCTCCCCTCTGGGGAGAGGGTTAGGGTGAGGGGGATTTTTATTTGCTGTCAGATTTATATTCGTACTCGTAATAGCCGTAATCCTGGTACCCGGTCGCGCGGCGGAAGATGGAGTTCAGGATCACCCCTTTCACCTCAATGCCGTTCTGCTCGAAGCGGCTCAGGCTGGTTTCCACCTCTTTCAGGGTGTTCACCGCGTAACGCGCCACCATCAGCGTGGTGCCCGCATGGCGGCCAACAACGGCCGCGTCGGTCACGGCCAGAATTGGCGGCGTATCGATCAGCACCAGGTCGTAGTTTTTGCTCGCCCACTCCACCAGCTCGGTGAAGCGTTCGCTCATCAGCAGCTCGGACGGGTTAGGCGGTACCTGACCGCGTGGGATCAGGTCAAATTTCGGCACCGTTGTAGGTTTCGCGCTCTGGCTGATTTCACCTTTGCCGAGCAGGATTTCCGACAGACCGTTAACGTTGTTGGTACCCAGCAGCTCATGGGTGTAGCCCTTACGCATATCGCAGTCGATCAGCAGCACGCGCTTGTTGGTCTGGCTGACCACGGCCGCCAGGTTGGCGCAGACGAAGGTTTTACCGATTGACGGGCTCACGCCGGTTAACATCAGGACGTTGTTTTTGGCCTGCATCATGGCGAAGTGCAGACTGGTACGCAGGCTACGGATCGCTTCGATGGCGAGGTCGGTCGGGTTACCCACCGCCAGAAGCTGGCTCTGTTTGTAACGCTTGACGCCCTTGATGGTTTTGACGCTGTCACGGGATTTTTGCCATTCAGACAGCGGAATGCTGGCATAGACGTTGATACCGCTCTCTTCCAGAACCTGCGGGCTTTCGATGCCGCGGTTGAACAGCGAACGCAGCAGCACGCCCACGATGGAGAGCATCAGGCCGAGAATAATGCTGCCGAGAATAATCAGCGCTTTCTTCGGCTTCAGCACCCCAGGCTGGGTAATGGCCGGGTCGACGATGCGCACGTCACCGACGGTACTGGCTTCGGTGATTTTCAGCTCCTGCTGCTTGTTCAGCAGCTGCATGTAAACCTGCTGTCCTGACTCCACGTCGCGGGTCAGACGCACAATCTCCTGCTGCGTTTTCGGCATCGCGGTCACGCGGTCATTGAGCTTCGCCTTCTCCTCTTCCAGCGTGCGGCGTTTCTCCAGCAGCGTGCGGTAGGCCGGGTGACGTTTGGTATAAAGCTTGGAAATCTCCGCCTCTTTGAAGGTCAGCTCGTTGAGCTGCGCATCAATGTTGACCATCGAATCGAGGACCGATTTCGCTTCAAGCGGCAGGTCAACGGAGTCTTTATCCTGACGGTAGGCGTTCAGCTTGTTCTCGGCATCATCCAGATGGGCGCGCACTTCCGGGAGCTGTTTGGCGAGGAAGGCCAGGCTTTTCGCCGCTTCCGCCGACTTACGCTCAACGTTCTGCTCAAGATAGTTGCGGGTAATGCTGTTCAGGATGTCGCGGATTTGATCCTTATCTTCACCGGTAAAGGTCATGCTCAGCACGCCGGTGTCCTTACCGTTTTCGGTGACGGTCAGGTTATTTTGCAGATTGTTGATCATCCCCAGCGTGGAGAATTTGGTGACGGTGAATTCACCGCCCTCCTGGGCGTTAATCGCGCTGACCATCATGCTGACGCCGTCTTTGGTCAGCATCTGCCCCACTTCACCGCGGGCGCTAAAGCCTGCGTCGCTGGTTAGCTGGTACTGTTTCGGGCCAAGCACCTTCAGGGTAAACGTCTGATCGGCCGCCCCTTTCGGCAGCACGAAGTCAGTGACTTTTACCGTGTCGTTGCTTCGTCCCATCAGCCGATCCCAACCGGCACCAAAGACTGGGAAGGTATTCTTGGTGACGGAGATATCGAGCCCGAGGTCGTGAACCGTTTTACCCAGCACCAGGCGTGACTGGATGAGCTGAATTTCGGCGTCGGATGCCGGCGGCTTGTTCGCCAGCGCGGAACCAATGTCCTGCACCAGCGAGTTGCCGGTATTCTGCTCGATCTGCACCAGCGCGTCGGCGCTGTAGATAGGGGTGGCGAACAGCGTATAGACGACGGCCGCCGCGGCGAACACGGCGGTAATGCCCAGCACCCACCACTTTGCCTCTACAACAGTGCCGACCAGGCGCCCAATATCAATTTCATCACTGCCCGAAGTCGGGGCGGCAGAAGGTCTTGTTTTTTCTGTCATTGTTATCCCTGCTGAACTTTCAGTGCCTGCGCCCACTGTTGGGCAGACTGGTCAAGTAAGGTGTAAACCGCCTCAAAGGCCTCATGGCTTTTGCGATACGGATCGGGGATTTCACGTTCATTGTCCCAGTGACCAAACAGCATCACTTTGCCGCGCATCTCCGGAGCGATATCGCACAGCGCATGAATATGGCGTTTTTCCATCGTCAGGATCAGGTCATACTCCCGGCACATGCGGCCAGTGACCTGGCGGGCCACGTGGCCGTCGAGAGAGAGGTGATGATCCCGCGCCACGCTCGTTGCGCGCTCATCGGCACCTTTACCGACCAGTGCACCCAGCCCTGCCGAATCAACGGTCAGTTCGGGCTGGTAGTGTTTCAACAACCGTTCAGCCGTAGGGGAACGGCAAATGTTCCCCACGCATACCACCAGAATTTTGTTAAACATCGCGGATTACCAGGTATGAATGTCGCGCGCCGTATCCGTCATGTAGCGAACGCCACTGATGGTTGGCAGCAACTGGTTGATCAGACGGTTCCAGCGGGCAACCGGCGCGGTGGTGACGTACACCACATCGTATGGCTGGAGACGGAACTCCGTTGCCATCACCAGAGAGGTCGCATCGGACATATCCAGCTGGTAGATGTTGGCAATCTTGCCTTTCGCACTGCCCTCACCTTTCAGCGGACGGATAACGAAGATGCCGGTCGCGTTAGAGGTCGTCAGATCGATACCCTCAGCATTGCCCAGCGCTTCGGTCAGCGTCATACCGCTGAAGTCCATTTTGAGGGTGCTCTGTTTCTTCACTTCACCCATCACGAAGACTTTCAGATCGTCATTGCGCGGCACGTAGAGAATGTCGCCCGGATAGAGCAGGCGGTTCTGGGTCAGATCGCCGTTTTGCATCAGCGCCTGCAGCGAAATGCGCTGCTCCTTCCCGTTGTGGGTGAGCACGACGTTGCGCCAGTCGGCTCCGTCGGTTAACCCACCCGCGGCGTTGATGGCATCCAGTACGGTCAGAGGAACGTTGGTGATGGCCTGCTGGCCGGATTTGTTCACCTGTCCAGAGATATAGGCTTTTTGCGAGCGGAATGCGGCGATATTAACGTCCACCTGCGGATCGGCGATGTACTGCGCTAAGCGGCCGGTAATATCACTACGGATCTCGGCAAGCGTTTTCCCTGCAACATGGACTTTACCAATGTAGGGATAGAACATGGTGCCATCTGACTGCACCCAGTTACCGGTGTCGCTTGAGCTGCGGTACTGGCCCGCTGGCGTGGTCAGTTCAGGGTGGTCCCAGACGGTCACGTTGATCACGTCACCCGGCCCCACGCGGTACTGGTAGGACGCAATTTCCTGGTCCAGTGACATATTTGGCTGGGCAACATTCGGACGTGGACGTAATTGTTCGACCAGACGAGGCGTTAGTGGATAAACATTCACCATTTTGTCGAGATCAAAATCGGCATCCTGTTGCTTGATCACATCCTTACCCATTGTTGACATATTGCTGCCGGGAAAGACCGTGCAACCACTCATCAAGGTCACAGACACCAATAATGGCATCAATTTCATTTTGGATTTCATCATTGATTATTTATCACTTTGGCAGAGTAATTATCCTGTGCAATTTAAATAAGCTCGAGTCGTATTGGGTTTCAGCATGCAGTTAATCAAATAGAAATATAACTGGCATCAGTCCTAAAAAAAGCTTATTCATCCATTGGCTATTGACAGAATAATCGAGGCTGATTCACACGCTTTCAGGCACGCTACCGCCCTTGGCTTTTCAGTTACCAATCCACTGACTAAACAATGTGTTATGGATAGACACCCTCTTGAGCAAGGTCTTCTGGATATATATCAGTCGCTTGAGAAACCCGACGGATAATGAATAACCACCCCTGAAGACCGAACATTAATAGCAACACCGAGATTTAACATTTGATGCTGGGAGAATTGTTGCAGCTAACCTAATAGCAGGCAAGGAGACAACTGTCCTAATATTGGTTTTTAAGATTAATATTAAGAGCAAATTTTTGACCTTTTAGGAATTTCTTTATATTGACAAAATGAGAGTAAAAATCATCACCTGCGATATATCCTAAAATGCCTTCATTGTAATTAAATATACGTATTTCGCTTATTTACACCCTATTGAGAATGCTCTCTTTTTTACCCGTCGTATTAAGAGAAATCTCAGCCCGCCATTGCAATTTCCCCCAGCTTTATCCATGATCGAAGTGTGACATTCGTCATATAACAGAAGGTATTGCTATTACTATGGAATGGATTGCCGATCCCTCAATCTGGGCCGGGCTGGTTACGCTGGTCGTCATCGAGCTCGTGCTCGGGATTGATAATCTGGTCTTTATCGCCATCCTCGCTGAAAAACTGCCCCCTTCCCAGCGCGACCGCGCGCGCGTGACGGGTCTGCTGCTGGCGATGGTGATGCGTTTACTGCTGCTGGCCTCTATCTCCTGGCTAGTGACGCTCACTCAGCCTCTGTTCTCCATTCACGGCCTGAGTTTTAGCGCCCGCGATCTGATCATGCTCTTCGGCGGGTTGTTCCTGCTGTTCAAAGCCACGGTAGAGCTCAACGAGCGGCTGGAGGGCAAAGACAGCGAGAACCCGACCCAGCGCCGCGGAGCGAAATTCTGGCCGGTGGTGGCGCAAATCGTGGTGCTGGATGCGGTCTTTTCTCTCGACTCGGTGATCACCGCCGTCGGGATGGTGGACCACCTTGCGGTGATGATGGCCGCGGTGATCATTGCCATCACGCTGATGGTCATGGCCAGCAAGGCGCTGACCCGCTTTGTGAACAGTCACCCGACCATCGTGATCCTCTGCCTGAGCTTCCTGCTGATGATTGGCTTTAGCCTGGTGGCCGACGGTTTTGGCTTCCATATTCCGAAAGGTTACCTGTACGCCGCCATCGGCTTCTCGGTCATGATTGAAGCGCTCAACCAGCTGGCGATATTTAACCGCCGCCGCTTCCTGTCCGCGAATCAGACCCTGCGTCAGCGCACGGCCGACACGGTTATGCGCCTGCTAAGCGGTAAGAAAGAGGATGCGGAGCTGGATGCCGAATCCTCCGCCATGCTGGCCGATCACAGCGACGGGCTGATCTTCGACCCGCAGGAACGACGGATGATCGAGCGGGTGCTCAATCTGAACCAGCGGACGGTCAGCAGCATCATGACCTCGCGGCATGACATTGAGCATATCGACCTGACGGCACCGGAAGAGCACATTCGCGCCCTGCTGGATAAAAACCAGCACACCCGCGTGGTGGTGACCGGCGGTGAAGAGGAAGAAGAGCTGCTGGGCGTGGTGCATGTTATTGACCTGCTCCAGCAGCAGCTGCACGGCGAGGCGCTCAATGTGCGCGTCCTGGTCCGCCAGCCGCTGGTTTTCCCGGAGGGACTACCGCTGCTTTCCGCCCTTGAGCAATTCCGTAACGCGCGCACGCACTTTGCCTTTGTGGTGGATGAGTTTGGTTCGGTGGAAGGACTGGTCACGCTCAGCGACGTCATGGAAACCATTGCCGGTAATCTGCCTAACGAGGTGGATGAGATTGACGCCCGCCATGATATTCAGAAAAACGCAGACGGTTCGTGGACGGCTAACGGCCATATGCCGCTGGAAGACCTGGTGCAATACGTGCCGCTGCCGCTGGATGAAAAACGGGAATATCACACTATTGCCGGTCTGCTGATGGAGTATTTGCAGCGTATCCCGCAGCCGGGGGAAGAAGTTCAGGTTGGCGACTATCTGCTCAAAACGCTGCAGATTGAAAACCATCGCGTGCAGAAGGTTCAGCTCATTCCGCTGCGGGATGAGGAAGAACTGGATTTTGAGGTTTAGGTAAAACAAAACGGCAACCCGGTTGCCGTTTTTAGTGTTTGCTCCCTCTCCCGTGGGAGAGGGCCGGGGTGAGGGCATCAGGCCGCAACGCCACCCGGCGCAACGGACATTAAAGCTTATCCAGCAGCTTCTTCACATCCTTACCGTCCTGTGAATCTTTATTGCGTTCCGCCCAGCCGCTAAGCCGACGTTTCGCTTCATCCTGCAGATGCTTACGCAGGATCTGATCCACCTCCAGACTGTAATTCAGGGCCTGCCATTTGCCGTATACGGTCAGCGGGACCGGCGTCTCTTTCAGGAAGTCGATGAGCTTGCTTTCACCCTGCCAGCCGGAAAGTACCCGCACGTTAAAGCGCGTGTCAGCCGTCTCTTTCACCAGATCCAGCTTACCTTCACCGGTCATTGATAAGAATGAAGAAGTACCCTGCATACCGTCGAGAGTAAGTTGTCCGTTGTCCAGCGTCAGGTCCGTGGTGAAGCTGTCGAGGCGCGTGGCGCTGTCGTAGTTATCCTGGGCCTTCACATCGCTGCTGCGCTCGACCGCCTGCTGCACCAGCTGCTGGAAGTTAAGCCCTTCCATACGGGAATTTTTCAGATCAAGATGCGCCTGCCCTTGCCACTCGTGGCGGAAAGCATCGGCATCAATTTTCGTGCCTGAGAAGTCACCCGCGAGCGTCAACTGCCCCGTCAGGGATATCGGATAGTTAAACGCGTTCAGGATGGTGCCTATCTCAACGTTGTCGAGACGCGGCTGGAATTCGGCGGTGGCAACGTCTTTACGGACGTCCAGCGTGCCGGGCAGCGAGAGGTTCCCTGCGCCCATCTTTCCGCTCAGCTCGGAGATCACCAGCAAACCGTTATGGTTAAACATCTGGCTGCTCACGTCGGTAAAATCAATGCCGCGCCAGCGCAGGCTATTGGCTTTCAGCAGAATATCCGCCGAGAACCCGCGCAGGGCGTTATAGTCAGGTTGATCGAGATTAGACGAGATTACCGGACGTGATACCGGTGCCTGGCTTTGCCCCGTCTGCGTGGCATCGCTGTCCGTGGCGCTGGCGGGCAGAGGCGGCAGCAGATTTTCCAGGTTGAGCTTGTCAAACTGCAGATTCAGCACCCACTTCGGCTTCTCTTCGAGCGTGACGCTCGCCTGCCCCTTCAGGCTACTGTCATTTGCCTGCAGGTTGAGATTATCCAGCTCCAGCTGCTTTTGCTCTTCGCGCCACACGGCCTGCAGCGTTCCCTGCCCTGCGATCCCCTGGGTGGGAAGATCGGCACCCGTCAGCTGCCAGTTCAGCTGCTGGATGTCGGCCGTAAGCTGGTGCGGATAGTCTGAGGCGTTCACATTAGCATTCAGCGACAGGGACAAATCACGCTGATCGCGGTTCACGCGCCCGCTAAATTCCAGCGACGCAAGATGGTGAGCATCCTGTTCCATCTGCAGGTTAATGTTGCGAATGGTCACCTGCTCCTGGTGCTCATGCTGGAAAACCAACACGCTATCGGCAACTTTCAGCTTGCCGATATCAAAGGACCAGCCGGTATCGGACGGATCATCAGGCAGAGTATTTTCGCGCGGCGCAACCGGCGCACTGGCATCACGCACGGCTTCGGTTTGCGGGGTGAGCTGGATCACCGCGCCTTTCAGCATCACCTGCTTAACCTGCAGCTGATGGGAAATGAGCGGGATCAGCGCCACATCAAGGCGCATGTTGTCTGCGGACACCAGCGGCTGGGCCGCCCCGGCGCCGTGAGCGACATGCGGCCAGAGAGAATGCTGAGCTGCGGCCAGACGTGCCAGCGCAGCGGCCCGTCAAGCTTCAGTTGATAACCACTGCGGGCCTCGACCTGCCGCACCATGTAAGCGCGGAAATCGTTGGGGTTAACCAGCAGAACCAACGCCGAAAGGCCAGCCACCAGCACCACCAGCAAAATCATCAGCGTTGTCAGAACTCTTCTCATGGCATCCTCAATGGGCTAACGATCAGTCTTTATCAATACGGCTGGCAACCGCGCCCTGCTGGTCGCGATATTTTGCGTCCTGCCGACGGTTGTAAGGACGATCTGCCGGGCCTGACAGCGGTTCAAAGCTCAACGCGCCGATCATCATGCCCGGGCGCAGCGCCAGCGGCAATTTACCGGCGTTGAAGAATTCCAGCACGATTCGCCCCGACCAGCCTGGATCGATACGGTGCGCGGTCACGTGAACCATCAGCCCCAGTCGCGCCAGCGAAGAACGGCCATCAAGCCAGCCGACCAGGTCCGGAGGCAGGGTGACGGATTCAAACGTCACCGCCAGGGCCAGTTCACCCGGATGCAGATAAAAAGCTTCGCCTTCATCGATTACGATTTCGTCACTCATCACGCGATCGAGCGCGGCGCTGACTTCGTCCTTCGGCCCGCTAAGGTCAATGAACGGTGCGGTATGGCCGCTAAAGGTGCGGAATTTATTGCCTAACCGGACATCAACGGTCACGCCATTGATACGCTCAACGGGTGGACGTGGGGTAATAGACAAACGGCCTTCATCCAGCCAGGCTTCTATATCGCGATCACAAAGACGCATGGCACTTTCTCCTTTCATGCATCGTACCCTGAGGCGTTAAGCGCTCAGGGTAAAACCAGGTTATCTCTGAACGGTACACAATTCGCGCGGCTTATTCAAAAAACTGGCTGATTTTCGCTTTTAAGATATCAATAGCAATGCGGTTTTTACCCCCGCGCGGCACGATGATATCGGCGTATTGTTTGGATGGCTCAATAAACTGCAGGAACATCGGGCGGACCGTTTTCTGGTACTGCGCCATGACGGAGTCCATCGAACGGCCGCGTTCATTCACGTCACGCTTGATGCGGCGCATCAGGCAGATATCCAGCGGGGTATCAACGAAAATCGAGAAGTTCATGGATTCGCGCAGGCGGGCGTCGGTCAGCAGCAGGATGCCTTCAAGGATAATGACCTTTTTCGGCTCGATGCGGATGGTTTCCTGGGTGCGGGTGTGTTCTACGTAACTGTAAACGGGCAGCTCAATCGCCTGGCCGCTCTTGAGCGCTTCTAAATGCTGGAACAGCAAGCTGTGATCCATTGCATTTGGGTGGTCATAGTTGGTTTTGACGCGCTCTTCCATCGACAGATGGGATTGATCTTTGTAATAGCTGTCTTCGGGAATGACGCCGATATGCTCATCACCTACTTGTTCACGCAGTTCGCGATAAAGCGTACTGGCAATTAGACTTTTACCTGAAGCCGATGCGCCGGCGATGCCTATAATGACGCACTGATGAGACTTATCAGTCATAAATTTAGCGACCTGATTAACCTGGATGTAAAGGAAGGACGACGCCGGAGCGTCAAACGCGGCAATTATAGGGATTTCGCGGGCGTGATACCAGTCGAAAGCACAGGTTCTGCGAGACTGGCCGAAAAGAGGCGCTTTATTCCCTGAGTGAAATTTAAATGAGCGTTTTTTCAGCGTTTAACCGTTTTTTTTCACGGAGCCTCTATTTAATAAGTCTGTGGTGTCAAATTCTGAGCGGTCACCATATGAATTGTAAATTGTTTGTACTAGCATAAACCAAATTATCAAATTCACGCGTTCGGACATCTTCCCTGACGGCATGGCGTCTCTGGATAAAGCGGTAATGAATAAACAATACCAGCGGGTTTTGGTTACCACCCCACATCCTTTAATACGACTTGTCTGTCTGGGCCTGGTCACCTTTATCTTTACCTTATTTTCGCTGGAGCTCACCCGGTTCGGCACCCTGCTTGCCCCGCTCTGGTTCCCCACCGCGATTATGATGGTGGCGTTTTACCGCCATGCAGGAAAAATGTGGCCCGGAATCGCCCTGGCCTGTTCGTTCGGCAATATTCTGGCCACCTGGATGCTGTTTTCGTGGGGATCGATAAGCCTCACCTACACCTCAATTAACGTGGTTGAAGCTTTTACAGGTGCGTTGTTGTTGCGCAAATTGCTCCCGTGGTACAACCCGCTGCAGAATCTGAATGACTGGATCCGCGTGGCCATCGGCAGCGCAGTGATACCGCCGCTGGTTGGCGGCGTCCTGGTGTCTCTGCTGGCTCCCGGCCCTGAACCCTTGCGTAATTTCTTCGTCTGGGTGTTGTCCGAAGCCATTGGCGCACTGGCGGTGGTACCGTTGGGGCTGTTATTTAAACCGCATTATCTGC
The DNA here is from genome assembly GCF_001521715.1 of Enterobacter asburiae. NCBI lineage: Bacteria > Pseudomonadati > Pseudomonadota > Gammaproteobacteria > Enterobacterales > Enterobacteriaceae > Enterobacter > Enterobacter asburiae. The sequence goes on from NZ_CP011863.1 coordinate 2,176,857, forward strand.
TGCGCCATCGTGACCCGAGACTGCTGCTGGAAACCCTGACCACGCTGGCCGTAACGCTGGCCCTCAGCTGGGCAGCCATCACCTGGCTGCCGTGGCCTTTCACCTGCGTTATCGTTTTGCTTATGTGGAGCGCCGTGCGCTTGCCGCGGATGGAAGCGTTCATGGTGTTTCTGGTCACGGTGATGGTTGTGTCGCTGATGATTGCTCAAAACCCTGTGGCGCTGACAACCCAGCACGTCGGGCCGATGCTAAACGCCCCCTGGCTGCCGTTCCTGATGCTGCTCCTGCCTGCCAACGTGATGACCATGGTGATGTACGCCTTCCGCGCAGAGCGCAAACACATCACCGAAAGCGAGGAGCGTTTCCGCAATGCGATGGAGTATTCCGCCATCGGTATGGCGCTGGTCAGCATTGAGGGCAAATGGCTGCAGGCTAACAAGGCGCTGTGTAATTTCCTCGGTTACAGCCAGACGGAGCTTCAGTCGCTGACCTTCCAGCAGCTCACCTGGCCGGAAGATCTGCACACCGACCTGGAACAGCTCGAACAGCTGGTCAACGGCGACATCAATACCTATACCCTCGAGAAGCGCTATTACACCCGCAACGGGGAAGTAGTCTGGGCGCTCCTTGCCGTCTCCGTCGTGCGCCATGCTGACGGCTCGCCGCTCTATTTTATCGCCCAGATTGAAGACATTAACGACCTGAAGCAGACCGAGTGGGTCAACAAACGCCTGATGGAGCGCATTACGCTGGCTAACGAAGCGGGCGGTATCGGCATCTGGGAGTGGGATCTGGAGCCAGACATTATCAGCTGGGACAAGCGGATGTTTGAGCTATATGAAATCCCGCCGCACATCAAGCCTACCTGGCAGCTCTGGCACGACACGATGCTGCCGGAAGATCGTGCCCACGCTGAGCAGGTGCTGCGGGACTCGCTGATTTCCCGCCTGCCGTTTAAGCTGGAATTCCGCATCCGCGTGAAGGAAGGCGTGCGCCACATTCGCTCCCTGGCGAACCGGGTGCTCAATAAGCAGGGTGAAGTCGAACGGCTGCTCGGGATCAACATGGATATGACCGAGGTGAAGCAGCTCAACGAGGCTCTTTTCCAGGAAAAAGAGCGTCTGCACATCACCCTCGACTCCATCGGTGAAGCGGTGCTGTGTACCGATATCAACATGAACGTCACCTTTATGAACCCGGTGGCCGAGAAAATGAGCGGCTGGCTGCAGACCGAGGCTATCGGCCAGCCGATCCTGAAGGTGTTGCACATCACCTTTGGTGAAAAAGGGCCGCTGATGGAGAATATTCACAGCGGCGATATGTCCCGCTCCGATATCGATCAGGACGTGGTGCTGAACTGCCGTACCGGCGGTAATTTTGATATTCACTACAGCATTACGCCGCTCAGCACGCTGGACGGGCAGAATATTGGCTCGGTTATCGTGATTCAGGACGTGACCGAGTCGCGCAAAATGCTGCGTCAGCTGAGCTATAGCGCCTCCCACGATGCCCTGACCCATCTGGCAAACCGGGTCAGCTTCGAAAATCATCTTAAACGGCTCCTGCAGACCGTTCGCGAAACGCGCCAGCGTCATGCCCTGGTCTTTATCGATCTCGATCGCTTCAAAGCCGTCAACGATACGGCAGGCCATGCGGCGGGCGATGCCCTGCTGCGGGAACTCTCTTCTCTGATGTTGACCATGCTCCGCTCCAGCGACGTGCTGGCGCGTCTGGGTGGGGATGAGTTCGGATTACTGCTGCCGGACTGCAATATTGAAAGCGCGCGCTATATCGCTGGGCGCCTGATCCACACGATCAATGACTATCACTTTATGTGGGAAGGCCGCCTGCACCGGATCGGCGCCAGCGCAGGCATCACGCTGATTGATGAAAATAACCATCAGGCGTCGGAGGTGATGTCGCAGGCGGATATAGCCTGTTATGCCTCGAAAAACAGCGGGCGCGGCATGGTGACGGTTTACGAACCCCAGCAGGAGCGGGATCACAACACGCGCAGCATGATGTCGCTTGATGAACAGTGGCACATGATTAAAGACAATCACCTGATGATGATCGCCCGCAGCGTCGCTTCCCCGCGCATTCCGGAAAGCAGTAATTTCTGGCTGCTGTCGTTACGCCTGTGGACCAGCCAGGGCGAAGTCCAGGAAGAGCATGCCTTCCGCTCGGGTCTGGCCGAGCCTGAGCTTTTGCACGCCCTCGACAGGCGCATTTTTAATGAGTTTTTCCGCGCCTCTGCCGCACAGGTCGCCAGTAAAGGCATGGGAGTGGCGCTGCCGCTTTCTGAGGCCGGTTTAGCCAGCGTAACGCTGGTCGATGAACTTCTCGACCTGCTGGATAAAAGCCCGATGCCGGGCCGTCTCCTGCATCTGGTTATCTCTGCCGACGTGGTGTGCAGCCCGGATAAAAACCTGCAGCGGAGTCTGCAAAAGCTTCGCCAGGCGGGCTGCCGCGTGATCTTCAGTCAGGTGGGTCGCGACATGAACGTCTTCACCCACCTGACCGCCAATATGGCCGACTATCTGATGCTGGACGCAGAAGTGGTAAGCAACGTGTATGGCAACCTGATGGATGAGATGATGGTGACCATTGTTCAGGGCCACGCCCAGCGTCTGGGGATGAAAACCATCGCCGGCCCGTGCAATCAGCCCATCATGATGGATACGCTCTCCGGCATCGGCATTGATTTCATCTATGGCGACACTATCGCCGAGCCGCAGCCGCTGGATCTACTGCTCAACACCAGCTATTTCGCCATCAACTGACGGCGTCCAGCCGTCGGTATACCAGATATGCAGCAGCGCGTAAGAGCGCCACTGCTGCCAGCGCTCGGCATAACGCCGAATCTGCGCGGGCGTCATCCCGGCAAAGCGTTGCTTAATCAGATAATCATCCGGCAGAAAGACATCTTTCGCCTGCCAGCCGCGCAGGGCCAGGTAGTTTGCCGTCCAGCGCCCTATCCCCGGCCGCTGCTGTAGCGCCTTCATCCCGGCCTCAATATTCGCGGGCGGGAAAAGCGGAAACGTCCCGTCGATGACCGACTGCGCCAGGTGAATTAACGACTCCGCGCGTTTTACGGGCATCCCTAACGCTTTCAGCGCCAGCGGGTCCGCTGCCGCCAGCGCGTCCGGCGTGGGGAAGCAGAGATAGCCCGGACAGTCCGCCACCGGTTCGCCGCACAGCGCCACCACGCGCGACGTCAGTTTCGCCGCCATCGCCACGCTCACCAGCTGCCCGAGGATCGCCCGTACGCCCTGCTCGTACGCGTCCATCGCCCCCGGCAAACGCAAGCCTGGCCGGGCAGCACCGAGATCGCCCAGCGTATCCGCGATATGCTGCGGGTTGCAGGCGAGATCGAACAGGCGTTCGATGCGTTCAAGGCACGTCTGCGCAACCGGGATTAACCCCGGACTGAGCGTGACGGTCAGCGTATGGGTGGCGATATCCGGCGTGGCGCGAAATATCCCCTGATGCCCTTCACAGGCAAAACTGCGCTCGTAGTAGTCGTGTGTGACGGTTTCAATGCCCGTCACCGCACGCGCGCCGAGAAAGCCAAACATCCACTGCCAGTCGTAAGGGGGTTGCCAGTTCAGGGTGTACATCGTTGCTCCTTTTTTGTTCTTATCAGCATAAACGGAAAGACCTTGTATTGCCTTGCTTTCATATTCCTGTTGTCGCCATGAAGACATTTCGTTAAAGTCTCGCCCCTTCTCACTGGCATGGGGATTTATCGTGTTTATTGGATTCGACTACGGTACGGCAAACTGCTCGGTTGCGATTATGCAAAACGGGCAGCCACAGCTCCTGAAAATGGAAAAAGAGAGCACGCTGCTGCCCTCAATGCTCTGCGCGCCGACGCGTGAAGCGGTAAGCGAATGGCTGTTCCGCCACCATCAGGTTCCGGCCACGGCGGCGGAGACCCAGGCGCTGCTGCGCCGGGCAGTCAGCTTTAACCGCGAGGAAGACATCGACGTTACGCCCTCCAGCGTGCAGTTCGGCCTCTCTTCGCTCGGGCACTACATTGAAGATCCTGAAGAGGTTTACTTCGTTAAGTCGCCAAAATCCTTCCTCGGCGCCAGCGGGCTGAAGCCGCAGCAGGTGGCGATGTTCGAAGACCTGGTGTGCGCGATGATGCTGCATATTCGCAATCAGGCGCAGACGCAGGTCTCCGATGCGATTACCCAGGCGGTCATTGGCCGCCCGATCAACTTCCAGGGGCTGGGCGGCGACGAGGCTAACCAGCAGGCGCAGGGGATCCTTGAACGCGCGGCGCACCGGGCAGGATTCCGCGACGTGGTGTTCCAGTACGAGCCGGTTGCGGCGGGGCTGGACTTTGAAGCCACGCTTGCGGAAGAGAAGCGCGTGTTAGTCGTGGATATCGGCGGGGGCACAACGGACTGCTCGCTGCTGCTGATGGGACCGCAGTGGCATAACCGTCGCGATCGTGAAAATAGCCTGCTCGGGCACAGCGGCTGCCGCGTAGGCGGTAACGATCTCGATATCGCGCTGGCATTCAAGAGCCTGATGCCGCTGCTCGGCATGGGCGGTCAGACGGAAAAAGGCATCGCCCTGCCGATCCTGCCGTGGTGGAACGCGATTGCCATCAACGACGTGCCTGCGCAAAGTGATTTTTACAGCACCGCGAACGGCCGCTTCCTTAACGATCTGGTGCGCGACGCGCAGGACGCCGAGAAGGTTGCCCTGCTGTATAAAGTGTGGCGTCAGCGCCTGAGCTACCGCGTGGTGCGCACTGCCGAAGAGAGCAAAATTGCCCTTTCCGACCGCGCTGAGCATGCGGTCTCCTTGCCGTTTATCAGCGACGATCTGGCCACCGCGATTTCGCAGGACGGGCTGGAGACGGCGCTCGCGCAGCCGCTGCAGCGTATTCTGGAGCAGGTGCAGCTGGCGCTGGAGAACGGCAAAGAGAAGCCGGACGTTATCTACCTGACCGGGGGTAGCGCCCGTTCGCCGCTGATCAAAAAAGCGCTGACGGAACAGCTGCCGGGCATTCCGATTGCCGGTGGGGATGACTTTGGCTCCGTTACCGCTGGTCTGGCGCGCTGGGCGCAGGTGATGTTTAGCTAGCATTGTTGCGGTGCGGTCTGGTGCCCTCACCCCGGCCCTCTCCCGCAGGGAGAGGGAGAAAACACCAAAAACGGCAACGGATGTTGCCTTTTTAAGTTTACCTCCATTCAGACCATTCCTGACAGTCTTCCATATTTCCTCCATTTTTCCGCTGTGTTAGCTGACTAAACTAGTATCATTCCCCGAAGTCTTCAGGATGAGAACGTATAACGATGAAAGGCAGTAACAAATCCCGCTGGGCAATCGCCGCCGGCATCATTGTGGTGGTCCTTGCCGCCGCCTGGTACTGGCACAGTCAATCCGCGAACTCCGCCGCTCCCGCAGGTACCAGCAGTCAGGCACAGCGCCCGGCAGGCGGAGGGCGTCACGGCATGCGCGGCGGCGCGCTGGCGCCGGTCCAGGCGGCGACGGCGGTCAATAAAGCCGTTCCTCGCTATCTTACCGGTCTCGGAACCATTACCGCCGCCAACACCGTGACGGTGCGCAGCCGCGTCGACGGCCAGCTTCAGGCCATTCACTTCCAGGAAGGTCAGCAGGTTAAAGCTGGCGATCTGCTGGCCGAAATAGACCCGAGCCAGTTTAAGGTCGCCCTCGCCCAGGCGCAGGGGCAGCTCGCGAAAGACAAAGCCACCCTCGCCAACGCCCGCCGCGATCTGGCCCGCTACCAGCAGCTGGTGAAAACCAACCTCGTGTCTCGTCAGGAGCTGGATACCCAGCAGTCGCTGGTCAGCGAAACGCAGGGCACCATCAAAGCCGACGAGGCCGCCGTGGCCAGCGCACAGCTGCAGCTGGACTGGAGCCGCATCACCGCGCCGATTGACGGGCGCGTGGGCCTGAAGCAGGTCGATATCGGCAACCAGATCTCCAGCGGCGACACCACGGGCATCGTGGTCATCACCCAGACCCACCCGATTGATTTAGTCTTTACCCTGCCGGAAAGCGACATTGCGACCGTGGTGCAGGCGCAAAAAGCAGGTAAAGGTCTGGTGGTTGAAGCCTGGGACCGCAGCAACAAGCAGAAGCTGAGCGAAGGCTCCCTGCTCAGTCTGGATAACCAGATCGACACCACCACCGGCACCATCAAGCTGAAGGCGCGCTTTAACAACCAGGACGATGCCCTCTTCCCGAACCAGTTCGTCAACGCGCGCATGCTGGTCGCGACCGAAGAGAACGCGGTGGTGATCCCCACCGCCGCGCTGCAGATGGGCAACGAAGGTAACTTCGTCTGGGTACTTAACAGCGACAATAAGGTCAGCAAACATCTGGTGAAAACCGGTATCCAGGACAGCCAGACGGTGGTCATCGCCGCCGGCCTTTCCGCAGGCGACCGCGTGGTCACCGACGGCATTGACCGTCTGACCGAAGGGGCCAAAGTGGAAGTGGTTGAACCTGCGAAACAGGGAGAGAAATCCTGATGCAGGTTATGCCCCCAGGCTCTACAGGCGGGCCGTCACGCCTGTTTATCCTCCGTCCTGTCGCGACCACGCTGCTGATGGTGGCGATCCTGCTCGCCGGGATTATCGGCTATCGCTTCCTGCCCGTGTCGGCGCTGCCGGAGGTGGATTACCCAACGATTCAGGTTGTCACGCTCTATCCAGGCGCCAGCCCGGACGTGGTGACGTCCGCCATTACCGCCCCGCTGGAGCGTCAGTTCGGCCAGATGTCGGGGTTAAAACAGATGTCCTCCCAGAGTTCCGGCGGGGCATCCGTCGTGACGCTGCAGTTCCAGCTGACGCTGTCGCTGGACGTCGCTGAGCAGGAGGTGCAGGCCGCCATCAACGCCGCCACCAACCTGCTGCCGTCCGACCTGCCTAACCCGCCGGTTTACAGCAAGGTGAACCCGGCGGATCCGCCAATCATGACGCTTGCCGTCACCTCCTCCGCCATGCCGATGACCCAGGTCGAAGACATGGTCGAAACGCGCGTGGCGCAGAAAATTTCACAGGTCTCCGGCGTCGGCCTCGTCACGCTGGCGGGCGGCCAGCGCCCCGCCGTGCGCGTGAAGCTTAACGCGCAGGCGATTGCCGCGCTGGGCCTGACCAGCGAAACAATCCGCACCGCCATCAGCAGCGCCAACGTTAACTCGGCAAAAGGCTCGCTGGACGGCCCCACCCGCGCCGTGACGCTCTCTGCCAACGATCAGATGCAGTCCGCCGATGAATACCGTCAGCTGATTATTGCTTACCAGAACGGCGCCCCGGTGCGTCTGGGTGACGTGGCGACCGTGGAGCAAGGTGCGGAAAACAGCTGGCTCGGCGCCTGGGCCAACAGGCAGCAGGCGATCGTGATGAACGTGCAGCGCCAGCCGGGCGCTAACATCATCGAAACCGCCGACAGCATCCGCACCATGCTGCCGCAGCTGATCGAAAGCCTGCCGAAATCGGTCAGCGTGAAGGTGCTTTCCGACCGTACCACGAACATTCGCGCGTCGGTCACCGACACCCAGTTTGAGCTGATGCTGGCGATTGCGCTGGTGGTCATGATCATCTATCTGTTCCTGCGCAACGTTCCGGCAACCATTATTCCCGCCGTCGCCGTGCCGCTCTCGCTGGTCGGAACCTTTGCGGTGATGGTGTTCCTCGATTTTTCGATTAACAACCTGACGCTGATGGCGCTCACCATCGCCACCGGGTTCGTGGTGGATGACGCCATCGTCGTTATCGAGAACATTTCGCGCTATATCGAGAAAGGCGAAAAGCCGCTGGCGGCCGCGCTGAAGGGCGCGGGCGAAATCGGCTTTACCATTATCTCGCTAACCTTCTCGCTGATTGCGGTGCTGATCCCGCTGCTGTTTATGGGCGATATCGTCGGACGTCTGTTCCGCGAGTTTGCCGTGACGCTGGCGGTCGCCATTTTGATCTCCGCCGTGGTGTCGCTGACCCTGACGCCGATGATGTGCGCCCGCATGCTGAGCCACGAGTCCCTGCGCAAGCAAAACCGCTTCTCGCGCGCTTCCGAGCGGATGTTCGAGCGCATTATTGCCGCCTACGGCCGCGTGCTGGCGAAAGTTCTGAACCATCCGTGGGCCACGCTCGGCGTGGCGCTGGGAACCCTGGCGCTCAGCGTGATGCTGTGGATTTTCATTCCGAAAGGTTTCTTTCCCATCCAGGACAACGGCATTATTCAGGGCACGCTTCAGGCCCCGCAGTCGGTCTCCTTCGCGAACATGGCCCAGCGCCAGCAGCAGGTGTCAGAGATCGTCATGAAGGATCCGGCTGTAGAGAGCCTGACCTCCTACGTGGGCGTCGACGGCACCAACCCGTCGCTCAACAGCGCGCGTCTGCAGATCAACCTCAAGCCGCTGGATGAACGCGACGACCGCGTCAACGCCGTCATTGAGCGTCTGCAAAACGCCGTCGCGCGCGTGCCGGGCGTTGAGCTTTACCTGCAGCCGATTCAGGATTTGACCATTGATACCCAGGTCAGCCGCACGCAGTACCAGTTCACGCTGCAGGCCACCTCGCTGGACGCGCTCAGCACCTGGGTGCCGCAGCTGGTAAATAAGCTTAACACCCTGCCGCAGCTCGCCGACGTCAGCAGCGACTGGCAGGACAAAGGGCTGGCGGCGTACGTGAACGTCAACCGCGATACCGCCAGCCGTCTGGGCATCACCATGTCGGACGTGGACAACGCCCTGTACAACGCCTTCGGCCAGCGCCTGATCTCCACCATCTACACCCAGGCCAACCAGTATCGCGTGGTGCTGGAGCACAACACGGAGAACACGCCCGGCCTCGCCGCGCTGGACTCGGTGCGCCTGACCGGTAAAGACGGCGGCATTGTGCCGCTGAGCGCTATCGCCACGGTGGAAGAACGCTATACCCCGCTGTCGATTAACCATCTGGATCAGTTCCCGTCCACCACCATCTCCTTCAACGTGCCGGACAATTATTCTCTCGGCGAAGCGGTGGAGGCCATTCAGGCCGCTGAAAAAGAGCTCAGCTTCCCGTCCGATATTCAGACCCAGTTCCAGGGCAGCACACTGGCGTTTCAGGCCGCGCTGGGTAACACCATCTGGCTGATCGTCGCGGCGGTCGTGGCAATGTACATCGTGCTCGGGGTGCTGTACGAAAGCTTTATCCACCCGATCACCATCCTCTCTACCCTGCCGACGGCGGGCGTGGGGGCGCTGCTCGCATTGATGCTGGCGGGCAGCGAGCTGGACGTTATTGCCATCATCGGCATTATCCTGCTTATCGGGATCGTCAAGAAAAACGCCATCATGATGATCGACTTCGCCCTGGCCGCCGAGCGCGAGCAGGGCATGTCGCCGCGCGATGCCATCTTCCAGGCCTGTCTGCTGCGTTTTCGTCCGATCCTGATGACCACGCTGGCCGCCCTGCTGGGCGCGCTGCCGCTGATGCTCAGCACCGGCGTCGGCGCGGAGCTGCGCCGTCCGCTGGGTATCGGCATGGTCGGCGGTCTGCTGGTGAGCCAGGTGCTAACGCTCTTCACCACGCCGGTGATCTACCTGCTGTTTGACCGCCTGGCGCTGTGGACCGAAAGCCGCTTCCCGAAACGTGAAGAGGAGGCATAAGTGAAGTTTTTCGCCCTCTTCATTTATCGCCCGGTGGCGACGATTTTAATCTCGCTCGCCATTACCCTCTGCGGCGTGCTGGGCTTCCGGCTGCTGCCGGTAGCGCCGCTGCCGCAGGTGGATTTCCCGGTGATCATGGTCAGCGCCTCGCTGCCGGGTGCGTCACCGGAGACCATGGCCTCGTCGGTTGCCACGCCGCTGGAGCGTTCCCTTGGGCGGATTGCGGGGGTCAACGAGATGACCTCCAGCAGCTCGCTCGGCAGCACGCGCATCATTCTGGAGTTCAGCTTCGACCGGGATATTAACGGTGCGGCGCGCGACGTGCAGGCGGCCATCAACGCCGCACAAAGCCTGCTGCCGAGCGGGATGCCGAGCCGTCCAACCTACCGCAAGGCCAACCCGTCCGATGCGCCGATCATGATCCTGACGCTGACCTCGGATACGTACTCGCAGGGGCAGCTTTACGACTTTGCGTCTACCCAGCTGGCGCAGACAATCTCACAAATTAACGGCGTCGGTGACGTGAGCGTTGGCGGAAGTTCCCTGCCCGCCGTGCGCGTAGGCCTAAACCCGCAGGCGCTGTTCAACCAGGGCGTGTCGCTGGATGACGTGCGCTCCGCCATCAGCACGGCTAACGTCCGCAAGCCGCAGGGGGCGATTGAGGACGGTAGCCACCGCTGGCAGATCCACACCAACGACGAGCTGAAAACCGCCGCCGAATATCAGCCGCTCATTATTCACTACAACAACGGCGCGGCGGTGCGCTTGAGCGACGTTGCCAGCGTCACCGACTCGGTGCAGGACGTTCGTAACGCCGGGATGACCAACGCTAAACCGGCCATTCTGCTGATGATCCGCAAGCTGCCGGAAGCGAACATTATTGAGACGGTGAACAGCATTCGTGCCCGTCTTCCGGACCTGCAGGAGACCATCCCGGCAGCAATCGATCTGCAAATTGCGCAGGATCGCTCCCCGACCATTCGCGCCTCGCTTGAAGAGGTGGAGCAAACGCTGATTATCTCCGTCGCGCTGGTGATCCTGGTGGTCTTCCTGTTCCTGCGATCCGGCCGCGCGACGCTTATTCCGGCGGTGGCCGTGCCGGTCTCGCTGATCGGTACCTTTGCCGCCATGTACCTGTGCGGGTTTAGCCTCAACAACCTGTCGCTGATGGCCCTGACGATTGCCACGGGCTTCGTGGTGGATGACGCCATCGTGGTGCTGGAAAACATTTCCCGCCACCTGGAAGCGGGCGTGAAGCCGCTGCAGGCAGCGCTGCAGGGCACGCGCGAGGTGGGCTTTACGGTGCTCTCCATGAGCCTGTCGCTGGTGGCGGTATTCCTGCCGCTGCTGCTGATGGGCGGGCTGCCGGGCCGGCTGCTGCGCGAGTTTGCCGTCACCCTCTCCGTCGCTATCGGAATTTCGCTGGTTATCTCCCTAACGCTGACGCCGATGATGTGCGGCTGGATGCTCAAGCGCAGCAAACCCCATTCGCAGCCGCGCCGCAAAGGCTTTGGCCGCCTCCTGATGGCGATGCAGGAAGGCTACGGCAAATCGCTGAAGTGGGTGCTGAACCATACCCGGCTGGTTGGCCTGGTGCTGATCGGCACCATCGTGCTCAACGTCTGGATGTACATCACCATCCCGAAAACCTTCTTCCCCGAGCAGGACACCGGCGTGCTGATGGGGGGAATTCAGGCGGACCAGAGCATTTCGTTCCAGGCGATGCGCGGCAAGCTGCAGGACTTTATGAAGATCATTCGTGAAGACAAAGCCGTGGATAACGTCACCGGCTTTACCGGCGGGTCACGCGTTAACAGCGGGATGATGTTTATTACCCTGAAACCGCGCGGCGAGCGCAACGAAACCGCCCAGCAGGTGATTGACCGCCTGCGGGTGAAGCTCGCCAAAGAGCCGGGGGCAAACCTGTTTTTGATGGCCGTTCAGGATATCCGCGTCGGCGGCCGTCAGGCGAACGCCAGCTATCAGTACACGTTGCTCTCGGACGATTTAGCCGCCCTGCGCGAGTGGGAGCCGAAGATCCGCAAGGCGCTGGCTGCCCTGCCGGAGCTGGCGGACGTCAACTCCGATCAGCAGGACAACGGCGCCGAGATGGCCCTGACCTATGACCGCGAAACCATGTCGCGTCTGGGCATTAACGTTGAAGCCGCCAACAGCCTGCTGAACAACGCCTTCGGCCAGCGCGAGATCTCTACCATCTACCAGCCGATGAACCAGTACAAGGTGGTGATGGAAGTTGACCCGCGCTACACCCAGGACATCAGCGCCCTGGACAAAATGTTTGTGATTAACAACGACGGCAAGGCGATTCCGCTCTCCTACTTTGCCAGCTGGCAGCCTGCCAACGCGCCGCTGTCGGTGAACCATCAGGGGCTTTCGGCAGCGTCGACCATCTCCTTTAACCTGCCGCCGGTTCGTCGCTTTCTGAGGCCAGCGATGCAATCAACCGCGCGATGACGCAGCTCGGCGTGCCGTCCACCGTGCGCGGCAGCTTTGCCGGGACGGCGCAGGTGTTCCAGGAGACGATGAACTCGCAGGTGATTTTGATTCTGGCCGCCATCGCCACGGTTTATATTGTGCTGGGCGTGCTGTACGAGAGCTACGTTCACCCGCTGACCATTCTCTCGACGCTGCCGTCGGCGGGCGTGGGGGCGCTGCTGGCGCTGGAGCTGTTCGGCGCGCCGTTCAGCCTTATCGCGCTCATCGGGATCATGCTATTGATTGGTATTGTGAAGAAAAACGCGATCATGATGGTCGATTTCGCCCTGGACGCCCAGCGCAACGGCAATCTGTCGCCGGAAGAGGCGATCTTCCAGGCCTGCCTGCTGCGTTTTCGTCCGATCATGATGACCACCCTGGCGGCGCTGTTTGGCGCGCTGCCTCTGGTTATCTCGGGCGGAGACGGCTCAGAGCTGCGCCAGCCGCTGGGGATCACCATCGTCGGCGGCCTGGTCATGAGCCAGCTGCTGACGCTGTACACCACGCCGGTGGTCTATTTGTTCTTCGACCGCCTGCGGCTGCGCTTCTCGCGTAAAAACAGAACCACGGTGACCGAGTAAATGACCGATCTCCCCGCTAACGTTCGCTGGCAGCTATGGATAGTCGCTTTCGGCTTCTTTATGCAGTCGCTGGATACGACCATCGTCAACACCGCTCTCCCCTCCATGGCGAAAAGCCTGGGGGAGAGCCCGCTGCATATGCATATGGTGATTGTCTCCTACGTGCTGACGGTAGCCGTCATGCTGCCTGCCAGCGGCTGGCTGGCGGACAAAGTGGGCGTGCGGAATATCTTTTTTACCGCCATCGTGCTGTTTACCACCGGCTCGCTGTTTTGCGCCCAGGCCAACACCCTCGACCAGCTGGTGATGGCGCGGGTGCTGCAGGGCGTCGGCGGGGCGATGATGGTTCCCGTCGGGCGGCTAACGGTGATGAAGATTGTGCCGCGCGAGCAGTATATGGCGGCGATGACCTTTGTGACCCTGCCCGGCCAGGTAGGGCCGCTGCTGGGCCCGGCGCTCGGCGGTATTCTGGTGGAGTACGCCTCCTGGCACTGGATCTTCTTAATCAATCTTCCTGTTGGCATCATCGGCGCCATCGCCACCCTGACGCTGATGCCGAACTATAAAATGCAGACGCGGCGCTTTGATTTCTTCGGCTTTATCCTGCTGGCGGCGGGCATGGCCACGCTTACCCTGGCGCTCGACGGGCAAAAAGGGCTGGGGATTTCGCCCCTGACGCTCGGGCTCCTGATCGCGCTCGGCGTTACCGCCATACTGTGGTATCTGCGGCACGCCAGAGGTAACGATAAGGCGCTGTTCAGCCTGAACCTGTTTAAAAACCCTACCTACCGCCTTGGCCTGTTCGGCAGCTTCGCCGGGCGCGTCGGCAGCGGCATGCTGCCGTTTATGACGCCCGTTTTCCTGCAAATCGGAATGGGATTTTCTCCGTTCCACGCGGGCCTGATGATGATCCCGATGGTGCTCGGCAGCATGGGAATGAAGCGCATCGTGGTGCAGGTGGTGAACCGGTTTGGCTACCGTCACGTGCTGGTGACCGCCACGCTGGGGCTGTCGCTGGTGAGTCTGGTGTTTATGGGCGTGGCGCTGATGGGCTGGTACTACGTTCTGCCGCTGGTGCTGTTCTGCCAGGGGATCGTCAACTCCATGCGCTTTTCGTCGATGAATACCCTGACGCTGAAGGACCTGCCGGACGATCTGGCAAGCAGCGGCAACAGCCTGCTGTCGATGATCATGCAGCTCTCGATGAGCATCGGGGTGACCATCGCGGGTTTACTGCTCGGCATGTACGGCCAGCACCACCTCAGCGTCGACACGCCGGTGGCGCATCAGGTCTTTTTGTATACCTATCTCAGCATGGCGGTCATCATCGCCCTGCCCGCTTTCATCTTCGCCAGAGTGCCGGATGATACCAGCAAGAACGCCGTGATTAGGCGCGGTAAAAGGAGTGGTTCATGAAATTCTGGCGTCCGGGCATTACCGGCAAGCTCTTCGTGGCGATATTTGCCACCTGTATCGTCCTGCTGATCACCATGCACTGGGCGGTGCGGATCAGTTTTGAGCGCGGTTTTATTGATTACATCAAGCATGGCAATGAACAGCGTTTACAGGGCTTAAGCGATGCGCTGAGTGAACAGTACGCCCAGCACGGCAACTGGCGTTTTCTGCGCAATAACGACCGCTTTATTTTCCAGATCCTGCGCTCGCTGGAGCACGATACCGGTGACGATCGCCCGGGGCCGGGCATGCCGCCGCACGGCTGGCGCACCCAGTTCTGGGTGATTGACCAGGACATGCGCACGCTGGTGGGTCCGCGCGCGCCGATACCACCGGACGGCACCCGTCGTGCAATCAAAGTCAATAATGCGACAGTCGGCTGGGTTATCGCCTCTCCGGTGGAGCGCCTGACGCGCAACACCGATATCAACTTTGACCGCCAGCAGCGTCGGACAAGCTGGCTGATTGTCGCCCTCTCTACCCTGCTCGCCGCGCTCGCCACCTTCCCGCTGGCGCGCGGCCTGCTCGCCCCGGTGAAACGGCTGGTGGAAGGCACGCACAAGCTGGCCGCCGGGGATTTCACCACCCGCGTCGATACCCGCAGCCAGGACGAACTGGGCAAGCTGGCGCAGGATTTTAACCAGCTCGCCAGCACGCTGGAGAAGAACCAGCAGATGCGCCGCGACTTTATGGCCGATATTTCCCACGAGCTGCGCACGCCGCTGGCGGTGCTGCGCGGCGAGCTGGAGGCCATTCAGGACGGCGTGCGCCAGTTTACGCCCGAATCGGTGGCCTCTCTGCAGGCGGAGGTGGGTACGCTCACCAAGCTGGTGGACGATCTCCACCAGCTCTCCATGTCCGACGAAGGCGCGCTGGCCTACCAGAAAGCGCCGGTGGACGTGATTAACATTCTGGAAGTGATCAGCGGCGCCTTCCGCGAGCGGTTTGCCAGCCGCAACCTGAAAATCGACCTCTCCCTGCCGGACAGCGCGGTGGTGTTCGGCGACAAGGACCGGCTGATGCAGCTGTTCAATAACCTGCTGGAAAACAGCCTGCGCTACACCGACAGCGGCGGCGGGCTGCACATCTCCGGCAGGCAGGAAAACGGGCGCTTTACCCTTACCTTCGCGGATTCCGCCCCCGGCGTGCAGGACGCGCAGCTGGAAAAACTGTTTGAACGTTTTTACCGTACCGAAGGCTCCCGCAACCGTGCCAGCGGCGGTTCCGGCCTGGGGCTGGCGATTTGCGTTAACATCGTCGAGGCGCATAATGGCACGATCCGCGCCGCCCATTCGCCTTTTGGCGGGGTTAGCATTACAGTAGAGTTACCTCTGGAACGGGATTTATCGAGAGAAGTATGACCGAGTTACCGATTGACGAAAACACGCCGCGCATTTTGATCGTGGAAGACGAACCCAAGCTTGGGCAGCTGCTGATCGACTATTTACGCGCGGCCAGCTACGCCCCGTCGCTGATCAGTCACGGCGATAAAGTGCTGGCATACGTGCGCCAGACCCCACCGGATCTGATCCTGCTTGATTTAATGCTGCCGGGCGTTGACGGACTGACCCTGTGCCGGGAAATTCGTCGCTTCTCCGACGTGCCGATCGTCATGGTCACCGCCAAAATTGAAGAGATTGACCGCCTGCTGGGGCTCGAAATTGGCGCAGACGATTACATCTGCAAACCCTACAGCCCGCGTGAAGTGGTCGCCCGCGTGAAAACCATTCTGCGCCGCTGCAGGCCGCAGCGCGAGCTTCAGGTGCTGGACGCCGAAAGCCCGCTGATTGTGGACGAAAGCCGCTTCCAGGCGAGCTGGCGCAGCAAGCTGCTGGACCTGACGCCTGCGGAGTTCCGCCTGCTGAAAACCCTCTCCCACGAGCCGGGAAAAGTCTTTTCCCGCGAACAGCTTCTGAACCACCTGTATGACGATTACCGCGTCGTGACCGACCGCACCATCGACAGCCATATTAAAAACCTGCGCCGCAAGCTGGAGGCGCTGGACGCCGAGCAGTCGTTTATTCGCGCGGTGTATGGCGTGGGGTATCGCTGGGAAGCGGATGCGTGCAGGATTGCGTAAATACCCCCCCTCACCCTGCCCTCTCCCCAAAGGGGAGAGGGTGTTTGAGTCCCCTCGCCCCTTTGGGGAGAGGGTTAGGGTGAGGGGCAAAGCTTTACCTCCCTGCCCCGCAGCGCTACAATGCCCGCCCTTAAAGTGGGGGATCTCCCCTTACCGCTGCACCTGGTGCACGCGGATCTGACCTGTCATCAGAACGAGAACAAACATGTTTAAACCGGAACTCCTTTCCCCGGCGGGAACGCTGCAAAATATGCGTTACGCTTTCGCCTATGGTGCCGACGCCGTTTATGCGGGCCAGCCGCGCTACTCGCTGCGCGTGCGTAACAACGAATTCAACCACGAGAACCTGCAGCTCGGCATCAACGAAGCGCATGCCCTGGGCAAAAAATTCTACGTGGTCGTGAACATCGCGCCGCACAACGCCAAGCTGAAAACGTTCATTCGTGACCTGAAGCCGGTGGTGGATATGGGGCCGGACGCGCTGATCATGTCGGACCCGGGTTTAATCATGCTGGTTCGGGAGAACTTCCCGGAGATGGATATTCACCTCTCCGTACAGGCTAACGCCGTCAACTGGGCGACGGTGAAGTTCTGGAAGCAGATGGGGCTGACCCGCGTTATTCTTTCTCGCGAGCTGTCTCTTGAAGAGATCGAAGAGATCCGCACCCAGGTGCCGGATATGGAAATCGAAATCTTCGTTCACGGCGCGCTGTGCATGGCCTACTCCGGCCGCTGCCTGCTCTCCGGCTATATCAACAAGCGCGACCCGAACCAGGGCACCTGCACCAACGCCTGCCGCTGGGAATATAACGTCCAGGAAGGCAAAGAGGATGACGTCGGTAATATCGTGCACAAGCACGAGCCGATCCCGGTGACTAACGTCGAACCTACGCTGGGCATCGGCGCGCCAACCGACAGCGTGTTTATGATTGAAGAAGCCAAACGTCCGGGTGAGTACATGACCGCCTTTGAGGACGAGCACGGCACCTACATCATGAACTCGAAAGATCTGCGCGCCATCGCCCACGTCGAACGTCTGACCCAGATGGGCGTGCACTCTCTGAAGATCGAAGGCCGCACCAAATCCTATTACTACTGCGCACGTACCGCGCAGGTGTACCGCAAAGCCATCGACGATGCAGCGGCCGGTAAACCGTTCGATACCAGCCTGCTGGAAACCCTGGAAGGCCTGGCGCACCGCGGCTACACCGAGGGCTTCCTGCGCCGTCATACCCATGACGACTACCAGAACTACGAGCACGGCTACTCTGTTTCCGAGCGCCAGCAGTTTGTCGGCGACTTCACCGGCGAGCGCAAAGGCGCGCTGGCGGCCGTCGCGGTGAAAAACAAGTTCACCAAAGGCGACAGCCTGGAGCTGATGACCCCGCAGGGCAACATGAACTTCACGCTGGAGCATCTGGAAAACGGCAAAGGCGAAGCGATTGACGTGGCGCCGGGTGACGGCCACACCGTCTGGCTGCCGGTTCCGGAAGAGGTGGAGCTGAAGTTCGCGCTGCTGATGCGTAACTTCAACGGTGAAAGCACCCGAAACCCACACGGCAAATAGTTAAGCAGGGAAATTTTTTCGCGCTGGGATAATTCTTAGAATCGGATCACATACCGCTTCGTTCAATACGGGTATTATCCCCCCGCTGAAAAACATAACCCATAAATGCTAGCTGTACCAGGAACCACCTTGACCTGCCCCCACGATTAGATACAACACTCAGTTAGTAACGTCGGAATCTTCATTCTCAGAATGACCCTTTCTCCAGCCCGCTGCAAATTCAGACGGTGTCTGATAATTCAGCGTGGAGTGCGGGCGGCATTCGTTATAATCCTGCCGCCAGTCATTAATAATTTTCCTGGCATGAACGATATCGCTGAACCAGTGCTCATTCAAACATTCATCGCGAAATCGTCCGTTAAAGCTCTCAATAAATCCGTTCTGCGTTGGCTTGCCCGGCTGGATTAAGCGCAACTCAACACCATGCTCAAAGGCCCATTGATCCAGTGCACGGCAAGTGAACTCCGGCCCCTGGTCAGTTCTTATCGTCGCCGGATAGCCTCGAAACAGTGCAATGCTGTCCAGAATACGCGTGACCTGAACGCCTGAAATCCCAAAGGCAACAGTGACCGTCAGGCATTCCTTTGTGAAATCATCGACGCAGGTAAGACACTTGATCCTGCGACCGGTGGAAAGTGCGTCCATGACGAAATCCATCGACCAGGTCAGATTGGGCGCCGCCGGACGGAGCAGCGGCAGACGTTCTGTTGCCAGCCCTTTACGACGTCTTCTGCGTTTTACGCCCAGGCCACTGAGGTGATAAAGCCGGTACACGCGCTTATGATTAACATGAAGCCCTTCACGGCGCAGCAACTGCCAAATACGACGGTAGCCAAAACGCCTGCGCTCCAGTGCCAGCTCAGTGATGCGCCCTGATAAATGCGCATCAGCAGCCGGACGGTGAGCCTCATAGCGGCAGGTCGACAGGGATAAACCTGTAAGCCTGCAGGCACGACGTTGCGACAGACCGGTCGCATCACACATCAACATCACGGCTTCCCGCTTCTGGTCTGTCGTCAGTACTTTCGCCCAAGAGCCACCTGAAGCGCCTCTTTATCCAGCATGGCTTCGGCAAGCAGCTTCTTGAGTCTGGCGTTCTCTTCCTCAAGCGACTTCAGGCGCTTAACTTCAGGCACCTCCATACCGCCATACTTCTTACGCCAGGTGTAAAACGTGGCATCGGAAATGGCATGCTTGCGGCAGAGTTCACGGGCGGGTACCCCAGCTTCGGCTTCGCGGAGAATACTGATGATCTGTTCGTCGGAAAAACGCTTCTTCATGGGGATGTCCTCATGTGGCTTATGAAGACATTACTAACATCGGGGTGTACTAATCAACGGGGAGCAGGTCAACCTCCTTAGCCTGCGTAATCTCCCTTACGCGGGCTTATTTTTTGCCTTCTCTCTCCTCAACCCAGGCAATCAGTTCGTCGATTTGCCCCTCAGAGAAGACGGCTATCCCATGCTCTGCGAGCAACGATGCAGCAACACCCCTCCCCGCTTTATGGATCCCGCGAAAAGATCCGTAATAAATAAACTGACTGCCGCACGTTGGGCTGCCATCGGTTAATAGCGCTGCGCTACACCCCGACTCCTGAGCAGCGCGTAGCGCGAGCCAGGCTGCAAGCTGATACTGCTCAGTCACATCATGCCCTGTATTTTCACTAATTCTGGCTTGCCCGCGCATTACGTCTTTGCCATCAGCGGACATAATCTCTGCCGGAGGACGAGGTACAGGCAGCCCGGCCGCAAGTTCAGGGCAGTGGATAACCAGATGCTGTTCCTGCTGCCAGCGCTTGAGCTGCTCGTTCATTCGCGCTTTTTCACTTCCGTTATAACGAACCTTAAAGCCCATCAGGCAAGCGCTTACCAAAATTTTATTCATCATCACTTTCCTGTGATTACATTAACGTCATCGCTGAAGTGTAACGCGCTTTCGTGCCTATTTTGTTCCTTTCATCCTGTTCTTACCCGCTTTTTTCCTCTCTGCTATACACTCTTACTAACGCTAAAAAAGGGAGCAGCGCGGATGGCAACCTATTCAGACAGTTTATTGATTCTCAATGGCAAAAGCGCAGGCAACGATCTGTTGCGTCAGGCAATTCAGGGTTTGCGTGAAGATGGCGCGCGCATTCACGTCAGGGTGACGTGGGAAAAAGGCGACGCGGCACGCTATATCAATGAAGCCCTCGGGCTTGGCGTCAGCACCATCATTTCCGGCGGCGGCGATGGCACCATCAATGAGATTGCGTCAGCGCTTATCGACCTGCCCCCGGCAAACCGGCCGGTGATGGGCATTTTACCGCTCGGCACCGCCAATGATTTTGCCACCAGCGCCGGGATCCCGGAGGAGTTAGAGAAGGCGCTCCAGCTGGCGATCCTCGGCAAAGCCACCGCTGTGGATATTGCTCAGGTGAATGATAAAACCTGCTTTATCAATATGGCGACCGGCGGGTTTGGCACGCGCATCACCAGCGAAACGCCGGAAAAGCTGAAGGCGGCGCTGGGCGGCGTGTCGTACCTGATCCACGGTCTGATGCGCATGGACACCCTCAAACCTGACCGCTGCGAAATTCGCGGCGAGGATTTTCAGTGGCAGGGAGACGCGCTGGTGATTGGCATCGGCAACGGGCGTCAGGCGGGCGGCGGACAGCAGCTCTGCCCGGAGGCGCTGATTAATGACGGTCAGCTCCAGCTGCGTATTTTCACGGGCGACGGCCTGCTGCCCGCGCTGTTTACTACGCTGACGCAGCCGGAAGAGAGTCCAAATATCATCGCCGGGAAATCGGCGTGGTTTGAAGTGAATGCTCCGCACGGGATGACCTTTAACCTCGACGGAGAGCCGCTGAGCGGGACGCAGTTCCGCATTGAGGTGTTGCCCGGCGCGCTGCAGTGTCGGCTGCCGCCGGACTGCGTGCTTTTGCGCTGATGTTTCGCACGGTGCGCGATGATGCCCTCTCCCACAGGGAGAGGGAGATGGAGCCGTCAGGCAATCGTGACTTTGCTGTCCAGATAGACGTCCTGAACCGCATTGATCAGCTTCACGCCGTCGGCCATCGATTTCTTAAACGCCTTACGGCCAAGGATCAGCCCCATGCCGCCCGCGCGTTTGTTGATAACCGCCGTACGCACCGCGTCTGACAGGTCGGTATCACCGCCCGCCGCGCCGCCGGAGTTAATCAGCCCCGCGCGGCCCATGTAGCAGTTCGCCAGCTGGTAGCGCACCAGATCGATCGGGTTATCGCTGGTCAACTTGCTGTAAACGCGATCGTCGGTGTAGCCAAAGTTCACCGCTTTATAGCCGCCGTTATTCTCGGCCATTTTCTGCTTCACAATATCTGCGCCGATGGTCGCCGCAAGGTGGTTCGCCTGCCCGGTCAGGTCGGCCGACACGTGGTAATCCACGCCGTCTTTCTTGAACGCGTTGTTGCGCAGATACGCCCACAGTACGGTGACCATGCCCAGCTCGTGCGCGCGCTCAAACGCCGCGGAGATCTCTTCAATCTGACGACGGGACTGTTCGGAGCCGAAATAGATGGTCGCCCCTACCGCCACCGCGCCCATGTTGAACGCCTGCTCGACGCTGGCGTAAAGGGTCTGGTCATATTCGGTTGGGTAGCTAAGGGTTTCGTTGTGGTTCAGCTTCACAAGAAACGGAATGCGGTGGGCGTAGCGACGCGAAACCGAGGCCAGCACGCCGTAGGTAGAGGCCACGCA
The DNA here is from genome assembly GCF_001521715.1 of Enterobacter asburiae. Classification (NCBI taxonomy): domain Bacteria; kingdom Pseudomonadati; phylum Pseudomonadota; class Gammaproteobacteria; order Enterobacterales; family Enterobacteriaceae; genus Enterobacter; species Enterobacter asburiae. The sequence goes on from NZ_CP011863.1 coordinate 2,198,392, forward strand.
GTTACAGCCCGCTTCAATGGCCAGCTCAACAATGTTCTTCGGATCGAAGTAGAGCGGATTCGCCGCGAAAGAGGCGCCCGCCGAGTGCTCAACGCCCTGGTCCACCGGCAGAATAGAGAGATACCCGGTGCCGCCGAGCCGCCCGGTGTTGTAGAGCGTCTGCATATTTCGCAGGACCGCAGGCGGACGGTTGTTATCGATCATCACGCGGTCAACGTAGTCGTGACCAGGCAGATACAGCTGGTCGGCTGGAATGGTCATACAACGATGCTGTAAAAGGCTGTCGGCGTCTTTGCCAAGCAACTGCGCAATATCAGTCATGTGATACTCCCGTAAGTCCGACATCGTGTCGGTGTGTGTTTATCCAGTCCCATCTTTTATGGGCAGACTAAGCCTGGTACCGACTTAACAGATTTTCCACTCTTTGCTTTTTTTTTCAGCACAATCTGCTGGCTCGATTCGTGTACAACAAAACTGTTACATTGATCAAACAATCGCCACAAAGGTATTTAAAAGGTATTATTGAGTGGTATGTTAAAGGCGTACCCTCTCTGACATGCAGGATTAAAAAATGAAAACGAAAGTCCAACTGTCATTCATGATGTTTGTTGAATGGTTTATCTGGGGCGCGTGGTTTGTGCCGCTGTGGCTGTGGCTGAGCAAAAGCGGTTTTACCGCCGGGGAAATCGGCTGGTCTTACGCCTGTACCGCCATTGCCGCGATCCTCTCGCCGATTCTGGTCGGCTCGCTGACGGACCGCTTCTTCGCCGCGCAGAAAGTGCTGTCAGTGCTGATGTTCGCCGGAGCCATTCTGATGTACTTCGCCGCACAGCAAACCCAGTTCAGCACCTTCTTCCCGCTGCTGCTGGTTTACTCCCTGACCTATATGCCAACCATCGCGCTGACCAACAGTATCGCCTTTGCCAACGTGGACGACGTCGAGGCCGATTTCCCGCGCATCCGCGTGATGGGCACCATCGGCTGGATCGCCTCCGGGCTGGCGTGCGGGTTCCTGCCGCAGCTGCTGGGCTACAGCGATATTTCCGATACCAATATCCCGCTGCTGATGACTGCAGCCAGCTCCGCCCTGCTCGGCGTCTTTGCCCTGTTCCTGCCGAACACCCCGCCGAAGAGCACCGGCAAGCTGGATTTCAAAGTGATGCTGGGGCTGGACGCGCTGATCCTGCTGCGCGACAGAAACTTTCTGGTGTTCTTCTTCTGCTCGTTCCTGTTCGCCATGCCGCTGGCCTTCTATTACATCTTCGCCAACGGCTATCTCACCGAAGTGGGGATGAAAAACGCCACCGGCTGGATGACGCTCGGCCAGTTCTCCGAAATCTTCTTTATGCTCGCCCTGCCGTTCTTTACCAAACGCTTTGGTATTAAGAAGGTCTTACTGCTGGGTCTGATCACCGCGGCCATCCGCTACGGGTTCTTCGTTTACGGCGGAGCGGAACAGTACTTCACCTACGCCCTGCTGTTCCTCGGCATTCTGCTGCACGGCGTGAGCTACGACTTCTATTACGTCACCGCGTACATTTACGTGGACAAAAAAGCGCCGGTGCACATGCGCACCGCCGCGCAGGGCCTGATTACGCTGTGCTGTCAGGGCTTTGGTAGCCTGCTGGGCTACCGCCTGGGCGGCGTGATGATGGAAAAAATGTTCGCATACAAAGAGCCGGTGAATGGGCTGACCTTCAACTGGGCCGGAATGTGGACGTTTGGTGCAATCATGATTGCCGTGATTGCCGTGCTGTTTATGCTGTTTTTCCGCGAATCGGATAAAGAGATCGCCGCAATTGAGGTGGTTGATAGCGATGCCGCGCTGACACAAGGGGAAGTTAAATGAAACAAGAACGTGTTCTCGGTGCTCTTTACGGGCAGGCGTTAGGGGATGCGATGGGCATGCCGTCGGAGCTGTGGCCGAGAAAGCGCGTCAAGGCACACTTCGGCTGGATCGACCGCTTTTTACCCGGCCCGGCAGAGAATAATGCGGCCTGCTATTTCAAACAGGCAGAGTTCACTGACGATACCTCAATGGCGCTGTGCCTGGCGGATGCGATTATCGAGTGTGAGGGAGACATTAACGCGGACGTTATCGGCAAGCATATTCTGCGCTGGGCGCTCGATTTCGATGCGTTTAATAAGAACGTGCTCGGCCCGACCTCCAAAATCGCGCTTAACGCGATTCGCGACGGCAAGCCGGTGAGCGAACTGGAAAACAACGGCGTGACCAACGGGGCGGCGATGCGCGCCTCCCCGCTGGGCTGCCTGCTTCCGGCCACGCGTCTGGAACACTTTGTTGAGCAGGTGGCGCTGGCCTCCAGCCCGACCCATAAATCCGATCTCGCCATTGCCGGCGCGGTGGTGATTGCCTGGGCGATTTCCCGCGCAGTCGACGGCGAAAGCTGGCAGAACATCGTCGATGCCCTGCCGGGTATCGCCCGCTATGCGCAGGAGGCGAAAACCACCACCTTCAGCGCGTCGCTCGCAGCACGTATTGAGCTGGCGCTGAAGACCGTGCGGGAAGCCAACGGGGTTGAGTCCGCCAGCGAGCAGGTGTACCAGCTCGTGGGGGCCGGAACCAGCACCATTGAGTCCGTTCCGGCGGCCATTGCGATGGTCGAACTGGCGGAAACCGATCCAAACCGCTGCGCCATTTTATGCGCCAATCTGGGCGGCGATACCGACACCATTGGCGCAATGGCGACGGCCATCTGCGGTGCGCTCCACGGCGTGCAGGCGATTGACCCGACGCTCAAAGCCGAACTCGACGCCGTCAACCGGCTCGATTTCGGCCTCTATTGCGAGAAACTGCTGCACTACCGGGAGCAAAGGGAGGGCGTATGAATTCATTTGCCCAACGTCTCGACACCCTGCACGCCGCGCGACCAGTGACGGTGCTGGGCGCGGCGGTGATTGACGTCATCGCCGACGCCTACGCCCTGCCCTGGCGCGGGTGCGATATCGAGCTCAAACAGCAGGGCGTTAATATTGGCGGCTGCGCGCTAAACATTGCCATCGCCCTGAAACGGCTCGGCATTGCGTCGCAAAACGCCCTGCCCGTCGGTCACGGCGTCTGGGCGGATATTATTCGCAACGCCATGGCGAAGCAGGATCTGCACAGCGCCATTGCGGCCGAAACCGGCGATAACGGCTGGTGCCTGGCGCTGGTGGAGCCAGACGGCGAGCGCACCTTCATGTCCTTTAGCGGCGTGGAGAACCAGTGGCAGCAGCGCTGGCTTGATGTGCTTAACATCCCGTCGAACAGCCTGGTCTATTTATCCGGCTATCAGCTGGCTTCGCCGTGCGGCGAGCTGCTGACACGCTGGCTGGAGGGGTTGCAGGACGTGACGGCATTTATCGATTTCGGCCCCCGCATCGCGGATATTCCCGACGCGCTGATGGCGCGGATTATGGCCTGCAGGCCGATCGTGTCGCTCAATCGTCAGGAAGCGGGGATCGCAGCCGAACGGCTGGGTGTAGCGGCTGAAAACCTGGGTGTGGAGTGGCAGCATCGCTTCGGCGCCGCGCTGATTGTGCGCCATGATAAAGACGGCGCCGCGTGGTATGACGGTAATGCCTCAGGCGTTGTTCCGGCGTTTCCGGCAACGGTTGTGGATACCATTGGCGCTGGCGACAGCCACGCGGGCGGCACGCTTGCCGGGCTGGCGGCGGGATGGTCACTGGCAGATGCCGTTCTGCTGGGGAATGCCGTGGCGTCCTGGGTAGTCAGCCACCGCGGCGGGGACTGCGCCCCGACTCGCGACGAATTATTCCTCGCATACAAAGACGTATAGATCGCTGCGGCAGTAGCTGATGCTGTACTCAATCGGCCGGTGCTGTTGGTCAAGCGCAACCTGCTTGATCACCAGCACCGGTATTTTTTCGTCCATCTTAATGTGCGACTGAAACTCGCTGTCCGGCATTCGGGCGCTAACCCGTGAACGGGTGCGCTGCGGAAAAATATTCTGACTGCGGAAGTAATCGTACAGCGAAATGCCAATCGCATCGGGATCGGGAATGAGGCCAACCGGCACCCAGGACTCTTCAATCGACACCGCATCGTCATCCACATAGCGAATGCGCTTGAGCAAAAAGACCTCACTGTCCGGAGGTATAGACAGGTGGTTTGCGACCTCTTCCGGGCACTTCACCACCCGCTTGTTGACCCACAGCGTATTGGGCTTTTGACCGCGCAGCACTACCTGCTGGGAAAAACCGCGCGCCTCTTTCAGCGAATATTCAAAGATGTTGTTGATTTGCGTGCCATAGCCACGGGAGCGCGTCACCACGCCCTCTTCCTCCAGCGCCTGCATCGCCTTTCGCACGGTGATGCGCGACACCCCGGTTAACTGGCTCAGATCGCGCTCGCCGGGCAAAATATTCCCGTGCTCCAGCACCCCGCTGCGCACCGCGTTTTTTACCGTTTCGGCAAATTTCAGGTACAGCGGCGTGTTGTCAGGCGCGGCGATCCGTTCATTCAGTTGAGCGATTAACCGGGTATGCGCTTGTTCCATCTCTGTTTTCTCAGGCGTGGTGTTTCCTGCCAGTATACTGGGTTACCACCATGCATGAAAATGATGAACCGGCCCAATACCGTGACCCACTTCCAGAGTATCGGCTTTTGCCAGCGCCGCCGAGAGCCAGATTTTCGCTTCGCGCACCGTATCGGCCCAGCCGTCATGCCGCGGGCGCAGCGCCGCCAGCGCGGCGGAGAGCGTACAGCCCGTGCCGTGGGTGTTTTTGGTCTGCACGCGCGGAGCGGTAAAACGTACTTCGCCATCGCGGGTAAAGAGCCAGTCCGGGCTTTCAGCGTCGTCAAGATGACCGCCCTTCATCAGCACCGCCCCGCAGCCCATCGCCAGCAGCGCGTTCCCCTGTGCTTTCATCTCGCGTTCAGTTTGCGCGTGCGATGTGCCTAACAGCGCGGCGGCTTCCGGAAGATTAGGCGTGATAAGCGCCACCTGCGGCAGTAGCTTTGTACGCAGCGTCTCCACGGCGGAGGTGGAGAGCAGCGGATCGCCGCTTTTAGCCAGCATGACGGTATCCAGCACCACGTTTTGCACCTGATAGCGCTTAAGCCGCTCGGCCACCGCTTCCACAATGTCCGTCTCGGCCAGCATGCCGATCTTGGTGGTATCGATGCGCACGTCGCTGAATACCGAATCCAGCTGCGCGGCAACAAAATCCGGATCGATACGGTAGACCGACTGCACGCCGCGCGTGTTTTGCGCCACCAGCGCGGTAATGACCGAGCAGCCGTACGCGCCAAGGGCCGAGAAGGTTTTGAGGTCAGCCTGGATCCCAGCGCCACCGCTGGGATCGGTGCCGGCAATGGTCAGGGCGTTAATCCGCTTCATGCCTGCTCCTCCAGCGTGTAGAGCGCGTCGAGGAACGCGCTGGCAAAACTGCCCGGGCCACGCGACTGCGCAACGGCCACCGTTCCGGCTCGCTTCATCCATCCGCAGGCGGCGGTGACGTTATCCATCCGGTCGCCCGGCAGCGAACAGCTCGCCGCCACAACGGCAGAAAGCGCGCATCCAGTTCCCACTACGCGCGTCATCAACGGATCGCCGCCCGTAACCGTGCGTGTGCGTTGTCCGTCGGTGATGTAATCCACTTCTCCCGTGACCACGACAATTGCATTCGTCTGACGCGCCAAAGCCTGCGCGGCAGGCACCGCGCTGGCTGCGGTATCGGTCGTATCAACGCCGCGCCCGCCCGCGCTCATTCCGGCAAGGGCAAGAATTTCAGAGGCATTGCCGCGAATGGCGGCCGGTTTCAGGGCAAGGATTTGATGGCAAAAACGGGTGCGGAACGTCAGGGCGCCCGCAGCAACCGGGTCCAGCGTCCAGGGCTTGTCTGCAGCCACCGCGCTTTCTATTGCCCGACGCATCGCCTGGGCACGCGGCGAGGTCAGCGTGCCAACGTTAATCAGGAGCGCATCGGCGATGGCGGCGAACTGTTCAGCCTCTTCGGCCTCAATCACCATCGCGGGTGATGCGCCAAGCGCCAGCAAAACGTTGGCCGTAAAGGTCTGTACGACATCGTTGGTCATACAGTGGGTCAGCGGAGAACGGGTTCGGAAGTGGTGTAAAACGTGTAAATCGAGCAGGTCAGGCTGCATGGGTTCGCTCCTGCCTTGCGTGAAGAAGCGATGACCAGGAAGGCATCTGACTTCCCTACGCTGGCATTATCCAGATCAGGTAATACGGGTATTTCTCAGCCTTCAACGAAGAAGGGCACCCCGAGTCATTGGGTAAGAATTAACTTACATTTTGCCAGATTAGGGTAAGTTGCCTGCTGAAGCAAGCGTGCACTTTTGGGTTTCGATTCTTCGTCCAAGACTACAGGTTCTGCGTTATGATACCTGGAATGAGGAGAACAACTCTGATAATTGCAAAGACATTACGCTTATCTATTTAATATAACGCCATCCGTTATAACATATTCATTACCTCCTAAAAACACGACCCGATTCATCACTGAGATAATTATCCACACAAACAAAATTTTTTTAGTTTGTGATCCATTGACTTTCACTTTCATTAATTACGATCGCTTGTTTCGCTTGAAACAATAAGCACCGGGTTTAAACATCCATCTTTATTAAACATTGATCCTTCAATCAATAGCTTACCAGCAAAACAAGCATCAACCATGCGCATCATAAGTTAATGTAAACATTGAAATAATCCTTACCCAACCACATCCAGCGACTTTAATCATTCATGTCGTTTATGATTTAGATCAATATTAATTATTACACAATATTAGATAGTTACTACGCGTTGCAAAATAAGCGATTAAACCAAAATCGCAGTAACCAACCATGATTTCATTAACGCATAACAAGAAGTTATGACATCCCGCCAGGATAGCGCCCTTACTTTTTTATTAATTTTTTAAGTGGTGAGAGCTTTTAAATGAGAGTTACTAAAATTACTGTTTTTGCGCTTAGCGTTATTTTCTCTGGTTCAATGAATGTAGCTAATGCAGCTAATGTAGACATAAATCTTAATGATAATGTCAACAATCCAGGTACTTCTATTCAGATTCAGGGCACTGATAACACCGCTTATAATCTGGATAACATTAATGGGGATAACGTAAGGCAAGATGGGCAGATCTATAACTTGCAAGGTGATCGCGATCGTTTGCAAGACGAGATTGACGTAAGCAAAGGTAATATCAGTACTAACACCGCTAATATTTCCTCTCTTCAAACTACGGTTTCTAACGTCGATCAGGACGCTAAGTTAGCTGGTGCCCTTGCTGATACCGCTAATAAAAAAGGTGTTGCGGCGTTACAGGGCGTGCTGACTAACGTAACTGCAATTACTAATATTGAAACTGTTAACGCTGTGCAAGATAGTCGCCTTGCAACTGTTGAAGCGACTAACGGTATGCAAGATGGCCGCCTGTTAGCTCTTGAGAATGCACCAAAACCAACTAACGGCGTAGATGGAAAAGATGGTGCGAAAGGTGATAAAGGCGATACCGGCGCGACAGGTGCACAGGGCGTTGCCGGAATTAACGGACGTGACGGAGCGAATGGTAAAGACGGCAAAGATGGAAAAAATGGCATGACGACCACCGTGACACGAACGCAGGTAGACACGGCAACACAGGCTAAAGTCGCTACTAATAGCCAGGCTCTTATGGCCGAGGCTCAGGAGCTGCAGGCAACCAAACAGACATTACAGGCACTGAATAACAACACTAACCAGCAATTTAAATCGCTGCATGAGGAAGTCGATAATAATAAGAAGGAAGCAAACGCAGGTATCAGCGGCGCGATGGCGATGGCCGGTTTACCTCAGGTGCAAACGAATCAGCGCGTAATGTTCTCGGCTGGCGGGGCGACTTACAACGGTGAAAGCGCTTTAGCGGTTGGGCCTCTGTTAACTTTAACAAACATATGGTTGCTAAAGTGAGCTTCTCTGATGATAGCGCGAATAACATGGGTGCTTCAGTCGGCGTAGGGATTGGTTTTTAATAAACAAGCAGCATGAGAAAATACATTGTTATCTCCGTAATATTGTACCTAATGCTTATTATCGTTGGCGCATGGTTAGGTAGTATGTATCAGGCTTATTATATTTGCGTCAATTAAATATCCTTCTATCGTACATATTTTATCTAAGGTATTTTTGAAATGAAAAAGTCACTACTGGCGGTATTAATAGCTGGTGCTGCCATCCTTCTTTCTGCGTGTACTTCATCTGCTCAGCGCATGGCCGATTGCGAGCTTCAGGGGATTAGCAAAGATACCTGCTACCTCGCTGAGCAAAACCGCCAGAATGCCTACAATGAAGCCGCACAAAATGCAGCATGGGCGAACGCGCGTGATGCCGCTGCGGGTACGGGAATCTGGGCTAAGAAAGATGCGAAACAACATGCTCAGGCAGCTAAATCAACGCACGCCTTTAAATGGGGAGGAATGAAAATTACGATTAGAGGTGAGATATTAGATGTTGACGGAGTATTAGGCGCGCTGGATGAAAACGAGCCTCAGGCAAAGGTTTATTCACAAGGGTTATACACCTTCATTTACTATCCTGCTAAAGGTAAATTAGCGGTAAGTAAAGAAGGTCAGTTCCAGGGCTATGCCAGAAAGATTAAATAATAATAAAGGCGACATCAGTCGCCTTTATTATTTGCGGACCTTACTGATTTTTTATGATGTAACCCATTTACTCTAACTGCCACGCCCCGGCATCAATGAGCGACGCACTCCCCGTCCAGGCAAACAACGCCAGCTCGCGAGCCCCGCTTCAGGATAAATGCGGCTGCTGAGGCACGCTTCCCCCTCATTGACAAACACCTCCACAGACGAGTTGTCAAAGAACAGACGCAGGTTTAGCGTGTCGTTCAGGTTAAGCGCGACGCTTCGGGTACCGCACAGGCCATACTGCGGATAGTGACGCTCCAGCACCAGGTGCTGCATCTGCGCATCAACATAGACGCGTAGCCCGTCTCCAAGGCAAATACCGTATTGCTCCGCGCTGCTATTAGCGCAATCCCACCGCAGAATGACCTCCAGCGCGTCGCAGCTTTCCACCTGAGCGATTTGCTGGTTATTAAGCGTACTTATCGGCCAGGGGAACCACGCCCCGCGCAGGCTTTCGACTTCTCTGGCTGGCCGCATTTGCAGGCGGTTATCCTCACTAAGCGTCAGATCGCGCGGTAAGGAGAGCATACCCGCCCAGCCATCCTGCTGTTCCGGCAGGGGCGATTCCCACATGTCCAGCCAGCCGATAACGATGCGGCGGCCATCAGGCGTGAGGAAACTTTGTGGCGCATAGAAATCATGTCCGCGATCCATCTCCACAAATTCCCCTTCACGCACAAAAGGTTGGCCGGGCTGCCACTCGCCCAGCAGGTATCCGCTCTGGAAAAGATTACGATTTTTGAATCCCTCTGCCGCCAGCCCCTGAGGCGAAAACATCAGCACGCGTTTACCATTTAGGGTGAAAAAGTCGGGGCATTCCCACATATAGCCCATCTCTTTTTCAGCCACCGCAAGCACGCCCATATCCAGCCACTCGCGCAGATCTGCAGAACGGTACAGGCGCACCTGGCCCGTCTCGCCGTCGCGCGCGCCGACAACCATGTACCAATCCTCCCCTTCACGCCACACTTTCGGATCGCGGAAGTGATGCAGGCCTGGCGGGGTGTCAACGATCGTTCCCTGCCGGGTAAAATGAACGCCGTCACGGCTGGTCGCCAGGCACTGCACCTGGTAGAGATTAGCCTCATCATCAGGATCGCCGTGGAATTTATGTCCGGTGTAAATCAGCGCCAGCGTATCGCCATCTACTACCGCCGAGCCGGAAAAACAACCGTCCTTATCCTCTGGCCCTTCCGGCGCCAGCGCAACCGGGAGATGCTCCCAGCGAACTAAATCCTTGCTCCGCGCATGGCCCCAGTGCATCGGCCCCCAATGGGTCGAATATGGATGATGCTGATAAAACGCGTGATACCAGCCGTCAAACCATACCAGGCCATTCGGGTCGTTCATCCAGCCGGCACGCGCGGCGAGGTGGTAACGCGGATACCATCGCAGGTTAAAACTGCCTTGTCTGGCCTGCAGTTCCTGTTCAGCTTTGGCAATGGAATACGTCATGTGTCTACTCTTTTCAGTCAGATGGTGGAAGGTTGCGGCATTAACGGGTCAGAAGAGGACTTACCCGAGCGCAACAGGAAGATGGAGATGAGCGTGGTGCTGAAAACTAACAGGCCCATAATGAGATAGGACTGGGCAAAGCCGTATTTCTCATAGCTGTAACCGGCCAGCGGCGACAGGACCGAGGCGATCACCGAGCTTGTACAGGCAAAGCCCACCAGATAGAGGGTGGAAGAGAGCCGCTTATCAAAATGCAGGCTGTTATATTTAAAGATTGAGACCAGCAAAACGGGCAGTTCAACCGCGTGCAATAGCTTGGTAATGGAGATCAATACCGGCCCCTCAACCAGGCCCGATGCCACCATACGCATCGCCATCACCATTCCCGCGAAAATCAGGCCATTTTTCGCACCGAGGCGATTCACCAGCCACGGGGCGCAAAACATACCCGCAGCCTCAAGGAAAACCTGGAAGGAGTTGAGATAGCCGTACATGGCGTTTCCTTCCTGTAACGTCGGGAACTGGGAGGAGAAATAGACCGGGAACTGCTGGTCATAAACGCCATAAATACAGGTGCCGATAACGAAAAATACCAGCGCCCAGAAGCGCGGCAGCGTCAGCAGGCGCAAGGCATCTTCCAGAGTGACCTTACCGCCGGACACCGCTTCCTGCATGGCGTGCGGGGCGGAAGAGACCCTGAGACGCGCCAGCAAAACAAAAAACACCAGCCCTGCGCAGCTCGCGACAGCGAAGTTCAGCTTTGGATTAATGTTAAACAGGAGCCCCGCAAAAAAGGTTGCCGCCGCCCAGCCAAGCGATCCCCACATCCTCGCCTTGCCGAATTCAAACTGGCTCTGGCGGGCCACACGCTCGGTATAGGACTCCAGTACCCCTATCCCGCCGTTAAACGTCAGGCCGATGAAAATCCCGCCGAAAATGCTGCCAAGTAACACGTTAATCTGCAGCAGATAGCCAAACAGCAAAAAAGCCGGACCAGAAAGAACGAGCAGGCTGGTCAGAAACCAGAGCAGGTTTTTACGCAGGCCAAGTTTGTCCTGAATAAATCCATAGCAGATTTGAGCAAAAAGGGCGGAGACGGAAAGCACGGCATAGATAACGCCAGTATCCCCCGCTTTTAAGCCCACTTCCTGATGAAGCCAGATGGAGAGTAACGAGCCGGAAGATGACCAGGTGACAAAAAAGAAAAACAGTAATGCGCTCAGTAAAGGGTAGCTGTGAGAGCGATGCGTTTTCATCATGACATTCTCGTGTTGGAGTAATGACCCAATGGTAACGTTAACATTGTTTCTTTCTCACGCAGTTTGGCTAAGATTTAAGATGTTAATCACGAAAGTTAACGTTAACATTGAGAGAGTGAGATCGCGATCAAATATTCATCACGGAGATCAGTTTGACCTAATCAGGGCATCAGCCTTCCTTTTACATCAGCGACTTAGTTGTATACCCTCTCACACAGAGCACTAAAGGAGTAACAAAATGGCTTCCCTGAAGGACGTCGCAAAGCTGGCTAACGTATCGCTGATGACGGTTTCCCGCGCGCTTAACAGCCCGGAGCGTCTAAAACCGGAGACGCTGGCGCGCGTTCAGTTGGCTATCGAGCAGACCAGCTACGTTCCTGACCTGTCCGCCAAGAAAATACGTGGCGCGCACGCCTCGCCGAAAACCATAGGCGTACTGGCGCTCGATACGGTAACGACACCTTTCTCGGTGGACATCACGCTATCTATTGAAGAAACGGCCAGAATGCACGGCTGGAACAGCTTCGTGATGAATATGTTTACCGATGACAACCCGGACGCCATTGTCGACCTTCTCCTTGCTCATCGCCCTGACGGGATTATCTACACCACCATGGGGTTACGTCAGGTTCCTCTCCCGGCCAAACTCCTCACCCTTCCCTGCGTGCTGGCCAATTGCGAAAGTGACGGTGAAAAGGTCGCCAGCTATATTCCTGATGATGAACAGGGGCAGTATACCGCCGTGCGGGCATTACTCGCGCAGGGGTATCGACGACCTCTCTGCCTGCATTTACCTGCGGGACTCCTGGCCACAACCCGACGCCGTCAGGGGCTGGAACGCGCTTGCCGTGAAGCGGACCTCGACCCGCACAGCCTGGCGCACAGCTATATGGCGTTAGGGGATGAGCACTATCGTGATATCCCGTCAGTGCTGCTGGCGCACATGCAGAATGGCATTCCCGGGTTCGATTCCGTTATCTGCGGCAACGACCGTATCGCGTTTATGGTATACCAGACGCTGCTGGCGCAAGGGCTTCGCATACCGGAAGACGTCGCGGTTATCGGCTATGACAATATGGTGGGGATCGGGGAGTTGTTTCTGCCTCCTCTCACTACGGTTCAACTGCCGCACTATGAAATTGGCCGCCTGAGCGCCTTGCATATTATTAACGGCGAAGAGCATCAGAACACCACGCGCGTTGAAAGTCCTTTTTTAATGCGTGATTCCGTTGTGCATGCATCATGAGCACCGCTTTTTGCGCATGACGAAGGAATAGAGACAGCCAGCCTCCTTTTTTGCCTTTCGATGGCACGTTTTGTCACACTCTTTTCTGCAACTTTACGCGCCGGACAAACAGCCTGTAACAGGCTGTTTTTATTTAGCATAAAATGCAATTTTCATTTTAAAAAAGGGGATATTTTCTCCCCACAACCCCGTGTCACAAAACAGTAAACAAATTAACCATTGAGCCCCGTGGCAAAAGGCTCTATATTGGCGGCGTTTTTTTCAGGCCCCATCTGTTTTTTAACTTTTTATTCAATCGTGGCTCATAACGAAGCGGCGGTTGTAGGAGTGATATGATGACGGATAAAGTCCGTATTGACACCGTAGATGCCCACAAAAGCAACGAAACCTATCTGGCCCGTCAGGCCGAGTTTGAATCTAACGTCAGGAGTTATCCGCGCAAACTGCCTTTAGCAATTACTAAAGCAGAAGGCGTGTGGATCACCGATGCAGACAATAAAGAATACCTTGACTGTTTAGCAGGCGCGGGGACCCTTGCGCTTGGCCATAACCATCCTGATGTGCTGAAAAGCATCCAAAATGTCATTACCAGCGGCTTGCCGTTACATACCCTGGATCTGACTACGCCTCTGAAAGACGCGTTTTCTGAATACCTGCTCTCTCTGCTGCCTGGTCAGGGCAAAGAGTACTGCCTGCAGTTCACCGGTCCATCCGGTGCTGACGCCGTTGAAGCGGCGCTGAAGCTGGCGAAAAAAGTGACCGGTCGTAGCGGTATCATCAGCTTCTCTGGTGGTTACCACGGTATGACCCACGGCGCGCTGTCCGTGACCGGCAACCTGTCTCCGAAAGAAGCGGTTGACGGTATGATGCCAGAAGTACAGTTCATGCCTTACCCGCACGAGTACCGTTGCCCGCTGGGTATCGGTGGTGAAGCGGGCGTGAAAGCGCTGACTTACTACTTCGATAACCTGATCAACGACGTTGAAAGCGGCGTGCGTAAACCTGCAGCGGTGATTCTGGAAGCCGTTCAGGGCGAAGGCGGCGTGAACCCGGCTCCGGCTGAGTGGCTGCAGCGCATCCGTAAAGTGACTCAGGAACACGGCATTCTGCTGATCCTCGACGAAGTTCAGGCTGGCTTTGCCCGTACTGGTAAATTCTTCGCCTTCGAACACGCTGGCATTGAGCCAGACATCATCGTGATGTCTAAAGCAGTGGGTGGCGGTCTGCCGCTGGCCGTGCTCGGTATCAAAAAGCAGTTCGACGCATGGGCGCCAGGTCACCACACCGGTACCTTCCGCGGCAACCAGCTGGCGATGGCAACCGGTCTGACGACGCTGAAAATCCTGAAAGACCAGAACATCGCAGGCAAAGTGGCTGCACAGGGCGAATGGCTGAAAGGCCAGCTGAAAGAGATGGCAAAACGCTATCCGGTGATCGGCCACGTGCGCGGTCTGGGCATGATGATTGGTATTGAGATCGTTAAGCCACACGAAGCCGCTGACCACATGGGCTGCTTCCCGGGCGACGGCGAGCTGTCTGCACTGATTCAGAAGAAGTGCTTCGAAGCCGGTCTGATTCTGGAGCGCGGTGGCCGTAACGGTATCGTTCTGCGTCTGCTGCCGTCTCTGCTGATCAGCGACGAAGAGCTGAAAATCTTCCTGGATAAATTTGAGCAGGCACTGCTTGCTGCGGGCGTTCGCCCGGCGTAACCGGAGTTATTGATTACGATGTCTGATTCAAACCCAATGTTGTTCTCCTCTGCGCAGAGCATTGAAGCTTACCAGCAGGCGATCGAACAAAGCACTCAGGCTGTGATGCAGTGGCTGAAACAGCCTGAGATGTACCAGGGCAAAACGGTCGCGGAACTGCGCGACCGTATTAAGCTGGATTTCAACCCGAAGGGGCTGGGCAACGAAGCGGCGATTGAACGCGCCGTGGAGTTCTTCCTGAAAGACAGCTTGTCCGTTCATCACCCGCAGTGTGTGGCGCACCTGCACTGCCCAAGCCTGGTGGTAAGCCAGGCGGCGGAAGTGCTGATCAACGCCACTAACCAGAGTATGGACTCCTGGGATCAAAGCCCGTCCGCAACCATTATCGAGATCAAACTGATCGAGTGGCTGCGTACCCGCGTGGGTTATCAGGCCGGCGACGCAGGTGTCTTCACCAGCGGCGGCACCCAGAGCAACCTGATGGGCCTGATGCTGGCTCGCGATGCGTTCTTCGCGCGTCAGGGCCACTCCGTTCAGCAGGACGGACTGGTGGGCGATCTGCGCAAAATTCGCGTACTGTGCTCCGAAAACGCCCACTTCTCCGTGCAGAAAAACATGGCGCTGATGGGTCTGGGCTACCAGTCCGTGGTGCAGGTGAAAACGGACGAATTCTCCCGCATGGATCTGACCGATCTGGCGGCGAAAATTGAACAGTGCAACGCGAACGGCGAGCAGATTCTGGCGATCGTCGCGACGGCAGGTACCACCGATGCCGGTGCTATCGACCCGCTGCGTGCAATTGCAGAGCTGGCCGCGAAGCAGAACATCTGGGTACACGTTGATGCGGCCTGGGGCGGCGCGCTGCTGATGTCTGAGCAGTATCGTCACTACCTGGACGGCATCGAGCTGGTGGACTCCGTCACCCTGGACTTCCACAAGCAGTTCTTCCAGACCATCAGCTGCGGCGCGTTCCTGCTGAAAGAAGCGCGTCACTATGAGCTGATGCGCTATCAGGCGGCCTACCTGAACTCCGAGTTCGACGAAGAGGCAGGCGTGCCAAACCTGGTGTCCAAATCTCTGCAGACCACCCGTCGTTTTGACGCGCTGAAGCTGTGGATGAGCCTGGAAGCGCTGGGTCAGGAGCAGTACGCGGCGATCATCGATCACGGCGTGACCCTGGCGCAGCAGGTTGCGGCCTACGTGAAAGAGCAGCCTGCTCTGGAACTGGTTATGCAGCCACAGCTGGCAAGCGTTCTGTTCCGCTTCCGCGGACAGGTTCAGATGGATGACGCGGGCATCGCCTTGCTGAACCAGAAAATTGGTGATGCGCTGCTGGAATCCGGCCGTGCGAACGTCGGTGTGACCGAGCACAACGGCGTCACCTGCCTGAAGCTGACGCTGTTGAACCCAACCGTGACGCTGGAAGATATTAAAATCCTGCTGTCTCTGGTTGAGCGCACCGCTCAGGAAGTTCTGGCTAAGTAATACAACACCCCTCTTCCGCCGGGAGAGGGGTTATTTTTATACGCCTGCCCACCACATCCTTAATTTTAATCCCCAGTAGCTCGTCCAGCCCGTCGTGGTACTGACCACATTGCCCTTCGACACAATCACCAGCGTCGGCGTTACGCTCACCTGCCACTGCTGCGACAACGCACCGTTTTCATCGTTTATCACCGGCATTTTCAGCTGTTTCTTTTCAACCCAGCGCGCAAGCTTTGCGTTATCGCCGGAACGCATGGCAATACTCACCACGTTCCCGCCCTCTTCTGCCAGCTGATTAACGGAAGGCGTCGTGTAACGGCATATGCTGCACCAGGTGGCCCAGACGTAAATCAGCAGCGGCCGTTCCTGGCTCAGGGCCGAGATATCGTGAACGTTGCCGTCGATGCTCTGCATCGGCGTTGCACTAAAACTGGCGGGGAGTGTCGGTTTTCGATACTGATCAACACCCCACACTACGGCCAGCGTCAGCAGAACGAGTATGATCCCTTCCCGCGCCCAGCGGCGCAGTCGACTGATTTTGCGGTTATCCATTATGACCTCATGTTTTAACGAAGGTCATCTTAACGGGCAATACGCCATCACGCTGTAAAGAAATGTCGCGCCAGGTTTACTCCTGGGTATAACCGTAGTCGTAATGGCTATATCCCGAGTTGTAATAAAGCACGGCAGATTTCACGATATCATTGAGGATCGCGCCATTCACCTGCACACCCATTTGCTGCAGACGCTTCAGGCAGTTCTCGATCTCCTTGACGCTGGTTTTACCAAAGCGGGCGACCAGCAGCGTGGTCGCCGCTGCTCGGGCTATCAGCAAGGCATCCGTTACGGCAAGCACAGGCGGGGTATCGACAATCACGATGTCGTACAGTTTGTCTATCTGCGACATCACGGCCTGGAAGCGTTCATTCATGAGCAGCTCAACGGGATGTAAAGGTTGGGGTCCGCAGGTCAATACATCAAAACCGCCTTTCTCAACGCGTTGAACCGCTTCCTGCCACTGCACGGCTCCTCCGAGCACGCAGGATAATCCCCGATGATTGCTCAGTTTGAAAACATTGTGGACATATCCCTTGCGCATATCTGCATCAATAAACAGCACTCGCTGTCCGGCCTGAGCGGCAATCGACGCCAGTGAAGTACTGACCAGCGTCTTTCCGCAGTCCTGCGTGGGTCCAGACACCATGACAATCCGGTTTGTGGCATCCATCATGGTAAAATGCAGACTGGTGCAAAGCCCGCGTACCGCCTCGACAAACATATCTGCCGGGCGGTCAACGGGCAGAAAAGGGACGTTCGACGTCTTGTGCTTCCAGTGGGAAGCAAACAGGGTTCTCCTGCGCAGGTGCGTTTTTTTCCAGAGCCATACCGAGCGCGGAAGCGTCGCCAGAAGCGGTATCCCCTGCACTTCCAGTTGTTCAGACGAGGTAATGCCCCGATTAAAGGCTGAGCGCACTAAAACCATGCCGGCAGAGAGCATCAACCCCATCAGCATACCCAGTACGATAATGAGCGCTTTGCGCGGTTTGATCGGCTCTGGCTGCACCACGGCCGGGTCAATAATCCGCACGTTCCCGATAGTGCTGGAACGCGAAATACTCAGCTCTTGCTGACGCGTCAGCAACTGCAGGTATATGGTACGCCCGGATTCAACGTCACGACTCAGCCGTAAGATTTCCTGCTGCGTGGAAGGCATGGTTGAGACGCGATTATTCAGGCGCGCACGCTCGCGTTCAAGCGTTTGTTTTTTCTCCCGCAAGGCACGGTAGGTGGGATGGTCCTTTTTGAAAAGTTGTGAAACCTCTGCTTCGCGGAACGTCAGCTCGTTAAGCTGGTTTTCCACGTTAACAACCTGATCTAGGACTGACTTTGCTTCCAGAGATAAGTCGACAGAATCGCGTTGCTCTCTGTAGGCATTCAGACGCGCTTCAGCTTCATCCAGCTCGCGGCTGATCTTAGGTAATTGCTCCTGTAAGAACGTGAGGCTACGGGAATCTTTCGCTTCCTGGCGCGCAATATTCTGGCTGAGAAAATTTTCAGCAATGGTATTAAGTACCGTGGCGATCCTGGTGGGGTCTTCACCCATTAACGTTAATGCGATCATACCGCTCTGTTTCGCCGACTCAACAACCGTAAACCTGTTCTGAATGGCATTGATCGCGTCAAGCCTTGTGACGGTTTCGAGGGTAAACTGGGTGCCTGGTACCGCGCTGAGGGATGTCACCAGAAGCGACATTCCGTCTTTAACCAGCGCTTTCCCCACGGTGCCTTCTGCTTGAAGCGTTTTTCCCTCAAGACGATACCGCCCTTTTTCCTGTACGGTGAGTAAAAGCGTTTGTGGCTTACCTTCCAGAAGGGGAATAGTCAGCGCACCGATCGTTATTTCATCGGATTTACGTCCCCGCACGTGTTCCCACAAAGACCCGATGACAGGAAAAACGCGTCGCCTGGCGTTGTACGTCAGCCCTAATTGATCAACGGTCTCTCCCAGAATCATCCGTGATTTAAGGAGTAAAAGTTCCGGCGCGACATCTGGCGAGAGTTCGGACCCGAACGGAGTCAGGTTCTTGAGCAGTGAGTTACTCTGCTTCGCTTCTACCTGCACCAGGGCATCAGCCTGATAAACCGGCGTGGCGCTGAACGCGTAGATCCCCGCGCATACCGTGAACAGGAGCGTGACACACGCGATCGTCACCCGGTTATCAAACATCTCAGCAAACAACTGAAGAAGATCGATTTCATTATTCTGCGGTGTCGCAGCACTATATTTGTCTGATTTAGAAGACGACATTACGGCTTCATTCCTTGTTGACTCAAACGACGAGCCCATTCCTGACTGGCTTTCCCCAATTGCTCGAAAACATATTCATAGACTTCGCGACTTTTGTGATACGGGTCGGGAATGTCCCTGGTTTCCAGCCATTGACCAAAGAGCAGCGATTTTCCCCGGTTCTCCGGGGTCATTGTGGCAATGAAACGGAGGTGTTCCGGCTCCATTACCAGAATCAAATCGGATTGTTGCAACAGGCTGCGCGTCACCTTTCGGGCAACATGCCCTTCCAGCGAAACGCCATGACGCCAGGCGACAGCCTGCGCAGCCGCATCAGCCGGGCGTCCTTCAAGTCCCAGAATACCTGCTGAGGTAACCTGCTTGCCGGGTAATTGCTGACGCAACAGCCGCTCACCAATCGGTGAACGGCAAATATTGCCGGTGCAGACCACTAAAATTGACTGAAACATTACTGCGGCCACGATCTGATGTAACGAACGGTTTCGGTCAGGTCATGGACACCGCTGATGGTAGGCACCAGTTGGGTGATCACGCGATTCCAGCGTGATAACGGTGCCGTAGTGACGTAAACGATGTCATACGGCTCCAGCTGGAATTCCGTACCCAGCACCATGGCTGACGCATCTTCAGCATTCAGTTGATAGATATTGGCAATTTTGTCCGTGTCGCCTTTTTTAGATATTTGCCGAATAACAAAAATGCCGGTTGCATCGGCCATATTTTGGTTAAGTCCACCGGCATTTCCCAGGGCTTCGGCCAGCGTCATGCCGCTACGATCCATCTTAAGCGTACTCTGCTTGACCACCTCGCCCATCACGAACACTTTCAGCGCGTCGTTCCGGGGAATAAACAGGATATCGCCTGGATAAAGCAGCTTATTTTGGGTCAAATCGCCATGCTGCATCAGCGCATAGAGCGAAAGGCGGGAGTCTTTACCATCATGCGTGAGCACGACATTACGCCAGTCGGCATCCGCAGAAAGACCGCCAGCGGCGTTAACCGCATCCATCACCGTCAGCGGAATATTGGTTATGGGTTGTTGGCCCGATTTTTCGACCTCTCCGGTGACATAGGCTTTTTGGGAACGGAAGGCGGCAATGCTGACGTCCACCTGCGGGCTCTCAATGACTTTATCCAGTCGCGCTGTAATCTCTTCACGTACCTGTGAAACCGTTTTTCCCGCCACCTGCAGCTTACCGACGTAGGGATAAAAGAGCGTACCATCGGCGTTGACCCAGTTGCCTGCATCGCTTGCACTACGATATTGTCCCGCGGGCGTCGTTAATTCAGGGTGATCCCAGACGGTGACCGTCAGGATGTCGCCTGTTCCAATACGGTATTCCCAGTTTTTGATCTGCTCATCCAGATTAGGATTTGCCTGAGATTTCGATACGGTCGGACGCAGCTTTTCAATCAATCCTGGCGTTAATGGGAAAATTTCCACGCGCTTATCAAGATTATAATTAACGTCTTCAGCCGCAATGACTTTTTTGCCGGACACACTTAAGTTCTGGCCGGGGGAAAATACACACCCCGTTAACTGACTAACGGTGAGAAATAACAGCGAAAATGCAGTTGTACTTTTCATTTGTATAAATATTTCTTTTTAACGTTGCGCTTATCGTCAATCTTGCAAAGAGACCAAACCTAACACCATGAAATTTAATTGATTATTTTCATGCAATATGAAATTCTGACATTGTAAAACGTGGTCAACCCGCTCTCTAAAACACGAAAGCAATACTCGACCCTGTAAGAAAAAAGGAAGTAAGACTGCTTCACCTGAAGGTAATATTAAATCGTCTTCAGAGGGAAAGCATTCACACATCAGTCCAATTTTGACGTCGAAAGTTATTTTCACAATTGATTAGTGAAATAATAAATTTTAAAAATATAAAGAGCAGACAATATTCACCACAGTGATAAACATCATCCAATTCGACTACACAAAACCGTCCACTTTTGTTACATTTTTTTTCAAACATACCCTGCGTTGATACTTAAAATGGACTGTCTGCTCCGCTTTGCACGACCTGCAGACGAAAAGTATCTGTAACGATATCACTGGAGAAAAAATGGCTAAGCGTAAATTGCTGCTTATGGGTGTATTACTGTCTCTGGCGGGATCCGCATTCGCTGCCCCGCAAACGGCCGCTGCGCCATCCGGCATCAAGGCCTATGAAGAACAAGAGTTCATCGCTGACTTTACGAAATTCAAGATTGGCGACACGGCGCCGGCGCAGTATCAAACGCCGGAGTACACCATCAAACAGTACCAGTTACGTAACCTGCCGGCTCCGGATGCCGGAACCCACTGGACCTATATGGGTGAGAACTACGTGCTGATCGGCGATGCTGATGGCAAGATCTACAAAGCCTACAATGGAGATATTTTCTATCACCGCTAACTCAATTCTGATTCGCCCCTGGCAGGAAAGTGACCGCCCTTTCCTGCGCACGCTCTACCTCCACGCCCGGCGAGAAGCCTGGCCATGGCTGGACAGTGCAGACTGGCAGCTTGAAGACTTTGACGCAGCAACCCGTGACGAAGTGATGTGGGTTGCTGCTCAGAACGGTCATCGCCTGGGTTTTGCCTCCGTCTGGACGAACGATAACTTCCTGCACAACCTGTTTGTCGATCCGCAGTATCAGAGCATGGGCGTCGGGCATGAGTTGCTTGAACACGTACAGAAAACGTTTACCAGTACGGGTTCGCTTAAGTGTCTGGTGAAGAATACGCGGGCTATTGCGTTTTACCAGCGGCACGGCTGGCACATCGAGGCGACGGGTGATTCTCCGGACGGAGAGTACTATCTGATGCACTATCGGTTGGGTTAAAGTCGGGTGGCGGCTTCGCCTTACCCGACCTACGTGATGGTCCCATTTCTAGGCCGGGTAAGCGAAGCGCCACCCGGCAATTCGAGCTGAGGAATTACACCGCGCGGAACGCGATTTCGCCTGGGATGATTTCGCCCTGCCAGTAGAGCTGCGCCGCAACGCGTCCCGCCAGCTGGCGATACATTTCCGCGAATTCGCTGTCCGGGCGGCTGACCACCGTCGGCTTTCCGCTGTCCAGATCTTCACGCAGGGTAATGTGCAGCGGCATCTGTCCCAGCAGTTGGGTATGATACTTCGCGGCCAGTTTTTCTGCGCCACCCGTACCGAAGATAGGCTCATGGTGACCGCAGTTGCTGCAGATGTGCATGCTCATGTTCTCGACGATACCGAGCACCGGCACTTCCACTTTCTCGAACATCACGATGCCTTTTTTGGCGTCGATCAGCGCGATATCCTGCGGCGTAGTCACGACGACCGCCCCCGTGACCGGAATGTTCTGCGCCAGCGTCAGCTGAATGTCACCGGTGCCCGGCGGCATGTCCAGCACCAGATAATCCAGATCCGGCCACATTGTCTCCTGCAGCATCTGCAGCAGCGCTTTGCTGGCCATCGGGCCGCGCCAGACCATGGCGTTATCGTCGGTCACCAGGTAACCGATCGAGTTGGTCGCCAGACCGTGAGCCATAATTGGCGCCATGTGGGTCCCATCCGGTGAGGTTGGGCGCTGGTTTTCCGCGCCCAGCATGTTCGGAATAGACGGACCGTAGATATCCGCATCCAGAATACCGACCTTTGCCCCTTCCGCTGCCAGCGCGAGCGCCAGGTTTACGGCGGTAGAGGATTTCCCCACCCCGCCCTTGCCCGAACTGACGGCGATGATGTTTTTCACGCCGTTCACGCCAGGCTGGTTTTTCACGCGCTTCAGCGTAGCGATGCTGTGGCTCAACTTCCAGTCGATCGCCTTCGCACCGGTAATGCGCAGCAGCTCAGAGCTGGTCTGCTCTTTCAGCGCGTCAAAGGCGCTGGTCCAGACGAACGGCATCTGCAGCTCAATATGCAGCGTATCATCGAGCCAGGCAACGTGGTGTAACGCTTTCAGCGTAGTGAGATTGTGCTTCAGGGTTGGATGCTGAAAGTTAGCCAGCGTCCCGGCGACCATTGCTCGTAAGGCTTCCGGTGATTTGGCCTGGGATTGAGAACTCATCCCGACTCCTTTGTTCTTGTGAATAAGACCTTAGATGAACAAGTTTACCTGAAAGCCCGTGGTTTGTGCTTACTTAATAATGCCCCTTTTGGTAATATCAAAAACCCTTTTCACAGTTAAAAGAAGTAATGCCTACTATGACTCAAGTCGCGAAAAAAATTCTGGTAACGTGCGCCCTGCCGTACGCCAACGGCTCAATCCACCTCGGCCACATGCTGGAGCATATCCAGGCTGATGTCTGGGTCCGTTACCAGCGAATGCGCGGCCACGAGGTTAACTTCATCTGTGCGGACGATGCTCACGGCACGCCGATCATGCTGAAAGCGCAGCAGCTGGGGATCTCCCCGGAGCAGATGATTGCCGAAATGAGTCAGGAGCATCAGACCGATTTTGCTGGCTTTGACATCAGCTATGACAACTATCACTCCACGCACAGCGACGAAAACCGCGAGCTGTCGGAGCTGATCTACACCCGTCTGAAAGAAAACGGTTTTATCAAAAACCGCACCATCTCTCAGCTGTACGATCCGGAAAAAGGCATGTTCCTGCCGGACCGTTTCGTCAAAGGCACCTGTCCGAAATGTAAATCCCCGGACCAGTACGGCGATAACTGCGAAGTGTGCGGCGCGACCTACAGCCCGACCGAGCTTATCGAGCCGAAATCCGTGGTTTCCGGCGCCACGCCTGTGATGCGTGACTCCGAGCACTTCTTCTTCGACCTGCCGTCCTTCAGCGAAATGCTGCAGGCGTGGACCCGCAGCGGCGCGCTGCAGGAGCAGGTGGCGAACAAAATGCAGGAGTGGTTCGAATCCGGCCTGCAGCAGTGGGATATCTCCCGCGATGCGCCGTACTTCGGCTTTGAAATCCCGAACGCGCCGGGCAAATACTTCTACGTCTGGCTGGACGCGCCAATCGGCTACATGGGCTCCTTCAAGAACCTGTGCGACAAGCGTGGCGACACCGTCAGCTTCGACGAATACTGGAAGAAAGATTCCACTGCCGAGCTGTATCACTTCATCGGTAAAGATATCGTTTACTTCCACAGCCTGTTCTGGCCGGCGATGCTGGAAGGCAGCAACTTCCGCAAGCCAACCAACCTGTTCGTGCACGGCTACGTGACGGTGAACGGCGCCAAGATGTCCAAGTCCCGTGGGACGTTCATCAAAGCCAGCACCTGGCTGAACCACTTCGACGCGGACAGCCTGCGCTACTACTACACCGCGAAGCTCTCTTCCCGCATCGACGACATCGACCTGAACCTGGAAGATTTCGTGCAGCGCGTGAATGCGGACATCGTCAACAAGGTGGTGAACCTGGCGTCCCGTAACGCGGGCTTTATCGCCAAGCGTTTTGACGGCGTGATGGCGGCTGAACTGGCCGATCCTGCCCTGTACAAAACCTTTACCGACGCGGCGACAACCATTGGCGAAGCCTGGGAAGCGCGCGAGTTCGGCAAAGCGGTACGTGAAATCATGGCCCTGGCTGACCTGGCGAACCGTTATGTCGACGAGCAGGCGCCGTGGGTTGTCGCGAAACAGGAAGGCCGCGATGCTGACCTGCAGGCCATCTGCTCCATGGGCATCAACCTGTTCCGCGTGCTGATGATCTACCTGAAGCCGGTTCTGCCCCAGCTGGCAGCCCGTGCTGAAGCGTTCCTGAACACTGAACTGACCTGGGATGCCATGGCGCAGCCGCTGCTCGGCCACAAGGTGAACACCTTTAAAGCGCTGTACAACCGCATCGAGATGAAGCAGGTTGAAGCCCTGGTGGAAGCGTCTAAAGAAGAGGTGAAGGCGGCTGCGGCACCGGTCACCGGCCCGCTGGCAGACGATCCGATTCAGGAGACCATTACCTTTGACGATTTCGCCAAAGTCGACCTGCGCGTGGCGCTGATCGAAAACGCGGAGTTCGTGGAAGGTTCTGACAAGCTGCTGCGCCTGACGCTGGATCTGGGCGGCGAGAAGCGTAACGTCTTCTCCGGCATCCGTTCTGCGTACCCGGACCCGCAGGTGCTGATCGGTCGTCAAACCGTGATGGTGGCGAACCTGGCGCCACGCAAAATGCGCTTCGGCATCTCTGAAGGGATGGTGATGGCCGCAGGCCCTGGCGGGAAAGATATTTTCCTGTTAAGCCCTGACGAAGGCGCGAAGCCTGGCCAGCAGGTGAAATAACAAAAAAGCCGGAGATTATCTCCGGCTTTTTTTATGGCGTTTTGTTTTCTCCCTCTCCCCGTGGGAGAGGGTCGGGGTGAGGGCATCAGGCCGCACCCTACCGACTTTACGCCTTCGGGTGATGCACCCGGTGGGTCAGCCCGCGCAGGAAGTTACGCAGAAACTGATCGCCGCACTCGCGGTAGTTTTTATGATCCGGCGCGCGCATCATGGCGGTCACTTCCGGCACGGATACGCGGTATTTTTGTTCCGTCATGATCGCCACGATATCGTCCGTTTTCAGCGAGAACGCGATGCGAAGCTTTTTCAATACCGTGTTGTTGTTCACGCGACGCTCCAGCGCCAGCTCTGGCGCAGCCGGATCTTTGCCACGCTTATCGTAAATCAGGCCATTCAGGAAACCCGACAGAATAATGTCCGGGCAGCGAACGAAGCCCTCTTCGTCTTCTTTGGTCATCCAGGTATCGAAACCTGCAGACGTGGATTCCATGTCCGACAGCGCAAGAATGCGCACCATGTCGTTATTGTTTGCTTTCAGGGTGTAGCGCAGGCTACGAAGAATGTCGTTACTTAGCATAGAGCCTTCGAATGTCGATGATGCAATGGCGCGCAGTGTACCAGTTTTACAGGCCAATCGCCTCTTTCAAACTCTTCAGATAGCGACGGCTGACGGGTACCGTTTGCCCGGCACGCAGCACCAGCTCGGCCTGGCCGTTATCTTCCAGGCGGATCTCCTTCAGGTGCGCCATGTTCACCAGATACTGGCGGTGGCAGCGGATCAGCGGCGTGCGGCTCTCCAGCGTGCGCAGGGTCAGCTCGGTGAACCCTTCGTTCCCTTCCGCGCTGGTGACAAACACCCCGCTCAGGCGGCTGCTGACGAACGCCACATCATCCATCTGCAGAAGATAAATCCGGCTGTGCCCGGTGCAGGGGATAAACTTCAGCGGCTGCTGATTTTCCGGCAGCAGCGTGACGTCCTGTACGGTTCGCTCCTGGCGTAAACGGGTGAGCGTTTTTTCCAGACGCTTCTCTTCAATCGGCTTGAGTAAATAGTCAAACGCGTGCTCCTCAAAGGCCTTAACGGCATATTCGTCGAACGCCGTCAGGAACACGATGTAGGGGCGATGCGCCGGGTCGAGCATGCCGACCATCTCCAGCCCGCTGATGCGGGGCATCTGAATATCGAGGAACAGCACGTCCGGGCGAAGTTTGTGCACCGCACCGATGGCCTCAATGGCGTTCGCGCACTCCCCCACAATCTCTATATCAGGCTGCTCCTGCAGCAGAACGCGCAGGTTTTCCCGTGCCAGCGGCTCGTCATCCACGATCAGCACTCTTAACATGCGTTTTCCTCCAGCGGCAGTCGTACGGTAATACGGGTAAATCGGTCTGGCTCACAGGCGACGGTAATGCCGCAGTCGTCGCCAAAATGGGCGCGCAGGCGTTTATCCACCAGGCTCATCCCTAAACCGCCCGAGGCGGAAGGCTGGTAAAGTCCGGCATTATCTTCAATATCCAGCACCAGATGGTGGTTGAAACGGCTGGCGGCAATGGTGATCTCCCCCGTTCCCAGAAGCTGTGATGTGCCGTGTTTGATGGCGTTTTCGACAATAGGCTGCAGGGTAAAGGCCGGGAGATGCTGATACGCCAGCTCGTCCGGAACGGAGAGCGACACCTGGAGGCGCGACTGGAAACGCGCCTGCTCGATCTGCAGATAGGCATTCACGTGCTCAATCTCATCGGCGAGGGTCACGATCTCGGACGGCCGTTTCAGGTTCTTACGGAAAAAGGTCGACAGAAACTGCACCAGCTGCGCGGCCTGATCGCTGTCGCGGCGGATCACCGCTTTGAGCGTGTTGAGGGCGTTAAACAGGAAATGCGGGTTGACCTGGGCATGCAGCAGCTTAATTTCGGACTGCGTCAGCAGGGCTTTCTGCCGTTCATACTGCCCGGCCAGGATTTGCGCGGACAGCAGCTGGGCTATCCCCTCTCCCAGCGTGCGGTTGATGGAGCTGAACAGACGGTTTTTGGCCTCATACAGCTTGATAGTCCCCATCACCCGCTGATTTTCCCCGCGCAGCGGAATCACCAGCGTGGAGCCCAGCTTGCACTGCGGATGCAGCGAGCAGCGGTAAGGCACTTCGTTACCGTCGGCATACACCACCTCACCGGTTTCGATGGCGCGCAGTGTATAGGCTGAGGAGATCGGTTTACCCGGCAGATGGTGATCGTCCCCGGTGCCGGTAAAGGCCAGCAGCCGCTCGCGGTCGGTTATGGCCACCGCGCCGATATCCAGCTCCTTGTAGAGCACCTGCGCGACCTTCATGCTGTTCTCTTCGTTAAACCCCTGGCGCAGGATCCCTTCGGTCGAGGCGGCGACCTTCAGCGCCGTGGCGGAAAACGCCGAGGTGTACTTCTCAAACATGGCGCGCTTGTCGAGCAGAATGCGCATAAACAGCGCTGCGCCTACGGTGTTGGTTACCATCATCGGGGCGGCAATACTGCTGACCAGGTGCAGCGCATCCTCAAACGGACGGGCAATGAGCAGAATGATCGCCATCTGCGCCACTTCGGCCACAAAGGTAATGGCACCAGCGGTAAGCGGGCTAAAGACTTTATCCGGGCGGCCGCGTTTGATCATGTAGCTGTGCACCAGCCCGCCGAGCAGCCCTTCCACGATCGTCGAGATCATGCAGCTGAGCGCCGTCATCCCGCCCATGGAATAGCGATGCAGCCCCCCGGTTAAGCCGACAAGGCCACCGACGACGGGACCGCCCAGCAGCCCGCCCATCACCGCGCCGATCGCGCGCGTGTTGGCAATAGAGTCTTCGATATGGAGACCAAAATAGGTCCCCATGATGCAGAAAATAGAGAAGGTGACGTAGCAGAGCAGCTTATGCGGCAGACGTACGGTGACCTGCATCAGCGGGATAAACAGGCGCGTTTTGCTCATCAGCCAGGCAATGACCAGAAACACGCACATCTGCTGAAGCAACAGCAGCACCAGATTAAACTCGTACATACTCAAAACCGCACACGCTAAAAACGCGTAACATACACTGATGCGGGTTTACTTTCTTTGAAGCATCCCAAAAAAGCGCAAAATCGTGTCCGTTATCACACCTTTTTCTGAATATCGCGCATGCTTCGCATTGTTTGTTCAAAAATCAACCAATCCTTCCTGGTTCGCCAAAGTGGGTCTACAGTTAAGCTGGGAACGCGTAAGCCAGGGGGCGAATATGGCGCTTTACACAATAGGTGAAGTGGCACTCCTTTGTGATATCAATCCCGTTACCCTACGGGCGTGGCAGCGACGGTATGGATTGCTTAAACCGCAGAGGACCGACGGTGGGCATCGCCTTTTCAATGAGGCCGATATCGACCGCATCCGCGAAATTAAAAGCTGGATCGACAACGGAGTGCAGGTCGGCAAGGTGAAGTCCCTGCTGAGCCATGATGACCCGGACACGCAACACCTCTGGCGCGAACAACAGGAAACCCTGCTGCGACTCCTGCAGGCGGGCAATCTTCAGCGCCTGCGCGCATGGATAAAAGAGCAGGGCCGCGACTATCCGGCACAGACGCTGATCAGCCATCTTTTCATTCCGCTCCGTCGACGCCTTCAGTGCCAGCAGTCCACCCTGCAGGCGCTGCTCAGCATACTCGACGGGGTGCTGATCAACTATATTGCCGTCTGCCTTGCCTCAGCGAAGAACAAAGCCGGAAAAGATGCGCTGGTGGTCGGCTGGAACGTGCACGATACCACCCGCCTGTGGCTGGAAGCGTGGATTGCGACCCAGAAGGGCTGGCGCGTGGATGTCCTGGCGCACTCGCTGGCGCAGCTTAAGCCCGAGTTTTTCGACGGTCAGACCCTGCTGGTCTGGTGTGGCGAAGTGCCATCCGCCACGCAGCAGCAGCTGCTGACGGAATGGCGAGAGAATGGTTACCCGGTTTATTCCCTTGGCCCGGATGAGCCATAACGGCATTTAATGGTTCATTAACAGCTGCGCTTCACCGTATAATTGTTCCGTTAACAACAGGAGCACATGATGAAGGCAACCAAACTGGCCATTATTACCCTTTTTGTCCTGATGGCCGTGAGCGGTATCGGCGGCGTGATGCTGGCAGGATACTCGTTTATTGTTCGCGGCGGTGTCGGCTGAGGTACAGCGCCAGCCGCTCAAACAGGCGATCGACGACGATTGCCGCCAGCGCGACCAGCACAGCCCCCTGCACAATGTAAGCCGTATTAAACCCGCTCAGGCCGATTATAATCGGCGTTCCCAGCGTATTGGCACCGACCGTAGACGCAATGGTTGCCGTCCCGATGTTAATAATCACCGACGTGCGGATCCCGGCAATAATCACCGGTGCCGCAAGCGGCAGTTCAACCTTGCGCAGCCGCTGGCCGCGACTCATGCCCATCCCTTCAGCCACGCTCAGCACCGACGCCGGTACCGCCGCGAGGCCCGCCAGCGTGCCCTGCAGCACCGGCAATACGCCGTATAAAATCAGCGCAATAATGGCGGGCTGCTGACCAAAGCCCATCACCGGAACCGCTATTGCCAGCACGGCCACCGGGGGAAACGTCTGGCCAATCGCCGCTATCGTCTCCACCAGCGGACGAAACTCCTTGCCCGCAGGCCGCGTGACCGCGATGCCTGCCCCTACCCCCAACACAACCGCGATGGCGCTTGAGAGCGCCACCAGCCAGAGATGCGCCAGAGCGAGATTAATAAAGCTCTCCTGCTGATAAACCGGCCGCGGCAGGCCCGGGAAAAGAGCGTTAAACAGCGCCGCGCTGTGGGGCATCAAAAACAGTAAGGCGACAAAGAGCGCTACCAGCCAGAGGAGCGGATCACGCAGAGCCTTCACGCGTCACCTCCCCGGCCAGCAGATCGCGAAAATGTAAGGTTCCGCACGGCGTACCGCGCGAGTCCGAGACGGGCAATACCTCGCACTGGCGCGCGACAAACGCCGAGAGGGCATCCCGCAGGCTCATCTGCGCCTGCAGCGGTTCGCCGCTCACCGGTACCTCCTCCCGACGCATATAGTCGCTGACCGTCCGCAGGGAAAGCAGCCTCACGCCCAGCTCGCTGCGACCGAAAAACTCGCGCACAAAGTCGTTCTTCGGCCATGTTAATAGCTCAAGCGGCGAGCCCTGCTGCACCACTTCACCATGATCCATCAGCACCAGATGGTCTGCCAGGCGCAGGGCTTCATCAATATCGTGCGTCACGAGAACGATCGTGCGTCCGAGAATGCGGTGAATGCGGGTCATCTCTGCCTGCAGCGCCCCGCGCGTGACCGGGTCCAGCGCGCCGAAGGGCTCATCCATCAGCAGCACCTGCGGGTTAGCCGCCAGCGCGCGCGCCACGCCCACGCGCTGCTGCTGGCCTCCGGAAAGCTGGTGCGGATAGCGGTCGCGCAGCGCGGACTCCAGCCCCAGCAGAGACATGAGTTCATCCACCCGGTCAGCGATTTTCGCCCGCGACCATTTCTCCAGCTGCAGCACGGTGGCGATGTTCTGCGCAACCGTCCAGTGCGGAAACAGGCCGATAGACTGAATGGCATAGCCCATCCGGCGACGCAGCTCCAGCACCGGCAGGCTGCGGATCTCTTCTCCGGCAAAGCGGATCAGCCCGCTGTCATGCTCCACCAGCCGGTTGATCATCTTCAGGGTGGTGGATTTTCCCGAGCCCGAGGTGCCAATCAGCACGGAAAACGCCCCCTCGGCAAAGTTCAGGTTCAGATGGCTCGCCGCCGGGCGACCGGCAAAGGTTTTACTGACATCATGAAATTCAATCATTGGCTCTTCTCCTGAGCAGCGCGAGCCATAAGGCAAACAGCGCGTCGACGACAACCGCCAGCGCAATCGTGGGCACAACGCCCAATAACACCAGATCGAGAGCACTGCTCAGCAGACCCTGGAACACCAGCGCGCCAAAGCCGCCCGCGCCAATCAGCGCCGCAATCACCGCCATGCCGACGGTTTGTACCGCCACCACCCGCAGGCTGCGCAGCAGCAGGGGCAGCGCCAGCGGGAGCTGAATTTTCCAGAAACACTGCCGCGCGCTCATCCCCATCGCATGGGCGCTTTCCAGCACATCCGGCGCGACCTGGCCCAGGCCCGCGACCACGCCGCGCACCAGCGGCAGCAGCGCATACAGCACCAGCGCGATAAGCGCGGGCGTTAACCCCGTTCCGGCTATGCCGAGCGTTCCCAGCACCGGAAATGACTTCACCAGCCCCGCCAGCGGGGCAATCAGCAGGCCAAACAGCGCGACGGAAGGTATGGTCTGGATCACGTTGAGTACGGCAAAGATCCCGCCCTGGCGTGAAGGATGGCGATAGCACCACATGCCGAGCGGTATCCCGATCAGCAGAGCCGGGATCAGCGTGCCAAAAAGGATCGTCAGGTGTTGCGCCAGGGCGTCATCAAACACCTCCTGACGGTTGGCGTACTCTTTCAGCAGCGAGAGATTGTTCAGCTCACCGCTGAACAGCAGGAACAAGGGAATGCACCATATCTGCGCGTTGAGCACCCAGCGCCAGACGGCGCTGGAGATGAGTCGACGAATGGCATCGCTGCTGGCCAGCAGACACAGCGCCAGCCACAGCCAGAGGCCGCTGCCCACCGAGGTTCTCGCCAGCGGACTTTCCGCTGACGCCATATGCGTCGCCGCCTGCCCGGCCCCCAAAACAGGATGATAAACAGCCCTTCAGCGAGGAGCAGCGTCAGCCACTGCGCCGTGCGCCCTTGCCAGAGCGATAGCGCAACCCACGCGGCCAGCGCCGCCGCCAGCCACCGCGGCGTGAACGCCCACACTTCCCAGAGATAGCGCCCCTCCCCTGACATCAGGCGGTTAGGGGCGACATTTACAAACGGCAGCGCGACCGCCGCGATGGCCACGCAGGCCAACAGGAGCAGTACGCGGTTATGACATTTTATTGGCACAGCCCTTTCCCGTTACTTCACAAGCCCTTGTTGTTTCAGGAAGTCGGCGGCCACTTTTTTGGCATCCAGCCCCTCGACGGCAATGCTGGCGTTCAGCTGCTGCAGCGTTTTTTCATCCAGCTTTTCGAAGACCGGTTTGAGCCAGTCGGCAATATCCGGATAGGCTTTCAGCACCGCCTCACGCACGACCGGGGTCGGAGCGTAAATCGGCTGTACGCCTTTTGGATCGGTCAGGGTTTGCAGGCCGAGCGCCGCCACCGGGCCGTCTGTGCCGTAGGCCATTGCCGCGTTAACGCCAGAAGTCTGCTGCGCCGCCGCCTTAATGGTTACCGCCGTATCCCCGCCCGCCAGCGAGAGCAGCTGCGCCTGGTCGAGCTTGAAGTCGTAGGCTTTTTCAAACGCCGGGAGCGCGTCAGGACGCTCGATAAACTCCGCGGACGCTGCCAGCTTAAAGTCGCCCTTCTCTTTCAGATAGCGGCTGAGATCCGCCAGAGACGTCAGCTTACCTTTCTCCGCCACGTCCTTGCGCACGGCGATAGTCCAGGTGTTGTTGGCCGGGGCCGGCGTCAGCCAGACCAGCTTGTTCTGTTCCGCGTCGAGTTTTTTGACTTTCTCATACCCGGCTTTGGCGTTTTTCCATGCAGGATCGTTTTCATCTTTGAAGAAGAATGCCCCGTTGCCGGTGTATTCCGGATAGATATCCAGCTCGCCGGAGGTGATCGCCCCGCGCACGACGGGCGTGGTGCCGAGCTGAACTTTATTGACGGTTTTCACGCCGTGGCTTTCCAGCACCTGCAAAATAATATTGCCGAGCAGCGCGCCTTCGGTATCGATCTTTGAGCCCACTTTTACCGGCTCCGCGGCCTGTAACGGCAGGCTCAGCGCCGCCAGCAGCACCGCAGATCCCAACATCCCCTTTGCAATCGTCATTCCGCTATCCTCATTTTTTTATCGCCTTTTTCAGGGGCTTTAGAGAAAAGCGTAGCTTAAAACAGCGGATTTACCCGGCAAAATGCCTTTTTAGCATAACGTAAGACGCATCCCCCGGAAGTCGGGGATGCAAAGGAAGGAAGGTTACAGCAGCTCGAACTCGCCTTTATTCACGCGGGCGGAATCCACCCCGATAAAGACGTTAAACTTGCCTGGCTCCGCATCGTATTTCATCTGCTGGTTCCAGAACTTCAGCGCCTCCACGTCAATCGGGAAGCTGATGGTTTGGGTTTCGCCAGGCTTCAGATTGACCTTCTCGAAGCCGCGCAGCTGCTTAACAGGACGGCTCATCGACGCAGTCACATCCTGCACGTACATCTGAATCACCGTTGCCCCTTCGCGCTTGCCGGTGTTGGTCACCTCAACGCTGGCGGTAACTTTGCCGTCACGCTTCAGGGTCGGCGCCGACATTTTCACGTCAGAAACCTTGAAGGTGGTGTAGCTCAGGCCGTAACCAAACGGATACAGCGGGCCGTTAGCTTCGTCGAAGTAACGGGACGTGTACTTGTTCGGCTTGTCGGCGTTATATGGGCGACCGGTGTTCAGGTGGCTGTAGTAGACCGGGATCTGCCCCACGGAGCGCGGGAAGGACATCGGCAGCTTGCCCGACGGGTTGTAATCACCAAACAGCACGTCGGCGATGGCGTTACCGCCTTCGGTACCGGCGAACCAGGTTTCCAGAATGGCGTCAGCCTGCTGGTCCTCTTTCACCAGCGCCAGCGGACGCCCGTTCATCAGCACCAGCACCAGCGGCTTGCCGGTGGCTTTCAGGGCGGCGATCAGATCGCGCTGGCTCTGCGGGATGGTGATGTCGGTACGGCTGGAGGCCTCGTGCGCCATACCCTGCGCTTCGCCCACAACCGCGACAACCACGTCAGACTGCTTCGCGGTATTCACCGCCTCGTCGATCATCTCCTTCGGCGTGCGCGGATCGACCTTCACCGCTTCCTCGTACTGGTTGAGGAAGGTGACGATGTCTTTGTCGTTGGTGACGTTCGCCCCTTTGGCGTACACCACTTTCGCGTTATCACCCACGGCACTCTTAATCCCGGTCAGCACGGTCACGGACTGATCGGCCACGCCTGCCGCAGACCAGCTGCCCATCACGTCGCGCTTGCTGTCGGCCAGCGGGCCCACCACGGCAATGGTGCCGGATTTTTTCAGCGGCAGCGTGTCGAGGCGGTTTTTCAGCAGCACCAGGCTTTCGCGCGCCACTTCACGCGCTTCTTTGCGGTGCAGGCGGCTTTCGGCGTTGGTATCTGCCGGGTCAGAATCCTTCGGCCCCAGGTGGCTGTACGGATCGTTAAACAGCCCCATGTCGTATTTCACGTTCAGCACGTGGCGCGCGGCATCGTCCAGCTCCGCCATCGTTACCTTGCCGCTCTTCACCAGCCCCGGCAGGTATTTGCTGTAGTACTCGTCGCTCATGCTCATGTTGATGCCGGACTTGAGCGCCACGCGCACGGCGTCTTCCGGGTCGGACGCCGTGCCGTGTTTAATCAGCTCTTTAATCGCGCCGTGGTCGGAAACGGTGATGCCCTTAAAGCCCCACTGGTCGCGCAGGACGTCTTTCAGCAGCCAGGAGTCGGACGTCGCAGGCGTGCCGTTCAGCGAGTTCAGCGCTACCATCACCGCGCCGCTGCCCGCATCCAGCCCTGCCTTGTACGGCGGCATGTAGTCGTTGAACAGGCGCTGCGGGCTCATGTCGACGGTGTTGTACTCTTTTCCGCCTTCGACTGCGCCATAGGCCGCGAAGTGTTTGACGCTGGTCATCACCGAGTAGCGGTCCGCCGGGCTTTTGCCCTGCATCGCTTCCACCATGGTTTTACCCATCGTGGAGGTTAAATAGGTGTCTTCACCAAAGCCTTCCGAGCCGCGGCCCCAGCGCGGATCGCGCGAGACGTCCACCATTGGCGCCCAGGTCATGTTCAGACCGTCGTCCGCCGCTTCATAAGCCGACACGCGCCCAACGGTTTTCACCGCGTCGAGGTTAAAGGAGGAGGCTAAGCCGAGGCTGATGGGGAAAACGGTACGCTGGCCGTGCACCACGTCATAGGCAAAGAACAGAGGAATTTTCAGGCGGCTGAGATCCATCACCTGATCCTGCATCTTGCGGATATCCTGGCGGGTGACGGTATTAAAGATGGCCCCTACCTGCCCGTCTTTGATCATCTCGCGGATGGCCTCTTTCGGGTTATCCGGGCCGACGCTGATAAGACGCAGCTGGCCGATTTTCTCATCGACCGTCATTTTTTTGAGCAATTCAGTGACAAACGCGTCCCGTCCTTCAGGCGTGAGCGGGTGATTACCAAACAAATCCTCTGCCAGCGCAGGTTGCAGCGCCAGGCTGACGGCGACACCTACAGAACATAGCCATTTCATGTCGTTTTACTCTCTCATCAATAACCGCCGGACGATCTCGGCCATACCGTGCGAAAAGCGCAGTGTGCCACAAACCCTCGAAACGTTGCAGGGTTATTCTCTGATTTTTCTCGTGAATACTCGACCGCTTAACAGTTAATCGCGCTATGCTTTACAGCGAGAAATTTGCCCCACCACAAGGAGTGGAAGATGACTTCTGTTCGAACAAACGATAACACGGCTTTTATTAACGAACTGTCGCGCCTGGTTGGCTCCTCTCACCTGCTTACCGACCCGGCCAAAACCGCCCGCTACCGCAAAGGCTTCCGCTCCGGTCAGGGCGAGGCGCTGGCGGTGGTCTTCCCCGGCACGCTGCTGGAGCTGTGGCGCGTGCTGAGCGCCTGCGTCGCCGCCGACAAGATTATTTTAATGCAGGCCGCCAATACCGGCCTGACCGAAGGCTCCACGCCGAACGGCAACGATTACGATCGCGACATCGTGATTATCAGCACCCTGCGCCTCGACAAGCTGCACCTGCTGGATAAAGGCGAGCAGGTGCTCGCGTTCCCCGGCACGACGCTTTACTCCCTGGAAAAAGCGCTTAAGCCGCTGGGCCGTGAGCCGCACTCGGTGATTGGCTCCTCCTGTATTGGCGCCTCGGTGGTCGGTGGGATCTGCAACAACTCCGGCGGCTCGCTGGTCCAGCGCGGTCCCGCCTACACCGAGATGTCGCTGTTTGCCCGTATTGACGAAAACGGCAAGCTGACGCTGGTGAACCACCTGGGCATCGATCTCGGCGTGACGCCAGAACAGATCCTCAGCAAGCTTGACGACGATCGCGTGAAGGACGAAGACGTGCAGCACGATGGCCGCCACGCGCACGATCACGACTACGTGACCCGCGTGCGGGATATCGACGCCGATACGCCAGCGCGCTACAACGCCGACCCGGACCGCCTGTTTGAATCCTCCGGCTGCGCCGGGAAGCTTGCCGTTTTTGCCGTGCGTCTGGATACCTTCCCGGCAGAGAAAAAGCAGCAGGTGTTTTACATCGGTACCAATCAGCCTGAGGTTCTGACGGAGATCCGCCGTCATATTCTGGGCGAATTCACCCATCTGCCGGTGGCGGGCGAGTACATGCACCGGGACATTTACGACATCGCCGAGCGTTACGGCAAAGATACTTTCCTGATGATCGACAAGCTCGGCACCGACAAAATGCCGTTCTTCTTCACCATGAAGGGACGCACCGACGCGATGCTGGAGAAGGTGTCGCTGTTCAAACCCCACTTTACCGACCGCTTTATGCAGAAGCTGGGCAACGTTTTCCCGGCGCATCTGCCGGAGCGAATGAAAACCTGGCGCGATAGGTACGAGCACCACCTGCTGCTGAAAATGGCCGGAGACGGAATTGCCGAAGCGCAGTCCTGGCTGACCGAATTCTTCAAAACCGCCGAAGGGGATTTCTTTGCCTGTACGCCTGAAGAGGGCAGCAAAGCGTTTCTGCATCGTTTTGCCGCCGCAGGCGCCGCCATCCGCTATCAGGCGGTGCATTCCGAAGAGGTGGAAGATATTCTGGCGCTGGATATCGCCCTGCGCCGTAACGACACCGAGTGGTTTGAGCACCTCCCGCCGGAAATCGACAGCAAGCTGGTGCACAAGCTCTATTACGGCCACTTTATGTGTTATGTCTTCCATCAGGATTACATCGTCAAAAAAGGGGTCGATGCGCACGAACTGAAGGAGCAGATGCTCGCCCTGCTGCGCGAACGCGGCGCACAATATCCTGCGGAACATAACGTCGGGCATCTTTATAAAGCCCCTGACGCACTTAAGCAGTTTTATCGCGAGAATGACCCTACAAACAGCATGAATCCCGGCATTGGTAAAACAACGCGGAAGAAATACTGGAAAGAAGAGGCAGATGCGGTGCAGCGCGTAACGCAAGCGTCTGATTAATTCCTACAGCCAAATTTGAGAGATTGTTTAGCATGCCTTAATCGTAATAGAGTGACGCTCTGACGCCGGAGGAACGTTTCTCCGGCATTCTATAACGAGGAGCAGGCACATCATGTCGGCTATTGATGTTTTATCCGAGACCGAACTGGAAGTGCGCGATGCCCTTCCCGATGATGTGCATGCCATCGCCGCCATCTATGCCTGGCATGTGCTGCACGGGCGCGCGTCATTTGAAGAAGTCCCCCCTACCATCGACGAAATGCGTCAGCGTATGAAAAGCGTGGCTGAGAGCGGTTTGCCGTGGCTTATCGCGCTGTATCGCGGCATCGTGGTGGGCTACTGCTACGCCACGCCTTACCGCCCGCGACATGCCTACCGCTATACCCTGGAAGAGTCGATTTACGTGGATGCCAGCATCACCGGGCGCGGTTTTGGCTCGGCATTAATGGATGCGCTAATCGCCCGCTGCGAGCAAGGCCCGTGGCGGCAGATGATTGCCGTTGTGGGAGATGGGAACAATAATTCCGGCTCGCTGCGGCTGCATAAAAAGCACGGTTTCGTGATTGTCGGTCAGCTGCGCAGCGTGGGCTATAAGAAAGGCGACTGGCGGGATACGGTGATTATGCAGCGCTCGCTCAACGATGGGGACTGGACGCTGCCGGAATAAAAGCAAAACGGTAACTGGGTTACCGTTTTTTGTGTTTTCTCCCTCTCCCTGTGGGAGAGGGTCGGGGTGAGGGCATCAGCACGCACAAACGACTCAGTCGTTCTGCGCCGTCGCCATCTGTTCCGCTTTCTGCTTTTTATACGTCAATGCTGCGGCCGGAACGGGCTGCACTTTCCCGGTTTCAATCCAGGTACGCAGACGGCTCGCGTCCGCGAAGTGGGTATATTTGCCGAAGGCATCCATCACCACCAGCGCCACCGGCTTACCGTTAAACACGGTGCGCATCACCAGACAGTGTCCTGCCGCGTTGGTAAAGCCGGTTTTCGTTAACTGAATGTTCCAGTTATCGCGGTATACCAGATGGTTAGTGTTGCGGAACGGCAGCGTATAGGCCGGGTTCGCAAAGGTCGCCATCTCTTCACGGGTGGTGCTGAGCTGACCAATCAGCGGATACTGCTTGCTGGCAATCAGCAGTTTCGTCAGATCGCGGGCCGTGGAGACGTTGTTGATCGACAGTCCCGTCGGTTCAACATAATGCGTATTGGTCATTCCCAGCGCTTTGGCTTTCGCGTTCATCGCGCGGATAAAGGCGTCGTAGCCGCCCGGATAGTGGTGCGCCAGGCTCGCCGCCGCACGGTTTTCAGACGACATCAGCGCCAGCAGCAGCATATTTTTACGGCTGATTTCACTGTTCAGACGCACGCGAGAGTAGATCCCCTTCATCTCCGGCGTGTGGCTGATATCCACTTTCAATTTTTCGTCCAGCGGCAGATGTGCATCAAGCACCACCATCGCGGTCATTAATTTGGTAATCGAGGCGATCGGGCGCACCAGGTCCGGATGGCTGGCGTAAATCACCTTATTGGTGTTGAGATCGACAATCATCGCGCTGCCGGACGCAATTTGCGGCTGAGCAGCGGCGGCGGTCACCGCGGGCGTTTTAGCGACGGCCGGCACGGCAGCGGACGCGCCCAGCAGCAGCGCCAGGCTAAGTAAAGAGACTCGGAATTTCAGCATGGTGAGACTTCTGATAATTATTCACGCACGTAATGACGTACACCGCCTGTATCAACGGATAAACACAGGCTGGCTTCGGCATCATAGCGGTCACCGGGCGTTGTCGCCAGCGGATAATCGTGAACAGATGCTGCATTGCTGGCATTTACGCCAGCAATGCAGTGAACTCAGAAGAGACGGTATCCGTAACCCCAAAGAATAACCGTCAGCGCCAATAGCGCCTCCAGCACCAGCACCCCGATAGCGAGTGTTGAACTGGAAAAACTCAGGCCCTCTTCTTTATTGATATTCAGGAAGGTAGGAACCCCCAGATACAGCAGATACCCGGTGTAAAAGAGGGCAATGGTACCGATCAGCGCGCACAGCCAGACCAGTGGATAGAGCGCAACAATACCGCTTAAGAACAGCGGGGTCGCGACATATCCGGCAAAGACCATACAGTGCGCCAGCGATGGACGTTGCGGGTAGTTACGCGCCATCCAGTGAATGACGCGCCCCATTACCGCCACACCCGCCAGCATCAGGCCATAAAAAACGATGGCCAGATAGAGTCCGGTAAACCAGGAAAGCTGAACCACGGTGCCATCACCGAAGTTCCAGCCGATTTGTGTTGTTCCGATAAAGGCGCATATTACCGGCACCGCAGCCATCAGCAGCACATGGTGCGTGTAATGATGCGAGACCGTTTCGTTCTCACTTTTAATGACATGCATTTCACGATCGGGATGGGAGAAAAGTCCCCAGACATGGTTCATAGCGCCCCCTTGTTGTCGGCCCGTCAGCGATACCTTAAGTATAATGCAGGCTTTAGATTATTTTCTGTACAGTGGGAAATTTCCGTTGATTTCCCCGCTGTTGATTCATGGGGTATATGATTAAACGAGGTAAGCAGAGGGAGATAACATTCACGTAATGGATATTAACGCACTTATTGAACAATATGGATATGCCGCGCTGGTCATCGGTAGCGTGGCAGAAGGTGAAACCATCACGCTGTTAGGGGGCGTCGCCGCGCATCAGGGATTGCTGAAATTCCCGCTGGTCGTCGCAGCGGTCGCGCTCGGCGGAATGATTGGCGATCAGCTGCTCTACTTTCTCGGGCTGCGCTTCGGTCCCACGCTGCTTAAGCGTTTCGCAAAGCATCAGAAGAAAATCCGTCGTGCTCAACGGCTCATTCAGCGTCATCCCTATCTGTTCGTCATCGGCACGCGCTTTATGTATGGCTTTCGCATTATCGGGCCGATACTGATTGGCGCCAGCCATCTGCCGCCAAAAATTTTCCTGCCGCTCAATGTTCTTGGTGCGATTGCCTGGGCGCTGATCTTTACGACGCTCGGCTACGTCGGGGGCGAAGTGATTGGCCCGTGGCTGCATAATCTCGACCAGCACCTGAAGCACTGGGCGTGGCTGATTCTGGTGGTGGTGGCGGTGATTGGGGTCAGGCTGTGGCTGAAGCATCGGGATAAGACGCGGGATGAGGAGTAGCCGGATGCGGCCTGATGCCCTCACCCTAACCCTCTCCCACAGGGAGAGGGAACTAAAACACTCTCTCACAGGGAGAGGGGGAACCTACCCCTCCGGCTTAAACTGCGGGTTAGCCAGCATAAAGCCCCCGTCGACAATAAAAGATTGCCCCGTCGTGTAGCTGGCGTCGCTGTCGCACAGCCATGCCACCAGGCTGGCAATCTCTTTGGTGTGGCCCGGTCTTGCCAGCGGGATTTCCGGCATTGAGCCTTCCTTCACTTCGCTGTCGTCCATGTCGTTCATCGGTGTGGCAATGGCTCCCGGCGCGACGGCGTTCACCAAAATGTTGTGTTTAACCAGTTCCATCGCCATGGATTTGGTTAACCCGCCGAGCGCGTGTTTTGCTGCCGTGTAGGCGCTCGCCTCCGGCAGCGGCGTGTGCTCGTGCACCGAGGTAATGTTCACAATCCGCCCTCCTTTCCCCTGCTTCACCATCTGCCGGGCGGCAATTTGTGAACAGAGAAACGCGCCGTCCACGTCGACGGTGAAAATGTTCCGCCAGTCGTCAAACGGCATCTCAAGGAACGGCGCTTTGGTCATCGCACCCGCATTATTGACCAGCACGTCCAGCCGCCCGAAACGCGCAATCAGCGTTTCAATAGCCTTTGCGCCATCCGGCAGCGTGCTTAAATCAAGATGGATAGCCTCTGCGCGCTGCCCCTGCGCTTCAACTTCGCGGCAGGTTTCCAGCGCTCCTTTCTCATCCGAGTGCCAGGTGACGCCAATATCAAACCCGCGCTCTGCGAGCATCAGCGCCGTGGTTTTACCAATCCCGGAATCCGATGCGGTCACTATCGCTACTCTGGTCATAC
Source organism: Enterobacter asburiae (assembly GCF_001521715.1). Classification (NCBI taxonomy): domain Bacteria; kingdom Pseudomonadati; phylum Pseudomonadota; class Gammaproteobacteria; order Enterobacterales; family Enterobacteriaceae; genus Enterobacter; species Enterobacter asburiae. The sequence goes on from NZ_CP011863.1 coordinate 2,239,533, forward strand.
TCACCTCCTGAAAAACTGCAAAGAGGTAAGTATAGATAATGACCTTTTTTAGCCATGATGATAGCCACCGCCCAGCGCCGACGTCAGCTGCAGCGTGGCGTCGACATACTGGCCTTTCAGCAACAATCCGGCGAGGTCTTCCCTGAGTGCCGGGATCCTGGCTTCACTGACCCGCGAGCCCGCAACGATCCCCGCGCTGAAACGCGCCTGCGCCAGCGCCACAACCCGCGCCGCATCTTTTTCGACCTGCTGCTGATGGCGGTTCTTCGCCGTCAGCGTTTCGACTTCACTGGCCGTGCGCGCCACCTGATTGACCGCTTCGACCCCCGCTTTGTTGTAGTTTGCCACCGAGAGATTATTTTGCGCCTGGGCGATATCCAGACTGGCGTTCAGCCTGCCGCTGTCGAAGATCGGCAGCGTCAGCCTGGCGGTCACGCCCATCTGCTGCGCTGAAGCGCGAAACAGATCGCTCAGATGGAGGGCATCCTGCTGTAGGAACGCCATCAGGTTCACGTCAGGATAGAAAGCCGCTCTGGCGGCCTCCACCTCGCTCATGGAGGCTTCGATATACCAGTGCGCCTCCTGAAGATCCGGACGGCGTGCCAGCAGTTCATAACCGAGCGTCGGCGGTAGCGCGGCGTCGACCGTCGGCAACTCATGCCGCGTAAGCGTCACGGAGGAAGAGTTAGTCAGTGCGACCAGGCGCGCCTCTACGGCTTTCATCTTCCCGTTGACTTCTGCCAGCTGCTCTTCGGTTTTGTTGGCGTTGATATCGGTTTCCACACCCTCCACGGAGGAGGTGATCCCGTGCTGGTACAGTTCGCGGTCGGCGCCGATTATGTTGTCCTGCTCATGTTTGATCTGCGCGAGAACCTCCCTCGCGGCGGCCTGAGTTTGCCACTCCCAGTAGAGCCGCGCCACGCTGCTGGCCAGCAGCTGGCGGGTTTGCTCCAGCTCCGCTTTTTGCGCATTCACTTTGCCAATCCGGGCCTCGACCCGGGCGCGATTTTTCCCCCACAGATCGAGCTCCCAGCCAGCGGTCAGGCCGAAGGTGCCGTTGGTGTACCACGGCCCGGTGGTGCCTGCAGCCGGGTCGGTAAGGGCAAAAGGCCCCATCAGCCCTTCGGCGGACATTTTCTGGCGTTCCGCATCGGCGGAAAAATCAATCTGCGGACCGTCAGCGGCCATTGCGGCTTTGGCTTGGGCTTCGGCAAGCGTAATGCGCTGGCGGGCAATCTGCATATCCGGTGCATCGCTCAACGCTTTCGCAATCAGCCCGTTAAGCTGGGGATCGTTATACGCTTTCCACCACTCATTTTTCGGCCAGTCCTGATGATTCAGAACCGTATTCACCGACGCCGCAGCGGTTTGCGTTTTAATGGGAGACACCGTGGCATGTTCAGGCGCACAGGCTGCCAGAATAAAAACGAAGGGTGCGCTCAGAGATAAAATAAGAGAACGTTTCATTACGCCATACACTCAAAAAATAAAGGCGCACGTTACGCTTGATGTTGTTTGTGTTTTTAGTAATGCGTGGCAATCCGCAAATTGTCATATATTTAAATATACAGAAAAATATTCACCAAAATTATTATTTAACTTTAATTATGCAATTTAAAAATAATCAACCCGACAAGTTCACCTCCCGTGTCAGGTTGACCTGTTAATTACGCTTTCAGCGAAGCCCCTTTCGTCGCAATAACCTCTTTATACCAGTAGAAACTTTTCTTACGGCTGCGCGCCAGCGTGCCTTTTCCGCTGTCATCGCGATCGACGTAAATAAAGCCGTAGCGCTTAGAGAGTTCAGCTTTAGACGCGCTCACCAGGTCGATTGGCCCCCAGCTGGTATACCCCATCACCTCAACGCCGTCGTCAATCGCTTCACGCACCTGCACCAGGTGGTCGTTAAGGTAGCTAATGCGATAGTCATCCTGCACCACGCCGTTCGCATCCGGTTTATCCTTCGCCCCCAGGCCATTTTCCACGATAAACAACGGCTTCTGATAGCGATCCCAGAGCACGTTTAACAGGGTACGCAGGCCGATGGGGTCAATCTGCCAGCCCCATTCGGAACTTGCCAGATGCGGGTTAGGCACCATGCTCAGGATGTTGCCGCGCGCCTGCTGGTTGAGGGCCTCATCCGCGGTGACGCAGCCCGTCATGTAGTAGCTGAACGAGATAAAATCGACGGTCGATTTCAGCGCCTCGCGGTCGGCATCCGTGACCTCAAGCTGAATACCGTTGTCGCGGAAAAAGCGCTGCATATAGCCCGGGTAGGCGCCACGGCACTGCACGTCGCCAAAGAATTGCCACGCGCGGTTTTCCTGCAGCGTCTCCAGTACATCTTCCGGCTTGCAGGTCAGCGGATACATCAGGCCGCCCAGCAGCATGTTACCGATTCTGGCATCCGGGATAATCTCGTGGCAGGCCTTCACGGCCAGCGCGCTGGCCACCAGCTGGTGATGGATCGCCTGATACACCTCCCCTTTACTGCTGGTTTCCGGCAGGCCCACGCCGGTCATCGGCGCGTGCAGGGACATATTGATCTCGTTGAAGGTCAGCCAGAGCTTTACCTTCTCCTTGTAGCGCGCAAACACGGTACGGGCGTAGCGCTCGAAGAACCCAATGGTCTGGCGGCTGCCCCACCCGCCGTACTGCTTCACCAGTCCCCACGGCATTTCGTAATGCGACAGCGTCACCAGCGGGGTGATGTTGTGCGCTGCCAGCTCGTCAAACAGCCGGTCGTAAAACGCCAGCCCCGCTTCGTTAGGCTGTTGCTCGTCGCCGTTCGGAAAAATGCGGGTCCAGGCAATGGAGACGCGCAGGCAGCTAAAGCCCATCTCAGCGAACAGTTTGATGTCTTCCGAGTAGCGGTGATAGAAGTCGATGGCGACGTCCTTGATGCCGCTGTCGCCCGCCACGCGCTCAACCACCGGGCCGAAGACACCCTGCGGCTGAACGTCTGAGGTGGACAGCCCTTTTCCCTCCTCCAGATACGCGCCTTCTACCTGATTCGCGGCAACCGCGCCGCCCCATAAAAAATCGTCCGGGAAAGTTTTCATCACGTTCTCCTGTTATTGATGGCTTACGCTGAGTAACGGCGCACCGGCATTGACGGACGTTGCCGCCACGGTCACCACGTCACGATACTCATCGCTGTTACTGATAATGATCGGGGTCGCCAGGTCGTATCCGGCATCGATAATCGCCTGTCGGTCAAACTCCAGCAGCAGATCGCCGGGCTGCACCTTGTCGCCCACCTTCACGTGGGCGGTAAACGGCCTGCCGTCGAGCTTTACGGTATCGATACCCACGTGGATCAACACTTCAATCCCGCTGGTGCTGAGCAGGCCTATGGCGTGTTTGGTCTGGAACAGAGAGGCCACCACGCCGGCAAACGGGGCCACCACTTTGTTATCGGAGGGAATAATCGCGGCACCGCTGCCCAGCAGGCCGCTGGCAAACGTGGTATCCGGCACCTGGTCAAGCGCCAGAACGGTCCCGCTCATCGGGGATAAGACATCGTTTTCCCCTGCCGTAACCGCAGCTTCCGGCGCTGCGCGTCCCGGCATGCCCGCCGCCAGCGTCAGGCCGCAGCTCAGCACCAGCGCTACCGCGGTGCCGATCACGCCGCCCCACAGCGTGGCGTTTACCCCACCCGGCGGAATCATCTGGGCGATGGTAAAGATATTGGCGAAGCCGAAGGAGTAAACGTGGGTATCGCTGAAGCCGACAATCGCGCCGCCGATAGCCCCCGCCACGCAGCCAAAGATAAACGGGCGGCGCAGCGGCAGGTTTACGCCATAAACGGCCGGTTCGGTAATACCAAATATCCCTGCCGTTACCGATGAACCCGCGAGCATCTTCTGACGGGCATCGCGGGTACGCAGAAAGATCCCCAGCGCTGCCCCTACCTGACCAAACACCGCGGGCAACAGCATCGGCAACATGGAGTCATGCCCCAGCACCGCCAGGTTGTTAATCATCAGCGGCACCAGCCCCCAGTGCAGGCCAAAAATAACGCAGACCTGCCACAGCGCGCCCATCGCCGCGCCCGCCAGCCACGGTGCCAGAACGTAAATACTCTGATAGCCGTTCGCCAGCATCTGGCTCAGCCAGGTCGCCAGCGGCCCGATCGCGAGGAAGGTCAGCGGCACGGTTAATCCTAAGCAGATCAGCGGCGCGAAGAAGTTTTTCATCGAGGAAGGCAGCAGCCTGGTGCTCTGTTTTTCCAGCCAGCAGCTCACCCACGAGGCGAGAATAATCGGGATCACCGACGAGCTGTAGTTAAACCAGGTGACAGGAATGCCCAAAAAGGCGTCCGATACCGCGCCCGGCTGCTGGCTGGCGTTAAACGCCGCAATCATCATCGGATGGGTAAGCGCCCCGCCGATCACCATGGTAATAAACGGATTGCCGCCGAATTTTTTCCCGGCGGTATAGCCCAGCACCAGCGGGAAGAAGAAGAACAGCGCGTCGCTGGCGGCGAACCAGATTTTATAGGTGCCGCTTTCGATGGTGAGCCAGCCGCAGACAACCGCCAGCGCCAGCAGCCCTTTCAGAATACCGGACGCGGCCAGAATGCCGATAAACGGGGTAAAGATACCGGAGACGATGTCGATCAGGCGGCCCAGCAGATTCCCTTTTTCGCCCCGCTCTTCCACGACAGGTGCGTCATCGGTAAGGCCTGCCTCATTGCGCACCGCCTGCCAGACGTCGTGAACGTGGTTGCCAATCACCACCTGGAACTGGCCGCCGCTTTCGACCACCATGATCACGCCCGGGTTTTTCTTTAGCCCTTCGGCATCCGCCCGTTGATTCTCTTTCAGTTTGAAGCGAAGCCGGGTCGCGCAGTGTACAAGACTGACGATGTTCTCTTTTCCGCCAACGTGGCCGAGAATATCCTTCGCTAAAGCCTGGTATTCCATCTCGATTTCCTTACATCCGATGCCTGCAGGCACCTGTTGACTGAGTATAAAAAATAAAAAAACCCGAGAACGACCTTCTGACGAAGGCCGCGCTCAGGTTTTGCCTGCGAGATGCAGTAACAATCCTGTTTTGAGGCTTAACGCCCCTCTTTTCTCACCCGCTCAATATGAATGGCGAGGAACATAATTTCTTCGGTCGTCAGCTCACGCTGATAGCTTTTGTTCAGGTGCTGGGCGATTTTCTCGGCGCATTTCCACGCTTTCGCGTAGTTGTCTTTTACCGCGGTATGCAGCGAGACGTCGTCATCTTCCACCACGGTGCGGGTCAGCATCCGCTGGGCAAAAAACTTCAGGTGGGTGACAAAACGCTGATAGCTGAGCGAGTCTTCATCGTACTCAAGCTGCAGCTGATACTTCACCAGCTGCAGGATCTCCTGCATCACCCGCGTCACGTGCATCACTTCCGGCATTTCGCTGTTCAGCTGCGCGGTGACCAGATGCAGCGCGATAAACCCGGCCTCATCCTCCTCCAGCTCGACGTTCAGGCGTCTGGCGATAATGGCCCGCGCCTCCTGCCCTAATTCGAACTCCTTCGGATACAGCCGTTTAATATCCCACAGCAGCACGTTTTTGATGGCCAGCCCGTTCTTCTGCCGCTCAATCGCAAAGTAGCAGTGGTCGGTGAGGGTGATATACAAACTCTCCTGCAGCTTGCCCAGCCGCTGCGCCGCCAGCCCGATGATGCGGTCGCAGGTGGTCATTACCTCCAGCGGAATTTGACTCAGCAGCTCCCCAAGCCGACGCACCAGTTCATCGCTTTGTAACGCAAACACCTTTTCAACCAACGCGGTATCCAGCGCTTCGCCGACGCGCTTCTGAAAGGCCAGCCCACGGCCCATCACCACCTGTTCGCGCCCGCGCTCATCCTGAACAACCACCACGTTATTATTGAGTATCTTGGCGATTTTCATCTGAACCCCAGAAACAAAAAAACCTGACCTCCGGCAGATGCCAGAAAATCAGGTTTTGCCTGCCTAAGCAGTAACAATCCAGTTCTGGCACTCTATCAGTTTCATTCATAGCCTCAATGCATCACGCGTCAGAAACGTGACGCGGATCGAACTTGCTACGGTGATATCAGAAGCTCACCACCGTTTTCAGCTCGGTAACCCAGGCATCCTGGGTGCGACTGACCCCGCCGGGATGGTGCCAGTACTGAATGCCCGGCTGCAGTTCAAGCCACGGCACTGGACGAAAACGGTAGTAAAACTCGCCGTTCAGGGAGTGGCCCGGCACCGGACGATACGCCGGATCGTTATAGTCCGACACGCCGCTCAGGCTGTTCATATAGCGCTGATTGCGGGCGTACTGGCTACTCATATCAATCCAGGTCAAGCCAAAGCCAATCCAGTCTTCCGGTCGCGCGTCAAACAGCCCGCGGTAGCGCAGCGAGGCGGCGTAAACCTGGTGCATGTAGTTGGTACTCTGATCCGCAAGGCTCATGCTGAAAGAGGTGCTCAACCCACGATTCGGATCGTCCTGATGCTGCGTAAGCTGCTGGTTTAGTCCGGCGTACATGAACCAGGTCCGGCTGTGGGTTTCAAACCCGTCCGGATCCGTCGCGCCCGCCCCGCCGGATTTGCCGCGATAGAGATCGGTTTGCGGCGCGTTGTAAACACCACGCCCAGGTTGTACGCGCCCGGCAGGCCGTTAACCAGCGGACGCGCTTCGATTTCAACCGGCAGTAAAACCCCTTTGCTGCCCTTCGTCGACCAGCTCCAGGCGTGGCTGCGGCTGGAGGCGTCCGGGTTTTGCTCCATCACGCCGCCCTTCAGGGTCAGCGTCGGCGTTAATTTATACGCAAGCGTGGTGCCCCAGGTGTGAACGTTCCAGTTGTTCCACGTCAGCGAGTTGGCTGACTTCCCGCCGCACTGCGAAAGCAGCTGGAAATCACAGGGGATGATTTGATCGAAGGTTTGCACCTTGTTCATCATCCCGATGCGCCAGGTCAGACGCCGGTCGTCAAAGCTGCGGGCAAAGGTCAGCCAGCCCAGACGGGTAATGGACTGCCCGCCCCAGCTCTCCTGGGTCAGGTCGTTAAAGTTGACGCGAGGGTCCTGCACGCGTTTGGTGGTGAGGTCGTCATTGTGGTTACGGTTGACGATGTTCCCTTCGATACGCGCATCCGGGATAGCGCTCCAGCGCTCAAGATCCTGGTTGAAGGTCAGCGCAAACTGGTCGATATAGGCCACGTGGGAGTCGTGGTTATATCCGCCACCGCCGTTCCAGCCAATTTCATTCAGGTATCCGAGGTTATAGGTAAAACCGTTATCGTTAAGGATTTTACGTATGCCGAGCATTTCGCCCAGAACAGGCTCCGGCGGAGCCTCAAACCCTAATACCGTTCCGTTCCAGTCCTGCGCCATTGACAGCGGGGATATCGTCAATAAGGCGAACGCATAGAGTTTATTTTTATATGCCATAATAACAACCTGTGATTGAGTATTTTGTGCGTAACCGGCCGCAGGAAACTTTTCTATTTCCTGTCGATATTTCATTTTTTTAAAATCAGTAAAAAGCGCTAAGCCAAATTTCTCTCCTGCGTAAACGAGAGGCAAAAAAAAACCTAAGCGCTCCACAGCGAAAATGCTGTGAAACGCTTAGGTTTTGCCTGTTAGACAGTAACAATCCTGCGTTGAAAACAGTGGCACCTTAACACCGTCGCGCCACGTTGAAAACCTGAACTTTTTTCTGATTTAAAAAAGTGTGAGCAATTTAACGCTTATTATTTTGACTGAATCACCCGGGCAATATCAGACGAAGTCTGTAATGTCCGAATCTCCTGAAATAATCCCAGCGCTTCATCGTACTCTTTGCGTAAATAACTCAGCCACTGTTTAATTCGCGCGACGTGATACAAACCGGTATCGCCTTGCTTTTCCAGTCGGCTGTATTTTTGCAGCAGCGTAACGACGTCTGCCCACGGCATTCGCGGCTCGTTATATTTTACCACCCGGCTGAGGTTGGGCACATTCAACGCGCCGCGACCGATCATCACCGCATCGCAGCCGGTGGCCTGCAGACAGGCCTGCGCGCTCTCGTAATCCCAGATTTCACCGTTGGCGATCACCGGAATGGTGAGGCGCTTGCGGATCTCGCCGATCGCCTGCCAGTTAATGCGCTCGGCCTTGTAGCCATCGTCTTTGGTGCGGCCATGCACCACCAGCTCGGTGGCCCCGGCCTGCTGCACCGCATCGGCGATTTCAAACTGCCTCGCGTCGCTGTCCCACCCCAGGCGCACCTTCACCGTCACCGGCAAATGCGTAGGCACGGCCTCACGCATGGCTTTCGCGCCGCGGTAAATCAGCTCAGGATCTTTCAGCAACGTCGCTCCGCCGCCGCTGCCGTTGACCAGCTTCGACGGGCAGCCGCAGTTGAGATCCACCCCGTAAGAGCCCAGCTCAACCGCGCGGGCGGCGTTTTCCGCCAGCCATTCAGGATACTGGCCGAGCAGCTGAATACGCACCAGCGTGCCGGAAGAGGTCCGGCTCTGGTTGTGCAGCTCGGGGCACAGGCGGAAGAAGGATTTTACCGGCAACAACATATCGACCACGCGCAGAAACTCTGTCACGCAGAGATCGTAATCATTCACCTCGGTCAGAAGCTCGCGCACGAGGGAGTCGAGCACGCCTTCCATTGGGGCCAGTAAAACACGCATAGCAGTACCTGTGAAAAAAGACGCGCTATAGTAGCCGCTCTCTATATCGCTGGGAAGCGCTTCTGTTCAGGGAAAAAGTCAGCTGGCGTTGCCCCGACAACGGCGCGAAACGCCGCCGCAAATGCCGCCGAGCCAGAAAACCCCAGCATCCAAGCCACCTGCTTAGCCGGGTATCCGTTTGCGAGCAGGTCCAGCGAGGCACAAATCCTTGCTCGCTGTCGCCAGGCCCGGAAGCTAAAGCCGGTATCTTTGATAAACGCGCGTGAGAATGTGCGTTCAGACATCGCGACCTGTTCCGCCAGCCTTTCCATCGAAACGTCCCAGAGATTGCTGGCAATGATGTCACAGGCGACGCGATGTAACCGCTCATCCACCGGCATTGGTAATTCGGCCGAAATCTGCTGCGCCTCGCTGAGGATTTCGAGCAGCAAAACGGCCATGCTGCGCTGACTGGCTGGCCGGTATTGCGCACTGAACAGCCCGGCAATGAGCTCTTTGAACAACGCTGTCGCCGTAATCACGTGAACCTCTTCTTTCCGTTTAAAAGGCTCGCATTGCGATATCAGCGCCGGGCTAAACCAGACCGCGCGGAGCTCCGTTGTGGATAACACGCTGTAGGTGTGTTCCTGAAAGGGAGGGATCCACAGCGCGCGCTGTGGCGGTATGACCCAACGCTTATTGCCGGTTTCGACCAGCATCACCCCTTTGATGGCAAACAAAAGCTGCCCCTGTGGATGCTGGTGAGGGGGATCCACTTCGCCGCGCGTATAGCTAATTGCCCCTCTGGACCATCCGATGGCATCGTCGTGAATTGGCGTTTTATCGATAAAGGTTGGCATTTCACATTCCTCCCTTCCTCTTATGATGCTGCTTGTACACGTAACCGGAAAGAGACGCAATGCACATTCAATTTATCATTCATGAACATTTCGAAGCGCCAGGCGCATATGAAATCTGGGGGACAAAGCGCGGCTGTAGTATGAGCTACTCCAGAGTTTATCAGGGCGATCCTTTACCCGAGGATCTGGAGAGCACAGACTTGCTTATCATCATGGGAGGCCCGCAGTCACCTGCCACCACGCTTAAGGAGTGCCCCTGGTTTGATGCGCAGGCGGAAATGCGGCTCATCGGCCGCGCAATAGAGGCGGGTAAAACGGTGATTGGCGTTTGTCTGGGCTCGCAGCTTATCGGTGAAGCGCTGGGCGCAGCGTTTTGCCATAGCCCGGAAAAAGAGATCGGCAAATTTCCCGTCAGGCTCACGGATGCAGGCAAGGCCAACCCGCTGTTTAAGGATTTTGGCCACGAGCTGAACGTCGGTCACTGGCATAACGACATGCCGGGGTTGACGCCGCAGGCTAAGGTGCTGGCTTACAGCGAGGGCTGCCCCCGTCAGATCGTGCAATATGGCGAACGGGTTTACGGTTTTCAGTGCCATATGGAACTGACGCCGGAGGTGGTTGAGCTGCTGATTGAACATTCGCCGAACGATCTCCGCCGCGCGGCTGAATTTCGTTTTGTCGAAACGGCGGAAAAACTTCGCTCGCATGATTATCGCGAAATGAATCAGGTGCTGTTTTCCTTTCTGGATAAACTCGCCGCCCAACGCGAGGCCTGACTCAGAGGTATTTCACTGGCTCGTCACTTCGCCACCGCACTCCCTTTCCTCTAAACTGTAGCCTGCCCCTGTGCGGTGATACCGGACGTTCCATCCTGGAATGTCTGGTATGCTCAAATTTCATGATGTGATCCGTGGCACATTTTTAGGTTTAATTGTATGATGAATTCGTTTCAGCAAGGACTATCACCATGAGCAAATCATTGAACATTATCTGGCAATATCTGCGCGCATTCGTTCTGATATACGCCTGCCTGTATGCCGGGATATTCATCGCGTCGCTGCTGCCCATCGTCATTCCCGGCAGCATTATCGGTATGCTGATCCTCTTTGTTTTGCTGGCGCTGCAAATCCTGCCCGCAAAATGGGTCAATCCCGGCTGCTTCGTCCTTATTCGCTACATGGCGCTGCTTTTCGTGCCTATCGGCGTCGGGGTCATGCAGTATTTTGATTTGCTCAAGGCCCAGTTCGGCCCGATTGTGGTCTCCTGCGCGGTCAGTACGCTGGTGGTTTTCCTTGTGGTGAGCTGGAGTTCGCATCTGGTGCATGGCGAACGTAACGTGGTCGGGGAGAAAACAAAAAAATGATGGCCAATATCTGGTGGTCGCTGCCGTTAACCCTGGCGGTGTTCTTCGCCGCGCGCAAGCTTGCCGCACGTTTTAAAATGCCGTTGCTGAACCCGCTTCTGGTGGCGATGGTGGTGATCATTCCGCTCCTGCTGCTCACCGGCATTCCTTACGAACGCTACTTTGCCGGCAGCAAAATTTTAAACGACCTGCTGCAGCCTGCCGTTGTGGCGCTCGCCTTTCCTTTATATGAGCAGCTCCACCAGATCCGCGCCCGCTGGAAATCCATCATCACCATCTGTTTTGTGGGCAGCCTGGTGGCGATGATCACCGGCACGTCGGTAGCGCTGTTGATGGGGGCCTCCCCGCAGATTGCCGCCTCTATTCTGCCTAAATCGGTGACCACGCCTATCGCGATGGCAGTGGGTGGCAGCCTTGGCGGGATCCCGGCCATCAGCGCGATGTGCGTCATTTTCGTCGGTATTCTCGGTGCGGTGTTTGGTCACACCCTGCTGAACGGGATGCGTATTCACACTAAAGCGGCACGGGGACTGTCAATGGGGACCGCCTCCCACGCCCTGGGCACCGCCCGCTGTGCGGAGCTGGATTATCAGGAAGGGGCGTTTAGTTCCCTGGCGCTGGTGATCTGCGGGATTATCACCTCCCTGCTGGCCCCGTTCATTTTCCCGCTGATTCTGGCGGTGATGGGCTAAAATTTGCGATGCGTCGCGCAAATTTCATTTTGATTTCATAAGTTGCATACATAATGAGAAGTGGATCACATATAAAGCCCTGGCGGCTCCGTAAACTACCGATCCATTAACCTTTATGAGGCAAACGCCATGCACCCACGTTTTCAAGCTGCTTTCGCCCAGCTTGCAGAGAATTTGCAGTCAGCCCTGGCTCCCGTTCTGGCAGATGCACACTTCCCCGCCCTGCTGACCGCGGAGCAGGTCACGATGCTGAAACAAGCAACGGGACTGGACGAAGACGCGCTGGCTTTCGCACTGCTTCCTTTGGCTGCCGCCTGCGCGCGGGCCGATCTCTCCCACTTTAACGTCGGGGCCATTGCGCGCGGCGTCAGCGGAACCTGGTACTTCGGCGGCAATATGGAGTTCCTGGGCGCGACCATGCAGCAGACCGTTCACGCCGAGCAGAGCGCCATCAGCCACGCCTGGCTGCGCGGTGAAAAAGCCCTGAGCGCCATTACCGTTAACTACACCCCCTGCGGCCACTGCCGTCAGTTTATGAACGAGCTGAACAGCGGGCTGCAGCTGCGCATCAACCTGCCAGGCCGCGCGCCGCACACGCTGGGGGATTATCTGCCTGACGCGTTTGGCCCGAAAGATCTGGAGATCAAAACGCTGCTGATGGACGAGCAGGACCACGGTTACGCCCTGTCCGGCGATGACCTGAACCAGGCGGCCATTCGCGCGGCCAACAAAAGCCACACTCCGTACAGCAAGTCCCCGAGCGGCGTGGCGCTGCAGTGCCGCGATGGCCGGATCTTTAGCGGCAGCTACGCGGAAAACGCCGCGTTTAACCCAACCCTGCCTCCGCTGCAGGGCGCGCTTAACCTGCTGAGCCTGAACGGCTATGACTATCCGGACATTCAGCGCGCTATTCTGGCAGAAATTGCCGATGCGCCGCTGATTCAGTGGGATGCGACCGCCGCGACGCTTAAAGCGCTGGGCTGCACGACGATTGACCGCGTACTGCTTGCGTAATCCTTCCGGCGGGCAGAAATGCCCGCCAGTTTGCTGAAAAACCCCTCAGTTGAGTCGCTGTTTCTTGCGCTAACCAGGCGGGTAAAGTAGCCTGAGTTAAATTTCATCCACGAACGAGCCATCTCCATGTTAAAGCGCGTTTTTTACAGCCTGTCTGTCCTGGTCGGCATACTGCTGTTGATCGTGCTGGGTCTCGACCGCTGGATGAGCTGGAAAACCGCCCCCTACATCTTTGATGACCTGCAGGATCTGCCCTATCGTCAGGTTGGCGTGGTCCTCGGCACCGCCAAGTATTACCGCACCGGCGTGATTAACCAGTATTACCGTTACCGCATTCAGGGCGCGCTGAACGCCTACAACAGCGGCAAGGTGAACTACCTGCTGCTGAGCGGCGATAACGCCCTGCAAAGCTACAATGAACCGGTGACGATGCGTAAGGACCTGATTGCCGCGGGCGTGGATCCTGCCGATATCGTGCTCGACTACGCCGGATTCCGCACCCTGGACTCCATCGTGCGCACGCGTAAAGTCTTCGACACCAACGACTTCATCATCATCACCCAGCGCTTCCACTGCGAGCGCGCGCTGTTTATCGCGCTGCATATGGGCATTCAGGCGCAGTGTTACGCGGTGCCGTCGCCAAAAGATATGCTGAGCGTGCGCGTGCGCGAGTTCGGCGCGCGTTTTGGCGCCCTGGCCGATCTGTATATCTTCAAACGCGAACCGCGCTTTTTAGGCCCGCTGGTGCCGATTCCGGCGATGCACGAAGTGCCGGAAGACGCGCAGGGTTACCCGGCCGTCACGCCCGAACAGCTGCTGGATATGCAGAAAAAAGAGAAATAGCAGGGCCGCCTTTATACTTTCTTTACGCCGGGCCTGACGCTTTTTATCCCCCCTTTACATCGGCTCTTTTAAGCTGAGTTCACTGCCGCTACGGCTTCATTGAAGAATGACTATGAACTCAATAATGAATGCGTTTTTCCTCAAAAGTCTCCGTCCGTATTTTAACTTTCCCGGTTTATCACTTCCTGGCGCACTCAATTCCGGTCTCTGGCTTGATGAAAAAATTGACGCCCTGCAGCACAACATTTCAGTGGAAGTGGCAGATTATCTGGAACGTTACCCGCAGACGAAACATGTAGACGTTTACCTGAACGATATCAACGGCACGATGCGCGGCAAGCGTCTGTCGGTGGAGAGCATGCTGAGCCTGGAAAAAGGCTGTTATTTTCCCCTTTCGGTCTACTCGATGGATCAGAAAGGAAAAATCGCCGCCCCGCTTCATGATGAGCCGGACCGACTCTGCGTTCCGGTCGCCGGCTCCCTGCGCCCCTGTCCGCAGGATCCTCAGCACAACGCGCAGATCCTGCTGACGATGAAAGACAGCGACAATACCCCCTGCCCGCTTGAGCCGCGCGTGATACTGCAGAACGTGCTGGCCCGCTTCCATCAGCACGGCCTCTTCCCGGTGATTGCCCCGGAAATCGAGTTCTATCTGACGGGGCATGACGATCGGGATCCGCAAAATCAGGGCTGTTTTCACATGGATACTACGACAGCCCACGCGGCGCTGTTTGACGAGCTGGAACAGCTGGCGCACCTGCAGCGCATCCCGATGTGCGGGATCGTGGCGGAAGCCGAGTCCGGTCAGTACGAATTAAACCTGAAGCACAGCCATCGCGTCGTTGAGGTCTGCGATAACGTGCTGGCGCTTCGTCGCCTGACCCGATACGTTGCCGAAAAGCACGGCCTGCAGGCCAACTTCATGGCTAAGCCTTTCAGCCAGCTTTCCGGCAGCGGCCTGCACTTCCATTTCAGCCTGAATAACAGTCGCGGCGAAAACGTCTTTGCTTCCCCGGTGGACGCGCTTAACAGCATGATGCGTTTGTGCATCGCGGGGCAGCTGGCGCTGATGCCCGCCTCTGTCGCCATTCTTGCGCCGGGCGTTAACGCGTTTCGTCGTCTGCGTAAAAACCTGACGGAGCCCGTATTTAACTCCTGGGGTTATAACACCCGCTCCGCCGCCCTGCGTATTCCCTGCTCGGATGACCACAACCGTCGTATCGAGTACCGGCTGGCCGGGGCCGATGCCAATCCGTATCTGGTGGCAGCCACTATCCTGACCGGCATGCTGTACGGGCTGGAAAACACCGACGACGAGGATTTGCCCGAACCGCAGCACGATCGTCCCGAACTGCCGCTGTTTCAGCAGGAGGCGATTGAGACCTTTGCCCGCTGTCAGTACCTCACCGACAGCCTGGGCGACGCTTTTTCCGAACAGTGGGTCGCCTGCAAGCTCTCCGAACTCGACTGGTTTGAGCGCATTGTGACCCGAGAGGAGTCACAGCTGGCATAAGGCATAAAAAAGCCCGCTCGATGAGCGGGCCGGATAACGCGAGGAGCAATTACTTCTTACGCGCATACTTCAGTGAATCCAGCGCAACCGCGAAGATAATGATGGCGCCTTTGATAATGTACTGCCAGTACGGGTTCACGCCGATATAGGTCAAGCCGTAGTTGATGACGGTGAAGATGATCACACCGGTCACCACGCCCAGTACCGTACCCACGCCGCCGCTGAAGGAGACGCCGCCCACCACGCAGGCTGCGATTGCATCCAGCTCGTACATGAAGCCAAGGTTGTTGGTTGCAGAGCCGATACGGCCCGCTTCCAGCATCCCGCCGAAGGCGTAGAACACGCCGGACAGGGCATAAATGATGAGCAGGTTCAGGGCAACGTTCACGCCGGACACTTTCGCCGCTTCCGGGTTCCCGCCGATAGCGAAGATGTTTTTACCAAAGCGAGTTTTGTTCCACAGGATCCAGACGAAGGCCACCGCAATCAGCGCATAGAAGGTGATATACGACAGGCGGAAGCTGCCCAGCGCGATAAACCCTTGCGTAAAGGTCGAGAAGCCGCTGTCAAAACCCGAGATTGGGGAAGCACCGACAAAGTCGTAGTACAGGGAGTTGATACCGTAAACGATGATCATCGTACCCAGCGTGGTGATAAACGGCGTCACGTTCAGGTAGGCGATGATAATACCGTTGATCAGACCAATCACCGCACCGATGGCGCAGACAATCAGGATCACCACGAAAATCGGCATGGTGGCCATTTCCGGGAAGACCTTATTGGCGTTTTCCATCGACTGCAGCAGGGTTGCCGCGATAACCGCCGCCAGCCCTACCTGACGACCGGCAGAAAGGTCCGTCCCCTGGGTTACGATCAGGCCCGCCACGCCCAGCGCAATGATAATACGCACGGAGGACTGGGTCAGAATGTTACTCAGGTTCAGCAGGCTTAAGAACGTAGGGTCCTGGAAAATGATGATAGCCAGCAGTACTAAAAGAACAACGTAAATACCGCCTTCTTTCAGGTAAGTGAGAAAACTTTTTTTATTTAACGCACTCATGAGGAGCCCCTGATCTTAAAGGTGCAAAGACGCAAGACGCAAAATTTCGTTTTGCGTTGTCGTTTTGGTGTCAACAATACCGGCAACGAGACCATTGCTCATAACCAGAATACGATCCGTGATCCCTAACAATTCCGGCATTTCGGAAGAAATAATAATGATCCCTTTATTCTTTTTCGCCAGCTCGGCAATCAGCTGATAAATTTCAAACTTCGCGCCGACGTCAATACCGCGGGTCGGTTCATCCAGCATCAGAATTTCTGGCTGGGTTAATAACCAACGTCCGATAATGACTTTCTGCTGGTTACCGCCTGACAGCGAACCAATTTGGGTGCGGTGTCCCGGCGTTTTCACGCGCATGGAGTCAATAACCCATTGGGTATCGCTCTTCATGCGGGAGTTATCCAGCAGTCCGACTTTGTTTTTGTAATTGCGAATGTTAGAAATTAACGAGTTAAAGTTAATATCCAGATAAGCATAAATACCGGTCGAACGACGCTCTTCCGTCACCAGCGCAAAACCATTATTAATGGCTTCGTTGGCGTTGTGGTTGTTAATTTTCTTTCCGTGCAGCGTAATGGTGCCCTGAGTTTTCTCACGGATGCCAAACAGGGTTTCCACGATGTCGGTGCGTTTTGCGCCAACCAGACCGGCAATCCCCAGGATTTCGCCCTTGTGCAGGTCGAAGGAGACATCGCGAATAGACGGCTGACGTAACGAGGTCAGATTGCGCACTTCCAGGATCACTTCGCCCGGCTTGTTTTCTTTGTCCGGGAAGCGCTGATTAAGGGAACGGCCGACCATCATGGCGATGATCTTGTCCATGTCCAGCCCTTCCAGCGGCTGCGTGGCAATCCACTGACCGTCGCGCAGGATGGTAATCTCATCGCACAGCTGGAAGATCTCTTCCATTTTGTGGGAGATATACACAATGCCGCAGCCGCGATCTTTTAGCTTACGAATAATGGTAAAAAGGTGATTAACCTCTTTTTCCGTTAATGACGATGTCGGTTCGTCCATGATGACGATTTTCGCATCATAGGAGAACGCTTTGGCGATTTCGATCATCTGCATCTGGGAGACGGATAATGTTCCCACGCGGGCGCGCGGATCGATATCAATATCCAGCTCATCAAAAATCGCTTTGGTGTCGCGATACATTTTGTCCTGATCGACAAAGACACCCTTGGTTGGATAACGTCCCAACCACATGTTATCCATGACTGAACGCTGCAGCACCAGGTTTAATTCCTGGTGAACCATCGAGATACCGTTTTCCAGTGCTTCTTTCGCTGAATGGAAATCGATCTCTTTCCCCTGAAAAAGAATGCTGCCAGAATCTTTTTGATAGATCCCAAAAAGACATTTTAATAATGTTGATTTACCCGCACCGTTCTCCCCCATCAGGGCATGAATAGAGTGAGGACGAACTTTTAAATTAACATTATCGAGTGCCTTAACGCCGGGAAATGACTTGTTGATACCGCTCATTTCCAACAGGTATTCACCGGATGACTGAGTATTTGTGCTGACCATAATTATACCTTGTTGGCCTCGCATATCGCGTTATAAAAGGGCGCAACGAATTGCGCCCAGTGGAGACAGTACCGCTAACTTATTTACCGATAAACTCAGCCAGGTTGGACTGGTCTACGCCCACGTAAGGTACGCGAACGATTTTGTTTTCAATTTTCCAGCTGGTACCATCAGCCGCGCCTTTGCCATCGGCCAGGTTTTTCGCCAGATCGAAGGTCGCTTTCGCCTGGTTGTTGGCATCGTTTAGAACGGTACCGGCCATCGCACCGGATTTAACCAGCGCCAGCGCTTCAGGCAGTGCATCTACGCCGAACACAGGAATGGAGGATTTGTTGTGTGCTTTCAGCGCTTCTACCGCACCCATTGCCATGGCATCGTTGTTGGCGATAACCACTTCGATTTTGTTCGCATTAGGGCCGGACAGCCACGCGTCCATCTTATCTTTCGCCTGAGCGGTATCCCACATCGCGGTATCTAACGCCAGCTGCTGGGTTTTCAGACCCTTGTCGTTCAGCTCTTTGATAACGTAAGTGGTACGGGCTTCAGCATCCGGGTGGCCGGGTTCGCCTTTCAGCAGCACGAACTGAATCTGACCGTCTTTGTTCAGGTCCCAGTTCGGGTTCGCCGCCCAGTGTTTGGCGATCAGATCGCCCTGAATAATACCTGACTCTTTGGAGTCGGTACCGACGTAATACGCTTTGTCGTAGCTATCCAGCGCTTTACGGGAAGGTTCTTTGTTGAAGAAGACGATTGGCACGTTCTGGCCGCGCGCTTTTTCAATAACCGTGCCTGCTGCAGCCGGGTCAACCAGGTTGATGGCAAGGGCTTTCACGCCTTTCGCCAGCAGAACGTCGATCTGGTCGTTCTGTTTGGACTGGTCGTTCTGGGAGTCGTTCATCAGCAGCTGAACGTCTGGCGCTGCTTTCGCATCTTTCTCAATCGCTTTACGCACAACAGACATGAAGTTGTCGTCGTATTTATAGATGGTCACACCAATACGGGTATCCGCAGCGTGCGCTGCTGCACCAAAAAGCATGCTTGCCATTACGGCAGACAGGGTCAACACCTTCTTATTCATGGTATCTCCGGTTTTTTTTATGCAGGGTAGTTCTTGTGAATAACGATCGGCAGGCAGGTGTTAATAAAACGTTACTGACAGCCGAAGTTCACTTATAAAATTTCTATCTTCCGTGTTCGGTAACGCTCCAGAAATGCGTTTTATTCGTTGTTTGCGGCACATTGGCTATAGTGAAAGTGAATAATCACCGTTACATAGCGTTTCAGCCCCTAAAACGCTGACATCATAGTCAGCGCCTTGTTAAGATACTGTGAATTTACTCACAGATTGAAAACGGTTACATCACCTGATGTAATCAGTTAGTGATCGGAACCACAATTTGCCGGGCCGCGACGGAGTGCCGACGCACTAAAGTCGGCATGAAACAGTGTGTTGCGCCCGGATCCAGCAGCCCTGCCGCCCCCTGTAACGCCAGTTCAGTCGCCAGTTTCGCCATAGAAGCAATGGGATAACGCACCGTTGTCAGCTGCGGATCGGTGTAACGGGCAATCGGAATATCATCAAAACCAATGAGTGATAAATGCTGTGGCACCGCAATGCCGTTATCTTTCAGCGCCGTCAGAGCTCCTGCCGCCATGCTGTCGTTATAGGCAAACACCGCAGTAAGCTGCAGGTTGCGGCCCAGCAGCTCCACCATTGCCGCCTCGCCGCCCTGCATGTCCGGCGTACCGGTGCCCGTCCAGCTTTCTGACGGCGTAATGCCGTGCTCTTTCAGGGCGTTTTGCCACCCCTCGCGCCGCAGGTCGTCATCTTCAATATGATGGCTGGAAGCCAGATAGCCGATCCGCTGATGCCCGTTGTTGATGAGCATTTTCGTCGCCATCATGGCGCCGCTGACGTTATCCAGCCCGACGCAGCGGTGGGCATAGCCGGGAACGATGCGGTTGATCAGCACCATGCCCGGGATCTGATCCATAAAGCCGGTTAGCTCTTCATCGCTCAAGGCTTTTGAGTGGACAATCAGGGCGTTACAGCGCTGGCGGATCAGCACTTCGATGGCGTGTCGCTCCTTTTCCGCCTCATGATAACTATTGCCGATCAGCACATATTTCTGATGCTGCTGGGCGACCACGTCGACCGCTTTGACCAGCGCGCCGAAAAAAGCATCTGATACATCCATCACCACCACGCCGATGGTGTCGCTGACCTGCGTCGCAAGCGCCTGGGCATTGGCATTTGGCCGATACCCGAGCTGGGTCACGGCTTTCATTACGGTTTCACGGGTTTCAGGGCTGACCAGCGCGCTATTGTTCAGCACGCGTGAGACAGTAGCCACAGAAACGCCCGCCTGACGGGCGACGTCACGAATGGTGATCATATTCACCATCCTTCAAAGGATTGCAGCAACTCACAGACACCCCCTGTGTTTAGCAAGGTGGCTATTTTGGCAGCGAGAGAAAGGGGACTACGTGAAGAAGCTCACACTCATGAAAACGCTTACATCCGTTTTGTTAATGATTGTGATCCAGATCGTTATCTGGATGTGTTCCTCAATGATACCCCTGAAGCATGTGCGGTTAACTGACGCCACACCCACTCCAGCGGTCCCTGGCGAAAATAACGTAGCCAGAGAACAGAAAACGCCAGGTTAATTACCCAGACCGGAATAACAAACGCCAGCAGCGTGAGGCGGTCGAATTTCATAAACAGGCCAAGATGATAGAAAAGCGTGGTGCAGATAAGCGTTTGCAGGAGGTAATTGCTCAACGCCATGCGGCCTACGCAGGCGATAGCGCTGACGATCCACAGGCGGGAAAGCGTTGGCCAGAAGCCATAGATCAATGCCGCGTAGCCGATGGTCTGGAACGGTGCGCTCAGCTCGCGCGGCACCTGGAGCAGGAACGCGCACCAGCGGTAATCCCAGTGGATGTGCCACTGCGTGATTATCGCCGGGAGGTTAATCAGCACGCCGATCAGCACCAGCCCGACACCCGTTCGCCGATAGTGACGCAGGCTGAACTCCCCTTTCAGCCAGCCGGTGCGCATCAGTGACGCGCCCATCAGCATCATGCCCGCCAGCTGCCAGCCGTATTGCGCGCCCAGCGCAAGGAGGTTATCCCCCAGCATATCCGCGCGGTTGCTTATCGCTTCCGTACCGCCCTTCAGCTTCCAGTACTGTTCGTACTGCAGGTTAGCGGCATCCGGGATCCAGGAACGGTTCGTCGCCTCGCCGGAGATCATCCCCAGCAGCAGCAGGACCCCAAGCCCCATGACATAGAGCATCACGCCGGTGTTAAACAGGCTTTTTACGCTGTGCGCATCGCGAATCAGACGCCAGCAGATGAGCCCGACTAACCCATACGCGAGAAGAATATCGCCGTCCCAAAAGAACAGGCCGTGGATAAAGCCGAGAAGAACCAGCAGCGTCAGGCGCGACTGTATCCAGCGCGTACCGCGTTTGAGGAGCAGTTGCAGACCAGCGCCAAACAGCAGGGCAAACAGCGTGAGGAATTTAACCTGCGCGAAGAGATCGAGGAGAGCCCAGGTCCAGGCATCACTGCGCGTGATGTCGCCATACCAGGCGGGATTGAGATAAGCCGCCTTCGGCAGGCCGAAGGCGCTGATATTAAGCAGCAGGATACCGAGAATGGCGACGCCGCGAACAAAATCGAGCGTGACGTTTCGCTCCATGGTTCCTGCCCTGTAAGACTTAGTTGTGGTGACGCACGGCGCGCAGGAACTCCTGGCGGGTATTCTGGCTCGATTTGAACAGGCCGCCCAGCGACGTGGTGGTCGTTGCACTGGTCGCATCACGCACGCCGCGCGCCTTCACGCAGTAGTGAACCGCGTCGATAGAGACGGCCACGTTATTCGTGCCCAGCAGCGTTTGCAGCGCGGTCAGGATCTGCTGCGTCAGACGCTCCTGCACCTGCGGACGCTGAGCAAAGAACTGCACGATGCGGTTGATCTTCGACAGGCCAATCACCGTATCTTTTGGGATATACGCCACGGTCGCTTTACCGTCGATGGTCACAAAATGGTGTTCGCAGGTGCTGGTCAGCGTGATATCGCGTACCGTCACCATCTCATCCACTTTCATCTTGTTTTCAATGACGGTGATTTTCGGGAAGTTGGCGTAATCCAGCCCGGAGAAAATTTCGTCGACGTACATTTTCGCGATGCGGTGCGGCGTCTCCATCAGACTGTCGTCACTCAGATCGAGATTCAGCAGCTCCATGATATCGGTCATATGACCGGCAATCAGACGCTTGCGGGTTTCATTGTCCAAATCCTGTACGGGCGGACGCAGTGGCGTTTCAAGACCGCGCGCAACCAGGGCTTCGTGGACCAGGGCAGCTTCTTTACTGAGTGATGACATTTTGTTCTCCTGCAGGTGTGGCGTCTTTTGCCCTCGTTGTGGCAAAAGTATGCGCTCATTGTGCGTGAGGCGGCGCACATAATCCAGTATTCACGACGATAATTATTGCAATTGCTGTTGCCTTTCAGCGTGACGATTCCAGACCAGGACTCCCCGACGAACAGCGCAACGCCCGCCAGCCCCAGCGCGGGCTCCAGCCGGTGGATAAGCCAGGTTGATAACGCCGAGGTCATCGGGCCAATCAACTGACCAATCGCATACCCGGTGGTGAGCAGGCCGGCCATATAGCGCGTGTGGTTTGGCGCCAGCTCGCGACCGTATAAAAGAGAGAGCTGCACGGCACACAGGAAACCGCCCCCCACCAGCAGCCCGCCCGTCAGCAAACCGCCAATCCCCGGCAGCAGCCAGGCCGCCAGCACGCCAGCTCCCTGTAACCAGAGCACGATAGCCAGCCTGCGGTTAGCCGTTGAGGTGTGGCGTAAAAGAATACTGAGCGCAATGCCCACCACGGCGGCGATGCCAAAAATCGGCCAGACAAACTGGGCAAACAGGCTGCCGGGAAAACGCACCGCCGCCATTTGCGACAGGAATGTCGCCGGGAGGATATAGCCAAACCCGGCCAGGCTGTAGCTCCAGACCAGGCGCTTTAAATCCGCCGTCAGCACCAGCGGCTCCGGCGCGGTGCCTGGGCGATGGAGCTGGCCGGATCGCGGAAGGTAGCGCGCCACCAGCGCAATCAGCACCAGCGCCAGCACGCCGTAGATTTGCCATGCCGCTCCGGCCGAAAGGGATTTCGCCTGGATATAAACGGCGAGCAGCCCGCTCAGGGCAATGCCCGCCCCCGGCCCGGCAAACACGGCGGCGCTCAGGCCCGGTTTACCCAGCTGCCCCAGCCGTTCGTTGGTCCAGGCGGCAATGAGTACCATCGACCAGCCGCTCATACAGCCAATCACGAAGCGCAGCAGGCCGTGCACGACGGCGTTATCCGCCGCCGCGGAGAGCAGCGTCAGCGCAACCGCGCCGGTAATGCCAAGCCAGAGGCGCGTTTCCACAAAGCGGTGCGCGCGCATTGCATCCCATGCGCCCACCAGATAGCCCAGATAATTCATCGCCGCGACCAGACCCGCGCTGGTCAGCGTAAGCTGCCCGGCAGCAATCATGAGCGGCACCTGAGGCGTAAAGGCAAAGCGCCCTATCCCCATTGCCACCACCAGAACGACAAACCCACTGAGCGCAATACGCAGCGCCATGACCGCTCCAATTGTTAAATAAAAGTAAATTTATGATGCAGCATCTCGCCGTCTGGCGAAAGTGAAAGTTACTCACAGGTCAATGAAAAGGCTGTATTATGGTTTTTATGAATACGCATTCTCATTAAGGAGCCCTGCATGGAACTGCTCGAAGAGCACCGTTGTTTTGAAGGTCGACAGCAGCGCTGGCGGCATGACTCCACCGTCCTGAACTGTGCGATGACGTTCAGCATTTTCCTGCCGCCGACGGAAAATCCGCCGGTTCTGTTCTGGCTTTCAGGCCTGACCTGCAACGACGAAAACTTCACCACCAAAGCGGGCGCGCAGCGTGTTGCCGCCGAGCTGGGTATTGCGCTGGTGATGCCTGATACCAGCCCGCGTGGCGATGATGTGGCCGACGATGCAGGATACGACCTGGGCAAAGGCGCCGGGTTTTATCTCAATGCGACCGAGCAGCCCTGGGCGCGCCACTACCGCATGTATGACTACATTCGCGACGAGCTGCCCGCGCTGATTCAGTCCGGGTTTGCGGTAAGCGACCGCTGCGCCATCAGCGGACACTCCATGGGCGGACACGGGGCGCTAATCATGGCGCTAAAAAATCCGGGAAAATACGTCAGCGTGTCGGCATTTGCGCCAATTGTGAACCCAACGCAGGTGCCGTGGGGGCAAAAAGCCTTCGCGCACTATCTGGGTGAAGATGAAGCAAAATGGCAGGAATGGGACAGCTGTGCACTGATGCTGGCCAGCAGCTCGGCAACTGCGATCCCGATGCTTATCGATCAGGGCGATGCGGACCAGTTCCTCGCCGGACAGCTGCAGCCTGCGGTGCTGGCAGAAGCGGCACGCCAGAAGGACTGGCCGCTGACGCTGCGCATACAGCCGGGGTATGACCACAGCTATTACTTCATCGCATCCTTTATTGAGGATCATCTCCGCTTCCATGCGGAGCATTTGTTTGGGTAAGTGCGGCTGCGTGCGCTCTGATGCCCTCACCCTGGCCCTCTCCCACAGGGAGAGGGAACAAATACTAAAAACGGCAACTTACGTTGCCGTTTTGCTTTTACCCTGGCCGCATCAGAACTTATAATCCACGCCGACAAAGTAGCGACGGCCATCTTCCGTATAGCTGTAATCGTCACGGCTCAGATCTTTATCCAGCAGGTTCTGCACGCCCGCGCGCAGCTTCACGCTTTTCGTCGCCTGCCACGCGGCGCCGGTATTCCAGATGACATAGCCACCCGGCGTTGCTGCACTGCTGGTCAGCGCGCGTTTCTCACCGGTGTAGTTGCCCTGAACGTAGAACGACCAGTCCTGCGTTGCCTTCCAGTCAACGGTACCGTTGGCGGTATGGAACGGCAGATCGGACAGCGGCTTGTTGCCGCCGTTGCTGATATCGCGACCGTCGTTGTAGGTGTAGTTCAGCGTCACCTTCCAGTCTTCGGCAACCGGGAACTTCACCTCGGTTTCCACCCCGCGGATGCGCGCCTTGTTAACGTTGTAGTAGCGGAAAATCGGCTCACCGTCCGCATTCAGGCCAACGTAGTTAGGGTAACCCTGGGCCTGTTTTGCATTGGCCGTACGGCTGATGCTGATGCGGTCATCCACGTTATTCTGGAAGGTGGTGACGCTGGCCTGCACGCCCTCTAACCAGCCCTCTTCCCCGCTGTAGTACAGGCCGAATTCGAAGCTCTCGCTGGTTTCCGGTTTCAGATCCGGGTTACCGACAATCTCACAGGCACCGCGACACGAGCCGGTGACCCAGTCCGGGCTCAGCTGCAGCAGCGACGGCGCTTTAAACGCGGTGGCCCAGCCCCCTTTCACCGTTACGGTATCGGTCGCGTTGTAAACCAGATAGGCTCGCGGGCTCCAGTGATCGCCGTAGGTATCATGGTCGTCCATACGGATGCCGGTGGTCAGCGCCAGAGGTTCAAAGAGACGCCACTCGTCCTCAAGGAACAGGGCATACTGGCTTGTCGAGGTACTGCTGCTGGAACCGCCCGTCAGGTTGACCGGATCTTTCAGCTTATCGTGACGCCATTCGCCGCCGAAGGTCAGCAGCTGGTTGATTTCGCCCAGCGGCAGCACGTATTTTCCGTCCACCGCGTTGCTCTCGGAGGTGATAGGATTGCTGTTGCCCGGGTTTTTGTTATCCACCTTTTCGCCGTAAACCTTCAGCTCGCTGTTGCCGACGCCCCAACGGCCGTTGTGGCTGAGTGAGTAGTTCTGACGCTCAAGGCGGTTTTTGTCGAGGGAATCCGAGTCGCGATCCTGACGGTCGAAGCCGTAGCCCGCCGTAAAGTCGTGATTTTCAGAGGGTGTCCAGGAGAACTCCACATTCGCATCGCGGCTGGTGAAGCCTTCAATGCGCGGCGTTTCACCGCTCGCCGTGGTGGAGGACTTCTGCTGACCGTCTTTCTCACGCTTCGCGAGGCTACCGTAGGCTTTCAGCCCCAGCAGGCCGTCCACCAGCGGACCGCTGGTATAGAACTGGCCGTTGTACGTGTCTCCACGGTCGCGGTGCTCCTGAATCGTGGAATCAGCGCTCAGGGTGCCCGTCCATTTCTGGCCGATTTTTTTGGTGATAATGTTCACCACGCCGCCCAGCGCATCGGAACCGTACAGAGAAGACATAGGTCCGCGCACCACTTCGATGCGTTCGATGGCGTCAACCGGCACCCAGTTGAGGTCGAAATCATTATGGCGGAACACCGCGTTACGCGAGTTGACGCGCTTGCCGTCGATCAGGATCAGCGTATAGCTGCTGTCCAGTCCACGAATACTTACCCCTTTACGGTTGTCCCCTTCGCTCGTGAGCTGAACGCCCGGCACCTCCCGTAACACATCTTTCAGATTCTGAACGGGTTTGCGCTGCAAATCTTCCTGGGTAATCACGCTGATGCTTGCCGGTGCGTCTTTCAGGTTTTGCTCGGTCGCGGAGGCCGTTACAACCATTGTGTCGCCGGATTCCGCTGCGATAACAGGCAGGGCCAGGGACATTGCGGACGCACAAAGTCCTCCCCTGACGAAGGGATTCAACCTAAACATTCCATATCTCCATGAGGTAAATACAACTAAATCAAATCATCATTGCTCACAGCGTCTTCCTTGCCGCCCACATCTGCGGTGGGTCGGTGACACGCTTATTTTTGATAACGATAAAGCAAACGATAATTATTATCAATTAAATTGTTAAGAAATATATCTTTGTTTCAGGAGGCGGGCATAAAAAAACCCGCTCGAATGAGCGGGTTAAAAGAGAGGAAGTGCGGTTATTGTTTAAATCGTTCCGGGAATTCCATTTCACTGTAGCGAACGAATTTTGTTCCTTTCGTCAGCTTGTAGCCAAACCAGATGACGAGGAACAGCGGAATACCAATGTAGGTCGCCGTCACGGCGCCCCAGTCAATGGTGTCCGCCAGGAACGCTTCATAGTTCTGTCCAAGCGTAATGATCAGGCACAGAATGAAGGCGAAAATAGGACCCAGCGGGAAGAAGCCGGAGCGATACGGCAGCGAGTTAATATCGTGACCCTGCTTGACGAAACCGCGGCGGAAACGGTAGTGGCTAATGGCAATCCCCAGCCAGGCAATAAAGCCCGTCATCCCGGACGTGTTAAGCAGCCACAGGTACACCGTCTGGTTGCCAAACATGGAGGTCAGGAAGCACAGACCGGCAATCACCGTCGTAGCGTACAGCGCGTTACGCGGCACGCCGCCACGGGACAGCTTCGCGAAGATACGCGGTGCTTTACCGTCGCATGCCAGCGTGTAGAGCATACGGGTGGACGCGTACATCCCGGAGTTACCGGCTGAAAGCACAGCTGTCAGGATAACGGCGTTCATCACTGCCGCGGCTGAAAGCAGGCCGGCATGCTGGAAGACCAGCGTGAACGGACTGACGCTAATGTCTTTTACGTCATTACGCAGCAGGCTTGGATCGGTGTACGGGATGATCAGGCTGATAATCAGGATCGCGAACACATAGAACAGCAGAATACGCCAGAATACCTGACGGACCGCACGCGGAATATTTTTCTCCGGGTTCTCTGACTCACCGGCGGCGATACCAATCAGCTCGGTCCCCTGGAAGGAGAAGCCGACAATCATCGCCACGCCAATCATCGCCGACAGTCCACCGGCAAACGGCGCATCGCCTATCGTCCAGTTACTCCAGCCCACAGGTTCAGCGCCTTTGAAAATACCAACGATCATCGCCACACCGACGACAATAAAGATGATGACGGTTGCCACTTTGATCAAAGAGAACCAGTATTCCGCTTCGCCGAAACCGCGCACGGAGATGTAGTTCAGCAGGAAGATGACGGCCAGGAACAGGGCGCTCCAGATCCAGCCCGGCGTATCCGGGAACCACCAGTTCATCACCAGCTGTGCGGCGACAAGGTCAACGGCGATAGTGACCGCCCAGTTGTACCAGTAGTTCCAGCCCAGCGCGAAGCCGAAGCCTTCTTCAACGTATTTTTGACCGTAGGTCGAGAACGAACCGGATACCGGCATGTACGCGGCCAGTTCGCCGAGACTGGTCATCAGGAAGTACACCATCAGGCCAATCAGGATATAAGAGAAGAGTGCCCCACCCGGGCCTGCTGCCGAAATCGTTGCGCCAGAGGCAACGAAAAGACCTGTACCGATTGAGCCGCCAATGGCGATCATCGTCAGGTGACGCGCCTTGAGTTCACGACGTAGCGTGGGCGCTTCTGTGGTTTTAATTTCTGAAACCATATGAAAATGCTGTCCATTTAATAAATGAGGCGCGATTGTAGCAGACGATCCGCGTTCCTTCCGGCAGAAATACTCAGTTATAAGAGAGCTTCATGACTCGGCCAGGATTATAAGTAAAGCATAAAAATGTGGGGTGACAGGCGCGCGTAGCCCCGGTAAGCGAAGCGCCACCGGGGAACGTTAAATGGCGCAGTAGCGCAGAAAACGCTGCAGAGAGCTGGAAAGGTGTTTCTGGCGGTGATGGATGCACCATAGCGTGCGCACCAGCTTCGGCAATGGAACCGGGATTTCAACCAGCGACCCCGTCTCAAGCTGTTCGGCAATGACGCGCCGGGAAAGACAGCTGATCCCCAGGCCATGACGCACCGCGTGCTTGATCGCCTCTGAGTTCCCCAGCTCCATCCCTAACTGGAAATGCGGCAGATGGGAAAGCAGCAAATAATCGACAATTTCACGCGTGCCGGAGCCCTGCTCGCGCAGGATCCACTGCGCCTGCGCCAGGCGCTCCAGCGTCACCTCGCCCTGCAATAACGACGAGGCCGGAGACGCAAACACCACCAGCTCATCTTCCAGCCAGGGCTCGGCAATGATATCGACGTTATGACAAGGTCCTTCGATGAGGCCGATATCCACGCGGAAATCGATCACCGCGTTGATAACGTCCTGGCTATTGCCCACGCTCATCTCCAGCGGCAGGGTCGGGAAATCCCGGCGGTAGCGGGCAATCACTTCCGGCAGAATGTAGTTCCCAATGGTGCTGCTGGCATAGACGCGGATCGCGCCGTTGTCTTCGCGGAACAGCTGTTCGATTTCGATAGCCTGCTCCAGCAGCGCCAGCGCGCGTGGATAAAGAAGACGGCCGTGCTCGTTGACCACCAGACGCTTCCCTACCCGGTCGAAAAGCTGAACGCCCAGCTGTCCTTCAAGATCGGTCAGCGCCGCGCTGACCGCAGACTGCGAGAGCGCCAGCATTTGTGACGCCTGGGTCGTCGAGCCGCTTTTCAGCACCTCGGCAAACACTTCCAGCTGACGCAATGTAATGTGCATGGTTGCTTACCACTTATATAGATTGATTATAAGTATATAATCAATTTTATTTTTAAGCCAGAGCGCCGTAACCTTTAGCCAGACAAAGGAGAAGGTTATGTCAGAAATCACCCTACAACATCATCGTACAGTGTGGCACTTCGTGCCGGGCCTCGCGCTTAGCGCAGCAGTGACCGCCGTAGCATTATGGGGCGGCAGCATCCCGGCTATCGCAGGCGCGGGTTTTAGCGCGTTGACGCTGGCCATTTTGCTGGGCATGGTCGTGGGAAATACCGTTTACCCACATATCTGGAAATCCTGCGACGGCGGCGTGATCTTTGCCAAACAGCACCTGCTGCGTCTCGGGATCATCCTTTACGGCTTCCGTCTCACTTTTTCGCAGATTGCGGACGTGGGCGTGAGCGGAATTGCCATCGACGTCCTGACCCTGACCAGCACCTTTTTGCTGGCCTGCTTTATCGGCCAGAAAGTCTTTGGCCTGGATAAGCAAACCAGCTGGCTGATCGGTGCCGGGAGCAGTATCTGTGGGGCCGCGGCGGTGCTGGCAACAGAGCCCGTGGTTAAAGCCGAAGCCAGCAAGGTGACCGTGGCGGTGGCGACGGTGGTGATCTTCGGTACGCTGGCGATCTTCCTCTACCCGGCGATGTATCCGCTGGTGGCGCACTGGTTTAGCCCGGAAACCTACGGCATCTATATCGGTTCGACCATGCACGAAGTGGCCCAGGTGGTGGCGGCAGGACATGCCATTAACCCGGAAGCTGAAAACGCGGCGGTGATTGCCAAAATGCTGCGCGTGATGATGCTGGCACCGTTCCTGATTTTCCTCGCGGCGCGGGTTAAGCAGCTGGCACCGGCAGGCGGCAGCGAGAAAAGCAAAATCACCATTCCGTGGTTTGCGATCCTGTTCATCGCGGTTGCTATCTTTAACTCCTTCCACCTGCTGCCGAAAGCCGTTGTCGATATGCTGGTGACGCTGGATACCGTGCTGCTGGCGATGGCCATGGCGGCGCTGGGGGTCACTACACACGTCAGCGCGCTGAAAAAAGCCGGTGCCAAACCGCTGCTGATGGCGCTGGTGCTCTTCATCTGGCTGATTGTCGGCGGCGGAGCCATTAACCTCGCGGTGCACAGCCTGATGGCATAAACCATCTCGTCCTTCTCCTGCTAACCCGCTATCATAAGCGTTTCGGGTTAGCAGGAGTTTTTTTATGAAATATGTTGGAGCGCACGTCAGCGCTGCAGGTGGCCTTGCGAATGCCGCCATTCGCGCCGCCGAAATCGAGGCGACCGCTTTCGCCCTGTTCACCAAAAACCAGCGCCAGTGGCGCGCCGCAGCGCTCACCGCTGAGGTGATTGATGATTTCAAGGCCGCTTGTGAGAAGTACCACTACGGGCCAGGCCAAATCCTTCCCCACGACAGCTACCTGATCAACCTCGGTCACCCGGTTGAAGAGGCGCTGGAAAAATCCCGCGAGGCGTTTCTTGATGAAGTACAGCGCTGCGAACAGCTGGGGCTGACGCTGCTGAACTTCCATCCGGGTAGCCATCTGATGCAAATCGATGAAGATGCCTGCCTGGCGCGCATTGCCGAGTCCATCAACATCACGCTGGACAAGACCAAAGGCGTCACCGCGGTGATTGAGAATACCGCCGGTCAGGGCAGCAACCTCGGCTTTAGGTTTGAACATCTGGCGGCGATCATCGACGGCGTGGAGGATAAATCCCGCGTTGGCGTATGCATTGATACCTGCCACGCGTTTGCCGCCGGCTATGACCTGCGCACCACCGAGGCAACGAAAAACACGTTCGATGAGTTCGAGCGCATAGTGGGCTTTAAGTACCTGCGCGGCATGCACCTGAACGATGCGAAAAGTGCGTTCGGTAGCCGCGTTGACCGCCACCACAGCCTGGGAGAAGGCAACATTGGCCACGATGCGTTCCGCTTCATTATGCAGGACGCCCGCTTCGACGGTATTCCGATGGTGCTGGAAACAATTAATCCGGACATCTGGGCAGAAGAGATTGCCTGGCTGAAGGCACAGCAAACCGCTGAACAGGCGGCATAAAAAAAGCCGGGTGCATAATGCAACCCGGCTTTTTTGTTGTTTATCGCTTACGCTGCTTTCGCCACAACTTCCGCTTCCGGACGTTTCAGCACTGCGTATGACAGACCCGCCACCAGCGTACCGGCAACGATGGCCAGCAGGTAGCCCAGGACCGGGGTGATGGCGCCAGGGATCAGCAGCACGAACAGACCGCCGTGTGGTGCCATCAGCTTCGCGCCAATCGCCATGGAGATTGCACCCGTTACCGCGCCACCCGCGATACAGCACGGCAGAACGCGCATTGGGTCACGAGCCGCGAACGGAATCGCGCCTTCGGTAATGAAGCACAAGCCCAGAACCAGCGCCGCTTTGCCGCCTTCCTGCTGTGCTTTATCGAACTTACGACGGGCAATAATCGTCGCCAGGCCGAGCGCCAGAGGAGGCACCATACCTGCCGCCATGATGGCTGCCATTGGTGCGTAGGTCTGGGTACTCAGCAGGCCAACACCAAAGGCGTACGCCGCTTTGTTTACCGGACCACCCATGTCGGTACACATCATGCCGCCGAGGATTGCGCCCAGCAGAACCGCGTTCGCGGTACCCATGGTTTGCAGCCAGTGGGTCAGACCCGCCAGGATGCCCGCAACCGGCTTACCAATCAGGTAAATCATCGCCAGACCGACCACCAGGCTGGAAATCAGCGGGATGATCAGAATCGGTTTCAGCGCTTCCATACTCTGCGGCAGCTTGAGCTTCGAGCTGATGAGCTTCGCGACGTAACCGGCCAGGAAGCCCGCGATAATACCGCCGATAAAGCCAGAACCGGTACTCACGGCCAGCATACCGCCGATAAGACCCGGCGTCAGGCCAGGACGGTCAGCGATGGAGAAGGCAATAAAACCGGCCAGAACGGGGACCATCAGCGCGAACGCGGATCCGCCGCCAATCTGCATTAACGCAGCGGCAAGCGTGCCTTGCTCTTTAAAGGCGGTAATACCAAATGCGAACGAGAGAGCAATACACAGACCGCCCGCAACCACCATCGGCAGCATGTAAGACACACCGGTCAACAGATGGCGATATGCGCCCGCAGACTCTTTCTTACCTTCCGTCGCGGTTTGACGCGCGCCGGTTGCCTGATACGGCTTCGCTTCCACCAGCGCTTTATCAAACTCCTGCGCGGTCTTTTTCAGCGCCAGGCCGGTAGACGTACGGTACATGGGCTTACCGGCAAATTTCGCCAGGTCCACTTCGATATCCGCCGCCACGATCACCAGATCGGCCTCGGCCACTTCTTCTGGGGTGATAGCGTTGCCGGCACCGACGGAGCCACGCGTTTCAACTTTTACCCACCAGCCGCGTTTTTTCGCTTCGGTTTCAATGGCTTCAGCTGCCATAAAGGTGTGAGCCACGCCCGTCGGGCAGGCCGTCACCGCAACAATGCGTTTCGGACCCGCAGCCGCAGCCGGTGCCGTCGCGACAGGCGCGCTGTAGACAGACGCGTGACCTTTCGCTTCGCTCAGGAACAATTCCGGATGTGCAACCGCGCGATTAATATCGCCCAGCCACACTTTTTTGCCGTTCAGCGCACTGTCAGCCGGGATTTTGTCGCCCAGTACAATGGCCAGTTCTGCATCGCCTGGATTATCGATAATGTCCAGATGTGCTTTTTGTGCCGCCGCGCCCAGCAAGGTCTTCGCCATATAGGCGCGGGCCTGTCCGAGACCGGAGTCAATGATCAGCAGCGTTTTCATTATTCCTCTCCTGCTGTTAGTTAAAAGGTTTTAAGTCAACGCGCGCCATCATCGCGGCTAACTGGGTACGATCGGTAATGCCGACATTGCTCTGGCTTACGGCCAGGGCAGCAACGGCGGTGGCAAGACGTAAAGTATGTTCACTGGATTCACGCATCAGTAGACCATAAATCAGGCCGCCAACCATGGAATCCCCTGCGCCAACGGTGCTGACAACTTCCATTGACGGCGGTTTGGCGATCCATTCGCCAGACGCGTTAACCCACAGCGCGCCTTCTGCACCAAGAGAGATCACCACGTGAGCGATACCCTGCTCGCGCAGCGCATGGGCAGCGTCAATCACATCTTTTAATTCTGGCAGCTTACGACCCGCCCAGATCTCCAGCTCGCGGCGATTCGGCTTCACCAGCCACGGCGAGGCTTTCAGACCGGCAACCAGCGCGTCGCGGCTGCTGTCAAAAATGATGCACGGGCACTGGCTGCGCAGGCGCGTCATCCAGTCGGTAAACGCTTCCGGGCTGACGCCGGACGGCAGGCTGCCGCTGACGCAGACCATGTCAAACTGACCAAGCCAGGTCAGAGAGTCGTTAACAAAACGCTCCCAGTCTGACGGCGTCACTTCGAAGCCAGAGAAGTTCAGATCGGTCACTTCACCGTCTTTTTCCGTCAGCTTGACGTTGATGCGGGTACGGCCCTGAACAACCTGAAAACGGTTGGCAATGCCCAGCTCGCTGAACAGCTGCTGGAAACCATCCTGGTTATCTTTACCGAGGAATCCACCCACGGTGACGTCGATACCGAGATCCTTGAGCACTTTCGCGACGTTAATCCCTTTACCCGCAGCATGCAGGCCAGTGGTACGCACGAGGTTGACTTCGCCGCGCTCAATTTCCGGGCAAAATCCTACCAGGTCATAAGCCGGGTTCAGCGTAATAGTCGCAACACGTCTGCTCATTATGCGCCCTCCCCCAGACCCGCCGCGATGGCATCGCCAATCGCTTTCAGCGCCTGTTCAGCATCGGCACCCTGCGCGGTGAAACGCAGACGGTGGCCTTTCTTCACGCCCAGCGCGACAACTTTCATCAGACTACGGCCGTTGGCCGGTTTGCCCGTACCATCAAGATTTGCCACGGTGATCTCACTCTCGAATTGTTTAATGGTATTCACCAGCATGGTGCCCGGACGGGCATGCAGGCCGTGCTCGTTACGTACCACGAACTCAGCGGTCTGCACGTCTTCAGTCGGCGCATCATCACTGGTCAGCAGTGCCAGCACGGTGGAGGCATCAGCGTTCAGCAGTTTTTCAGCTTTGTTGTTCAGCAGCAGATCGCCCAGACGCTTCAGCACGGAAACCGGCTGATCGTCGTTCATCGCCACGGTCACCAGCATGGCCGCGCGCTCGCCTTCTACGTCAAACGGATTGGCCGCGCGGCTCACGGCGATAGCGCTGCGCAGGTTGCCTTCAGCACTGTCGTTCAGCCAGATACCCTGACCCAGATTCAACGGCTTATCGTTAATCACGCGCGTCACAAACGTGGCATCCGCCGCGCCGGCTTCTTTCAGACGACCCGCGTTCAGCGCCTGCAACGTCACCAGATCGGAGGCAACCACGTCCAGCGTCAGCGTTTCATTATCCAGCTTCAGCGCTTCGCTCTGTTTTTCGCCCATCAGCAAGGCGCGCAGCTCTTCAGCTGTGGTTGCGGACTTAAGCTGTTCAGCCACGTCGTCATCGCTCAGGACATGCGTCAGCTGACGCAGCAGGCCTAAGTGTTCGTCGCTGCTGGCCGCGATACCGATAGCCACGTAGGCCACCTGACCGTCGCCCCAGAGCACGCCCTGCGGGAACTGATAAACCTGAACGCCGGTTTTCAACACCTGATCGCGGGTGTCGGTTGTGCCGTGCGGAATGGCAATGCCATTGCCGAGGAAGGTTGAGGTCTGCTGCTCGCGGGCCAGCATGCCGTTGACATAGCCGTCCGCGACGTTACCCGCCTGCACGAGCGCAGCGGCAACCTGGCGAATAGCCTCTTCTTTATCCCCGGCCTGAGCGCCCGGGTGGATATCCTGAACAGATAACTGGAACATGGTTCTCCACTCCTGCTGAACTTGAATCGTTTCAGCCTTAATGAGAAAAAATGCGCTAGCCTGCTCCGTTTGTTAAAACAAGATAGCGCTGAAACGTTTCAAAAAGTCTTGCGCTTTCTGCAATGTCTTGCAAGTAAACTCGTATTTCTGATATCAGAATTTAGAGATACAGCACATTTCTTCTTCGTTCAGCTGAATTTTGCTGAAGTTCAACAAGACAGTTTCAGCTAAGGTCAGCCGGGCGGGACGTAAGTTGAAATGCCATTTTGATTTTTCGTGGCATCATTGACCGCACCCACTGTTTATTTTTTAGCTGACGGCGTAAACTCCGCCCCTCTCTGCTACTCGCTAATTATAAAACATGCATAACACCCCTGCGGCCGTCTCGCCGAAGCCCTTTGATTTGACCTCCGCGGCGTTCCTGGTTGTTGCCTTCTTCACGGGCATTGCCGGTGCGTTACAGACGCCGACATTGAGCTTATTCCTGACAAATGAGGTTCACGTCCGTCCAGCGATGGTGGGCTTCTTTTTTACCGGAAGCGCCATCATCGGCATCCTGGTCAGCCAGTTTCTGGCGGGACGATCCGACAGAAAAGGCGATCGTAAAAGCCTGATCGTTTTCTGCTGTCTGCTGGGGGTCATGGCCTGCGTTCTGTTTGCCTGGAACCGCAACTATTTCATTCTGCTCTTCGTCGGGGTATTCCTGAGCAGCTTTGGCTCAACGGCGAACCCTCAGCTGTTCGCCCTTGCCCGCGAACACGCGGACCATACCGGACGTGAAGCGGTGATGTTCAGCTCTGTCCTGCGTGCTCAGGTGTCGCTGGCATGGGTGATTGGCCCGCCGCTAGCCTACGCGCTGGCGATGGGTTTTGGCTTTACGGTGATGTACCTGAGCGCGGCCGTCGCGTTTGTGGTGTGCGGAGCGCTGGTGTGGTTCTTCCTGCCGTCCATGCGCAAAGAGCCCAAAGTGGCAACGGGCGTGCTGGAAGCGCCGCGCCGTAACCGCCGCGATGCCCTGCTCCTGTTTGTTATCTGTACGCTGATGTGGGGCACCAACAGCCTGTATATCATCAATATGCCGCTGTTTATTATTGATGAACTGCACCTGTCGGAGAAGCTGGCGGGCATCATGATGGGGACCGCGGCCGGGCTTGAGATCCCGACGATGCTCATTGCGGGCTATTACGCAAAGCGCTTCGGAAAGCGTTTTTTAATGCGCATCGCCGCCGTCGCCGGTCTGTTGTTCTATGTCGGTATGTTGACGGTACATACGCCGGGGCTGTTGCTGGCTTTACAGCTGCTGAACGCCATCTATATTGGCATTCTCGCCGGGATAGGCATGCTCTATTTTCAGGATCTGATGCCGGGTCAGGCAGGCTCTGCCACCACCCTTTATACTAATACCACCCGCGTGGGCTGGATTATCGCGGGCTCAATGGCCGGTGTCGTTGCCGAAATCTGGAACTATCACACGGTATTTTGGATTGCGCTGGTGATGTGTACGCTGACGATCGGCTGTCTGGCGAGAATTAAAGACGTTTAGGGCGCGGTGAGCGCTTCCAGCTCAAGAAGGTACGTCATCGCCTGCCCTCGCGTGCTGCCACACATTTCGGCAGTGGGCTGAAGCCCGGAGCAGACTTTCGGGCGCAGCGGTGAGCCAAAGATCATGCACAGGTTCGTTTCCGAGAGCTGAACGCAGCGGGTATTGGCAGGCTTGCCCTCCGGCATTCCTGGAATGGGGCTTGAAATGGACGGTGCAGTACAGCACGCGCCACAATCGGGACGGCAATCCATAAATGCTCTCTTTCGCTGACGATCGCCCGCGCAGTCGGGCATCGCGCGCACAGTAACACCTTTTGCGTATTGATAGCAAAAGCCACGAATTCCTCTTGCCTGAAAGGCCGCGCGCGAGTAATTTGGCGCGATATTTTTTACCTCCCGTAAACAGGATTACTGCAATGCCAAGAGCGAACGAAATTAAGAAAGGTATGGTGCTGAATTACAACGGCAAACTGCTGATTGTGAAAGATATCGACATTCAGGCACCAAGCGCCCGTGGTGCAGCAACGCTGTACAAAATGCGTTTCGCCGACGTGCGTACCGGCCTGAAGGTGGAAGAGCGCTTTAAAGGTGACGATATCGTCGATACCGTGACCCTGACCCGTCGCTACGTTGATTTCTCCTACATCGACGGCAACGAATACGTGTTCATGGACAAAGAAGATTACACCCCGTACATCTTCACCAAAGATCAGATTGAAGAAGAGCTGCTGTTCATCCCTGAAGGCGGCATGCCTGACATGCAGGTCCTGACCTGGGACGGCGTGCTGCTGGCGCTGGAGCTGCCTCAGACCGTCGATCTGGAAATCGTTGAAACCGCACCAGGTATCAAAGGTGCATCCGCAAGTGCCCGCAACAAACCGGCTACCCTGACCACCGGCCTGGTTGTGCAGGTGCCGGAATACCTCTCCGCTGGCGAGAAAATCCGCATCCATATCGAAGAAAAACGCTATATGGGTCGCGCTGACTGATTGCAGCGTTTGTCGGGTGGCGGCTTCGCCTTGCCCGACCGACAAAACACAAAAACCGGCTCTCAGGCCGGTTTTTTTATAGCCCGGTAAGCGTAGTGCCACCGGGCAACAGAGCTTACAGAAGCTCCGGATACTTCGTCATCTTCAGCGCCAGCTCAACGCCGCGCACTTCCGCCATCCCTTTAAGACGGCCAATCGCCGAATAGCCCGGGTTGGTTTTCTTACGCAGATCGTCCAGCATCTGGTGACCGTGATCCGGACGGAACGGAATAGGACGCACATCGCCCGCCTGCTTGCGACGCGCCTCTTCCGCCAGAATGGCGTCTACCACCGCAACCATATTCACATCGCCGCCCAGGTGCGCCGCCTCGTGGAAGGTTTTTGGGTTCTCTTCTCGGCAGGTCGCACGCAAGTGCGTGAAATGAATGCGATCGCCAAAGGTTTCAATCATCCGCACCAGGTCGTTATCCGCGCGCACGCCGTAGGAGCCGGTACACATGGTAAAGCCGTTATAGATGCTGTTTACCGTATCCTTCAGCCACTGCATATCTTCAATAGTGGAAACAATGCGCGGCAGGCCGAGGATAGGACGCGGTGGATCGTCCGGGTGCACGGCGAGGCGTACCCCTGCCTCTTCAGCAACAGGCACGATAGCGCGCAGGAAGTACGCCATGTTTTCACGCAGCTGCTGCTTATCAATATCGCCGTATTCCGCCAGGCGCGCGCGGAACTGATCCAGGGTATACCCCTCTTCAGCTCCCGGCAGGCCCGCAATGATATTACGGGTTAGCTTTTCGATGTCCGCGTCGTTGGCTGCATTGAACCACGCGAGCGCCTGCTGCTGCTCTTCCGCGGTGTAATCCGCTTCGGCGCCGGGGCGTTTCAAAATGTGCAGCTCAAACGCCGCGAAGGCGATCTGGTCGAAACGCAGCGCTTTCGAGCCGTCCGGCATCTGGTATTCAAGGTCGGTACGCGTCCAGTCGAGGATGGGCATGAAGTTATAGCAAACCGTATCAATGCCGCAGGCCGCCAGGTTGCGAATGCTCTGCTGATAGTTAGCAATCCAGGTCTGGTACTCCCCTGAATGGGTTTTGATGTCTTCGTGAACCGGGATGCTTTCCACCACAGACCAGGTTAACCCCTTCTCCGCCAGCAGCGCCTGACGCTGTTGAATTTCCTCTACCGGCCATACCTGACCGTTTGGAATATGATGCAGCGCCGTGACGACACCCGTTGCGCCAGCCTGGCGCACATCATCAAGAGAAACCGGATCGTTCGGCCCGTACCAACGCCAGGTTTGTTCCATTGCCTCACCCTCTTAAGTTGTTATACCAATATGCGTTACTGCAATGACGACTACCATACATGTTTGCCGCCAAGGGTCAACATACCGCCACACATTGATTGATCAAACTCACAGAACGGGGATATTTACGGCTCACCAATTTTATTTGCTGTCATATAACTTTACACTGGCATTGTTAATTAATGGTTAATCAGGTGTGTATCTCATGAAGACAATTGCCTCCACCGCCCTTCCAGCCCAGGTTCAGCAGCCTCGCTACGATCGTCAGCAACTGCGCTCCCGCATCGTCCATTTTGGCTTTGGCGCGTTTCACCGTGCGCACCAGGCATTGTTAACAAATCGGGTGCTGAATGAAAAAGGCGGCGACTGGGGTATTTGTGAGATTAGCCTTTTCAGCGGCGACGTGCTGATGAGCCAGCTGCGCGCGCAGGATCACCTGTTCACCGTGCTGGAGAAAGGGGCAGAAGGCAATGAGGCAATTATCGTCGGTGCCGTCCATGAATGCCTGAACGCAAAGCTGGACTCCCTGCCCGCCATTATTGAGAAATTTTGCGAGCCTCAGGTCGCTATTGTGTCGCTCACCATCACGGAGAAAGGCTATTGCATCGATCCCGCGACCGGGAAACTCGATCTGCACAACGCCCGGATAATTCACGATCTTGAAAACCCCTCAGAGCCGCATTCCGCCCCCGGGATCCTGGTCGAAGCGCTTCACCGCCGCCGCGAGCGCGGCTTGCCTGCGTTTACCGTGCTCTCCTGCGACAATATCCCTGATAACGGGCACGTGGTGAAAAACGCGGTGCTGGGCATGGCGCAAAAGCGTTCCGCAGCGCTGTCTGAATGGATTGATAGCCACGTTAGCTTCCCGGGGACGATGGTCGACAGGATTGTTCCCGCCGCGACGGACGCCTCACTGGCGGAAATCACCGACGCGCTCGGCGTTGAAGATCCGTGCGCCATCAGCTGTGAACCGTTTATTCAGTGGGTGGTGGAAGATAATTTTGTCGCCGGCCGTCCGGAGTGGGAGGTCGCGGGCGTTCAGATGGTGCAGGATGTTCTGCCCTGGGAGCAGATGAAATTGCGCATGCTCAACGGCAGCCACTCTTTCCTGGCGTATCTGGGGTACCTCGCGGGCTATGCCCATATTAATGAATGCATGGAGGACGCTGCGTTCCGCGAAGCCGCCCGTCGGCTGATGCTGGACGAGCAGGCGCCCACATTACGCATTAAGGATGTCGACCTCACCGCCTACGCAGATAGCCTGCTGGAGCGCTTTGCCAACCCAGCACTCCAGCATCGGACCTGGCAAATCGCGATGGACGGTAGCCAGAAGCTTCCGCAAAGAATGCTGGACGGGATCCGCGTTCATCTTGAGCGAAAAACACCGTGGCCGCTGCTGGCCCTGGGCGTGGCCGGCTGGATACGCTACGTCAGCGGTACCGACGACCGCGGCAACGCGATTGATGTTCGCGATCCCCTCAGCGATAAAATTCGCACGATGGTCAATGCCAGCAGCGACGCCGAGCGCGTTAACGCCCTGCTGGGGCTGAGCGAGATCTTTGGTCACGATCTCGCGCAAAACACCGCGTTTGTGGAGGCTGTTAGCCAGGCATACCAGCGCATCACCCGCCACGGCGCGCGTCAGGCTGTTATCGAAACGTTAAATATTTAACGATTATTGCGCTTAACGCGAACGGATGAGATCTCCGTTCGCCCTTCCCCTTCTCACCGGTCACGTTTTTCGCCAGGATAGAGAGAATAGTGTTATAGCATCACCATTCTTATCTGGAGCGCACGTGACCAAAACCAACCTCATCACCGGTTTTCTCGGCAGCGGTAAAACCACCTCAATTCTCCACCTGCTGGCGAATAAAGATCCTGCCGAGAAATGGGCCGTGCTGGTCAATGAATTTGGCGAGGTAGGCATTGACGGCGCGTTGCTGTCATCCAGCGGCGCAATGATTAAAGAGATCCCCGGCGGGTGCATGTGCTGCGTCAATGGCCTGCCGATGCAGGTCGGGCTCAATACGCTGCTGCGTCAGGGCAAACCTGACCGCCTGCTGATCGAACCCACCGGGCTGGGCCATCCGAAGCAGATCCTCGATTTACTGACCGCCCCGGTTTACGAGCCGTGGATCGACCTGCGCGCAACGCTGTGCCTGCTCGATCCGCGTCAGCTTCTGGATGACAAAGCGGTGGCCAATGAGAACTTCCGCGATCAGCTCGCTTCAGCTGACGTTATTGTCGCGAATAAAGCAGATCGCGCCACGGCTGAAAGCCAGGCCGCGCTGGACGCGTGGTGGCAACATTTCGGCGGCAACCGCACGCGGGTGCAGACCACCCAGGGGAATATTGATAGCGCCCTGCTTGACCTTCCTCGTCTGAACCTCACCGAGCTGCATGCCAGCGCGGATCATTCGCACAGTCATCCGGTTAAGCAGGGTTTAGCTGCTCTCAGCCTGCCGGAACATCAGCGCTGGCGTCGTAACCTGAACAGCGGCCAGGGATATCAGGCCTGCGGATGGATATTTGATGCTGAAACCGTTTTCGACACCATCGGGATCCTGGAGTGGGCCCGACTTGCTCCCGTCGATCGCGTGAAAGGGATCATGCGCACGCCAGACGGGCTGGTGAGGATCAACCGTCAGGGCGAGGATTTCTTTATTGAAACGCAAAATGTGGCGCCGCCTGACAGCCGAATAGAGTTAATTAGTGCGGTTAACGCCGACTGGAATGCCCTCCAGTCCAGCCTGTTGAGGATTCGTTTAAGTTCGGGCGGCTAACGTTGCCCCAGTTTTCACTCTATGCAGAACGTTATGACAACTCGATTTCCCCTGATATTACTGCTTAATGTCGCCGGTCTGGCGCTTTTCTTCTCCTGGTATATCCCGGCGGATCATGGTTTCTGGTTCCCGCTGGATTCTGCCATTTTTCACTTCTTCAACCAGGAGCTGGTGAAGAGCAACGCATTCCTGTGGCTGGTGGCAATTACCAACAACCGCGCCTTCGACGGATTCTCGCTGCTGGCCATGGGCTGCCTGATGCTCTCTTTCTGGCTGAAAGAGGATAAAGCCGGACGTCGGCGTATTCTCATTATCGGTCTGGTAATGCTGCTGTTTGCCGTCGTCATTAACCAGCTGGCAACCGCGATTATTCCGGTTAAGCGTTCAAGCCCAACGCTATTCTTCACCGATATTTATCGCGTCAGCGAACTGCTGCATATTCCAACAAAAGATGCGTCGAAGGACAGTTTCCCCGGCGATCACGGTATGATGCTGCTTATTTTTTCCGCAATTATGCTTCGCTATTTCGGCAGAAAAGCCTTTGCCATAGCCCTGATTATTTTTGTGGTTTTTGCCTTCCCGCGCGTAATGATTGGCGCTCACTGGTTCACCGATATTGCCGTCGGTTCGCTCTCCGTGGCGCTGATTGCGCTGCCGTGGTGTTTGATGACCCCATTGAGCGACAGGATAATAGCGCTGTTCGATCGCTATCTTCCCGGCAGAGCGCAACAACAATTAAACAAATAACTAACCTAAATTAACGTGAGCTATCAGGGATCGACATGATCCCTGATAGGGCTCTCGCAGCGATCTTTCCCCACTGTCATATTCTCGTCATCATATTCATGATAAAAATGAAGCAATTGCATACTGGCGTAGCGGATCCGTCGCTATTTTGAGCAAATCTATGTTTTTACTTTCTGTATCACATTTTCTTATAAAAAAAAGGCTTTTTTTTCTCGCAATACCCCAGGCAATCGGTTAATCTCGAACTCGTTTTGCCCCATAGAGATAATTATTTCACTGGCGAATAATTTTGTGCGCTGTGCCACAAATGTGACCAGAAAGAATTGTCTCAATGTGAACAGATAATTAGTCTCGTCACGTTTGGCATTTTTATAACGATATTTGTCGTTAAGGACTTCAAGGGATAATAAACAAAATGGTCAAATCTCAACCGTTTCTGAGATATATCTTACGGGGGATCCCGGCGATAGCAGTCGCGGTACTGTTGTCTGCATGTAGTACATCGAACACCGCAAAGAATATGCATCCTGAGACGCGTGTTGTGGGAATGGAAGATTCCTCGTCACTGCAAGCCTCTCAGGATGAATTTGAAAATATGGTACGTAATCTGGACGTGAAGTCCCGCATTATGGACCAGTATGCTGACTGGAAAGGCGTGCGCTATCGTCTTGGCGGCAGCACAAAAACAGGTATTGATTGTTCCGGTTTTGTACAGCGTACGTTCCGTGAGCAATTTGGGTTAGATCTTCCGCGTTCAACCTATGAACAGCAGGAGATGGGCAAGTCGATTTCACGAACCAAACTGCGCACCGGTGATTTAGTCCTGTTCCGTGCCGGTTCTACAGGTCGACATGTTGGCATCTACATTGGTAATGACCAGTTTGTACATGCCTCCACCAGCAGCGGTGTGACCATTTCCAGCATGAATGAACCGTACTGGAAGAAGCGCTACAACGAAGCACGCCGCGTACTGACCCGCAGTTAATATGACTATCGTATCGTTGGTTATCCCTTGGCTGGCGATATGATGAAAAAAAGCACTGCTTCGGCAGTGTTTTTTTTTGCCCGTTACACTGAATACATCCAGCGGCATTTCAGGAATCACGACGTCTATGTTCACCCGCTATTTCTCCAGCAATCGCAAAATACTGATCCTCAGCATCATCACAGGCCTGATCGCCGCCCTGCTCCTGGGTTCGTTGCAATTTTTCTGGAGCTACCACAAGCGGGAAGTCAAATTCGACACCCTGATCCACGATGTGAGCATCTATATGGAGAGCTACTTCGATGAGTTAAAAAATTCTATCGATATGCTCCAGCCGCTCACGTTAAACAACTGCCACGACGTCAATCAGGAACTTACCTCGCGCGCTGCCTTTAGCGTTAACGTTCGCGCATTTCTGCTGGTCAGAGACAAAATGGCGTTCTGCTCTTCTGCCACGGGGCCGATGAATGTCCCCATGGAGGAGCTGATCCCCGAGCTGCACATCGACAAACAGATTGATATGGAATTGCTTCCAGGCACCCCGATGTTGCCCAATAAGCCCGCGATTGCCATCTGGTACCGTAACCCGCTAGTGAAGGACGGCGGCGTGTTCACCTCGGTGAATCTCAATCTGACGCCTTATCTGCTCTACACCGCGCGCCAGGACGAATTTGCCGGCATTGCCATCATTATTGGCGATCATGCGCTGTCAACGCGCTCCAGCACGCTGGTCCTTGCGCATGATCTACATGAAACTCCGGCCCGTACCGCGACGCTGAAAGACGTTCCCCTGACCATAAACCTGTATGCGGACGCCTGGACCAGCGATGAAATTCTCTACGCCCTGTTCTTCGGGCTGGTATGCGGAATTTGTGCCGGATCGCTCAACTACTATATCCTCAGTATTCGCCTCAACCCGGGTAAAGAGATTTTAAGCGCGATTAAGCGCGGTCAGTTTTATGTGGTTTATCAGCCCGTCGTCGATGCTAAATCGCTCCAGATGACCGGGCTTGAAGTGCTGATGCGCTGGAAACACCCGACAATGGGGGAAATTCCGCCGGACGCGTTTATCAACTTTGCCGAAGCGCAGAAGCTGATTGTCCCGCTGACGCTGCATCTCTTTGACCTTATCATTCACGATGCACCCGTGTTACAAACTCTGTTACCTCCGGGAGCAAAGGTGGGCATCAACATTGCGCCGGGGCATCTGCATGCGGAAAGCTTCAAAGACGATATGCGCACCTTCAAAGCGCTACTGCCGCAGGATTACTTCCAGATCGTGCTGGAAATTACCGAGCGCGACATGCTCAATCATCGGGAAGCCAACAGCCTCTTT
This sequence comes from Enterobacter asburiae, assembly GCF_001521715.1. Lineage (NCBI taxonomy): Bacteria > Pseudomonadati > Pseudomonadota > Gammaproteobacteria > Enterobacterales > Enterobacteriaceae > Enterobacter > Enterobacter asburiae. Next base: position 2,284,047 of record NZ_CP011863.1, read on the forward strand.
GAATGGCTACACAACGAAGGGTTTGAGATAGCCATTGATGATTTTGGCACCGGCCACAGCGCGCTGATTTATCTTGAGCATTTCACCATGGACTACCTCAAGATCGACCGCGGCTTTGTTAATGCAATTGGCACTGAGACCGTGACGTCGCCGGTGCTGGATGCCGTCCTGACGCTGGCAAGACGACTGAATATGTCGACCGTCGCCGAAGGGGTGGAAACGCCGGAACAGGCCGCCTGGCTGCGCGAACACGGCGTTAATTTCCTGCAGGGATACTGGATTAGCCGCCCGATGCCGCTGGCGCAGTTCCGCGAATGGCGACCTGATATTTCGCCCGAGGGTGATTAATTTCACATTGCCCGTAGCGTCACTTATTATTCAGCTTAACCGAGTCGGACTGTAAAAGAGGGAGCCGCCGCGAGATGCTTATGCGCTTCATGTTGCTGATGTTGGCACTAACGAGCCTGTCCAGCCAGGCGCAGGCCATCAAAGAAAATATCGCCTTCGCGGTGATTGGCGAGCCGAAATATGCGGTCAATTTTACGCACTTCGATTACGTTAACCCTGCCGCGTCGAAGGGCGGAAAGGTCACGCTTTCCGCCACGGGAACATTCGACAACTTCAACCGCTTCGCCCTGCGCGGCGTGGCCGCCGCGCGAACGGAATCGCTTTACGATACGCTCTTCGTCACGTCCGATGATGAGCCCGGCAGCTATTATCCGCTGATTGCCGAGAACGTGCGTTACGCCGATAACTTCGCCTGGGCGGAAATCTCGCTGAATCCGCGAGCACGTTTTCACGACGGTACGCCGGTGAAGGCCAGCGACGTGGCGTTCACCTTTCATAAATTCATGACCGAAGGCGTCCCCCAGTTCCGCATCGTGTACAAAGGGGCTTCCGTCAGAGCCATCGCGCCGCTCACCGTGCGCATCGAGCTGAGCGAACCGAACAAAGAGAATATGCTCAGCCTGTTCTCGCTACCGGTGATGCCTGAATCGTTCTGGAAAAATCATAAGCTAAGCGACCCGCTTTCCACGCCGCCGCTGGCAGGCGGCCCATACCGCATCACCGACTGGCGCATGGGGCAATATGTCGTTTACTCTCGCGTGAAAGATTACTGGGCAGCAGACCTGCCGGTAAACCGCGGGCGCTGGAATTTCGACACCCTTCGCTATGATTACTACCTCGACGATAACGTGGCGTTTGAAGCGTTCAAAGCCGGCGCCTTCGATTTACGCGTAGAAAGCAGCGCCAAAAACTGGGCGACCCGCTATATCGGCAAAAATTTCGCCAAAGGCTATATCGTCAAAGACGAGCACAAAAATGAGTCTGCCCAGGACACCCGCTGGCTGGCGTTTAATATTCAGCGTCCGGTATTTAATGACCGCCGGGTGCGCGAAGCCATTTCCCTGGCCTTTGATTTTGAGTGGATGAACAAAGCGTTGTTTTACGGGGCTTACAGCCGCGCCAACAGCTATTTCCAGAACACCGAATATGCCGCTCGCGATTACCCGAAAGCCGACGAGCTGGCACTGCTGACGCCGCTAAAAGCAGAGGTTCCGCCGCAGGTGTTCACTACCGTGTTTCAGCCGCCCGCTTCGAACGGTGACGGTTACGACCGCGTCAACCTGCTGAAAGCCAGCAAGCTGCTGGATGATGCGGGCTGGCACCTGAAAAATCAAAAGCGTGTGGATGCCAAAACGGGTAAGCCTCTCAGCTTTGAGCTGCTGCTCTCGTCCGGGGGCAACGATCAGTGGGTACTGCCGTTTAAGCACAACCTTGAGCGGCTGGGCGTGACCATGAACATTCGCCAGGTCGATAACGCACAGATCACCAGCCGCATGCGCAGCCGTGATTACGACATGATGCAGCGCCTGTGGCCCGCGCAGCCGTGGCCCAGCTCGGACCTGCAAATTTCCTGGGCCTCCAGCTACATTGACTCCTCATACAATGCGCCAGGGGTAAAAAGCCCGGCGATCGACGCGCTGATTGCGAAAATAGTGGCGGCGCAGGGGGATAAAGAAAAGCTCCTGCCGCTCGGGCGCGCCCTCGACAGAGTCCTGACCTGGAACTACTACATGCTGCCGATGTGGTATATGGGTGAAGATCGCCTTGCGCGCTGGGACAAGTTCTCCGTGCCTGCCGTGCGCCCTGTCTACTCCCTGGGCTTTGATACCTGGTGGTATGACGTTAACAAAGCCGCCAGACTTCCCGCTGAGCGGCGATAAGGAATCATCATGGGTGCCTATCTTATCCGTCGTCTCCTGCTGGTCATCCCCACCCTGTGGGCCATCATCACGATTAACTTTTTTATCGTGCAAATCGCCCCCGGCGGCCCGGTCGATCAGGCGATTGCCGCCATTGAATTTGGCAACAGCGGCGGCATGCCCGGCGGCGGCGGTGAAGGGATGGGTGCGAGCCATGCGCGAACCGGCGTAGGGAATATCAGCGAAAGCCATTATCGCGGCGGACGCGGGCTGGATCCGGAGGTGATCGCCGAGATCACCCACCGCTACGGCTTTGACAAACCGATTCACGAGCGCTATTTCAAAATGCTCTGGGATTATATCCGCTTTGATTTTGGCGACAGCCTGTTTCGCAGTGCGTCAGTGTTAACGTTGATCAAGCAAAGCCTGCCGGTGTCGATAACGCTGGGGCTGTGGGGAACGCTGATTATCTATCTGGTCTCTATACCGCTCGGGATCCGCAAAGCGGTGTATAACGGCAGCCGGTTTGATATCTGGAGCAGCACGTTCATCATCATCGGCTATGCCATCCCGGCGTTTCTGTTTGCCGTCCTGCTGATTGTCTTTTTTGCCGGGGGAAGCTATTTCGACCTCTTCCCGCTGCGGGGGCTGGTCTCCGCCGATTTCAGCTCCCTGCCGTGGTATCAGAAAATCACCGACTATCTCTGGCATATCACGCTGCCGGTGCTGGCCACGGTCATCGGCGGGTTCGCGGCCCTGACCATGTTGACCAAAAACGCCTTTCTCGATGAAATTCGTAAGCAGTACGTCGTTACCGCCCGCGCCAAGGGCGTGAGCGAGAAGCAGATCATGTGGAAACACGTGTTCCGCAACGCCATGCTGCTGGTGATCGCCGGATTTCCGGCCACGTTCATCGGCATGTTTTTTACCGGCTCTCTGCTGATAGAGGTGATGTTCTCGCTCAACGGCCTGGGGCTGCTGGGCTATGAAGCTACCGTGTCGCGCGATTATCCGGTGATGTTTGGCACACTCTATATTTTCACCCTGATTGGCCTGCTGCTGAATATCATCAGCGATATCAGCTATACGCTGGTCGATCCCCGAATCGATTTTGAGGGCCGCTGATGCCGCGTTTAAGCCCCGTCAACCAGGCCCGCTGGGCCCGCTTTCGCCACAACCGCCGCGGCTACTGGTCGCTGTGGATTTTTGCCGTGCTGTTTGCCTTAAGCATGTGTTCGGAGCTGATCGCCAACGACAAGCCGTTGCTGGTGCATTTTAACGACCGCTGGTACGTGCCGGTTATCGCCAACTACAGCGAAAGCGACTTCGGCGGCCCGTTTGCAACACCGGCGGAGTATCAGGATCCGTGGCTTCGCCAGCAGATTGAGCAGCACGGCTGGGCGCTCTGGGCGCCGGTGCGCTTTGGCGCCAACAGCATTAACTTCGCCACCACGACGCCCTTCCCTTCCCCGCCCTCCGCGCAAAACTGGCTGGGAACGGATGCTAACGGCGGCGACGTGCTGGCGCGCATCCTTTATGGCACGCGAATTTCTCTTCTCTTTGGGCTGATGCTGACGATCTTCTCAAGCGTGATGGGCGTCGTGGCGGGCGCCGTTCAGGGCTACTACGGCGGGAAAATTGACCTGTGGGGCCAGCGGGTTATTGAAGTCTGGTCAGGCATGCCTACGCTGTTTCTGATCATCCTGCTTTCCAGCGTGGTGCAGCCCGGCTTTTGGTGGCTGTTAGGTATCACCGTCCTGTTCGGCTGGATGGCGCTGGTGGGCGTGGTGCGGGCGGAGTTTCTGCGCACCCGTAATTTCGACTACATTCGCGCCGCGCAGGCGCTTGGCGTGAGCGACCGCGGGATCATCTTCCGCCATATGCTGCCCAACGCGGTGGTAGCAACGCTCACCTTCCTGCCGTTTATTCTGTGCAGCTCCATCACCACCCTCACCTCGCTGGATTTTCTTGGTTTCGGGCTACCGCTGGGTTCCCCGTCGCTCGGCGAACTGCTGCTGCAGGGCAAAAACAACCTGCAGGCGCCGTGGTTAGGCATCGCCGCCTTTCTTTCCGTGGCCGTGCTGCTTTCGCTGCTGATTTTTATAGGCGAAGCCGTGCGCGATGCCTTCGATCCGAACAAGGCGGTATAAAATGACCCAGCCTCTTCTGAGTATTGATAACCTGTCGATTGCTTTTTCAACGCAGGGCGAGACGCGCACCGTGGTCACCGACCTGTCGCTGCAGATCCAGACCGGGGAAACGCTGGCCCTGGTGGGCGAGTCGGGTTCAGGCAAGAGTGTTTCAGCACTCTCCATCCTGCGGCTGCTGCCTTCTCCGCCTGTGAGCTACCCGCAAGGGGATATTCTGTTTCACGGCAGCTCGCTGCTGCATGCCGACGAACATACCCTGCGCGGCATTCGCGGCAACAAAATCGCCATGATCTTCCAGGAGCCGATGGTTTCCCTCAACCCGCTGCACAGCCTGGAGAAACAGCTCTATGAAGTGCTCTCCCTGCACCGGGGGATGCGCAAAGAGGCCGCGCGGGGAGAAATTCTGGACTGTCTGGAACGAACGGGCATACGCAATGCGGCCAAACGGCTGAATGATTTCCCGCATCAGCTCTCCGGCGGGGAACGCCAGCGCGTGATGATCGCTATGGCCCTGCTCACGCGACCCGAGCTGTTGATTGCCGACGAGCCCACAACGGCGCTGGACGTGACGGTACAGGCGCAAATATTGACGCTGCTGCGGGAACTGCGTGACGAGCTGAACATGAGCCTGCTGTTTATCACGCACAACCTGAGTATTGTGAGAAAGCTGGCCGACAGCGTCGCGGTGATGCAAAACGGACGATGCGTTGAACAGAATAGCGCGTCCACGCTGCTGAGCGCGCCGCAGCACCCCTATACGCAGCGCCTGCTCGACAGCGAACCCTCCGGCGACCCGGTTCCACTCGCGGCTGACAGCACACCGCTGCTGCGCGTTGAGGATCTGTCCGTGTCGTTTCCGATCCGCAAAGGTATTCTGCGGCGCATCGTCGACCAGAATCCGGTGCTGAAAAACATCCGCTTCTCGCTGCGCCCGGGAGAATCCCTGGGGCTGGTGGGCGAATCCGGTTCGGGCAAAAGCACCACCGGTCTGGCGCTGCTGCGCTTAATTGCCTCCCAGGGCGAGATCCTCTTTGACGATATGCCGCTGCACCGCTGGAACCGCCGCCAGATGCTGCCCGTGCGGCCCCGCATGCAGGTGGTGTTTCAGGATCCCAACTCCTCGCTTAACCCCCGGCTCAGCGTGTTACAGATTATCGAAGAGGGTCTGCGCGTGCATCAGCCCGGCCTGAGCGCTCAGCAGCGCGAGCAGGAAGTTATGCGGGTGATGGCCGAAGTGGGCTTAGATGCCGGGACACGCCACCGCTATCCGGCTGAATTCTCCGGCGGGCAGCGCCAGCGTATCGCCATTGCCCGCGCGCTGATCCTGAAGCCGGAGCTGATTATTCTGGATGAACCGACGTCGTCGCTGGACAGAACCGTTCAGGCGCAGATCCTGGCCCTGCTGAAAGGGCTGCAGGAAAAGCACCGGCTGGCCTATATCTTTATCAGCCACGATCTTCAGGTGGTGCGGGCGCTATGCCATCAGGTGATTGTATTGCGACAGGGAGAAGTGGTCGAGCAGGGAGAGTGCCAGCGCGTATTTAGCGCGCCAACGCAGCGCTACACGCGCCAGCTGTTGTCGGCAGACTAGCGATCAGAACGGGTACTGGCCGGAGAAAGGCTCCGCGATGGCAACGCCAAAATTCTTCAGACGGCAGGTGGCGGCAAACTCGTCCTGACTCTTCACAAACAGGCACGGCTCACCTTCACACTCCAGCACGGAGCTGTCCACTTCGATATCCGTCAGGGCCTGACTGAGACGCTCCATCACCCGCCATGCATTTTCGTCGCTCGGGCTCAACAGCTTGAGTGCCACCAGGCAGTTTTCACAGCCCGCGACGTTTTGCGGAATCGGTTCAACTTTCGAACCTGCAAAACCCGCCGACCAGCGATAGCTCTGGGGCAAGCGATGGACAATGGAGAGTTGTAATGTATTCACGTTCGTTCCCCGGAAGCAAAATTTACTTCACAATTTATTTACATTTATAGTAACACATCATCGCCAGCCTGCACTATTCAGCGCTTTTTTATCCGTTTCCTGGCTCGCGTCGGCGCTATATGTACCCGTTTCTGCGATCTAACTCAACCTTTTTGAATACAATGATGTGACTTTTTACACAAATAGATTTTACATAAAATAAACAAACACGGAATAAACGAACGGGAGTTTGGTTGATATGCATCAACAAAAAAGGCCCTGCCGGGCCTTCTCTGTGTTTTAGTGGGCCGCTTTTCGCGGTCGACTGGCGTAAAGATAGAAGAGTATCGAGCTGGTTGCGCAAAAAGCCATCGCCCACAGCATGGGCCATGCCGTCGTAAAGGTAGCCATCGAAAGCAACGCGCCAACGATAGCGCCGATGCCGAAGCGGAACGTCCCCGCCAGGGAAGAGGCTGTACCCGCCATATGCGGAAACTCATCCAGGATCACCGCCATCGCATTAGATGACACCATCGACACGCAGCCGACAAAGGCCGCTACGCCGACCACCAGCGCCCAGAAGCCCACGCCCAGAAACGCGCTCACCACCAGCCAGATAGCCATCACAAACTGGATCCACAGCCCGGCGCGGAACATGTTCAGCGCCCCCACCCGCCGGACAAAACGGCTGTTGATGATGGTCATGATGAACAGGAAGACGATGTTGAGCGCAAAGTAATAGCCGAAGTGCTGCGGCGAAACGTGGTTCAGCTCGATGTAGACAAACGGCCCGGCGCTCAGGAAGGAGAACATCCCGGCGAAGCTGAACCCGCTTGCCAGCATATAGCTGAGCACGCGCTTGTGGCGAAACAGCGAGGCAAAATTGCCGATTGTGGTTCGGATGTGGAATTTCTGACGGCGCTCGAGGGGGAGCGTTTCATCAATAAAGAAGAAGATCATCGCCGAAGCCAGCAGCGCGGCCAGGGCCAGGATCCAGAAAATCACGTGCCAGCTAAACCACACCAGCACCGCACCACCGGCCATGGGTGCCACCAGCGGCGCAATCGTCGTCACCAGCATCACGAACGACATCATCCGGGAGAACTCTTCCTTCGGGTAGATATCGCGCATCAGGGCGTTAATCACCACGCTTGCCGCAGCCGCCGCCAGACCGTGGAAGAAGCGCATGATAATCAGATGATCGATGGTCTGCGCCAGCGCACAGGCAACCGCTGCGGCCGCAAAGACCAGCGTCCCGCCCAGAATAACGGGCTTGCGTCCAAGGCTGTCCGCCATCGGGCCATAAAACAGCTGGCCGAGGGCAAAGCCGAGAATATAGGTGCTGAGCGTCATCTGCGCGCTGCCCGCCGGGACGCCAAACTGCGCAGAAATCACCGGCAGCGCGGGCAGGTACATATCAATAGACAGCGGCATCAGCATGGCCAGCAGGCCAAGAATGAAGACGATTTTGAACGACGAGTGTGGCCTGGTGGTCACAGAGCTCTCCTGAAATTAGTGCGAAGGCAGACCGACGCTGGCGATCTCTTCTTCCGTTAACGGGCGATATTCGCCCGGCGCCAGGTCGGGATCGAGTTCGATCGCACCAATCCGCTCACGATGCAGGCCAACAACGCGGTTCCCCACCGCGGCAAACATACGTTTCACCTGATGGTAGCGCCCTTCGCTGATGGTCAGACGGACTTCCGTCGGCGTAATCACCTCAAGCACGGCGGGTTTGGTCAGATCTTTTTCATTATGCAGCTGAACGCCCTTCGTGAATTGCTCTGCCGTGTCATCCGACACCGGCGACTCCAGCGTGACCAGATAGGTTTTCTCGCAGTGGTGACGCGGGGAAGTAATGCGATGCGACCACTGCCCGTCGTCGGTCATCAGTACCAGACCCGTGGTGTCGATGTCGAGGCGGCCTGCGGCGTGCAGCTTGTGCGCCACCGGTTCGTCGAGGAAATAGAGTACCGTCGGATGATCCGGATCGTCCGTTGAGCAGACGTAGCCTTCCGGCTTATTGAGCATGAAGTAGCGCGGACCGTGCTGCTGGGTCAGCGGATTGCCGTCATACTCCACCTGATGGTCAGGCTGAAGTTTGAAAGCGGTGTCTTTCACAATGTCGCCATCCACGGTAACGCGGCTGGCGCGAATTTCACGCCCGGCAATAGCGCGGCTTACGCCGAGTTGCTGAGCGATAAACTTATCAAGTCGCATGAAATCTTTTTAGCCTTAATGGTGCTGGAAGTCGGACAACAGGTCCGAAAAAAGAAGCAGTCTGGAACGGTTCAGTATAATGGTCTGGTTGCGCCACTCAAGGGAAAAAGTTTCGTGGCATACTATCTATACCCTAAATAATTCGAGTTGCATGAAGGCGGCAAAGGAGTGAATCCCCGGGAGCTTACATAAGTAAGTGACCGGGGTGAACGAGTGCAGCCAACGCACAGGCAACTTGAAGTATGACGGGTATATGTGCGGAATAACGAAACCGAGACCCTATGACTTTTACACTTCGCCCCTATCAGCAGGAAGCCGTTGACGCCACCCTCGCCTGGTTCCGTAAACATCGCGAGCCAGCGGCGATTGTGCTCCCGACCGGCGCAGGCAAAAGCCTTGTCATCGCCGAACTGGCGCGTCTGGCGCGCGGTCGCGTGCTGGTGCTGGCGCACGTCAAAGAGCTCGTCGCGCAAAACCACGCCAAGTATTGTGCGCTTGGGCTGGAAGCCGATATTTTCGCCGCCGGGCTGAAGCGCAAAGAGAGCCACGGTAAAGTGGTCTTTGGCAGCGTGCAGTCGGTGGCGCGCAATCTGGACCTGTTTCGCAGCGAATTTTCGCTGCTGATTGTCGACGAGTGCCACCGCATCAGCGATGACGACGACAGCCAGTATCAGCAAATCCTGGCTCATCTGAAAGCGGTGAATTCCCACCTGCGCCTGCTGGGCCTGACGGCGACCCCGTTTCGCCTGGGGAAAGGCTGGATCTATCGCTACCATTATCACGGCATGGTGCGCGGCGATGACAAGGCTCTGTTCAGCGACTGCATTTACGAACTTCCGCTGCGCTACATGATCAAACATGGCTACCTGACGCCGCCTGAACGGCTGGATATGCCGGTGGTGCAGTACGATTTCAGCCGTCTGCAGGCGCAGAGCAACGGCTTATTCAGCGAAGCGGATCTCAACCAGGAGCTGAAAAAGCAGAAGCGTATTACACCGCATATCATCAGCCAGATAGAGGAGTTCGCCGCGACGCGCAAAGGGGTGATGATCTTTGCCGCCACCGTTGAGCACGCGCGAGAAATCACCGGGTTATTGCCCGCCGGTGACGCGGCGTTAATCACCGGCGAGACGCCCGGCCCGGAGCGCGACAGCCTGATTGACGCGTTTAAGGCCCAGCGGTTCCGCTATCTGGTAAACGTGTCGGTATTGACCACCGGCTTTGACGCCCCGCACGTCGACCTTATCGCCATTTTGCGCCCGACCGAATCGGTCAGTCTGTATCAGCAGATTGTTGGCCGCGGCCTGCGTCTGGCCCGGGAAAAACAGACTGCCTGATTCTGGATTATGCCGGTAACCCGCACGATCTCTATACGCCTGAGGTCGGCGCGCCAAAAGGAAAAAGCGACAACGTGCCCGTGCAGGTCTTTTGCCCTGCCTGCGGTTTTGCCAACACCTTCTGGGGAAAAACCACCGCCGACGGTACGCTGATCGAACACTTTGGCCGCCGCTGTCAGGGCTGGTTTGAAGATGATGACGGGCATCGCGAGCAGTGCGATTTCCGCTTCCGGTTCAAAAACTGCCCACAGTGCAACGCCGAAAACGACATTGCCGCCCGCCGCTGCCGGGAATGCGACACGGTGCTGGTTGACCCGGACGACATGCTGAAAGCAGCATTAAAGCTGAAAGATGCTCTGGTGCTGCGCTGTTCCGGCATGGCGCTGCAGCCCGGCGCCGATGAAAAAGGCGAGTGGTTGAAAATCACCTATTACGATGAAGACGGGGCGGACGTCAGCGAGCGCTTCCGGGTTCAGACGCCTGCCCAGCGAATGGCCTTCGAGCAGCTGTTTATCCGCCCGCATACCCGCACGCCTGGCGTGCCCCTGCGCTGGATAACCGTGGCCGATATCGTGCGCCAGCAGATGCTATTGCGCCATCCGGATTTTGTCGTCGCCCGTAAGAAAGGCCAGTTCTGGCAGGTGCGCGAGAAGCTCTTTGACTACGAAGGTCGCTTTCGTCGCGCCAACGAATTGCGCGGTTAGCGGGACTTTTCATTGATGTGAGGGGCATTTGAGTATAAAATGCCGCCCGCTTCACATCCGTGAGGCAGAACACTCACCTGCTGCTGGGTCGCCTGTAGCAGGGTTTTAAATACAGAGAGAAATCAATGTTCACTATCGAAGCAGAAGTACGTAACGTGCAGGGTAAGGGTGCGAGCCGCCGCCTGCGTAACGCTAACAAGTTCCCGGCTATCGTTTACGGTGGCGAAGCTGCTCCAGTTGCAATCGAACTGGATCACGACAAACTGTGGAACCTGCAGACCAAAGCTGAATTCTACAGCGAAGTTCTGACCATCGTTGTTGGCGGTAAAGAAGAAAAAGTGAAAGTTCAGGCTGTTCAGCGTCACCCGTTCAAGCCAAAACTGTCTCACATCGACTTCGTTCGCGCGTAATCGCAAACACGTCGAAAAAAACCCCGCTTCTGCGGGGTTTTTTTATGGCTGCTATTTCCCGCCCGAGGTGCGGCGCTGAAGCTGATCGCGCAGGTTCGGCGGCGTGCCTTTAATGGTCAGCGTATCGGTGGCCGGATCCCAGAAGATGCGTTCACCCAGCAACATCGCGTCAAAGTTGATGGTTAACCCGCCGCCGCTGCCGGCAAACTTGGTTAACTGACGCAGCGTGCTGCGATCCGCCGGGAAGCTCTCTTCAAGCTCATAGCCTTTCTCCGCGGTGAATTCCTGGAAGCTGACTTCGCTGACGCCGGCCAGCTCTTTTGACAGGGACTCCAGCTCGATCTCCTCCCCTGCCTGCAGCTGTTCGTTGCAGTAGCTGTAAACCTGCTGGCGCACGGTCTGGCGCTCAGATTTATCGAGCTGCGCTTCAGCCGTGAAGTCGTCAACCGCCTGGAGAAGCCCTTTGTTCTGTGCTTTGGCGTTAAGACCTTCGCTGGCACCGAGGAAATCCATAAAGAAATCTGCCACTTTGCGGCCCACGCGCCCCTTCAGGAAAGTCAGGTAGCGGGTCGACTCCGGGTTGGTTTCCCATTCGGTCAAATCAATACGCGCCACGATATCCGCATGGTTGATATCCAGATAATGCGTTGAGCTGATATCCAGCTGCTCGTTCACGCGCATGCTGCTTAGGTTATTCAGCACGGTAACCAGCAGATACTCTACCGCCAGGTAGCGATAGTGGCAGAACAGCACGATCCCGCCGTCGGCGAACGGATATTTCGCCAGCTCGTCGCGCAGACGCCCGGTGGCGGCGCGGCTAAACGCCAGGAAATCCTCTTCGCCCTGACGCTGCAGGCGCAGGCTATCAGCCAGTTCACTCTCTTCGCTGAACAGGCCATAGGCTTTATTTTTGGCGCTGTAGACGCGATGCAGCTCTGCCATCATCTCCACCACGGTCGCCGTAGGTTCCAGTAACGAATCGCGCAGCACCACTTCAAGGGTTTGCTCATCACGCTTGATAAGCTGGTGCAAGGCAATCTGGTTGATTTCCAGACTCATGATAAACTCTCCTTTTAGACCGGGCGGTATTCAACCACCACCAGGACATGTGTGCAACAACAGATAAAAAAGGGGAAAAAAAGCTGTTGCTACGGTAATATGTTGCCCTTTCATCAACAAACTGATTTTGATTTATGCCACAACATTCCCGCTACAGTGATGAACACGTTGAACAACTGCTCAGTGAGCTGGTCAACGTACTGGAAAAACATAAAACGCCGACCGATCTCTCCCTGATGGTTTTGGGAAATATGGTCACCAACCTGATTAACACCAGCGTTGCTCCGGCTCAGCGTCAGGCGATCGCAAAATCGTTCGCTCAAGCTTTACAGTCGTCCGTCAGCAACGACCCGGCCCATTAAGGGATACGAACAACAGTTTATGGTGACGAATCGTCAGCGCTACCGTGAAAAAGTCTCCCAGATGGTCAGCTGGGGGCACTGGTTTGCCCTGTTCAACATTCTGCTGGCGACGGTCATTGGCTGTCGTTATCTGTTTGTCGCAGACTGGCCAACAACGCTAACCGGGCGTATCTACTCCTGGATGAGCGTTGTGGGTCACTTTAGCTTTTTGGTTTTCGCCACCTATCTGCTGATCCTGTTCCCCTTGACGTTTATCGTCATGTCGCAGCGTCTGATGCGGTTCTTGTCCGCCATTCTTGCGACGGTGGGGATGACGCTGCTGCTTATCGACAGTGAAGTGTTCACCCGCTTCCACCTGCACCTCAACCCCATCGTCTGGGAACTGGTGATTAACCCCGACCAGAACGAAACTGCCCGTGACTGGCAGCTGATGTTTATCAGCGTCCCGGTGATCCTGCTGATTGAGATGCTGTTCGCTACCTGGAGCTGGCAAAAGCTCCGCAGCCTGACCCGGCGACGCCATTATGCGAAGCCCGTCGCCGCGCTCTTTTTCGTCTCTTTTATCAGTTCGCACATCATGTATATCTGGGCGGATGCGAACTTCTATCGCCCTATTACCATGCAGCGCGCGAACCTGCCGCTCTCGTACCCGATGACGGCCCGTCGCTTCCTCGAGAAACACGGCCTGCTTGATGCGCAGGAGTACCAGCGCCGTCTTATCGAGCAGGGCAACCCGGAAGCCGTCAGCGTTCAGTATCCTCTGAGCGACCTGAACTACCGCGATATGGGGCGCGGGCAAAACGTCCTGCTGATCACCGTCGATGGCCTGAACTATTCCCGTTTCGAGAAGCAGATGCCGGCGCTGGCCGCTTTCGCGAGTCAAAACGTCTCGTTTACTCAGCATATGAGCTCCGGTAACACCGCCGATGCGGGCATCTTTGGCCTCTTCTATGGCATTTCAGCCGGCTACATGGACGGCGTACTGTCTACCCGCACGCCTGCGGCGCTGATCACCGGGCTGAATCAGCAAGGCTATCAGTTAGGGTTGTTCTCCTCCGATGGCTTTAACAGCCCGCTCTACCGCCAGGCGCTGCTGTCCGATTTCTCACTGCCGACGGCGCAAAAACAGTCCGATGCGCAGACCGCCAGCCAATGGATAAACTGGCTGCAGCGCTACGCCCAGGAAGATAACCGCTGGTTCTCATGGGTTGCCTTTAACGGCACAACGCTTGCTGACAGCAATAAGAGTGACTTTGCGCGCCGCTACGGTCGCGCGGCTGGCGACGTTGATACGCAGATAGGCCGCGTGCTTGACGCGCTTCGCGAGTCGGGCAAGCTGGACAACACCGTGGTGATCGTGACCGCGGGCCATGGCATCCCGCTAGGTGACGAGACGAAGAGTATGAGCTGGTCTCGCCCGAATCTGCAGGTTCCGCTGGTGATCCACTGGCCTGGCACCCCGGCGCAGCGCATCAATATGCTCACCGAGCATAAAGATGTGATGACTACCCTGATGCAACGCCTGCTGCACGTCAGCACGCCAGCAAACGAATATTCGCAGGGGCAGGATCTCTTCAGCGCCGCGCGCCGCCACAGCTGGGTGACGGCGGCGGGGAATAATACGCTGGTAGTCACCACGCCGAAGCTGACGCTGGTTCTGAACAGCAACGGGAATTATCAGACGTATAATCTGCAGGGTGAACGGTTGAAAGATCAGAAACCGCAGCTGAGCCTGCTGCTTCAGGTCCTGACGGATGAGAAGCGCTTCATCGCTAACTGATTAATAATAAACCAGTTAGCGACAGATTCCCTTGCATTCAAAACGGAATCGAGTAGTATTCTTTTTATGCGTCGGCACGTAGCGCAGCCTGGTAGCGCACCGTCATGGGGTGTCGGGGGTCGGAGGTTCAAATCCTCTCGTGCCGACCAAAAACACATTGAAAACCAGCCTCTTACGGCTGGTTTTTTCATGTTTAAAATTTGTACGGGGAAGCATTGGGGAAAAATGGGGGAATAACCCCCGACATTTACACGCTATATTACAGGCGATTTATCGTCTTTAACTTGGTTAAGTGTATGTGTAAGAACGCCGTGTACCGTTACGTCATTCAGAGCTTCCCCTTCTATCGCTTCACCATCTTGAGTGATCAGCGCGTGGCCCATTAGCTTCACGAACTGGTTTCTCCCGTCCATGCTAACCAGCAACGTATCCCCTCCTTCTGGCTTCAGACTGACGTTAATAACGGCCCAGCCGCATGAAGTTTCAATAACCCGGCAGTTGTTATCTACACCGCAGATAACATCTATCGTCATGCGCTGCTCCTGGTAATCCATGGCTGGCGATGGAAATCCCATTAGAAAACCCTCCCCATGTTACGCAGGATCCAGTATCGGTTCTCACTTCCGTTTGTCGTCTTATCGGCGAAGTCCGGCTGGTATCGCTCGATCCATGAATTTGCATCCGCTTGGCTGAAATGCCAGTGCCTCTCCTGCAGTTCAGCGATGAATTTGTCTGTATGCAGGCAGAGATAGCCCTTCGGGTTTTGCTGTATGGCCGCAATAAAAGCAGCACGAATATCCGGTTGACGAGGCATGAACACACCCTCACTCACTTATTGACTGTATGCATATACAGTAGTATTTTTATAAAAACAGATCAAGCACAGGCAATTTTTCACTTATAAGAGGATCGGTATGTTTGTTGAGCTGGTTTATGACAAGCGAAATGTTGAAGGGCTCCAAGGAGCCAGAGAGATCATCCTGGCTGAGCTAACAAAGCGAGTGCACCAGATTTTTCCTGATGCAGAAGTGAAGGTAAAGCCGATGCAGGCGAACGGCTTGAATAGTGACGCCAGCAAAAGCGATCGGGAAAAGTTGAATCGCATGCTGGAGGAGATGTTTGAAGAGGCCGATATGTGGCTGGTTTCTGAATTTCCGACAGTTCGCCAGGCTGGGCTCTAATATGGCCGGGCAGCGACAGTATTAGCTGACTGCCCGACCATGGCTTGGCTGATTTATCCCACAGGAAATTTTTTATATAGCGTGCATACTGCAACGTCATAAATTATTGCAACCTGCTTCCTGTCTACGCCGTTCGCTATCAACCGCCCTGCCTGAGCCCATTGCTCTTGGGTGAGCTTCGGACGCCTGCCGCCGATTCTCCCTTTCTCACGAGCTGCAGCCAGACCTGCCCGGGTGCGTTCCACAATCAACTCCCTCTCCATTTCCGCCAGGGCTGACATGATATGGAAGATGAAGCGCCCCATCGGGCTTGATGTATCGATACTGTCGGTGAGGCTCTTAAAGTGGATACCGCGCTGCCGAAGTTCGTCCACCAGCAGCACCAGATTACGCATGCTGCGCCCAAGCCGATCCAGCTTCCAGACCACCAGCGTATCCCCCTCATTTAATGCCTTGAGAAGCTTTTTTAGTGCTGGCCGGTTTGCTACCGTTCCGCTCATTTTTTCTTCGAAAATTTGTTCACATCCTGCGCGTTCGAGCGCTTGCCGCTGAAGATCCGTATTTTGGTCATTTGTTGACACCCTTACATAGCCAATTTGCATATTTTTCACCCAGTTATTTCAGCAAAAAAATCAGGTGAAGTTATCGGCCAGGCCGCTTGAGAGCAATCTATAAAACGTCGGTTTGGGAAGTAGCGCCACGAGAAACGCCTACAGCACCTCCGGGGATATGCTTTCCGTTGGTGATTTTGGAGTGGGGACTGTATTACCAAATGGGGCAAGTATTCGCACACAGAATGACGCTACCCCATCTGGTTTTTATGGTTCTACGCAGGATGGATATTCAGAAATTGGTGTTTCTACTGACCTGACTACTTTGATCATCAACCGAGGTTCCAGGCCAACTCGTATTCATCAGTCTTATAACCTCAGGCGAACATGGTTCTCGTATTACAGTGGCTCGTCCTGGTCATATCATGAGGCTTACACCACGGGCAATACCACCAGAGCCAGCGATGGCACGCTCAAAGCAGCATCGCCTGTGGTTAAAGTGTTTTCGGATGGATCATGCCAGACTAACGATGAATCTGATGGCTGCTCTGTCACTCGTCTGGGCATCGGTGAATACCTGGTTGAAGGGTGTGAGGGGCTTAACTCTGATGCGGCCTGGGGTGGCATCGATGGCGGTTTTGATATCCCAACCGACAGAAACAAACAGCCTCTTATCTGGCTGGATTATGAGGTTAACGCGGATGGTTCTGTGCTGGTAAAAACCTATCATCGAACACATCCTGGCGCGCCTGCATTCGCCAGGAACGAGTTGCAGGGTATCAGCGATGGCGATCCGGTGGATATTCCACGCGACCAGTTTGTGTCCGTCCGTGTCGAAATGCCTGCCGATTCTTTATACAACCAAAAACTCAGGGACGACGAACTGGCAATGACTACGGATGAAGGTGAATAAAGGTCGGTTTGGGAAACAGCGCCACAAGGAACGTTGGAACGGCTGCCGGAACCGTGGCGGCCGGGGATGATTCGCGGTTGAATACTGTCGATAAAAAAACAGGGGGAAATGTTTCCGGCAGTTTGATGGTAACTCAGGGCAATAGTATTGGGGTATCCACGCAGGAAGGTGGTGATAAGGCTGTTAAGCTATACAACATTACAGGGGATGGGACTGTCGGAAGTTATGTAAACGCTGTGGGAGGGCCTGGTATAACGGAAACTGGTCTCTTGGTGGCGTTCGGGGAAGCGGGACTAATTTAGACAGAGCGCAGTTAAATGTTAATAGCGGAACTGGTACGGCGGGTTCATTTTTATTTTACCCCGATGAGAGATTCAAATCATCTTCGTGTGGAGCTGATGGAGCTGGTTATGGTGGCTCATGGTCAGACATTAACACATGGCAAAGAAATATCTCTTTTTTTAGGGGTAACGTATCCGTTAACAATGATGCTGGGTTTATTCCTTTTGCCCGTTGGCATAGTCAATGCAGTGGTGGATATTCTTCAACAGTAGGGCTTGGTTCTATAGCTACCGGGCCTAGTTCGTGGGCGGATGTAGCAATAACAACACTCGGGGATGGTGGTTCTGCCGGACAGCGTATATTTCAATTCACGACAGCAAACGGCGATATATACGCCAACGCTGGTGGAAATCTTTCCGGTAACTATATTTTCCAGAAGCAGCCTAACTGTGACATTACGCTGAAGCACGATATTAAATATGATGATGGTTATCAGTCATACGAGAATATCAAGAAATTCCTGCCAGCAACTTACGTCTACAACGATGACCCTCGTGAGAGAGTTCGCCGAGGTGTAATCGCTCAGGACGTCATGAAGATTGATAGTGAGTACGTCAAGCTGGTCCCTGCTGCGCCAAAGTTTGATAGCGAAGGAAGCAGGGTTGATGCTGATGATACGTTGGCGCTTGATACGAACGTCATTATGCTTGATACCGTGCTGGCCCTGAACTACGTCATCAAGAAGCTGGAGGCTACACAGAACGAGCTGGAGGAGCTTAAGCTAAAAATAGCGGCATCATGAAGCCTGAGCATTCAGCTGCAGCCCGTTCCGGTAAATGACGGGCTGCATTTTTTCAGTGGCCTTACTCTTTTACAGGGGCTCTCGTTGTATATTTCTGTCGTTGATTCCAGATGCTGTCTGCGGGCATTTCCACTCGAATACTGACAAACTGGTCACGCGGAATATCGACCGGAGCGCCATCATCAACACCCAGTAATTCATTTCTGGCGAATGTTGGCGCGTCTGGATACGTGCGGTGATAGGTTTTCACTAACACTGAACCGTCAGCATTAACGTCATAATCCAGCCAGATCAGGGGCTGTTTGTTGCGGTCTGTGGGGATATCAAAACCACCATCAATGCCGCCCCATGCGGCGTCCGAGTTTAGCCCTTCACAACCTTCAACCAGATATTCACCTTTGGCTAGACGGGTTACAGTACAGCCCTCTGATTCATCGTTGGTCAGGTATCTGCCATCGGAAAAAAGTTTAATCACAGGCGAGGCAGCTTTCAGTGTCCCATCACTGGACTTTGTGGTATTGCCGTTATGATAAACCTCTAGCCACCCAGAATTAACCCCATCAGCCATTGTCATCCATGTGAATCTTTTTCCTCCCATCGAGAATGCAGAAAATGATTGCTGGGAAACATCATTTGGGCCATTTCCCCAACTGCGCTCAGATATTCTAATACCCATAGAGTAATATTGTGGCCCGCCTGAAGTTGATGGAGACATCATAATAAACCTGCTGCCTAATGATTTATCCCACACGTCAGTAATTACCTGCGCTGAACTATTCCCCAGGCCAAACGCTCCCACCTGCATTACGTTTCCTGCAGCTGTTCCCACGTCCTTCGTGGCGCTACTTCCCAAACCGAGGTTTGCGCGAGCGTCAGCTTCGGTCTTTGCCCCAGTCCCGCCCTGTGCAATAGAAAGCGCAGTAGTGAGCCCTTTCAGCTCGGTGATATCGCTGTTGGACCCCTTTCTGGCAAGCGCGCCAATACTTGGAATATTAACGGAGGTTCCGTTGATGGTAACGGTGATGGTCTGGTTTGCTGAGGTAGTGGCGAACGTCTCCCACGCGCCAATGTTCTCGTCATACTCTTTGATAAGCTGCGACATCGCCTGTGCCAGTCCGTCGACAGAGATGTTGTCGGACACCAGTATTCCATACTTCTGGCCGCTCAGCGCCGGGGAAGCAGCAGGCGTAACCGTCATTGACGTGGCGCTGTTCACAGATGAAATCTGGAACATCTGCACCGGGTTAGACATGACGATGATCGTCTGGCCAGCGCGGACCTGGCTGGCTGGCGCAGTCCAGTTCGTACCCGTTCCGGTGGCGGTATTTCCGTTGATAGCAATAGTGCCAGTGTTATAAAGCATGAACTACCTCACGATAATAACGATCGTTTAAAGCGATCAATAATGTAAAATTGATCGCTCTTATCAATCTGACTATTTTTTAAACTCGAATAAAATGGATATTCCCGCAGATACAGGAATGTAGAAATGAAACGATTATTCGCCATGGCACTTTTGCTGGCGGCTGGCTGTGCCGATAAAGACAGAGACTATGCCTTTAAAATGGATTACCCGGTGGATGCGGCGCGCTTATCTCTGGGGGGAGATATTCACGTAAATATCGACTGTGCCACGAGGGAAGTTAACGTAATTTCAGACAGCAGCAATGGCATTTTCAGCCGACATATAAATAAGCGGCTAAGCAATATCTGTTATAAGAAAACGGATAAGCTTGATGTGGTATACCGCTTCGAACCTGCAAAAGGTGTGAAGCAAAACATGATCGCTACTCAATACCCGCGCGTCCCACCCATATCAAATTCCGACAAACTGAGCGATGGGAATTCGTAGCCCTCGCCCCTGAAGTGTCTGGCTCCAGTTGCGCTGATTTTTTGTGATGTACCTCCCCTGCAGCTGTGAGCCTGTCCATTTGAGTACGATTCCTGAATAACCAACGACAGTTCCGTCGTCACTGAGGTTGCCTGGGCAGTTGTTAACCAGAATCCACGGATTAAAACCCAGGTTTATCGCAAAGGTATTGTTCTGCAGATCGTAATTGGCAGGAACGTCGAAAAACCCCACCACGCGCGGCATTTTCGATGCCGAGGCGGCGCTCCAGATAAGATTCCCCGCGCTGTCGAAAACATCCAAATATCCGCTCTGCATTCCAACGTTTCTGGACGTGCGTATCATACTGCCCGCATTGTCTTCCAGAAGGTCAGCGCCTGGTAAGCCATACTTGTTAGTATCCAGCTGCAGCCAGCGCAAATTCCCATCATTCCAGAATTGCGGCTGGGTAATACCCAGCGTGCTTCCGTTTCCGAACGGGCTATCCACGCGGTAATAACCTTTGTCAGTCACTGCGCCGAGCGCACGCTGATCATAAAAAAGTGTCGACCTGTTTTGTGAATCAACCAGCAATTTTCCAGCGCTGTTATAAACTTCGAATCCACTCATTGAAAGTTATAAACCTCCATATTAAGAGTTATCGAAATACTGCCGCCGCTCGGTAAATAAAAAACGGTAAAGCCACCATTAAAAGCCCGGCAATAATATTCATTTATTACTCCTGCCGAACTCGCCGATACGATTGATATAAATGACCCGTCCTGCGTTACCCCGGAAAAGGAAACGTCCTTGGCCGTTTCCCCCGCTGCAAATGTTACAGACGTGCTTCCAATATATCGGATAGCATAATCACTTAAATCAACGGCAATACGGCCTGCACCGTCCCAGCATTGCAAACCCTGTGGCATCACCATAACCCCATTCTGACACGCAGCACGTTGTTGCTGTCGTAGATGCGAATGAGAGTGCTGGATATCAGCATCCTCCCGCCCCGGCCACTCCGTTAATTTCGAACGTTCCTCCCTTATCAAGCTTCCAGCCTGCAGATCCAGCCACATAATTATTCGACTGGATATAGTTGCCGATTTTGGCGTTCTCAATGGTACCGTCCTGGATGAAGCTGGCCCTGATGAACGTCTGCCCATTCTGGATCACAAATGGCAACGCCACGCTGTTTCCTGCTGCCGTAGTGACGGCGAAGCGGTCAGCCAGGAAGATAACCTGCGACTGCATGCCGGATGGCGTATTCTCCACGCCGATACCCATCCCCGCGGCGTAATACTGCCCGTTGCTGGAGACACCAACCTTGATGTTGTACATCGCGCTGAGTTCGCCATTAACGTTGGCTATAGCCTGAGCGTTAGTGGTGATGGCGGAGGTATGCCCGTTCACGGTCGCCGTAATGCCATTTATCTGCGTGGCCGTAGCCTGCTGATAGTCGGAGAACGTCTGATTCAGGCTGTTGATGGATGCCTTGTTGCCGTTGACGTCCGTCTGCAGGCTCAGCAGAGAGCGCGCTGTTGCCTCCCTGTCGTTGACAATCACCTCATCAATACGGTCCAGACTCGCGCTGTTGCCGGCGACCGATGCAGACAGGGTTTTACGCGCAGCCACCTGCGCCAGCCCGTTCTGGATAATGGCAATCGCTGAGTTCTTGACCCCGCCCGTCATGCCGTCCATAGACACACTGATGCTGTCGATTCGCTGGCCCAGCGCGGTATCAGCCGTCGCAACGGTCTGCTCAAGCTCAGAGAGGGAAGACGACACTTCACCGACCGTGCTCGAAAGCTCATTAACGCTGGTCTGAACCTTCCCGACGTCCTGGGCATTTTTGGCGATATCCTTCGCCTGCTGCTCCAGTTCGTCGTTGGCCTGTTTGATGTCGTCAGCCATGCCAGCAATTTTTTCATTGCTGTCCACCGCGTTCTCGATCAGGTCCTTGAAGGTTTCCGACTCTTTCATATCCTCCAGAATGTCATTGGTTATTTCGCTGACATCTATCGAGGACGTGCCCATGACCCAGTCGGTCCAGTCCCCGGCGTTACCGATACGGTCAATCAGGCGCGCGCGGTACCACTGGCGAACGCCGGCAGGCATGGGACCATGCTGATAATCTGAAGCCGGGTACGGCACCAGGACCAGCAGTTCAGGATTGGCGTAGTCGGCAGTTGTGGCGCGCTGAATCTCTGTATAGGCCGTGTCGCCTGAGCCATCCGGAAATTTCCAGGTCAGGTCGATATGCCAGACCACATCTTCGGTCGCCAGGAAGTTGAGCGGAGTACCCGGTTTTCCCGTTTTACCTGAGAGATAAGTTGTTTCACCGTATCCCCATGGTGACGACGTATCCTGCGCATTCAGCGCCCGTACGCGCACGTCATAGCCGCCCGAATAAATGCCCTGAACCGAGAAACCCTGCGCGCTGGTAACCGGAACGTTTATCCAGTCTCCGTTGTCCTTGCGCCACTGTGCGACGTAACGGATTGCGCCCTCCACCTTATCCCATGACACGTCCAGGCTTGCTACAGTCAGCCCCTGAGACACATGATCGCTCTCAGTCACCACGATATTCTTCGGAGCAGACAGGACGCTTATCGGCGTGACGGTAATCGGGGGCGACTCGACCCGAACGCCGTCATCGATGTAACGATATTTGTTTGGATCGTGCTGAACGGCCGTAATAGTGAAACCGCCTGTGCTATCGTCGTTAGCCGCGATTGAGGTGACCCTGAAATACTGTATTGCGAGGTTATCACTGTCTATCGCCCAGACAGCGCCCGCCACAGGAACCTGACTGAATGCTGTAGCCACCGTCACCGTTTTTTTATCGGCGCTCACCGCGCTGATTGTCCGCGTCTGGGCTTTTCCGTCGGGAAGGTTAACCACCAGCCGGTCTTTCGCCGCGTAGTCTATTTCTCGATCGAGGGTAATCTGGCGGCCATTGACCGCGCTTATGCGGCCCCCGTTCTCCTTACCAGAGCGGAAAGGATCGGCGACACCGATAATTTCAGCGGGCAAAGGGATATAACCGTCCAGCCCCACGCCAAACGATACAGTCCCGTCTTTGGCATTGGAGAGCAATACCCAGCGACCGCGTCGGTGCGCTTCACTTTGCGAGGTGCAGCCGATTGCGGTCAGGGACGTCTGCCGGACGTCGTAACGTTCTACAAGCGCAGAATCGTAAACCCCCTCAACGGTATCGCTGTAATGGTTCTGCGGATCGGACCAGGACACCAGACAGGAGCTGTAGCGATTCTTGTATGAGCCGCCCGCATAAGTAAACAGCCCATCGATAACGTTTGAGACGTTATAAACCCAGTCAACATCGTCCTGCGGGACGTCTGCCTGGACATAAATCTGATCGTTGCCCCAGAAGGTTATTCCACGAAATACCGCGGCGAGATCGTTAAGTACCTGCCAGGCGTCCTCCTGGCTCTGAATGAAAACGTTGCAGGTGAAACGCGGTTCGGTGCCACCGGCCCCGTCGGAAACCATTTCGTCACAGTACTGGGCGATTGAATACAGCGCCCACTTATCCACCATGGACGCATCCACGCGCGTGCCCATGCCGTAAATTTCATCCAGAACCAGATCGTAAAATATCCAGGCAGGGTTATTGGACCAGGCCATTTTGAACCCGCCGGACCATGAGCCAGAATAGGTTCGGGTTGTCGGATCGTAATTATCCGGAACCTTAATCAGCTTGCCCTTTATCTTACAGGTCACTTTCGGTGCGCTGCCGTTGAACTGGCTGCTGTCCACTTCGACATACAGGAGCGCGGTTAATGGATAACGAAGCTTGCTGTCGATGACTTCCGCATACGAAAACACCTTGAAGGCGTTAACCAGTTTCGAATTTGATCCGCTGGCATCAGCCGTAATACGCCTGACCCTGACAGACCAGCCGGACGTGGATTTTGGCAGATCGATACGGTGGTCACGCTGATATTCCGTCGTGGTCTTTCCGTCAAACTTGCCGTTTACAACCGTTTTCCAGGCACCGCCGTCCGTTGATAAATCGATCGCATATTCGGTGACCGTGCCCACCATATCGCCGTTATCTTTATAGAGATACTGGACCGGAAGGCTGAGCTTGATGCGGATGGCATCCAGGGAAAGATTGGTAAACTGGCGTGTCCAGGGCGCGGTAGTGGTGACAGTTGTACCCACCGCCAGCTCGTTATCGACCTGGGGCATCCCGGCAATATAGGTCTGGTCCTGTGTGCCCTTGCGGAACTCCCATTTCACGCCGCTGAAGTTGTATTCCCCGCTGTCGTTTGCCAGCGGCGTATCGTTGAGAAAAATGTTCTGAGCGGTCAGGTCGCCCTGTATTTCCCCCTCAGAAACGGCAATGAGCATTTTTAATTTTGCGACCGACAGCAGATCGTCAGGCTGCTCAACCGGAGTATGTGAACTGCCACCTCCCCCTTTGGCACCCTGCAGGATGGTTTCTTGTTTAAGAAGCTGCATTTTTTCACCCATAAAAAAAGATGCCGAAGCACCTTTAAGTTAGTGGCCGCTGGCCTACTGCTGATCGCTCGAGTACATACCGGCGCTGACTATCGCTCCCCCTGCCTCGATCAGACCGTAGGCCAGGGGGACAGGATGCCCCATAGCGACCGTATTGACCGGCGCCCCGAAGGCGTAGTTAGGCGTGTTGTCCGTGCTGGAGGATTTACCCGCGCCGAAGGATGGCTGGGGCGTGAGCATCTGGACAACACCACCCAGCATCATTGACACCCCGACCCCGGTCAAAATTGACGTGGCGCTGATGGCTGTTGCACTCATCGCCGCCCCCCAGGCTGCCATACTCGCACCCGCGGTAAAGAATGCAGCGACCAGCGCAACGGCACCGACAACTATCTGCAGGACGCCCGAACTTTTGGCCCCCTCATAAACGGGCACGATCCGGTACACGCTTCCACCGCGGGTCATATCAAACTCTTCCAGCCCGATATTGTTGTCACCGTTAAAAAAGGCGAAACGGATCCCCTTCATATGAGCTTCCGACATATATTTTTTGAATCCGGGAACCTGTGAACACATGGCCCTGAGCATTTCGCGCAGGTCGGCAACATCAAACTGAATGCGTTTACCGAATTTTTTAGCCATTTTCCCTTCGAGAATAAGCGTCTTAACCATGCATTCGATCCTTATGCCTGACCACCCGGACCGTTCTGTCGCGATAATATTTTCCATAAGGCGTTCGCGAAGAAAGGTGCCCGAACAGATGATGCAGAATGATGTTGTCACCCACATATACCGCGGCGTGATTAGTCACCGATGCCTGCACGCTCATCATGATGATGTCCCCTGGCTGCATTGCACCGGCGGCAATCTCAACAAATCCCTCACGCTCCCAGTTGTCGTCGTAGAGCCGTTCCTTGCCGCTCTCCCACCATTCGTAAGGTACCGAATAGTTCCCGAGTCCAATGCCGTATTCGCGCAGATAAAATTCACGGATAAGCGACCAGCAGTCCGCGTAACCCAGTACCCACTGCCGCCCGGCATAATCCCTGTCTTCACGCGGGGAGATCGTACAAAAATCCCCGTCCGGCCAGGACATGATCCCCCACTCAATACCCGACCAGTCGCACTGGATCCTGTCCAGCTCTGAGGGCACCAGCCGGACCACATCCGGATGGGAATGAATGAGCATGATGATCTCACCGCGCGCGCGGGCAGCGAGTTGATCTTCCGGGGAGAGCGTGAATGTCTCCTCGGGCTTATCTGCAATGTTGCGGCAGGGAATAAAGATTTGCTGCTGGCCTGACTGAACAATCAGGCCGCAGGCTTCTTTGGGATATTCAGCAGCGACGTGCTGACGGATAGCATCCAGCAATTTTTCACGCATCTTTATTTCCCCTGCAGGTTAGCGGCCGGAAAACCACCGAACGGCAGCGGCGCATCGGGGCCGTGACGATCCTGACAATCCTGCCGGCGGCCGCCACAAACGTCTTTCGACGGGTCATCGGTCGGCGTACCGTCTTTGGTAAAGTATTTCGTGCCGTTGTAATCGCATCCGGTCCCGCTTCGGTACCAGCCCCGCATACACCAGGTGCAGACAGGCGTAATCTGCCGTGTCGGCAGCTGCAGGCTCTGAATATCGAAAGGAGAACACAGCTCGAAATCAACCTGTACCCGCGTCTCTGCGGTTTTAGCATTGACGTAAAAGAGCTGTACGCGCTCATCGGCAGGGCTGGCACCCGGATTACCTTTTTTCCAGTTGGCGGCATCGAGATACTTCGAAAGCGTGGTATGGATTTTGACCTTAGCCCTGACCATATCGTCATATTCAAGACACAGCGCGGTGACATAGTTTCCGACGTTCCCGACGGACAGCGTGGGCGTTGGCTGGGAACCTGTACTCGATAACTCCATCCCCTTAAGTTCGTAGGGATGGGGATCGTACTGGTTTCCCTGCCAGATAATGGCGGGCAGATTTTCTGCGGCGAAGGCTGCCCACCCCTCTTCCTGAATATTGTGCGCATGAAAACGCAGTACCTGATCCATACCGAATTCAGTGCCGTCGATCTCAATCAGCTGAATAACGCTGCCGGGCTCAAGCTGTTGGATGTCTGCCGTAAAACTCATACTCCCCCCATAAAAAAAGCCGCCCGGAGGCAGCTTTCAGTGTTTGTCGAGAAAATCAGGGCGCGAACGCCTGTTCAAAAGTGAAGGCCACAGTGGCTTTTTTCCCGGTAGGGAAAGAAACGCTGAACGAATCGGCTTTCATTCTGAACAGCTTTTTTTCACCCCATGGCGTGGTCCACCAGAACGATTTAGTAACGTGAGACATCAGAAAAGCGCGCAGCGCAGCCGCCTCCTGTCTGGTGCCCGTCCAGTCCAGGTTCCAAGTTTCCTGTTTGTCGTTGATCCCCATCCCTGCTATCTGTTTGTAGCCATCCCCGAACTGGGCCTGCAGCGTTCGGGCTGTTTCAGTTCCCTGCGCTGTTTTTCTGGTGCGCCAGGTAAACGTGTCTGTCACGGAGTCCTCCTCGAATAAAGCACGCCGCCTGCGGACATTTCTTTTTTCAGTCGCTCGGTGATTGTCTGCTGAACAATCGCCTGCAGCTGTTTCGCCGTCCCCGTGGCGTTCGCCTGATTTATGCTCCCGTCACTCCCCTGCTGGCTGATGCTGACTGGGGCATAAACACTGATCCCGCCCATGCCAGCACCGGCTGCGCTCCCGCCGCCGACCAGACCACCCGAGGCATACCCGCGCATCAGGCGATAGAGATTAGCCACGCCGATGCGGCTGGTTGATTCTTTGGTGAAGACGAATTCCCCGCGGTGAACGATACCGGCTGGCTCGTACTTGCCGCCGTGCCCGGTAAAACCGCCCACGTCAAAACCCTGTGGCCGGTATGACGGGACCGCGAATGACTGACCTGCAGAGGAGGTTTTCGCCCCGCCGCTAACCCAGCCCATTGCGCTCTGGATGGTGTAAGCCACCAGCAGCTGGTTGATAACGGACACTATCATTTTAAGGATCGAGCTGGTGAAGTCCCGGAAGCTCGCCTTCCCGGTTGTCGTCAGGCTGGTAAGCTGGCCCGCCAGCCCGCTGAACGTAGCCTGCGAAATCTGCTGAACAGAGCTGAAAACGTTTGTCGCTGAATCCTGATATTCGGCCCAGCCCTGTTTCGCACCGGCCAGCCAGTTTGCGCGCAGGGCATCTTCAGCCTCGAACGTCGCCCTTTGCTCTTCGAGAACCTTTTGCTGCGCCTGAGGGTTGTACGAATAGCTTTCGCTGAGACGCTGCAGAGTTGTTTGTCGCCCGGCTTCCCGGGTGGATACCCCCTCAGACTGAGCCTGCAGGCCCGCCCTGGCGGCTTTTTGCTGCTGCTCAAACTTCACGGCCTGATCGGCCAGCTGGTTGAGTTTTTGCTGGCTGGCAACCTTATCGCCCAGATCGGCCAGCTGCCGCTTGTACTCGAGCGTTTCTTCCTTGTGCGCCAGCAGGGATTTTTCCTGCGCTGTAAGCTGACGACGCCCCGCGGCCTCCTGCAGAACGGTGAACTGATTTTCAGTCTGCCAGAGATCCTGACGCTGTTTGCTTATGACGTCGTTCACGCTGGTATGCTGCTCAAGCGTTTTAAGCTGGGACTGAAGGGTGAGAAGTTCGGCCTGCGCCTTTTCCTCGGCTTTATCCCCGGCGGGCGTTGAGTAGCTTTTGCCTTTCGGCGTTTTTGGATCCTTCCACTGCTTTTCAATCCCGGCGCGGGCAGCGGCAATGTCCTTTTCAGTCCACAGCGTGGCGACACCGTCTTTCGCATCCTGGCGGTTTTTCTCAATAAGCTGACTCAGCTTTTTCTCTGCTGAAGCCCGCTTTTCTGCCGCCGTCGCGCCGGACTCCACCAGCTGATTAAACTGCTGCTGGTTGCGGATTGCCTGAGCCTGCTGGTCCGTCCGCATTTTTTCCCGCGCGGCTGCCAGCCCTTCCTGGGCATATTGCTGATCGGCAAGATCGTAAGCCTGCTTTTTCAGCTCCACCTGCTGGCGCGCGTTTCTCAGCCTTTCCGCATCCGCTTTCTGCAGAACGTTGTTACCGGCATAATCCGGGTCGACTTTAAGATTGCGGGACAGCGCGCGGTACTCTTTCTCTGCTGCCTGCCATTCAGCAAAAGAGTCCTGGCGCTTCATCGCGGAGTCAGGATTACGCCCTATGCCAAGCATCGCATCCCATGCGCCGGAGGCGGCATTCTTCACCCAGTTCCAGGCTTTTTCGAGGGAGCCAAGATTATCCTCGACCGCCCCGGCGCGCTGAATGACCGCGTCGGAATATGCCCGCATGGCCAGCTCGGCAGCTTTCTGCGAATCCCCCAGCGCCTGAGCAGAAGCTATCTGTTCATACTGGGTGGCCGTCAGAAAGTGAAGGGAATCGTTGAGCGTAGCGACCGCGTTAACCGGATCATCCTTCAGGCGTTTAAACTGATTTATGGTTTCGTCAACGGCCTGCCCGGTAGCCTGCTGCAGCCTGGCGGCAACATTGCTGACCATGCTGACGTCATTACCGCTGAACGCGCCGCTGCCAACGACCTGCGCCAGCACGCCTGCAGCGGCATGCTGCGTGATGCCATTACCGGCCAGCGAGCGCGCCAGCGCCTGAAGCTGCCCTGACGTTTTCCCCGCGTAGTTCCCGGTCAGGATCAGCTGCCTGTTAAATTCCTCAGACTCTTTGCTGCCGTCATACCAGGCCTTACCCAGCCCGAATACCGCCGCGGCAATCCCACCAACCAGGCCGGCGATCCCCAGGCCGCGCAGCGACAGCAGCTGGTCTATCCATCCTGCCCGGTTCGCCAGCGTGATCCCGGAGCCGCGCAGCGCACCGAAGTTACCGCGCATGACCTCGCCGATAAGTACACCCAGCTCCTGCCGGGCAGCAGCACTTTGCAGCCCCAGACCATGCGTGGCCACTTTGGCAGCTTCAAGCTTGCGGATATAGACCTCAGCCGCATCGCTGGCACCGACCTGCGCCGCCTTCATGCGCAGCAGCTCGGTACCGGAGAGCTTTTGCTCTGCAACCTGTTGCTTCAGCTGGCTGAGGAATCGCGTGCGCGCTGCGGCCGATTTTTCCTCCACAATCTGCAGCTCTTTTTGCCGGGCCGTGGTGCGGGAAATAAGGGCGAGATAATCCTGCTGGGTTATGTTGCCCTGTGCCCTGGCTGCGCGAAAGCGCGCCTGCACGTTCGAAAGCGACTGTGTTTCACCATTGAGCTGGCGAACGCCGTCAATCTGGCGGAAAAATGATGCCGCCAGTTCATCCTGTCGGCGGGCAAGCGCTGCGGCCTGCCCGTCATTCTCACGCATGCGTTGGTTAAGTTCGGTCACGCGGCGATGAGTTTCATCAACGGACCTGGAAACGTTCTGCCAGTCTTTTGTCAGCCCTTCCGTTGCGGCCGACTGACGGGCTTTCATATCTGCGGCGGCCGCCGCGCCAGCGTCGCCCACACTCTTTAGTGCAGCGCTCTGACGGTCCGCAGCACGCTGCATTCGCGCCTGAACTTTATCAGACTCATCCGCCATTCCTGTCAGTTGCCCTTTGATTCGGGCGACCTGCTCGCTGAAGGTTGCGCGGTCAACATCCAGCTTAATAACCAGATCGCTAATCTGCTGGGCCATATCGGATACCTCCTGTGATCCCCTCAGCGGCGGTCATCAGCGTGTCATCATCCGGCTCGTCATCGCTGATGACGACATCCGAAGGAGAAAGCAGGCTGAAATGTGCGGGGGTAAGTTCCGGGTCGCGGAAGAAAAGAGTGGAGATGGAATAAAGCAGCTCTGAGAAATGCGCATCGAGCTGCGCGTCCTGAAAATAATGCTCCCGGTAGAACTGGTGCCAGTCGCCCAGCTCACTGGAAGTCATTCCAGCCAGCATGGCGCGCCAGTCGGGTCGCCCGAACTCGCGCGCCAGATTCAGGACAAACTTCAGCTCGCTGGCAAGGGCTTTTCCGCCGTAACGGGTTCAGCGCTTTCCGCCTCCGCGGAGGCATCCGGATCGGCAAGGTTGTCATCATCAACCGGAACGAGCATGCCGGAGAGCAGCTTTATTTCCATTTCTGCTTTACCGATCGCCTCCGGCGGCCAGCTGCTAAGCACCTGCTGATAAAGCGTTTCCACATCCGTGCCAGTCGGATCGTTATGCCACAAAGACATCGCGATCAAACGCGCACCGCAGCGAATATTTGAGCCAATCAGCCTGGCCGTCATTTCCTGATCGCTGATGCCGTCGCTGTCAGCGCTGACGGCCTTTTCCTCTGCGGCCATAAACGTGATGTACTCAATACGCTGCAGCGCCGACAGCTCGAAGATGGTCAGGGATTCTGTTTGCCAGGTGAACTTCTCTTTTTTCAGAAACATGCGTCCTTCCTTACGCTGCAGTTACGGTGACTTTGCAGACCGCTACGAAATTACCATCGCTGGTCATAACAATAACGTCAGCGGTGCCTGCCGCCACGCCGGTGACAGTGATCGCGTTGCCGCTAACGGTGACCGTTGCTTTTGCCCCGTCGGAGGTTGCCACGCGGAACGAGGTATCTGAGGCACTGGCAGGGTTAACCGTCACATTGAGCGTTGTGGTTGCGCCCACGACCACGCTTGCCGTGGCTTTATCGAGCGTAACGCCGGTCACGGGGATATTCGGGGTCCCGCTTTCTTCAGCCAGCTCCGGCTTGCCGGTATTGGTGATTTTCGCTGTACGGGTAATGACCTCTTTTGCCGGAATGGCTTTACCCAGGCTGCTGCACCAGCCGCGGAAAACGTCGACGGTACCGTTCGGGTATTTGATTTTGTAATAGCGTACTGAGCCATCAATAAACCATGCGACCAGGTCTTTTTGCCCTTCTTCGCCCGGCTTCCAGGCGAGGGTGAACGAGGTATCGCCAGCAGATTTTGCCCCCTGGGCCGTCGCGTTCCAGTCGGCATCCTCGTCGTCGAGGTAAGTGTCGTCATACGATTCGGCGGTCATTTCGCCCGGCGTCAGCTCTTTGATTTTCGCCAGGCGATTCCAGTCGATATCAGAGAGTGGGTTAGCGAAAGCGTTGCCCGTTCCGGTGTAAAGCCAGAGCGTCGTACCGGCGCCTTTTACAGGGGCAAGTGGATTTGGTGTTGGCATGTTTTCCTCACATTTCGTAAGTGATTGAATATTTCATATCGGCGGAGGTCCACAGCCCCATCGCATCATCGCGCTGGTAATCGAAGCCTTGTGGAACCATGAGCGTTAACAGTGAATCGAGGCCGGGAATATCAGCGAGGGCCGGATAGATATGGCTTTCCATCCATTCATCCAGTTCGGAATCTGGTACCTGCGAGGACAGGAAGACCTCGATATGTAACGTTGCCGCCCACATATCGGCATCAAGTTCTTCGCCGGTATACTCCGCATCGGTCAGATAGACCGCGACGGCAGGAAAATCCGCCTCCTCAATGACAGCCGGGCGCCCGTCAAAAAACATGACGTCGATCCCGATGGCCTCTTCAAGCACATCAATAATTTTCTGGCGAATGAGAGTGTGTTTCATCGTGTCAGATGCAACCTCAGTTGTTGCCTGAGGGCATAGCCAAGTTGTTTTGGCATTTCCTCTTCAAGCATGCGTTTCTTCTCTGCTTCGAAAGCAGTAGTGAGGGGCGCGGACAATGGGATTTTGACCACGTCGATGGGATAACGACTTTTTCCTGCAATGCGCTTCATTACGTGCCAGCGGCCGTTCGCCAGGCGCTGGATAAAGGCGTCGCGAAAAACATAACGGCCAATTCTCAGCACGCTACTTTTTCGAACCAGCGGGCCTTTTCGGTTCGTCGCCCTGACCTGCGCGGCACCGAGTTTGATGGCGGGAAGGTTGCCCCGGTTAACCTTAATTCGGGCCGCTGAGTGCCCTGAAGCCGAGGCTTTGTTGATTCTCACCCTTTGTCTGACCAGCTTTACAGGTATCCCCGAAACGCGGTTATCACCGGCTACCGTTTCTTTCGCCACCCTTCGGACGGCAACCGAGACGCCATTAGCAGCAACCCGGTTCACAGCCCATGCGCTGGCATTGGGAACCATATTTCTGTCCAGGCTATCCAGGTTAGCAATCGCCTGCTCAAGACCTTTTATCGACATGAATGCTCCTTAACGACGCCGCGATCCGCCGGGAGGTGATCCACTACCCAGCCATACATGGCAGGAACCGCAATCATCCGGGCCCACGCGATCAACCCAAAATTCACGCCCGTTTACCTTCAGCGTGTCCAGACGTTCCAGCCCGCTTACATCCGATGAGTTCACAAAAAACGTCGGCTTGGTTCCGTCAATTCTGATCCCCGCTTCTGCGAAACCGATGTTCTCTGGATCGTCAAAGACCCCGCGGAGCGTGACGCCGGATAAAGATCCAGAGGTTATCCTTGCCTCTGCGCCCATCACTCCACGTATAGTGGTATCCGCGCGCGCCATCGCTTCATCAAAAAGATTATCGAAATCAGCCATTAGGCCCCCTGTCAGACTTCCCGGGCCAGCCCCTGAGAAATCAGTTCGTCAGCCTCCGCGTCGGTCACGCGAATAACGACACCAGGCTCAACAATAGAGAGGGACTCATTGCGTGTGGCGTGAAGTGCATCAATGTGCAAGGTCACCAGTGTCTCAACCGCCACCAGCTCGCCGGGCTCATTTGACGCAGGATTCTCGGTAATAGAGCCAGAGGTGTTCTCTGGGCCGGGCTGGCCCGAGGTGCTGCCAGCAGTAGTGCTGGCAACGGACACCTCAGCGCCCTCTTCTCCGTTTTCGTCGAGTTCCTCTTCGAGCTCAGAAATACGTAACGTAAGCTCCTGGATGGTGCCTGTGACGTTGACCTCACGATCAAGCTTTACGCCCAGC
The DNA here is from genome assembly GCF_001521715.1 of Enterobacter asburiae. NCBI lineage: Bacteria > Pseudomonadati > Pseudomonadota > Gammaproteobacteria > Enterobacterales > Enterobacteriaceae > Enterobacter > Enterobacter asburiae. The sequence goes on from NZ_CP011863.1 coordinate 2,317,120, forward strand.
TCTTTCAGTCGGGCGATCAGGGTTTCTTTTTCTGTCATGGGAAATACTCCAGAAATGTGGCCCAACAGGGCCACTGTGGAAAGTTATGCCAGCTTGACTGAAACGAACGCGTCCGGATCTGGCAGCAGCATCAGCGGAGCTGACTGAATCATGGTGAACTCGCGAGCCGGGTCGCCCGTTTGCACCCAGTTTTTCGGATAGCGCGTTGAAGCATTAATGCCTTCGCGCTGTGCATCTGCATCCAGAATGCAGCCATAGGTACGCAGACCGCGCGCCTGGGTATTTCCCAGCACCATTGTCAGATCCGGCAGGTAGTTCTTTTTGACGTCATCCTCGATGTACTGACCGGAGTACACAACGATGGCCACGTCGCCATACATCCCCTTATATGAGACGGCCATTCCCAGGTCTTTTACGGCGGTTTCGAGCTCAGAGCTTGAACCGCGACGCGTATCCAGCTTTTCCTTCACCGCGTCAAAGGAGCGGAACAGCGCCCAGCCCTTTGGATCGAAGACGATAATGTTGACCACACCGCTGGCGTTAAGCGCGTACGCTTCAATATCATCGGTCGGGTCGTACGTTTTTTTGTCGCGAGAAGACCAGGCAGCTGCACCCGCCTGGGTGATGTTGTTACCGGCACTGCGTCCCATATCAACTTCAACCGGCTCAAACGCTTCCCCGGTCATGGTGTATTTACCACTGAGGACTGCAGCAACGGCCTGCTTTTCTTCTACCTGCGCAATTGCAAGCTCTTCATCTTTCATGTTCTGAAGAATGATGCGTCGGCGGCGATAGGCAGGGTCGGCCAGATTCTGTGGATCTTCATCAGGCAGGCGGCGGAGGGTCATCAGCGGATTCACTTCGTGTTTTGGCTTCACATACCCCGGCGTAAATTCCGACGTGCTGCCACCACGGGAACGAATCACTTTCCCGGAGACAATCGGCGATACGTACAGCGCCATATTGACCATGCCCGGAATTTGCGACAGGTAGACTTTTTCTGTACTGAAGGGATAAGTTTCGCGAAAGAAGATGCGCAGGAAGAGCGGATCGAACTTGAATTTCTTCTCATTGACCGCCAGAAGCTGGGCTGTTGTGTAAACTGACATAGAATTTTCCCGTAAAAAAAGCCGCATATGCGGCTTTTATGAAAGTTGAGGGTGATTAAACGATGCTGATCGCCGTACCGGCGAACGCATTACGCTTGATATTTTCGTCGGTAACGGCAGATGGCCAGAGCACATCTTCGATGCGGAAAGAACCGGATTTATAGAAGGCCAGTTCAGCACTGTTCTGGTCAGCGGTAACCGCCAGAATGCCGGTTGCTGCACCTGCATGCTCGCCGTCCCAGACGGTTAGCTTGCCAGACGTAGCATCGAGCATGAGCGGGGTCATTGCCGGGGTGGATGCTGTCAGTTCGCCCGGTGCATACGCGGTGTGTGCCGGATCGCTGTTACCGAGCGGCTGGTGATGAGTAAATACTTCGGTGATTGCCATGTTAGCCTCTTAAACGGGGGTGTTTAACAAATCGTCGCCGGCTTCAGCAGAGGCATTCCCTGCTGAAAGAGCGCCTGGTGCGGTTTCCATCAAACGATCCAGCGCAGTATCGGTACGCGCCTGGGCGCTTTGCGGCGCAGCGGCCAGAATGCGCTGCGCACTCTCGACCGTCATGCCCGGCGTTTCGGCCAGCGCGCGGGCCTGTGATTCGCGCCCTTTTGCCTCTTCGCAGTTCAGAATTCCCATAATGCGACCGTTCTCGGCGGCTACGGCTGCCGAAACCTGAGCGCTGAGGTCTGCCGGGGCCGTTAAGGCAGCGGTTGTTGTGTCTACGGTGGTGACCTGCTCAGCCGGTGCAGTAGTCTGTGTAGCTGCCTGGTCAGCTGGCTGATTTGTCGCTGCAGATGCAGAAGGTGATGGCATAGTTCCTCCAGTGGTTGTTTTTTTGCGTCTGTCGAGTGCTTCACGCATCACGCCGAGCGCATCGGTATTGTTAACAAGTTCATCCGCCAGACCGTTATCCACGGACTCCTGGCCGGAGAAGACTGCCGCTTCGGTGTCCAGTACGGCCTGAACTGACATGCCGGTATAAGCGGAAACCTTTTCGGCAAACATCTGACGAGTGGCATCGATACGCGTCTGAAAGTCAGCGCGAACGTCCTTTGGTAGTTTTTCGTAGGGATTGCCGTCGACTTTATGATCGCCGCTGTAAATCAGCGTGACCTCAACGCCGTTAGTTTTCAGCGCAGCGCCATAATTACTGTGCGCCATCATGACGCCGATGGAGCCGGTTCTGGCCGTTTGCGTGACAAGCCGTCGCGATGCAGAACTGGCAATTAGCTGCCCTGCGCTGCAGTTCATATCATTTGCCAGCGCCCAGACGGGCTTGATATCCCGCATCCGGGCAATAATATCGGCACAGTCAAAAGCACCGGACACCATCCCGCCCGGCGTGTCCATATCCAGCAGGATACCGTCCACGCCGGGATCGCTGATTGCCTGCTGCAGGCGGGCAATGATCCCGTTATAGCCCGTCATACCGGAATAAGGCTGCAGTGACCGGGTTTTGCTGACCAGCGTGCCGGAAACGGGAAGCACCGCGATCCCGTTTGTTACCTGATAGCTCCGCGCTGGCCGGGGCCCCATTTCCTCATCATCGCCAAACAGCGCCAGCGGCTCTGCAATTTGTTCCGCACCGAGCGTGACGCCAGAAGCGGGATCCGTCAGACGGGTGATACCCAACTGGCCTGCCAGCGCGCAAAAGAAAACCCGCGCGTAGGCGGGTTCAAGCATCAGCGGCTCATTGAAGGCCATGCTGGCAATGTGCGGGAGATTACGCAGCTCTGGCGTCATCTTTATCCTCCTCGTTTGATTTTTTCAGCCCTGCGTCGAAAGCAGCAGCCGCCCATGCCGGAGGTTTAAGTCCCGCCTGGCGGCGCTCCATAGTTTCACGTACCTGCTGAGAAAATATTTCCTGATAGTCATCTCCGCGTTTGGCACACTCCTTCTCATATGTGCTGAGACCGGCCTCGATCAGCATTACGGCCTCCTGCACCTCCTTCAGCCCATCAATAGCCATGCGCCCCGAGCCAATCCAGTTGGCGTTACCCCATGCGGTTCTCGCCTCCTGGAAGCTAAACCTGGCTTTGGATGGGAGCGTGACAACCCGGCGCGCAATCGCCTCTTCGAGCCAGCAGACGAACATCTGACAGGCCTGCCGGGCCGCGACAAACTTCCGACGCCCCATAAAGAACGCCCAGGATTCATTGGCGCTGGCGCGCGCTGTCGAATAGCTCATCTGAGAGTAGTTGCGTGAAAGTTGCTCATACGACACACCAAGACCAGCCGAGATATAGCGCAGAAGGGATTGTTCAAAGGTGGAATAACCGTTATCGGTATCCTGCGCTGACTGAAGGTTCAGTGAATCGCCCGGCAAAAGATGAGGCACTTTCGCGCCACCGAGGCGAACCGGCGCCGCGGCGTAATAAGATGCCATTTCGCCCAGCCAGCCCGTCAACTTATTTTGCTGCTTGCTATCCGCGCCGAGGATAAAGTCCATCGCCGTATCGGTATCAAGCTCACTTTCGATGGTGGCCGCATACATGGCCTTCACTATCGCGCTCTGGAGCTGAGTATTTTGCAGGGTGTCGAGCATTTTCATCTGCTCCATCACGCTGTAAAACACGTTTGCGCCGCGGGTCTGTCCATCCTCAAGCGGTTCAAAAATATGGATGAATGATGGCCTTCCGCCCGGCAGTTCCCGTGGTATATAGGTCCATTTTTGCGACATCCAGCCAGGATAGCTGTCTTCGCTGACGTAGTACCCCAGCGCTGCGCCGCTATCACTGATTTTGACACCCGCGCGACAGTTACGCGTGTCACCTGTATTACCGGGATTACTCACGCGTTTTGGACTAACCATTTTAAATTGCGTGCGAAAAAGTCGCGATGAATCACTGTCCCAGGTGGGCTGAACGCACAACTCACCGTTAAAAGCGTGCGTCGCGACACCTTCGCGGATCATCATGGTAAAGGTTCGCTTGCGCTCGGCATCAATCCCGCAAAAGTCATCCTCCGCATATTCATACCAGGCGGCCTCCACCTCCCTGGCAAACGCTCGGCTTTCCTCTTCTTTAATGCCGAGATATCGCCAGCTCGGGCAGTAACTCAGTCTAAAAAAAGACCCGACGATGTGATCCTGGTGCAACTGCACGGCGTTTGCCGCATAACCATTGTTTCGGACCAGATCATCAGCACGGGCATTCCCCCGGGCGAAGTTCGGCAGAAGTGCGGCGTCAGCACTTTCACTCTGGGGATTCCAGGCATTCAGCTGCCCACCGAATCCGCCGCCACCGGCGTGATAGCCTGCATATTCCCTCAGGGAGGTTTTCCCGTCGGGGCCAACTAAAGAAGGAATTTTCATGCGTAGAACCTTGCCGGCCCGCGGCGTCGTGAAGTGGTACCGACCTGTGACTCTAGATCGGCAATGTACTTTTTCAGATCGCTGACTGACGTCGCCGTAAATTCCACCCTTCGACCGTCTTTCTGTACCGTCGCAACCCGTTTTCCCATCATCAGATCATGTAAAGCTGCGCGCGCGGCATCCAGTTCAGCCTGTGTTGCCATTATTCATCTCCCGCTAACGCCCTGGCATAATCCGCCAGAGATTTGTTATTTTTACGGCCAGTGTCTTCTTCCCGTAAGCTGGCCAGAAGAGAATCCAGATCCAGTTGCCAGCGGGAGATACTTATCCGCAGAGCTGCGAGGGCATAGACAAAACAGTCAAGCGCCTCATTTCGTCGTTTTTTACTGTCCCAGACGATTTTTTTCTTCCCGTCTACCCACTTCTCAACCTGCTCTTCAGCCGTAAGCTGCTGAGCCTCAGCTAAATCATATATTTCAGGGTTATTAGGGAAGTGAACCGCACCCGCCAGCGGCTCGTCGCCTTCTGCCACCAGCGTGAAACGGTTATAAATCTGCTCTTTCGCGGTGTCTGTTCCTACCTCAGTGAGATAAACGCCATTCTTGTTACGCTTGCGAGGCATATTCGCCACGGGCTTGCCGTAAACAGATGCGCCTTTAACAGGAATGACACGAAACAGACCATGCTTTTTCGAGCGGTTATAAACAATCGTTGGGTCTATGCCGCCGATATCCCAGCAGATGCGGGAAATAAGCATCTCAACGCCGTTAGGCCTCGGATAGGTTTTGTTGATCGCCTCGTCCAGCCTGAGAAGCGTGGATTCATCATCATGGCGACCCATAATGATAATTTTGTCGATAAGCCAGCTTTCCTCGCCAGGCCCCCAGCCCCAAACACGCATTTCGTAACGGTCAAGCTGGGAGTCAATACCGGCAGTAAGATAGGCCACGCGCTCCGGCACCCTGGCACCGAAGTGCTCAATGCGTTCGGCCATCACCTCAGCATCAGGACGCTCACCAATTTTAGGCTCCCACGTTTCACCAAGCGTTGTGTTGACGAACGTCTTACGCTTTCCCGTGTCCCCTTTGGTCTTGATCCAGTCCTTGACGATTTGCACCCAGGTTGTGAAGGGGCTATAGGCCGTCCAGATGTGAAAGGTTACGCTGTCAGGCGGATCAATTTCGGCACCCGATGATGAAAACCAGCAAAGTCCGTCGCGCGTCCAGATCCCGGTTTCATCACAGATGTACCGCGCCTGCGAAAAATCGAGCTCCTGCTGTTTAATTACGCAGGCATTGTGTTCACACAGATATATAACGCTGGCAGGATCGCCCGGCGTCCATTTGAACCCGAATGGCGTCTCTTTATCGCCGAATTTAAGGAACTGCTCCTCCCCACAATGTGGGCAGGGAACATAGAAGCGCAAGAAATGCTCCGACTCCTTGGCGGCACGTTCAATCTGGCATGTCCCTTTAATTTTGGGTGTGGATCCTCGTATCGATTTAGGCCAGACCGACCCTTCAATACGTTTATCCCCCAGGAACGTTGGAGAGCCCTCTTTCTCGATATCCTCGTCAAATGCCGCCAGCTCGTCATAACCCGCCACATCAACAGATTTTTCACGGTAGTTTTTTGCAGCTTTACCACCGAGGCACCAGAAACCTCGCCCATTCGAGAAACGTTTCATACTCAACGTGTTGTCCCGGTGCTTTTTACCGTACCAGGGCGCCAGCGCCAGCAGTGAGGGGATGTCCCTGATTGTCGGTTCGACGTGGGATTTCATGAAGTTTTCTGCATCACCGTCGGTAGGTAACCAGATAAGCGAGTTACGCTGTTTATGCTGGATGAAATACGCATACACGCCGAGCAGCATTTTTGAATAGCCTACTCGGGCAGACTTAACGACATTGACCTCGCGGATATAGTCATTACCCATCGCATTCATTATCGCACGCTGAAACGGCAGCGTTTCCCAGCGCCCTTCCTGATAAGCAGACTCTTTCGGGAGGTAATAATTTTCGTCTGCCCACTCTACCGCCGTTTGCGGCTCTGGCCGGTACAACGAACGGAGCCCCGAGCGCGCGGAGTGCTGTAGCCCCTTAACCTGACTGTTCGATATATTCACTCAGCAACCCCGGTATCATTTCATCCAGCGCAGCTGCTTTGTTCATGGCTTTTATGATGTCCTTCTTGAGGAAATCAATATGTCGATTTTCCAGTTCCGGAAAGCGCCGCTGAACCGACAGAGGTATTCCATCAAGGATACTGGCAATTTCTCCGGCTATCCGCGACAGCACGAACGTGCAGAATGCGGTCTCCACCACCTCAGCGGACTCTTTTGCATTTTTTAGTTCCTGAGCATCAGCCTGGGCTCGGGTAAGCCTATGGCGCTCATAATCAATCGTGCCAGGCACAAGGTCTGATTCTGAATCAACTCTCAGCTGTTCAACCTCTTTGCGCAGCTTTTCGTTTTCTATCGCTGCGTCACGGGCGGAATACCATTCGATTACGGCGGCAGAGTCATAAAGCACTTCATTACCTTTTCCACCACCGCGCGCAACTGGCATTCCCTGATCCTGCCAGTTCTGGATCGTGCGGATGCTGACACCAAAAATCTCTGAAAGGCGTTTTTTATTGACCTCCATGACGAACTCCAGGCGAAACACAGCGTAAGGAAACTATGCCGGGTAAAATGACTACTACCGGGCTTTAACACTTCCTTTCTTGTGGTGGGTTATACCCAGTAAAGACAGATACTTAGCAAGAAGAAGAACGGAAAAGGCAAAATCCTGAAAATTTTCATAAATAGCGAGAACCTGCGAGGTCGCCGCCCCGTAACATGTCAGATAACCGGAAAGGACCCGCTGAGCTCTGAGTAACCATTTTGGAGAGCGTCAATCTCCTCCCTGATGAGCCCATAGTTCTTGCCCAAGTGCAATACTTCAGGTTGACCTATCCCATGCCAAAATTATTGATTTGTGTGAGAATGCCCATGGACTCATTAGCAAAACACGAGTAAAAATAACATTTCACTTAGAGAGGTAACTCATGGATATTAAAAATAAAATCAATACAGTATTACTTTGCGACATCGCCATTCATCTTGGCATCGATACTGACCTTGATCCGGAAATCGTCAAATATGCGATTACTTCCGGTCAAGATTGGATACTTGACGCAAAATACTCAGGCGCATTCTCCGAAGGTTCTGAAAAAGCAGAGCGCGATTTTGTAGTCGAATTATTGTATGCATATAGAGGGCTTTCTAAATCTTACCGTTTGCTTAGCTTAACAGAGCAAGCTGAGCTGAAGAAGAAACACCGCCTGAATATTATTGATGACAATATTCAACTACCTGGCTTCGATGGAAACAACGAATATGTATACGAAGGTATCATCGAAGCATTCCAGAAAATTGATCGCTTCCCTGAACAAAATCTCCCTCTTAATAATACCCATTCACATACAGTGCATCATTACAATGCACTGATCGAGGCATGTAAAAAAATTAATGCCTTAGATCGCCAATGGGAACTGAGTGCTGAAGAGGTTAGTGAAATTTTATCTCATGCCCCGCTAACTATTTAATATTGGTTTACTTTTCATCCTCGAGCGAGAATAAATTACGCGTCATACTTATTAGGGGATAGAGTTTTGTACTCTTTCCCCTTCAATTTCTCTTATTCCTCTAAAGTTATTATTACCCTTCTCAATAACAGACAACAATGGCTTAATCCACAGAACAGCTTGACAGTATGTCATTGAGCTGGTGGCAGCGGCACGATCATCGGCTGTGTCAGGTCCGATGGTATCGGCGTGCATTGCGCTGGAACGTAAACGGTACGCGTATTCGAGCAGCCCACCAGCAATGTCAGCAGGAACAGGCAGATCACAGGTTTTTTCACGGCGAAGAATCTCCCGGTATTCGATTACGGTTTCTTCGGTGCTGGTGTCGATCAGGGAGTTAAGCCTGTTGGCATGTTCAGCAACCTGATTGAATCGATTGAAGTTGAATGCCTGGGTGGCGATCACCTGCCCCTGCAGAGAGTTGTCACTTCGCAGAACATCGTTATCGCTCTGAAGGCTACTGGCGTCGGAGCAACTCTTAACGAGTGCGACCGAAAGGCCAGCAATAACGATAACGCCGATAAGACCCGGATTAATTTTCATTGATCCAGCCCCAGCACGCCAGCGCACTTTCCTGATCGCGCCGCTCGACCTGCCCATAACAGCCATTCTTCTGGCCTTTAGTCAGACGGCAATCACGTCCACCGTCCCTAATCCACCAGCGAATCGCCTCGCATGCCCCGTGGCGGTCACCGGCATTGATGCGCTTGTAGAACGTGGAAGGGAAGCACTTACCCGGCCCGATGTTGTACGGGCAGAAAGATGCGATCCCGGCCTTCTGCGGTTCGGTAAGCGGTACCGTGATATTGCGGTTAACCCACGCCAGAGCCTTATTGCGTTCAATGGCGTTCACCTGATTGCATTTGGCCTGTGTCAATTTCATGCCCTGCACAACCGGTTTACCATCAACCATCGTGGCGCCGCGGCAAATCGTCCAGATACCACCGCCATCTTTGTACGCCGTGAGGCTGTTACCCTCTTTCTCATTCAGAAACTGATCGAGAATGACGGATGCTGGCGCACCAGCGAGTACCAGCCCCAGAACAGCAGCACTCAATTTTGCTCTGGTTCCCATCACTCACCTTCCTTTTGTAATGCCTCAACGACCACGCTTGCAGCTGCAGGACGTTCGTGAAGCGGTTTGTCACCAACGCCTTTCAGGTAGTCATTGACCATTTTTGTTCGCTTCTCATCCTCTTTACGCCTGCGGTGTGCATCTACACGCCCGTTGATGTAGGAGGCAAGCGAGATAAGCAAACCAGCAGCGCCAAAGAACATGAACACCAGATCCTGAGTGGTAAATCCAATGGCAGAAGCCAGAGCTGCTACCCACGCAAAGAACTGCGTGAAGATGTTCCCTGAATCATTCATTTTCATGGTCTCTCACCTCGCTGTGTGCGGGTGTTATTGAGGTAATAAAAAAGGCCGCTATCGCGACCTCACGTTTATTCCCCTGCCAACGCCCGTATTTCCCCCAACGTCTGATTAAACCTTTCCTCTTCGAGTTCAACGCCAATAGCCTGGCGGCCAAGTTCCAGCGCGACTTTCACGGTCGAACCGGACCCCATGAAGAAATCAGCCACCACATCACCAGGCTTACTGCTGGCGCTGATGATCTGCCGCAACATATCAGCGGGTTTTTCGCATGGGTGTTTACCTGGGTAAAACTGAACGGGTTTATGTGTCCAGACGTCGGTATAAGGAACGGATACGGAAACAGAGAAATGCCGCCGAAGTGATTTGTACTCTTCGAGCAGCTCTGAATATTTGCGATTCAACGAATGCCACATAGCCACCAGCTGGTGGTGTGGTGTTGCCAGTTCGCCGTTCTGGTGCTTTTCGATGGCTACCTGCGTGAAAAGGGACTGAAGCTTCCGGTAGTCTGATTCATTCGGTAATTGCCACTGGCTACCGCTGAACCAGTGAGACACCATGTTCTTCTTTCCAGTCGCATCGGCTATTTGTTTTGAGGTTATGCCAAGCGCTTCACGTGCATCCCGGAAATAAGAAATTAGGGGAGTCATTACATGCTGCTTCAGCTCGCTTCCCTTCTCAGCATACCCGTCGCTCTTTGGTTTATACGGCCCCTGGTAATGCTCAGCGAACAGGATGCGCTCTGTTGCAGGGAAGTAAGAGCGCAGGCTCTCTTTATTACAGCCATTCCAGCGACCCGACGGTTTAGCCCAGATGATGTGGTTCAGGATGTTGAACCGCTCACGCATCATGATCTCAATGTCTGCCGCCAGGCGGTGACCGGAGAAAAGATAAAGACTGCCAGCAGGTTTAAGCACTCGCCAGAATTGTGCGAGGCACATATCAAGCCAGCGAAGATAATCCTCATCCCCTTTCCATTGATTGTCCCAGCCGTTGGGTTTCACTTTGAAGTACGGGGGATCCGTGACTATCAGGTCAATGGAGTTATCAGGGAGAGTGGCGATGTATTGCAGGCTATCAGCGTTGACTAACTCAACACTGTTTATATTTACAGTATTTTTCATAGATCAATAAGCGTAACTCTGATAGGCTCTCTTTGCTTTTGCGCTAAAGCAATGGGCCTTGGTTAGCTTGTGACCTGAAAGCATGAGCTGATGGCTGGCCGGGTGCTACAACACCCTCCAGCCGCCCATTTCCACAGCAGATTCCCTCCAGTCCGGAGGCGTTTAATAAAACAGATCAGAATCACTGATAACTCTTACCACCAGCTTTTTTTCGTTTCCTTGCATATATCCTAATTTATTGATCGGCGTCTCTTACATCCGTATAGGTTTAGGGAAGGTGCGAATAAGCGGGGAAATTCTTCTCGGCTGACTCAGTCATTTCATTTCTTCATGTTTGAGCCGATTTTTTCTCCCGTAAATGCCTTGAATCAGCCTATTTAGACCGTTTCTTCGCCATTTAAGGTGTTATCCCCAGTTTTTAGTGAGATCTCTCCCACTGACGTATCATTTGGTCCGCCCGAAACAGGTTGGCCAGCGTGAATAACATCGCCAGTTGGTTATCGTTTTTCAGCAACCCCTTGTATCTGGCTTTCACGAAGCCGAACTGTCGCTTGATGATGCGAAATGGGTGCTCCACCTTGGCCCGGATGCTGGCTTTCATGTATTCGATGTTGATGGCCGTTTTGTTCTTGCGTGGATGCTGTTTCAAGGTTCTTACCTTGCCGGGGCGCTCGGCGATCAGCCAGTCCACATCCACCTCGGCCAGCTCCTCGCGCTGTGGCGCCCCTTGGTAGCCGGCATCGGCTGAGACAAATTGCTCCTCTCCATGCAGCAGATTACCCAGCTGATTGAGGTCATGCTCGTTGGCCGCGGTGGTGACTAGGCTGTGGGTCAGGCCACTCTTGGCATCGACACCAATGTGGGCCTTCATGCCAAAGTGCCACTGATTGCCTTTCTTGGTCTGATGCATCTCCGGATCGCGTTGCTGCTCTTTGTTCTTGGTCGAGCTGGGTGCCTCAATGATGGTGGCATCGACCAAGGTGCCTTGAGTCATCATGACGCCTGCTTCGGCCAGCCAGCGATTGATGGTCTTGAACAATTGGCGGGCCAGTTGATGCTGCTCCAGCAGGTGGCGGAAATTCATGATGGTGGTGCGGTCCGGCAAGGCGCTATCCAGGGATAACCGGGCAAACAGACGCATGGAGGCGATTTCGTACAGAGCATCTTCCATCGCGCCATCGCTCAGGTTGTACCAATGCTGCATGCAGTGAATGCGTAGCATGGTTTCCAGCGGATAAGGTCGCCGGCCATTACCAGCCTTGGGGTAAAACGGCTCGATGACTTCCACCATGTTTTGCCATGGCAGAATCTGCTCCATGCGGGACAAGAAAATCTCTTTTCTGGTCTGACGGCGCTTACTGCTGAATTCACTGTCGGCGAAGGTAAGTTGATGACTCATGATGAACCCTGTTCCATGGCTCCAGATGACAAACATGATCTCATATCAGGGACTTGTTCGCACCTTCCTTAGCGATAAATGTTAATTGCCAGTTATTGCTGGCTTAAACATTCAATGGAGGAAAAATGTTATCAGCTAAAGATGATGCGTACATTTTAAAATCAGACGGGGCAAAACTTGGTCCCTACAAAGCTAAGTTTGCTGGTGATACGGTCATTGTGAATGACCCAATGGCAGATATCGAAGATGGTGATACTGTCATGCGTATCTTGCCCAATGGAAAAGAAGAGCATAAAGAAATTCACAAAGCTAACTTCTATGACCATGGTATTGGTGGATTTGGCCCTCACTTTCAGCTTAAGGTCGGTCCTAAAAAAACAGTCCCTGCCTTTTCATCACAGCAAATCAATATTCATGGTGGTCATGTTCAGATCGGAAATCATAACCGCCAAGAGATTACCACTAGCATCGAGACCTTGAACAATCTCATCAATAGTTCCCAGGCTACTACCGAGCAAAAGGAAGAAGCAAAGGGGCTGCTGCGCAAGTTGGCCGAGCATCCACTTATTACGGCCATAGCCGGTGGCGCTATCGGTCTTTTTTAAAAATACAAAAACCCGCTCAGTGGCGGGTTTATATACTTTTGGCAAGATATCAAATTAGCTTCAAATATCGCTTATTTTGTTGCATTTTGCAAGCCTAATTGAGGGAGTTAGTGAAAGTTACCTCACATTTCCGCCACTTTCAGTTCTTGGTACTCTTCGTACCGTGACAAAATTTCGCTTAGTGCCTGGCTATCCATATCAGTAAACGACGCTTTGAAAGCCGCCCAGTGGCCTGAATACACTCTGAGCCAGGTGGAACGCTCAACGCTGACCATGCGCGCCAGAGCTGCACCAGCATACTCCTGATAGGTATCGTTATTACGCGAGGCAGCAACTTCTTGCGCCGCCAGCCAGACAAGCCCTACCAGTTTTTTAGTGACACGGTCCTGGATTTTTTTGCCGCTATGCTGACGCTGAAACTCTTCCCATACGTGCTGGCACATTAACCTCTGGTACCGGAAAGCAAGGTCATGCCCATAGCAGTACCGCACCCATGCCTGCAAATGCTCCCCAAGACCATTGACCGAACGACGCCATGCTGAACAAGCGAACTCCGCATCCTTAATAGGCGGTAAAGGTCGGCGACGGCTCCTTGTCTCAAGAACATAAAGCGGAGTAGCCAGAGTTTTTACAACCTTCGATCCACAACCTTCCCCACCCTCCATGACGATTTCAGGATGGTGCCGAGGGTATTTATTCTTATCTGCTGGTGGATGCTCACTGAACGCCTGCAGCTGTCCTTTTGTCGATCCTGATAAATCCGCCAGCGCGCGGCGCAGTTCAATCCGCGTATATTCCAGTTCTTGTAAATTCATTATGCTTAGCGCTCCATACAATTACGCTTTTGTTATTACGCCGATCGCCAGTGCTCGATTCATAAACCGGAATAGCAGCTCCAGCTGGGTACCGTGTTTTTTCTCGAACGCTGCAACATCAGCATGTAATTTGTCGTGACACTCTCTGCACAGAGGGATCACAAACAAATCGTGGGCTTTAGTGGCGGTACCGCCCATGCCGTGACCAATGACATGGTGTGGATCATCCGCTGGCCGCCGGCAACCTTCGCAGGGCTGGGTTTTAACCCACCGGGTATAGTCCTCATTCACCCACCTTCGGTGTTTTGGGCGCAACATGAATGATTCAGGGGATTCAGGATCCGCATGCAGAGCCAGAACCTTTGGCTGTTCATAGGCTACTTCCTGATTTGCTCCATGCTTTAATTTCGCAGCCGTGACCGCAGGGGTGACCTTCTTCTGCAAAATGCTTTTTGCCGGGGGCATCGGCACAATGTCACTTTCTCTATATACGGATAAAAACGGCTCATCCGGTAATCGAAGCGCAAGCTGGGCCATCCTTTCCGTGATTGCATCAGCAATGCCTGAATAAACGGCCCACCAGCACAATTCACCGAGGGATAATTCACGCTCGTTGTTATAGCCAAGCGATGACAGGATGGAGCTGATCAGCCAATTAATAAGATTACGCCGGGCCAGTTCTGCCAGCGCCGCGGTGGTTTGCTCGCGCAGCTGGTTATCGCAATGCCAACAGAGCAACATTGATCCGGGGGGATGTCGCATCGTTACCAGTTCATGATGGTGATAATCAGTGTGCGGGTACTGGCATTCCTTCACGTTACGCTCTAACCAGGATTCCAACGCGGTCAAACCGCCTGCTGCACGGATTACTCTCTCGTCGGTGAAGAATTCCTCGAGGGACTTATCTTCTGCCAGCGGCTGCCTGGCATCAGGGACGAGGCCCGACGGAAGCCCAGCCATGCTTTTTGGCTGAGGCTCCACCAGCACACGCCCCTGTTGAAACAGAGACATCAGTTCGCTGCCCGGCTTTAACAACACCAGCCCAAGGCGCGGAACAGTCTCGGCTGTAAACAGTCCTCTCACGCGGCATGCCCCTTAGCGATGTGTGCCGTCCAAAGGCCGCCGATCCACTCTATGCCTTTGGGTGTAAAACGTGCCTGGCTAAAGGCGTAGTTTGTTTCGCTCGTGGTGCCAGTTTTCACTTCAAACCGCCCGGCAGCAATGTGCTGGTGCCGCGGTGTCAGCACTCCACTGAGCCGGTACAAAATGCCGCTCTCAATGAGGAACAAGCGGAAATCGGTCTCTTTGGCCTGCAACAGCTTTGCCACCTGGCGGAAAGACATTGAGCCTTTAGCAGTACAATACCGATCGACAAACTCAACTTTCGGCGCGGCAGCGGCTAACTGCTGGGCCAGCTGTTCTTTCTGCTCGGCCAGATCCGCGGCGAGACGTAATGCCTCCGGCAATGTTTGCGGGACACTTACGGCCTGGCTGTTCTCCAGCTCTTGCCAGCGATCGACAACAGCGGCGGTAAATTCTGGCGACAGCCTGGCGACAATCACCAGAGAATCACGTTTGTTGAACCAATACTCCTCGTAGGTTTGCCCGTTTTGCGGGTGTGTGTAGGGGGTGTGCGCCAACGGCGCGGTTAAAATACCAGCAGATGCAAGGCGCTCAGCTGAGCGCTTCACATCACCATGTTTGCTCTGCACCAGCCTGGCAATTTCACGGCTGGACATTGTCACAACACCCTTTGCGGTTAACTGATTCATGCTATTTCTCCATATCAGGCGGCTGCACCCGCCTTTTGATTTGCACATAATTCAGGAAGATTTGCTTCTACCAGCGCACGAGCGAACGGCGGCGGTACTGCGTTACCGCAGCGCGCTACCTGCTTGTCTTTGGCGTAACGATTGCCGCGATAGTCCTGATCGATAACGTAGCCGTCAGGGAAGCCCTGCGCCTTATAAAGCTCATGCGGTTGCAGCATGCGCATTCCGATATCGACGATCTGGTACTTAACCCCCTCGATCGTCACCAGCCATTCATCCTCGCTATCACCGCAGTAGGTTTCGAGGAATGTCCGGACCTCGCCAACGTGCTGGCCACCAGCGGTAATCGTCGGCATAGGTGTATCCATGGTCTGACCGTCGCGGCAGGTTCCGCGCAGCTTCACCAGGTGCGACGCAACTACCGCGTGATGATCAACAGTTGTGACTGAGTGGGCAGGCTCATCCATACCAACACCCGGCCCCGTGTAATTCCCACCATAGTGCTTCGCCAGGAACGCGCTCACCGTTGCAAACTTATTACCACCAGCAGTGACCGTGCCGAGCGGGTTATTCAGTTGAAGAACACGCGGTTCTTGCCCTGGTCGTTCGCCGTACCCCATCTGGATCAGTGTTGGAGTTACCAGCTGCGACTTACCGCCACCACCTGCAGTAATCGTCGCGCTCGGTTCGTCAGCCCTGTGTCCAACACTGGCGCCAAACTGGCGGGCGATGACCGGCGCAACCACGCACGCGCGGGACTGCTTGAGGATTGTATGAGCGGGTTTATCCAACGGGCGCGGCTTTGCCTGGTACTCACTGCCGCCATTGCCAGCCAGGAACGGTGTCAGGGCAGCCTCAACTACGCCAAGCGCATGCCCATTCCCGCCCGGGCGTGCCGAGGTACCAGCGGTGACAGTTGGAACCGGCTCGGTCACTGGCTGCCCGGTGGCCCCGGTGCGGAATTTAGTCAGGTGCGGTACCGCCAGCGCATAGCCGTGGGTTTTCGTGATGGTCTGTAAAGGAGCCTCAAGCTCCTGCCCACGGAAACAATCATATTTGCCGTGTGAGGTGGTGTGGTTGCACTTAACGATAAACGGCGAAGCATTCTCGATAACGAAACGCTGGATGCCGCGGGCTATACGTTTGAGCGTATTTTCCGCCAGCGGCTTTTTGCGGTCGAAGATGGACCGGGCCGGGATATTCCAGTCAATGCACTCCGCCGCGGTACGCCATGGCGCCAGCTTGCCGCTTTGTACTTCCAGTGATTTTGGATCCCCATGAGTCGCTTCAGGCCAATGAATCTTGCGGCCGTCACAGCGCATGACCATGAAGAAACGCTTTCTGATCGTCGGCGCGCCGTAGTCACAAGCGCGCAGCTCACGATAATCGACCTCATAGCCAAGCCCGGCGATCAGCTGTTGCGCCTGCTGGCCGTGCGGCTCAATGGCAAGAAATTCACAAACCTCAGCCAGTGCTGGGTGATTCGCCGCGATACCAGTCGACAGCATGCCGACAAATGCCTCGAATGTTTCACCTGCACGCTCAGGATCCGGGCGTAATTCTTCATCCAGCAGCGGTCCCCATGTCTTAAATTCTTCGACGTTCTCCAGCATCATGACGCGGGGACGTACTGCCAGCGCCCAGCGCAGGACAATCCACGCCAGCCCGCGAATCTCTTTCTTAACCGGCTTAGCGCCCTTCGCTTTGGAAAAGTGGCGGCAGTCAGGGCTAAACCAGGCCAGACCGACAGGTTTACCGCTGGTGGCTGCGCTTGGGTCAACGTCAAACACCGACTCGCAATAATGCAGCGTGTCCGGGTGATTCGTCTTATGCATCGCAATAGCGTTTTCATCGTGGTTGATAGCGATATCCACGCTACGCCCGATCGCCAGTTCAATGCCGGTACTCGCCCCGCCACCACCAGCAAAGTTATCAACGATAATTTCACGCATTGACGGCCCCCTGCATGCTGTTGAAGAGACCACCAGCGGTCGTGATAATTTCACTCGTCGGCATACGTTCGAGCCACAGCTGGTTGATATTGGCTTTCAGCTTGTTCTGTTGTGAAACAGGTAGAGCGTCAGCCCCTTCAATCTGGTTAAACACCAGTCCGACCTCAAGAGGCCAAACGCGCGATTCGTTTAACGCCTTGTTCTTTGATTCCTGCGTCTCACGGACATGGGCGCGGATCCCCCGAATATTTGACCATTTGGCTTTATCCAGGCTTTCCATGGTCGCGATAAATTCACTGTGGTTGATGCCGTATTCTTTCGCAGATTCAACGGCAACCGTGCGAAGCCGCTCTGACATGTCTTGTTTCACGTCATCGCTATCAAAGGGCAATGTTTCCAGCCATGCATTAACACCCACCAGGATGCTCTCGCTGATCAGCTTTTTCGCTCTGTCGATCGTCAGCGGTGAAACATTGGTAAATTCAGGGTTTTCCAGAGAGTCGGCAGCCCAGGTATGACCAAACTTTGACTCGCTGAAGGTGTACTCATCTTTCTCGCCGAACGCCGCGACAACACAGGCCCAAGCCTCTACACCACTGGTTTCCAGAATGGCTTTTTGGGTTAAGGGCAGTTCTGCCTCTGATTTCTCCGGCACTGCCTCAGTGTCCAGCTCCGGCGCCGCATCAGTTTGCGTTCTTCCCACTGCAAACTGGGCCAGCGACATCGAAGCACGGCCTTTGGCCTCCAGGTCGGTGCGGTTGATGTAACTGAAACGTTCACCCCGCCATGTTTTGTCGAAGACCACGATAGCGCCAGCAAAAAATGCGCTGGTGGGCTGCTGCTTTTCGTCTTTCGGCACGAACCATGTAGGAAGATCGAAACCAATTCGGCCACGGATGAATGTGACGTGATCTGCCTCTTCCGGCCACCACGTTTCACTCGTTGCAGACTTAATGAGAAAAACGTACCGACCACCCTTTTCTCGCATTGCCATAGCGTGGTTAATGATGTGGGTCATTCCGGTGACGGCCTGCTTGTCGTGGTACTGAGAGCGGCTGTAAGGCGGGTTGCCAAACCCGGCACCGCCAAGTTCTGCCAGACGCTCTGACCAATCCTGTGTCAGGGCATTATCTTCAGCCGTGTACCATGCTGGGCACTTCGCGTTGCTGTCGTCGGCAAAAAGGTCCAACACCAGAGGGCCGAACATCGCATTGATCCCCCAGAACAACAGATCCGGAGTGCGCCATTGATCGCCGACCTCTTTCAACTCGTGGGTTGGTTTAGAGCGCAGTTGAGCCAGCGCGCGGCAATATTTGTTATCAGCATTCATGCTCATCATTTCGCTCCCCTGAAGCCAGCTGGAATGGCTTTATCTGGTCCACCAAATTTCATCGGATCATGCTTACGGATTGAGCCCCAGTACTGTCGTTCTGGACGTCCTGCTGCGTTCCACTTATTTGCGGATTGCAGGTAACCAGGGAATTTTGATGGCAGAAACAGCGTTGTAGGGCGCAGATATTCGGCCATTTTCAGATCCTCGCCCCACTTCTCGACGCTGTAATCCACCACCAACAGCAGCTCATCGGGCGTAAACCCATCAGCCAGGCGAGCCCGGATGTTTTCCAAGGATGATTTGCAGACCTGATACCGTGATCCGGTGGTCTTGTTCAGATGTGATAAAACCTGCTTCGCCTGATCGGTGATAACCACCACAGGGTCGGGTTGCGCAGCAACCGGACAAGAATGTTTTTTATCTGATGGATCAGTAGTTGTATTTACTGACGGATCCCCCCCAGATTCTGACGGGTGAAAACCGCCTTTCTCATCGTTTTTTGATGCCTCAGATTTTGATGCGTCGGTTTTTGAGGCATCAGATTTTGATGCGTCAGAATCTGACAGGTGAGAAAAGGCAGCAGCCTGCAATTTCGCAACATTGAGCTGGTAAACGTTCGATGCATTTCGGTTGCCTTTACGGCGCTGCTGGCGGGTTAACCAACCATCTTTTTCCAGCTGAGATATGGCTGTGCGAACCGTGCTCTCACCTGCACCAATCTGGCGCGCGATGGTAGCGATGGAAGGCCAGCTAACCCCTTCATCACTGCTGAAGTCTGCCAGACGCGCCATGATGGCAACGCTGGATAGCTTCATACCAGAAGCGGCACAAGCATCCCAAACGTAACCCGTTAATTTAGTGCTCATGGTCGTCCTTTAACTCTGTAAACTTGCGCTTGAATTGTTCGAGCGGGCTGAAACATTCGTGGATATAACCATCCCGCAGGTAGATAACTCGTTGAGTCTCTGGCTCCCACCGGATAACCCGAACGGGGATCCCTCTGTGGTCTTTGAACCTTCGGTTAACTTCGCGCATAAGCGTTTCGCCTTCCTGTAGTAAACCCCCACAATTGCGACCGCCCGACTGTGGTTACATGGCACCCAGCGGTTTGCTATTCTGCGTTCATACCGAAACAACGGAGCGCCCGGTACCGGGATCATCCTCAGTTGCGGTAAACGGTTAAAAGCCGTTAAACTGGTCATGCGGATTACTTCTCCATACAAGATTTGTCTGCCACGACGCCCGGAGCTGCACACTCGCGGGCGTCACTCTTTTCCGGCGCACAAAACACACGGAAAAGCAGCGTCAAATGTTCCTGCCACTTAGCCATCACCTGATAGCTGTTCTCTTCGATCTGGGCGCGTTCCTGAGCATCAATAACGCCGTCAGCGGTAGCTTTACGAACGTATTGTGAATGCCTGCCGATCCACTCAACTGACTCCATGAGACGCTGGTTGATATCGCCGTTCTCAATCTCTTCAACATCAGCCAATGGCACAAAAACACCGTTCGAGTGACGTGCAATAGCGTTCGCTATGTGGTTTGAACCACCAGCACGTTGAAGCACCATCGCCCAACCGAGCGGGAAGATCTGATCGCCATCGGTACGCAGCCGGTTAAACAGCGCGTTCTCGGTCACACCCAACCACTCAGCAGCTTCTGAATATCCGCCAGGAAGCTCGGTGATCGTTTTTTTGATTGCGGCCACCAGCCAGGCTGGCTGCTTATCTACTTTCCATTCAGGTTCTATACCCACGGCTAGGTCCTCCCTTCTGTGGTTATTTCTGATCGTTAGGCGTTGTATTCTTGCCATAACGTTCTGGGTTGAATTCCAGTTCACCAGCAGTTCGATACGCAGCTTCAGCAGCTCGTCCTTTAGGGATTAAGCGTCCGGGGCGATTACGCCACTGGTAAACGGCCTCACTGGTGATGCCAAAAAATTCGGCAACTTTCTCAGTGCTGCCGAAATGTTGTTCAATCTCGTCGGTTGTCATGAAGCCTCCTTAGCTAAGTTTGGTTAGATATTAATAACCAATCTAACTTTGGTCAATAAAAACTAAGATTACTTAGTCTTTTTTAAATTTGGTGCTTTCATGGAAACGGTTGGTCAGCGCATTAAAGCCCTACGCAGGGTTACAAAAACCTCTCAAAAAGAACTGGGTAAGTTCTGCGGGGTTAGTGACGTAGCGGTGGGTTATTGGGAAAAGGATGTGAATATCCCAAACGGAGAATCGCTGGTTAAGCTGGCTAAATTCTTCAATACATCAATAGATTACATTCTTTACGGCACTGAATTTGAAGGTACCCTCATAACTAAAATGAGGCGTGTGCCCGTGATTTCCTGGGTTCAAGCTGGGCAGTTTACGGAATGTAAGGCCGCTGATTTATTCAGTGATGTTGATAAATGGGTTGAAACATCACTACGCATTGGGGATAGCTCGTTCGCTTTAGAGGTCAAAGGGGATTCAATGACCAATCCAAATGGCCTCCCAACAATCCCTGAAGGGGCAACCGTTATTGTTGATCCAGATGCCGAACCCCTTCATGGCAAGATTGTTGTTGCGCGTATTGATGGCACTAACGAAGCGACTGTTAAAAAACTGGTCATTGATGGCCCACAAAAATTTTTAGTCCCACTAAATCCTCGCTACCCCAACATACCGATCAATGGTAACTGCCTCATTATTGGCGTAGTTAAAGGCGTTCAGTACGAACTCTAATCCCTTCCCGCTCTTCCTCTAAGCATCAAGCTAAGTTTAGTTTGATGTTTTCACTTGACCAATAAACTAAGTTAAGTTAGATTTTTTTCTGTCGACACCAAACCACCGCGCCTGATGTGGTTAAAAGCAGGCCAAAGCAATAAGACGTGATCCCTGTTCTGGCTGCTCACTTTCCCCTTGAGGGTGACAGCCAGCTTTTTAAGGGCACAACAGGCGAGAGCATTGCTGATTATCGGACTGCGTGAGACGCGACGCGGTAAAGCAGGTAAACAGTGCTCTCACCGTTGTGGTGAATGCACAGGCTGATGTGCAGCGGACTATTAACCCGCGCGGGGCAATGGCAAAACCATCCCGAAAGTTGGAGATCAGCACCGACCAGCACAACACAACATGAAAGCGCATTCCTCTTTTCCTGATGGGGATCGGTTTGTTACCTGGTGGAGTGCGCTTCCAGTTGTGGTAATGCGGCTCTGCGCACGTGACGAGGCCAACAAGTTTTTATTTCAACTATTGAAATGAATACGTTTCTTGAGGTGTAGCGTCGCCGGTTCTGGCCGGGCCGGCAGGTGGAGGCACCACCGCCACAACAAAATCATTGCTGTGTGTAGTCTTTGCCCATCACATCGGTGGGCACCTTTTTTACACAAGAGACAAGGGCATCACCGGGCGACGGGCTCATTCCCCAATCCACCCGGGCGCTATGGAAATGGACCTCCTACCCATAGCCAAAGCGCAGGTGCCCTTTTCTGTTGTGTATGGAGAAGTTCCACTGGCGGTGGCAGCCGCCTCACAGAGGGTTAAACCATGAGTAATGACCGCATGACTGTAGTGCCCGATTTCCTGGGCGAACTGGATGCCGGCGTGTTCATGAACAAGATCGCGGCAGCTTTAAACACTACCGCGCTTGGCGTTCTGAACAACGGTACCAAAGGCAAAGTAGTCCTCACCTTTGATATTGAGCGTATGGGTAACTCCGTCGAAGAGAAGCGCGTCAAGATCAAGCACAAGCTGAACTACGTCACCCCAACCCCGCGCGGTAAAGCCTCCGAAGAAGACACCACCGAAACACCAATGTGGGTTAACAAAGGCGGCAAGCTGACCATCCTGCAGGAAGATCAGGGGCAGCTGTTCGGGATCAACGGCGGCGTTGACGGAAAGCTTAAAGCGGCACAGTGATCCGCAGCAGACAAATCACTGACATCCCTATGACCACATATTAAGGAAATTTTATGTCCCAGATTTTAGACGGCAATGCCCTGCAGCAGGTGAAAGACCTGGTTCTTTCCGGTTACCACCTGGATGCAGCAAAAGTTACGGCATGCCCGACAGCCCTGCTTCCTGAAGGGATTCACGTAGAAAGCCTCGAGCGTTTCGAGTTTGAGCGTTTTCGCTTCCGTGGCGCCA
This sequence comes from Enterobacter asburiae, assembly GCF_001521715.1. Classification (NCBI taxonomy): domain Bacteria; kingdom Pseudomonadati; phylum Pseudomonadota; class Gammaproteobacteria; order Enterobacterales; family Enterobacteriaceae; genus Enterobacter; species Enterobacter asburiae. Next base: position 2,339,665 of record NZ_CP011863.1, read on the forward strand.
TGACCACAACCAGTATTCCTGACTTTGTGCGTTATGCAGCTGGCTATGCCAACGAAGCTGAACCAGCGCGATGCTTTATCGATGCTGACAACATGACCGCACGCTCCGTGTTCAATATCGGTACGCTGGCTAACCCTGGCCATGCTGATAACGTCGCCTCAATCACACTCAAAAAAACAGCACCATTCCGAGCCCTGCTTCAGGTGAACGGTGATCGTCTGGGCCAGAAAGAAATTGCTGAATGGCTGGAGGACTGGGCCGACTTCCTGAGCGCATTTGATGCCGAGGGGAATGTGTTGTCCATCGCGCAGGCAGCTGGTGCTGTTCGCCGCGTCAACATTAAACAAGTCTCAGAATCAGCTCATGAAGACGAAGATTTTGGCGGCAAAAAGTCCCTGATGCAGAGCGTTGAAGCCAGCAGTAAAGATGTCATGCCAGTGGCCTTTGAGTTCAAATGCGTGCCATATGAAGGCCTGGGCGAACGCCGCTTTAGCCTTCGTAACAGCCTGCTTAAAAGCGGGGAACCGGTGTTTGTACTTCGCATCGTTCAACTGGAAGCCCAGGAAGAAGCTATCGCCAACGAGTTCCGTGACCTGCTGATCGAGAAGTTCACCGACAAGGCGGTTGAAACCTTTATCGGTAACTTTAAAGCGTAATTTCTCTGCATTAAATCCCCGGCGCCGCGGGGATTTATTGAAGCGTAATTCCCTTTATTAATCGCCAATGGCGAGGGATTCGTACAACCAAAAACTGGCGCAGGTGCAGCTGCCAAATATGGAGAAGAAAATACGATGAGTTATATCCAGACACTTTCAGGTAAGAAATTCGATTACCTCAATTCAACCACTGACGACGTAGAGATCGAGGATATTGCGACCGCACTTTCCCACATCTGCCGCTTCAGTGGTCATCTGCCGGAATTTTACAGCGTGGCCCAGCACTCGGTACTGTGCAGCCAAATTGTGCCGCCAGAGTTTGCCTTTGAAGCTCTGATGCATGACGCAGCTGAAGCCTATTGCCAGGACATCCCTGCCCCCCTGAAAGCATTGCTTCCAGATTACCGTCGCATTGAAGAGCGGGTAGAACAGCTGATCCGGGCCAAATTCAGCATCATCCCTGATATGTCAGCGTTAGTGAAATACGCCGATCTGGTGATGCTTGCCACGGAACGCCGCGATCTGGATATCGACGACGGCTCACTCTGGCCTTGCCTCGAAGGTATTCCGGCCAGCGACATTATCCAGATCGTTCCTCTTCGCCCAGGCCAGGCATATGGCTTGTTCATTAACCGTTTCAATGAGCTTACGGAATCACGCGCATGCCTCGCATGAAGATAAAAGAACTGGTAGCCGCAGCCCATGCTGCGGCGGGGAAACTGCCACCAGCAGAAGCCTCTCTGATGCGTGAGGTAGCCACTCGCCTGGACGTTACATTTGCCGCCTTGACGGAATCGATGGACCAGCGAATGAGCCTTGACGCCGAAATTAACCATCTTCGTCAGGAGTCCGTCCAATGACCACCAACAAATATGCGACTCTGCGCGGCACAATCGCCAGAGCCAAACGCCACGACTGCCAGAAGGTAGTGATGCGCGTGACGTTAGCTGAAGAGGTCCTCGATCAGCTGTCAAATGCTGAAAAGCAGATAGCGGCGCTGGCTTCAGAGAATGCGGGGCTGAAAAAGTACATCTGCGATGAGTGCTACGTCGAGAACATCAAAACTGGTGCAAAAAAATGCGCCGGGCTTGGTATGCCTGATACCCCAGCAACCGACGCTTTCCTAGATGAAATGCGTGCCGACGCTATCAAATCCGCCCTCAACGCTTGTTCGGAGTGCCTCGATAGAGACTGCATCATGGATTCGAACGGCATCAGTTATGAAGATTCTGCACTCCGTGAAGCGGGTGCTATGGCACTGCATGATGCGTTACTTCGCCAGGAGCGTGCCGTATGAGTTCAGACATCATCGATCAGGCAAACGAGCTGGTAGAGCACCGCCTGCAGCTGGCCATACAAAAACACCGTATTGATCAGAATGCAGTCTCTGCAGAGCACTGTTCTGAATGCGGAGAGGACATTCCTGAGGCGCGCCGGGTTGCAATGCCTGGCTGCAAAACGTGCGCCAGTTGCCAGGAAGTTTTAGAGCTCATGATTAAGCAGCGTAAGGGGTAATCGACAATGGCGATAAACCAGAAAATAAAAACCCATACCGGAACCATCATCACCAAAGATGGCGAGAAAACCGTGCAGTTGCGCGAGACTCCAACGACCTGGTGTGTTGGCCGCACTGAAACCTACCGGAAAGAAGATGGCCGCCGCAGCGGTGCACCGCTGACATCACGCCGTTTGATTCTGAGCAGCATTAAGCCGATCGAAGGTGGTGCAGCATGAGCAAATCACTAAATGCACGCTGTATTCGCCGCTGGAAAGTTGAGTTTAAAGGCCGTTGCGATTCTAAGGTGAGCCCGTGGTGGCGAAAACGCGATCTGCGCGGTTATATCCGCGAGTGCGCGCTGACAACAGCTGACTGTATGGTTGAGAGCCGGGCTGAAGATAATGCCAGGATTGCTTTTTACGGTTACACACATGGCTGGTCGCCTGAATTCTCCTCCTGGTACGATGAACGCCGGGAGGCATTCCAGAAAGAAGCTCGCCGTCATCTTAATGAGACCGCCACCAATGACGAAATCGACGAAGAAATTCAGAACGAGCTGGAGGCCTGGAATGACTAACAGCCCAATGAGTAACATCGACAAACAGGCGCTGCGTGAAGCGGCAGCGACCGCAAAAATCGCTGGAGAAGCACCGATTATGCCGTTCGACCAGCGAATCACTGCGCTGAACGACTTTATGAAGCATTGCACTCCCGACACCGTGCTGGCGTTGCTGGAAGCCGCAGAGAAGCAGATAGTGCCAGAAGAAATGCCAAAAGGTCTGGCTGGTCAGATTGTCAGTCTGCTGGCGCATAACATCGGGGATAAATTTTTGGCACAGAAAATCTGGAACGCCTGCCGCACCGCCATACATCAAAGTGCCGAAAACACCGAGTCGCGCTGCACCATGCAGCCCGCGTCAGCATTGGATTCTTTGCCCCAAAATGCCGATTCGCGCTGCAGCAACTCTCCGGTGTTTCCGGATGGTTGGGTAATAGTGCCTGTCGAGCCGACAGAGGAAATGCTTGCAGAACTCTGCCTAGTTAAAGGTTGGACGGCCCGAGCGCTTAATGCCCGGTACCAAGCAATGCTCGCCGCAGCCCCCAAGCCGGAGGCCTGATGCCCAGTAAACTCAAACAGCGGCGCCTGCGCCGCCTTAAGGCCGACCTGGCCTGGTGGCGAGACGAGGCAGAGGATTGCCGCTCCCGCCTGCTGGAGCTGGCAGGGGAAATCGATAGAGTACGAGCACAGATCGTCAGAGTACCAATGCCGGTGGTTGTCCCCTCGGCTTTAATCGCAGAATTAGCAATGGAGAAAGCAGTTGAACGACTTAATGATTGACCTCGAATCAATGGGTAAAAAGCCAAACGCGCCGATCGTCTCAATTGGTGCCGTCTTTTTTAACCCTCATACAGGTGAGCTTGGCCAAGAATTTTATACGGCCGTCTCGCTTGAAAGCGCAATGGATCAAGGGGCGGTACCGGATGGAGAAACGATTCTTTGGTGGCTAAAACAAAGCCCTGAAGCGCGCTCAGCTATTTGCGTTGATGATGCGATGCCTATCACTGATGCACTGTCGGAACTTAGCCATTTCATTCACCGGCATGCATATAATCTCAAATACATGAAGGTCTGGGGTAACGGGGCCACCTTTGACAATGTGATTCTGCGCGGAGCTTACGAACGCGCCGGACGAATTTGCCCGTGGGAATTTTGGAACGATCATGATGTACGCACGATTGTTACCCTCGGTCGCAGTGTTGGTTTCGATCCGAAGCGTGACATGCCTTTCATTGGCGATGTTCACAACGCCCTGGCTGATGCGCGCCATCAGGCAAAATATGTGTCAGCAATTTGGCAGAAACTTATCCCTGCCACCAGCACCAACGAGTAAACCACTCAGCCCGGGTGCAGCCGGGCTTTATGGAGAAGGAAACCATGGCAAAGCTAATGAAAGCGAGTCTCTGGAGTAAGCGCGAATTTACCAAAGACTCCATTCCTGACAACCGTACAATTAAACGTTGGGTCGAAAACGGATTACTCATGGGAAGGATTGTAGATGGTTCAGTTTTTGTCTATGAAACCGAAAAGTGGGGAATTGACTCAATTGTTAATCAGGCGGTACGTCAGTTAATAATTGAGGGTTGACCATGGCAGCAAGGCCACGAAAAAAAGAATACCGCCACCTTCCTGATTATCTTTTTTTTGATAAAGATCGTGGCGTGTATAAGTTCACGCTTATAACTGGGAAAAAGAAAACTCTCGGTTCGGATCGAGTAATGGCTATCGCCATCGCCCGAGAATATAACCTGAGGATGCGCCCTGAAAATACACCATCGATAGATTCATTAATTCGGGAATCTGGAGGGCTGAATGGTGAAGCCCACCCGTTTTCTGAACATGTTGATCGCATTATGGAGAGAGCGATCAAAGATGAGCAGCCGTCAAAAAGCACACTTGACGATTGGAATAATGATGCCACCAGGGTTAAAGAATTTTTTAATAACATACCCGCATGCGACATTGAGCTTGAGCACGTAAATGCCTACATACGAAATTACCATTCTGAATCGTCGGCCAATGTTCAGAACCGAAAAGTTAGCTTCCTGAAAAAGCTATTCTCTTATGCTGTTGATGAATCGCTAATGATGGATAACCCTGCAACACGGAAAAAAATGCGGCGTGTCGATAAAAAGGTCCGCCGGCGACTTACTTTGGAACAGTTCCTGGCCATACATGCAGCTGCTGAACCTTGGCTGAAGACTGCAATGGACCTTGCAATACAAACTACGCAAGCGCGCCTGGAAGTTTCCCGGATCCGGTACTCGATCAAGGAACCTAAAGAAGGGGTTTGCGGCTGTGTATGGTTCGATCAGGAAGAGGCTGGCATATTCGGAACGCTTTACATTCATCGGCAAAAAGTGCAGCACAAAGAGGCCTCACACGTTGCAATTCCGATCGGCAGGGCCCTGAAAGAGATCATCGACAACAGCAGAGACAATGTGGCCAGTCCTTATGTTGTTCACCGACTTCTGGAAAAGAGAAGCAATCCGATAAGCAAGGAAGTTAACCACCCAACACAGGTGGCCCCTGATTATTTGAGCAGGGCATTTTCAGAGCTGCGGGACCGGATAGGTGTAGCGGCAGAATTACCTATCAAAGAAAGGCCAACTTTCCACGAGATTAGAGCGCTGGCGGCTCATATTTTCGAAAGACAAGGTATCGATCCGCAGGCAAGGATGGCCCATAGTGATGCAAAATCGACAAAAATTTATACCCAGAACCATGTTGAATGGGTAGAAGTTCCTCATGCTGAAATTGTCTTTAAAGCCGGGTGATGTATGGGGAAAAACCTACCCGTAACTCATTGATGTATATAGTGCGGATTTTGCAAAAAATGCACTGTTTGCATATACAGTCAAACATGCCGTAGCACCAGTATTTACAAGGGTTGCAGCGGCTTTAACGCAGTGACATGGGGTGTCGGGGGTCGGAGGTTCAAATCCTCTCGTGCCGACCAAAAACACACTGAAAACCAGCCTGATGGCTGGTTTTTTATTTCGCCTCGTCCGGCGTTTTGCGCAGATACACTAGCGTAGTCAGACAAATCACCGCTCCGGCATAAAACGTATATTCCGCGCCAAACGATTCCCATATCGCGCCGGCTCCCACGCTGGCGATTAATAATCCCACGCCGCTTACCAGACTAAAAATACCGAAAGCCGTGCCGCGCAGATCGGGCGGTGCGGTTTTAGCGATCATTGCCGCCAGTAATCCCTGGGTCATACCCATATGTATTCCCCAAAGCGCGACGCCTAAAATGACTCCCATCCAGTGGCTGCTCAGCGCCAGAACAACATCTGCACCAATCAGCACCATTAGCCCCCACTGCAGAAGTCGGGTGTGGCTCATGCCATCAGAAAGTTTGCCAAAAGGGTAAGCCGAGAGGGAATAGAGTACGTTCATGACCACCATCACCAGCGGAATAAGGGCCAGAGGAACGCCCGACTGCTGCGCGCGAAGTACAAGAAAAGCCTCGCTAAACCGGGCAAGCGTGAACACTGCACCAAGGCCAATCACCCACCAGCACGCTTTCCCCAGCCGCCTTAAATTCTCTCGTTTAATGGGATTAGTACGTTTATGTTCGAGGGGAGTTTTCGGCTCCTGAAGGCCAAAATAGAGCAAGGCAACTGAAAGCAGACCGGGGATAAGAGCTATCCAGAAAACAGTGCGAAATTCATTGTCCAGCAACAGCATTAAGCTCACGGCCAATAATGGACCAAGAAATGCGCCTGTGGTATCCATTGACTGACGCAGACCATATGCCGCACCGCGCATTTCCGGCGGCGTGACGTCTGCAACCAGCGCATCCCGCGGTGCACCCCGTATTCCCTTCCCCGTACGGTCCATGAGACGTGCGCCTAAAACCATCCCGGAAGAGGACGCTAATGCGAAAAGAGGTTTGCTTAGCGCCCCCAGTCCATACCCTAACAGGGCCAGCCCCTTACGTTGACCCAGGTAGTCGCTGATCGCCCCCGAAAAGACCTTAATAAAAAGCGCAGTGGCCTCCGCCAGCCCTTCAATCAGGCCGATAAACAGCACGCTCGTACCGAGGGTGGTCATCATAAAAAGTGGCAGCAGGCTGTGAATACTCTCTGACGAGATATCCATCAGCATACTGACGCCCCCCACAACCCAGACGCCTTTGGGGATCTGACTGAGCACTGGAAATCTGGAACGCATCTACCGCTCCTGCTTTAAAAACAGTTGCCTGAATGCTTACAGGATAGAATATCGCGGATTAAAAAAACCTGAGGAGAGTGGGATGAGACCATAAAAAAAGCCATCCGGCAGGATGGCTTAGCTATTGCGAGTCCGCGCTTAATGCTTCTCACGTCCGCCCAGGAAGAAAATGCCCAGCGGGATGGCCAGCAGAACGGTGAACACCAGGCTGTAGACGAAGATCATCGCCGACTGCAGGACATACATGCTGGTTGTCCAGGCAGAGAGGGGGATATTGTACTGTTCGATAACGCCAACAATGGTTGCCCGCCCCACGCACGCGGCAGCAATCATAAATACGACCAGCAGCGCCAGGAGGAACTTGCGGCCTTCAGGCGTTTTCAGTTTTGCATGAACCATCTCTCTTCCCTTTTACAGATGAATAACAATATATAGGGTCTAAAATAACACGAACTGGCACCCGACTCCATACCAGCATAAACAACCACTAAAAAGGCAAATTAAAAGCGCATAACGCTACTGATAGTGAAAATGTAAGTAAATAACACCGGTCATTCATCGTTGTTATGTTAACCTGCGCAGGATCGTTTTGACATAAAGGAATGACAATGAAAAACGCACCTAAATTTGCCATCGCCCTCATCGCCGCCGCGTGCGTCAGCAGCAGCGCTTTCGCCAGCGAAACCCCAAAACAGCAGCCGCTGGAAAAAGTGGCTCCGTACCCGCAGGCGGACAAAGGGATGAAGCGTCAGGTGATTCAGCTGCCGGTTCAGCAGGATGAAGCGAACTTTAAAGTGGAACTGTTAATTGGCAAGACGCTGGAAGTGGACTGCAACCAGCACCGTCTGGGCGGTCAGCTGGAAAGTAAAACCCTGGAAGGCTGGGGTTACGACTATTACGTCTTTGACAAAGTGACCTCTCCGGTCTCCACCATGATGGCCTGCCCGGACGGGAAGAAAGAGAAGAAATTTGTGACGGCGTATCTGGGCGACAACAGCCTGCTGCGCTACAACAGCAAGCTGCCGATCGTGGTCTATACGCCTGAAAACGTGGAAGTGAAGTATCGCGTGTGGAAGGCGGACGAGAACGTCGGACAAGCGGTAGTACGTTAAAAATAAGTCGGGTGGCGGCTTCGCCTTACCCGACCCGGAAAGGGTGCGCTCTGGTGCCCTCACCCCACCCCTCTCCCACCGGGAGAGGGAGAAAACACTAAAAACGGTAACGGATGTTACCGTTTTGCTTTTACCTTACAGCGCGATATCCGCAACCGGTTTGTTTTCCGGCTGAGGCTTCAGCTCCGCTTTTGGCGCAGCATCCGCAGCCTGTGGCTTGATGTATTGCAGCTGCAGTACGCGGCTGGTGTATTCAAGCTCCTGCTCCGTGGCGCTCACGTTGCCGTTCAGCTTCGTGCCGTAGGATGGAATAATGGTTTTCAGCTTCGCCTGCCATTCCGGGCTGGCGACTTTGTCTTTAAACACTTTTTCCATCAGGTGCAGCATGATTGGCGCAGCGGTAGACGCGCCCGGTGACGCACCCAGCAGCGCGGCGATGGTACCATCCTTATCGCTCACCACTTCGGTACCCAGACGCAGCACGCCGCCCTCTTTCGGATCGCGCTTGATGATCTGTACGCGCTGACCCGCCTGCCACAGACGCCAGTCTTCTTTTTTCGCCTGCGGATAGTACTCTTTCAGCGCCTCGAAGCGGTCGTCGTCAGAGAGCATCACCTGGCTAATCAGGTATTTCACCAGGTCGAAGTTATCCAGACCCACGTCCATCATCGGCTTGACGTTAGAGGTGGTTGTGGCGCTGAGCAGATCCCACAGGGAGCCATTTTTCAGGAACTTCGTGGAGAAGGTCGCGAACGGCCCAAACAGCACCACGCGTTTGCCGTCAAGCATACGGGTGTCGATATGCGGAACAGACATCGGCGGTGCGCCAACGGAAGCCTGGCCGTACACTTTTGCCAGATGACGATTCACCACTTCCGGGTTATCGGACACCAGGAACTGGCCGCCCACCGGGAAGCCCGCGTAGTCGTCCGCTTCCGGAATACCGGACTCCTGCAGCAGCTTCAGCGCCGCGCCGCCCGCACCGATAAAGACAAACTTCGCCTTGATGACGTGCTCGGCTTCGTTGTTTTTCAGATCGGCGACGGTCACGCTCCAGCTGTTATCCGCGTTGCGCTTGAAACCGCGCACTTCGGTGCTGAGCTGCAGGTTGAAGTTCTCTTTTTTCTTCAGAGACGTCACCAGCTGACGGGTAATTTCACCGTAGTTAACGTCGGTACCAATTTCGGTACGGGTCGCCGCCACTTTCTGGTTCGGGTCACGACCTTCCATGACCAGCGGAGCCCACTCTTTAATCTGCGCGTGGTCTTCAGAGTATTTCATCCCGCGGAACAGCGTGCTCTGCTGCAGAGCGGCGTAGCGCGCGCGCAGGAAGTTGACGTTCTGCTCACCCCATACAAAGCTCATGTGCGGCACGGTGTTGATGAAGGAGTGCGGGTCGTGCATCACGCCGCTGTTGACCTGATGAGACCAGAACTGGCGAGAAACCTGGAATGCTTCGTTGATCTCTACCGCCTTCTCGATACTAATGGAACCGTCCTTTTTCTGCGGCGTATAGTTCAGTTCCATGAGTGCCGAATGTCCGGTACCGGCGTTATTCCATCCGTTCGAACTCTCCTGCGCCACGCCATCAAGGCGCTCGACCATGGTCATAGACCAGTCCGGCTGCAGTTCTTGCAGATAGGTTCCCAGCGTGGCGCTCATGATACCGCCACCAATTAAAAGGACGTCCGTTTCCTGCTCTTTTGGTGCGTCAGCTTTCGCCGCCATGGAGACGGTGTTAAGCCCCACGGCCAGAGAAAAGAGCATGGCAGTCATTTTTTTCATAATTTATGCCTTAGTGTAAAAGTGCTTGATGCGTGGAAATTGCAGGTGAAAAAAGCTGCGGGGGCACGGTAACAACTTTTAAATATTGTTTAAAGGTTACGAAATTATTGTAATTGTGAAATTTAATGATGGATTGTTTGTGAGGAATTATCGATGCGTCTGGTAAAGCACGGTTTTACTGGCTAGTATGTTGCGTTTTGCGATCGCGCGCACGGAAGCCTGCCCTAACCAGCGAACTGTTATGTCCTTACCCCATTCTGCCGTATCCCCCGAAGACCGCGTAGCCAACGTGCTGCGTTCCCCAAAGCAGCTGACGCGTGAAACGCTGGCAGGCGTAATTACCGCCCTGGCGCTGATCCCCGAAGTCATCTCATTTTCGGTGGTGGCGGGCGTTGACCCGAAGGTCAGCCTGATCGCCTCCGTGGTGCTGTGTCTTGCCCTGTCTGTACTCGGTGGTCGCCCGGCGATGGTCACGGCAGCGGCCGGTTCCGTGGCGCTGGTCATTGGCCCGATGGTGCATCAGCACGGCGTACAGTACATTCTTCCTGCCGTGCTGATGGCGGGCGTGATTCAGATTCTGTTTGGCGTGCTGGGCATGGCAAGGCTGATGCGCTTTATTCCCCAGTCGGTCATGACGGGGTTTGTTAACGCCCTGGGCATTTTGATCTTCTTCGCTCAGGTGCCGCATTTCTGGAGCCGAAGCCCGCTGATTGTGGGCCTGTTCGTGATTACGCTGCTGATCGTGCTGTGGGTGCCGCGCTATCTCAAAAGCATCCCTTCCCCGCTGATTGCGATTGTTGTGCTTACCGTGTTCACCGTTTCAACCGGTCAAATCCTGCCGACCGTGGGCGATGAAGGCTCCATGAGCGGCGGTTTGCCGGGTCTTACCGAGCTGCTGGTCCCGCTCAATGTGCAGACGCTGAGCATTATCTGGCCGTGCGCGCTGAGCATCGCGTTTGTCGGCCTGCTGGAATCCCTGCTGACGGCAAAGCTGGTGGATGAGCTGACTGCGACACCGTCAGGTAAACGCCGCGAAAGCATTGGATTAGGCGTCGGCAATATTCTGGCCGGATTTTATGGCGGGATTGCAGGCTGCGCGATGATCGGACAAACCATCGTCAACGTGGAGATGGGGAAAGGTCGAAGCCGCATTTCAACCTTTGCGGCGGGCATTGTGCTGCTGATCCTGGTGACGGCGCTCAGCGACGTGATGGCCAAAATCCCGATGGCGGTGCTGGCAGGTATTATGGCAATTGTTGCCGTCAAAACCTTCAGCTGGCACAGCCTTCAGCCAGCCACGGTGAAAACGGCCCCGATTGCAGAAACGGTCGTCATGCTGGTCACCGTTGCCGCCACGGTATCAACCGGCAATCTGGCGATTGGCGTGCTGGGCGGGATTATCGTCATGGCACTCCTCCCCGCCCGTATTAAGCGTCGGCTTAAAGCAGAAAAATCGTCGCCAGCCCAAGAAAAATAAAGAAACCACCGGTATCGGTGATGGCGGTGATCATCACGCTCGACCCCACCGCGGGGTCGCGCCCCAGTTTGGTCATCGTCAGCGGGATAATCACGCCCATTATCGACGCTACCAGCAGGTTCAGCACCATCGCCAGCATCATCACGCCGCCCAGGGCCATATCGTCGTACAGCCACCAGGTGATGCCGCCCATAATCCCGCCCCACACCAGGCCGTTAATTAGCGCGACGCCCATCTCTCTAAAAATGAGCCACGAAAAGTTACCTGGCTGAATATTTTCCAGCGCAAGGGCGCGGACGATCATGGTTATAGTCTGGTTTCCGGTGTTGCCGCCAATTCCGGCCACAATCGGCATCAGCGAGGCCAGCGCCACCAGCTGAGAAATGGTGTGTTCAAACCCGTCAATCACCCGGGAGGCGATAAACGCGGTACACAGGTTAATGGCCAGCCACGCCCAGCGCGTTTTCACCGCCTTGCCGACGGAGGCATGGACGTCATCTTCGGCGCTGATCCCGCCGAGCGCGCGCAGGTCGTTGTCGGTTTCTTCGTAGACCACATCAACGATCTCATCGATGGTCAGACGCCCCATCAGTTTGCCGACAGAATCCACGACGGCGGCACTCACCAGGTCGTCACGCTCGAAGGTACGCGCCGCTTTCTCCGCGTCGTCTTCCGGGGAGAAGACCATCGGCTCGTTTTCCATCACCTCGCTCACCTTCCGCTGAGTGCTGTTGAGCAGGATGGTTTTCAGCTCCAGCTCGCCGAGCAGGGTTTTATCCCGGGAGGTGACAAACAGCTTATCGGTGTTGTCCGGCATTTTGCCCAGGCGACGCAGGTAGCGCTGCACGGTGCCGAGCGTCACGTCCGGTCGCACCGTGATAACGCCGAACTCCATGATCGCGCCGACGCTGTTTTTCTCGTAGTGCATCACCTGACGCACGCGCGCCCGCTCCTCCGCAGGCAGCGACGCCAGCAGGCGACCGGTCAGGTTTCGCGGCAGGTGCTGAACGAGGTAAATCTGCTCGTCGATATCCAGGGTTTGTACCGCGTCGAGAATATCCCGGTCGCTCATCTCGTCGATCAGGTCGTCCCAGACGTTTTCGGAGGCCTCAAGCAGCACCTGCCCGCGCTCGTGATCCTGCACCAGACGCCACAGGGCGTGACGTTCTTCTGAGGGAAGCGCTTCAAGGGTATCCGCCAGATCCGGCGGGGGTAAATGAGCAACCAGCGCACCTACCTCAGCAATATCGTCGGCCAGGGTGCCGACATCATATTGCTCAGCCAGGGTGAGTTTGCCTAATAGCGTAGAAGTGACCGCTTTATCGGTCGTGAGAAGCCAGATGAGTCGCGCGCGCTCCTGGTCACGCTGTCTGGCGCTGTTTTTCTTTAATACCGACATCAATCATAAATCCATTAAATGAGTTGGGGTTAAGCATAGCGCGGGGATATGTAAATAAGAATAAACAACGGGACGGGATGGAGAAAAAAGCGTCATTACGACCACGATCTATCCCCTCTCCCTGTGGGAGAGGGTTAGGGTGAGGGTGAGGGCATCAGGCCGTACGCGCTACCGCGTCACGCGATGCCGCGTCGCGCTCTTCACCGGTCAGCTCGCTCAGCTTGCCGTCGCGCATCTCCAGCAGGCGGTCAGCATGTATGAAGTAGTGATCGTCATGGCTGATGGCGAAAATGGTTTTGCCCATCTCCTGCATCAGCGGCAGCAGCACCTGATAAAACTCGCGGCGGAAATGCGGGTCCTGATCGGCCGCCCACTCGTCCAGCAGGATGATGTCACGCTCTTCCGCCAGCGCCAGCAGCAGCGCCACGCGCTTTTTCTGCCCTTTGGAAAGCTTCAGATTGAGGATCTTCCCATCCTGTAACTCCAGCTTGTGCGACATCTGCAGCTGCGCCAGCCATTTTTCCACCAGCGCAGGATTGGCCTGTTGCCCTTCCGGCCCCAGCAGCCGATCGAACAGCCAGACGTCGGTAAACACCGCCGAGAAAAGCTTGCGGTAATCCTCGGGCTTCTCCGCGCTCAGCGCCTTGCCGTCCAGCAAAATCTCGCCCGACTGCGGCTGATAGAGTCCGGTCAGCAACATCGCCAGCGTAGATTTACCGCTGCCGTTGCCGCCGATGAGGAACAGCAGTTCACCGCGCCGGATCGTCAGGTTGACCGGCCCCACGGAGAAGGCGCTGTCCTGATAGCGGAACGTGACGTTACGCAGCTCCAGCGTCTGCCAGTTCGGGAAGGCCTGCGGGCGCGGGAATTCGGCTTTAAACGGCGCGAGATCGAATTTTTTGAGCTTATTAAATGCCACCTGCGCACTCAGCAGGGTGGGCAACGCGCCGACCGCCGAGAGCAGCGGCGTGCGCAAAAACAGCAGCGTCAGCGAGTAGGTTGCCGCGACGTTGGTGTCCGCCCAGCCTAGGCCGTTTGCCATCCAGAATACCAGGCCAATGGCACCCAGCATCATAATGTTTGACCAGTTCACCGCGCTCAGGTGGAAGGTATCGGCGCGAATAATATGATGGCGGTACTCGCGCGCGTCCGGGATATAGAGATGATTAAAGATATGCTCGGCGCGCTCGCGGTTCAGGGTGAGCTCTTTGCGTCCTTCCAGTACCGTCTGGTAATCGTTATAGAGCTTATCTTCGGTTTCGCGCAGCACCGCCATGTGTTTGTAGACGCGCGACACCAGCATAAAGCCGCCCCAGATGGTAATGACAATCCACAGCGCGGTCACCGCCAGCATTTTGCTGGAGAGCCAGGCGAGATAAGCGGCCGAGCCAAAGGTCAGAATGATCCCCTGCACCAGCTCCGGCAGACGAACGAACGCAATGGTAATGGCGCGAACGTCGCTGGTCAGCCCCGCCAGCAGGGAAGCGCTGCCGAGCTGCTCAACGCGCTCTACCTGAGTATCGAGGATCCGCTTGATAAACTCACTGCGCAAACGGAAAACGAAATGGTGCCCGAGCGCGGTCAGCGCCAGCTGGGAACCGAGCGTAACCGCCATCAACAGGAGCAGCAGGCCGAGAAACTCCGGCAATACGGAGAGCGAGGTGTCGACCATTTCAATCAACCGCACGTTAATAAACGCGATCAGGCCAATACCCAGCGCGGCGCTGGCAAGGCTTAACGCCATTACTGCGATGAAGGGCCAGCGATACTGACGCCAGACAAGGAGAAGTAGTTGCATGCAGGCAATCCGGACAATAAAAATCAGCCAGCAGTGTAAACTGCCCTGCGCGGACATCAAGAATAATTCTTATTTTAGTTTACTGTACCCCGCCTGACGGAAGGTCAGGTTAAAACGATACTCGCCCGTGAGCGGGTGGACTCCGGGCTTCAGCGGCTGAATGCCGTGATAGTAAAGCCGCGACGCCCTGCCCCACACCACCACATCGCCATGTTCCAGCATGATGCGCTTGAGCGGGTCGTTGCGGCGCAATCCCCCAAACTGGAAGACGGCAGGCAGACCTAACGATACCGAGACGATAGGCGCGCGCAGATCGGGTTCATCCTTGTCCTGGTGCAGCGAGAGCTTCGCGCCGACGGCGTAGCGGTTAATCAGGCAGGCATCCGGCCGAAAGTCAGGATACTCAGCTGCTACGGCGGCCTCGTGGCAGAGCGCCTGAAAAATAGCAGGCATCGGGGGCCACGGCTGGCCGGTAGCGGGATCGTTCGGGGCATAAAGATAGCCCCGCTCATTCGTCGCCCAGCCCAGTTCGCCGCAGTTGGCCATGGCCACCGACATGGTATAGCCGCCCGGCGTCACCATATGGCGAAACGGCGAAACCGCCGTCACCTCGTCGATACCGGCAAGCAGCGCCGCCGCACGGGAGGTTGCAAAGCGGCGTAGGATCACCGCCCCCGGCGCAAGCGGCTCCTGCCAGGGTTCAGCATCCGCAAAAAGATCGAGCATTATCCCTCCTGGCGTTTCGCCTCACGTTTCAGTAATCGCGCTTTTCGCGCCGTCCCCCAACGGTAACCCGACAGCGCGCCGTCGTGACGAACCACGCGATGGCAGGGGATCACAATCGCCAGCGTGTTTGCCGCACAGGCTCCGGCAACGGCGCGTACCGCATTGGGTTGACCAATCGCCTGCGCCACCTGCTGGTAACTTGCCGTTTCGCCGCAGGGGATGTTGCGAAGGGCCTGCCAGACGCGCTGCTGGAACGCGGTTCCGCGAATATCCAGCGGCAGCGCAAGCGGTACATCGCGGTTATCAATACTGGCAATCACCTGCTGGATCCGCCGCGCGAAATCCTCTTCCAGCGGCGCATGCGCTGCTTTTGGAAAATGCGCGGCAAGCTCTTCGGCTAATTCCGCATCGCTGTCACCCAGCAGGATCGCGCAGATCCCCCGCTCGCTTTCTGCAACCAGACAGCGTCCTAACGAACAGTCGCTGATGGCATAACGCACTGCCGCATCCCCTTTGCGGTACTGCCTGGCCGTCATGCCCAGCGCATCGTTGGCTTTGCGATAATAGCTGCTGCTGTCGGGAAACCCCGCCGCCAGCACGGCGTCGGTAACTTTGTCTCCCTGTGCAAGCGCGGTGCGCAGGCGCTGGCCTCGCGCCGCCTGCTGCCAGGCCTTTGGCGTCATGCCGGTCACGGACTTAAACAGACGGTGGAAATGGAAAGGACTCATGGCCACCTGCTGCGCCAGCCCCTCCAGGGTTAGCGTGGGTTCCTGCTCAAGAAGACGGCAGGCGTGTTCCACTTTTGCCAGCTTCTGCGCCTGCGGATCGCGTTTGTCCGGCATGCAGCGCTTGCACGGGCGAAACCCTGCCTGAACGGCATGGCGGGCATCGGGATAAAAGCGGACGTTTTTACGCAGCGCGTGGCGGGCGCGGCATGACGGGCGGCAGAAAATACCCGTGGTCTGCACGGCGAAGACAAACTGTTCGTCAGCGAGCGGATCGCGGGCCAGCACGGCCTGCCAGCGATCCTCATCGGTAATAAAGGTTGAGTTTCTCATTATCGGCTCCTCTTGTAAGCATACATAGAGCCTGCCTGAGTGCCACTGATAAAAAACCCGCAACCTTGCTTTTTAATTTTTGTCGCGCACCAGGAAGCTATTGAACTGCGGCGAGCTCCAGGTTTTAAACCCGTCGCCCTCTTTGGTGATCATATAAACCGCCAGCCCTTCCTGACGGACCACCTCTTTGGCTTTTTCCGGGCCGAGAACCATTAATCCGGTATCCCAGGCATCCGCTTCCAGCGCGGTGGGGGCAATGACCGTCACCGAGACCAGGTTATGCGTGATGGGACGGCCGGTCTGTGGATCGATAACGTGCGATATACGCTTCCCCTCAAGCTCGTAATAGTTACGGTAGCTTCCGGAAGTACTGATCCCATGTCCGTTGATATCTACTATCGCCTGCACGGCATTTTGCCGATCGGTCGGCTTTTGAATCGCTACGCGCCACGGCTTATCGCTGGCGTTCATCCCCCGGCTGACTAACGCGCCGCCCACGGAGACCAGATAGCGGGAAATGCCTTCCTGGGCCATCAGCGCTGCAAGATGATCCGCCGCATAGCCTTCCCCTACCGTCGACAGATCGACAAACAGATCGGGGATATCTTTTTGCAGGTACTGTTGCCCGTACTGATTGATCACCGTCAGATGCTGCAGCCCTGTCCTGGCGCGGGCGTCATCAATGGCCGCCTGCTCAGGGATGGTCACCGGCTGTTTGTTAGGGCCAAATCCCCAGAGGTTTACCAGCGGTCCGACGGTCACATCCATCGCGCCGTTGGTTTTATAACCCACGCGTATAGATTCGGTCACGATATCGGCCATCGCCTCGCTCACCGGCCACAGGGAGGTGCTGGTGGAGAGGTTAAAGCGCATCAGCGCCGAGTCATTTTTATAGGTTGAGAGCAGCTGATCGTCGGCGTCCAGCTGCGACTGGATTTTGCCGCGAAGCTCATCTGTGCGTGTTTTATCGAGGTTCATCACGCTGACGCGCCAGAAGGTGCCCATCGTTTTGCCTTCGAGCACCGTTGCGGCGGGTGCGTCGGCTTTCGCCACGGGCGCGGAATCGTCACACGCGGTCAGGAAAAAAAGCATAGCCAGAAAGCTGGCGCGTAAAAAAGTCATGTCCATTCATTATTATCCTCATGCCAGGGCGGCAAGAGTACACCAAAACGGGTGAGTTGTGAGAATCTGCGAGACACAAAAAAGGGGCCATCAGGCCCCTTACGTCACACGATGAAGCGATTAGAACTGGTAAACCAGGCCCAGCGCGACGATATCGTCAGTACCGATACCCGCCTGACGGGTGAATTCATTTTCATCAACCAGGTTGATTTTGTAATCCACGTAGGTGGACATGTTTTTGTTGAAGTAGTAAGTCGCACCAACATCAACATACTTCAGCAGATCCTGATCGCCGTAACCTTCGATGTCTTTCCCTTTAGACTGCAGGTAAGCCACGGATGGGCGCAGGCCGAAGTCGAACTGGTACTGAGCAACCACTTCGAAGTTCTGCGCTTTGTTAGCGAAGCCGTAAATGTCGCTGCTGCTCTGAGAGTTGCCGAAACGCGTTGCGTTGTAGGTCTGGGAGTATTGCGCCGCAAGGTAGATGTTGTTGGCGTCGTATTTCAGACCACCAGAATAGACTTCAGCACGATCGCCTTCGCCCTTCAGCGCCAGGTTAGCGGTGTTGTTCTGGTCAGCGGTACGTTTGGAAGAAGACATAGCACCACCGATGCTGAAGCCTTCACCCAGGTTATAGGTCACGGATGCACCGTAGCCGTCGCCGTTCTGTTTCAGCAGGCTACGACCGGTGTCGTTTTCACCGCTTACGCTGCCGTTTTTACCCTGATACTGCAGGGCAAAGTTCAGGCCATCCACCAGACCAAAGAAGTCCTGGTTACGGTAGGTCGCCACGCCGTTAGCACGGGACTGCAGGAAGTTGTCCGCACCGTAAGTATCGCCGCCAAATTCTGGCAGAACGTCGGTCCAGGAGGTTACGTCGTAGATTACGCCGTAGTTACGACCGTAATCGAAAGAACCCGCGTCAGCGAATTTCAGACCCGCGAACGCCACACGCGTCCAGGCCTGGTTGTCACTTTCAGAGGTATTGCCCTGGATCTGGTATTCCCACTGGCCGTAACCGGTCAGCTGATCGTTAACCTGAGTTTCGCCTTTGAAGCCAAGACGCATGTATGTCTGGTCGCCGTCGGCACTCTTGTCGTCAGAGAAATAGTGCAGACCATCGACTTTACCGTACAGATCTAATTTGTTGCCATCTTTGTTATAAATTTCGGCCGCATTTGCTGCGCCTGCCACCAGGAGTGCTGGTACCAGGAGGGACAGTACTTTAACTTTCATTTTATTAACCCTCTGTTATATGCCTTATAATTGCCACTGCTTACTGGTTAACCCTCATTAACCAGTCGGCAATTTCATTCTCCGCAAAATTACAGAATAATCCAATGCGAATATGATACGAAAACTTTGAAGATGTTTCATTTACCCATCAACATGTTTCGAAATGTGAATATCAAGGAACTTTTACAAAGCACAAATAGCTTAGAAAATTAGCACTTATAATCAAACAGGAAAATCACCACATAAACATCAATTAGTTACAATAAAATCCGTTACAGCACTGAATGACAAAACAAGATCTCGCCTAATCTCTAAAATAACTCTCGCTATCATCATTAACTTTATTTATTACCGTCATTCAGTTTTGAATGTCTGTTTATCCCTAATTGAACCGGATGCTCCGCATTCGGTTTTTTTTTACCTTTCTTTACGTAAATTCTCTTTTTTTGTGCTACCGCCCCGTAATTGTAACGACTATTAACTAAATTCACGTCGGGTATCTTTCGAAATCCATCCATTGGTACAAAACTTAATTTCTTGTTAATTCGTGCTATTCTTTGATTGCGCGGGCTGATTATTTGTACGCGTATGGCGAGTTTGTACATGTTTACTGCATGCATCACCGCCGATATTGTCCCGTGAAAAAGTCGCCTCATCCCGGACAGTCGCGCTGGAAATTCAGTTATTACCCTTTATACTGCCCTATCGCCACAGAGCACGACCATAACGGGTTAAAGATATCAATGAGTCAGACTGAAACTACCGCCCCGAGCAAATTCTCCCTTCTTCCCGGGAGCATCACCCGTTTCTTTCTTCTTTTGATCGTTGTGCTGTTAGTCACCATGGGGGTGATGGTACAAAGCGCGGTTAACGCCTGGCTGAAGGATAAGAGCTATCAGGTCGTGGATATCACCCACGCCGTGCACAAGCGCATAGATACCTGGCGCTACGCCACCTGGCAGATTTACGACAATATCGCGGCAGCCCCGACCTCCTCGTCCGGAGATGGACTTCAGGAGACGCGGCTTAAGCAGGATGTCTATTATCTCGAAAAACCGCAGCGTAAGACCGAGGCCCTTATCTTTGGCTCTCACGACAGCGCGACGCTTGAGATGACGCAGCGTATTTCGACCTATCTGGATACCCTCTGGGGGGCCGAAACGGTACCGTGGTCGATGTACTATCTGAACGGTCAGGACAACAGCATGATCCTGATCTCAACGCTGCCGTTAAAAGATCTCTCATCCGGCTTTAAAGAGACAACCGTGGGCAGCATCGTCGATTCCCGCCGGGCAGAGATGCTGCAGCAGGCGAACGCCCTTGATGAGCGTGAGAGCTTCTCTTCCCTGCGTCGTCTGGCCTGGCAAAACGGCCATTATTTTACCCTGCGCACCACGTTCAACCAGCCGGGGCATCTGGCGACGGTAGTGGCCTTCGATTTACCGATTAATGATTTAATCCCGCCGGATATGCCGCTCGACAGCTTCCGCCTGGAGCCAGACAGCAGCACCCAAAACATGCGTGCGGCGTCCGACAAAGAGGCCGCAGAGAGCGTATCGATCTCCTTTAACGGCTCGAAAATCGAAATTGCCTCATCGCTGAACTCGACCGGCATGCGTCTGGTGTGGCAGGTGCCGTTTGGCACGCTGTTGCTAGATACCCTGCAAAATATTCTGCTGCCTCTGCTGCTGAATATCGGTCTGCTGGCGCTGGCGCTGTTTGGCTATAGCACCTTCCGTTTCCAGACGGGGCGTCAGAGCGACGCCTCTGCGGTTCCGGCCGGCACCAGCAATGAGCTGCGCGTATTACGTGCACTGAATGAAGAGATTGTTTCCGTGCTGCCGCTTGGGGTCTTGGTTCACGACCAGGAGGCGAATCGTACGGTGATGAGCAACAAAATTGCCGACCATCTGCTGCCGCATCTTAACCTGCAGAACATCACCACCATGGCGGATCAACATCAGGGGGTGATTCAGGCCACCATCAACAATGAACTGTACGAGATCCGTCAGTTCCGCAGCCAGGTGGCTCCCCGCACGCAAATCTTCATTATTCGCGACCAGGATCGTGAAGTGCTGGTCAATAAAAAGCTCAAGCAGGCGCAAAGGCTGTATGAGAAAAACCAGCAGGGGCGCGCCGCATTTATGCAGAACATTGGCGATGCCTTCAAGCAGCCGTTAAAAACGCTGGCGACCCAGGCGGCGGCGTTAAACACCTCTGAAAGCCACCAGCTTGCCTGCCAGGCCGATTCGCTGGTCAGAATGGTTGATGAGATCCAGCTGGCAAACATGCTGGAAAATGATTTCTGGAAGGGAACGCCAGCCCTCTTCTCCATTCAGGACCTGATCGATGAAGTGGTGCCGGAAGTGCTGCCCGTTATTAAGCGCAAAGGGCTGCAGCTGCTGATCAATAACAATCTCCCTGCGAATGACGAACGCCACGGCGATCGCGAAGCGCTGCGCCGCATTCTGCTGATGATTATTCAGTACGCCGTGACCACCACGCAGATCGGCAAGATCACCCTTGAAGTCAGCACCGAGGAGTCAGCAGAAGACCGTCTGACGTTCCGCATCCTGGACACCGGGGAAGGCGTCACAACAAGTGAAATTGATAATCTGCACTTCCCGTTCCTGAATGACACGCAGAGCGATCGCTACGGCAAGGCCAATGCCCTGACCTTCTGGCTGTGCGATCAGCTGGCGCGTAAGCTCGGCGGCCACCTGAATATCAAAGCCCGTGAATCCCTCGGCACCCGCTATTCTCTGCATGTGAAAATGGCGGCCAATCCGCAGGAAGAAGATGAAGAACGTCTGCTGGATGACGTCGTGGTGATGGTCGATGTGACCTCGAACGAGATCCGCAATATTGTCGTTCGTCAGTTAGAAAACTGGGGAGCAGCCTGCATCACCCCGGATGAAAGACTTGCAAGTCAAGAATTTGATCTGTTTTTAACTGATAATCCGTCTAATCTTACTGCCTCCGGCTTGCTTTTAAGCGATGATGAGTCAGGCGTGCGGAAAATCGGCCCTGGCCAGCTGCGCGTCAACTTTAATATAAACAATGCGATGCAGGAAGCTGTACTACAACTAATAGAAGAGCAGCTGGCGCAGGAAGAGATAACGGAGTCACCGTTAGGCGGCAACGAAAATGCCGAGCTTCACGCCAGCGGATACTATTCACTCTTTGTTGATACAGTACCAGATGATGTTAAGCGGTTGTATACTGAGTCCGCTGCGAATGATTTTGCAGCGCTGGCACAGACAGCACACCGGCTTAAAGGGGTGTTTGCCATGCTTAATCTGGTTCCCGGCAAGCAGTTATGTGAAACGCTGGAACATCTAATTCGTGAGAAAGATGCCTCTGGCATTGAAAAATACATCAGCGACATTGACGCCTACGTCAAAAGCTTGCTGTAGCAAGGTAGCCTTATACATGAACAATATGAACGTAATTATTGCCGATGACCATCCGATTGTACTGTTCGGTATTCGCAAATCACTTGAACAGATCGAGTGGGTGAATGTAGTCGGTGAATTTGAAGACTCTACAGCACTGATCAATAACCTCCCAAAGCTTGATGCACACGTGCTCATTACCGATCTCTCCATGCCTGGAGACAAATACGGTGATGGGATCACGCTCATCAAATACATTAAACGTCACTTCCCGGATATCTCGATCATTGTTCTGACCATGAACAACAACCCGGCGATCCTGAGCGCGGTGTTGGATCTGGACATCGAAGGGATTGTGCTGAAACAGGGCGCCCCGACCGATCTGCCAAAAGCGCTCGCTGCGCTGCAGAAAGGCAAGAAGTTCACGCCTGAGAGCGTCTCTCGTCTGCTGGAAAAAATCAGCGCGGGTGGCTACGGTGACAAACGCCTGTCCCCGAAAGAAAGTGAAGTTCTGCGCCTGTTCGCAGAAGGTTTCCTGGTGACCGAGATTGCCAAGAAGCTGAACCGCAGCATTAAAACTATCAGCAGCCAGAAGAAATCAGCGATGATGAAGCTGGGCGTGGACAACGATATTGCCCTGCTGAACTATCTCTCCTCCGTTACGCTGAGCGCAACGGACAAGGATTGATCCCGGACGGGTGTGCGGCCTGATGCCCTCACCCCGTCCCTCTCCCACGGGGAGAGGGTGAAAAGCGAAAAGGCCCTTGCGGGCCTTTTTTATATTCTGGTTTTTCTCACGCGATCCGCGTAAATCGACAACGTCTGCTTCAGCACGTCCAGCGTCACCGGTTTCGACAGACAGCTGTCCATGCCTGACTCCAGACAACGCTGTTTCTCTTCCGCCAGCGCGTTCGCCGTTACGCCCACTACCGGCAGCGTCAGGCCAAGCTGTCGGATGCGCTGCGTCAGACGGTAGCCGTCCATGTTTGGCATGTTGACGTCGCTAAGCACGATATCAATATGATTTTTACTCAGCACGTTCAGCGCATCCACGCCGTCATTAGCGGTTTTGCACTGGTAGCCCAGCGATCCAAGCTGGTCAGCCAGCAGGCGACGGTTAATCGGATGGTCATCCACCACCAGAATCATCATATCGTCATTTACCGACGCCAGAGACTCCGGTGACGGCAATCCACCCGCGCCGTCGCGCTCTTCCAGCTCCACTTTGTAGATGCGCGCCAGCAGGCTCAACAGCTCGTGCGGCGTTGCAACGCTGTGTACCCATTCCCCAGGCGCACGCTCGACAGGAATACCGATGTGGCGACGGCAGAAGAGCACCGACCCTCTCCCCTGCCACGGCTGCTCCGGCATCTCGTCAGCGATCAGCACATCGTCCACGTCCGGCGTTTGACCTTCATAGCGACACACCCTCACGCCGCTGTGGGCAAGCAGCGCCGTCAGGTAGTCATTCAGCGAGGCGTTATGCACCGCCAGCCAGCAGCGCTTATCGCTCAGCCCGTCCACCGTCGCTTTTGCCGGATACTGCGCCGAATAGAGCGGAATACGGATGGTGAACTGGCTGCCCATGCCGGGCTCGGTATCCACGGAAATATCACCGTCCATCATGCTGACGAGCTTCTCACAAATCGCCAGCCCCAGTCCGGTACCCTGGAAGTTACGCTGCACGCCGGTCCCGACCTGGAAGAACGGGTCAAACAGGCGAACCACTTCCTTCGCCGGGATGCCGACGCCCGTGTCGCGAACGCGAATGCTCAGGTAATCCCCCGCCCGGCAAACGTGCAACACGATACAGCCAACGTCGGTGAATTTGATGGCGTTGCTGAGCAGGTTAGAGATGACCTGCTGCAGGCGCATCGGATCGCCGTGCAGCGTCAGCGGCACGTCCGGTTCGATAAAGCAGTAGAGCCCCAGCTGTTTACGCACCACCAGCGGCAGATAGTTGGCGCTGATGTGGTTCATGACCTCGCGCGGCGAGAACTCCCGCGGCTCGATTTTCAGCTGTTCAGACTCGATTTTAGAGAAGTCGAGAATATCGCTGATGATTTTCAGCAGCAGGCTGGAGGAGTTGTTCATTGCCGTCACCAGCCTGTCGACTCCTTTCGGTAATTCTTTCGTCTGCAGCAGATCGAGGTTACCGATGATCCCGTACAGCGGCGTTCGCAGCTCGTGGCTGACGGTGGCAAGGAACATGGATTTCGACTGGCTGGCCTGCTCCGCGGCCTGCGCCATCTCCTGCAGCGACTCTTCCATCTTCACGCGCGCGGAGACATCCACCAGCACGCAAATCGCCACGTTTTCATTGCGATAGCGGGAATGCACAAAGCTGATCTGCAGGTTGGTGTGCGTGCTGGTGAGCACGTCGACAAAGTTAACCTGCTGACCGCAGATAATTTGCGTCAGCCTCTGGCGGTCTTCGTGCGTCAGCATGTTCAGGTAGTTATGCGCCAGCTCGTTACTCAGGATGTTGGTTCCGTCCTGGGTACGCAGAATACAGATCCCCACCGGCGCCGACGCGACAATCTTCCGGTTAAACTGCTCGTGCTCCTCCAGCCGCTGGGCGTCGCTTTCGGCCGGAATAAAGATTTTCCGCTCGTACATGCGCGCCAGGGTGAACAGCGCCCCACCCGCGATCAGGTTCAGCAGAATGGCATTCATGATGAGAATGCGTATCCGCTCAAGCACCATATCCACCGGCAGTGAATAGACAATACTCAGCGACGAAGGCGGCAGGCTCTTCTTCAGCACCAGTTCGCGGAAGCCCGAGGTATAGCCAAACCACGACCGCTCCTGCATCCAGTGCGGTTCGACGTTTAACCGGTTATCCGGCCCGGCGAGTGAGATCAGCTGATGACCGTTTTCATCCAGAATGGTCACCCCCATAGGCAGGCTGCCCGGGGTGAAAAAGTTTTCCATGCGAATGGTCTGCTCAATCCCCAGCAGCGCCTGCAGGCGATTGCCCAGATACACCGGCGTCAGGGCGTAGAAATAGCCCACGCCCGGGCGCGGGCCCTGGCTAACCCAGAAGATGTTATTCCCGCGCTCGTCCTGCGGCGCATTGCGGTATTTCACAATACGTTCATGCAGGCTTTTCAGCGCATCGTCACGCTCAACGGGCACATCCCGCAGGCCAAAGTCAGCCATGCAGAGATTTTCACTGCCAATCAGGAATACGCGGTTCAGGTCATAGGCGGCGGAGAAATTGTCGCGCCAGTAGCGCATAAACCAGGCAAGGGATTCCAGCGACCCGCGCCAGGTATTGCTCATGGTAGAGCAATCGGAGTCCGGGAACAGCGGCTGGAAGTCCGGGACTTCGGTATTGTCATTCCGCCCGCGAAGCGCAAGGATGCCGTTTTCCGCCGTCAGGCGATTTTCGGCGATATACTTCAGCTCCTTCATCACGTCAGACGTTCGCTGAATGTAGCGCTGGGCCTGGTCGGAGCTTAAGTTAAACTCCTGGCGGATCTCCGCTTCTTTCTGGTGCAGCGCGTTAACGATGTAAAACACCGAGAACAAGGCCACCAGCAGCCAAAGCAGGAGCGCCAGCGCCCGAAACAGATAGCGTGAAACTTTCAGCGTAGTACGAAAGGAGACGAGGTATTTCAAGGGGGCGAGGCTCCGCCGTCGGGGTAAAAAGAATGTGGTTAAGGTAGCGGTAAACGCGCCAGGTCGCAACGTTGACTTATCTGCTTGTGCAAAAGAAAAGGGCCGGAAACCGGCCCTTTTTTGCATCAGGAGACATTACTCGTCAGCGTCATCCGCTACGTCATCGTCGGTGTCGGCTTCCGGCGCGATATCATCATCGCCTTCCGCAACGCTACCGTCGATGGAATCGAGCTCTTCGTCATCCACCGGCTCAGCAACACGCTGCAGACCCACCACGTTTTCATCTTCCGCTGTACGGATGAGGATCACGCCCTGGGTGTTACGCCCCACCACGCTGATCTCAGACACGCGGGTACGCACCAGCGTACCGGCATCGGTGATCATCATGATCTGGTCGGCATCGTCTACCTGCACCGCGCCCACAACGGAACCGTTGCGCTCGGTCACTTTGATAGAGATAACGCCCTGCGTGCCGCGAGACTTGGTTGGGTATTCCCCTTCCGCCGTACGTTTACCGTAACCATTCTGCGTCACGGTCAGGATAGCCCCTTCACCGCGCGGAATAATCAGAGAAACAACGCTGTCTTCGCCAGCCAGTTTGATACCACGAACGCCCGTAGCGGTACGACCCATCGCACGGACAGCGTTCTCTTTAAAGCGCACCACTTTACCGGCCGCAGAGAACAGCATCACTTCATCAGAACCGGAGGTCAGATCTACGCCGATCAGCTCGTCGCCTTCGTTCAGGTTCACCGCGATAATACCGGCGGAACGTGGGCGGCTGAACTCGGTCAGCGCGGTTTTCTTCACGGTACCGCTGGCGGTCGCCATAAAGACGTTCACGCCCTCTTCGTACTCGCGTACCGGCAGGATGGCGGTGATTCGTTCGTTCGCTTCCAGCGGCAGCAGGTTAACGATTGGACGGCCACGCGCGCCGCGGCTCGCTTCCGGCAGCTGATAAACTTTCATCCAGTACAGACGACCGCGGCTGGAGAAGCAGAGGATCGTGTCATGGGTGTTCGCCACCAGCAGGCGGTCAATAAAGTCTTCTTCTTTAATACGAGCTGCAGACTTGCCTTTACCGCCACGACGCTGTGCTTCGTAGTCGGTCAGCGGCTGATACTTCACATAGCCCTGGTGAGACAGGGTGACCACCACGTCTTCGCGGTTGATCAGATCTTCAATGTTAATATCAGAGCTGTTCGCGGTGATTTCGGTGCGGCGTGCATCGCCGAACTGATCGCGGACCAGCTCCAGCTCTTCACGGATCACTTCCATCAGGCGCTCTGCGCTGCCCAGGATATGCAGCAGTTCAGCAATCTGTTCCAGCAGCTCTTTGTATTCGTCGAGCAGTTTTTCGTGCTCAAGGCCGGTCAGTTTCTGCAGACGCAGATCCAGAATCGCCTGAGCCTGCTGTTCAGTCAGGTAATACTGACCATCACGCACGCCGAATTCAGGTTCCAGCCACTCTGGACGCGCTGCGTCATCGCCCGCACGTTCCAGCATCGCGGCGACGTTACCCAGATCCCACGGACGGGAAATCAGGCCGACTTTCGCTTCCGCCGGGGTCGGCGCACGACGAATCAGTTCGATGATCGGGTCGATGTTGGCCAGCGCAACCGCCAGCGCTTCAAGGATGTGCGCACGGTCGCGCGCTTTGCGCAGTTCGAAGATGGTACGACGGGTCACCACTTCACGGCGGTGACGCACGAACGCGCTCAGGATCTCTTTCAGGTTCATGATCTTCGGCTGACCATGGTGCAGTGCAACCATGTTGATACCGAAGGAGACCTGAAGCTGAGTCTGGGAATACAGGTTGTTCAGCACAACCTCACCCACCGCGTCGCGTTTGATCTCAATCACGATGCGCATACCGTCTTTGTCAGACTCGTCACGCAGCGCGCTGATGCCTTCAACGCGTTTTTCTTTTACCAGCTCGGCGATTTTTTCAATCAGACGCGCTTTGTTCACCTGATACGGGATCTCGTGAACAATGATGGTTTCACGGCCGGTTTTAGCGTCCGCTTCCACTTCGGCGCGGGCACGGATATAAATCTTGCCGCGGCCGGTGCGGTACGCTTCTTCAATACCGCGACGACCGTTGATGATCGCCGCCGTCGGGAAGTCCGGGCCCGGGATGTGTTCCATCAGCCCTTCAATGCTGATGTCTTCATCGTCGATATAGGCCAGGCAGCCGTTAATCACCTCGGTGATATTGTGCGGCGGAATGTTGGTTGCCATACCGACCGCGATACCGGACGAACCGTTAACCAGCAGGTTCGGGATCTTGGTTGGCATCACATCTGGGATGCGCTCGGTGCCGTCGTAGTTATCGACGAAATCAACGGTCTCTTTTTCCAGGTCGGCCATCAGCTCATGAGCGATTTTCGACATACGGATTTCCGTATAACGCATCGCCGCAGCGGAGTCGCCGTCGACTGAACCAAAGTTACCCTGACCATCTACCAGCATGTAGCGCAAGGAGAATGGCTGCGCCATACGAACGATGGTGTCATAAACGGCGGTATCACCATGCGGGTGATATTTACCGATAACGTCACCGACGACGCGGGCAGATTTTTTATAGGCTTTATTCCAGTCATTGCCCAATACGTTCATGGCGTATAGTACGCGACGGTGTACCGGCTTAAGGCCATCGCGGACGTCCGGCAGCGCACGGCCAACAATGACCGACATCGCATAGTCCAGATAGGAGCTCTTCAGCTCTTCCTCGATGTTAACCGGTGTAATTTCTCTCGCAAGGTCGCTCATCTAACCGCTATCCCTCTACTGTATCCCGGATTCAAAGGTCGCAAATTATAACACAGCCGAGGTGATTGAGGTAAACCTATACGCTTTATTCACGGGGATTGCCTGATATACTCCTTTGTCTTGCTAAATAAGGAGTAAAAGCGCCCATGAATGCCGAAAAATCCCCGGTGGCTCACAACGTTGACCACGAAGAGATTGCCAAATTTGAAGCGGTGGCGTCCCGCTGGTGGGATCTCGAAGGTGAGTTCAAACCGCTGCATCGCATTAACCCGCTGCGTCTGGGCTATATCGCGGAGCGTTCCGGCGGTCTGTTCGGTAAGAAAGTGCTCGACGTCGGCTGCGGCGGCGGCATCCTGGCTGAGAGCATGGCGCGCGAAGGGGCGAATGTTACGGGCCTGGATATGGGCTTTGAACCGCTGCAGGTTGCCCGCCTTCACGCGCTGGAGTCCGGCATACAGGTGGAATATGTGCAGGAAACCGTGGAAGAGCACGCGGCAAAACACGCCCATCAGTACGATGTGGTGACCTGCATGGAGATGCTGGAGCACGTTCCCGATCCGCAGTCGGTGGTGCACGCCTGTGCAAAACTGGTGAAACCGGGCGGCCAGGTCTTCTTCTCAACCATCAACCGTAACGGTAAAGCCTGGCTGATGGCCGTCGTCGGCGCGGAGTATGTGCTGCGCATGGTGCCGAAAGGGACGCACGACGTGAAGAAATTCATTAAGCCTGCGGAGTTGTTAGGCTGGGTTGACCAGACGTGGCTCAAAGAGCAGCACATCACCGGCCTGCACTACAATCCGCTGACCGATAAATTCAAACTCGCACCGGGCGTTGATGTTAACTATATGTTGCACACAACCGCCAAAAACGACTAACGTCATTCGTTATTCTTATAAAGATTGCGCGACATCATGTTGCGCAATTCTGACCTCCCGTTGAAGAAATCAGCACTCGATCAAATTTTGAATTTTTTTTCTTAATTATTGACATGTCTTCCAGGCCTTACAGTACGAGGACTTAGCCTTTTTTACCCTTTCACAACCTCAATTTAACGTCAAAATCAACCCTTGTGCTGAAATGATTCGATACTAGAATACTCACCATATAGCGTTTATCTTATCGCAAACCCCCTATATGTAGTATTTATCCACAGAGTTAGTCACAAGACGGATCTGTGGATAAGCGGGGGATATTTTTTATTTCACGGACAGGTAAAACCCACATGAATCAGAGTCTGCTGGTGACAAAGCGCGACGGTACTACCGAGCGTATCAATCTGGACAAAATCCATCGAGTTCTCGACTGGGCAGCAGAAGGACTGAACAACGTATCTATCTCCCAGGTTGAACTGCGTTCTCACATTCAGTTCTACGACGGTATCAAAACGTCTGATATCCACGAAACAATCATTAAAGCAGCGGCAGACCTCATCTCCCGCGAAGCACCGGATTATCAGTACCTCGCTGCACGTCTGGCGATTTTCCATCTGCGTAAAAAAGCCTACGGCCAGTTTGAGCCGCCGAAGCTTTACGATCACGTAGTCAAAATGGTTGAGCTGGGCAAATACGACACGCATCTGCTGGAAGACTATACGGAAGAAGAGTTCGAGCAGATGAACGGGTTTATCGATCACTGGCGCGACATGAACTTCTCCTACGCGGCGGTGAAGCAGCTCGAAGGCAAATACCTGGTTCAGAACCGTGTAACCGGTGAGATCTACGAAAGCGCCCAGTTCCTCTATATTCTGGTGGCCGCCTGCCTGTTCTCTAACTACCCGCGTGACACCCGTCTGGAATACGTGAAGCGTTTCTACGATGCGGTATCCACGTTCAAGATTTCTCTGCCGACGCCAATCATGTCTGGCGTGCGTACCCCAACCCGTCAGTTCAGCTCCTGCGTACTGATCGAGTGTGGTGACAGCCTGGATTCCATCAACGCCACCTCCAGCGCCATCGTGAAATACGTTTCCCAGCGTGCCGGTATCGGCATCAACGCCGGTCGCATTCGTGCGCTAGGCAGCCCGATTCGCGGCGGTGAAGCGTTCCACACCGGCTGTATTCCGTTCTATAAACACTTCCAGACGGCAGTAAAATCCTGCTCTCAGGGCGGCGTGCGCGGCGGTGCTGCGACCCTGTTCTACCCGATGTGGCACCTGGAAGTGGAAAGCCTGCTGGTCCTGAAAAACAACCGCGGCGTTGAAGGCAACCGCGTGCGTCACATGGACTACGGCGTGCAGATCAACAAGCTGATGTACACCCGTCTGCTGAAAGGCGAAGACATCACGCTGTTCAGCCCGTCCGACGTTCCGGGCCTGTATGACGCGTTCTTTGCCGATCAGGACGAGTTCGAGCGTCTGTACACCAAATACGAAAAAGACGACAGCATCCGTAAGCAGCGCGTGAAGGCGGTAGACCTCTTCTCCCTGATGATGCAGGAACGTGCCTCTACCGGCCGTATCTACATCCAGAACGTGGACCACTGCAACACCCACAGCCCGTTTGATCCAGTAGTTGCGCCAGTGCGCCAGTCTAACCTGTGCCTGGAGATCGCCCTGCCGACCAAACCGTTGGAAGACGTGAACGACGAAAACGGCGAAATCGCGCTGTGTACGCTGTCCGCGTTCAACCTGGGCGCGATTAAGAGCCTGGACGAGCTGGAAGAGCTGGCCGTGCTGGCGGTTCGCGCACTCGACGCCCTGCTGGACTACCAGGATTACCCAATCCCGGCCGCTAAACGCGGTGCGATGGGCCGCCGTACCCTGGGTATCGGCGTGATCAACTTCGCCTACTGGCTGGCGAAAAACGGCAAGCGTTACTCTGACGGCAGCGCTAACAACCTGACGCACCAGACGTTCGAAGCCATTCAGTACTACCTGATGAAAGCCTCTAACGAGCTGGCGAAAGAGCAAGGCGCGTGCCCGTGGTTCAACGAAACCACCTACGCGAAAGGCATTCTGCCAATCGACACCTACAAGAAAGACCTGGATGCAATCGTCAGCGAGCCGCTGCATCTCGACTGGGAAGGCCTGCGCGAGTCCATCAAGACCCACGGCCTTCGTAACTCTACGCTCTCTGCCCTGATGCCGTCCGAGACCTCTTCGCAGATCTCTAACGCCACCA
Organism: Enterobacter asburiae; assembly: GCF_001521715.1. Classification (NCBI taxonomy): domain Bacteria; kingdom Pseudomonadati; phylum Pseudomonadota; class Gammaproteobacteria; order Enterobacterales; family Enterobacteriaceae; genus Enterobacter; species Enterobacter asburiae. The sequence goes on from NZ_CP011863.1 coordinate 2,371,183, forward strand.
ACGGTATTGAACCGCCGCGCGGACACGTCAGCATTAAAGCGTCGAAAGACGGCGTGCTGCGTCAGGTCGTACCGGACTACGAAACGCTGGGCAACAACTACGAGCTGCTGTGGGAAATGCCAAACAACGACGGCTACCTGCAGCTGGTAGGTATCATGCAGAAGTTTATCGACCAGTCGATCTCTGCCAATACCAACTATGACCCGACTCGCTTCCCGTCCGGCAAGGTACCGATGCAGCAATTGCTGAAAGACCTGCTCACCGCCTACAAATTTGGCGTGAAAACGCTGTACTATCACAACACCCGTGACGGTGCAGAAGACGCGCAGGACGACATGGTACCGTCAATTCAGGACGATGGCTGCGAAAGCGGCGCATGTAAGATCTAATGAAGGGCGGGGATATCCCCGCCTTTATTTCGTAAGACAGGACACACTCATGGCATATACCACCTTTTCACAGACGAAAAACGACCAGCTCAAAGAGCCGATGTTCTTCGGCCAGCCGGTCAACGTGGCACGCTACGATCAGCAAAAATATGACATCTTCGAAAAGCTGATCGAAAAGCAACTCTCCTTCTTCTGGCGCCCGGAAGAAGTGGACGTTTCCCGCGACCGTATTGATTACCAGTCGCTGCCGGATCACGAAAAACATATCTTCATCAGCAACCTGAAGTACCAGACGCTGCTGGACTCCATTCAGGGTCGTAGCCCGAACGTGGCGCTGCTGCCGCTGATCTCCATTCCTGAGCTGGAAACCTGGGTGGAAACCTGGGCGTTCTCCGAGACGATCCACTCCCGCTCTTACACCCACATCATCCGCAACATCGTGAACGATCCGGCGGTGGTGTTTGACGATATCGTCACCAACGAGCAGATCCAGAAGCGCGCGGAAGGCATTGCCCACTACTACGACGAGCTGATCCAGATGACCAGCTACTGGCATCTGCTGGGCGAAGGCACCCACAACGTGAACGGTAAAACCGTTACCGTTAACCTGCGCGCGCTGAAAAAGCAGCTGTACCTGTGCCTGATGAGCGTCAACGCGCTGGAAGCGATCCGCTTCTACGTGAGCTTTGCCTGCTCCTTCGCCTTTGCCGAGCGCAAGCTGATGGAAGGCAACGCCAAAATCATTCGTCTGATCGCCCGCGATGAAGCCCTGCACCTGACAGGTACCCAGCACATGCTGAACCTGCTGCGCAGCGGTACGGACGATCCGGAGATGGCGGAAATCGCCGAAGAGTGCAAGCAGGAGTGCTACGACCTGTTCGTGCTGGCGGCTCAGCAGGAGAAAGAGTGGGCAGACTACCTGTTCCGCGACGGCTCCATGATTGGCCTGAACAAAGACATCCTGTGCCAGTACGTTGAGTACATCACCAACATCCGCATGCAGGCCGTCGGTCTCGACCTGCCGTTCCAGACGCGCTCTAACCCAATCCCGTGGATCAACACCTGGCTGGTGTCCGATAACGTGCAGGTTGCGCCGCAGGAAGTGGAAGTGAGCTCTTATCTGGTCGGTCAGATTGATTCTGAAGTCAACACCGACGACCTGAGCAACTTCCAGCTCTGATGTCACGCGTCACGTTAAGTCTTTCCGGCACTGAGGTGCTGTGTCGGGAGGAGCACCCTTCTCTGCTGGTGGCGCTTGAGGCGCATCAGGTAGAAGTAGAGTACCAGTGTCGTTCCGGCTACTGCGGCTCCTGCCGCTGCCGTCTGGTCGCCGGCCAGGTGGACTGGCTGACCGAGCCGCTGGCCTTTATCAACGAAGGGGAAATTTTGCCCTGCTGCTGCCGGGCAAAAGGCGATATTGAGATCGAAATGTGATGTTGTCCGTATCCCCTCTCCCGGTGGGAGAGGGTTAAGGTGAGGGCATCAAGCCGCAGAGCCTGAATGTCGGGTGGCGGCTTCGCCTTACCCGACCTGCCAAACCTACTTCCGGTGAATGAATTCGACCGCTTTATCCGGGAAATCCGTAAACAGTCCGTCCACGCCCGCCTGGTTATACAACACCTCATAAAGCTGATTCACGTCCGTGGCATACGGCGGCAGCTGGTCTGCACGCACGGTATACGGATGCACCTGCATCTTGCTGGCGTGCGCCTCTTTCACCATCGCCGTCAGCTTCACGTGGCCCGGCGCTGAGCCTTCCGCCACCAGCATGTGGTAATCCGGCCCGATGCCATCGGCGTACTGCGCAATCTGCTTCATCGCGCCCGGCTTAAACATCCAGTCGTAGCTGTAGTTCACCCACTTGCCGTTCGGCTGCTTCTCCTGGGTTTCATTCCAGTCGGTATAGGCAATCAGCTGCACCAGATTGAGGTTCATGCCCATCTTCGGCTCCAGCTCGGTTTTGATGCGCTTCAGCTCGGCGGCGTCAAAACACTGCAGGTAGACTTTATCCTTCTTGCTGGTGTAGCCGTACTGTTTCAGCACCTCCAGCGCCTTCGCGGCAATGTCTTTCCCTTCCTGATGGTGGAACCACGGCGCTTTGATCTCCGGGTAGATGCCGATATTTTTACCGGTTGAGTGGTTCAGCCCCTGAACAAACTCAATCTCTTCCTGGAAGGTATGGATCCGGAAGTCAGATTTGCCCATCGGGAAACGTCCCGGATAGACCTGCACCTTCTTGCCGTTTTCAATCTCGAAGCCCTCGGTAAACTTCAGGGAACGGATCTCCGCCAGGGTGAAATCAATGGCGTAGTAGCGGCCATCTTTTCGCGCGCGGTCCGGGTATCGCTCCGCCACATCCGTCACGCGGTCCAGATAGTGGTCATGCAGGACGACCAGCTGGTCGTCCTTCGTCATCACCAGATCCTGCTCCAGATAATCCGCGCCCTGGGCATAGGCCATCGCTTTCGCAGGTAGCGTATGCTCCGGCAGATAGCCGCTGGCGCCGCGGTGGGCGATAACGATTTTATCCGCCGCCAGCGCGGAACCTGTCATCAGGCCCGCCAGCAGCAGGCCGGTTGTTACGTAAGATAATTTCATCGCAATGCTCCTTATTGACGACGAGCCTGCACTTCCGCGTGGTGGCGTTTCTCACCGATCATCACAACAATCAGCAGCAGTACCGCCAGCACGCTGCCGCCGATCATCACCATAAAGCCGCCGTCCCAGCCGAAGAAATCAACGGTGTAGCCCACTATGGCGCTCGCCGCGACCGAACCGCCCAGATAGCCGAACAGACCGGTAAAGCCTGCCGCCGTGCCTGCCGCTTTTTTCGGTGCCAGCTCCAGCGCGTGCAGACCGATCAGCATTACCGGACCATAAATCAGGAAGCCAATGACGATCATGCAGGCCATGTCTACTGATGGGTTGCCCGGCGGGTTGAGCCAGTACACGACAGTCGCGATAGTGACCAGGGTCATAAAGAACACGCCCGTCGCGCCGCGGTTACCTTTAAACACCTTGTCCGACATCCAGCCGCAAAGCAGCGTGCCCGGGATCCCGGCATATTCATACAGGAAATAGGCCCACGAGGATTTATCCAGCGCGAAGTGCTTCACCTCTTTCAGGTAGGTCGGGGACCAGTCCAGAATGCCGTAGCGCAGCAGATAAACGAACACGTTCGCTACCGCGATGTACCACAGCAGCTTGTTCGGCAGGACGTACTTCATGAAGATCTGTTTTGCGGTCAGCTCTTCTTCGTGCTCTTTGCTGTAATCATCCGGATAGTCGTTTTTGTACTCTTCAATCGGCGGCAGGCCGCAGGACTGCGGCGTATCGCGCATCAGCGCGAAGGCGATAATCGCCACGACGATGGCGCCAAAGGCAGGCATATACAGCGCAGCGTGCCAGTCATTGAACCAGGCCATCCCCAGCAGGAAGAGCAGCGGCGGAATACCGCCCCCCACGTTATGCGCGCAGTTCCACACCGACACGATGCCGCCGCGCTCCTTCTGCGACCACCAGTGCACCATGGTGCGTCCGCACGGCGGCCACCCCATCCCCTGGAACCAGCCGCAGAGGAACAGCAGGACGAACATAATCGCAATACTGGACGTCGCCCACGGCACAAAGCCCATGAACAGCATGACCGCGGCCGCCAGGATCAGGCCGGCGGGCAGGAACACGCGCGGATTCGAGCGATCCGATACGGAACCCATGATGAATTTGGAAAAACCGTAGGCGATTGAGATCCCCGACAGCGCGAACCCCAGATCGCCGCGGGAGAAGCCCTGCTCCACCAGATACGGCATGGCGAGCGCAAAGTTTTTACGTACAAGGTAGTACGCCGCGTACCCGAAGAAGATCCCCAGGAAAATTTGCCAGCGCAGACGGCGGTATAGCGGATCAATTTCTGCCTCTGGCAGACGCGCCCGATGCGGCGCAGGTTTGAAGATACTGAGCATAACAGCCTCCGTGGCCTTGAATTGAATGAGCAGGTGGCTCGCACCTGAATTCCAGAGGCGGGGATGTTAAGAAATCACGGTGATTGTTACTGTGAATCAACGCACAAATTGTTACAGAAATATGACAGAATGCGCAAAAAAGCGCATGAAATCACGTTTCACTTTCGAATTTCGCGCGTTTATGTTCGAAATCAAACAAACCACACTATTGATATGGCTAAATGATAAAAAACGAACATAGAGGGTAAACAATGACCATTCACGATCCTCGCTACAGCGATGTGATAATCATTGGCGGTGGCGCAACCGGCGCCGGGATCGCACGCGACTGCGCCCTTCGCGGCTTAAGCGTCACGCTGCTGGAGCGCCACGATATTGCCACGGGCGCTACCGGGCGTAACCACGGCCTGCTGCACAGCGGCGCGCGGTACGCGGTGACCGACGGTGAATCCGCGCGCGAATGTATTGCTGAAAACCAGATCCTCAAGCGTATCGCCCGCCACTGCATTGAGCCAACCGACGGCCTCTTTATTACTCTTCCCGAAGATGACCTCGCCTTTCAGGACACCTTTATTACCGCCTGCACTGCGGCGGGCATTCAGGCGGAGGCAATGGACCCGGCGCTGGCGCGGCGGCTGGAACCGTCTGTTAACCCGGCGCTTATCGGCGCGGTGAAAGTGCCTGACGGCACCGTTGACCCCTTCCGCCTGACCGCCGCCAATATGCTGGACGCCCGCGAGCATGGCGCGCGCATCCTGACCGGGCACGAAGTGACCGGGCTTATCCGCGAGGGGAATCGCATCTGCGGCGTGCGGATCCTCGATACGCAATATAACGAACACAGCGAGCTGTATGCCGCCGTGGTGGTCAACGCGGCGGGGATCTGGGGGCAGCGCATCGCGGAATACGCGGATCTGTCGGTGCGCATGTTCCCGGCAAAAGGCTCGCTGCTGATCCTCGACCACCGCATCAATAACCACGTGATCAACCGCTGCCGCAAACCGTCCGACGCCGATATCCTCGTCCCGGGCGACACCATTTCGTTAATCGGTACCACCTCAAACCACGTGGACTACAGCGAGATTGACTACAACCGCGTGACCGCCGAAGAGGTCGACATCCTGCTGCGCGAAGGGGAAAAACTCGCGCCGGTGATGGCCCAGACGCGTATTCTGCGCGCCTACGCGGGCGTGCGTCCGCTGGTCGCCAGCGATAACGATCCGAGCGGGCGTAACGTCAGCCGGGGCATCGTGCTGCTCGATCACGCCGAGCGCGACGGCATGGACGGGTTTATCACCATCACCGGCGGCAAGCTGATGACCTACCGCCTGATGGCCGAGTGGGCGACCGATGCCGTCTGCCGCAAGCTGGGCAATACCGAACGGTGCGTGACGGCAGAGCAAGCCCTGCCCGGCTCGCGGCAGTCCACCGAAAAAACGCTGCAAAAAATTATCTCCCTGCCCGCGCCGCTGCGCGGGTCCGCGATTTACCGCCACGGCGACAGAACGCCGCAGTGGCTCGGTGAAGGACGCCTGAGCCGCAGCCTGGTGTGCGAGTGCGAAGCCGTCACCGCCGGTGAGGTGCAGTACGCGGTGGAGAGCCTGACGGTCACAAGCCTGCTCGATCTTCGCCGACGCACCCGCGTGGGAATGGGGACCTGTCAGGGCGAGCTGTGCGCCTGTCGTGCCGCCGGGCTGCTGCAGCGTTTTCACACCACTACCGCCACCCAGTCGCTCGATCAGCTCAGCGCGTTTTTAAACGAGCGCTGGAAAGGCATTCAGCCTGTCGCCTGGGGCGATGCCCTGCGCGAAAGCGAATTTACCCGCTGGGTCTACCAGGGGCTTTGCGGTCTTGAGAAGGAGCAACGCGATGAAATTTGATACCGTCATCGTCGGCGGCGGGCTGGCAGGCCTGCTCTGCGGCATCAAGCTCTCGAAGCAGGGGCTGCGCTGCGCCATTATCACCCGGGGCCAGAGCGCCCTGCACTTCTCGTCGGGCTCGCTGGATCTGGTGGACGAAGCGTACCGCGATAAGCTGCCGCCGGAGCACCCGTATCACCTGATTGGCGCCCAGCATATTGACCGCTTTGCGCTGGAAACCGAAGCGCTGCTGGCGGACTGCGGCGCGCGTCTGAAGGGAAGCGCCCGGCTCAATCACCAGCGCGTCACGCCGCTCGGCACCCTGCGCTCTGCCTGGCTCAGCCCGGAGGAGGTACCCGTTGCACCCTTCAATGCCGCGCGCGTGCGGGTCGTGGGTATTAGCGGTTTTCTGGATTTTCAGCCCCATCTCGCGGCGGCGTCGCTCTGTCGCCAGGGCGTTAACGCCGAAACGGCAGAGATAGAGCTGCCTGAGCTTGATGTCCTGCGCGATAACCCGAGCGAGTTTCGCGCGGTGAATATCGCCCGTTTTCTGGATAACGAGGACAAATGGCAGCTGCTGTATGACGCGCTCAGGCCGCTCAGCGACGGCTGCGACGCCCTGCTGATGCCCGCCTGCTTTGGTTTACGCGACAACCGGCTCTGGCGCTGGCTCTCGGATCGGCTGCCCTGCTCGCTCGGCCTGCTGCCCACGCTGCCCCCTTCCGTGCCCGGCATTCGCCTGCATACCCAGCTCCAGCGCCAGTTTGTCACGCAGGGCGGCGTGTGGATGGCGGGCGATGAGGTGAAAAAAATCACCCTGACCGACGGCGCGGTGAGCGAGATCTGGACGCGCAACCACGACGATATTCCGCTTCGTGCCCGCTATACGGTGCTGGCAAGCGGCAGCTTCTTCAGCAACGGGCTGCTGAGCAGCCGGGAGGGCATCCGGGAAGCCATTATGGGGCTGGATGTTCGCCAGCGTGCCTCCCGCGCGGACTGGTATCAAAGTGATTTCTTCTCGCCGCAGCCATGGCAGCAGTTCGGCGTGATTGTCGATAGCCAGCTGCATCCGCAACTTTCCGGTAAGCCCGTCAGTAATCTCTTTGCCATCGGCTCGCTGCTGGGCGGGTACGATCCCATTGCTCAGGGATGCGGTGGCGGGGTCTGCGCCGTCACGGCGCTGTATGTGGCAGAGCAGATTAGCCAGCGCACGGAGGCTGAACAATGAACGACACCCGTTTTGAAAGCTGCATTAAATGCACGGTGTGCACCACCGTCTGCCCGGTCAGCGGCGTGAACCCACGCTATCCTGGCCCGAAACAGGCCGGGCCGGACGGCGAGCGTCTGCGTCTGAAAGACGGCAAGCTGTACGACGAGGCGCTGAAATACTGCATCAACTGCAAACGCTGCGAAGTCGCCTGCCCGTCGGATGTTAAAATCGGCGATATCATCCAGCGCGCCCGGGCGCGCTACAGCACGCAAAAGCCGACGCTGCGGGACGCGATCCTGAGCCATACCGATCTGATGGGCAGCGTCTCGACGCCGTTTGCCCCGCTGGTGAATGCCGCAACCTCGCTCAAGCCGGTGCGCCAGCTGCTGGATGCCACGCTGAAGATAGACCATCACCGCAGCCTGCCGAAATATTCTCACGGCACCTTCCGCAGCTGGTACAAGTCCGTCGCGGCGGAACAGGCGCAGTACGCCGACCAGGTGGCCTTCTTCCACGGCTGCTATGTGAATTACAACCATCCGCAGCTGGGTAAAGACCTGCTGAAAGTGCTGAACGCCATGGGAACGGGCGTTCAGCTACTGAACAAAGAGAAGTGCTGCGGCGTACCGCTGATCGCCAACGGGTTTACCGATAAAGCGCGCAGGCAGGCTCAGAGCAATGTCACCTCCCTGCGCGAAGCGATTGTCGATAAAGGCATTCCGGTACTGGCGACCTCGTCCACCTGTACCTTCACCCTGCGCGACGAGTACCCGCATCTGCTGGACGTGGATAACGCCGGCCTGCGCGAGCACATCGAGCTGGCGACGCGCTTCCTGTGGCGCAAGCTGGACGGCGGACAGACGCTGCCGCTGAAGACATTACCGCTGAAAGTGGTGTATCACACGCCGTGTCATATGGAGAAGATGGGCTGGTCGCTCTATACGCTTGAGCTGCTGCGATTAATTCCAGGCCTGGAGCTGACGGTGCTGGATTCGCGCTGCTGCGGGATTGCGGGGACCTACGGCTTTAAGCGTGAAAACTACGAAACGTCACAGGCGATTGGCGCCCCGCTGTTCCGTCAGATTGAAGAGAGCGGCGCGGATATCGTGGTAACGGACTGCGAAACCTGCAAGTGGCAGATTGAGATGTCCACCAGCAAGCGCTGCGAACATCCAATCACCCTGCTGGCGAAGGCGCTGGGCTAAACAGTGCCGGGGCGAAAGGCCCCGGCACAGGTTTTACTCGATGAACAGCGACTCGACAACGTTAATCCAGCCGTGCTCGCTGGCAACCTCTTTGCCATTCAGCCAGCGGCGCAGCATGTTCAGCGCCATCATGGCGCAAACCTCCTGACGCACCGCCAGGCTGTGGCGGGTGATGCTCATTTTTACCCGCAGGGCCCAGGTGCCTTCCGGCGTCGCCAGCGCGAAGTTAAGGTATTCCTCGTCCAGCCCCCCGACGAACAGCGCCAGACCGGCAAAATGCTTCACCCTTCTCTCTGAAGCCCAGCGGGCGGTCTGCGCCAGCGTCTCCTGCTGGAACGGCACCACTTCGCTGGCCAGCAGCGGCGCGTTGACGCGCGACAGCTGCAGCGCCAGCAGGCCACCGGTGAACTGCTCGCTTAAGGTCACGCTCAGCTGACGCGACTGCAGATGCGTCGCAATCTGCGCGGGCAGCCCTTCCGTCCCTTCAAAGATCAGGCTTTCGCCCGCTACGCGCTGCACCTCGGGCCACAGGGCCAGCATCGCCTCTTTCTGCTCGGCCGGGCCTGTCAGCTTGAGTTCAATGATCGGCATGGAGGAGCGGTAGCCCATGGAGACGCCCGGCGGCAGCGGGAGAGGGTCAAGGCTCTGGGCCAGATCGCTTTCCGAGCGGCCAAAGGTGGTCAGACGCAGGCACAGCGGCGGTTCAGGCAGGGTAAAACGATCGCGAAGGCGCGGCAGGATCTGCTGCTCGACCATCACTTTAAATTCTGAGGGCACGCCCGGCGTGAAGAACATCAGGCAGCGGTTCAGCTGCATGGCAAACCCGCACGCGGTACCCACCGGGTTATCGACCAGCTCGGCGCTGGCGGGAATTTCAGCCTGTTTGCGGTTGCTGGGGGCCATGACGCGGCCACGTTCGGAGAAAAAGCGCTCCATCTGCGAAAGCCACGCTTCGTGCAGCACCAGCCCTTCGCCTTTTGCGGTGGCGGCGGCCAGCGCGCTGAGATCGTCACCGGTGGGGCCGAGCCCGCCGTTCACAATCAGCACGTCGCACTGTTCGCTGCGCTCGCGCAGAATAGCGACCAGCGACTCAAGATTGTCGCCCACGGTATTGCGGCGCGTTAACGGTAATCCTTGCTCAAAGAAAAGATCGGCAAGCCAGGCAGCATTGGTATCGATAATTTGTCCATGCAGCACTTCGTCGCCGGTGGATAACATCTCCACGTTAATCATTATGTTCTCCCGCTTATTTGGTCAAAACACTATAGCGCAAACGCGGGGTGGAGAAGAGAGAAACTGGCGCGACAGAACGCCGCGCCGGAGTGATTAGAAGCCTGCGCTGACGCCCACGTACGGGCCGTCGGCCAGCGCGTTGTCGCGGTTGCCGTCTTTACCGGCCAGGTTCAGATAGCGATAGCCCGCTTCGATGGTAATCGGACGCATGATGGTCCAGCGCGCGCCGGCGTTGGCCTCTTCATAGCTCTCGATACCGCTTGAGAGGGAATCCGGCGAATAGTAGTACTCACCAAACAGGCCGAAGCTGTCGCCAATTTTCCACTGCAGGCCGCCGCCCACTGCCGCCGCGTACCCTTCGTCACCGTCATTTGGGTTGGTATAGATACCTTTACCGCCGACGGTTGCCAGGAACGGGCCAAGAGGAACGTTCAGACCCAGGCCGAGGCTCGCCGCGTCGCCGTCGTCATCGTTATGCGTCCAGCCGCCGGTCATCGCCAGACCGGATGTCTCGGTACCCATGCCAAAGCCCAGGTGGGTATAATCCTGACCCGCCGAGCCGTTAATGCTGATGGCGTTAGCCGCCGCAGATACAACCATCAGGCCGAAGCCCACTAATGCCACTTTTTTCATTGTCGTGATCCCACACAATTATTATAAAGAAGTCCCAAAACCGCGAGATTTTAACCGGAGTCTCCCGGGGATCAAGCACTCTGCGTGCGGCAGGTCAGTAGATTGTAATTATTTGAAACGGCTATTATCCCTTCAGCGAGGCGTTCACCCATTGCTGCAACGCGCGGCGCGAGACTTTAATGCCGCCATTTTTGAGTTCGGTCGGCAACAGCAGCCAGCGGACGGGTTGCTCAAAACGCGCCACCTTATCCCTGACCCAGTCAGGTAAACAGCTGATATCCGTTCCCGGCTCGCACTCCACCACCGCCACCGGACGCTGTCCAAACTCGGCGTCGTCCAGCGGGACGATAAACACCTGGTTAATCTGCGGATGGCGGGCGATAACGCGCTCAAGGCTCTCCGGCTGGATCCCTTCTCCGCCGCTAAAAAAGAGGTTGTCCATGCGGCCCAGGATCGTCAGGCGACCGTCATGCCATTCACCGCGATCGCGGGTGGCGAACCATCCCTGCGCGTTGGTCAGCGGAACTAGTTCGCCGTCCCGCCAGTAGCCTGAGGCCATACTCTCTGCCCGGATCCAGACTTCACCGTCAACCACCTGCACCTCTCTGCCCGGCAGCGCATAGCCTACGTCCGGCTCGCCGTCCGCCGCTTTCGCGCAGACGGTAGAGGCAAACTCGGTCAGGCCGTAGCCGCAGAAGGTGTGAATCCCCTGCTCGCGCGCCTGCTGCGTCAATTCAACAGGGATGGCGGCCCCGCCCAGCAGCACCGCTTTCAGTGCGACAGGCTGGTGGGTATTAAGCAGGCGCCAGAGCTGGGTCGGCACCAGCGAGGCGTGGGTACAGCCGCGCAGCGCCTGCGCCAGCGGCTGTTTCTCGCGCACGGTTAACCGCGCGCCGGCCTGCAGCCAGCGCCATAAAATCCCCTGCCCGGAAACGTGAAACAGCGGCAGCGAAAGCAGCCAGTCGTCATCTTCGCCGTAGGGCATCAGCGCCAGCACGCCGCGCGCGCTGGCGAGATGGGCGTCGCAGGTATGCACCGCCGCTTTCGGCAGCCCGGTGGAGCCGGAGGTTAGCGTCATCGACGCCAGCCGCGCCGGCTGCCACGCAACGCAATATTCCCCCGCATGCTCGCGCATGCTCAGACCAGGAAGACCGTCAAAGGTACCGTCCAGCACCAGCGCAAAGCGCAGCGTCATCTGCGGAAGCAACACGTCCAGCAGCGGGCGAGGCAGCTGCGGATTAACGGGAAGAATACGCGCCCCGCACTGGAGCAGCGCGAGCCACGCCAGCAGGGTTTGCGGGTAATTATGGGCCAGCAGCAGCACGCCGTTGCCCTCCTCCACGCCCTGCAGGTGAAACTCTGCCGCAAGGCGGTCGACGCGGGCGCACAGCTGTTGCCAGCTGAGCACCTCGTCGTTCAGCCTCAGGGCCGGTTTATCAGCAAACTGCGCGCGCCAGTGCCGCCACGGCCAGTCGGTAAAACTCATAACAACGGCTCCAGCGCCGTGACGTCGAGGCACGGCAGCGCGCTGTCCGGCCACGTGCGGATAAGCTGGGCCTGCATCAGGTTCAGCGTGTCGAGGCCGGGGATCGTATCCGGCGTTAACCAGGCGGCAATGCGCGCCAGCTGGGTCAGCCCAAGGCTGGACTCAATCGACGAGCTGATGACAGCCGTCAGCCCCGAGGCGTGCGCTGCCGCGACCTGCTCGCGCACCTTCGCCAGGCTGCCGGTCAGCGTCGGTTTAATCACCACCGCGCTGACGCCGGGCTCGGCGATAAATTCAAAATCGTCCTCTCGCAGGCTTTCATCCCAGGCGATGGCTATCCCCGTTTCGCGGGCAAACGCGCGCGAATCGTCGCGGGTTTTGCAGGGTTCTTCGAGAAAGGCAATGCGGCTGCGGTACGCCGGGTTGACGTACTTTGCAAACTGCTGCGCCTTGAGCGGCGTCCAGGCGCGGTTAGCGTCCAGACGCAGATGAAGGTCGGGGATCGCCTCCAGCAGAAGGTTAGCGACCATTCCGTCGCGCACCGCTTCGTAGAGACCGACTTTAATTTTCGCCACTTTCTCGCCCGGCATGGCGGAGAGCAGCGCGAACAGCTCGTCAGGATCGCCCGTGCAGAGCGGTGCCGCGCGGTAGTTAGCCTCTTCAGGCAGGCTACTGTCCAGCTCCGCCAGCGCGCAGCTGATGCCAAAAGCTGCAGAAGGCACGTCCGGCAACGCCGGATCCGCGCCCTCACGCCACGCGTCAGCCCACGCCAGCAATGCTAACTGCGCGTCATCCAGCGACTCCAGGCTAAAGCCCGGCAGAGGCGAAATCTCGCCCCAGCCTTCCCGCTCGTCCTGCTGCAGATGCACGAATAAGCCGTCACGGTTTTTTAACCGCCGTTCACGCAGCACCACGCCCGCGTCCATCGGTATCTGCCAGCGGTAAACCTGCGCGCGACGCATTACGGATTCCGTTTGTATTTGCTGAAGTCCGGCTGGCGTTTTTCGTTAAACGCGTTGCGCCCTTCCTGACCCTCTTCGGTCATGTAGAACAGCATGGTGGCGTTGCCCGCCAGCTCCTGCAGACCCGCCTGACCGTCGCAGTCGGCGTTGAGAGCGGCCTTCAGGCAGCGCAGCGCCATCGGGCTGTTTTGCAGCATTTCGCGGCACCAGCGAACGGTCTCTTTTTCGAGATCGGCAATCGGTACCACGGTATTCACCAGGCCCATATCCAGCGCTTCCTGAGCGTTGTACTGACGGCACAGGAACCAGATTTCGCGGGCTTTTTTCTGCCCGACGATGCGTGCCATATACGAGGCGCCCCAGCCGCCGTCGAAGGAGCCTACTTTCGGACCGGTCTGGCCGAAGATGGCGTTCTCGGCGGCAATGGTCAGATCGCACATCATGTGCAGCACGTGACCGCCGCCGATGGAGTAGCCCGCCACCATCGCCACCACCGGTTTTGGACAGGTGCGGATCTGACGCTGGAAATCGAGGACGTTCAGGTGGTGGGTACCCGCATCGTCCTGGTATCCGCCGTAGTCGCCGCGCACTTTCTGATCGCCGCCGGAGCAGAACGCTTTATCGCCTTCGCCGGTCAGGACAATCACGCCGATGTTGTCGTCGTAGCGCGCATCCGCCAGGGCCTGAATCATCTCTTTCACGGTCAGCGGACGGAAGGCGTTACGCACCTGCGGACGGTTGATGGTGATTTTGGCAATGCCGTCGGCGGATTTGTGGTAACGAATGTCGGTGTAGCCTTCGGAGCAGTCCTGCCATTCAACCGGGGCGTAAAGCATGTTTTCATCAGGATAGATCATAGAGTGTCCTTTATTCGATAACGCAGTATCTGAGCCAGACTCGCGATAACCGCATCGGGGTTTTCCCGGTGGGCGTTGTGTCCGGCATTGGGAATGGCATGGCGAACGGCGTTCACTTCCGCGGCAAGGGCCGCGAACTTCTCATCCCGTTCGCCATAGAGATAGTCAAAAGAGAAATCGCGTGCGCTAAGCGCGGCACGCAAATCCGGCTGCACGGCCAGCGAGGTCGCCTCGAGCATCATAGCCAGCGTCTCGCCGTTGTTCTGGCTGCGCAGGGTAATCAGCGCCTCGCGATGGGCGTCCGTAAGGGAGGCGAACACGGGCTGTTGGTACCAGTCAGCGAACACTTTATCCAGCGGTTCGGTGCGAAAACGCGTTGCCCAGCGGCGGTCAGACGCCAGCCGCGCATTTCGCGCATCGGCATCCTGCAGGCCCGGATGTCCACCTTCAACAATCATCCCGAGCAGCCCCTTCGGCTGCTGGGAGGCATGAAACATCGCAATGCGGCCGCCGAGGGAGTACCCGATGAGCCAGAATTTAAGTATGTTGTAACTAAGAAGGGTTCGGGTGAGCAACGCGCTCATCTCGTCAAACCCCGTCACGCCCAGATTTCGGGATCCACCGTGACCCGGCAAATCCAGATACAGCCGGGGATAATCGCTGAGCCCTTCACCGACCCTCTGCCACTCGCGGCGGTCGCCTGAAAAACCGTGCAAAAAGACCAGCCAGGGATAGCCTGGTTTGCCAGCCTGCTGCACGCCAGAGAGGATCACAGGTGGCTCACCTGCGCCAGCAGGCTTTGCAGGGCCTGCGCACCGTCAGCCTCGTTCACCACCAGCTCAATCAGCGTTGCGCCCGGCTGTTTCCAGGCGCTGCTTAACGCCGCGTCCAGCTGTTCCCAGCTTTCCGGGCGATGGTATTTCAGGCTAAACATCGCCGCGGCGTGTTCGAACTGCACGTTCTGCGGCATCAGATAGAAGCGCTCGCGCTCGCTCTGGGGCGTTGGCAACAGGGAGAAAATCTGCCCGCCGTTGTTGTTGACCACAATCAGCACAAACGGGGCTGACGCCTGACGCAGCAGCGCCAGCGCGTTGAGATCGTAGAGCGCGGAGAGATCGCCCACGATCGCCAGCGTCGATTTCGCGCTGGCGCGCTGCACGCCCGCCGCCGTGGAGATCAGCCCGTCGATGCCGCTGGCACCGCGATTGCTGTACACCGGGTAGCCCGCGGGCAGCTTCGAAAACGCGTCAATCAGCCGCACGACAAGGCTGTTGCCGACAAACAGCTGCCCCTGTTCAGGCAGGCACTGGCGAATGCGGTGCGCCAGCCCGGCTTCGCTAAACGCTTCACAGTGCGCTTTGGTCAGTTCCCACGCCTGGCGCGAAAGGTCCGGGATGGCCACAGCCCAGGGCTTGCGTTTTTCAGCCGGATGAAGCGTCAGCCAGGCGTCGATGCTGCTGACCAGACGACGGCCGCGGTGGTGCGCCGGGTCAAGCCGCCCTTCCAGGGAATCCACCAGCCAGTACTCTTCCGGCATGCAGGTGGCCTGCCACTGCAGTAAGCGTTTGCCGGTCAAACTCGATCCAAGCTGGACCACAATCTGCGCCTGCGCAAGCTCGGTGACCGCTTTGGCATTACCCAGCCAGAGGTCGGCGCACGGCAGCGGCTGGCCAGTCTGGGAAAGCACGTCGCCTATCAGCGGCCAGCCAAGGGTTTGCGCCCATTCGGCAACCAGCTTGCCTTCGGCAGCGCTCATGCGCCCGGCAATCACCACGCCGCGCTTCTGCCGCCAGAAGAACCAGTCACGCTGTTTCGCGCTCTCAAGATGCGTCTGCTCGCGCAGCCACGGTTTTTCACTCTGCCACCAGTCGCCGAGAGACTGCTGCCAGTCAAGACCCGTGTCGTCCATCTCGCCGTACAGCGGCTCGGCAAACGGGCAGTTGATATGCAACGCCCCGCTGCGCAACGTCTCCACGGCGTGATCGACGGTGGAGACCAGCCAGCTTGCCGGAATATCCTGGGTGGGACGCGGTAACGAAATCGTCTGCGAAGGATGCGAAGAAAAGAGCCCCGGCTGGCGAATGGCCTGATTGGCACCGCAGTCGATAAGCTCAGGGGGACGATCGGCCGTCAGTAAGATCACTCTTTCACCCGTTAACCCGGCTTCAATCAGGGCCGGATAGAGGTTCGCCACGGCGGTACCGGAGGTGACGATCACCGCCACTGGTTCTTTGCTGACTTTCGCCAGACCCAGCGCAAGATGCCCGAGGCCGCGTTCATCAAAGTGGGTGTGGTGAATGAACGCCCGGTTTTCTGCGGCCGCCAGCGTCAGCGGCGTTGAGCGAGAACCCGGTGCAATACACACGTGCCTGACGCCATGGCGCGTCAGGGCTTCAAGGATCACCGCCGCCCAGCGTCGGTTAAAAGAACTTACTGACATGAGATTGTCCGGTATCAAGAATGCGACACAGTATAAATAATAGAAAAAATTGGAATTTTGATATGAATCGGGATTGCGCGAATCTGTATTAATCCCTTAGGAGCAGAGAGCGCAATCCGGCTGCTTTATTTTCAATCTCCTGCCACTCCTGCTCCGGGTCAGATCCGCTGACAATACCGGCGCCGGCGTAGAGCCGCAGGGAGTCCTCCTGAACGCGCGCGGAGCGCAGCGCCACGCAGAACTCACTCTGTTCGGGGGATAAATACCCGGCCGAACCGGCGTACCACTCGCGGTTAAAGGGTTCAACCTTCTGGATAAACTCGCGCGCGGGCTGTCGGGGTAATCCAGCAACGGCCGCGGTCGGCTGTAACATGAGCAGACACTGCTCGTCATCGGCCTGTTTGAGCTCGGTCCAGATACAGCGGCGCAAATGCTGCACCTTACGCAGGCGTACCACCTGGGGGGGCAGTACCTCAAGCGTCTGCGTAGAGCGCTGAAGACGCTGGCAGATATCTTCCACCACCAGCATATTTTCGCGCTGGTTTTTATCATCATTCAGCAGCCACTCGCCGAGACGCTGCGCCTGGCTATCTTCGGTATGGCTGGCGACGGTGCCAGCAAGCGCTTCCGTGCGCAGCAGCTTGCCGCGCCGTCGCCAGAGACGCTCGGGCGTAGAGCCGAGAAACGCGTTGCTGGCGTTGAACACCATGCAGAAATGGTAGCAGTGTAAATTCAGGGCGCGGCTGGCCGCCATCAGCGCAACGGGGTTAACGCGCTGCGTGAACTGCAGATCGGTTGCCCGGGCGAGAACCACTTTTTCAAAATCACCGCGCGCGATGGTCTCCGTCGCCCTGCGGATAAGCTTCAGCCATTCGGCCTGCTGCGGCTGATGGGTTTCGTGCTCAACCTGCACGGAGAGCGGACGGATAGATCTCGCAGGACGGAGCTGCTGTAAAAAATCCAGCGCGACGCGGGCATCCTCCACAAGCGAGCGGTCGCTCCAGAGCTGCAGGCGCAGCGTGGCGTTGCCGGCGGTGCGTCGCCAGAGCAGTCGCGGTAAAAAGAGGCTGCCCTGCTCCGGATTAAAGGCGTTCAGGCCGCAGATGCGGGTATCACTTGCCGCGTTTTGCTCGCGCAAAAACTGCGAGGCTAATGCCAGAGAGGAAAATTGGGTGACCGCCCCCAGCGCGGCCAGCTCTTCATCACCGTTACGCTGCTGCCAGTAAAACTGCGGATAACACTGCTGCTCGCCCAGCCAGGCGAGGGGATCGAAGGCGTCGTTTAACGGGAAAGAGACGTCGAAATGACGTATGCCGGGTGCTGCGGGTAACGCTTGCGATAGCTGGGTACGCAGTTGCTCCAACGCGAGGAAAATCGAATTCACGCGAACCTCTCCCTGTTAAAACCTCGTATTATACGGGGTACTGACCATAAATAGCAGTACCCACGTATAGGGAGTGGTTAAGCGGCTTAACGACGGGCTAACAGCAGCCCCAGTACCAGCCCCACGGCGGCACCCACCCCAATGCCCTGCCACGGTTTTTCATGCACATAATCATCGGCACGATACACCGCTTTTTTGGCACGGTAATAGTAAGTATCAGACGCATGGCTGACCCGGTTTTTCACTTCATGCAGCGCCTGCTCGGCACGGGCTTTTAGCTCAATATATTTCTGATCGGCAGGGTCGCCCGAGGAACGTAACACCTCTTCCAGCGTTTCGCTCAGTAAGGCCAGGTCGTCGTCGATACGGGTATCCCAGGATTGAAATGACATATTTTTCTCCATGTTAGTACACCAGTCCGCTAACTATAGCCAACGACTCGCCATTACGCCTGCTTCGTTTCCCGCGCCATACCGATATGCGGAATGCCATCTTCGTCATACACTTCCGTTACCGGCGTGAAGCCAAAGTGGGCATAGAACGACTGCAGGTGCGCCTGCGCGCCGAGGTATAACGCCTTGTCAGGCCACTGTTTATGGCACGCCTCCAGCGTTTTTTCCATCAGCTGATAGCCCAGTTTTTCACCGCGCGCCTTGCCGCTGATGATGACGCGACCGATCGCCACGGGCTCAAAATCGTCTTCGCTTTTCAGAATCCTCGCATACGCCACCAGCTCGTTATCCCGCCAGCCGAGGATATGGCGGTTCTCACCGACAAGGTCATCGCCGTCGATGTCCTGATATGGGCAGGTCTGTTCTACAACAAACACTTCACAGCGCAGTTTCAGCAGCGCATAAAGTGAATGAACGGTGAGGTCGCTATGATGTAAATCTTGCCACTGGATCATGTCAGTCTCCTTCCTGGGGTTCATCACGTTATACTAAACCCCTCCCCGTTCGGCAAAGGGCTGATTGCGTTATGGAACTGATTTTTCTGGGTACGTCCGCTGGCGTGCCAACCCGCTCACGAAACGTGACGGCGATCCTGCTGGATCTTAAGCATCCCACCCGCGGCGGGCTGTGGCTGTTTGACTGCGGTGAAGGGACACAGCATCAGCTGTTACACACCGCTTACCACCCCGGCAAGCTGGATAAAATTTTTATCACCCATCTGCATGGCGACCATCTGTTTGGCCTTCCCGGCCTGCTGTGCAGCCGCTCGATGGCCGGTAACGCCAACCCGCTGACGATTTACGGGCCAGCGGGTATTCGTGAATTTGTTGAAACTACGCTACGCCTGAGCGGGTCATGGACAGATTATCCGCTGGAGGTCGTTGAGATTGCCGAAGGCCTGGTTTTTGATGACGGGGATTACCGGGTTACCGCTCAACCGCTCAATCATCCTATGGAGTGCTATGGCTACCGTATTGATGCGCATGATAAACCCGGCGCGCTGGATGCCGCCGCGCTGATGGCCGACGGCGTAAAACCCGGGCCGCTGTTCCAGCGTCTGAAGCACGGAGAGACCGTCACGCTGGATGACGGACGCGTCATTAACGGTCAGGATTATCTCTCCGCACCGCAGCCCGGCAAAAAACTGGCGATTTTTGGCGATACGGCCCCGTGCCCGGCGGCGCTCACGCTGGCTCAGGGCGTGGACGTCATGGTGCATGAAGCGACGCTTGAAACGGCGATGGAAGAGAAAGCCAACAGCCGGGGCCATAGCTCCACGCGTCAGGCGGCGCAGCTTGCCCGTGACGCGGGCGTAGGGCGGCTCATCGTCACCCATGTCAGCTCGCGCTACGACGTGCGGGGATGCGCAAGCCTGCTGGCAGAGTGCCGCGCACTGTTCCCGGAATGTGAGCTGGCCGAAGATTTCGCTCAGGTTAGCGTTTAGTCCTTCATTTTTCCCTCAGGATGCCGATAACGATTAAAAGGTCAGCATTTCTCTCGAGGGTAGAATGGATAATTTCCAGAAAGATATTGATGACAGGGCGAATCTGACCCTGTCGAACCGTTTTGAACTGTTGCTGTTCCGTCTTGGCACCTCTCTGAACGAAAATAAATCCGAGCTGTTTGGCATTAACGTCTTTAAGCTGCGTGAAATTGTGCCGATGCCGGAGTTCACGAAACCCGCCGGGATGAAGTCACCGCTGATGGGAATGGTGAATATTCGCGATCAGGTGATCCCGGTGATTGACCTGGCCGCCGTGGCGGGCTGTAAGCCTACCACCGCGCTGAACATCCTGCTGATCACCGAATATGCGCGCAGCGTGCAGGCATTTGCCGTGGAATCGGTTGAGAACATCATGCGTCTGGACTGGAAGCAGGTGCATGCGGCGGAAACCGCCGTCAGCGGTCGCTACATCACCAGCATCGCGTGTCTTGACGAGAAGACCGATACCAACGATCTGGCGATGGTGCTGGACGTTGAGCAGATCCTGTATGACATCACCCCGGCCAATCACGATCTGCACGCCACGAATCTGAAGACCACCAAATTCCATATCAAGCCGGGCGCTGTCGCCATCGTTGCGGAAGATTCCAAGGTGGCGCGCTCGATGCTGGAGAAAGGTCTGCAGGCGATGGAGATCCCGGCACAGCTGCATATCACCGGCAAAGACGCGTGGGAGAAAATTGGCGTGCTGGCCGCACAGGCGCAGGCTGAAGGGGTTCCCATCACCGATAAGATCGCTCTGGTGCTGACCGACCTCGAAATGCCGGAGATGGACGGCTTTACGCTGACGCGCAAAATCAAAACCGATCCGATATTGAAGGACATTCCGGTAGTGATCCACTCTTCCCTGTCCGGCAACGCCAACGAAGACCATATTCGCAAGGTGAAGGCGGACGGATACGTCGCGAAGTTTGAGCTGAACGAGCTATCGTCGGTGATTGAGGAAGTGCTGGATCGCTCGATGAAGAAGATTGACGGGCCGTTGATTAGCAGGAAGCAGCTGGCTTAAGCATTGTGCGGGCTGGTGCCCTCACCCCAGCCCTCACCCACGGGGAGAGGGAGAAAACCATAAAAAAACCCGCCGAGGCGGGTTTTTTGTTTTTACATCAGCGGCATCGCTCGCTGCACGATATCAATCAGCGGCTGCGGATAAATACCGAAGATCAGCACCAGCAGTGCTGAGATAAGCACGACGATACCACCGGCGCTGTACTGCCAGTTGGTTGGGGCATCACGGTTGAGCTGCTGAGGCGCGCTCAGGTACAGGCTCACGGCCACGCGCAGGTAGTAGTAGAGACCAATCGCGGAGCCGATAACCACGCCTGCAGTCAGCCACCACAGGTGCGCCTGCACACCGACGGCCAGCACGTAGAACTTACCGATGAAGCCAAGCGTCATCGGGATACCTGCCAGAGAGAGCATCATCACGGTCATTACCGCAGACAGGATCGGACGGTGCCAGAACAGACCACGGTAGGAGAACAGTGAATCGGCATCCGGGCCACGGTACGGGCTGGACATCAGGCTCACCACGCCGAAGGCGCCGAGGCTGCTGAACAGGTAGCCGGCCAGATACACGCCCACGGCTTCCATCGACATCTCACCGCTCTGCAGCGCAATCAGCGCCACCATCAGGTAGCCCAGATGAGAGATAGACGAGTAGCCCAGCAGACGCTTGATGTTGGTCTGGCTCAGCGCCATCAGGTTACCGAAGATGATGGAGACGAACGCGATAATGCCCAGCACCACGCGAACCGCTTCGCTGTCACCAACCGGCGCGTACAGGAACAGACGCATGAACACACCGAAGATAGCGATTTTGCTCGCCGTCGCCAGGAAGGTCGACACCGGAGCCGGAGCGCCCTGGTATACGTCTGGCGTCCACAGGTGGAACGGCACCAGAGAGAGTTTGAAGCCGAGACCAACGATCATCATGCCCAGACCCGCCAGCAGCAGCGGCTCATGCAGCATGCCGTCACCGAGGCTCTTGCCGAGCGCCATGAAAGAGAGGTTACCGGACTGTGCGTACAGCAGCGCAATACCAAACAGCAGGAACGAGGACGCAGCAGCAGACAGAATGGTGTACTTGATGCTTGCTTCCAGGGAGCGCTTCTGACGGAAGGCGTAACCAATCAGGCCGAACAGCGGCAGTGAGATCAGCTCAATACCGAGGAACAGCGCGGCCAGGTGGTTCGCATTCGCCAGCAGAATGCCGCCCAGCGCGGCAATCAGAACCAGCAGGTAAAACTCTTCTTTGTTGTCGTTGTAGCCTTCGAGCCACGGGTACGCAAAGGTACAGGTTGCCAGGCTCGCCAGCAGCACCAGACCGGTATACAGCATGGCGTAACCGTCAACGCGCATCAGCGGGGTGACGTCCATCGCCCCACCCTGGCCAACAAACCAGAGAGAGACTAACGCGGCGTTCAGGCCGATGACCGACAGCGTGGCATTCAGGAAGTGATTGCGTCGCCACGCAATGGAGAGCATCACAACCACCACCGTCAATCCGACGATCAGCAGCGGTAGCAGCGCGATCAGTTGTTGTGGAGTTATTGTCATGGCGAATTACGGCCTTGTAGTAGAAGCAGAATTAACAAACCACTGCTGGATGTTACCCATCGCGCTATGCGAGGTATCCAGAATCGGCTGCGGGAAGAAGCCCAGCAGCACCAGCAGTACGACCAGCAGCAGGATGATGAACAGCTCACGCAGCGACATCCCCGGCAGTTCTTGTGCAGCAATTTCGCTCTTCGCTTTACCGAAGTAAGCGCGGTGCAGCATCGCCAGCGAGTACACGGAAGCGAACACCAGACCAAAGGTGGAGATCACGGTAATCACCGGTACCACTTTGAAGCTGCCGAACAGAATCATAAATTCGCCGACGAAGTTACCGGTACCCGGCATCCCCAGAGTGGCAACAGCGAAGAACATAGACAGCGCTGGCAGCCACTTAATTTTGCTCCACAGACCGCCCATCATGCGCATGTCGCGGGTATGCAGACGTTCATACAGCTGACCGCACAGGATGAAGAGGCCGGCTGCGGACAGACCGTGCGCAATCATCTGGATCACCGCGCCCTGGTACGCCAGCTGGCTGCCGGTGTAGATAGCAATCAGCACGAAGCCCATGTGGGAAACGGAGGTGTAGGCAATCAGACGCTTGATGTCGTACTGCGTGAAGGCCATCCAGGCACCGTAGAAGATACCGATCACACCCAGCCACATGGCAATCGGTGCGAATTCTGCGGAGGCATTCGGGAACAGCGGCAGTGCGAAACGCAGCAGACCGTAGGCCGCCGTTTTCAGCAAGATGCCCGCCAGGTCAACGGAACCCGCCGTTGGTGCCTGAGAGTGCGCGTCTGGCAGCCAGCCGTGCAGCGGAACGACCGGCATTTTCACCGCGAACGCAATGAAGAAGCCCAGCATCAGCAGGTATTCAACGCCGTGGGACATTGGCGTCTTCAGCAGATCTTCGTAGTTGAAGGTCCAGGTACCGGTCGCGTTGTGGTGAACAAACACCAGCGCCAGAATGGCAATCAACATCACCAGACCACTCGCCTGGGTATAGATGAAGAACTTGGTTGCCGCCGTGATACGCGTTTTACCGTCGGACGCCTTGTGGCCCCACAGCGCGATCAGGAAGTACATCGGCACCAGCATCATCTCCCAGAAGAAGAAGAACAGGAACATGTCGATGGCAAGGAACACGCCGATCACGCCGCCCAGGATCCACATCAGGTTCAGGTGGAAGAAGCCCTGGTATTTTTCGATTTCTCGCCAGGAGCAAAGTACCGCCAGAACGCCGAGCAGACCGGTCAGCACCACCATCAGCAGCGACAGACCGTCAATCGCCAGGTGGATCGTAATGCCGAAACGCGGGATCCACGGCAGGATGAACTCAGACTGCCACTGCGGAATGCCCGCAGACTGGGTCAGTGAGTAACCGCCCTGCAACCACAGTTGCAGGCCAAGCGCGAGCGTCAATCCCATGGTGATCAGCGCGATCCAGCGCGGCATCTTCACGCCAAAGCGTTCAGTCTGCCAGCACAGGAAGCCGCCGATGAAGGGAATTAATATTAGCCAGGGTAGTAACATGGCGATTTACATTCCTTTTTAAGGCCCCCAGCAGGGGCCTGATTTTCAACGAATTCGAATAAAATTCACTTAACGATCAACGCAACACCATCAGCAGCGCCAGCACGACAACCGCACCGATGCTCATGGACGCCACATACCAGCGCAGGTAACCGTTCTCGCTGTACAGCAGGCCTTTGCCTGCAAAGCGGGAAAGGATCGCCGGGATATTCATCAGGCTGTTCAGCGGGTCGCGCTTCAGCAGCCACGCAATGCCCAGGAACGGCTTAACGAAGATCATGTCGTACAGCCAGTCGAAGCCCCACGCGTTGTACCACCAGGTGCCCAGCAGACGGCCCGGCGCGCTGTTGGCAACAGCAGTCACCAGCGTACGTTTGCCCAGCCACAGCCATGCAGCGATCAGGATGCCCGCGATAGCGACCACGCCCGAGGTGATTTCAAGCGTCAGAACGCGACCGTGCTCAAGCTCGGTGGTGTCTGGCAGTACGCCCTGCAGCGGCGGCACAATCATCGCGCCAACGAAGGTGGACAGTACCAGCAGCACAATCAGCGGCAGGTGGTGGGTAATTCCCTTCCCTGCGTGAGCGTGAATTTGTTCTTTACCGTGGAATACGATGAAAATCATACGGAAGGTATACAGGGAGGTCATGAACGCACCGACCAGACCCGCAACCATCAGATTGATATGACCATTCGCCATGGCACCCGCAAGGATTTCGTCCTTACTGAAGAAGCCCGCGGTGATCAGCGGCAGTGCCGCCAGCGCCGCGCCGCCTACCAGGAAGCAGATATAAACCAGCGGGATGGATTTACGCAGTCCGCCCATCTTGAAGATGTTCTGCTCGTGATGGCAGGCCAGAATCACGGAACCGGATGAGAGGAACAGCAGCGCTTTAAAGAACGCGTGCGTCATCAGGTGGAAAATGGCTGCGTCCCACGCCTGAACGCCCAGCGCCAGGAACATGTAACCAATCTGGCTCATGGTGGAATACGCGAGGACGCGTTTGATGTCGGTCTGCACCAGCGCGGCAAAGCCTGCCAGCACCAGCGTTACCGCACCAACGATACCCACCAGATGCAGAATTTCCGGGGTCATCAGGAACAGGCCATGGGTACGCGCAATCAGGTAAACACCGGCGGTCACCATGGTCGCGGCGTGGATCAGCGCGGAGACAGGGGTTGGACCCGCCATCGCGTCGGCCAGCCATGTCTGCAACGGCAGCTGCGCGGATTTACCCACGGCACCACCCAGCAGCATCAGCGTTGCCCACCACAGCATGTTGTTGCCTGCGGCGAAGTGCGCTGGCGCCAGTTCCACCATTTCGCGGAAGTTCAGCGTGCCCAGCTCGTTGTAAAGAATGAACAGCGCGAAAGCGAGGAAGACGTCACCCACGCGGGTTACGACGAACGCTTTCATGGCCGCTGCGCCATTCTTCGGATCGGTGTAGTAGAAACCGATCAGCAGGTAAGAACACAGACCCACGCCTTCCCAGCCCAGATACATCAGCAGCAGGTTATCGGCCAGGACCAGAACCACCATGCTGGCGATAAACAGGTTGGTGTAGGCGAAGAAGCGGGAGTAACCCTCTTCACCGCGCATATACCAGGAGGCGAACATGTGGATCAGGAAGCCAACGCCGGTAACCACGGAGAGCATGGTCAGCGAGAGGCCGTCCAGCACCAGGTTGAAGCCGATGTTGAAATCACCGACCGACATCCACGTCCACAGCGGCACGCTGAAAGGCTGACGTCCGTTGTTAAAGAAGTCGATACCCGCATACGCTGTCACCAGCGCAGCCAGGCCGATGGAGCCAATGCCCACGGTCGCAGACAGATTCTCAGACCAGCGGCCGCGAGAAAACGCCAGCAGCACGAAGCCAATCAGCG
This sequence comes from Enterobacter asburiae, assembly GCF_001521715.1. Taxonomy (NCBI): domain Bacteria; kingdom Pseudomonadati; phylum Pseudomonadota; class Gammaproteobacteria; order Enterobacterales; family Enterobacteriaceae; genus Enterobacter; species Enterobacter asburiae. The sequence goes on from NZ_CP011863.1 coordinate 2,396,741, forward strand.
GAAAAATAATGGTTAAGGCAAGCATGTTCATCCACGCAACTCACTTACTGAATCGATGTTCAGGTTCTGGCGGCGACGATGGAGCTGCAGCAACAGCGCCAGGCCAATACTCGCTTCGGCAGCCGCGAGGCTGATGGCGAGAATGTACATCACCTGACCATCGGTCTGGCCCCAGTAGCTTCCGGCGACCACGAAGGCCAGCGCGGAGGCGTTAATCATGATTTCCAAACCGATCAGCATAAACAGCAGATTGCGGCGGATAACCAGACCGGTCAGACCCAGGACGAATAAAATCGCAGCGAGGATCAGTCCATGTGTTAAGGGGATCATGCGCGCTCCTCCATTTTTCTTTTCGCGCGGTCGTCAGTGCGGTTGCTCAGCACCTCACCAACACGCTCTTCGCGGCCAACGTGGAAAGCAACAACCAGACCTGCCAGCAGCAGCATTGAGGCCAGTTCAACCGCCAGAACGTATGGGCCAAAGAGCGTAATACCGACCTCTTTCGCGCCAATCGGCGTGCCGTCGATGCCCTGATCGTTTACGCCCAGAATGGCGTAAACAATCACCACCAGCATGATGGCCGACAAAATTGCCGGGCCAATCCACACCTGCGGTTTTAACCACTGACGTTCCTGCTCAATTTCAGAGCCGCCCAGGTTCAGCATCATCACCACGAACACGAACAGCACCATGATGGCCCCGGCGTAGACGATGATTTCCAGCGCACCGGCGAAGTGCGCGCCCAGTGCGAAGAACACCCCGGAAATGGCCAGCAGCGAGATGATTAAGTACAGCAGCGCATGCACCGGATTGGTGTGCGTAATCACTCGTAGCGTAGCCAGGATGGCGATAAGGCCACAGATATAAAAAGCGAATTCCATTGCCCTCTCCTTACGGTAACAGGCTCTTGACGTCGATAGGCTTAGCTTCGTTCTCTGCTTCGCCCTTATCTTTGCCGTCGATTGCCATACCCGCCATCCGGTAGAAGTTATATTCCGGGTATTTGCCCGGACCGGAAATCAGCAGATCCTCTTTCTCGTACACCAGGTCCTGACGCTTGTACTCACCCAGCTCGAAGTCTGGAGTCAGCTGAATCGCCGTGGTTGGGCACGCTTCTTCACACAGACCGCAGAAGATGCAGCGTGAGAAGTTGATGCGGAAGAACTCAGGGTACCAGCGGCCGTCTACCGTCTCTGCTTTCTGCAGAGAGATACAGCCTACCGGACACGCTACCGCACACAGGTTACAGGCAACGCAGCGCTCGGAACCGTCCGGGTCTCGCGTCAGCACGATACGGCCACGGTAGCGCGGCGGCAGATATACCGGCTCTTCCGGGTACATCCGGGTTTCGCGTTTGGCAAACGCGTGCAGGCCGATCATCCAGATACTGCGTACCTGGGTACCGAAGCCTACCAGTAATTCTTTTAAGGTCATGGTCTATAGCCCCTTATGGCTGCTGCCAGAGAATGACAGCAGCCGTTACCAACAAGTTGACGAGCGTCAACGGCAGGCACACTTTCCAGCCGAAGGACATTACCTGGTCATAACGCGGACGCGGTAACGCTGCGCGAATCAAAATGAACATCATCATGAAGAACGCGGTTTTCAGCGCGAACCAGATGAACGGCGGTAAGAACGGGCCATGCCAGCCACCGAAGAACAGCGTTACCATCAACGCGGAAATGGTGACGATACCGATGTACTCGCCCACAAAGAACAGACCGAATTTCATACCGGAATATTCGATGTGGTAACCGTCGGCCAGTTCCTGTTCGGCTTCTGGCTGGTCAAACGGGTGACGGTGACACACGGCCACGCCCGCGATTGCAAAGGTAATAAACCCAAAGAACTGCGGAATAACGTTCCAGATGTCGGCCTGGTTATTGACGATGTCGGTCATGTTGAATGAACCGGCCTGCGCCACCACGCCCATCAGGGAGAGCCCCAGGAACACTTCGTAGCTCAGCGTCTGCGCGGAAGCACGCATCGCACCCAGCAGCGAGTATTTGTTGTTACTGGACCAGCCGGCGAACAGCACCGCGTAAACCGCGAGGCCTGCCATCATCAGGAAGAATAGAATGCCGATGTTCAGGTCAGCGACCACCCAGGTCGGGCTAACCGGAACGATAGCAAACGCCAGCAGCAGCGAGGTGAAGGCGATCATCGGTGCCAGAGTAAAGATCACGCGGTCCGAGAAGCGCGGGATCCAGTCCTCTTTAAAGAACATCTTGATCATGTCCGCGACCAGCTGGAGTGAACCACCCCAGCCCACGCGGTTCGGTCCGTAACGGTTCTGGAACAGACCGAGCAGACGACGTTCACCAAAGCTCATGAACGCGCCGCAGGTGACCACCACCAGCAGAATAACAATCGCTTTCAGAATGCTCAGCAGGATGTCGATAAGATCCGGCGTTAACCAACTCATGCTTTTGCCTCCTGCAGATTATCAAGACGCGCACCCGCCAGAACCGGCGCAATGCCAGGCATACCCATCGGCAGACCCACCTGCCCTGCTGTCAGACCTTCGGAGATAATCAGCGGCAGGCTGATTGTCTGGCCGTCATAGCTAAAGGCAATGTTTGCGCCAGCGTTAACGCCAAGCTTCGCGGCATCTGCCGGGTTGAGCTTGATGTAAGGCTGCGGCATGCGGGTCTGGAAGACCGGTGAACGCTGGGACAGCTCGTCGCTACCGAACAGATGGTAGTACGGCGCGATACGCCAGCTGCCATCCTGCGCCTGGAAGCTCGCCGGTACGGTGGTGAAGAAGTCCAGACCGGTTTCGGAGGCTTCGATCAGACGTACGCCCGGATCGCCGTGGCGCAGGGAGCCACCCACTTCAGCCTGGAACTTGTTCCATGCCTGCGGGGAGTTCCAGCCTGGCGCCCATGCGAATGGGATTTGCGAACGCGGCGCAGACGGCTGGTTGTTCCCTTCCATGGAGAAGGCGAACATGGTGTCTTTATCCTGCGGCTGGCGCGGTTCGTGCACGCTGATATTGGCGCGCATCGCGGTACGGCCGCTGTAGCGGTGCGGTTCACGCGCCAGTTTCTGGCCGCGAATGCGGAAGCTTGCTTCAGGTGCGGCATCTTTAATGCCTGCCAGCTGAGGCAGTTTTTCCACCACCGCGTCGATAACGTGGTCGAGCTGCGTCCAGTCCACTTCACGGCTCTGCACGGTGCTGTGCAGGGAGTGCAGCCAGCGCCAGCTTTCCAGCATCACGGTGTTGCTGTCGTAGTACGCCGGGTCGTAAACCTGGAAGA